>NZ_CABFWF030000012.1:2500-523822 GCF_902153245.2 Pseudorhizobium endolithicum
GAGCACGAATTGTCTTCTGAAGAAATAAAGGTTTGCGCGGACCGTTTGGTCTTGTGCCTGTTTTGCAAATATCGTGAAGAGAAGATTGATCTGGAGGCTTCCAGGTGTGGGTTTTGCCCATGTCCGAGGCCGGTTCCGATGATGTCGTTGATGGCCTAGCCGGCCGGATACGAAGGAGGGGCCGGATGAGGTAGGAAGCTTGTCACTCTGGTCAAGTCGTTGTTGGCATCCTCGTGGTGTCTCTGGCGATTTGATTGATGGCCGTTGCCTGACCGCGCGGTCCCGGATTTGATCTCGAGAAGCTGGTCTTAAGATCCGGCACAAGCGAGCTGCTCGGCGTAGCTCCAATAAAGTGACCGGATCGAACACGTCGATGGCATTGTTGAGTTGGCTGGGTTGTAAAGGTAGCCCGGTCTGTTGCCCGTTCTGACGAACGGTCGACTAGATGATGAGCATTGGCAATGAGAACGATTAAGTGTCGTAAGGGCATTTGGTGGATGCCTTGGCATGCACAGGCGAAGAAGGACGTGATACGCTGCGATAAGCCGTGGGGAGCTGCGAATGAGCTTTGATCCATGGATCTCCGAATGGGGCAACCCACCTTAGACATCTAGAAAATCATTTTTGTTCTCGCTCACGGATGAGCGGGCCTTTGGCCCGATCCTCCGCGAGGGCGCCGCACGAGCGGCGACGGACTATCGTCCTGTACGGGTGCCTTTCTCCAGGTTGAGTTTGGCAGCAATACAGACCGATAGATCGTCGGCAATCATTTGCCGCGCCGTCCGCAGCGCAGCATCCGGAGGATGCGTCAGCGTGAGGACAGAACGAAAATGGTTTCTAGATGTCGCGATAAGGTATCTTATCCTGAATACATAGGGATAAGAAGCGAACGCAGGGAACTGAAACATCTAAGTACCTGCAGGAAAGGACATCAACCGAGACTCCGCAAGTAGTGGCGAGCGAACGCGGACCAGGCCAGTGGCAATCAGGAATAAAGCCGAACGAGTTGGAAAGCTCGACCGCAGTGGGTGACAGTCCCGTAGGCGTAGAACACTGATTGTCCTTGAGTAGGGCGGGACACGTGAAATCCTGTCTGAACATGGGGAGACCACTCTCCAAGCCTAAGTACTCGTGCATGACCGATAGCGAACAAGTACCGTGAGGGAAAGGTGAAAAGCACCCCGACAAGGGGAGTGAAATAGAACCTGAAACCGGATGCCTACAAACAGTCGGAGCCTGAAAGGGTGACGGCGTACCTTTTGTATAATGGGTCAACGACTTAGTGTAACATGCAAGCTTAAGCCGGTAGGTGTAGGCGCAGCGAAAGCGAGTCTGAACAGGGCGTTCAGTATGTTGCATTAGACCCGAAACCGAGTGATCTAGCCATGAGCAGGCTGAAGGTTGGGTAACACCAACTGGAGGGCCGAACCCGCATCTGTTGCAATAGATTGGGATGACTTGTGGCTAGGGGTGAAAGGCCAATCAAACTCGGAAATAGCTGGTTCTCCGCGAAATCTATTTAGGTAGAGCGTCGACCGAATACCCCCGGGGGTAGAGCACTGGATGGGCTATGGGGACTCACCGTCTTACTGATCCTAACCAAACTCCGAATACCGGGGAGTACTAGTCGGCAGACACACGGCGGGTGCTAACGTCCGTCGTGAAGAGGGCAACAACCCTGACCTCCAGCTAAGGTCCCCAAGTCATGGCTAAGTGGGAAAGGATGTGAGGATCCCAAAACAACCAGGATGTTGGCTTAGAAGCAGCCATCATTTAAAGAAAGCGTAACAGCTCACTGGTCTAAATAAGGGTCTTTGCGCCGAAAATGTAACGGGGCTAAAGCCATGCACCGAAGCTGAGGATTTGCAGTTTACTGCAAGTGGTAGCGGAGCGTTCCGTAAGCCTGTGAAGGAGGACCCGTGAGGGCCTCTGGAGGTATCGGAAGTGCGAATGTTGACATGAGTAACGACAAAGAGGGTGAGAGACCCTCTCGCCGAAAGACCAAGGGTTCCTGCTTAAAGTTAATCTGAGCAGGGTTAGCCGGCCCCTAAGACGAGGCAGACATGCGTAGTCGATGGGAACCACGTTAATATTCGTGGGCCTGGTGGTAGTGACGGATCTCGTGTGTTGTTCAACCTTATTGGATTGGATGGGCGGCGAAGAGGTTCCAGGAAATAGCTCCATCATTATAGACCGTACCCGAAACCGACACAGGTGGTCAGGTAGAGTATACCAAGGCGCTTGAGAGAACTATGTTGAAGGAACTCGGCAAATTGCACGCGTAACTTCGGAAGAAGCGTGACCCCTTTTTGGGCAACCAGGAAGGGGTGGCACAGACCAGGGGGTAGCGACTGTTTATCAAAAACACAGGGCTCTGCGAAGTCGAAAGACGACGTATAGGGTCTGACGCCTGCCCGGTGCTGGAAGGTTAAGAGGAGAGGTGCAAGCTTTGAATCGAAGCCCCAGTAAACGGCGGCCGTAACTATAACGGTCCTAAGGTAGCGAAATTCCTTGTCGGGTAAGTTCCGACCTGCACGAATGGCGTAACGACTTCCCCGCTGTCTCCAACATAGACTCAGTGAAATTGAATTCCCCGTGAAGATGCGGGGTTCCTGCGGTCAGACGGAAAGACCCCGTGCACCTTTACTATAGCTTTACACTGGCATTCGTGTCGGCATGTGTAGGATAGGTGGTAGGCTTTGAAGCCGGGACGCCAGTCTCGGTGGAGCCATCCTTGAAATACCACCCTTATCGTCATGGATGTCTAACCGCGGTCCGTCATCCGGATCCGGGACCGTGTATGGTGGGTAGTTTGACTGGGGCGGTCGCCTCCGAAAGAGTAACGGAGGCGCGCGATGGTGGGCTCAGACCGGTCGGAAATCGGTCGTCGAGTGCAATGGCATAAGCCCGCCTGACTGCGAGACTGACAAGTCGAGCAGAGACGAAAGTCGGTCATAGTGATCCGGTGGTCCCGCGTGGAAGGGCCATCGCTCAACGGATAAAAGGTACGCCGGGGATAACAGGCTGATGACCCCCAAGAGTCCATATCGACGGGGTTGTTTGGCACCTCGATGTCGGCTCATCGCATCCTGGGGCTGGAGCAGGTCCCAAGGGTTTGGCTGTTCGCCAATTAAAGCGGTACGTGAGCTGGGTTCAGAACGTCGTGAGACAGTTCGGTCCCTATCTGCCGTGGGTGTAGGAATATTGACAGGATCTGTCCCTAGTACGAGAGGACCGGGATGGACATATCTCTGGTGGACCTGTTGTCCTGCCAAGGGCATAGCAGGGTAGCTATATATGGAAGGGATAACCGCTGAAGGCATCTAAGCGGGAAACCCACCTGAAAACGAGTATTCCCTATCAGGGCCGTGGAAGACGACCACGTTGATAGGAGGCGTGTGGACGTGCAGCAATGCATGAAGCTTAGCCTTACTAATCGCCCGATCGACTTGATCGTTCTCATTGAAAATGCTCATCAAGCAAAGCTTGATGATGCATCGACCTTTTGTCCTCACGCTGTCGCATCCTGCGGATGCTACGCTGCGGACAGCGCGCCGGACGCCCGGCGGCTCGGCTCTGCCGGCTGCTGGTGGCTCGCAAAAAGGTTCAAAGACGTGTTCAAAAAGACCATTGCCAACTGTTGGCTCCTTGCTCGACTTTAAGCAGGCAGCCATACAGGCCAAAGGCCGTCGCCAATCGTTTGGCGGGCCGTCCGCAGGGCAGCAGCCGGCAGGCTGCGAACAGCCCGTTAGGACAAAACAACCGGCGATGTTCCGAAAAATCCAGCTTCTCAACTTGTTCCGACAGTCGCCTGTCGGAACATCAACATTGCCCTTAGCCGACCTGGTGGTCATGGCGGGGCGGCCGCACCCGTTCCCATTCCGAACACGGCCGTGAAACGCCCCAGCGCCAATGGTACTTCGTCTCAAGACGCGGGAGAGTAGGTCGCTGCCAGGTCTGCTAAAGGCAATCAAAACAATCTTCTCAAACTCACGAAAACAAATACCCAGTCCAGGACGAAACGTCCGTCAAAAGCATAACCCGGGCAAGAAAGCCCGTATCCTTGGTGACGCGGGGTGGAGCAGCCCGGTAGCTCGTCAGGCTCATAACCTGAAGGCCGCAGGTTCAAATCCTGCCCCCGCAACCAAATCCCTCTCCCCTGCATCATGTCGCTGGCGCGAAGACTTCATCTTCGCTGGCGAGGTAGCTCGTCGTCCTGCGGACCATAACCTGAAGGCAGGTTCAAATCCTGCCCCCGCAACCAACAAAACTGATAAATCTCCCCACTCTCCATACTTCCTAGAAAGCTCCTCCACATACGCGTCGAGGAGCTTTTGCGCTCTCCGTGGAAGCCCGTATCGTCATCATGGACGAGCCCACCGCCGCCTTGTCCCGCAAGGAGATCGACGACCTCTTTCGGATTGTCGAACGGTTGAAGCGGCAGGGCAAGGCGGTCCTGTTCATCAGCCACAAGTTCGATGAACTCTACGAGATCGCGGAGAATTTCGTCGTCTTCCGCGACGGCAAGGCGGTGGGGCATGGCCGCCTGAGGGAGACGCCGCAGGCCGAGATCGTCCGGCTGATGGTCGGACGCGACATCAAGGACGTCTTCCCCAAGGCCAAGGTGGATATCGGCCCCCTCGTTCTTTCCGTCGAGGGCTACTGCCACCCGACGGAGTTCCGCGACATCTCGTTCGAGCTCCGAAGGGGGGAAATCCTCGGCGTCTATGGCCTGATCGGCGCCGGGCGGTCGGAACTCTGCCAGTCGCTGTTCGGGGTTACACACCCTTCTGCCGGTCGCCTCGTTCTGGAGGGCCAGCCGGTTTCCTTCCGCTCGCCGAAGGACGCCATTGCGGCCGGCATCGTCTACGTGCCGGAGGAGCGGGGGCGGCATGGATTGGCTCTTCCGATGCCGATCTTCCAGAACATGTCGCTGCCTTCACTTCGGAAAACCTCCCGCGCCGGCTTCCTGCAGGCGGCGAACGAACTGGCGCTTGCCCGAACCTATGCCGAGCGGCTGGACCTGCGGGCCGCGGCACTTTCCGTTCCCGTTGGTACCCTGTCGGGCGGCAACCAGCAGAAGGTCGTCATCGGAAAATGGCTGGCGACGCAGCCCAAGGTCATCATTCTGGACGAACCGACCAAGGGGATCGACATCGGTTCCAAGGCGGCGGTCCACGGCTTCATCAGCGAACTCGCCTCCCAGGGCCTCTCCATCATCATGGTCTCGTCCGAACTTCCCGAAGTCCTCGGCATGTCGGACCGGATCATGGTGATGCACGAGGGGCTGCAGGCGGGAATCTTCGACCGGAACGAGGCGACCGCGGAGATCCTGGTTCGCGCCGCGACCGGAAACGCCTGAGGATCATTGGATGAGACAGCTCCTCAAAAATCGCGAACTCCTGCTCTCGGGCATCATCATCCTGATGATCGCCGGTTTCTCGACCCGCGCCGCAGGCTTTGCGGCACCGGCCAATCTCGCCAACATCTTCAACGATACGTCCATTCTCATCATCCTGGCGCTCGCCCAGATGACCGTGATCCTCACCAAGGCGATCGATCTTTCGGTCGCGGCCAATCTCGCCTTCACCGGTATGGCGGTGGCGATGACGAACGCCGCCTATCCCGATCTGCCGCTGGGCGTGCTTGTCGTAATGGCGATCGCGATCGGCGCCTTTCTCGGCAGCATCAACGGCTTCCTTGTCTGGATCCTGCAGATTCCGCCGATCGTGGTGACGCTCGGGGCACTGACGATCTATCGCGGCATGGCCTTCGTGCTGTCGGGCGGCGGCTGGGTGAACGCTCACCAGATGACGCCGACCTTCCTGAACGTTCCGCGGACGCCCCTGCTTGGCCTGCCTGTCCTTTCCTGGGTGGCAATCGCCGTCGTGCTGATGATGTGGTTCGTGCTGACCCGCACACCCTTCGGTCGCTCCGCTTTTGCCTCCGGCGGCAATCCGACGGCGGCGGTCTATGCGGGAATCGACATCGGAAGGACCCGCTTTCTCGCCTTCGTGCTCTCCGGGGCGCTTGCGGGACTATGCAGCTACCTCTGGGTCTCCCGTTATGCGGTCGCCTATGTCGATATCGCCAATGGCTTCGAGCTCGACAGCGTCGCGGCCTGTGTCATCGGCGGCATCTCGATTGCCGGCGGCATCGGTTCGGTGGCCGGCGCGGTGCTCGGCGCCCTATTCCTCGGCGTGATCAAGAACGCACTGCCGGTCATCGGCATTTCGCCCTTCGCGCAGATGGCGATTTCCGGGGTGGTCATCGTCCTTGCCGTGGTCTTCAACGCTCGCGCAGAGCGCAAGAAAGGCCGCATCATCCTGCGCAACCGCGCAGCCATGGAGGCGAACGCATGAGAAACTCCGAGGAGACGGTGCAGCGACGCACCATTCCGGACCGGCTGGGAACATCCTTCTCCCGAATCCTCACCAGTTGGGAGGTGCTGCTGCTGGGCGTGGCGGCCGCTATCTTCCTCGCCAACTCCTTTGCCTCCCCTTACTTCCTGAATGCCTGGAACCTCTCCGACGCCACGTTCAATTTCACGGAAAAGGCGATGATTGCCTTCGCCATGGCGATGCTGATCATTGCCGGTGAAATCGATCTGTCGGTCGCAGCCATCATAGCGCTCGCCTCAACGGCCATGGGGGCGGCGGCCGCCGCCGGCCTGGATACGGCAGGACTGGTAGCGATCGGTATCGGGACGGGGCTTGCCTGCGGTGCCTTCAACGGACTGCTCGTCGCCATGCTGCGCCTGCCGTCCATCGTCGTCACCATCGGCACCATGAGCCTGTTCCGCGGGATTTCCTACATCGTCCTGGGAGACAAGGCCTATGGCGGGTATCCGGAAAGCTTTGCCTATTTTGGACAGGGCTATATCTTCTGGGTCTTCTCCTTCGAATTCGGACTTTTTCTGCTGTTCGCCGCGGTCTTTGCCGTGCTCCTGCATGCCACGAATTTCGGGCGGCAGGTCTTCGTGATCGGCAACAACGAGTTTGCTGCCCGGTTCTCGGGCGTGCCTGTGGAGCGGGTGAAGTTCATTCTCTTTCTTCTCACCGGCCTGATGAGCGGTATTGCCGCCGTATGCCTCACCTCGCGACTCGGTTCGACACGGCCCTCGATCGCGCAGGGCTGGGAACTGGAGATCGTCACCATGGTGGTCCTCGGGGGCGGGTCGATCCTCGGCGGTGCCGGAACGATCGCAGGCGTCGTGATCGCGGCCTTCGTGATGGGGCTTGTGACGTTCGGCCTCGGGCTCCTGAACGTGCCCGGTATCGTGATGTCGATCTTTGTCGGCCTGCTTCTCATCGTGACGATCGCCCTGCCCATCCTGGCACGCCGGATCCGGCAGGCGGCGCGCTCATGACCACCGAGAGATATGCGTTCAAGATGAAGCTCAATCCCGGCATGGAGGCCGAATACCGGCGCCGGCACGACGAGATCTGGCCGGAACTGACGGCCCTGCTGCACCAGGCAGGTGTCAGTGACTATTCCATCCACCTCGATCGGGACACCGGCATTCTGTTCGGTGTCCTGACGAGGACATCCGATCACCAAATGGCCGAACTGCCGCAGCATCCGGTGATGAAGCGCTGGTGGGCTCACATGGCTGATATCATGGAGACGAATCCGGACAATTCTCCTGTTTCCAAAGACCTCGTCACGGTCTTCCACCTGCCATGAACGAGGTGCGCCGGGTTGCCGTCCTGGATATCGGCAAGACCAATGCCAAGGTCCTGGTGCTGGATTGCGCTACCGGTGCGGAGATAGCGGAACGGCGGCTGGCCAACCGGACCTTGTCCGGACCTCCATATCCGCACTATGACGTTGAGGCGCTGTGGCGCTTTGTTCTTGAAGCTCTGAAAGCCTTTGCAGCCGATCCGGGCTATGATGCCATCACCATCACGGCCCATGGCGCTGCCGCCGCTCTGCTGGACGAAGCCGGCGAACTGGCCCTGCCGGTGCTGGATTACGAGCATGCTTATCCCGCGTCGATCGTGCAGGCCTATGCTCTCCTGCGACCTCGGTTCGAGGAGACCTTGTCGCCTGCGCTGCCGGGCGGTCTGAACCTCGGGGCACAGTTGCATTATCAGAAGGCGGCGTTTCCTGCCGAATTCGGACGCGTGCGCACCGTCCTTACCTATCCTCAGTATTGGGCCTTCCTGCTGACTGGCGTTCCCGCCACCGAGGTTACCTCTCTCGGCTGCCACACGGATCTTTGGCGGCCGACGGAAGGAGAGTTTTCAAGCCTGGTCGATCGGCTGGGCGTGCGGGACCTGCTGGCGCCGGTGCGCTCCGCCTTCGATCGGCTGGGGCCTGTGCGGCCCGCTCTGGCGCAGGAGATTGGCCTCGGCCGCACGGTCGAGGTATTTTGCGGCATTCACGATTCCAATGCTTCCCTTCTGCCGCATCTCAGCGGGCCAGATCAGCCTTTCGCCGTCGTTTCGACCGGAACATGGGTAGTCAGCTTCGCCGTCGGTGGTGAGTTCAAGCATCTCGATCCGAGGCGGGATACGCTGGCGAACGTGGACGCCTATGGCCGCGCCGTACCCTCTTCCCGGTTCATGGGAGGCCGTGAATACGAGATGCTGGCGGCGGAACTGGGGCCCTGCGACGCGGATGCGGCTCTCGCGGCGATACCAACGATCCTGCGTAGAGGACTGATGCTCCGGCCGAGCATCGTGGAGGGCTCGGGGCCTTTTCCCAGTTGCAAGACGCAGTGGAGCGGAGATGCCGGTGCAAGCAAGGATGAACGCTGGGCAGCGGCCTGCCTCTATCTCGCAATGATGACGGATGTCTGTCTCGGGTTGATCGGAGCCCAAGGTCCGGTTCTTGTCGAAGGCCCGTTTGCCTCCAATCGTGCCTATCTGCAGGCCTTGCAGGGCGTGCTCGGCCGGTCGGTATTGGCCCTGCGAGGCTCAACGGGGACAAGCCAGGGTGCCGGATGCCTGGCAGGAGTTCGCCTGGAATCCGAAGCCCGTGCGGTGGCGCCCGATATGTCTCTGGAGGGCATCGGTTCTTACCGCGAATGCTGGCTGCGGCATCTTGAAGGCGCAGGAGTAACGCTGCCCGGCTTCCGCCGGGACGGTTGCCGCCGCTCGCGGGCAGGGCCTATCGCGAGACAAACCGCAGCATCGTCTCTATCAGCCATTGCCGAGGCGCCCACGGCGCATGCAGCAGGCCCGTTGCCGCCAGCCGACGCTGGAGCATCACGGGGCGCTTCTTGGAGAAGGTGACGAAGCCGTCGAAGCCGTGATAGTGGCCCATGCCGCTGGCTCCGACGCCCCCGAAGGGCAGGTGGTGCTGCCCCAGATGGTAGAGGCAATCGTTGATGGTCACGCCGCCGGAACGCGTAGAGTTCAACACATGGCTTTGCCGATGACGATCATCATCGAAATAATAGAGCGCGAGCGGCTGCGGCCGCTCGTTGACGTAGCCGATCGCATCGTCGAGCGTCTGATATGTCCTCACTGGCAGAAGCGGGCCGAAAATCTCCTCCTGCATGATCGTCATCGCGTCCGTCACGCCGAAGATCAGTGTCGGCGGCACCAACCTTGCATGGGTCGTCCCTTCAGCCAGTTCCACGATCCGCGCTCCCTTGTCGCGAGCATCGGCGATGAGGGCTTGCAGCCGCGCGTAATGCCTGTCGTTGATGATGTGCGTATAGTCCGGGTTCTCGGGCAGTCCGGGATATAGTGCGTCGACCGTGCGACGGGCCTGCGCCTCGAACTCGGCCTCCGATCCGGCGGGCAGCAGCACATAATCAGGAGCCACGCAGGTCTGGCCGGCATTGCACAGCTTGGCCGTCATGATCCGGCTGACGGCCCGGGCCAGGGGATAGCTGTCATGGACGATTGCCGGTGATTTCCCGCCCAATTCGAGCGTTACCGGGGTAAGGTTTTCCGCCGCCGCCCGCATGACCTCGTGGCCGATCCGGGTTGATCCGGTGAAGAACAGGTGATCCAGGGGCAGAGTGGAGAAGGCGCGGCCGACATCCGCATCACCGGTGACGCACCGCACATGCTCCGCTGAGAAAGCTTCCCGCACGATGTGGCCGATAATTGCTGCCGTACGGGGCGCCAGTTCCGATGGCTTGATCATGACGTGGTTGCCGGCGGCGATGGCATCGATGGCGGGGCCCATGGTGAGGAGGATGGGATAGTTCCAGGCGCCGATCACGCCGACCACGCCCAAGGGCTGGTATTGATAGAAGGCGCGGCTCGGCAACAGGAACCAGGTGCTGCGCACGCGCCGACGTCGCATCCAGCGGCGCAGGTGCCGCCGGGCATGGCGAATCTGGTCGTGCAGCAGAAAGAGTTCCAGCAGCAAGGTCTCGGCATGCGGACGGCGGCCGAAATCTTCGTCCACCGCTTTGGCCAGCGCCTCCTGGTGCACCCGCAACGCCGCTGCCAGACGTTTCAGGGCATCCGATCGAGCCAGATAATCGGGCGCGCCCGTGGCGAACGCCGTTTTCATAGCGGCCAGTTCGGCCTGCAGTTCCAATGCCGCGGCGGGTCCGGAATTCATCGGCGGCCCCGGAAGTCGTCCATCGAGCGATAGATCCCGAACCAGTTGCCGACGACCCGGTCGAACCAGCGCGCTGGAAGTATGCCGCGCATCAGCGGCACAAAATTCACCAGCCACGGCAGGCGGAGGTATATCCAATCCTTTTCGATCGCGGCGAGGATCTGCTCGACCACCTTGTCAGGCTTGAGGATCGGGAGAACCCGTGATCGCACGCCTTCGAACATGCCGGTGTCGATGTAGTAGGGCATGATCGTGGTGACCTTCACCCCGGTATTGGCCTCCTCCATTTCTAGACGCAGAGAATCCGACCATCCGGCCATGGCCCATTTGCTGGCACAGTAGACGGACATCTTCGGATTGGAGACCAGGGCCGCGGCGGAAGCGATATTGACGATGTGACCGCCGCCGCGTGCGATCATTCCAGGGAGCAGCCGATGGGCCACATCCATGGGCGCCAGGGCGTTCAATCCCATGGACCCGGCAATGTCCTGGAAATTGTGGTCGGTAGATCGTTTCCCGACGACAATGCCGGCATTGTTGATCAGCAGATCCACTTCGATCCCGCGGGCCTCCATGTCATCGACCGCGGCCCGATACGGTCCGGGCCCGCCAGATCCACCGGAATTCTGGTTATCTCTTCCCGCGAATATTACACATGGTGCGTCCCCGCGGTGAGCCCGCAAGCTGTCACTTGGAAGGCGAGCTTTTGCTCTCATTTGTGAGCGTTGCGCGGTTTCCGACCCTTGTCAATGGGGACTATGCCCGGCGGCGATGCGGAGGGCGTGGTTCATGGTCCAGCGTGCAGCGTTCGTCAGATGCGGGAGCATCAGGCTTGCACGCGGCTCCCTGGGGCGGAGCCGTTCATCCGAAACGAAGATGCTG
This sequence comes from Pseudorhizobium endolithicum, assembly GCF_902153245.2. Lineage (GTDB taxonomy): Bacteria > Pseudomonadota > Alphaproteobacteria > Rhizobiales > Rhizobiaceae > Neorhizobium > Neorhizobium endolithicum. Next base: position 13,913 of record NZ_CABFWF030000012.1, read on the forward strand.
CCCCGAGACCGTCACCAGATCCACCGATAGACCGGGCTGCCGTGCGACCGCCGTTCTGATTTCCTCCGGACTCATCAGGGTCATGGCGGTCGAATAGGCGTCGGCGCGGGTCGCTTCGGTTGCGATCACCGTCAAGCGCCGGTATCGCGGCTCGACCCTTCCGTGCATGGGGTGGAGGATATGGCCGAAGCGACCGGCAGCATCGAAACGGAAGCCCATCAGGCTGGAGGTCGCAACCGCCTTGTCGACGATCGGGATGACCGTATCGATGTCGTCGCTTTGGGTTTCCGCCAGCCCGATACTCCAGGGGGACCCATCGGCCCGGTTGCCGATCGCCCGGGTCTCGCCCATGTCGACGAGGCTGCTTGTAACGCCGGCGTCCCGGAGCAGGGCAACGATCCGGTCGGTTATGTACCCTTGGGCGATTCCGTTCAACGTCAAGGCCATGCCGGATCTTGCGAAGGCGATCCGGTCGCGGTTGGCGTGCACGTTCCGAAGCCCAACCAGCCTTGCCGCCTTTTCGGCCTCCGCTTCCGGGGGGCCGGACGGATCAGCCCCGGGTTCCCCGAAGTGGCGGGCATAAAGCGACCACAGGGGCTGCACGCTCGGATCGAACAGGCCGCCGGTTGCTTCCCACACGGTCCGGCTGGCGTCCAGCACGGCCACGAGTTCTGCCGGGGGCATGGCCAGCGCACCGAGGCGGTTGAGCTCGTTCAAGGCCGAGTCCTCGCGGTAGAGGCTGAAGATGGTCTCCAGGCGTGCCACCTCTGCCACCATGCGGGTGATGAGCTTCTCCGCCTGCCGGCGGTCGGGATGATGAAGGACAAGGCTTGCCGGGGCACCCAGGGCCTGGCCCTTCCACACCACAGGTGAAGGGGCCGCCGCGGCAGCTCTACTCCACGGCAGCAGCGTGAGGCCGCCTGCGGCAGCGAGAATGCAGATTGCCCGTCGGCGGGAAAGCGTCTCAGCCATGAGCGTCTCCTTGCCTGGCTGCATCGCTTCCGGCCGGCGCACCTTCCGGAGCGGGCGTGCTCTGCCCCAGGATGTAGTCCTGCGGAACCTCGTCGAAGCGGACAATCCGGCCACCATGCCGCTCCTGGAACGTGCGGGCATCCGCCTCCTGCGAGAACGGCACGGCTTCCGCGGCTCCCATGCCGCTGAGCTCCGAGCTGTCAATCACGAAATAAGCCTGGCGGGCATCCACCCAGTTGGTGGCGCCAGGATTGTACCAACTCTGGGCCTTGCCCATGTCCGAAACATAGATTGCGGCAACGTCGCGTGGCTCTTCCGGCAGCATCGTGAAGGCAAGGGTATCGCGGGCCGACGAGAACCAGATCGCTTCCGGGATGTGTTGCAGGATCACCTGACCCTTGGGGCCAGGATGCTCGAGGACGTTCATGCCGCAGTAACGCCCCATCGCGTCCTCGGTCAGGGAAAAGGGCGGGGGCGGGGATGTTGCCTCCTCCTTGCTGCAGGAGAGCAACGAGAGTGAAGCCATAAGAACGATAGCCGGGACCGACAGCCTCATGCTTCCCTCCTCCAAAAGATCAGGTTCGCCAGGCCGAGCGGTACGGCAGTCCAGATCAGGAGTGCCGCCGTCAGCACCGGAGTCGAGAGACGGCTGTGGTCTGCTATACCGCCCAGGCCGGACAGGGCGCCGGCGCTTCCGGAGCCCAGGTTGAGCAGCCGGTAGACATCTGTCGGGTTGCCGATCAGCAGAAGGTCGAGAAGCAGCGGCGGAACCGCATGGCCCTGCGCTGCGACAAGGCCTCCGAGCAGGGCCATGTCGTAGATGAGCACGAAGAACAGCCAGATGCCGATGGCGATTCCTCCCGCCGTGCTGCGTTCGCTCGCAAGCGTGCTCATGAGATAGCCGATGGCCAGAAAGATCGCGCCGAGCAGGATCGAGTATCCGACCATGGACGCGAATGCGATCCAGCTCTCCGGCCCCACCTCGGCGCCGGTCGACGTCAACGCCACGGCCGCGGCGCCGTAGCCGCAGAGCGTGGCGAAGGCAAGGATTGCCAGATGCCCCAGGAACTTTCCGAAAATCACCTCGCTGCGGCCGATCGGGTAGCTGAGCAGCAACAGCATGGTTCCCCGCTCCGACTCGCCGACGACGGCGTCGTGCGACAGCAGGAGGGCGATCAGGGGAAGCAGGAAGATGGTCAGGCTGGAAAGGCTGACGATGATGACGTCCAGCCGGTTGACGCCGACATTGCCAGTCGGCGCGCTGCCGAGAAAGGAGAGGGTGAGGGCAAGGGCTGCGAGCAGAAGCGTCGTCGCGAGAACCCACCTGTTGCGCAGGCCCTCCTGGATCTCCTTGCCGGCGATGATGAGAATATTGGTCATGGCGTCTCCTGTCCGCTCAGGAAGTGCGCATAAAGATCATCGAGCGTTGGCTCCGCCACGGTGAGGGTTGCCAGTTGCTCCGGATGGGCGGTGATGTCGTGCAGCAAGCGGATCTTTTCTTCAGGGGACACATCTGCCTCCAGCAGTTGGCCCGTCCGTTTCCAGTGGCTGCCGCCATTCGCCCATGCAGGAGCAGGACCGCCATCGGCAAGACGGGCGCTGATACGGGTCGGAAGCCGCGCGATGCGACGCAACTCGTCCAAGGTCCCGTCGGCGATCTTGATGCCGCGGTTCACGATAATCACCCGATCCGCCCGTCCTTCGAGTTCGGTCAGTGCATGGGACGATAGCATGACCGTCGCTCCCTGCTCGCGCAAGCCGGCGATCAGATCATAGAAGCTGCGGCGAAGCGCCGGGTCGAGGCCGCTGGTGGGCTCGTCGAGAAGCAGCACGCGGGGCTCTCCCAGCAGGGCCTGTGCCAGGCCGAGCCGCTGCCGCATGCCCTTCGAATAGGTCCGGACCGGCCTGTCGACAGCTTCCTGCGCGAGGCCGACGCGCTCGAACAACCTATCTGCGGAGGCGAGGTCGACCCGCTTCAGCCTGGCGTAGAATGAGAGTGTCTCCCGGCCCGTCAAAGCCAGGTGAAAGGAGACGCTTTCGGGCAGGTAGCCCAGCCTCTGCCGGACGGCGAAATCTCCGCGGGCCGGATCCTCGCCGAGCACCCGCACATGGCCCTCCGTCGGCCGGATCAGGCCCAGCATCAGCTTGATCAGCGTCGTCTTGCCGGCACCGTTGTGGCCGACCAGGGCGACCGTTTCCCCCGTATTGAGGCCAAAAGCGACGTCCTTGACCGCATGCAGCTTGCTGTATCGCTTGGAAACGCCGGCTATTTCGACTGTTATCGTCATTGCAGAACTTTCTCGACCGGCGCAGGAGCCATGAGCGGGTGGCTGTCCACCACTCCCCCCGGCAGGAGGGCCGGGAATTGCGACTGGGCCCAGCGGATGACCTGAACGGCGGGGCTGGTCGTCAGCACCTTGGCCTGCGGCGAGGTCCAGAGGACGCGGTCGATCAGGTCGTTCGGGCGGTAGGGATTATCGCCGATGCCGTCGCCGTTCAGGTCGAAGGCGGGGTTGTCGCTCCAGTAATTGCCGCGGCCGTCGTTCGACCAGTCGACATAGCGCGTGCCGACATATTTCACCTGATTGCGATTGGCGATGAAGGCATTGCCGCTCATGACATTGCCTTCGGATCCGGCGGTGAAATGAATCCCGATGGAGCAGCCTTCGAAACTGTTGCCGGTGAAGCGGTTGTTGTTGGCATTGTAGATAAAGACGCATTTCTCCGGACCGAGCCGCTCCGTTGCATCGGCAGCGGCGGTGGTATCGTCGGATTGGGGCATGCCGTGCTCGCTGGACTGAACGCCGGCGGAAAGCCAGCGGTCGACCGGCTGCATCCGTCCGACAACCCTGTTCCCGGAGATCGTCGATCCGTTTGCCGTGTTGAGAAGCAAGCCGTGATCGCGGTCTCCATCGGAGACGTTGCCGGTGATCTTCAGGCGGCTCGAATACATGATGGCGTAGCCGACCGAATTTCCGGTCGAGATGTTGTCGCTGATCTCGCTGTCGTTCGTGTACATGTAGTGGATGGCGAAGCGAAGATCGCGGAAGCGGTTGCCGCTGAAGACATTCCTCTTGCTGGCATTGGTGGCGATACCGTCGCGGCCGAAGCGGATGTCGTTGCCGAGTACCTTGGCTCCGGGAGCGTTCCAGATCGTCACGCCGCTGCCGGCCTCGCTCATCCGCCCTTCCTTCAGTCCGACGACCCTGTTTGCCCGCGCAACGGAATCCACTGCTCCATAGAGGTAGATCCCGGACAGGTTGTCGACCACCGTGTTGTTTTCGATGACGGCCCCGGTTGCCGACTGGGCGACGAAGATACCGGAGTCGCGTGCGGCGAGGTCGCGGCCCGATCCGGTGACTTCCAGGCCCCGCACCACAACGCCCGGCGCATCGACGGTGATGACACTGCCGGTTCCGTTACCGCGGACGAGCGCACCCTGCTTGCCCTGGAGCGTGAGCGGCTTGCCGACTACGATCGGCCCCTCGTACTGCCCCGGCTCGAGAACCAGCACGTCGCCCGGTCGGGCCAGGTCTATCGCCTGCTGCAGCGACTGCCCGCCGGTCGCCGCCACGGAGAGTTCGGCGGCTGCCGCAATAGCCGGAAGGGCGGCCAAGGCGGCCGCCATCCCTGTTGTCGTCGTCATGAGACGGAAAGGCATCATGCCGCCTTCGGCTCCACGAACATGCGGCCCTTCATCTCCATGTGCATCGCATGGCAGAACCACGAGCAATAGTACCACCATACGCCGGGCTTGGTTGCCTTGAACGTCACGGAGGCAGTCGCCTGCGGACCTATCTCCATGTTGATGCCGTAGTTGATGATGGCAAACCCGTGGGTGAGGTCTTCCACTTCGTCGATGTTGGTGACGTAGACGGTTACTTCGTCCCCTTCCTTGACGGTGAACTCCTCAAGACCGAAGGCGGGGGCGGCCGACGTCATGTAGACGCGGACCTTGTCGCCGTCGCGGATGACCTCGCTGTCCATCATCAGGTCGATGCCATCGGCTTCGGCCTGCTTCACCGCATCGGCGAAGAAGGGATCGTCGCGCTTCCAGACATGCACCGGGTTGATCTTGGAGGCATGCACGATGGTCGCATCATGCGGTTCGGCGAACGACGGGCCGTCATGCACGATCACCATCTCGTCACCGGAGATGTCGATGAGCTGGTCGTTTTCCGGCTTCAGCGGGCCGACGTTGAGGTAGCGATCCTTCGAGAACTTGTTCAGCGATACCAGCCACTTGCCGTCCGCCTCCTTGGTCTGTCCCATGGAGGTGTGGTTGTGGCCTGGCTGGTAGTGTACGTCGAGCTTCTGGCGGATCGGATCGACCTTCTCGCCGGCATAGGCGCGCTTGGCGTCCTCGATGTTCCACTTGCACACCTGGCTGTCGATGAACAGGGTCGTATAGGCATTGCCCTTGCCGTCATAGGCTGTGTGCAACGGGCCCAGGCCCAGTTCGGGTTCGGCGACGACGCAGTCGCGCGGCTGGATCTTGTCCTCGAACAGATCGTCGAACTTGCGCACGTCGAAGACCGTGACGGTCGGCGACAGCTTCCCGTTGGCAACGACATGGATGCCGTCCGGAGCGGTGTTGATGCCGTGGGGGCTGTTGGAGATCGGGATGTATCGCGTATAGGGCGATCCATGGCGACCGTCGATGACAGGCACGCCGCCCATCTCCTTGAAGTCGCCCTTGGCGACGGCTTCTTCGATCCGCTTCAGGTCGAAGACGACGACCCAGTCCTGCTCGCTTGCCATCATCTCCGCCAGGTTCACGCCTTCCTCGGAGTTGTAGCAGGTCGCGAAGGCGTACTTCCCTTGGTAGTCGCAGTCGACGTTGTCGAGATTGCCGTCGACCATCACCTGCCATGCGACCTTCATCGTCTCGCCGTCAACGGCAGTGAAGATCGCGTGGTACTGCTTGTGATCGTTGAGGATCTTGCCATCGTTCGGGATCGGCACGCGGTCTTCACCGTTCGCGAAGACATAGCCGGTCTTCGGATATTTCTGCACGCGCAGGCCGTGGACCGTGTGCTGGTTCGGCAGTTGGATGATCTTGTCGCATTTCATCACGTCCAGCCGGATACGGCATACGCGGGTGTTCGCCTTGTCGTTGGCGTAGAGGTAGCGGCCGTCATAGGTGCCGTCCGTGAAGGACGGGTGCGGGTGGTGCAGGTCACCGTTCAGATAGATGCCGCCCTGATCCTTCAGGAATTCGACGTTTTCCGGAAGCAGACCTTCGGTCAGGATCTTCCGGCTCTCGTTCGTCTGGCCCCAGCCTGTTGCGCTGCAGCGGTTGAACACGGGGATGCGCATCAGTTCCCGCATGGACGGAAGACCGACTATCCGGACCTCGCCGGTCTGCCCGCTCGAGAAGAATGTGTAGTATTCGTCCAACTCCCCGGGCTTGACCTCATAGCTGTGGTCGCTGGCGCCCTGGGCGGCTGCCGGGGTGGCTGATCCGGCCGCAAGGCTGAGACCGCCGCCGACTCCTGCCGTTCCCGCGGCGGCGGCAAAAGCTGCCGATCCAAGCATCTGGCGCCGGCTCAGGCGCATTTTCGTCTCTTCGTTTGACATAACTTCCCTCTCCTTGGGTGGTTACTCGGATTGCGTCGCAGGCGACCTTTCGATCGGTGCGCCCTTGTGTGTGACAACCGTCTTGGCTGGCACTTCGCCTCGGGACGCCGGCGTCGAGAGCGCCATGAACTTCTCTCGTTTCAGCCGCACCTGGATCATGTGCGGACAGCGCTGGTCGTCGTGGTAGAGCTCCTGGCAATGCATGCAGTAGATGCACTCATTGACGTTTATCTGCCCCTCCGGATGGATCGACTGGACGGGACATTCCTTGGCGCAGCGCTGGCACGGCGAACCGCATTCCGGCCAGCGCTTCAGCCATTCGAACATGCGGATGCGGCCGGGAATGGCGAGTGCGGCCCCCAGGGGGCAGACGTAGCGGCAATAGAACCGCTCGATGAAGAGGCCGGCAGCCAGCATGGTGAGAGCGAAGATCACAAAAGGCCATTCGCGCGCGAACTTCAGGACGATGGCGGTCTTGAACGGCTCGACCTCGGAAAACATCTCCGCAAGTGCCAGCGAGTAAAGTGACAGACCGAACAGGCCGAGGAAGATGATGTACTTGAGAGGCCAGAGACGCTCGTGCAGGCCCCAAGGCAGGCGCACCTGCGGCACCTTCAGCCACTGCGCCACGGTATTGGTAAGCTCCTGCAGCGCGCCGAAGGGGCAGAGCCAGCCGCAAAACGGACCGCGTCCCCAGAAGAGAAGGCCGGCAGCCACTGCCGCCCAGAGGATAAAGATCAGCGGCGCCGACAGGAAAAATTCCCAGTTGAAGCCGGTAATGAGCGAGTTCACGAAGGTTAGCACGTTCACGACCGACAACTGGGCATTCGCATACCAGCCGAGCCAGACGAGCGTGAAGAGGAGGAAGCCGCGACGGACCCAGGCGAACAGCGTCGGGCGCTTCACGAGCCAGTCCTGGAAGAAGAATATGCCGGTCAGCACCAGCAGCGCTGCCGCGGTGATGCCGATGTTGATGCGATTCATGTCCCACATGCGCATCCACAACGGCTGGCCGTCGGCGATCTGCTGGTCGGTCAGCAGGTCGCTGGTCGGAGAGGGCACCTCCGCCTGCGGCGCGGGCGCGGCAGGCGGAGGTGCCGCTGGCGGCGTCTCGATCGTCACGTACCTGTCCGGCAGCGTGTAACCCAGGTTGTAGTTGAGCACCGACTTGTTGCGGCCCTCGGCGTTCCGCTGCACCAGCATCTGCAGTTCGAAGGGCTGCGTCATGTCGAAAGCGAAATCGGTCGGCACTGTAAAGAGAGCAATTTCGCGCAGACGCGGTGCGCCCTCTGCGGCGAGGACCGGGATGCGGGTATGGTCGCGATCGCGGAAACGCAGTCCCTGGCCGTTCTGCAGCAGTTCGATCCGGTCGAAGATGCCCCCCCTGACATATCCCGATCCCTTGAAGGAATAGGCGCCGTCGCCCGCGACGAGAATGGCCGACTGGCCCGGCTTCAGGCGCTCGGCGAGCCGTTCATAGGCAGCATCGCCAAGGAGCGAACGTCCGATGGCCGGCACGCTTGCGGGAGCGAGATAGAGGTCGATGAAGTTGTCTGCAGGATTTTTCGTTTCCGGCTTGTCGGCTGCGATCGTCTGGCCGGCCTGCCGGAATGCGTCCGACACTTCCCCCACAGTCAGGCGCAGGCTGCGGACGGAACCGTCGCCCAGCAGCGTCTGCCAGTCACGGATCTCCACCTCGGATGGATTGATCTTGCGAATTTCTGCCTGTGCCGCGGTGCCGGGCGCCAGATCTATGCTCAACCTATTGCTGCGGATCAACTGGACTGCCGCGCGCGAAACGCTGTCGCCCATGACGAGGACGGTCACGGTAGCACCGCTGACGATGTCGACCTGAGGCGGACGTTCCGCACCCGAGGCCACGCGCCCCATGTCCTTGCCGATCAGCGCGTTCATCGACGCAACGACCTTCTCCTCGGGAATGCCGATGAGGACGATGGGCTCCTTGTGATCGACCAGCTTGAAGCCGCGGATCACGCCGTTCGGATCGATGCCGACGACGATGTGAATTGGCTTCCCGGAATAGCCGATCGAACTGGTGAAATCGGAATTCAGATAGGCATAGCCGAGGATATCGTCACCGCGCATGACCGGAACGATCGGCGGATCACCACTCGGTTCGCCAAAGCGATCCGCCCCATTGAACAGTTCGCCCGGCTGGACCTTGTCCAGAAAACTTGCCAACTGCCCCGCCGCCTGCGCGGGGAGGGCGTACGCCACGGCGAGGAACAGCATTACTGCAAAAGCCAGCAATGTTCTAATTCCGTTGGATGCCATAGCACCGTTCGTCATGCTTGAGATACCTGTACCTATGCCGGCTCGGCATCGAGGTTTAGAGAAGATGTCGGAGGCCCTCTTTGATGTGACGCAAAGTTTGGCATCCAGATTGGCGCACTGTGGCAGGTATCCGCTTTCAGACGTCAGGAGGGGCATCGGTAATGGAAGACAGGAAGAAGGGACCGGATCCCTGGCTGATCGCCAATCTTGAGGAATTGCTGGCCATCGCGCGTTCGATGGAGCAGGAGGCGATCCGCGGCTATATGGCCCTCAGCGACCGGATGCGACGCGAGAACCGTGCGGATCTTGCAGAAGTATTCGATGCGCTGCGCCTCGAAGAGCAGGGGCACCTGAAGAATGTGGACGACTGGGTCGACAGCAGGAAGCTCCAGCACATCCAGGATGTGGAGATGGCGGAGCCGCTGTTCGACGACGAGGGGGCGGCAGTGGTTGCGCCCGAACTCCTCGACTCCTATCGTGCCTTCTCGATGGCAGTCCGAAATGAGGAGCGTGCCTTCGTCTTCTGGACCTATGTTGCCGCCCATGCTCCAAACGACGAGGTTCGCCAGGCGGCGGAGCGGATGGCAAGGGAGGAATTGGGGCATGTCGCGACCCTGCGGCGCGAGCGCCGCCGCGCCTTCCACGACTTGCGTCGTACTGCGGGAACTCGCCTTCCCGTCGATATTGCTGCGCTCGAACTGCAGCTTGCCGATCAGTTGTCTAAACGGGCGAGCGAGCTTTCCGGCCAACAGGCGGTTCGCTTCGGACAGTTGGCCGAGGAGGCGAGGAGGCGAAGCGCCTCCGTCTCGGAGAAGCAGTTCGATCGGCATAGATTGCCGGATCAGACCTCGGAAGCAATCGAGGGACGGCTCGTGCCGCTATGCGAGTTTCTGCTCGACTGTTATCTCGCCATCGCCGAGCGGCAGCGTGACGACAGCGCGCAACAGCAGGCACAGAGTGCTGCCGGGGCTGTCCTTGCCTGTCTTCATGCGGTCAGGGGTGACAGCTAGCGGTTCGCGGCGGGTGTGGCAAAGGAAGGCTTTCGGATGCGCCGAGCTTGGGGCTCAGCATTTCCATATTCCAAGTTTCCGCTACGGGCTGAATTGAGGTACCCCGGAGAAATCTTGTCCGATACAACGTGCGCGGGGGAGCCAAGAGCCCGAGCCGGATCATGGGAGAACGTCGACATGACGCGAAGCCGAGCGTTCTTGCCGGCTGCTACGACCGCGAGTGCGCTTGAACATCGGGTGGAGCCCCGGACCGCCTTATGCTGATTGCAGTCCTGGAATGCATCGGTGGCTTGATCCTCCTCATCGTAGGAGCCGAATTCATCGTAAGCAGCGGCACGCGTTTCGCCGCCCGGTTCAACATATCACCGGTAGTGATCGGCGCGACGATCGTTGCCGTCGGTACCAGCACGCCCGAGCTTGCGGTCGGCATCGATGCCGTATTGAGCGGCAGTGGCGACCTGGCTGTCGGCAATATCGCCGGTACCAATGTCGTCAACATCCTGCTGATCCTCGGACTGAGCGCGCTCGCCGCGCCTCTTGCGATACGCACCGAAACCCTGTGGCTGGATTTGCCGATGATCGCCGTGGCCTCATTGATGCTTCTCTACATGGCATGGGACGGAGTTCTGACCAGAAGCGACGGAATCATCCTTGTGCTGTGTTCGGTTGCCTACACGGCAGCAATCGTTCACTCGGCGAGGCGGGAAAGCCGTGCCATCAAGATGAGGATCGCAGAGGAACTTGAAGTGATCTCGAACCCCTCGTCAGAGGGGTACTCTTGGCAGCGAGATCTTCTGGTGCTCATGGCGGGCATTACCGTAGTCGTCCTCGGCGCCGATTGGCTTGTCGAGGGCGCCATCGACCTCGCGCGGCACTGGGGAGTGTCCGACGAGTTCATCGGATTGACGATCATTGCCATCGGCACCTCGTCGCCGGAGCTGGTGACGACCCTGATCTCCACCCTGCGCAAGGAGCGGGATATCGCCATCGCCAACCTCCTCGGTAGCAGCGCCTATAACATATTCATCATTCTTGGGCTGACGTTGGCGGTTCCCGGCATACCCATCAAAGTGGCGGAGATGCTCGTTAAGGTGGACATTCCCGTAATGACGATGGTTGGTCTGCTCTGCGTTCCGGTGTTGTATAGCGGCCGTCAGGTATCGCGATGGGAAGGCGGCAGTTTCGTCGCCCTCTATGCGGCATACCTGAGTTACCTGATTGCAACACGGGCGTGAGCCTGCGGAGACCACAGGCGTAGGACGGATCATGACGAAGAAGATAGTCGTTGGTACCGATTTCTCGAGCCGTTCCGACAGGGCGATCCGGCGTGCGACTATCCTGGCGAAGTCGCTGTCTGCTTCACTCACGCTCGTGCATGCGGTGAAGGACGATCAGGCGCCCCGTCTGGTCGAAGCAGAACGGGCGGCGGCCGAAAGCCTTTTGGCAGAGCAGGTGCTGGCTATCCGGCAGATTGACGGCGTAGCCTGCCAGTCACTCGTCGTCCTCGGCGATGCCTCGACCGCCTTCCTGCAGGCTTGCAAGGATCTGGAGCCCGATCTCGCCGTGATCGGTCCCCACCGCCGGCACCTCTTCAGGGATGTTTTCGTCGGCACCACGGCTGAACGAGCCATCCGCGTTAGTCGTCAACCCGTGTTGATGGCCAATGGCACGCCGGCTGGTGAGTACCGGCATGTGCTGCTGGCCGTCGATCTGTCGCAGACGTCGGCGGCAGCGCTCAATGCAGTCGAGCACCTGGGGTTGGACCGCAAGACGGCTCTCTCCGTCGTATACGTATTCGATGCACCGGTGGCCTCCACGATGCTTTTCTCCGGGATAGGCAAGGCCGATGTTGCCGACTATGTGCGCGACCAGGAGCAGAGAGCATCGCAGGAACTGAGCGAATTCCTTCAAGGGCACGGAATATTGCCGGCCACCACATTTGTTCGCCGAGCTGACGGGCCGATGCGCCGATCATCCTCCAGTTGGCCCACGAACTGGGGGCCGATCTCGTGGCGGTGGGCACGCATGGCCGGACCGGACTCATGAAGATGTTGCTCGGCAGTGTCGCGGAGCAGGTGCTGCGTGATGCCGACGTGGACGTTCTGGCGGTACCGTCACCGCCGATTAGTTGACGGTCGTGTCGTCTCCCGGTGTGACGCCGTCCCGCCGCGGTATGTCCGGGTGGTTCTCGACGCGGTCGCGATGCAAGGCGGCGCGGGCCAGCAGCATGAAGGTCACCGGTGTGGTAACCGTGATGAATATGCCGATCAGGAGTTCGTGAGCCACCAGCCGCCCGCCCGAGATGCTGAAGAAGAGGATGGAGGCTGTCATGATGCCTCCGGTTCCCCAACTCGTGGAGAGCGTCGGCGCATGGATGCGTTCGTAGAAGGTGGGGAGCCTCAGAAAGCCGACCGCACCGAGCAGCGCGAGGAAAGCTCCCGCCAACAGGAAGAAGGCGATCAGGATCGCTGCCCAAACCGGAATGTCTGCGGCAGAATAGGTCATTCGATCACCTCACCCCGCATCAGGAACTTCGCCAGGGATACCGTTGATACGAAGCCGAGCACTCCGATCACCAGCGAGGCCTCGAAATAGACGGTCTTGCCGGTGCCGATGCCGAAGGTGGCCAGCAACAGCATCGCGTTTACGTAGATCGCGTCGAGCCCGATGATCCGGTCCTGCGCCCTGGGACCGTAGAACATCCGGATCGAGGCGATAGCCATCGCAATCACCAGCATGATCTGCGCCAGGCTGATGGCGGTGAAAATGATGATTGCGCTCATGAGAAGATCTCCAGCAACAGCTTTTCATAGCGGTTCTTGATGAGGTTGGCCCACGCTTCGTCGTCAACCAGATCAAGAACGTGGATCAGGACTGAGCTGCGACGCGAGTCGTACTCGAGCCAGGCGGAGCCCGGTGTACTCGTTATAATGACTGCGAGGATGGCCAAGGCGGTGGGGTCCCGCAGTTGGAGCTGGAGAATGATGAACGATGACCGGTGGCCGGGGGCTCGTCCGCGGAGGATGATCCAGGCGACCGCGAGGTTGGAACGGATGATATCCAGCATCACGATCCCGAACAGCTTCGGGAGAAGATACCATTTGCGCAGCCTTGGCTTGTCGGGCCGCAGGGCGGCCATGCCCCAGGATGCGAATACGGCCACGGTCCCTCCGAGAAGGAGGTGCCCGAATGTGAAGCCGTTGAGGAGAAGCCACATCACTAGAAGCGCGATGGTCAGGAGAGGGTAGGGAAACATGATCAGTCGCCCTCCTGGGTCGGCCGGCTGTCGCGCCACGAGGGTACCGGCACCACCTGTCGAACCGCACCGCTGTAGAGGCTCGGTTTCTCGATGGTCCTAATGGTCGCCTCCATGTAGGCCAACGCAGGTCCCGCCTTCACCGCCAGCGCCGCGGTTACGGCCAGGATCAGCATTACGGGAACGATCTCCATCACCAGCACGCGAGGCACCGTGCCCTCGATCGAGCTCCAGAAGGTCCGGATGCCGGCGCGGGTGAGGGCGATCAGCGTGGCCAGTCCGCCGAGGATGACCAGGGTGACGAGGACCAGAGCGGGCCCGCTGGGGGGGACGCCGATCGAACCGGTCCCGATCAGCGCCGAGAGCATGGCGAACTTCGCGACGAAGCCGGAAAGGGGCGGAAGGCCGGAGAGCAGGATCGTGCAGGCTGCAAAGCAGATGCCGAGCATGGCGAGGGTAGCCGGCATGGTGACACCCTCAACCTCTTCCGGAATGTCGTCATCGGCGTCGCCATAGGCTTCCATGGTGACTGCGAGCACGGTCGCACCGGCATCCTGACTTCGCTCGACCAGTTCGACCAGCATGAAGAAGGCGCCCAGGGTCAGGGTCGAACTGAGGAGATAGAGAAGTGCGGCGGAGGTTGCGGCTGCATCCCCGAGCCCGATAACGGCAAGGAGCGTTCCGGACGAGACGAGGACCGAATAGGCGCCGATCCGCCCCAAGGCCTGGGAGGCCAGGACACCGATCGTCCCGAAGACTAGGGTTGCCATGCCGCCGTAAAGCAGGACCTCGCTGCCGAAGCCGGCGGAGGGGCCTTCGGAAAACAACAGCAGGGTCAGCCGCAGGATGATGTAGACCCCGACCTTGCTCATGAGCGTGAAGATGGCCGCGACCGGGGCCGCCGCGACGCTGTAGGCGCTCGGAAGCCAGAAGCACAGCGGCCACATGCCCGCCTTGGTCAGGAAGGCGACACCGAGAACGGCTGCTCCCGCTTCCATCAGCATGCGCCGATCCGGCTCAATGGCGGGAATGCGCTCGGCAAGGTCGGCCATGTTGAGGGTGCCGGCGGTTCCGTAGATCAGGCTGACGCCGATCAGGAAAAGGAGCGCTGCGGCCAGATTGACGACGATGTAGTGCATCCCCGCCTTCACCCGGAGCGGGCCGGAGCCATGCAGAACGAGGCCGTAGGATGAGGCCAGCATCACCTCGAAGAAGACGAAGAGGTTGAAGAGGTCGCCGGTCAGGAAGGCGCCGTTCAGCCCCATCAGGAGGAACTGGTAGAGGCTGTGGAAATGCGCCCCTGCCGAATGCCATCGCGCCAGGGAGAATGTCAGGATCGGCACGGCCAAGACCGCCGTCAGCGCCACCATGAAGGCCGAAAGGCGATCGGCCACGAGAACGATCCCAAAGGGGGCCTCCCAGTTTCCCAGAAGATAGACGCCGTCGAAACTGCCTTGGCCGGCAATCATGCCGACATGCATCAGGGAGATGGCCGCCAATGCGATCGTGCTGGCGAGGCTGACCATCGCCTTCACGACGCGTTGACGGTCGGCGATGAACAACAAGACAGTCCCCGCAAGGAGAGGCAGCAGGATCGGCAGAATGATGAGATGCTGCGACCAGGCGATCATCGCGGATCGCTCCGTCCGTCCACATGGTCGCTTCCTGTAAGGCCGCGTGAGGCCAGCAGGACGACGAGAAACAGTGCAGTGGTGGCGAAGCCGATGACGATCGCCGTCAACACCAGCGCCTGTGGTACCGGATCCGTGAGCGTCGCGACCGACACGCCCTCGCCGAGCAGAGGCGGCTCGTCCGATTTCACGCCACCTACGCCGAAGATGAACAGGTTGACGGCATAGGAAAGGAGCGAGAGGCCGACGATGACCTGGTAGGTTCGCGGACGAAGGATCAGCCATACGCCGCAGGCCGTCATTACGCCGATCGCGATCGAAAGGACCAGTTCCATCAGGCAGCCTCCTCCCTTGTTTCCTCAAGGGCCCTGAGGCGGTTGATGCGGATCGACTGGTGGGCCAGAGCCACGAGGATGAGAACGGTCGAACCGACTACGAGCAAGAAGACGCCAAGGTCGAAGATCATGGCGGTCGCGGCGGGCACCTTGCCGATCAGTGGTAGATCGAGATAGCGCGAGTGCGAGGTCAGGAAGGGGTAGCCGAGGAACCAGGCGCCAACCCCGGTTGCCGCGGCGATCAGAAGACCCGCTCCCATCCAACGTAACGGGAGGATGCGGATGCGTTCCTCGGCCCAGCGGGTTCCACCTGCCAGGTATTGCAGCAGGAAGGCGATCGACATGGTCAGTCCGGCAGAGAAGCCTCCACCCGGAAGATCGTGCCCTCGGATGAAGATGTAGATCGCAAGCGTGATGATGAACGGAAACATCCACTGCATGATGACGGAGGGAACGGCCAGATAGTCGCGCACCGTGTCGCCCACCTCCCGATCCGGCTGTTGGTCATCGAAGACGAATTGCGCCTGTTGTTGATCGGGCGGCGCCATGCTGTCCGCCGCCGGGCGGAAACGGCGCAGCAGCGCGTAGACGGTCAGCGCGACGATCCCGAGAACGGTGATTTCTCCGAGCGTGTCAAAACCGCGGAAATCAACCAGAATGACGTTGACGACATTGCGGCCGCCCCCTTGCGAATAGGCGTTCTGGAGGAAGAAGTTCGCGATCGCATCCGGAACGCTCATCGTCATGACGGCATAGGCGATGAAGGACATTCCGATGCCGCAAGTGACGGCTAGAAGGAGATCCCGGAAGCGCCGGAAGCGCGCCCGGAACGTCATTTCGTCTTTCAGTTCCTCTGTCCGCTTCGGCAGCCATCGCAGCCCGAGAAGGATGAGGACGGTGGTCACGATCTCGACCAGCAACTGCGTCACCGCCAGGTCCGGTGCCGACAGCCAGACGAAGGTGGTGCAGACGACGAGCCCGACGCCGCTGAGCATCACGAGCGCCGCGAGTCGATGATATTTGGCAAGATAGGCTGTTCCGATGGCAAGACCGCTGCCGATCGCCCACAAGCCGATGAAGGGGATGTCGATGCCGGAAGGCGCGATCATGCGGGACTGGAAGCCGGAAAGGTAGAGCGGCAGCAGCGCTGCCATGAACCCGATGAAGGCGACCCATCGCAGTTGTGGTTGCAGGTTGCGGGTGCCGAGCCTTCCCTCCAGACTTCGTGCCCAGCGCCAGGAGACGGTGACGAGCACACGCTCGAAAATGCGCTGTCCCCGAAGGTGGCGGAACCACGGTGGGCCATCGTCGCAACGCGAGAAATAGTGCCTGAACACGACATAGATGGCGGAGCCGAGCACCAGTGCCAGCATGCTCATCAGCAGGGGCAGGTTCAGGCCGTGCCAGATCGACAGGCTGTAGTGCGGCGTCGATTGCCCGAGCACGCTGAACGCCGCCTCCTTCAGAAACGGTCCGATCGTGAGGTTGGGCACGATGCCGACGACCAGGCAGGCGACCACCAGGAATTCGATGGGAAAGCGCATCCATCTCGGCGGTTCGTGCGGCTGCTGGTTCGGCAGATCGTGCGGCGGTGGGCCAAAAAAGACCGAATGTATGAAGCGCAGCGAATAGGCGACGCTGAATGCGCTTGCCGCAACCGCCAGATACGGAAGCGCGGTATCCAGCCGGGAATTCGCGTGGGTCTCAACGGCTTCTGCGAAGAACATTTCCTTCGAAAGGAAGCCGTTCAGGAGCGGGACGCCGGCCATTGCTGCGCTGGCGACCATAGCCAGCCGGCCGGTGATCGGCAGGTAGCGCAGAAGTCCGCTGAGGCGGCGCATGTCGCGCGTGCCCGTCTCATGATCGATGATACCCGCCGCCATGAACAACGACGCCTTGAAGGTTGCGTGGTTGACCATGTGGAAAATCGCCGCGACCGTTGCGATTGGGCTGCCGAGGCTGAGAAGTGTGGTGATCAGTCCCAGATGGCTGATGGTGGAATAGGCGAGGAGGCCTTTCAGGTCCTGCTGAAACATCGCAAAATAGGCGCCGAGGACCAGCGTCGTGATACCGGCGAGCCCGACCAGCATGAACCACTCGTAGGTGCCGGAAAGGGCGGGTGACAGCCGCACCAGCAGAAACACGCCCGCCTTCACCATCGTCGCCGAATGGAGGTAGGCGGAAACGGGCGTCGGAGCCGCCATCGCATTGGGCAGCCAGAAGTGGAAAGGGAACTGCGCGCTTTTGGTCAGTGCACCGAGCAGGATGAGTACGAGGCTCGTCAGGTAGAGCGGGTGACCCTTGATCTGGTCGCCGGCCGCAAGAATGGCATCGAGATCGTAGCTTCCGACGATGTTGCCCAGGATCAGCAGTCCGGCGAGCAGGCAGAAACCGCCGGCAGCCGTGACCGTGAGAGCCATACGTGCACCGTCGCGGGCGGCGGAACTCTGATGCCAGTAGCTGATCAGCAGGAAAGACGAGAGGCTGGTAAGCTCCCAGAAGATCGAAAGCACGATGACGTTGCCGGAAATGACGATGCCCAGCATCGAGCCCATGAAGGCCAGCAGGAAGGAAAAGAACCGCGGGACAGGATCGTCTTCCGTCATGTAGTAGCGCGCATAGAGGACCACCAGGAAGCCGATGGTCCCGACGAGCATGGAGAAGATCCATGCCAGGCCGTCCATCCTCAGCGTAAGATTGACGCCGAGTTGCGGCAGCCACTCCATCTCGAAACGGACAACGCCGCCGTCCATGATCAATGGATAAAGAGTGGCGGTGGCAATGGTTACCGTGGCGGCCACGAGGCCCGCGACGGTGGCGGGGAGGAGCCTCGAATTCGTCTGCAGCAACAGGGCGATCGCGAAGCTGCCGATGAACGGCAGGCTCATGATCAGCAAGAGGAATGTAGGCGTGCCCGTTATCCCAAGCGATGATTCTCCAATTTTCGATGCCGAGGCAGCCTGGAAGGCCGATTCCTGACGAGTGCAGCGATGATCGCAGTCTCTCAGCTATCCTAACAGCCCGATTGGCATTTCGCCAGTGGTGGGTTATATAGAACATATGGGGCAGGCTACAAATGAATCTTGTCTGACGCCGGCACTATGCCGTGCCGCACGCGCTCTCCTCGATTGGACGCAGGAGGAACTGGCGGCCCGTTCGCTGGTGTCCCGCAGCACGATCCGGGACTTTGAAGGCAACCGGCACGGGCTTCATCGTTCGACGGCCGCCCAGCTTGTCCGGGCTCTCGAGGAGGGCGGCGTGGTCTTCGGTCCCATTGAAGGCCATGGGACGGGTGTGTGCAGCACCGTCCCGAGCCATTGCTGATCCCACCCGCTGCTTGGTGCATCGCCCAAGGGTAGCTGCGCGGGCCTATCCCGGCGCGTCGTTTCGTCGCATTGGTGGGGGAGGCGATGGCGCCCTTGTGGACGTCGCTCGCGGATTCCAACAATGGCTGCGGCGCTCTGTCAGCGGAACCGAGGAAGGGTTCGATCCTTCAAGGCATCTTTTTCGGCTCCGACGGCTGAGGGCCCTCGTGCTGCCGCTGCCGTTGCGGCCTTGCAAAAATCCCTTCGACTTTTCCATTCCTTGCGTTAATGGATCGCGCGATTGCACAAATCGTGCGCACTGAGGTCAAGAAATGGTCAATGTTGATGAGAAGCTCGAACCAATCCTGCAGGAGGTGCTGCGGCGCAATGCAGGAGAGCTTGAGTTTCACCAGGCAGTTCGGGAAGTGTTGGAAAGCCTCGGGCGGGTTATCGCCAAACACCCCCGCTATCTCGAGAATGCACTGATCGAACGGATCTGCGAGCCAGAGCGGCAGATCATCTTCAGGGTGCCGTGGGTCGATGACGAAGGCCGGGTTCAGATCAATCGCGGCTTCCGGGTGCAGTTCAACTCGGCGCTCGGTCCTTACAAGGGAGGAATCCGTTTCCATCCCTCGGTCAATGTCGGGATCATCAAGTTCCTCGGCTTCGAGCAGACCTTCAAGAACGCTTTGACCGGTCTGCCGATCGGTGGCGGGAAAGGCGGTTCGGACTTCAATCCCCGAGGCCGCTCCGACGGCGAGATCATGCGCTTCTGCCAGTCCTTCATGATCGAGCTGCACCGCCACATAGGCGAATATATCGACGTCCCTGCAGGCGACATCGGGGTCGGCGGGCGCGAGATCGGCTATATGTTCGGCCAGTACAAGCGGCTGACAAACCGGTACGAGGCAGGCGTCCTCACGGGCAAGGCACTCTTCTACGGCGGCTCACGGGCTCGCACGGAAGCCACGGGCTACGGCAACACCTATTTCGTGCAGTCCATGCTGGCGACCAAGGGAGAGAGCTTCGACGGCAAGAAGGTCGTCGTTTCCGGCTCCGGTAACGTGGCCATCTATACGGTTGAGAAGGTGCAGTCCTTTGGCGGCAAGGTGATAGCGATCTCCGACAGCTCCGGTTACGTCGTCGATGAAAATGGCATCGATCTGAAGCTTCTGAAGGAAGTAAAGGAAGTTCGGCGGGCCCGGATCGCCGACTACCTGAAGCTCAAGGGCGAAGGCAAGGGAGCCTATTTCGTAAAGGCCGACAACGGGACGATCTGGGACGTGCCATGTGATGTCGCCATGCCTTCGGCGACCCAGAATGAACTCACCGGCGCCGATGCGAAGACGCTGGTGGCGAACGGCGTCATGGCCGTCGGTGAAGGTGCAAACATGCCTTCGACGCCCGAGGCAATCCGGATATTTCAGGAAGCCGGGGTCCTGTTCGCTCCCGGCAAGGCCGCCAATGCCGGCGGAGTTGCGACCTCGGCACTCGAAATGCAGCAGAACGCCTCGCGAGACAGCTGGACCTTCGAACAGACCGAAGCACGTCTGGCCACGATCATGCGCAATATTCACGACACCTGCGCCGGCACGGCGGATGAATATGGCGCTCCGGGCGACTATGTATTGGGTGCCAACATCGCAGGCTTCGTGAAAGTGGCGCAGGCAATGGATGCGCTTGGCATCATTTGAAGAGCAATCCGGCTTTCCGCGGAAAAGACTATTAGTTCCGCGGATGGGCTTTCAGAGCGAGGGCCGTAAGCTGGCGCAACCGACGGCGATGCCGCCCGTGCTGGCGCTGCCACTCCATGGCTTGCTTGACTTCCGCCGTGATCAAGCCCATGTTCGTCTTATGTTGAACGAGCTGACCATTGCTGTTTTCAAGCGGGTGTGCCCCATCGCAGGCACCTGACCCCCGGCTCGGTCGCGTCGCGCCCCGGCCGTGGGGTATCGGCGGTTAAAGCCGCATCCGGTCCTGGCACCGAGAAGCAGGCGACATTCTTCAAAAATTCCCTTTGATCTTCCGCAGGCACCCGAGGTGCGGCTGCGGCCAACTCAGCAAGGAGACCCAGAGATGGCTCCCGAAACCAAAACACACCGCAAGCCTGCCATCATCATGACCCGCTCCGACCACGAGCGCCTCTGGCGCCTGGCCGAAAGCTACGCCGCCCGAAATCCGGAGGTTGCCGACGAGCTTCTGGCGGAGCTCGATCGGGCGCGGATCGTGCCGGATGCGAAGATTGCTGCCGATGTCGTCCGGATGGGATCCAGCCTGCGGTTCACCAGTGACCTGGGGGAAGACCGGCAGGTCACGCTCGTCTTCCCGGGCGAAGCGGATATCGCCGCCGGAAAGGTTTCGATCCTCACGCCGATCGGAGCGGCTCTCATCGGTCTGTCCGCGGGCCAGTCTATCAACTGGACCGCGCGGGATGGGCGTCTGCATCGCCTGACCGTGGAAACGGTTGAGGCTCCGGCAGAGATTGCCGCAGCAGACATGCGGACCGCGTCATGACCGGCACCAAGCCGTTCTCGCGCCTCTCGCTGTTCGGAGGTTGCCTTATCGCAGGATATTAGCCCCTGCCCTGCTTCGTGCGGGCAGGGGTCTCCCGTTCATTTCCGATGTGCGTGCTCCCAAGGGAGCTATGGAGAACTGCGATGTCAAAGGACAACCCGATCCTCACCACCAAGGACTTCACCATCCTCGAAGCCATGCGGGACAACCGCTTGGGAACGGAGGACCCGCTTACCCCCATCCTCCGGCGCAAGCTCGGTTCCGCGCTCGTCGTGTTCGCAGAAGATCTGCCTGAAACCGTGGCGAGCCTGAACAGTCGCGTGACCTTCACGGTCAATGGCGGCGAACGTCAGACGCGGGCTCTCGTGCTCGAGGGCGTCGCCTCCGTGGTGGGGATGTCCCTCTCCATCACCACATTGCGGGGAATGGCGCTGCTGGGACTTGCGGAAGGGGACGAATGCGTGTTCTCCAATCGCGACGGGCTAGAGGAGCGGATTCTGCTGGAAAAGGTGCATTACCAGCCACAGGCCAGCCAGCGGCGGGGCACGGCCTCGGCTGAACGCAAGCCTCTCCTGACGCTCGTACGCGGTGGCAGGGACGAGTCGCCGCGTTCTTTCCGGATCATGTCCGGCGGCCATGACGATCCCGGCCCTTCGGCCGCCTGATCGGGACCATGCGGCACGGGCAAATTGCCCGGCCGCAAAACGCCCCTGGGCGTTGCATGCGAATGGCCTGCGGGCGGGGAGTTAGAGGAACACGATGTCAAACGAAACTTTGTCTGTTCAAGCAGAGCCTCGTTCGCAGTTTGGTCAGGGTTTGGTCTGGATGGCGCTAAGCATGGCCTCCTTCATCGGAATGTCCGTCGGCTCCCGAGAGCTTGCCGCTACCCTTTCCATCCAGCAGGTACTCTTCTTCCGGGCCCTTGTCGGGCTCTTCGTGATCCTTGCGCTTGGCAGGGCTCTTCTGCCGGAGCTTCGGGGGCTGAAGCTGATCCGTCTGCACCTCGTTCGAAACGTGGTGCATTTTGTTGCGCAGTATCTTTGGACGATCGGCGTCGTGCTGCTTCCGCTCGCATCGGTCTTCGCGCTTGAATTCACCATGCCGATCTGGGTCGCCTTCTTTGCCTGGATATTCCTCAAGGAGAGGCTGACGACTCCGCGAATCCTGGCGACCATCGGCGGCTTTATCGGCGTGCTCGTGATCGTCCGGCCGGGCGTCGGCATGGTCGATCCGGCCGCCGGCCTCGTGCTTATCGCAGCAGCCGGCTACGGCCTGTCGCTGATCTTCGTGAAGCAGTTGACAAGGCAGTGCTCGCCGGGCGCGATCGTAGTGTGGATGATCCTCATACAACTGCCGCTCGGTTTTTTTGCCGCTTTGACGGACTGGCGTGAGGTGCATGTGACCGATGTGCCCTGGATGCTGGTGGCGGGACTGGGCGCGCTGGCCGCCCACTACTGCCAAGCGCAGGCACTCAAGCGGCTGGATGCCTCGGTCGTCATGCCGATCGATTTTCTGCGCGTGCCGCTTGCCGCCGTCGTCGGCTACTACTCCTATGCGGAGGCCATTGATCTGTGGGTCTTCCTCGGCGGCGGCATCATCCTCTTCTCCAACTACCGCGCGGTGATGGCGGAGCGCCGATAGGCCTGTGCGATGAAGCGGATCAACGGCCGCCCGAGCGACAGGCGAGCCTTCGGTGGGGAGAGCAGGTCTAGGAAGATAGCGTATGGTCAGAGGCCCGACCCTATGCGGGCTGCCATTCCTGTTACGGCCATGCCGCGTAGCTCGTATCCCGGGATGCCCGCCTCAGGGCAGTATCCTCGCGGTAGGATTTGGGTGAGCGGCCGGTGGTGCGTTTGAAGAAACGGCTGAAATAGGCGGGATCCCTGAAACCGAGGGCGGCAGCGATCTCTGTTATCTGCATCGTGCTCTTGTCCAGAAGCATTCCCGCCTCGACCACGAGCCGGCCATGAATCAGTTCCATCGGCGTACGCCCGGTGCTCCTGCGGACCGCCGTGTTGAGCCGGTCTGCCGTGATCCCGAGTGCGGCGGCATACCGAGGAATGGTCCAGTGTTCCCTCGCATGGAGCTCGACCAGATGGACGAAGCCACGGACGATCATTCGTGGCGATGGTTGGGCTTGTTCGGCCACCGGCTCGGAAAGCCGCCAAAGGGCGAGAAGCAGAAGCGCCAGATGATGACGCACCGCTTCCTGTGCGCCCGGCAGGTCGGTGCGCAATTCCTGTCCGATCGAGGAGATCATCGACAGCAGGCGTCTTGCATCCGGAACCGACAGGCGGGTGCCGAAGATAGGGCGCGCTATCGCCTCTCGCACCTGAGAAAAGACCGCTCCTGCGGGCATTGCAGATCCGAGCACGACGTCGGGAACGGCCAAAGCGCCGCCTTCGACGCCGGCGTCGAAGATGATGGCTCCTTTCTCGCCTGCCGGTGTCCAGACGAGAGCAGGCCCGGCGAGTTCCACTTGCCGCTCTCCGAACTTCAGAAAGCCCCCACCCGACTGAATGACGAAGATGCGGCTTCGGCGACCGCGAAATGTCCATTCTGTCCGGGAAAGACCACCGTGAAAAAGCTGTGCCTCCACCGGTCCGGGCGGTGGAGCAGCAGGAACGGGGATTGCAGATGATGACGATGTCATCGCTCTTCCTCTTGGGGCTCCGTCAAAAGTACCAGTATCTCCTGTAAAAGTCTATTTGACAGAAGATAAGACCTGATAAGCTGCTCCCGTCTGATCAGAGGCCGGCTAAAGAGCCAACCTCTAGAAGGCAGTCATGGCCCGGAGGAGCGGGCCCAAGGGAGGACACCATGAAAAACTTGCTACGCAGGCAGATCCTGCGCACGATGGCCCTTGCCGTTTCTACGCTTGCCTTCGGTTTCGGCGGCGTTGCCTCGGCCCAGGAGCGTACTTCCGTCAAGATTGGCTATGCCGTCTCCAAGACGGGCCCCAATGCCGGTGGCGCCGGCATCACGACCATTCCCAATTATGAGCTGTGGGTGAAGGACGTGAACGATGCCGGCGGGCTTGAAATGCCCGACGGCAAGAAGCTGCCGATCGAGGTCGTCGAGTACGATGATCGCTCGTCCTCCGAAGAGGTCGTGCGGGCTGTCGAGCGGCTGGCGGCCCAGGATGAGGTGGACTTCATCCTGCCGCCGTGGAGCACGGGCTTCAATCTGGCTGTCGCACCCCTTTTCGACCGGTACGGCTACCCGCAGCTTGCGGTTTCGTCGGTGACGGACAAGGCGCCGGACTTCGTCAAGCGCTGGAAGAAGAGTTTCTGGATGCTCGGCGGCGGCCATGACTATGCAGAGGCGCTGGCGAAGGTCATTGCCGATGCGAGCAAGGCGGGCACCATCAACAACAAGGTATCCATGATTTCCGTCGCCGACGGTTTCGGCATCGATCTGGTGACCGCGGCCCGCCCCGCCTTCGAAGAAGCCGGGATCGAGGTGGTCTACGACAAGACCTATCCGGCCGGCACGACGGATTTCTCGCCTATTCTGAACGAAGTCATGTCCAATGGCGCTGATACTTTCGTCGCCTTCTCCTATCCGCCGGAAACCTTTGCGCTGACGCAGCAGGCGCAGGTTGCCGA
Organism: Pseudorhizobium endolithicum; assembly: GCF_902153245.2. Classification (GTDB taxonomy): domain Bacteria; phylum Pseudomonadota; class Alphaproteobacteria; order Rhizobiales; family Rhizobiaceae; genus Neorhizobium; species Neorhizobium endolithicum. Next base: position 38,419 of record NZ_CABFWF030000012.1, read on the forward strand.
CTTCAATCCGAAGATCCTGTATCTCGGCGTCGGCACGGGCTTCCCCATTTTCGCGAAGAACAACGGCGCCAACGCCGAAGGCATTATGAGCCTCGGCGGAGTGGACCCCAGGAACGAGGCGAACAACGCCTATCGCAAGCGGCACGAAGAGGTGACGGGCAAGGCGCCGGATTATTGGGGCAGCGTCATTACCTATGCGAGCCTGCAGATGCTGCAGGAGGCCATCAAGCGCAAGGGCCTCGACCGCGATGCCGTCTCGGAAGAGCTGTCCACGGGCACGTTCAAGACTGTGTTGAGCGACGAAACGAAGTTCGAAGACAACCAGCTTCGTCAGCTGTGGTGGACGGGTCAGTGGCAGAACGGCGTGTTCGTCGGCATTGCCCCCGAAGACCGGCCCGGTGCGAGCAAGGCGACCCTGCCGCGTCAAGCCTGGAAAAAGAACTAAGCCCTGGCTCTGTTCGACTGTACCTCTCCCCGAACGAGGGGAGAGGATATCCCCGGCGAGCGGCCGAAGAACCGGCTGCCTGAAATTCAAGTGAAGGAGAAAGGCCGATGCTCGTCACGGCCCTGTTGTCCGGGCTGGTGCTCGGCGGGACCTATGCGCTCGTCGCGATGGGGCTGACGCTCCAGTACGGCATCGCGCGCATCATGAACCTTGCCTATGGCGAGATGATCATCTCCGCCGCGTTTCTCGCCTACGTCATCTACACGGGATACGGCATCAACCCGGTGCTCGGCCTGCTGATCACCATTCCTGCGGGTTTCGCGTTCGGATACGTGATCTACGGCGTCATGATGAAGCCCCTGGTAGCCCGCGCACGTGACAAGGCGAGCCTGGAGATCGACTCCATCCTCGCGACGTTCGGCCTGCTTTTCGTCATTCAGGGCGTGCTGCTCGTCACCTTCGGGGCGAACTTCACGAGCTACAACTATCTCAATGTCGCCGTCGAGCTGTTCGGGACGAACGTGGCCGCCAACCGGCTGCTGGCGCTGGTGCTGGCCCTTACCGTCGGTGGAGCGCTTTACCTTCTCCTGACGCGGACCCTGTGGGGCACGGCATTGCGGGCGGTCGCGGTGTCGCCGGCTTCCGCACCGCTTGTCGGGATCGACGTCAACAAGGCGGCACGCTACGCCTTCGCCATCGGCGGAGGGCTCGCGGCTGCGGGCGGCGTCGTGATCTCGATGTACCAGACGTTCACGGCGACCTCCGGCGTGGTTTTCACGATGAAAGCGCTGATCGTCGTCATCATGGGCGGAGTAGGAAACGTCGTCGGCGCGCTGTCGGCGGGCCTCATCCTGGGTGTGGTGGAAACGTTTGTGGCCACCTATGTCGATCCGGGCCTGACGCTGGCGGCGACCTACGGCATCTTCCTGGCCGTTCTGCTTTGGCGCCCCTCCGGACTGTTCGGAAGGAGGGCAGGATGAACGGCAAGACCATTCTCGCCATCGCCGGCTTCATCGCGACCATAGCAGCGCTCGCCTTCGTTCCCTTCGTTGTCGGCCCCTATGGCGTAACGCTGATGATCGGGATGCTCGGCTACGTCGTCCTGGCAACCGCCTGGGCTTTGTTTTCCGGACCGACCCGCTATGTCTCGCTGGCGACCGTCGCATTCTTCGGCGTCGGCGCCTATACCGTCGCCGTCTTCAGCGAGAGTATTCCCTATCCTCTGCTGCTGCTCGTCGCCGCCGGCATCGGGCTGGGTGTCGCGCTTGTCGTAGGCATTGCGACATTGCGGCTGGCGGGCGTCTATTTCGTCATCTTTACCTTCGGACTGGCCGAACTGATCCGACAACTCGTGACGTGGTATGAAGTCAACGTGACCGGGACGTTGGGCCGCTACATATTCCTGCCGATCACCCCGGAAGGAATTTATTGGCAGTTGCTCGCCTTGGCGGCCATAACCTTTGCGATTGCCTGGTGGATCGGGCGCAGCCGCATCGGTCTGGCGCTGCGGGTCATCGGCGACGACGAAGTCGTGGCCGTCCACTGCGGCATCAACATCACAGGCGTAAAACTGGCCCTCTTCGGCCTTTCCTGCACCATCATCACGCTCGTCGGAGCCATCCAGGCTCCCCGTTGGACATATGTCGAGCCATCGATCGCCTTCAATCCGACCATCTCGTTTCTGACATTGATCATGGCACTGCTGGGAGGCGCCCACCGCCTCACCGGGCCGCTTCTGGGTGCCGTGCCGCTGTTTCTGATGTTCGAATGGCTTTCTGCGAACTTCCCGAACCACTATTCGATCTTCCTCGGCCTCATCTTCATCGCCATCGTCTTCGTGCTGCCGCGCGGCGTCCTCGCCTTCATCGAGGAGAGGTGGACGCTCTGGCGGCGCAACGAACCGGTTTCGGGGAGGACCGCCGATGAGTGAACTTCTGACGATTACCGGCCTCACCAAGCGCTTCGGAGGGTTGACGGCGGTCAATGCGGTCTCCTTCAGCATCGTGCGGGGAGAAGTGATCGGCCTGCTGGGCCCGAACGGTTCCGGCAAGACGACGGTGCTCAACATGATCTCGGGTCACCTTTCGCCGACCGGCGGCACGATCGCCTTGGGGGAGGAGACCATCTCCGGTCTGGCACCCAACCGCATCGCGCTGAAGGGCGTGGCGCGAACGTTTCAGCTGGTTCGCGGCCTGCCGTCTCTCACGGTGCGTGAAAACGTGGTGGCATCCCTTGCCTTCGGACGCCGCAAGCTGTGGGGCGAAGAAGCGGACCGGGAGGCGTTGCGGCGGCTGGAGGAAGTCGGCCTCGCCGGCCGTGCCGAACACAGCGCCCAGGATCTCACCTATATCGACCAGAAGCGGATGGAGCTTGCGCGTGCCCTCGCGGCCGATCCGGAACTGCTGCTTCTCGACGAATGGCTGGCCGGCCTCAACCCCACCGAACTCCGCACCGGGATCGACCTCATTCTCTCGCTGAAGGAACGCGGGATCACGATCCTGCTGGTCGAGCATGTGATGGATGCGATCCGTGCAGTCTGCAACCGCTGCGTCGTAATGAATGCCGGCCGCAAGATCGCCGATGCGCCGACCGCGCAGGCGCTCGCCGATCCGCATGTCGTGACCGCCTATCTGGGAGACGCCCATGCTTGAGGTTTCGGATCTGTCGCTTCACTACGGCCATCACGCGGCGCTCGATCACGTACGTATTCGCGTAGGCAGGGGAGAAACCGTCGTCATCCTCGGTGCCAACGGAGCCGGCAAGTCCTCGCTGTTGAAAGCGATTGCGGGTATCAGGGCTCCTGACCGGGGAGCCTCCATCATGTTCGATGGCCGATCTCTCACCGATCTGCCGGCTCATCAGGTGCTGGAGACAGGGATTGCTCTTGTGCCGGAGGGCAGGGGTGTCTTCGGCGATCTGACCGTTGAGGAAAACCTGGCACTGGGAGCCTATGCTATGCGGGCACGGGCCCATGCGGCAGAGAGCCGCGCCTTCGTCTATGAGCTCTTCCCCAAGCTTCGGGAGCGCAGCAGCCAGTACGTGAATACCATGTCGGGCGGAGAACAGCAGATGGTGGCGATCGGCCGCGCGCTGATGTCCAGGCCGGAACTGCTGATGCTGGACGAGCCGAGCCTCGGTCTCGCGCCCGTGGTCGTCGGCGAGCTCTTCAGGAGCCTTGGACGCATCAGGGAGCGGGGTCTTGCCCTTCTGATCGTCGAGCAGAACGTGAGGATGAGCCTTTCGATCGCCGATCGGGGCTATCTCGCCGAAGCCGGAAGGATTACCGGTGAGGGCACGGCGGAAAGCCTGATGAACGACAAGGCCGTCCAGCAGGCTTTCCTCGGCGGGGCGGCCTGAGCAGACAAGAATGAGAGCAGAGTGGAGAAACCTATGAGCATCCTGGGTCTGAAGATCGACAACGTAGAGATGGACGCGACGGATGGGCGCCGCTTCGAGCGAATGAACCCGATTTCTGGCGAAGTGGCTTCCACCGTCGCTGCGGCCTCTGTCGAGGACGCGCGTCGCGCCGCCAATGCCGCGGCCAAGGCATTCCCTGCCTGGGCCGCTACGAGCCCCGGCCAGCGCCGCAAGCTTCTCAATGCCGCCGCCGACCGCCTGCAGGAGAAGGCTCAGGAATTCGTCGCCGCCATGGCGGCGGAAACCGGCGCCACTGCCGGATGGGCCATGTTCAACGTCGGGCTGGCTGCCGACATGCTGCGGGAAGCCGCCGCGATGACGACGCAGATCACGGGGGAGGTCATTCCTTCCAACCGGCCCGGCAGCCTGGCGATGGCCGTTCGCCAGCCGACCGGCGTCGTCTTGTCTATGGCGCCGTGGAACGCGCCGGTCATCCTCGGTGTCCGGTCCATCGCCATGCCGCTCGCCTGCGGCAACACGGTCGTCATGAAGACGTCGGAAATCTGCCCGCACACGCATCGCCTGATCGTCGATGCGCTTCATGAGGCCGGACTGCCGGAAGGAGTCTTGAACGCGATCTCCAACGCACCGGAAGATGCCGGAGTGATCGTCGAAGCCCTGATCGCCCATCCGGCGGTGCGCCGGATCAATTTCACCGGCTCGACCCGCGTTGGCCGGATCATTGCCGAAACCGCCGCCCGGCATCTGAAGCCAGCCCTGCTCGAGCTCGGCGGCAAGGCGCCGTTCGTGGTCCTGGACGATGCGGATATCGATGAGGCCGTCGCAGCAGCAGCGTTCGGGGCCTATATGAACCAGGGGCAGATATGCATGTCGACGGAGCGGCTCGTGGTCGATGACAAGATCGCGGACGAATTCGTGGAAGCAATGGCGGCGAAGGTGCGCACGCTGAAGGCGGGCGACCCCCGCCGCAGCGATTCTCCCCTCGGTTCTCTGGTCGATCTGCGGGCAGCGCAGCGGGTCGAGGCGCTGGTCAAGGACGCGGTTTCCAAGGGGGCCGTCCTTGCTGCCGGCGGCGGTGTCGACGGGACCCTGATGGATGCGACGCTCCTGGACCGGGTGACGCCTGCCATGCGCATCTACGGCGAGGAGAGCTTCGGGCCTGTCGCATCGGTGGTGCGCGTGGGCTCGATCGACGAAGCGGTACGGATCGCCAACGACACGGAATATGGATTGTCTGCGGCCGTGTTCGGCCGTGACATCAACCGCGCGATGAGCGTTGCCCGCCGGATCGAGTCGGGCATCTGCCACGTCAACGGGCCAACCGTGCATGATGAGGCGCAGATGCCGTTCGGCGGCGTCAAGGAATCCGGTTACGGCCGCTTTGGGGGCAAGGCGGGCATCGCCGAATTCACGGAACTGCGGTGGATCACCGTTCAGGACGGCCATATCCACTATCCGATCTGATATTTCCTACGAAAGCCCGTTGCCGCTGTCCGTCGCTTCGCCGCCGGACGGCGGCCCCGAGATATATCAGGAGGATGGATGCCAGCGCTGGAAGGCAAGACCTGTATCATCACCGGCGGTGCAGGCAGTCTGGGACTTGCGACGGCGCGGCTGTTTCTCGAGCAAGGTGCACGTGTCGTGCTAGTCGATATATCCGAGGTTTCGCTCGAAGAAGCAGCGGCGGACCTGCCGTCGGATCGGATCGAACTGATCGCCGCCGATGTAGCCTGCTCGACTGATGCCGAGCGTTACGTTGAGCAAACCGTGGAACGGTTCGGCCCTGTCGATATACTATTTTCGAATGCAGGAAATTTCGGGACCGTTGCGCCGATCGCAGACTATCCCCTCGACGTGTTCGAGCAGGTTCTGGCGGTGCATATCCGCGGCGCCTTCCTCGCGGCCAAGAGCGCCGTACCCAAAATGCGTGACGGCGGTTCCATTGTCATCACCTCGTCGGTTGCCGGCATGCGCGGCGATGCGGGCGTCTATGGCTATATCACCGCCAAGCATGCGCAGGTGGGGCTGATGCGTTGCCTGGCAAAGGAGCTCGCGCCACGGAACATCCGGGTCAACACCATCCATCCCGGTCCGATCGAAAACGGCTTCCAACTCGCCGTCGAACAGGGTCTGGGCGAGGCGATCGGCGCCGACGGTACGCAGTTCTTCAACGAGATGATTCCGCTCCGGCGCCACGGAACCGCTGAGGAGGTGGCCCGATCCGTACTCTATCTCGCCTCCGATCAGTCGAGCTTCGTGACCGGCACGACGCTGATGGTCGACGGCGGGATGAGCATCTAGCCAATCCGCATCCAACGAGGAGAACCGCAATGCCTGAACTTGCAACCACCGAATTCTGGAAGGACCTGCAGCCGATCACCAAGGTGTTCCAGCCGGACGCGCTGCCGGAGGTCTACCTGCAGAATGCTCCGACCGAGGACGAGAGATACTATGTGCCGTTCACGGAGACGGTGTCTTCGCGGCCGCTCTGGATTTCGCCGACCCAGAACAAGTGGTGCGATATCCTGATGGCGAAGAAAGCCGGACTCGTGAACCGCCACTATCATCCTCACGAAGTCTTTGCCTACACGATCTCCGGCAAGTGGGGATATCTGGAGCATGAGTGGACGGCCACCGCCGGCGACTTCGTCTACGAGACGCCCGGTGAGGGGCATACGCTGGTCGCTTACGAGCACGAGCAGCCGATGAAGGTGTTCTTCCAGGTAAAGGGACCGCTGATCTGGCTGGACGAGCAGGGCGAGCCGAACGGGTTCTTCGACGTGCACAACTACATCGCGCTGTGTCGCGACCATTATGAAAAGGTGGGCCTTGGCCGCGACTATGTCGAGAAGCTGTTCCGCTGAATAAACTGCTCCGGCCTCGGCGTCCAAGAATGGCGCTTACGCCCTATCCCTCTGAAATGCAGGTAGGAGACCGTTCGGGCGCGTCGTGGACGCGCCCGGAACGAAGATCATAGGCCGATAAAGGGCGAGACTTCCTGGTAGCCGCGCCAGATCATTTCCAGGGCGACGTACAGGATGACGGCAAGGCCGACATAGGCAATCCAGTGATAGCGGTGCAGGAGGCGGGCTATGAAGGTTGCCGCGAGACCCATCAGCGCGATCGACAGCGCCAGGCCGAAGATCAGGACGGTCGGGTGCTCACGGGCGGCCCCGGCCACTGCCAGAACGTTGTCGAGCGACATGGAGACGTCGGCGACCACGATTTGCCACGCGGCCTGACCGAAGGTCTTCCGGGGCACCGTCCCCGCGACTGTCCCGTCCGCGTTGAGATCCTGATCCTGGAGTGCTTCCGCCGCGTCGGTTTCCTCGGCGTGAGACGTCCGCAGCTCGCGCCACATTTTCCAGCAGACCCACAGAAGCAGGATACCACCGGCGAGAAGCAGACCGACGATCTGCAGCAACTGGGTTGTCGCAGCAGCGAAAACGATCCTGAGCACGGTTGCCGCGATGATGCCGATCAGGATGGCCTTGTTACGCTGCTCCTTCGGCAGACCCGCTGCGGCCAGGCCGATGACGATGGCATTGTCGCCGGCCAGTACGAGGTCGATCATGATGACCTGCAGGAAGGCGGTCAAAGCCTCCTGCGTTAGTAGTTCACCCATTTTGCACCCTATCCTTTTGAGTGGATGCCCCGGCGACGGCGTCAAGACAAATCTTCCCCCTGCAGATCGAGGGAGAGCCAATCCTGTACGGCGTTATCTGATCACTGCCGGGCACCTTCGTGGAATCTTTCCAGTCCGACATCGCAGCCGACTGGCTGCCAGAGGGGCCCGGCCTGGTGACGCCACACCTATCTTCATCAATGTTGAAACTCAAGCCCTTCTCCATCCGCAGGGGCTGGAGATAACCTGTAGCGGCAGGCACGAAAGAAAAGGCCTCTCAGGCGGTCTGTACGCTTGCGGTCGTCGGATGCTTCATTCAAGGCTGAAACTGATAGGTTCCGACATATATGCGCCCTGACCGATAGTTTGCCGAGATCTGAGATAGATGATCGTATCCGAGGCCCTAGTACCGCTCCCCAGTGCCGATGTCTGCATAGTCGGGGCGGGTCCAGTGGGGCTCTCCCTGGCCTTCAAGCTGGAGGCGCTCGGCAGAACCGTTCTTCTTCTGGAAGCCGGGCCGACGGATGGAAGGGATGCGCCCGATCCCGCTGCCACCGGCTTCGTCAATCGCAATCATGCCTCGCCCGGCGATGCGAGCCACCGCGGCCTGGGCGGAACGTCCGCGCTGTGGGGCGGACGCTGCGTTCCCTACGACGATCTGGACTTCCAGCCACGGAATCACGTCACCTCACCCGGCTGGCCAATCCCCCATTCCGAGATGAGCAAGTACTACGGCGAGGCAGCCGTGTTTCTCCAGTGCAGTTCCCCCACCTTCGCCCGCAACGTCCCGGAGGAGGGCGAAGACATCATCACGGATGCCGTGGAGTGGTGGAGCAAGAGCCCTGCGCTGGGACGTGTCTACGAGGACAGGCTCAGGCGGTCTGACCTCATAACCGTGGTCACCAAGGCGGTCGTCCACGACATCAATCTCGGTCCGGGAGGACGAGACGTGGAAAGCTTGCACGTCAAGCATGCCGGCCGCTCCAGGACGCTGCGGGCAAAGCAGTTCGTACTTGCCGCGGGCGGCCTGGAGACAGCGCGGATGCTTCTCTCGCTGCAGAAGCAGCATCCGCAGAAGCTCGGCGGTCCGGAAGGACCTCTCGGACGCTACTATCAGGGTCACCTGACAGGTTACATCGCGGTTGCTCACTTGAACGACAAGGCTCTCCTGCAGACCCTGTCCTTCCGTTCCGACGAGCAGGGGGGGCGGCACCGGCGCCGACTGCAGGTTTCACCGCAGCGCCAGATGCAGGACCGGCTTCTGAACGCCGTTTTTTGGCTCGATCCGATGTCCATATCCGACCCTTCCCATGGCTCCGGGACGCTTTCCCTGCTCTATCTGCTGCTTGTCGCCTCCGGTACCTACCGTTTTCTCTCCCGGGGCCTGGCGCCGCGATCGCACGGTGAAAGCTCTGGTGAAATGCGTAGGCATCTGCGCAACATAGGCGTTGGGGGAACGTCGTTCAGCGCGTTCTTCCGCTCGCTTTACCGGCTCTACCGATCGGCCGATTCCGCGCTGGAGAACCCCGCTGGCCGCTATCTTCTACGATATCATGCCGAGCAGATGCCCAACCCCGAAAGTCGGGTCACGATCCCCGGTGGCGCGGACGAAGACATGCTTTCGGTGGACTACCGCGTAACCGAGGAGGACGTGGCCTCCGTGCTGCGCTCCCATGAGATACTCGATGCCTGGCTGCGTCACAGGAATGCGGGATGGCTGGAATATCTTCATCCTGAGCCGGCAATGCGCAAGAAGGCGGTGTTAAACCAGGCCGTCGACGGCTATCACCAGATCGGGCATATCCGGATGTCGCGGGATCCCGGAGATGGCGTGGTCGACCAGCATTGCCGGGTTCATGATCTGGAAAACCTTCATGCCGCGGGCGCCGGCGTGTTTTCTACCGGCGGGCACGCCAACCCCACCCTGCCGGCGGTCGCCCTGGCGCTGCGCCTGGGAGAGCGGTTGGCGTCGGTCCTGACGTCCGAAGGGCGGGAAGCGGGCTTGCCCGCTAAGGAACTGCCCGCCTGACCTGTTTGCGCCACAAGATCGAAAGCCGCCCCTTCACGAGACTCTGAAGGGGTTTCTCAACACACTCATAGGCCACCACTCCGATGAGGATGCCTGCGATGACCCCGACAGCAGCGATCGCCAAGGCCGGCATGCCGGCCACGGCGCCCGCCTTGACGGCGACGGAGATAGCCAGTGTGTGCCAGAGATAGATGGAATAGGAGGCGTCGCCGAGATAGTTCGCGACCGGCATCCGCGGCAACCGGCCTCCGCTCTCGATGGAGAGGACGCCCGCCACCAATGCCGCCGCCAGCGGCCCGCAGGTCAGGGCATCGAATTCCAACTTGAGGAAATGAATGGCGGCGAAGCCCGCGATGGACATTCCGACGAGCGCTGATCCGACGGTCGGCGGGGGCACGTAGCCCCTCGTCCACAACTTAGAAAAAAGAGCACCTGCGGCGAATTCCAGAACGAGAGGCTCGGCATAGAAGCGTGTCTGCGGATTTCCGGTAGGCTGCAGAGTACCGGCCATCACGGCTGTCCCCAGCACCGCCAGAAGGGCCGGCAGCCGAAGGCGGGGTCTCAGGAAAAGAGAAGCCGCGAACAGCAGGTAGAAGAACATTTCGTAGTTCAGCGTCCATCCCTGCACCAGGACGGGCCATAGGTAACCTCCGTTCGGCGACGGTACAGGAACGAACAGAAATGATCCGACGACATGCCAGAACTCCAACTGAAGGTTCGGGAACAACCCGATGAGGGCGCCGAAGATCATTATGCCGGTAACGATCCAGTAGCTGGGAGCGATGCGCAGCAGCCTGTCCCGCATGAAGGCGGCCGGCCTCATGGTGCGCCGCTCGCTGATCGCCATCATGATGAAGCCGCTGACGACGAAGAAGACATCCACACCAGCCGCGCCTATGGCGAAGTGCAGGCCGTTCCGTTCCGCGGCGTGGAATATGACCACTGCCACCGCAGCGAAGGCCCGGAGGTACTGTATTCCGTAAAGGGTCCTCATCGTCCTTCACTCCGTCGGGCTGCACTCCTCCGTCTCCTGGTCATCGCCAGCATCAGTTCGGGCTGAGCGCGTAACGCCGGCGAGGCTGGGAGTGAACCAGCGACTGCCTGTGCGTCAGCGTCAGCTTCCCGGCGGCGAAATAGAGCAGGAAGGAGCCTATGTGGTAGGGATGCATGATGTCGATTTCGACGAAGGAGCGGATGACAAGCAGGAACGAGAGGGCTGCAAGCACGAGAGACTGCGGGCTGGAAGCCGTACGCATGAAACGTGCCACATGGCCCGAAAACGGACGGAAAAGCAGGACAGCCAGGAGCAGGGCACCGGCAGTTCCTGTCTCGACCATGGCTTCGATGAAGGTGTTGTGGAAATGGAAGCCGCTGCGGGAGGTGATGAAGAAATCCTGCCACAGGCGTTCCGCCTCGGCAAAGCCGGGCACCCAATATCCGTAGTAGCCGACGCCGATCCAGGGAGAGTGCGCGGCGGCGATGACGCCCTGCTGCCAGAGATAGGTGCGTCCGGTAAGGGTGGAGTCCTTGCCGAAGACGCCAAGCAGCGCGTCCAGCGCGCCGAACTGCAGGGCAACGGCTCCTCCGCCGACAGCCAGTACGATGCCGGCAGCGAACAGGAAGACGCGGGCGCGCGGAGCCAGGAACAAAGTGGCCTGCATCACGAGCGACGCGGCCAGTACGCCGAGCGTGGTGATGATCGAAGTCGCCGATTGCGAAGCCAGCAGCGCATAGAAGGACAGGAGGCCTGTTGCGGCGCATGCGAGCAGCCAGCCGAGCCGGGTGCGAAAGACGATGGCCGTCGCATAGGAGAAAAGCACCGCGAGGGAGGCATAGAAACCAAGTTGGTTCTTCGACGAAAAGGCCCCGACGAAGCTGTAGGTCCCGTCGAGCGCATCGTAGTGATAGCTGCCGAACAGCATGGAGTAGAGCAGGACGAATGCGCAGCCGACGACCGCGCCCCGCGAGAGCGTTGCCGTGCTCAGCACCCGCATGGCGATCAACGCGCATGCCACGTGGGTGAGATATTGCACCGCTGCGCGCAGCGATATGGCCGGTGCCTGTGACCAGAAGGCGGACAGGAAGCAGAAAAGCGCGAAAGCGAAGATCCAGCCATACCGGAAATAGTTTCCCAGCACCCGCCGGTAGTCGACCAGGATCAGAGGCAGCCAGACACCGTAATAGGCCAGGATCGACACCTGCCCGAACCGTGAGGAGTAGGCGAAGACGAAGAAGGACAGCGCAATCGCGACGACGCCGTAGAGCTGGTTGTGTTCGGGATCGATCAGGAGGGTTTTCGCGACCCGCATCAAAGCCTCATTGCAGCAGCAGTTCCGACGTGACCTTGACCACATCGCCGGGCCGCAAGGGCGTGGTTTCGTCCGCAGAAATCTCCTTTGTGCCGTCACCTTCGTCGCGAACGATCACGTATTTGATCGATGCGGCCTTGCCGCTGGCATCGAACCGAAGGGCTTCCGCGGACTGCGCCAATGCCTCGGACATCAATTCCCGGCTGGTGGTCAGTTGCAGCTCCAGTTTCTCCAGCTCGGCTTCCGTATCCTGGAGTTCCTTGCTGCGTTGCGCCTCCCAGTCGTTCCTCAGGTTGATCTCGTCCTGAAGGGCCTTGCTGATATCCTGCTTGGCCCTGAGGGCGGCCGTGTCGATGTCGAGCAGGGTGGATTCCACATCGGCGGTGCGCTCCTCGATCGACAGACGACGCTGGCTTGTCGCCAGCCCCTGTTCGCTCAGGCGGCTGATGCGTTCCCGATCCTTCTGGGCGAGTTCCAACTGTTCCTTCTGGGTGGCCGCCTTCTGGTTGAGCGATTGGACTTCGCTTTCCAGGAGCGCACGAAGATCGGCAAGCGCCTTGAGCTGGAGTTCATACCGCTGGCGGCGGGACTTCATCAGCGCGGTCTCGCTGGCGATCAACTCGGCGGAGTTGGGGATATTCTCGAGTTCCTGCGGGATCTTGATCGTATCGGCTCCCTCTACCTCGGCGAGAAGCCTCGCGCGGCGGGCAATCAAACGGCTGCGTTCGCTGCCGTAAACCGCGGCATCGCCTCGCGCGTTGATGAAGTCGCGCGCGAAGCGCTGCCCCGCCTCCGCCCGGCGGAGCCCTCCAGCCAAGCTCACCGCCTTCAGGACCGTCAGATTGGGCGCATAGGGGAACTCGCCGGGTGTGTTCACATCGCCCGTGAGAAAGATTGGCCGGAACTGGGCGATCTCGACCGAAGCGGACGGCTCCGTCCGCAGGGCGAACTTGCTCTGCAGCTCACGGGCGATCTCGGTTGCGACCTCTGCCGTCGTTTTGCCCGATACCTCCATCTGGCCGATGAAGGGGAGGGAAATGGATCCGTCCGGACCGACTGCGTAGTCGCCGGCGACGACGTCCCAACTGCGGACGGTTCCGTCGGCCGGTTGCCATTCCGCGACCCGCACCTTCAGCCTGTCCATGACGCCGAGACGATAGCCGGCATCCTGCGCCATGGCGGAGGCTCCGCCCCACAGGAGCGTTGTCAGCAGGGCCAGAATGAACGGCATATGCCCTGTTTTGAAGGCAGGGTGTCGCATGATGGGTTTCCTTAACTTTTCATGGAAGGTCGCGGACAAAGGCCGCAGCTCTCGTTCCACGCGCGTCCGATACTGGTCGGCGGCAGAATCAATAGCTGCCGCGCGACAGGCAGACTGCCGGAATGGTCTTCGCGATGATGATGAGGTCCTGGATCAGGGACCAGTTCTGCACGTAATGGGTATCGAAGGCGATCCGCGTTTCGTAGGACACATCGTTGCGTCCGCTGATCTGCCACAGTCCGGTGAGACCGGGCCGGGTGCGAAGGTAGTAGACGGCGTGGCTGTCGTAGATGCCGAGCTCCTCGTCGACCACGGGACGAGGCCCTACCACGCTCATGTCTCCCCGCAGGATGTTGATCAGTTGCGGCAGTTCGTCGAGGCTGAGCTTGCGCAGCACCGTGCCCACCGCGGTCACCCGCGGATCAGAGCGAAGCTTGCGTGTCGCCCGCCACTCCTCGGCGGCCTGCGGGTTCGCCTGCAGGTGCTTTCTCAGGACCTCCTCGCCGTTCACCACCATGGTGCGGAACTTCAGGCAATGGAAATAGCGGCCATTGTGGCCCACCCGCCGGTGCCCATAGAAGACACTGCCGCCATCGGAAAACTTCACGAGAGCCATGATCATCAGGAAGATCGGGCTGAAGACTATCAGGGCCAATGCGGCGGCGCTGATGTCGAAGCCACGCTTGGCGAGCCCGCCCAGCGGAAATGCGAGCGGGACCTCTTCGGTTGTCATGAACGGCGATCCAGCCGAACGTGTCGCTGACTTCATAGAGATAGCTCCATTTATGTTGCGATGTCGGTGCCTGTGCGGCGCGTCGTGCGTGGCAATGGGATAATAAGTCTGTGTTCGGAATTTGATGCCAGGGATTTTTTGTCGATGCGGCAGGATGAGGCGGCCGGGAAGGAAAAAATTATCTTATTAGAAGTTTTTAAATTAATCGATTTCATTCCTGAAATTTGAGTATTTCTTGATTTTTTACTTCAATGTTTCCCATGTTTGTCTTCGGATTTTAGACATTGATTACAGTTGTATTTGAATGTCTCAAATTCAGATTTCGGGCAATGCAGTGTCATTGCATCGAGGCCTCTGGAATCATTTCTTGGCTATGGGACCTAGGTCCCATGTTTTTTGCAGTGCAATACGTTGTTGCAGTGCGGCAGAAGAGCCCTGAGGATGGCCAAACGCGTAACAAAAATTGATCGATGATAATTTGGAGGAGCATGGTTCTGGCCGAAAACCGGGCGGCTCAATCGGCGATTTTTGGCGACACTATGTTCTATATCGGAGACAAGTCCCTGCCTCGGCGACGAAAGCCCCGCCAGGTTACGGTTATTTCACGAAGCCTGTTGTAGAATCACGCCCAGACAACTTGAACGTTCGTGTCTAGCTCAATATGCTTCGATCGATTGGAGAGGAGCCAAGGGACCGACATCTGGAAAGGACGTATCCGGGAGGACGGATCATGTATGCACCCAAGGTCTTCGTGAGCATGATGTGCGTGCTGCTCGTCTTCGCAGCCGCCTCCTACCTGATGACCGGTTCTCTCGTGATCGCCCTTGTCCAGACCTTGGCCTGTGCCATCATCCTGCAAATCGGCTATTTCATCGGCGTCCTTTATCTTGTCCGCCGGGAGAAGGCGTCGCGCGAGAGCGCTTCCGATCCTGCACAGCATCTGCGGGGCCGGGCCACGCGGAACGCAGACGTGCCCGCCGATGCCGCCGCAACCAATCTCAAGATCACCGACGGCTGAATTTCCCGGTTCCATATCCTGGACATCTTCCTAGCTATATCTTCGGCACCAGGGATGACTGCTGAAGATGAGGATCGACCAGATGGACGCGATCTGCGTAATCATAGCCGCCAAGAACGCTGCGACGACAATCGCAACTGCCGTCCGGTCCGCACTGCGGGAGCCCGCCGTCGCCGAGGTCATCGTCGTCGACGACGGATCGACGGACGAGACCGCAGATGTGGCCCGCTGTGCGGATGACGGGAGCGGGCGCCTCAACGTAATTTCCTTCTCCGAGAACCGGGGTCCGGCGGCGGCTCGCAACTACGCCATAAAGCTGTCGTCCTCGCCGCTCATCGCGATCCTGGATGCGGACGACTTCTTCATCGAAGGCAGGTTCGATCCGATGCTGCAGCAACAGGATTGGGATTTTATAGCCGACAACATCGTCTTCACGACCGACGCCAGCGGCGCGGTCGAGCCGCAGCCGTTCCTGCCCAGGGCACGGCGATTGTCCGCCCTGCACTTCATCGAAGGCAATATTTCGCAGCCCGGCGTGCGCCGGGGGGAGATTGGCTTCTTGAAGCCCGTGATGCGACGCAGTTTCCTGGAAGCGCATGATCTCCGGTACGACGAGTCCCTGCGGTTGGGCGAGGATTACGATTTCTACCTTCGAGCGCTTCTGAGGGGTGCGCGCTACACGATCATAGAGCACTGCGGCTATGCGGCGGTCGTGCGAGCCGATTCCCTGAGCGGCCAGCATCGGACCGAGGATCTGCGCCGGCTGTGGAAGGCGGACAGCGCCATCCGGGCCCAGACCTTGCCGCCCGAGATAGACGCGGCATTGGCAAGGCACGAGAAGCATATCCGTGACCGCTACGAACTCCGGGCATTTCTCGATAGGAAGGCCAAGGCCGGCAAGGCCGCGGCCATACGTCATCTGCTGGCGTCGCCCGGGGCAATACCGGCCGTCCTTAACGGTGTCCTTCGCGACAAGATCGGCGCGATCCGCAAGAGAGCAGAACCCGAGACACCATCGAGCGCCGCGATTCGATACCTCATGCCCGGGGTTCCGGTTCCTCAGAAATAGTCGCGGCGGATTGCCTCCAAGGTCCCGTGAAAGCGCTCCCGAAGAGCCTCCAGCGCCCCTTCGGGGCTGAGTTGGGGCTCGGCCCGGCTTGCCTGCCACAGAGCCAGCACGGAGGGCGCCGCCAGGAACTGCTTGGCGACCCCGCGCAAACCGCGCTGCGTCTTCTTCTGCCGGGAAAGCAATTCGCCCTGCGCCTCCGTTCCTTCTCCGATCCTGTCCTCCTTGCGGAACTGGACACCCCAGAAGCGGGAGCTTTTTGCCACGGCTTCCGCGCGGGTGGAAACCGGAACGAAACGCGGCCGATAGCTGACGCCGACGCTCGTCGCCCAGTCGGTCCACTTGAAATCATTGATCGACCGCGACGTGCTCACAGCGATCCAGGGAACGCGGAATGCATCGGCGAGGATCGCGCCATGCATGGATTCTGCGACGATCAGTTCTGACTGCGCAATCGCCTTGATAACCGATTTCGCTTCGCCGCGGGGATCGAGATAACTAAGGCCTGCCGGTTCGCATACCGCTTGCCACATGCCGAATTCGGCCGATTCCCAATGGGGGATGAAGGTCTTCCTGTGAAGCTTCGGCAGGTTCTGGAACTCCGGCATTTCGGCAATCATGACGGCCGGGTCCACGATAGCCTTCTCGGCTGGAAGACCGAGCCGCTCGGCGGTCTTCGGACCGCGAACGCAGCGGACGTCCCATTCGCGTGCGTCGCGGATGTCGGGAGCCGCCCCATATCCGTAACCGCTTCCCACTACGAGCTTGCGGATGCCGACCGGCAACAGGGTTGGATTGAGTACGGTACCCACGCCCACCAGCAGCGTCTCATCGTGAACCTCACGGAAACCCGGCAGCAGGAAATCCCAGAGCCAGAGATTGAGATCGTCGCCGAAATTGCCGTGATGCGATTCCCAGTAGTACGGCTTCATGTCGTTCTCCAGAATGATGCCGGATGGCGGCTATTGCCTGGCGTTTGCGAGCTTGCGGGTCCCCAGTTCGATCGCCGTCCTGAGCAAGGCCGGATCCCGTCTGATCCAGCGGACCAGCAGTCCTAGTTCCGGTGCCTTCCCGCGGCGAAGGCGGCCTGCCTGGCTCCACAACGCCTGCCGCCGCGCTGTGTTTTTATAGGAGGTGATGGATTCGATATCCCCGGGACGTCTCGAGAAACGCTCCTCCAGCGTGTCGAGGGCCACCCATGTATTGAACTGCTGGCGCAGGAATTGCGGGGACTGGTTGTCGATGCTGTGGAAAATGTTCAGTCCCATGCCGCGCATCGCGCCGGGGGCATCACAAAGCAGGGGGCGCCGGGCGGCGAGAATGCAGTCGCAGAAAAAGAGCACGTCTTCCGCCGCAAGTCGCAGGGAGGGTTCGAACCGGATCGTCTCGAAGATGTTGCGGGCAATGACCATGCAAGTGAGGTGGAGGAAGCTCCAGTTCTTCAGCATCACGCTCGCAAGATCCGGCATTTCCAGAACCAGCGGCTCCTCCTGAAGCGCTGTACCCCCTTCCGCTGCCATGAGTTCTGCCATCCCGAAATGGTAGTAGAACTCCTTGCTGGCCTGCATCGAAGCCCAGTAGCAGTCCCCGCCAAAGCGCGTCAGCACGTCGTGGGCATTCCGAAGGTGATCCGGCAGCCACTGGTCATCGGAATCCAGGAAGGCCACATAGCGCGTGGAGGAGGGGACGTTGTCGAGGCCGGTATTGCGGGCGCCGCCGGGGCCGAGATTGGTTTGCCGGATGACCGCGATCCGTGACTTCTGGTCATCGTCGAGCGATGAAAGCTCCTCCTCGGCCGACAGAGGAGACTGGTCGTCGACCACCAGGATATCGAAATCCTGCCAGGTCTGATCGAATACGGACTGCAGCGCCCGGCGAAGAATGCCGGGCTCCTTTTGGAAGAATGGGATCACCACGGTGAATGTCGCCATCATTTCGCCCCTGCTCTTAAAACAATGATGGAAGCCATCGGCTTTTCGTCAGGCTGTGAATGCGGCAATCCAATGCCGCGGTTCTTGCAGTCCCCTCCAGAAACAGGAACTCATCTATGGCTCCAATCCACGGTGTGAAGACTGTCACGGCGAACGTCGGCTGGAGCGTCTTGGCAAAGACCGCCACATTCGGGCTGAAGTTTGTCACCGTGCCGATTTTGGCGCGGCTGCTCAGTCCGAGCGAATTCGGTTCCGTCGCCGTGGCGCTGACGATCGTGCAGTTCCTGACGATGATCGGGGGCGCCGGACTGACCTCGGCACTGATTGTCGAGCCGGGAGAAGATTCCGAGACGGTCCACAGCGTCTTCTGGGTCAACCTCGCCATGGCACTGCTGATGTCCGCAGGCATCTACGTCTGGGCCGCACCGCTGGCTGCCCTCCTGGGCGCCCCGGACAGCGCCGGACTGCTGCGGGTCATGGCTTTCCTGATCCCCATCCAGCTTTCGGGGGACCTCGCCTATTGTCTTCTGGCCAAGCGGATGAACTTCAGCAAGGACGCGATGTGGAGCACCGTGTCCGAAACGCTTGCCGCAGTGGCCGCGGTCGCGCTCGCCTATCTCGGATTTGGGGTGTGGGCGCTCGTCGTGCAGCTTTTCGCCGCTGCCCTGATCCGCCTGTTCGGCCTCCATCTGTCGTCGGGATACCTGCCTCGCCCGGTAGTGAAGCCGCGAAAGCTGCGGCCGCTCTTTGCCTTCAGTTCGGGAGTGATGGGTTCGGAGATCGCCAACTTCGTGACCTTCCAGTCGCCGATGATCGTGATTGCCCGCTTGCTGGGTCTCGCGGATGCGGGCGCCTATTCGGTCGCCAACCGTTTCGCAAGCATTCCGAATCAGGTGGTCCTGTCGGCGGTCATGGGTGTCCTGTTTCCCGCTTTCAGCCTGATGGGGGATGACCGGAAACGCCGTTCGGACGCGCTGATGCTCAGCACGCAGGTGACGACCGTGCTGCTGGCCCCGGCCATGTTCGGCCTGTGGGCGGTAGCGGAGCCGGCAATGCTGGTGATTTTCGGCAGGGACTGGGCATGGGCATGGCCGGTTCTGGGCCTCCTTGCGCTGTCCAAGGCGATCGTCACGCCGTGCAGCACGTTCATCCCCTATCTCAAGGGCACCGGGCATGGCCGGGTTCTCCTATGGTCTGCCGGTTTGCGGGCGATCGCCACGACGGCAGCCATAGCTGCGGGGTCCATATGGGGCGGTCTGCCGGCTGCGCTCGCCGGCCTCTGCATGGTAAACGCGGTGACGCTGGTCGGCTATTCCTGGGCCGTGTTCAGGGTCGACAACATCCCCTTCATGCAGGGTCTGCTGACCAGCAGCAGGTCGATGCTGACGGCCCTGGTGATGGCGCTCTGCGTGCGAACCCTGCTCGCTCTCCTGGAGGGCCGCCTCGCAAATCCCTACGCGGAACTGCTGGTGGGAGCTTTCGCCGGGGGCCTGATATACGCTGTGCTTCTTTTCCTGACTGAGCGTGCCCTTTTGAGGAAACTGGTCGAGTTGGTGAGAGCCCGCAACGCCGCGGCGATTGAAGAGCCGGCCTGAACACGCGCCTTCCTTCGGACACATTTGACCGCCGATCCCGCTTGTCGGTCCGATCGAACGGACCAGATGGAGGCTCGCCGGGATCTTTTCAGGCCAGCCGGCAAGGACGCAGGCCCCGCAGCCGAAGGCACGCTTGACCCTATATTTCCTCGGTTCTGATCCTGCCGGGCGGATGCTGCATTGCGACAAAACTGCCCTATGGGACCAAGGTCCGGGGTGCTTTTTTGCTGCGCCGCCACATTTTGTTCCCATCCGGACGGGATGTTTCTCCGGCGCGGGCTCACGTCTGCTCTGATTGAAACGGTGGCGAGGGGAGGCGCCGCCCAAACAAGGGTGACTCGTTTGGCGGTCGATCAGAACATATCCTCCCGCATCAACCTGATGCGCATCTTGCTGATTGCGGGCATCGTCTTCGTGCACGTGCCCTACGATCAGCAGACGAGCCCGTTCAATGGGGCCAACGGACTGTTCGACTGGCTCAGGGTTTTCCTGGGCGACAGTTTCTTCCGGATCGGCGTGCCTTGCCTCAGCGCGATTTCGGGCTACCTCTTGTTCCAGCGCGGCTTGACGGGGTTCGACTACCGGAAAGTCGTCTCTTCGAAGCTCAGAACGGTGCTGGCGCCTTTCCTTCTGTGGAACCTCGGCCTCTTCGCCCTGGTGCTCCTTGTCCAGCGGTTCGGTATCGGCATCGGTTACTTTCCGGATCTTTGGCAGGCTCCCACCAGGGAAGTCCTCAGCTTGGGCTTTGCGCTGGAAGGGTTCCCGGTCAACCTGCCGCTCTACTTCCTGCGCGACCTGCTGGTCTGCATCCTGCTGTCGCCGATCCTGGCGCTGCTGGTTCAGCGCTCACCGAAGCTGACATGCGGCCTGCTGTTCGCGATCGCCGTCATTCCCGACGTGACGATCGGCATCGTTCTCAAGAAGTCGATCCTCTTCAGCTTCACGTTCGGTGCCTGCCTCGCTCTCCACCGGATCGATGCCAAGGCCCTTGATCGGCATGCAGTAGCCGGGCTCGGTCTCACTCTTGCCGCTGCTGCGGTTCTTTCGATCGGCCTCTACCGATACGGTCCGGATTTCCCCTTCTGGCTCGACCTTGCCCGCAACACGCTTTCGATCGTGGGCGCGGTCGGCTTCTGGCTGCTGTCCGCCCTGCTGATCCGCACCAGGGCGGGCCAGAAGCTCGCTGCAACCGGAAGCCTCAGCTTCTGGATCTTCTGCGGCCATTATCCCGTGCTCGTGGTGCTGTGGATGATCTGGAACCGCGCGGGCGGAGATCCCGCTCTTTATCCGTATTTTTATATCGGAGCCGTTCTCGTGACATTTACGGTTCTCGCCATCTCGAACCGCGTCGCCGCCAGTCGCACGCCTGGCCTCTACCGGATGCTGACCGGTAGCCGTGGAACAAAACCCAGCATCCAGCCGGCAGGTGTTCCTGCCGCGTCGCAAGCCGCCCCGGTGCCGCAGGGCGCCGTGATCGGCCAACAGCGGAGGTAATCCATGCACAAGCACAGGAACAATATCGGGATCAGGCTGGCGCTCCCTGCGTTTGCCCTCCTCGTTGCGTCACCCTCGGGCGCCGGTGCACAGGAAGGCGCCAAGGGAACATCCTTCGTCGAGGAATTCGATCGGCTCGACACCAAGTTCTGGTTCGTTTCGGACGGCTGGAACAACGGAGCCCACCAGAATTGCACATGGTCGAAGAAACAGGTGGCTCTACAAGGCGGTGTCCTCGAGCTGCACTTCACCGACACCAGGACGGGCGAGCGCGACTACGCCTGCGGCGAGATCCAGACACGCGCCCGCTATGGCTACGGCACCTATGAAGTGCGCATGAAGGCGGCCACGGGCTCCGGCCTGAACTCCGCCTTCTTCAGCTACATCGGCCCGGTCGACAAGAAGCCGCATGACGAGATCGACTTCGAGGTTCTCGGCAAGAACACCGACGAGGTCCAGCTCAACCAGTATGTCGCCGGAAAAGGCGGAAACGAGAAGCTGGTGCCGGTTGCCGGTGGAGCCGACAAATCGTTCAACGACTATGCCTTCATCTGGGAAAAGGACCGCCTCCGATACTTCGTCAACGGCGAGCTCGTTCACGAAGTCACGGATGAATCGAAGATCCCTTCGAATGCCCAGAAGATCTTCCTCAGCCTCTGGGGGTCGGACAGGCTGCAGAACTGGATGGGACCGTTCTCCTATGTGCGGCCGTCCAGCATGAGCGTTGAACGCATTGCTTTCACGGCACTGGGGGAAGAGTGCCGTTTTCCGGAATCGGTGCTCTGTGCTCTCGACTGATCGGAGCGCCGGGTCGCATTCACCTCATCACGGCGGAGGCTGAGACGGATGACGCTGCAAATCCTCTATCTGGCGCATGATCTGGCGGATGCCGCTATCCGTCGACGCGTGCTGATGCTGAAGCAGGGCGGCGCGCGGGTGTCGGTGGCCGGGTTCCAACGTGCCGGAAACGTGCTTGCCGGCGAGGCCGACGTGCCGACGGTGGTGCTCGGGCGCACGGCCGATGCGCGCTTCGCACAGCGTGTTTCTGCGGTCATGTCCGCGGCCTTGCAGCTGAAGTCCAGTCTGGCTGGTTTGCCGGTCCCCGATATCATTGTCGCTCGAAACCTGGAGATGCTGGCGCTCGCGGCACGGGCCTCTGCCCTGCATGGGCCGCGGATTCCGGTGGTCTATGAATGCCTGGACGTCCATCGTCTGCTTCTGGATAGCAGGTTGGGAGGAGCACTCTTTCGGCGCGCCGAAGGCTTCTTCGGACGGCATGCGTCACTCCTGCTGACCAGTTCGCCGGCCTTTGTGGAGAATTATTTCCGGAGGCTGTCGCGGTTGAAGCTCCCGACGATGCTCGTCGAGAACAAGGTTCTCGATCTTTCGGGCGAATTCCGCACAATCCGGCCGCGAGCCCGCATGCCCAATGTCGGAGAACCCTGGAGGATCGGCTGGTTCGGCGCCATCCGCTGCCGCAAGTCGCTGGCCATCCTGACCGAGTTTGCGGAGCAGATGAAGGGCAGGGTGCAGATCGTGCTGCGGGGGCGTCCTGCGTATGGTGAGTTCGACGACTTCAATGCCCTGGTCCGGCAGTCGCCCTACATGAAATTCCACGGCGCGTACCGAAATCCTGAAGACCTTGCTGCGGTCTATGACGATGTCCAGTTCGTGTGGGCGATCGACTTCTTCGAAGAGGGGCTGAACTCGAACTGGCTGCTGCCGAACCGGCTCTATGAAGGGTCGCTTTTCGGAGCGGTCCCGATCGCCCTCAGTTCGACGGAAACGGGCCGTGTCCTGGACCGGCGCAATCTTGGATTGACGCTGGAGAAGGCCGATCCGCAGGAACTGGTTCGGCAGTTCGAGGCGATGGATGCGGACCGCTACCGGAGGCTGTTCGATGAAATCGGCAACACGCCCCGTTCCATGTGGCTGGCGAATGCCGATGACTGCAGCGCGCTGGTCACCCGGCTTGCGGGGCTGACGGCCATCCCGGCTATCCAGATGCCGCCTGCCAGCATTTCCTCGGTTCGTTCGTGAGGGACGTCATGACAACATCGGCTGCATCCCGGATGAAGACACTGATCGTCATTCCATGCCTCAACGAGGCGGCCAACATCGAACGGCTTCTCCGACAGCTTGCTGCAGGTCGGAGAGAAACGAACACCATCATCGTCGTCGCGGACGGAGGAAGCACCGACGGCACGCCCGAGATCGTCAAGCGACTGATGCCGGAGCTTGGGGGCATCGCGCTCCTCGACAATCCGAAGCGCCTGCAGGCGCCGGGAATAAACTTGGTGGTAGAGCGTTTCGGTGACGGGTGCGAATACCTGATCCGTATCGATGCCCATGGCGGTTATCCCGACGACTTCTGCCGGGTGCTTCTGGAGGAGGCGGAGAGCATGGGTGCCGACTCGGTGGTGGTCGGCATGAAGACGATCGGATTCGGTGCTCTCCAGAAGGCCGCTGCCGTGGCGCAGAACTCGAAACTCGGCAATGGCGGATCGAGGCACAGGGACGGCGGTGGTGGCGAGTGGGTGGATCACGGCCATCATGCCTTGATGCGTCTCGCCGCCTTTCGGGCCGTGGGTGGATATGACGAAAGCTTCAGCCACAACGAGGATGCCGAACTCGATCACCGGCTGCGGGAGGCAGGCTTCCGGATCTGGATGACCGGCAGGACCTTCATGATCTACTATCCCCGCTCGACGCTGCCGGCATTGTTCCGCCAGTATCTTGGATACGGGCGGGGGCGGGCCCGAAACCTGCTCAAGCATCGCGCGCTTCCGAAAATACGCCAGGCGCTTCCGCTGGCGGTCGTTCCCGCCTTCCTCGGACTGTTCCTGGCTCTGCTCCACTGGGTCGCGGCGGTCCCCTTTGTACTCTGGGCGAGCCTCTGCCTCGGCTACGGCATGTGGCTGGCGGTGGCTCAGAAAAACCCCCACGCACCGCTCGCAGCCGTCTCGGCGATGATCATGCATTTCGCCTGGTCGGCAGGCTTCTGGCTGGAGCTTCTTCGCTCGAGAATGGGGAAGGTCGGGTCATGAACGCAATCAGCACCCAAGCCCTGACATCCATTGACATCGGGATCTGCACGTTCCGCCGGCCGGAATTGCGCGAGACGCTCATCTCGCTGTTCGCGCTTGCCGTTCCGCCAGGCACCACCATCCGTCTGCTCGTTGCGGACAATGACGGGCAGCCCAGCGCCAAGCCCCTGGTGGACGAACTCCGAGAGCTGTCGCCTCATCCGATCACCTATGTGCATTGCCCGAGATCGAATATCTCCATCGCCCGCAATGCCTGCCTCGCCGAAAGCACCGGTGACTTCCTGGCTTTCATTGACGACGACGAGGTCGCCTCTCCGTCCTGGTTGTCGGAGCTGTATCGGAAGGTTTGCGAAACCGGTGCCGATGCGGTCCTCGGCCCGGTGCGGGCCGTCTATGGAGACGATTGCGCCCAGTGGCTGCGCCGAGGAGATTTCCACTCTACTCGGCCGGTTTGGGTGGGTGCTTTTATCCGCACCGGTTACACCTGCAACGTCATCCTCGACATGCGTTCGCCCCATATCGCAGGTCGGCGCTTCGATCTCGCTCTCGGACAAAGCGGCGGAGAGGATACCGCGTTCTTCAGCGCGATGACCGAGGCTGGCGGCCGGATCGACTTCGCACCGGATGCGATCCTGGAAGAGCCTGTCCCGGAAAACCGGGCGAGTTTCGGCTGGCTTCTCAAGCGGCGCTTCCGCTCCGGCCAGACGCACGGCCGCATCCTCGCCGGCCGGCATCAGGGGACGGCGCGTTTCCTGCAGGCCGCTCTCGCTTCGGCAAAGCTCGGCTACTGTTGCGCCGCATCTCTGGCGACGGCCTTTTCGCCGGTCGGCCGTAACCGCTTCGCCCTGCGCGCGGCTTTGCACGCCGGGGCGGTCAGCGGGCTCTTGGGTGTCCGGGAGATCCGGCAGTACGGATTGGTGGAAGCATGATGGGCCGGGAAAACGAGATCGATGTCAGTGTCGTCATCGCCGCCTACAATACGGAGGAGACGCTTGCCAGGGCGATCGACAGCGCCCTGGCGCAGGAGGATGTTTCGGTGGAAGTCATCGTGGTGGACGACTGCTCCACGGACGGCACCGCCGCCATTGCCCACAGCTTTTCCGATCCTCGGGTCCGGTTGCTGAGACAATTGCGGAACGGCGGACCGGGAAGGGCCCGCAACGCCGGCTTGCTGGCGGCGCAAGGGAAATGGGTGGCGATTCTCGACTCCGACGATGAGATAATGCCTGCCCGGTTGCGCAGGATGACGGAACGTGCGGCGGGAGCCGGTGCGCAGGTGGTGGTCGACAACCTCGACGTCGTTCCGATGACGGGTGGAGCGCCGCAAAGGATGTTCGGCGAGGCGGAACTTCGCCAGGCCGGTGAACTGACACTTGCCGACTACATAGATTCCAACGTCATTTTCCGGAGTACGTTTAACTACGGCTACATGAAACCGGTCTTCCGACGGGACTTCCTGCTTCGGCATGATCTGTGGTTCGACGAAACGCTTCGTATCGGCGAGGACTATGTTCTCATGGCGTCGGCTCTCGCCTGCGGCGCCCGCTGTGTCATCGAGCCCTCCGCAGGCTATGTCTATCATCTGAGGGAGGGTTCCATCTCCCGCGTGCTTGAACGGCATCATCTGGATTCGATGCTTCTGGCCGACGAGGCTTTTCTGGCGCGTTTCAAGCTCCCCCTCTCCGCGCAGGCCGCGCAGAGCCGCAGAACGCGCAGCCTGGTGGAGGCGCGGTCTTTCCTCACCCTCGTCGAGGAGATCAAGAAAAGGTCTCCTGGCGGGTTTCTCAAAGCTGCGATCCGCAACCCGCGTGCCGTCAGGCACCTGAGGATGCCGATCGCCGTTCGCATGCGCCGGCTCATGGGAGCGGTCGGCGTCAATCCAATCGGATAGGACAAGCCCTCCAGAAAGGACCAAATCATGAAGCACAGCAAGCCAGTCCGCAAGGCAGTGATACCGGTTGCAGGAAACGGAACCCGCTTCCTTCCCGCCACGAAGGCTATGCCCAAGGAGATGCTGACGATTGTCGATCGACCGGTGGTGCAGTATGCCGTGGACGAGGCCATGCAGGCGGGTATCGAGAACATCATCTTTGTGACCAGCCGCAACAAGACCGCGATCGAGGATTACTTCGACAGCACGCCCGAACTGGTCTCCTCCCTCACGCGCTCCGGCAAGACAGCCCAGGTCGCACAGCTGGAAAAGATGCTGCCGGTCGCCGGGACCGTCAGCTATACGCGCCAGCAGGTTCCTCTCGGTCTCGGCCACGCCGTATGGTGCGCCCGCGAACTCGTCGGCGACGAGCCCTTCGCGCTCCTGCTTCCCGACATGGTCTCCTTTGGCTCGCAAGGCTGCATGGCCGGCCTCATGGATCTCTATCACGAGGTCGGCGGCAACGTGATCGCGGTCGAGGAATGCGTGCCGCAGGAAACCTCCAGCTACGGCATCGTCGGTGTCGGCAGACAGGTCGAGCACGGTTTCGAGGTGACTGACATGGTCGAAAAACCCGATCCGGCTGTCGCGCCGTCCAATTACTACCTGAACGGACGGTATATCCTGCAGCCGGAGATTTTCGAGCTTCTAGCCTCGCAGGAGCGCGGTGCCGGAAACGAGATCCAGTTGACCGACAGCATGCAGCGGCTGGCAAGAATTCAGCCGTTCCACGCTCATCGCTATGCCGGTCGTACCTTCGATTGCGGCAGCAAGCGTGGTTTCATCGAAGCGAATGTCGCCTTCGCCCTGTTGAGGTCGGATATGGGGGATGAACTCGCCCTCTCGATCCAGGAACTGGTGAACGACCGCAACCGTCAAATGAAGGCGGCCTGAGTAGAGATATGCGGGAGGCGCCGCCGCGGTGCCTCCCCACCCATAGCCGAGGCGATATGACCATGGACCAGCTAAACTTTCGACCGAAGCCGGGTTTTCACAACCAGGGCCCCGAGAGCGACAGCTTCATCGATCTGGACAAGCTGTGGAGCGCGGTTCTCCGCCGGCTGGGGATCATCATCGCCTGCGTGATGGCCGCGATCGTCGTCGCCGGGCTCTATCTGTTCATGGCGCAGCCGATCTACACGGCGATGACGCAGATCCTCATAGACGAGAACCTCTCCCGCTTTGCGGAGGAGGAGGAAAACGTCCAGACGGCCCAGCAGATCGACAACCGCATGTCGAGCGCGGTGGAGATCCTGAAGTCGAAGACGCTGGCGCTGAGGGTGGTGGACGAGGCCGAGCTCGCGCAGAACGACCTCATCGTCGATCCGCCGAAATCACCTGGTGATCTGGCCAAGGGCGCGGTTCGCAGCGTTATTTCCGCCTTCCTGCCCGGAGGGCCGCCCGCGAGCGAGGAAGCTGCCCGGGCGGGGCGCCGGGAGAAGGCTGCGGCGGTCCTGCAGCAGTCGCTGACCGTGGAGCGGGTGGGGCGCAGTTCCGTCATCGCCCTTGCCATTCGCTCTCCGGATCCGCTGCTCTCGGCAAAAATCGCCAAGACCTATGCGAATGCCTATCTGGAAGAACAGCTCAATGCCAACTTCGACGCGACGGAGCGTGCCTCCGTCTGGCTGCAGGAGCGACTGACGGATCTCAATGCGCGTTCGCAGCAGGCCGCCCTGGCGGTCGAGCAGTACAAGATCGAACACGGACTGGTATCGCCGCGTGGCGAACTGCTCTCGACGCAGCAACTGGCAGACCTCAACAGTCAGCTGATCGTGGCACAGGCCGATGCCGCCACAGCCTCCGCACGCTACGAGCAGTACAAGGCGATCCTGGATCAGGGACCGGACGCAGCCGTGAAGAATGCCGTCGTTTCGTCGAGAGATACGGATAATTCGATCCTGCAGGATCTGCGGAAGCGGTACACAGCGATCGATGATCGCGAGCGGGCTATCGTCCAGCAGTACGGCGCCGACCATCCACAGGCCCTGGCCCTGAAGACGGAGAAGGAGGATCTGTCCCGGCAGATCTTCGCCGAGCTTCAACAACTGACCGGAAGCTTCCGGAACGAATACGAGGTCGCCAGTTCACGCGAGAAATCTCTTCGCGAGAGCATAGAAAAGGTGGCGGGAAACAATTCCGAAGCCAATGTCTCCATGGTGCAGCTTGCCGAACTGGAGCAGAAGGCGGCTGCCCTGAAGACGCTGTACCAGTCCTATCTCGCCCGCTTCGAGCAGGCATCTCAACAGCAATCCTTTCCGATCGCAAAGGCGCGGGTGATTTCGGAGGCGGGCGTGCCGACCGCGCCATCCAGCCCGAGAAAGACGCTGACCATGGCGCTCTCGGTGGTGATCGGACTGCTGGCTGGTGGTGCGGCCGCCGCCCTGCTGGAGTTCCGCGAGCGCTTCTTCCGCACCGGCGAGGACGTCCAGGAGAAGCTGGGTTTGCGCTTCCTCGGCTATCTTCCGCATGTCGGCACGTCAAAGAGCGGTCCGGTTGCTGCGGCGGCCCCTGCCGATGCCGATGTGAAGCAGTCGCCTTCCGGCGAGGGAGAGCCGGCAGACTTCCGGCAGATGATGCGTATTGCAGTCGATTCGCCGCGCTCCTACTTCGCGGAAACCCTCCGCAACACGCGGCTGGCCTGCGATGTCGTGCTGCAAGGCAGGAAGTGCCGTGTCATCGGCGTGGTCTCCTGCCTTCCCGGCGAGGGTAAATCCACCGTCTCGGCCAATTTCGCAGGCCTGCTTGCATCGAGCGGGCTGCGCACGCTCGTCATCGATGCGGATCTTCGTAATCCCGGCCTGACGAAGATGCTGGCGACCGAACCCGAGAGCGGGCTTGTGGAAGTGGCTTTGCAGGAGACGGATTGGACGAAGGCAGTTCGGGTCGACCGCCGATCGAAGCTCGCGATCATGCCGATCGCAAGCCGGGGAAAGAAGGTCGCCCATACGAGCGAGCTCCTGTCTTCCTCGGGCATGGCGCAGTTCCTCGACAGCGTCCGGGAAACTTTCGATGTCATCGTGGTGGATCTGGCGCCGCTCGTGCCGGTCATCGATGCGAAGGCCTTCGAGCCTTACGTCGATGGGTTCATCTTCGTGGCGAAATGGGGCGTCACGCCGGTAAAGACCGTGCAGAACGTGCTGTGGGCCGAGCCGGAAATCGCCGCCAAGACGATCGGCCTGGTGCTGAACGACACGGAGATGTCGCAACTGTCGCGATATGCCGATCCGGGAGCGCCGGAGCAGTTTCGCGAGCAGTATATGGCCTACTACCAGAGCTGACCTACAGCGCCGACTGAGCCGCCACATTGCGCGCCCGCGAAACCCAGGCCGCACCCTCGCGTGCATGGAGGAAGCCGTTCGACAGGGGAGCGCCGGGATAGATGGTTTCGACCCGAGCGATGGCCTCCTCCACACCGACACGATCCTGCAGGAGGTCGTTGAACACGGCGGCGATCCCGACCATGTCGCAATCCTGCGGCGACAGCCGGAAACGAGAGATGCCGGCTTCCCGCAAGGCGCGCATCTCGGCGGCCACCATCTGGCAGGTGTGGGAGACGGTCTGGACACCGTTCAGCACCAGGAAGGACTGCCGGTCGAGGGTGCGGACCGGGAGGCCGTCCGGTTCGTCGGCGCACACGAACTGGCAGTTGTCCTTGATATGTCCCTTGGATCTGGCATGGGCGCATCGCGCCGAGATGGCCAGCGGCATCCGGCCGAAAGCGAAGATCTCGTAGTCCACGTCCGGCGCCCCTGCCGCGATCGCGGAGATAGAATCCATCGGAAGTTCCGGAGGCAGGCAGATCGTTCTTGCTCCCCGCGCGGCGAGGAGGCGTGCGGTTGCCGCGTTGTAGACATTGATGAGCGGTCCGATCACGTGAGGCTTCCCGTTCAGGAGCCCCAGTGCGGAAAGGTCGCTGGCCTCCACCAGGTCCGCCGCGTTCGCGATCAGATTGCGCACATGCTGGGTTTCCCGCTCCAGCGTCACCATGGCGAGCGTCGAAAAGACGACTTCCTTTCCAGCGGCCGTAAGCCGCTCGACCACCTCCGCGATATGGGGTTCCGTGAAATGCAGTCGCTTCGAGCAGACGGTCTCGCCGATCACCACCCGACTCACATCGGCCTCATCTGCGATCCGGAAGTAGAAGTCACGCCACTTCGGCCCGTCCCAGAGATAGAGGACGGGGCCGAGCGTCAGGGTTGCGGTAGTTTGCGGCATGCGCCTATCTCCATCGTTTTTCATAGGCGCCCGAGGTCGTCTTCTGCCCCTCGCTCAGGTGGCGCAGCTTGCTCAGAAGCGCTTGCCGCTCCGCTCCCTGCGCCGTCAGCGATCGCCTCAAGGTGGACACGACTTCGGCGACATAGGCCTTGCCGCGCTGGCGGCCTTCCACCTTGAGCGCACTTACGCCGGCTTCGCGCAGAGCGTCGATATGATCCATGATGTCGAGGGAGACGGGGTCCTCGAATGCGTAGCCGTGGCTGTCGCCGACTTCGAAGCGCCCCTTGCACAGAGTTGGATATCCTGCCGCCTCTCCGGGAGGGAAACGATTGATCGTATAGTCACCCAGCTCGGAAACCAGTTCGCCCCCATCCTGCCGGTATCGCACATGCGTTGCCGGCGAACAGACGCCGTTCATGTTCGGCGACTTGCCCGTGGCATAGGAGGACAGAGAACAGCGTCCCTCCGCCATCACGCACAACCCGCCGAAGACGAAGACCTCGATCTCACAGTCGATCTTGCGCGCGATGCGCGCGATGTCCGGAATGGTCAGCGTGCGGGGCAATACCACCCGCTTCACGCCGAAGGCGGTGACGAGGAAACGGATCGCCTCCACATTCGAGGCCGACGCCTGTACCGAGGCATGCAAGCGCTGCTCCGGGTAGGTTTCCGCAACATGGGCCATCAAGCCGAAGTCGGCGACGATCAGGGCGTCGACGCCGAGGGCGACCGCATCGGCGGCCCGTTGATACCAGAGTGCCTCGCTCCCCGCCCGCATGAAGGTGTTGAGCGCCACCAGCGTCTGCACGCCCTTCTGCCGGGCATAGGCTATGGAGTTCCTCAGTTCCTCTCGGCTGAAGTTCAGCCCCGGAAAATTGCGTGCGTTGGTCTCGTCGTTGAAGCCGCAGTAGACCGCATCTGCGCCGGCGTCCACGGCTTCCCGGAAGGCGGCCGGTGTTCCTGCGGGACAAATCAGTTCCATCGATGCTGCTCCTGGGGAAGAACCCTGCCGCGAACGCCGGCGGCCGCCTTGCTTACGAGTGAAGCGAATGGCCCGGCGAGCTTGCCGAGTTCCGTCGGCAGGTCGATCAGGCTGTCGTCCAGGGCATTGCGCAGGGCGAGCATCGCCTCCATGTCCCCCGTCACCGTGATCTCACGAGCAAAGAACAGGGCATCGGCGTCGCACCGACCTTCCAGGAGGGAGAGAAGGTGAACGATCTTTGCTTCCACGGTACAGTCCGCCTTCGCGTCGTCCGATTTTCTCAGGACGGAGAGGGAAGGCCGCGAGGGGTCGACGACGAAGGCAACAGGCAGGTCGGTCGGACGAAAGGCGAACCGCTTTTCCCGATAAGTTCCCAATCGCGCGAAAAGATCGGGATGTTCCGAAAGGACCTTGCTGAAGACGATCCGCGTCACGCGTTCGATCAGGGGGATCGGTACGAAGTGCAGAGGCGCGGAGACCATTGGGGGAATTTTCATGTGACGTATCCTTGGAGGCATCCGAACCTAGCCACGATTCGTCAAAGGTACTTGAGCTAGAGCAAAGACATCTTCGTTTTTGCTCGCGACAGACGGCGCATGGATATGCACCCTACGCCCCGCCGATACGCATCGCTCCGCCATTTCGCGGAGGAACTCGAACGACGCGGGCGGTTGAAGCGCATCGCCCGGCCGGTCAGTCTCGTGCACGAGGTGACCGAGATTCACCGGCGCGTGCTGCTGGCCGGCGGGCCGGCTCTTCTGTTCGAGAAGCCCGTGGACGCTTGCGGCCGCGTATCGGACGTCCCTCTGCTGACCAACCTGTTCGGTACCCAGGAGCGGATAGAATGGGGGTTCGGGTTGGAGAGCGGCGGTATCGGCCACCTTGCTGAGACCCTCGCTGCGCTGCGTCATCCGGAGCCACCGAAATCCTTCCGGGACGTGATGGCGAAGGTGCCCCTCCTCACCGCGGCGCTTTCGATGCGGACGAAACAGGTTGCTGAGATCCCGGCGCAGGAAGTCGTTTGGCGGGGGGAGGACATCGATCTTTCGCGGCTGCCGATCCAGTGGTGCTGGCCCGGCGAGCCTGCACCTTTGGTGACCTGGCCCCTGGTGATTACGCGCAGCCCCGATGATCCGTCGGACGTCAATGTCGGCGTCTATCGTATGCAGGTGCTGGGAAAGGACCGGCTCATCATGCGCTGGCTCGCCCATCGCGGCGGCGCCCGTCACCACCGCATGTGGCAGCGGCGCGGGGAGGACATGCCGGTGGCGGTCGTCATCGGCGCCGATCCGGCCATGCTTCTTGCTGCCGTCATGCCACTGCCGGAGGGAATGAGCGAGATCGCGTTCTCGGGCGTCCTTCGCGGGCAGCGCACCCGCAGCGCCTCGGCCCTCACGGTGCCGATCTCCGTTCCGGCGAGCGCGGAGATCGTTCTGGAAGGCCGGGTCTCCGCCACGGATACGGCAGATGAAGGCCCCTATGGAGACCATACCGGCTATTACAACTCGGTGGAGCCGTTCCCCGTCATGACGCTGTCAGCCATCACCAGCCGGCGGGATCCGCTCTATCTCTCGACCTTCACCGGCCGGCCGCCTGACGAGCCTTCCGTGTTGGGGGAGGCGATGATGGAACTCTTCCTGCCGCTCGCAAAGCGGCAGTTCCCGGAGATCGTCGACCTGTGGATGCCGCCGGAGGCCTGTTCCTACAGGGCGATGGTCGTCTCTATCGACAAGCGATACCCCGGACAAGCCCGGCGGATCATGATGGGACTCTGGTCGATGCTGCCGCAGTTCAGCTACACCAAGCTGATCATCGCGGTGGATCCGGACATCAACGTGCGGAGCTGGAGCGATGTGATCTGGGCCCTGTCGACGCGGTTCGACGCGAGCCGCGATCTTCTGGTGATCCGCGACACCCCGATCGATTATCTCGACTTCGCGTCACCCCAGCCGGGGCTCGGGGGGAAACTCGGTCTCGATGCGACCACCAAGCTTCCTCCGGAAACGGATCGGGAGTGGGGGAGGGTTCTGTCCATGCCGCCGGAAATCGTCTCCAAGATGGATGCCCTCTGGGCGGATCTCGGGCTGGAGCAGCGGCCATGAGCAGCTTCAGGGTCGTCATCGGTATCTCGGGAGCGTCCGGCGCTCTGATACCACTCAGGATCATGCGGCTGCTGGCGGAGACGGGCTCGGTGGAAACCCATGTCGTGGTCTCGCCCTCGGCCGAGCGGACGCTCGCCCACGAGGTCGGTGCCGATGGAATGGAGCAGGTCAGGCAAGTTGCGCATCGCATCTACCGGCCCGACGATATCGGTGCGGCGATCGCCAGCGGCTCTTTCCGCACGGAGGGAATGATCATCGCGCCCTGTTCCATGCGCACCCTCGCCGCGGTCTCTGCCGGCACGTCGGACAATCTGCTTCTGAGAGCGGCCGACGTGCACCTGAAGGAGCGCAGGAAGCTCGTTCTGCTGGCGCGGGAGACTCCGCTGCATCTCGGCCATCTGCGTAACATGTGCGCCGTCACGGAAATGGGCGGCATCATCATGCCGCCGGTGCCGGCCTTCTATCATCGGCCGAAGACGGTGGAGGACATCGTCGATCACCTTGCCGCCCGCGCCGTAGACCAGTTGCAACTGCCGATCGTTTCCCGAACGCGGGAATGGGACCCGGACCGCGGCTAGACTAGAAGCCGGCGATCCGCGGCAGCCAGGTGGAAAGGGCGGGAATGAAGGTCACGAGAAGCAGGACCACGAGATAGGCGATGAGGAAGGGCGATATCTCGCGGGTGATTTCGCTGACCCTGATCTTGACGACGGACGACACCACGAAGAGCAGCGCGCCAACGGGCGGCGTGATCAAACCCACCGTGAGGTTCAGGATCACGATCATCGCGAACTGGATCGGGTCGATACCAAGCTGGAAGGAGATGGGGGCGAGGATCGGCACCAGGATCATGACGCCCGGCAGCGGGTCCATGAACATCCCGAACAACAACAGAAGTATGTTGACGGCCAGCAGGAAAACGATCGGGCTGAGGTCCCAGCCGATGATCGTGTCGGCAAGGAACTGCGGAACGCCCTCGATGATCAGCACCCAGGCGAACGCACGGGCGGAAGCGAGGATCAGCAGGATCCCCACGGTAACCATTGCAGAGCGGAAGATGATCTCGGGCAGGTCCTTCACCTTCAGGGACCGGTAGATGAACATGCCGCAGAAGAGTGCGTAGAAGACCGCGATCACGGAGGCTTCGGTGGGCGTGAACCAGCCGAGGCGGATGCCGCCGACGACGATGACGATGAGGGCCAGGGCAGGGACGGCATAGAGCGTGTTCGCCGCCATCTCCTTCACGCTCGGCCGGATGTCCATGGAGCGATAGTTGCGCTTGCGGGAGATGTAGAAGTTCACGACGCACATCGCCGCCGAAATGACCAGGCCCGGAACGACGCCTGCCAGGAATAGGCCGCCCACGGAGACCCGCTGGTCCTGCAGCGCATAGATGATCATGGTGATGGAGGGCGGGATGATGGGATCGACGACCGCGACCGCCGCCGCGAGAGCGGAGGCATACCGCTTGTCGTAGCCGCTCTTTTCCATCATGCGGCTCGACATCGCGCCAGGCCCGGCGGCAGCGGCGAGAGCCGAACCCGAGATTCCGGCAAACAGCGTTGTGGAGATGATGCTCGCATAGCCCAGGCCGCCGCGGGCCCTGCCGACGAACTGGGAGGCCAGTCGCAGGAGATGATGGGTCAGCGCGCCGCCGGTCATCAGTTCAGCCGCGAGAATGAAGAAGGGTACGGCCAGGAGCGGGAAACTGTCCACGCCGGTGAACATCTCCTTGATCACCACGATCTGCGGATAGTTGCTGCCGAGCACGACGGCGAGCCAGGTGGCAATGGCCAGCGTGAAGGCGACCGGCACGCCGAGGGCCAGCAGGATGAAGAACGAGGCGAAGAGGATGATGATCATGGTGTTCCGGCGTCTTCGGCTGGGCGTGATGGGGAGGGTGCGACGTCAACCCGCAACCGGCGGAACGTCTTCCCCTTGCTGGAGAGCGCCCATTCCGCCGAGAAGGTAGGTTCTAAGGACCAGCAGAAGGTGGGCGATAAGCAGCCCGAAACCGATGGGCATGGCGAGGTAGATGTAGCCGAAGGGGATCCTGGTCGACGGCGTCGTCTGGAACATCGTCCGTTCCACATAGATCTTTCCGGCCCAGATCATCGTCAGGAAGAAGGCGATCATGATGAGGGCCACCAGAGCGCGGAGCGCGCGCGCCGATCGCCCGCCCAGCGTGGCCTGCAGATTGTCGATCGCGACAAGACCTCCGTGGCGGAGCGTCAGGCCTGCGCCGATGAAGGTCAGCCAGATCATCAGATGACGCGATACCTCGTCCGACCAGGTGATGGAGTGGTTGGTGAAGTAACGGAGGCACACGTTCAGGAATACGAGAACCGCCATGGCCGACAGAATCCCGATCATCGCCCAGCGATTGGCCTCGACGAAGATCATTTCCGCCTTGCGTATCAGCATTTTCCGGTCTCCCGTCGGAAGGAGCCCCGCAATCCTGCGAGGCCCCTCGAAGATCATTTCGTGGCGATGATCTGGTCGATCAGGTCCTTGGAGAAGGTCTCGTAGTACTGGTCGTACGCGGCCTGGATCGCCTTCTGGAACTGCGCCTTCTGCTCGTCGCTTAGCACGTTCACCTGCATCCCCGCCTGCTTGGCGGTTTCCACGCCGTTCTTCTCGGAGTTGTCGACGAAGGCGCGCATGGCTTCCTTGCCCTTGAGCGCTCCGTCAGCGAAGATCTTCTTGTCCTCTTCCGACAGGCTGTCCCAGAAGGTAGGCGAGACGATCAGCATGGCGGGGGAATAGACGTGTCCCGAAACCGTCAGGTACTTCTGCACTTCCCAGAGCTTGGCTGACACGATGACCGACAGGGGGTTTTCCTGTCCGTCGATGGCGCCCTGCTGCAGAGCGGGAATGACCTCCGGCCACGACATCGGCGTGGGGGCGGCACCAGCCGTCTCGAAGGCGGTGATGTGGACGGGATTTTCCATGGTCCGGATCTTCAGGCCGGCAAGATCCTCGGGCTTCTCGATGGGCTGGCGGTTATTGGTAATGTGGCGGAAGCCCTGCTCGCCCCAGGCGAGCGCAATCAACTGCCGGTCGGTGAACTTCGAGAGGATGTCCTGGCCGATCGGACCGTCGAGCACGGCACGCGCGTGACCGAGATCGCGGAACAGGAAGGGAATGTCCGTCACGCCGATCTCCGGCACGAAGTTCGACAGTGCGCCCGAGGAAACGACGACGGCCTGGACGCCGGTGCCGAGCTGCAGGCCCTCGATGACCTCGCGCTCGCCGCCCTGAGCGGAGGAGGGGAAGTGCGTGAAGGTGAACCGGCCGCCGCTGGTCTCGGTGACATATTTGTCCCAGCCGTCGGCGGCTGCGCCGTAATGCGATTCCCGCGCCAGGGCGTAAGCGATCTTTACTTCGGTACTCTGGGCAAGAGCGCCGCCGGTCCAAAGAGTGGATGCAGCCAAACCGAGGGCGGCAAAGCGCCCGATGAGTATGTTCATGAATGTTTCCTCCTTCTTCAGACTGCACGTGCAAGGTTTTCGTCGTCCATCCGCGAAAACCGTAGCAGGGTCAAGCTGTCGGACAACCAGAGGAGTACGCTTGATCGGCCGCTGCAGAAATATTTTGCAGTCTGCGTGGAATAGGAAGGCGCCGCAAGACGTATATCAGGGCATGAACTCAGGCAGAGACCCCTTCGACGTCATAGGCCAGTTGGCCGCGCTCCGGCGCTACGCTCGCTCGCTCGCACGCGACGGCGACGAGGCGGAGGATCTCGTTCATGACGCGCTGGTCCGGGCTTACGAGAAGAAACAGACGTTCCGGACGGGCGGGAACCTGAGGAACTGGCTGCTGTCGATCGTCCACAACACCTACATAGACCGGCTTCGGCAATCCCGGTCGCAGCGCCGGAAAGCGGCTGCGGCGGCCGATCTTGCGCAGGCCGATGATTCCTCCAATCCGGAGCATACGGTGCGGCTCCGGCAGCTGCGGGGGGCCTTTTTTCGTCTGCCGGATGAGCAACGGGATGCGCTTCATCTCGTGGCGATCGAAGGACTGTCCTACCAGGAGGCGGCCGAGGCGCTTGGCATACCCATCGGAACGCTGATGTCACGAGTTTCGCGTGCGAGAGAAAAACTGCGGGCTCTCGAGCAGGATTCTGCAGACCTGCGGCGGAACTCCCATCTCAAGGTCATCGGAGGCGGTAAAGATGAAAATGACTGATCCGATCGTTGCCGGAGATCTTGATGCCTATATCGACGACCAGCTTGATGTCGGCAGGCGGATCGAGGTCGAGGCGTACCTTTCCGAGCATCCCGAGGCTGCCGCCCGCGTCATGGCCGATCTCCGCGTGAGGGGAGAGCTGCGGCTGGCGCTTGCGCGCAACGACGTCCACGGCCGAGCCGAAACCCGCGAGGCCGCGCGCCGCCTCCAGGGTGCCCTTTCCAACCGGCGGCTCTTCAGGGCGATACAGCGAATGGCGGCTGCCGTGGCACTGGTCAGCCTGGGCTGGACGGCCAATGCCTATCTTGAGCCCTTTTCGCCGCGCCAGGTGGTGGCATCGGTGCCTGTACCCGCCTTCGTCGAGGAGGCCGTCCGCGCCCACAGTACGGCGATGCTGCGGGAGCAGATTTCCCGGCGTGCAATATCGGGATTCGATCCCGCGGAGGTTCGGGCGGCGACTGGCATCGTGATGCCGGAGCTTCCGCAGGATTGGGACGTCACGGACATGCAGATCTTTCCGTCCGCCTTCGGGCCGAGCGTCGAGATGGCCATACTCCGTGACGATCAAAGCCGGCTGTCGCTTTTTGCCGTCAGGCCGGGCCGCTTCTCCGTGCAGCCGGTCACGGTCGCTCGCATCGACGGAACGGAGGCATCCTACTGGCAAGCGGGAGAGGTCGCCTATGCGCTCGTCGCGAACGACGGCGATTCCGATATTCAACGGCAGGCGGAACAGCTTGCCAAAAAACTTTACTAACCTGAGGAGAAACGCATGAACACCATCCCGCCCCGCTTCGGCTATCAGGCGGCACAGTCGCAGGCCCTGTTCGACGAGGGGCTGCGCCAGCACATGCTGCGCGTCTACAACTACATGGGCCTCGGGCTCGTTGTCACCGGCATCGTCGCCTTCATCGTCGGCAACACCCCGGCGCTCTACGTGCCGATCTTCCAGTCGCCGCTCAAGTGGGTGGTAATGCTGGCGCCGCTCGCCTTCGTCTTCTTCTTCTCGTTCCGCATCCAGACGATGTCGGCATCGACCGCGCAGATGACCTTCTGGGCTTTCTGCGCCGTCATGGGCCTGTCGCTCGCCTCGGTCTTCCTCGTCTTCACCGGCGCGAGCATCGCCCGCACCTTCTTCATCGCCGCCACGATGTTCGGCGCCACGAGCCTCTACGGTTACGTCACCAAGCGTGACCTGTCGAAGTTCGGCTCCTTCCTGATCATGGGCCTGATCGGCGTCGTCATCGCATCCGTCGTGAATATCTTTCTCGGGTCGAGCGCGCTGCAGTTCGCCATCTCGGTGATCGGGATCGTCGTGTTCGTCGGCCTGACGGCCTGGGACACGCAGAACATCAAGGAACAGTATGCGGAGAACTTCGACCAGGAAGCGCAGCAGAAGATCGCCGTCTTCGGTGCGCTGTCGCTCTACCTGAACTTCGTCAACATCTTCCAGCTGCTGCTCAACTTCACAGGCGAACGCGAAGGCTGATCGATCCGGAGAAGAGATTGAAGACGGCGCGGCGCTCCCGCGCCGTCTTTGCGTTCAGCAGCCGGTAACGATCCGACCTCTGCCTTATTTCCATCGTCTCCACCCGGTCTATAGTGCGGCTGTTCGAACCTGTCCGAGAGGGAGCCTGGATGACGCAGAAAAAGGTGCTGGTGGTTGGCGGAGCCGGCTATATCGGCTCGCATACATGCCTCGTGCTCGCGGAGCGCGGCTATCAGCCGATCGTCTTCGACAATCTCTCGAATGGCCATGCGGAGTTCGTGCGATGGGGGCCGCTGGAGGAAGGGGACATCCGCGACCGGCAGCGGCTCGACGAGGTTTTCGCAAAGCATCGGCCCGACGCCGTCCTGCATTTCGCTGCGCTGATCGAGGTCGGCGAATCCGTCAGGGATCCGGCTGCCTTCTACGACAACAACGTCACCGGCGCTCTCACGCTGCTCGGCGCCGCGCTTTCCGCAGGCTTGGATGCCTTCGTGTTCTCATCCACCTGCGCCACCTATGGCCTGCCTGAGCGGGTGCCGATGGATGAAACCCACCGGCAGGCGCCGATCAACCCCTACGGGCGCACCAAGTGGATCATCGAGCAGGCGCTGAAGGACTATGATCGCTACAAGGGGCTGCGTTCGGTCATGCTGCGCTACTTCAATGCGGCCGGGGCCGATCCGCAGGGGCGGATCGGGGAATGGCATACGCCGGAAACGCATGCCGTCCCGCTTGCCATCGAGGCGGCTCTCGGTCGTCGGGACGGTTTCAAGGTGTTCGGCAACGACTATGACACGCGGGACGGCACCTGTGTCCGCGACTACATCCATGTCCTCGACCTCGCAGATGCCCATGTTCGTGCGGTCGACTACCTCCTCGGAGGTGGCGAAACGGTCGAACTGAATCTGGGAACCGGAACAGGCACCACGGTGAAGGAACTGGTCGGTGCCATTTCCGAAGTGTCCGGACGGCCGTTTTCGGTCGAATATGTCGGACGGCGAGACGGCGACTCCACCTCCCTCGTTGCCAACAACGACAAGGCGCGCGAGGTACTGGGCTGGCAGCCGCAATACGGTCTCGGAGACATCATCCGCTCGGCCTGGAACTGGCATAGCCGCACCAATCATGGCAGCGGCTGAAATAAATGTTAACGATCCGTTATCTGCCTCCTTTGGATCATTCTGCCATCACAATCGTTCCCTCCAACTGAAAATCGCATGTGCTCCTCTGGGCGCGTGCGGGGGCGTTTAACAAGGAGACTACAGATGAAGAAGTTTATCGCGTCCGTTCTTTCTGCGACCATGGCATCGGCAGGCGCTTCGGCGGCCCTGGCGGCCGACGCCGTGCGTTATGAGGATCCGGCGCCTGTCTACGAGATGGACGCCCGCAACGGTGTGAAGATCGGCTACCTCACCTGCGATATCGGCGGCGGTGTCGGCTACGTATTGGGATCGGCCAAGGAGGTAAGTTGCGTCTTCACCTCCACGGACGGCGAGAGCCGGGATGCCTATACCGGCGCCATCCGCAAGATGGGAATCGACCTCGGCTTCACCACGCGCGGCAGGATGGTATGGGCCGTCTTCGCGCCTACGGCAGGCTACCACACGGGATCGCTCGGCGGCCTCTACCAGGGTGCGACGGCCGAGGCCACCGTGGGCGCCGGCATCGGCGCCAACATCCTCATCGGCGGTACGTCCGGATCCATCCATTTGCAGACGGTCAGCGTCCAGGGACAACTGGGCCTCAATGTCGCCGCGACGGGGACCTCCATGACCCTCACGCCCGCCGGCTGACCGGCTGGCCAGTTATAAGCCTTGGGAGTGGCCATCCGGAGGGCCATTCCCAAGGCTGGTTCGGATTCCGGTGACGGCCGGAATCATTTCTCCGGCACCACGTCGCGACTAACGTCCTCTTCGGGTTGAGTCTGCAGCCGATCCGGGGTATTCGCCCCCTTTCTTATGAGCAAGCTCTGAGGTTCGGCGTGGCCAGCGGCATCCAGACCCCCTACTATCTGATCGACAAGTCCAAGTTGCTCCGCAACATGGAGAAGATCGCCCATGTGCGCGAAGCGTCCGGTGCAAAGGCGCTGCTCGCGCTGAAAT
The DNA here is from genome assembly GCF_902153245.2 of Pseudorhizobium endolithicum. GTDB lineage: Bacteria > Pseudomonadota > Alphaproteobacteria > Rhizobiales > Rhizobiaceae > Neorhizobium > Neorhizobium endolithicum. The sequence goes on from NZ_CABFWF030000012.1 coordinate 79,358, forward strand.
GCTTTGCCACCTGGTCCGTGTTCGACTTCATGCGCGACTACATGGACGGCACGACCTCCTCGTCCTTGAACGAGGTCCGCCTCGGCCACGAGCGGTTTGGCAAGGAAACGCATGCCTACTCCGTCGCCTATGCCGACTACGAGATCGACGAGGTGGTCAGCCATGCGGACAAGATCATCTTCAATTCGATCGGCCAGTTGCAGCGTTTCGAGAGCCAGTCCTCCGGCATCGTGCGTGGCCTGCGCCTGAACCCGGGGGTGTCGTCGTCCAGCTTCGATCTTGCCGACCCGGCCCGACCCTTCTCGCGGCTCGGTGAATGGGACGTCTCGAAGGTCGAGCCGATCATGGACATGATCACCGGCTTCATGATCCACAACAACTGCGAGAACAAGGATTTCGGTCTCTTCGACCGCATGCTTGGTCAGATCGAGGAGAGGTTCGGGTCCCTGCTGGCAAGGGCGGAGTGGGTGAGCCTCGGCGGCGGCATCCATTTCACCGGCGAGGACTATCCGATCGACAGCTTCGTTGAGCGTCTGAAGCGCTTTGCGGGTGACCATGGCGTCCAGGTCTACCTGGAACCGGGCGAGGCCTCGATCACCAAGTCGACCACGCTCGAAGTGACGGTGCTCGACAGACTTTACAACGGCAAGGATCTTGTCGTGGTGGATTCGTCCATCGAAGCGCACATGCTGGATCTTCTCATCTACCGTGAAAGCGCGAAGATCTCCCCTGACCAGGGACCACATCGTTACATGGTCTGCGGCAAATCTTGCCTGGCGGGCGACGTCTTCGGCGAGTTCGATTTCCGGAACGAGTTGAAGGTGGGCGACCGGATCTCCATCCAGGACGCCGCCGGTTATACGATGGTCAAGAAAAACTGGTTCAACGGCGTGAAAATGCCGGCAATCGCCATCCGGGAACTGGATGGCAGCATCAGATCGGTGCGCGAGTTCAGCTACGCGGACTACGAACAAAGCCTCTCCTGAGGCTTCTGACGATTGGACACAAGGAGTTGGTCCCCATCATGAAGAAGAACGTCCTCATCATCGGCGCCGGCGGCGTCGCCCAGGTGGTGGCGCACAAGTGCGCCCAGAACAACGACGTGCTGGGCGATATTCATATCGCATCGCGCACCAGGTCGAAGTGCGACGCCATCATCGCCTCCGTCCACGAGAAGAAGGCGATGAAGCAGCCGGGCGTGCTGGAAGCGCATGCGCTGGATGCGCTCGACATCGAGGCAACCAAGGATCTGATCCGCAAGACGAAGTCCGAGATCGTCATCAATGTCGGCACCGCCTTTCTCAACATGTCGGTGCTGCGCGCCTGCATGGATACGGGCGTCGCCTATATCGATACCGCGATCCACGAAGAGCCGAACAAGATCTGCGAAACGCCGCCGTGGTACGGAAACTATGAATGGAAGCGGGCCGCAGAGTGCGAGGAGAAGGGCATCACCGCCATCCTCGGCGCGGGCTTCGACCCCGGCGTCGTCAATGCCTATGCCCGCCTTGCGAAGGACGAATACCTCGACAAGGTGACGGACGTCGATATCGTCGACATCAACGCCGGCAGTCATGGGAAGTACTTCGCCACGAACTTCGACCCGGAGATCAATTTCCGGGAGTTCACCGGCGTGGTCTATTCTTGGCAGGGTGGCGAATGGAAGGTCAACAAGATGTTCGAGATCGGCAAGGACTACGACCTGCCGGTCGTCGGTACGCGCCGCGCCTATCTCTGCGGCCATGACGAGGTCCACTCGCTGGCAAAGAACATGGACGGAGCGGACGTCCGTTTCTGGATGGGCTTCGGCGACCACTACATCAACGTGTTCACGGTGCTGAAGAACATCGGCCTTCTTTCGGAGCAGCCGGTGAAGCTGGCGGATGGTTCGGAAGTGGTGCCGCTCAAGGTCGTCAAGGCGTGCCTGCCCGATCCGGCTTCGCTCGCGCCCGATTACGAAGGCAAGACCTGCATCGGCGACTTCGTGAAGGGCATCAAGGATGGCAAGGAGCGGACGGTGTTCATCTATAATGTCGCCGACCACAAGGAAGCCTACAACGAAGTCGGCAGCCAGGGCATTTCCTATACGGCGGGCGTGCCGCCGGTCGCCGCCGCCATGCTCGTGGCGACTGGGGAATGGGATGTGAAGAAGATGGCCAACGTGGAGGAACTGCCGCCGAAGCCGTTCCTCGACATCCTGAACCGGATCGGGCTTCCGACCTGGATCCGGGACGAGCAGGGCGAGCGGCCGCTCACCTTCTCCTGATCTAGCCTCTCTTTAGGAACGCCGCGGGAAACCGCGGCGTTTCTCATTTCGCGCCGAGCCAGTCGTTGAGTTCGGCTTCCGCCCGTTCCAGCGCGCTGTAATTGATGAGCTTGCGCAGAAGCGCCACGGCCACGGCGCGGCTGCGCAGGTTGTAGCGGCCCTCCTCGCCGTCGTCGCCCACGCGCTGATAGACGTTGAGCTTCTCGTAGAGCTGCTGCAGGCGGTTCTGCACGCTGCGCAGCGACAGGTTGTGGCGCCTGGCGATCATCCGGTCCGTCAGCCCGAGCGCGATGTCGATCAGGATCTCGTACTCGACATCGGTAAAGCCATTGATGTGGCCGAGGCTTTTCTGCTGCATGCCACGCACTTCGCGGTCAATGACGCATTGCGCCTCCATAAAGATGCTGCGCAGCGCCAGCCGCAACCGGTCGTCGGAGGCCGACTTGAGGACGTAGCCATAGGCCGCCCCTTCCGGCACGATCCGCGAGACCCCTCGCACATAGGCTTCGTCCGCATAATTGGACCAGAACAGGATGCGGGTATCGGGCCGCTCCTTCCAGATCGTACGGGCAGCCTCGATGCCGTTGCGCTCCGGCATCTGCAGGTCCATGACGATATGGGCGGAGCGGTGCTGGCGGGCGAGGCTTTCGCCGACACGGCCGTTCTCGGCCTCCAGTACGGTGTCACATTCCGGAAGCGCGGCGCGCACGGCATCGTGCAGGTAGGAGCGGTGCAGGGGGTCGTCTTCGACGATGAGGATTTCCATCGGTCTCTCTATTGATCCTTGCGCCGGCCGGCGCGGCGAAGCGGCAGGGTGACTTTGACGCCGGTGCCGGGACCATCGGCACTGTTGCCGATCTCGAAGCGGGCGCCGATCAGCCGGGCGCGCGTGCGCATGTTGTCGATGCCATGACCGATCCGCTCGTGCGGATCGCCGATGCCGGTGCCGTCGTCGGTCACGGTGATGACGACCTCGCTGTAGCCACAGTGGAGCTGAACTTCGACCCGTGACGGCTGGGCGTGACGGATGGCATTGTTGACGGCCTCCTGAACGATGCGGAACAGCGCGATCGTGACGGTCTGCTCCAGCGCATCGAGCTTGCCGTCGCCGTCATCGACCACCTGCCAGTCGATCGGCAGGCCGCTGTCTCGGACGGAGCGCTCAAGATGGTTCTCGATGGCCTGAGCGACGCCGAACAGGTGCAGCACCGAAGGCTTGGCTTCCTCGATGATCTGCCGGAGGTCGTGCATGCAGTGCTGCAGGCTGCGGAACAGCGGTTCCAGCGCATCGCCAGGGACATCCGGCAGATGCGTCAGGCGCTCCATGCGCCGCGCGAGCCGCGTGAGATCGGCCAGCGTCTGGTCATGCAGGTCCATGCCGATCCGCTGGCGTTCGGCCTCTAGCGCCTCCGTCAGCTTCAGCGCTCCGAGCCGCAAGCCTTCCTCGCGAGCGCGAGCTTCCGTCTCCACCACGGCAGACCTCTTCGCCTGTTCGGCTGCCCGCAAGGCAAAGAAATAGGGTGCCAGGAGATCCGCGATGGAGCGTGCGTTCTCCACGTCCTGCATCGTGTAAAAATCCGGCTGGTGGCTCGAGCAGCTCAAAGCGCCGATGATGTCGCCCTGCACCCTGAGCGGGACGTGCAGGCGGCTGCGCAAGGAGAGCGCGATGATCGGGCTGGAGAAGGCGCCGTCGAAGTGGAAGCGGGGGTCGTCGCAGGCATTGCCTGAGAGCAGGTGGCCTACCTCCCCGGACAAGAGGCTGCGGATCGGGCTGCCGGTCAGGAGGGCCGGAGGCTGTTTGCTCCAAGCCGTTTCCAGGCCGCTTTCGTAGGCGATGTGGTACTTGCCATCGAGCATCTTGATACAGACGTCCAGATGGTCGTGCGGGATGATGTGGCCGATCTCGACCGCGACCGCCTGGATGATGGAATTGAAATCGAGCTGGCCGGCGAGCAGGCGGGAGATGCCGAGGTAATGATCGAAGAGCGGGCTTCGCGCGGTGTTGAGCATGCGGACGTCCTCCCAGCCGTCGGCGGATCGGGTTGCCGTGGTGCTTCCCACCTGATTAAGCGCCACAGCTTGTCGCTTGTCTTGCGGGATCCCGCATATTTTGCGCGCTGATCCGCATTTCTGTTGCTTGGATGCACCTTTGCAAGAGCAGGCATCTCCTTCATTCTTCTTTTACTGAGCGTGGGAACGCCAGTGCAACATCAATTCGCGGGCTCTTGAGGAGTAGCCCCGTGATGAGCCCGCAGGGCAAGAGGGAGGAATACCATGACCATCAAGAAGATGCTTCTGGCATCCATCGCCATCGTATGCGTAGCCGCACCGTTGTCCGTCTCGGCCGAGACGGCGGATAAGAAGATCGCGCTTTCCAACAACTATGCCGGCAATTCCTGGCGTCAGGCGATGCTCACCAGCTGGGACAAGATTACCAAGGAAGCCGTGAGCAACGGCGTCGTCGCTGCGGCCGATGCGTTCACCACGGCGGAGAACCAGGCGACCGAGCAGGCCGCGCAGATCCAGAACCTCATCCTGCAGGGCTATGATGCCATCGTCATCAACGCCGCATCCCCGACCGCGCTGAACGGCGCGGTGAAGGAGGCCTGTGATGCGGGCATGGTCGTCGTGTCATTCGACGGCATCGTCACCGAGCCCTGCGCCTGGCGCATCGCCGTCGACTTCAAGGCGATGGGCGAGAGCCAGATCGAATACCTCGCTAAGAAGATGCCGGAAGGTGGCAATCTTCTCGAGGTTCGCGGACTTGCAGGCGTCTCGGTGGATGATGAAATCCATGCTGGCATTCAGGCAGGTGTCGAAAAGAACCCGCAGTTCAAGATCGTCGGATCCGTAAACGGTGACTGGGCCCAGGACGTGGCGCAGCGCGCGGTTGCCGGCATCCTGCCAAGCCTGCCCGAAATCAAGGCCGTCGTGACTCAGGGTGGTGACGGCTACGGCGCAGCTCAGGCCTTTGCCGCCGCAAATCGGCCGATCCCGACCATCGTGATGGGCAACCGCGAGGACGAGCTTCTGTGGTGGAAGCAGCAGAAGGATGCCAACGGCTACGAGACCATGTCGGTGTCGATCGCGCCGGGCGTCTCGACGCTCGCTTTCTGGGTCGCTCAGCAGATCCTCGACGGCAAAGATGTGAAGAAGGACCTCGTTGTGCCCTTCCTTCGGATCGACCAGGACAACCTCGAAGCCAATCTCGAAAAGACCGAGAAGGGTGGCGTCGCAAACGTCGAATATTCGCTCGAGGATGCCCAGAAGGTCATCGGCGCGGCCATGTAAGGAGCAAAGCTCCTCCTCCCGAGCTCCGGATGCGGTTCATGCCGAGCCGCGTCCGGTGCTTCCTGTCACAGAACCGCAAGGCAAGACAGCGTCTCCATGAATGAAGCAGTGATGAGAGAAGAGGTGGTGGCCGCCCGCGGCATCAAGGTCGCCTTTGGAGCGGTCAAGGCGCTCGACGGCGCCGATCTGGTGCTCCGGGCAGGCGAATGTGTCGGCCTTGTCGGCCACAACGGCGCCGGCAAGTCGACCATCGTCAACGTCATCAATGGCGGCCTCAGCCCGCAGGAAGGCACTGTCAGCTATGGAGGTGCGGCTGGGTATCATGGCATTGCCGCCGCGCGCGCCAGCGGCGTCCGCTGCGTCTTCCAGGAACTTTCGCTTTGCCCGAACCTGACGGTGACGGAGAACGTGCGCGTCATGCACGGCGACCTCAAGGGCTTCGGCTGGCGACGCAGGGGCCTGTCGTTGGTCTCTGGGCAACTCGACGAGATATTCCCCGGCCACCGCATCGACTGCGACAGCACCGTGGAAGACCTTTCCATCGCCGAGCGCCAGATGGTGGAGATCGCCATCAGCTTCGCGGCGTGTACCGAGCGACCGAGGCTGGTCATCCTCGACGAGCCGACCTCCTCGCTCGATGCGGGGCTGGCGGCGCAGTTGATGACCTATGTCCGGCGCTTCGTGGCGGCGGGCGGATCGGTACTTCTCATCTCGCATATCCTCGGGGAAATCCTTTCCACCTGCGACCGGATCGTCGTGATGAAAGACGGCAAGGTGGTCGCAGACAGGCCGGCAACCGACTTCGATACCCGCCGCTTGGTCGAGACCATGGGCAGCGTGGTGCGCGAACACGGCTTTCAGCGGACGGCGAAGGAGAAGGCCCGCGAGCCGATCCTGTCCATGGAGGCGCGACATGGCTCGCAGCTCGGGCTTCAAGCCTTCAGCGGCGAGATCATCGGCCTCGCCGGGCTTGGCGGTCACGGGCAGACGGAAGCCCTGCTCGATCTCTATTTGTCCGCCAACAGCAACTGGTGGCCGGCGCGCGAGCCCAAGATGGCCTTCGTTGCCGGAGACCGTGCCCTGAACGGAACGTTCTCGTTGTGGAGCATCCGCAGGAACCTCAGCATCTCTTCGCTCAAGGCTCTGTCTTCACGCTCCATGGTCGATCCGGCGCTTGAAGATGGCCTCAGCGACACCTGGAAGAAGCGGATCGAGATCCGCACCCCGGACATGCACAATCCCATTTTATCACTTTCGGGCGGGAACCAGCAGAAGGTACTGTTTGCCCGCGCCCTCGCGACGACTGCACGGATTGTGTTGATGGACGATCCGATGCGTGGCGTCGACGTGGGGACCAAACAGGAAGTCTACGAGATCCTGCGGGCGGAGGCGGCGGCAGGCCGCACGTTCATCTGGTACTCGACCGAGATGGACGAAATCCGGCTTTGCGATCGGGTCTATGTCTTCCGTGACGGTGCGATCGCGGCCGAACTGGTCGGAGACCAGATTACTGAAGCCAATGTTCTGGCGGCGTCGTTCGCCGGAGGGGAGGCGGCATGAGACTGTCATCCGGCACCATCCGCATGATCATCCCGGCTGCATCGCTCGCTGTGCTGCTGGTTGCCGTCTTCTATATGCAGCCGCGGGCGATGAGCTATACCGGCCTCAACCTGCTCTTCAACCTCGCGGTGCCGATCGCGCTCGCCACGATCGCCCAGATGCTCATCATGGCGGTCAACGACCTCGACCTTTCGATGGGTACCTTCGTCAGCTTCACGGCCTGCGTCACGGCGACCTTCCTGCAGTCGTCACCGGCGCTCGGCGTGCTCATCCTGCTTGGAGCTGTCGCGGCCTATGCCCTCATGGGGATCGTCATCTACGTGCGGCAGCTTCCCTCCATCGTGGTCACGCTCGGCATGAGCTTCGTCTGGGGAGGTCTCGCGGTGCTGATGCTGCCATCGCCGGGCGGAGAGGCGCCGGGCTGGGCACGGTGGCTGATGACCTCCAAGCCTCCTTATGTGCCCATGGCGATTGTCGCCAGCATCGTCATTGCGGTTCTAACCCACCTGCTCGTCATGCGCTCCTCGTTCGGCGTGCTGATCCGCGGCGTCGGCGGCAATGCGCGGTCGGTGGAGCGGGCGGGTTGGTCCGTGGTGGGCGTCCGCGCCGCCGCTTACGGCCTTGCGGGCTTCTTCGGCGTCTTGTCCGGCATTGCCCTCGTCGGCCTGACGACCGCGGCAGATGCCAACATCGCGCTTCGCTACACGCTGCTGTCGATCGCCGGTGTCATTCTCGGCGGGGGCGAATTCGTCGGCGGACGCATCTCTCCGATCGGCGCGGTGATCGGCGCATTGACGCTGACACTCGCCGGCTCCTTCCTGTCCTTCATGCGCATCTCGCCGGACTGGCAGATCGGCGCCCAGGGCGCGATCCTGATCGTCGTGCTGGCGCTCCGCCTGCTCCTGAACCGGCTGGAAAAGCGGGAGAACAACCGATGACAGCGACCCGTGCATTGTTCGGCAAGGCCTGGATCTGGTCTTTCGCTGCGACCGCCCTCGTGTGGATCGTCACCGTGCTCTTTACCGGCGGGGCGAGTTCTGTCGGTCTGTCGCAGGCGGCGCTGACGTTTGCCGCCTTCTCCGTCATCGTCGGCATCGGCCAGATGTTCGTCATCACGCTCGGACCCGGCAACATCGATCTTTCGGTGCCGGCCAACATGACGCTGTCCGGCACCCTCGCGCTCAAGCTGATGGACGTGCAGGACGGGATGATCCTCGCCGGTCTTCTCGTCTCGATCCTGATCGGGATCGCGATCGGCGTCTGCAATTTCGCGTTGATCAAGCTGCTGCGCATCCCGCCGATCATCGCGACGCTGTCGATGAGCTTCATCGTGCAGTCGACAGCGATCTGGGCGAACCGCGGCCTGCGCATCAAGCCGCCGGAAACCCTGGCGAGCTTCAGTACCGCCTATACCTTCGGCATCCCGAACGTGGCGCTTGTGGCTCTCCTCCTGTCGTTCGTCGCCTGGGTGCTCCTGGAAAAGACGATCTATGGTCGCTGGATCGCTGCGATCGGCCAGAGTCCCTTCGCTGCCCGGATGGCTGGTATCCCCGTCGACGGCACCCGTTTCGTCACCTATGTGCTCTGCGCCGTGCTGGCTGCGATCTGCGGTTACCTGCTCGCAAGCTTTTCCGGCGGGGCGGCACTCAACATGGGCGCCGAATACCTGCTGATGTCGATCGCCGTCGTCGTGATCGGTGGTACGGCGGTGGCCGGCGGCAACTCCAATGTTCCGGGGATCTGGGGTGCATCGCTCTTCATGTTCCTGGTGGTGTCTATGCTGAACACCTACGGCTTCGGCGCGGGCATCCGCCTCATCCTCACCGGTTTTATCATCATCGCAGTCATCCTGGCCGCCGGCGGAAAGCAGGCGACCCGTTGACCACCTTCCCTCATCCCTCGAACGGGACAGTATCCATGCCGCAGACGAACTCCATCTACGAAATCCATGACGAACGGTTCCGACGGCTGACGGTCGCAAGTTCGGCCCTCGAGGAGCTTTATTCCGGCTGCCGCTGGGCCGAGGGCCCGGTATGGTTCGCCGATACGCAATGCCTGATATTCAGCGATATTCCAAACGAGCGCATGCTGCGCTGGGTGCCGGGAGGCGGCGTCTCGGTCTTTCGCGCTCCCTCCAACTTCGTTAACGGCAATACCCGAGACCGGCAGGGACGGCTCCTTTCCTGCGAGCATGGCGGGCGGCGTGTGGTCCGCACGGAGTTGGACGGCTCGTTGACGGTATTGGCGGACAGGTATCGGGGAAAGCGCCTGAACTCCCCGAACGACGTCGTGGTCCGCTCCGACGACAGCATATGGTTCACCGATCCCACCTACGGGATTATGTCCGATTACGAAGGCTACAAGGCGGAACCCGAGCAGGAAACCCGCAACGTCTACCGCCTGGATCCCAGGACGGGCGAACTGGAGGCGGTGGTCACCGATTTCGGGCAGCCAAACGGCCTGGCCTTTTCTCCCGATGAGACAAAGCTTTACGTCGCCGATTCTGCATCCAGCCACGACGTCAGGGCGCCGCGCCATATCCGCGTCTTCGACGTGATCGACGGGCGCCGGCTGGCCAACGGCCGCGTCTTCTGCGATGTGGACAATGGCCTGCCGGACGGCTTCCGTGTTGACGTGGAGGGCAATGTCTGGACCAGCGCCGGCGACGGCGTGCACTGCTTCTCCCCCGAAGGAAAGCTTCTCGGGAAGATCAGGGTGCCGCAGGTGGTCGCGAACGTCGCCTTCGGGGGCGCGCGCCGCAACTGCCTGTTCATCACGGCGACCCACAGCCTCTACGCGGTCTATCTGGCCGTCAACGGCATCTGAGAGGGAGCCTCATCCAGCATCTTTGCCTCGATGCAGGCGTGCAGGAAGGCTTCGCGGGCTGCCTCTGTCAGTCCAGGGTGCTCGACGGCTTCAGCGCAGAGCACCTTCGCCTGGCGGTAGTGGTCGCCATCGACCGCCGGCCAGCGGTAGTGGAGATAGCTGAGCGCTTCGTGCGGAGTTCTGATGGTTTCCGGAAATCCGTAGCCGATGCGGACACGCACGGGAGTAAGCCAGCGAACGTCGCTGGTCCTGATCATCATGTTCATTGCAGTACCCTGAGTTCGGGCGAATGAACGTGGAGGACGGGAAAAAGTTGCATGCTGCCGGGAAAATTCAAAAGTGTCCGGGTCCGGCGCCGAGGCGCCGGATCCGGTCGGTCCTTGCGCTTACAGGCTGACCTTTTCGTTCTCGCCCATGTCCGGCTTGGCGCTGGAAACGGCGGCGGCAGCCATCTTGATATAGCTCATCACGGTGCCGGGACTATCCCAGTATTCGGCGAAGGACGGCGTGATCTTGAGGACGCGGATGGAAGGGTCTTCCGCACTTTCCCACCAGGCCTTGGCAGGCGTAGACCATATCTCGCGGATCAACTCGCGATCGTTGGAAATCTCCGCGGAGCCGGAGACGGAGACGTATTTCTGTCCCTTGGTGTCGGCGAACGCGAGGCAGACATTGGGCCAGCGGGCAACTTCATCGTCCTTGTGGCTGGCGAGGTCGGTGAGGAAGTAGATGGCGTTGTCATTCTTCTTCGTGTAGGCCGACATGGGACGCGAGCGGATGTCCCGGCCATCCTGGGTTGCCAGCATGCAGAAGCCGATCCGGTCGATGAGTTCCCACACCTTCGCAATGTCGTCGTGATTGGACATGGAATGATCTCCTTTGATTGAGATCAGGAGAAACCCCCGGCGTGGCGACCGGTTCCCCTTCATCCCATACAACTCCCCCGTGAACGTCTCGTTCAGCAATTGCTGATACCGTTACTGGAGGGTGGAGTGTGCGGTATGCGTGAGTTTCTAAGAAGCCGTGCGGGCAAACAGTTCTTGTTCGCCTGCCTTGCTGCATTTGTTCTGTGGGGTGCAGCGTTCACCTTCAGGAGCGAGATCGTCGAGCAACTGCGCGCCATCAGCGGCGACAAGGCTGTGATCCTGCTTATTACGGCCAACGTCGCAGGCTTGATCAGCTTCGTCTACTCCGTCCTTCGCATCCTCGACATGAAGAACGAGATGCTTCGGCGCCGCGAGGCGGAACGGCGTGCGGACTATATCGCAACTCATGATCATCTGACGAAGCTGCCCAACCGGTATGCGTTCGATCGGCAGGGCCTTTGCGCGGTCGCGTCGCCGGCGGTCGATGACGAAGAGGCCGTAGCTTCCTCTGCAACAGTCTATTCCATAGATCTGGACGGCTTCAAGAAAGTCAACGACCTCATGGGGCACCAGGGTGGGGATGCCCTGCTCAAGGAGGTCGCGCGGCGGATTTGCGCGCTGGCGGAGCAGGACTGCGTCTTCCGGTTCGGCGGCGACGAATTCATCGCGATCGGCAGGAACCTGACGCGGGAGAAGGAGGAGCGGTTCGCGCAGTTGCTCATCCAATCCATCACCCGGCCCGTTAGGATCGGCAGCCTTACCGCCGAAGTGGGGGCCAGCATCGGCTATGCGCGCTTGCCGGATCATGGTGCCACGCTGGAGGAGGTCTCGCATGTTTCCGACATCGCTCTTTATGAGGCCAAGAGCCGAGGTCCCAACAACTACATTCTGTTCGAACCGGAGATGCAGGCGAAAGTGGCCCGAAGGGCGAAGCTCGAAGGTGAGCTCCGCCGCGCGATCGATCAGGATCGGCTCGCTGTTCACTATCAGCCGCTCGTCGATCTGAGGACGGGAGACGTCTGCGGCTTCGAAGCCCTCGCACGCTGGACGAATGAGGATGGCGAGCAGGTGCCGCCCAACGTCTTCATCCCCCTGGCCGAGGAGACCGGGCTGATCACCTTGCTGTTCCAGCAACTCCTGCGCCAGGCCTGCGAAGCGGCAAAATCCTGGTCCGACGAGATGGTTCTTTCCTTCAACCTGTCACCCGTGCAGATGGAGGATCGGATGCTTCCCGCCCGTATCCTGGATATTCTCGGGAAGGCGGGCCTGCCGCCTCAAAGACTGGAGATCGAGATCACCGAAAACGCGCTCATCGCGGATCCTGCCCTGGCGGAACAGATCATGCAAAGCCTGAACGCGGCCGGCATCCAGATCGCGCTCGACGACTTCGGCACCGGATACTCCAACCTTTCGCAGCTTGCCCGCTTCCGCTTCGACAAGATCAAGATCGACAAGAGCTTCGTGGCGACCTGCGGCAAGGATGAGCGATCGGAGAAGATCATCCAGGCAATGCTGAGCCTCAGCCGCAGCCTCCATGCCCGGACGACCGTGGAAGGAGTGGAGGACTATGGGCAGCTTGCCCATTTCGTCAGTCATGGCTGCGATATCGGCCAGGGCTATTTCTTTGGAAAGCCTATACCCGCGGAAGAGGTTCCGGGTTTTCTGCGGAGACGGGAACGGGTGCTCAGCACAGCCTAGGTGCAGCCCGCCGTCTATCGGGGATTGCACCGGGCTCACGGCGGTCGTAAGCAAGCCGGTGACTTCAGAGTGCAACGGATCGACGATGAGCGAGAATACCTATTTTTCCAGACTTGGCGGCCTTCCGGGGCAGGCGGAACTGCTGTCCAGCAAGGCGGTATTCACCACCGCCTATGCCGTCATCCCGCGTTCCGTGATGACCGATATCGTCACCAGCGTTCTGCCGCACTGGGAAAAGACGCGGGCCTGGATCATCTCCCGGCCGCTGACCGGTTTCTCGGAGACCTTCGCGCAATATGTCATGGAGGTCGAGGCGGGCGGCGGCAGCGAGCGGCCGGAGCCGGATCCTCGTGCCCAGGCTGCGCTCTTCATGACGGAGGGCGAGATGACGGTGGAACTGGACGGGGAGGCGCATGAGCTGAGGGCGGGTTCCTTCGCCTATCTTCCCGCGGGCGCAAGATGGCGCCTGTATAACCAAACCTCTGCTGCCGCCCGTTTCCACTGGATCCGGAAAGCGTTCCAGACGGTAGACGGGCTCGAACCGCCGTCACCGATCTTCACGCACGAAAGCGAGCTGCAGATGGTCGCCATGCCGGATACGGACGGCACATGGGCGACGACGCGTTTCATCGACCCGGCGGATGTCCGCTACGACATGCATGTCAACATCGTGACCTTCGAGCCCGGCGGCACGATCCCGTTCATGGAAACCCATGTCATGGAGCACGGCCTTTACGTGCTCGAGGGCAAGGCAGTCTACCGGCTTAACAAGGACTGGGTGGAGGTGGAAGCCGGAGACTTCATGTGGCTGCGCGCCTTCTGCCCGCAGGCCTGCTATGCGGGTGGCCCCGGCCGTTTCCGCTACCTCCTCTACAAGGACGTCAATCGGCACGTACCGCTTTGGTAGACCAGAATTGTAACGCCTGGCAGTCGCGGCAGGGGACTGGTTCCCCTGCAAGGATGCCGGCTTCACGGGACTGCTAGGACAGCGTGAGGTCTGCCTTCCTGCTTGCCGTCCGCACCAGCAGGCCGTTCGGCAGGTCGTTCTCCCGCACCTTGGCCCGCGCAGCGGCATCGTCCAGGCCGAGGTCGTGCCAGCGGCGCATGAGACGTTCCTCCAGCACCTCCACCGGCGGCATCAGCATGATGGACCAGTCAAAGAGATCCGCAATCTGCGCCCAGCCGGGCCGGTCGAGAAGCAGATAGTTGCCCTCGACAAGAACGATCCGGTCGCCGAGCCCGACTACGTGTGCCGCGGCGATGGCGAGTTCGCGGGACCGGTCGAAGAGAGGAACCAGTACCTCCTCCTCGTTCTTCCGCAACGCTCGGAGAATGTCCGCCAGACCTCGCCGGTCGAAGGTCTCCGGCGCGCCCTTCCGTCTCGCCAGATCTTTTTCCCGCAAGACGCGGTCGTCCATGTGGAACCCGTCCATGGGCACGACGGCCGTGGGCTGTCCGATAGCCCGCAGTGCCTCCGCCAGTTCCTCTACGAAGGTCGACTTGCCGGCTCCCGGCGGCCCGGCGATCGCCACCAGGAATCGCTTTCTGTCTCTCGCTTCGGCGAGAAGTGTTGCCGCAACGGCCTCAGCATCCGGAGTCATGCGGCGACGGGTTCGGCAGGCGTCTTCGCGCCGGTCATGAAGGCGACCGCATCCGACATGCTGTAGTCCTTGGGGTTGATGACGCAAAGACGGCGCCCCAGCCGGTGAATGTGGATCCGGTCGGCCACCTCGAACACGTGCGGCATGTTGTGCGAGATCAGCACGATGGGAATGCCTCGGCGGCGGACATCGAGGATCAGTTCGAGGACGCGGCGGCTTTCCTTGACACCGAGGGCGGCCGTCGGCTCGTCGAGGATGATCACCTTCGAGCCGAAGGCGGCGGCCCGCGCCACGGCGACGCCCTGCCGCTGGCCGCCCGAGAGGGTTTCCACCGCCTGATTGATGTTCTGGATGGTCATCAGGCCGAGCTCCGACAGCTTGTCGCGGGAGAAGCGTTCCATGGCGGAACGGTCGAGCTTGCGGAACCATTTGCCCATCGGGCCGGGCTTGCGCAGCTCGCGACCGAGGAACATGTTATCGGCAATGGACAGCGCCGGAGACAGGGCGAGGTTCTGGTAGACCGTCTCGATACCTGCCTTGCGGGCCTCGATGGGCGAACGGAACTGCACCGGCTTTCCTTCCAGCCGGATTTCCCCCTCATCCGGGGTGATGGCCCCGGAGATCGCCTTGATCATGGAGGATTTTCCGGCACCGTTATCGCCGATCACTGCCAGGATCTCGCCGGGATAGAGATCGAAATCGGCGTTGTCGAGGGCGGTTACCCGGCCGTACCGCTTGACGAGACCGCGGGCGCTGAGAATGGGGTCCTGAACCATCAGCCTGCCACCTTTCTAATCCACTGGTCGATCGCGACCGCCGTGATGATGAGGACGCCGATCAGCAGATAGGTCCATTGGGGATCGGTGCCGATCAGCCGCAGCCCGAGCGAGAAGACGCCGACGATCAGTGCCCCGAAGAGCATGCCGAGGATGGAGCCGCGGCCGCCGAAAAGAGACAACCCGCCAATGACAACGGCCGTGATGGATTCGATGTTGGCAAACTGGCCGGCCGTAGGGGAGACCGAGCCGATGCGGCCGATGAGAGCCCAGCCCGCCAGGGCACAGATGAGGCCGGAAAGGGTGTAGACGGAGACCAGCATGCGCCTGACGTTGACGCCGGCGAGTTCGGCTGCGTCCGGATCATCACCGACAGCATAGACGTGCCTGCCCCAGGCGGTCTGGTTGAGCACGTACCAGAGCAGGGCGACCAGCAGCACCATGGCAATCACGCCATAGGTGAACACGGCTCCGCCGAGACGCAGGTTCTGCCCGAAGAACTGCAGGATCGGTGCCTGTGCCGAGATGTCCTGAGCGCGGATGGTTTCGTTGGCGGAGTAGAGGAAGTTGGAGGCGAGCACGATCTGCCACATGCCGAGCGTGACGATGAAGGGCGGCAGCTTCATGCGCGCCACCAACTGTCCGTTGATCCAGCCGCACAGCGCGCCAACCGCAAAGCCGCAGGCGATCGCAAGCGTCGGCGGCAACCCGTATCGGAAGGTGAACTGGCCCATGACCACCGAGGACAGCACCATGATGGCGCCGACGGAGAGATCGATGCCCGCGGTCAGGATGACCAGCGTCTGCGCTGCCCCGACGATGCCGACGATCGCCACCTGCTGGAGGATAAGCGTCAGTGTGAAGGCCGAGAAGAACTTGCCTCCGAGCACCAGGCCGAAGATAGCGAGCGACAGGACGAGGACGATGAGCGGTACGGCGGCAGGGTTGGAGTGCAGGAAATGCTGGCACTGCTGCAGCCATGTCTTGTCATGGGTCTCGAAGGACGCGACCTCCTTGGCGCTACCCGACAGAACCGTTTCGTACTCGTGCTGATGATGTGCGGTTGCCTGTGGCTCGCCCATGACTTTTCCTCCCAACGGCCCTCTCCCAGGGGTTGATGGCTGACGCATATTACCACGAGTGCGGCGGAGCAGTAGAAATGCCCGGTACATACCGGGGGTGTGGCAAAGCGTGCGGGAAGGGCAGGCTGAGGCTGCCCTTCCCGATCGTCAGAGGGCTGCCGTCAGCCCCAGCACTTATCCATGCCTTCCTTGGTGTCGATGGATTCGACGCCTTCGGCCGGCTTGTCGGTCACCAGCGCCACGCCGGTATCGAAGAAGTTCTTGCCTTCGGTCGCCGCCGGCTTTTCGCCGGTGTCGGCGAACTTCTTGATCGCTTCGATGCCCATGGATGCCATCAGCAGGGGATATTGCTGCGACGTGGCGCCGATGACGCCTTCGGCGACGTTCTTCACTCCCGGGCAGCCGCCGTCGACGGAGACGATCAGCACGTCGCTCTCACGCCCTACCGACTTCAGCGCCTCATAGGCCCCGGCCGCCGCCGGTTCGTTGATCGTGTGAACGACGTTGACGGTCGGGTCCTTCTGCAGAAGGTTCTCCATCGCCGTGCGACCGCCTTCCTCGTTGCCGTTCGTCACGTCATGGCCGACGATACGCGGATCATTCTCGTCTCCGATCTTGTTGATGTCGGCCACGTCGATCCCGAAGCCCTTCATGAAACCCTGGTTGCGCAGCACATCGACGGAGGGCTGCGACGGAGTGAGGTTCAGGAAGGCGATCCTTGCATCCTTGGCCGCATCGCCCAAGGTCGCTGCCGCCCACTTGCCGATCAGTTCGCCGGCAAGCAGGTTGTCGGTCGCGAAGGTCATGTCGGCGGAATCGATGGGTTCCAGCGGCGTGTCGAGGGCGATTACCAGGATGCCCGCATCCCGTGCTTTCTGAACGGCGGGGACGATGCCCTTCGTATCGGAGGCCGTCAGCAGGATGCCCTTGGCGCCGTCGGCGATGCAGGTTTCGATCGCGGCGACCTGGCTTTCGGAATCGCCATCGATCTTGCCGGCATAGGATTTGAGCGTCACGCCCAATTCCTGGGCCTTGGCGGTCGCGCCTTCCTTCATCTTCACGAAGAAGGGATTGGTGTCGGTCTTGGTGATAAGGCAGGCGGATACGCTTTGTGCCTTGGCAGGCGCGCAAAAGGCCACGCCCATTGCAAGGGCTGCAAAGGCGGTAGCGTAGACGGTTTTCCTCATGGTCTCCTCCCAGAGAATACAGGTGGCCGATGGTCGGATGGGGTCTCGGACGCAATCCGGCGGAAAGCCTCCTCCAAAGCCGCCGAACCCAACGCTCAACATTAAGGAAGAAGACCGCAGCCTTGTCAATAAATAATTCGGATTGATTTATTTATCATCCATTGCCAGTCTGTAGGCGGAAATGCTCTGTGCATTCCTGGGAGCGGACCATGTCGGCAAGGGAAAACGTGTTTCAAACAACCTTGGTGTCCCATCAGGGGAGCCTCACTGGCGGCGCCAACCAGGTTCGCGTCCGAGCTTACAACGAGCGGCTGGTCCTGTCGCTCGTTCGCCTGCACGGTTCGCTCTCGAAGGCGGACATCACCCGGCGAAGCGGTCTTTCGGCCCAAACTGTGTCGGTCATCATGCGCTCGCTGGAGAGGGAAGGACTGCTGCTGCGCGGCGAACCGATTCGGGGAAAGGTCGGGCAGCCCTCTATCCCGCTGCGGCTCAACCCGGACGCCGTTTATGCTTTCGGCGTGAAGATCGGGCGGCGCAGTGCCGACCTCGTGCTGATGGACTTCCTCGGCCAGATCCGGCTCCAGCACCACGAGATCTACGCCTATCCCCAGCCAGACCAGATCATGCAGATCATCACGAGCGGCATCGCGGGGCTCGAAGGGCAACTGAGTGCGGAGAAGCGCGAGCGCATTGCAGGCGTTGGCATTGCCGCACCATTCGAGCTGTGGAACTGGGCCGACGAGGTGGGCGCGCCGCCAGGAGCCATGGATGCATGGCGTGATTTCGACCTGCAGGCGGAAGTGGCCGCACGTGTCGGTCATCCGGTCTACCTGCAGAATGATGCGACGAGCGCCTGCGGCGCAGAACTCGTCTTCGGCGTGGGGCCTTCCTATCCGGATTTCATATACTTTTTCGTCGGCTCGTTCATCGGCGGCGGGGTGGTGCTGAATTCGGCCCTTTATTCGGGCCGCACAGGCACCGCCGGTGCAGTCGGTCCCCTGCCGGTGCGCGGCAAGGCGGGCGAAACCCGGCAGTTGCTCGATATCGCCTCGATCTTTGTCCTGGAAAACCTGTTGCGGGAGCGGGGAATGGATCCTCAGCCGCTCTGGTACTCCGCGGACGACTGGATCGATTTCGGTGAACCGCTGGAACTCTGGATACAGGAAAGCGCTGCGGCGCTGGCGCAGGCGATCGTTGCGGCGGCTTCCATTATCGACTTCGGTGCTGCGGTGATCGACGGAGGCTTCCCCGAATGGGTGCGCGAGCGGCTGGTCACGGCAACGATCGAGGCCGTGGCACGGCTCGATCTGCAGGGCGTCATCATCCCGGATATCATCGAGGGCAAGGTGGGTGCTCAGGCGCGCGCGATCGGCGGAGCAAGCCTGCCGATCTTCGCGCGGTATCTCGTCGACCAGAACGTGCTTTTCAAGAACCTGGCCGAGCTCTGATTCCCCCAGGTCAACCGAGGCTGAGGGGAGGGCGGAGGTTTGCTCCGCCCTCGGCTTGCATCAGTTGGACTGCCAGCTCTTCACCAGTTCGTCGTAGTTGACGGTGATCGGCTTTTCCTTCTCGTTCTCGATCTTCAACTGCGGCGCAAGATTGCCCTTGGCTACCGCATCCTTGTTCCAGTATTCGAGATCATGCTCCTCGGCGAGCTTGGGTCCGATGTCACCCTGGACGCCAGCCCGTTCCAGCCGCTGCAGGACCTTTTCCTGCTCGGCGCAGAGCGAATCCATCGCCTCCTGAGCGGTCTTGGCGCCCGAGGACGCATCCCCGATTGCCTGCCACCACAGCTGTGCTAGCTTCGGATAGTCGGGAATATTCGTGCCCGTCGGCGACCACTGGACACGCGCCGGCGAGCGGTAGAATTCGATCAGGCCGCCGAGCTTCGGCGCACGATCGGTGAAGCTCTGATGCTGGATCGAGCTTTCGCGCGTGAGCGTCAGACCGACATGGCTCTTCTTGACGTCGACGGTCTTGGACGTGACGAACTGCGCATAGAGCCAGGCCGCCTTGGCGCGATCGTCGGGCGTGGATTTCAGAAGCGTCCAGGAGCCTACATCCTGATAGCCGAGCTTCATGCCCTCCTTCCAGTAGACACCGTGCGGGCTCGGCGCAAAACGCCATTTCGGCGTGCCGTCCTCATTCACGACCGGCAGTCCATCCTTCACGAAGTCGGCCGTAAATGCGGTGTAGGTGAACATCTGCTGGGCCACTTCGCCCTGTGACGGCACCGGGCCGGATTCCGAGAAGGTCATGCCCGCGGCTGCGGCCGGCGCATAGGCCTTCAGCCAGTCGAGATACTTCTGGATGGCATAGACCGAGGCCGGCCCGTTGGTGTCGCCCCCGCGTGCGACGCAGGAACCGACCGGACGGGAGTTCTCGTCCACCTTGATGCCCCATTCGTCGACGGGAAGCCCATTCGGGAGGCCCCTGTCGCCGTTGCCGGCCATGGAAAGCCAGGCGTCGGTGAAGCGCCAGCCGAGCGAGGGGTCCTTCTTGCCGTAGTCCATGTGTCCATAGACCTTCTTGCCGTCGATCTCGCGGCCGGTGAAGAACTCCGCGATGTCTTCATAGGCCGACCAGTTGACCGGAACGCCGAGGTCGTAGCCGTACTTCTCCTTGAAGTCGGCCTTGTTCTTCTCGTCGTTGAACCAGTCGTAGCGGAACCAGTAGAGGTTCGCGAACTGCTGGTCGGGAAGCTGGTAGAGGTCGCCGTCCGGTGCTGTCGTGAATTTCAGGCCGATGAAATCCTCGAGGTCGAGACCGGGATTGGTGACGTCCTTGCCTTCGTTCGCCATCCAGTCGGTCAGCGAGCGGGCCTGCTGATAGCGCCAGTGGGTGCCGATTAGGTCCGAATCGTTGACATAGGCGTCGTAGACGTTTTCCCCCGACTGCATCTGCGTCTGCAGCTTTTCAACGACGTCGCCCTCGCCGATCAGGTCGTGGGTGATCTTGATCCCGGTGATCGCAGTGAAGGCGGGAGCCAGCACCTTCGATTCATATTCATGCGTGGTGATCGTCTCGGAGACCACCTTGATATCCATGCCGGCGAAAGGCTTCGCCGCATCGATGAACCACTGCATCTCCTTCTCCTGGTCGGCGCGGGAAAGCGACGACATGTCGCCGATTTCGGCGTCCAGGAACTGCTTTGCCTCCTCCATGCCCGCGAATGCGGTACCCGTCATTGCCAGCAGCACGGCTGCGGTCGTTGTCATCAGATGCCGTCGCATATCATCCTCCCAAGGTTGCGATTGCACTCATTCACGTGGAGGCCGGGCTTTCCGCCTCCGTATCCGCTTGCCTCAGACTGTCCTGAACACGACGATCGCGTAGAGGACGCTGAGGGCAAGAGCCCACCACAGGCTGAGGTCGAACAGTCCCAGCCATGCGAGATGGATGAAGGCCGAGCCGAGCAGCGATATGAACAGCCGGTCGCCACGGGTCGTTTCGAAGCGCAGAATACCGATACGGGGATGTCCGCCGGGCCGCGCATATTCCCACACCGCCATGAGGGCGAGGAGGGCGAAAATCGTCAGGAAGAACATTGCCGTGGGAAAGGACCAAGCCATCCAGCCTCCCGGCACGAGCGGCGCGAACCAGTCCCGCTCTCCGTCTTCCACCGGGAGGGACAAGGCCATCCAGAGAGCCGCCGCACAGTAGAGGAGAAGGACGACCCCGAGGGCGATCGGCCAGCGTCGGTTCGAGGCGGATGCTGCAGCCATCATACCCTCCCCAGGGCGAAGCCCTTGGCGATGTAGTTGCGGACGAAATAGATCACGAGCGCACCCGGGATGATGGTCAGGACGCCGGCTGCCGCCAGCACGCCCCAGTCGAGGCCGGAGGCGGAGACGGTACGCGTCATCGTCGCGGCGATCGGCTTGGCGTCCGTGGTGGTGAGCGTGCGCGCGATCAGAAGCTCGACCCAGGAAAACATGAAGCAGAAGAAGGCGGCCACGCCGATGCCGGAGGCGATCAGCGGCATGAATATCTTCACGAAGAAGCGCGGGAAGGAGTAACCGTCGATATAGGCGGTCTCGTCGATCTCCTTCGGTACGCCGGACATGAAGCCTTCCAGGATCCACACGGCCAGCGGGACGTTGAAGAGGCAGTGGGCGATAGCCACGGCGATATGCGTATCGATCAGGCCGAAGGCGGAATAGAGCTGGAAGAACGGCAAGGCAAAGACGGCAGGCGGCGCCATGCGGTTGGTCAGCAGCCAGAAGAACAGGTGCTTGTCACCGAGGAAGCGGTAACGCGAGAAGGCATAGGCGGCCGGCAGCGCGACGGTAACCGAAATCACGGTATTCAAGACCACGTAAATGATCGAATTGATGTAACCATTGTACCAGGAAGGGTCGGTGAAGATCACCCAGTAGTTCCTGAGCGTCGGATTCTGCGGCCAGAGCGAGAATGCCCCCAGGATCTCGGAATTGGTCTTGAAGCTCATGTTGACGAGCCAGTAGATCGGCAAGATCAGGAAGACGATGTAGAGGGTCGGGACGATCCAGGACCAGCGCGGCGTGACGTTCGTGCTCATGGCCTCTCTCCTATCGCTGCGTGTCGTGGCTGGTCATGACGGTATAGAAGACCCATGACAGTAGCAGGATGATCAGGAAGTAGATGATCGACATGGCCGCGGCCGGGCCGAGGTCGAACTGGCCGACGGCCATCTTCACGAGGTCGATCGACAGGAACGTCGTCGAATTGCCCGGCCCGCCGCCGGTCACGACGAAGGGTTCGGTATAGATCATGAAGCTGTCCATGAAGCGCAAAAGCACGGCGATCAGCAGGACCCGCTTCATCTTCGGAAGCTGGATGTAGCGGAAGACGGACCAGCGTGACGCGCCATCGATCTTGGCTGCCTGGTAATAGGCGTCCGGGATGGAGACCAGGCCGGCATAGCAGAGCAGCACGACAAGGCTCGTCCAGTGCCAGACGTCCATGATGATTACGGTGGCCCAGGCATCCACCGGATCCTGCGTGTAGTTGTAGTCGACGCCCAGCACGCGCAGGTAATGGCCGAGAAAGCCGATATCGACGCGCCCGAAGACCTGCCAGATGGTGCCGACGACGTTCCAGGGAATGAGCAGCGGCAATGCCATGAGCACGAGGCATACCGGTACGCCGATCCCGTGCTTCGGCATGTTCAGCGCTATGAAGATGCCGAGCGGAATCTGGATGGCCAGGACCACGAAGGAGAAGATCAGGTTGCGACCGAGAGCATCCCAGAAGCGGCCGGAATGCAGGATGTCGCGGAACCAGTCGGTGCCGGCCCAGAAGAACTCGTTGTTGCCGAAGGTATCCTGCACCGAATAGTTCACGACCGTCATCAACGGCACGATGGCCGAGAAGGCGACGAGAAGCAGTACCGGCAGCACCAGGAACCAGGCTTTGTTGTTCCACGGCTTGTCCATGGTCAGCCTCCCGCCTCTACACGCCAGGAGTCGGCGTAGATGTTGATCCCGTGCGGCTCGAAGACGACCCGCGGATCCGCAGGAATTTCCTGATCTTCGGAGATGATGGCGGCGAGCGGCACGCCTTCGAACAGGGCGCGGACGATCTTCTGTCGCCCGACGTCCTCCACCTTGGTGACCTGTATGGGCAAGCCTTCCCTGCCGATGCGGACGTATTCCGGACGGATGCCAAGTTCCACCCTTGCTTCCGGTACCACGGTGGGGCCGGAGGAGAGCGGGATAGTCTGCCTTCCCACCGTTGCGGAGGCTCCCGACAGTTCCGCCGGCAGCAGGTTCATGCCCGGTGATCCGATGAAATATCCTACGAACGTATGGCGGGGCTTTTCGAAAAGCTCGACCGGTGTGCCTATCTGCACGATCTCGCCCTCGTACATCACCACCACCTTTTCGGCGAAGGTCAGCGCTTCCGTCTGATCGTGGGTCACATAGACCATCGTGTGGCCGAACGTCTGATGCAGACGCTTCAACTGCGAACGCAGTATCCACTTCATATGGGGGTCGATGACCGTCAGCGGTTCGTCAAACAGGATGGCATTGACATCGCTGCGCACGAGGCCGCGGCCAAGCGAGATCTTCTGCTTCTGGTCCGCCGTCAGGCCGCGTGCCTTGCGGTCGGCCCAATCCACCAGGTCAATCATCGCAAGCGTCTCGCGTACCCGGCGATCGACCTCTGCTTCGGGCACCTTGCGGTTCCGCAGCGGGAAGGCGAGGTTGTCGTACACCGTCATGGTGTCGTAGATCACGGGGAACTGGAAAACCTGCGCTATGTTCCGGCTTTCGGTGGGAAGGCGGGTGACGTCGCGGCCGTCGAACAGGATTCGCCCCTCGGAGGGCGTCAGCAGGCCGGAGATGATGTTGAGCAAGGTGGTCTTGCCACAGCCGGACGGGCCGAGAAGGGCATAGGCTCCGCCGTCCTCCCACTGGTGGTGGACTTCCTTCAGCGCGTAATCCTTTTCTGCGGAAGGTTTGGGCCCGTAAGCGTGCCGGATATGGTCGAGGGTAATCCGCGCCATCGCTACACGTCCTCCCGGGCATTGCTGAGAGCCCTGCCGTCCGTTCCGAAAGCCATGACATGGCGGCTGTCGAGGAAGATCTCGATCTCCCGGTCCGGCGCGATCTCGTGGACGCCGTGCTCCAGCATGACCCAGCGATTTCCGAGGAAGTCCACATGGACGAAGCTTTCCGAGCCGCCGATTTCGGAGACCAGCGTGGTGACCGGCAGGCGCGTTGCGGTATCGGTAGGCGGGCGCAGGGACAGGTGGTGGGGCTGGAAGGCGATCGTCAGCGGCCCGTCCGGGACGGCCGACAAGTGTGGCGGCAGGGCGATCACCTCGCCTCCCCGGGTCACCAATCCCGCTTCCGACTTCCCCACTTCGATCGTGTTGAGAGGAGGATCGGCAAAGGTCCTTGCCGTCAGAAGATCCGCCGGGCGGCGATAGACGTCGATGGTCCGTCCGAACTGCGTGATCCTTCCCTGGCTGAGGGTGGCGGTGTTGCCGCCCAGCAGCAGCGCCTCCGTCGGCTCGGTCGTCGCGTAGACGAAGATGGTCCCCGACTCGGCGAAGATCTTCGGAAGCTCCAGGCGCAGTTCCTCGCGCAGCTTGTAGTCGAGGTTGGCGAGAGGCTCGTCGAGCAGGACCAGGCTGGCATTCTTGACCAAGGCCCGCGCAAGCGCCGTCCGCTGCTGCTGCCCACCCGAGAGGTTCAACGGGGTCCGGTCCAGATAGGGTGTGAGCTTCAGCAGGTCGGCGGCGCGCCGCACCTCGCGGTCGATCGCAGCCTTGTCCCTTCCGGCAATACGCATCGGGGAGGCGATGTTCTCGTAGACGGTCATCGCCGGATAGTTGATGAACTGCTGATAGACCATGGCGACGTTGCGATCCTGTACGCGAACGCCCGTCACATCTTTGCCGTCGAAATGGATGGAGCCGCCGGTCGGCCTGTCGAGGCCTGCCATCAGGCGCATGAGCGACGTCTTACCGGAAAGCGTCGGTCCCAAGAGGACGTTCAACGTTCCCCGTTCAAGTGCAAGGTTGGTCGGATGAACATGATGTTCACCAGCCACCACTTTTTCGACGTTTCGCAGTTCCAGCATTACGGTTCCCGGGCCTCCTCCTCCGCGGGGACCACATGCGGCTAGCCGACGGATGCCGCCGGCACAGCAGCCATGTATTCCTCCAATGCATTCACCTGTTCTGCGGAAAGGCGCAGACCCTGCTTGGTCCTGCGCCATAATACATCTTCGGCTCGGTCCGCCCATTCGTGGACCATCAGCCAATCTACCTCGATGCCGTAGAGATCACCCCCGAAATGTTGCCCGAGGTCATTTCCGGATCGCGCCTGGCCAAGCAGATCGAAAGCTGCCGTTCCATACGCCCGGACGAGGCGCTCGGCATGGGGTCGGTCAAGGAAGGGATAGGCCGACGAAAGCCGGCGAACCTGTTCCTCGTAGCCCTGGACGGGAAAATCCCCGCCAGGCAGGCGGCTTCCGGCTGTCCACGCAGCACCTATGGCGCCGATCCGCTCACCGATCTTCTCCAGGGCATGCTCCGCAAGCCTGCGATAGGTGGTCAGCTTGCCGCCGAAAACGTTGAGGAGCGGGGCACCTTCGATATCTTCGACCTTCAGGACGTAGTCCCTGGTCGCCTCTTGGGCCTTCGATGCGCCGTCGTCGTAGAGGGGCCGGACGGCGGAATAGGTCCATACGATATCCTGCCGTGTCACGGGTGCGGCAAAATACTCGCTCGCCGCGGCGCACAGATAATCGATCTCGTCGGGACTTATTCCGACGTCCGCCGGATCGCCGTGGAAATCGCGGTCGGTGGTGCCGATCAGCGTGTAGTCCTTTTCGTAAGGGATGGCGAAGATGATGCGGTTGTCGGGATTCTGGAAGAAATA
The DNA here is from genome assembly GCF_902153245.2 of Pseudorhizobium endolithicum. Taxonomy (GTDB): domain Bacteria; phylum Pseudomonadota; class Alphaproteobacteria; order Rhizobiales; family Rhizobiaceae; genus Neorhizobium; species Neorhizobium endolithicum. Next base: position 104,886 of record NZ_CABFWF030000012.1, read on the forward strand.
GGCGCGTGGATCGGCGAACTTCTTCTTCACCACGATGTGGCTGCCCTGCACAAGCCTCACATTCCGGCGGTCGCCGTATCCGAGCACGCCGGCCAACACCTGATCAACCCAAGGACCTGCAGCATTGACAAGCATGCGTGCCGTCAGCGTGCGCCGCGTGCCGGTATTGCCATTCTCCACCGTGATGACCCAGGCGCCGTTCTCCTGCCGCGCCGAGACGACTTTCGTGCGGGCGAGGATCAGCGCGCCGCGATCTGCCGCATCCCGCGCGTTGAGGACGACGAGGCGGGCATCGTCGACCCAGCCGTCGGAGTATTCGAACGCCTTCGTGAAGAGCGGCTTCAGCGGCCTGCCCGCCGGATCGCGCCTCATGTCGAGGCTCCTGGTCGCGGGAAGCAGCTTGCGGCCGCCAAGGTGATCGTAGAGGAAGAGGCCGAGGCGGATCAGCCAGGCGGGACGCACTCCGCCCTTGTGAAAAGGCAGGACGAAGCGCATCGGCCAGATGATGTGCGGCGCCATCGCCCACAGAACCTCGCGCTCCATCAGCGCTTCCCGGACAAGGCGGAACTCGTAGTATTCGAGGTAACGGAGGCCCCCGTGAATCAGCTTGGTGGAACCGGAGGAGGTGCCGGAGCCGAAATCCTTCATCTCTGCAAGCGCGACCTTGTAGCCCCGGCCGGCGGCGTCACGGGCAATCCCGCATCCGTTGATGCCGCCGCCAATCACGAAGATGTCGAACTCCGGGTCAGTCACATGCGGTTCCAGTATTTCGGGTATTTTCTGATATGGGCTTGGATCGAAAGTCTCTCCACTTCATATGAAGTTCAATCGAATGTCAAATGAAACGTCTCCCCACTAGTTCACCGCATTCGTCTCGATGAGGTCGACACCGTTCTCGTGGCAGAGGCGACGCAGCGAGGGAATTGGGCAGCTGTCGGTAATGAACGTCTTCACCTGAGTGATCTGGCCGATGCGCACCGGAGCCGTCCGTTCGAATTTGGTTGAATCGGCAACCAGGATAACGTGGCGGGCGTTGGCGATGATCGCCTGGGCGACTTTCACCTCGCGGAAATCGAAATCGAGCAGCGCACCGTCCGCATCGATGGCGGAGGCGCCGATGACGGCGAAATCGACCTTGAACTGACGAATGAAATCGACGGCCGCCTCGCCGACGATGCCGCCGTCGGAACCTCGCACGACGCCGCCCGCAATGATCACTTCAATGGATGGGAGTATCCGCAAGCGGTTGGCGACATTGATGTTGTTCGTGATGACCATCATCTCCTGATGGTCGGTCAGCGCTTCGCCCACGGCCTCTGTGGTCGTCCCAATATTGATGAACAGGGAGGCGTTGTTCGGGATGAGCCCGGCCGCCGCCAGACCGATCGCCTGCTTCTCCTGGGCGGCGATCTTCCGGCGAGCCTCGTACTGCATGTTTTCGGTGGAGCTTGGAAAGGTGGCTCCGCCGTGGATGCGGTTGAGGAGCTGCTGATCGCACAGATCGTTCAGGTCCTTGCGGATCGTTTGCGGCGACACGGAGAAGCGTGCCGAAAGGTCTTCCACGAGGATGCGGCCCTGAACTTTCGCAAGTTCGACGATTTCCGCCTGCCTGGGAGTGAGGAACATGAAGTAGCCTTTCGTTTGGCTTCGCAACGAAAGGCCGCATCATGAACGAGATCGAAAGTGAAAGCCAGCGCCTGAACCGGCGCCGGCATGGTGGTTCTAATGCTGCTTGTCCCCGGCGCTTTGGCCGTCAGCGCTACGGGAACGCTCTTCGAAGCGATCCGGGCCTTTGGCAAGGTCCGATCCTTTCTGATGCTCGACCCGCTGTTCTTCCTTCGCGGCGCTTTCCTCGAGGCCGCGAGCGGATTGCTTGCCAGCCCCGGTCGGTGCTCGTTCGGTACCCATTGTCTCCTCCATGGGATGAATGATGGCAAACGCGCGAACGGTCCGCGTGTTCCGGAGCCGAAGGAACCGCCATTGCTTTCAAGCATTTCAACTCGCTACCGGTGTGGCCCGCGGAGAGAGTGCCGAGCAATGGTCGAGAATGAAGCAAGCTGGAAAGCAGGAACGGATTTCGGTCGCGAACGAGCCCATCTGTTCAGGCGTCTGCGTCGCCTGAACAACCTGGCCCGTTTCCTGGACACGGCTTTACGCGTTCCCGGCACGAGCACCCGCCTAGGCGCGGATTCCCTGATCGGGCTGTTGCCTATCGTCGGCGACGCCAGCGGCGCCATCGTCGGACTCGCCATCGTCAACGAAGGACGCAGGCTCGGCCTGCCGTCGGAGAAACTGGCGCGCATGCTGACGAACATTGCCGTGGATGCGGTTGTCGGCGCCGTTCCGTTGCTCGGAGATGCCTTCGACATCTATTTCAAGGCGCACCGACGCAATATCGGCATCATCCTCGAGCACTTTGGGGTCGATGCCACCGATCTGGAAAGTCCCGGCCGCGAGCGGCGGCAGGGACCGTCTTTCGATGCTAGCCCAAGAAGTCGGCGCGGTGGGGCGTGAAGGAGTCGACGAGACGACCTTCCTCGAGCGCCTTCACGCCGTGGACGACGTTCGACGGGACGATGAAGGCGTCGCCGGCTTCCAGGACATCCACCCTGTCGCCGACCGTCACCTCGAAGCGTCCTGCCGCCACGTAGCTTGCCTGAACGTGAGGATGGGAGTGGGGAGCGCCTATTCCGCCCTTCTCGAAGGCGAACTCCACCATCATGAGTTCATCGGTATGCAGGAGAACGCGGCGGCGGTTGCCGCTGCCGAGATCGGTCCACTCGCCCTCGCTCTTCCGGCAAAAGATCTTTGCTGCAGTCATGTCGAAACCTCGCAGATCAAGCGCCTATCGCAGCGTTTCCATGGGGACGGCATCGACGTCGGTGTAGTCGACGTTATCTCCAGCCATGGCCCAGATGAAGGCGTAGTTGGCGGTGCCGCATCCGGAGTGGATTGACCAGGGCGGTGAAACGACCGCCTCCTCGTTGGCCATGACAATGTGGCGGGTTTCGGTCGGTTCACCCATGAAATGAAAGACGCGTGCGGTCTCGGCCAAGTCGAAGTAGAGATATGCCTCCATCCGCCGGTCATGGATATGGCAGGGCATGGTGTTCCATACCGAGCCCGGCGCAAGTTGCGTCATCCCCACCACCAATTGGCAGGTCTTGGCGCCTTCCGCATGGATGAACTGGAAGATCGAACGCTCGTTGGAGGTGGCTTGGCTGCCGAGATCGAGGCGCTTCGCATCGCAGATGCGGATGAGCTTGGTGGGGTATTTCTGGTGCGCCGGGGCACTGAGAAGATAGAACTTCGCCGGCGCGGATGCGTCGTCGGAGGAGAAGGATACCTTGCTCCCCATGCCGACATAGAGCATGTCCCGGCTATCGAGCGCAAACGTCTCGCCGTCGACCAGGATCGAACCCTTGCCGCCGATGTTGACGGCGATCATCTCCCGGCGGTCGAGGAAGTTCGCGGTTCCGGTAGGCTTTATGGCCTCGAGCTCCAGCGCCGATCCCTGCGGGGTGGCGCCACCCACGACCATGCGGTCATAGTGGGTATAGGTGAGGTTGATACGACCGGGAACGAACAGACCGCCGATATGGAAGTTGGCGCGCAGTTCGGCGCTACCCATGCGCGCGCCTGCTTCCGGGTCGAAGGCCTGGCGGATGGAATAGTCTGTGTGGCTCGATGTCATGACATCCTCGCTCTGGGGGTTGGGCAAAGGGCGCTCAGCGAGCGGCCGTGGATCCGAAGCGGTATTCCGCCTGCTGGTCTGTTAGTCGCTCGCGATAGCGTTGCTGGCTCTCGCTGAGATGAGCCCGCATCGCCGCACGCGCGGCATCGGCGTCGCCTGCGGAGATCGCCCTCAGGATTGCGAGATGCTCACGTTGCAGCATCACCTGGTATTCCCGGGAGAGTATGCTCTCCGTCCCCCAGGGAGAGGTGATGTCGCAGGGGATGGCGCGCATGCCGAGTGCGTCGAGAACCTCGACATAGAACGGATTGTTGGTGGCTGCGGCGATGGCGCGATGAAACATGAAATCGCTGCGGCCGGTGGCCTCGCCGAGGGCCAACAGGCGATCGAACTCGAAGAAGGCCTCGTGGATGGCGGCCTCCTGGGCGGCGTTCCGCCGGGCGGCGGCGAGGCCGGCGCTTTCGATCTCCAGCCCCATCCGCACCTCGATGACGTTGAGGGCGTGGGAAATCTTCATGCCGATTTCCTGGGTGATCGAGGCGAAGGCCATGACGGGGCGTTCGCAGACAAAGACGCCTGCTCCCTGCCGCGATTCCACAAGACCGTCGGCGGCCAGATTGGCCACAGCTTCCCGGACGACCGTACGGCTGACCCCGAAGGTTTCCGTCAACTGGCTCTCGGTGGGAAGTTTTTCCCCCCCGCGCATTTCACCGGAAATGATCTGCGAGCGAAGTGTAGAGGCAACCCTCTCGGATAGCTTCGGCTTTCGCTCGACCTTCAGGGACGCAGGGAGATCCGCCGCCATGTCAGGACCTATCGAAATACGCTCGGCAGCCACAGCGATATGGCCGGCACATAGGTGACGAGACCCAGCACGACGACCCCGGCCAGATAGAAAGGCCAGATCGAGCGCATGGCCTGCCAGACGGTTATCTTGCCCACCGCACAGGCGACGAACTGCACCGCGCCCACGGGCGGAGTGTTGAGGCCGATGCCGAAGTTCAGGATCATGATGACGCCAAAGTGGACCGGATCGACCCCATACGCCTGCGCCACCGGCAGAAAAATCGGGGTTGCGATGATGATCGTCGGGCCCATGTCCATGAAGGTGCCCAGGAAGAGCATCAGGACATTGAGAAGCAACAATATGATCAGCGGATTGTCTGAAATGGTATTCATCCAGGCGATCAACGCCGCGGGAACCCTGAGGAAGGCCATCAGCCACGAGAACGCGGCTGCCATGCCGATGATGAGCAACACCATCGCCGTGGTGCGTACGGCGCCCATCGTGGCGTGAACGAAGCCTTCCCACGTCATCTGCCGGTAGACGAAGACCGTAATCAGCAGCGCGTAGATGACGGCGATGCAGGAGCTTTCAGTTGCCGTGAATATGCCCGAACGGACGCCGCCGAAGATGATGGCAATCAGCAGGAGGCCGGGGATCGCGACGGCTCCGAGCTGAAGCGCGACCTGGAAGCCTGGGAAGGATTCCACCGGGTACCCACGGCTGCGGGCGACAAAATAGGCGGTGATCATCAACGCGAGCGCGAAGAGGAGACCGGGGATAACGCCCGCGGTGAAAAGATCGGCAATGGAAATCTTCCCGCCGGCGGCGATGGAGTAGATGATCATGTTATGGGAGGGCGGCAGGAGCAGGGCGATCAACGCGGCCATGGAGGTCACGTTTACAGCATAGTCTGCGCCGTAGCCCCTTTCCTTCATTTGCGGGATCATCAAACCACCGACGGCGGCTGCCTCCGCAACTGCCGAACCGGAAATGCCACCGAAAAGGGTTGCGGTCACGATGTTGACCTGACCCAGGCCGCCGCGCACATGGCCCACGAGGGATGCGGCGAATGCCACGATCTTCTGGGCAATGCCGCCGCGAACCATCAGGTCGCCGGCATAGATGAAGAAGGGAATGGCAAGCATCGAAAAGACGCTCATGCCGGAGTTCAACCGTTGGAAAACGACCAGCGGGGGAAGTCCGATATAGGCTACGGTGGCGAAGCTGGCGACGCCAAGGCAAAAAGCAATCGGGGTGCCGATCAGCATCAAAAGCGTGAAGACGCCAAAGAGGATCCAGTATTCCATGAGCATCAAGCCTTCACGTTCGCGGTGTCGAGTTCGGCCGCCACTTCCGCAGGCGGCGCCTCATCCAGGATATCGTCGATGGGGGCACCGGCGAGCCTCAGCACGATCCGCTCCAGGGTGAACAGCACGATCAGGAAACCACCGCCGACCAGCGGAGCGTAGTCCCAAGCGCCTGAAATGCCGAGCGACGGCAGTGTCGTGTTCCAGGTCAGCAGGATGAGCTGCCAGCCGTACCAGATCATGCCGACGCCGAAGGCGAATGCGACGATGTCAGAGATCATGCGCAGCCATTTCTTGCCGCTGCCGGGCAGGACGTAGAGCAGAACGTCGAAGCCGAGATGATAGTTTTCCCGCACGCCAACCGCCGAGCCGAGGAAAATGAACCAGCTCATCAGCATGACAGCGCCGGGCTCGGTCCAACTGGGGGAGTCGTTGAGGACGTAACGGCAGAAAACCTGCCATGCCACGAACGCGGTCATCAGGACGAGGCCGATGCCGGCGCTCCAGAGCGCGAGGGTATTGATGCGGCCAAGAAAGCCGGCAGCAGCTTTGAGGGGATCGGACATGGTGCGCTCTTATGCTGATTCACCGGAGTGCAGTTTCGTCGGCAGGAGTGCCTGCCAGATGGAGGAGGACGGCTGAAGAACAACCGTCCTCTTCGGCCGTTACTGAACAGCCTTGATGTCTTCGACCATCTTGACGAGGACAGGATCTGTCACGTGCTTGGCGTAGACGGGGGCCATGGCATCGATGAAGCCCTGTTTCTCCGGCGTCGTGATCTGCGCACCCGCCTCTTCAACGATCTTGCGGGACTCGCTCACCTTCGCTGCCCAAAGCTCGCGCTGCTTGGCGACACTGTCTTTTCCGGCCTGGCGAAAGATTTCCTGATCCTCAGGCGTCAGCTGGTCGAAGGCAGCCTTGTTCATCACGAAGACTTCCGGAAGGATGGTGTGCTCGTCGAGCGAGAAGTGCTTGGCCACCTCGTAGTGCTTGGCTGTGTCGTAGCTCGGGAAGTTGTTCTCCGCTCCGTCGATGACGCCGGTTTCGATCGAAGAATAGACCTCGCCATAGGGCATCGGCGTCGCGTTGGCGCCGAGGGCGGCGACCATGTCGACGAAGATGTCCGACTGGATGACGCGGAACTTCAGGCCCTTCATGTCTTCAACGCTGTTGATGGGTTTCGTCCTGTTGTAGAAGGAGCGAGAACCCGCATCGTAGAAGGCCAGGACCACGAGACCGGCTCCTTCGAAGGCGGTCTTGATCTGATCGCCGATGGGGCCGTCCATGACCTTGTGCATGTGTTCTTCCGAGCGGAAGAGGTAGGGGAGGGCCGGAACGATTGATTCCTTCACCGTGCCGTTGAAGGGAGCCATGGAAACGCGGTTGAGTTCGAGAACGCCGGAGCGAACCTGCTCGATCGTATCCTTTTCCTCGCCGAGCTGGGCGGAGTGGTAGACTTCTACCTCGTAGCGGCCCTCGGTTCGCTCCTTGATCAGCTCGCCGAAATATTTCACGCCCTCAACGGTCGGATATCCGTCCGGGTGAGTGTCCGATGACTTCAACACTGTTTGCGCCAGCGCGGTGCTAGCAAACAGCGTTGCTGCGACCGTGAAGGCAGCAGCGACCTTTCCAAAATGCAACATGATGTTCTCCTCCCGTTTGTGTCGGCGCCCTACGCGCCAGTCAAAGCCGATACGCCTTCTTTGCCAGCGTATAGGCAAGCTCCTTGGCCAGATCGAAGGCTTCCTCTTCCCTCAACCTGTGTTCGGCGACGAGGCGCGCCAGGAAGGCGCAGTCCACTCGTCGCGCGATATCATGGCGCGCCGGTATCGACGGGAAGGCGCGCGTGTCGTCGTTGAATCCCACCGTGTTGTAGAAGCCGGCGGTCTCCGTTGTCATTTCGCGGAAACGGCGCATGCCTTCCGGACTGTCATGGAACCACCAAGCAGGACCAAGCTTGAGGGCCGGGTAGACCCCTGCAAGCGGCGCCAGTTCACGGGCATAGGAGGTTTCGTCGAGTGTAAAGAGGACGACTGTCAGGTCCTTTTCCAGCCCGACCGCGTCCAGCAGCGGCTTCAGCGCGCCCACATAATCGGTGCGGGTCGGGATGTCGAAGCCCATATCGCGCCCGTGGCGCGTCATCATGGCGGGCGAATGGTTGCGCCAGGAGCCGGGATGGATCTGCAGGACGAGGCCGTCGTCCAGGCTCATCTTCGCCATCTCGGTCAGCATCTGGCCGCGGAACAGGCGGCGATCGGCGGCCTCGGCCTTGCCGCTGCGCACCCGGTTGAAGAGGGCGGACGCCTCCGCCGTCGACAGGTTCGCCGTGTCGGCCGTGGCATGTCCATGGTCCGAGGACGTGGCGCCGAAAGACTTGAAATATGCCCGCCGCTGGCGATGGGCAGCGAGATAGCCGGACCAGGTGCCGGTATCTTCGCCGGTCAGTTGCCCGAACTGGTCGAGATTGGCCGGGAAACCCTCGAAATCCGGATCGACCACCGCATCCGGACGATAGGCCGTGACGACCCGTCCGTCCCAGCCGCTGTCACGGATCATCCGGTGCCAGCGGAGATCGTCGAGGGCGCCTTCCGTGGTCGCGATCACCTCGATATTGAACCGCTTGAACAGCGCCCGCGGTCGAAACTCCGGCTGGCGCAGCTTGTCCGCGATCTGCTCGTAGCTGGTCTCCGCGGTCTCCGGTCCGAGAGGTTCGTGGATCTGGAACAGCGAAGACATGACATAGTCCATCCAAAGCCGGGTCGGGGTGCCGCGGAAGAGATGGTAGTTCTCGGCAAAGAGCCTCCAGATCCGGCGACCATCGGCTTCCACCGGAGAGCCGTCCAGGCGGCGCACGCCGAGATCCTCCAAGGCAATGCCTTGACTGAAAAGCATGCGAAAGATGTAGTGATCCGGGACGATCAGCAACTGGGCGGGGTCGGCAAAGGCTTCGTCGAGGGCGTACCAGCGCGGGTCCGTGTGACCGTGCGGACTGATGATGGGCAGGCCGGCGACCGTCTGGTAAAGCGCGCGCGCCGTCGCCCGGATGCCGGGGTCGGATGGAAACAGGACGTCCGCATGTACGAGTGAAGTCATTCCGGTTGCCGCTCCTCCTCGGCCAAGAAAGGGCTAGAGCAGCAGGGGCCGGTATGTCAACATACAAAAATACGTATTTTGTATGATGACTTGAAATAGGAGTGGGAGGGGAAATGCGAATTGGTGTGATTGGATTGGGCATGGCGTCGGTACCGCATGCGCAGAGCCTTCACGACATGGAAGGTAGAGTGAAGGTCGCGGCAGCCTTCAGTCCCAGTGCAGATCGGCGCGAGGCTTTCGCCCGCCGATGGGGAATGCCGGTTGTTGAAGACGTCGACACGATCTTCGACAAGTCATCCATAGACGCAGTTCTCATCCTGACACCGCCGAACACGCACCGCGAGCTCGTGGAACGGGCGGCGGCATCCGGCCAGCACGTGTTGCTGGAAAAGCCGCTTGAGGTGTCCTTCACCAATGCCGAGGCATTGGTGAAGGCCGCCGAGAAAACCGGCGTCACCCTGGCTGTCGTGCTGCAGCACCGGTTCAGGCCCGTCAGCGTCGCGCTGTCTCAGATGGTTTCCAATGGCCGGCTCGGAGAGGTGGTGAGCGCGTCCGCCAAGCTCTCCAACTGGCGGCCTCAAAGCTATTACGATCAGCCGGGTCGCGGCACCAGGGCAAGGGACGGCGGCGGAGTTCTCCTGACCCAGGGGATCCATACGCTCGACCTCCTGATTTCGGTGGCTGGCCTGCCGGTCGAGGCGATGGCCTATGCCGTGACGACACCCGTTCACCGGATGGAAACGGAGGATCTCGTTGCCGGAGCGGTGCGTTTCGAGAATGGTGCGATAGGCACCGTGAGCGCAACGACCTGCGCCTATCCCGGCGTTCCGGATTCCATCGAGGTGATCGGAACGAAGGGCATGGCGCGGATCGAAGGTGCGACGCTCATCGCGAAGTTCCATGACGGCTCAGACATCGAGATGGACGATGGAGAGGTCGGAGGTGGTGCCGGAGCCGATCCCATGGCCTTCTCCCACATGCATCATCGAGCGGTGATCGAGGATTTCGTCGACGCGGTGCAGCGCGGCAGGCCACCACGGGTCAGCGGGAGGGAGGCGCTCAAGGTCCACCGCCTGATCGGTGCCCTGTTGCGATCTGCCGAAACGGGTCGTCGCGAACCGGTCTGAGGCTCAGCCGCTTCCGCTGAACGTCCGGACGAAAAGCGCGCGGAACTCGCTCATCGGAAGCGGCGGCCGGTCGTCGTCCGGAAGCGTGCCCCGCGGCCAGTCCCATGAGGCCGTATGCTCGATGGCAGCCGGCGGACCGATGATGTGGATCGGGACATCCCGGGAGGCGTCCTCGCCGGTAATGATGGCGGCCGGCTGGTGATCGCCAACGATGACCATCACCGTATTCCGGCCACGTCGCTCGATATAGGACGAGAGCGTTTCCAGCACATAGTCGAGGCATGCGAGGTAATGCTGCCGGACACGGCCGGGATCGGCCCAGAGCACTGCCGGCGGTTCCCCGGCGAGCGCCTGCTCGTCAAATATGCTGCCGTCCCCGACGTCGTCCCAGTCGATCATCTGCGGAACGGGAGTCCAGGGCGCATGGCTGGAGATCAACGCGATCTGCGCCATCACGGGGCCACTCCTTCCCGACCGTTCCAACCGTTCGAAAGCCGATAGTGTGTACTGGTCGGGCATCGTCACCCAGTTGAACGGCTTGCCGCGATAACCCAGTCCCTCTGCGTCTCGGACCCTGTCATAGCCGAAATACGCGCTCTCCGGCCAGGCCATCGTTATGGCGGGCATGATCGCCGTCGTCCGCCATCCGGCCCGTCGGAAGAGGGCATTGATGGTCGGCCGCAGGCTGGCGGTCATCCGGTCGTAGCGCAACTGGCTGTCGGTCCAGAGACCGGAAAGAAGCGCCCCATGCGCAAGCCAGCTGAGACCCGAGACGGTGGGGGATGTCAGCCAGCCGCTGCGGGCTTCCAGTCCGGCTGCTGCTGCGCTTGCTTCCATCTGCGCCAGTCTTTTTCGGATGCTGCCTGCATAACGCTGATCCGAAAGTGCACTTCTTCCGTAGGATTCGACGAAGATGAACAGAACATCCGTTCCCTCCAGCTTCGAGAAAAGCTGTTGCGGAGGCAGGGCGGCAAGGGGGTCTGTGGCGAGCTCGTGTTGGAATTCGGCGAGGTCCGCCATCGATTGGCGGATCATCGAGACGCGGCTCAGAAGAAGGGGTAAGGCATCTGCGGATACGCGGGGAATCGACGGAGGCAGGAGGAGTATGACGCACCCCAGGAGCAAAGTCCCGGCCATCGCGGCTGCGAGAACGCGCGAGGCTTGAGCCGGAATCTGCCGGAATCCCGCCAGTGACCGGAAGAGAGTTGCCGCGATGAGCAGGCATGCCGCTATACCTGCCGCAAGGGCAAGAGCCGCCTCAGTCCGCCCGATCGAGCGGCTCAGGAGATCCCAGCCATCGCTGATGATCTTCAGATCCAGATAGGGGTTGAACGGTCGCTGGAACGCGGCCTGCGTCCCGAGGTCCGCCAGCTTCAGCAAAAGGAGAAGGATCAGGATGGAAACCACCGCAGGCCGGAGGATTGCAAAGCCGGCCCGAGGCAGCAGGAGCGCGGCAAGGGCGATCGCCGGAAGTTCCAGTGGAATGCCGAGCCACCCGCTGAAGGAAAAATCCGCAAGCCGGCTCGGAAGGTCAAGTATGGCCGCCATGACGGTGAAAGCGATGGCTATCCTCCGCCATGCGGACCTGCCCGAGCCGCCTTTCCGGCCATGGTCGCCGGCTCTTCCCCGCTCCGGGGTCCGAAGTTTCTTGTCGATATGTTCGGTCATTGAGCATGCCAAAGGCGCAACCGCTGAGGCGATTTTGCGCCGTCCGGCCTGATCGCGGCGGTGAACTCAGGCCTCACCTGTGATCTTCCTGTCGTTCAGAAGGTAGGTCACATCGGCCGTAAATGAATAGAAAAGCAATGCAAGAGCGAGCCCGAGGAGGGGTGCCGACAGGGCATGGGGAACAATCGGCATAAGCGCGACGGCAAGCGCCGCCCCCTGCAAGACGCAAATCAGTTTGCGTCGCCACGAGTCCCGCAGGTCTCCCCGCATCCTTGGGATCAGCCACTGGGCGAGGACGAAGGCGTAGCGCATCAATCCGATCATCAGAACCCATGGACCTGCCTTGCCGGCGAGTGCAGCCAAGGCCGACAGGAGAAGAATGAGGAAGGCATCCACCTCCATGTCGAAGCGGGCGCCATATCGCGAGACGGTCCCGCTTTTTCGCGCGAGGTGGCCGTCGACACCGTCCAGTCCGAGAAAGACGGCGGCAACACCCGTGACGATCCAGAGCGTGGAGGAGAGGGGAGCCTGCGACGACGGCAGGGCGGCGGCAACGATTCCGCCGATACCCGCGGCAAGGGCGGCTCGGAACGTGGTCGTGGCGTTCGCGGGCCCGAATGCCCCGTGGGGATAGAGGTGCAGATACCGAAGAGCAAGAAATCCGATCACGGAGAAGATCATCAGGCCGGCAACCGAAGCCGTTCCCGTTATTCCGGTCGCAGGCCCCATGACGTCTGCCGCGAGAAAGACGACCAGAGCCGAAGCTGTCATATACAGTACGGCCTGGGCGTGTACAGGCGGAGGCCGGCCGCTCCAACTCCGGCCTGGCTTCAGGGGCCGGCCTCCGTCAAGATTGCTAACCATCTTCCGGCTCCGGCGGGAGATGCAGTTCATCTGAACCGGCCATGCCGTTCCTGCAGACCCGAATTTATGAACTATGCATGACAGTCTCCACGGCAGCAATACATGGCGCATTCCTCGCCGCCGGGCAGATAGCGTCAAATTAACGTGAAGCCACCGGGCTTGGTGCAAGTCGAGGATCTTGTCCTGACCGCCGTGCCCGCTAAGTCCGATGACACTTAGGGGAGAGGATGAACGGACGTGAGGATCGCAGAGATCGGTCGTTTGGCTGGAGACCGCGACAACCGGGCGAAGGCCCTGTGGTTCGAGGAAGCGCGCACCTGCGTCCTCCGCGATGAGCCGCTGCCGCCTCCGGGTCCGAAGGACGCGACGGTGCGGGCTTTGTTCAGCGGCATCAGCCGCGGGACGGAGGCATTGGTGTTCGAGGGCCATGTGCCGGAAAGCGAATACGACCGGATGCAGGGACCTCACCAGGGAGGAAAGCTGCCCTTTCCCGTCAAGTACGGCTATGCGGTGGTGGGCGTCGTGGAAGAGGGGCCGGCGGAGCTTTCAGGGCGCACTGTCTTCTGCCTCCATCCGCACCAGGACCGGTTCCGGGTCGAAGCGTCGGCGGTCCATCCGGTCCCTGAAGATGTGCCTGCTGGCCGTGCCGTTCTGGCCGCCAACATGGAGACGGCGCTGAACATCGTGTGGGACGCCGGCATCCTGCCCGGCGATCGGGTGGCGGTGTTCGGCGCGGGGGTGGTAGGCCTCCTGACCGCCTATATCGCATCCCGTATCCCCGGTACGGAAACCGTCATCTGCGACACCTCCCCCGTGCGCGGGACGCAGGCCGGCGCTCTGGGGCTGGCCTTCGCTCTGCCGCAGGAGGGGCCGGTGAACTGCGACGTGCTCGTCAACGCTTCCGCGGCCCCGGAGGCGCTCGCCGGTGCGATCGACCACGCCGGCTTCGAAGCAAAGATCGTCGAGGCGAGCTGGTACGGCGACAGGTTGGCTTCCCTCTGCCTCGGAGGCGCCTTCCATGCCCGGCGGCTCTCCATCGTCAGTTCCCAGGTCGGCTCCGTCGCGGCGGGTCGCCGCGCCCGCTGGAACCCTGCAAGACGGCTGCGCAAGGCGCTCGACCTGTTGGCCGATGAGCGGCTGGATGTGCTGATCTCCGGAGAGACGCCCTTCGCAGATATCGCCGAACCCTATCCCGGCATCATCGCTTCGCCGGATACGCTGTGTCATCGTATTCGATACTGAAAGGAAACCCATGTACGCCGTCGAGGTCCGTGACCATATCATGATCGCCCACAGCCTGCCGCGACCGGTGTTCGGTCCGGCGCAGGGCATGCACGGTGCGACCTTTGTCGTCGACGCGGCATTCTTCACCGCTGATCTCGATGATAACGGGCTGGCGGTCGACATCGGCCTTGCAACGGCAGCGCTGGCCGAGGCTCTGAAGCCGCTGAACTACCAGAACCTGGATGAGCTGGAGCCTTTCCGCGGCAAGGTCACCACCACCGAATTCCTGGCGAGGCATATCTTCGACCAGTTGGCCGATGCGATCGCGAACGGACGGCTCGGTGAGGGCGGCAGCCGTATCAGGCGGCTGCGGGTGCTGCTGCACGAGTCGCATGCCGCGCGCGGCTGGTACGAGGGGGAGCTTTGAGCGGAACGCTTTATTTCGCCTATCCGGGCGACCTCCAGGCACGAACCGGGGGATATGGTTACGATCGCAGGCTGGTTGCGGAACTCGGGCACATGGGCTGGGACGTGCGGCTCCTGCCGCTGGGCAGCGGTTTTCCCGATATTGATCCGCAGCGCCTTTCGAAGGCGGCCGAGGTGCTCGATGCAGTTCCCGACGGGGCACTCGTGCTGGTGGATGGTCTGGCCTTCGGCGTACTGGATGAATGGGCTGCCCGGCGGCATGACGATGTCCGTCTCCTTGCCCTGGTGCATCACCCGCTGGCGCTGGAGACGGGGCTTCCGGCAACCGTTCAGGAGGAATATCGTCGGCGCGAAAAGCACGCGCTTTCATTCGTGCGCGGTGCCATTGTCACCTCCGCCGCCACCGCGCGGGAGCTTGAACAGAACTATGGCCTGTCCCAGGCAGCCATCGCGATCGCTTCTCCGGGAACAGATCCGGCCCCGCTCGCTGGAGGCAGCGGCGATATACCGGCCATTCTGAGCGTCGGATCGCTGATCCGACGGAAGGGACATGACGTGCTGATCGATGCGCTGGCCATGCTGCGTGATCTTTCCTGGACGTGCAGGATCGTCGGCAGCCGGGCACTTGATCCCGCAGCCGCCGACGCGCTCGAAGCGCAGATACTTGCCGCGGGTCTGGCTGACCGCATTGCGCTCGTGGGCGAGGTGGAGGACGTGCGCACCGAATATATGCGTGCCGATGTCTTTGCGCTGGCAAGCCGTTACGAGGGCTACGGCATGGTGTTTGCGGAAGCCCTGGTACACGGTCTGCCGATCGTGGGCTGCGCAGCCGGCGCGGTTCCGGACGTGGTGCCGGAAGGGACAGGCCTGCTCGTGCCGCCGGATGACCCGCGGGCTCTGTCTAAGGCACTGCGGCGCGTGTTGACGGACACGAATTTGCGCTCCGCAATGGCGGATGCCGCGGCCGTTGGCGGTGCGTCACTTCCGTCCTGGCGCGAGACGGCAGCGGTCGTTGCCCGGTTCCTGGAGGAGCGCGGATGAGCGGGTTCGACATTCGTTGGCTCGACCTGCGAGAACCCGCCGACCGGCGGGCGCGGGACGCAGGACTATTGGCGGCGGCATTGGCAGCTATCCATCGGGCAGGAACGGCGCGGGTGCTCGATATCGGCTGCGGCACCGGCTCGACCTATCGCATGCTCAGGACGTGGCTCCGGTCGACGGTGCAATGGCAACTTCTCGACCGAGATCCGCGCCTGCTCGCCGAGGCCAGGCGGCGTCATGGCGGAGATGCCCTTACCTTTGTGGAGGGCGATCTGGCCGAACTGGAGAGGCTGCCATTGGAGGGGGCGGCGCTGGTGACGGCGTCGGCGCTCTTCGATCTCTGCTCTGCCGACTTCATGGCCCGCTTCGTGTGTCGCCTGCGCCGCGCGGGTGTGGGTCTCTACGCGGCGCTCAACTATGACGGCGAGATGTCATGGTCCCATCGGCATCCCCTGGACGATGAGGTGGTGAAGTCCTTCAACGCGCATCAGAGCAGGGATAAGGGTTTCGGTGCCGCCGCAGGGCCGGATGCGTGGAGCATCCTTTCCGACAATCTCCACGCGCAGGACTTTCGCATCATGACGGCGGCCAGCCCGTGGATTCTCGGGGGGCAGGATGCCGAGCTCCAGCGATCGCTGCTGGACGGTATAGTGGAGGCTGTTGCCGAGGAGGGGAACCTGAGCGCGAAGGACCTGCAGGATTGGCACGCCTACCGGATTGCCGCGATCACCAGTCCGGTAAGCTCATGCCGTGTCGGACATCAGGATGTTCTCGCTCTCTGCTGACGATACCCTTCGCCGGACGGACCGGAAGTCGCAATCGAAGACGAAGTCGGTGCCGATGTCATAGACATTCACCTTCGGGCGGCGGGCCTCCGAGAGGCGGTCCACAGGGGCCAGCGTCGTGCCCATCGGCCCTGACCCGATGATGATCGGCGCGATCGAGACATGCAGGCGATCGACGAGATCGGCATCGATGAAGCGGGCGATGGTCTTTGCGCCACCTTCGACCAGGATGCCGGTCAAGCCGCGGGCTGCCAGTTCATCCAGGATATCGCGGGGATGAAGCCCGCCGCCACGGCGGGGAAGCCTCACCACCTCGCTCTCCGGAGGTGGCTCGGGAGCATCATCGGCCTGCACGATCAGCACGGGCGCGCCTCCATCCCTCAGCATCTTGGCATTGGGTGGGATGCGGCCGTTGCAGTCGATCACGACCCGGACCGGATTGGGACCGGGAACGGCGCGAACGGAAAGGCTGGGATCGTCCGCCACCACCGTGCCGACGCCGACGACAACGGCGTCAACCAGGGCGCGGCAGCGATGAAGATGGGCAATTCCGTCGCAGCCGGAGACGTCCTGTGCGTCTCCCGTCGGCGTCGCGACCCGGCCGTCGAGGGACTGCCCGACCTGCGCGAGGACCAGGGGACGGTCGCGCAGTGCGATGGGGGCGTAGAGGCGCCACGCCGCTTCCGCGTTGTCGGGCGATTGCGATGTTGCCGAAGGGTCTCGGCGAAGGGCAAGGAGCCGCTGCCAGATTTCCTCGGTCATCCTTGCCGCGTACATTTCCCCTCCCAAAAGCATGCGATCGATAGCCGTCAATGCCCGGCCGATCCGGATGTTCCGGAGCGGAGGCTGCTTCCAGGCGTACGATCCCTCAACATCCTCCCCGGTGCAAGGCAGCCTGGATCAGGTGCTCCTTCCACCCAGATCATCGAGATAGGTATTTTCCGCCCGTGACGCCGCATAGGCTGACAGATCGATGTCCGTCACGAGCAGCGCCTCGCCCTCCGCTGCCGCTTCTGCAAGCAAAGAGCCGTCCGGCGCGGCGATCCGGGAAAGGCCGGCATAGGCGAAATGCGGGTCGGAGCCGCAGTGGTTGACATAGGCGACGAAGACCTGGTTCTCGAAGGCGCGCACGCGGATCATGTGCTCGGCGATGAAGCGGCCCGACGAGCCGGCCGGCAAAGCCGTCGGGACCACGACCAGTTCGGCGCCCGCCCGGGCGAGCCGCCGCACGTTTTCAGGGAACTCGACATCGTAGCAGATCAGCATGCCGATCCTGACGCCGTCCACCGATGTGAGGATCGAGGCGGGATTGGCCGGGCGGAACCAGCGTTTTTCGTAAGGTCCGTAGAGATGGGACTTTCGGTAGACGGTCTGTTGGCCTTCGCCCTCGGTGAGGAGGGCGCTGTTGTAGACGTCGTCGCCGTCCCTTTCCGCGAAGCCGGCGACGATGGCAAGGCCATGCCGGCTTGCAATGGCTGCAAGCCGTTCGGGAAGATCACCGTCCGCAGAGTCGGCGAGGTCAGGGAAATGCTCGGCCGCGCCATAGCCCGTCAGCGCCAGTTCGGGAGCTATGAGAAGCCGGGCGCCGGTCGCGGCAGCCTGGGCGGCGGCCGTCTCGATCTTCATGAGGTTGGCGTCGATGTTGCCGACTGTGGCCTGCATCTGCAGCCCGGCGATCTTCATCGCTCGTCTCCCATTGCTCCCAGGAGCTTCGGCAGGTCACCGAAACGGGCGACGAGGCCGAAGACGAGCGCCGCGATCGCCAGGAACAGGACGGTGACCGAGGCCATGGTCGGCGTATATCCGTAGCGCAGCGCGTTGAAGATCTTGATCGGCAGCGTTTCCATCGTGAAGCCGACGGTCATGTAGGCGACGATGTATTCGTTCAGCGACAGCACGAAGGCGAAGGCATAGCCGGAAACGATGTAGGGCAGGATCAGCGGCAGTACGACCGTGCGGAAAATCACCCGGTCATCGGCGCCCATGGTTGCGGCGGCTTCGACCAGCGAGCGGTCGATGGCGGAAAAGCCGAGTGACAGCGTGACGAGCGGCAGCGTGACGAAAAAGATGGCATGGCTGATGGCGGCGGTCCAAGGCTGGCCGTAGAAGCCGGTGGTGGCCCAGAAGGTCAGTAGGCCAAGTGCGGTGATGACCGGCGGCAGGGTGAAGGGCGCCACGCCCAGCAGTTGGAAGATGTTCGCCCAGGGCGCCACCCGCCGCCACAGGAACCAGGCGAGTGGGAGCGCGATCACCAGCGCAAGCGCTGCCGAAGTCGCGGCAAGCGTCAGGGATGCCACAAGTGCGCTGCGCCATTCCGGATTGGTGAAGATCTCACTATACCATGACAGCGAGAAACCCTGGGGCGGGAAGGCAAGTGTCTGCTTCTCGTTGATGGACACGCCGGCGACGACGATCAGGGGCAGGGCGAGGAACAGCCCCACGGCAAAGAAGAACAGACGCTTCAGCAGGGAAGTCATGCAGCCTCCTTGCGGCGTCCGGCATAGACCGCCAGGCCGACGAGTGCGAGCGAGACGAGCACGAGGAAGACGGCCATGGCGGCGGCGAAAGGCATGTTCGACTGGTAGATCGCCTGGTCGGTGATGAGCACGGAGAGCGTCCAGTGCTGGGGGCGGCCGAGAAGCTGCGGCAGCAGGTAGGAGCCGAGCGCAAAGATGAAGACCATGATCAGCGTCGCCAGGATAGTGTTGCGCAGTGCCGGCACCACGACGGTGAAGAAGGCGCGTATCGGGGAGGCGCCGAGGGTGCGGGCAGCTTCCGTCAAGGTGGGATCGAGACGGACGAGTGCCGGATAGAGAACCAGGACGGTGTAGGGCAGGGCCTGGTAGGTCATCGCCGTCATCACGGCGCCGAAACTTGGCGTCAGAGCCTGCGGCGTCTCCATTATGCCGATCGCGACGAGGAGGTTGGTCAGCCCGGCGGTGCGGGAGAACAGGGTGGACCAGGCAAAGCCGATCATCACCTCCGACAGCGACAGGATCGACAGCAGGGCGACGAGCCAGAGAATCTGCACCTTCCGGGCGGCCCTGGACATCAGATAGGTGAAGGGAACACCGATCACGATGCAGGCAACAGCGACGGCGACGGCGAGGAAAAGCGAAAAGCCGAGAACCTTGCCGAAGAAGAGGCTGAGGAAGCGGGCGTAATTGTCCCAGACGAAGGCCGGCTGGTAGAAGCCGCCCTGCTCGCGCTCGAAGAAGGAGACCGCGATCATCGTCGCGAAGGGGATCACGAAGAAGACGATCAGCATCCCCGCCGGGAAGAGGAGCGGGCCGTAGTCGGCGAGCCGCTGGGGCGGTTCGCGCCTCATCGGGCAAGCACCACGCTGGTCGCGGGGTCGAGCCGGATGCCGACCTGCTGACCGACCGTCACCTCCGGCCGTGTGCGTGGAGCGGAGACGGCGACGATCTGCTGGCCGGAAGCTTCCACGAAGGTTTCCACGGTGCCGCCGAGGTCGCGGATGAAGGTGACGCTACCGTCGATGGTGCCGTTGCCGGGTGCGGTGATCTGCACGTCTTCCGGCCGGACGGAAATCGTCCCCGCCATGGCACCGGCGAGCGCGAGGCCCTCGACAGGCGTTCCAAACACGGTGGCCCGGCCGCTGCCGTCGACGGTGTAGGGGAGAAGGTTGGTTGAGCCGATGAAATCGGCCACGAAGGAATCCGCCGGCCGGCGGTAGATATCGACGGGTGCGGCGGCCTGGCGGATTTCGCCGCCGTTCATCACCACCACCGTATCGGCCATGGTCATGGCTTCGCGCTGGTCGTGGGTGACGACGATGGTCGTGATACCGAGCTGCTGCTGCAACTGGCGCAGTTCCACCTGCATTGCCTCGCGCAGCTTTGCGTCGAGCGCCGAAAGCGGCTCGTCGAGCAGGAAGAGCTTGGGCGAAATAGCCAAGGCACGGGCGATCGCCACGCGCTGGCGCTGCCCGCCGGAGAGCTTCGTGACGGAGCGGTCGGCGAAGCCTCCCAGGTGGATCATCGCCAGCAACTCGTCGACCCGTTTCGTCTGCTCCTCCTTCGGCACGCCGCGGATGCGCAGCGCATAGGCGATGTTTTCCCCGACCGTCAGGTGCGGGAAGAGCGCCAGCGACTGGAAGACCATGCCCAGATTGCGCTTGTGGGTCGCAACCTGGGTAATGTCCTCGCCGCCCAGCCGGATCGAGCCGCGGGTCGGCAGGTCCAGGCCGGCGATCATGCGCATCAACGTTGTCTTGCCGCAGCCCGAGGGGCCGAGCAGGCACACGAAGGTACCGTCCGGAACCGACAGGCTCACGTCGTTGACGGCTGTGAACGTGCCGAACTGCTTCGTCACGTTGCTGAGGATAAGTCCAGACATTCGCTCTCCGCTCTGGTTGCGCGGGCGCTCTTAGCTCAAAGGCATTCAGGCGGCCACCCTCTTTCGAAGAAGGCGGCCGCGATATGTCAGCCGGCGATCATCTCCGTCCACTTCTGGTTCAGGAAGTCGGACTTCGTTTGATAGAGGTCGTAGCGCGGAATGATCGGCTCGATGTCGGACGACACGGCGTTGAATTCCTCTGCCGTCAGGTCAAGCAGGTCGCGCTTGACGGTCGGCGAGGTGCCGACCTTGCGCGACAGCGTCGCCTGGATCGCGGGCTGGCACATGTAGTCAATGAAGACATGCGCCTCTTCGGTCTTTTCCGAGGCTCGCGACAGCGCCCAGCAGCCGGAGTCGAGGATGCCGCCTTCCTTCGGGAAGGTCGAGCGGACCGGATGTCCGTCGGAGGCAGCAAGGCCGGTAACATCATGATAATACTGGCCCATCGGGATCTCGCCCGATTTCAGCGCCTGCTCGAACTGTGCCTCGTCGCGATACCAGAGGCGGACATTCGGCTTTACTTCCGCAAGTTTCTCGAAGACCTTGAGGATGCCTTCCTCGGTGTCGAGCGCGTCGGTGCCGCCAAAGTGCGTCTTGGCCGTTACTTCCAGCAGGAAGGAGTTGGACACCAGCGCCAGGAGGCCGATCTTGTCGACATTGGCCGAGTCCCACAGCGCCGTCCAGGAGGTCGGCGCCTCCTTGTAGACATCCGTGTTGGTGACAAGCGTGATGTACCAGGAAACAGCCCCGATGCCGGCCACGCGGCCGTCCGGATACTTGTTGACGAATGCGTCGATCAGGCCGGAGGCGTTCTTGATCTTCGCCATGTCGAGCGGCGTCCAGAGGTCGGTTGCCTGACCCTTGAGCATGGCGACCTGAGACATCATGGAAACATCGGCCGGGGCCTGGCCGGCGCGCGCTGCCTGTTCCAGCTGAACGAGCCAGGCTTCGCCCGTGGGCTCTGCGATGGATTCCACGGCGATGCCGGTCGCCTTGGTAAATTCCGGGAAAATGTTCTTGTCGAAGGAATCCTTGAAGTAGCCGCCATAGACGCCGACCTTCAGCGACTTGTCCTGCGCCCGCAGAATGGACGGCATGGCCAGCATTGAGGCGCCCGCGAGGCCGGCGCCGAGGATCGTCCGGCGGCTGGCCTGGGTCTTGAGGATGTCACGCATTGATGTTCTCCTGTGTTTGCCGGCAGGTTCTTTTCGCCTGCCCGGCGCGTTCCCACTTCGTTTGTTACCTTACGTCAGCCGCGGCCCGTCACGGAAGGGCTGAAGACCATCAGGCTGAGGATTTCGAACAGTATCTGGGCACCAGCCTGCGCCGTGTTGGTCGTGGCGTCGTATTGCGGAGCCACCTCCACGACATCGCCCCCGACAAGATTGATGCCCTTCAGGCCGCGAACGAGTTCGAGCACCTCGCGCGTCGTCAGCCCGCCGATTTCCGGCGTCCCGGTGCCCGGTGCGAAGCTCGGGTCGAGGCTGTCTATGTCGAAGGAGAGATAGGTCGGGCCATCGCCAACGACCTGCCGTGCCTTTTCGATGATCGCCGGCATCCCCATGCCGGTGACCTCTTCCGCATGGATGACGGTCATGCCGGAGGCATAGGAGAACTCCCAGATGTACTCTGCCGCACCCCGGATACCGATCTGGATGGTGCGGGTGGGGTCGAGGACGCCGTCCAATACCGCATTGCGGAACGGCCCGGCATGATGGAACTTGGTATGGTCGAAGGGGCCGCCGGTGTCGCAATGGGCGTCGATGTGGATCATGCCCACAGGTGCGTTCCTTCCGACGGCCTTCAGGATCGACTGGCTGATGGAATGATCCCCACCGACCGCGAGCGGAACGACACCCGCATCGACGATCTGGTTGAAGCGCTTCTCGATGTCCTCGTGACACATTTCCAGGCTGTAGCGGCTACGCAACGGAACGTCGCCGATGTCGGCGACCCGCAGATCGAAGACCGGCGCCGTCTTCAGAAAGTGATTGTAGGGGCCGATCCGTTCGATCGCGCGAAGCGCCCGCGGTCCGAAGCGTGAACCGTTGCGGTTCGTCACGCCGAGATCCATCGGCACGCCGGTGATGGCGACCTGGAGATTCCCGAAATCGGGATTTTCCGCCTCCACCGGCATGTGCGGCGCTGAAAGGAAAGTCGGAATTCCGGCGTAAGGGGCAAGACGGGTGCCGCTCTTGGAGAAGATCTTGTCCGCGACCTTCTTGAAGTCCGGATCGTACAGGTTGCCGCCGTGGCCCGAGCCGTATTTCTCGCGCAGCTCGCGGAGCTTGCTCTCATCCATCGCCATCATGTCCTGTCGTTGAAGCTGGCTTGCCTAATTTTGGTTCCCGGACGTTTTTCGCCTCTGTTTTGGGCATTATCGGCAGAACAGAGCTGGAAATGCAATTGACGTTGTTCTAGCAGATGCTGTGAGAAAAATTCACGTCAGGCTTATGGATGTCAAACCGTCTTCCCCCGCTCAATCCGTTGAAGGCCTTCGAGGCTGCCGCGCGCCTCGGCTCGGTATCGGCGGCGGCTCGTGAACTGCGGGTCACCCACGGCGCAATCAGCCATCAACTGAAAACGCTGGAGGAAGCGCTTGCGACCGCGCTCCTCGACCGCAGCGGCAAGCGGCTCAAACTGACATCGGCCGGTGCGCTGCTTCTGCCGGCAGTGACGCAGGCATTCGGAGGGATCGCGGCTGCCACGGCCCAGATGAAGCGGCCGGCGACGTCCGGCAAGCTCGCCATCACCTGCGTACCGGCGCTCCTCTCCTTCTGGATCGTGCCACGGCTCAATTCCTTCACGGAACAGTATCCCGACGTCACGCTGACGCTGGCGGCGTCCAACGATCCGGCACACCTGCAGTCGCCCGAGGTCGACATCTGCATCCTTTACGGTGACGGGAACTGGCCGGACGTCTGGACGAGGTTGTGGAGCCATTTGCAGCTTTTCCCGATCGCCAGCCCGACGCTCCTGAACAGCCGGCCGCTTCGCTCGGTGAAGGATCTCGAAGACCATGTGCTCCTGCATGGGGACACGGACGGGCGGGAATGGAAGACGTGGCTGGCGGCCGCCGACGGCGCGCACCTGTCTCGTTGCAGGCAGCATTTCATGGGGGACGCACGCTTCTCGACCGAGGCCGCACTGCATGGCCAAGGCATCGCGCTCGGCGACACGATCACGGCGGCGAAGATGATCGCCCAGGGGGACCTGCTCGTGCCGTTCGATCTCGGCGTGCCGGCGAACGACGCATTCTACGTCGCCTGCCGGCAGGAAATGCGTGCCGCGCCTATCGTCCGCGTCTTCATCGACTGGTTGTTTTCGTCGCTCGATGCCGATCGGCTGCCGGAGCCGCGAAGCATGGCGAGGACCGTCCTTGCAGGCCGCATGGCAAAGTCGTGAGCAGGACGTTAGTCTCTGGATGTGCGCCCGCACTGCGGCGTGAAGGAGCCTCGACATGAACGTCACTATCTACCACAATCCGGACTGCGGAACGTCGCGGAACGCGCTCGCGATGATCCGCAATTCCGGGATCGAACCGGCCGTCATCGAATATCTGAAGATGCCTCCAAGTCGCGACCAACTGGTCGACATGATTGAGGCCGCGGGACTTTCTGTAAGGGAAGCGATCCGCCAGAACGGCACACCTTATGCCGAGCTTGGACTGGACGATCCCAGCCTCGGCGACGAACAACTCTTGGATGCCATGCTTGCGCATCCCATCCTCATCAATCGGCCGTTTGTCGTATCGCCGCTCGGCACGCGTCTTTGCCGCCCCTCCGAGGTCGTGCTGGACATCCTGCCCGACACGCACCGGGGCGCGTTTGCGAAGGAGGATGGCGAGCCGGTTCTGGATCGGGACGGCCGGCGGATAGGCTGAGGACGCGCCGGCCCCGAAAATCCGGAACGGCAGGCCCGGAGGGGCTGCCGTTCAGGTTATTGATCAGGCTGCCAGCACTGCAGTATTCAGACCTTAGCGCTTTCGCCCGCTTCGCGCAGATTGGCGAAGCGCATGGTAACTGTGCGCAGGTTGTCGTCGAGCCATCTCGCCATGTTCTGCTCTTCCTGCAGGTTGGTCTGCAACGCAGACGTGGCGAAGGGGAAGCCTCCGAGTTCGGCCACCGTAAGGAGCGACTTGTAGGCGGCGATCTCGAAGTTTTCGAAAGCGAAGTTGGCGAAGGAGTTCTTGAGGATTTCGTCGCCCGCCATGGTATGGCCCATGGCCGCCATGGCGCCGGTAAACGAAAGAGCCATGTCCTTCATGGAGGAATGGCTTTCATCCAGTTGCTGGAGCAGTTCCTCCAGACGGGCGATCTGCCCTTCGGTTTCCCGAATGTGCTCCTCCAGCCGCCGTGCGACCTCGGGGTAGTTCTCGATCCGCGAGACCTGCGGCTTCATGATCGACAAAGCCTGGTTTTCCATCGCGTGGGCGTTCTTCAAGCCGGTCACGAAGATTTCGCGGGTTGCGCTGGTATCAGCCATTTCCTTCTCCATTCAAAGGTTGATGTGCCGGCACAGGAACCCTCGGCACAGCTGAAAGTTCCGGGACGTCGATGTCCTGCGGGCCGATGGATTTTCTCATCTGGCCGGTTTATCCAGTTAGCCTTGGTTGGGGGATGGCGTGGACTGGTTGGTACTGAGCGAAGAGGAATGGGTCGCAGTCCGGTTGAGCCTGAAGGTTGCAACGGTCGCGACGCTCTGCAGCCTGCCCGTGGGGATAGCCGTGGCCTATCTCCTGGCCCGCGGTCGGTTCTGGGGAAAATCGCTGGTGAACGGCATCGTGCATCTGCCGCTGATCCTGCCGCCCGTGGTCACCGGCTTCCTGCTGCTCCTCACATTCGGGCGCCGCGGCGCGGTCGGGCAGTTCCTCTACGACTGGTTCGCAATCAGCTTCTCGTTCCGCTGGACGGGGGCCGCCTTGGCCAGTGCCATCATGGGATTTCCCCTGATGGTCCGGTCGATCCGTCTTTCGATGGAGGCAGTCGATCAGAAGCTGGAGGAGGCGGCAGGAACGCTCGGGGCCGCGCCTCTATGGGTTTTCCTCACGGTCACATTGCCCCTGACGCTGCCGGGAATAGTGGCAGGAACAATCCTGGCGTTTGCGAAGGCCATGGGAGAGTTCGGCGCCACGATCACCTTCGTCTCCAATATTCCCGGAGAAACCCAGACGCTTTCAGCGGCCATCTATGTGCTGACCCAGGTTCCAGGGGGAGACGCGGGTGCATTGCGTCTTACCGTGGTCGCCATCGTCATCTCCTTTGCGGCCCTTCTCGCATCGGAATGGCTGGCGCGACTGGCCGCCCGGCGGGTGGACGCGTGATGAGGCTGTTCGTCGAGGTGAGACAATCGCTCGGGGCCTTCCATCTCGATGCATCCATCGCCGCCGACGGTGGTGTGACCGCTTTGTTCGGCCGGTCGGGCTCCGGCAAGACGTCGCTGATGCGGGTCATTGCAGGACTTGCCAGACCTCAGTGGGGCCGGGTCGTCTTCGACGAGACGGTGCTGCTGGACACGGAGCGGAGCATATTCGTGCCGCCTCACAAGCGTCGCTTCGGCTATGTTTTCCAGGAGGCGCGGCTGTTCCCGCATCTGAGCGTAAGGGGAAATCTCGGATATGGCCGGTGGTTTTCACCCCCTGCACGCGACCGTGAGGATTACGACCGGGTGGTGGAGTTGCTCGGGATCGCGCCCTTGCTGGACCGTGCACCGGCCAATCTCTCGGGCGGGGAGCGCCAGCGGGTTGCCATCGGCCGCGCCCTGCTGGCCTCGCCCCAACTGCTGCTCATGGACGAGCCGCTTGCTTCGCTGGACGAGGAGCGCAAGGGGGAGATACTTCCCTATCTGGAAAGGTTGCGCAACGAAACGGATATTCCGATCGTCTATGTCAGTCATTCGGTGGCCGAGGTGGGGCGCCTTGCCGATCGGGTCGCGATCATGGCGGGCGGGCGTGTCGCCGCGATAGGAACGCCTTCCGAGGTTCTCAAGGGGAAACTGCTGTCGGCCCACGAGCGCCGGGAAAGCGGCAGCATCCTCGCCGGTATCGTCCGGTCGGTCGACGGGCAGCACGGCCTGGCTACGGTGGCCGCGGACGGCCTTCTGGTGGCCGTTTCCGATCCGGCACTTCATGAGGGGCAATCTGTCCGGCTTCACATCCCGGAGAGGGACGTGATGATCGCCACTGTCATGCCGGTCGGTCTCAGCGCCCTCAACGTCTTCGAGGGGGTCATCTCGACGCTGGAGGATGAGGGCAGCGGCGTCGTCAGAGTTTGCATCGCCAGTGGTGACGCACAGATATTCGCCCGCGTCACGGCCTTTTCCTGCGAGCGCCTGGGTCTCATTGCGGGCCGGCCGGTCTATGCCGTCGTCAAGTCGGTGGCGCTGGCGCGCTGAAGGGTCCATCGGCAAATCGCAGATTAGGTTCGAGACGTGCTGGCGCATTCCCTCCGCTTGTGCAAAATCCGTCCGGAGCTTGGTGGAGGAGCCAGGGGAGGAATGTCCATGGATTTCGTGCTCGACGAAGAGCAGGCCGCCATACGGCAGATGGCGCAGGATTTCGCTGATGAGGAGATCACCCCGTTCGCTCTCGAGTGGGACCAGAACAAGCACTTTCCGGTCGACACCATTCGCAAGGCCGGAAGGCTTGGGATGGGAGGGATCTACATACGCGAGGATGTCGGTGGATCAGGTCTCGGCCGCGTCGAATCGGCACTCATCATCGAGGCGCTGGCGAGCGGATGCCCGGCGGTTGCGTCCTACATATCCATCCACAACATGTGTGCCTGGATGATCGACCGTTTCGGCAGCGACGAACAGCGCCGGCGCTGGCTGCCAGGCCTCGTTACCATGGACATGCTGTCGAGCTATTGCCTCACCGAGCCAGCATCCGGGTCCGACGCTGCGGCCCTCAAGACCAAAGCGGTGCGGGACGGCGACCACTACGTGGTGACCGGCGAGAAACAGTTTATCTCCGGTGCCGGTGCCTCCGACCTCTACGTCATCATGGTGCGAACGGGCGAGGACGGCCCGAAGGGCATTTCCACGCTGGTCGTTCCCGCAGACACGCCCGGCCTTTCCTTTGGCGCCAACGAGCGGAAGATGGGCTGGCACGCACAGCCGACGCGCGCCGTCATTCTTGATGGAGTACGGGTTCCGGTCGCCAACCGGCTGGGGGAGGAAGGGGACGGCTTCAGGATCGCGATGGCAGGGCTCGACGGCGGGCGGTTGAACATCGCTGCCGCTTCACTGGGCGGCGCCCAGGCCGCGTTCGACAGGGCGCTGGCCTACATGAAGGAGAGGAAGGCCTTCGGCCAGCCGCTGACCGCATTCCAGGCCCTGCAGTTTTCGCTGGCGGACATGGCAGCAAACCTCGAAATGTGCCGGACCTTCCTCTGGCGCGCCGCAACAGCCCTGGAGGCGAAGGCGGATGATGCGACGACGCTGTGCGCGATGGCCAAACGTCTGGTGACGGACCGTTGCTTCGAGGTGGCCAACAGCGCGCTGCAGTTGCATGGCGGCTACGGCTACCTCGCAGATTACGGGATCGAGAAGATCGTGCGCGACCTCAGGGTGCACCAGATTCTGGAGGGCACGAACGAGATCATGAACGTCATCGTCGCCCGCTCGATCCTCGCGCGCTCGTCCTGAAATCATAGCAATGGCATCCGGGCGGCAACCGTAACTCCGTCCGTTCATGGGAGGAAAACATGGCAAGCAATCTCGCATTCATCGGACTGGGCAACATGGGCGGGCCGATGGCCGCCAACCTGGTGAAAGCCGGTTACGGCGTGAAGGGTTTCGACCTCTCCCCGGAATCGTGCGAGGCGGCGACGGCCAACGGGGTCACGGTCGTTGCCGGTGCAGTGGATGCGGTGAAGGATGCGGACGTGGTGGTGACGATGCTGCCTGCGGGCAAGCATGTGATTTCCGTCTGGAAGGAAATCACCGCTGCCGTGCAACCGGGAACGCTGCTGATCGACTGCTCGACCATCGACGTCGATAGCGCCCGGCAAGCCCATGTCCTGGCCAAGGAGGCAAGCTGCCTCTCGCTCGATGCACCGGTCTCGGGCGGTACCGGAGGTGCGGCCGCCGGTACGCTGACCTTCATGGTCGGCGGTGCTGCCGAGGCTTTTGCCCGCGGCGAGGCGGTGCTGCAGAAGATGGGCAAGAAGATCGTCCATTGCGGCGATGCCGGAGCAGGGCAGGCCGCCAAGATCTGCAACAACATGATCCTAGGCATCACCATGGCGGGTGTCTGCGAGGCGTTCGTCCTTGGAGAGAAACTCGGGCTTTCGCATCAGGCCCTGTTCGACGTCGCCTCCACCTCTTCCGGCCAATGCTGGTCTATCAATACCTACTGCCCCGTTCCGGGGCCGGTGCCGACCTCGCCGGCCAACAACGGCTACAAGCCCGGCTTTGCCGCCGCGCTGATGCTGAAGGACCTCAAGCTGTCGCAGGAGGCTGCCGGGGCGGCAGGCGCAACCACCGAAATGGGTGCGCATGCGGCAGACCTCTATGAGCGGTTCAGCGCACTCGGCCACGGCGGCGACGACTTTTCGGGGCTGATCAACTTCCTGCGGGAGAAACGTTAGCAAAGGCGCCGGTTCAATCGTCGGAATAGCGCTCCTCCGCCCAAGGGTCGCCACGCATATGGTAGCCGTTCTGTTCCCAGAAACCTGCCCGGTCGGCCGAGAGGAATTCGATCCGATTGAGCCACTTCGCGCTCTTCCAGAAGTAGAGGTGCGGCACGACGAGCCGCACCGGGCCGCCATGCTCCAGGCTCAGCGGCTCCCCCTGCCAACGGTGGACGAGCATTGCATCCTCGGCGGCGAAATCGGACAGCAACAGGTTGGTAGTATAGCCGTCATAGCTCGTCAGCATCACGGCGGCGGCCTCCGCCTTCGGACGGACGACTTGGAGAAGATCGCGGGTGGAAACGCCGGTCCACCGGTTGTCGTAGCGCGACCAGGTGGTCACGCAGTGGATATCGGAACGGGTTTCTGCCTGCGGCAGCTCCAGAAATTCGCTCCAGTCGAAGGTGCGGGCATTGTCGACGAGACCGCTGACCTCCAGCCGCCACTGCGCAGCCGAGACCTGCGGTTGCTGGCCGAGGTCGAGCACCGGCCAGTTCTTCACCAGGTGCTGCCCCGGCGGCAGCCGTTCCGTTTCGGAGCGTGAGACCCTGCCTGTGAGAAAGCGGCCCTCATCCGCCCATTGTCGCTTTGTACGTGTGAGCTTGGTGTCCTCGGGAGTGGGCTCGTCGGCCATAACCTGTCCTTTCGTGGCGATCTCGTCCTTGCCAGCGGCGATATTCTGGTAAATGAGTGGGCAGATCAAATGCCGCGCGCCGTATCGGAGCGCCATCCTTGGAATGTCTATGCCCGCCTTCAATCCTCTCGTAGAAAGACTTGCTCCGCCGCCAGTTCCATCCGTCTTCGCCTGGGGCAGGTCGTATGACGGCTCGCGCGGACCGCTGATCGACCTGTCGCAAGCCGTTCCAGGCTATCCGCCACATCCTCACATGCTGTCCCTGCTGGGCGAGATGGCTTCATCGACCGCCTATTGCGGCTACGGGCCGATCGAAGGCGATTCCGGCCTTCGCAGCGCCTATGCCGCGCATGTGAGCCAGATTTATGGTGTCGCGCTAACGCCCGATAACATGCACATCACCTCGGGCTGCAACGAAGCGTTCGTCAGCGCGATCATGGCAGTGGCCGGCCCCGGCCAGACTGTACTCATGACCAATCCCTTCTATTTCAACCACGACACCACGCTGGCGATGATGGGCGTGAAGATGCGGACCGTCTCCTGCCATCCGGAGGACGGCTTCGTTCCGCGGGTGGAAGCCCTCGCCGCTGCCGTCACGGCAGAGGTCCGGGCCCTGGCGCTGGTGTCGCCGAACAATCCGACCGGCGCCGTTTATCCGCCGGATCTGCTGCTGCGGATTTTCGAACTCTGCCGCGACAAGGACATCTGGCTGATCCTCGACGAGACCTACCGCGATTTCCTGCCGGAGGCCGGCCGGCCTCCGCACGGTCTCTTTGCGCAGAAGGGCTGGCAGGACCGGCTGATCGGTCTCTACAGCTTTTCGAAATCCTTCTGCATTCCCGGCCATCGGCTCGGAGCCATTACGGCCGGCCCCAAAGTCGTCGAACAGGTCGCCAAGGTTATGGACAACCTGCAGATCTGTGCTCCCCGTGCGGCTCAGGCCGCCGTCGCCAAGGCTCTCCCGCTGCTTGCGGACTGGCGCGAGGAGAACCGCCGGGAGATCGTGCGCCGTGCGGAGGCGTTGAAAGCCGTTATGGCGACGGTGCCGGACTGGCGGGTGGATGCGGTCGGAGCCTATTTTGCCTTCGTCCGCCATCCGTTCCAGTCGCTGGAATCCGCTGCGGTGGCCGAGCGTCTTGCGAAGCAGGCAGGGATCCTCTGCATTCCCGGAGACTATTTCGGGGAAGGCCAGCAGCACTACCTGCGCTTCGCCTTCGCCAATGCCGACGTGGGCACCATCATGACGCTCGGGGATCGGCTTCGGGAGTTCGATAGCCTTCGTTCCGAATAATCCTGTTTAGTTCTCCTAAGGCTGCTATATGCGTCCGATCCGAAACATCGGCTCATGACATGGCACAGAGATCAGGCAGCGCCGACCTTCCCCTTCACGGCGGACGAGTGCCACCGTGGCTCGGCCAGCGAATGACGCGTCTCGGTGCGTTGATCACCGAGGCGATCGTTCACCACTACGGGCGTGACGAGTTCCTGCGGCGCATGGCGCATCCGTTCTGGTTCCAGTCGTTCGGTGCCGTCATGGGGATGGACTGGCATTCATCCGGCATCACCACGAGCGTCATCGGGTCGCTCAAACGCGGCCTGGCACCGCTCTCGCGGGAACTCGGCATCCATGTCTGCGGCGGGCGCGGCCAGCATTCCCGCAAGACGCCGGAGGAACTGGCGGCGATCAGCAACCGCGTCGGCATCGACGGCGGTGCCCTGGCCGGCACGAGCCGGCTGGTGGCGAAGGTCGACAGCGCCGCTGTCCAGGACGGCTTCGATCTCTACCTGCACGGCTTCATCGTCACCGACGACGGCAAGTGGGTGGTGGTGCAGCAGGGCATGAACGGCGACAGGCGCCAGGCCCGTCGTTACCATTGGCTGTCGGAAGGCCTGGAGGGCTTTCTTGATTCTCCCCACGCCGCGATCGAAGGGCGGGGGCAGGGGGAGATCATCAACCTGGCGGACCACCGGGCGCACGCCTCCCGCTCCGTTCAACTCGACCTGCTCGCCTCGCTCGGCCCCGACAGGATCGTCTCCGAGGTGATTGCGCTGGAAGGTCGCGGACCGGTGGAGCGGGCTCAGCCCATGCTGCCGCATCTGGTCATGCCCGCGCATCACGACGTGCGGGAAAGCGACGTGAACATGAAGCGCCTTCACGGAACCCTGGCGGCCGCCGCAGACAGGGGACCGGCGGATTTCGAGCAATTGCTCCTGGTACCCGGAGTGGGCGCCCGCACGGTCAAGGCGCTCGCCATGGTGGCGGAGGTCGTGCACGGTGCGCCGTGTCGTTTTTCCGATCCGGCGCGTTTCTCACTCGCCCACGGCGGAAAGGACCGCCATCCTTTCCCGGTGCCCCTCCAGGTCTATGACGAGACGATCAGGGTGATGAAGTCGGCGGTCGGCAAGGGCAGGCTTGGGCGGGAGGAGGAACTGCAGGCACTCAAACGCCTCGACGACCAGGCGCGCCAACTGGAACGCTATGCGACGGGGCCCGATCTCAAAGAGATCGTCGCAGGCGAGTTTCGTGCCTCGCCAGCCCTCGGCGGACGCAGCGTGTTCGGCTGGGAAACTTCATCCGGGCCGGAGGGCGCCGGAGGCGGTAACGGTGGCCGTCGCCGATCCTCCTCCAGCCGGCCGTAGATCCGATCAGGCGGTGGCGCGCCGGCCGGCGGGCGCCGTCAGTCGGTGAGCCAGATCGGAGATGCGCTTCATCGCCACGAGAAGGACGTCGTCCGGCACCGTCAGGGATATGCGAAGAAAGCCGCTCGCCTGCTCTCCGAATGACACTCCCGGCATTACCGCGACCTTCTCCTGGCGAAGCAGTTCCCATGCGAAGTCCAGGCCGGTCAGGCCGGTGGCGGAGACGTCGAGCAGGATGAACATGCCGCCTTCCGGCAGCATAGGCCTCACCAGATTATCGCCTGCCAAGGCCTCCTCCGCGAGGACGGCGCGACGGCGGTAGTTCGCACGCATCGTCGGAGCCATGTGGAAGTCGCGGGAGAGCGCCAACGCCGTCATGTCAGCGATGAAGGGTTGCACTCCGAACAGCATGGTTTCGGAGACCGGCAGCAATCTGCGGCAGAATTCGGCAGGA
Source organism: Pseudorhizobium endolithicum (assembly GCF_902153245.2). Lineage (GTDB taxonomy): Bacteria > Pseudomonadota > Alphaproteobacteria > Rhizobiales > Rhizobiaceae > Neorhizobium > Neorhizobium endolithicum. The sequence goes on from NZ_CABFWF030000012.1 coordinate 137,622, forward strand.
CCGGCCGCCCAGCCGCTGCGGAAGCCGGGGGCGGCATGGGATTTCGAAATGGAGGAAACCACGATCGTCCGTTCCGCCAGTTCCGGCATGTCGAACGGAGACGCGAAGGTGACGTTGTCGAACACGAGTTGTTCGTAGACCTCGTCGCAGACGATCCAGAGGTCGTGCCTGCGGCAAACTTCGCCGATAGCGGCAATCTCCTCGGCCGTCAGAACGGCGCCCGTGGGATTGTGGGGGGTGTTCAGCATGACGACGCGCGATTGCGGCGTCACGGCACGCTCGAGGTCGTCTGCCTGCATGTGGAACCGCTTCTCCGGACGCAACGGAACCATTACCGGATGCGCGCCGGTGGACGAGATGACGCCTTCATAGGTGGCATAGAGGGGATCGCCGACGAGAACCGCATCGCCCGTTTCCACAAGTCCCGTCATCACGGCATAAAGGGCCGTCTGCGTACCGGGAAAGCAGAGGAAATTCTCTTCCGTCACACCCTGTCGGCGGGCAGAATACTTCTCCACGAGCGCCTTGAGCACGGATGCCTCGCCTCGTCCGTTCGAATACTTGATCCGGCCGGAATGCATGGATCGCGCGGCTTCATCCAGCAGGGCCTTATCGGGAGCGACATCCGGCTCGCCGATGGTGAGCTCGATGATGTCTGCCCCCTCCTCCTTCATCCGGCGGGCGGCGATATGGACGGCCCAGCGGCCGGAGCCGAGATCTGCCAGTCGGTCGGTGATGGAGGCATAACGCATGTCTGGTCCTTTGCTGGTCACAATCTTAAGACAGTTCACCCCGGGAAAGCCTCAGCAGTGCTTCTACGGAAATGATGGCTGTTTCTGCGATTTCCTGATCCTTGAACATGTCCGGCGCAAGGGTGCCTTCGAGCCACAGTCCGTCGATCAGGCCGTTGAGCGCGATCGCTTGAAAACGGCATTCCCGCGAAGGCACCTGTCGGCCGCATTCCCGGAAGAAGTCCATCAACAGTTTCTCGGTCTCGCCGAGGAAGGTCAGGTAGCTTTCCCGGTGGATGGCTGCGAATGCGGGATCAAGCGGTATGTGGCTGATGAAGGCTGCCCACAGGGACAGCGTCCGGCTGTCGGTGACCGGGGGCGTGACGTTGGCGACGATGAAGCGCCGAAGCCGGGTGCGGGCATCGGTTCCCTCGGCGGCCGATGTCGTCGTCTCGGTAATCCCGCTCATCAACTGCCGGTAGGCCGCCTGCAGCATCTGATCCTTCGTGTTGAAGTAGTGGCGAATCAGGCCCGGCGTCACGCCGGCGCGTGCGGCGATCTCGCGGACGGTGGCACCCTGGATGCCGGCCTCGGCGATGCAGTCGAGGGTTGCGGCGATCAGTTCCTCACGGCGCTCCGTCTCGCTGGCACGGTGGTAACTGCGGCGCGTGTTCATTCTGTCCTTGCTGGATATGCTGCGATCTGCGGGATGCGAGCGTCCGCCGCATTGCCTTTCATTCCGCTTTCCGTCTGTTGTTATACGTCCGGATAACAACTTGCAAGCCGCCAGTATGTTCGCTGCATCAGCGGCGGCCATCGGCCAATTTCGCTGCCGCGGGAAGGCGGCGCAACCGCAGCATTGCGGCAGCGCCGACGAAAGGGCCGATAGCGAGGATCGAAAAGGTCCACTGCCAACCGCCCAGCACTTGCGCCAACCGTGGCAGTATCCATATCATTGCGATCGTGAGGGCAAACCCCATGCCCATCTGGAGGGAGAGTGCCGTGCCGATATAATTGCGATCGGCAAGTTCGGTGACCGCAGCGGAGAACTGGGCGGAATCACCGATGATGGTAACGCCCCAGATGATGACGAGGAGCACCAGAAGCCATGGCGGACCCTCGAAAACAAAGCCGATCAACAGGGCGCAGGTTCCCGAGACGATCATCATGCCCGCGGTTGTAGCCGTGCGTCCGATCCGGTCGGACAGGATACCGCCTGCGAGGCAGCCGGCCACGCCGATGGCCACTGCCGCGAAGGTGAGAAGCGAGGCCTGCGCAGCCGTGCCATAGCTGCCGGCCTCAAAGGCGGCGGTAATATAGGCGAGCAGCCAGGCCCACATCGCATAGAGCTCCCACATATGCCCTAGATAGCCGATATTCACGAGGGCGACGTTACGATCCCGAAGTACCCGCCCGATCTGCCGTGGGTCGAACACCGCCTTGCCATAGGGGAACGGGCCTTCACGCACGCATACGAGGAAGATGAGCATGCTGCCGAAGGCGGCCGCGCTGGACAGGATGACGACCTGCTGCCATGCGACTCCGGCCATGACGCCACGGAACAGGTGCGGCATGGATGAACCGGCCGTTATCGCGCCGATGACACCGGCGAAGGCAAGGCCGCGGCCCTGGACGAACCAGGTCGATACGAGCTTCAGGGCCGATGGATAGACACCTGCGAGGGCAAAGCCCGTCATCACCCGGCACAGGACGGCCCATGCAGGTCCCGGTTCCAGCAGCAGGAGGCCGTTCGAGACAGCCGCGAGTGCGGATGAACCGGCCATCAGCCGGTTCATCCGGATCAGGTCCGGCAGGTTGAACAGGCTTGCGAGCAGCGCTCCCAGAACAAAGCCGATCTGGACGCCGTTGGTGAGCCAGGCCGCTGCTGCCGGCGAAAGGCCCCATGCCCGGCTGAGATCGGGGGCGATTGCGGTTGCGGAGAACCATGTGGAAAAAGACAGAACGACTGCAAGGCAGAGTATCGTGAAGGTCGTCCACTTTCCAAGGGTTTCGCTTTCCAGCGAGGGAGTCGATTCCGCCGCCAATCCTCAGTCCTCCAGCCGGGCGTGCAGCTACGGTCCGGTCACGGACTGCTGCACTCCTCTCCTGGCTCAACTGTATCTTCCCTGCCGATGACGTCCAGCCCACTTCGGGCCGGAGCGTCCCGAACGGGGGCACGCATCCGTCCGGCGGCGCATCGACGTCGGGGGAAGCTCTCTAGCCGCCGAGCCAGAACTTGATGATCAAGCCCAGGACACCCACGGCTAGGACGCCTGCCAGCCATAGTCCGACAAACCAGAATATCCGGCGCAAGGTGCCCGGCTCGGCCATCAGTGATATCCTTCTTCCGGATCCACCTTGCCGCGGAACACCCAATAGGCATAGCCGGTGTAAGCGAGGATCAGCGGGACGAGAATCAGGGCGCCGACGAGAAGGAAGGCGAGGCTTTCATCCGGCGCTGCGGCGTCCCAAATCGTGACCGAGGTGGGGACGATATAGGGATAGAAGCTGATGCCGATGCCCGCATAGCCGAGCACGAAGAGCCCGAGCGAGGCGAGAAAGGGCCGGCTGTCGTGCTGGGTCCGCAGGCCGTTGACCAACGCAAGGAAACAGCCGGCTACCAGCACCGGGACGATGATGCTGAAGGCGGCCGTCGGCCAGCCGAACCAGCGCTGCAGATAGGTCGGCTCCAGGAACGGCGTCCAGAGGCTGACGACGCCCATGGCAACCAGTGTCCCGAGCGCCGCGCTGTAGGCGTACCGCCTGGCCCGTTCGGCAAGTTCTCCGGTGGTTTTCATGACGAGCCAGGTTGCGCCCAGCAGGGCGTAGCCCACCAGGATGGCTAGCCCCGTGGCAAGGGAAAAGGGAGTGAGCCAGTCCCACCATCCCCCGGCATAGGCCCGGTTCTCCACCGGAATGCCCTGAACCAGGGCGCCGAGCGCGACGCCCTGGGCGAAAGCTGCGACCATCGAGCCGCCGGCGAACGCCCAGTTCCAGAGATACTCGCCCCTCGTGGTGCGCCAGCGGTACTCGAAAGCGACCCCCCGGAAGATCAGGCCGAGCAGCATTGCGATGATCGGGGCGTAAAGCGCCGGCAGGATCGTTGCATAGGCCAGAGGGAAAACGGCCAGAAGCCCGCCGCCGCCCAGCACCAGCCACGTTTCGTTGCCGTCCCAGACGGGCGCGACGCTGTTCATCATCACGTCCTTCTCGCGCTTTTCTGAGAAGAAGGGGAACAGGATGCCGACGCCGAGATCAAAGCCGTCCAGGATCACATAGGCGAGGACGGCGAAGGCGATGATCGCGGCCCAGATGAAAGCGAGATCAAGTTCCATGGCGGGCACCTTCGTGTTTGGTGGCCTGCGGGGCAGGGGTAATGCCGGCGGTCCTGATCGGGCCCTCGTCCAGATCTCCCATGGGATCGCGGGGCAGGCGTGACATGAGGCGAAGGAGGTAGAATGTCCCTGCGCCGAAGATCAGGAAATAGACGATGATGAATGCGACCAGCGACGCGCCGACGGCCGGTGCTGAGATGGGAGATACGGAATCCGCCGTCAGCAGATGGCCGTAGATCGTGAAGGGCTGCCGCCCGACCTCCGTTGTGATCCATCCCGCAAGGACAGCCACGAAGCCGGCCGGGCCCATGACGATCGCCACCCTATGCAACCACTCGTTCCGGTAAAGCGTGCCGCGCCAGCGGCAATAGAGGCTCCAGACCCCGAGACCCAGCATGGAGAAGCCGATCAGGATCATGACGCGGAACGACCAGAAGACGATTGGGACCGGCGGGTGCAGTTCCTCCGGCACCGTGTCCAAGCCGGCCAACGGTGCGTTGCGATCGTGCTTCAGGATCAGGCTGGAAAGTTTCGGGATTTCGATCGCATAGTCGATCCGCTTCTCCTCGGGGTTCGGGAGCCCGAACAGGATGAGGGGCGCTCCATCGGAGTGGCTTTCGTAGTGCCCCTCCATGGCCATGACCTTCACCGGCTGGTGTTCGAGCGTGTTGAGACCGTGCATATCCCCGGCGACGATCTGGATCGGGGCCACCAATGTGAGCATCCACATCGCCATCGAGAACATCGTGCCGGCCCGCAGCGGAGAGGTGCGGCGGAGAAGATGCAAAGCGCCGACGGCTCCGACCACGAGGGCAGTGGTCAGGTAGGCGGCGAGGACCATGTGCACCAGCCGGTAGGGGAAGGAGGGATTGAAGATCACCGCCCACCAGTCCGCCGGCACGAACTGGCCAACCTCGTTGATGGCGAAACCGGTGGGCGTCTGCATCCAGGAGTTCACCGCCAGGATCCATGTTGCGGACATCAGCGTGCCGAAAGCGACCATAAGGGTGGCGAAGAAATGCAGGCTTGGGCCGACGCGGTTTCGCCCGAACAGCATCACGCCCAGAAAGCCTGCTTCCAGGAAGAAGGCGGACAGCACCTCGTAGCCCATCAGCGGTCCGATCACCGGGCCGGCCTTGTCGGAGAACACGCTCCAGTTCGTTCCGAACTGATAGGACATGACGATGCCGGACACGACGCCCATGCCGAAGGTGACCGCAAAGATCGTCTTCCAGAAGTCGAACAATTCCAGATAGACGTCCTGCTTCGTTCGCAGCCATAGCGCTTCGAGAACCGCCAGATAGCTCGCCAGTCCGATCGAGAATGCGGGAAAGATGATGTGGAACGACACGGTGAAGGCAAACTGGAACCGGGCCAGAAGCGTGGCGTCGAAGTTCTCGAACATCGCGTCCATTCCTCTCTCTTCTCGGGCGGTCGTAGAGACACGGAGGAAGATGGGTTAGGACGGACCAACGTCAATGAAGACAGATTGTCCCACTTAGAACCCCGATGCAAAAAAGAAGCGCCTCCTGAGGAGGCGCCGAGGTGGGGAGGGTACTTATGACGCTGTCGGCTGCCCTGACGAGGCATTCGACGAGGCCTCAACCCGGCGGCTGTCGAATTGTTCCCGGTCGATCCTCCACATTTTTCCTGCGGAACAATCCTCGATAGCCCCGGTTCTGATCTGAAGAATCAGGAGGCAATCATGAGCAAATCGATCGAAACCACCGATCACCAGGAAATTCGGAACTGGATCGAAGAGCGAGGCGGACATCCCGCGCGGGTAAAGTCTTCCGGCGAGGGCGGTATCCTGCGGGTCGACTTCGGCGAGCCTGAGGAGGCGCTCGAGGAAATCGGGTGGGACGACTTCTTCGAGGTGTTCGACAAGAGCAAGCTCGCCTTCCTCTATCAGGAGGAAACGTCTGGCGGGAAAACCAGCCGCTTCAACAAGTTCGTCTCCCGCACCAAACATTGACGTTCAGCCGAAGGAGGCCCCAATGCCCACGAGCAAGCATCTCCGCCCAGATCGCCCATCAGATGCCGACTTGGAGTCGGATCCCGGCATAGGGCAGTCGAAAGGTACCTCGAGATATTCCGGAGAGGACGACGCTGTCGGAACAAACACCGAGGAAGGTGACGTGATGAACGACACGCTGCCCACCGGCGGCATCGATCCGAACCAGCGGGGCCGCACCAACAAGTAAGAGGAAGCGAGGCAAGTCATGCAAGGCAACAAGACCCACCAGCAGCAGCGCAATATCATCGAGAAGCGCGAGAACACCGCGAATGCCGACGAGAGCTTCGATGCACGCGCGGATCTGAATCGGAGCGAGGCCGCGCGCGAGGCCTTCCGGAAGGGAGACAACCTCAACATGCGCACGGCCGAACTTTCGATGACGGACGATCCGTCGATCGTCCGCGGCGTCAACCAGGAAAGCGAGCACAACAAGGGCAGCGGCTCCTAGGCGTGTGCGTCGGTCAGGCTCCCGGAATGCGTATGGTTGCGAGCAGGGGAAGGTGGTCGGATGCCCTTCGCGCGAGAGGGGTGGAGATTACCTCCGCATCCAGGACCTCGATATTGTCGGAAACGAAGATATGGTCCAGGCGCATCAGAGGATAGCGAGAGGGGAAGGTGGGGCGTAAGACTTTTCCCGTCGAGGACTGGACATCCTTCATATGTCGGGAAACCAGGCGGTATGCCGCCGATCGCCCGATGGAGTTCAGATCGCCGAGCAAAATCAGCGGCTGACCGTCTCCCGCCGGGCCATCCAGCCAGGACGGTCCGAGCAGCGTCCTCATCTGGGTTACACGATCCTGCCGGCGTAAGCCGAGATGGGTGTTGAATATCTGGATCGGCTTTCCTCCGATCGTGACTTCTGTCCAGAGCGCTCCCCTTTGCTCGCCCGATGACGGCAGCATTCCGGCCTTCACGAGCTTCATCGGCAACGACGTCAGGATTGCGTCGCCATATCGCTCCTCCGCCACATGAAGAGCCGCGTGAAAATGGAAATCCATCTGCAGAAGCGACGCGATGACGTGCGCCTGGTCCGCGCCGCCCGTGCGCCGCCTCCCCACATCCAGTTCCTGCAGCCCGATGACATCGGGTGCCACGCTGGCGATGACCTCGGCCACCCGGCCGCAATTCAGCTGGCGGTCGGTGCCGATGCAACTGTGGACATTGTAGCTGAGAACCTTGAGGATCATTTCCTGCCGGGCGGGCGGTGGGTGCGCGATGTCTGACATGAGGCGGGGAACCCGTTTCGCTTGCTTTCGTTCCCTCGTTACCGTCGAGAGAAGGGGGGAAGATGATCACGTGGCGCCGGGTTTTCCAGTTGCTCATCGTCATTGCGATCGGTGTCGCCGTCCTGCTCGTCTATCGCAGCCTGGGCCGCTACTCGATCGAGGAGATCGAGGAGTCGGTCATGGCGATCGGCCGCCACAGACTCGGCTTCGCTTTCGCCTTCGTGATCGCTTCCTACATCTGCCTGACAGGCTTCGACTGGCTGGCCGTCCGCTATGCGGGAAAACCGCTTGCCTATCGCCGGACCGCGGTCGCGTCCTTCACGAGCCTTTCCATCGGCCATAATGTCGGAATGGCCGCCTTAAGCAGCGGTGCCGTCCGCTACCGCTTCTATTCGCGGTGGGGGTTGACGGGCGAACAGGTGGCGAAGGTCATCGTCTTTTGCGGCTTCACGGTCGGGCTCGGCCTTGTCACCCTGGCCGGCGTGGCGCTGCTGGCATCCCGCGGCGAGGGAGGAAATCTCCTCGACTTGAGTGGTCCCATGACGCTCCTGCTGGGGGCGACATGCTGGCTGGTTCCACTAGGTTACGTGGTGATATGCTGGCACGTGAAGCGCCCGATCGTGCTGCATCGCTGGCGGTTCGATCCGCCTCCGCTACGTCTTGCGGTCGCGCAGATTATCATCGGTACGCTGAATTTCGCCTGCGTCGCCGGCTGCATCCATCAACTCATGCTGGCCCTGTCCGACGTGGACTACCTGACCGTGGCGACCGCCTATGTCACAGCCAACATCGCAGCCTTGATCAGTCATGTTCCCGGTGGTCTCGGGGTCCTGGAAGCGACGATCCTCGGGATCCTGCCGTCGAGCGCCTCGATCGGCGCGCTCGTCGTTTTCCGGGTGCTCTACTTCTTCGTTCCGCTTCTGGTAGGGGTGCCTACTCTGATTGCGAGCGAGGCCTATTTCCGTCGGCAACCGCCGCCGGCCACTTCAGGACCGCCGGCGGGTTAGGCGAGAAAATGCCCGTTTTACGAAGACCAGCATGGGCCTGACCGGCCAGAAGGGCTGCTTCGGATCGATGATGCCGGTGCCCAACAGGGACTCGGTATCGCCCGTCCGAGGATCGACGTCGAAGGGGCGAAGGCCTCGCATGGAGGTGTTCAGCCTCTCGATCGCTGCAATCATCGAGCCGGTCTGCGCAACCAGTGCGGATACGCTCTCCGGTGATGCATCCAGATGTTCGGCGAGCAGGTCGTCACGAACCAGCCGGATTGCCTCGCGGCCTTCCACCGAACGGGTCTCGATTGCCAGATCGCACTCGGTGTCCAATCCCTCGGAACGGTTGTTGAGGTTGGATGAGCCGACGCGCACGAAGCGGTCGTCCACGATGATCACCTTCGAGTGGACCACGATTTCCCTTTCTCCACCCTTGCCGTCGGGCGCAACGGCATAGAAGACCCTAAGCCGATCATAGCGATCCGCCCGCTTCAGACGACGGATCAGGCGGTTACGATTCCTCCCCATCATCAGTTGCTCAAGAAAGCCGTGCGACTCGCGCGTGACGATCACCACGATCTCGGGGCCATTTCGTTCCTTGAGCCGCTTCGCCAGCGTTCTCGCGACGCCGAACGAGGCGAGATACTGCGTCTCGATATACAGGTGGCGCTCCGCAGACCGCAGGGCGTCGTGGGTGAGACGGATCGCTTCCCGGTGGCCGCGGCGGCCTTTCCATTTCCAGGCTTCCGTCAGGGCGAGTGCCGTGTGGCAGTTCGTCAGGGCCGGAGGCAGGTCCTCGGGCCAGGGTGTCGGCCCCTCGATCCGTCGCTCCGGCGGAAGCGTCTCGCCCGTCAGCTTGCGCCAGCGGCGCCTTGCCACATCGCCGACGAGAGCGGCCGCCGCCCCGGCGACGATGCTCTGGACGTCATGAACCGGGCCATAGGACGTCCCGTCGGTGGATTTCCGGAGCGGATTGTCCGGCCTGTGCGTCCGGTCGTCCCACCGTCTCGCCGTGAGATCGATGCCGCCGAGGAAGGCGGTCCGGTCGTCGATCACGACGAGCTTCTGGTGGTGACTTGCGCGGAGCGGGTGTTTGAAGTCGAACTTCAGCATAATCCGGGGGTGGTCGCTCCATTCCATCTTCCCGAATATCTTCAGGCTTTTTCCGGAATAGACGGGCCCCATGCCCCAGACCAGCAGACGGATGTGAAGGTCGGGCTGTGCTTCCACCAGCGCCCTTAGACGGTCGCCCATGGTTGGGCAATCGGGGTCTTCCGGCCTTAACCGGATCGTCGGATTGAAATCCCATCCGATGATGAAGATCGATCGCCGGGCTTGTCCCAGCACCTGGTCCAGCCGGCGGAAGTAATCGGCGCCGTCGATCAGAAAGGCCGCCTTCTCGGCACGGGCGCTACGCCAGGCGTTACGGCCGGGCTTTATGATCGGATTGACCTGGAAACTGTCTTCTGACGAATAAGCGGTCGTCGTCACGTCCACCTGCACACCCCTTGCTTGCGATCGCGGATGAACGCACGGATCCTTCCGCTTGTTCCGAAGCAGGCTGCATATTGCTGGGTGCTAGACAGGGCCTAGTCAAGCATAGGCGGGTGGGTTGCGTGTCTCGTCGGGGTTCGGGGTTGGAGTTTCATCTGGCAGCCTGTCCGGCTCCGGCTCGTCGATAGCCGGCTCCGGGTTCAGGTCCGGAGTCGGGACTGGCGGCCTTTCGCGCGGTTCTCTCGGATCGGGCAATTCGTCCTCCATCAGGTTCCGGGGTGGCCGGAAAGTCCTAGTTTTCGACCGCACCCGTCGGCTGTTCGTTGCCGGTGGCGCGGCCAGCCGGAAGATCCTGCACTGTGTCGGTGGGTTCAGGCTCGGCGATTTCCGCCGTTTGCAGCGAGGATTGCAGGAAATAGCCTGCGATCACCATGAGAACGACTACGACGGCTGCGCCGATCAATGCCTTGGCCTGGTTGGAGTTGCGCATCTTTTTCCCTGGTTCTTACATCGGTCGCATGAAGAACCGGCCGCACGGCCCAAAGTTCCCTTGAAAGCCGGAACCGGTCGGATCGGCGTGGCGTTCAAGGCACGGAACTGCAGCAGGCTTGCATTCAGGAGAAGACCGTGACGCATATGATGGATCATTTGGCAGCATGGCTCCGGGATGCCCATGCCATGGAGGAGCAGGCCCTTGCCATGCTTACCGCGCAGGCGAAACGTATCCAGAGCTATCCAGACCTGAAGGCGCGGATTGAGCAGCATATCGTAGAGACCAAGGGCCATGTGCGGCTGCTGCAGGACCTGCTGGATGCGACGCCGGCGGCCAAGGTCTCGCGCCTGAAGGGTTTCACAGGCAGGTTGGCTGCAACGGCTCAAGGTTTCGGAGGCGCGCTGACTTCGGATGAGGTGGTCAAAGGGGCCATGGCGGCCTACTCCTTCGAGCACATTGAAATCGCAGCCTACCGCGTTCTCATCGCTACCGCGGACGAGCTCGGCGAGGCGGGGGCGAAATCGGTGTTCGAGCAGATACTGCAGGAAGAGATAGCCATGGCCGATTGGCTGGCAGACAATCTTGGCGAGACGACCCGCCTCTACCTCCTCCGGGATGAGCGTGAGCTGCAGGCCAAGCGCTGAAGATCGCACTACCCATGGAGGTGGAAACGAAGGTCCTTCTCTTCCCGGACACCCTGTCTATAAAGTTCGAATATGCGGGCGGCGAGATCGTTGGCGGCGTCGCCGCGATTGCTCAACCCGCGTTCGGCGCAGGCGCCGCTGAACAGCCTCTGTATGCAGGCAAGCTCTTGCGGTTCGAATGTATCGGCGTATCCATCGTGATTCATTGGCGGCCTCCGTGATCCGGAGCAGGGGACGGTAGTCCCGTCGCTTCCTAAATTGAGAGAGGCCAGCCTACTCCTTCCGCCACCGCTTGCAAGGGCGGCGGAAGGTCTTATCGCATCTGTTCAAGAATCTCACGCAGACGTTATTGATCGTCGTCCTGCAGATGATTGGCCCCGTGGTCATGGAACTGTTCGGTCTGCACAGCCTTGCTGTCGAGCCCACGTTCGCGCGAATGCTGCGACTTGTCCCGGTTGGACAGCACCATGTTTTCGGGAAGCATATCCTTGTCGATATCTGTCATCGCCCCGCTGCCGTCGGACTTGCCCTGCGCACCTGCGCCCATGTGCCTCGAACTCGCATTCGCCATAGCTTTTTCTCCTTCTCTTTCGTCTGCGGTGCGCCGCAGGTCCCAGGCGGTGGATCGCCCGGCAGACTCCAAACCGCAGTGGGGGGAATTTGATCCTTGCGGCGGCGGAATCTATTCGATTTCCAGGAGAAAAAAGGTCGTGGGGCCGTGAGGCGTCTCGTTGCTCATGTCCAGCCGGACAGGCCCGCTCCCGCGGTATAGTGGAGGGTGCACGACGCCATCCAGCCCCACGGGCGAAATCCTCCACCGGCCGGAGCGGCCAGCCAGGGCAAGCCTGACGCTCCCTGGACGGATGCGCACCGGCAACGTTCCGAAATCCTCGATCACCTTCTCTTCCGGGTCGCGGAAGCGCATCCTGGTACTGCGTGCATCGGTGGCGTAGACCAGCAGCATTCGCTTGCTGTCGAGCAGGGAAGGTGTCTGATCGATGGCAGAGAGGGCCAGCAGGCCGCTACCCTGGGCGCTCTCGACATGGAGGATGTCGAGAGCCGCCGGCGAGGGGAGGGACGAGAATGCGATCGCTTCGGTGCGGGGTGTGACGATCTTTAGGAGACTGTTTTCCGTATCCAGCTCAAGCTGGCCCGTGTCGCTCTCGAAGATGCCTTTGGCGAGGTCGGTGCGATTGGCCGCGGAAAGAAGACCGGCGGTCTTCAAGGCGGCGATCATGTCCCGCCCTTTCTCGGAACTGCGCGGCTGGTCCACGGCGTGGGGAGCCCGCAGGCCGTTGCCGCGGCGAAGGCCGATGGCGGAGACCAGCGCCAGCGAGGTCAGGTCGTCCGGCTCCCTCGCCTGCATGTCGCCGTCGAGGTCGTCCAGCCCACGCATTGCAAAGGGAATGGTGTTGGTGGCGGCGGAAACATCGCCTCGTCTGAAAAGAAGAGCGGCCAGCGTTTCTCCAGCCCGGGCGACCGGGTCAAGAGCAATGGCATAGGGCAACATGCCCCGCTTGTGTGGGAATGGTTCGCCGTATCGCAGCGCGATCGGCCCATGGCCGTGCCGGCAGAGGATGTCCCAGCCTTGGAGGGCTGCATAGGCGGGTATGACCAGCCCGCCTTCGTAGCGGTGACGGTTCCAGAACACGTGGTCGTATTCGCTGATCGCGAACGGCTTGCCCAGCCACCGAGCTGCCGCGGCGGCCCGAAGGTAGGCGGCGGCCCCTGAAATTGCGCTATCATCCTTGATGGATGAGCCCGGCTCATACCCGTTGACACCGTCGTGGTAGGTGTTCATGGCGACCGCCTGGAGCTCCGATCGCGTCAGCGCTGTCTGGACGGTGGGCCAGTTGTTGTAGGAACTTATCAGCCCCTTGTAGCCAAGGCCGCGGAGGATGTCCGTCATTCTCCGCAGCAACGCCTGTTCGCTGTGGATGAAGTAGGCTTGGAGGTCACGCATGCGCGGCGTGTCGAGGTACCTGTCGCGCGGCAGCTCGATGCTCCCCGCCTCTAGCCGCTCCGAGGGCTGCAGGTCTCCCCAGGCTTCGCGCAACTCCGCGGTGGTTCTGTACTGCTGTTGAAGCCACGTGTTGAACGGCTGCTTCAGGCTGCTGGGATAGTGAGGCCGCCCCGGAATTTCATGAACGACCGTCTCGAATTCCATGCCGCCCTCATTGGCCAGGATCAGCAGGCCGAGGGCTTCATCATGGATGGGTGCAGTGCCGGTATACGGGTTGACCCTGGTCAGCATCTCCGTGACAAGCTGGCGCCAGTGTTCGAATGCCCGGTCGTCGTAATGCATCTCCAGTTTCAACCCCGGCGCCGGACCCCACCGGTCGTCGAAGCCGCCGTGGCCTCCACGCCAAGAGGTCAAGCCGTCCACCATCCAGTAGATGCCGTTCCGCTTCAACGCAGCCATCAGATAGTGCACCCGATCCAACGTCTCCGGATCGAGGTCGAAGTCCCGGCGGCGGCCCATCATCAGACTGGCGTCGAGGAAATGAAAACGCGCGATGTTGTAGCCACGCATCGCTAGCTGACGTGCGTAGACATCCGCGGTGGCGTGATCGGGAAAACCGCCGGAAGCCGGGCTCCAGGCAAGCGATGCACAGTGAAAGACTTCTTTTCCTGTCGGCGAAGCCTGCCTCGCCAGATGACCGCCGTCACCGACAGTCAGCCGCGCCCCGGCGCCGTCGATCGGCCGGTTTCGCAAGAACCGAGAGAAGTCGAGCGGGCTTCCGGTTTGAATGGAGAGGTCGGTTTCGCGGACCGGGAGCCAATCATCCGAGGCGGTAGCGTGGTTCTGGCATGTGATGACCGTCAGCAGGCCCATCAGCCACAGCGTCTTCCGCATCCCGTCCTCCTACCTCACGGCTTTCGACCCACAGGCGCGGATCCAGTCGCGGCCTGAAATATCCGAACGGCAGGGCGGCCGTGTGAAAAAGCCAGGCGACCACCGTGTAGATCCCCATCCGCAGGCTTGCCTTGCGAATGGATACCAGCCCGACCACGCACCCGGCCAGCAAAGACACCACGAAAACGGCGGCCAGCTTCTGGGGAATGAACAGAAGAAGCGCCACCGACAACAGCATCCAGCAGGCTACAGCTGCCCATAGCCTCAGTTCGGGCAGGCCGCCCAGAACCTGTTTCAGGTAGGGCTGGCCCATGGAAGCCCGCAGTACCTCACCGATCCCGAACAGGTATTTGGTCTTCCAACGGCGAACCAGCAGGCTGTAGGCATTGACGGAGTGCCCGTAGTGGGAAACGAAACGCCGGTCGAGCCGGTGGAGGCTCCAGCCGGCATGGCGCAATCTTACGCCGAGGTCGAACTCCTCGTGGCAGTGTAGGTTGCGGTCGGTAAAGTAGCCGATGCCCTCGATGGCCGAGCGCCGGTAGACACCCCCGCCGTTCATCCGGTCGATGTCACCGACCCGCAGCTCCGGCGGATTGCGTCCGACCCGCCGGGCGTATTCGAGGTTGTCGAGCATCTTCTCCTCGACATGCCCCGTCACCCCCGCCGCCCGTGGATGATCATCGAGATATCCTATGGCTTCCTGGAGGAAATCCGGTTCCAGCTCCATGTCGCCGTCGATCAGGCAGACGTAGCGCCCCGTTGAATACTGGTACCCGAGTTGCGGGCCGATGCCGCAGCTCGGCTGCGCCGGGGGCATGATCTGGACGATCCGCACAGGATAGCCTGAGGCGATCTCTATCGTGCGGTCGGACGACCCGCTATCGGCTAGGATGATCTCGCCTGTCGTCACCGACAGCGCAGCCAGCGCCGCTTCTATCGTCTGCGCTATCCGTTTCTCTTCGTTCAGCGTCTTGATGATGATGGAGACGTTCAATGGGACCTCTTGCCGGTTCGTGCCTCCAGAACGGAGCGGTAGACATCGGCGGTCGTTCTCGCGATCGACGACCAGGTGTAGTTCCTTTCGACATGGCGGATGCGAGACAGGGCCCGAGGCTCCTCGAACGGCTCTGCCAGTTTCCGGCGCAGCGCGGCGGCAAGGGCTTCTATGTCGCCGGGAGGGAAATAGTCCTCCGGCGGGAGTTCCACCTCGTGATTTGCGGGAATGTCGCTTGCCAGAACCGGCAGGCCGTAGCTCAAGGCCTCGAGCAGGGAAATGGGCATGCCTTCGTGCAGGGAAGGAAGAACGAAGAGCCCGGCCTGCGAATACAGGGCCGCGAGGGCTTCGCCGCTCTGAAAACCGGTCATCACCACGCCCGGTACGGCATTGGCGAAGGCCTCCACCTCGTTGAAATAGCGGCTGCGATGGTCTGCGTCCCCGACAATCGCGAGCTTCCAACCGGCCTGCGGAAGCCTTGCAAAGGCCGCGATCAAGTCCATCTGGCGCTTTTCCGGCACGATCCGGGCTACCATCACGATATACCGGCGGCGTTCGAGGCCGAAGCGTTCCAGCATATCCGGCATGGCCGTCGCCGGCCGCACCCCGACGCCGTTCGGCACATGCGCGAGGTCTCGAGCGTAGCGACGCCTCATGCTTGCCTTCACATCACGCGAGACGGCGATGGCGGCATTCGACGTCTGAACGGCCAGTCGCTCCCCGAGCCGCAGAACTCTCTTCGCCAGAGGCCCCCATTTCTCGCGGTCGTAGTCATAGCCGTGATGGGTGGTGACGACCTTCAAGCCGAAGACGCGTGCGAGGGGTGTGAAAAGACCAGGACCGATGGCATGGATATGCAGGATGTCCGGCCTCTTGAAGGCGGCGTAGACGACACCGGCAAACGTATGGACGAACGCTTCCAGCATCATCGACCGCGGCGCCCAGAGCGGCGTGACGAGGATGCCTTTCCAGATGGCATCCGTTTGCGATCGTAGATAAGGACTCCGGCCGATGACCTCGACCCGCCAGCCGCCGCGGATAAGCTCCTGAGCGAGCATCTCCACGTGGCGCTCGACGCCACCTTGGATATCCGGAACGCCCCGAAGGCCAAGCATCATGACGTGCCGTCCTGCGTTGGCTGCCTTTTGCGTTCCATCGGTCGGAAAAAGAACTTCCGATAGGGGTAACGGTGCAAGGTCCGGCGCCTCTGCGGCAACCACGCGAAGCGCCCCGCTTTCTTTCTGCTGCCGGTACGGTTCGGCGTCATCCTCGCGGACGGGATCAAGGGAACTGTCGAGGGGGGGAGGCGCAATTGCACGGGGCTGTACCTGCGGGCGCTTCTTCGTCGTCTCCAGGTGCAGCATCTTGTCGATCATGGGGTCCGGTCCAGAAATCATTTCCGGTCCCGTTCTACCGACAGGATATTCCCGCTTTGCAAATCCGGATGATAAAATTCTAATGATCCTGTGCCTGTGTGGCACAGGATGGGGGAATTAAGTGTCTTCGTCCTGTCCTATTTCGAAAGGGCCGGCATCCTGGCCGTGATCGCGGGCGCGAGTTCGCCGTAGAGCGCCAGCATCCGGTCGCGATAGGACGTGCGGGAGAAATCGCGGGAAACCCACTCCCTTCCGGCGGCTCCCATCTCTCGTCGCCGCGCCGGGCCGGCGTCCGCCAGTTGCGAAAGGGTATCGGCCAGTGTATCGACGGAGGCTGCGGGCGACGTCAGGCCCGTTTCGCCGGCCCGGATCATTTCGGGGATGCCGCCGATCTCGCTGCCTATGACGGGCCTGGCAAGTGCGTAGGCTTCAAGGATGCTGATCGGCGCGTTTTCATACCATTCCGACGGCAGGATCAATGCACGGGATTGGCCGATCAGCCGATGCAGTGCTTCGCCTGCCACGAAACCTGCGAACGTGATGTCAGCCCCGGCTTCGTCGGCCAGTTTGCGCAGTGATGCCTCCTCGGGGCCGGTCCCCGCGATGACGACCTTCTGCTTTGCTTGAGCCGCCGCACGGATCAGCGTGGATATTCCCTTCTCGGGTGCTAGACGTCCGGCGAAGACGAAGTAGTCGCCTTCTTCCCAATCGGTCTGGAAGAGACCCAGATCGACGAAGTTGGGGATGTAGACCAGTCGCTCCGCCTCCCATCCCCATTCTTCGAGCTTGTTGCGGTAGAAGCGGCTGGGCACGACGATACGATCGACCTTTGTCCGGTAGGTCCCGAGCAGGCGATGCAGGGAGGTCTCCGCATAGACGACCGCGCTCAGGGGAAGGGAGCCCTTGATGCAGCGGTGAAGGACGACATTGTGGATCTTTCCTCCCTTGCATTCCTCGCATATGCGCCCGTCGCGCAGCATCTTGTACGAGGGGCAGGCGATCTTCAGGTCATGGGCCGTCATCACCGTCGGAATGCCGGCATCCTTCAAGGTCGAGAAGATCGCCGGCGAAAGGTGATGGTAGACGTTATGGGCATGGGCGATGTCCGGCCGAGCCCTGGAGAGAAGGCGGCCGAGGTTCGCCCGGGCCTCCAGGGAGTAGATGACCTTCGATGCCTGGATTGCCTTGGCCAGTGCTCCGCTCTGCTGGCCGTACTCGATCTCCGAGACAAAATAGTCGGACCAAGGGGAGGGCAGGTTCTTCTCGTGCCGCATCGAGAATGGCACGACATTCCAGCCGATCTCCTCGAAGAGGGAGGAGTGATCGAGGAAGACGGCCTCCGCGCCGCCTCGCCGATAGAAGTAGTTGTTGATGTTCAGCAGGCGGGGAGACGGATAGATGCCGGGATGCAGGTTCATCGAGCTTGCTCCCAGCCCAGCCGGCGGATGGCCTCGGCAACCGTGACGACCGCGCAGCCGGCCTGGGCGGCATGGCCCACGAGGTGATCGAAGGTCGCGGGCGTGCATCCGTACGGCGTCGGTTCGTCGCTCACGTCATGGGTGAAGAAGATAAGCCAGCCGGGATTCTCCCTCACGTCATCGATCCAGCGCGTCAGTTGAACGGCGTGATCCTCCGGCTGACGGATTTCCACCGACTTCAACATCCAGGGATCGACATCTCCCCGGTTCACCGCCTCGCCGGCGCCGCGGCAAGTGGCATATCTTTGCTTCAGCGTTCGCCGCGCCGTCGGCCAGGCGGCGTTGTAGGGGAAGGCAAAATTCGTCGGGCGCTTGATTCCCAGATCGGCCAGATAACGGCCGTTGCGATCGAGATCGTCGGACAAGGAGCGGCCATAGCTGCGGACGCTGCGATGCGCATGGGTGTGGCAGCCGATCTCGTGCCCCCGTTCGAAGAGGGCGCGGCATCCTGCCGGGGAGATCAGCCTGCGATCGGGCTCCACCCGATCTGCCAAGCCGCCTGCGATGTAGAAGGTGCCTCGTGCGCCATGGTTTTCCAGGATCGCCGCACCATTGGTCAAAGCCGTGTCTGGAACATCGTCGAAGGTGAACGAAACGAGCGGCACGGAGGTCGTGACCGACCGGGTCCGCGGCGCCATCGTCCAGATCAGCCGGTTGCCGAGGCGGTCGATGAGTTGGTTGGCGCGCAGGATGAGGTCAGACATCCCGGCTTCCTCCCGCTCGCGCGTCTGCAACCTGCTGTGCGTCGGCCTCGTACTGGATACCGAAAAGGGCGATACCGAACATGAACCAGGTGAGATTGTAGCCGCTGGAGCTTTCGAAGAAGAAGCTCTCCAGGCCGGCACCGAAGATGAGGTAGAGCCAGATGCGCAGATAGAGCCGGGCGGCATGGCTGACATGGCCGCTTCGGTCGATCCTGCCAAAGGCACGCACCGGCACGACCAGAAACCAGAGGAGCGAGAGGAACAGCCCCGGAAGCCCGGTGGTCAGCAGGATTTCCACGTAGCCATTGTGGCTGTGGGCAGCGGTGACGGCCCAGGTTGCGATACCGCTCCCGCCGTATACCAGTTCCTCGGTCCTCCAGAAGGATTTGAGTCCGTAGCCGGTAAGCGGAAACTCCGAAATGGCGTTCATGGCGAGTCTCCAGACATCGGCCCGGTTGGTGAACGTCGCATCAATGCCGAGGGACTCGACCAGGCCAGTCAACGAAGGGGAAACGGCAGCCCCAACGGCCAACAGGTTGAGAAGCAGGACACCGCCGACGGCGAGCGGGATGCGCAGCAGAGGGAAGCGTTCGAAAATCCACGCCAGCATCAGGATGGCCGGAAGCATCGCCGACGCGGTCTTGCCGCCAGTATGGAGCAGGAACCAGACGGCGCCTGCCAGCAGCAGCACTCCGATGGGCCGCGACCATGTGTTCATCACGAAGAGGGCACAGAACGCGACCAAAACCATGGCCGCGGCCGCGTTGTTCTTGTGCGGGAAGTAACCGCGCCACAGGCCGGCATGCATCGGCTCCACAACTTCCGCGGCCGAATGGATGGAAAGCTCAGGCATGAAGCGCAGGCCGTAATAGCAGAGAAGCAGAACGGCACCGGTTCCGATGGCGAGCAGCTTGCCGAGATGCGGCTCGGACCGGGGCAGGAGAAGACAGCAGTTGGCAGCAACAAGAACCAGCGACGACAGGACCAGCGCCTTGAAGCTGTTGAAGCTGTGATTGGAGATTAGGGAGACGAGCAGGAACCATAGGAAGGTCAGGCCTACCAGCCATGCCGGCGGCAGCAGCCTGGTGCGCATCGGCGTCGCCAATGCTGTCGCTGCGGCGGCGATCGGCAGGCAGAGAAACAGCAACTGATTGAACTTGTTCGAGTTGTCCGTCGAAATACTGGCCCGCGACTGGAGCGTGAGATCAACGAACGGATCCAGCGAAATCCAGAAGAACAGGAAGATCGACACGAAGAGCAGACTGGCGAACAGCTTCCTGTCGACGATCGGCGGAGCGGCTTCGGCGGTTTCAACCTGCACCATGCCCTCCTCACCAGGCCTGCGGCGCGGCCTGTGTCGCTGCCCGGCGAAGATGGCCGGTGAGGCCGAAGAGGAGTGCCAGCCCGATGCCCAGCGCGATACCGGCAACCGTTCCGGCACCGACAAGGATGACCGTGCGCGGAGGCCAGCTTTTCGCGCGTGGCGGCACGGCTGGAGAAATTACGCGGACATTGGTCGTGTCGATCTGTTGACGCTCGGTAATCTGATGGGTGCGGGCCAGGAAGGTCTCATAGACCGCCGCCTTCGCCTGCGCTTCCCGCTGCAGTTCCCGCAGGCGCACCTGGGCATCGTTGTTGGTATAGACGGTACTGCGTTCTTCCGTAGCACGGTCGCGGAACTCTGAAAGTGCCGCCTTGGCCTGGTCCATTTCCGTCCTTGCCGACTGAAGGATCCGCTGAGCTTCGTCTGCCAATGCCGTCTCCAGCGCCGCCTGCTCCGACTGCAGCGCAATGAGGCGCGGGTGGCGGGCTCCGTAGGTCCGGGACAAGGAGCCGATCTCTTGCCGCAGGGTGTTGTAGCTGGCGCGCAGATTGGTCATGGCGGGAGAATCGAAAACGGCCGCATTGGCGGTCTGGCGGTTATCGAGAGCGGTCTGCATCTGCGTGAAGCGCGCCTCCGCCTGTATCGCCCGCTGCTGGGCCTCGACTACCTGCGTATCCAGCAGCGACGAAATCCGGCTGTTGGCGAGTTCTCCCGCGGTCGATTGAAGATCGTTCTCGCGCCGGAATGCCTCGACCTTTTCCTCTGCTTCCGTTACGGCGTAGCGCAATTCATCCAGCCGCTCTGTCAGACCGGCAGCCACCCGACCGGCGCTCTCGGCGGTCGACTGGAACAGCTCCGCCTCGAAGGCCCGGACGATCGATTCGGACAGCTGCACGGCCTTTTCCGGGCTTTCGCTCCAAACGGACAGGACGACGACAAAGGACCGTTCCTCCCGCCCCGCGCTGACCCGCTCGCTCAACTGCCGGAGGACGACAAGTTCCCGTTCCTCCTGCGTCGGTGCCGACGACGCCAGCGTCGTCAGGGACTGAAGCAGACCCGGCTTGTTGAATTCTGGGTCCTCCGTCAGATCGAGGTCGGCGATCACCTGGCGCAGGACGTTGCGCGACGTCAGAACCCGCAAGCGGCTCTCCACCTCGAGCAGTTGCGCTTCGCGCTGCTGGCTGGAGGCGAAGACGTCGTCGGTCACGACGTTGAGGTTCTGCGGGTCGACGATCAAATCCGTATGGACGGTATAGCGCGGAGTCGCGGTGACGGCATAGCCGAGAGCGGCAAAGGCACCGATCAGCGCCATGGCTACGACCAGCCGGATGCGATGCTGTACCCACAGAAGCACGTCTGCCGGGCCGAGCTCGCCCAGGCTGCGGATCAGCACGTGGATCAGGTGCTGGAGGTTCGACCGGTCGTCGGTCAGGAGAACGGGAGTTTGTCTGCGGGGCGCGCCTTCAGCCTGCGGCGGTGCCGGGTTCGCTTCGGCCGCCATGCTGGTGTAGGCTGCAAGGTCGCGTTGGGCGCCGGAGCGCTCGATCAGGTCGAGAAGCGAGGAAGGGCGCCCGGCGGCAGAGCCGGCTGGAGCAGCTCTCCGATCCGCTCTTTGCTGTTCTGGCTCCTTCGGCCGATACATTCCAAACTCCAACCGAACTGTTTCGTAGGGAGAGACCGCGGGTACGCCAGACTAACCTCGATGGATAGGCGAACGGCGTGAAGTTTGGGTTAATGGAAGTCCGACAGGAGGCGGCTCCAGCTCTCGGAAGCCAATCCCCCGACATAGATGTCACCGCTTGCGGCGGCTCGGCGCAAGTCGTCGTGACGGCTCACCATGCAGAAGTAGCCGCGGTGCCTGAAGCGCATCCTTCTGTTGCGCATCAGGGCGTTCATCAGGAAGGGCTGGGACATTCCGCGGGCCGCAACATGGCCTTCGTGGTCGAGTTCGTGGAGCATGTGCGCCACAACCTCGGTCTCATGACCCGCAGAGGCGAGCACGTCCAGCACCTCCGCCGTTCGCCCGGGATTGCGGAAATAGAGCAGGCAGCCGATGTCCTTGCCGGCGGCGTCCGAGACGATCCGACACTGCAGCTCGCCGAGGGTCCTGTTCAACCGGGCGCCGTCCATCAGCCAACGGACCTCCTCGGTGGTCCAGGCGGGCCGCAGCCAGAACCGTTCCGTCATTTCCTCGGCGTAGCGGCGGAAGTCGGAACTCGTTGCGTTTCGGGAGCGCCATCCGCTCACGGGCTGCATCGTGAAGGCCGAGAGGCGGGACCGGATCAGCCCGTCGGCAAGACGAACAGGCAGGGAGGATGCCATGGGCCGAAGCCATGTGATCTTCGCTCCGGCCTTTTCGAGACAGGAGCCGATCGGCCGGAACGTACGGCGCCATTGGAGGCTCTGAACGGGCAGCATCATCCCGCCGCCGGTGGTCCAGTGGTCTGCGCTTACGGGCGATGCATTGTCCGAGAAGCAGAAATCCGGCTGCGAGACGCGGATTGCGCGCGCCAGGCGAGCGGCTCCGGCCAGTCCCGCCTTTCCGTCGGCCATGAAGGCGCACAGAAGACGGGCGGTAATCTCCTGCCCGCCCATGGAAAACGTCATGGGCAGAGCCAGGAGTGCGCTGTCTATGCCGCCGCTCGCATTCACGTGGACGATCGAGCCGTGTGCGGGATCATAGACCGGAGATTCGAAGAACAGTCGGTGCAGGTAGTCGAGCTGATCCGGCGAAGGATCTCCGCTCCGGCCGCGAAAGACCTTGTTGAAGAGCCTGGCGACGGCCGTCAGATCCTCCGCCCGCATGGGACGCACGCCGCGGCAGGACGCTACGGTGGGAGCCAGGCGCTCGTCTTTTTCAACGATCTGCCTCATTCCGCAGGTGCTCCCGAGCGCGGATAGCTTTCGCCGGCCGATCTGAGCAGGGTCCGCAGATAGGTCAGCCAGGCCGCCATCATCATCGCGATCTCGATGACGTAGTAGGAGATCAGGGTTCCCTGCGGTGCCGCGTACCATGTCGCCCAGGCGGCAAGGGCCGCCCCCATCAGGCTGCCGCCGCCCAGTACGGCGCCGCGGGCGCCCTGGTGTCCGGCCGCCCCGAGTGCTTCCAGCGGGATTGCCCAGCAGGCGACCGGCACCACGACCCAGCAGAGGTAACGGACGAAGGTGACGAGCGAGGTATATTCGTGACCGAAGAGATAGGGCAGAATAGGCGCGCAGATCCAGACGGTGACCGAAGCGGTGATGCTGATGGCGAGTGCTGCCAGGAAGATACGCCGCACCCTGCCGACGGCATTGTGAAGGCCACCCATGCTGGCGCGCGCCGTTCCAGGATAAAGAATCCGGTTGAGGGCATCTACGGACAGGTAGCTGCTCTCGATGATCCGCCGCGCGACGCTGTAGCTCGACATGATCTCGGCGCTGGTGACGAGGCTGAGGACGAGGAGATCGGCGTTCTGGCGGGCGGCCTTCAGGATGAACGGGATGCTGAAGAAGAGCCCCAGCCGCAATTCCTCGCGGACGAGCTGGAAGCGTGGCAGTCCTAAGGGGGCGAGCACCTTGATGCACGCAACGAGAAAAAGCGCGTGGGCCGAGAACTGCCAGATGATCCAGCCATCCAGCGTCGAGACGCCGAGGAGCAGGCATGCGCAGCCCGCAGCCGCAGTCCGGACCAGCGCAAAGCCCACGACGGCCTTGTTCGCCGATGCGAAATCGGAAAAGGCGATGAACACCTGCTCGGTGAAAAGAATGGCGCGGACGAGGACGATGTTCGTCGCCAGCATTACGGTGATCAGGACAATGTTGGCGACCGGGTCGTCCGCCACCTTGAAGAAGAACGGCAGCACCATTGCGCCGAGAATCACGAGCAGGAGGCCGCTCGTCGTGATGAGGATCAGGTTGTGGCCCAGCATGACCGGGTAGATCTGCGGGTCGCGCGCCACACGGCGCACCAGGCACTCGGTGGCGCCCAGACCGCACAAGTGAACCGCGATGTTCGCCACGGCCGTGATGGCGACGAACAGGCTGAATTCGTGAACGCCCAGAAAGCGGGCAAGAATGGCGAAAGTCAGCAGTTGCGCGGCGGAGCTGATGACCAGGCTGCCTCCCGAGGCGGCATAGGAGGCGATCATCGGGAGAAGGGCGCGGTATTTCCGTCCTGCGGCTGTGCCTGTGGTCATGGCGGTCACTCTGCGGCCGCAATCGTTGCAGCCGGCATGGCGGTCAACGTCGGAGGTGATTTCCTCACGAATTGTTTGTGCCACAGTTGGGTGGACAGGATCCCAACGAAGGCCGCATTGTCGCGGAAGCCCGATGCGGGGCTCGTCCGGCATTTCTGGTGCAGTCTCGTGACCGCTTTCGGATTAAAGAGGCCCGCCGCCGCGATTTCTCCTTCGCCCAGGCAATCGGTCACATAGGCGTGCCCGCCGGGAGCGACGAAGGCGCTGCTGTCGGGTGCTCGGTAGGGCTGTTTCGAACGGCGGAGGATCCCGTCCGGGACCACTCCCTTCGCGACCTTCCGCAGGATGTGCTTTTCTTCGAGACCCCGCAGCTTCATCTCGGGGGAGAGCCTGCTGGAGAATTCCACGAGGCGATGGTCGAGGAACGGGAAGCGGCCTTCCACCCCGTGCGCCATCGCCATCCGGTCTCCCTGGCTGGAAAGGATGTAGCCGGGCAGGAGAAAACGCGCCTCAAGATACTGCGCCTGGTGAAGCGGGTGCCATCGGCGGAAATCGGCGGGGAGGCGCGAGGCGAGCTCTTCGGCGGCATCATATCCCTTCAGCATCAAACGCAGGTCGTCGGAATAGAAGATCTTCGCCGCAGCCGTGCTGCGGAAGCGTGGTCTGTGGGAAAACAACGGATCTTCGGGATGGTCGCTGCCCGCCCCGAAGAAGGCGGCGAGATAGTCCGGAGACTGCTGCTTCAGGCCCGGAAGATAGGGATAGAGCCTACGGAAGAGGTGCGGGCGAAGGCGCGATTGCGGCTGTCGTGCGCAGAAGCGCCGCACACGGGCCTCGCGGAAGATGTCATAGCCGGCGAAAACCTCGTCGGCGCCTTCTCCGGTCAGGACAACCTTCATCCCGGCGCTCCTGACCAGGCCGGAGAGACGGTGAAGCGGTGCAGGCGCAGTCCTCAGCACCGGCCTTTCGGCGAAGCGAACGACCTCGGGAAAATCGGCTGCGATGTCGCCTGCACCGCAACGCACGGATCGGTGTCGGGTGCCGAGGTTCTCTGCCACCATCTGCTGGAAGGGACTCTCGTCGTGCTCCCTGCTGTCGAAGGCGACGGAGAAGGTGTTTAATCCCTGGGGCGCCATGGGTGCGGCAAGCGCGGTGATGAGGGATGAGTCGAGGCCGCCCGAGAGATAGGCGCCTACAGGCACGTCTGCGCGCATTCGCAGGCGGACGGCATCCATGAGCAGGGCCGCGAGTTCCTCCTCCCGCGCCACTTCCCCCCGATCGGCGGCATCCCCGATGTCAGGGAACTGCAGGCTCCAGTACGGCTTTTGCGTGAGGACGCCATCTTCCACCGTCAGAAGGCTGCCGGGCTCGAGTTCGAGGATATTCCTGAACGCCGTTCGCGGTGCGATGGGCGCCCAGAGCGTGAAGATCTGGTCGAGGGCCAGCACATCGAGTTCTGCCTCGACGCCTGGAACCTCCAGAAGCGCCTTGATTTCCGAAGCGAAGTAGAGGGTGCCGTGGGACCGGGTGTAGAAGAGAGGACGGACCCCCATGCGGTCGCGGGCGAGGAGCAGCCGATGCCTGCGGCCATCCCAGATCGCGAAGGCGAAATCGCCGTTCAGGCGCTGAAGGCATTCATCGCCGAAGGTCTCGTAGAGCTGCAGCAGCACCTCCGTATCGGTCTCGGTGCGGAAGCGGCATCCTCGCGCCTTCAGTTCGTTGCGAAGTTCGACATAGTTGAAGATCTCGCCGTTGAAGGCGATGACGATGTCGCCTTCGGCATTGGCCATGGGCTGGCGGCCATCGTTGAGTCCGACGATGGAAAGGCGGACATGCGCAAGGCCGATGGCGGCCGCTGCAAAGGTTCCCCGCCCGTCGGGTCCGCGATGGGCGATCGCCTCCGCCATCGCGCCTAGAAGGCGTTCTGTTCCACTTGGATGATCTGCCTCACCCAGAAATCCTGCAAATCCGCACATGCCCAGCCACCTTCCCGCGCCGGGAAGCTAGCGAAAAGCCCTGATTTCCAGGTTAAGGGTGACAGGCAAAAAGCGGAAAGGGTGAACGGAAGCTTAAATCGGGGACATCTCCTGGACGACCGTTGGCCAGAGCTCCGACACCGTGGGGTGGATAGGCACCGCCCAACGCAGCGTATCGAAGGTTGCTCCCGCGTTCATCATGTCCAGCACACCATGGATGGCCTCGTCTCCGCCGGTTCCCAGGATGGCTGCCCCGAGAATGCTGCGGGTATCGGCGTCGGCGACGATCTTCATGAAGCCTTGCGTCTCGCCCTTTTCAATCGCACGTCCCACACGGCTCATCGGCCGTTTGCCGACCAGGACCTTCTTCCCGGCCTTTACCGCCTGGGTTTCGGTCATGCCCACCCGCCCCAATGACGGATCGATGTAGAGCGCGTAGCCCGGGATCCGGTCGGAAACCCGCCGGTCTTCCCCATCCAGAAGATTGGCCGCCACGATCTCGAAATCGTTGTAGGCGGTGTGGGTAAAGGCGCCCTTTCCGTTGCAGTCGCCCAGGGCCCATATACCTTCGACGGTGGTGGAAAGGTCGTCCTGCACCTTGATGTAGCCGCGCTCGTCAACCTCCAGGCCCGCCTTGTCCACGCCCAGATCGTCGGTATTGGGACGTCTGCCGGTGGCGAGGAGGACGTCGGAGCCGATGACAGTGGGTGCACCTTCCGTGCAATCCACCCCGACTGCCATGCCGTCCGGATGAGGGTCGAGGCGGATGCATTCGGCTCCTGTCCGGAATCGGATGCCTTCCTCCTCCAGGATTTTCCGAATAGCCTCCGAAACATCCGGATCTTCCCTGCCGATGACGCGGTCGCCTTTTTCGACCACGGTGACCTCGGCGCCGAACCGGCGGTAGATCTGGGCGAACTCCAAGCCGATGTAACTGCCGCCGATGATGACAAGATGAGCTGGCACGCGATCCAGCAGGACAATGCTGCTGTTGGTCAGATAAGGCACGCGATCGATGCCGGGAAAGTCCGGAACTGCCGCTCTCCCGCCGACATTCACGAATATTCGCGGAGCGCGCAGAAGCTCCTCGCCGACCCGCACGGTATTTCGGGATTCGAAACGCGCATGCCCCTCGATCAGGCTGCATCTCTCCATCCCCTGCAACCACTCGATATTATTCTTTCGCGCGTTCAGCGTCACCTGATGGGAGCGGGCCTTGACCTTCGGCATGTCCACCCTCAGCGTTCCATCCAGCTCAAGGCCGTAATCGGAAGCCCGGCGGGCAAGGTGGGCGGCATAGGCACTGGCAACGAGCGCCTTCGTCGGCATGCAGCCGGTGTTGACGCATGTGCCTCCGACATGCTTGCGCTCGATGATGGCGACGGTCATTCCCTCTGCCGCCAGACGTCCGGCGAGCGGCGGCCCAGCCTGCCCGGTGCCGATAATGATGGCGTCGAAGTCCCTCATGACACGGCAAAGACGGTGAGCGCGTTGATGATCAGCCATGCGCCCACGACGGCGATCGCATCCTCGATGAAGGCGGCTGGCGCATCGCGGCGGAAGGCTTTCGCCATTGCGGAGCGAAAAGCCGCCCCGCCGAACGTACCGGCCACCGCTCCTATGGCACCGGCGGCGAGGGCGCCCGGCCATTGCCCGAATCCGGCGCCGATAGCCGCTCCGGCGAAGGCTCCCGTGATCACCCGGGTCGCGAACTGCATCGGTACGGTTCGCTTGGGTGTGCTGGGAAGCTGATCCGTTATCAGTTCGGCAATCGCCAGTGCCGTCAGGATCAGCACGGTCCAGATCGAGCCGAGGAAGGCCAACCAGGTGCCGGTCAATCCCAGGAAGCCGAAATAGGCCCCCCAGCTCACTGCGGCAGGAGCAGTCATGGCGCGCAATCCGGCGATTGTGCCCATCAAAAACGCAAGCAGATAGATCATCGGGCGCCTCTCCGCGGACGAGCTTGTTGACTATGCCCGCCGATGCAATCACGACCACCGGAAGAGTCAAGCTGCAAAGAGCGCATGCAATAGATGACTGCCGGGTAGGCAGGAGTTCTTCGCTGCGCGGAAGCATATGGGAAATATGCCCGGCATTCTCTATGATCGTGCGGGCCTGCCTGGAGGAGCCGAATACTTGCGACGCCGTACCCTTGTCTCAGCTGTGCTTTTTGTTCTGCTCGCAGTCGCCGCCGTTGTGGGAGGCGGAGAGATCGCAGCGCGCCGGTACATGGAGGAGACCGCCGCCCAGGCTCGCACCACGCTTCGTCTTGCCGTCTCCGCGCTGGAGGGGCACCTGAAGCGATACGAGGCGCTGCCCGCCCTCATCGCCGACCAGACGCTCGTCGAGGAACTGGTACAGCAGCCGCATGACGAACAGCTCAGGGCTCAGACCAATGCCTATCTGAAGGAGATCAACAGCCTTCTCACCTCTTCCGACATCTATGTCATGACGCCGGATGGCGAGACGATCGCCGCGAGCAATTACGACGGGCCCCTGAGCTTCGTCGGCGAAAACTTCAGCTATCGCCCCTATTTCCAGGACGCTGCATCCGGAAAGCAATCTCGATTCTACGCCCTGGGCACGACCTCCCTGAAGAGGGGCTACTATTTCGGCTCGCCCATCAGGGTGAATGGGGATGTACGCGGCGTGATCGTCTTCAAGGTCGACATCGACGGGATCGAGCGTTCCTGGACAGGTGGCGAGAGCCGTATCTTCGTCTCCGATCCGGAAGGCATCATCTTCATGACGGGATCGCCCGAATGGCTCTATTCGACGATCGAACCGCTGACGCCGGAGCGCCTGGCGCGAACGGAAGCCTCCCGCCGCTATGCGGACGCCTGGCTTCGGGAACTGCCGGTGAGGCGCGGCAGCTATGCCGGCCATGACAGCATGCTCATCTCTCAGAACGCCACCGAGCGCGAGTATCTCGTCGTTTCGGCCCCGATGCCGGACGCCGGCTGGACCGTCAATGTCCTCATGGACACGGGAACGGTGCGGGCGCAGACGCAGACGACAATGGCGGCCATTTTCCTTTTCCTCTGCCTCGCGGGGCTTTTCCTGGCGATCATCCTGCAGCGCCGGGCGCGTCTCAACGAGCGCATCCAGTTGCAAGCGGAGGCCCGCAACGAACTGGAACGGCGGGTTGCGGAACGCACGGCCGATCTCGCGCGGGTCAACAGCCGGATCGAGAAGGAGATCGCCGAGCGCCGGCTGACCGAGAAGCGTCTGCGCCAGACCCAGGCCGACCTTATCCAGGCCGGCAAGCTGGCCGGGCTCGGCCAGATGTCGGCCGCCCTTTCGCACGAGTTCAATCAGCCGCTCGCTGCCGCGAAGACCTATGCGGAGAGCGCTGCAGTGCTGATCGAACGCGGGCGGACGGAGGAGGCGAGCGACAACGTCCGGCGCATCTCGGCGCTGATCGACCGGATGGCGTCGATCAGCCGCCACCTTCGCAATTTCGCCCGCAAGCCGAACGAGAAGCTGGGCCCGGTGGCGCTCGACGAGGTGGTGCGCGATACGATGGAGATCGTGGCGGCCCGCCTCAATGCAGCCGATGCCAGGATCGAGGTGGAGCTCGACGAGCACCTGCCGCAGGTGAGGGCAGGCACGGTTCGGCTGCAGCAGGTTCTGGTCAACATCATCACCAATGCCGCAGATGCCGTGGAAGGGCTCGAGAACCGCGTCATAACGCTTTCGGCGAACCGGAACGGTGCCAAGGTCGAAGTGCTCGTCCGCGACCGTGGCCCAGGGGTTGCCTCCGCCATCCGGGAGCGGATATTCGACCCATTCTTCACCACCAAGGGAGTGGGGCGGGGCTTGGGTCTCGGACTTTCCATCTCCTACACCATCGTCAAGGATTTCGGCGGCAACCTGACGGTTGCGGATCATCCCGAAGGAGGAGCGGTCTTCCGCATCGAGCTGGATGCGGCGTCCGAATCGACGCTGGAGGCAGCCGAATGACCGAGCAGCGGGTTCTTCTGGTTGACGACGAGGAGGAACTGCGCCGTTCGACGGCGCAGGCGCTCGGGCTGTCGGGACTTTCTGTGCAGGCTTTTGCAAGCGCCGACCAGGTGCTGGAACTCATCGGCTACAGCTTCGACGGCGTTGTCGTGACCGACATCCGCATGCCTGGCATGGACGGCATGACGCTCCTGCACCGCATCCGCGAGCTCGATGCAGAGATCCCGGTGATCCTCGTGACGGGGCATGGGGACGTGCAACTGGCGGTGAAGGCGATGCGGGAGGGCGCATATGATTTCCTGGAGAAGCCGTTCACGCCGCAGCATCTTGCCGGCATCATCCGTCGTGCGCTGGACCGGCGCGGGCTGGTCCTCGAGAACCGGCGTCTGCGGGCCGTTGCGGGCAAACGCGACGATCTGGAGACGCGCCTGCCGGGGCGCACGCAGGTCATGGTCGATCTGCGCTATCGCATCCGGGCCATCGGTGCCACCGATGCGGATACGCTGATCATCGGAGATACGGGTGCAGGCAAGGAGGTCGTGGCGCGCGCAGTGCACGACATCAGCCCTCGGGCCAACCGCCCCTTCATTGCCATCAACTGTGCCGCGCTTCCGCAGAACCTCATCGAAAGCGAGCTCTTCGGCCACGAGGCCGGCGCCTTCCCGGGCGCCATTCGCGCCCGCTACGGCAAGTTCGAGCATGGCCGGGGCGGCACGATCCTCCTGGACGAAATCGGGTCCCTGCCGTTCGACCTGCAGGCGAAGTTCCTGCGCGTGTTGCAGGAGCGGGTCATCACCCGGTTAGGTTCCAACGAGGTCGTGCCCCTCGACGTCCGCTTCGTCGCCACCAGCAAGGTCGATCTGGCCGCCGAGGTGGCGGCGGGGCGCTTCCGCGCCGACCTGCTCTACCGGCTGAACGTTGCGACCATTCATGTGCCGTCGCTGGAGCAAAGGCGAGCGGACATACCGCTTCTTTTCCTGCAACTGGTCCGCGAGGCGGCTGCCCGCTACGGACGTGAGGATCCGCAAGTGCCGCCGGACGTGATTTCCGCGATCGCCCAGCGCGACTGGCCGGGCAATGTCCGGGAACTGCGCAATGCCGCGGACCGCCTCGTGCTCGGCCTGGAAGCCGGGCCGGGCGAGGCGGGTACAGGTCCGCGGGAGGGAGCCGGGCGCCTGGCGGACAAGGTCGCCGCCTTCGAGCGCAGCATCATCGCCGGGGCCATCGCCGCTCACGGCGGAGCGTTGAGGCCCGTCTACGAAGCGCTCGGCATCTCCCGCAAGACGCTCTACGAGAAGATGCAGAAATACGGATTGGACAAGCGGATGCTGGGTCCGGACCATATCCTTTACGAGGATCAGGACGGGTAGTTCTCGAATGGTATGGGTGGATTCCCACACATGCCCGGCGCCGTTGTTTCCGAATCCACCCAATTCCCGGCTCAAAGCTGAAAATTCTACTGCCGAACAATGGCACAAACGATTGCTTCGGACCCTGAGGGGGCAACAAGGTCCGGTCAGGCCGGCCTTGAGGAGCAGTGTCGGCTGGATTTTGGAGGATCCCAATGAAAATCATGAACGCCATTCTTGGCGCGACGGCGATCGCTGCCGTCTCTCTTTTCGCTGCAACCGCCGGGGCACAAACCTATCCGGAGCGCACCATCACTATGGTGGTGCCGTTCTCCGCGGGCGGTCCAACCGATACCGTCGCCCGGCTCGTTGCCGAATCCATGTCCAAGGACCTCGGCCAGCAGGTGCTCGTCGAGAACGTCGGCGGCGCCGGCGGCACCCTGGGTGCGGCTCGTGTCGCGAATGCCGAAGCAGACGGCTATACCGTGCTTCTGCACCATATCGGCATGGCAACCAGCGCCACGCTCTACCGTAAACTGCCCTACGACACCTTGAACGCGTTCGAATATGTCGGCCTCGTCACCGAGGTGCCGATGACGATCGTTGCCCGCAAGGACCTCGAACCGACGGACCTGAAGGGGCTCATCGAATACGCCAAGGCCAACAAGGATACGGTGACCGTGGCGAACGCCGGCATCGGCGCGGCCTCCCACCTGTGCGGCATGCTGTTCATGAGCGCGATCGAAACGCCGCTCGTGACGGTTCCCTACAAGGGTACCGGTCCGGCGATGACGGATCTGCTCGGCGGGCAGGTCGACATCATGTGCGACCAGACGACCAATACGACCAAGCAGATCCAGGGTGGCACGATCAAGGCCTACGCCGTGACGTCGCCGGAGCGCCTCGACGTGCTCAAGGATATTCCGACGGCAACCGAAGGCGGGCTGGCCGACTTCCAGGTCGGCATCTGGCACGGGATCTACGCACCCAAGGGCACGCCGGCGGAAGCCGTCGACCGTCTGTCGCAGTCACTCAAGGTCGCGCTGAAGGATCCGAACGTCGCTGCACGCTTCGCGGAACTCGGCACCGAGCCTTCGCCGGAAGCCGATGCGACGCCGGATGCCCTGAAGGCGAAGCTGGAAAGCGAGATCGCCCGCTGGAAGCCGGTGATCGAAGCTGCCGGCGAATACGCCGACTGAGTTCAAATCTCCCGCAATTCACGCCCTCTCTCCGTTCGCGGGGAGAGGGACGTGCCATGCCCGCCGAATCAGGGGCGGTACTGACCGAACTCCCTATTGTTCGAGCGATATTGCGGTGGCGTGAGGAGCGGCATTACCTGCCTGCTCCATCCTCGACGGAGACATCATGAAGTCCCTCAAATTCGACACGACCAACCTCTTGTGCGGTCTGCTGTTCATCGGCCTCGGCCTGTTCTTCGCTTTGCAGTCGCTTGCGCTGGAACTTGGAACCGCCTTCCGCATGGGCCCCGGCTATTTTCCGTTCGTGCTGGCCTGTGCGCTCATTCTGTTCGGGGCGATCATTCTGATCCAGTCGGTCCGGGTGGAAGGCGAGCCGATCGGCCATATCGCCTGGCGCGGCATCTTCTTCATTCTACCAGCCCCCGTCTTCTTCGGGCTGACGGTGCGGGGCCTTGGTTTCGTGCCGGCGCTCTTCCTGACGGCGCTGATCGCGTCCTTCGCTTCCGGCCGGATGCGACCGCTGACTGCCGTCATCCTGGCGGCCGGACTGACGATCTTCTCCGTGCTGGTCTTCAGCTACGGTCTCGGCTTGCCGTTCCGCCGTTTCGGCCCCTGGCTCGGTCTTTGAGAGGGACAGATGGATTTCTTCAATAACCTCGCGCTGGGCTTTTCTACCGCCTCATCCTTGGAAAACCTGTTCTTCTGCCTGATCGGGGTACTGCTGGGAACGCTGATCGGCGTCCTGCCGGGGATCGGCGCCACGGCCACCATCGCCATGCTGCTGCCGATCACCTTCCAGCTGGAGCCCGTCTCTTCACTCATCATGCTGGCCGGCATCTATTACGGTGCGCAATACGGCGGCTCGACGACCGCCATCCTCATCAACATGCCGGGGGAATCCTCCTCTGCCGTCACCGCCATCGACGGCTACCAGATGGCGAAGAGAGGGAGGGCAGGGGCAGCTCTGGCAATCGCCGCGCTCGGCTCCTTCTTCGCCGGAACGGTCTCGACGTTCCTCGTCGCCATCTTCGCCCCTCCGCTGACGGAGATCGCGCTGCAGTTCGGGGCGGCGGAGTATTTCTCGCTGATGATCGTCGGTCTCGTGTCGTCGATCGCGCTCGCCCACGGCTCCATCATCAAGGCGCTCGCCATGGTGGCGCTCGGGTTGCTGCTCGGCCTCGTGGGCACCGACATCTACACCGGCACGCCGCGTTTCACGCTCGGCATCCGTGAGTATTCCGACGGGTTGAACTTCGTTGCCGTTGCCGTCGGCGTCTTCGGTATCGCCGAAATTCTGCGCAACTTGGAAAGCGAGAAGACGCGCTCGCTGCTGATGGCGAAGGTCAGCGGTCTGCTGCCGACGAAGGACGACTTCCGCCGCATGGTCGGGCCGGTGCTGAGGGGCACCGCCATCGGCTCGGCACTCGGCATCCTGCCGGGCGGCGGTGCCATCCTTGCCTCCTTCGCTTCCTATACCGTGGAGAAGCGGGTGTCCGACCGGCCGGAGGAATTCGGCCAAGGATCCGTCGCCGGTGTCGCCGGTCCGGAATCGGCAAACAATGCCGGTGCCCAGACCTCCTTCATCCCGCTCCTGACCCTCGGCATCCCGGCGAACCCGGTGATGGCGCTGATGATCGGCGCCATGATCATCCAGGGCATCGTTCCGGGTCCCAACGTGGCGACGGAGCAGCCGGCATTGTTCTGGGGCATCATCGCCTCCATGTGGATCGGCAATCTGATGCTCGTGGTACTGAACCTGCCGCTGATCGGGCTGTGGGTGAAGCTGCTGACCATCCCCTATTACGTGCTCTTCCCGATCATCATGGCCTTCTGCTCGATCGGGGTCTACAGCGTGAATTCGAACGTCTACGACCTCTTCGCAGTCGCCTTCTTCGGCTTCATCGGCTACGTGCTGGTCAAGCTGCGCTGCGAGCCGGCGCCGCTGCTGCTCGGCTTCGTACTCGGGCCGTTGCTCGAAGAGAACCTGCGCCGGGCCATGATCCTGTCGCGGGGCGATCCGAGCACCTTCTTCACGCGCCCGATCAGCGCCACGCTGCTCTTCATCGCGCTCGTGGTGCTTGTGATCGTCTTCCTGCCCAGCGTGCGCAAGAAACGCGAAGAGGTCTTCCAGGAAGAAGATTGAGACAGCCGCTGCAGGCGCTCAGATCGAGTGGAGCGCCTGCAGTTCCGAGACCGGTGGCCGCTCGGCTATCCGGCGCAGCAGCAGCCGGCCCATGGTGGCGCCGGCCTCCGCCAGATCCTCATAAATCGTCTCGACACGCGGCCGGATCTGATCGAACAGGCCTGAGGTCTGCTTCGCCACCAGCATCACGTCGCGACAAAGTTCCAGTCCGCGATCGGAGGCGGCGGCCATCACCGCCATTGCGGAGACCTCGCCGCCGCAGATGAAACCATCCGGGCGATCCGGCTGCTGCAGCCGTCGATAGATCACCTCGCGTATGGCGTCCGACTTGCTGTCGAGGGTCACCTCGGTCGGAATGTCGAAGGGAATGCCCTCTTCCCGAATGGCGGTCATGAAGCCATGGCGCATGTGGTGCGCGAAGGTGAACCGATCCGGCGGCAGGACAATGCAGAGCTTGCGGGCGCCTGAGGCGATCAGCTTGCGTGCCGCCTGATAGGCGAAGGCGTAATTGTCGAAGTCCACGTAGGGATGTGGTGTCGCCAGTTCCGTCCGGCCGTGGCAGATGAAGGGAAAGTCCTTTTCCAGCAGCAGCCTCACGCGCTCGTCAGAGGGCTCGGTCCGGGTGAAGATGATCCCGTCGGCGAGACGGTTGCGCATGATGTAGCGTACCGGTTCGATTTGCGGCGTATCGGAGAAATGCGGCGTGATCACCAGGTGATAGGGTGTCCCGCGCAGGGCTTCCGTCAGGCCGTTGATCATCGAGGTGGCATAGCCCAGAATTTCCTCGTGAGGGTCGAGCACCAGGCTGATGACATTGGTGCGGCCGGTCCGCAGCCTTTGCGCCGCCCGGTCGGGATGATAGCCGATCTCATCGGCCGCCCTTCGAACGCGAAGGCGCGTTTCAAGGGCGATCTGCGGAGCATCGGCAAGGGCGCGAGACACGGTCGTGACAGCAAGACCCGTCAGTTCCGCGAGCGTCTTCAGCGTCGGCTTCGTTTCCGATGCCTGGGCCGCCGTCCCCTCCCGCACGGCGTGCTTCTTGCGTCTGTCGTCAGACATTCATCTGGCCCTCGTCTCCCCGCGCTCCCGCAGCACCGGTGCCAAATATATCGTTACAAATGCGTGTGGCAATGTGGCGCGAACCTTTTGTTCTCCCGTGGTGTGATTTCAAAAACAATAGGTTGACGGAATCGAAGGGCTATCGGCAGCGGTGGTCGTCGGGGTTGACATTCCCTCCGCTTGTATCGTTATAAATCGTTATCCGGAGAGGAGCCCGGATCTAGAGGGAGATTCTCATGAACATCAGAACGTTTACGAAGCTGGCCGCCGGCGCCGCCGTCATCGCGCTTACCGCAGGTGCGGCAAAGGCCCAGGAAAGCGTCGAAGTCCTCCATTGGTGGACCTCGGGCGGAGAGGCCGCAGCGCTCAACGTGCTCAAGGAAAACCTGCAGAAGCAGGGGATTTCCTGGCAAGACATGCCGGTCGCGGGCGGCTCGGGCGTCCAGGCCATGACGGCCCTTCGCGCCCGTGTCACCTCCGGCGATCCGCCGACGGCCGTCCAGATGCTCGGCTTCGACATCAAGGACTGGGCCGAAATGGGGGTCGTCGGCAACCTGAACGATCTCGCCAACGAGCAGGGCTGGGACAAGGTCATCCCGGCTGCGCTTCAGGAATTTTCCAAGTATGACGGCGACTGGATCGCTGCGCCCGTGAACGTCCACTCCACCAACTGGCTGTGGCTGAACAAGGCAGCGCTCGACAAGGCCGGCGGTAAGGCGCCGGAAAACATGGACGAGCTTTTCGCCGTTCTCGACAAGTTCAAGGAGCAGGGCATCACACCGCTCGCCCATGGCGGTCAGCCGTGGCAGGACGGCACGCTGTGGGAGGCCGTCGTCCTTTCGGTCGGCGGCATGGATTTCTACAAAAAGGCCGTCATCGACGCCGATGCGGAAGCGCTTTCCAGCGACACGATGCGCAAGGTCTTCGACAACATGTCCAAGCTGCGCGAGTATTTCGACCCGAACTTCTCCGGCCGCGACTGGAACCTTTCCACCGCGCTGGTGATCGAAGGCAAGGCCGGCGCCCAGCAGATGGGCGACTGGTCGAAGGGTGAATGGCTGCGCGCGGAAAAGAAGCCCGGCGAGGACTTCGTCTGCATCCGCTTCCCCGGCACGCAAGGTTCCGTGCTCTTCAACTCCGACCAGTTCGTGATGTTCGACGTCGGCGAGGACAAGCGCAACGCTCAGCTCAAGATGGCTGCTGCGGTCGAGGACCCGGCCTTCCAGATCGCCTTCAACACGGTCAAGGGCTCGGTCCCGGCCCGCACCGACGTCCCGGACACGGACTTCGACGACTGCGGCAAGAAGGGCATGAAGGACCTGGCCGAAGCCGCTGCAAGCGGCAATCTTGCAGGCTCGCTCGCGCATGGCCACGCTCAGCCGTCCTCCGTCAAGGAAGCCGTCTTCGACGTCGTCACGCAGCACCTGAACGGCCAGATCACCACCGATCAGGCCCTGGAGCGGCTGCCGCAGGCGGTAGCGTCCGCTCAGTAACCGCAACGCGATACGCAACTGGAAATGGCCGGGTCTCGCCCGGCCATTTCCACACCGACACATGGCAAGGATCCGGCTTCGACCGGAGGTGGTGCATGACTCCAATCGAACCCGTTCCGTTTGTCACGCCAGAGCGTCCCAGACGCACCGTCGCAACCCGTCTCGGCACGCTGTTGCCGAAGATCGTGCTGGCGCCGTCATTCGCGATCACCCTCGTCTTCGTCTATGGCTTCATCCTCTGGACGGTCTATCTTTCGTTCACGCGGTCGCGCATCCTGCCTGTCTACGACCTCGTCGGCTTCGATGCCTATTACCGTCTCTGGTCGCAGCCGAACTGGTACATGGCGATCAAGAACCTCGCCATCTTCGGCGTCCTCTATATCAGCCTGTGTATCGCCATCGGGCTCTTCATCGCGATCCTGATGGACCAGCGTATTCGGGCCGAAGGCCTGCTTCGGCCGATCTTTCTCTACCCCATGGCTCTTTCCTTCGTCGTCACCGGCACGGCCTGGAAGTGGTTCCTGAACCCGGGCCTCGGACTGGAGAAGACGATGCAGAACCTCGGCTGGGAGAGCTTCAAGTTCGACTGGCTGATCAATACCGACATGGCGATCTACACGATCGTCATCGCCGGCGTCTGGCAGGCGTCGGGCTTCGTCATGGCGATGTTCCTCGCCGGGCTGCGCGGGATCGACGGAGAGATCATCAAGGCGGCACAGATCGACGGCGCCTCGAATACGGCCATCTACCGGCGGATCATCATTCCGATGCTCCGGCCTGTCTTCCTGTCGGCGGTCATCGTGCTCGCCCACATGGCGATCAAGTCCTACGACCTCGTCATCGCGCTGACCGGCGGCGGTCCTGGGAATGCGACGGAGCTGCCTTCCACCTTCATGTATTCCTATACCTTCACGCGCAGCCAGATGGCCGTCGGCTCCGCGAGCGCGGTGATGATGCTGATGGGCATCACCGCCATCATCGTTCCCTATCTTTATTCCGAGCTTCGGGAGAAGCGTTCATGAGTGCCGCCAGCGAAACCGTCAGCGCAGGCTCCGCCCGGACCGCGCGCATCGTCATCTACGGCTTGCTGTTCCTGCTGGCGGCCGTCTATCTCCTGCCGCTCTACGTGATGCTGACGACGTCGCTGAAGTCGCTGGCCGAGATCCGCGGAGGCGACATGCTCGCGCTGCCGCGCGAGCCTTCGGCGGAGGCATGGGTAAAGGCGTGGGGACAGGCCTGCATCGGCGTGACCTGCGAGGGGATCAAGGGCTACTTCTGGAACTCGATCAAGATGGTCGTGCCGGCGGTCGCCATCTCGACGGTACTCGGCGCCCTGAACGGCTATGTCCTGACCAAATGGCGCTTCCCCGGCCACAAGATCGTCTTCGGGCTGATGCTCTTCGCCTGTTTCATCCCGTTCCAGGCGGTGCTGATCCCGATGGCGCGAGTGCTCGGCGTGTTCGGTCTCGCGAATTCGACGGCCGGGCTGGTCTTCGTGCACGTGGTGTACGGCCTCGGCTTCACGACGCTGTTCTTCCGTAACTATTACGAGGCTTTCCCGGACGAACTCGTCAAGGCGGCGATGATCGACGGCGCGGGCTTCTTCAAGATCTTCTGGCGGATCCTGCTGCCCAGTTCGGGTCCGATCATCGTTGTCACCGTGATCTACCAGTTCACCAATATCTGGAACGACTTCCTGTTCGGCGTGTCCTTTTCCTCGGGTGCTGAGTCGCCGATGACGGTGGCGCTGAACAACCTCGTTTCCTCCTCAACCGGCGTCAAGGAATACAATGTCGACATGGCTGCGGCCGTGTTCGCGGCACTGCCCACCTTGTTCGTCTACATCGTCGCCGGACGCTATTTCGTGCGCGGCCTGATGGCCGGCGCAGTCAAGGGATAAACGCAATGAGCTTTCTCGAGATCAGGAACCTGACCAAGAAAATCGGCAGCAACGAGGTCCTGAAGAATATCAGCATCGAACTGGAGAAGGGCGAGTTCCTGGTGCTGGTCGGCCCCTCCGGCTGCGGAAAGTCGACGCTTCTCAACGCCATTGCCGGACTGATGCCGCTGACGTCGGGTCAAATCATCCTCGATGGTCAGGTCATCAATGACCTGCATCCCTCCAAGCGTGACATCGCCATGGTTTTCCAGAGCTATGCGCTCTATCCGAACATGACCGTCGAGGAAAACATCGGCTTCGCGCTGGAGATGCGAGGCGTGGACAAGGTGAAACGCAAGGAGGCGATCCGGGACGTGGCCGGCACGCTCCAGATCGAACACCTTCTGGACCGCCGGCCAAGTCAGCTCTCTGGGGGGCAGCGGCAGCGCGTCGCCATGGGGCGGGCACTCGTGCGGCAGCCGCGGGTCTTCCTCTTCGACGAACCGCTCTCGAACCTCGATGCAAAGCTCAGGGTCGAGATGCGGGCCGAGATCAAGGCGCTGCACCACAACACGAACACCACCATCATCTACGTCACGCACGACCAGATCGAGGCGATGACGCTGGCAACCAAGATCGTAGTGCTGAGGGACGGAGCGATCCAGCAGGTCGGCACGCCCCACGAGATCTACAGCAGGCCAGCCAATCTGTTCGTCGCCGACTTCATGGGTTCGCCGGCAATGAACATGCTGAAGGGCAGGGTCGTCACCGTCGACGGCGCCCGCCGGATCGCGATCTTCGACAACACCGTCAATGTCGCTGTGCCGGCTTCCGTCACGGTTGATCTTGCGGAGGGCAGGGACGTCATTCTCGGCCTGCGTCCCGAAGGCATCACGGACGAGAGTCTTGCCGATCCCGCTGCCGGTTCGGTCACACGCGTCGATGCCGAGGTGGCACTCGTGGAACCGACAGGATCGGATACGTTCGTGACCGCCAAGCTGCAGGGCGGGACCTTCACCGCCCGCGTACGCGCCGATGTCTCGGTTGCTCCGAAGGAGCGGTTCACCTTCTTGTTCAACCTGGACAAGGCCGTCGTCTTCGACCCGGTCTCCAAGCAGCGCCTCTCGTAGGGGATCGTCCGGAACAAACAGGTATCGCCTCGGTTGGATCGGTGGACGAAATCGATTGAGAGGCGACGATGATGGGCAGAGACCAGTCTGCATCCGGCGGCTACCGCAATGATGGGCTACGAAGCGAACGCGATCCGGCGATGGACGAAGGCGGATCACGGCCTGAAGGCGATGCGGGCCGGCAGTCCGGTGACATGGCACGGGATGCCTACGGGCAGAACGAGATGTCGAAGGCCTGGGCGCGGGAATCCTATCGCGCCGACTATGGGCGAATCTCCCGGGAGACCCGCAACGATTTCGGCACCAGGCGCGTTGATCATGTCGAGGAGCCGCGCAAGCCGGAGTAGATCATCCGTCTCCCCGTGTGCATTCCGAAGTCCGCAGGAGCGAAAAATGACGCAATCGAGAAAGCCGTCCGACGCCGAGGCGATCAGGCACGACGCAAAGGCGCAGTTTGCCAACGTCAAGGCAGGCGCGAAGAGTTCCGGCGTCGCGAGCGCCAAGCCCACCGTCATCACCGGATCGGAGGATGCGACCGCCCACAAGGCGCCTCCGGGCAAGCAGATGCCCAAGAACGAATGGGATTCGAACTACGACGCCGGTGAACATCCTACCGACCGGTAACGATATCTTCTGCTGTCCCGGATCGGCTCGAAACAGACGGAGACGACGTCAAATAGGGACAGCAGAACCTGCTGCCGCCGACAGATTTTTACCCCGACCGCGAAATCTCCATTGCAGGCAATCGATAATATTGGACGCTTTCGAAAAAGCGGCTAAGAAGTCGTCGTGCTATATTAGCAAAGGGCGGGAAAATGCGGTTTTCTGCTGATGCGACGTGGACTGACGTCGCAGAGGGGGTGTGCTAGTGCGGAAACTTTTCCGGTTTTCGCGTTCTGTCCCCACAGCGTCCATCGGTGTCTATCTCGTGGCGCTTTCGGCTGTGGTCGCCCTGCCGCTTGTCGTTTTCGTCATGCTGCTCATGATGGAACTGGAGCGCAGGGACCGGGAAATACTCGCCGCAAACACGGCAGAAGAAGCGCAGACGGTGGCCCGCTCGATGGACCGTACGCTGCAGGACATGACCACCACGCTGCGCGTCCTGGCAACGTCGCCGGAGCTGGAAGCGGGCAATCTCCAATCCTTCCACAACAGAACCCAAAAGAGCCTGCGCTCCAACTCGCTTTACGTCCTGGCGGCTGCAGCCGACGGGCAGCAGTTGCTGAATACACGCGTTCCGTTCGGCGCTCCATTGCGGAAGGTCTCCGATCCGGAGTCACTTGCGACTGCGCTTGAGACCAGGGTGACTCATGTCTCCGATGTCTTCTTCGGCGCAACCAGCCAGCAGTTCGTCTTCAATGTCGTCATGCCGCTGCCCGAGGATGTTGCGCGCTCTTCGGGCGCCGCGGCGTTGATCATGACCCAGAATGCCGCCGATCTGGGGAGGTTGATCTCCATAGAAGGGCTGCCGCCGCAATGGTCGGTGGCGATCGTGGACGGAGCAGGCAAGATTGTCATGTCGGCGGGGGAAAGCAACGCGTCTTCCATCAGTGCCTTTCCGGAGGAAACGTTGAAGTTGATGACGGGTATCAACGGGACGATCGAAGACGTCGACGGAGAGCCGCGGCAAATCTATGGTTATGCACAGGTACTCGGCTCGACTTGGAAGGCGGTCGTCTGGGGTCCCATCGAGGCTGCCCAGAGTGCCGTGATCGCCACCTCGCGGCGCCTGCTGATCGGCAGCCTGCTTTTCCTCGGCATCGGGATGCTCTGCGGCTACTTGATCGCCCGTCAGCTCAGAATCCCGATCAGTCAGATCGCCCGGATGGCGGAACGCATCGGCAAGGGTGAGATCGTCTCTCCCGTCGAGACCCGAATCAAGGAGGCGAGCCAGATCGCCGTCGCGCTGTCCAATGCATCCTTCGACCGCAGTCAGGCGGAAGACCGGATGCATCTCATCCTTCATGAACTGGTCCACCGAACCAAGAACATCCTGACGCTGGTGCAGGCGATGATGCGGCAACTCGCCCGGCAGTCCCGAAGCATGGATGAGTTCCAGAAGGCGATCTCGGAGCGGTTGCAGGGCCTCGGCAAGTCGATCGAGGCTCTCGCCAGCGAGCAGTGGGCGGGAGTGCCGCTCAAGAGGCTCGTCACCATCCAGCTCGACACGTTCGCGGAGGCGTCGGACCGGGTGGAACTCGACGGGGAAGATTTTGCCCTGCGGGCGGAGGCGGTGCAGAACCTCGGCCTCGTGCTTCATGAACTTGCGACGAACTCGCTCAAGTATGGGGCACTTTCGGTGCCGGAGGGAAGGGTTCGGGTTTCCTGGAGGCAGGACGACCCGGCGGATCCGCATTCGCTGCTCCACCTGACCTGGGAGGAGTT
Source organism: Pseudorhizobium endolithicum (assembly GCF_902153245.2). Lineage (GTDB taxonomy): Bacteria > Pseudomonadota > Alphaproteobacteria > Rhizobiales > Rhizobiaceae > Neorhizobium > Neorhizobium endolithicum. Next base: position 180,041 of record NZ_CABFWF030000012.1, read on the forward strand.
GGACGGCCCGGCGGCGCATGAGCCGAGCGAGACAGGATTCGGTACGACCATCATCCGCCGGCACGCCGCAGCGGCATTCGGCGGCAACGTCCAGATACAGTACCTTCCCACCGGTCTTGTCTGGACGCTGGTCGCACCGCGCGAGGCGTTCGAGCGGGGTGCGGGCGATTCAGTGCAGGATCTGATGTCGGGATGAGCCGGTCCGGAACGAAGATCGCCGCTTGCCGTTCTATGGCCCATGGATGCCGTCACCGATCTTTCTGTTCTTGATGAACAGTATCTCCAGGCTGCGGGCCTGACCTATGTCAACGACACTGAACCCGGCATAAGGCGGCTGCGGAAAGGCAAGGGATTTTGCTACCGCCTTCCCGACGGAAGCCTTCTTTCCGACCCCGACGAAAAGCGCCGGATCACGTCCCTCGGACTTCCTCCGGCCTATGAGAACGTCTGGATCTGCCTTGATCCGCGCGGCCATCTGCAGGCAACCGGCTATGACGCCAGAGGACGCAAGCAATACCGCTACCATCAGGACTGGCAGGCGCTGCGCAGCGAGCTGAAGTTCGACCAACTGGTCCGCTTCGGAGAGGTGCTGCCGCGAATACGCCGTCGGATCGAGCGCGACCTTGCCCTCGGCCTGGATACGCCCGAGGCGGTTCTCGCAGCGATCGTGGCATTGATGGACACGGCGCATCTGCGCGTCGGCAACTTGGCCTATGCCAGGGAAAACCGAACCTACGGCGCCACCACGCTTCTGAAGCGTCACATGACCGTGTCTGACGAAGCGGTGATCCTGCGGTTCACGGCCAAGGGGGGCAAGAGGGTCAGCCATACGATCAAGCATCCGCGCCTGCAGCGCATCTTCGAGGAGATTGCCGACCTTCCGGGACGGCAGCTTTTCTCGTGGCCGGACGAGGGTGGCGTGCCGCGCGCCGTCGATTCCGGCAGGCTGAACGCATACCTCGCCGAGGTGGCAGGCTTTCCCGTGTCCGCGAAGACGTTTCGCACCTGGGGCGGAAGCCTTGCCGGCTTCTCCGCGGTCTGGCAGGCGGTGAAGGAGGGAGAGAGGCCGCGCGTCAAGCTCATCTGCCGTGCGGCGTCCGAACGGCTTCACAACACGCCGGCGGTCTGCCGTTCGAGCTACATCCACCCTGCCATCCTGTCTCTGGTGGATGATATGGCGCCGCTGGAAAGAATCTTTGCCACGCCGGGAAAGCTGCCGCAGGCGCGAGGACTGAGGGCAGACGAGCGACGCATGCTGGCATTCCTGAAGCACGCGGCCGAGGAGGCTGCATTTGCCACACCTGTCGAAAGGTGGCGGGCTGCTGCCGAGAGGGCATGATCAGGGGGCGCGGATGCCGCTCCACCTTCTCCCGTCTTCTCGACCGGGAGCCATGTCGCCTAAAGCCGGCCGCTCGACAAATCCCGCCCGTTGATCGAAGCGGGCACGCTGATTTCTTCCTGAGGTGCCTTGGGCAGCGGCAGTTCAACCGCTTCCGGAACAAGTACCTGCATTTCTTCGGAGTGTTGCTCCCTGGCCGCAGGCTCCGCCCTGCCGCTGATGCTGCCGAAAAACCGTCGGAAGAAGTTGTGCATCGTGACATCCTTTCCTGGAGAATGGGCGTCGGGCCCGGAACGAAAACACTTCACTGCCAGTAACGTTCCGCCTTTCTTTCGCCAAGAGATGGAACTTGATCAAGGCGAGGGAACAAAAGCCCCTTTGCGGAGTTGCAGCCGCAAGGCCAGCGGGGGTGTCCTCCGGAGGCAGTTTGGGGGCGAGGGGTGGCTTGGAGGATCTAGGCATTATCGAGGGATACGGTGTCGTAGGTCCGCGGCGCCGACGATCAGCAACAGACTGTCGTGGCGGGCGATGGGCCTGCATGCTCGGTGCGCTCTTCGTTTGTCTTTCCCTTTCCTCATGTTCGGGGGTTCAGTCGGCGCTCGATCCGGCAGGCTTGGAAGCTTCCAAGGTTGCGACGCTGTTCTACGTCATGCTGGCCGGCGGCGGCCTGATCTGGCTCGGAGTGGTCGGCGCACTTTTTTATGCGACGCGAACAGGAAGGGAGCCGCATTCGGAGCGATCGGCAGGCCGCGTGATCCTGTGGTGCGGTGTGATCGTTCCCGTGACGGTGTTGGCCGCGTTGCTCTCCTACGCAGTCTGGCTCATGCCGAATATGCGTCCTTGGGCGCCGGGCGGCGAGGGGGGATTGCGCCGGATCGAGGTGACGGGGGAGCAGTTCTGGTGGCGGGTGCGCTATCTCAGAGCCGACGGCAGCCTGTTGTTCGAAACGGCCAACGAGGTGTTCGTTCCTGTGGGTGAGCGCGTGCTCTTCGTGCTGAAGTCGCCTGACGTGATCCATTCCTTCTGGATTCCCTCCCTTGGCGGTAAGATGGACATGATCCCCGGGCGCATCAACCACGTTGCGCTAGAGGCCACGAAGCCGGGGACCTATCGCGGCGTCTGCGCCGAATTCTGCGGTCCCTCCCATGCGCTGATGGCTTTCTCGGTCGAAGCGGTCGATGCGGCTGAATTCGAGGATTGGATCGCTTCCCGCCGGGCCGGCCGACCTGCCGCGGACCCGGGCGGTCTCGAATTGTTCCTCCGGCACGGTTGCGATGCCTGCCATGCAATCGCCGGAACGACGGCCGACGGCACGATCGGGCCGAGCCTCACGGCATTCGGCGCTCGAGGCAGCGTCGGCGCGGGGACGTTGCCGAACACGGTGGAGGATGTCGCCCGCTTCATCCGTTATCCCGACGAAATCAAGCCCGGCTCGCGGATGCCTTCCTTCGGCATGCTGCCGGAGGGGGATGCGGAGCGGATCGCCGCCTATCTGAAGGGGCTCAGATGACGAAGGTACTTGGTGATTTCTCCCCGGAAGAGAGGGCGGCCCAGGAGGAGCGGCTTCGCAAGGTCTGGGAGACGCCGGGCGGCTGGCGTTACTGGACCTCGGTGAACAACAGCGACATCGGCCTCTGGTACGGCGTCGCGTCGTTCGGCTTCATGCTCTTTGCCGGAACGCTGGCGCTGCTCATGCGACTGCAACTGGCGGTGCCGGACAACGATCTGCTGACGGCGGACTTCTTCAACCAGGCCTTCACCCTGCACGGCACGGTGATGATGTTTCTCTTTGCGGTACCGATCTTCGAGGCGATCGCGATCTTCCTGCTGCCGTCGATGCTGGGGGCTCGCGAACTGCCGTTCCCCAGGCTGTCCGCCTTCGGATTCTGGAGCTTCCTGCTGGGCGGCGTCTTCGTGTGCGGCTCGATCTTCTTCAATTCGGCGCCCAGCACCGGCTGGTTCATGTACCCGCCGCTCGCGACCGACAAGGAATTTTCCGGCATCGGGGCGGACATCTGGCTCCTGGGCCTGTCGTTCATCGAGGTGGCATCCATCGCCGCTGCAGTCGAGATCATCGTCGGCATCATGAAATGCCGCGCTCCCGGCATGCGGATCAATCTCATGCCGATGTTCGCATGGTATCTCCTGATCGTCGCAGGGATGATCCTGTTCGCATTCCCGCCGCTGATCGCCGGGGACATCCTGTTCGAAATGGAGCGGATGTTCGACTGGCCGTTCTTTGACGCCGAGCGGGGCGGAGATCCGCTTCTCTGGCAGCATCTCTTCTGGATCTTCGGCCATCCGGAAGTCTACATCATCTTCCTGCCGGCCATCGCTCTCATGGCGATGATCGTGCCGACCTTCGCGCAGCGTCCGATCGTCGGCTATTCCTGGATCGTTCTGGCGGCGGTCGGGACCGGCTTCCTGAGCTTCGGCCTGTGGGTGCACCACATGTTCACCACGGGCCTGCCGCAGATCTCCCTCGCCTTCTTCTCAGCCGCATCTGAAGCCGTGGTCATCCCGACGGGCGTGCAGATATTCGTGTTCATCGCCACGATGCTCGCCGGCCGCGTGATCTTTTCCGTTCCCATGCTGTTCGGCGCGGGCGGCCTGATCACCTTCGTGATCGGCGGGCTGACCGGGGTCATGGTGGCGCTCGTGCCCTTCGACTGGCAGGCGCACGACACCTACTTCGTCGTTGCCCATCTCCACTACGTGCTGATCGGCGGAATGCTGTTCCCGGTGGTGGCGGGGATCTATTACTACTTCCCGTTCGTTACCGGAAAAAAGCTCAGCGACGCATGGGGCAAGGTCGCGTTCTGGCTGATGTTCATCGGCTTCAATGTCGGCTTCTTCCCCATGCACTTCTCAGGCCTGAGGGGCATGCCGCGCCGCGTCTTCACCTATCCGGGCGACCTCGGATGGGACTGGTTCAATCTTATCTCCACCATCGGCGCCTTCGTCTTCGCAGCCGGGGTGTTGACCATCATTGTCGACATGTTCCGGCCCAAGTACAAGCTGAACGACCTCAACCCGTGGCGCTCCGGAACCCTCGAGTGGACCAACAACCCAGACGAAAGCTGGGGGATGCGATCGGTACCGATCATCACCAGCCGCTATCCTCTGTGGGACCAGCCCAATCTGCAGCGCGACATCGACGAAGGACGATATTATCTGCCGGATGCCAAGTCGGGGCGGCGGGAGACGCTGGTTACGTCGGTGCTGGATGCGGAGCCTATCCAATGCCTTCGGGTCGGAGGAACCTCCTACGTTACGATCGTCGCCGCCATGGCTCTGGGTGGCGTCTTCATAGCGCTGACCTTCCACTGGTGGATCACGACCATCGTCTGCGCCATCATCACTTTGATGGCAATCCTGTACTGGCTATGGACGGGAACGGCCGAAATCCCGGAAGCACCGGAGATCGACGTCGGACTGGGCGAGCGCCTGCCCATCTACCGCTCCGGTCCGGCCTCCGTGGGGTGGTGGGCGATGTTCATCACGATGGTGGGCGACGGAACGGCTTTCGCCAGCCTCGTCTTCGGCTATTTCTTCTATTGGACCATCCATGAGGACTTCACCGCGGGCATCAGTGGGCCCGGCGCCTTCTGGCCGATGGCCGCGCTTCTGCTGTTTCTTTTCTCCTGGGTGCTGATGCTGGCGGCTCGTCATCTCAACCGCGACGACAATATCATTGCTGCCCGCACGGCATTGGTCGTCGCTTTGGTCGTGACAGTGGCTGCCTCGGTATCGGGTTTGATGGGACCGTTCACCCACGATATGGACCCGACATCCCATGTCTATCCGGCTACGGTCTGGATCATCTCGATCTGGACGGTTGTCCATGCCGTTGTCGGCTGCATCATGCAGGCCTACTGCCTGGCGCGCAGTTTCGCCGGCAGGATGACGGCGCGCTACGATCAGGACATCGTCAACGTGACCCTCTACTGGCACTTCCTGGCGGTCACCGCCATCGTATCCTTCGGCGTGCTCGGGCTGTTCCCGATGATGAGGTAGCGATGAGGAGCATCTTACCCCGCGAGATAGAAAGCCTTTGGACGCTGTTCACCGCGCCTGTCGTATGGGCGCTCCATTTCATCGTCTGTTATGTCGTGGTCGCGATCTACTGCGAGAAGGCCGGCGTCTGGGAAATCGATTTCAACAGCATCAGGATCGGTCTCGGCCTGCTGACGCTGGCGGCGCTCGGGATGATCGTCCTGTCCGCCTACCTGGCCTGGCGACAGTGGGGATTCGGTTCGGGCGACCCGCCCCATGACCGGCCTACGGACCATGACCGGCGGCTCTTCCAGGGTTTCGCCACCCTGCTGCTGTCGGGCCTGAGTTTCGTCGCCGTCGTCTATGTGGCCATTCCCCTGATCTTCATCGCGGGGTGTCAGCAATGAAGATCGCCTGCCTCTCGTTCGGCATTCTCCTTCTCGTCGTCGCATGGCTGGTGATCCTTCCCTTCGGCGGGCGTGGCTCCTTCACAATCCACATGATCGTGCACATGAGCGTCGTTGCCGGCGCCGCGCCGCTGATCGCCATCGCGCTGTCCGGCACGCGATACGACCTGACGATGCGCTGGTCATGGTTCTCCCCCGTCGTCGCGTCCCTGGTAGAGCTGTTCGCCGTCTGGGGATGGCATCTGCCGAGCGCGCGCGCCTTCGCGGAAGCCTCCTGGTTTGCGACCGCTCTGGAGCAGATGACCTTCTTCGGCGCCGGGACGCTGCTTTGGCTGTCTTGCCTCGGCGGGGCGCTGGATGGACGGGAGGGGCGCCGTCTGGCGGGCACGTGCGGGCTGCTCTTCACATCCATGCACATGACGCTCCTGGGGGCTCTGCTGGCATTGTCGCCCCGGCCGCTCTACGGCACCGCCGAGGTTACCTGCTTCGGCATTCCGTTGGGCGCAGGGGTCGATCAGCAGGCCGGCGGCGTCGTGATGCTGCTGGTGGGGGCCATCGTCTATCTGGCAGGCGGCGTCGTTCTCCTGTCCTCCGCGCTTGAACCCGGCAAAGCATCGGGAGGCCCTGCATGATCGTCCGCTGGAAACATCTGATCATCGGCGCCGTGCTGTTGCCCGTCATAGGATTGCTGGTCGGATGGTCCGGGTTGATCGGGGTGGGGGCCAGCAGCGGTCATTGGGCCGTTACCGACTGGTTTCTGCACTGGGTGATGCGCAACTCCGTCCGCACCGCTGCAATTTCGGTGGACGCTCCGCCGCTTGACGACCCGGCCCTGCTGCCGCACGCGGCCGGGCACTATGAAACCGGCTGCGCCATCTGTCACGGCTCGCCGACGCAGCCGCGCTCCGAGGCGGTGCTGGCCATGCTGCCGGTGCCTCCGGACCTGAAGATGGTGGTGCCGACCTGGACCGATGAGGAATTGTTCCAGATCGTGCAGCATGGCGTTCGCTTCACCGGCATGCCCGCATGGCCAACCGAGGTCAGGCCCGACGAAGTCTGGGCGATGGTGGCGTTTCTCCGCGAGCTTCCCGAAATGAGTGCGGAACGATATCATGAGGTGTCCGGCCTGCACCCACCCCCAATGGAAGGGGAGGTTTCGCCGCTTCCCATCACCTGCGAAAGTTGCCACAGCGAACGCAAGCTTTCGGCGAGCAGTCTGATTCCCAGTCTCGCCGGGCAGTCGGAAGCTTACTTGCTGGAGAGCTTGCGCGCCTATTCCGAAGGCGAACGGCCGAGCGGCATCATGGAGGTTGCAGCCGGGACGCTCCCCGAGGCTGCATTGCCGGATCTGGCGAGATATTATGCGAGGCAGCAGCGCCCGCAAAGGCCTCCGCTGCCGGCCGACCAGGCATTGCTCGACAAGGGCCGCATGCTGGCCGAGCGAGGGCGCCCGGGAGAGAAAGTGCCGGCCTGCCTTTCATGCCATGAAAAGGCGGGGGCGAACCCGGTTTATCCGAAGCTTTCAGGACAGAGCCGGCCTTACCTGGAGCGGCAGTTGAACTTGTTCAAGCAGGGGGTTCGCGGCGGCACGTCCTACAGCCACCTGATGACCGAGGCGGCGCGCAAGCTCACGGATGAAGACATAGCGGCGGCGGCGGCTTACTTCGCGCAGCGACGCGTCCCGTCCATGCCTTAGATCGGTACCACCATCATGTAGCAGGCGGCAACGACCATGACAAAGCCGGCTGCTTCGACCCATTCCCTGACCATGACTGCCTCCATTGCTCGTGAGCAGTGAACGACGACATGGTCATCCTGTTCCACGGAATGGACACAAAGATGACAAACCTGCCTTAAACGTGAAAATTTAGTTAGCGTCGGCCGCTGCGCGTGCTCGTGCTGCCTCCAGAATGGCGCGGATTTCCCGCGCCGAGGCGTTGGCGATCGCAAATCCCTCATCCGGCAGGACACCCGGATCCTCCTCGTTATCCTTGAAGGTGGCGTCGTCGCGCAGTCGCTGCAAGAATTGGGTGATCGTGATCTCGCCCCCGATCATGGCGGCGAGCATGTCGATCATCAGTTCGCGATGCGCATTGAGCCGGCCTTCGAGTGCCTCGATCGTGGGGGCTGTCATGGTCATGTCTCCTCACTTTGGCGATGCTTGAGAAATAGGCGCGCGGCAAGAAAGGGAACCAGGGACGTAGAGGCGAAGTTTAACACGGCAAAGGAGAATGCCATGGGAAGAATGGTCAATGCGGCCGCAGGCCCGATACGTGACGTGAAGGATCGGCTCATCATCGCCCTCTACGCGCAGTTGAAGGCCGAGAGGCATACGCGCGAAGCCCTCGAAGATGCCATCCGCAGTGGCGCTGTTTCATCGGAGGTGCTGGAGGCGATCGCAGGCGATCCCGTCCCTGTCGCCTCCGGCGATGACCTGGCGGCGATAGAGAGAGTGATCGCGATCGACAGGCGCAGGCGCCAAACTTTGTCCACCGTCCTTCATGAAGAGTGAATGCCATGAAAAAGTTCATAGTCCCGTTGATGTCCGTCCTGCTCCTCTCCGCCTGCGGCGACGGTGGAAACAACAGCCAGTCCGATCCCGTGGACAATACGCCCGCCAGCGGTGCAACATCGGCACCGGCAGATCAGGACCCGACACCCCAGACCGGCACCGGAGGGCAGAGCCCGGTCGAAAGTCCGGCCGGCACCGAGAAGCGATAATTGTCAACTGGTGGAAGGAACGAATGCTGCGTCGCTCCATTGTTAGGGAGTTACGCACAGGGGCGACGCATGAAATCCGAAAACCAGTCCTTCACAATCCAGCCCGGCAGTTGGTCCGAGCTCGGCGCGACGTATGATGGCGATGGCACCAATTTCGCGATCTTCTCGGCCCACGCGGAGCGGGTGGAGCTATGCCTCTTCGACAGCACGGGCACCAGGGAGATCGCGCGGCTCGAGCTTCCCGAATATACGCACGAGATCTGGCATGGATATGTCCCCGGCCTTAGGCCCGGTGCGCTGTATGGCTACCGCGTTTACGGCCCTTTCGAGCCGGAGAACGGCCACAGGTTCAACCCGAACAAGCTGGTGATCGACCCATACGCCCGCGAACTCGTGGGGGATGTGAACTGGAACGAGGCACACTTCGCCTATGATTTGCTGCATGAGGACAAGGACCTCACCTTCGACGAGCGCGACAGCGCGCCGTTCATGCCCAAGTGCCGGGTAACGGACCCGAACGGCTTCGACTGGCACGATGCGACCCGGCCCAACATCTCCTGGCCCTCGGCAATTGTCTATGAAACGCACGTGAAAGGCTTCACGCAGCTCAACCCGGCCATCCCTCAGGAGTTGCGGGGAACGTTCGAGGGCATGGGCCACAAGGCAAGCGTCGACTACATCAAGAGCCTGGGCATCACATCCGTCGAATTGATGCCCGTCCATTACTTCCCGGATGACCAGCATCTGCTGGACAAGGGGCTGCACAACTTCTGGGGCTACAACACCCTCGGATTCTTCGCACCCGCTCCCCGCTATTACGGGTCGCGCGGTCTGGAGGGCTTCCGGGAGATGGTCCGCAACTTCCACGACGCGGGGATCGAGGTGATCCTCGACGTCGTCTACAACCATACCGCCGAAGGCAACGAACTCGGGCCAACCCTGTCCTTCAAGGGGATCGACAACTTCTCCTACTACAGGACCATGCCCGACCAGCACCGGTACTACATCAACGATACCGGCACCGGAAACACGGTCAACACTTCGCATCCGCGGGTCCTGCAGATGATCATGGATTCGCTGCGCTACTGGGTGCAGCACATGCATGTCGACGGCTTCCGCTTCGACCTCGGCACGATTCTCGGCCGGGAGCCGGCGGGTTTTGACGAGCGGGGCGGCTTCTTCGACGCCGTAACGCAGGATCCGGTGCTCTCGAAGGTCAAGCTGATCGGCGAGCCTTGGGACATAGGTCCGGGTGGATATCAGGTCGGCGGCTTTCCCCCCGGCTGGGCGGAGTGGAATGATAAGTACAGGGATACCGTTCGCGAGTACTGGATGGGCGTCAACGTCTCGACCGACTTCGCCGCCCGCCTTCTAGGCTCCGGCGATATCTACGACCTGCGCGGCCGGCGCCCCTGGGCAAGCGTCAATTTCATCGCGGCCCATGACGGCTTTACCCTCAACGACCTCGTCTCCTACAACGAGAAGCACAACGAGGCGAACGGCGAGGACAACAACGACGGTCACAACGACAACCGCAGCTTCAACTACGGCGCCGAAGGCCCTACGGACGACGAGGGCATCAACGACGTCCGCGAGCGCCAGAAGCGCAACTTCCTGGCGACGCTCTTCCTGTCGCACGGTACGCCGATGCTGCTCGCCGGCGACGAGTTCGGCCGCAGCCAGATGGGCAACAACAACGGCTACTGCCAGGACAGCGAGATCTCCTGGGTCCACTGGGAGAACCTTCCCGATGCGAACGAGCAACTGCGAGAGTTCACTCGCCAGATCATCGCGCTGAGAAAGGCGCAGCCGATCTTCCGGCGCGAGAGCTGGCGCGACGGCATGGAGGTCCGCTGGTTCAACGCGGGAGGCGGCGAGCAGCTTCCGGAACAGTGGCAGGAGGGGACGACACTGGGCCTCAACCTCCGCCGTGCGGATCTTGCGGAGGAGGGGGTGTGGTCCAACGTCCTCGTGCTGTTCAATCCCTTCGAGGGAACGGTTCCGTTCCATATTCCTCGGATCGGAGAGGGTCGGTGGGTGATGGAACTCACCACCGCCGACCCATCCCTCCATGGGGTGGAGGTTGAGCAGGATCAGGATTTCGAACTCGAAGGCAGGACCTTGGTGGTGATGCGACGCACCTGAGGCGGACGCAGACGAAAGGAACCCCGCGCTGCGGGGTTCCGGCGCCCTAGCGCCTAGTTCTGATTATCATCGAAGGGGGCCACGGACCGGGGAACTGGCAGCTTTACGGACCAGGCTGGCATAGACCGTTGCATACTGCTGGGCGCTGCGATCCCAGGAGAACTTTGCTTTCATTCCCTGGTTCTGGAGCCGGGCCCATTGCTTCGGATCCTGGTAGACGTGCAAGGCACGGCGCAGCGCCATGCGCAGCCCGTCGACAGTCACCGGATGGAACTGAAACCCCGTCGCCACCCGCGCGGACATGGCGGCGTCGTTTGCATCAATGATCGTCTCGGAAAGACCGCCAGTGCGGGAGACCACGGGCACGGCACCGTAACGCAGGGCGTAAAGCTGGGTCAGGCCGCAGGGCTCGAACCGCGATGGCTGCACGATCGCATCCGAACCACCATGGATGAGGTGGGCGGTCGGTTCGTCATAACCGATGCGGACGGCCATCCGCCCTGGATGGCGGCCGGCCACCTCCATCAGCTGCTGCTCGATTGCATGATCCCCCTGACCGAAGACAATCAGCTTGCCGCCGTTCCAGATGATCTCGTCGGCCGTTTCGGCCAGCATGTCCATGCCCTTCTGCCACGTAAGGCGGCTGACAGCAGAGAAGACCGGGCCTGCGTCCTGGGCGTCGAGACCAAATTTCCCGAGGAGCGCCATTCGGTTCGCCCGCTTTCGCTTGAGGCTCGTTGCATCGTAGGTCACGGGCAGGTGCGGATCGGCAGCGGGATTCCACACGTCGAGGTCGATGCCGTTGACTATCCCCCTTAAGGCCGCTACGCGCTCATTCAATACCCCGTCCATACCCATGCCGAAGCGAGGCGTCAGGATTTCGCGTGCATAGGTGGGGCTCACGGTCGTGATGACGTCGGATGTCCGCAGGCCACCCTTCAGGTAGCTGATGTCCCCAAAGTACTCCAGGCAATCCATCGAGTACAGGTCCGGTCTCAACCCCAGTGCCGGCAGGAGACCGGCAGGGAACTGGCCTTGGAAGGCGATATTATGGATCGTCAATACCACCGGGGTCGGCAGCGACATCTCGCGCATGTAGACGGAGGTCAGCGCGGTCTGCCAGTCATGGGTATGAACCAACTCGGGGATCCAGCCGGGAAGCGCGCCATCGGCAAGTTCCGCAGCCGCGAGGCTGAGGACCGCGAAACGCTTCCAGTTGTCGGAATGGTCGATCCCGCCGGAGTTCACGTATGGCCCACCCTCTCTCAGGTAGAGCGCCGGGCAATGCAGTGCGAAAATGCTCAAACCATCGACCCGCCCGTAGAGCAGCGACGCCCGTTCTCCCAGCAGGTCATCGAAAAGCAGAAGAGGAGGGGCGCTGCCGAGCTTTTGCAGCACGGCCGGATAGCCGGGAACCAGGGTGATGGTTTCGATTCCGCAACGTTGCAGCGCCTTTGGCAGGGACCCGGTTACGTCGGCAAGCCCCCCCGTCTTGACCAGGGGGAAGACCTCCGAAGTGACGGAAAGCACCTTCATGGGCGAGATGCTTGGCGTTCGCGTCACCTGACGCAGAAAGTCGTCCGCAAAGCTCCCCGTCGGGAAGGGTTCAGGCGAGAAAAACGCGTTGGTCATGCCAGCCTCCACCGTGCACCGGGCCGGTTCTGTCCAACGGGAAGGGAGGCACATGCGTTCCAAGGAAGAAGAGAATTAGGATGTCCATAGCAGCGCACAGGGATTCCGCCTGACGAAACAAAGAGCACCCGGCTCGATGCCAGGGGCATTGTGTGGAGTTCAGTCTTGTTTCGGCGGCTTCTTGGCGCCTTTTGATCCAGCCTTTTTCGGCGCAGGCGACGATGACGCCAAGGAGCCTTTGGCCGCAGCGGCTGCCGAAGTGCGCGAGGCTCTTTTCGGCTTGTCTGCACGGAACGCCGCCAGTTCCTGTCGAGCCTTTTCCCAATGCTCGGCATGCTTCCCGGATGGACGCCCTTCTTCCTCCCAAAGCGAGTAGGCTCGCCTGCGAATCCATTCGTCCTCGTTGTCCGCCATTGATGTCTCCATTCGCCGGAGTTCGAAACGCACCGGCGGTAGGGAAGTTCCAGAAGTAAGGATGATTTTCAGACGCAGGCGAGATGAAGGGAACTTTTGGTCCCGCCGGGAGTTTGCACGCGCTGAAGGAGGATCATCATGAACAAGTACTGTGACATCATCCCGCACTGCGATGGATGGACCTACGTCCTGAACGGGGTCGAAGCAGGCTGCACGTTTCATACCTATGAACTTGCGGTGGAGGCCGCAAAGCGGCAACTGCTCCGGGAGCAGCGGGACCGGGTCTTCCGGCAAAAGGGACTGAACGGGGAGATGCTGCCGATCAGGCCGCCGGCGTTTCCTCAGGCCTCTTTCTGAGTTCAGTCGATAAAAAAGCCCGGCGTTACCGGGCTTTTTCGCTGTTACGCATGGCGCTCTGGTGCCATTCGCGCTCAGGCTGCCTTCTGCGCCGCGGCGTTGACGGCGGACTCGGCCAGTCCGGTCAGTGTCTCGTCCGTCTTGCTTTCTTCCGCGAGGGTTTCCTCCAGAAGACGCACGGCGTCCTTCAGGCCGAGTTGCTGAGCCCAGGCGCGCAGCGTGCCGTAGCGGCTGATCTCGTAATGTTCGACCGCCTGCGCAGCAGCGAGGAGACCGGCGTCGAGAGCTGGGGTGCCCTTGAACTCTTCGAGGATCTCTTCACCCTCTTCGATGATGCCGTCGATCGCCGGGCAGGTCTTGCCGCGGGCGCGCTTGCCGATGATTTCGAAGACTTCCTTCAGCCGCTCGATCTGGCCTTCGGTTTCTTCCTTGTGTTGCTGGAAGGCGGCCTTCAGCTTCTCGTCCTGAGCGCCGCGAGCCATCTTCGGCAGAGCCTTCACAATCTGGCGCTCCGCATAATAGATGTCCTTCAGCGTCTCGTAGAACAGGTCGTCGAGGGTCTTGCTAGCCATGCTTCGTCTCCTGATTTGGGTTGGGTGTTTCCGCTGCTGTTAACGGCGCGTCCCGGCAAAGGTTCCGCCTAACCGCTATTGCCTGAAGGTCGTCTGACGGCCGCCTTCAGGCTTGTCGTAGAGGCGCTCAACAGCCTCTTCCTGGCGAAGCTTTTCAGCCGCCCCGAGGCGTCGACGACGCATCAGCCCGTAGGCGATGACGATACCGAGAAGGACCGGTCCCAGCGCTACGATGATGAACCAAAGCTTGTCGGCCATGGATATCTCCTCTCCTCGAGATCAGTGGCGCTCGGCGGAGACGGTAAGCCGATTGTTGCAGCCCGTCACTCCGGCCACGGCCATTGCGCATTCCTCGGCGCGCCGGGCGTCCGCCTCGCGGGCCACCGAGCCCGTTAACGAGACCACACCGTCGTTGACCTCGACCATGATGTTCGTCGGATCGAGAAATGCATCCTGCGTCAGCGCCTCGTTGACCGCTGCCTGGACCTGATCGTCGGGTCGATCGTATCCAGCAGGGGCTACGTCGCGCTTTTTCTCCTGGCCCTCGTTCTCCGCGAAGATGTTCGCCTCTCCCTGCAGATAGCCGCTCGGACGGTTTTCCGCCGGGCCCTCCCAGCGGGGCCATTGCGAGGTTTCGCCGGGGCGACCGGGTTTCGGCTGTTCGTGTTTCATGGCGTTTCTCCGTCGTGAAGGTTCTATGTCGAGACAACCTGCTGACGGCCTCGAAGGTTCCGCCTACGCCCACCAATCCAGCACGTCCGGGACACTCGAAAGACGAAGCTGGGAGGAGAAACGGGTGCCGTAGAGCTCCAGTGTCGCATCATGGGTCTGGTCGGAAGTGCTGCAGATGGCGTCCTTGAGCAGGGTGATCGAGTAGCCGAGATCGACGGCCCCCATGACCGCAGCTAGGACGCAGACGTCGGTCTCTCCCCCGGATATGATGAGCGATGTCACCTCCTGTTCCTGCAGGAACCGGTGAAGCCGCCCGTCGAGCCAGGGAGAATAGATGGTCTTGTCGAATACTGTTGCTGGCGGCACCAACGCGCGCAGTTCCGGTAGGATATCCACCATTTCGTCCCCAAGGATGGCTCGCGTCATCATCGGCCATTTGCGGTAGTAGTCCCGCCACGTCCCTTGTCTGTCCTCCGCCTGCACCGGTGGAATAAACCGTGTAAATACGGTCTCCGCCGGATGTGCTGCCGCCAAGCGGGCAACCGGGCCCCGCACCTTGTCCATCCAGGGAACGTTCCACGGGGTGTCTTCCGCGAACATGCGCTGCATGTCGACGCACAGGTGACGACACCGAAGTGGATCTTCCATCTGCTCCTCCTGCTATCGGAGAGCTTGAACGGAAGGTCGCCGCCAAAGTTCCGGAGATGAGGGACGTGAAAGGAAGAGAGGCGCGTCTATCGGCGACGGGGGGTGCAGCAGAAGGAGATTCTGCGGATGATGTCAGGCAGAATAGGCTCCAGGACGCCTCGGACCGGGGACCTGTCTTCGTCTACTTCTCCAGCTTTTCCGAAAGGGCCTTCTGAAGTTGCTGGGCCAGTTCCAGGAGACGATCGGGCACGGGCTCGTTCTCGATCTCGTTGAGCAGGACTGCCACTTCGCGGCTGACGCGCCGTCCAAGCCGAAGTTCGGCCTCTGTCCCCTGATCGATTTTCTTTACCATTCCGACCTCTGACGATGGAGTGAAGGTCATCGCCCACCTTTTCGCCGACCTTACATTGTTCCTCCATACAGCAATATTGAAAACTTCGGAAATCCCGAAAAAGTCAGGGGTCAAAATAAGCGAAAGGCGACCTGCGTGCGGTCGCCTTTAGACAGATGCTTTCGCCTGCTATTTGGGTGGTGGTGGCGTTCCTGCAGGTATGGAAGTGGTGGTGGTGGCGACGGGGTCACTGGCGGGGAAGGTATCTTCCAGCCCCTCCTCCAATTCCTCTTCAAGAGCTGCGCGATCCTCCCGTTTCCGTGCAGAAGGGGTGACACCCTTTTCTTCTTCAGGTTTTTTCTGGTTATCGGCGATCATCTCTCGTCCTCCGTTTCCGAGTTGCGGGTGAACGTCGGGCCAAGGGCGAATGTTCCAGATGGCGCTGCCGCCTCGGAACCATTCCCGGTGCACCGCCGTTGCCCGCCATCGACGACGATCTGGAGGCTGTGATGGCGCCGCGTGCGTTCTGGAAGGGGTATCTGAAGCTCTCCCTGGTCACCTGCCGCGTGAGCATGACACCGGCCGTGTCGGAATCCGCAAAGGTCCGCTTCCACAATCTCAATCGCAAGACCCATAATCGCGTCATGAGCCAATATGTCGACGCGGTATCCGGTGAGGCGGTGGATGACGAGGATCAGGTCAAGGGATATCCGAAGGGCGAGAACGAATACGTCCTGTTCGAGGATGAAGAGATCGAGGATGTCGGGCTGGAAAGCACCCGCACCATCGACATAGAGACCTTCGTCCCGGTGGAATCGATCGGCTGGATCTGGTACGACCGTCCGCACTATCTGGCGCCCGACGACGAGGTGAGTGCCGAAGCCTTTGCGGTGATCCGTGAAGCGATGGCCAAGACCGGAACGGCGGGCATTGCCCGCCTGGTCATGTATCGCCGGGAACGGGCCGTCCTGCTCGTCCCCAAGGAGAACGGCATCGTCGTCTGGACTCTGCGATACGGCGACGAGGTGCGTGAGGCCGGTGATTATTTCGGGAACATCGAGCGGGACAAGCCCTCCTCGCAGCACCTCAGCATGATGAAGAAGCTGATCGAGGAGCGGACTGCGCACTGGAAGCCTTCCATGGCGGACGATCCCGTCCAGGACCGCCTGCTCGACATCATCGCGGCGCGCAAGAAGGGCAAGAAGGTCAAGAAGCCGGCAGAACCGAAACCGGAGCAGCCGAGCAATGTCATCGACATCATGAGCGCGCTCAAGAAGAGCCTCGCGGCGGAGCGCAAGTCATCCCGTTGAGAGGCTAACGCTTTCGCCTTGTCTTCCCCGCAACCGTGATTTCGGCCTCCGCCGCGCGGAAATCCGCCCATGGATCGTTTCCGAGTTGCTCAAGGCGGGCTACGGCATTGTTCACGGTGAAGTAGGCGGGTCCGATGGCTCCGCCCAATTCCTCCCACGCCACCGGCATGGAGACCGGCGCGCCGGCTCGGGCGCGTGTGGAATAGGGCGCCACCGCCGTCGCTCCCCGCCCGTTGCGCAGGTAATCGATGAGGATCTTGCCCTTGCGTTTGGATTTGGTGATCGTGGAGACGTAGCGGTCGGGACTGTCGCCCGCCATGCTGTCGGCCAGCGCCTTCATGGCGGCCTTCACGTCCGGCCATTCTGCCTTCGGTTTCACCGGAGCGACCACATGCAGTCCCTTGCCGCCTGAGGTTTTGACAAATCCGGCCAAACCCATGGCTTCGAAACGCGCTTTCACTTCGTGCGCGGCGGCAATGACGTCATCCCACGTGGTCCCTTCGCCCGGATCGAGGTCGATGTTGACCATGTCCGGCTTCTCCCAGCGATCGATGGTCGATCCCCAGGGATGAATTTCCAGCGTACCGCCCTGCACCAGGCCCAGAAGCCCGTCCAGGTCGTGGATGACGATGTCCTCCTCTGAAGGATCGGCCGGGTCCTTCGCCGTCCTGATCTGCTTGTTCATGCCTTTCCAGGCGTGCTTCTGGAAGAACAGCGCCTTGCCGATCCCGTCCGGTCCACGCACCAGGGCGAGAGGCCGGTTGACGACATAGGGCGCCATGAAGCGCCAGACCTGGATATAGTAGTCCGCAAGCCCCGCCTTGGTCACGCCCGCCTCCGGCCAGTATACCCTGTCGGGATGGGTCAGGTTGACGGTGCGCCTGGCCGGATCCTCCGGAGGCTCGGCTTTTGCTTCCATGGGACCTGTCTCCCGGATCACGTCGCGGGCCAGCTTGTCCTCCCTGAGGCCCCGGTAAGCCGCATGGCGGATGTGGGAATCCGCCGTCCACCCACGGAACTCCACCTCTGCCACCAGTTCAGGCTTCAGGAAGACGACATCCTTCTTCTCCACACCCGTCAGCTTCTCTCCGAAAGGGCTCCTGTCGGTCCGCAGATCCTGCAACTGGCGGAAGAGCGATTGCGCGACCTTGTTACTGTAACCCGTGCCCACGCGGCCGGCATGCTTCAGCGTGTCGCCATCGTAGTAACCCATGACCAGCGAGCCGATCGCATTGCTGGAGACGGACGAGGGGACATAGCCGGCGACCACGAACTCCTGCCGCGCAGAACATTTCGACTTGACCCAATCCCGGCCCCGACCGCCGCGATAGGGAGCATCGCCGATCTTCGAGATGATCCCCTCCAGGCTCAGGCGGCAGGCATGCTTGAGGACGAGCCCGCCTTCGTCGCCGAAGTGCTCGCTGTATCTCAGCACGGCCGCGCAGTCCGCGAGAATGGCTTCCAGTGCCTGCTTTCTGTCCAGGAGCTTCGCGCCGGTGAGATCATTTCTATCAAGGTGGAGGAGATCGAAGGCGAAGAAGACGAAGCGGTTCGTGCGGCCTTCGCTCAGGTCCTGTTGGAGGAGGGAGAAATCCGTTGCCCCCGATCCGCCATTGACCACGATTTCGCCGTCTATGATCGCCTGCTTGACCGGCAGTTGCCTGAGCGCGTCGACGATTGGCTTGCCGAACTTGTGTGTCCAATCCAGGCCTGTCCGCGTCAGCAACCGGACATCGCCGCCATCGATGCGTGCCTGAAGCCGATAACCGTCGAGCTTGATCTCGTGGATCCAGCGTTTGCCGGACGGGGCGCCCTTCACCAGCGTTGCAAGCTGCGGAGCAACGAAGTCCGGCAGGTTGGCCTTTCGTGCACCTTTGATCTTCTGTATATCGGGTGTGACGGGACCGTTGAGTTCCTTGTCCGTCGGAGGTTGGACGCCCGTTGCGGTTGTTCTTTTCTTCGCAAGCTTCTTGGGCGCTTTCCCGCCCTGGAGTTCCTCGATCACGCGTCCGGTCTTCACGGACTTCGGGAGTTCCTCGAGGATGTCCGGATCGCTCTCGGCTCGGGCAAACTCGTCCTCGCCCTTTATGAGCAGCCAGTTCTCGCGCTTCTCGCCCCTGCGATTGGCCATCTTCACCAGGTGCCATCGGCCCCGCAGTTTTTCGCCCTCGAGCTCGAATTCCATGTGGCCCTTCCTGTAGGCCTTGTGAGGATCTCCGGTTGCGCTCCAGGTGCCGCGGTCCCAGAGCAGGACGGCGCCGGCGCCGTAATTGCCTTCGGGTATGACGCCTTCGAAGCCGCCGTAGTCCAGCGGATGATCCTCCACATGGACCGAAAGCCTCTTTTCTCCCGGCACGAGGCTCGGGCCGCGGGTGACCGCCCAGCTTTTCAGAACGCCATCCATCTCGAGCCGGAAGTCATAGTGAAGCCGGCGCGCCGCATGCTTCTGGATGACGAAGCTCTTTCCGCCCGCTTTCGCTCTTTTTCCCTTGGGTTCGGGAGAAACAGTGAAGTCGCGTTTCTCATTGTAGGTTTCGAGCGCCATTGTCAGCCTGCCTTCCGTTGCGGCTGGGTGCCGGTCTTCGGCTTGCGGGCCGGCTTCTTGGCCGCGGACGCCTTCTTGCTACGTTTTGCATCGGCGCCGGCGCTCTGGCGAAGGGCATCGAGCAGGTTCGAAACCTTCTTCGGCTCCGGCTTCGGCTTCTTCGCCAGCTTGCGCCCCTCGATCTTCGCCTTGATCAAATCGGCAAGCGCCGTCTCGTAGCGGTCGTCGAATTCGGTCGGATCGAACTTGCCTTTCTTGGTGCCGATGATGTGCCGGGCGAGGTCGAGCATTTCGCCCTCGATCTTGAACTGGGCTATATCCGAGAATACCTCGCTGGCAGGCCTGACCTCATAGTCGTAGTTGAGAGTGCTGGCGATCAGGCCCTGATCCGTCGGGCGGATCAGCAACGTACGCAGTCTGCGAAACAAAACGGTCCGGGCAAGCGCCGCGACATTCTTCTCCTCCAGCCCCTTGCGGATCAGCGAGTAGACCTCGGTTGCCGCCTTGTCTGCCGGTGCAAGATAATAGGGACGATCCAGAAAGATCGTGTCCACCTCGCCGCAGGGAATGAAGCTTTCCAGTGCGAGCGTCTTGTCACTGTCGGGCACCGCCGCCTTGATCTCCTCCGGTTCGAGGATGACATACTGGCCGCTCGCGACTTCATAGCCCTTTACGATGTCCTCGTTATCCACTTCACGGCCGGTATCGGCATCGACGAGCTGGCGATGGACGCGATGCCCCGTCTCCCGGTTGACGATATGAAAACTGACGCGGTCGGCGGTCGAAGCGGCGGTATAGAGCGCCACCTGGCAGCTCAACTCTCCTACCTTGAGATAGCCCTTCCAGTTTGCTCTCGGTGCCACGGATCGAACTCCCCGAAAAGCCTTATCAACAGAGGCCGGTGGAACTTTGTTCCTTCTTCCGGTTGCAGCTCGATGGAGATGACGAATGTCAACCTGCTTCGGGGAACCAAAGGCGTGAACGGCGCGTTTGCCACCGTCATCCCGTCAGCGAGACTTCGGAGAGGTAGGCACGGTGTCTGAATCACAGTTGAATCGTGATCCTGCACGCGCAGACATAGTAAAGCTTATTCCCGCTCTCCGCGCGTTTGCCCGCACCTTCTGCCGCAATCCCACGGATGCCGACGATCTTGTTCAGGAAACGCTGATGAAGGCCCTGGCGAATCTCGACAAGTTCGAGCCCGGGACGAAGCTGAAGTCCTGGCTGTTCACCATCATGCGCAACACCTTCTACACCCGTTCCAAGGTGCTTGGCCGGGAGGCGCCGGGCATGGACGAGCCGGTGTCCGGAGATTCTCCGATGCCGGCGACCCAGGAGGTGAGTGCGCGCGCCAAGGAAGTGCAGCGCGCCCTGCAGAAACTGCCGCCGCATTACCGCGAGGTGCTGACGCTCGTGGCGATCCTCGGCGAGAGCTACGAGACGACCGCAGAAATTTGCGACTGTGCCGTCGGCACCGTCAAAAGCCGGCTGAACCGGGCACGGCACCAGATCCTGCTGGAGCTCGGCGAAGAGCCGGTGTGACGAACAGGAAGGCCAAGGGAGGTTCACATGGCAGGCAGATTGGTGGCAGCATTCGCGGCGGCGGCTTTCTTCGGCAGCGGCGCCACGGCTCAGGAGACGACAGCCACGGCAAAGTTCATCGGCGCGGACGGGGCCGAGGTCGGAACCGCAACGCTGACCGCGACGCCAGCCGGCGTTCTGGTCGAAGCCGAGGTTTCCGGACTGCCCGCGGGCCAGTGGGTCGGCTTCCATTTTCACGAGAACGGGACGTGCGATCACCAGAGCGGCCACGAGAGTGCAGGTGGACATTTCAATCCCCAGGGCAAGGAACACGGATACAGATCGGCCGGCGGCCCCCATGCGGGCGATATGCCCAATCAATATGTCGACGCCGAAGGCGTGCTGCGCGCCCAGGCCTTCAACACCTTCGTTTCTCTCGATCAGGGCGCCAACAGCGTCAAGGGGAAGTCGCTGATGATCCATGGCGGGTCCGACGACTACCAGAGCCAGCCCTCCGGCAAGGCAGGGGATCGTCTGGCCTGCGCAGTCATCCAATAGACTGCGCCGTGGCCTCAGCGATCGAGGTCCAGTTCGGGGTAATGGCGGAAGATGCCGGATTCGTTGAAGGCCGGCCTCCTGTCGGACTGAAGGTAGGCCCAGATATTCGGCCGCTTCTTCACCGCCTCTGCAAGCGCCGCCACCGCCGGCCAATCTGTCTCCACGTCGCGCATCGCGTTCGGAAACGCGTATCGAAGCCCCTCGACAACCTGAAACAGGGACAGATCGACATAACTGGTCTCATTCCCGACCAGATGGGTCGGGCCGGTCGGACTGGCGCTCAGGATCTTCTCGAAATAGCCCATGAATTTGGGCAGCCTGGACTGAATGAACCGGCGTGACCTCATCTTTGCCTCGTCCTTCTGGTCCTCATAATAGGCGTCCATTCCCAGAGGATGATGGGTATCGTGAATCTCCGTGACGAAGTCGGCGATGGTCAGTTGCAGGCCATGCGCAAAGGATCGGGCGTCCTCGCCGGCAGGTGCGAGGTTCAGTTTCGGCCCGAGATGCCGCAGGATGTTGGCGACATGCGAGATCACCCGGTCGCCATCCTTCAGGAAGGGCGGTGCGAATGGTATCTGATGGCCATGCTTCCCTTCCAGGAACGCCGTCATCTTCTCCGTACCGCCTGGCTCACGGGCGACGTCCCGGTACGATGCACCGGCGTCCTCAAGGACCAGCCTGACGAACGCGCCGCGGCCCTGGATGCCGTCCCAATAGTACAGCTCATAGGTCATGCGCTTCCTCCGCCTGTCACGAGACATAGTTTGCGATCTGCCGCAACTCGTCAATGAACCGCTGCCTCTCCTGGGCGGACTCCGGCCTGTCCATGGTTCTGAGGAGAGCAGAGGGATGAATGGTGACGAGCACCGACAGGCCGTCGGGCGCCTGCAGGACCCTGCCCCCGTCCCGGGTCACTTTGGCGTCCTTCCCCAGGAGGGAAAACAAGGCGGTTGCTCCAAGCGCGACCACGAGGGACGGACGGATGATGCGAAGCTCTGCTGCAAGCCACCACGCACAGGCCCTTGTTTCGCCGGCATTGGGCTTGGCGTGTATCCGCCGCTTGCCGCGGGGGGTGAACTTGAAGTGCTTCACGGCATTGGTGACGTAGCAGCGGGTACGGTCCACGTCAGCCTCCTCCAGGCATCGGTCCAGCAGCCGGCCGGCCGGTCCGACGAAGGGTCGGGCCGCGAGGTCTTCCTTGTCGCCCGGCTGTTCTCCGACGAGTACCACATCCGCATCGGGCGACCCTTCGCCGAACACGACATGGGTCGCGTGCCTGTAGAGGTCGCAGCGCGTACAGTCCTCGGCAATTGTACGAACGGCATGCAGATCGTCGCCAGGTTGACCGGGGGTCTGGAACGCCGGCCCCGCATGGTTGGATTCCATGGTCACCTCCGGCTTGGGAACACTGCGTCGCGCCCCTTGGTTCCATCTGGGCTCGAGCAACGGCCATGGCGTGGAACTTTCAGCCGAGCGATGGGTTGACGGTCGGGGGTTCGCGGCGCCAGCGGCGATCCGATGCAGCAGTCGGAACAGGATATTCATCATGGCTATTGTGATCACCACGATCGTTATGGGGCTTCTCGGGTTGGCCCTGACCGCCGGCGGCGCCTATCTCGTGAGCCTCGGCGGGAGCGTCTACTACCTCATTACCGGGATTGCCTTCATCCTCACCGCCGTCCTGCTCTACATGCGGCGGCCACTTGCCCTTCTCGTCTACGCGCTCATCGTCGTCGGTTCGCTCGCATGGGCGATTTGGGAAGTGGGGTTCGACTGGTGGCAGCTTGGCCCGCGCGGCGGCGTGATCGTTCTGCTCGGGCTGTGGTTGCTGACGCCTTGGGTCAGGAAGCCGTTGGGTTTCCAAAGCCCAACCGGAAATCGCTATCCGGTCGGTGCGACGCCGCTGGCAGTCTCGATCATGCTGGCGATCATCATCGCCGTTGGCTCCATGTTCACCGATCCCTACCGTATCGATGGCGAGCTTCCGGAGGAATCCGTCGCTGCGGCGCCCGCAATGGGCAATGCTGTGCCGCCCGGGGAATGGCATCAGTACGGACGAACAAACTATGGCCAGCGCTATTCGCCCCTGGACCAGATTACCGTGGAGAATGTCGACCAACTCGAGGAGGTCTGGCGGTACCAGACCGGAGACGTGAAGCTTCCGGAAGATGTCGGGGAAACCACTTATCAGGTCACGCCGCTGAAGGTCGGAAACAGCCTCTACCTCTGCACTCCCCATAACTGGGCCATCGCGATCGACGCCACCACGGGCGAGGAGAAGTGGAAGTTCGATCCGAACGCGGGGCTCAATCCCGACCGGCAGCACCAGACCTGCAGGGGGGTGACCTATTATGCCGATTCTGCCGCACAGCCCGGCGCACCATGCTCGCAACGTGTCTATCTGCCGACGTCGGACGCCCGGCTCATCGCCTTGGATGCAGCCAACGGTCAGGTCTGCCCCTCCTTCGCCGATCAGGGAACGCTGAGGCTTGAGGCCGGTATGCCCTACAATCCGGCCGGATACTATTATTCGACCTCTCCTCCCGTAGTTGCCGGCGGGAAGATCATCATCGGAGGGGCCGTCAACGACAACTATTCGGTACGTTCCCAGTCGGGAGTCATCCGCGCCTTCGACGTCGATACGGGAGAACTTGTCTGGAACTGGGATTCCGGTAACCCGACCCAAACGACACCCTTGCCGCCCGGTCAGACCTACACGCCCAATTCCCCCAACAGTTGGTCGGTGTTCAGCGTCGATGAAGAACTGGGGCTCGTCTATATTCCGCTCGGCAACCAGGTTCCCGACCAGTTGGGGATGGGCCGCAGCGAATCCGTCGAGAAATACTCGTCCTCGATCGTCGCGCTCGATATCAATACTGGCGCGGATCGGTGGGTATTCCAGACGGTACACCACGATCTGTGGGACATGGACGTGCCTGCGCAGCCGGTCCTGCTCGATCTTGCGCAGGAGGACGGAACCATGGTGCCCGCGCTGGTCGGGCCGACCAAGCAGGGCGACATCTACGTTCTCGACCGCCGGACGGGCGAGCCGATTATCGACGTAACGGAGGAACCTGCTCCGGGTGGCGCGATACCGGAAGACTTCACCGCCCCGACCCAGCCGACTTCTGCACTGACGTTCAAGCCGGAACCGCTGCAGGAAAAGGACATGTGGGGTATCTCCATGTTGGACCAGATGGTGTGCCGCATCCGGTTCCACCAGTTGAACTATGAGGGCCGGTATACACCCCCGTCGCTGAACGGGACGCTCGTCTATCCCGGCAATTTCGGCACGTTCAACTGGGGTAGTGTCGCCGTCGATCCGGAACGGCAGGTGATGTTCGGAATGCCCACCTATCTTGCCTTTACCGTGCGGCTGGTCCCCCGCGAGGAGATCCCGCCGAAGGGCGCGGACGAGAAGGGAAGCGAACAGGGGCTGAACCGCAACGAAGGAGCACCCTACGGCGTCTATATGGGGCCGTTCCTGGGCCCGCTTCAGATTCCGTGCCAGGCACCGCCATGGGGCTATGTCGCAGGAGCGGATCTACGCACGGGCGAAATCGCTTACAAGCGTCGCAACGGAACGGTCTACGACATGACGCCCCTGCCGCTGTCGTTCAAGGTTGGGGTCCCGGGTATAGGGGGGCCGATGATCACGAAAGGTGGCGTGGCCTTCCTTGGGGCGGCCGTCGATAACTATCTGCGCGCCTATGACCTCACCACCGGTGAACAGCTTTGGCGCGCTCGGCTGCCGGCCGGTGGACAAGCCACTCCCATGACTTATGCAGTCGACGACGGGCGCCAGTTCGTGGTGATGGTCGCTGGCGGTCACGGCTCCGTCGGGACGAAGCCGGGCGACTATATCATTGCCTATGCGTTGCCTCGCAACTGAGGAGAAAAGGGCCCGGCACCGTCCGGGCCTCAATTCTGAAGCGCGTCAAGCAATCCGGCCGGAGCGGATCTCGTTGCGTACGTCGCCTACGCCGTCCACGCTTCGGGCGATTTCCTCCGCTCGGGCGATCTCCTTCTCGTCCATGACAGAGCCGGTGAGGACGACGGTATTCCCTTCGACCACAACCTGTACGCCCGTCGCATCTATGCCGCCCGCCGCAGCCAGGCTGTCCGCCACGGCGCCTTCCAGCGTGGCGGCCGGCGGAAATTCGCTCTCGACGGTCGGCGGGATCTCATGAAAACTCTGATGCTTGAATACCACGGCAAATCCTCCAGCTGAGACTGGAGGATCAACGCGTGGCAGCAGGGTTGGTTCAGCGTTTCTGGATCGCCGACGAAAGGATCTCTGCCAGTTGCACCTGCGAAAACGGTTTCGACAGCTTCGGCAGCCTCTCTCCTTCGTTCGAGGGAAGCTCGGCATAGCCGGTCGCGAGGATGACGGGCAGTTCCGGCCATCGCCTGTGAACGCGGTCGGCCAGCTCGGCGCCGGTCATCTTGGGCATCGAGTGATCGGTCAGTAAAAGATCGACCCGCTCTCCTCCCTCCAGCATTTCCAGGGCCTGGGCGCCGTTATAGGCTTCGACGACCTGGTGCCCGAGATCCTCCAGCATCAGCGTCGTGTTCATCAGTACGAGAGCATCGTCATCCACGGCCATGACGCGCAAGGTCTCGGGCAGGGGAGGCAGGGCCTGCTCCTGCCGGTGATCCGACGTGACGTGTAGGGCCGACTGATCTGCGACGGGAAGTATGAGGGAAATGCTGGTGCCATGTCCCTTGCTGCTTTCGATCACCAGCTTTCCGCCCGATTGCTCGGCCAGTCCCTGGACCATTGAAAGTCCAAGACCGGTGCCTTTTCCGACGCCCTTCGTCGTGAAGAACGGGGTGGTCGCGCGCTCGATCGTTTCCGTGTCCATTCCCTCGCCCGTATCCTCCACCGATAGCTGGACGAATTCCTTGCCGTCTCCTGAGACCGAAGAGCTCGGGAGGGGGGTGCGACAGGCTCTGATGGTGATCCTGCCGCCTTGCGGCATCGCATCCCTGGCGTTGACGATAAGATTGAGCAGAGCCGTCTCCAGTTGCACCGCATCCGTCAGCACAAGGGGCAGATCGGGCGAGAACTCCGTCTCGATCTCGATCGCCGCGCCGACCGACCGGCGGACGAAATCCATCATGCCCCCGACGACGGAGGAAGTGTCGACGGGTGTCAGGTCGAGATCCTGCTTACGGGAGTAGGCCAGCATCCTCTGGATCAGCGCCACGCCGCGTTCGGCCCCCTGGATCGCGTTGTCCAGAAGCGGCATGAGAGAAGGATCCTGCGGCAGCCTCTTCTTTAGGATGCCGAGGCTTCCGAGGACCGCCATCAGGAGATTGTTGAAGTCATGGGCGATGCCTCCGGTCAACTGGCCGATTGCCTCCATCTTCTGCGCCTGGAAAAGCTCTTCGCGCGCCTGGTTCAAGGCGTTCTGCGCCTCGATCTTCTCCGTGATGTCATGGGTGACCTTGGCAAAGCCCAGAAGCTCGCCGCTTCTGTCACGGATCGCTTCTATGGTGACATGAGCCCAGAAACGGGTGCCATCCTTCCGGACCCTAATTCCTTCCTTCTCGAAACGGCCGTCTCGACGTGCTGCCTCCAAGCCGATTCCTGGCAGACCGGCGGCGCGGTCTTCATCCGTGTAAAAGCGAGAAAAATGGGACCCGATGACTTCTTCACCTCGGTAGCCCTTGATCAACTCGGCTCCCGAATTCCAATTGGTTATGTGGCCACTCGGGTCGAGCATATAGATGGCATAATCGCGAACTCCCTGTACCAGAAGTTGAAACTGCTGCTCGGTCCGCTTCAGTTCCTGCTCCACCCGCCTTCGCTCCGTCAGGTCGCGTGTCACCTTCGCGAAGCCTAGCAGTTCGTGCGAGGGGCTCCAGATCGGGTCTATGATGACGTCTGCCCAAAAGCGGGTACCGTCCTTTTTCACCCGCCAGCCTTCGTTTTCGAACCTACCTTGCGTGGCCGCAGTCTGCAGCGCGCGTCCGGGAAGGCCGTCCTCGCGATCCTCCTCCGTGTAGAAACGGGAGAAGTGGTGGCCGAGTATTTCGTGTTCCTTGTAGCCCTTGAAACGCTCCGCTCCGGGGTTCCAACTGCTCACCCGCCCCTCAGGGTCGAGCATGTAGATGGCATAGTCAGTAATCGAATCGACAAGGAGACGATAACGCTCCTCTTGAATCCCTAGAGTCTGCGGTTGAGTTCGCATTTAATGCATCATCCCCCTGGAACCGTGATCCACGGTTAACCCAATAAAATGTCGGTTTCAGCCGTTTGTTCCACGGATCGATAAAAAATTGACGATCATCAAGACCATAGTGACGGGGTTGTCTAATGGGCGGGACGTTCCGATCGAGTGTGATGCAGCCGGCCACCGCTGGAACTGGGACGAAGGAACGCATCCTGGGCCGCTTGCACGGCGGAATAGATGTAGTCTGACACGAAACGCACGCGAGGGACGTTGCTGAGATCCCTGTGGCAGACGAGCCAGTAATTGCGAGTAAGCGTAATCTCCCGCGGCAGCACGATCTGCAGGTCAGTCAGGGTGCCTGCGATGAAGTGCGGCAGCACGCAAAGGCCGAGGCCGTTCCTGGTCGCGGTCAGCTGGGCGAAAATGCTGGAGCTCTGGAACTGCGGCCTGATGCCCGGATGCACGTCGCCCAGATAGTCCAGCCCGGGCGCAAAGATCATGTCCTGGATATAACCGATAAACGGATGCTCCAGGAGATCGTCGCGCCGGCGGATGGGAGGCGCCTTGGCCAGATAGGCGGTGGATGCGTAGACGTTCAGATTGTAGTCGGTGATCTTCTCGGTCCGGTAGGGCCCCGCCTTCGGCGGGTCCAGCGTCACCGCAATGTCGGCTTCCTTGCGCGAAAGCGACATGATCTGCTGGATGGTCACCAGTTCCAGCGAGATGTTCGGATACTGGGCGAAGAACGCCCCTATCCGCTGCGAAAAGAAGAAGTTCGCAAAGCCCTCGGGAGCACTCAGCCGAATCACGCCCCGCTGCGCCATGGCTCCCGCCGCGACGTCCGCCTGCAGGCGATCGGTTTCGGCCTCCATCTTCTCGGCCGTCTCGACGAAGCGCTGGCCGACCGAGGTCAGGACATAGCCGCGGGGGTTCCGCTCGAAGAGCTTCACCTTCAGCGCGAACTCCAGACGATCGATGCGCCGCGATACCGTTGCGTGGCTGGTGCGCAGATGTCTGGCTGCCGTGGACAATTGTCCGGTTCTCGCGACGGCGAGAAAATACTGCAGGTCGTCCCAAGTGAAATTCGGGTTGCCGCTCATCGTTTCTTCTGTTCACAAATGCACAGAGTCTGTTTGCAATTAATTGGACCTCTTACCTTGCGTCAACCGGTGAAATCCGGAACCATAGCCGCGGTAAGGGTCGCCTTGAGGAGGGCGGCCTCCCAAAAATGAACAGATTCGCACTCTGGCTTTCTCTGGGAGGAGAATATCATGCGGAAGAACCTCATCACGTCGCTGGCATTCCTGCTGGCGGGCAGCACCGCTGCGCTGGCGCAGAGCGCCTCAGACGGCAAGGTCAAGATCGGCATCCTGAACGACCAGTCCGGCGTCTATGCGGACTTCGGCGGCAAGTCTTCCGTCGAGGCCGCGAAAATGGCCATAGAAGATTTCGGCGGCAAGGTGCTCGACGTGCCGGTGGAGATCGTCGACGCCGACCACCAGAACAAGCCGGACATCGCTTCGAACATCGCTCGCCAGTGGTACGACACCGAGCAGGTCGACTCCATCATGGAGCTGACGACATCGTCGGTTGCGCTCGCCGTGCAGGCGCTCAGCAAGGAAAAGAAGAAGATCAACATGGTCACGGGTGCCGCGACGACGGACCTGACCGGCAAGCAGTGCAGTCCCTACGGCTTCCATTGGGCCTATGACACCCATGCGCTCGCCGTCGGCACGGGTGGCGCGCTCGTGAAGCAGGGCGGCGACAGCTGGTTTTTCCTCACGGCCGACTACGCTTTCGGCTATTCGCTGGAAGAGCAGACCGGTACCTTCGTGAAGTCGGCCGGCGGTAACGTGGTGGGAGCTGTCCGCCATCCGCTCGCCACCAACGACTTCTCGTCATTCCTGCTGCAGGCGCAGTCTTCGGGCGCGAAGGTTATCGGCCTCGCCAATGCGGGCCTCGATACGGCAAACGCCATCAAGCAGGCGGCAGAATTCGGCATCACCGCCGGCGGGCAGAACCTCGCCGCACTGCTGTTCACGCTGGCGGAAGTCCATGGTCTCGGCGTCGAGGCGGCGCAGGGACTGACGCTGACGGAGGGCTATTACTGGAACCTCGACGACCAGAGCCGCGAGTTCGGCAAGCGCTTCTTCGAGCGTACCGGGAAGATGCCGAACATGATCCATGCCGGCACCTATTCCGCAGTCCTCCAGTATCTGAAGGCCGTGGAGAAGGCAGGCACGGACGAGACGGAAGCCGTCGCGAGGGCCCTGCATGAAATGCCGGTCGAGGATTTCTTCGCCCGCAACGGCACGGTCGGCGCGAACGGCCGGATGATCCACGACATGTATCTCCTGCAGGTGAAGAAGCCCGGTGAGAGCAGTGAGCCGTGGGACTATTTCAACGTGCTGGCGACGATTCCGGGCAAGGAAGCCTATATCGACCCGGCCAAGAGCGGCTGCGAGCTGGTGAAGTAAGCCGTCATGGCAAATACCGCAGTCCATGCGAACGAGGAGCCGCGGGTGGTGCTGTCCGCCCGCGGCCTCACCAAGGTCTTCGGCGCGTTCGCCGCCGTGAAGGATGTCGACCTCGATGTCCATCACGCCCGCGTGCATGCGCTGATTGGTCCAAACGGCGCCGGCAAGACCACCGTATTCAACCTCCTGACCAAGTTCCTGCAGCCATCCGCAGGCCGCATCACCCTGCTCGGAACGGACATCACCAATACCGCGCCGGACAAGGTGGCGCGCATGGGGCTGGTGCGCTCCTTCCAGATTTCAGCAGTCTTTCCGCACCTGACCGTGCTGGACAACGTCCGGGTTGCCCTGCAACGGCCCAACAGCCTCGCCACCCAGTTCTGGCTGCCCATGTCTTCGCTCGGCCGGCTTAACCAGCGTGCCGAGGAGCTTCTGTCGGCGGTTGGGCTGCTCGACGCCCGCAACACGATGGCCGCCGATCTCTCCTATGGCCGCAAGCGCGTGCTGGAGATCGCCACCACCCTGGCGCTCGATCCCAAGGTGCTGCTGCTCGACGAGCCCATGGCCGGCATGGGGCAGGAGGATATCGGCACCGTCTCCGGTATCATCCGCAACGTTGCCAGGGAGCGCGCCGTCCTGATGGTGGAGCACAATCTTTCGGTCGTTGCCGACATCTGCCATCACGTGACGGTGCTGCAGCGCGGCGAGATCCTGGCGGAAGGCGACTATGCGACCGTCAGTCAGGATCCGCGCGTGCGGACGGCCTATATGGGCACGGAGGAGGCGTGAGATGAAACCGCTTCTGGAAGTCCGTGGCCTCAATGCCTGGTATGGTGAAAGCCATGTGCTGCACGGCGTCGACATGACCGTGGGCGAGGGCGAGATGATCACCATCCTCGGCCGCAACGGAGTGGGCAAGACCACGACGCTGAGAACGATCATGGGCATCGTCCGCGAGCGCAAGGGCCAGATCATGTTCGACGGCCGCGACATGATGGGCGTGCCGCTCCATCGCACCGCCCATTCCGGGATAGGCTTCGTGCCGGAAGAGCGCGGCATCTTCGCGACACTGACGGTGGAGGAGAATCTCCTGCTGCCGCCGGTGGTCGCCGGCAGCGGCATGTCGCTGGACGAGATCTACGAACTCTTCCCCAATCTTCTCGAGCGGCGCTCCAGCCCCGGCACCAAGCTTTCCGGCGGCGAGCAGCAGATGCTGGCGATCGCCCGCATCCTGCGCACGGGGGTGCGCCTGCTCATCCTCGACGAGCCGACGGAAGGGCTGGCCCCGGTCATCGTGCAGCGGATCGGCGAGGTGCTGAAGACGCTGAAGGAACGCGGCATGACGGTTCTGCTGGTGGAACAGAACTTCCGCTTCGCCAGCCGCGTCGCCGATCGCTTCTACCTGATGGACCACGGCCAGATGGTGGCCGATTTCCCCGTCGGTGAACTGCCGGAGCGGATGGACATGCTGCATAAAGTGCTGGGAGTCTGACGATGACGATGATCTTCGGTATCCCCCTCCAGGCCTTTCTCGGTCAGTTGCTGATCGGCCTCATCAACGGCTCGTTCTACGCGCTCTTGAGTCTCGGGCTGGCTGTTATCTTCGGCCTTCTCAGGGTCATCAACTTCGCGCACGGTGCGCAGTACATGCTGGGGGCCTTCGTCGCGCTGCTGCTGCTTCAGTATTTCGGGATCAGCTATTGGCTGGCGCTCGTCATCGCGCCGATCGTCGTAGGCCTCGTGGGGGCTGTGATCGAGCGGACGATGCTGAGCCGCCTCTACAAGCTCGATCCCCTCTACGGCCTTCTCTTCACCTTCGGGCTGGCCCTGGCGATCGAGGGGACCTTCCGCTACCTCTACGGTGCGGCGGGGCAACCCTATTCGGTTCCGGCAGCGCTTGCGGGCGGCACCAATCTCGGCTTCATGTTCCTGCCGATCTACCGCGGCTGGGTGGTCGTCATCTCGCTCGTCGCCTGCATCGGCACCTGGCTCCTCATCGAGAAGACCAAGCTCGGCTCCTATCTGCGGGCAGCGACGGAGAATCCCGTTCTCGTCCAGGCCTTCGGCGTGAATGTGCCGATGCTTCTGACCTTGACCTATGGCCTCGGCGCCGGCCTCGCCGCGTTTGCCGGCGTGCTTGCGGCGCCCGTCTACCAGGTCTCGCCGCTGATGGGTACGAACCTCATCATCGTCGTCTTCGCGGTGGTCGTCGTCGGCGGCATGGGCTCGATCATGGGCGCCATCGTCACGGGTTACATGCTGGGCATCGCCGAAGGGCTGACCAAGGTCTTCTATCCGGAGGCATCGAACATCGTCATCTTCGTCATCATGGCGATCGTACTGCTCATCAGGCCGGCTGGCCTCTTCGGACGGGATGCGTGACATGAGCCATACGACCCACACGGCCACTGAAGTTCGGGCAGAACGAGCCCCCACGGCATCGTTCACCTATGCGGCGTTCCTGCTGGCGGGACTTGCCTTCCTGCTGGTCGCGCCGATGTTCTTCTACCCCATCTTCCTGATGAAGCTTCTCTGCTTCGCGCTCTTCGCCTGCGCCTTCAACCTGCTGCTCGGCTATACGGGGCTTCTCTCCTTCGGCCATGCCACCTTCTTCGGCGGGGCGGCCTATTTCACGGCACATGCGGTGAAGGAATGGGGCTGGACGCCGGAACTGGGCGTGCTGCTCGGCGTGGCCGGCGCGGCAGCGCTCGGCCTCGTCATGGGTTTCGTCGCCATCCGCCGCCAGGGCATCTATTTCGCGATGATCACGCTGGCGCTGTCGCAGATGTTCTTCTTCTTCTGCCTGCAGGCGGAGTTCACGCGCGGCGAGGACGGCATCCAGCAGGTGCCGCGCGGCCACCTCTTCGGCTTCATCGACCTCAACGTCGCGACCAACATGTATTACTTCGTGCTGGCCGTCTTCGTCATCGGCCTCGCGGTCATCTGGCGCTTCGTGAACTCGCCCTTCGGCATGATCCTCAAGTCGATCCGCGAGAACGAGGCGCGCGCCACCTCGCTCGGCTATTCCGTAGCGCACTACAAGCTCGGCGCCTTCGTCATGTCGGCGGCGCTCGCGGGGCTGGCTGGCGGGGTGAAATCGCTCGTCTTCCAGTTCGCGACGCTCACGGACGTCACCTGGCAGATGTCCGGTGAGGTGATCCTGATGACGCTTCTCGGCGGCATCGGCACGCTGATCGGGCCCATCTTCGGGGCGGGCCTGGTCGTCACGCTGCAGAACTACCTCGCGACCTCCGACTTCCCGGTCACGATCATCACCGGCGTCGTCTTCATGGTCTGCGTGCTTGTCTTCCGCCGCGGCATCATCGGCGAATTCTACGCATCGCGTCTCGGTCGTCGGCTGGGGTTCGAGCACAGGCACTGACGGCGGGGCCGGACGCGCCGGGCGCGCGTCCATCGGGAAAGATCGAGGCAGCCGGACCGCAGGCTTTCGTCTGTGGTGACGGCGAGCCTTTGGAGGCGTGTCATGGAACAGTACGACTATATCGTCGTGGGCGCAGGGAGCGCGGGATGCGTTCTCGCCAATCGGCTGTCGGCCGACAGCCGCAACCGGGTGCTCTTGCTGGAGGCGGGCGGGACGGACAACTACCACTGGGTTCATATTCCGGTAGGCTATCTCTACTGCATCAACAATCCGCGTACCGACTGGTGCTTCACCACGGAGAAGGAAGAAGGGCTCAACGGCCGCTCGCTCTTCTATCCGCGTGGAAAGCTGCTCGGCGGCTGTTCCTCCATCAACGGCATGATCTACATGCGCGGCCAGGCGCGCGATTACGACCTCTGGCGCCAGTCGGGCTGCGAGGGCTGGGGCTGGGACGACGTGCTGCCCTATTTCAGGAAGTCGGAGGATCATTATCGCGGGGCGGACGATCTGCACGGCGCCGGAGGCGAATGGCGGGTGGAGAAGTCGCGCGTACGCTGGGCCGTGCTCGACGCCTTCCAGAAGGCGGCGGAGGAGGCCGGGATCCCGATCACGGAGGATTTCAACCGCGGTTCGAACGAGGGATCCGGCTATTTCGACGTCAACCAGCGGGCCGGCATCCGCTGGAATACGTCGAAGGCCTTCCTTCGGCCGGCCAAGGGGCGGCGCAACCTGAGGATCCTCACCAAGGCCCATGCGCGGCGACTGATCGTCGAGGGTGGCGAGGTGAGGGGCGTGGAATTCCAGCACAACGGCGTCGCCAAGCGCGCGCTCGCGTCCCGTGAGACGATCCTCAGCGCCGGCTCGATCGGGTCGCCGCAGATCCTCGAGCTTTCCGGCATCGGCCGCGGGGAGGTGCTGCGGCAGGCGGGGATCGAGGTCCTCAAGGAGGTGAAGGGGGTGGGCGAGAACCTGCAGGACCACCTGCAACTACGCATGGTCTACAAGGTCACCGGCGTCCCGACGCTGAACGAGAAGGCGTCGCGGCTCATCGGCAAGGCGGCGATCGGCCTCGAATACGCCTTCCGCCGGTCAGGGCCCATGTCGATGGCGCCGAGCCAGCTCGGCATCTTCACGCGGTCGGGGCCGGACAAGGAAATGCCCGACCTGCAATACCACATCCAGCCCGTCTCGCTCGACAAGTTCGGAGACCCGGTGCACGGCTTCCCGGCGATGACGGCGAGCGTCTGTAACCTCAGGCCGGAAAGCCGCGGCTCGGTGCATGTGAAGAGCGGCGACTTCGCGGCCGCGCCCGCGATCAAGCCCAACTACCTTTCAGCACCGGCGGACCGTGACGTCGCGGTGAAGGCGATCCGGCTGACGCGCGAGATCGTCAAAAAGCCGTCCTTCGCCCGCTATCATCCCGAGGAGTACAAGCCGGGGCCGGGCTACGAAACGGATGCCGACCTGGAAAAGGCGGCGGGCGATATCGGCACGACGATCTTCCACCCGGTCGGCACCCTGCGGATGGGCGCCGACGTCGACAGCGTCGTGGATTCCCGCTTGCGTATGCGGGCACTCGGGAGGCTCAGGGTGGCGGATGCGTCGATCATGCCGAATATCGTTTCCGGCAACACCAATTCCCCGACTATCATGATCGCCGAAAAGGCGGCGGAGATGATTCTGGCCGACAATCGATGATGCCGGAGGACAGCGTGCGGGGCGTGGCGACGATGAGCGATGAAGTGATACTCGACCGGGCCGGCTCGGCGGCGGTGATCCGGCTCAACCGGCCGAAGGCGTTGAACAGCATCAACCTGCCGATGGTGCGGACCATTCATACCGCGCTGGCGCAGTATCTGGACGATCCAGCGGTCGGAGCCGTCATCTTGCAGGGCGAGGGCGAACGCGGGCTCTGCGCCGGCGGCGATATCCGCGTGCTGTACGACATGGGGAAAGCCGGCGATCCCGAGGCTACCCGATTCTGGCGGGAGGAGTTTCCCCTCAACTACGCGATCTCCCATTACCGCAAGCCCTATATCGCCCTGATGGACGGGATCACCATGGGCGGCGGCGTGGGGCTCTCCTCGCACGGCCGCCATCGGATCGTGACGGAGCGGACACGGCTCGCCATGCCCGAAACCGGCATCGGCTACTTCCCGGACGTCGGCGCCACTTGGCTCCTGCCGAAGGCTCCTGGCGAGGTCGGGACTTGGATCGGCCTGACGGGCGGGGAGATGGATGCCGCCGATGCCATCCACGCCGGGCTTGCGGATGCGCTTGTCCCGTCGGAGCGGCTGTCGGAACTCGTCGAAGCGATCGGCGCGCTGGAGGCGGATGCCGGCGACGAGGCTGTTGGAAAGGTGATTTCACGCTTCGCGGTCAGGCCTGGCGCGAGCAAGCTTCAGGCGAACCAGGCGACGATCGACCGCTGCTTCGGCTTCGACCGCGTCGAGGACATTCTGGAGGCGCTCGCCAGGGAGGAGGGGGAGTTCGCCGCTGCCGCCCGCGAAACCATGCTCAAGCGCTCCCCGACCAGCCTGAAGCTGACCTTGCGCCTGCTGCGCGCGGGACGGGAGAGTTCCGGTCTCGTGGAGTGCCTCGAACGGGAGTTCGGAGCAGGTGTGGAGATCCTGCGGAACCACGACTTCTACGAAGGCGTCCGTGCGGCGATCATAGACAAGGACCGTAATCCGCAATGGTCGCCGGCGACGCTCGACGAGGTGACGGCGGAGAGCATCGACCGGTACCTCGGCGGCAGGCACGGAAGTCTTTTCCCGGATCATCGGCTCTGACGCAGCTTTAGCGTCTGCACTCGATCGATGAAGCGTTGCTGTGATCCGGCAGAAAAAGAAATGGAAATTCTAAAGCGCGTGCCCGGTGGGGTCGTGGGTTTCTCGCGATCCCTTTCGTCTGCCGGTAGGTTCGGATCATCCTCG
Source organism: Pseudorhizobium endolithicum (assembly GCF_902153245.2). GTDB lineage: Bacteria > Pseudomonadota > Alphaproteobacteria > Rhizobiales > Rhizobiaceae > Neorhizobium > Neorhizobium endolithicum. Next base: position 216,186 of record NZ_CABFWF030000012.1, read on the forward strand.
AATACCGGAGACCTTCATGAACCGCCTCCTCATCCTCGGCACCGCCGTTGCCGCCTTGTTCGCAGCGCCGGCTTTCGCGCAGTCGCCGACAACCCTTCTCAATGCCTCCTATGACGTGGCCCGCGAAGTCTTTGCCGCGGAGAATGAAGCGTTCATAAAGCAGCATCCCGGCGTCACCATCGACCAGTCGCATGCCGGCACCTCCAAGCAGGCGCGCGCCATCGTCGAGGGGTTGGAAGCGGATGTGGTCACCTTCAACCAGGTCACCGACATCGATTTCCTGGTGAAGCAGGGCTTCGTCTCCGACGACTGGCAGCAGGATTTCGCCAACAGCGCCTCGCCCTTCTATTCTTTCCCGTCCTTCCTCGTACGCGCGGGCAATCCCAAGAACATCAAGGATTGGAGCGACCTGGCCCGGGACGACGTGAAGGTCATCTTCCCGAACCCGAAGACGTCGGGTAACGCCCGTTACACCTACCTTGCCGCATTGGCCTACGCCAAGGAGGCGTTCAAGGGCGACGAGGAGCAGGTCGAGGCATTCATCGCGAAGATCTTCGACAACGTGCCCGTCTTCGATACCGGAGGCCGCGCGGCCACCACCACCTTCGTCGAGCGCGAGATCGGCGATGTGATCATCACCTTCGAATCCGAGACGCGTTCCATCGCCAAGGAATACGGAACCGACAAGTTCAAAGCCGTGGTTCCCTCGGTCAGCCTGCTTGCCGAATTCCCCGTCGCGATCGTCGACAAGGTGGTAGACAAGCGCGGTTCGCGCGACCTTGCCAAGACCTATCTCGACTTCCTCTACACCGAAGAAGGTCAACGTATCGCCGCTGAATTCGGTCACCGCGTCCACAACGAGAAGGTTTCCGCCGAGTTCAAGGACCAGTTCCCGGAGATCCGGCTGGTCAATGTCGATGATGTCTTCGGGGGCTGGAGCAAGATCCAGGAGGAGCACTTCGCCTCCGGCGCCACGCTCGACAAGCTGTACGGCAGCCGTTAATCCGTCTCCCAGGACGGACCCTCCCGGCGGTCGCAAGGCCGTCGGGTCTTTCGCATTCCGAGCACAGGGGAATAGGCTTGAGACGCAATGTCCTGCCGGGGCTTTCGTTATCGCTTGGCGTCACGCTCTTCTACGTCGGGCTGATCGTGGTGCTGCCGCTTGTCGCACTCATCTTCAAGGCGGCGAGCCTTGGGCCCGCCGACTACTGGTCGATCGTTTCCTCGCCGCGCGCGGTCGCCAGCTACCGTGTCACCGTGCTTTCGGCTCTCGGTGCCACTGCCTTCAATCTCGTCTTCGGGCTGGCGCTGGCCTGGGTTCTCACCCGCTACCGCTTCCCCGGCTGGCGCTTCGTAGACGCAATGGTGGATCTTCCGTTCGCCTTGCCGACGGCGGTCGCGGGCATTTCGCTGACCGCCCTCTTCGCCAGCAACGGCTGGTTCGGCTCGGTCCTCTCCGATCTCGGGATCAAGGTCGCCTATACGCCGCTCGGCATCATGATTGCCATGTGCTTCACCTCGCTGCCCTTCATCGTGCGGACGGTGCAGCCGGTGCTGGAGGATCTGGACCCGGCACTGGAGGAGGCGGCGCAGTCGCTTGGCGGCTCGGACTGGACGATCTTCGGCACGGTCATCTTCCCCTTGCTGAAGCCGGCGCTGCTGGCGGGCCTTTCGCTCTCTTTCGCGCGGTCGCTCGGGGAGTTCGGGGCGATCATCTTCATCGCCGGCAACCAACCCATGTCGACGGAGATCACGGCGCTTCTCGTCTTCATCCGGCTGGAGGAATATGACTACCAGGCCGCGGCTGCGATCGCCTCGGTCCTGCTCTTTACCGCCTTTGCCATGCTGGCGATCACCAACCTCCTGCAGGCGCGTGCCTTGCGCTATACCGCGAGGAACTGACCGATGTCCGCCGTCCATACCCGGCGCAAGCCACCACGCGTCGGCGACCAGCCGCTCTTCCGGCGCCTGCTGATCGCCACCGTGCTGATCCTCGGGGCGTTGCTGATCCTGGCGCCGCTCATCGTCATCGGCTTCGAAGCCTTCTCGGAAGGCTGGCGCGCCTATGCCTCTACGATCGCGCATCCCGACACGCGGCACGCGATCTTCCTCACAGTGGTCACGGCGCTCGTCGCCGTACCCGTCAACACGATCTTCGGGGTGGCCGCGGCATGGGCGATCACGAAGTTCGACTTTCCGGGCCGGCGGTTCCTGCTGGTGGTGATCGAAATCCCCTTTTCCATCTCGCCGATCGTCGCCGGGGTGGCCTATCTCTTCGTCTACGGATTGCAAGGTTTCTTCGGCCCCCTCCTCGAGGCCTACGAGATCAAGGTTCTCTTCGCGCTGCCAGGCATCGTTCTGGCCTCGATGTTCGTCACCGCTCCCTTCGTGGCGCGGGAACTCATTCCGCTGATGCAGGCCCAGGGGCGCGACCTGGAGGAGGCCGCGACCTCGCTCGGCGCGTCCGGCTGGCGCACCTTCTTCTCCGTCACGCTTCCCAACATCAAGTGGGCACTGCTCTACGGCGTGGTGCTCTGCAATGCCCGCGTGATGGGCGAGTTCGGTGCGGTGTCGGTGGTGTCCGGCAACATTCGCGGCCAAACGAACACTCTGCCGCTGCATATCGAACTGCTCTATCACGACTACCAGGCCGCGGGCGCATTTGCCTCGGCCTCCATTCTGGCGGTCATCGCCGTCTTCACCATCATCGCCAAGGTGGCGCTGGAACGGCAAGGAGCCGGCCGCATCCGTCGACCCGCCCTTGCCGCCGGTGCGGCCGCTTCTACCGAGTGAACCCATGAAGATCCGCCTCGATCACGTCGTCAAGACGTTCCACACCTTCCGCGCCGTGCGCGATGTCTCACTCGATATCGAGAGCGGCGAGCTTGTCGCGCTGCTCGGCCCCTCGGGATCCGGCAAGACGACCATCCTGCGCATGGTGGCCGGCCTCGAATATGCCGATGGCGGCCATATCTATTTCGGCGATCAAGACGCGACCGACATTCCGGTGCGCGACCGCGGCGTCGGCTTCGTCTTCCAGCACTATGCGCTCTTCCCGCATATGACCGTGGCCGAGAACATCGCCTTCGGCATGAAGGTCTCGAAGGTGAAGCGCGAGAAGGCTGCGATCGCCGCCCGCGTGGAGGAATTGCTGCGGCTCGTGCGGCTCGAAGGGCTGGGCGACAGGTTCCCGGCGCAGATCTCCGGCGGCCAGCGGCAGCGGGTGGCATTGGCGCGCGCGCTCGCCGTCGATCCCAAGGTGCTGCTGCTCGATGAACCCTTCGGGGCGCTCGATGCCAACGTCCGGCGGGAGTTGCGCCGGTGGCTGCGGGAAATCCACGACGAGCTCGGCATCACGACGCTGTTCGTCACCCACGACCAGGAAGAGGCGCTCGATCTCGCCGACCGCGTCGTCATCCTCAACGAGGGCACGATCGTCCAGCAGGGGACGCCGGAAGAAGTCTGCCGCTCGCCCGGCTCCGCCTTCGTGACCCGCTTCCTCGGGGATGCCAACCGGCTCGAGGCAGAAGTGCGCGGCGGCAAGGCCCATGTCGGCAGCGTCTCGCTTGCGGCCGACGGTATTCCCGATGGCGCAGCCGAAGTTTATGCGCGACCGAGCGACCTCGAATGGTCGGCCGCTGGGCCGGGCATCGCGGCCTCTATCACCCGTGTGCTCGACCGTCCCGGCGGCCGGCGGGTGATGGCCATCACCACGGGCGGAGAGCATCTGGAGTTCGACGTGGAGCCCGAGCTTGCTGTGCATGCGGGCCAGCAGGGCTTCGTAACCCTGCGCCGTGCACAGGTTTTCGCCCGCTGACGGTGCTGCGCGAACGAGAGCAGGACAAACGCCAAAGCCGGCAGGATGACCTGCCGGCTTTCGCCTTCTCCGCGTCAGGCCTCAGTTCATCTGCGTGACGAACCGGGTCTCCAGATAGGCTTCCACCGCTTCCGAGCCGCCCTCCGTGCCATAGCCGGAATCCTTGATGCCGCCGAAGGGCACTTCCGGGATCGACAGGCCGTTGTGGTTGATCGTCAGCATGCCGGCTTCCATGTGGCGGCTCAGGGCATGCGCCGTCTTCACGGAGCCGGTGAACGCGTAGGATGCAAGGCCGAAGGGCAGGCGGTTTGCCTCTTCGAGCGCGTCGTCCAGATGCGAGAACCGGTTGATGATGGCGAGCGGTCCGAAGGGTTCCTCGTTCATCATCTTGGCGGAGGTGGGCACTTCCGTCAGCACGGTCGGTTCAAAGAAATAGCCCTTGTTGCCGATCCGGCGGCCGCCGGTCTTCAGCTCAGCCCCCTTGCCGACCGCGTCGTTGATCATGTCTTCCATGGCGGGCATGCGGCGCTCGTTGGCGAGCGGCCCCATGGTCACGCCGTCTTCCAGGCCATTGCCCACCCTGATCGCCTGCGAGGCCTTCACGAAACCTTCCACGAAACGGTCGGCGATGCCGTCCTGAACCAGGAAACGGGTGGGCGCAACGCAGACCTGGCCGGCATTGCGGAACTTCGCTGCCGCCGTGACCTCGATCGCCTTCTCGATATCGGCGTCGTCGAAGATGATCGCCGGCGCATGTCCGCCGAGTTCCATGGTGGCACGCTTCATATGCTTGCCGGCCAGTGCCGCCAGATGCTTACCCACGGGCGTGGAGCCGGTGAAGGAGATCTTGCGGATCACCGGATGCGGGATGAGGTATTCCGAAATCTCCGAGGGGATGCCGTAGACGAGGTTGACGACACCGGCCGGCACGCCGGCATCGGCGAAAACCCGGATCAGTTCGGCCGGGGAGGCGGGTGTTTCTTCCGGCGCCTTGACGATGATCGAGCAGCCGGTGCAGAGCGCAGCCGACAGCTTGCGGACGATCTGGTTGATCGGGAAGTTCCACGGCGTAAAGGCCGCAACCGGGCCGACCGGGAGCTTGACCGTCATCTGGGAGACGCCGCTGAAGCGGGACGGGATGATCTGGCCGTAGGTTCGGCGGCCTTCCTCGGCGAACCAGTCGATCGTATCGGCGGCGCCGAGGATCTCCGTCTTCGACTGAGCCAGAGGCTTGCCCTGCTCGCGGGTCATCAGCCAGGCGACGTAGTCCACCCGCTGGCGCAGCAGGTCGGCCGCCTTGCGCATGATCTTCGACCGTTCGAGGGGCGAGGTCTCGCGCCAGACCTTGAAACCCCGTTCAGCCGCTTCCAGCGCCATGTCGAGGTCCGCCTGCCGGGCATGGGCAATCTTCCCGATGACTTCCTCCGTCGCCGGATCGGAAACCGGGATGGTCTCGCCCCCGGCGGCGTCGCGCCAGGTGCCGTTGATGAAGAGCTGGACGTCGGGATAGGAGTGCATCGGATCGACCTCGTTGCGGGTGGCGTCGTATCAGGCGCCTGAAGAAATGGCTGCGGGCTGCGGTCGTTGACACGACAACAGCGCCGCCGCCGGATGGCGGGAGTGGCGAGGGGGCTCGCCGCCGCTCCGGCGGAGACGATTCCCTTCGCAGGTCCTATGTAGGATGCCGGATCAGGCGAGCCAAGACACGTTGTCGGACAACGGACGTGTCTTCTGGCGCTGCGCCGCCCGACGGGCGCCTGTGGCGTTCGATCAGAAGAAGGCCTGGATTCCGGTCTGTGCGCGGCCGAGGATCAGGGCATGGACATCGTGCGTGCCCTCGTAGGTGTTGACCGTCTCGAGGTTCTGGGCGTGGCGCATTACGTGGTATTCGATCTGGATGCCGTTGCCGCCATGCATGTCGCGGGCCTGGCGGGCGATGTCGAGCGCCTTGCCGCAGTTGTTGCGCTTGACGATGGAAATCATCTCCGGCGCCATCTTCTTCTCGTCCATCAGTCGGCCGACGCGCAGTGAGCCCTGCAGGCCGAGCGCGATCTCCGTCTGCATGTCGGCAAGCTTCTTCTGGTAGAGTTGGGTGCCGGCGAGCGGCTTGCCGAACTGCTTGCGGTCGAGGCCGTACTGGCGGGCGCGGAACCAGCAGTCTTCCGCCGCGCCCATGACGCCCCAGGAGATGCCGTAGCGGGCGCGGTTGAGGCAGCCGAACGGCCCCTTGAGGCCCGAGACGTTCGGGAGCAGCGCATCCTCGCCGACCTCGACGCCGTCCATGACGATCTCGCCGGTGATGGAGGCGCGTAGTGAAAGCTTGCCGCCGATCTTCGGCGCGGAGAGGCCCTTCATCCCCTTCTCCAGCACGAAGCCCCGGATTTCGTTGTTGTGCGCTTCCGACTTCGCCCAGACGACGAAGACATCTGCGATCGGAGCGTTGGAGATCCACATCTTGGAGCCGCGCAGGCGATAGCCGCCGTCGATCTTCTCCGCCCGGGTCTTCATGCCGCCGGGGTCGGAGCCGGCATCCGGCTCCGTCAGCCCGAAGCAGCCGATCAACTCGCCGGATACGAGACCCGGCAGGTACTTGTCCTTCTGCTCCTCCGAGCCGTAGGCGTAGATCGGATAGATCACCAGCGACGACTGGACGCTCATCATCGAGCGGTAACCGGAATCGATGCGCTCCACCTCGCGGGCGACGAGGCCGTAGGCCACGTAGCTCGCATCCGCCGCACCGTATTTCTCCGGCAGCGTCACGCCGAGAAGGCCGGCCTGGCCCATCAGGCGGAAGAGTTCCGGTTCCGTCGTCTCGTTGAGGTAGGCCTCCTGCACGCGCGGCAGGAGTTCGGCCTTGCCGAAGGCGGCCGCGGCATCGCGGATCATCCGCTCCTCGTCGGTCAGTTGGTCCTCGAGCAGAAAGGGATCGTTCCAGGAAAATGCCGCGCGTGCGTTCACGATGATGCCTCCGGTTTGGTAGCGGATTATCGGGGAGGGCGGGCGGATCGGCAAGGCGCGTTTACTCATTCGGCCATGATTGATAGTAATACGACATGACAAGCCTCAGCCGCCGCCTCCTGCCCTCCACCGCCGCGCTCGCCGCCTTCGAATCCGTGGCGCGGCTGCGGAGTTTTTCGGCTGCGGCAGAGGAGCTGGCGCTGACGCAAGGCGCCATAAGCCGGCAGGTATCGGGACTTGAAGACCTGCTGGGCGTTCTCCTGTTCGAGCGCACCAGCCGCGGCGTCGTGCTGACGTCGGCGGGGGCCGAATATGCTAAGTCGGTGGGTGCCGCACTCTCGCAGATACGCTCGGCATCGCTGCAGGCCATGACGAAACGGCATAGCGACACGCTGAACCTCGCCATCCTGCCGACCTTCGGTACCCGTTGGCTCATGCCCCGCATCCCGGGCTTCGTCGCGCGCCATCCGGAGATCACGCTGAACTTCGCCACCCGCATCGGGATCTTCGACTTCGACCGGGACGGCATCGACATGGCGATCCACATCGGGCAGCCGGACTGGCCGGGCTCCGACTGCACCTTCCTGATGGAGGAGATGGTGGCGCCCGTCTGCAGCCCGTCCTTCCTTGCGGAGCATCCGGTCGCGCGGCCGGAGGACATCCTGGCGCTGCCCCTGCTGCACATGGCGTCACGGCCGGGTGCCTGGACCCACTGGTTCCAGAGCCTGGGCGTTGCCGGCGGCCCGGCGCAGGGCATGCGCTTCGAGCAGTTCGGCAGCGTGGCGCAGGCCTGCGCCGCCGGCCTCGGCGTCGCGCTGATGCCGCTCTTCCTGATCGATTCCGAACTGGCGACGGGCCAGATCGTCCAGGCCTATCCGCACCAGGTGCGCAGCCCGAGCGCCTATTATGCCGTCGCGCCGCTCACCAAGACGGATTTCAGGCCGGTGGTCGCCTTCCGCTCCTGGCTGCTGGAGGAGGTGGAACGGTATCGCGGCGGCGAGGTCATGGCCTGGTGAGGCGCGGAAGGCCACATAAATGTCACGAGCCGTCTTGCGGTCGCGGGGCTGCCGGTTAGGATCGGGTATCACCCACGACGCGACTCCCTTCGCATTCTCATCAGGACATAACCCATGGAAATGGTGTTCGACGGCCATAACGACGTGCTCTTGCGGCTTTGGCGGACGATGAAGGCTGGCGGCGATCCGGTTGCCGAATACGTGGAAGGGACGTCGGAAGGACATATCGATGCGCCGCGTGCCAAGGCAGGCGGGCTGGCTGGCGGTTTCTGCGCCATCTACATCCCGTCGGGCGACCTGATTCTCAAGGAACCGGACGCCACGGGTCACTATGACACACCGCTTGCGGCGCCGCTGACACTGGAGCCCTCGCTGGAGATCGCGCTTGAAAAGGCCGTGATCGCCTTGCGGCTGGAGCGGGCGGGGGCCTGGCGTATCTGCCGCTCTACCGCCGAGATCCGCCGGGCGATGGGCGACGGCGTGTTCGCCGCGGTCCTGCATATGGAAGGCTGCGAGGCGATCGACGCCGATCTAAGCAATCTGGAGGTCTTCTATGCGGTCGGGCTGCGTTCGCTCGGGCCCGTCTGGAGCCGCAACAATATCTTCGGCCACGGCGTGCCGTTCTCCTTCCCGAAGTCTCCCGACACCGGCCCCGGCCTCACCGAAGCCGGATTCGAACTCGTGCGCGCCTGCAACCGGATGGGCATCCTGATCGACCTCGCGCACATCACCGAGCAGGGTTTCTGGGATGTGGCGAAGACGACCGACCAGCCGCTCGTCGCCAGCCATTCGAACGTGCATGCGCTGACGCCCGTGGCACGGAACCTCACGGATCGGCAGTTGGATGCCGTTCGCGAATCAAAGGGTATCGTCGGCTTGAACTATGCGGTGACGATGCTTCGCCCCGACGGGCGGGACAGTGCGGAGACACCGCTTTCCGACATGGTCCGCCACGTGGACTACATGGTGGAGCGCATGGGGATAGACCATGTCGCGCTGGGTTCGGACTTCGACGGTGCGACAATTCCGGAAGACATCCGGGACGCCGCGGGCAATCAGAATCTGGTTGCGGCCCTCCGGGACGCGGGATACGCTGACAATGAATTGAAGAAGATATGCCGGGAGAACTGGCTCAGGATCTTGGCGTCTGCCTGGCGCGAATAGCCGCTCGACGGCTGACAAGCAGCTCATCAACAGGGGAATGAAAACAATGATCGACTTGCTGAACAAACGCGTGCGTCTGATGGCCACGAGCGCAGCGCTGGCGCTGCTTCTGGCGGGGACTCCGCAGGCATTTGCCGCCACCCCGGCGGACACGCTGGTTCAGGGCTGGGCCTTCGACGACATCATCACGCTCGACCCTGCGGAAGCCTTCGAAATCTCGACGGCGGAAGTGACCGCCAATACCTACAACAAGCTCGTCGCGCTCGACCTCAACGACACATCGAAGGTGGTCGGAGAACTCGCCGACAGCTGGACGGTCTCCGATGACGGCCTGACCTATACGTTCAAGCTGAAGTCAGGACTGACCTTCGCCTCCGGCAATCCGGTCACGGCAGAAGACGTCGCCTTCTCCTTCGAGCGGGCCGTCAAGCTCGATAAGTCTCCGGCCTTCCTGCTGACCCAGTTCGGACTTAACGGCGACAACGTGACCGAGAAAGCCAAGGCTTCCGATGAAAGCACCTTCGTTCTGACTGTCGACAAGCCCTACGCTCCAAGCTTTGTCCTCAACGTGCTGACCTCCACCGTCGCCTCCGTCGTCGACAAAAAGGTGGTGATGGAAAATGCCAAGTCGGTCACGCCGAGCGACGACTACAAATACGACAGCGATTTCGGCAACGAGTTCCTCAAGACTGGTTATGCAGGCTCGGGACCGTTCAAGCTGCGCGAATGGCGCGCGAACGAGGTGATCGTGCTTGAGCGCAACGACAGCTACTTCGGCGAGAAGCCGCCGCTGGCACGCGTCATCTACCGCCACATGAAGGAAAGCGCCGGCCAGCGTCTCGCGCTCGAGAATGGCGACATCGACGTCGCCCGTAACCTAGAGCCGGGCGACATCCAGGCGATCTCCGACAAGGAGGGCCTCGACACGACGTCCGCTCCGAAGGGCACGATCTACTACTTCAGCCTCAACCAGAAGAACGAAAACCTGGCGAAGCCGGAAGTCATCGAAGCCTTCAAGTATCTCGTCGACTATGACGCGATCGGTGAGACCCTAATCAAGGGCATAGGCACCATCCACCAGACTTTCCTTCCCGCCGGCCAACTTGGTGCGTTGGACGAAAAGCCCTACAGCCTGAATGTCGAGAAGGCGAAGGAACTGCTGGCCAAGGCAGGGCTTGCCGATGGCCTGACCGTCACGATGGATGTGCGCAATACCCAGCCGGTCACCGGCATCGCTGAAAACGTACAGCAGACGCTGGCGCAGGCCGGGATCAAGCTGGAGATCATCCCGGGCGACGGCAAGCAGACGCTCACCAAGTACCGTGCCCGCCAGCACGACATCTATATCGGCCAGTGGGGTTCGGACTATTTCGACCCGAACTCGAATGCCGAGACCTTCACCTTCAACCCGGACAATTCCGACGAAGGCACCAACAAGACGCTCGCCTGGCGTAATGCCTGGGACCCGGCCGAACTGAGCGAAAAGACGCAGGCCGCCCTGCTCGAGAAGGACAGCGCCAAGCGTGCTGCCATCTACGAGGAACTGCAGAAGGAAGTCCTGGCGCGCGGCCCGTTCGTGATCGTGTTCCAGCAAACGGAAGTGGCCGGATATTCGGACAAGCTGAAGAACTACAAGCTCGGCCCAAGCTTCGACACCAACTTCCTCTACGCCGTTTCCAAGGAATAGTCGGAACCTTGGCTATCTCTGACACCAATGCGACGCTTCGGCGCGGCGGAAGCCGCGCCAGGCGCCGCGGGCTGGCGATCCTCGGCTTCCTGCTGACGGTCGCCACCACATTCCTCGGCTTGCTGGCCGTCACCTTCTTCATCGGCCGCGTCGTGCCGATCGATCCGGCGCTCGCCATCGTCGGCGATCGGGCGCCAGCTCATGTAGTGGAGCGGGTGCGGCTGGAACTCGGCCTGCACCTGCCGCTCTACCAGCAGTTCTGGATCTACCTGAAGCAGGCTCTATCCGGTGACTTCGGTACTTCGGTGCTGACGACCAACCCGGTGCTCACGGACATAAAGAGGGTCTTCCCGGCGACGATGGAACTGGCCACCGTCGGCACCCTGATCGGTGCCGTCTTCGGCGTGCCGCTCGGCGTGCTGGCGGCCGTCAAGCGCGGCTCTGTCATCGACCAGATCGTGCGCGTGATCGGCCTCGTCGGTTATTCGGTGCCGATCTTCTGGCTCGGCCTCCTGGCGCTGCTCCTCTTCTACGCGAAGCTCGGCTGGGTCGCCTATCCGGGCCGTGTGGATATCGTCCACGAGTACAGCTTCACGCCGGTCACCGGCTTCTTCCTGCTCGATGCGACGATGCAGAGGCAGTGGGACGTGCTTTGGGACCTCTTCCGGCACATCATCCTGCCCGGTTCGCTGCTCGGCTATTTCTCGCTTGCCTATATCAGCCGCATGACGCGTTCCTTCATGCTCAACGAACTGTCCCAGGAATATGTCGTCGCCGCGCGCGCCAAGGGTCTTTCCGAGACCCGCATCATCTGGTTCCACGCGCTGCGCAATGCCGCGGTGCCTCTGGTCACCGTGATCGCGCTGTCCTATGCTGGACTCTTGGAAGGCTCGGTGCTGACGGAGACGATCTTCTCCTGGCCCGGCCTCGGCCTCTACATCACCAATTCGCTCCAGAACGCCGACATGAATGCCGTGCTGGGCGGAACCGTGGTCATCGGCTCCGTCTTCGTTGGCATCAACCTCCTGTCCGACCTTCTCTACCGGACGCTCGATCCAAGGACGCGCAGCCGATGAGCATCGTCGAGACCTCCCCGAGACCCTACAGCCGCGAATGGCTCCTGTCGGAGCGGCCGGCATCGCGCCGGCAGGCGCGGCTGGGCCGAGCCTATGTGATCTGGCGGCGCTTTTCGGAAAACAGGCTCGCGCTTCTCGGGCTGATGATCATCATCGGCTTGCTGGTCGTGGCAGCCTTCGCGGATGTCCTGGCGCCGCACAATCCGCTGCAGGGCGATTTGCGCAATGCACGCCTGCTGCCGCCGGGTGCAGACGGCTACCTCCTCGGCTCCGACGACCAGGGCCGGGACATCCTCTCCCGCCTCATCCACGGCACGCGGCTGACGCTGCTGGTGGTGGTGCTCGTGGCCACCATCGCCGCGCCGGTCGGGCTCATCGTCGGGACCGTCTCCGGCTATGCCGGCGGATGGATCGATGCGGTGTTGATGCGCATCACCGATATCTTCCTCGCCTTTCCGAAACTCGTGCTGGCGCTGGCGCTGGTCGCAGCCCTCGGGCCGGGAATTGAAAACGCGATCCTGGCGATCGCGGTCACGTCATGGCCGCCCTATGCCCGCATCGCCCGCGCCGAGACGATGACCTTCCGCCATTCGGAGTTCATCTCGGCCGTGCGGCTGATGGGGGCCTCACCCTTCCGCATCGTGCTGCGCCATGTGATGCCGCTCTGTCTCTCCTCTCTCATCGTGCGCGTCACGCTGGACATGGCAGGCATCATCCTCACCGCCGCGGGCCTCGGCTTCCTCGGGCTCGGTGCGCAGCCGCCGCTGCCGGAATGGGGTGCGATGATCGCCTCCGGCCGCCGTTTCATCCTGGACCAGTGGTGGGTCGCCGCCATGCCGGGGATCGCCATCCTGATCGTCAGCCTCGGCTTCAACCTGCTCGGCGACGGCCTGCGCGACGCGCTCGACCCGAAGGAGGCCGGCCAATGACGCTCCTGACGGTGGATGATCTGAAGGTAAGCTTTCCCACGCGCACCGGCGAAGTGAAGGCGGTGCGGGGCGTCTCCTTCACCCTCGGCCGCGAACGGCTCGGGATCGTCGGCGAGTCCGGCTCCGGCAAGTCGCAGACGGGCCGCGCGATCATGGGTTTGACCCCGCGTCAGGCGAAGATCACGGCCGATCGGCTGGCTTTCGGCGACACGGACCTTCTGTCGCTCGGCCTCAAGGAGCGGCGGCGCCTGCGCGGCAAGCGCATGGCGATGATCCTGCAGGACCCGAAATACTCGCTCAACCCGGTCATGACGATCGGGCGCCAGATCGTCGAGACGTTGAAGACCCATGAGGACATCGGCAGTGCGGAAGCCAAGGCGCGTACGTTGGCAATGCTGGAGGCCGTGCAGATCAGCGATCCGGAACGGGTCTTCAATCTCTATCCCCACGAAGTGTCGGGCGGCATGGGACAGCGGGCGATGATCGCCATGATGCTGATCTGCGGTCCGGAACTGCTGATCGCCGACGAGCCCACCTCGGCGCTGGACGTGACGGTGCAACTGGAAGTGCTGGACATCCTCGACAGGTTGGTGGCGGAGCGCGGCATGGGGCTGATCTTCATCAGCCACGACCTCAGGCTCGTCTCCACCTTCTGCGACCGCGTGCTGGTGATGTATGCGGGCCGGGTGGTCGAGGAGCTCTCCTCCGCCAACCTGCACGAGGCGAAGCATCCCTATACGCAGGGCCTCCTGAACTGCCTGCCGCAGATCGGCAGCCATCGCCATCCGCTTCCCGTGCTGGAGCGCAAGCCGGAGTGGGCGCTATGACGACGGCACTCTCCATCCGCGACATGCTGGTGCACTACGATGGGTTCGCCGCGCTGAACCGCGTCAGCGTCGATGTCGAGTACGGCCAATCCTACGGCATCGTCGGAGAATCCGGTTCAGGCAAGTCCACGCTGCTCAGGGCCGTCACCGGCCTCACGAGCTTCCAGGAAGGCAGCCTGACCGTGGATGGCCGCAGCTACAGCGGCCGCAAGCGCGACCATGCCTTCTACCGGACGGTTCAGATGGTGTTCCAGGACCCCTACGGGTCGCTGCATCCGCGCCAGACGGTGGACAGGCTGCTGCTCGAGCCGCTGACGATCCACGGTTTTGACAATGTCGATGCGCGCATTGCGCGGGCGCTGGACGAGGTCGGCCTCGGTTCGGGCTTCCGCTTCCGCTATTCGCACCAGCTTTCCGGCGGCCAGCGGCAGCGCATCGCGATCGCGCGGGCGCTCATCGTCGAGCCGAAGATTCTGCTTCTGGACGAACCGACCTCGGCGCTCGATGCTTCCATCCAGGCGGAAATCCTCAATCTGCTCGAACAGGCTCGCCACGATCGTAACCTCACCTTCGTTATGGTGAGCCACGATCTCGGCGTCATCAGCCACATGTGCGAGCGGGTGGCGGTGATGAAGGGCGGCGAGGTGGTCGAGACGGTGCCGGTCGACGCGCTGGAGAACCGGCAGTTCTCCGCCGACTATACCCGCCGGCTGCTGGTCGCCAGCGAGGGCTTTCGCCGTGACTGAGGCTCGCTCGACGTCATGAACCTGCGCGCCCTCATGTACTTCGACGAACTGGTGCGTACCAGGTCGATGCGCGCCGCCGCGGAAAACCTGGGGGTGGCGGCAACCGCCGTCAGCCGCCAGATCGAGAATCTCGAGGAGCATTTCGGTGCGCAGCTCGTCGAGCGGACCAATCGCGGTATCCGCCTGACGGCCGCCGGCCGGCTGCTTGCGGACCGGGCGGGCAAGACGCTGCGGGAGCTCGACCAGGTCCACCAGTTGATCGGCGATCTGCAGGGGCTGCAGAGCGGCAAGGTCGTGCTCTACGCCAATGGCGCCACGGTCGCCAACGTCATCGCGCCGGTGCTGGCCGAATTCAGCCTGCAGCATCCGAAGCTGCGCTTCGAAGTGGCGATCACCAGTGCACGCGAGGCGATCGACGCACTGACGAGCGGGGAGGCAGATATCGCCGTCACCCTGTTTGCGCCCGCCATGTCCGGCGTGAAGCTCAGGCTCAGGTCGGAGATCCGCTACGATGCGATCATTCATCCCCGGGAGGTGCCTTCCGGGGTAACCGAGATCGCACTCGCCGATCTTGCGAAAATGCCGCTTGCGCTGCCGGATCGCAGCTTCGCCGCCCGCCAGGCCATCGATGAGATCTTTGGCCGGGAAGGGCTTCACCTCGATCCGGTGTTCATCACCAGTTCGCTCGATATGCTGAAGGAGCTCGTCCTGCGCGGCGCGGCCGTGACGCTGCTTCCGCCGCTCTCCGTGCAACGCGAGGTCGAGGCGGGGATGCTCGTCGCAGTGCCGGTCGTGGAAGACGCGGCCGTGCGGACGGCCATCGACCTGTGCGTCGCGCCAGATCGGCAACTCTCCTTCGCCGCCAATGCTCTGGTCGCCTTCATCGAAAACCATATGCGCCGCTCAGTCCCGGAAGCATGATCGCACCGCTCGCATTGGTGTAGCTTTTTTGGCTACGCAGATCGCGCTGAATCGCTATTGTGTGTTCGCCGGGAAGATGCGATAGACCCTCCATCTTCGCCAATTCCTGGAGATCGACCATGCGCCGTTCTTTCTTCCCGCATGCTCCCGCCTTTCTTCACCGCTTCCTGCTGTCGGCAGCGCTCGTGGCCGGTACGGCTTTCGCCGCCGTTCAGGCCGAGGCCGCACCCAAAACCTCCGTCACGATAGGCATGTCGGTCGAGCCCACAGGACTTGATCCGACGATCGCCGCACCCGTCGCCATCGGGCAGGTGACATGGCAGAACATCTTCGAAGGGCTGACGACCGTCGACCGGACCGGCAAGGTGCAGCCGCAACTGGCGGAGAGCTGGGAGATTTCGCCGGACGGGCTCACCTACACGTTCAAGCTGCGCTCCGGCGTCACCTTCCACGACGGAGAGGTCTTCGATTCCTCCGTCGCCCGCTTTGCGATAGAGCGGGCGCGTGGCGAGACCTCTGTGAACCCGCAGAAGCGCTACTTCCAGACCATCACGTCCATCGAAACGCCGGATCCGCAGACCCTGGTGCTGAAGCTCTCGAAGCCGACCGGCAGCCTTCTCTACTGGCTCGCCTGGCCCTCTTCCAGCATCGTCGGCACCCGGTCGGCGGAGAACAACAAGACCACGCCGGTAGGCACTGGCCCCTTCCGCTTCGTCAGCTGGGCCAAAGGCGACAGGGTGGAGCTCGCCCGCAATCCCGACTACTGGAACAAGCAAGGTGCAGCCAGGCTCGAAAGAGCCGTCTTCCGGTTCATGTCCGAACCACAGGCGCAAGCCGCGGCGCTACAGGCGGGCGATATCGATGCCTTTCCGGAGTTCGCGGCGCCGGAACTGATGCAGAGCTTCGAAGGCCATGAGCGCCTCGTGACCGTGATCGGCAACACCGAGCTCAAGGTCGTCGCCGGCATGAACAATGCCCGCAAGCCCTTCGATGACAAGCGCGTCCGCCAGGCGCTGATGATGGCGATCGACCGCAACACGCTCATCGAAGGCGCATGGTCCGGCTTCGGCACGCCGATCGGCAGCCATTACACGCCGAACGATCCGGGTTACGTCGACCTGACCGGCACCTATCCCTACGATCCTGAAAAAGCGAAGGCACTGCTGGCGGAAGCCGGCTACGGCAACGGGCTTGCCTTCACCATCAAGGCGCCGCAGATGGCCTATGCCCAGCGTTCGTCGCAGATCATGCAGGCGATGTTTGCCGAGATCGGCGTGACGATGAACATCGAGACGACCGAGTTTCCTGCAAAATGGGTCTCCGATGTCTTCAAGGGCGCCGACTACGAGATGACCATCGTTGCGCATGCGGAGCCGATGGACATCGACATCTATGCGCGCGATCCCTACTACTTCAACTACGGGAACCCTGACTTCAACGCCGTGCTGGACAAGGTGCAACTGACCAGCGATGCTGCCGAGCAGGCTGTTCACTACGGCGAGGCACAGAAGATCCTCGCGGGGGATGTTCCGGCGCTCTATCTGTTCGTGATGCCGAAGCTCGGCGTGTGGGACAGGAAGCTGAAGGGCCTTTGGGAAAACGAGCCGATCCCGTCCAACGTGCTGACGGAGGTGTACTGGGAGGAGTAGCGTGCCGATAACGGACAGCCAGCGGCAACCCGTAGACCGGCATGCTGTATCGGTAATTGGGTCGGACCGTTGATAACGCTTCTTCTGCGCCGCCTCGTTGGCCTCGTCGTCTCGCTGCTGGTCGTGTCGGTCCTGATCTTCACGGTCATGGATCTGCTTCCGGGGGATCCGGCATCCATCATGCTGGGAACCTCGGCCAGCCCGGATACGCTCGCCGCGCTTCAGCGCGAGCTCGGGCTCGATCGGCCGCTTCCCGAGCGGTATCTCTCCTGGCTCGGCGGGGTTCTTACGGGAGATCTGGGGCAGTCTTATACCTACGGCGTACCTGTCGCCGGACTGATCGCCGAAAGGCTGACCCTGACCCTGCCGCTGGCGGCGATGGCCATCGCCATCGCGCTTTCCGTCGCCATCCCGCTGGGGGTGGAGGCCGCCCGGCGCCACGGCGGCGTCTGGGATTTCATGATCGGCCTCTTTTCCTATCTCGGCATCGCCCTTCCGGCCTTCTGGTTCGGCCTGCTGCTGATCCTGCTGTTCTCCGTGAGGCTGGGATGGATGCCGGCGGGCGGGTTCTCCGGCTGGCAGGAGGGATTTGCAGCTGGCATGCAGGCACTGCTTCTACCGGCGATCGCCCTGGCGCTACCCCAGGCCGCAGTCCTGACGCGAGTAACCCGCACCGCCGTCCTCGACAATATAGGCGAAGATTTCGTCCGCACCGCGCGTGCCAAGGGGCTGGGGGAGGGGGCGGCGATCTGGCGCCATGCATTCCCCGCGGCGCTGGTGCCGATCACGACGATGCTCGGCCTGCAGTTCAGCTTTCTCGTCGCCGGCGCCGTGCTGGTGGAGAACGTCTTCAACCTGCCGGGCCTCGGCAGGCTTGCCTTGCAGTCGCTGTCGCAGCGGGATGTGATCGTGATGCAGGACGTCGTCCTGTTCTTCGCTGCTCTGGTCATCACGGTCAACGTCCTCGTCGACCTTGTCCATCTGGTGGTGGATCCCCGGTTGAGAAGGGAGGCCGGGTGATGCGGGCTGGTCTCAGGCGCCCGATCCTGGCGGCAGGGCTGCTGCTGACGGCAGGCCTGGTGTCGCTGGCGGTGCTCTCCCTGTTCTGGACGCCGCGGCCGCCCGGGCAGATGCAGATCGCCATGCGCCTCAAGCCCCCGTTCGAGCAGGGGTTGCTCGGCACCGACCAGTTCGGGCGCGATGTCGCGTCGATGCTGATGTCCGGTGCGTGGAATTCCCTGTCGACCGCCATGGCAGCGGTCGCGCTGGGTGCTTCTCTCGGCTGCGCGCTGGGCCTCGGCGCCGCGGTGTGGCGTGGCTGGGCGCAGGCGCTGGTTCTGAGGGGCTGTGACATCGTCTTTGCCGTACCGCCGATCCTTTCGGCGATGATGCTGGCAGCCTTCCTGGGGCCGGGACGCGGAACGGCCATCATTGCGATCGCGACCTTCATGGTTCCGGTCTTCGCCCGCCTGACATTGGGCGGGGCGCGTCAGATCTGGAGCCGTCCCTATGTGGAGGCGGCGATCGGCATGGGACGGCCGCCGTGGAGGATCACGTTCCTACATGTCCTTCCCAACATCGCCGACCAGATCATCGTGCAGGCCACCATCCAGCTCGGCCTCGCGATCCTGACGGAAGCCGGGCTCAGCTTTCTCGGCCTCGGCATGGCTCCCCCGGCACCCACCTGGGGGCGTATGCTTGCGGATGCGCAGACCTTTCTCGGGCCTGCGCCCTGGCTGGCCATCCTTCCGGGGCTGGCCATTCTTCTCTCCGTGCTCGGCTTCAGTCTGTTGGGTGATGGCCTGCGCGACCTGCTCGATCCTCGGGCCTCCTAACCTCTGCTCTGGAACAAATCCGACCGAACAGCGTTCACTGCTCGCAGCATGGAGGGGCGGCCGTGCCAGTTTCGTTCCGCCCGGGAGGATCGGATGAAGGGCATTCTTCTGTGGCTGGTCGGCATTCCGGTCCCGTGATCATCCTGCTTTATCTTTTTGATTTCCTTTGACGTAACTCAAAAGAGCTCCGGCGCTGACCGATAGTCTGACGCAAAACCAGTACAGGAGAAGGACATGGCACCAGTGAACGCTTCCAACGAGCCGGCAGGCTCTTCCGCATCCTCGTCCCGAGGCGACATCGACGCTCAGTTGCAGCAGTTGCGCGACGACATCGCCGCTCTTGCGCGAAGCGTCGCGGCCGTCGGTGCGGATAAGGCCGATGATTATCGCAGCCGCGTGCGCAAGGCGACGAACGACGCCACCGATGCGTCCATGCAGATGGTCGAGGCTGCCCGCGAACAGGCCCTTTCCCTTGAGAAGGATCTGGAACGGAAGATCCGCACCAATCCCCTGCAGGCCGTTGCGATGGCGGCGGGCGTGGGCTTCCTGATCGCGCTTCTGGCTCGTCGCTGATGCTGTCCGGACTGGCCCCGCTTCTGGCATCCCTGGCCGCGATCGATGCCACGGCGTTCGTCCAGCGGCTGCGGCGGAATGCGATCCTGTACGCGCTGGTGCTGCTGTTCGTCCTCACGGCCTACGGCGCTCTGGTGGCGGCTGCAGCCCTGGCCATCGCCCAAAGCCTTGGGGCGATAGGGGCATTGCTGGTCGTTGCCGGTGGGGCGCTGCTTCTCGCATTGATCTTCTTCCTCGTCCTCCGGTCTACGGCTAAGGCGGAGGAGAGGCGAAAGCGGCAGGCGGCGGCGACCGGCGGAAGCCGTGCTCTGATGGTGACGGCCGCCCTGTCCGCACTGCCTGTGGTCGCCCGGTCGCGGCCCCTGGCCCTGATCGCGATAGCGGGAGGGCTGGGATTCCTCGCCATGAGGAACATGGACAAGGTTGCGCCGCTCTTGGGAAGAGGCCGCAGCGATCCCGGCGGAATAGACCGCGATCTGCGCTAGCCGTTCAGATGAACGGCCGGTGCCCTTCCTCCGGTGGGTGCCATCCCGCTACGCGATAGAGCCCTTCGGGGTTGACGATCTCGCATCCCCGGTCGAGCCAGCGGACAAGGCCCTGGTCCATCAGTTTCCGAAGCGTCTTGTTGGTATGGACCAGCGAAAGCCCGAGCGTATCGGCAACATGCTGCTGCGTGAGCGGCAGTTGCCGTGCGTGCCCGTCGGCCCCCATGGTCGCGTCGGCCCTGGCGTGCAGAAAGGCCAACAGATAGGCCGCACGTTCCTGGGCGCTTCGTCTGCCGACACTCAGCAAATGCTCGTCGAGCATCGATTCCTCGCGAGCCGCGATCCAGGTTATGTCGAAGGCAAGAGAGGGATGGTTGCGAAAGAGGTTCGGAAACCTCTCCCGCTCGAACGTGCACAAGGTCATGCGGGTGAGGGCCTCCACCGAATGCTGCATCTCCAGCATGACATTGCCTTGCAGCCCGATCATGTCCCCCGGCAGGACATAGTTGAGAATCTGCCGGCGCCCGTCCTCGAGGATCTTGTAGCGGAAGCCCCAGCCGCTGAGCACGGTATAGAGCGACGGATTCCGTTCCCCCTCCACCATGATCGCCATTCCAGGCTCCGCAGGCGTCTCGGAAACCTTGAAGCGCGAGACGAACTCCAGTTCGTCGGCGCTGAAGTCGCGGAAGGACGGCCGCTGCCGGAGCGGACAGCGCTGGCACGGAACACGCGGAGGGACGACGGGCTTTGATACGGCCATGAGAATCACTGGAACGGGAACGAACGACTAGCGCAGTCCGGTCATCGTTACTGTGTCTTTTTTAAATGACCAGCACCGTTACGGCACTCATAGAGGCGTTTCTGCGGAAGGAGAGCGTGATTCCCATTGTCCCAAAGATCCTGATTGTCGAGCGTGAATATCTCGTCGCGATGGAAGCCGAGCGCATACTGTCCGACGCGATGACCTGTACGACCCGGATCGCCACGCCGCATGATTACCTTCTGGCGCTGGGAGAAGACGGTTACGACATCCTCGTGATCGACGTCGATTTGCTGCGGGACGAACTCGTGGAAATCCTAAGGGATCGCCAGAGAAACGGCACGCGCATCGTCGTCACGACATTGACAAAGGGCTACGGCGACCGGCTGCCTCAATTGAGCGGCCTCGCCTTCGTCACGAAGCCCTTCCTTGATGAGGAACTGGCTTTCGCTGTCGGATTGTCGCAACCGTCTGGCCAACTGGACGCCTAGCTGCCGAATGCGCGCGCCGTAATGGCCGCATGACCGGCGTCCGGACCGAAATCGCCTTCTCCGGAAACCCCCAGCAGTTCCTGCAATCGCGTCCGTGCCCGGCTGACGCGGCTCTTGATCGTGCCGACAGCGCAGCCGCAGATCGTTGCAGCCTCCTCGTAGGCGAAGCCTGCCGCTCCGACCAGGATGATCGCCTCGCGCTGATCGTCGGGCAGCTTGTCCAGCGCCTTTCGGAAATCCTGCAGGTCGAGCCGGCCGTACTGCTCCGGGTGCACGGAAAAACGTTCGCTGAACAGGCCGTCGGTATCCTGGACCTCCCGGCCCCGCTTGCGCATCTGGCTGTAGAACTCGTTGCGAAGGATGGTGAACAGCCAGGCGCGCATGTTGGTGCCGGCCGTGAAGCTGGTCTGGTTCGCCCAAGCCTTCATGATCGTATCCTGGACGAGGTCATCGGCCTTGTCATGGCGGCCGGTCAGCGATACCGCGAACGCTCGGAGATTGGGCAAGGATGCGAGAAGGTCGCGCTTGAAGCCGCGATCGTCGTTCTCGGTCATCGTCATTTCACCTTCACCGACTTCGCGTTGCGCTCGGCGTCTTCCAGCTTCTCCAGAAGATCCAGAAAACGGTCAGGAATGCCTTCTTCCTGCACCGCGTCGTAAAACTCGCGGAGCTTCCGGGAAATCGATGCGTTTGGGGGCATCGATCCTGGTCTTATGTCTTGATGGGAGATGGTCATGTCCTGCTTTTTTCTGTTGTCGTCACTCATCACGCCGGCAGCCTGTTGCGATATCGTGACAAGAGAATGCATTGCCCGAAAAATAGTTCCACCCCTTGCGGAACTTTTTTTCAGGCCCCACGTTCCCCTCCTGTAATTGCCCGTCGGGCATCAGGGGAGAATTTCTGTATGTCACTTACCACACGCGTTGCATCACACCTTCCGTACCTGCGCCGATACGCGCGCGCCGTGACCGGGTCCCAGACTTCCGGTGACGCCTATGTGGCGGCGGTATTGGAAGCTTTGATCGCCGATGTTTCGATCTTTCCTGAAACATCCAAGGACCGTGTCTCGCTCTACAAACTATTCGTGGCAATCTTTGGTTCCACTTCGATCGAGATCAGACCGATCGAGTCTCCCTTCGCCTGGGAACAGCGGGCCGCCGCCAATCTGGCGTCGCTTCCTTCCATGGCCCGTCACGCCTTCCTGCTGGTGTCCGTCGAGGGTTTCACGATCGAAGAGACTGCGGAAGTGCTGGATGTCAGCGTCCAGAGGGCAACCGAACTTCTGGACGAGGCATCCAGAGAAATCTCCCGACAGGTTGCCACGGACATCATGATCATCGAGGACGAACCGCTGATCGCCTTGGATATCGAACAGATGGTGCAGGAGCTCGGCCACCGCGTGACCGGCATTGCGCGCACCCATAGGGAAGCGGTGGACCTGTTCCAGAGTTCCAATCCGAAGATGGTGCTCGCCGACATCCAGTTGGCCGACGGCAGTTCCGGCATCGACGCCGTCAATGAGATCCTCAAGTCCTCGAACGTTCCGGTGATCTTCATCACGGCGTTCCCGGAGCGTCTCCTGACGGGCGAGCGTCCGGAGCCGGCGTTCCTGGTGACGAAGCCCTTCAACCCGGACATGGTGAAGGCCCTGATCAGCCAGGCCCTGTTCTTCAACGAAACGGTGAAGGCGGCTGCCTGAACCCCATGACCAAAAGGGGACGCCGGATGTTTGTCCGCAGCCCCTCTTTGGAACAAAGGCTCGGGGTGCCGGTTTGCGCCAGACTTCGCGATCGCTTTGCAGCGAGGAGCTTTCTGCGCTGCGATAGGGCCGACGCACTCGAAGACCCGAGGTGATATGAGAAAAGGCGGGTTGTTGGCCCGATGGCCAGTCTCTATAACGATGCAGGCAGATCGGGGTATGACGGCATGTCCGCAGCCCCTTCCTTGAAACGAGACGGAGTTACAAATTGGTGCATCCGCTGACATGGCAGCGAGCTGGTCAGAGTGATGACAAGTTGCGAGAGTTTTTTATGCCTGCGCTGGTCGATCTCGGCGCGAGCATCATCATCCAGGATGGTGAGTATAACTATCTTCTCGTCGCTAACCTGCCAGAGGTGTGGTCCAAGGAGTACTCCGTCACGCCTACCGATATGCAGCTCTTCGGGGAAGATGTCGCCGCGCGCCTCGCAGCGTTGAAGGCGGACATGCTGGAGCCCGGCCGCAAGGGCCAGCTTGAGGTCGTCGTCGGAGCCGAGCAGTTTTTCGAATTCAGGGTGCAGGCCGTGGAATTCGCCTTTGGCGGGTTGCATCTCGTGACGACCATCGTGGACCGCTCGGAGGAGCGGCACAGGGAGCGGCTGCTGCGCGCGCTTCTGCGCGAGGTCAGCCACCGTTCAAAGAACCTTCTCGCCATCATCCAGAGCATCGCGTTGCAGACGGCACGATATTCGGGATCGCTCGATCTTTTCCTGCACAAGTTTCGCGGCCGGCTCTATTCGCTGTCGCAGTCCCAGGACCTGATCACCGATTCCAGCTGGCGCGGCGCCTATTTCTTCGATCTGGTGCAGCAGCAGACGGAGAAGTACCTGCCCGAGAACCGCCATCTCGTGAAGGTGAGCGGAGACAACCTGCTCCTCAGCCCGAACGCATCATTGCACCTGGGGCTTGCGCTGCATGAGCTGATCGTGAACGCCGTCAGCCACGGATCCCTGCTGCGAAGCGGACTGCCGGTAGAGGTGTCGTGCATGCGCAAGCGTGTGGACGATCACGACATGGTGGAAATGGTCTGGCACGAGCCCCTGCAGCCGGGTCATGGTCCGGGCGAGAATACGCAGCAGCTCAAGGCGCATTTCGGAAGCACCGTGCTCGAACGGGTCGTGCCCGCTTCGGTCAACGGCAAGGCAGAATACCTGATTTCCCGCCAGCGGATTTCCTATCACCTGACATTCCCTCTGGAGCCGGCGAACGAGTGACGCCTCTTGCCTGCCGCAGGGGGAAACGCAGAATTGGCCCGGTTCCAGGGGAACCGAGCCAACTCATCTCTTCGAGGGGGACTGAAGAGTATCGTCCGGAAGCTTTGTAGGGCGGGGGACGGGGGGTGCTTCCAGACCTCCACATAACGGCCAGATCTCGGGAACGTTCCGTCGCCCGCAAACTTTTTTGAATTTTTCTTCCGACCGGCTTTCTCTAGCGCTTCAAGGCCCGGGGATCGAGCGCATCGCGGATCGCATCGCCCATGAAGTTGACGCTGAGGACGGTGAGGGAGATCGCCAGTCCGGGCCACAGGACACGGGACGGCGTTAGCTGCATGAAATTGGCGCCGTCGTATAGGAGGCGGCCCCAGGTCGGAAAGTCGGACGGGAAGCCGAGCCCCAGGAAGCTGAGCGCCGATTCCGTGATGATGGCCGAAGCGATGCCGAGCGTGGCCGATACCATGATCGAACTCAGAACGTTCGGCAGGACGTGGCGGATGATGATCCGGTGCTCGCGCATGCCGCTGCTCTTCGCGGCCACGATGAATTCCTGGCTTTTCACCGCGAGAACATCGCCTCGGACGATGCGGGCGGTATGCATCCAACTGGTGATACCGATCACGAACACGATCAGGATGAAGATGCCAGTCTCCGGACCGAAGGCCGACCGCAGTGTATCGCGGAACAGCATCAGGATGACGAGCAGCAGCGGCAGGAGCGGCAGGGCCAGGAACAGGTCGGTCATGCGCATCAACGGCCCGTCCAGCCGCCGGAAATAGCCGGACAGCACGCCCACCAGCGTGCCGAGGAGAAGGGCCAGCAGCATGGCCGTTATCCCGACCGCGAGGGAAATCCGCCCGCCGGCCAGCACCTGTGCCAGCATGTCCTTGCCGAGATTGTCCGTGCCGAAGGGATGCGCCCATGACGGCCACTGGTTCCGTTCCCGGACGTTGATCGTGTTGGGAGCCACTTGGTGGATATAGGGGCCGACATAGACGGCAAGCACGATGAAGACGAAGACGAAAAGCCCGGCGAGCCCGCCCCGGTGGGCGCGGAACTGCCGCCAGATATCGCCGGCCACCGACCGGGACGGCGCGATTCCGGGAAGGGGTGCCGTGGCGGAAGCATCAGTCATAGCGGATCCTCGGGTCCAGGATGCCGTAAAGCACGTCGGCAATCAGGTTGAAGAGGACGATCAGCAAAGCGAAGATGAAGGTCAGCGTCTGGACCAGTGGAATATCGGCTCCCTGGACTGCGGTGATCAGCAGTTGGCCCAGACCGTTCACGCGGAAGATCTGCTCTGTGATGATCGCGCCTGAGAAGATGGTGGGGACGCCGAGGGCGACGACCGTGACCACGGGAATGAGACTGTTTCGAAGGACGTGGACGAGAAGGACCGCCTTCTCCTTGACGCCCTTTGCGCGGGCGGTCCGCACGTAATCCTGGTTGAGGTTGTCAAGCATCGAAGCGCGCACGAAGCGCGTGATCTGCGAGGCGTTGTAGAGCGCCAGAACCGCGACCGGCATCGCCATCTGCTTCACCTGCAGCCACAGGCTGTCGAGATCGGTGACCCGCAGATTGGTATCGTAGACGGACGGAAACCACTGCAGATAGGAGCTGAAGACGACGATCATCACGATGCCGGTGAAGAAGGTGGGGACGGAATAGCCGACCATCGAGACGAAGGTGCCCACCTGATCAAAGATGGAATACTGCTTGTAGGCGGATATCACACCGATCGGGATCGCGATGAGGATCCCGAACAGGTAGGCCAGCCCGACGACCCAGAGCGTCTGCGGCAGGCGCTGGACGATCAGGTCCACCACCGGGCTTCGGGTCGCCCAGGACAGCACGCGCATGCGCTCCCCGTCGCCGAACTGCCAGCCGGTCAGGCTCTCCAGCAGGTTCAGGGGCTCGTTCACGAAGAACTGCTGCAGCCACTTGAGGTAGCGGATCAGGAAGGTCTGGTCGAGACCGAGGGAGGCCCGGATCTGCTCGCGGACCTCGGGAGGAATGGTGAGAGGCAGGTCGCCCGTCGGATCGCTGGGAGCGAGGTCGAGCAGGGCGAAGATCACGAAGCTGATGACCAGCAGGGTCGGGATCGCGAAGAACAATCGCCGAAGGGTGTAGGTAAACATGCAGGCGTCTCCAGACGGCGCGGAGGTAGCGCAGCCGCGGGGCCGGCCTTCCAGCCGGCCCCGCGGACGGCATCACTTCTTGCGCGACCAGTCGGCGACGTTCCAGAGTTCGGAATCCCAGGCATTCATCCTGAGGCCTTCGATGCTGAGCGAAACGGCAGAAGGCTGTCCGCGGTGGATGAGCGGGATGTGCGCGCCCTCGGCGGTCAGCATGTCATTGGCCTTCCTCGCCAGTTCCGCGCGCTTTCCGAGGTCACCCGTCTTGGCCAGTTCGGCGACTAGCTTGTCGTATTCCGGATTGCAGTAGCGCGGGATGTTCTGGCCCTGCCAGCCGTTCTCCGGCCCAGGAACCTTGTCGCAAAGCCACTCTGCCAGGTATTTCTCAGGATCGGTGCCGTCGAAGTTGTTCGTGTACATCTCGACGTCCGCATAGAACTTCTGGAAGGTGTCCGGGCTTGCAGGATCGCCACCGAAGAAGACGGAGGCGCTGACGTTGCGCAGTTCCGATGCCACGCCGATCTGCGACCACATGTCCTTCACCAGTTCCTGGGTCGCTTGGCGGACCGAATTGGTCGAGGTCTGGTAGAGGAAGGAGAGGCGCACGCCGTCCTTGGCGCGGATGCCGTCCGGGCCGGGCGTCCAGCCGGCTTCGTCAAGAAGCTTCTTGGCGCCTTCGATGTCCTGGGTGAGGCACCAGTCATTTGCCGTGGATATGTACATATCCGGGGCGGGGACGATGTTGCATGTGGGCTGGCCCGACTCCCCGTAGCCGGCCTCGTCGATGATGGTCCGATCGATCGCCATGGAGAGGGCGCGGCGGACTGCGGGGTCGGACAGCGCGGGATGCGGACCGGCTTCCTTGGTTGAACGCTTGTCGCCGAGCGCCGGATCCGGGTTGTACCAGTTGAGGTTGATACGCTCGACCTGTGTTCCGAAGGCGGTCTCGATCTTGCCCTTGCCCGCCTGCAGCATAGTAGCCAGGACTTCGGGCTCGACCTGCATGTTCCAGGCGTAGTCGAACTCGCCGGTCTCGAGTACCGCGCGGGCCGCGGACGTCGCGTCGCCGCCACCCTTGAGTGTCACCGTGGCGAAGGCCGGCTTGGCGGGATCGCGGTAGTTCGGGTTTGCCTCGAAGGTGATCACGTCGTTCGGCTTGAAGTCCTTCACGACGAAGGGCCCGGTGCCGATCGGTCCGAAGTTGGCCGATGTGCATCCAGGCGCCTTGGCGCCGACGCAATCCTTGAACTGCGCCTTCTGGATGATCGGCGACTGGGCACCGACGAAGGCGCTGTAGGGATAGTATTTCGGTTCGCTGAAGGTAATCTTGACAGTCTGCGGGTCGACCGCTTCTACGGATTTGACGCCTTCGTACTGCGCCGCCTGGGCGCAGCCGCCGTCGGGTGCCGTGCAGTATTGCCAGGTGAAGACGACATCCTCGGCGGTAAAGGGCGTTCCGTCCGACCATTTGACATCCGGGATGAGCTTCCAGGTCATGCTCATCATGTCGGGGGAAACACCGCCGTTGTCGGCCGTGGGGATTTCCGTCACCAGCGTCGGAGTAAGTTCGCCTTTCTCGTCGTAGCGGGCTAGAGGCTCGATCACCATGGACGAGCTGTAGACTTCCTTCGTGCCACCCGAGAGATACGGATTGAGTGTCGATACGGCCTGCCAGAAGAGGATCTTCAGCTCTCCGTCCGTGCCCCTTTCGGCGTGTGCCACGGACCCCGAGACGGCGAGCGCCGCCACCGTTCCGGCGAGCAGGATCTTGACTTTCCTCATGCTACTGTTCCCCTTTGTCGTTATCGTAAAGGTTGCATTGCGCGTCGGAAGCGAAAAATGCTCCTTCAGCGCCAACTCGGTATCAGCATGGAGTGATGTGATTGATTTGGCAGAAGGCTTTCTAAACGTCCCTCCTTCGGATGGCCTGCAGGTGCGTGCCGGATCCCGCACTCCCAGTTGTGCGTGACCAAATTTTGAGCCATCTAAGCATAGGCCTATTTTACGTTCAAGTCGGAAAATTGAAGCTTGCAAAGTGATCGTAGGGCATCGCAATATCCGCGGACAAAGTGGGAAAAACGACAACCAAAGACGAGGTCGCGGGATGCCTGTGCTCAATCGTGCAGCGGAAATGCAGGAGGAAGTCGCGGGCTGGAGGCGTCACCTGCACGAACACCCTGAGATCCTCTACGACGTGCACAAGACCGCCGCCTTCGTCGCCGACAAGCTTCGCTCGTTCGGCTGCGATGTCGTCGAGACGGGTGTCGGCCGCACCGGCGTGGTGGCTATCATCAAGGGACGCCTGGGCGAGGGGCCGGTCGTCGGGTTCCGGGCCGACATGGACGCGCTCCCGATCCTGGAGACAAGCGGCAAGCCCTGGGCTTCCAAAACTCCCGGAAAGGCTCATTCCTGCGGCCACGACGGTCATACGGCCATGCTGCTCGGTGCAGCGCAGTACCTCGCGGAAACCCGCAATTTCAAAGGCTCGGTCGCCTTGATCTTCCAGCCTGCGGAGGAGGGCGGTGCCGGTGCGCTCGCCATGGTGGAGGACGGCTTCCTCGACAAGTATGGGATCGGCCAGGTCTACGGCATGCACAATTCGCCGGGGCTGCCGCTCGGCCGGTTCGCCATCCGCAAGGGCTCGGTCATGGCGGCGGCGGATACGTTCGAGATCACCATCAACGGGCGCGGCAGCCATGCGGCCCAGCCCCATCACTCCGTCGATCCGGTGCTGGTTTCATCCTACGTGGTGCTGGCGCTGCAGTCGATCGTGTCGCGGCAGACGGACCCGCTGCACTCGCTGGTCGTGACGGTTGCCTCCATCCACGGCGGTGAGGCCAACAACGTCATCCCGGACACTGTGACGATGGGCGGTACGGTCCGCACACTGCTTCCGGAAACGCGGGATTTCGCCGAGAAGCGCCTCAAGGACGTGGTGCAGGCGACCGCGCTTGCCCACGGCGCCTCGGCAGAGATCAACTATCGTCGCGGCTATCCGGTCACGTTCAACCACGATGCCGAGACCGATTTTGCCGCCGAGGTGGCCGGCAAGGTCGGCGGGCCGAACACGGTGGACATGGCCATGGCGCCGCATATGGGGGCGGAGGACTTCTCCTACATGCTGGAGCGCCGTCCCGGCGCCTTCATCTTCATCGGCAACGGCGACACGGCCAACCTTCACAATCCGGCCTATGATTTCAATGATGAGGCGCTGCCCTACGGCATCAGCTACTGGGTCACCCTCGCCGAAACGGCCCTCGCCGCCTGACGATCCACGTCCACAGAACGGGAGTATCGCATGTCGCTTGCGGAAACGGCGTCCCAGGAGGTGAGCGGTTCGACGCAGCCGGTGCTCTCGGTCCGGAACCTGACCACGTCCTTCAAGGTCGAGAACCGGTGGCGACCGGTGGTCAAGGACATTTCGTTCGACGTTGCGCCGGGGGAGACGGTGGCCATCGTCGGCGAGTCGGGGTCGGGAAAGAGCGTGACCTCGCTTTCCATCATGCGTCTTCTGCCGAAGAACTCCAGCCGCGTCGAGGGCAGCGTCCGGCTCACGGGGCGCGAACTCCTGACGCTGCCGGACGAGCAGATGCGGCAGGTGCGCGGCAACGAGATCTCGATGATCTTCCAGGAGCCGATGACGTCGCTCAACCCGATCTTCCCGATCGGCAAGCAGATCGCAGAGGCGCTGACCGTCCACAAGGACATAAGCAAGTCCGAGGCGAGGGCGGAGGTGGTCCGGCTTCTGGAAAAGGTAAGGATCCCCAACGCCAAGGATCGTTACGACGAGTTTCCGCACCAGTTCTCGGGCGGGATGCGCCAGCGCGTTATGATCGCCATGGCGCTGGCGTCGAAGCCGAAGCTGCTCATCGCGGACGAGCCGACCACGGCGCTCGACGTCACGATCCAGGGGCAGATTCTCGATCTCATCAAGACGTTGCAGGACGAGGAGGGAATGTCCGTCCTCTTCATCACCCATGACATGGGCGTGGTCGCGGAAGTCGCGGATCGGACCATCGTGATGTTCCGGGGCGAGGCGGTCGAGACAGGGCCGACCGGCGAAATCTTCCTCCGTGGCCGGCACCCCTATACGCGGGCGCTTCTTTCGGCGGTGCCGCGGCTGGGCTCCATGGCGGACCGCAAGCTGCCGCTGCGTTTTCCGAGCATCAGCATCGAAACCGGCGAGCAGGTCGAACTTCAGGAGGTGACGGATACGGTCGCCAGGAACAAATTGCCGATCGTCGACGTCAGGAACCTCACGACCCGGTTCGACATTCACTCCGGGCTGTTCGGCCGCAAGACGGGCGCCGTTCATGCGGTGGAAAAGGTGTCCTTCCAGCTTTTCGAAGGAGAGACACTGGCCCTGGTCGGAGAATCGGGCTGCGGAAAATCCACCACGGGTCGCTCCGTCACCCGGTTGATCACACCCACGAGCGGCGACGTGACGATCGACGGCTACAATGTCCTGCAACTCGACAAGACCAGCTTGCGCAGCATGCGCCGCTCGATCCAGATGGTGTTCCAGGATCCGTTTGCCAGCCTCAACCCGCGCATGAGCATCGGCTCCGCCGTCATGGAGCCCTATCTGGAGCACCGGCTGGGCACGAAGGGCCAGGCCCGTGACAAGGCGGCCGATCTTCTGGAGAAGGTCGGTCTGTCGGCGGACATGATGGGGCGCTTTCCGCACGAGTTCTCGGGCGGGCAGCGGCAGCGCATCGCCATCGCGCGTGCCCTGATGCTGGATCCGAAGGTGATCGTGGCGGACGAGGCGGTGTCGGCGCTCGACGTCTCCATCAAGGCGCAGGTGTGCAACCTGCTTCTCGACCTGCAGCAGAGCCTCAAGCTCGCCTATCTCTTCATCAGCCATGACATGGCCGTCGTCGAACGGGTCAGCCATCGCGTCGCCGTGATGTATCTCGGCGAGATCGTGGAGATCGGGCCGCGCGCCGCGGTCTTCGAGAACCCGCAGCATTCCTATACGCGCAAGCTGATGGCGGCGGTGCCGATCCCCGATCCCTCGCGCCGGGGAATCAAGCGCAACACCGCAGTGGACGAGATCAGGAGCCCGATCCGTCCGCCCGGCTACGTTCCTCCTCCAAGGCAATACCGGGAAGTCTCAGCCGGCCATCTCGTGCAGGTCTCCTGACGCCGCAGCGTCCGTCCGGATGTTTGACATGCGGCGGCGAAGCATGGCAGCAACACTGCGGCGGAGGACGTGATATGGCCAAACGGTCCGACATTCATGGAAGGCTGGACGATGCGGCACGGGCGGGCTGGCTCTACTATGTGGCCGGCCGCACGCAGGACGAGATCGCAGCCGCCATGGGAATATCGCGCCAGTCGGCGCAGCGCCTGGTTTCGCTGGCCGTGGCCGAGCGCCTGATCAAGGTGAGGCTGGATCATCCGATCGCCGCCTGCCTCGAACTGGGCGAGGCGCTGCGGGGGAGGTTCGGCCTGCGGCAGGTGGAAGTCGTGCCCAGCGATCCCGCCGGCACATCCGCGACCGTGGGTATAGCAGAGGCGGGAGCCGCCGAAATCGAACGCTGGCTGAAGCGCCCCGAGCCGATCATCCTCGCCGTCGGGACGGGACGGACGCTGAAGGCCGCCGTGGACCAGCTGCCGCCGATGGAATGCCCGCAACACCGGATCGTCTCGCTCACCGGGAATATCGGACCGGACGGGTCCGCGGCCTACTACAACGTCATCTTCTCGATGGCCGATGCCATCAAGTCGCGGCATTTCCCGATGCCGCTGCCGGTGCTCTGCTCCTCGGCGGAGGAGCGGGAGACGCTCCACGAGCAGGCGCTCGTGCGCTCGACGCTGGCGCTGGGCGCCAAGGCGGACGTGACCTTCGTCGGGATCGGCGAACTCGGTCCCGAGGGTCCGCTCTGCGTCGACGGCTTCCTGGCGCGAGAGGAAATGGCGCGCCTCGTCGAAAGCGGCGCGGCCGGCGAGATCTGCGGCTGGATGTTCGATCACGACGGCAGGCTCTTGCGGGAATCGGTCAACGAGCGCGTCGCCAGCGTGCCGATCCCGTCCATCGAGACCTCCTGCGTCATCGGACTGGCGCAGGGGCGACGCAAGCTGGGGGCGGTCCGGGCGGCCTTGAAGGGCAGGCTCATCAACGGGCTGATCACCGACGAAGCGACTGCCGAGCAATTGCTCGGCAGTTAAGCAGAAATTTTTCCATCAATTCAGGAGCTTGTTTGCACGTGCTGCAGTGCAGCATCGAATCGCCGTTGACTTGCGAGGCTCAAAGGTGGGTAATTGCTCACGGGCAAAGCGAATGCTCGTTTCCATCTTCTGGGAGGAAGATATGACACTGAAGACGATTCTGCTGGGCGCCTGCTCGGCGCTGGTCCTTGCCGGCATGGCTTCGGCCGAAACCCTCACCATCGCGACCGTCAACAATGGCGACATGATCCGCATGCAGGGGCTGACGGAGGATTTCACCTCCAAGAACCCGGACATCCAGCTCGAATGGGTAACTCTTGAAGAAAACGTCCTGCGTGAGCGCGTCACCACCGACATCGCAACGGGCGGCGGCCAGTACGACATCCTGACCATCGGCAACTACGAGGTTCCGATCTGGGCCAAGCAGGGTTGGCTGATGGAACTGAACGGCCTTGGCGATTCCTACGACGTGGATGACCTTCTGCCGGCGATCCGCGGCGGCCTGTCGGTCGACGGCAAGCTCTATGCCGCGCCGTTCTACGGCGAGTCGGCGATGATCATGTATCGCACCGACCTCTTCGAGAAGGCCGGGCTGAAGATGCCGGAAAGCCCGACCTGGGAATTCATCGGGGATGCAGCTCGCAAGATCACCGACCGTGATGCCGACATCAACGGCATCTGCCTGCGCGGCAAGGCCGGCTGGGGCGAGAACATGGCCTTCCTCACCGCGCTGACGAATTCGTTCGGCGGACGCTGGTTCGACGAGAACTGGCAGCCGCAGTTCGACCAGCCGGAGTGGAAGGAGGCGCTGCAGTTTTACGTCGACCTGATGAAGGATGCCGGCCCGGCCGGTGCCTCTTCCAACGGCTTTAACGAGAACCTGACGCTCTTCCAGCAGGGCAAGTGCGGCATGTGGATGGATGCGACCGTCGCAGCCTCCTTCGTCTCCAACCCGAAGGATTCGACCGTCGCGGACAAGGTCGGCTATGCGATCTTCCCTTCGAAGGAAGGCGTGGACAATCACGGTCACTGGCTGTGGTCGTGGAACCTTGCCATCCCCTCGAGCTCGAAGAACGCCGAGGCCGCCCAGAAGTTCATCTCATGGGCGACAAGCAAGGAATACACCGAGCTCGTCGCATCCAAGGAAGGCTGGGCCAACGTTCCTCCGGGTACGCGCACCTCGCTCTACGAGAACGAGGAATACAAGAAGGCGGCGCCGTTCGCGGAGCCGACCCTTGCTGCCATGCAGGCCGCCGACATCACCAAGCCTTCGGTGAAGCCGGTTCCCTATACGGGCGGGCAGTTCGTGGCGATTCCTGAATTCCAGGCGATCGGCACCAATGTCGGGCAGCTCTTCTCGGCGGTGGTCGCAGGTCAGTCGTCGGTGGACGATGCGCTGGCCCAGGCGCAGTCCGCGACGGTGCGCGAGATGACCCGCGCCGGCTACATCAAGTAAGCTCCTCCCGAGCGCTTGCCGTCCGGCCTGGAGCCGGGCGGCCTTTTCCAGTCTGCCTCATTGAACGAAGAACATGCCGGCTCGGTCTTCGAGATAAAAAGTCAACGGCATTTGGAGGGAGGACGCCGGTATGGCAACGCAGAATACGAAAGGACTGGCACGCCTGATGATGGCGCCGTCCGTCATTCTCCTGCTGGTCTGGATGATCGTGCCCTTGTCCATGACGCTGTGGTTCTCGTTTCAGAACTACAACCTGCTCAATCCGGCCAATGTCAGCTTCGCGGGCCTGTTCAACTACAAGTTCTTCTATTCCGATCCGGCCTTCTTCCAGTCGATCTGGAATACGCTCGTCATCGTCGGAGGCGTGCTCCTCATCACCGTCATCGGCGGCACGCTGATCGCGCTCCTCATCGACCAGCCGATCTTCGGGCAGGGCATCGTCCGCATCCTGGTGATCTCGCCCTTCTTCGTCATGCCGCCGGTCGCCGCGCTGGTGTGGAAGAACATGATCATGCATCCCGGCTACGGCGTGCTGGCCGATTTCAACCGCTTCTTTGGGCTGCAGCCGGTCGACTGGTTCGCGCAGTATCCGCTGCTTTCCATCGTCATCATTGTCGCCTGGCAATGGCTGCCGTTCGCGACGCTGATCCTGCTGACAGCATTGCAGTCGCTCGACAGCGAGCAGAAGGAGGCGGCGGAGATGGACGGCGCCAATGTCTTCAACCGCTTCATCTACCTGACGCTGCCGCATCTCGCTCGGGCCATCACCGTCGTCATCCTGATCCAGACGATCTTCCTGCTCGGTGTCTATGCGGAGATCCTCGTCACCACCAATGGCGGTCCCGGCTACGCCTCCACCAACCTGGTCTTCCTGATCTATCGCACCGCGCTGCTCGGCTATGACGTGGGCGGTGCGTCGGCCGGCGGCATCATCGCCATCATCCTCGCCAACATCGTCGCCATCTTTCTGATGCGTGCGGTGGGCCGGAACCTGGACCGATAGGAGCCGATCATGGCACGCGCAGTCACCACCCGCCACAAGGTCATCGCCACCGCTGCCGCCTGGGCGGTCGCGCTCGTGATCTTCTTTCCGATCCTCTACACGCTGATCACCAGCATCAAGACGGAGCCCGAGGCGATCGCTGGCTTCAGCCTCATCCCCTCCGGCACGTTCGAGAACTACGTGACGGTGCAGACCCAGCGGGACTACATCAAGCCGTTCATGAATTCGGTGATCCTGTCGGTCGGCTCGACCATCCTGGCGCTGATCATCGGCATCCCGTCCGCCTGGGCAATGGCGTTCTCGCCCACAAAGCGCACGAAGGACGTGCTGATGTGGATGCTGTCGACGAAGATGATGCCGGCAGTCGCAGTATTGGTGCCGATCTACCTGATGTTTCGCGACTTCGGTCTCCTCGACACCCGCATCGGCCTGGCGATCATGCTGACGCTGATCAACCTGCCGATCGTCATCTGGATGCTCTACACCTATTTCCGCGAGATACCGGGGGAGATCCTCGAAGCCGCGCGCATGGACGGCGCGGGGCTCTGGCAGGAGATCGTCTACGTGCTCACGCCGATGGCGGTGCCGGGGATCGCCTCGACCCTCCTCCTCAACATCATCCTCGCCTGGAACGAAAGCTTCTGGACGATCCGCCTGACGACCACCAATGCGGCGCCGTTGACGGCCTTCATCGCCTCCTTCTCCAGTCCGCAGGGCCTGTTCTGGGCAAAGCTCTCGGCCGCCTCCACGATGGCGATCGCGCCGATCCTGATCATGGGCTGGTTCAGCCAGAAACAACTCGTTCGCGGCCTCACCTTCGGCGCGGTTAAGTAGGGGAAGACGAAGATGGGCAGCATCACGCTCAGCAACGTGTCGAAATCCTTCGGGGAGGCCAAGGTCATCCCGTCCATCGACCTTGAAATCCGGGATGGGGAGTTCGTCGTCTTCGTCGGCCCCTCCGGATGCGGAAAGTCCACGCTCCTGCGCCTCATCGCGGGGCTCGAGGACGTCAGCGGCGGCCGGATCCTGATCGATGGCCAGGACGTGACGCAGAAGGCGCCGGCGCAGCGGGGGCTTGCCATGGTCTTCCAGTCCTATGCGCTCTACCCGCATATGAGCGTGCGCAACAACATCGCCTTTCCGCTGAAGATGGCGAAGGTGGACAAGGCGGTCATCGACAAGAAGGTCAGCGATGCCGCCGGCATCCTGAACCTGACCGACTATCTGGAACGCCGCCCGTCGCAACTCTCCGGCGGCCAACGCCAGCGCGTCGCGATCGGCCGCGCCATCGTCCGCGAGCCTTCAGCCTTCCTGTTCGACGAGCCGCTGTCCAACCTCGACGCCGCCCT
This sequence comes from Pseudorhizobium endolithicum, assembly GCF_902153245.2. GTDB lineage: Bacteria > Pseudomonadota > Alphaproteobacteria > Rhizobiales > Rhizobiaceae > Neorhizobium > Neorhizobium endolithicum. Next base: position 252,209 of record NZ_CABFWF030000012.1, read on the forward strand.
TCGCGGCACGATGCGGCTCGAAATCAGCGAACTGCACAACCAGTTGAAGACGACGATGATCTACGTGACCCACGACCAGGTGGAGGCCATGACGATGGCCGACAAGATCGTCGTGCTGAACCGCGGCAACATCGAGCAGGTGGGCTCGCCGCTGGAGCTCTATTCCAAACCGCGCAACCTCTTCGTGGCCGGCTTCATAGGTTCCCCGCGGATGAACCTGATCGAGGGCGAGTTTGCCCGCTCAAAGGGTGCCAAGACCGTCGGTGTCCGTCCCGAGCACTTCGCGCTGTCTCACGAGAGCGGCCTGTGGAGCGGAATAGTGACCGTCGCGGAACACCTCGGGTCCGACACCTTCCTCCATGTCAACGTCGATGGGATTGGCCAGGTCAACGCGCGCTGTGACGGCGAGTTTGGAGCTCGTCACGGTGACCGGATCTATCTGACGCCGAACGAAACGAAGCTTCATCGGTTCGATGAGCAAGGCCTGGCGATCTAGCGTCGGAGTGGAGCAAGCAATGGCAGTGAAACTATCATCGGCGGCGCTGGGTGAGATTGCCCACATGGCTGCTGTCCCGGCCTATGACCCGATCATGCTGACGCCCGGCATCCTCCACTTCGGTGTCGGCAACTTCCACCGCGCCCACCAGGCGGTCTATCTCGACGACCTGTTCAACAAGGGCCACGGGCTGGACTGGGCCATCGTCGGTGCGGGCGTGATGCCATCCGACGCGCGGATGCGCGAGAAGCTCGCCGGGCAGGATTTCCTGACCACTGTCGTCGAGCAGGACAACAACAGGACGGCGGCTCGCGTCACGGCGCCGATGATCGACATCATTGCCCCCGCCGATACCGACAAGATCATCGCTGCGCTTGCCGACCCGCGGATTCGGATCGTCTCGATGACGATTACGGAAGGCGGCTACTTCATAGACGCGTCTGGTGCGTTCAACCCAGGCCATCCGGCCATCTTCCATGACGGCCAGAACCCGGACAGGCCGAAGACGGTCTTCGGCCTCATCGTAGCCGGCCTCAAGCGTCGCCGGGGGGCAGGCCTTGCGCCATTCACGATCATGTCCTGCGACAACATTCCCGGCAACGGTGAAGTGACTGAGAATGCGGTAGTGGGTCTCGCGGCCCTGTCCGATCCCGCCTTCGCCGAGTGGATTGCCGGTAACGTCGCCTTCCCGAACTCGATGGTCGATCGCATTACGCCGGCAACCGGCCAGCGCGAGATGGACTTCCTGCGGGATACCTTCGGTATCGAGGACAACTGGCCGGTCTTCTGCGAAGAATTCAAGCAGTGGGTGATGGAGGACAATTTCCCGGCCGGCCGCCCGCCGCTGGAGAAAGTCGGCGTCCAGTTCGTACCGGACGTCGCTCCCTACGAGCACATGAAGATCCGCATCCTCAACGGCGGGCATGCCGCGATCGCCTATCCTGCCGCACTCCTCGACATCCATTTCGTCCACGAGGCGATGGAGCATCCGCTGATCCGGGCCTTCCTGGCAAAGCTGGAAAAGGAGGAGATCATCCCGATCGTGCCGCCGGTGCCGGATACCGACCTCAACGAGTATTACGGCCTGATCGAGCGCCGCTTCTCCAATCCCAAGATCGGCGACACCATTCCGCGTCTTGCTCAGGACGGCTCCAACCGGCAGCCGAAGTTCATCCTTCCGTCGACCGCCGACCGGCTGCGCGAGGGCAAGGACATCGTCGGCCTGTCGCTCGTCTCGGCGCTCTGGTGCCGCTACTTCGAAGGCACCAGCGACAGCGGCAAGCAGATCATCTTCAACGATACAAGCGCCGACAAGCTCCAGGCGGCTGCAAGGCAGGCCAGGGACAACCCGGAGGCCTTCCTCGTCTTCGACGAGATTTTCGGAGAGGTTGCCCATTCCGAGCTGTTCCGCCGCCGTTTCTCCCATGCGGTCAGGACGCTCTGGGCCGAGGGAACGGCGAAGACGCTGGAGCTTTATCTTTCGGATGCTCTGGCGAGGTAGGGAGTAAGGCTCGGGTGGAAGGGGAGCGGTTACTGTTGATCTTCGATTGCGACGGCGTGCTGGTGGACAGCGAGCCGCTTTCGGTCGGCGTTCTGGTCGAGGCGCTGACCCGGCGCGGCGTCGTCATCAGCGAGGACCAGGCCTATGCCCGCTTCCTCGGGCGCAGCCTCTCCACCGTGGCGCAGATCCTGCACGAAGACTTCGACCACAGTATCGATGGCGCGTTCCTGGAAGACCTTCGCCACCACCTCTACGACCGGTTCCGCCTGAGTCTGCAGCCGGTGCCGGGGGTCGCGGCGGCGCTGGACGGGCTGGATTGGCCGAGATGCGTCGCGTCCTCCAGCCAGCCGGAGCGGATCCGCCTTTCCCTGTCGCTCACGGGTCTTCTGGAGCGCTTCGAACCACACATCTTCAGCGCCAGCATGGTCGAGCGCGGCAAGCCGGCGCCAGATCTCTTCCTCCATGCGGCGAACGCCATGGGGGCCGAACCTGCCGATTGCATCGTGGTCGAAGACAGTCCCGCGGGCATCGAGGCGGCGCGCCGCGCCGGGATGACCGTATTCGCCTTTATCGGCGGGTCCCATGCCGGGGCGCCCGGCTACCGGGAGCGCGTGGCAGCTCTTGCACCCGACGTCACATTTGACGCGATGCCGGATTTGATCCACCTTGTCCGAAAACATGCGGAAGGCCCCGCCGGACGTCCCCGGCACGCGATATAGCCGTAGTGCGAGGCATCCGAGGAGCCCAGGGGGCAGGGAACAGGTCCTGATGCGAGATCACGTGGTGGCGGTCGACATCGGCACGGCAAGCGCCCGCGCCGGTGTCTTCGATCGCACCGGGCGACTTCTGGCCCGGGCAAAGCATGCGATCGTGATGCAGCGGCCGCGCGAGGACCATGCCGAGCACGACTCCGAAGATATCTGGCGGGCGACCTGCCATGCCGTGCGAACCGCCATGTCCGAAGCCGGCATCGGCCCGGAACGGATCGCTGCCCTCGGCTTCGATGCCACGTGTTCGCTCGTCGTGCGAAACGGTGACGGCGGGCAGTTGACGGTATCGACCACCGGGGAAGATCGCTTCGATACGATCGTATGGCTCGATCATCGGGCGATGCTCGAGGCGGAGGACCTGTCGGCTACGGGCCATCCGGTGTTGGGGTTCTCCGGCGGCTCCCTATCCCCGGAGATGCAGATGCCGAAGCTCCTGTGGCTGAAGCGCAACCTGCCGCAGACGTGGGCGCGCGCCGGTCACTTCTTCGATCTGGCCGATTTCATGACGTGGAGGGCGACGGGATCCACCGCCCGTTCCCGCTGCACGCTGACCGCCAAGTGGAATTATCTGGCGCACGAGGACGAGGGTTGGCGCCAGGATTTTCTGGTGCTTGCCGGACTGGAAGACGTGCTTGCGCGGGGTGCTCTTCCGGCCGTTACCGTGGCGGCCGGAAAGAGCGTCGGCAGGCTTTCGGTCGACGCCGCGCGGGAGCTCGGCCTCGATACCGGTTGCTGCGTCTCGGCCGGCCTGATCGACGCCTATGCGGGCGCATTCGGCGTGCTTGCAGGCGCGGGGGAGGGAAAGTCCCTGGAACAGGCTGTGGCCTTGATCGGCGGCACGTCCAGCTGCATCGTCTCCCTTTCTGCCGACGCAAAACCCGGCCGCAGCTTGTGGGGTCCCTATTACGAGGCGGTACTTCCGGGGCACTGGCTGGTGGAGGGCGGCCAGTCGGCGACCGGAGCGCTCCTGGACCACGTCGTGCGGATGCATGCTGCGGGAGGCGAGCCGGATGCGGATCTTCACGGCAGCATCGTGGCGCGGGTCCGGCAGCTGCGGGCGGAGCAGGGAACGGACCTGGCATGCGGTCTGCACATGCTGCCGGACTTTCACGGCAACCGCTCGCCGCTGGCCGATCCCCATGTGAGGGGGGTCATCAGCGGGCTCACCCTCGATACGTCCTTCGACGGTCTCTGCCGCCTCTACTGGAGGACCTGTGTCGCCATCGCGCTGGGTATCCGGCATATCCTGGATACCATGGAGGAATATGGCTATCGTTTCGAGGCCCTGCACGTCACCGGCGGCCACGTCCATAATCCGCTGCTTCTCGAACTTTATGCGGACGTGACAGGCCGAAAGGTGGTCGTGCCGCAGACGCAGGACGCGGTGCTCCTCGGCACCGCCATGACCGCCGCCGCGGCGGGCGGCGTATATGCGGATGTGGCCGAGGCAGGACGCAGGATGGCGGCGCCGGGACGCGAGCTCCTGCCCGAGTTCGGCCGCGCCGGACACTACGATCGGGACTATCGCCGGTTCCTGACGATGATCCGGCACCGGGACGAACTGAACAGCATCGTTTAACCCTGCCGCCGCCGGCGGTGATGCATCTCTGGAGGCCAGCCATGTACTACGCCATCCTCGCCTATCACGCCGAAGGTATCGTGGAGTCCTGGAGCAAGGAGGAGGACGAGGCCCTCATGACCGAACTGCTCCGGATCAACGACCGTCTCGTGCGGGAGAAATCGCTTGGTCCGGCCGCGCGTCTCGGCCCCACCCAAAAGGCGGTGACGCTCCGAGGCGCGGGCGACGGCATGGTGATCGACGGCCCTTTCGCCGAGACCAAGGAACAGCTTCTCGGCTTCTATGTCGTCGACTTTCCCGATATCGAGGGTGCGATCGCTGCGGCCCGTGAGCTTCGCCGCGCCAATCCAACGGCCGTCTACGAAATCAGGCCGGTCCTGCTTTACCTGCCGGGCGCTTCGCTGGAGACCGGCGGTCAGGGCTGACGCGGGCCCGGCGCTTGTTCCACCGGTTCGGGGCGCCTACATCTTCACGGCAACCGGAGACGCTTCATGATCCTCGACGCCGCTCGCCTTTCGCTCGTGAACCTCTTCGCGCCGGAGACCCGGTCCGTCTTCTGGAAGGTCCTGGGGCTGACCATTCTCGTCCTCGTGGGGCTGTGGCTGGCCCTGCGGCAGACCTTCGTCACCGTCGTCTGGCCGTGGTTCGCGGTCTACATGCCGGATGTGCCGGACTGGGCCGGCTGGCTGACCTTCATTGCCACGATCTTCGCTGGCATCGGGCTGGCGCTGGCATTGGCGCTTCTGATCGCACCGATCACCGCGCTGATCGCTGGCCTGTTCCTCGACGATGTGGCGGAAGTGGTGGAGAAGCGCGACTACCCGTCCGATACACCCGGCCACGCCATGCCGCTTGGCCAGGCGATCATCAGTTCGCTCCAGTTCCTGGGCGTGGTCATCCTCGGCAACATCGTCGCCCTCCTGCTGCTCCTGGTGCCCGGCATCAATCTCGTCGCCTTCTTCCTGGTGAACGGTTACCTGCTCGGCCGCGAATTCTTCGAGTTCGCTGCCATGCGGTTTCGTTCGCCGCCAGAGGCCCGCGCGTTCCGCTCCAAGCACCGCGGCACCGTCTTCCTGGCCGGCCTGCTGATCGCCGGCTTCCTGGCGATTCCGATCGTCAACCTGCTGACGCCGCTCTTTGCGGCCGGGCTGATGGTGCATCTCCACAAGAAGATCTCGCGCCGCGACCCCGCCTTCCGCCTGGCACCCGTGTCTGCGGGATGATGTGCTGACGGAGCGGGCGCCGCCGCCCTTGCGAAGGCGGCGCGTGCTATGGGAGAAGGGAATCTTCTCCCGCGAAAGCCAGCTCATGCCGCAAACCAGCCCCATCACCGCACCTCTGTTCGAAGGCCCTTCGACAAGGGATCCGCTTGCCGTGCTGCGGGACGTCTACGGATATGACAGCTTTCGCGGCCAGCAGGCCGCAGTGATCGACCGCATACTGTCGGGCGGGGACGCCGTCGTTCTGTTCCCGACCGGCGCGGGCAAGTCGCTGTGCTTCCAGGTGCCGGCGCTCTGCCGGGACGGGGTCGGGATCGTCGTTTCGCCGCTGATCGCGCTGATGCGCGACCAGGTGGAGGCGCTGAGGCAGCTCGGGGTGCGCGCAGCCGCGCTCAATTCCTCGCTTTCCCCGGAGGAGTTTTCCGAGATTCGCCGTGCGTTGAGTGAGCGTGCGCTCGACCTTCTCTACGTTACTCCCGAGCGGATCGTGACGCCCGGCTTCAGGGACATGATCGGTCCCGCGAAGATCGCTCTCTTCGCCATCGACGAAGCGCATTGCGTCAGCCAGTGGGGGCATGACTTCCGTCCGGAATACCGGGAGCTGGGGCAGTTGGCCGATCTCTATCCGGGTGTTCCGCGCATGGCGCTGACGGCAACGGCCGATCCGCATACCCGCGACGATATCATCGAGCGGCTGGCGCTCCGATCGGCGGAGGTCTTCACCACCTCCTTCGACCGGCCCAATATCGCGTATGAAATCGTCGAGCGGGATCAGCCCCGCCAGCAGCTCCTGCAATTCCTCTCGCGACACAGGGGCTCGAGCGGCATCGTCTATTGTCTGTCCCGCGCCAAGGTGGAGGAGACGGCCGAATGGCTGAACGGCCAGGGCATCCGGGCGCTGGCCTATCATGCCGGCATGGATCGTGCCGTTCGCGACGCCAATCAGGACGCTTTCATCAAGGAGGAGGAGCTTTGCCTTATCGCCACCGTTGCCTTCGGCATGGGCATCGACAAGCCGAACGTCCGCTATGTCGCCCATCTCGACCTGCCGGGATCGGTGGAGGCCTATTATCAGGAGACGGGACGGGCGGGGCGGGACGGGCTGCCGTCGGAAGTCTGGATGGCCTATGGCATGACGGACGTCATCCAGCGCGGCAGGATGATCGATAGCGGCCAGTCGAGCGACGAGATCAAGCGCGTGGAGCGGGCGAAGCTGAACGCGCTTTTGGCGATCTGCGAGACCGCCGGCTGCCGCCGCCAGGCAATCCTCGCGCATTTCGGCGAGGCGCATCCGGGGGGATGCGGCAATTGCGATACCTGCCTCAAACCGGTCGAGACCTGGGACGGAACGGAAGCGGCGATCAAGGCGCTTGCCGCGATCTACCGCACCGGGGAGAGGTTCGGCACCGGCCACCTCATCGACGTGCTCACCGGCAACGAGAACGAGAAGACGATCCGCTTCGGCCATGTCGACATGCCGGTTTTCGGCGCCGGCAGGGATGTGGCGGCGAAGACGTGGCAGTCGGTCTACCGCCAGCTTCTCGCCGCCGGGCTCGTCAGTGTCGACCACGAGGCGTTCGGAGCCTTGAAGCTGGGACTGGATGCGCGATCTGTTTTCCGACGCGAACGGGAAGTCCGCTTCCGCAAGGACCGGCCCAAGGCGGGCAGATCGGCGAAGGCATCGGGTTCCGCTGCTGCCGCCAAGCGCTCCTCGCTCGAAGGCGCAGACATGGAGCTCTTCGAGGCGCTCCGCCGGACGCGGCTGGAGATTGCCAAGGCGCTGTCGGTTCCACCCTATGTCGTCTTTCCCGACACCACCCTCATCGCCTTCGCCACCAGCCGGCCGGCAGACCGTGAGGCGCTGCTTTCCATCTCCGGCGTCGGGCAATCGAAGCTGGAACACTACGGCGACCAGTTCCTTGAGGTCATCCGGGCGCACAGGGCCTAGCCGCTATTCCACCGCCTCACCAATCCGCTGGGGCGGCAGTTCGACCAGCGGCGCCGGGACGTCGCAGGTCTTTTCCGGCGATTTGCAGAGATCTGCGATCACGCAGTGCTCGCATTCCGGCTTGCGCGCCTTGCAGGTGTAGCGGCCGTGCAGGATCAGCCAGTGATGGGTGTGGAAAAGATACTGCTTGGGGATCACCTTGAGGAAGCGCTCCTCCACCTCGTCCGGCGTCTTTCCCGGCGCCATCAGCAACCGGTTTCCCAGCCGGAACACATGGGTGTCCACCGCGAGGGTTGGAATTCCGAAGGCCATGGACATCACCACGTTGGCGGTCTTGCGGCCGACGCCGGGAAGCGTCACCAGTTCCTCGCGCGTCTTCGGAACCTCACCGCCGAATTCCGCTATCAGCTTCTGCGACAGCGCGATGACGTTCTTCGCCTTGTTGCGGTAGAGGCCGATCGTCTTGATGTGCTGGATCACGCCATCTTCGCCGAGCGCCAGCATCTTTTCCGGCGTGTCGGCCACTTTGAAGAGAGCGCGCGTCGCCTTGTTCACGCCTGCATCCGTTGCCTGTGCGGACAGTGCCACTGCGACGAGCAGGGTGAAGGGATTGGTATGCTCCAGCTCCCCCTTCGGTTCCGGCCGCTGGATGGAGAAGCGGCGGAAGATTTCTTCCATTTCCGCCTTGGAATAGCGACTGCGGATATGCCTGCGGGCGCGGGTGCCGGCGGAAATTGATTTTTGTGAAGAAGCCGTGCTGGACTTGGTTTTCGGAATGACCATATCGTCTCTATTGCCAGCGCATGCGAGGGAAGGCAACGTGCAGATTACCGATGACCCGCCCGTTTTTGCCGCCGAGTTGACGCCCTACAGGTCGCTCGGGCGGACGGGGTTTCACGTCCTGCTCATCCTGACCGGCGGCATCTGCTTCATCTACGGCGTCTTCTTCCTGGTGACCGGTGCCTGGCCGATCGGGCTGTTCCTCGGGCTCGACTTTCTGGCCCTCTATATCGCCTTCAAGCTCAGCTATCGCTCCGGCCGGGCCCGCGAGGAGGTGACGGTCACGCGGACGAAGCTGTCGATCCGCAAATTCTCGCCGGCGGGCAAGGTGGTGGAGCACCGCTTCAACCCGTTCTGGGCGCGCTTCCGCGTCAACCGTCATGACGAATTCGGCATCACCTCCATGTATGTGACGGGGGAGGGGCGCTGGACCGATATAGGGTCCTTCCTCAATCCCGATGACCGCGAAAGCTTCGCCAAGGCATTTCGCGGAGCGCTGGCAACGGTGACGCAAAGACTGTAGGCCGCACAAGAAACGGGTGGTCTTGCGTCGACCGCCGCGGCATTCTTCGGGCAAAGGAGAAACGCGATGAACGCAGTTGCCCAACTCGCACAACCTGCGCTCGACGTGACGCCTGATGGCGGAGACTACGAAACGGTGCGCCGGGTGATCGAGCTCATCTCTCTCGACTACCGTCAGCAGCCGTCGCTGGAGGCGATCGCCTCGGAACTCGGCCAGTCTCCGACCCAGTTGCAGAAGGTTTTCACCCGCTGGGCAGGGCTATCGCCGAAGGCCTTCCTGCAGGCGGTCACCCTCGATCACGCAAAGCGGCTATTGGGTAGGGAAGGCCTGCCCTTGCTGGAGACATCCTACGAGGTCGGCCTGTCCGGCCCGGGCCGGCTCCACGATCTCTTCGTGACTCACGAGGCGATGTCGCCCGGAGAGTGGAAGGCAAGGGGAGGCGGACTTACCATCCGCTACGGCTTCCATCCCTCGCCGTTCGGCATCGCGCTGGTGATGGCCACCGATCGAGGCCTTGCGGGGCTCGCCTTCGCGGATTTCGGCTGCGACAAAGCGTGTCTCGAAGACATGACCTGCCGCTGGCCGAACGCCAAGTATGTCGAGGACCTGGAGGCGACGGCGCCCTATATCCGGCGTATCTTCGACCGTTCGCAATGGTCGTCCGACCAGCCCTTGAAGGTCGTGCTGATCGGCTCGGACTTCCAGGTGCGCGTCTGGCAGAGCCTGTTGAAGATCCCTTTCGGCAAGGCCGTCACCTATTCCGACGTCGCCCGCGATATCGGGCAGCCGTCCGCCAGCCGGGCTGTCGGTGCCGCGATCGGCCGCAATCCCATCTCCTTCGTCGTCCCCTGCCACCGGGCGCTCGGCAAGAGTGGCGCGCTCACCGGTTATCACTGGGGCCTGACCCGAAAGCGGGCGATCCTCGGCTGGGAGGCGGGGAAGCTCTAGAAACATTCTTGCCATATGCAGCCGCTGTGAGAAGATACGGCCATGAAAAGCAGCATCGAACTTTCCGACGATCTGGACCGCCGCCTGGAATTGGTCGCGTCCCGCACCAAACGGACGCGCAGCGAGATCATTGAAGATGCCTTGTCGCATGGACGTTCGCTGGCATGGCAGGAAAAATGGGTGGCCGGAGTGATGGCAGGGATAGCCGATGCCGACCGGGGCAGCTTTGCCAGTGAGGCGGAGATTGCAGCCGTCTTGCTTCGATATGATACCCCGTGATGCCTCGTGAAGGTCGTCTGGACCCGCCGTTATCTCGCTGAATTACGGACGATCGGCGATTACATTGCGGAGCGCAATCCGCGTGCCGCCGCACGCCTGGTCAAGGAAATCCATGGCCGGACGGAGGTGCTGCTCTCCTCCAACCCTTTCATCGGCCGGCCAGGCGAGATCGAGGGAACGCGGGAACTGGTTGTTTCGGGCACGCGCTACATCGTTGCCTATCGTATTCGAGACAACCATGTGGAGGTGCTGTTTGTTCAGCACGGAGCGCGTGAATGGCCGGATGATGTTTAGTCGCTGATCGTCAACAACTCCCTCGCTGCCCCCTCGTCCGTAATCAGCGTGTTGCAGCCGATGCGGCGGATGGTGGCGCGGATGGCGAGGGCGCGGTGGGCTCCGCCGGAGGAAAGCACGATGTGCTTGGCCTTCTTCAGCGTGTCGAGATCGACCGACATCACCCGCTCGTTGATCGGATGATCGACCGAGCGGCCCTCGGTGTCGAGGAAGTTGAACATCGTGTCGCAGACGCAGCCGGCGGCGACCAGTTCTTCCAGCTCAGTCTTCGAGATGAAACCTTCGGAGAGGGAGGTGGAGCGCTGGCCGATATCGCCGCAGCTGACAACGGCGAGATCCATCTGTTCGGCGAGGTCGTAGATCGCCTTCAGCCCGCATTTCTCGATCAGGGCCTGCTTGGTCGCGACCGAATCGACGAGCAGCGGGGCGAGGAAGAGATAGCATTCCGCACCGAACTGGCTGGCCAGCCGCCAGGTGTAATCGATCGGGTTCGTCTGGTGCACGGCGACGATGCCGCCGAGAAGCGAGACGACCTTGCAGTCGGAGCGCCGCGGCGGACGGAAGCTCGAAAGCGACGCCGTCATCGTCCGTCCCCAGCCGACGCCGATCGTCATGCCGTCATGGATGACCTCCGAGAGAAACTGGCCGAGCGCCAGTCCCACCGATTGCGCCAGGGCTTCCGCCTTGCCGTCCCGCGGCTCCGGAACGACGATCGCCTCATCGAGCCCGTAGGCCTGCTCCAGCCGCGCCGCAAGCGAAAGGCAGTCGTCGATTCCGGCATTGATCCAGATCTGCACTTCCGACCGCTTCATCGCCTCATCCAGCATGCGGATGACGGTCGAGCGGCTCACGCCGAGACGTTCTGCAACGTCCTTTTGCGTCATTCCCTGATTGTAGTAGAGCCACGCCGCCCGCAGCCTCAGTGAAGAGGTTTCGGTCATCCCCGGATGGGTTTCCCGCCTGAGTTTCGCCAAGACATCTCCCGTCGCATGCCGATTGTCCGGAGCATGATACTTATGTCGATCGCGTTGAGCAAATGTCTTGACTTGGCCATGTTCGGCTGGTGATAGTCGAGCCGAGGACAACCCTCGCTGGCCCGTCCGCCCCTTACCCCTTGATCCGAAGGATTCCGGCATGACGTCGAAACTCGAACAGCTCCGCTCCATGACCACGGTGGTCGCCGATACCGGCGACATCGAAGCGGTCGCACGCCTCAAGCCCGTCGATTGCACGACCAACCCGACGATCGTCCTGAAGGCGCTCGGTACGCCGACGTTCGGCGATGCGGTCAAGGAAGCCATCACCTGGGGCAAATCGCAGAATGGCGGCTCGGATGCGGTCATCGCCGCTGTCGCGGATCGTCTCGCGATTTCCGTCGGGGCCGCGCTTGCCAATATCGTGCCGGGCCGCGTCTCGACGGAAGTCGATGCCGATCTCTCCTTCGATACGGAGGCCTCCATCGCCAAGGCGCGCGGCATCATCGCAGCCTACAAGGAGCGGGGCATCGACCGTGATCGCGTCCTGATCAAGCTCGCCTCCACCTGGGAAGGCATCAAGGCGGCCGAGGTGCTGCAGACGGAAGGCATCGATTGCAATCTGACGCTGCTCTTCTCCAAGGCCCAGGCGGTCGCCTGCGCCGATGCGAAGGTCTTCCTGATCTCGCCCTTCGTCGGTCGCATCCTTGACTGGTACAAGAAGTCGACCGGGCAGGAATATACGGCGGAGACGGATCCTGGCGTCATTTCCGTTCGCCAGATCTACAACTACTACAAGGCCAACGGCATCGAGACGATCGTCATGGGGGCCTCCTTCCGCAATGCCGGGGAGATCGAGGCGCTGGCCGGTTGCGATCGCCTGACGATCAGCCCGGCGCTGCTCGACGAGCTCGACAAGGACCAGGGAAAGCTGGAGCGCAAGCTGTCGCCGGACAACATCACCGAGGATCCCTTCCAGCCGATCGACGAGAAGACGTTTCGCTGGATGCTCAATGAGGATGCCATGGCAACGGAAAAGCTCGCCGAAGGCATCCGTTCGTTCGCCAAGGACCTCGTGGCGCTGCGCGAGATGGTGAAGAAGGAACTGGCTGCGGCCTGATCCTCGGCAAAGCCAGCCATTGTCATGGGCGGCGGTCTCCGCGGAGGGGCCGCCTCCTATTTCAAGACGAAGCCGGTCGCCCCCGGTTCGCCGACGTCGTCTTCAAGAAAGCGATGATGAACATTGCCGTCATCATGAGCACGATGGTGGGTGCCGGCGCACTGTCGAGGAAGAAGCTCAGGTAGATACCGAGAACCGTGGCACTGACGGCAATGACGACCGCGGTCAAAAGCATGAGCCCGAACCGTCGCGTCAGCAGGAATGCAATGGCGCCCGGCGCCACGAGCAAGGCGATCGACAGGATGATGCCGACCGCCTTCAGTGCGCCTACCACGACAAGCGACAGCACCGCGAGCAGCCCGTAATGCAGCAGGCGGGTCGGCAGGCCGATCGCCTTGGCATGCTGTTCGTCGAAGGACTGCACCAGCAGGTCCTTGCGCAGGATGACGAGGAACAGCGTCGCCGCGAGCGCGATCAGCGCGGTTTCGGCCATGTCGAAGGTGGTGATGCCGAGCATGTCGCCGAAGAGGATATGGTCGAGGTGCACGTCGCTCTGCACCTTGACGTAGAGCACGAGGCCCAATCCGAACATGCCGGAAAAGACGATGCCGAGAACGGTATCTTCCTTGATGCGGCTGTTCTCCTTCAAAAAACCGGTCGCCAGCGCGCAGGTCATCCCGGCGGCGAAGGCACCGATGGCGAGCGGGATGGAGAAGATATAGGCCAGCACCACACCGGGAAAGACGGCGTGCGAGACTGCGTCGCCCATCAGCGACCAGCCCTTGAGCACGAGGAAGCAGGAGAGGATTGCCATCGGCACGGCGATCATCAGCGTCACCAGGAAGGCGCGCTGCATGAAGTCGATCTGGAACGGGAAGGTGGCAAGGTCGATGAAGTCGAGGACGCCGCTCATGCCGTCTCCTCTAGCGTTGCCCGGATCCTGCGCCGCGCCGCCAGCATTCCATGCTTCGGCGCGAACAGGAAGGCGAGGAGGAAGAGTGCGGTCTGCAGCACGACGATGATGCCACCCGTTGCGCCGTCGAGGAAGTAGCTCAGATAGGCGCCGACGAAGCTGGTCGCGGCACCGATCGCAAGGGCAAGCAAGATGACACGCTGGAAGCGGTCGCTCAGCAGATAGGCGGTGGCGCCGGGCGTCACGACCATGGCCACCACCAGGAAGGCGCCGACCGTCTGCAGGGCGGCGACCGTGGAGGCGGACAGCAGCGTGAAGAACAGCACCCTGAGGAGGCCGGGCTTGAGCCCGATGGTGCGGGCATGGTTCTCGTCGAAGAAGGCGACCATGAGGTCCTTCCACTTGAGCGCCAGGATCATGAGGCTGACACCACCGATGATGAGGAGCTGTAGCGTGTCGCCCGGCGTGATCGCAAGGATGTTTCCGAGCACGATCGTCTGGATGTTCACCGAGGTGGGCGAGAGAGAAACCATGAACAGGCCGAGCCCGAAGAAGGAGGTGAAGATCAGTCCGATGATGGCGTCTTCCTTCAAGCGGGTGCGCTGGTTGAGGAACAGCATGGCGCCTGCGGCAAGCCCGCCGGAGAGGAAGGCACCGAGCGCGAAGGGCAGGCCCAGCATATAGGCGCCGGCAACGCCCGGCACGATCGAATGGGAAAGCGCGTCGCCGATCAGCGACCAGCCCTTCAGCATCAGATAGGCCGAGAGGAAGCCGCAGACGCAGCCAACCAACGCGCTGACCCAGATGGCGTTTCGCATGTAATCATAGGCGAAGGGTTCAAGAAGGGTCTGGAGCATCGTCCTGCGCCTTCTGCTTCTGCTGCCGGTCGCCATAGAGGACGAAGGGCCGCTCGTCGTCGCTGATGACCTTGAGATGCCGGGGATCGGCGTCGTCGTGCAGATCGGTTCCGCTCAGGATGAAATGGCGCAGCACGCCGCCGAAGGCCGTCTCCAGATTGGCCTCCGTAAACGTATCCTCCGTCCTGCCATAGGCGAGGACGGTGCCCTTGACGAAAACCGTGCGGTCGCAGAAATCCGGAACGCTGCCGAGATTGTGCGTGGAGACCAGCATTACCCGGCCCTCGTCGCGCAGGCTCTTCAGGAGTTCTATGATCTGCTCCTCGGTGGTGACGTCGACGCCGGTGAAAGGCTCGTCGAGCAGGATGATCTGGCCTTCCTGGGCAAGCGCCCGGGCAAGGAAAACCCGCTTGCGCTGGCCGCCGGACAGTTCGCCGATCTGCCGCTTGCGGTAGTCCAGCATGTTCACCCGCCCGAGGGCCTCCGTCACCATGTCGTGGTCGCGGCGGGAAGGTATCCGCAGGAAATTCATGTGGCCGTAACGGCCCATCATCACCACGTCCTCGACCAGGACGGGGAAGTTCCAGTCGACCTCCTCCGCCTGCGGGACATACGCCACGAGGTTCCTGCGGAGCGCATCGCGTGCCGGCATGCCGAGAATTTCAACCGATCCCTCCGAAAGGGGGACGAAGCCCATGATCGCCTTGAACAGGGTCGATTTGCCGGCGCCGTTGACGCCGACGAGGGCAGTGATCGTTCCTCTGGGAACGGTGAAGCTTGCATGGCGCAATGCCGTCAGGCCGTTGCGGTAGGCCACTGTGATATCGTCCACCAGCAGCCCGGCGGGCGCAGGCTTCATCTTGCCCATCATCATGAGGCAAGGCCCTTCGCGATGGTATCGACGGTCACCGTGAGCAGGTCGAGATAGGTGGGCACCGGACCGTCCTCCTCGCTCAGCGAGTCGACATAGAGGACGCCGCCATAGGCGGCACCGGTTTCACGCGCCACCTGTTCCGCCGGGTCTGAGGAAACGGTGCTCTCGCTGAAGACGACCTTGATATTGTGCTCGCGCACGGCATCGATCACAGCCCGGACCTGCTGCGGCGTGCCCTGGCTGTCGGCGTTGACGGGCCAGAGATAGAGCTCCTTCAGGCCGAAATCGCGGGCGAGATAGGAGAAAGCGCCCTCGCTCGTGACGAGCCAGCGCTCTTCCTCCGGCAGGGCGGCAAGCCGGTCGCGGATCGGCTGCACCGCCGCCTTCAGCTTGTCGGTATAGGCCTTGGCATTGGCCGCATAGGTCTCGGCGTTGGCGGGATCGACGTCACTCAAGCCCTTGCGGATGTTCTCCACGTAGATGACGGCATTGTCGAGCGACATCCAGGCATGCGGGTTTGGCTTGCCTTCGTATGCGCCCCCTGCAATCGCCATGGGCTCGACGCCGTCAGAAACCGTGACGCTCGGAATGTCGCCCAGATTGGCAAGGAACCTCTCGAACCAGAGCTCCAGGTTCAGCCCGTTGCGAAGGATGAGGTCGGCGTCGCGTGCCCGCAGCAGGTCGCGCGGCGTCGGCTGGTAGTTATGGATCTCGGCACCCGGCTTGGTGATGCTTTCGACATCGGCAGCGTCGCCGGCCACGTTGCGGGCCATGTCGGCGATCACGGTGAAGGTCGTCACGACCTTCGGCTTGTCACCGGCAACAGCCGATGCCGCCGGAGCGAGGATGAGCGCCACGAGGGCGAGGCCGCGGAGAAGGGAGAGGGTCATGCGCCAAATCAACCTCTTTTGCAATTAAGTTGCAATACCAGTAGTCATCAAAAAATCAGAAATCAACCGCTGATGCAAGTCATTCGCATGTTAGCTCGACTAAAAGAGGAATGATCCGGACATCCGAAGGTTCCGCTTAAATCTTCGTCAAGAACCTTGATGCACTGTCGCTCCACCGTCCCATCAGTATTTGCGTCATGAGGTTGGAGTGCCGGAGCTTTGCGGATAAAAACGATCGTGTCCCGCATTCCGCGAAAGCTCCTTCTGGTTCTCGCGGGCGTAACCGTGCTTGGAGGCGGAAGTGGCGCCGCGGCCGTCTATATTGGCGCGGAAAGGCTGCTGGGCCCGTCCTATTCCAGTATTAACGGATTGGCGTGCACAGTTGTCGAGACCGTCAGGATCAGGAGGGCGGACCGCTACTGGATCCGCAAATACGTCACGACCGACAAGCCTGGCGACGGGATCTCCAGGCTCAGGACCGCGCTACGGGTCGCCCGCAAGGTCCAGGAGACCGAGCATTCCGATCTTGTCCAGGTCACGGTGCTGGATCCGGCCGGACCGAGTGAACGCTCCGCGATGCGTGGGCGCGCCATCGGTGCGCAGGTCGTCTACATTCCCGATATGTCCAGCATTCCGCATCCGGCGCGGGTCGAACCGATCAGCGCCTATTACGTCGACGGCCCCGCGAGTGCGACCGGCGAGTTCTGGGGGCTCAGGATCGACCTGCCGCTGGAGGATGCCGAAGCTTTGTTGGCGGCGCTCACGGATGATGCGGACTGCCTCGAACCGGTTGTCGAGGGGGCCGGTGACGGCCACGGCAAGGCCGCCGGCCATGGCGAGGCGAAGGATCACGGAGCGTCGAAAGGCGGACATGACGAAGAGCCTGAGACCGGCCCTCACGGCGCCCCTTCGGGCGAGCATGGCGACGGCACGCCTGTCGCGGGCCACGAAGCGGACGGCGAGCCGGGCCTGCTTGCCTCGCTGACGGCAATGGTCGGTCTCGGCGGAGAAGCTGCGGAGACTGCTCACGAGGCCGGAGATGCGGCAGGCCACGATCTGCCGCCGGATCACCATGTCGAGCCGAAACAGGATGCGTCGTCCGGTTCCCAGGAAACGGAGCAGGACCGTGCTTCCGCCGATCCCTCCGGCGAAGCCGCAAGGCAGGCTCCGGCAGAGGACAAGGGCTGGCTCGACAGCATCAAGGGCATGGTCGGGCTGGACACAGGCGTCGCCGGGACGGAACCACGGGCCGAGCCGGCCGCCGATGCCGGTGACGCGCCGGTCAAGGCGGAGGAGCCGCAAGCGCCTAATGTCGCCACGGAAAAAAGCGAGACCGATGGCGTTTCGCCGAAGCCCGTTGGCGATCACGGCTCCGATTGGCTGGCCAAGATGCGCGCGCAGCCGCTCACGCCGGAGACGGCCAGCGAACCGGCTGCGGATGAGGTGCCACAGGGCGTGTCAACCGCGGCAGCGAAACCGCAGGGGGCGATGGTCGCCAAGGATGACGACCCGGAAAAGCACCGAAGAAGCCGGAGCCCGTCAAAACCCATTGAGGTCCGTAGGCCGAAGATATGAAAAAGGCGGCTCGCGGCCGCCATTTTCATATGAAATCAGTTCGTCCTGCTCCGCTGCGCCGGGAACAGGATCACGTCTCGAATGGACGGTGCATCCGTCAGCAGCATGATCAGGCGGTCGACGCCGATGCCGAGGCCCCCGGCGGGCGGCATGCCCTGGTCGATCGCGTCCAGGAACTCCTCGTCCAACTGCTTGTCCTTCTCGCCGCGCGCATGCGCCTGTTCGAGTTGCTCGACCATGCGGGCGCGCTGCTCTTCCGGATCGTTGAGTTCCGAGAAGGCGTTGCCGATCTCCCAGGTGTTGCAATAGGTCTCGAAGCGTTCCACGAGCCGCGGCTCGCCCGGCACTTCCTTGGCGAAGGGCGAGATGTCCTTGGGGAAATGCGTCACATGCGACGGCTGGACCAGCGTCGATTCCACCTTCTCCTCGAAGATGAAGGCCAGGCACTCGCCCCAGGTCCAGTCCTTCTCGACCTCGAAGCCGGCGGCCCTGGCCGCGGCACGGGCTTCCTCGTCCGTCTTGATGGCTAGGAAATCTATCCCGGTCACTTCCTTCACGGCGTCCGGCATCGGCACGCGGCGGAAGGGGCCCTTGAACGAGATCTCCCTGTCGCCGTACTTGAACTCCGTGGAGCCGTGGATGGTCATCGCAAGCCGCGCGAAGAGGCGCTCGACGAGGTCCATCATGTCCTCGTAGTCGGCATAGGCCCAGTAGCACTCCATCATGGTGAATTCGGGATTGTGCCGTGTGGAGACGCCTTCGTTGCGGAAGTTGCGGTTGATCTCGAACACCTTGTCCGAGAGGCCCGAAACCAGCGTGCGCTTCAGGAACAGTTCCGGCGCGATGCGCAGGTACATGTCGAGCTTCAGCGTGTTGTGGTGCGTCTTGAAGGGCTCGGCCGTCGCGCCGCCGTAGATCGACTGCAGCATCGGCGTCTCGACTTCCATGAAGCCGTCGTCTTCCATGAAGCGGCGGATGCCGGACACGATGCGCGAGCGCTGCTGGAAGCGGAGCTTGGACTCTTCGTTCGACAGGATGTCGAGATGGCGCTTGCGGTAGCGCAGCTCGATGTCGGCCAGGCCGTGGTACTTCTCCGGCATCGGCAGGAGAGACTTGGTCAGCATGGTGATTTGCTGCGCGTTGATCGTCAGTTCGCCGCGCTTGGTGCGGCGCACTACGCCGGTGACGCCGATGATGTCGCCGAGGTCGATCATCGGCAGCATGTCGCGCGCCTCTTCAGGCGTCGTATCCTTGTGGCTGAAGATCTGGATCTTGCCGGAAGCGTCGCGCAGGTCGATGAACATGCCGGAATTGCGCATAGAATAGACGCGGCCGGCCACCGTCACGATGTCCTGCGTCTCCACGTCCGCCTCGAGGTTCTTGTACTTCTCGGCGAGGTCGGCATTGGTCATCGTCCGGTGAAAGTGCGCCGGGTAGACGTCGCCGATCTTCTCGCGCAGAAGCTTGAGCTTCTGTGCGCGCACTTCCGTCGCGTCGGAGGAGAGGGCGGTTTCGTTGTTGCTATCGGTCATTCTGCGGGACCTTCCTTTATTCAGCGCCGACCATGGAAGCCACCACCGTGGCGGCAATCTTCAGCCGCTGGCGCACGACCGAACGGCCGAGGAGCGCCATGGAATCGAAGAGCGGCAGGGAGCGCGACGAGCCGGACATGGCAACGAAGAGGGGCGGCGTGACGACGCGCAGCTTCTTGCCGAGCTTGTCGGCGACATTGCGCAGTTCCTGGTCGATTGCCTCGACATTCCACTCCAGCAGCTTTTCGAGGTCCGCCTGAACGGTGTTGATGATCTCCAGCGTTTCCGCCGGGCTCGTCTTCAGTCCCGCGAAGGAGGCCGGCGTCAGGCCGACATCGTTTGCCAGCAGGAAGCCGGCAAGCTGCGGCAGTTCGCCGAGCTTGGAGATGCGGCTCTGCGACAGCTTCAGGCCTTCGGTCAGGCGCGCGTTCTCCGATGCCCAGTCCAGGGTGCGGGCGATGAAGTCCTCCGGCGTCAGCTTCTCACGGATCCAGCGGCCGTTCAGCCAGTCGAGCTTCTGGATGTCGAAGATCGCGCCGGCCTTGGACAGGTTGTCCGGGTCGAACTTCTCCGCCAGTTCCTCCATGGTCAGCAGTTCCTCGCCTTCGGCGATCTGAATGAAGAACAGGCCGAGGAAGTTCATCAGCGCTTCCGGCAAGTAGCCCAGCGCGGAGTAGTAGGAGATCGAGGTCGGGTTCTTGCGCTTCGACAGCTTCGACTTGTCGGCATTGCGCATCAGCGACAGGTGCATGAACTTCGGCTCGTCCCAGCCGAAGTAGCGGTAGAGCAGGATGTGCTTCGGAACCGAAGCCAGCCATTCCTCGCCCCGTGCAACATGGGTGATCTTCATCAGGTGGTCGTCGATCACGTTGGCCATGTGGTAGGTCGGCATGCCATCGGCCTTGATCAGCACCTGCATGTCGACCGAGTCCCATGGGATCGACACATCGCCATAGACGCCGTCGTGGAAATCGCAGGAGCCTTCCGCCGGGATCTTCATCCGGACAACCGACGCTTCGCCCGCTTCCATCCGGGCGATCACTTCCTCGGCCTTCAGGTTGAGGCAGAGGCCGTCATACTTGGGGGGCTTGCCGGCGGCGCGCTGCGCCTCGCGCATCTGCTCCAGCCGTTCCGGCGTGCAGAAGCAGCGGAAGGCGTGGCCCTTGTCCAGCAGGTCCTGTGCATAGGGCTGGTACATTTCCTTCCGGTCGGACTGGCGGTAAGGGCCATAGGGGCCGCCGACATCGGGTCCTTCCGACCAGGTGAGACCCGTCCACTTCAACGCATCCAGCACCTTCTGCTCGAATTCCGGCGTCGACCGGGTCGCGTCGGTGTCCTCGATGCGCAGGATGAACTCGCCGCCCATCTTCTTGGCGAAGAGGTAGTTGAACAGGGCGATATAGACGGTGCCCACATGCGGCTCGCCAGTGGGCGAGGGGGCGATGCGGACGCGGGGGCCGGAAGTGCTCATGGATGATGCTCGATTTGGCGCCTGGTGCGGCGCGGACCTGCGTGTGTCGGGATTGCAGGCCTTAGCGCATATTCAGCGCCGAGCGTCAAGACTTGAGGGCCATGCTAGCCCACGGGCCAGACCCACAGCAGCACCGGAACGCTGACCAGCACGATGATGAGGGAGAGCGGCAGGCCGAGGCGGGGATAGTCGCTGAACTTGTAGCCGCCCGGTCCCATGACCAGCGTGTTGCACTGGTGGCCCACCGGCGTGAGGAAGTCGCAGCCCGCACCGATTGCGACAGCCATCAGGAAGGCCTCCGGCCGGTAGCTGAGCGCCGTCGCGAAGCTCGCCGCGATCGGCCCCATGACCAGCACGGTCGCGGCATTGTTGAGAAAGGGTGTCACGGCCATGGCCGTCAGCAGGATCATCCCCAGCGCAGCATAGGCAGGTAGCCCTCCCGCCATCTGGCCGAGCCAGGCCGCGATCAGCTCGCTTGCCCCGGAAGTGCGCAAGGTGTCGGAGACGGGGATCAGCGCCGCCAGCATGACCAGAATGGGCCCATCCACTGCCTTGTAGACGTCGGTAAGGGGAATGGCGCGGAAGATCGCCATGCCGAGGGCCGCCGCGAAGAAGGCCACCGCGACCGGTGCCCAGCCGAAGGCCGTGGCGATCATGGCGGCTGCCAGGATGACAAGCGGAATGAAGGCGCGGCGCTGGGTGCCCAGCATGACCTCGCGCTGGGCCAGCGGCAGGAGGTCGAAATCCTGCATCACGCCCGGAAGCGCGTTGCGATTGCCCTGCAGCACGATGACGTCACCTGCCACCAATGTCAGGTCCCTCAGGCGCTCGCTCAGGCGCTGGCCACGACGGCTGACGGCAAGCAGGTTGACGCCCCTGGTGTAGGACAGCGCAAGCTCGCGCGCAGAAAGGCCGGACAGAGGCGACTCGCGCGAGATAATCGCTTCGACCGAAACGAGATCGTCCCGCTGTTGGCCCTTGCCCTTGAGGGGCTTGCCCGAGAGCTGCAGCTTTGCATTGGAGACGACGCGGTCGATGGCGGCCGAGCGGCCCTCCAGGATGAGGGTGTCGAACTCGCGCAGCGCCAGGTCGGGAAAGGGGGACATGCGCGTGGTCCCGCGCAGGACGGCCGTTGCGAGCACCTCGCCGTCCCCGAGCTTCAGCAACTCGCTCAGGGGCTTGCCGACGACGGCCGACTGCGCGGGGATGGTCGCCTCCGACGTGTAGTTGGCGATCTCGACTGCGTCCTCGATGGAATTGTTCTGCTTCGTGCGGGACGGTACCAGCCAATGGAAGAACAGCAGGAAGGTGATGCCGACCAGCGTCAGGACGGCGCCGACCGGCGTGAAGTCGAACATCGTGAAGGGGGTCCCCGTCAGGTCCGCGCGAAGTTGAGAGACGACGATGTTCGGCGACGTTCCGATCTGCGTCATCAATCCGCCGAGCAATGCCGAGAAGGCCATCGGCATCAGGTATTTCGACGGCGAGACACCGGAGCGGCGGGAAAACTGGAAGGCCACCGGCATCATGATCGCAAGCGCGCCTATGTTCTTGATGAAGGCGGACAGGACGGCCACGACGATCATCAACAGGGCGAGCTGCGTGCGCACGGAATTCAGGTTCGGGAAGAACTTCTTGATGGCTATGTCGACGATACCCGACCGGGCTACCGCCGCGCTGACCACGAGCGCGCTGCCGACGATGATGACGATGTCGTCGGAGAAGCCGGAAAAGGCTTCCTCCACCGGAACGATGCCGACCGCCACCGCAGCGACGAGTGCGCAGCACGCGACCATGTCGTAACGGAACCGATCCCAGATGAAGACGGCCATCATCACGCCGATGACGGTGAAAGCAAGGATCTGATCTGTCGACATGGGGCCCCAAGAGAACGTGAAGTGCACCGGGTACGCGTGCACCGCAGGATATGCATAACACGGGGATTGCCGGAAGATATCCCGGCCGAGGAAAATAAAGATGGCCCGGACGATGCCGGGCCAGACGGGTGACGATCAGTGGACCGTGCTGTCCGGCTTCTTGCGCCGGCGCGCGTTGCGGGCGAGCATGTTGAGGACCTCCACCAGCGCCGAGAAAGCCATGGCGGCGTAGATGTAGCCCTTAGGAACATGGAAGCCCATGCCTTCGGCGATCAGCGTGGTGCCGATCATCAGGAGGAAGCCGAGCGCCAGCATGACGATCGTCGGGTTCTTCTCGATGAAGTTGGCAAGCGGAGTGGCAGCGAGCAGCATGACGGTGACGGCGGCGATCACGGCGACGACCATGATCGGGAGATGAGGCGTCATGCCAACCGCGGTGATGATGCTGTCGATTGAGAATACAAGGTCGAGAAGCAGGATCTGCGCGATGGCGGAGCCGAAGGT
This sequence comes from Pseudorhizobium endolithicum, assembly GCF_902153245.2. GTDB lineage: Bacteria > Pseudomonadota > Alphaproteobacteria > Rhizobiales > Rhizobiaceae > Neorhizobium > Neorhizobium endolithicum. The sequence goes on from NZ_CABFWF030000012.1 coordinate 275,134, forward strand.
GATAGCTGCGGCGCCGCCGATCATGTCTTCCTTGTGGTCCACGGGATCGACGGAATGGTGGATTTCACGCGTCGCCTTCCAGACGAGGAAGAGGCCGCCGGCGATGAGGATGAGATCCTTCCAGGAGAAGGGATGGCCGAAGACCTCGAAGATGGGGTTCGTGAGCTGCACGATCCATGCGACGGTTCCGAGCAGTCCGAGCCGCATGATGAGCGCGAGGCCAATGCCGATCTTACGGGCCCTTTCTCGGTGTTCCGGCGGCAGCTTGTTGGTCAGGATCGAGATGAAGATCAGGTTGTCGATGCCGAGCACGACCTCCATGACGACTAGCGTTACCAGCGCGACCCAGGCCGTCGGATCCTGTATAAGCCCCAAAATACCTTGCACGTTTAGCCCCTCTGAATCGGCGTAATTTCCGTCCGATTTAAGATGTCGCGGGACAAAGACAAGAGGAGGAGCAGGCGCCGGTGGTGCCTTGCGAGGTTCAGGCCGCGTTTCCGGAGAAGCCGGAGCGGCCGTAGGCGGCCATGAAGACGCGGATCGCGCTCTTCACCACGTGATCCAGCTCTTCCTGCGGAGGCACGTCGTCGAGATCGCCGAAGAGCCGGAACTTGAAGAAGGTGCCGCTTGCGAGCTCGATGAACTGGCGGGCGGCGAGATCCGTGTCGTCCACCGCCAGGGTGCCTGCCGCCACATGGCGCTTGATGAAGTCCTCGAGGACGGTGCGAACGTTGGCCGGCGAATGGAAGAAGCGGCTGCAGAGCTTCGGCATCCGGTTCCTGACGCCGATCAGGGTGCGCATGGCGTTGATGGTCTGCGGCGAGGTGATGTGGGTCGCGAAGCCGAGGCCGAAGCGGTACAGGCCGTCCTCGACCTCCTCGCTGCCCGCAAGGATATCCTTCAGCTTCAGGGTGATGCGCTCGCGCTCCTGCTCGATGATGGCGCCGAACAGGTCTTCCTTGTTCTCGAAGTAGACGTAGATGGTGCCCTTCGAGACGCCGGCCTCGCGGGTGATGTCGTTCATACTGGCCGCATCGAAGCCAAGCGTCATGAAGACGCGTTTCGCCCCCTCGATGATCTGCCCGCGTTTGACCGGGTCTTCACCGGCCGCGAAGCGGCCCTGATGGTGAGGCAGACATTGATCTTCGGTTTTTTCCCTGGCCATCACAGATCTTCTTAACTTTGCGAACCAATCGGTTCGATTTGTACTTGATATGCGTAGCGGGAGGCTCTATGTCAAGTTCTCCGAACCGATCGGTTCGATAGACGCAATCCTGAGATGGTACCCCCATGACCGCATCCTCTTCCGCAGGCGCGCTTCGCGCAATAGCCAATGACGGTGAAGGCGAAAAAGGCAAACTGCCGGATGGCGACGCCGCTCGGCCCGTCGCCGAGCAGGCGCCTGTGCCGGAAAAGAAGAAGCGGCGCAGCCCGGTTCTTCCGCTCATCCTCGCAGCGTTGCTCGCAGGCGGCGCCTGGTACGGATATGGCTGGTGGACGGACGGCCGTTTCCTGGTGTCGACGGACGATGCGTATATCGAAGGGGATATGGCCATCATCTCCCCAAAGGTGTCGGGCTATGTCGAGAGGGTGAACGTCGTCGAGAACCAGCGGGTGAAGGCCGGCGATCCGCTCGTCACCCTCGACGCCCGTGACTACCAGCTCGCACTCGAGCGCGCCGAGAACGCCATCGAGAGCGCACAGCTCGCCGTCAAGCGGATCGATGCGCAGATCGTGGGCGCGGAGGCTGCGCTGAAGCAGGCCGAGGCGCAGCGCGGCGCCCTGGAGGCAGCCTTGCGGGGAGCCGAGATCACCGAAAGGCGCGCAAGCGGACTCGCCGCGAAATCGATCGGCACGGCCGCCGAGTTGGACAACGCCAAGGTCGCGCTCGATCAGGCCCGCGCCAATCTGGTCGCCGGAGAGGCGAGCGTATCGTCCGCCGAGGCCAATATCGGCCTTCTGCGGGCGCAACGCGACGAGGCGCTGAACACCATCCATTCCCAGGAGCTGGCACGCGACCAGGCGCAGCGAGATCTGGATTTCACCGTGCTGAAGGCGCCTTATGACGGCGTGATCGGCAACCTCGCCGTCCAGACGGGCGATCTTGTCTCGGCCGGCAAGCGGCTCGCGGCGCTTGTTCCGCTCACCGAGCTCTATGTCGAGGCGAACTTCAAGGAGACGCAGATCGGCGACCTCGTTCCGGGCTCCAAGGTGCGCGTCCATGTCGACGCCTTCGAGGAGCACGCCATCGAGGGCACCGTGCAGTCGATCTCCCCGGCATCGGGAGCCGTCTTCTCGATGCTGCCGGCCGAGAATGCGACCGGCAATTTCACCAAGGTGGTGCAGCGCGTGCCGGTCCGTATCTCGCTGCCAGCGGAAGACCTGGCCCGCAAGCATCTGCGCGCGGGCCTCAGCGTCGTCGTGGACGTCGATACCCGCACGGCTCCCTCCGACCATGCCGTAGCCCGGGCAGACTGACCGGCGGAAACCCAAGGAGAGCGGCCATGGCAACAGCGGCCGTCGCGGGCGCGCTTCCCGCCGATCAATCCATGGGCAAGCGGAAGATGATCGCCTTCTTCGCGATGGTCTTCGGCATGTTCATGTCGATCCTCGACATCCAGATCGTCTCCGCCTCGCTGGCGGAGATTCAGGCCGGTCTCGGGGCGGGATCGGACGACGTGGCATGGGTGCAGACCTCTTATCTGATTGCGGAAGTGATCATGATTCCGCTGTCCGGCACGCTTGCCCGCATCCTGTCGACGCGCGTCCTCTTCAGCATCTGCGCCGCCGGCTTCACGATCGCCAGCGCGCTCTGCGCCACCGCCACGAACATCGAGCAGATGATCGTCTACCGTGCGATCCAGGGCTTCATCGGCGGCGGAATGATCCCCTCGGTCTTCGCGGCGGCCTTTACCATCTTCCCGCCGTCCAAGCGTGCGGTCGTTTCCCCGATCATCGGTCTCGTCGCGACGCTCGCGCCGACGATCGGCCCGACCGTCGGCGGCTATCTCAGCCACGCCTTCTCCTGGCACTGGCTCTTTCTGGTCAACATCGTGCCCGGTATCCTCGTCACGGCCGTTGCCTGGAGCATGATCGATTTCGACGAGCCGGAGATGAGCCTCTGGAAGAAGTTCGACTGGTGGGGGCTCCTGTCGATGGGGCTGTTCCTCGGCTCGCTGGAATACGTCCTGGAAGAAGGCAACAACAAGGACTGGTTCAGCGACGAGCACATCGTCCTGGGCACGGTCGCCATGGCGGCGGGGGCGGTCGTGTTCTTCTGGCGCGCCTTCCGGGTCGAGTTCCCTGTCGTCGACCTGCGTGCCTTCGCCAACCGCAACTTCGCGTTCGGCTCGCTCTTCTCCTTCGTGATGGGCATAGGCCTCTATGGCCTCACCTACCTCTATCCCCTCTATCTGGGGCGCATCCGCGGCTATGACTCACTGATGATCGGCGAAACGATGTTCGTCTCGGGTCTGGCGATGTTCCTGACGGCCCCGGTTGCCGGCATGCTTTCGAACCGCCTCGACCCGCGCGTGATGATGGCGATCGGCTTCTTCGGCTTTGCGCTCGGCACCTATCTGATGACGGGGCTCACCGGCGACTGGGATTTCTACGAGTTGCTGATCCCGCAGATCCTGCGCGGCTGCTCGATGATGCTGTGCATGGTGCCGATCAACAACATCGCGCTCGGGACACTGCCGCCGGCCCGCATCCGCAATGCCTCGGGCCTCTTCAACCTGACCCGCAACCTTGGTGGCGCCGTCGGGCTCGCCGTCATCAACACCATGCTGACCCAGCGCTCCGACGAGCACTACGCCCGGCTTTCGGAGCATCTGAGCTACGGCAATCCGGCCGCTCTCGACTGGCTGGGCAGCGTCGGCGCCAACTACGACAGCTTCGGGCTCGACGGCGGTGCCGTCGCGCTGCAGAAGCTTTCCGGCATGGTCACGCAGCAATCCTGGCTCCTGTCCTTCATCGACGTCTTCATGGCGCTGACGGTGCTGTTCGCCGGCCTGATCCTGCTGGTCATGCTGATTTCCAAGCCCTCCGCCCAGGCTGGCGGAGGCGGCGGCCACTGAATCCCGAGCTCCACCGCCGGAAGGGGCTGCCGCCGACGCGGCGGCCTTTTCTGTTTTGCCGCACATGCCGAGGCTACCCGTTTTCTGATTTACGTACCTCAAAAATTCCGCTACCACGATGGCGGGAGGACGGATGAAGCCGACGGTTCACGATATCGCGCGTCTTGCGGGCGTCAGCCTCGCCACGGTCGACCGCGTCCTCAACGGCCGTCCGGGGGTGCGCGGCGTCACCCGCGAAAAGGTAGAGCGGGCGATCGGGTCGCTCGGCTATGTCCGCGATCTCGCTGCGGCCAATCTTGCAAAGGGGCGCACCTACAGGTTCACCTTCATCCTGCCTTGCAACGACAACTCCTTCATGATCGGTCTGAAGCGGGAGGTCGAGGCGGCGATGGAACGGTCTTCGGTCGAACGGACGCGGATCGACATCGCGACGGTTCCGGCCTTTGATGCGGATGCCCTGGTCCGCAAGCTCGAACACTTCCTCATCGAGGGACCTGATGGCGTTGCTTTCGTCGCCATCGACGAGCCGCGGGTCAGATCCGCTGCCGAAAGGCTGGTGGAGGCCGGCATCGCCGTCGTCACGCTGGTATCCGATCTCAGCGCCTCGTCCCGCCAGCATTATGCGGGGATCGACAACATCGCCGCCGGGCGTACTGCGGCCAATCTCATGGGGCGCTTCCTCAGTAAGGTGGATGGCCGGGTCGGGGTTCTGGCGGGATCGATGATGGTGCGCGACCACCGCGAACGGCTCGAGGGATTTCTTTCGGTTCTTTCGGAGGATTTTCCCCAGGTGGCGATCCTGCCTGTCATGGAAGCCCGCGATGATGCCGCTGTTACGGAGGCGCTGGTGCGGGAGGCGCTGCGCCGTCACGTCGGACTGAACGGCATTTACAGCCTGGGTGCGGGCAATCGCGGTCTCATCCGCGCCCTGCGCGAGGTTCCCCCGGGGAAAAGGCCTGTCGTCATCGCCCATGAACTGACCGCCTCCACCCGCCAGGCGCTGCTCGACGGCACCATAGACGCCGTGCTCAACCAGGATGCGGGCCATGAGGTGCGCAGCGCCATCCGGGTGCTGAAGGCCAAGGCGGACGGACTGCCGGTGCTCGCCGCCCAGGAGCGCATCCGCATCGATATTTTCCTCAAGGACAACCTGCCCTAAGGGCAGAAGGAAGGAGCGATATGTATCTCGGTCTCGACCTCGGAACGTCAGGCGTCAAGGCGATGCTGATCGATGCCGACCAGAAGATCATCGGTTCGGCGAGCGGCGGACTCGATGTATCGCGGCCGCATCCGGGTTGGTCGGAACAGGATCCGGCGCATTGGATAAGGGCCACGGAAGAGGCGGTCGCCGGGCTCAAGGCCAAGTTTCCGAAGGAGCTTTCCGCCGTGAAAGGCATCGGCCTCTCGGGGCAGATGCACGGCGCGACCCTGCTCGACAAGGACGACAAGGTGCTGCGGCCCTGCATCCTCTGGAACGACACGCGCTCTCATCAGGAGGCGGCGGAACTCGATGCGGATCCCCGCTTCCGCAAGATCACCGGCAATATCGTCTTTCCCGGCTTCACGGCGCCCAAGCTCGTCTGGTTGAAGAACAACGAGCCGGAGATCTTTGCCGGGGTTGCCAAGGTGCTGCTGCCGAAGGATTACCTGCGCCTCTGGCTGACGGGCGAGCACATCTCCGAGATGTCGGATTCCGCCGGCACCTCCTGGCTCGATACCGGCGCCCGCCAATGGTCGGCGGAGCTTCTGGCGGCAACCGGACTTTCGGAGGATCACATGCCGTCGCTGGTCGAGGGCACGGAACAGGGGGGCAGGCTGCGGGCCGGGCTCGCCTCCGAATGGGGCATGGGCGAGGGTGTCGTGGTGGCCGGTGGCGCGGGGGACAATGCCGCCTCGGCCTGCGGGATGGGTACCGTTGCGGAAGGCAATGCTTTCGTCTCGCTGGGAACTTCCGGCGTGCTCTTCGCGGCCAACGGCTCCTATCTGCCGAAACCGGAAAGCGCCGTGCACGCCTTCTGCCATGCGCTTGCGAACACCTGGCACCAGATGGGCGTCATCCTGTCCGCCACCGATGCACTGAACTGGTATTCGGGCGTCACGGAAAAATCTGCGGCAGACCTGACGGCTGAGCTGGGCGACAGTCTCAAGGCGCCGACCGCTATCACCTTCCTTCCCTATCTCTCCGGCGAACGGACCCCGCACAATGATGCGCAGATCCGTGGCGGCTTCATCGGCCTCGGACACGAATCGAGCCGTGCCGTTCTGACGCAAGCGGTGATCGAAGGCGTCACCTTCGCCATCCGAGACAATCTGGAGGCGTTGAAATCCGCCGGCACGTCGATCTCGCGGGTCACTGCCATCGGCGGCGGCTCGCGCTCGCGCTATTGGCTCGCGTCGATCGCCACCTCGCTGGGCGTTCCGGTCGACATTCCGGCCGACGGCGATTTCGGCGCTGCCTTCGGCGCTGCGCGGCTCGGCCTCATCGCCGCCACGGGTGCCGATCCGGTCGCGGTTTGCCAGCCTCCCAGGACGGCAGACACGATCGATCCGGTCTCGTCGCTCTCGCAGGCCTATGAGACCGCCTACGCCCGTTACCGCGCCGCCTATCCGGCGATCCGCTCCCTCACGCACTAAGAGAAACATTGACTCCCAGGAGGAACACATGAGCACAGGCTTTTTCGGAGACATCCAGAAGATCAAGTATGAAGGCCCGGACAGCACCAATCCGCTTGCCTTCCGCCACTATAAACCGGACGAGATCGTCGCCGGCAAGCGCATGGAGGACCATCTGAGGTTCGCCGTCGCCTACTGGCACACCTTCACCTGGCCGGGCGGCGACCCCTTCGGCGGGCAGACCTTCCAGCGCCCCTGGTTCGAGGACACGATGCAGGCGGCGAAGATGAAGGCGGATGTCGCCTTCGAATTCTACCAGCTGCTCGGCGCGCCCTTCTACTGCTTCCACGATGCGGACGTCCGGCCGGAAGGCAACAGCTTCGCCGAGAACACCCGGAACCTTAACGAGATCGTCGACTACTTCGAGAAGAAGCAGGCCGAGACCGGCGTGAAGCTTCTGTGGGGTACGGCGAACCTCTTCTCGCACCGTCGCTTCATGGCCGGCGCTTCCACCAATCCGGATCCGGACGTCTTCGCCTTCTCCGCGGCGACCGTGAAGACCTGCCTGGATGCCACCAAGCGCCTCGGCGGCGTCAACTACGTGCTGTGGGGCGGCCGTGAAGGTTACGAGACCCTGCTCAACACTGACCTGTCCCGCGAACTCGATCAGATGGGCCGCTTCCTCAATCTCGTTGTCGAGTACAAGTACAAGATCGGCTTCGAGGGTACGATCCTGATCGAGCCGAAGCCGCAGGAGCCCACCAAGCACCAGTACGATTACGATGTCGCGACCGTCTATGCCTTCCTGCAGAAGCATGGGCTGGACAAGGAGGTGAAGGTCAACATCGAGCAGGGCCACGCGATCCTCGCCGGTCATTCCTTCGAGCACGAGATCGCCATGGCCAACGCCTTCGGCATCTTCGGCTCGATCGACATGAACCGCAACGACTACCAGTCCGGCTGGGATACCGACCAGTTCCCCAACAACGTGCCGGAAATGGCGCTTGCCTACTACCATATCCTCCAGGGTGGTGGCTTCAGGAACGGCGGCACCAACTTCGACGCCAAGCTGCGCCGCCAGTCGCTCGATCCGCAGGATCTGCTGATCGGCCATATCGGCGGCATGGATTGCTGCGCCCGCGGTCTGAAGGCGGCAGCCAGGATGATCGAGGAGGGTGCGCTGTCGAAACCGCTCGAGGAGCGCTATGCCGGCTGGAACAGCCCCGAGGCGCAGAAGATGCTGCGTGGGGAATACAAGCTGGACGACATCGCGGCCCTGGTGGAGCGCGAAAACATCAACCCCGAGCCGCGCTCGGGGCGCCAGGAGTATCTGGAAAACGTCGTCAACCGCTACGTCTGATGGGGTGAGGCGAGGCCGGCATCATCCGCCGGCCTCGCCTGGCATCTTCGATCATCATGGTGCGGCGTCATTCCAATTCTGAACTCAAAGCTGCTTTACGTACCTCAAAATCTTGGCTAGCCTGAAATCGGGAGGAAGTTCAGGTGCACCGAATAAAGACAGTGCGGCCCGGCATTTGCCGGGCGGGTGGAGTTGCTGCGGCTTTCGAAGCCTCGGCCGCGGGTGGTGTTCGATGACGCCCGAACCCTCTCCGAACCCATCGCCGATCCTGGAGGCCCGAAGTCTTTCGAAGGCATTCGGGCCGGTGGAGGTTCTGCGCGATGTCGGGCTCACCGTCTTGCCCGGAGAGGTTCATGCCATCATCGGGGAGAACGGCGCGGGCAAGTCGACGCTGATGAAGATCCTCGCCGGCAATCATCAGCCGACCCGCGGCGAGATCCTTATCGACGGCCAGCCGGTGCATTTCGCTGGGCCGGTCGATGCGGAAAGCCGGGGCATCGTGCTGGTGCACCAGGAAATCCTGCTCGCCCCTGATCTGACGGTCGCCCAGAACATCTATCTTGGCCGCGAGATCGGCAAGGGACTGACCGTTGACGACAAGGCGATGAACGAGGGCGCCGCCAAGGGGCTGCGCGATCTGGGGGCCGACATCGACCCGAAAGCCATCGTCGGCAGCCTGTCGATTGCCCAGCGCCAACTGGTGCAGATCGCCCGGGTGCTGCTCGTGCCGCACCGTATCGTCATCTTCGATGAGCCGACCGCGTCGCTGACGCCATTCGAGACGGAAGCGCTGCTCAAGGTCATCAACGACATCCGCGCCAAGGGCGTTGGCGTCCTCTACATCTCGCACCGCCTGCCGGAGGTGAAGCAGATCGCCGATCGTGTGACCGTGCTTCGGGACGGCCGGCTTGTGGCCAGTCACGATGCCGCCGACCTGGAACCGGCCGACATGGCACGGCTGATGGTCGGCCGCGACGTCGCCAAACTCTATCCGGATCGTCATGCGGCGCAAGCGCGTGAAACGGTGCTGGAGGTCGAAAATTTCGACGTGCCTGGTTATGCCAGGAGTGCGAGCTTCCAGTTGCGCAAGGGAGAGATCCTGGGCTTCGCCGGCCTCGTCGGGGCCGGGCGCACCGAATTGATGGAAGGTCTGGTCGGCGTACGGCGCGCAAGCGGGACCGTTCGCCACAACGGGCAACCGGTTCAGTTCCGGGATGCGAGCCAGAGTATGCAAGCCGGCATCGTCTACCTGTCCGAAGACCGCAAGGGCAAGGGACTGCTCCTGCTGAAGGACCTGGCCACCAACCTGACGCTTGCCTCCATCCGCCGCTTCGTCCGCGGCCTTCAGATCGACCGCAAGCGGGAGGCTGAGGCGCTGGAGGGAGCCATCCGCGAGTTCGATATCCGCACCGGCCGCAAGGACCTGCTCGCCGGCCAGCTCTCCGGCGGCAACCAGCAGAAGCTGCTCATAGCCAAGATGATGATGCTCGATCCGTCGATCGTCATCATCGACGAGCCGACGCGCGGCATCGACATCGGCACCAAGGAACAGATCTACAAATTCATCGCTCGGCTGGCGGAAGAGGGGCGGGCGATCATCGTCGTCTCTTCCGAGATGCCGGAGCTGATCGGCATCTGCGACCGCATCCTCGTCATGCGGTCAGGACAGATCGTCGGCGAAGTCACGGGGGAACACATGAACGAGAATGAGATCGTGGTGCTCGCCACGGGCGTAAAGACCGGGGAGGCTGCCTGAGGCCATGACGACTGCCGCAACTGAAACGGCCAAGCCGAAGACCTCGCGCGACTGGGATCTCAGGGCGGTAGCGCCCTTCGTCGCGCTCGCTCTCCTGCTCGTGCTCGGGGCGTTGGCCAACGACAACTTCATCTCCGTTGCCAACCTTTCGAACGTCATCACCCGCAGCGCCTTCATCGCCATTATCGCTCTTGGTGCAACCTATGTGATCTCGTCCGGCGGTCTCGACCTTTCCGTCGGCGCGATGGTGGCCTTTGTCGCCAGCCTGATGATCATGTTCCTGAATTCCGGGGCGATCGCAGACCCCTTGATGCTGCTGATTGCCGGCATGGCGCTTGCCGTGGCGATCGGCGCGGCCTGTGGCCTGTTCAACGGCCTCATTACTACGGTCGGCCAGATCGAGCCCTTCATCGCCACGCTCGGCACGATGGGCATCTATCGCGGCCTCACCACCTGGCTCAGCCAGGGCGGGGCGATCACCCTGCGTGACCGCGAGCTTCAGTCGCTCTACCGGCCGGTCTATTTCGGCGAGGTTCTGGGCGTGCCGGTGCCGATCATCGTGATCTTCGTGACCGCTGCGATCGCCGCCTTCGTGCTCTACCGCACGCGCTACGGACGCCACCTGATCGCCGTCGGCTCGAACGAGGACGTCGCTCGCTATTCCGGGATATCCGTCAAGCGAGTCCGCACCATCGCCTATGTCGTCCAGGGGCTTTGCGTCGCCATCGCCGTGCTGCTCTACGTGCCGCGCCTCGGTTCAACCTCTGCCACGACGGGTATCCTCTGGGAGTTACAGGCGATCACGGCAGTCGTCGTGGGCGGCACTGCGCTTAGGGGCGGGGTAGGGCGCATCTGGGGCACGCTCTGTGGCGCCTTCATCCTGGAAATCGTCGGCAACATCATGCTGCTGTCGAACTTCGTCAGCGAATACCTCATCGGCGCCATCCAGGGCGCGATCATCATCATCGCCATGCTCGTGCAGCGCTCGCTGTCGCGGCGGTCGTGAGAACCGGCCGGGCTCTGTGGGTCGCGCCCGGCTGGCAACAAAGACCCGAACTTGGGAGAGAGAACATGCGTAGAAGAACTTTCGGGATCGCGGTTGCGGCGCTTGCAGCGTCAGTTGCCATGGCGCCCAACCTCGGTTGGGCGCAGGAGGAGAAGAAGGCGACGATCGGCGTTTCCATCCCGGCGGCCGACCACGGCTGGACTGCGGGCGTCGTCTACCATGCCGAACGCGTGGCAAAGCTCTTGATGGAAGAGCATCCGGGCCTCAACGTTATCGTCAAGACGTCACCAGATCCGGCAAGCCAGGCGAATGCCGTCCAAGACCTTGCGGTGCAGGGCATTGACGCGCTGGTCATCCTGCCGACGGATCCGGATCCGCTGGTCAACGCCATCCAGCAGGTCAAGGACGCCGGCACCTTCGTCGCGCTCGTCGACCGCGCGCCGTCCAACAACGACAACTCGGTGCGCGACCTCTACGTCGCGGGCAACAACCCGGCACTCGGCGAAGTGGCCGGCAAGTACATCGCCGAGACGACGCCGGATGCCGAAGTCGTCGTCATCCGCGGCCTGCCGATCCCGATCGACCAGCAGCGCCAGGACGGGTTCGACAAGGGTATCGAAGGTTCCAACGTCAAGGTTCTGGAGCGCCAGTACGGCAACTGGAACCGCGACGACGCCTTCCGCGTGATGCAGGACTACCTGACCAAATATCCGAAGATCGACGTCGTCTGGGCGCAGGACGACGACATGGTCGTCGGCATCCTGGAAGCGATCGAGCAGTCCGGTCGTACCGACATCCAATACGTGGTTGGTGGCGCCGGTTCGAAGGACATGATCAAGCGCGTCATGGACGGCGACAAGATGGTGCCCGTCGACGTTCTCTATCCGCCGGCAATGATCGCGACCGCCATGCAGATGACGGCCGCCGGGCTGTATGACCAGGTACCGGTCGACGGCGAGTACATCCTCGATGCAACGCTCGTCACCAAGGACAATGCCGAGCAGTTCTACTTCCCGGATTCGCCGTTCTGATCCGCAGATGTCCACCTGAACCCTCGCCCTCTCCCCGTTTCGACGGGGGGAGGGACGTGCCCGGCCTTCCTGTCAGCAATGGGACAGAGGGGTAGCAGCCTGCGTCCTTCTCCCCGTGAGTGCGGAGAAGATCCGGCAGCCGGACGGGCAAGCAATCGATGCAGCAATAACGTCACGGAGATTTCCATGAAGACGATCAAAGGTCCGGCCATCTTTCTCGGCCAGTTCGCAGGCGATGCCGCACCGTTCAATTCCTGGGACGCGATCACCAAATGGGCGGCCGACAAGGGCTATGTCGGCGTCCAGGTGCCGACCTGGGCCGGACAGTTGATCGACCTCAAGAAGGCGGCCGAATCCAAGGACTATTGCGACGAGTTCGCGGGTGTCGCGCGCCAGAACGGCATTGAGGTGACGGAGCTTTCGACGCACCTGCAGGGTCAACTCGTCGCCGTTCATCCCGCCTATGACGAAGCCTTCGACGGTTTTGCCGTGCCGGAGGTGCGCGGTAACCCGAGGGCGCGGCAGGAATGGGCGGTCAACCAGGTGAAGATGGCGCTGTCGGCGTCGAAACACCTCGGCATCAAGGCACACGCTACTTTCTCCGGCGCGCTTGCCTGGCCCTTCATTTACCCATGGCCGCAGCGCCCGGCCGGCCTCATCGAAACCGCCTTCGACGAACTCGCGCGGCGCTGGACTCCGATCCTCGACCACGCTGAAGAGTGCGGCGTCGACGTCTGCTACGAGATCCATCCGGGTGAGGACTTGCATGACGGCGTCACCTTCGAGATGTTCCTCGAGCGGGTGAAGAGCCACCCACGCGCCAACATGCTCTACGACCCGTCGCACTACGTGCTGCAGTGCCTCGACTATCTCGATAACATCGACATCTACAAGGATCGGATCAAGATGTTCCACGTCAAGGACGCGGAGTTCAATCCGACCGGCCGGCAGGGTGTCTACGGCGGCTACCAGGGCTGGGTGCAGCGCGCCGGCCGCTTCCGCTCGCTCGGCGACGGCCAGGTGGATTTCGGCGCCGTCTTCTCGAAGCTCACCGCCAACGACTTCGACGGCTGGGCCGTGGTCGAGTGGGAATGCGCGCTGAAGAACTCCGAGGACGGCGCACGCGAAGGCGCTGACTTCGTCAGGCACCACATCATCCGGGTCACCGAAAAGGCCTTCGACGATTTCGCCGCCGGCGGCACGGACGAGGCGGCGAACCGCCGGATGCTGGGGCTGTGACAGGGTCAGCCGGCTCTGAGGGCGGCGAGATCGCCGCTTTCGATTGCCGGAAGCGCGGCTTCTATACGGTCGATCGGCCAATTCCACCAGGCTATTGCAAGAAGTTCCGTTATGACGTCATCGGAAAACCGGCGGCGGATCGGCTTGGACGGGTTGCCGCCGACGATGCTGTAGGGTGCGACGTCCCTCGTCACGACCGAGCCGGCGGCAACGATGCTGCCGGCGCCGATCGTCACGCCGGGCATGACGAGGCTGCCGTAGCCGATCCAGACGTCCGGGCCGATCACCGTGTCCTTCGCCGGAAGTTCCGCGTAGTCGGCCATGGTCTCCGGCTTGAAGATCCTGAAGGGGTAGCAGCTGAATCCCTGCATCGGGTGGTTCGCCGAACTGGTGATGAACTTCACGCCGTGCGCCAGTTGCACGAACGGGCCGATCACCAACTTCTCGCGGCTGAACGGATAGAGATAGGGAGCGATCGTGCCCGGTATGTCGACGGGTTCGTCAAAGCTCGAATAGTAGCTGTAGTCACCTACGGTGATGCGAGGGTGGTCAATCACCTGGTTGAGATGGACGGTTCCTTTGACGATGGTTCCGTCGGCAAGCGTGATGGGATGGGCTGCATCTGCGTTGAGCAATGGCATGACTGGACCTTTCAACAGGAGAGTCCCGGAAGCGCTCGCGGCGCAACTGGAATGGCTTTGTGTTGAAGCCTCCGTCGGAGGCGGGTCCTAGGTGTTCACTGCCAGGGCATCCTTCTGTCGATGGAACGCAAGCTAATACGCCGGGAAGGCAATGTTAAGAGCAACTTCGGTTGCGAAGCGAAAGGGAGACGACATGGCTATCGAAGGCAAGGACGAACAGGCACGCGAGCCGCGCATCCGGCTCGGCATGGTGGGCGGCGGCGCGGGCGCCTTCATCGGTGCCGTTCACCGCATGGCAGCACGGCTGGACGACCAGTTCGAACTGGTGGCGGGTGCGCTTTCTTCCACGCCGGAAAAGGCGATGCAGTCGGGACGAGACCTGGGGCTTGATCCGGCCCGCACCTATGGCTCCTACAAGGAGATGGCGATCCGCGAGGCGCGGCTGAAGAACGGCATCGAGGCCGTATCCATCGTGACGCCGAACCATGTGCATTACGAGGCCGCCAAGGAATTCCTGCGCCGCGGCATCCATGTCATCTGCGACAAGCCGCTGACTTCGAACCTGGCAGACGCCAAGAAGCTCAAGAAGGTGGCGGACGAGAGCGATGCGCTCTTCATCCTCACCCATAACTATACCGGCTATCCCATGGTGCGCCAGGCGCGGGAGATGGTGCAGAACGGCGACCTCGGCACCATTCGTGTCGTCCAGGTGGAGTATCCGCAGGACTGGCTGACGGAAGCGGTCGAGCAGACCGGCGCCAAGCAGGCCGTCTGGCGCACGGACCCGGCGCAGTCCGGCGCGGGCGGCTCCACCGGCGACATCGGCACGCATGCCTATAACCTGGCCTGCTTCGTTACCGGCCTGACGCTGGAGAGCCTGGCGGCCGATCTCGACAGTTTCGTCGAGGGGCGGCGCCTCGACGACAACGCCCATGTCATGCTGCGCTTCGAAGGCGGCGCGAAAGGCATGCTCTGGTGCAGCCAGGTGGCGCCAGGCAACGAGAACGGGTTGAAGATCCGCGTCTACGGCACGAAGGGCGGGATCGAGTGGACGCAGGCCGATCCGAACTACCTGTGGTTCACGCCCTTTGGCGAGCCGAAGCGCCTGATCACCCGCAACGGTGCAGGTGCAGGTGCTGCCGCCGCCCGCGTCAGCCGCATCCCCTCCGGCCATCCGGAAGGCTATCTGGAAGCCTTCGCGACGATCTACACGGAAGCGGCGCGCGCGATCAACGCGGCGAAGAAAGGCGCGAAGATTGACAAGGACGTCATCTATCCAACCGTCGACGACGGCGTGAAGGGTGTCGCCTTCGTCGAGGCTTGCGTCGCGTCCTCGAAGAAGAACGGCGCCTGGGTAAAGCTCTGACATCTGCAGCGGGGGGCGCAGTGACGTCCCCCCGCTGCAACTGCAGCCCTTGTGACTTTCTGCAACGTTTCAGCTTTTGCCTGTACATCAGGGCCCGGCTTTACTAAACCGCCGCCGACAGCCTCATCTCCGTGGAATGGCGAGCCCTACATGACTAATCCCAAGACCCTTGCAGCCCGTTTCCCTGGCGACTTTACGTTCGGCGTCGCCACGGCGTCGTTCCAGATCGAAGGGGCAACGAAGGAGGACGGGCGCAAGCCCTCCATCTGGGACGCCTTCTCCAACATGCCGGGCCGGGTCTGTGGCCGTCACAACGGCGATATCGCCTGCGATCACTACCATAGGCTGGATCAGGATCTCGACCTCATCAAGGAGATGGGCGTTTCGGCCTATCGCTTCTCCATCGCCTGGCCACGGATCATCCCCGAGGGTGTCGGGCGGGTGAACGAGAAGGGGCTCGATTTCTATGACCGGCTGGTGGATGGCTGCAAGGCGCGGGGCATCAGGACCTTCGCGACCCTCTACCATTGGGACCTGCCGCTGGCGCTCATGGGCGACGGCGGCTGGACGGCGCGCTCGACCGCCTATGCCTTCCAGCGCTATGCGAAGGTGGTGATGGCTCGCCTCGGTGACCGGCTGGATGCGGTCGCGACCTTCAACGAACCGTGGTGCTCCGTCTGGCTCAGCCACCTCTACGGAGAGCACGCGCCGGGCGAGCGCAACATGGAAGCCGCCCTTCACGCCATGCACTACACAAATCTCGCCCATGGGCTCGGCGTCGAGGCCATCCGGGACGTGAGCCCGAACGTGCCTGTCGGGCTGGTCTTGAACGCCCATTCCGTCATTGCCGCCTCCGGCAGCACGGAGGACAAGGCCGCCGCCGAACGGGCGTTCGAATTCCACAATGGGGCCTTCTTCGGCCCTGTCTTCAAGGGCGAGTATCCGCCGGTGCTTCTCGATGCGTTGGGCGGCCGCATGCCGAAGGTTGAGGAAGGAGATCTTACCACGATCAGCGGCAAGCTCGACTGGTGGGGGCTCAACTACTACACGCCGATGCGGGTGGCCGATGATGCGGCACGAGGCGGTGACTTCCCCTGGACGAAGGACGCGCCTCCGACAAGTGACGAGAAGACCGACATTGGCTGGGAGATCTATTCACCGGCCCTGAAGCTGCTCGTCGAAGACCTATACCGCCGTTACGACCTTCCCGAGATGTACATCACCGAGAACGGCGCGGCCTACAACATGGGCGTCGGCGAGGACGGCGAGGTGGATGACCAGCCACGGCTCGATTACTACGCCGACCACCTGTCGGTCTGTGCCGATCTCATTGCCGACGGGTTCCCGCTGCGCGGCTACTTTGCCTGGAGCCTGATGGACAATTTCGAATGGGCGAAGGGCTACCAGATGCGCTTCGGCCTCGTCCACGTCGACTACGAGACGCAGGTTCGAACGGTCAAGAAGAGCGGCAAGTGGTACAAGGCGCTCGCATCGGAGTTTCCGAAAGGAAGCCATCGTGCTGCCGATGCTTCAGGGACTGTTCCTTAACGACTATCGGATAGCCTGCGCCGGCTTGGAGAAGGGGAATGGCATGGCGTGTGCAGGTTGCAGAGACGGTGAGGGATTTGAACTACCCTTTTCCATGGCATTTCAGCCCATCGTCGACGTGAGAGGCGGAGAGGTGTTCGCCTATGAGGCGCTGGTCCGCGGCATCAACGGCGAAGGTGCCGGCACCGTTCTTTCCGGTGTCACGGAGGCCAATCGCTACGCCTTCGACCAGAGTTGCAGGCAGAAGGCGATCGAGCTTGCCTCCCGGCTCAGGACCGACCGGGATGCCAGCCTCTCGATCAACTTCATGCCCAATGCCGTTTATGAGCCGCGCGCCTGCATTCACCTCACGCTGGCCACCGCCTCCCGCGTTTCCTTCCCGCTGAACCGGATCATCTTCGAGTTCACGGAAGCCGAGCAGGTGGATACCAATCATCTTCTCAACATCCTGCAAACCTACAAGGGCATGGGCTTCAGGACCGCGATCGATGATTTCGGTGCCGGTCATTCCGGGCTCAATTTGCTCGCCAAGTTCCAGCCCGATATCGTCAAGCTCGACATGGACTTGATCCGCGGTATCGATCTCGACCGCGCAAAGCGCGTCGTCGTGAAGCAAACCTTGGCGATGCTTGCAGATCTGGGCATCACGGCGGTGTGCGAGGGCATCGAGACCTCGGCGGAGATGGCAGTGCTCCGTGACCTGGGGGTAACGCTGATGCAGGGTTATCTCTTCGGTCGTCCCACCTTCGAGGCTTTCTCGCCACCGATATTCGACCTCGCAGCCTGAGGCGGCGGCACGGTTATTTCCCTTTTCGCACTATAACTGGAAAGCCATGCCTCGGTCCGGCTGGTGGTGCAGTGCGATAAGCATGAGGCGAGCAGTCATGCCGCAGCAGGCAAGGGTTTGATCAGGTGAATGCAAAGATGCTAGAGCGGTGCCAAACCGTCCGAATGTGTATGCGGAGCTGACGTTCCGGCACTCGTTTGTCTTTTCCGCTTGTGCGGCATTCACCACAGAGAAGTTGATGACCTACCTGCCCATATCCCGTGAAGCCTCCCTGCGAGGCCTCCGATGAACCGCGTCGATACCCATCAGTCTCCCGCCGCAGTCCCCATGGTCACGTTCGAGGACGTCACCAAGCGCTTCGGCGGAACCGGGAACCAGCCGGCGTTCACCGCGCTCGACGGCGTCGATCTGGTCGTTCCTCGCGGCGCGATCAGCGGCATCATCGGCCGCTCGGGTGCGGGCAAATCGACGCTTATCCGCTTGGTCAACGGGCTTGAAAAGGCCACTTCCGGCCGCGTCGTCGTCGATGGCGTCGAAGTGGGCGGCCTTCCGGAAACGGGTCTGCGCGACCTCCGCCGCCAGGTCGGCATGATCTTCCAGCACTTCAATCTTCTCTCGTCGCGTACGGCGTTCGACAACGTGGCACTGCCGCTCGAGATCGCCGGCATGGACCGCAAAGCGATCCGCGATCGCGTCGCTCCGCTGCTCGAACTCGTCGGGCTGGGCGACAAGTCCGGCCGCTATCCGGCCGAGCTTTCCGGCGGGCAAAAGCAGCGCATCGGAATTGCCCGGGCGCTCGCGACGGAGCCCAAGCTCCTGCTGTCGGACGAGGCGACGTCGGCACTCGACCCGGAAACCACCCAGTCCATCCTCGAGCTCCTCAAGACGATCAACCGCGACCTCGGCCTCACCGTGCTCCTCATCACCCATGAGATGGAAGTGGTGAAGACGATCGCCTCGCAGGTCGCCGTGATCGACAAGGGGAAGATCGTCGAGAACGGCCGGACCTTCGACATCTTCACGGCGCCCAAGCACGAGACGACGCAGTCGCTCCTGTCGGCTGCGATCGGTGCGAAACTGCCGGAATGGATTCGCCCGGAACCGAAGACCGAGCCGGCGCCAGGCGATCGGGCGCTGGTGCGGTTGATCTTCTTCGGCGAGACCGCCTTCCAGCCGCTGACGGCGCGCCTGGTCGCCGAGATCGGGCCCGACGTCAACATCCTGGCGGGCGCGATCGACGAGATTGCCGGCGAACCCTATGGCTCGCTGGTTGTTTCCTATCCTGCCGACCCGGATACGCTTCAACGGGCCAGCAGGTTCTATCAGCAGACCGGACTTACCACGGAGGTGCTCGGCTATGGCGCCTGACATGCTCATCTCTCTTCTGTGGAAGGCGCTGCTGCAGACCGCGCACATGGTGTTCGTCTCCGGCATCGTCGGGACGTTGATCGGGCTTCCGATCGGCGTGTTCCTTGCGACGAGCAACCGCGGCGAGCTCTTTCCGGCGCCGACCCTCAACAAGGTGGTGGGCGCCATCGTCAATGCGACGCGCTCCACGCCCTTCATCATCCTGGTGGTCGCGATCATCCCCTTCACCCGGATGATCGCCGGCACCTCCATCGGTACGACCGCAGCGATCGTGCCGCTGACCATCGCGACGATCCCCTTCATCGCGCGCCTGATCGAATCCTCGATCCGGGAGGTCGACAGGGGCCTGATCGAAGCGGCCCGCGCCATGGGTGCGACGCCGATCCAGATCGTGTCGAAGGTGCTGTTGCCGGAAGCGCTGCCGAGCATCGTGCTTGCGCTCACCCTGACCCTCGTCAGCCTCGTCGGCTACTCCGCCATGGTGGGGGCCGTAGGCGGCGGCGGTCTCGGGGATCTCGGCATCCGCTACGGCTATCAGCGCTTCATGCCCGAGGTCATGCTGGCCGTGGTCGTGGTGCTGATCGTCGTCGTCCAGGCGATCCAGAGCGCCGGCGACATGCTCGCCCGCCGCTTCGACAAGCGCACCCGCAAGAACTGATAACCTCTTCCCAAGCCAAGGAGTCATGAAGATGAAGAAACTCACTCTCCTCGCCGCATTCGCGGCAGCCCTTTCCGCCGGCACGGCCCTTGCCGAAGACATCAAGGTCGGCGTTTCCGTCGGCGAACACGCCGAAATCATGGAAAAGGTCAAGGAAGTTGCGGCCGAGAAGGGCCTGAACATCGATATCGTCGAATTCTCGGACTATGTCGTTCCGAACCAGGCGCTCAACGATGGCGACCTCAACGCCAACTCCTTCCAGCACCAGCCCTATCTGGACAACCAGATCGCCGATCGCGGCTTCAAGATCGAGAGCGTCGCGAAGACCATCACCACCCCGATGGGCGTCTACTCCAAGAAGGTAAAGAACCTCGACGAACTGGAAGACGGCGCAACCGTCGGCATCCCGAACGATCCGACCAATGGCGGTCGCGCGCTCCTCGTCCTCCAGGCGCACGGGCTGATCAAGGTCAATCCGGAAGCTGGCCTCAAGGCCACCCCGGCTGACGTGACCGAGAACCCGAAGAACATCCAGTTCGCGGAACTCGATGCAGCCCAGCTGCCGCGCTCGCTGGACGACACGGCTGCCTCGGTCATCAACACCAACTACGCGCTGGACGCCGGCCTGAACCCCAATACCGAATCCATCGCCATCGAAGGCAAGGAAAGCCCCTATGCGAACGTCATCGCCGTTCGCACCGAAGATAAGAATGCTCCGTGGGTACAGACACTCGTCGACGCCTACCACGACGAAAGCATTAAGTCCTTCATCAACGAGCGCTATCAGGGCGCGGTCATTCCGTCCTGGTAAGCCTTTGAGTATGCCTCTCCCTTCGGGTGAACGGAGGGAGAGGCATTGGAATTCCGTGACGCCGACGATATATTCTCGAAGAGAATAGCAACGCGTGGCGGAGAGCCTAGATGAAACACTCGTCCATCATCGTTCGAGCGCTCTGGGATGAGGAAGCAGAAGTCTGGGTGGCGTCCAGCAAGGACATAGATGGCCTTTCTGTTGAAGCCGAGACGTTCGAGAGACTGGAGAAGAAGGTCGTCTTGGCAATCGGCGACCTGCTCGAACTGAACGGACAGGCGTTCGACCTGCCCGAAATTCCGGTTCACATCATGTCCGAGCATTTGGCCAAAGTGCCGAATCCACGGTACTAAAACCCTGGGCGGCTATCTGCGCCAACTGAAGGAACTTCTGACGGCGGCAGGTTGCAGGTTCGTGCGGGCGGGTAAGGGCGATCACGAGATCTGGTTCAGCCCTATCACCAATTGCCACTTCACGGTGGATCATGGCGTCAAGTCACGCCACACGGCGAATGAAACCCTGAAGCAGGCGGGGCTGCCAAAGGCTTTCTAGCCGACGATCAGCTTCCGATGTGCTTCTGCCCGCGCTGCCTTGCCAGCGCGATCTGACGCTGCCGCTGGCGGTAGCGTTCCCGATCTTCGTCGGTGCGCGTTTCGTAGCAATGGCTGCAGGAAACGCCTTCCTCATAGTAGGGCGAGTTCACTTCTTCCGCGGTGGTCGGGTTGCGGCAGGCGTGGCAGAGCCGGTGCGGCCCTTGCTTCAGCCCATGCTCCACGGAGACCCGCTCATCGAAGACGAAGCAGGCACCTTCCCAAAGGCTTTCCTCCGCGGGCACCTCCTCGAGATATTTTAGGATGCCGCCCTTGAGATGGTAGACTTCCTCGAAGCCCCGCTCCTTCATGAAGGCCGTGGCCTTTTCGCAGCGGATGCCGCCGGTGCAGTACATGGCGATCTTCGGCTTGTTGTGCAGGCCGGTATTGTTCTTCACCCAGTCGGGGAATTCCCGGAAGGTCTTCGTCTTCGGATCGACCGCGCCCTTGAAGATGCCGATCGCCGTCTCGTAGTCGTTGCGAGTGTCGATGAGGATCGTGTCCGGATCGGAGATCAGCGCGTTCCAGTCCTTCGGATCGACATAGGTGCCGACGATCTTGTTGGGGTCGATGTCCTCGACTCCCATGGTGACGATCTCCTTCTTCAGCCGGACCTTCATGCGCAGGAAGGGCATCTTGGAGGCGCGGCTTTCCTTGTGCTCCAGCTTTGTGAATTCGGGCTGGGCGCGGAGGAAGGAAAGAAGTTCGCCGATGGCGGCATCTGTACCGGCCACGGTGCCGTTGATCCCCTCGCGGGCGATCAGCAGTGTTCCCTTGATGCCCCGCTCGTCGCAGAAATTCTGCAACGGGGCACGGAAGGCCTCGTAGCGCGGGAAGGTCGCGAAATGATAGAGCGCGGCCACGCAATAGGTGCCGGCGGCCGGCGTTTCGATAGCGGTATTGTCGGTCATGGCGGGGAAATACTACCAGACGGGCGGCCGCGCAACGCGCTTTCTGCCGCTGCCCGGGTCCTCTGCCGTCCGGCTACCTGCGCGAGGCCGCCTCCTGCCACAGAAGCGCAATGCGTGCCGCCTCCGTGTCGGCGTCGTCGGCGAACACCAGCTTGGCCTGTTCGATTGCCCGCTGCCGCAGGTCCTGCTGGCGGGCGATGATCGCGCCGATCAGCCGCGCCAGCGTTTCGCTGTCGCCGAACAGGTCCGGGTTCTCGTTCACCACCTGCGTCAGCACCGAAAGGTCATGCTCGTGGCCCAGCAGATCCACCAGCGCCTTTGCCTCCTTCTGCTTGGCCCGCATGGCCGAGGGCCAGAGGTCCGACAGTAGCGACAGGTGCATCCAGTAGGTCTGGGTGACCTTGCGCAGATCGTGGAAGGCTTCCGTATCGCCGCCTTCCTCGCAGGCGACGAGATCGGCTGCGGCGCGCGCCAAGTGCTTGCGCCAGGCCTTGGACAGACGACGCGCTGTCTTGCGAGGGCTGTCGTCCAGGTCCAGTTCGTCCAGCGCATCGATCGCCTCGCGGCAGGTGCGAACGGCGGCGGCGATCTTCCGGATGAGGTCGGTTTCCTCCGAGGCGATGCGGTCGCGCCGTTCGATCAGCGCCTTGGAGGCGAAGGCGAGCGCCGAGATTTCCTCCGGTGACGTCGCCTCCGAGGCGAGGTAGTCGACCGTTTCGACCAGCGCCGTCGCATCCCGGACCGCCGAGAGCGTTCGCGCCATGTCGCGGATGCGCTCGTTCTCGCGCTGCCGGAACTCCTTGGCATCCAGCTGGATCAGGCGGTAAAGGGCGCGGACGCGCTTGAACTTCTTGCGCGCGTCGTGGATCGCCTCGTGCGGCCCGTTCGGCTGGCCCTCCAGGAAATGGATCGCCTGCTCCAACTGCCGCCGCGCGACCGAGCGGAACTCTGCGGTGAACGCACGGTCAGGCCGGATGCGAAAGGCCATGGCAAAGCTCCGCGCACAAATCCTCGGTCGCCATCACCAGGTTGGAGAAGCGGCGGTCGCCGGTGACCTCACGTCCGATCCAGGCCGGCAAGGGCGGCTCCTGGCCCTCGTGCTCCATCTCGACTTCCGCCACCACCAGCCCGCGATAGGCGCCGGCATAGACGTCTACTTCCCAGGTGAAGCCCTCGTGCTCCACCTCGTGGCGCGTCTTTTCCAGCACGATGCCGAGCGCGCTGCCGATCAGTTCCCGGGCGTCATCGACCGGAATCTCGTATTCGAACTCGTCGCGGCTGATGAGTTGCCGGCCGATCTTGATGGTCAGCGTCGCGCGCCGGTCATCGATCAGCCGCACCCGCAAGGATCGATCCTCCTGCGTCGCCACATAGGCCTGGACGAAGTCGGAGGCGGACATGGCCTCTCCACGCCAGCCGTCGTCCTTCACCAGAAACTTCCGCTCGATTTCCTTGGCCATGCATGTCCCCGTCTCCGGTCGTGGTGGAACCTATGGCAAAAGCTCCGTTTGGCAAAGGTGCAAGGCGGAGCAGGGTTGATTTTTCCTCGACAACCCCGGAGCGGGGGGGTATTCCGGCACAGGAGTTCAATCGTTTGAAACGGAAGCACCCATGAGCGGCAAGACCGAAAATCTCCTCGCGATCCTCAAGGCCCAGCCGGTCGTTCCGGTGCTGATCGTCGAGGATGCCAAGTCGGCCGTGCCGCTTGCGCGCGCGCTCGTCGCGGGCGGGCTGAAGGCGATCGAAATCACCATGCGCACACCCGCCGCGCTCGACGCCGTCAGGGCGGTCGCCGCCGAGGTGGAGGGGGCCAATGTCGGCGCCGGCACCATCCTCAGCGCGAAGGACTGGGACGCGGCCGTCGCCGCCGGCTCCACCTTCATCGTCAGCCCCGGCGTGACCCGCGGCATCCTCGATGCCGCCAAGTCGTCCGACGTTCCGCTTCTGCCGGGAGCCGCAACGGCGAGCGAAGTCATGGCGCTGCGCGAGGAGGGGCTGGAGGTCATGAAGTTCTTCCCCGCCGAACAGGCAGGCGGGGCCGCCTATCTCAAGGCGCTGTCGTCGCCACTCGCCGGCACGCTGTTCTGCCCGACCGGCGGCATCTCGCTCAAGAACGCCAGGGACTACCTGTCGCTACCGAACGTCGTCTGCGTCGGCGGCTCCTGGGTTGCCCCGAAGGAACTCGTGGCCGCCGGCGACTGGGCCGGCATTACCCGGCTAGCCTCGGAGGCTGCGGTCCTGAAGGGATGATATCTTCGTTGCGGCTTTTGTAATTTGACCTCGGCCGCCCTATCTCCCTGTCCTCATCAACAGGGAGATTTCGATGTTCGACGCCAAAAAGCTTCTTGACCAGTTCCTCGGGCCGCAGATGGGCGGCAAGTCGGGGGATATGCTCGGCAGGGCCGGGCAGTTCGGCGACATCGCCAGGAACAATCCCTGGAAGACGGCGGGCATCGCGGCGGCGCTGCTCGGCACCAAGACGGGGCGAAAGCTCGCGGGCAATGTCGCCACCGTGGGCGGGCTCGCTGCAATCGCGGGTCTCGGCTACATGGCCTACAAGAATTATCAGTCGGGCCAGTCGCCCCAGACGGTGGCGCACAGGGAGCCGGAGATCCTTCCGCCTCCTGCGGATTCTCCCTTCAACCCGCAATCCTCCGCACTGACGAACGACTTCGCGCTGACGCTGATACGGGCGATGATCGCCGCGGCGAAGGCCGACGGCCACATCGACGCCGCCGAGCGCGCCAACATCATGGACAAGGTGCATGCCGTCGACCTCGGCTCGGAAGCGGAAGCCTTCATCGCCCACGAACTTGCCAATCCGGTGGATATCGACGACCTCGTCGCCGCAGCGCGGACGGAGGAGCAGAAGGTGGAACTCTACACGGCCACTCGCCTCACCATCGATCCGGACACCCGCGCCGAGCGCGGTTATCTCGACCTTCTCGCCGGCCGCCTCGGTCTTCCGGACGCGCTCCTCGACCATATCGACGCGACGGTCTCGGCCGCGAAGGTTCAGGCCTGAACAGGGAGACTGCGGCTAACTCTCTCCCCGCATGCGGGGAGAAGGTGCCGGGAGGTGGAAGGGGCGCCCGGAAGGGGGCAGGCCGATTGCCTTTCCCCCGCCGCTGGCCTAAGCCTCGGTTCGGACAAGAGGCTGACTGATGCGCGATCTGACGAACTACAAGGTTGAAGCCCCAGGCCCCATCACGTTGCGGGGCCGTTTCGTGACGCTGGAGCCCTACGAGGCCGGGCGGCACCTGAAGGCCCTCTGGGAGGGGCTCGGCGGGCTGGGGGTCAACGCCCTGACCCGCTATTTTCCCAACAACGATTTCACCGGTATCGACGATTTCGGCGCCTGGCTGGAGAACGCCAGGACGCAGAGCAGCTTCGTCACCCTCGTCTTCCGCGACAACGCCAGCGGCCGGATCGTCGGCATGGCGAGCTACATGCGGCCGGACCCGAAGAACGGCGTGGTCGAGGTGGGCTCGGTCGCGCATGCACCGGACGTGCAGCGCTCGCCGCTGACGACGGAGGCGCATTATCTGATGGCCCGCCACGTCTTCGAGGACCTCGGCTACCGCCGCTACGAATGGAAGTGCCACAACGAGAACGAGCCGAGCAAGCGCTCGGCGATCCGCTACGGCTTCACCTTCGAAGGGGTCTTCCGCCAGCACGTCATCTCCAAGGGCGCCAACCGCGATACGGCCTGGTTCTCGATGATCGACGGTGAATGGCCGCTTCTGAAGAAAGCCTTCGAGACTTGGCTGTCTCCGGAGAATTTTGACGAAGCGGGGCGCCAGCGCCGACGGCTGGAGGATATCCGGGCCGATATCCCGGCGGGAGTGGCGGCATGAGCGGCGAGGGCGGGCGCAGCCCCGCGATCGCGGCTGCCATCATATTCGCTGGGTTCCTGGCGCTGTTCTTCGCCATGCCGCCGATCATGATCTGGCTGGCCGAAACGTTCTCCCCCTATGTCGCGGCAGCCTTCGGCGGGCTCGCGGTGGCGTCCTTCTTCCTGATCTTCTGGCTGAGGGCCCGTCACCAGCGGGGCCGCAAGCCCTGACCTCTACGCCTGCAGGGTGGCGGCGAGCAGCGAGAGGCCGATCAGCAGGATGAAGAGCGCGCCGGCCATCTCGAAGGCGGTCGCGATCCGGCCGGCGGTGCGCGATCCGGGACCGGCGAAGCGGACGGCGAGATCCTTGGCGGTCACGGCGAGGATCGCAAGGATCGAGACGGTGATGGCGGTCCCGAGCGACATCGCCAGCACCGAGAGCAGTCCGCCGAGATAGAGGCCGTTCAACAGCGAGAAGCTCATCACCAGAATGGCGCCGGAGCAGGGGCGGAGCCCGACGGCGAGGATGGCCGACCAGGCTTCCCGCACGCTGAACCTGCCGCCGCCGAGCAGGCGGGGATCGGGCGCATGCGCATGGCCGCAGGCTTCGCAATAAGTGCCGTCGCCGATATGCTCGTGTCCCGTCACCTCGACCGCCTGGAAGCGGGAGGGGCTGTTCGGGCTGCCGCCGGGTGGAAGTGCGGCGGCTGGAGATGGCACCGAAAAGGCTGCCGCGGCAGGACTTTCCGTATTGCGCAGGGAGAGCAGCTTGCGGGCGAGCAGCCATGCGCCGAACAGCGCGATCAGCGCGAAGCTTGCGACTTCCATCGCCCGCGTGGCCACCGTCATGGTGATGCCGCTGCCGCGCAGCAGGAAGAAGATGGTGCCGACCAAAAGGATGGCGACCAGTCCCTGGAGGAGCGAGGACAGGAAGGAGATCGCAACACCCCGGCGCAGTTCGACGGTGTTGGCGATCATGTAGGAGGAGATCACCGCCTTGCCGTGACCGGGGCCGGCGGCGTGGAAGACGCCATAGGCGAAGGACAGGCCGACGAGGCCGAGAAGCGCGCGCGGGTCCTCGCGCATCGCCTTCAATGCGCCTGTCAGTGCGCGGTAGAAGGCCTGCTGGTGATCGTTGATCCAGCCGAGGAAGCCGCCGAGCGGGCCGCCGACGCTGAAGGCCGGTTCGGCCGAGCCGACGCCAAGCGGCGACTGCGCCTGGGCGGCCCCTGCCAACGCCAAAGCAAGCGTCAACAGAACGAGGCACCTTCCCCGCATCAGCAGGTGAGCTCCAGCCGCGTTGCAAAGAGCTTCGACATGTCGTTACCGGAAGGATCGTCGAAGAAGGCCTCGGTCAGCGTCTCGTTGTTCTGGGCGATGATCTCGTCGGGGTCCGGGCGCACGACCTGCCGCTTGCAGGCTTCCGCACCCTTGCCCTGCGCCACCAGATCGCCATCGGTCGGAAAGTCGATCGCGGTGTACATGGAGGGGTCGTAGACGCCGACGGCGAGCTTGCCCTTGAGGGGCAGGGATTTCTCGGTCCTTACGGCGAAGAAGACCAGGATCTGGTTGTCCTCGTAGGACACGTGGATCGCATCCGGCTTCATGATCGGCGCGTCCTGACCGTCCACCGTGACGGTAGTGAAATAGTCGAAATCCGCGAGCGAGGCGTGCATCACCTGGCCGAGTTCCGCGAGTTCCTCTTCGTCGAGCTTCAGGTCGGTGTTCTTGTCGAAGTCGAGCAGCACGGAGGAGGAGAAGACCTCGTCGAAGCGCCAGATGTTGCGCAGTTCCGATACCGTTCCGTCGTCGGCCGCGATCACCTCCAGCCGCGCTTCCGCAAAGATATGCGGATGAGCCAGTGCTGAGCCGGGAGCCGATAGTGCCAGAAATGTCAGGAGCGGCAGGGCGGGCTTCATGGTCGGTCGGTTCTTTCGAGGCAAGGTCAGGCGATGTTTGGTTCGCGATTGGGTCGGAATTTCGACGCGGTCAGTGCCGCCGGCGAAACCAGACGGCAAGATAATCGACGAAGCTGCGTACCTTGGCGGGAAGGTAGCGCCGATGCGGATAGACGGCATAGATGCCGCGGTCCTTGGCGATGTAGTCGTCGAGAAGGGTCACGAGGTCCCCGGACTGGATCGAGGGACCGGCGATGAAATCCGGGATGATCGCCACGCCCAGTCCCGCCTTCGCGGCCCGGAGCGTCGCCTGCGGACTGTTGACCTCAACCGGTCCGCTGACCGGCACGGAAATCGTGTTGCCCTCGGGTCCGGAGAAGCGGACATTGTTGTGCCAGCGGGAATTCGTGTCGATGATGAAGGGCGCTCGGGAGAGATCCTGCGGCGTGTCGATCGGCCCGTGGCGTGCAACGAAATCGGCGGAAGCGCAGGCGTAGACGCGGAAATCGGCGATCTTGCGGGCAATCAGGCCGGAATCCTCCAGCTTGGTGATGCGAATCGCAAGGTCGAAGCTTTCCTCGATCAGATCGACGAAGCGGTCCTCCGCGACGATTTCCAGCGAGACCTCCGGATGCTCCTTCGCGAAGTCGATCAGCGACTGGCCGACATCCGCATCCACGAAGGTGCGCGGCACGGAGACCCGCAGCCGCCCCTTGAGGTCGGCATTGTTCTCGCGCACCAGGTCTGCGAGGTTGTCGATCTCCTTCAGGATATCTGCTGCGGTGCGGTAATAGGTGTGTCCCGCCTCCGTCATGGAGAATTGCCGCGTGGTGCGGTTGAGGAGCAGCGCGCCGAGATCGTCCTCCAGTTCCTTCACATACTTGGAGAGCAGGGCTTTCGAGCGGCCGGTCCGCCGCGAGGCGGCAGAGAAGCCTTCCGCTTCCACCACGTCGATGAAGGCGCGCATGCGAGTGAGTGTGTCCATGATGCTCTTCCTGGCCGGATCAGCCCGTCAAACCGAGGGTGAAGGCTAACGCTGTGTTGAACCGCTGAAGGTCGCTGTCGCTCAGTCGACCAATCACAGGGCCGATGCACCGTCGTGAGACCGCGACGGGCTTGTCGGCCATGATATCCGATCGCAGGTTCAACCCGTTCTCCCGCGTGGGATCGATTACCACCCGAAAGTCCGCAAGGTCATTGATGGTGGAAGTCAACTGGCAGAGTATGATTGCGTCATGTCCGCTATCGAGGAGCGCATTGCCTGTCACGATCACGGCCGGACGTGGCTTGCCGTAGTCGCCGGAGACCGCTACCGTCACCAGATCACCGCGCCTCATTCTGCGCCGCGGTCCTCATTGTCGAACAGGGAAACGCTCTCGATCCAGCGCATCGATTCCTGTTCGTCTTCGGGGTCGAGCGTCGAGATCGCGGCCTTCAGTCGTGCCTGGACCGCAGGGTCGCGGGTGTCGGGAACCAGCAATCGAATCTCACGCAAAAGCACGCCTGTGCGCTCGTCCCTCAGGGCCTCCTGCCTGCTTGCCGTCGTCATGCCAAATCCCTTTCCGGCTTCCAATCGAGCAATGTAAGTCGCAGGCCGGATTTGTGCAAATCCGTCCTCCCGCCGATCGCCGCAAATTTTCGGCGACGACCCAAAAAAATCTCTTGATTGTGAAGGCGAATATTCTTATCTCCCGTGCTGCCCAAAGTCGCACGTGCCTGTGGGTGTCCGCCGACCCTCGAACTGGGATCCGTCCCTAAGGTGAGGTTATCGGTAAGGTACCTGGAACTAACCCCTCCAGTCGCTATTCCGGCCAACCGGGAAATGCGAGGACATCTTGAAGCAACGACGGTGCGGGCCTTTCTGGTTCTCTTCCGGCTTTCCATCAGCCGGGGTCACTGAAGAGGCACACCATCATTGCCGGAAGTGCGGCGGGTTCATCCCTCCAATCCATGGCAGACAAAGCCGGATCTTTGCCCGTGGCAGGGCGCGGTCCATTGTTTGCGCGTATGAGCGTGTAGCGGCGTCGGGGTCTCCACCGGCTGGCGCCATCGCATACACTCATCCGCCCTTTGTCCTCCGGTCCGCCGGAGCTTGGAATTTGAGGGACTGCAAGATGACCACCGCTCGTATTCTCGATTTCATCAAGACCCGACGCCCCGATGGCCCCTGCCTCGTCGTCGACCTCGATGTCGTGCGCGACAATTTCCACGCATTCCGCCACGCCCTGCCGGACAGCGCGATCTACTATGCCGTCAAGGCAAACCCGGCGCCGGAAATCCTGAAGCTGCTCGCCTCGCTCGGCTCCAGCTTCGACTGCGCATCGGTCGCCGAGATCCAGATGGCCCTCGACGCGGGTGCCACGCCGGACCGCATCTCCTATGGCAACACGATCAAGAAGGAACGCGATATCGCCCGCGCGCATGCGCTCGGCATCGGGCTCTTCGCCGTCGACAGCCATGAGGAAGTGGAGAAGATTTCCCGTGCCGCTCCCGGCGCGAAGGTGTTCTGCCGCGTCCTGACCGACGGCGAAGGCGCCGAATGGCCGCTGTCGCGCAAGTTCGGTTGCGTGCCGCAGATGGCTGTCGACGTGCTGGTCTATGCGCACCAGCTAGGCCTTGAGTCCTACGGTGTGTCCTTCCATGTCGGCTCGCAGATGATGAAGGTCGATGCCTGGGATTCCGCACTTGCCGATGCCAAGCGCGTCTTCGCCCAACTGGCCAAGCAGGGGATCCACCTGCAGATGGTCAACATGGGCGGTGGCTTCCCGACCAAATACCTGCGCGACATCCCGTCGGCGGAAGCTTATGGTCAGGCTATCTTCGCGGCGCTCCGGTCGCACTTCGGCAACAACCTGCCGAAGACGATCATCGAGCCGGGCCGCGGCATGGTCGGCAATGCGGGTGTGATCAAGGCTGAAGTGGTGCTCGTGTCGAAGAAGTCCGACAACGACAACCACCGCTGGGTCTTCCTCGACATCGGCAAGTTCGGCGGTCTCGCCGAGACGATGGACGAGGCGATCCGCTACCCGATCCGCACCGAGCGTGATGCCGACGACATGGAGCCTTGCGTGCTCGCCGGCCCGACCTGCGACTCGGCCGACGTGCTCTACGAGAAGAACATGTATCCGCTGCCCGTGTCCCTCACGATCGGCGACGAGGTTCTGATCGAAGGCACGGGTGCCTATACGACGACCTATTCGGCGGTTGCCTTCAACGGCTTCGACCCGCTGAAGAGCTACGTCATCTGAGGCCCGACACCGCCGTCCCCGTAACCAGCCGGGGCGGCAAATTCACAATTCCTTTCATCGCCGCTGATAAACGGTATTGGGTACGGGAGGCCGCCATGGCCGCTGTTCTTGACACTGTGCGCGCATTCTTTGCGCCGACCACCACCTACACGATCGATACCGAAACGCCGGCGGATGTCGTCGCGCGCGAAAACCTGCTCGACCGCGTCATGGGGCCTAAGCGCCGGAAAAAGTCGTCGGAGAAGATCCGCCGCGGCCGCTTGCCGGCCGAAGGCCTTGCACTTGTCGCCCGCGACGAGACGGGTCATGTCATCGGTACGGTACGGTTGTGGAATGTCGAGGCGGGGATCAGCCAGCAGGGAAACCCGATCGAGGCGCTGCTTCTGGGGCCGCTCGCCGTCGACTGCACGCAGGAAGGCCGCGGCATCGGCGGCGCGCTGATGCGTGCGGCGATCGCCGAAGCCGCCAAACGCGGCCACGGCGCCATCCTGCTGGTGGGCGACGCCGCCTACTACGAACGCTTCGGTTTCGTGGCCGAGAAGACCCGGCATCTCGTCATGCCCGATCCCTTCGCGCGCGACCGCTTTCTGGCGCTGGAACTGAAGCCCGGCTGGCTCGATGGTGCCGCGGGCATGATCGTCGCGAGCGGACGCAAGCTGGCCTGACATATCGAGATCCGGCTTTGCTGCGCAGGGCGCTTCCGGGGGCAAGCCGCGTCTCCCGCTCCGGCCGGCCACCGCTTGCCGGCCGGAGGGGGATAATCTGGCGAAAATCAGGCTTTTGCGTCTGTGCCTTGCGATCCGTCAGGTGCGGTTGATCTCGCTCAAGTGATCGATGCGTCAAAGGGATAGACCTCCCTCGTCATATCGTTTCTATGATTCAGGAGAGGTTCATGAACAAGAACAGCATTCGCTTCGGCGGGCTGATAGCAGGTCTCGTCATGCTCGGAGTGACCGCAGCGGGCGCGGCCGATCTCACGCCGGTCGCCGAAGCCCCCGTGGCGGACGTGCCCGCAGCGCCGAGCCCCTGGCAGATCCGCGTGCGCGGCGTCGGCGTCATCACCGAAGACGCTGGTTCGGTCGGCGGCCTTGCCGGTTCGGGCCTTTCCTATTCCGACTCGCTGATCCCTGAACTCGACATCACCTACTACTTCACCGACAACTTCGCGGCCGAACTCATCCTCGGCACTACCTTTGCCGATATCAAAGAAGATGGGGCTGTCGGGGTTCCGGTCGGGCGGGCCTGGCTGCTGCCGCCGACACTGACGTTGCAATACCACTTCACCGACTTCGGCGCCTTCAAGCCCTATGTCGGCGCGGGCGTGAACTACTCGATGTTCTACAACCAGAGCGAACGGGGCGGGTTCAGCAATCTCGACGTCGAGAACAATCTCGGTGTCGCCCTGCAGGTCGGCTTCGACTACATGCTCGACGAGCACTGGGGCGTGAACTTCGACGTGAAGAAGATTTTCCTCGAGACCGACTGGTCGGTCGACCACGACACGCTGGGTCCGCTGAGTGGCAAGGCGAAGATCGATCCGTGGCTGATCGGCGCGGGCGTCACCTACCGGTTCTGAGCGAGGCGAGGCCCGCTCGGGGGGAGCGGGCCGCAGGTCGCCTAGATGCGATGCTGGGGCGTCGATGATTGGGGAGAAGGCAGAAGAGCCTTCACGGGGTGCCCGTCCTTCTCCTGTCGTGCCTCGCGTCGTGCGGCATCGACACCCTGCGGAAAGCCGCTGCGATCGCTGTAGTCCCATGCTTCGCCCTCGTCCCGCTTGCTTTGCTGCCGGGTCCCGAGTGCGGCGGCGACGTCGAGCAGGGTCACTCCGGCAACCATGGCGAAGGCGAGCGCCGCATTCCCCCGCTTGGGATTGTCGTCCTTCAGGGCGGTGCTCAGGACAGCAAGGTCCAGGGCATCGCCCGCAACCCGGCTATAAAGGCCGGCTTTCTTATCCAACGAGAGCGTTAGCATGCCGCTGGCGATCTCCCGGACGCCGAAGGCCCGGATCAGGTTTTCGGATCCTTCCATGCCGATGGCGCGGCTGATGCTGCGCGCGGCGACCAGTTCGGCAATGCCGAGGCCGATGCTGAACCAACCGAGATTGCGGGCAAGGCGATCGGTGTCGGAGAGGGAGCTCGGGCCCGTCTCGATCACCCTTGGATTGTCCGGCCGCTGTATGGCGTTGGCGATATGGTTCATTAGTGTTCTCCAATCCTTAAGTCTTCAGCACGACCTTGACGCAGCCGTCCTGCTTGTTGCGGAAGACCTTGTACATGTCCGGCCCGTCCTCGAGCGCTGCCGTATGGGTGATGACGAAGGAGGGATCGATCTGACCTTCCTCGATTCGGCGGACGAGGTCGTCGGTCCAGCGATTGACGTGGGTCTGGCCCATGCGGAAGGTGAGGCCCTTGTTCATCGCAGGCCCCATCGGGATCTTGTCGACAAGCCCGCCATAGACGCCGGCAATCGAGATGATGCCACCGGGGCGGCAGACATAGATCATCTCACGCAACACATGCGGCCGGTCGCTCTCCAGCATCACCATCTGCTTGGCGCGGTCGAGAAGCGTATCCGGCTGACCCATGGAGACATGGGATTCCAGCCCGACCGCGTCTATGCACTTTTCCGGGCCCTTGCCTGAGGTGAGCTCGTTCAGGCGCTCCACCACGCTTTCCGTCTCAAAATTGATGGTGATCGCACCACCCGCTTCGGCCATGGAAAGCCGCTCGGGAATGCAGTCGATCGCCACGACCTGCCTGGCGCCAAGAAGGACGGCGCTGCGGATCGCCATCTGCCCGACGGGGCCGCAGCCCCAGATCGCCACCGTGTCGGTCGGTTCGATATCGCAGTGGACTGCCGCCTGCCAGCCGGTGGGGAAGATATCGCCGAGGAACAGGGCCTGCTCGTCGGTCAGGCTGTCGGGCACCTTGATATGGGTTTTGTCGGCAAAGGGCACGCGCAGATACTCCGCCTGCCCGCCGGGATAGCCTCCCGTCAGGTGCGTGTAGCCAAACAGCCCTGCCGTCGTGTGGCCGAAGACCTTGTCGGCCATGTCCTTGTTGCGGTTGGACCGTTCGCAGACGGAGAAGTTCCCCCGTTTGCACTGGTCGCATTCACCGCAGAGAATGGTGAAGGGCACCACGATCCGGTCGCCCTTCTTGAGGGCGCCGTTGATGCCGGAGCCCACTTCCACGACCTCGCCCATCATCTCGTGGCCCATGATGTCTCCCGGTTCCATTGCCGGAATGAAATTGTGGAAGAGGTGCAGATCGGAACCGCATATGGCGCAACTGGTCACCTTGATGATCGCGTCGCGAGCGTCCTCGATCTCGGGATCTGAAACCGTGTCGCAGCGGATGTCCTCTTTTCCGTGCCAGACCAGGGCTTTCACAGGCTTCTCCTTCGGTTCATGTGCGCGCACTCACGCAGCGTGCAGGGCACCACAACCTTCGAAAGGGTCTAAGGTTTCAGATTTTCCCGAACTTCACGAAGGGCTGCCCGGGCGGTGCCTGAACAATTCGGGGAACAGCCATCGCCGGATCCCGGCGGCAACGCCGCCGGGCGGCACCAGCT
Organism: Pseudorhizobium endolithicum; assembly: GCF_902153245.2. Classification (GTDB taxonomy): domain Bacteria; phylum Pseudomonadota; class Alphaproteobacteria; order Rhizobiales; family Rhizobiaceae; genus Neorhizobium; species Neorhizobium endolithicum. Next base: position 309,452 of record NZ_CABFWF030000012.1, read on the forward strand.
TTGGGCGCTTACTCTGCTTCACGTGCGCGGTAAGCGTCGGGGACGACGTAGATCTCGTCGGCGCGGCCATAACCGCCATCCTTGACCTCCTCGATCAGCACCATGGTATGCGGTCGTGCCGCTTCGCTGAAGTAACCGACCAGCAGGTCGGTCGTCCGGTGCACGATCTCCTCCTTCTGGGCCCGCGTCAGCGCGCCTTCCGGGGTCTTGATGTTGACGAATGGCATGGGTTTTCTCCTTTCGCTGTCTCGTTACGTCACAGCATGCCGCCATTGGCGCGGAGCACCTGGCCGTTGACCCATCCGCCTTCGGGGCTTGCGAGGAAGGATACGACCGCGGCGATATCCTCCGGCTGGCCGAGCCGTCCGAGTGGAATGCCTCGAACGATGCTCTGCACCCGCTCTTCCGATTTGCCATGCATGAACATCTCGGTTTCAACCGGCCCCGGCGCGACGGCATTGACCGTAATGCCCCGGCTTCCGAGCTCCTTCGAAGCGACGTGGGTCATTGCCTCGACGCCGCCCTTGCTCGCCGCGTATCCGCCGTAGCGCGGGCCGTATGCCCCGATGACGCTGGAGGAGAAGTTGATGATGCGGCCCCCGTCGCGCAGCCGGCGGCCTGCCTCGCGGATACCGTAGAAGGTACCGGTGAGGTTGACGGCAATGTGCCGCTCGAAGGTTGCATCATCCATCTCCGTCAACGGGATGAGCGTCATGACCCCGGCATTGTTGATGAGGACGTCGGTGCCGCCGAAATGCTGTTCCGCAGCGTCGAACAGCGCGGCGATGCCAGCCGATGTGCTGACGTCCGCCTGCACGGCGAGCGCCTTGCCGCCAGCCGCTTCAATCTCGGCGACCACCTCGTCGGCGGCGGCCGGGCTTGAGGAATAGTTGACGATCACTGCAAAACCGTCGGCTGCAAGGCGGATCGCAGCAGCCCGGCCAATGCCCTTGGAGGCTCCGGTGACGATCGCTACGCGGTGTTCTGTGTCGGTCATGGCATGTCTCCTTTCGTTCCTCCCCAAGATACGAAGTAGCGTCCGAAGAACAATGAACGCGAATTGACATGAAAATTCATCCGTGCTGAACAATGGCTATGGATCGCCTGACGCGCATGGAGCTCTTTGTGCGGGTGGTGGAGCGCGGCAGCTTCGCCGCAGCCGCTGCCGATCTCGGGCTTGCACGGTCCACCGCGACGGCGGCGATCAAGGCGCTGGAAGCGGATCTCGGGGCGCGCCTCCTGGAACGGACGACCCGGCACGTCGCCGTCACCCTTGACGGCCGTGCCTTCTACCAGCGCTGCCTGTCTATCCTCGCCGAGATGGCGGAGGCGGAGACGATTTTCCGGGAGGCAAAGCCGCAAGGGGTCCTGCGGGTGGACGCCCACCCGATGCTGACGCAGACATTCCTTCTTCCGCATCTTCGCGAGTTCCTCGACCGCTACCCGGCCTTGGAACTGCAGATTGGCCAGACGGATCGGTATGTCGACCTAATCCGCGAGGGCGTCGACTGCGTCATCCGCGCCGGCGAAATCTCCGACAGTTCGCTGATCATGCGGAGGCTCGGCTCGATCACGGAACTGACCTGCGCCAGCCCCGCCTATATAGAGGCCCATGGCATGCCCGAAACACCGGAAGCGCTGGAGGGGCACGAGGCGATTGGCTTCATCTCCTCGCGTACCGGGCAGGTCCTGCCGCTGGAGTTCACCATCAACGGGCAGATCCGCGAGATTACGCTGCCGACGCGCGTGCGGGTCAACAATTCCGACACGATCGTGGACCTCGCCTGCCGTGGCTTCGGCCTGATCCAGGCGCCGCGCCACCGCCTTCGGCCTTTCATCGAGAGGGGCGAACTCGTAGAGGTGCTGGCGGATTTCCTACCGGCGCGAACGCCGCTTTCGGCTCTCTATCCGCAGAACCGGCAGCTCTCGCCGCGCGTGCGGGTCTTCCTCGACTGGATCAGCGAGATCTTTGCAAAGGCCGAGCTCTAGGAGCCGCAGTTGTCTGCCTTCACGCGCCTTCACCTTGGCGTGAATCGGCGGTGCGGCCATAGTTCAGGACCCACAACGCACTAGATTGACGCCATGATCAGAAGACGCACCCTGATTTCTGCCCTTCCGCTCGCTCTCGCTGCCCCTCACGTATTGGCGCAGGCCGTGCCGCAACCGCCCTCGCGGCGCCCGTCGCTTGGCAGCGTCCTCGATGGCGTGCGCGGGCTCGAGCCGCTCAAGGTGGTGCTGGTTTCGAGAGAGGGGGAAATGCTTGCCGAGCGCGCCTTCAACGGGCACTCGATCAATGCCTCGACCAACATCAAGTCGGCGTCCAAGTCGATCATCTCGGCCATGGTCGGTATCGCCATAGACAAGGGCCTGCTGCAGGGGCCCGACCAGAAGATCACGCCGATCCTCGAAAGCGAACTGCCGCGTGATCCGGATCCGCGTCTTCGGGACGTGACCATCGGCAACCTCCTCTCCATGCAGGCCGGGCTGGCGCGCATGTCCGGGCCCAACTACGGCCGCTGGGTCTCGAGCCGCAACTGGGTCCGGTTCGCGCTCTCGGAACCCTTCGACGGAGAGCCTGGTGGGGCGATGCTCTATTCGACCGCCTCGACCCACCTTCTTTCGGCCATCCTCACCCGTGTCGGGCGCAAGTCGACGCTGGCGCTGGCGCGGGAGTGGTTTGCGCCGGTGGAGGGCTTCCGCATCGGCTCCTGGGAGCAGGATCCGCAGGGTATCTATCTCGGCGGCAACCAGATGGCGATGACGGCAGCCTCGCTGCTTGCCTTCGGCGAGGTCTATCGCAACGGCGGCCGTGCGAAGGACGGCACGCGGATCGTCTCTGCGGACTGGATCCGGCAATCTTGGACGCTGCGCACCAACTCGCGCTTTTCCGGCGACGGCTATGGCTACGGCTGGTTCCTGCGCACGATCGGCGGCGAGGAGGTGAAGTTCGGCTGGGGTTATGGCGGGCAGATGCTCTACATCGTGCCGTCGCTCGGGCTCACCGTGGTGATGACGTCGGACGAGAACTCACCCTCGGCACGTACCGGCTATCGCGACGACCTGCATGGCTTGCTGGCCCAGATCATTGGTGCCGTCCGCTCCGCCTGATGTGAGCAATGATGTTGCGCGGGCGAGAAATTCCGCTGGTGTTTCAACGGGCCCGTCTCGCAGTTCTTCCCCCTTCATCCCCGCCATCCCGGCTGGCCCTATCCTGAAGCGGTCATCGGGCAGGGGCCGGGTTCGCGAACCGGTTGCCTCCCCCGGAAGCACCCGGCGCCCGATGATGGTTGCAGACGGTGGCGGGCGGCGTCAGGCTGGTCCCCACCCGAAGCTCCGGAAAGAGAACTGACACCTCTCCTCCGGATCTTCGGGAAAGCCGAAAGCGACCGGGCAGGCAGTCAAGCCTGACAAACCAATACCCTCGATACCGACTGCCTGCCCATTCCCATACCGTCGCGGATTCTCCGGCGCGGTTCTTCCTGCTGCCAGGAAGCCCCGTGAACTGTCACCCGGTCCTCTTGCTCGCGAGCCAGATCATGTGCTTGGCGCCGCGTCCCTTGGTGCTGGCACGCGTCGGATTTTCCTCAACCGCGAACCCCGCCGATTGCATCCGGCGCGTGAAGCGGGAATCCGGAGCAGAAGACCAGACGGAAAGCACGCCGCCAGGCTTCAGCGCAGCTTTGGCCGCTCCCAGCCCACCGGTGTCATAGATGCGGTCGTTCTCTTCACGCGTCAGCGCTTCCGGTCCATTGTCGACATCGAGCAGAATGGCGTCGTAGGCAGCCTTCTCGCGACGGATCAGTTCCCCGACATCCGCCTCCACGATCGTCACGCGAGGGTCCTCCAGGCAGCCGTGGAAAACCTCCGCCATCTCGTTCTTCGCCCAGCGGATCACTGCGGGCACAAGTTCCGCAACGACGACACGCGCATCCTGCGGAAGTTCGGCGAGGGCGGCGCGCAGAGTAAAGCCCATGCCGAGGCCGCCGATCAGGATGACGGGCCGCCGGCGATCGCGGATCTTGTCGATGGACAGGCGTGCGAGTGCTTCCTCCGAACCGCTGAGCCGGCTGTTCATCAGCTCGTTCGTGCCGAGCATGATGGAGAATTCCGAGCCGCGCCGCTTGAGGCGAAGCTCGTCGCCGCCGCCCGGTACTTTCGCCGTATCGATCAGCGTCCAGGGAAGCACGGGCTCAGGCCGAGATGTCGATGACGCCGCAGTCGCCCGCCTCGGACGAGAAGGCGAGGAGCTTGCCGGTCGCGCTCCAACTCATGCCGGTGATGGCACCCTTGCCGGGGCGGCGAAGCAGCGCCTCCTTGCCGTCCGCAATCCGCACCCCGAGGATCATGCCGTCGACGAAGCCGATCGCCAGAACTTCCTCCGCCGGATGGAAGGCGACCTGGGTCACCATGATGTTGGCACGGGTGCCGAGTTCCAGGGGCGCCTTGCCCATCGGGCCGTCCTTGGAGGAGAAGGGCCAGACGATCGCGGCCGGTGCGCCCGAGGAGGCGAGCCACTTGCCCTTCACCGACCAAGACAAGGACTTCACCTTGGCGGGATAGCCCGTCATGCGCATATGCCGTGCCTCGCCCGGCTTGCCGTCGAGCTTCCAGCCATGCAGCGCGTTCTCCTGCATGGTGGTAACGAGGAAGCGGCCGTCGGGGGAGAAGGTCACGCCGGTGTGGGCACCCTTCCAGTCGAGATCGACAGGCGCACCATTGGTGCCGACCCAGTGCAGGGTGACGCCATTGTACCGCGCCACGGCGATCCGCAGGCCCTTCGGGGCGAAGGCAACGCCTTCCACCGTTCGCTCTTCGGAGAACTCCCTTGTCGAGCCATCCGAGAGCCGGACGAAGCTTGTGCGGCCATGAGCATAGGCCACGGCGCCCTGCGGCCCGCCGGCGACGACGTTGATCCACTTGCGCGGCGCTTCTGCCAGCTGAGTCACGCTGCCGTCATGGGCGATGCGCAGGACCTTGCCGTCCTCACCGCCGGTAAGGAGGGTGGCGCTGTAGGCGTCGCGAATGCAGGTGAGCAGGCCCTCATGCGCTTCTGTCACCTTTTCTCCGCCATCGAGACGATGAATGGTGCCGGCTGCGGTGGCGAAGAGGGGAATCTCGCCCAGGAAGTGCGTGGCGACGACATGGCCTTCGAGATCAAGCGGAGCGACGGTCGGCATCAGGCTGGCGTCGCCTCGCAGGCCTTGAAGCTCTTCTCGATCTTCTCGACGTCGAGGTCGCGGCCGATGAAGACGAGGCGGCTTTCGCGCTTCTCGCCATCCTTCCAAGGGCGCTGGTGATCGCCCTCGACGATCATGTGAACACCTTGGACGACATAGCGCTCCTCGTCACCCTTGAACGCGATGATACCCTTGAGGCGCAGGATATTCGGACCATCCGTCTGGGTGATCTTCTGGATCCAGGGGAAGAAGCGGTCGGGGTTCATCTCGCCGCCGCGCAGCGAGATCGACTTCACCGTCACGTCGTGGATCGGCGAGGGGGCGTGATGGTGGTGGTCATGGCCGTGGTCATGATCGTGATGATGGTGATGATCATGATCATGATCGTGGTGATGATGGTCGTGGCCGTGATGATGACCGTGGTCATGGTCGCAATCCGGGCCGCAGACATGATCCTCGTGACCATGCTCCAGGAATTGCGGATCGTTCTCCAGCGCGCGCTCCAGGTTGAAGGCGCCCTGGTTCAGGACCTTGGCAAGATCGACGCCGGAGCGGCTCGTCTTGTAGATGCGTGCGCCGGGATTGATCGCCCGCACAACGTCCTCCACCTGCGCCAGCTCCTCCGGCGTCACGAGGTCGGTCTTGTTGATGACCACGACATCGGCAAAGGCGATCTGGTCCTCGGCCTCGCGGCTGTCCTTGAGCCTCAGCGGCAGGTGCTTGGCGTCGACGAGCGCGACCACGGCATCGAGCTCCGTCTTCGCCCGCACGTCGTCGTCCATGAAGAAGGTCTGCGCCACCGGCACCGGATCGGCAAGACCGGTGGTTTCGACGATGATGCCGTCGAAGCGGCCGGGACGGCGCATCAGGCCTTCCACGACGCGGATCAGGTCGCCGCGCACCGTGCAGCAGACGCAGCCGTTGTTCATCTCGTAGATTTCCTCGTCGGATTCCACGATCAGGTCGTTATCGATGCCGATCTCGCCGAACTCGTTGACGATGACCGCATATTTCTTGCCGTGGCTCTCGGAGAGGATGCGGTTCAGGAGCGTCGTCTTGCCGGCGCCGAGATAGCCGGTGAGAACGGTAACGGGAACGGGCTTGGCGGTGGTCGTGTCGGTCATGGAGAACCTCGAAGGATAGGCCTGCGCCGCAGTGGCGCGCAAAGGTGTTGGCCTGATATAAGGGCAAGGCGGAAGCAGTTCAAAGGGTTTTGAATGTTATAAGGTGACGGCGGGACCATCGTCACGGCTTGGTATCGATGTCTGTCTCGCGTAGCAGGAGATCCGTGGTCAGGATCGGTTGCCCCGCCACCTTTGCGCAGGCGTAGTGGAAACAGTCGAAGTTGCTCAAGTAGCGACGGCCGATGCCATGGCTCTCCGCAACCGCGACGGCGTGATGCAGGATCTGACGAGGAGAGCCGATGTCCCGTAGCTCGATGCGGCGGTCTTCCAGCCATTCAACCACCGCACCTTCTGCCTCCGGGTAACTCCAACTGGTCCGGACGAGATAGAATTATAATTGCTTCCCATGCGGCGAGCGCGGAGGTGAAGGGCGCGGCTGCCGACATCAGCGCGCGTTCATATGCTTCAGCGGTCTCCTCACCCGCCATGAGCGACACGATCGCGCAAGCATCGAGGAACATCAGTCGGAGGCCAAATGGTGGTCGAGATCGTGGAAGGCCTCCGGCGGAAGAGGGGCTCGGTTCGGTTTGAAGGACAGACCGCGTCTAGCGAGTATCCGCTGGGCGGTCTCGCGAGGAGTCTCCTGCTTCAGGCGGCTCGCGATTGCCTCACGGAGAGCAGCGACTACGGCATCCGTGACCGTCGTGCCATCGAGTTCAGCCAGCTCCCGCGCCAGGGTATCGGCTTCTTCGTTTCGGATCTTCAAAGTCATCGTACAGACTCCGCGTGGGTGGCAGGCGCGTGTGTAGCGGGAATGTATACCTCCGTGTAGCCGACAGCAATCGTTCTACCCCAGTTCCCCCGCATCGAACTTCGCCACATCCTCCAGCAGTTCCACCAGCCCCTTCACCGCGTGCGCCAGGATCGCCTCTCCCTTTTCCGCCGTCGCTGCGGCGGCGTTGCCGGCCACTCCGTTGCGGTTCAGGTCGGACATCTTCCAGCCGAAGGCGTGCGGGCCGTAGGCGCGAAGGTGCCGGAAGCGCGTCGCGAACTCCGTTTGCCGGGAGGTGAAGGCTTCCGCCCGCGCCATGTCCACCCGGTCGGGATGCAGGGCCAGCATTACCGACGTCTCGATGTCGCCGCCGTGGATGTCGATCGCCTTGTCTTCCGGCGCGATCAGGCCCTCCGGCAGCCCGAAGCGGGTCCAGCTGGTCGCAACGGCCAGCATGTCAAAGCGTACCCGGGCTTCGGTCGCGACGATCGTCATCAGCGGCGAGTTGCCGCCATGAGCGTTCAGCATCACGAGCTTGCGGATGCCCTGCCGCTGCAGCTGTCCTGCGATGCCGAGCCAGCGGTCCACCGCCTCGTCGAATGCCAGCGTCCTGGTCCCGGGCACATCCATGTGTTCGATGGAATAGCCGACGGGTTCGACGGGAAGAAACGTGACCGGAAGGTGAGGGGGCAGGGTCTCGATCAGCCGGTCGACGATCCCTGTCGCGATGAGCGTATCGGTCTCGAAGGGCAGGTGCGGTCCATGCTGTTCATGGGTGCCGAGCGGCAGGACGGCGATCCAGTCCCTTCGGTCGGTCGGCGACAGCGACGGGTCGTTGTCGTCGAAACGTGGCTTTGGCATGGGCATCTGGCGGTCGATTTCCTGTTTCGCTATGGATAGGGCTGCAAGCATATCGTCATGCTCGCTCCCGCACAAAGACGGAAAGGCGCGATGAGCAAGAAGAAGGGCGGCAAGAAGGGCAAGGGCGGCAAGAAAAAGGATCTGGAGGGTCTTTCGTCGGCGGATATCGCCAATGCCGTCACGCAGGCAGCGCGTTCGATGCGCACCGCGCTCAGCCGCAGCCTTGCCGAAAGCGGCCTCTATGCCGGCCAGGACGGCGTGGTTCTGGCGCTTGCCGAGGAGGATGGGCTGACCGCTGGCGAGCTTGCGGCCCGCCTTGGGGTGAAGGCGCCGACGATGACCCGCACGGTCGGCCGCATGGAAGCGCAGGGCTTCCTCCAGCGTCGCGAGGACGGGACGGACGGGCGGCTCACCAAGGTGTTCCTGACCGAGAGCGGCCATGCCAGCGTCGAGCGGATCAGCAGGAGCGTGGCGGAATGCAGCCGGCGGGCGCTCAGCGATTTCTCCGACAAGGAGGTGAGGCAGTTGCTGCGTCTTCTGCGCGCGATGGACGACAATCTCAATGAAAGAGCTGCACCGGATTCAAATTCCGGGGCCGGCCTTTAGCAGCCGGTTGCGAAATCCCGTTCAACTATTTAAAGAATTTAAATCGGCCGAGGAGCCGGTGCTGCCAGGCCGGAGGGGACGTGGCTCAGAAGATCAAGCTGTCGACCATTGCCGAAAGCCTCGGCCTGTCCACCGCCACCATCTCCCTTGCACTGCGCGACAGCCCGCTGGTGGCGGTCGAGACGCGCGAGAAGATCAAGGAGCAGGCGCGGGCGCTGGGCTATATCTACAACCGCCGCGCCGCCAGCCTCAGGACCTCGCGTTCTGGCATCGTCGGCGTCGTCGTCCACGACATCATGAACCCCTTCTACGGTGAAATCCTGAAGGCGATCGAAAGCGAACTCGACCGCAGCGGCCAGACCTTCATCCTGTCCAACCACTACGACTCCGTGGAAAAGCAGCGGACGTTCATCGAGACGCTGCTGCAACTCGGCGGCGACGGGGTCATCATGTCGCCCGCCATCGGCACGCCGGTAGAGGATGTCAAGCTGGCCGAGGCGAACGGCATGCCGGCCATCCTGGTGGCCCGTTCGATGGAGGGGGTGAGCCTTCCCATGTATCGCGGCGACGACAGCTATGGCATTTCGCTCGCCACCAACCACCTGATCGGCCTCGGCCACCGAGTGATCGCGATGATCGGCGGCACGGACCAGACATCCACCGGCCGCGACCGCTACCAGGGCTATGTGAATGCGCTGCGCAAGGCGGGCATCGAGGTCGATCCGGAACTTCGCATTCCCGGGCCGCGCTCGAAGCAAGGCGGCTTCGAGGCAGCCGTACACTTCCTCTCGCTGCCGCAGAAGCCAACCGCCGCCGTCTGCTGGAACGATCTCGTCGCCATCGGCCTGATGAACGGCATCGCCCGGGCCGGCCTGGTGCCCGGCCAGGATATCTCCGTCACCGGCTACGACGACCTGGAGGAGGCTTCGATCGCCACCCCGGCGCTGACCACCGTCTGGAACGGTCAGAGCGAGGTGGGCCGCCTTGCGGCGCGCGCGCTGCTGGACCGCCTTGCCGGAAGTCATGAGCCAGACGGCATCCATCTCATCAAGCCGGAGATGCGCATCCGCCAATCGACCGGCATCTACAGACCCCGAAGCTGAAAAACCTACGAGGAGACACCATGTCCGATCACTCCGTTGCCGTGCTGGTCCCGGGACGCATTCATCCCAGGGTACTCGAACGCCTGAAGGAGGATTTCGAGGTCGTCGCGGTGCCGATGGGGCCGGCGACAGAGATCGATCCGGGCCTGCGGGAGCGCATCCGCGGCGTTGCCGTTTCCGGCCTGCTGGACAACAGCTGGGTCGATGCTCTCCCGAACCTGCAGATCGTCTCCAATTTCGGCGTCGGATATGACGGCATCGACACGAAGAAGGCCGTGGAGCGCGGGATCATCGTCACCCATACGCCCGACGTCCTGAACGACGAGGTGGCCGACACCACCATCGCGCTGCTGCTCAACACCGTCCGCAGGCTGCCGCGCGCCGAAACCTACCTGCGCGAGGGCCGCTGGAAGAGCGAGGGACCGTTCCCGCTGACGCCGCTCTCACTGAAGGGGCGCACGGTCGGCATCCTCGGCCTCGGCCGCATCGGGCTTGAGATCGCCAAGCGGCTGGAGCCTTTCAAGGTGCGCATCGGCTATCACACCCGCACGCGCAGGGAGGGACTGGATTACACCTATTATCCTTCCTTGAAGGCGATGGCGCAGGAGGTGGATACGTTGATTTCCATCGTCCCAGGGACAGCCGCGACTCACAAGATATTCACGGCGGAAATCTTCTCGGCGCTCGGCCCGAACGGGGTCTTCATCAATGTCGGACGCGGCACCAGCGTCGACGAGGAGGCTCTCGCCGCCGCTCTGCGCAACAAGACGATCGCCGCTGCCGGCCTCGACGTCTTCTACGACGAGCCGAACGTTCCGCCGGCGCTGCTCGAATTCGACAATGTCAGCCTGCTGCCGCATGTAGCGTCGGCATCCGTGCCCACGCGCAACGCCATGGCCGATCTCGTCGTCGCCAATCTCGTCGGCTGGTTCCGGGAGAAAAAGGTCATCACGCCGGTGCCGGAAACCCCGGTGCGGGGCTGACCGTTAGCCGGGCCCTGGATCAACGGACGGCGGCGAGGGACTTCGGTGCCGCCGCCGCCGGTGCTTTCGAGGCCGCATAGGCGCGAACCGCGTCGCCGAACGCCTCGAAGAGGGCGCGGGAGGGAGCATCCGTCTCCGCCCAGTATTCCGGGTGCCACTGCACGCCGACGGCGAAGCCCTTGGCATCGATCACCGAGACAGCCTCGATCGTGCCGTCTTCCGCAGTGGCCTCGACGGCCAGGCGCGGCGCCGTCTCGGCGATCGCCTGCCGGTGCAGCGAGTTGATCTGCACTTCGCCCGAAAGCCCCAGGTAGCGGGCGATGCAGGTGCCCTCGCGGACGAAGACGGGCTGGCGGATCGCATACATGTGGTCGCGCTCCGGCACGTTCGGCTTGCGGTGGTCCCACATGCCAGGCTGGTCCTGGATCTCGCTCGCCAGTGTTCCGCCGAGCGCCACGTTCAGTTCCTGAAGTCCCCGGCAGATGGCGAGCAGGGGTATTCCCCGTTCGATGGCGCGCCGGATGAGCGGCAGCGACGTCGCATCGCGGGCGATGTCGAAGGGGCCGTCGGCGTCGGTTGCCTCTTTCCCGTAGAGCGACGGGTGTACGTTGGTGGCGGAACCGGAGACGAGAAGGCCGTCCACCCGGTCGAGGATTGCATCCGTGTCGTTTCCTTCCTCGAAGGCCGGAATGATGAAGGTCATCACGTCCGCCACCTTCAGGGCCGCCTTGACGTACTGATTGGGCGTTGCATGCCAGACGGCGCCATCGAACTCTCGGATGTCGGCGGGCAGGGCAATGATCGGCTTGGACATATCTTATCTCCGCAGGTGAGCGATTTCTGGGGCTCAGCGCGGGCTGCTGTCAAGCTTTAGCGATCACGTAAACCGCCCAATGGCGCGACCCCGCCGCATTTCAAATCCCATGCCTCATGGCAGTCTTCAGGGTGCTGAAATTTCTCATGAAGAACATGAACCAAGACCAATGAATAATATCCAGGAAGCTTGCGCGCGACCGGGCGACATGATTTCTTCGCGCCGACCGGGGGAGGGCCACCGCAACTCCCGCAGTTATCCATATCGGGAGGTATTACATGGATCGTCGTTCATTCTTCAAGAAAGCCGCTGTGACAGGCGCCGGCGCCGCAACTGCGACCACGCTCGCCGCTCCGGCCATCGCACAGCAAAACCCGAAGGTCACCTGGCGTCTCACGTCTTCCTTCCCGAAGTCGCTCGACACGATCTATGGCGGCGCCGAGGACATCGCCCGTCACGTCTCCGAAGCGACGGACGGCAACTTCACGATCCAGCCGTTCGCTGCGGGCGAAATCGTTCCGGGCTTGCAGGCGCTCGATGCCGTCAGTGCCGGAACCGTGGAAATGGCCCACACCTGCTCCTACTACTTCGTCGGCAAGGACCCGACTTTCGCGATCGGCAGTGCCATCCCGTTCGGCCTCAACGCCCGTCTCAGCAATGCGTGGTTCTACCAGGGCAACGGCAACAAGCTGCTGAACGAGTTCTACGCCACCCACAATGTCTACAGCATTCCGTCGGGCAATACCGGTGCGCAGATGGGCGGCTGGTTCCGCAAGGAGATCAATACCGTCGACGACTTCAAGGGCGTCAAGATGCGTATCGCCGGTATTGCCGGGCGCGTTATGGAAAAGCTTGGAGCCGTTCCCCAGCAGATCGCCGGCGGCGACATCTATCCGGCGCTCGAAAAGGGTACGATCGACGCGGCCGAGTGGATCGGTCCGTACGACGACCAGAAGCTCGGTTTCCACAAGGTCGCCAAGTACTACTATTATCCGGCCTTCTGGGAAGGCGGGCTGATCATCCACTCCTTCATGAACCTGGACAAGTGGAACGAGCTGCCGAAGACCTACCAGGCGGCGCTCACCGATGCTTGCGCCTTCGCCAATACGAACATGATGGCGAAGTACGACATGAAGAACCCGGCTGCCATCAAGCAACTGGTGGCAGAGGGCGCGATCCTGCGTCCGTTCAGCCAGGAAATCCTGGAAGCCTGCTTCAATGCAGCGCAGGAAGTCTATGCCGAGATCTCCGGATCCAACGAGTGGTTCAAGAAGATCTATGAAGACCAGGTCGCCTTCAAGCGCGAGGGCTATCTCTGGATGCAACTGTCGGAATATACCTACGACACCTTCATGATGATCCAGCAGCGCAACGGCAAGCTCTGATCGGGCGCCGTTTCCGATCCGGCAGCCCGGGCCTTGCGCCCGGGCTTTTTTATTGGCCTGCCTGTTAGCCAAGAGAAAACCCCCGAAGTCGGTGTCCGACTTTCGGGGGTCCGTTCATTCCAGCCGTCCTATTGATTGATTGGCGGCGGCTGGCTCAGGTCGGGCTGCGCCGGCTGTTGCGCCGGCGGCTGCGGTGCCTGCTGCCCCGGCAGGCCCTGCAGCGGTGGCAGGCCCAGGGCGGGCGGAGCCGCAGGCGCTGTGCCCGAGGGCGGCTGTTCGCCACCGAGATTGAGCGGCGGCAGGCCCATGGAGGGCGCCGCGCCCGCTCCACCGCCTCCCTGCCCGCCGATCGGGGGCAGGCCGAGGCTGCCGCCCTGTCCGCCGAAGCCGGGAATGTCGATCTGGATGTTGGCCGGATCGGCCGTGGGATGCTCCGTCTTGTAGTGCATCACCAGTCCGGGGAAGAAGATCACCACGAGGATCATCAGGAACTGGATGACGATATAGGGGAAGACGCCCTTGTAGATTTCCGTCGTCTTCATGGCAGGCATGGTCTTGCCGGTCACCTTGTCCAGCCATGGCGCGATCGGCGCGATGGAGCGCAGGAAGAACAGCGAGAAGCCGAAGGGCGGGGTCAGGAACGACGTCTGCAGGTTGATGCCGAGGATGATGCCGAACCAGACGAGATCGATCCCATGCGCTTCCGCCACCGGGGCGAGCAGCGGCACCATGATGAAGGCGATCTCGAAGAAGTCGAGGAAGCAGCCGAGGATGAAGACGATGATCGTCACCACGATCAGGAAGCCGGTTTCGCCTCCCGGAAGCGCCAGCAGCAGTTCCTCGATCCAGACATTGCCGTTGATGCCGTAGAAGGTGAGGCCGAAGACGCGCGCGCCGATCAGGATCATCATCACGAATGCGGAGAGCTTCGTCGTTGCGTCCAGCGCGTTCTTCACCGTGGCGAAGCTGAGCCGGCCCTTGGCGAGAGCGAGGATCAGCGCGCCCGTAGCGCCCATGGCGCCGCCTTCTGTTGGCGTAGCGATGCCGAGGAAGATGGTGCCGAGCACGAGGAAGATCAGGGCCAGCGGCGGGATGAGGACGATGATCACCTGTTCCGCCAGACGGGAGATGATCTTCTTCTCGATCCGGCTGTTGATGAGGGCAACGGCGTAGACCACGACAACGGCGAAGGTCATGGCTGCAACGAGCTGCCATTCGGGCGACTCGATGCCGGTGAACAGCACGTACATGCCGAGGTAGTAGAGGGCTACCGAGACGGCCAGCATGACGACGAGCGAGGTCACGCCATTGCCCAGGGTGCGAGCCTCCAGGGGCAGGGCCGGAGCCCATTGCGGCTTCACCATCGAAACCGCGAAGATGTAGAGGCAGTAAGCCCCGACGATCAGCAGCGCCGGATAGAGCGCGCCGACATACATGTCGCCGACGGAACGGCCGAGCTGGTCTGCCATGACGATCAGCACCAGAGACGGCGGGACGATCTGGGCGAGCGTGCCGGAGGCGGCGATGGTGCCGGCAACCAGGGGCCGGTTATAGCCGTAGCGCATCATGATCGGCAGCGAGATGAGGCCCATGGCCATGACCGAGGCAGCCACGACGCCCGTCGTTGCCCCCAGAAGCGCCCCGACCAGGATGACGGCATAGGCGAGGCCGCCGCGGACCGGGCCGAAGAGCTGGCCGATCGTGTCGAGCAGGTCTTCCGCCATGCGCGATCGCTCCAGGATGATCCCCATGAAGGTGAAGAACGGGATCGCCAGCAGCGTATCATTGTACATGATGCCGTAGATGCGTTCCGGATGCGATTGCAGCAGCGGCCAGAAGAGGCGGATTTCCGGCGAGATGGCCGAAAGCTCGACGCCTACCACGAAGTAGATGAGGCCGCCGGCCGCCAGCGTGAAGGCCACCGGGTAGCCGAGCAGCAGCATCAGCATGACGCTGGAGAACATCACCAGCGGAAGATTATGGGCAATGAAGTCGATCACGCGTCAGACCTCCGTCGCGGCAGGCGGCATCTCGCCGGCCGTGTCGTGCCTCGGATCCTCGATCCGGCCGGTGACGACGGCGTAGCGCTTGATGATTTCGGAAAAGGCCTGCAGCAGGAGAAGCAGGAAGCCCAGAAGCACCACCAGCTTCGCCGGCCAGATGATGAGGCCGCCGGCATTCGACGAGACTTCGCCGGATCTGTAGGAGAGCCAGAACCACGGCCAGGCCAGATAGGACATCAGGGCGGCGAAGGGGACGAGGAAGATGACGTGCAGCACGAGATCGATGATGTCGCGCGTCCGCTTGCTCCAGTTGGAGGAGACGATGTCGATGCGGACATGCTCGTTCTTCAAGAGCGCGTAGGCGGCGGCCAGCATGAAGACGGTGCCGAAGAGGTACCACTGGATTTCCAGCCAGGCGTTTGACGACATGTCCAGCGTCTTGCGCAGGATGGCGTTGCCGGTGCTGATCAGGACGGCCGCCAGCAGCAGCCACGAGACGGATTTTCCGACGGCCGTCGTCACGGCATCGATCGCGCGACTGAGCGCGAGCAGCGCAGTCATATTCCCCTCCTGTCGAACCTCTCGGCCGTCACCGCCATTTCTGGCCAAGGGCCGGGTTCCGTTGTTAGTGCGCGACCTCTATTTGCTGGAGATGTAAAAATCAATCGCCCGCCGCCCGCAATCCTCTTGATTCGAAGGGTTTCCGCCCTAGGGACGCAATCAAATTGCGCGCGCGATGCGATGGCGGGAGCGGCGAAAAGCCGACACAGCCGATCCCTGTCGGGAACAAGGCGGAAGGTGGTGGGAATAGCGGAATCCTGCTACGATCGATTTGACAACTATTAATCAACCTGCGGGAAAAACCCATCAATCCGAAGGGGGGCACAGAGCGATCCACGGTAAGTTAAATCGTTTCAGCGAAGGTGGCGTTGCAACAGGGGCCTAGCCGGATGAAAGCGGAAGAAGCGACGACGCTGCCGACGGATGTCTATCTGTCGTTCGTCAGTTCGCTGTTCGGAAATCGCGGAACGCTGATTACCGGCGTGGTGGTACACGTCATCTGGTGCGCTATCGTTTATAGCTACACGGGCTCGCAGTTCTATCTCTATGCCGCCGCCGGTTTCCCGCTGGTCTTCGCATTTCGTTTCTCCGACTTCCTGAGGTTCGACAGGGTCGACAAGGCATCCCTGACCGACGGCGACATTGCCCGGTGGGAGCGGCGCTATGTCTTCGGGGCAACGCTTACCGCTCTCCTGCTCGGTACGACCAGCGGTTTTGGCATGCTCGTCCTGAAGGACAGCTTCGTCGCCTTCACCTGCATTGCGATGACGATGGGCTCGATGATGTCGATCGTCGGCCGAAACTACGGTTCGCGATATGCCGTCGATTTCCAGACTCTCGGATGCTGCGTTCCCATCGTGCTCGCCTGCGTCGCCAGCGGCGATCTGCATCTGGTCTTGATGTCGCTGCTGTTGATCCCGTTCGGGCTCACCACGCGCTCCATGGCCAACGGCGTGCGGGAGTTTCTCTATGAGAATGTGCTGGCGGCCAGGAAGATACGGCTCATCGCCAATCAGCTGGATCTTGCGCTGACGACCATTGCCCATGGCCTCATCATGCTGGACAGCCAGGGACGGATCGAAGTGGCCAACCGTCGGGCCTGCGACCTTCTCGGTCTATCGGACGCGGCGGAGATCAAGGGGCTGCACCTGATCGGGGCCCTGGAGGCCCATAGCGGTTATCGGCCGACAAGGGTGGTCGATGAAGCGAGGCAACTGCTCTCCGGTACCGTCGACCGCACCATTTTCGAGCTGCGGGAGGGGGTTCACGTCGAGTTTTCCGCCAGCCGGCGGCAGGATGGCGGCGTTGTGCTTATCTTCGAGGACGTCAGCGGTCGTGTGGCCGCTGACGCAAAGATCCTGCACATGGTGCGTTTCGATGCCCTTACGGGACTTCCCAACAAGGCACATTTTGCGGCGATGGCCTCGGCCGAGCTGAAGGGACGGCCGCCGGAGACGCTTGCAGCGCTTCTTGTTCTTGACGTTGAGGGTTTCAAGCACGTCAACGATCTGCGCGGGCATGTGGTCGGCGACCGGCTGCTGTCGGCGGTCGCATCCAGGCTCAAGACCAAGGTCGGTCCGGACCTGCTCGCCGGGCGGCTTATTGGGGACGAGTTCACGCTTCTGCTGACGGCACAGGACCGAGAGCGTCTGGAGGCACGTGTCCAGGACGTGCACGACGAAGTCCAGCAGGCATACCAGCTTCCGAACCTGCGAATATCGGTCGCTCTCAACGCGGGCTGCGTCATCGCACCGGCCGGAGAGTTCGACATCGAAACGTGGCTGATCAAGGCGGATCTGGCGCTGAGCGCAGCCCAACTGAAAGGCAATGGCTCGCTGGGGTTCTTCCGGCCGGAGATGGACGCCCGCTATGTCGAGGAGCAGAAACTGCGCGTGGATCTCCGGGAGGCGGCGGCGCAGAACGCCCTGCAGGTCGTCTACCAGCCGATGTATTCCGTCGACGGCAGCAGCATAGAATGCATGGAGGCGCTGGTTCGGTGGAGGCATCCGGACAAAGGAATGATCGCACCCAACGTGTTCATCCCGATGGCCGAAGAGATGGGGATCATTTCCGGCATCACCCGGTTCGTCCTGGAGCAAGCCTGCCGGGACTGTGGCGGATGGGAGCAGTCGGTTGGCGTTTCGGTGAACCTTTCTGTTCACGACTTGCGGACACCCGGTATCGTGGATGACGTGCTTGCCATCCTGGCGCGGACCGGCCTGCCGCCGACCCGCCTCCACCTCGAAGTGACCGAGAGTTGCTTCATCGATGATCCGGTGGCGATACGAAACGTCCTTCATCAACTGAGGGTGAAAGGTGTCACGATCGCGATCGACGATTTCGGCACGGGCTTCTCAAGCCTCAGCTATCTGACGTCTCTGCCTCTGGACATCGTGAAGGTGGATCGTGCGTTCATTCGGGACATCACGCTGGATCCACAGCGGATCAAGCTCCTTCGCGGCATCACCGACCTGTCTCGCGACCTCGGGCTGCGCATCGTGATCGAGGGTGTGGAAACACGTGATCAGCTTCAGCTTATCAGCGACAATCGCTTTGCCGATTTCATTCAAGGTTACGTGTACTCTCCGCCCGTCGAGGCAGATGTGGCGGCCGGTATGCTGCGGAGTGGTGGCCACCCACCGGTCCGCAGGCGGATCGAACCGGCGACCTAAGTGCTCGGTTCTTCCGGACTGGGGCCGCTCTTAACCATCTTTTCCAAAAAATATGTCCCGATTCGACCACTGAAGGTCACCAAAGCGGCATCTCGGGTTAACGTCTCGTTAACCTCAGGAGATCGCCGAATGCGTTTCAGTAAAGCCGTTGCCACCACGGAATATCCGGACAGACTTCTTTCTGTGCTTGATGCCGTTGAGTATCGCCGCATCGAAAGCCGAGAGGATTTCGAGGACATTGCACGCCTTCGATACAAATCCTATCGGGAGAGAGGTGTCCTTCCGTTGTCCGCAAGCAGCATGTTGGACGAGCTCGATTTCGATGACCACGCCTATGTCTTCGGCGTCTATCTGCACGAAGAGCTGGTCAGCACGATCCGGGTGCACTACGTCACGCCCACGCATCGGGTCAGCCAATCCTCGGGCGTGTTTCCGGACGCTGTAAACGCTTTCCTCGACGCCGGTATGACGCTCATCGATCCGGCGCGGCTGGCAATCGATCCGGAACTGGACGTGGAGCGGTCGGCTCTTCCCTTCCTTACCGTCAGGCCCACGATCATGGCGGCGATCTACTTCAATGCGGATCGCATGCTTCAGCATATCCGTCCGGCGCATGCGGCTTTCTACCGGCGCTATTTCTATGCCGACACCGTGGTGCCGCCGACATTCACGGACATGTACGGCTTCGACCTGACGCTGCTTGCCTCGCGGACGCGCGAGATCGGGGCCAAACTGCTCCGCCGTTTCCCGATCTACGAATCGCAGCCTTACGAGCGCAGGCTGATGTTCGACCGTTCGCCCCTGCGCGGCATGCCGCCGCTGACGATCATCCCGACGGCGCGTATTGCGCACATGAACGGCACCGTGCTGACGAACTGAGATCCCCCGGCACGTACGCCTGCGCCACAAGGTGCCATTGCGCTTTATGGCGGCTTTGTGTAAGGCCAAAACCAGTGGATCGGCTGCCGCAGAATCGCGCGATGCAGGCTGATCGGAGTGGTTTCAACGGTGCTGCGGCCGAGTTCGCGGGCGCCGAACAAGGGAGACGACGAATGGACAACAACAGCAGCGGTCCGGTCGAAACCGGCGCCTCCATGGACTATGCGGAGCACGAGAAGACCTACAATCTCTTCCTCGCGCTCACGAAGTGGGTAACCATGGTGATGGTCGTCCTCCTGATCGCGATGGCCGCCGGCTTCTTTGGCGGTGCCGGCTTCTTCGGCTCCCTCGTCGTTTTCATCGTCCTCACCGCCGCCGGATTCTATCTGTTTCGCTGACGGCCTCCTGCAGGGATCAGGGGGAGCAGGCATGGCTTTCATGCCGGCATAGGGCAAGGATCTGGGAGGGCTTGGCTTGGCAAGCGTGATTTTTGTTGCGCGCGAGGGCGCTGGTGAGGACAGGGTGGCCGCATCACCGGAAACGGTGAAGCGGCTATCGGCGATGGACTTTGCCATCGTGGTGGAGGCCGGCGCCGGCGCCGCGTCCGGAATTGCGGACAGCGACTTCGAAGCGGCGGGAGCGCGGATCGGTTCGCGCGCGGATGCCGCGACCGCGGACATCGTCCTAAGGGTAAACCGGCCGACCACGCCGGACATCGCTTCATACAAGTCCGGAGCCATCGTCTTCGCCAGCATGGACCCCTACGGCAACGAGGCGGCCCTGGCGGAAATGGCCCGCGCCGGGCTTACGACCTTCGCCATGGAACTGATGCCGCGCATCACCCGCGCCCAGCCCATGGACGTCCTTTCGTCCCAGGCGAACCTCGCCGGCTACCGCGCCGTCATCGACGCGGCGCACGAATACGGCCGGGCGCTGCCGATGATGATGACCGCGGCCGGCACGGTTCCGGCCGCCAAGGTCTTCGTCATGGGGGCAGGCGTCGCCGGCCTCCAGGCCATCGCCACGGCCCGCCGGCTGGGCGCGGTAGTCTCCGCCACCGATGTCCGCCCCGCGGCGAAGGAACAGGTCGCCTCGCTCGGCGCCAAGTTCATTGCCGTCGAAGACGAGGAGTTCAAGGCCGCGGAGACCGCCGGCGGCTATGCCAAGCAGATGTCGGAGGCCTACCAGGCCAAGCAGGCGGCGCTCGTCGCCGAGCACATCGCCAAGCAGGACATCGTCATCACCACGGCGCTCATCCCTGGCCGGCCGGCGCCGCGCCTCGTCACCCGCGCCATGCTCGCCTCCATGAAAGCCGGCTCGGTCGCTGTCGACCTGGCGGTGGAGCGCGGCGGCAATATCGAGGGCTCCGTCAAGGGTTCGATCACGACGATCGGGGGCGTCAAGGTATTGGGCTATGCTAACGTGCCGGGACGGGTCGCGGCTTCCGCCTCGGCTCTCTACGCCAAGAACCTCTTCGCCTTCCTGGAGACGATGGTTTCCAAGGAGACCAGGGCGTTCGCCGTCGATCCCGACGACGAACTGGTGAAGGCGACCATGCTGACGCATGGCGGACAGGTGGTTCACCCGAATTTCGCCGATGCCTCGGCAGCCTTTTCCGCATCCGCACCGGTCGCGACCGCGGCAGAGGCCGCGGTGAAGCCGGCGCGCAAGCCGGCCAGGACCGGAACTCCGGTTGCCGGTGAGGGGACGGCGAAGAAGCCGAAGCGGACGCGCAGGAAGGCAGATCCGGGCAAGCCTGACGAGAAGGAGGGGCTTTGATGGCGAGCGACATGATGAATTCCGCACTGGACAGGCTCCACCAGGCGGTCGAGGCAGTGAGGCTTGCCGCCGAGCAGGCGCCCGACGCGATGGCCCAGGCGGCGCACGGTGTCTCCGGCGGCGCGATCGATCCATTCGTCTTCAGGCTGGCTATCTTCGTTCTGGCGATCTTCGTCGGCTACTATGTCGTCTGGTCGGTGACGCCCGCGCTTCATACGCCGCTGATGGCCGTCACCAACGCGATCTCCTCGGTGATCGTGGTCGGCGCGCTTCTGGCGGTCGGGATCTCGGCGAGCGGCTTTGCCACCGGCTTCGGCTTCCTGGCGCTGGTGCTCGTCTCTGTCAACATCTTCGGCGGCTTCCTGGTGACCAGCCGGATGCTTGCCATGTACAAGAAAAAAGATCGCTGAGGGTCCTGATCGATGTCGCAGAACCTTGCAGCCTTCCTCTACCTCGTCTCCGGCGTGCTCTTCATCATGGCGCTGCGCGGGCTTTCCCATCCGACCACCAGCCGAAAGGGCAATGTCTACGGCATGGTCGGCATGGGCATCGCCATCGGCACCACGCTTCTGCTTGCCACGCCGAGCTTCGGCGGCTTCCTGCTGATCGTGCTGGCGCTCGCGATCGGCGGCGGTGCCGGCGCCTATATCGCCCGCACCATTCCGATGACCGCCATGCCGCAGCTCGTCGCCGGCTTCCACTCGCTGGTGGGCCTTGCGGCCGTGATGGTGGCTGCCGCGGCGCTCTATGATCCGGAATCCTTCGGCATCGGTCTGATCGGCGAAATCCACGGCCAGGCCCTGGTCGAAATGGCGCTGGGTGCCGCGATCGGTGCGATCACCTTCACCGGCTCCGTCATCGCCTTCCTCAAGCTCGACGGCCGCATGTCGGGCAAGCCCATCCTGCTTCCCTACCGGCATGCGATCAATATCGGGCTGCTGGTGCTGATCGTCGTCTTCATGATCGGCCTGGTGCAGACGGAGAGCCATGCCGATTTCTGGCTGATCGTCGTTGTCGCGCTGGTGCTCGGTGTTCTCATCATCGTGCCGATCGGCGGTGCCGACATGCCGGTCGTCGTGTCGATGCTGAACTCCTATTCCGGCTGGGCCGCGGCGGGCATCGGCTTCACGCTGGGCAACCTCGCGCTGATCATCACCGGCGCGCTGGTCGGCTCCTCCGGCGCGATCCTCTCCTACATCATGTGCAAGGGGATGAACCGCTCCTTCATCTCCGTCATCCTCGGCGGCTTCGGCGGCGAGACCGCTGCGGCAGGCGCCGATGACGGCATACAGCGGACGGTGAAGCAGGGTTCGGCGGACGACGCCGCGTTCCTGATGCAGAACGCCCAGAAGGTCATCATCGTGCCGGGTTACGGCATGGCCGTCGCGCAGGCGCAGCACGCGCTGCGCGAGCTGGCCGACACGCTGAAGGAACACGGCGTCGAGGTGAAATACGCGATCCACCCGGTCGCCGGCCGCATGCCGGGCCACATGAACGTGCTGCTCGCGGAAGCCAACGTGCCCTATGACGAGGTCTTCGAACTGGAAGACATCAATGCCGAATTCGCGCAGGCCGACGTCGCCTATGTGATCGGCGCCAA
The DNA here is from genome assembly GCF_902153245.2 of Pseudorhizobium endolithicum. Classification (GTDB taxonomy): domain Bacteria; phylum Pseudomonadota; class Alphaproteobacteria; order Rhizobiales; family Rhizobiaceae; genus Neorhizobium; species Neorhizobium endolithicum. Next base: position 331,771 of record NZ_CABFWF030000012.1, read on the forward strand.
CGACGTCACCAACCCGGCGGCGCGCGACGACAAGTCGTCGCCGATCTACGGCATGCCGATCCTCGACGTCGACAAGGCCAAGACCTGCCTCTTCGTCAAGCGCTCGCTCGGCTCCGGCTATGCCGGCATCGACAACACGCTGTTCTACAAGGACGGCACGATGATGCTGCTCGGCGACGCCAAGAAGATGACGGAAGACATCGTCAAGGCGATGAAGCACTGAGCTTGCCGGCGAATAGCGGTTAGCGAGGAAAGCCCGGGCCATCGGTGCCGGGCTTTCGTTTGACGTTCGCCCGGTTAGATATACAATAAGCTTATGTATATCAGGAGGTGGCGATGCTGGTTTCCAAATGGGGCAACAGTCTTGCGGTCCGGCTCCCGGCCTCCGTCGTCGAAGCGCTGGATCTGAAGGAAGGTGACGAGATTCGGATCCGTGCCGTCGACGCGGCCGAGTTCGAGGTGGCGCGCAAGCCGACTCGGCAGGACCTGCTCGAACGGCTGAGGCAGTTCCGCGGTCGGCTTCCCGAGGATTTCGTGTTCGACCGGGACGAGGCGAATGCCCGGTAGGTTCATCGACACGAATGTGCTGGTCTATCTGGCGTCGGGTGATCCCGCCAGAGCGGATGCCGCCGAGCGGGCAATCGCCGATGGCGGCATGGTCAGCGTGCAGGTGTTGAACGAGTTCGCCAATGTCGCGCGGCGGAAGCTCGGCTTCTCGTGGGAAGAGCTTCGCTCCTTCCTTTCGCTGATCCAGGGCCTGCTGTCGGTTGTACCCGTCACGGTGGAGGTTCATGACAGAGGACTGCAACTGGCGGAGCGGTACCGGCTCTCGGTATACGATGCGATGATCCTCGCGGCGGCGCTTGTGAACGGATGCGACCTTCTCCTGACCGAGGACCTCCAGACCGGCTTGGCAATCGAAGGGTTGGTCGTCCGCAATCCCCTGCAGCCACTCTGACCGACCGCAGCAAGCTTTTTGCCGGCCTGTTCAACATCATCGAACGATGCGTTCCGGCAAGCGGAAGGACTTTGTCCTGACGCATGAGCCCCCGGCGTGCCATATAGAACCCCGAGCCTGCGCACCACGCCTCCCGTGCGCTCTGAAGGAGTTACCCATGAAGAAGATCGGCTTTCTTTCCTTCGGCCATTGGACGCCGTCGCCACAGTCACAAACCCGTTCGGCGGGCGATACGCTGCTGCAGTCGATCGAACTCGCTGTCGCCGCAGAGGAACTGGGAGCGGACGGCGCCTATTTCCGGGTGCATCACTTCGCCCGTCAGCTCGCCTCGCCCTTTCCGCTGCTGGCCGCCGTCGGCGCGAAGACGAGCCGCATCGAGATCGGTACGGCGGTCATCGACATGCGCTACGAGAACCCGCTCTACATGGCCGAGGACGCCGGGGCCGCCGACCTGATCGCGGGTGGCCGGCTGCAGCTCGGCATCAGCCGTGGTTCCCCCGAGCAGGTGATCGACGGATGGCGCCATTTCGGCTACCAGCCGGCGGAAGGCCAGACGGATGCAGACATGGGCCGCCGCCATGCGGAGGTGTTCCTGGACGTCCTGAAGGGGGAAGGCTTCGCCCAGCCGAACCCGCGGCCGATGTTTCCGAATCCGCCCGGCCTGCTTCGCCTCGAGCCGTATTCGGAAGGGCTGCGGGAGCGCATCTGGTGGGGTGCCGGCTCCAACGCGACCGCCGTCTGGGCCGCCAGGCTCGGCATGAACCTGCAGAGCTCGACGCTGAAGGACGACGAGACGGGCGAGCCGTTCCACATCCAGCAGGCAAAGCAGATCCGTGCCTATCGCGAGGCGTGGAAGGAAGCAGGCCATGCCCGCGAGCCGCGCGTCTCGGTGTCGCGGTCGATCTTCGCCATCGTCAACGATATGGACCGCGCCTATTTCGGCCACAGCAAGGACGACGATTCGATCGGCTACATCGATGCCAATACCCGGGCCATCTTCGGCCGTTCCTATGCGGCCGAGCCGGAGGCGCTGATCGAGGAATTGCGGCAGGACGAGGCGATCGCCGAGGCCGATACGCTTCTCCTGACCGTACCCAACCAGCTAGGCGTCGAGTACAACGCCCACGTCATCGAGGCGATCCTGACGCATGTCGCGCCGGCGCTCGGCTGGCGGTAGGGGTGCCCCCGATCCGAATCGGCTGAGTACGGTCAGCTGCTGCGGGTGCGGGCGAGGCCGTCCTTGGCCGGCTGGTAATTCGGGTCGAGGCGGGCGGCGTGGGCGAAGGACTTTGCCGCACGGGCCCTGTCGCCGCGGGTCTCGTAGACCAGTCCTTGATTCGTCCAGGATTCGGCGAGCTTGTCGTTCAACCCGATCGCCGTGTTGATATCGGCAAAAGCGTTCTCGTCGTCGCCGGTGGCGAGATAGGAGACGGCGCGGCCGTTATAGGGTTCCGGCGAGCTTGGCGACAGCGAGATCGCCTTGGAGAAATCCTCGATCGCCTGGGCGTGCTGGCCGCGAAGCTGATAGATCAGGCCGCGATTGTGATAGGCCCGCCCATCGGTGGTATCCAGCTGGATGGCCCGGTTGAAATCGTTGAAGGCCTCGTCGTTGCGACCGGCCTGGCGATAGATGTTTCCGCGGCCGATATAGGCAACGTCGTAGTTCGGGTTCAGCTGGAGCGCACGGTTGTAGTCGTTTGCCGCCTCGACGGGCTTGCCCATGTTGCGGTAGACGAGCGCGCGGTTGGCATAGGCCTGGTAGAACTGCGGATTGAGCTGGATGGCCCGGCTGAAATCCTCCAGCGCCCGGTTGAATTCTCCGGCGCGGCCATAGGCCGAACCACGGACGTTGTAGCCTTCCGGATCGCCCGGGTTGGCGTTGATGACGGCCGTCAGCGACGCGATGTTTTCTTCCGATCCCTGCGCCCGGTCCACCGTGATGAGATCGGTCGTCTGCGATGTCGTCGAGCAGCCGGCGAGAAGAACGGCGGAGACAAGTGCCAGAGCCGAGAGCGCGGGCCTGCTGCGGATTGATGCGGTGATAGCCGGAGAGCCGATTGTTGCGGAAGAAGGAGCGGCAGTCTTGAAGGCCATCAGGCGCAGTTCCTTAAGTCTTGCACAAGAGCGGATGGTGGATCCGGTAAAATCAAAGGCGGCGGCGCCCTCGTCGCCCCCGCCTCATAATCACGTCAAAAACGTCGAAAAAACGGCCGATCAGCGACCCGAGCGCGGAGCCGCGATCAGACCTTCGCGCTGGGCCCGCTTGCGAGCCAGCTTGCGGACCCGGCGGACAGCCTCGGCCTTCTCACGCGCACGCTTCTGGGAAGGCTTTTCGTAGTAGTCGCGCATCTTCATTTCACGGAAGATGCCTTCGCGCTGCATCTTCTTCTTGAGAGCGCGGAGAGCCTGATCAACGTTGTTGTCGCGGACAAGTACCTGCACGTGTAATCCCGTTCCTTTGGTTTGGTTGCTCGCCGGGAACCATGTGGATTCGAGGCGAAAGAATAACTGTGCCCGGCCGGAAGCCGTGCGATTGGAGAGGCAGATAGCAGGAAGACGCGGAGAAGTCCATATGGGGTGGCGGCCCGGACGCCCGAAAATTTCCGTCGCCGCTTCAAGAAGGACGCTCTCGTTCCTCCGGCAATCTCGCCATGTCTATTTCTGATTGCCCGAATAACAGTCGCAATTCCAAGTAAAGGGCTTATGGCGGCTGCCGGGGCTTGCCGGCCCGGAAGGATGGCGAGGGGCGGTGCATGGGGATGAACGTGGCAGGACGAGGATCATCCGCGTGCCGCTGATGGCATGTTCGTCGCACGCCGGCGTGCGGAACATCACCTTCGGAGCCTGCTGGTGGCGCTTATCGGAAGCGATAGGGTCAGGCAAGCCGGTGGGCGTCCTCGTTCGGCAGGCAGAACGCCGCTCTTTTCGGCTCTCACTGCCGCATGCGTGAACAGCTACGACAGGTCGCGCGCGGGGAGAGACCTGCCTCCTCCGACTCCGGCGTTTTTCGTCACGGCGTCTTCTCGCCGGCCATGGCTCCCGCCCTTGGCCGCCCCGCCGCCCCGGCCGCCTCCGCCCTTGTCGAAACAATCCCGTGATGCGTCGCAAAACAGCCATTGCGGGCGATGTTGATTTGCGATGGGTATGTCTCTAACAGAACTCCGATCATCCAAGGAGTCGAAGGCGACATGCGCAAATATTCGGTCTTCGCCGTGGCCCGCGAGGCGCTTCGCGGACACAAGGGGTGGGAAGCCCAGTGGTCCTCCCCAGAGCCTCGCTCCAGCTATGACGTCGTCATCGTCGGCGGCGGCGGGCATGGGCTGGGCGCCGCCTATTACCTCGCCAAGGAACACGGCATCACCAATGTCGCGGTGCTGGAAAAGGGCTGGCTCGGCGGCGGCAATACGGGCCGCAACACGACGATCATCCGATCCAACTATCTCTACGAAGAGAGCATGGACATCTACGAGCATTCCCTGAAGCTGTGGGAAGGCCTGAGCCAGGATCTCAACTACAACGTCATGTATTCGCCGCGCGGCGTGATGATGCTGTCGCACAACACGCATGACATGCAGAGCTTCAAGCGGCACATCAACGCCAATACCCTCTACGGCATCGACAACGAATGGCTGACGCCGGAGCAGGCGAAAGCCTATTGTCCGCCGCTCGATATCTCCAAGACTGCACGCTACCCGATCAACGGCGCAGCGCTGCAGCGGCGCGGCGGCACGGCCCGTCATGATGCGGTCGCCTGGGGCTATGCCCGCGCGGCCTCCGACCGCGGCGTCCACATCATCCAGAATTGCGAGGTGACCGGCATCCGACGCGGGCCGAACGGCGAGGTGACCGGGGTGGACACCAATCGCGGATTCATCGGCGCAAAGAAGATCGGCGTCTCCGCCGCCGGCCATTCCTCCGTCGTCATGGAGATGGCGGGCGTGCGGGTGCCGCTGCATTCCAATCCGCTGCAGGCGCTGGTCTCCGAACCGCTTAAGCCGATCTTCCCCTGCGTCGTCATGTCGAACACCGTGCATGCCTACATCTCGCAATCGGACAAGGGCGAGCTGGTGATCGGCGCCGGTACCGACCAGTACAATTCCTATTCGCAGACCGGTGGCCTGCAGATCATCACCCATACGCTGGACGCGATCTGTGAACTCTTTCCGATGTTCCGCCGCGTCAAGATGATGCGCCAGTGGGGCGGCATAACGGATAACACGCCGGACCGCTCGCCGATCCAGGGCGTGACGCCGGTGCCCAACCTCTTCGTCAACTGTGGTTGGGGCACGGGCGGGTTCAAGGCCACGCCGGGCTCGGCCAATCTCTTCGCGCATCTCATCGCCAGGGGCGAGCCGCACCGGCTGGCGGCCGGCCTGACCCTCGACCGCTTCCGCACCGGGCGGCTGATCGACGAGGCGGCTGCGGCGGCGGTTGCACATTGATTGCGAGGTTCCAGAGATGCTTCTGATCCACTGCCCCTATTGCGAGGAAGACCGCTCGGAACTGGAATTCCGCTGGGCGGGCGAGGCCCATATCGCCCGGCCGGAAAACATGGCCGGCATCACGGACGAGGAATTCGCCGAGTTCTTCTTCCTGCGCAACAACGAGAAGGGCCTGACCTACGAGCGCTGGCGCCATATCCATGGCTGCGGGCGCTTCTTCAATGCGGCGCGGGATACGGTGACCGACAAGTTCCTGATGACCTACAAGGCGGGCCTGCCAAAGCAGCCGGTGCCAGGCGTTTCGGCGACGGAAAAGGCCGTCGAGACTTGTGAGCAGACCGAGGGAGATGCCCGATGAGCGCTTCGGTCAAGAACGTCGGCGCCTTCCGGATCAAGGGCGCCGGCCGGCTGACCCCGGCACGCACGGCGCGTTTCACCTTCGACGGCAAGAGCTACACGGCGATGGAAGGCGATACGGTCGCTTCCGCGCTCCTGGCCCATGGGGTGCATCTCGTCGGCCGCTCATTCAAGTATCACCGGCCGCGCGGCATCCTGACCGCCGGGCCGGAGGAGCCGAACGCGCTTCTCGACGTCTCCCGCGATGCTGCCCGCCGGCAGCCGAACGTGCGCGCCACCGTGCAGGAAGTGTTCGACGGCGCAAAGATCTCGTCCCAGAACCGCTGGCCGTCGCTTTCCTTCGATGTCGGCGCCGTCAACAACCTGTTCTCGCCGTTCTTCGCAGCCGGCTTCTACTACAAGACCTTCATGTGGCCGAGGCAAGCCTGGACGAAGGTCTACGAGCCCTTCATCCGCCGTGCCGCCGGACTTGGCGTCGCGCCGACGGAAGAGGATCCGGATCGCTACGCCAACCGCTTCGCCCATTGCGACGTGCTGATCGCCGGCGCCGGGGTTGCCGGACTGACCGCCGCGCTGTCGGCAGCCTCCACCGGTGCGGAGGTCATTCTCGTCGACGAGCAGCCGGAGGTGGGCGGCGCGCTCCACTTCGACACCTCGACGACGATCGACGGCCAGGACGGCTATGACTGGGCCCAGGACACAGCCGCGAAGCTGCGGGCGATGCCGAATGTGCGGGTGCTGACCCGAACCACCGCCTTCGGCTACTACAACCACGGCTTCCTCGGGCTTGCCGAAAGGGTGAGCGACCATCTCGACCGTCCGGGACGCGACGTGCCCCGCGAGCGGCTGTGGCAGGTGCGGGCGAAGCGCGTGATCATCGCCACCGGTTCGATCGAGCGCCACATGGTCTTCGCCAACAACGACCGGCCCGGTATCATGCTGGCGTCCGCGGTCCGAACCTTCCTCAATCATTATGGTGTTGCCGTTGGCCGCAATGTCGGTGTCTACACCGCGCATGACAGCGCCTATGAGGCTGCCTTCGACCTGAAGCGGGCAGGCGTCCATATCGCCGCCATCGTCGATTGCCGGGATCGGCCGGGCGAGGCGGTTCTGGCGGAAGCGCGCGCGCTCGGCATCGACGTCCTGACCGGGCATTCAGTGACCGATACCGCGGGACGCCTGCGGATCAGGTCTATGACGGTCGCGCGCAACGGCAACTTCGACATTCGCAAGATCGAGGTCGACTCGCTGATCGTTTCCGCAGGCTGGACCCCGTCGGTGCACCTGTTCTCGCAGTCGCGCGGCAAGCTGCGCTGGGATGAGGCCAACCGGCGCTTCCTGCCGGACACTTACGCGCAGGACTGCGTTTCCGTCGGTGGCTGCAACGGTACGGACGACGTTGCAGAAGCGATCGACGAGGCCATTGCCGCAGGCGGGGGCAGGGTCGCGGTGCATGGCGAGAGCCGGTTCAACTGGACCGGCGGGATGATCGGTGCCGCGGAAGGTGCGGGGCCGGACACCACGGTCAAGGCATTCATCGACTTCCAGCACGACGTGACGGCGAAGGATATTCGCCTTGCCGTGCGCGAAGGCATGCACTCCATCGAGCACATCAAGCGCTTCACGACGAACGGCATGGCGTCCGACCAGGGCAAGCTGTCGAACATGCACGGGTTGGCAATTGCCGCAGAAATGCTCGATCGGCCGATCCCCCAGGTCGGCCTCACGACCTTCCGCGCACCCTATACGCCGGTCACCTACGGCACGCTGGTGGCGCATTCGCGGGGCGAGTTGTTCGATCCCGCCCGCAAGACGCCGATGCATGAACTGGAAGCGGCCGAAGGTGCCGCCTTCGAGGATGTCGGCAACTGGAAGCGCGCCTGGTATTTCCCGCGCCGCGGCGAGGACATGGCGACCGCCGTCAACCGCGAATGCCGCACGGTACGGGACGTGGCCGGCGTGTTCGACGCGTCGACGCTCGGCAAGATCGAGGTGGTGGGGCCGGATGCGGCGCAATTCCTCAACCTCCTCTACACCAATGCCTGGGATACGCTGCAGCCGGGCAAATGCCGCTACGGCATCATGACCCGCGAGGACGGCTTCATCTATGATGACGGGGTGGTCGGCCGGTTGGCCGAGGATCGCTTCTACGTCACCACGACGACGGGCGGGGCGCCGCGCGTCCTCCATCACATGGAGGACTATCTCCAGACGGAGTTCCCGCATCTCAGGGTCTGGCTGACCTCGACCACCGAGCAGTGGGCGGTGATTGCCGTGCAGGGGCCAAAGGCGAGGGAGATCATTCGGCCGTTCGTCGAGGGCGTCGACATCTCCAACGAGACCTTCCCGCACATGAGCGTTGCGGAGTGCGAAGTGATGGGCGTACCGGCCCGGCTCTTCCGCATGTCTTTCACGGGCGAACTCGGTTTCGAGGTCAATGTCCCCGCCGATTATGGACCGACGGTCTGGAAGGCGATCTGGGAACGGACGAAGGGCATGGGCGGCTGCCTCTACGGTACCGAGGCCATGCATGTGCTGCGCGCCGAGAAGGGTTATATCATCGTCGGCCAGGACACCGACGGCACGGTGACGCCGGACGATGCGGGACTCGGCTGGGCGGTTTCGAAGAAGAAGACCGACTTCGTCGGCATTCGCGGCCTGAAGCGTCCGGACCTGATGCGCGAGGGCCGCAAGCAACTGGTGGGTCTGGTGACGAACCGGCCGAGCGACGTGCTGGAGGAGGGAGCGCAGATCGTCGCGGACCCGAACCAGCCGAAACCGATGACCATGCTCGGCCACGTTACCTCGGCCTACTGGTCGGAGAATTGCGGCCGCTCGATCGCCATGGCGCTCGTCGCCGGCGGGCGCGCCCGGATCGGCCAGACGCTCTACGTGCCGATGAAGGACAGAACAATTGCCGTCGAAGTCACCGACACGGTGTTCTTCGACAAGGACGGAGGCCGTATCCATGGCTGAACTGGCAACACGCACCCTACCGCTTGCCGGCGCCCATGGCGGCTCAGCCGGTGTGAGGCTGACGCCGGCCGCACCAGCCGAACGTCTTTCGCTGAGGGCCCGGGCGGAGGACGTGGCCGCTCTGTCGCAATCGCTCGGGCTCGACCTGCCGACGAAGCCAAAGACATCCGCGTCGGCCAGCGGCCGCACCGCCCTCTGGCTCGGGCCCGACGAATGGCTGGTGATTGCGGAAGGTGCTGGCTCCTCTTCGAGCGACCTGAAGGCCGCTTGTGCGTCGTCCGGCGTGCTTCATTCGGCAGTCGACGTCTCCCATCGCAACACGGCGATCCTGGTCGAAGGACCAGGATCCGCGGCGGCGATCAACGCCGGCTGCCCGCAGGACCTGTCGCTCAAGAGCTTCCCCGTCGGCGCCTGCACGCGGACCATTTTCGGCAAGGTCGAGATCGTGCTGCTGCGGACCGGCGAGGAGAGCTTCCGGGTGGAGGTGTGGCGATCGTTCTCGGACTATGCCTTCGGGCTGTTGGCGGAGGGCGCCAGGGACGCGGTGCTGTGATGCATTGGCGGCGCGGCTATTCGCCCGGCTGCCGGTGCTTGTGCTTGCGGTCCAGGTCCCACTCGTGAAGACGGTAGGCGCCATAGGCGACGAGCGCGATGATCGCGGGCATACCCAACGAGGCGAAGAGCCATTCTGGTGTCATGCCAATCTCCTTAAGGTTTGCCTTGCCAGATAATGTAGGAACAGAGCAAGCAATAGCCAACCACAGAGGTAGGTTAGCACGGCCAATCCGAACCTCAAAGCCACGTTGCCGATACCGTAGAGCATTGCCGCAAGCGGCGTGACCACGCCGACTGTAATGCATGCCGTGGATGCCCGGTCGAAAGCGTTCGCCAGCAGCTTCGTCTGCTCGATCTCGACGGGGTTCAGGTCCGTCATCGTTACACCGTCAGGTTCAGCGCCTTCTCCCGCTCGATATATTCCCGCTGCTTTTCGCTGATGTAGTCGCGCACGATGGGCGCCGCGTCGCGCTTCCTCGACATCTGCATGTGGAAGACTAGCTGGCTGCCGGTGCGGAACATCATCTCGGCGCTGATCAGGTAGAATTCCCACATGCGTGCGAATCGTTCGTCATACATGGCGATGACCTTTTCGCGGTTCTTCTCGAAGCGCGCGGCCCAGTGGGCAAGCGTGGTGGCGTAGTGAACGCGCAGGAATTCCAGGTCCAGGACCCAGAGGCTGTTCTTCTCGACGCTGTCGAAGACTTCCGACAAGGCCGGGGAATAGGCGCCGGGGAAGATGTATTTCCTGAGCCACGGACTTGCCATGCCCGGCGGGCTCATGTGGCCGATCGAGTGAAGCACGGCGATCCCGTCGTCCGGCATCAGGTCGTTCAGGTGAGCGAAGAACTCGTCGTAGTGCTGGACCCCGACATGCTCGAACATGCCGACGGAGACGATGCGGTCGAACCTGTCGTCGACATCGCGGTAATCGCGCAGTTCGAACTTCACCCGATCGGCAAGCCCCGCCTGTTGCGCGCGCTCCGATGCAAGCCTCTGCTGCTCCTTCGAAAGGGTGACGCCGGTGACGCGGACGTTCTCGATCCTGGCCAGGTAAAGGGCAAGATCGCCCCAGCCGCAGCCGATGTCGAGCACGGTCATGCCGTCGGCCAGGCAGAGCTTGGACGCCAGGAGCCGCAGCTTGTTGCGCTGCGCCTGCTCGAGCGTTTCTCCCGGATCGCGGAAATAGGCGCAGGAGTAGAGCATGTTGTCGTCGAGGAAGAGCCTGTAGAAGTCATTGCCGAGGTCGTAGTGGTGGGCGACGTTCCTTTGGGCCTCGCCCTTCACGTTCGACTGCTGGCGCTTGCGAAAGCGCATCTTGATCGCACGGATCGCCTTCTGCAGCGGATAGGAGCCGAGCGACAGCCGGTTCATCGAGAAGAGCGTGAGGAAGTCCCTGAGCGTCGAGCCTTCCTCGAAGCGTATGGTGCCATCCATGTAGGCTTCGCCGGCAGCAAGCTCGGGGTTGAAGACGAGCGTTCGATAGAGCCGCTTGTCGGTCAGCCGCATGGTCACCTCCGGTCCGGGCGTACCGGCGAAGACGTGACGCTGTCCATCGGCGTCGATGACGGTGAGGCGACCCTTGCGGATGAAGGACTTCATCATGTGGGAAAGGGGAAACATTCGTACCTCGCATATCGAAATTCAGGACGATAGGGACGGGATGCGTATGTCATGCGCGCGGATCAGGTGTCCGCAGGTCTGTCCTTCGGGTCGAACTGGACAATGGTGATCCAGCTGGCGGTGAGCGCCGGCTTCTTCTCGTTCTCGATTTCCACCGAAACGTCGTAGTGGGTCATCAGCATGCCGGCACCGCGGAACCGGCAGTCGGTCAGGGTAAAATGCCCCCTGACGCGGCTTCCGCACCTGACCGGCGACATGAAACGGATCTTCTCGAAGCCGTAGTTCAGCCCCATGGTCTGCTCGCGGATTTTCGGCAGGCAGTCGAAGTTCATCGCCGAGAGCAGCGAGAGCGTCAGGAAGCCGTGGGCGATCGTCCCGCCGAAGGGGCTTTCGGCAGCGGCGCGCTCGGGGTCTACATGAATGAACTGGTGGTCCAGCGTCGCGTCCGCGAACTTGTCGATCATCGGCTGGTCGACAGTGATCCATTCGGAAATGCCCAGGACCTGTCCGACCAGGCCCGGCACATCTGCTAGCGAAATCTCGCGCGGCATCTTTCCTCTCTGATTCCGGTTCTTGCTGGTGCAATCTACAAGGTTTGTCCGGCTTGCAAAGCCGCCTGTTCGCTGTCGGTCTCAAGCTCCAGCAGGAAGGTGACGGAACGGGGCGGGGCGATGTGGTTCCACGGAGCATTTTCCGACAGCGTCACCCAGCGGGAGGGCAGGACGAAGGGCTGCTCGCGGTACCTGCGGTTGAAGACCACCGCAAGGCGTGTTTCCCGTTGCGTTTCCTGGTCGAGCGTCTTGAGCGTGACGGCCAGCGCCGAAGCGTCCGGCTGCTGCCAGTCGTCCTGCGTCATCGGCTCCCCGGAGGGGCCGAACCAGTCGATCTCGTCACCGGCTTCGACCAGGAAGGTGGTATCGCCAAAGACGGCAAAGCGCTTGCGCCAGGCGGCAAGCCTTGCGGTGTGCGCGACGAGCTTGGGGTCCAGCGTCGTCCAGTCCAGCCAGGTGATCTCGTTGTCCTGGCAGTAGGCATTGTTGTTGCCGCCCTGGCTTCGCCCGCCCTCGTCCCCCATGCCGAGCATGATCGATCCGCGGCTGGCGAAGAGGGTGGATAGGAGCGCCATGACGTCGCGCCGGCGCGCCTCGATCACCGCCTGGTCGTCGGTCTTTCCCTCCACGCCGTTGTTCCAGGAGAAGTTGTCGTGGTGGCCGTCGCGGTTCTCCTCGCCGTTGGCGTGGTTGTGGCGCTGTTCGTGTGAAACCAGGTCCATCAGGGTAAAGCCGTCATGGGCGGCGAGGAAATTGACGCTCAGCGTCTGGCGCTGGCCGTGGCGGGCGAAGACGTCTTCGGACCCTGCAAGCCGTGAGGCAAGCTCGCCGACCGTCCAGCGGTCGCCGCGCCAGAAGCGGCGGATGTCGTCGCGGGTGCGGTCGTTCCACTCCAGGAAGGGCGGGGGGAAGTTCCCCAGTTGGTAGCCGCCGGGGCCGATGTCCCAAGGCTCGGCGATCAGGATTCGGTCCGCCAGTACCGGGTCATCGATGATGGCCCGAAGCGTTTCGGCGTCCCGCGAGAAGCCGTGCCGTTCTCGGCCGAGGATCGTCGCCAGATCGAAACGGAAGCCGTCTATGCCGGCGTGCAGCACGAAGTGGCGCAGGCTGTCGAGGATCAGCCGGCGGACGAAGGGATGATCGCAGGCGACCGTGTTGCCGGTGCCGGTATCGTTGACCAGCGTGCCGGGTTGGCCGTCGACATGGCGGAAGCAGGCAAGGTTGTCGAGGCCGCGCAGCGAGAGTGCCGGCCCGGCGCGGTCGCTCTCGCCGGTGTGGTTGAAGACGAGGTCGAGAATGACGCCGATGCCGGCCTCGTGCAGCGTCGCCACCGTCTCGCGCAGTTCTGCCACGCCCCCCGGACATAGCCGCGGATCGAGCGCCATGAAGCCGACAGGATTGTAGCCCCAGCCGTTGGTGAGCCCGAGCGGCGGCAGATGGCGCTCGTCTATCCAGGCGGTGATCGGCATCAGTTCCACCGCGTCGACGCCGATGCGCTTCAGGTGGGCGATGACCGATGGGTGGGCAAGGGCGGCGACCGTGCCACGCCGATGTTCCGGGACGTCCGGATGAAGGATCGTGAAGGGTCTGACGGCAAGCTCGTAGATGAGCCCGCCGGACTGGAAGAGCGGCGGGCTGGACGGTACCTGCGGGTGCGTCTGGAGGATTGCCTTCGGCATCAGGGCCGCGGTGTCAGTGCCGAAGTCGGCGAGGCGCCGGTCATAGACAAAGGGGCGGTCAATCTCGGTGGCATAGGGATCGAGCAGCAGCTTCGACGGATCGAACCAGAGGCCGCGATCCGGCTCATGGGTGCCATGGGCGCGGTAGCCGTAGCGGGTGCCTTGGCCGATGTCCGGCACCGAGATGCGGTGGACGTGATCCTCGTCCCGCTGCATCGGGAGGCGGGCAAGTTCGCGTTCTCCATTCCCGTCGAACAGGCAGAGTTCGATCTTGTCCGCATGGGCTGACCAGACGGCAAAGCCGGTGCCGCTGTCAGTGATATGCACGCCGCCGGGCGTCTCCTCTTTTCGCATCGATCAGGTGATGACCGTCGGGGCGCTGCGGCCGGTGCGTGTCTTGATCTCGGCGATCTCGTCTGCGGCGGCGATCAGATCGGCCAGCGCTGCCTGCGTCTCGATGCCATGCCTCGACGCGTCCGGCTCGTACCGCTCGACATAGACCCGCAGCGTCGCGCCGGAGGTGCCGGTGCCGGAGAGGCGGAAGACGACGCGGCTGCCGCCTTCGAAGAGGATGCGGATGCCCTGTTTCGTGCTGACCGACCCGTCGATCGGATCTGTATAGGAGAAGTCGTCGGCGGCTGCGACCTTGAGGTCGCCGAAGCTTTGGCCGGGCAGGATGGAAAGCTTGGCGCGCAATCCCTCCATCAGCCCGTTCGCAGCATCGGTGTCGACCTCCTCATAGTCGTGGCGGGAATAATAGTTGCGGCCGTATTCCGCCCAGTGGCTGCGAACGATCTCGGCGACGCTTTCCTTGCGGGCAGCGATGATGTTCAGCCAGAAGAGGATCGCCCAGAGGCCGTCCTTTTCGCGCACATGGTCCGAGCCGGTGCCGAAGCTTTCCTCGCCGCAGACGGTGACCTTGCCGGCATCCATCAGATTGCCGAAATACTTCCAGCCGGTCGGGGTCTCGTAGATGCCGATGCCGAGCTTCTCCGCCACCCGGTCGGCGGCAGCGCTGGTCGGCATGGAGCGGGCGATGCCGGCTATGCCCTTCGCATAGCCGGGCGCGCATCTTGCATTGGCTGCGATGATGGCCAGGCTGTCGGAAGGCGTCACGAACATGTCCTTGCCGACCACCATGTTGCGGTCGCCATCGCCATCGGAGGCGGCGCCGAAGTCCGGGCCATCGGTGCTCATCACGTCATCGTAGAGTTCCTTGGCGTGGACGAGGTTGGGGTCCGGATGGTGGCCGCCGAAATCCGGTAGGGGCGTTGCATTTCTTACCGAGCCCGCCGGCGCGCCGAGGCGCGTCTCGATGATCTCCTTCGCGTAGGGCCCGGTGACGGCTCCCATGGAATCCATGACGACACGGAAACCGCCGGAGATGAGGGAGCGGATTGCGCCGAAGTCGAACAGGCTCTCCATCAGTTCGGCGTAATCGGCGACCGGATCGATCACCTCCACCGTCATGCCGGCGAGTTCAAAGCTTCCGAGCATGTCGAGGTCGACATCGGGCGCATCGACGATCCGGTACTCGCCGATGATCTTCGAGCGCTCGAAGATCGCCTCGGTGATCTTTTCCGGAGCCGGGCCGCCATTGCCGATATTGTACTTGATGCCGAAGTCCTCGTTGGGACCGCCGGGATTGTGGCTGGCGGAGAGGACGATGCCGCCGAAGGCCTTATACTTGCGGATGATGTTGGAGGCCGCCGGGGTGGAGAGAATGCCGCCCTGGCCGACCATGACCTTTCCAAAGCCGGCGGCGGCAGCCATCTTCAACGCCTTCTGGATGACCTCGCGATTGTAGTAGCGGCCGTCGCCGCCGATCACGAGCATCTTGCCTTGAAAGCCCTCCAGCGAATCGAAGATCGACTGGATGAAGTTCTCGGCGTAGTTCTCCTGTGCGAAGACGGGGACCTTCTTGCGCAGGCCGGAGGTGCCGGGCTTCTGGTCCTTGTAGGGGGCGGTCGGAACGGTCCGGATCATGTCATCGGCCTTTCATGGTCATGCTCGAATAGAGCCGGGCATAGAGGCTGGCGCTCTTGGCCCAGGAAACGTCGGTCTTCATGCCCTGCTTCTGCATCTCGGCCCAGGTCTTCGGCTCGCGGTAAAGGCGGAACGTCCTGTTGATGGCGCGCTGCAGCGCATGGGTTGTGGCGGGGCTGAAGCTGACACCGGTTGCGGCCCGTGCAGCGAGCGCGGCGGGGCTGGCGTCGATCACGGTGTCGTTCAGTCCACCGGTCCGTGCGACGACCGGAATGCAGCCGTAGCGCAGGCCGTAGAGTTGGGTCAGCCCGCACGGCTCGAAGCGGGAGGGGATGAGGATCGCGTCCGAGCCCGCCTGCATCAGGTGCGACAGCGGCTCGTCATAGCCGGTATGGGTGGCGACACGGCCAGGATGGCGTCTGGCTGCGGCATGAAATGAGTTCTCCAGCGCCGCATCGCCCGCGCCTAGCACGGCAAGGCGGCCGCCCTGGGCGACGATCTCGTCGGTGACTTCCGCCAGCAGGTCCATGCCCTTCTGCCAGGTGAGCCGCGATACCACGCAGAACAGAGGGCCGTCATCCTGCTCCAGTCCGAAGCGTTCGGCGACGGCGTTCTTGTTCTCGCGGCGGCGCTTGAGCTTCGACGGCCCGTAGGTGGCGGCAATCAGTGGATCGTGCTCCGGGTCCCAGACGCGGGTGTCGATGCCGTTGACGATCCCGTGCAAGTCGCCCGCGCGAGCCGCGAGCACGCCCTCAAGACCCATGCCGAACTCCGGGGTCAGGATTTCTTCGGCATAGGTCGGGCTGACGGTGCTGATCGCGGTGGCCGCCTGCAGCCCGGCCTTCAGGTAGCCAACGCCGCCGTAATATTCGACGCCGTCTATGGCGTAGGCATCCGGCGGCAGGCCGAGATGCGGGAAGATGTCGACGCCATAGCGGCCCTGGAAGGCGATGTTGTGGATCGTCATAAGGCTCGGCGGCGCGGGGCGTTCAGCATAGCGGAGGTAAGCCGGCAGGAGGCCCGTCTGCCAGTCGTGCAGGTGGACGAGGTCAGGACGCCAGCCATCCAGGGCGCCAAGCGCAATCTCGGCGCCGGCGCGCGACAGGGCAGCGAAGCGGCGCCAGTTGTCCGGATGGTCCAGCCCGTCCGGTCCGGCATAGGGACCTCCCGGCCGGTCGAAGAGGGCCGGCGCATCGAGGATCAGCAGGTCGAGGCCGTGGTGTTCGACCCGCAGAAGGGTTGCCGGCTCGCCGAGCAGGTCATCGAAGGCATGACAGGGAGTGGCATGTTTCACCGCAGCCATGACGGCCGGATAGCTCGGCACCAGCGTGCGGGTGCGCACGCCGTGCTCCTCGAGCGCGAGCGGCAGGGCGCCCGCAACGTCGGCAAGCCCGCCGGTCTTGACCAGCGGGTAGATCTCGGAAGCGACCGAAAGCACGTTCATGCGGATGCTACATTTCCAGTTTGTCGATCATCGGCTGGGTGATCAGGCAGATGCCGTTCTCCGTGCGCCGGAAGCGGCGGGCATCCAGTTCCGGGTCCTCGCCCACCACCAGTCCTTCCGGAATGGTGACATTGGAATCGATGACGACGTTGCGAAGCTGGGCACGGCGACCGATGCGGACGTTCGGCAGCACGACCGCGCCATCCAGTCGGGAGTACGAATTCGCCCGGACGCCGGTGAAGAGCAGGCTGCGGTGCAGCGTGGAGCCGGAGATGATGCAGTCGCCCGACACGACGGAGGAAATCGCCGAGCCGCGTCGGTCCTCGTCGTCATGGACGAACTTTGCCGGCGGCGTGATCTCCGCATAGGTCCAGATCGGCCAGGACTTGTCGTAGATGTCGAGCTCGGGGAGGATTGCGGTGAGATCGATGTTCGCCTGCCAATAGGCCTCGATCGTGCCGACGTCGCGCCAGTAGGATTCCCGTTCGAAATCGGAGCGGACGCAGGACTTGGTGAAGCGGTGGGCGACGGCCGTGCCGTTCTTGACGATGTAGGGGATGATGTCCTTGCCGAAGTCGCGGTTGGAGGAGGGGTCGGCGGCGTCGCGCTTCAGCGCCTCGACCAGGAACTTCGTGTGGAAGACGTAGATGCCCATGGAGGCGAGGGCGAAGTCGGGCTTGTCGGGCATGCCCGGCGGATCGGCCGGCTTCTCGACGAAGTCGATGATCTGGTCCTTGTCGTCGACGTGCATGACGCCGAAGCCGGTCGCCTCCATGCGCGGCACTTCCAGGCAGCCGACGGTGACGTCGGCGCCTGAATCGACATGCTGCTGGAGCATGTATTCATAGTCCATCTTGTACACATGGTCGCCGGCGAGGATGACCATGTATTCGGGATTGTAGCCCTCGATGATGTCGATGTTCTGGTAGACGGCGTCGGCCGTGCCTTCGTACCATTGCGTCTCCGAGACGCGCTGGGAGGCCGGCAGGATGTCGAAGCTCTCGTTGCGTTCCGGCCGCAGGAAGCCCCAGCCGCGCTGCATGTGGCGGATCAGCGAATGGGCCTTGTACTGGGTCGCCACGCCGATGCGGCGGATGCCGGAATTCAGCGCATTGGAGAGCGCGAAATCGATGATGCGGGCTTTGCCGCCGAAATAGACGGCCGGCTTGGCGCGTCGGTCCGTCAGCTCCTTGAGGCGGCTGCCGCGGCCGCCGGCCAGGACGTAGGCCATGGCATCTCGCGCCAGCGGCTGGTATCGCTTGTCGTCCATCTTCCTCCCCCTTCGTTATGCCTGTTCCAGTTCCAGCATGATCGTCGCCAGCGGCGGCAGCGTCATCTGAGCGCTTACCGTTCCCCCGGCATCCACGGCCTGTACCCGACCGCCGTTCCCCTTGCCGCTGCCGCCGTAGATCTCGGCATCGGTGTTCAGGATTTCCCGCCATCTTCCTGCCGTTGGCAAGGGAATTCGATGGCTTTCGCGATAGGCGGGCGTGAAATTCGTGATCACCGCCACGGGCCTCTCGCCTGGCGCCATCCGCAGCCACGCGAAGACGGAATTGTCGTGGTCGTCGGCGACGAGCCAGCGGAAGCCTTCCGGCTCGCAGTCGCGGGCATGCAGCGCGGGTTTTGCCCGGTAGCAGAGGTTGAGGTCCCGGACGAGCCGCCGCATGCCCTCGTGCTGGTGGTAGTGCAGCAGGTTCCAGTCGAGCGCCTTCGCTTCGCTCCATTCGCTCCACTGGGCGAATTCCTGGCCCATGAACAGCAGCTTCTTGCCCGGATAGCCCCACATGAAGGCGTAGTAGGCGCGCAGGTTGGCGAATTTCTGCCAGTCGTCGCCGGCCATCTTGGCGATCAGCGAGCCCTTGCCGTGCACCACTTCGTCATGGCTGAGCGGCAGAACGAAGTTTTCGGAGAAGGCGTAGATCAGCCCGAAGGTGATCTCGTTGTGGTGATGCTTGCGGTGGATGGGCTCCCGCTTCATGTAGCTCAGCGTGTCGTGCATGAAGCCCATGTTCCACTTGAAGCCGAAGCCGAGGCCGCCCTCGTGGACGGGATGGGAGACCTTCGGCCATGAGGTGGATTCCTCGGCAATGGTCATGACGCCTGGATGGTTGCCGTAGGAGAGCGTGTTGAGCCTCTGCAGGAAGCGGACCGCTTCCAGGTTTTCCCGGCCGCCGTACTCGTTGGGGACCCACTCGCCATCCTTGCGGGAGTAATCCAGGTAGAGCATGGAGGCCACCGCATCGACCCTGAGGCCGTCGAGGTGGAATTTCTCGGCCCAGTAGAGCGCGTTGTTGACGAGGTAGGAGAGGACTTCCAGCCGGCCGAAGTTGTAGATCGCCGTGTTCCAGTCCGGGTGAAAGCCCTGCCGCGGGTCCTCGTGCTCGTAGAGCGCGGTGCCGTCGAAGTGGCGCAGGCCGTGCTCGTCGGTGGGGAAATGGGCCGGCACCCAGTCGAGGATCACGCCGATGCCGACCTTGTGGCAGCCGTTGACGAAGCGGGCGAAGCCTTCCGGATCGCCGAACCGCGCGGTCGGCGCATAGAGGCCCGTCGTCTGGTAGCCCCAGGACGGGTCGTAGGGGTGCTCGGTGATCGGCAGGAATTCGATGTGGGTGAAGCCCATGTCCACGACATAGGGGATGAGCCTGGAGCCGAGTTCGTCCCATGAAAGGAAGGAGCCGTCGTCGCGCCGCTGCCAGGAGCCGGCATGGACCTCGTAGATGGAGATCGGCTGGCGGCGATGATCTGCCTTTTCCCAATGGGACCGGTGCGCCTCGTCCTCCCACTCCTGCTTCAGTTCCGCCGCGGTAACGGATGCGGTCTTCGCACGCAGTTCCGCCCGGCGGGCATAGGGATCCGCCTTCAGAAGACGCTCGCCGTTCCTGCCGATGATCTCGAACTTGTAGGAGCAACCGGCCGGGACATCGGGCGCAAAGATTTCCCAGATGCCGGTGTCCTGGCGCAGCCGCATGACGTGCAGCCGGCCATCCCAGTCGTTGAAATCGCCGACGACCGAGACGCGGCGCGCATTCGGAGCCCAGACGGCGAAGTGGAAGCCATCCACCCCCTGGTGACGGATCGGGTGAGCGCCCATCTTGTCGAACAGGCGCAGGTGCGAGCCTTCGCGGACGAAATAGTCATCCATGGGCCCCAGTACCGGCCCGAAGCTGTAGGCGTCCGTCACCGCCCACTCGTCGTCGCCGCCGCGACGAGCGCGGTAGCGGATGGGTTTCAGAGAGGTCGCCTCCACCGGCCCCTCGAAGAAGCCTGCCTCATGGCGCCGCTTGAGGATGCCGAGGCGCGTCCCATCCAGGGAAAAGGCGGCCACTTCCTCGGCGCCGGGGATGAAGCAGCGGACATGATAGCCGGTCGGCAACTTGTGGAGGCCGAGCACCGCGAACGGATTGCCGTGCCGGCCTTCCAGGATCGCCTCGATCTCCGACAACGGGATTTCGCCAGGGGCTCTTCCGTCATCGGGCGACTTCGGCGCTGTCGTCATCAGGCTCTCCAGATTTCCGACGCGTACTGGCGAATGGTTCTGTCAGAGGAGAACCATCCCATCCGGGCGGTATTGCGAATTGTCTTTGAATACCATGATTTAGGGTCGGTCCAGATTTGGTCAACGGTTCGTTGTGCGGCGGCATAGGCATCGAAATCTGCGGTCACCATGAACCAGTCGTGGTTGTAGATGCCGTCGATCAGGCCGGTGAAGCGGGAGCGGTCGTCAGGCGAGAAGACGCCGGAGGCGATGGCGTCCAGCGCCTGCGACAGCTCCTTCGATCGCTCGATGATGGCCCGCGGCTCGTGACCTTCCGCCCGGACACTGGCGACCTCTTCCGCCGTCAGGCCGAAGATCACCATGTTCTCCGCCCCGACGTGATCGCGCATCTCCACATTGGCGCCGTCCAGCGTGCCGATCGTCAGCGCCCCGTTCAGCGCGAACTTCATGTTCCCCGTCCCCGAGGCTTCCATGCCGGCGGTGGAGATCTGCTCCGAAAGGTCGGCCGCGGGAACCATCACCTCGGCGAGCGAGACGTTGTAGTTCGGGATGAAGACCACCTTGAGCAGGCCGCGCACGGCCGGGTCGTTGTTGATGACCCGGGCGACGTCGTTGGCCAGCTTGATGATGAGCTTGGCGTTGTGGTAGCTCGGCGCCGCCTTGCCGGCGAAGAGTTTTACGCGCGGCACCCAATCCAGTTCAGGCCGCGAGCGGATCTGGTCGTAGAGCGCTACGGCCTCGATGATGTTGAGAAGCTGGCGCTTGTATTCGTGGATGCGCTTGATCTGTATGTCGAACATCGCCGAGGGATCCAGGCGCACGCCCATGCGGCTGCCGACGAGATTGGCGAGCTGCACCTTGTTGGCGTGCTTCACCGCGGCAAACTTTTCCTGGAAGCCGGAATCCTCGGCGAAGGCGTCGAGGGCGCGCAGCGCTTCGGTATCGTCCAGAAACCTGTCGCCGATCGCCTCGCGGATCAGCGAGGTGAGGCCGGGATTGCACTGCATCAGCCATCTGCGCGGCGTGATGCCGTTGGTCTTGTTGTTGATGCGTTCCGGATAGAGGGTGTGCAGGTCGGAGAAGACGGTGACCTTCATCAGGTCCGTATGGAGGGCCGACACCCCGTTGATGGAATGGGAGCCGATGAAGGCGAGGTTGCCCATGCGCACGCGGCGATCACCGTTCTCGTCGATCAGCGAGATGGCGCGAATCTGCTGGTCGTTAAAGCTCTTGGCCTTGCGCGCCTCGAGCAGGATCTTGGCGTTGATGGCGTAGACGATCTGCATGTGGCGGGGCAGGAGCCGTTCGAACAGCGGAACCGGCCAGCTTTCCAGCGCCTCCGGAAGCAGGGTGTGGTTGGTGTAGGAGAAGGTACCGCGGGTGATTTCCCAGGCGTCGTCGAACTCCAGGCCGTGGACGTCGGTCAGCAGGCGCATCATCTCGGCGATGGATACCGCCGGGTGCGTGTCGTTGAGCTGGATCGCCACCTTGTCCGGCAGGGTGGAGAAATCCGGGTACTGCTGCAGGTGGCGGCGCAGGATGTCCTGGAGAGAGGCGGAGGAGAAGAAGTATTCCTGCCGCAGCCGCAGCTCCTGCCCCGCCGGATTGGCGTCGGCCGGATAGAGAACACGCGTCAGGGCCTCCGCCTTGTTGCTCTCGCGCAACGCGCCGATATGGTCGCCGGCGTTGAAGGCATCAAGCAGGATCGGGTCGATCGGCTGGGCCGACCAGAGCCGGAGCGTGTTGACGCGCTGGGCCCGCCACCCGACCACCGGCGTGTCATAGGCGGTGGCGATGACGCGTTCGGCGGGCTTCCAGACATAGCGCGGCGGTTCGTCATAGCCGCCGATCGTCTCGACGGAGCCGCCGAAGCCGATCTCGTAGGAGCTCTCCCGCCGCTCGAACTCCCAAGGGTTGCCGTGAGCGAGCCAGGTCTCCGGCAGCTCGACCTGCCAGCCATCCGCCATCTGCTGCCGGAAGAGGCCGTGAACGTAGCGGATGCCGTAACCGTAGGCGGGGATGTCGACGGTTGCCATGCTCTCCATGAAACATGCAGCCAGGCGGCCGAGGCCGCCATTGCCCAGTGCAGCATCCGGCTCCAGTCCGGCGATGACGTGGAGATCCACTCCGAGCGAGCTCAGCGCATCGCGCAGTTCCTGCATGACGCCCAGATTGGAGACCGCATCGCGCATCAGGCGGCCGATCAGGAATTCCAGCGACAGGTAATAGACCCGCTTGTCGCCGGTCTTGTAGACGCGCCGCGTGGATTCCATCCACTTGTCGATGATGCGGTCGCGCACCACGAGGATGGCGGCCGTCAGCCAGTCATGCGGCTTGGCGACCTTGGCATCCTTGCCGATGCGGTAGGTGAGGCGCTCGATGATCTCCTCGGCGAGGATTTCCGGTCGGGTGCTGCGGGGGGTGGGCTGCGGAATTTCAACCGCGGCGAGGCTGTCGTTCATGTTCTGCCAACTCTTCTGGTGGGGCAGGCGGGGAGGCGGCCTGCTCGGACCTTCGATGTTCAAATATCCGCGTCAGTTTACGCACCGAGGCGGGAAGCTGGCAATAAATCGATTGAGGAGGCGGAAAAAAGGCGGGGATAGGAGCGCCCTGGAGAGGCGCAAAGCACCCGCCGGGGGCGGGTGCTTGCGGGATGAACGCTCCCTCTCAATTCGTCAGGCGGGTCGTTTCCTTCGCGGCATCCTTGGCGATCGTTTCGAAGGCCTTGATCAGGTTGTCCATCGTTTCGGCCTCGAAGTAGTCCTTGCTTGAGGTGGCGCAGTAATTCAGAAGCGTCTTCCCGTTGGTCGGCGCCTTCAGGGCAACGGTATAGATGTGGAGGCCCGCCTTCTTCGCCGAATCGCATTTCTTCCGGACATCGCCGTCAACTTTCTTGCTCCACTTTCCGTCCGTGCCGGTCATTTGGCCGTCGGTCATGAAGACGATGTATCGGCGGACGGTTTCATTGTCCTTCTTCGCGTGCTCCTTGGACTCGGTGTCGGTCCGCGCAGCGTTGGGCTTGATCGCGTCGGTCGCCTTCTGGAGCGGCTCATTGGCGTTGGTGGTGCCGTAACTGTCATCGACAATCTTGTGCAACGTCTCTCGCGCGTCGCTCGTGCCCCAAGCAGGCGCAGACCTCCAAACCAGCCTCTGGTCGTAGGTATAAACGGCTGTCCTGACCAGTTTTTTGTCGGGATCCGCTTCATCGAGTGCGTTGAACAACGCCGTCGCCGCTGTCCGGAGTGCAGCGTGCTTGTTCACGCCAGGCATGCCTACTGACTCGTGCATCGAACCGGACTCATCGAGGACGAGGGCCATCGTCAGCGCTGGCTGCTTTGCAGTCACCCCGCTCGTCGACGTACCGCTTGTCGCGATGTTCATCGTGCCGTAGCCGAGGACGCCCATCAGCGGTGACAGCGCAAGGTCGTAGGTCGAGCCCACCTGGACCTCGAATTTCTTGCCGTTGCCGGTGGTGGTGGTCTTGATGTCGATGTCGAGAGCGCCCGCAAGCGCCGTGGCGGCTTCTTCGCCCATCGTGTTCGAAGCCTGGCCCAGGAAGAACTGTCTTGCCAGCTCCTCTGCCGCTGCTTCGTTCGCGGCTTCGCCCGCCGCCAGCGCCGTGGATGCGGCAAGGGCTGCCGAATCGGCGGCATCCTGCAACTCCGCTTTCGAGATCAGCATGTTGGTCACGTCGAGCGCCAAGCCTCCCGCGCCGATCAGCACCGGGAGCAGGATGGCGGTCATCATGCCGAAATTGCCGCTGCGGTCCTTCACGAGCCGCGAGAAACCCTGCCACGCCATCATCGCCCCCATCCGTCCATACAGCTGAACTTGCGGAAGCTTTAGCAAGAAGGCGTGGAGGAAGGGCTAAGCGGAAAGCTGGCATTTTAACGATCATCCGGGATCGTGCCGCAATGGGGCTGATCGACCTCCAGTGCGAGCCTTGGGCGCCGAGACGGAAGGCCAGCGAAAGAATTTGGCCGCCCCGGCCTCAGCTGCGCCCGAACTCGTCGACGATGCGGATGATGTCGTCCTCGCCGAGATAGGAGCCGGTCTGCACCTCGATCATCTCCAGCAGGATCTTGCCGGGATTGGCGAGCCGGTGGACCTCGCCCTGCGGGATGTAGACGGATTCGTTTTCGCGCACCGTCTTCACCTCGTCGCCGATCGTCACCTCGGCCGTTCCCTTGACGCAAATCCAGTGTTCGGAGCGGTGATGGTGCTTCTGGAGCGACAGTTTCTTGCCGGGCCGCACGAAGAGGCGCTTCACCTGGAAGCGGTCGCCGTTGAGAATGGAGGTATAGCCGCCCCAGGGGCGGTAGGAGGTGGGGTGGGTTTCGGTGAGTGGGGCCGTGGCCTTGGCGGCGGCGAGCTGCTTCACCAGCTTGCCGACGCTCTGGCTGTCCTCCAGGCGGCCGACATAGACGGCGTCCTCGCTGGCGATGACGGCGACGTTCTCCAGCCCCTGCACCGCCAGATGGCTGGTGCGCGACATGACGAGCGAGTTGCGGGTGTCGACAAGCGTCGCGTTACCGGAGGCGACATTGCCCGCCTCGTCGCGGATGCCGAGCTTCCACACCGCATCCCAGCTGCCGAGGTCGGACCAGACGAAGGAGGAGGGGACGACGGCGGCATTGGCCGTCTTCTCCATGATCGCATAATCGATCGAGATGTCGGGGCTTTTGGAGAAGGCGCCGGCGTCGAGGCGGATGAAATCGAGGTCGCTGACGGCCTTCTGAACGGATTGGCGGGCCGCGCCGGCCACCTCCGGCGCGAAGGTTTCCATCTCGCGCATCAGCTGCCCGGCGGTGAACATGAAGATGCCGGAGTTCCAATAGAAGCCACCCTCCGCCAGCATCCGCTGGGCTTCAGCGAGAGGCGGTTTTTCGACGAAGCGCCTGACGGAATGGGCGCCGGCCGGAAGCACCTCTCCGATCTCGATATATCCATAGCCGGTCGCGGGTTCCGAGGGCGAAATCCCGAAGGTGACGAGCTTTCCGGTGAGAGCCGTGTCGCGGGCGATGCGGATGGCGTCGAAATAGCGCTCGTCGGCCTCGATCTCGTGGTCGGAAGCCAGAAGCTGCAGAACGGCGTCGTCGCCGTAACGTTCGAGAACGAAGGCGGCCGCTGCGGCAACGGCGGGGGCCGTGTTGCGCGCCACCGGCTCCAGAAGCGTGGCGGTGAGGTGGATGCCGAGTTCGCGGGCCTGCTCGGCGACCAGGAAGCGGAAATCCTCATTCGTGACGACGATCGGCGGTTCGTAGAGTTCAGGGTCGGACAGGCGCGTCAGCGTGGCCTGGAACAGCGTCCGGTCGCCCACGAACTGGATGAACTGCTTCGGGGCGCTCGCCCGCGACAGCGGCCACAGCCGCGTTCCCCTGCCGCCTGCCATGATCACGGGGATGATCTTTTGAACCATGTCCGACTGTCCTTGAATAGAGGGTCAACGCGAGTGTGTCAGTTGGGAATGTCTAGCGGCTGACGCCGGAGCATCAAAGTGAAACGATGCAATGCGATTAAAATCAAGAGCCGCGGCGGCGTGATGAAAAACAAGTGCCCGATCTTCTGCAGAACTCGGGGGGAGTCCGGAAAAAGGCGGAGGAACCACGCATGGCGTCTGAGGACTTCGAACGAGACTGCGGAAGCGGGAGACATAGCCGTCCGCTCGGAAAGCAGGGGAGGCCAAGCAGCGAGTACGGGGAGAAGAGCAGGTCAGAAGACCAGGCTGCCGCCGATGATCGCCAGGACCAGGAAGATCACGAACACCAGGAGCGCCAGGAAGAACAGTACCTTGGCAATCGTCGCCGTCGCCGCGGAGACGCCCGAGAAGCCCAGGAAGCCTGCGATGATGGAGATCACGAGGAAGATGAGAGCCCATTTGAGCATGGCGGATACCTTTCGTTTCGGGCCGGAAAACGCAAGGCGGGGGCGAATGTTCCAAGGGCGGCGGGACGGCCCGCCGCCGGCGTCGCCGGTATCAGCTTTTTCACTGAACAAGAAAGGAAGGATGGTGGGCGTGACAAGGATCGAACTTGTGACCCCTACGATGTCAACGTAGTGCTCTCCCGCTGAGCTACACGCCCATCCGATGTCGGCGCATAGACCATAGAGTGGTCGGGCCGTCAACCGTTTTTCGGACGAAACGCGAAGCTTTTTTGACAGGCCCGCGTTCCGCAGTCCGGAGCCTCATGCGGCGGCGAGCATCTTGTTCACTTCGTCCACCAGGTCGCGCAGGTGGAAGGGCTTGGACAGCACCTTGGCATCCTTCGGCGCCTTCGAATCGGAATTTAGGGCGACGGCGGCAAAGCCGGTGATGAACATGACCTTGAGGTCGGGGTCGAGTTCGGTGGCACGGCGGGCAAGCTCGATGCCGTCCATCTCCGGCATGACGATGTCGGTCAAAAGAAGCGAGAAGGGCTCCTCGCGCAGCCGGTCGTAGGCGCTGGCGCCGTTGTCGAAGGAAGCCACCTTGTAGCCCGCCTTTTCCAGCGCCTTCACAAGGAAGCGCCGCATGTCGTTATCGTCTTCGGCGAGAAGGATTTTCTGCATCGTTCGAGAGCCGTATTCCATGAATTGCGAATTTTCGGAGCGCCCAGCCTAGCCAAAACGTGGTAAATACCCATTTAAGACGGCGCAAGCGTATCCTGACAGGATATAGATAGTATGGACTTCCCCAGGGGCAACTGGCAACATGGCCATTCGGGAAGTTCACGACATGGTAAAGGCTAGATGGACCGGGCAACGGGCGAGATCGAACAGTTCGAAATAAGAGAACCGGCCAGCCAGACCATTCCCTTCGTCTACAACTCCCCCCATAGCGGCCGCTGCTACCCCACAGCCTTCCTCAACGAAACCCGCCTCGATTCGATCGCCATCCGGCGCTCCGCGGACCATTATGTGGACGAGCTGTTCGGGGCGGCCCCCGAGCTCGGCGCGCCGCTTTTGGCGGCGCACTTCCCGCGTGCCTATCTCGACGTGAACCGCGAGCCCTACGAACTCGATCCGAAGATGTTCGACGGGCCGCTGCCGCCGTTCGCCAATATTAGCTCGCTACGGGTGGCCGGTGGGCTCGGCACCATTCCCCGGATCGTCGCCGAGAACATGGAGATCTACCGCCGCCGGCTGAGCGTAGGGGAGGGCCTTGTCCGGATCGAGACGATCTACAAGCCCTATCATGCCGCCCTTCGCAGGCTGATCGCCCGAACCCATGCGCGATTCGGCATCAGCATCCTGATCGACTGCCACTCTATGCCCGGCAACATCCAGCTCTCCGGTTCCACGCTGCGGCCCGATTTCATCATCGGCGACCGCTACGGCACCAGCGCCTCGGCCGAGCTGTCGCGCGCGGCCATCGCCATCCTCACCGAGCTGGGGTTCTCGGCGGTCCGCAACAAACCCTATGCGGGCGGCTTCATCACGGAGCATTACGGGCGTCCCGCGCGCGGGCTGCACGCACTGCAGATCGAGGTCAACCGGGGGCTCTACATCGACGAGGTGACGCTCGAGAAACGACCGGCTTTCGATGCGCTGGCCGCCACTCTTGTCACCTTCATGCGGCAGATCGCGGAATTCGCCGAGGAATATTCCGGCACGACGGCTCTCGCCGCGGAATAGAGCCGGGCGATTCGCATCCGGCCAAAAAAAACCGCGCCTTTGAGCGCGGCTAGTCTAGGGAGGAAACACCCAAGGAGGGCATTACAGTCAAAGACTGTGACTTTGACGCTAATATTGCGTTGCACAAATGTCAAGCAGAACCTTCCTCTGACTACAATTTGTCCACACCTGTTGCGGCCGTCCCACATTGCTTCCCCGACGAACCGGGCTACAACAGCGGCGACACAGCCAAGAGGTTTTCATGCGCCCCGACCGTGCCTTCTTCTATGCGCTTGCCGACGCGGCCAAGGCGGAGACCCTGCCGCGTTTCCGTACCGGCGCCTATGTGACGAACAAGCTGGAGGGTGGCTTCGATCCGGTGACGGAAGGGGACCAGGCGGCCGAAAGCGCTATCCGGGCGCTTATCGAGCAGCGGTTCCCGGACCATGGCATTCTGGGAGAAGAGCACGAGAATATCGGGCTCGACCGCGAGAATATCTGGGTCATCGACCCGATCGACGGCACCAGGGCCTTCATCTCCGGAGTTCCCGTCTGGGGCACGCTCATCGGCTTCCAGAGCGGCGGCCGCTCGGTCATGGGACTGATGGACCAGCCGTTCACCGGCGAACGCTATTTCGCGGACGGCGAACGGTCCTGGTACAGCGGCCCGGACGGGGAGCGGCAAATCAGGACGCGCGCCTGTGAGCGGTTGTCGCAAGCGATCCTCTTCACGACATCACCGCACATCTTCACGGGCCAGGATGCCGAGCGCTACCGGGCAGTGGAGCGTCACGTGCGGCTGTTCCGCTACGGAACCGATTGCTATGCCTATGCGCTGCTTGCCTCGGGCCATGTCGACCTGGTGATCGAGAATTCGCTCAAGCCCTATGACGTCGGTGCGCTCATTCCACTGATCGAGCATGCGGGCGGGGTGATCACCACCTGGGATGGCGGGCGGCCGGAGGGGGGCGGCAATATCGTGGCGGCGGGTAGCCGGGCGCTCCACGAGCAGGCGATGAGCATCCTCAACGGCGCCTGAGGGTCTCAGGCGGCAGTCTCCGAAAGATCCATGCCACCGTCCAGCCCCGGCATGAATGCCTCGATCGCGGCGAGCGCCTGGGCGCGATAGACGTCGCGCTCCTGAAGAAGCTCGTGGCGGCCGCCGTTGATGGTCACCAGCTGACCGGCGCGGAAGTTTCGCGACAGATCTTCCTGTACCGAATAGGGGATGACGCCGTCGAGGACCGGGGCGACGATCAGCGTCGGGATGGTGATCTCCGTCAGATGTTCCTGCAGGGAGACTCGGCGCGCCGCCTTGAGCGTCTCGTGCAGCCAGCGGAAGGTGGGAGCGGCGATGGTGAGTTCAGGATGCGCGGCGATGATCGCGGCGTTGCGGGCGAAGCGGCCGGAATCCGATGTCAGGGGATTGCCCGGAAACGGCCTTTGGCTGCGGTCCGCGCCGGTGGAAAGCCGCCCGAGGCCGATCCAGGACATGAGCGCCGCCAAGGGCCGGATGATGCCGATCGGCAGCCGCTCGTGCCGCAGGCCGACATAGGGGGCGAGAAGCGCCATCCGGCTGATGCGGTTGGAGAGCCGCGGGGCGGAAGACAGGGCGATCAGTGCGCCCGTCGAGTGGGCGACCAAGAAAAAGGGCAGGCGCGTATCGGGAAGGACGACCTGTTCCAGGAAGATGGACAGGTCGCGCTCATAGTCCCGGAAGCGCCGTACATGGCCTTTCCGCGAGTTCTTGAGAACCCGCTCGGAACCGCCCTGGCCGCGCAGGTCGAAGGTGGCGACCCAAAGGCCCATGGCGTTGAGATCGCGGATGGTCTCGAAATACTTCTCGATGAACTCGTTGCGGCCGTGCAGAAGGACCACCGTCCCGCGGGCCGGCGACAGCTCGGAGCGGAAGATCGCGTAGCGCAGCTTCAGCCCCTTGTGGCCGGTGAAGTAGCCGGCGGTGAAATTGGCGGGGGCGGGATTGTCGGGCGTCAGATGAAGGATGTCCGGCATCGGTCCTGGGCTCGCGGCGGTGTTGCGTCCAGCGATAGGCTCTCGTCCGGGAAGGTCAAGGAAAAAAGCCGGGGCGGCGGGTTCTGGACCCATCGTCCCGGCGAGCGGACTGAAGAGAAGGGACGTGGCTTCAGTCGATGGCGGCGCTTCGTCCGCCGATCCATCCCCTTGTATGCCGCCGATGCTGAACCCCCGCGAAATCCGCCGTTCATCTGTCGTTCATGGTCCGCAGCGGCTGCTGCGGAAGGTCTTGAAGGGCCGTCAGGCAATTCCCATCTTGATGCTGCGGGCGCCGTAAGGGCCCGCGGAACGCCCGCCGCATCGCCACCCGGGATGAGGCGGGATCAAAAAAACCGCAACACGTCGCTTCCCAGGAGGACAGAATGCGTCACGTCGATTTCTCTCCGCTCTATCGCTCCACCGTCGGCTTCGACCGTCTTTTCAACCTGCTCGACACCCGCGGGCAGCCGGAGCAGGCCCAGACCTATCCGCCCTACAACATCGAGCGCACGGGCGATAACACCTATCGCATCACCATGGCCGTCGCCGGCTTCGACGAGAAGGAACTCTCCATCGAAGCGCATGCGCATGTGCTGACCGTCAAGGGCGAAAAGACCGAGGAAGACAAGGCCGAGCAGAGCGAATACCTGTATCGCGGTATCGCCAAGCGCGCCTTCGAGCGCCGTTTCCAGCTCGCCGATCATGTGGAGGTCCAGTCCGCTTCGCTGAAGAACGGCCTTCTCCACATCGACCTTCTCCGGAACATTCCGGAAGCCATGAAGCCGCGCCGCATCGCAATCGCCGCCGAAGCGGGCGATGCCCCGAAGACCATCGAAGCGCAGGTCGCTCCGCAGCAGGTCAACTAAGACTTTACTGCCTCTCCCAAGGCTCGGACGGCTCCTCCTGGCGGAGGGGCCGTTTTTTGGTCCACGGTCAAGGCAAAACGTTGATCGTGCGGGACAGTCATTATAATGTATTGACATTGTCGATACGGGAGCGTGGAGATGCGGGTAACCGTCAAGAAGTGGGGTAACAGTGCGGCAGTTCGCATTCCGGCAGCTGTGATGGAGGCCGCGCGTATCGAGACCGATGCCGTTGTCGATGTCTCCGAAGAGAATGGTCGAATTGTTATCGTGCCGTTGCGGACGGAGGTCCGCGACCTCGATGCCCTTATCTCCAAGATGACCGTCCACAACCTCCATGAGGAGGCTGACTTCGGCGTACCGGTCGGTCGCGAAGCTTTGTGATGGTTGCCGAATACGTGCCTGAGGCGGGAGATGTGGTCTGGCTGCAGTTCTCGCCACAGGCGGGGCACGAGCAGGCGGGGCATCGGCCGGCTGTCGTGCTGAGCCCTGCCAGCTACAATCGGTTCGGTCTCATGTTGTGCTGTCCGATGACGACGAAGACGAAGGGTTACCCATTTGAAGTTGCTATCGAGGATGGCCGTGGCGGTGTAGCATTGGCGGATCAGATCAAGAGCCTGGACTGGCGTTCCCGGAACGCCCGGCAAAAGGGCCGGGTCTCGCGGCAGGAACTTGAAGAAATCCGAGCGAAGGCAGTGGCTTTGCTTGGGTACTCCTAAGCGATTACCTTCAGGAACGCGTCTACATCCTCTGCGGTCGTTGCGAAACTGCTAACGAGTCGGATCAGCATCTCGTCTTCGCCGACGAGTTCGGCCATGTCGCGCGGCTCGAGCCAGTCGTAGAACCGGGCGCCCTTCTCCTCGGCCGCCTTGGCTGCCGTCTTTGGGACGATCGCGAAGACCTCATTGGATTGGGTGGGCCAGGCAAGGCGGGCGCTGTTGGAGGTCGAGATGCCGGCGCGCAGGCGATCCGCCATGGCATTGGCATGGGCGGCAAGCTCCAGCCACAATCCGTCCTTCAGATAGGCTTCGAACTGGGCGGCGATGAAGCGCGACTTGGAAAAGAGCTGCGCCGTGCGCTTGCGGATGAAGGGCAGTTCCTTCGCCATCGCCGGATCGAAGAAGACGATGGCCTCGGCACACCAGCAGCCGTTCTTCGTGCCACCGAAGGAGAGGATGTCGACGCCGCGCTTCCAGGTCATCTCCGCCGGCGTCGTGCCGAGCGCCGCCAGCGCGTTGGCGAAGCGGGCGCCGTCCATGTGGAGCGGCAGGCCGTGGGTCCTGGCGGTGGCCGAGACCGCTTCGATTTCCTCCAGTGTATAGACGCTGCCGACTTCCGTCGCCTGCGTCATGGTGATCGCGGCGGCGCGTCCGTGGTGGACGGCGTCCTGCGGATAGCGGGCGATCCTCCCTTCCAGGCTGGCGATCTCCATTTTGCCCAGTGCCCCTTCAACCGGCACCATGCGCATGCCGCTGAAGAAGTCGGGCGCTCCGCATTCGTCCTCGATGACATGGGCCTCGGAGTGGCAGAAGACGACGCCGCCCGGCCGGGCGATGCTGGCGAGCGACAGCGAGTTGGCGGCAGTCCCGGTGGCGACGAAGAAGACCGCCACCTCGCGCTCGAAGATCTCGTTGAATCGCTGCTCGATGGCGCGGTCGAGTTCACTCGTACCGTAGGCGGCGGCAAAGCGCGTGGATTCGCGCAGCAGGCGCTCGTTGATGGCCGGGTGGGCGCCGGCCCAGTTGTCGGAGGCAAAGAACATCGAAATTCCATCGGTGATGGGAGAGGTTCGAACTTAATTGAACTTCAGCGGGGATCAATGCGCCATCGAACGCAGTTGGAGCAAGGCAACAAGTGGTGGCGCGCAGAAGTTTTGGGGCAAGAAAATTAGCCCTTTCTGCCGGCCCGCCTAATCTTCTTTCAATACGTCGGGAAAAAATGGGGGTGGGCATATTGTGGTGTCACGGGTTCTATGTCATAGAAAAGCGAGAAATAGGTCAAGTGTGTTGTCCTATTTCTTCCAGTCCAGCCGATGGTGAGGTCATCAGGCGATCCTGCGGGATGCGCCATTCGTCGACCGCTTCGGCTGCCGCCATAGCCAAAACTGCCTAGTCCTGCGGGACCGGAGGAGTGACCATGAAGAAGACCGTAGACGTCAATGCTGCCGATGCGCTCGACCGGGCGACGGAGCGAGTCCGCGTCCTTCCGTCAGGTCTTCCCGGTGCGCAGGGGCTTTACGATCCGCGCAACGAGCATGACGCCTGCGGCGTCGGCTTCATCGCCCACATGAAGGGGCAGAAGTCGCACCAGATCGTCAAGGACGGGCTGTTCATCCTCGAGAACCTCACGCATCGCGGGGCGGTCGGTGCCGATCCGCTGATGGGCGACGGCGCGGGCATCCTCGTGCAGATCCCCGACCGCTTCTTCCGCGAGGAGATGGCGAAGCAGGGCGTCACCCTGCCGAAGGCCGGTGAATATGCCGTCGGGCATTTCTTCCTGCCGCGCGATGCCGAGCAGATCGAGCATTTCAGGAAGGTCATCGTCGACGTCATCGCCGAGGAAGGCCAGCAATTCCTCGGCTTCCGTGAGGTGCCGGTGGACAACGCGTCGCTCTCCAAGGCGCCGGAGATCGCGGCCACCGAGCCGCATCACTTGCAGGTCTTCATCGGCGCCGGCCGCGACGCCGCGACGAACCACGAGTTCGAGCGGAAGCTCTTCCTCGTCCGCAAGGTGATCTCCAACCGCATCTACGACCAGTTCGGCGGCGAGGAGACCGGGTTCTATCCCGTGTCGCTGTCCTCCTCGACGATCGTCTACAAGGGCATGTTCCTCGCCTATCAGGTCGGCGCCTACTACAAGGACCTGTCGGACCCGCGCTTCGAATCCGCCGTGGCGCTCGTCCACCAGCGCTTCTCGACCAACACCTTCCCGTCGTGGAAGCTGGCGCATCCCTACCGCATGGTCGCCCACAACGGCGAGATCAACACGCTGCGCGGCAACGTCAACTGGATGGCGGCCCGCCAGGCGTCCGTCTCCTCGCCGCTCTTCGGCGAGGACATTTCCAAGCTCTGGCCGATCTCCTACGAAGGACAGTCGGACACGGCCTGCTTCGACAACGCGCTCGAATTCCTGGCGCGCGGGGGCTATTCGCTGGCGCATGCCGTGATGATGCTGATCCCAGAGGCCTGGGCCGGCAACCAGTCGATGAGCCCCGAGCGCAAGGCTTTCTACGAATACCATGCCGCGCTGATGGAGCCGTGGGACGGACCGGCGGCGGTTGCCTTCACCGACGGCAAGCAGATCGGCGCGACGCTCGACCGCAACGGCCTCAGGCCTGCCCGCTACGTGGTCACTTCCGACGACCGCGTCATCATGGCGTCGGAGGCGGGCGTGCTGCCCGTGCCGGAAGAGACGATCATCAAGAAGTGGCGCCTGCAGCCGGGCAAGATGCTGCTGATCGACATGGAAAAGGGCCGCATCATTTCCGACGAGGAAGTGAAGAGCGAGCTTGCCACCAAGCACCCGTACCGCAACTGGCTCGACCGCACGCAGATCATCCTCGAGGACCTGCGGCCCGTAGAGCCCCGGGCGCTGCGGCGCGACGTGTCGCTGCTCGACCGCCAACAGGCCTTCGGCTACACGAGCGAAGACACAAAGATCCTGATGTCTCCCATGGCGACGACGGGGCAGGAAGCAGTCGGCTCGATGGGCACCGACACGCCGATTTCGGCCATGTCTGCGAAGTCAAAGCTGCTCTACACCTATTTCAAGCAGAACTTCGCGCAGGTGACGAACCCGCCGATCGACCCGATCCGCGAGGAACTGGTGATGAGCCTCGTCTCCTTCATCGGGCCGCGTCCCAACATCCTCGACCATGACGGGATGGCCAAGGCGAAGCGCATGGAAGTGCGCCAGCCGATCCTGACCAATGGCGATCTCGAGAAGATCCGCTCGATCGGCCATGTGGAGGATCATTTCGACACCAAGACGCTCGACTTCACCTATGACATCGAGCGCGGTGCCGAAGGCATGCCGGAAATGCTGGACCGGCTGTGCGAGCGCGCCGAGGCAGCGGTCCGGGGCGGCTACAACATCATCGTGCTCTCCGACCGCCAGCTTGGGCCGGACCGCATTGCCATCCCTGCACTTCTGGCGACGGCGGCCGTGCACCATCACCTGATCCGCAAGGGCCTGCGCACTTCCGTCGGGCTTGTCGTGGAGTCGGGCGAGCCGCGCGAAATCCATCACTTCTGCTGTCTCGCGGGCTTCGGCGCCGAGGCGATCAACCCCTATCTCGCCTTCGACACGCTGACCGACATGCATGCGCGCGGCGAATTCCCCAAGGAGGTGGATGCCAGCGAGATCGTCAACCGCTACATCAAGGCGGTCGGCAAGGGCATCCTGAAGGTCATGTCCAAGATGGGCATCTCGACCTACCAGTCCTATTGCGGCGCGCAGATCTTCGATGCCGTCGGCCTGTCGTCGGAACTGGTCAACAAGTACTTCTTCGGCACCGCGACGACCATCGAGGGCATCGGCCTGGAGGAAATCGCCGAGGAAACCGTGGCGCGCCACCAGGCCGCGTTCGGCAAGGATCCGGTCCTCGCCCGCACGCTCGATATCGGCGGCGAATACGCCTACCGGATGCGCGGCGAAAGCCATGCCTGGACGCCCGATGCGGTCGCTTCGCTGCAGCATGCCGTTCGCGGCAACAGCCAGGACCGCTATCGCGAGTTCGCGCAGATGGTGAACGAGAGCTCCTCGCGGATGAACACGATCCGCGGCCTGTTCAAGATCAAGACGGCGGAGGAAATCGGCCGCAAGCCGATCTCGATCGACGAGGTGGAGCCGGCGGTCGACATCGTCAAGCGCTTCTCCACCGGCGCCATGTCCTTCGGCTCGATTTCCCGTGAGGCGCATACGACGCTGGCGATCGCCATGAACCGGATCGGCGGCAAGTCGAACACCGGCGAGGGCGGCGAGGAAAGCGACCGCTACATGCCGCTGCCGGACGGGTCGCAGAATCCGGAGCGTTCGGCCATCAAGCAGATCGCGTCGGGCCGCTTCGGCGTCACGACCGAGTATCTGGTCAATGCCGACATGCTGCAGATCAAGGTGGCGCAGGGTGCCAAGCCCGGCGAAGGCGGACAGCTTCCCGGCCACAAGGTGGATGCGACGGTCGCCAAGACCCGGCATTCGACGCCCGGCGTCGGCCTCATCTCGCCGCCGCCGCACCACGATATCTATTCGATCGAGGATCTGGCGCAGCTCATCTACGACCTGAAGAACGTCAACCCGGCGGCCGACGTCTCGGTCAAGCTGGTCTCAGAAGTCGGCGTCGGCACGGTTGCCGCCGGCGTCGCCAAGGCGCGCGCCGACCATATCACCGTCGCCGGCTTCGACGGCGGCACGGGCGCCTCACCGCTCACCTCGCTGAAGCATGCCGGCTCGCCATGGGAGATCGGCCTTGCGGAAACACAGCAGACGCTGGTGCTGAACGGCCTGCGCTCGCGCGTCGCCCTGCAGGTGGACGGCGGCCTGAAGACCGGCCGCGACGTCATCGTCGGGGCGTTGCTGGGCGCCGACGAGTTTGGCTTCGCCACCGCGCCGCTGATCGCCGCCGGCTGCATCATGATGCGCAAGTGCCACCTCAACACCTGTCCAGTAGGGGTCGCGACGCAGGATCCGGTCCTGCGCAAGCGCTTCAAGGGAACGCCGGAGCATGTCATCAACTACTTCTTCTTCGTGGCGGAAGAGGTGCGCGAGATCCTGGCCTCGCTCGGTTTCACCAGGCTGGACGACATCATCGGCATGTCGGAACTGCTTTCCAAGGACGACATGATCGCCCACTGGAAGTCGAAGGGGCTCGATTTCACGAAGATCTTCCACAAGGTCGAGGCACCCAAGGGCGCCACCTTCTGGACCGAGCGGCAGAAGCACCCGATCGACGACGTCCTCGACCGCAAGCTGATCGAGAAGTCGATGCCGGCGCTCGAAAACAAGGAGCCGGTGGTCATCGAAGTGCCGATCAAGAACGTCGACCGTTCGGCGGGCGCCATGCTCTCCGGTGCGCTGGCGAAGCGGTGGGGACACAAGGGCCTCAAGGACGACACGATCCACGTGACCCTGCGTGGCACGGCCGGCCAGTCGTTTGGTGCCTTCCTGGCCCGCGGCATCACTTTCGACCTAGTGGGCGACGGCAACGACTATGTCGGCAAGGGGCTGTCGGGCGGCCGCATTATCGTGCGCCCGCCGGAGAGTTCGGGGCTGAAGGCCGAGGAGGCGATCATCGTCGGCAACACCGTACTCTACGGGGCGATCACCGGTGAATGCTACTTCCGCGGCGTGGCCGGCGAACGCTTTGCCGTCCGAAACTCCGGCGCGGTCGCGGTCGTCGAGGGCGTGGGCGACCACGGCTGCGAATACATGACGGGCGGCATCGTCGTCGTGCTTGGCGAGACGGGCCGCAACTTCGCAGCCGGCATGTCGGGCGGCGTGGCCTATGTGCTCGACGAGAGCGGCGATTTCGCCAAGCGCTGCAACATGGCCATGGTCGAACTCGAGCCGGTGCCGGAAGAGGACGACATGCTGGAGAAGCTGCACCACCGCGGCGGCGATATCATGCACAAGGGGCGTGTCGATGTCTCCGAGGACATGACGCGCCACGACGAGGAGCGCCTCTACCAGATGATCTCCAACCACCTGCACTACACGGGGTCGGAGCGGGCGAAGGACATCCTCGACCGCTGGGGAGAGTTCCGGCCGAAGTTCCGCAAGGTCATGCCGGTGGAATACCGCCGGGCGCTGGAAGAGATGGAACGCATGCGCATGGGCGTTGCGGCGGAGTGATTGGAGATTTGGAAGTGCTGTGATATGACGTTGTTATATCACAATGCGGAGGCGCTGATGAACGAGCATTCGGGTGTGAAGATCGCGCAGGTATTCAATAACGGCCGCAGCCGCGCCATTCGTATTCCGAAGGAATTCGAATTTGACGCTGACAAGGTGGAAATCCGGATGAATAAAAAAGGGGATTTGGTTGTCCACCCACTGAGGCGCGGTTCATTACTGGAAGTACTGGCAACGTTGGAACCGCTAGGACCAGACGACTCCATGCCGGAAATTGATGATCTTCCGCCCGTCGAAGATGAGGACATCTTCGGTTGGTTCAAAGAAACATGAGGTATCTCCTCGATACGAATATTGTTTCGGACATGATGCGCAATCCGCAAGGAGCTGTGTTTGCTCATATAGAGCGTGTCGGCGAGGAATGTGTCTTTACGAGCATCATCGTCACGGCGGAATTGCGGTTTGGTGTTGAAAAGAAAAAATCGCCGAAGCTCGCGCAACGTCTGGAAATGATCTTGATGCGACTTCCAGTGGAAGGCTTTTCCGCCCCGTTAGACCAACATTACGGTCGCTGCCGGGCGACGCTTGCATCTGCCGGCCAGCCGATCGGCGACATGGACATGCTGATCGCCGCTCATGCGCTCGCTCTGGACGCTGTGCTGGTGACGAACAACGAAAGCGAGTTTTCCCGGGTGCCGGGATTGAAGATCGAGAACTGGCTGCGATAGCGGCGAAGTAGGGGTTTAGACATGGGCAAGGTAACGGGTTTCATGGAGATCGACCGGCAGGTGATCAAGTACCAGCCGGCATCCGACCGCATACGCCATTTCCGCGAGTTCACCATTCCCATGTCGGATGCGGAAGTGACCAAGCAGGCGGCCCGCTGCATGGATTGCGGCATTCCCTATTGCCATGGTCCGACCGGCTGTCCGGTGCACAACCAGATCCCGGACTGGAACGACCTCGTCTACAACAACAAGTGGGAGGAGGCGATCCGCAACCTCCACTCCACCAACAACTTCCCGGAATTCACCGGCCGCGTCTGCCCGGCACCTTGCGAGGAGGCCTGCACGCTGAACCTCGAGGATGCGCCGGTCGCCATCAAGACGATCGAGCAGGCGCTTGCCGACAAGGCCTATGAGCTCGGCTATATCGGTCCGCAGCCGGCAACCGTTCATACCGGAAAGAAGGTGGCGATCATCGGCTCCGGTCCCGCAGGCATGGCCGCCGCGCAGCAGCTGGGCCGCGCGGGCCACGACGTGCATGTCTACGAGCGCGAGACGAAGCCGGGCGGGCTGCTGCGCTACGGAATCCCAGACTTCAAGCTGGAAAAGAACTTCATCGACCGTCGCATCGAGCAGATGAAGGGCGAGGGCGTCACCTTCCATTGCGGCGTCAATATCGGCGTGGATGTGCCGGTGGAGCAGCTCATTTCCGAACATGATGCCGTTCTTTACTGCGGCGGCTCGGAAACGCCGCGGCCGGCCGGGATCCCGGGTGCGGACCTCCAGGGCGTTTACGATGCCATGCCCTATCTCGTGCAGCAGAACCGCCGCGTGGGCCGCGAGAACATCGACAGCATTGGCTGGCCGTCCGATCCGATCCTGGCAGGGGCCAAGCACGTCGTTGTCGTGGGTGGCGGCGATACGGCCTCGGACTGCGTCGGCACCGCCTTCCGCCAGGGTGCGGTCAAGGTCACGCAGCTCGACATCCGCCCGCAGCCGCCGGAGAAGGAAGACAAGCTTGCGGTGTGGCCGTTCTGGGCGACGAAGATGCGCACATCGTCCTCGCAGGCCGAAGGCGCCATCCGGGAGTTCCAGGTTGCGACGCTGGAGTTCGTCGGCGAGGACGGTCATCTCACGGGTGTGCGTTGCTGTGAGGTGGACGAGCGCCGCAAGCCGATCGCCGGTACGGAATTCATCATCAAGGCAGACCTCGCCTTCATCGCCATCGGCTTTTCCGGACCGCTGAAGGACGGCGTGCTTGCCGAGCTCGACGGAAGGCTCGATCTCAATATCGACCGCCGCGGCTCGACCAACGTCGTCGCCAACGACCGGGACTACAAGACCTCGGTGGAGAAGTTCTGGGTCGCGGGCGACGTGCGCCGCGGGCAGTCGCTGGTTGTCTGGGCGATCCGCGAAGGCCGCCAGGCGGCGCGGGCGATCGACGAGGCGCTGATGGGGAGCTCGGTGCTGCCGCGGTAGCACCGAACTATCCGCGCCGCGGCCTGTCCGCGAGACGGGCGCGTTCAGCGGGCGATCGAATTACTCACGGTGTACTCGTGGATCCTGAAGCCGGCATGAAGACGATCGGGAGAGGCGTTGAGCGTTGCCGCACCGAATCGCCTCGTATCGGCGGCGGCGTGTGTCACGTTCCGGCCGGTTCATGTTCCTATTGCGTCGATGACCGCTGATAGTCGTCGATGCGCCCCTTCGGCGCGGGGGGCAGCTCGCCGCGTTTGACCAGCATGTCGCGCGCCGATTCCACGAGCGGCGGAGGTGGCGGGGCGGCGCCGAGCAATTCGTTGCCGCCGTCGAGATCGGGGTCCATGAGGCTGATCGGCTGTACCGGAACCGCCGCCGTCGGCGACGGGGGCAGGGCCTGCAGATCGGGCAGGTTGCTGTCGTCGAGCTTCACCAGTTCCGGGCTCGCCATCTCGCCGAGGTGCCGTCGCGCGAACTTTTCCACGTAGAAGGCGAGCTTGCGCTTGCCGGCCGTGGTAAAGTTGATGCCGTCGGAACCGCGCAGGCGCGCCTGCTGGCCGTTCATGTCCGACCCGGTGACGATGAACTTGCCCTCCTCGTCGACGAAGCCGTCCCAGATGTCCACGAACTCCCCGCCGACCTTTGCGACTTCCGTGCGGTAGATGCCGTTGAGCTTGACCGCGTCGCGCATCAGCGACGGCGACTGGAACGACGGCAGGCCGACCCACAGGAGCGGGATCTTCCTCTGGGTAACGAGGGTGGCAAGGCCCTGGACACGCTTTTCGTATTCCTTGAACCAGGGGTCGCCCGGAAATTCGAGACTGCCGGCGGGTGTCTTCATCTGCTGGCGGTCATTCGCCCCGATCATGACGACGACGATGGCAGGCTTCGTCTCGTCCATCAGCGCGGGAAGCTGCACCGGCCAGTTGTAGTAGTCCTGGCGTACGAGGCCGGACGATCCGTTGCTCTTCTCCTCCACCACGACGCCGGGAGACTGTTCGAAGGCGGTGCCCAGTTCGTCGCCGAGACCGCCTGCGAGAAAGTCTCCCACGACCAGGATACGGCGGGCATCATCGAGTTTTGCAACGGGTTCCGGCTTGGGCGGTGCGGCCGGCGCCGCCGGACGGGGTGCTGCGGCCCGCGCGGGGGCGCGGTTGCGCGTGCGCTGTTGCTGGCGTTGCCGCTGCCGGCGCGGAGCGACATCGATGACCGATGGTTCCGGGTCGATATAGCGGCGTCCGCCGCCGAACAGCATTTCCAGGAGGTTGCGGCGCTGGACGCGCTCCTGCGCCTGCACCGGGGCAGGAGCGGACACAACGGGCATGGCGAGCGCCACCGTGACGACGATCGCCAGAAACCGGCTCACAATGCCTCTGCCGCCGAGCACCTGCAAAACCTTCATGTTTTCGCCGTGTCTCCCGCCCCGACTATCGAGGCGATTTGGGGCAGGAGGATGTCGTTGTCAACGTAGCGCCTTGAGGAGCGATTGCGAAGGTTGTCCGTCGGCCTGCATGCCCAGCCGTTGCTGGATCGCGGAGATGGCGGCCTTCGAGCCGGAACCGAAATTGCCGTCGATCTCGCCCTCGTAGTAGCCGAGCTGCTTCAGCTTGGTCTGCAGCTCGAACTTCTCGACGATATCGAGCGTGCCGTCCGGGCGCGGCCAGCGCTGGTGCAGACCGCCATAGCCGGCGATCTGATCGGCAAGCATGCCGACGGCCAGGGCATAGCTGTCGGCGGCGTTGTAGCGCTTGATGACGAAGAAGTTGCGGGTCATCAGGAAGGCGGGGCCGTTCGCGCCGGCCATGAGCTTCAGCTCCGCCCGGTCGCCGCCGCGCGGGAATGGCTTGCCGTTGGGACGCGTGAAGCCGAGGGCCGCCCATTGCGCCAGCGTCTTGGTCTGCCCTTCATACTTCGCCGCGCCGCGGGGCAGGACCGCTTCGTAGCCCCAGGTCTTGCCCGTCTGCCAGCCGTTCTTCTTCAGGAGATTGGCGGAGGTCGCCAGCGCGTCGGGTACGGAATTCCAGATGTCGGCGCGGCCGTTTCCGTCGGCGTCGAACTTGTAGAGCAGGTAGCTCGACGGGATGAACTGGGTATGACCCATCGCGCCCGCCCAGGAGCCGGTGAGGTGCTTCGGCGAAATCTCCCCGGACTGGAGGATCTTCAGCGCCGCGACCAACTGGGTACGGGCGAACTTGGCTCGTTTCGGGTCACCCCAGGCAAGCGTTGCGAGCGCCTGCGGCACATGGTGGAGCCGGTCCGGCTTCTCCAGCACGGCGCCGTAATTCGATTCCATCGACCAGATGGCGAGAAGGATATGCCTGTCGACGCCGAAGTGGCGCTCCAGCGCAGCAAGGGTGCGGCCGTGCTTGGCGAGCATCTCCTGGCCGATCCTGACCGTATAGGGATTGACGCGCGAATCCAGGTAGTCCCAGATCTGCGACTTGAATTCGGGCTGGTAGGCCGCCTTCTCCAGGACCGCCCTGTCGGGGCTGGAAATGCCCGCAAACGCCTTCTCATAGGTGGAGCGGCTGATCCCGCTCTTGGCAGCCGTGGCATAAAAATCGGCTATCCAAGACTTGAAACCAGCATCGGCCCGGGCATCTAACGGATGGGCCGCCAGCGTTGCTCCTGCGATCAGGGCGAGGGCGAGTCCGCGAAAGCGATAGGTGCGAAACATGGTCATGGGCAAACGTATCCGTAGCTCTTCAGGTTCATGCTTCACCGAGCGTGATGTCCGGCTTAACGAATGAATAACAGCACAGAGTCAACAAACCCTTTACCATAGAAGCCCGGCTGGCGTCACCGTTGGTGAAATCGTAGCATTTCGGCCCTAGATGACGCGATCGTGAGTTGGCACCATGAGGAGTGCTCCAGGAGGTATGCGTGGCACAAAAGAAGATACGTAAGGCTGTATTCCCGGTTGCCGGGCTCGGGACGCGGTTCCTGCCGGCGACGAAGGCCGTGCCGAAGGAAATGCTGACGGTCGTCGACAAGCCGGTCATCCAGTACGTCGTCGATGAGGCGGCCGAAGCCGGCATCGAACACTTCGTTTTCGTCACCGGCCGCGGCAAGGGCGTCATCGAGGACTATTTCGACATACAGTACGAGCTGGAGCAGATGCTGCGCGAGCGCAACAAGAATGCCGAACTCAGCCTGCTCGCGGACCTCCTGCCGACCGCCGGCACTGCGAGCTTCACGCGCCAGCAGATCCCGCTCGGCCTCGGCCACGCCGTCTGGTGCGCCCGCGACATCGTCGGCAACGAACCTTTCGCCGTGCTGCTTCCGGACATGATCATGTCGTCGGAGAAGAGCTGCCTCAAGGGCATGGTCGAGCTCTACGAACAGACCGGTGGCAACGTGCTTGCCGTCGAGGAGTGTGACCCGGAGCAGGCTCACAAATACGGCATCGTCGGTGTCGGCGAGAAGGTGGGCGAAGGCTTCAGGATCACCGAGATGGTGGAGAAGCCCGCCAAGGGTACGGCGCCCTCGAACTTCTACATCAACGGGCGCTACATCCTGCAGCCCGAGATCTTCGGCATCCTGGAGACGCAGGAGCGCGGCGCCGGCAACGAGATCCAATTGACCGACGGCATGCTGGCGCTGGCGAGAAACCAGGAGTTCGCGGCCTACCACTTCAAGGGCGAAACCTTCGACTGCGGCGCCAAGGACGGCTTCATCCTGGCCAACCTCGCCTTCGCCCTGCAACGCAGCGACATCCGCCCCGCGATCGAAGGGCCGCTCAAGGATATGGTTTCGCGGCTGGCATAGCCGGCCTGGAATCATCGCCGATCGCCGCAAACGCCCGCTCCCGCAGCGGGCGTTCTCACTTCCGCAGGGTCAGGCCCACGCCCGCGCGCAGCGTATCGGTGTCGTCGCCGCTGCGCAACGTCTGCTCGTATTCCACATCGCCGGTCAGATCGAGATAGGGGTTGATCGCCCAGGCAAGACCAGCTCCGGCGCTCCAGGTGGTCTCGTCTTCGCCTTCAGGGAAATCCCGCAGCGTCGCACCGCCCGTCAGGCGGCCGACCAGCCTATGACGCAACTGGTGCGTCAGGACCGCCGTCAGGTCGTATTCCGCCCAGCCGCTGGCGCCTGGTGCCGTTGCATCCTGCAACGTCGTGCGCAAAGCAAGCTCCACGTCGGTTCCCCGTTGGGGAGACCAGACGGCGCGGCCGTCGAGGGTCAGGCCGTCGAGGTGGGCGAGGCGCGCGTCGTCATAGTCCACCCGCTCGTAGCCGGCGGCCAGTTCACCGCGCAGCTTCTCGCCGAGATCGAATTCCACGCCCGCCCGTGCGAGGGAGCGCCAGGCGGAGCGTTCATAGCCGCTGGA
Organism: Pseudorhizobium endolithicum; assembly: GCF_902153245.2. Lineage (GTDB taxonomy): Bacteria > Pseudomonadota > Alphaproteobacteria > Rhizobiales > Rhizobiaceae > Neorhizobium > Neorhizobium endolithicum. Next base: position 375,693 of record NZ_CABFWF030000012.1, read on the forward strand.
ATCATACCGGTCGTCATAGACGCTGCGGCCGCCGCCGACTTCCACAAAGGGTACGAGAGCGGGAGAGAGCGCATAACCCAGCCGCAACCTGCCGTCGACGGTCGTGCGGTTGCGGTCGCCGAGATCAAGCGAGGAGCCGTCCTGCAGCTCGGCATCCGTGTATACCTCCCGGCTGACGCCGACGCCGGCGAGGCCGCGGATCAGGCCGGCATCCCGTTCGAGGGTCAGGCCGGTATCGAACTGATGGACGCCGGACTGCACAGTCGCGCCGCCAATGGCGTTCGGGTCGTCGTTGTCTTCGCGCTCGAAACTGTATCCCGCTGAGAGGTTCGCTACGGTGTCGTCGGCGAGATCCAGCCGCAGATTCGCATCGAGGCGTCCTTCCGGCTCGATGTCGTCACGGTTGCCGATATCGCGTTCAAAGGTGCCTTCGCCATCGATGGAGAGTTCGTGCCGCGACCAGTCGGAGGTCAACGTGCCGCGGATGGCGGTGGAGAGATAGTCGCGCCTGGTCTTCACGTCGCCGGTGCGGATCGTCTCCCGGTTTATCGTCTGGCTGACCGAGGGCCGTAGCATGAAGGTGCCGAGGCGGATGCCGGTGGGGTCGCCGGGCAAGGCCGGCGCTTCGCCCGCATCGATAGGGCCGAGAGGCTCGTCGAAAGGCTGGTTGAGATCCTCTTCATAGGGAGGGTCCAGATCGGTGGATATGGCAGGCGACCGCTCCGCCGACGAGATGGAGGCGGTGGTGGGGTCGGCGTCCGGGGCCGCGGCCTGATCGGCCGTATTGCCGGCGGCGGAGGGGATCGCCGCGACGCCCGAGGCAGACGCCGTTCCGGGGAGGGGCGGAAGGCTGCCGGGGTATACGGCGGCCTGCGCGGATGGGGCGGTGCCCAGGGCGGAAGAGCTCTGCCCGAACGCCGTGCCTGCGTTGGCCAGCGACGTGCAGGCAAGCAATATCGCCAACGCCTTGAGGCGCGGCGCTTTTCTTTCGCCTTGCTCGTCCATGCCCTCGATCCGAAATGCCTCTGCCGCAGCGGTTATGCAAAGGTAAAGCCATGTGGTTAACACTTGGTTTGCCCGCGCAATCCCGTCCATTCCGCGCGATGGACTTCGCCGGACAAAAGCGCTACATGCCGGCCATGGCACAGCAAGCAATACAGTCTGTCCGGACGGATGTGATCGCATCGGCGCTACGGACGATCTCCGTGGAGAGGCAAGGCCTCGAAGCGCTGGAACGCGCCCTGCAGAACGGCCTCGGCCAGCCGTTCCAACAGGCTGTCGACCTGGTCCTGAACCTCACCGGGCGCGTCATCGTCACCGGCGTCGGAAAGAGCGGCCATATCGGGGCGAAGCTCGCGGCTTCGCTTGCCTCGACCGGTACGCCGGCCTCCTTCGTGCATGCGGCGGAAGCGAGCCACGGCGACCTCGGGATGATCTCGCGGGACGATGCGGTGATCGCCGTCTCCTGGAGCGGCGAGACGGCCGAGCTGCAGAGCATCGTCGGCTATTGCCGCCGCTTTTCCATTCCGCTGATCGCGCTGACGGCCGGGGAGGTTTCGACCCTCGCGCGCGAAGCGAGCATCGTGCTGCTCCTGCCGAAGGAGCAGGAGGCCTGCCCGCACGGCCTGGCGCCGACCACCTCGACGCTGATGCAACTCGCGGTTGGCGACGCGCTTGCGGTGGCGCTTCTGGAGGCCCGCGGCTTCACGGCGCTCGATTTCCGCGTCTTCCATCCCGGCGGCAAGCTGGGCGCCATGCTCAGCCACATCGGCGACGTCATGCATACCGGCGACCGCATTCCGCTGGTGCCGCAGGGCACGCCGCTACCGCAGGCCGTGATGACGCTGTCCGAAATGCGTTTCGGTTGCGTCGGAGTGACCGATGGGGACGGGCGCTTGTGCGGCATCGTGACCGACGGCGACCTGGCGCGGGGACTGAACCTCAACCTCAGCGAAATGCGGGTCGACGACATCATGACGCGCAATCCGAAGACGGTCGCGGAGAAGACGCTCGCCACCACCGCGATGGGCCTGCTCAACAAGTATAATATCTCGGCGCTTATCGTCACCGACGAAGACCGGCGCCCCGTCGGTATCGTGCACTTCCACGACCTGCTGCGCGTCGGCGTCGCCTAAGCCGCGTCCACCTTCAGGTCGCGGCCTTGCGCTGAGACCACCTTCACGCGGGTCCCCGCCGCGAGATCCGGCCCTTCCACCGGCCACCACGTATCGTCCAGGCGGATACGACCGCGACCCTCGCGGATAGGCTCGTGCAGTGTCGCCGTGCGGCCGATGAGGCTTGCGCCGCGGCGGTTGAGAAGCGGCTCGTCGGTCGTCTCGTTTCTTGCGTAGAACCTGCGGCCGGCCAGTGCCAAAGCAATGGCGAGGGCGGCGAACAGCACCAGTTGCAACTGCCAGGACCAGAAGGCGGCTTCCCAAAGGAGCAGGGACAATGCCCCGACGACGATTGCAGCAAGGCCGATCCAGATGAGGAAGACGCCAGGTGCGACGAGCTCGGCCGCCAGGAGAAGGATGCCGATGATCCACCACGTCCATGGGCCGAGATTGGAGGCGAGGCTCTGCAGCATGGCTTAGGTCTCGCTGCGCGGTGCGAACGGATTGACGGGTGGCGTGGTTCGGGCTGGCGCCGGTGCTGCAGGACGAGGAGGGACCGTGGTCGCCGGCGCCGGCTGTGCAAGGGGCCTTGCCCTCGCCGGACCGTCGCCATCGCCGAACACCTCCCTGGCGACGGCCCCGATCCCGCCGAGGGATCCGATCAGGGAAGAGGCCTCCATCGGCATCAGAACGATCTTGGAGTTCGGCGCCTTGCCGATTTCCGCCAGAGCCTCGGTGTATTTCTGCGCAACGAAGTAGTTGATCGCCTGGACATCGCCGACGGCAATTGCCTGGGAAACGGCCTGTGTCGCCTTGGCCTCTGCCTCCGCCAGCCGCTCGCGCGCCTCCGCCTCGCGGAAGGCGGCTTCGCGCTCGCCCTCCGCCTTCAGCACGGCGGCCTGCTTCGCGCCTTCGGCGCGCAGGATTTGCGCATTGCGCGCGCCCTCGGCCTCGAGTACCTGGGCGCGCTTCTCGCGTTCGGCCTTCATCTGGCGGCCCATGGCCTCGACGAGATCCGCCGGCGGCTGGATGTCCTTGATCTCGACGCGGGTTACCTTGATGCCCCAAGGGCCGACCGCTTCATCCACGACGCGAAGCAGCCGCTCGTTGATCACCTCGCGGTTGGAGAGGAGTTCGTCGAGATCCATGGATCCCATCACGGATCGGATGTTGGTCATCGTCAGGTTCTGGATGGCATTCTTGAGGTCGGCAATCTGATAGGCAGCCTGAGCCGGATTAAGGACTTGGTAGAAGGCCACGGCGTCTGCAGAGACGCTGGCATTGTCCTTGGTGATGACTTCCTGGGTCGGCACGTCCAGAACCTGCTCCATCACGTTCATGCGGGCGCCGATGCGCTCTATGAAGGGCGTGATCAGGTTCAGACCCGGATCGAGGGTGCGGGTGTAGCGGCCGAACCGTTCGACAGTGTAGCGATATCCCTGCGGCACCGTCTTTATCCCGGCGAACAGCACCAGGATGACGAGTAGGACGATGGCAATAACGACAATATCGAAGCCGCCCAGCATGGCTGACCCTCCAGCTCAAGAAGTTTGAGACTGGAGTATCATGTTCCCGCTGCGGATGAAACGAGGGAGCTCAGACCCAGCCCTGCAGTTCTCGCCGGACGACTTTTTCCAGCACGTCCATGCCCTCGCGACTGTCGTTCAGGCAGGGAATGTGGAGAAACTTCTCGCCGCCGTGATGCTGAAAGATCTCGCCTGCCTCGCCGGCGATCTCCTCGAGCGTTTCCAGACAGTCGGAGACGAAGCCGGGGTTCATGACGGCGATGCGCTTGACGCCCTCGTCGCCCAGCTTCTCCATGGTCTTGTCCGTGTAGGGTTGCAGCCATTCCTCCGGCCCGAAGCGGGACTGGAAGGTGACCATGAACTTCTCCTTCGGCAGGCCGAGGCGCTCGCGCAGCAGGCGGCCGGTCTTCTGGCAATGACAGTGATAGGGGTCGCCCTGCTTGAAGTAGGATTGCGGAATACCGTGGAAGGACGCCACCAGCACTTCCGGTTCCCAGTCCACCTGCGCCAGCGCCTTTTCGACGGAAACCGCCAGCGCTTCGATATAAGTCGGATCGTCGTGATAGGGCGGAACGGTCCGCACCGCCGGCTGCCAGCGCATCTTCATCAGATGTTCGAAGGCCTTGTCGTTCACCGTCGCCGTCGTCGAGGCGGAATACTGTGGATAAAGCGGGAAGAGCAGGATCTTTTCGCAGCCCTGCGCATGGAGCGCATCGATCCTGGAGGCGATCGAGGGCTTGCCGTAGCGCATTGCCCAGTCGACGACGACATTCGGCAGGTCCTTCAGCCGCTCGGCCATCAGTTCGCCCTGGCTGCGGGTATAGGTCCGCAGGTAGCTCTCGTTGAGATCCTTGTTCCAGATCTCCTCATAGGCCTTGCCGACCTTCTGCGGCCGCTTGTTGAGGACGATGCCGTGCAGGATCGGGTACCAGTAGAGCCGCGACCATTCGATCACCCGGCGGTCGGAGAGGAATTCGGCGAGATAGCGGCGCATCGACCAGTAGTCCGTGCCGTCGGGCGTCCCGAGGTTGACGAGAAGAACACCTACTTTCCCGAATTTGACCTGCGGGTGGCCTGGCGGCATGTGGCTGGCAGTGGCGTCCATCTGAGAATTCCGGTTGTTGTTCAACGGCACGGTGCCGTGTGAGGTGGGTTCTATCTAGAAACAAAAAGCGGCCCGGGGAAGCCCGGGCCGCGTGTGGCTGCGAGACAAATTGTCTTATCTCGCGGGAAGTTGAAGCTCCTGACCGATTTCCAGAAGATTCGGGTTGCGAAGCTCGTTCGCTTCGGCAATGCGCGTCCACACCGCACCATCGCCGTAGACGGATTCGGCAATCTTCCAGAGAGATTCGCCGCGGCTGACGGTATGGGTTTGAGCGGTCGACGTCGCTTCGGCGGCGGGCGCGGTTGCTTGCGGAGCCGGAGCGGGCTCTGCGGATGCCGTCGTTTCAGCCGGGGCGGCGGGTTCTGCAGGGGCAGCCGCTCCGCTCGTCGCCGGTGCCGCAGGCTCGGCAGGGGCTTGGGCAGCCGGCGTGGTTTCAATCTCAGCCGTCCCTTCCGACGCCACCTCGGTGATGCGGCCCTCGGTGTAGGGCTTGTAGGGATTGTTCGCGGTCAGGTAGTCTGCAACCGCCTGCTCGAGATTGGGCCCGAAGTCATAGGGATTGACCGCATTCGTGGCGAAGACCTCGTAGCCGTCACCGCCGCCGCGGACATAGTTGTTGGTCACGACCCCATAGGTCTTTTCCGGATCGAGTGGCACGAAGCCGTCGCCTTCCTTCACCTGCACGTCGGTGATCCGTTCACCGGCGGGCCTGGACTTGTCGAAGGAGTATTTCATGCCGGCCACCTGGGGAAAACGTCCGGCAACCTCTTCGATCTGGCCGACGCCATTCTCCAGTGCCGCGAGGAGATCGGAGCCCTTGAGCTGGAAGGTGGCGATCGTGTTCTGGAACGGCAGGACCGTCAGGACCTCACCCATGGTGACCTCGCCGGCGTCGATGGAGGCGCGCAGGCCGCCGCTGTTGGCGATCGAAATGGTGATGCCCTGATCCTTGACCCGGTCGAGCTGGGCGTCGGCTACGAGGTTGCCCATCGAGCATTCCTCGACACGGCAGACGTTGCGGTCGCCGACGATGACGTCCTGCGCGGAGCCGACGACCTTCTGTTTCAGCTCTTCCAGCGGCTTGCCGAGCTCGTCCACCTTTGCGGAAAAGCCGGCATCGGGAACGACGGAGGCATCAAGCAGTTGGGGCGCACCCTCGGCGGATTTCACCACGCCGTTGTCGTCGAAAACGACCTTCAGGTCGCCGAGGTATTTCGAATAGGCATAGGCCTGCACGATCGGGACATCGGTGCCGGCCGGGTTCTTGACCAGTGTCGGATAGGGACCGGCCGCTTTTTCGTCCGTGCTGGAGAGCAGGGTATGGCTGTGCCCGCCGACAATGACGTCGATGCCGTCGACCGCCGCGGCGATCTGTTTGTCGCGCTCATAGCCGACATGCGAGAGGAGCACGATCTTGTTGATTCCCTGGCCCTGCAGGTCGGCAACGGCCTTCTTCAGGTATTCCACTTCGTCCTCGAAGCGGATCTGATCGCCCGGCGACGAGGTCTCGTCCGTGTCGGTCGCCAGCACGGAGACGATGGCGACCTTCTGACCGCCCATTTCCTTGACGATGTAGGGCTCGAACTTGCCGGCCACGGGGCTGCCCTCGGCCGCGATCGTGTTGCCGGAGATGATGGGGAAGTCGGCGGCGTCGATGAACTTCAGGAGTTCCTCGGGACCATCGTCGAATTCATGGTTGCCGATCGCCATGGCGTCGAAGCGGATGCCGTTCATGAAGTCGGCGATCGGGCCGCTCTTGAACATGCTGTAGAACAGCGAGCCCTGGAACTGGTCGCCGGCGTCGAGCACCAGGACGTTTGCATCCTGCAACTCGCCGCGGCGGGTGTCGATGGCGGTCTTCACGCGGGCGATGCCACCGAAGCACTCGTTCTTCGAGGCCTCTTCCTCGGAGCAGGTGGAATCGTATTTGTTGATCGCCTCTATGCGGGAGTGAAGATCGTTGATGTGGAGGATATTGAGTTCGTAGTCCGCCAGTGCGGTGCCGGCAAAGAGGGCAATCGCCGAGGCCGTCATCAGCCCCAGTCTCAATGTCTTCGTCATCGTCTCTCTCCTGTTTCGCTCCGTCGGCAGCCGGCTTCCACACCGGCCCTTCTGTCCCACCGACCGTGCCGGGGCATGTTTTCATCAGGGACAGGCGACTTCAAGCGGAAATGTGCAGCGCAACGGGAGCGATCGGCACGGGGGCTTGCCGCCAAAGAAAAACCCCGCCGGAGCGAGGTTCGGAAGAAAGCCTGGACACTGGATCAGCTACGGCGGGTCAGTGAGAACTGGGCGCCGCTGTCCTGCGTGCAGTTCAGCTGGCTCGACGTCACCAGCGCGCAGTTGACGCGTGACTGGGTGTTGCGCACCAGCGAGGTCATGTTGATCTCGACGAGCGTGGGCGAGAGGCTGACATAGGTGCCGGAGGCAAGTAGCGTGTTGCTGTCGGTGGAGCGCGTGCTGAAGGTGCCGCCCTGGAAGGTGGAGACGATCCCGTTCGGATCGGCCCAACTGCCTTCGACGCCCTGCGGCTGTGCCTGCTGTGGCGGAAGCCGCGGAGGGGCGGAGGAAACGCAGGCGGTCAGCGTGGCGGCAGCAATGAACACGAGGCTCGTCTTCAATTTCATGGGTCAGTCTCCCGCGGTACGGCCGAGGCCGAGGTTGTCCGGTCCTATCTATCGCACATGGCGGCGCTTGGCAGCCCCTTGCGGCGGTTTCAACAGAGGAAATGTCCCGTTTTGTGACGGGCATTTCCCTGCTGAGGCCGAAAAGCCTGCCTAACGGACGAGGATGTTGCGGAACTGCCAGGGGTCGGAAGCGTCGATGTCCTCGGGGAAGAGGCCAGGGCGTCCCTCCAGCGGCGTCCAGTCGGTATAGTGTCCCTCAACAGGCCCGAGATAGGGCATCTGCACTTCCAGGCATCGCCGGTAGTCGACCTCGTCCGCTTCCACGATGCCCGCCTTGGGGTTCTCCAGCGCCCAGACCATGCCGGCGAGCACGGCGGAGGTCACCTGCAGGCCGGTGGCATTCTGGTAGGGCGCGATGCGGCGGGTCTCCTCCAGCGACAGGCGCGAACCGTACCAGTAGGCGTTCTTGTCGTGGCCGTAGAGCAGGACGCCCAATTCGTCGACGCCGTCCACCAGTTCATCCTCGTCCAGAACGTGCTGCACCGGTTGCGCCTTGCCGCCATTGCCGAACATCTCGTGCAGCGAGAGCACGGCGTCATTGCAGGGGTGGTAGGCATAGTGGCAGGTCGGGCGGTAGGTGACGTCATCATGCTTGTCGCGGACGGTGTAGTAGTCGGCGATCGAGATGGACTCGTTGTGGGTGACGAGGAAGCCGTATTGCGGCCCCGGCGTTGGGCACCAGCTACGCACGCGCGTATTTGCGCCGGGCTGCTCCAGGTAGATGGCCGACTGGCAACCCTTCTCGTGCGTCTTCGCGTTCTCCGGAATCCAGTTTTCATGGGTGCCCCAGCCGAGTTCCGCAGGCTGCAGGCCCTCCGCGATGAAGCCTTCGACGGACCAGGTGTTCCAGAAGACGTCGAGCGGCTTCGGGTTCCTGGTGCGCTGGGTATCGCGTTCGGCGATATGGATTCCCTTGACGCCGACCTTCTTCATCAGCCTGGCCCAGCCTTCGCGGTCGTCTACCGAGGGCTCCTCGAACTTGATGCCCAAGTCGTTTGCAAGGTTCACGAGGCCCTGCTTGACGAACCAGGACACCATGCCGGGATTGGCGCCGCAGGTGGAAACGGCGGTGGTGCCGCCGGGGTTCTTCAGCTTCTCCTGGCGCACCGTTTCGCGAAGGGCGTAATTGGTGCGTTCCTCGTTTCCGACAGAGGTGTCGAAATAGAAGCCGAGCCAGGGCTCAACCACCGTGTCGATGTAGAGGACGTCCAGCTTGCGGCAGAACTTCATCAGGTCGAGCGACCCAGTGTCGACCGACAGGTTGACGCAGAAGCCCTGGCCACCCTTGCCGTCATCGAGCAGGGGCTTCAGGAGCTCCTTGTAGTTTTCCTTGGTCACGTATTCCTTGATGTGCCTGACGCCGTGCTTGCCGAGCAATTCCGCACCGTCATCCCGCGGGTCGATGACCACCATCCGGCTCTTGTCGAACTTGAAGTGGCGCTCGATCAGCGGCAGCGTACCCCGGCCGATGGAGCCGAAGCCGATCATCACGATCGGCCCGGTAATTTCCGCATGAACCGGGTAATTCCGCTCAGTCATATGTCTCTCCTTCACCGCCTCGGCATCACGCCGCTGCGCCGCTAGTGGACAGGGAACGGATGGGAGCGCTCGCTCATGATTTCGGCGCTCTAGATCATAAATCCCCGTCACAATAAAGAGGTTGCGATTGCCGGTGCGAAAAGCAGCGGCAGCCTGTCGATCTTCGTCACCCGGCGGTTGCGAGGGAGGGACGCTCTCTCCGGAAACGATAGGCGTTCGTAGCCGCAAAGGGCGGCGGCACCCGCTAGGCCGGCCGGTTTCGCCGTAGATGATCTACAAGGGCCCGCAGCTTGGGCGCCATGTTGCGGCGGCTCGGATAGTAGAGGTAGAAGCCGGGGAAACGGGGGCAGTAGTCCTCCAGAAGCGGCACCAGTTCGCCACGCTCGATGAAGGGCCGGAAACTCTCCTCCATGCCGAAGCTGATGCCGGCTCCCGCCACTGCCAGGCGGATCATCAGGGACATGTCCGTCGTCGTGAAGTGGTCGCCGACGGCGACGGTGAATTCCTTGCCCTCTTCCACGAATTCCCATCGGTAGGAGGCCCGGCCGGGCGCGGTGCGCCAGCCGATCGTCCGGTGGCCCACCAGGTCACGGGGATGCCGGGGAACCCCGAAGCGCCCGACATAGCCCGACGACGCCACCGCCAACTGGCGCTGGTTGCCGGAGACGGGTACCGCGATCATGTCCTGGGCGATCACTTCGCCGAGCCTCACGCCCGCGTCATACCCTGCTTCGACGATGTCGAATTCATCGTCGGTGACGGTGACGTGGATGCGGACCTCCGGGTTCCCGTCGGCGAAGGAGGCAAGCAGCGGCCCGGACAGGAAGCTCTCGGCGATCGAGGACACGGCGAGGTTCAGCTGTCCGCGGGGGCTGTCACCGAGGTTTCCCGCGGCCTCTATGGCGGCGCGCATCACGGCGAGAGCGGGGGCCGCGTCAGCGTAAAGCCGCTCGCCCGCTTCCGTGAGGGCGACGCTACGGGTCGTGCGGTTGACGAGCGCGATCCCCATGGATTCCTCGAGCTTTCTCATGATCTGGCTGACCGCCGCGCGCGTGACACCGAGCCGGTCGGCGGTGGCACGGAAATTCTTTTCTTCCGCCACCGTGATGAAGACGGCGAGGGCGTTCAGGTCTGGCACCATTGGTTAGCAGTCCTTACCAATGCGGAAATTTCAGTGCGGCTACCGATGACAATGCGGCACGCTTATCTTCCGTTCAAGCCCGATGTCGGGCTGAACAGGGAGATAAAGCATGGAAAAAGTCATTCTCGTCACAGGCGCTTCCAGCGGCATCGGAGCGGGCATTGCTCGCGAACTGGCCAAGGCCGGCGCCACGCTCATGCTCGGGGCCCGTCGCACCGATCGTCTCGAGGCGCTGGCGGAGGAGATCCGCAAGGGCGGCGGCAGGGTCGCGATCCGCCGGCTCGATGTGACCGACCGCGCGGATGTGGCCGCCTTCGCGGCGGCTGCCCGGCAGGAATTCGGCCGCGTCGACGTGATCGTCAACAATGCGGGCGTCATGCCGCTGTCGCTCATGGCCTCGCTGAAGGTCGACGAGTGGGACCAGATGGTCGACGTCAATATCAAGGGCGTCCTCTACGGCATCGCCGCGGTACTGCCGGAGATGACCGAGCGCGGCTCCGGCCACATCATCAACATAGCGTCCATCGGCGCTCTCAGCGTTGCCCCCACCGCCGCCGTTTATTGCGCCACCAAGTTTGCCGTGCGGGCGATTTCCGATGGCTTGCGGCAGGAGCGGGAGGATATCCGCGTCACCTGCATCCATCCGGGCGTGGTGGAAAGCGAGCTCGCCTCCACGATCACCGATCCGGCGGCCGCCGAGGCGATGAAGAGCTACCGTGCCATTGCCTTGCAGCCCGATGCCATCGGCCGCGCCGTCCGCTTTGCGATCGAGCAGCCCGAGGATGTGGACGTCAACGAGATCGTGGTGCGGCCGACGAGGTCGCCGAACTGAGGAGAGGCCGGTGGCGAAGAGTTATTCCCTGCTTGCCGCAGCCGCGCTCGCGGCACTCAATACCGCAATCGCAGAGGATCAGATGACCGATCAGGCTGAGAAACAGGCCCACCCCTATGTCGGCATGTGGGTGACGGACGACGGGCACATACGCCACGAGCTCCTGCCGAACGGCCGCTATGACGAAGCCCGCGGCACGCGCGAAAGCGCCTATCAGGGCCGTTACGTCGTCACCGGAAACCACATCGATTACTGGGACGATACCGGCTTCACCGCCGACGGGGAGTTCGTGGACGGCGACACGCTGCACCATGCAGGCATGATCCTGCGGCGGAAGCGCTAGCCCGCTTCCAGCAGCACCGCCGGGATCAATCCGCGCAGCGCATTCCCCACGAAGAGCCGGCGGTTCAAGAGAGCCGCCGGCTTCAGCACCATGGAGCGCGCCTTGCCCTCGCGGATCAGTTCGGCCCGCAGGATGCCGGGGAGAAGCCCGCTGGAGATGGCCGGCGTGAGGAGGATACCGTCCTCGCCCTCGACGAAGAGGTTGGTGATGGTGCCCTCGCACACATCGCCGCGTTCATTCAGGAGAAGGACCTCGTCTGCCTCCTCGGAGGAGAATTCGGCGCGGGCGGTTTCATACAGATCGCGTCGGGTCGTCTTGTGCCGGAGGAAGGCGTCGTCGGACGACAATTTTTGCCCGGCGATGCGCAGCCTCCAGACCTTGCCTTCCGGTTCCGGCCGGAAGGGCGCGGTGGTGACTTCCGTCCTGCCGCGATAGCTGACCGACAGGCGGACCCGCAACGGTTCATCGCCACCGACGGCAAGCTTGAGTGCCATGGCGGGATCGGCAGGCGGCAGAAAGCCCAGGGCATCGATCGAACGGTTCAGGCGGCGCAGGTGCTGATCGAGGCGCAGGAAGCCCTGCTCGGGTTCCCAGCGCAGCGTTTCGATCAGTGCGAGATCGCCTGTTTGCCGACTGCGAACTGCGCTTTTAGAAGGCATTCTTCATATTCCGCCTCGGCCGTCGAATCGAACACGATCCCCCCGCCGACATTGAAGACGGCCCGGCCGTCGTTGAAAAGGGCAAGCGTGCGGATGGCGACGGAAAATTGCATGGGGCCGGCCGGATCGCACCAGCCGATGGCGCCGCAATAGAGATCCCGCGGTCCCGCTTCCAGGTCGTGGAGGATCTTCATCGCCCACATCTTCGGAGCGCCGGTGATGGAGCCACAGGGGAAGAGGGCGGCCATGATCTCCGGCAGGCCGGCGGTTGGCAGCAGCTTCGCCCGCACATGGCTCACCATCTGGTGAACGGTCGGATAGCTCTCGATGGCGAAGAGCTTCGGGACGGTGAGCGTGCCGACTTCGCTGACGAGCGAGATGTCGTTGCGCAGGAGATCGACGATCATCCGGTTTTCGGCCTGCGTCTTCTCGTCGGCAAGCATGGCGGCGACGATCGCTGCGTCCTCTTCGGGAGTGGCACCCCGCGGCGCCGTTCCCTTCATCGGGTGGGTCTCGATGAAGCGGTCCTCGTCGACGCGGAAGAAGAGCTCGGGCGAGCGCGACAGGATGACGGGGCCGCCGCCGAGATCGACCAGCGCGCCGTAATGCACCGGCTGGCGTGACACGAGCGACCAGAAGGCCGCGTGCGGATCGCCGCTCCAGCGGGCGGTGACCGGCATCGTCAGGTTCGCCTGGTAGATGTCGCCGCGGCGCAGGTGCTCGTGCAGCCGGTCGAAGCGGGTGCGGTAGGCTGCGAAATCCCAGGCGGCGCGGGGGTCGGACAGAAGCGGCTGCCGTTCTCCGGACCGGGGCGGAGCGGCGAGGGGATGCCCATCGGGTGCCGGGGCATCGAAGACACCCATCGCCAACAGCGGCGTCTCCCGGTCATCGACGATCAGAGGCCTCAGCTTCTCCTCGAACACGAAGCCCGCCTCGTAGGAGAGATAGCCGGCGAGCCAGTAACCCTCTCGGCGCGCCTGTTCGAGCCGGGTCAGCGCCGGCAGCACGTGGTTCGCGGCGCGGGCGATGACGATCTCACGCGGCGCGCGGAACAGGCGGCTTTGCGACCGCTTGTCGTCGCGGAAGAGGACGTAGGGGCTGTGCTTCGTCATTTTACCGCTTATCGCTCAACCCCGTTGCCCACCCCCTGACCACTGCTCGGTGGGGGAGGGTAGGCTCACGCCTTGTCCAAAGCCTCCAGCTCATCGATCAGGCCCTCGATCATCGAGAGACCTTTCGACCAGAAGGACGGATCGGTGGCATCGAGGCCGAAGGGCTTCAGCAGTTCCGAATGGTGTTTGGTACCGCCGGCCTTCAGGAGTTCGAAGTACTTCTGCTGGAAGCCCGGCTCGGCGTTGCGGTAGACGGCATAGAGCGAGTTCACCAGGCAGTCGCCGAAGGCATAGGCATAGACGTAGAAGGGTGAGTGGATGAAGTGGGGGATATAGGCCCACCACGTCTCGTAGCCTTCCGAGATGCGGATCGCGGGACCGAGGCTTTCGGACTGGACCGAGAGCCATAGTTCGCCGATCTGCTCGGCGGTCAGTTCGCCTTCCTTGCGTGCCGTGTGAAGCTTGCGCTCGAACTCGTAGAAGGCGATCTGGCGGACGACCGTGTTGATCATGTCCTCGACCTTCTGGGCGAGCATGGCCTTGCGCTCGCCGCTGTCCTTCGTCTTGTCGAGGAGGGCGCGGAAAGTCAGCATTTCGCCGAAGACGGAGGCGGTTTCGGCAAGGGTCAGGGGTGTCTGCGCCATCAGCGCCCCCTGTTCTCCGGCCAGAACCTGGTGCACGCCGTGGCCCAGTTCATGGGCGAGGGTCATGACGTCGCGCGGCTTGCCCATGTAATTGACGAGCACGTAGGGATGCGCGGAGGGGACCGTCGGATGGGCGAAGGCGCCGGGCGCCTTGCCGGGACGGACGGGTGCGTCGATCCACTCCTCGTCGAAGAAGCGACGGGCAATGTCGGCCATCTCTGGTGCGAAGCCGGCATAGGCCGAGAGCACCGTTTCCTTCGCGTCCGGCCACGAAATCAGCGCCTTCGGTGTTTCCGGCAAGGGCGCATTGCGGTCCCAGAAGTTCATCTCGTCCATGCCGAGCCACTTCGCCTTCATCCGGTAGTAGCGGTGCGACAGGCGAGGGTAGGCTTCCTTCACGGCGGCCGCGAGCGCATCGACCACTTCGCGTTCCACCCGGTTTGCGAGGTGGCGACTGTCGGCGATGTCCTCGAAGCCGCGCCAGCGGTCGGAAATCTCCTTGTCCTTGGCGAGCGTATTGGTGATCAGCGTAAAGACGCGGATGTTCTGCTGGAAGGTCTTCGAGAGGGCCTGTGCCGCCTTGCGGCGAACCTCCTCCTCCGGTTCCTGCAGCATGTTGAGGGCGATCTCCAGGGGCAGCTTCTCGCCGTCGATCTCGAATCGAAGCTCGGCCATGGTCTCGTCGAACAGGCGGTTGAAGGCGGCCGCGCTGGTCATCGATTTTTCGAGGAAAAGCTGCTCCAGCCTGTCGTCGAGCTGGAAGGGCTTGTCCTTGCGCAGGTCGACGATCCAGGGGCGGTAGTGGGCCGCCTGCGGGTCGCGGTCCATCGCCGTGTCCACCAGCGCATCATCCAGCCGGTTGAGTTCAAGGCCGAAGAACAGGAGGTGCGCCGACAGGTCGGTCAGCTTCGACTGCACGTCCCCATAGAACTTGCCGTTCGCAGGGTTGGAGGTATTGGAGAAATAGGTGAGGCCGGCGAAGGAGCCGATCTTTCCGAGCAGGTCCTCCAAGGCCTCGTAGTCGGACAGCGCCTGCCCCAGACCCTCGGCGCCGGTCTTCGTCGCGGCGTCTGCTAGCCTGCCCTTCCACCTGGTTTCGAACGCTTTCGAAAGCGTGGTGGCCCGCTCCAGGTCCGACTTGAACTCGGGGGCATCGCGCGAGGGGTAGAGGTCGGCAAGCTTCCAGACGGGAAGCAGCCCCAGGGCGGGATCCGCGGCGGCATGTTCGGCGGCAGCTTGCGCAACCAGCTTGGCAGTATGGGGCAGGAGCATCGACCGTCTTCCTTCTCGTTCCTCGTCCGCCCTGTTTTCCGTGCCGGCCGTTAAAATGCAAGCCTTTCTCAAAAGACGATGTTCAAGCCTTTCTGGCACAACCACCGGCGTAGAACGCCCAAACCGGGACATTATGAATGATGTCAGGAGCCGAGCATGATTGCCCAAATCCTTGTAGTCGATGACGACCCCGTGCAGCGCCGCCTTCTCAAGAACGCGCTGGAACGCCATGGTCATATGGTCCATCTCGCCGAGAACGGCCTGGTCGGACTGGAGTTCCTGAAGCACGGCGGCGACCAGATCAACGTGATCGTGCTGGACCTGATGATGCCGGAACTCGACGGTCTGACCTTCCTCAAGGCCATCAGGGAGAAGGGTATCGAAACTCCGGTCATCGTGCAGACGGGGCAGGGCGGCATCGAGACGGTGGTCGAGGCAATGCGGGCCGGCGCCTTCGACTTCGTCGTCAAGCCGGTCTCGCCCGAACGCATCGCCTCCTCGGTCGCCAACGCGCTGACCGTCGACCGACGGGAAGGCCGCAGCAAGACCGCCCGCCGATCGCGCAGCGGTTCGGCGACGTTCAGCGACATCGTCTCGGCGAGCCAGGAAATGCAGCGGGTCATCGACCTGGCGCAACGTGCGGCGCAATCATCCATTCCAGTCGTGCTGGAGGGCGAATCGGGCGTCGGCAAGGAAATGGTCGCCCGTGCGATCCAGTCGGCCAGCGACAGGTCCGGCAAGCCGTTCATTACCGTCAACTGCGGTGCCATCCCGGAAAATCTTGTGGAAAGCGTCCTGTTCGGCCATGAGAAGGGGGCGTTCACAGGCGCCACCGAACGGCACGCCGGCAAGTTCGCCGAGGCCGACGGCGGCACGCTCTTCCTCGACGAGATCGGCAATCTGCCGCTCGAAGTGCAGGTGAAGCTTCTCCGCGCCGTGCAGCAGGGCGAGATCGAAGCCGTGGGATCGGGCAAGGTTCAGAAGGTCGATGTTCGGCTGATCTCCGCGACGAACAAGGATCTCATCGAGGAGGTGCGGGAGGGCCGTTTCCGCGAGGACCTCTACTACCGCCTCAACGTGTTCCCGATCACGATCCCCGCCCTGCGTCGCCGCAAGGAGGATATCCCGCACCTGGCGCGCGTCTTCGCGGACCGGTTCTCGCACGAGCAGAAGCTTCCCCGGCCGGTGAGCGTCGGGCCGCAAGCGATGGCGCTGCTGACGGCGCATGACTGGCCCGGAAACATCCGCGAGCTCGAGAACGCCATCTTCCGCGCCGCGGTTCTTGCCCAGACGGAAGAGCTCACCGAAGCCGACTTCCCGCAAATTGCCGCACAACTGCCGGAATTCCGGTCGGACGAATTGCGGGCGGCGACGACTGCGCCCGTGGTGCTGCCGCAGGGCTCCGAAGCTCGCCGAACGGCAGCTTGGCCGGTGACGCTGCCGGTGCCGGAAGGCTTCATCGGCATACCGGTACAGCCGCCGCGTCCAGACCCGCGGGCGCTTCTGGCGGCAGCCTATCCCGCGTCCGCCAACGTGATCGCCAGCACGGACAGCTCCGGAGAGGTCCGCAAGCTTTCCGACGTGGAGGAGGAACTCATTCGTTTCGCTCTGAAATTCTACCGGGGGCAGATGAGCCAGGTGGCGCGCAAGCTGGGCATCGGCCGCTCGACCCTGTACCGGAAGCTGAAGGACTACGGCATCGATCCCGACAACCCGCTGAAGGAGGCGGCCTGAACGAGGGCTTATTAGAGATCGTTAACCTCCGCGCAAGGATGTTCTGTCACCCTTTGTCAATCTCTTGGTAGCGAATTGTTGACTCTGCGAGAGATGCTTGTGATTGTGTGGCAAATTTGCCATCGTCTCACCGCAATTTGACAGTCATTTACGGCAACGAGGGAAGTTGTCGACAGGACGGGGACAGCCTTGCAGGATCTGAACGGGAACGAAACGCCTCCAGGCGCCGGCAAGCGCGGCCGTACGGCCGCTTTCCTGAAGTCGTTCGTGAAGGGGGCGGCGTCGCTTGCAGCGGTGGCGTGCCTGGCCCTTCCGCTGCTTTCGGTTTCCGCAAGCCATGCCGCGGCTGAAACCCGCAGCCTCAAGCTCTACTTCATCCATACGAAGGAGCGGGCAAACATCGTCTTCAAGCGCAACGGCAAGTTCGATCCGAAGGGTCTGCAGCAGATCAACAACATGCTGCGCGACTGGCGGCGCAACGAACCGACGAAGATGGACCCGCGCCTGATCGACCTCGTCTGGGAAGTCTACCGGCGCAGCGGCGCCACCGACTACATCCATGTCGTCTCGGCCTATCGTTCCCCTACCACCAACGGCATGCTGCGTTCCCGCAGCAAGGGGGTGGCGAAGAACAGCCAGCACATGCTCGGCAAGGCGATGGACTTCTACATTCCGGGTGTGAAGCTTGCGAGGCTCAGGGCCATCGCCATGCAGATGCAGGTAGGCGGCGTCGGCTACTATCCGACCTCCGGCTCCCCCTTCGTGCATCTCGACGTCGGCGGCGTGCGCGCCTGGCCGCGCATGAGCCGCCAGGAACTGGTCAAGCTCTTCCCGAACGGCAACACCGTGCACCTGCCGGCCGACGGCAAGCCGCTGCCCGGCTACGAGGTGGCGCTGGCAAGCTACAAGAAGCGGCTGGCCTCCGGTGCGCCGATCGAGATCGCGAGTGCCTCCGGCTCCCAGAAGAAGCGTCCGAACCTGTTTGCGGCCCTTTTCGGCGGTGGCGACGAAGACGAGGATGCCGATGCGATCGCGGCACCGGCACCGTCCGAGCGTCCGGCGCCAGCAATGCCGGCGGCGCGCGCCGAGGAGCCCGTCATGGTTGCGGCCGTTGAGCCCGACGCGCTTCCGGGTGTCGAGACGATTTCCGCCCCCGTGCCGGCGTCCCGCCCGGCGTTCCGGCAGGATGGGGGTCCCGGCGGCTTGGCGACGGCGCTCTATTCGCCGACGCGCAGCACCGCGCAGGAAGCCCTGCAGGCCGCGCTGCCGGCACAGCCCGCCGCCGCGCCCGAGGCAGACGGCGAAGCGTTTGCCGACCTCCAGCAATATGCCATTCCCGTACCGACCCTGCTCGGCCCGCGCGGCCTGAACGGCGACGCCGAGGCCGGCGTGATGACGGCGTCGATCGACGGCGATCTGCCCGATACGGCGCTCGCTTCCGTGCCTCTGCCGGCTGCACGGCCTTCCGGCTCGGAAGCGCTGTTGGCAGCGGCCGATACCGATCCGGAGACGGACGGGGATCTCGGCGAACAGGAGGCGCTCACGCCGGCAGTGATCGCGGCGCTTGCTCAGAGCGGCGCCTATGTACGCTCGACGCTTGCTCCTCCTCCGGCCGCAGCAGCCAAGCCGGTCGAGGTTGCCTCCGCTCCCGCGCAGGAGAACGTTGTCTCCGTAGAAGACATGCGCTTCGGGGACGGATTCGACGCGCCCAAGTCGGTCCCCGTCCCGATGAAGGGCGGCCGTGCCGCCGCCTCCGCCAAGCAGGAGGCCGTTCCGGCGCTCACGGGCGACATGCTTGCCAGATGGGCCGTCAGCAACAACCGGGTCGCCGACGTGGCTTCGGTCAAGGCGCCGCGGGTGGTCACCCGGACGCTCAGCGGCGAATATTCGGCAGCCTATGCTTCGAGCGGCTTCAAGCCGGTCACCAGGACGGCTTCCATCGACCCCAACCGGTTCAGCCCCAAGACGCGATAGGACAGTCGTCCCACACGTCCTGTCCCCGAAGAAAGCCGCCGGTGAGGCGGCTTTTCCGTTGGTAACGATGGCATTGAAGGGCCGCGGGGCTTTGGCTCCGCGTGGAGGACGCAAAAAAACCCGCCCTGCGGCGGGTTCTGGCGGTGGGCTTTGAATGTGATCACATCGGGGTGATTTCAGGCGGCGTCCGCCTCGGGCGCACCTTCGATCATGCCGAGCGCCTGGAGGTAGGTGTCGAGGATGAGTTCCTCCTCCATCCGCTCCTGGTCGTCCTTCTTGCGCAGAGCGATGACCTTTTTCAGGATCTTCGTGTCGAAGCCCATGGACTTGGCCTCGCCATAGACGTCCTTGATGTCGTCGGCGATCGTCTTCTTTTCTTCTTCCAGTCTTTCGATGCGCTCGACAAATGCGCGGAGTTGGTCGCGGGCGACGCCATGAGCATCAGACATCGAGGTCTCCTGTAGTGCGGGGTTCTCAAGATTGTTCGTCACCTGCCGCGAAGGGCGGCCGAGGTCAAGCCGAATCGACGGCGGCTCGGTGATCAACAGCCTTGTTTTACGCAAATGCGGCTTTTTGATCCCCACTCCACGGCTCAGAGACCGAGGTTCACTGGCAATGGTTCCGCTTCGGGCCGGGTTCAGGTGCCGTAGGGACCGGTGCGGGAGGGGAATATCCGGTACTCGTGCAGCGAAGGGTCGCCGTTCAGCGCCGCGAACATAGGGGCAAGGCGATTTGCCCATTCAGTGATGCCCGCCTCGTCGGCGATCAGGTCCTGGCGCACCTCGAGAAGTGCATGCGGCGTGCCGGACGTCATGCAGTGCCGGTACATGGTGTCGCCGCGCAGCGCGCCGTCATAGGGCTGATTGTCGCCGATCACCAGGCTCCCGTCCCGGCGCAGCATCTCCAGAAGCGGGACGACCGCCCGATGGTCGCTGTCCCAGAGGACGGCGGCGTGCCAGGGCCGTGGAGCGCCCTTCCAGGCGGGCGTGAAGGAGTGGAGTGACAGGACGAGCGGTGCGCGGCCGGAGGCGCCGGCCTTCGCCAGCGTGCGTTCCACGGCGCGGTGGTAGGGACGGTGATAGGTAGCCAGCCGCCGGTTCCACTCCTCGCCGGTGATCGGATAGTTCCCGGGGATGATGGCTCCGTCGGAGATCTTCATGATCAGCGTCGGATCGTCCTCTCCCCGGTTCGGATCGATCAGCAGCCGAGAGAAACACCCGAGTACCGCCGGCACGCCGAGGCGAGCCGCCAGTTGCCGGGTAAGCCCCTCTATGCCGATGTCGAAGGCGATGTGCCGCTGGAAGGCGCTTTCAGGCAGGCCGAGGCTGCCGTATGCGGGCGGAAGCCGGTTCATGGCATGGTCGGCGAGCAACACCATTCCGGCGCCGTAATCGCCTTCTATGATTTCGAACGGAACGAAGTCCTGCATTGCGGATAGAGCGTCCTGGGCGTGCTGAACGTAGGCTCCGGTTGATCGCACGCACTCACCGAAGGTGCAAGCTCGCTCTCCGCCTCGCCGGTCCGCAGCCGGTATAATCGATTAGATCGCGTTGACTTTCCACCCCTGCCGGGCGAGAAAGTGCTTCGCGAATAACCATGGGGTCCCATCGGAAGCCGTGTCGAAATCATCCCGTCTCTCCATCACCCGTCCGCTGCAGGCCCTGCCGGCGGCCATATTCCTTGCGGCTCTCGGCATCCCGCTTTTCACCGCCGGTGCCGCCCATGCGGATTTCCGCGTCTGCAACGGAACGCAGAATCTCGTCGGAGTGGCCATCGGTTACCGGGCACAGGAAGGCTGGACGACCGAAGGCTGGTGGCAGGTTCCGGCATCGACATGCGCGACGCTGATCGAGGGCGAACTGCAGTCCCGCTACTATTATCTCTACGCCGAGGACGCCGCGCGGGGCGGCCGCTGGACGGGTGAAGTCAACATGTGCGTCGCCGAGAACGAGTTCAAGATCGTCGGCGTCGAGGACTGCTTCGCCCGCGGCTATCAGCGCATGGGTTTCAAGGAATACGATACGGGGCGGCAGGGAAGCTGGATGGTGCAGCTCTCCGATGCTCCGAGCACGCAGGAAGGCCGGAATTGATGAAGCGCAACCGCAAAGTGAAGATCCTCGCGACCCTGGGTCCGGCCTCTTCCGAAGAGGAGATGATCCAGAAGCTGCACGAGGCGGGCGCCGATCTCTTCCGCATCAACATGAGCCATGCCAGCCACGACACGATGCGCATGCTCATCCAGCGCATCCGGGCGGTCGAGAAGCGCTGCGGCCGCCCGATCGGCATTCTCGCGGACCTGCAGGGACCGAAGCTCCGCGTCGGGAAATTCGCGGAGACGAAGGTCGCGCTGACCCCAGGCCAGACATTCACCCTGGACGACAAGGACGAGCCGGGCGACGACAAGCGCGTGTTCCTGCCGCATCCGGAGATCCTTTCGGCCGTGAAGCCCGGCGACCGGCTGCTGATCGACGACGGCAAGCTGCTGCTGCGCGCCGAGAAGGCCGACGGCAGGAAGATCGTCTGCACGGTCGTCTCCGGCAACAAGATTTCCGACAGGAAGGGCATCAGCCTGCCCGACACGCTGCTGCCGGTCGGCGTGCTGACGGACAAGGACCGGGCGGATCTCGACGCGGTGCTTGCGACCGGCGAGGTGGACTGGGTGGCGCTGTCTTTCGTGCAGCGCCCGGAAGACCTCGCGGAGGTCCGCAAGATCGCCCGTGGCCGGGTCGGGCTGATGTCGAAGATCGAGAAGCCGCAGGCGATCGAGCGCATCGAGGAGATCATCGAGCTTTCGGACGCCCTGATGGTGGCCCGCGGCGACCTCGGCGTGGAAATGCCGCTCGAATCGGTACCGGGCCTGCAGAAGCAGTTGACCCGCGCCTGCCGTCGCGCCGGCAAGCCGGTGGTGGTGGCGACGCAGATGCTGGAATCGATGATCACCGCTCCGGTGCCGACGCGTGCCGAAGTGTCAGACGTCGCCACGGCCGTCTTCGAAGGTGCCGATGCCGTGATGCTGTCGGCCGAATCGGCTTCAGGGGAATATCCGGTCGAGGCCGTCGCCACCATGGCTTCGGTCGCCAGCACCGTCGAGCAGGATCCCTACTACTCGAACATTATCTATGCGCAGCGGCCGACGCCGGAAGCAACCGGTGCGGATGCGATATCACTGGCGGCGCGGCAGATCGCGGAGACGCTGCGGCTGTCGGCCATCGTCACCTATACGTCCTCCGGCAATACCGGACTGCGCGCCTCCCGCGAGCGGCCGCAGGTGCCGATATTGGCGCTTTCTCCCATCATCCAGACGGCTCGCCGTCTTTCCGTTTGCTGGGGCCTCCACTGCGTGGTGACCCACGATGCGGAGGATCTCGACGACATGGTGAACCGTGCCTGCCGCATCGTCGTGAGCGAAGGCTTCGGCAAGCCCGGCGACCGGATCATCATCTCCGCCGGCGTTCCGCTCGGCACGCCGGGCGCCACGAACATGCTGCGCATCGCCTATATCGGGGCGGACGGACAGAGCGGCATCTGACGGGGACGAGGCGCGTCCGGATCACGAGCCGCGCCCGCGGCGTCAAGGAGGCCGCAGGCGCGCCTCGGCGGCACGGGCCATGACCCCCAGATCCCGTTCGTAGCCCGCGAGCTTTTCCAGCGCCGCCACGGCAATCTCGGTCACCACATAGTCCGGCTTGTGGCCGAGATTGTCGATCCACAGCAGTTCCGCATGGGCGATGTCGCGCTTCAGGCCGCGCGAATGGATCTCCTCGGCGACGATGGCGTCCCGGTTGCCGGTGATGATGATCGTCGGAGCTGTGATCGACCGGTACTGCGGCGCCACCCGCTTCACGTATTCGTTGAGGTTGGCCACGTCGATCGCGTTGTTGCGGAAGTTCTGCGGGCGCAGGACGAGTGCCGGAGCTCCCTCCGTCACGTATTTTTCCGGCCGCGGATTGGGATGGAAGACGGCATGGGTAGCGCCTTCCAGGCGGGTGAGGCCCGCCGGCAGCGCGACGAGGCGGCTGAAGAGCCAGCCGATATAGGGCATCTTTGCCAGACGGTAGTACCAGTCGATCCCGCCGGGCCAAGGATGGGTCGCCGGTGCGAGAAAGAGCAGGCCTGCGGTCTTCTGCGGGTGGCGGAGCGCGAAGCTTGCCGCAATGGCACCGCCGAAGGAGTGCCCTACGATAATGGCCCGTTCCAGCCCCCGCTTCTCCATGAGGCGGGCGATGGCATCGGCCTGGCCGTCGGGCCAGGCGTTTCGCCCGTCGCCGCGCTCGGAATATCCATGGCCGGGGCGGTCAACAAAGAGAAGGTCGGCCCGGCCTTCCAGTCTCGCCCGGAAGGCGGTCTCCTGATCGCGCAGATTGCCGCTCGCGCCGTGGATGAAGACGACCGGCGGCAGGTCGCCCGTCCGGCCGGCGAGGGACGAGGAGGGAATTCATCCGGAAGCCGCCGACGTCGATCAGTTCACCGTGGTTCGGGAAGGCGCGTTCGATGGCGCGCGCTTTCCAGGCGGAGAAGCCGAAGGCCGCCGCGAAAAGTCCGGCGATGACGAGAGGAAAGGCGATCATGAATGAGGGATCAGGTGCGGCTGCCGGCGATCTTCTCGGAAAGTTCGGTGGCCGCCTCCTGCGCATCCCTGTCGGCCGGATATATCTCCAGGTAACGTTCCCAGGCCTTCAGGGCCAGTTCGTCCTGGCCGTTGCCCGCCAGTATTTCCGCCAGGCCCGACAGGGCGCCGAAGTGGCGTGGCTCGCGGATCAGCACCTGGTTGATGTCGGCCATTGCCTTGCGGCGGTCGCCCATGGTGAAGTGAAGGCCGGCGCGGCGGTTCCATGCCTCGGCATAATCCGGCTTGAGCACAGTGACCTGATCCAGGAAGTCGAGGGCTGCGGCATTGCGCTTCTCGCTGACCGCCGTTGCCGCCCACTGCATCAGCAGGTCGACCGTCGCGCTGCCCGAATCGCTCCATTCGGAGAGGATCTGGCTGGCGATGCCGCGTGCCTTTTCAGGATCGCGCTCGCGCTTCAACGATTCGAACAGGGAGGCGAGTGCATCCTGGGGCTCGGCTGGAGCGGCCTGCACAGGAGGCGTCTCAGGCTCCTGTGCGAATGCCACGGGAGCAGCCATCAGGGCTGCAAGGATCAGGAGGCTGAAACGGAAACGGCGCATGCGGAATATGTAATCCGCATGCGCCGAACTTCAAACCCGTTTATTCGCTTGCGCGACAATGTGAACGGCAGCTGCTTGCCGCCCTTCGCGCCGATCAGCCCTGGCGGGCCTTGAAGCGGGGGTTCTGCTTGTTGATGATGTAAATGCGACCCTTGCGGCGAACCAGGCGGTTGTCGCGATGGCGGGCCTTCAGCGCTTTCAGCGAATTCTTGATCTTCATTGTTCTCGTCCGCAGGTTTACGAGCGTTTTGGCCCGCTTGTCATTTCAATCAAAAGCGCGCCGCTTTTTCCCGGGAAGAAGGGCGCGCTTTCAAGGTTGGCGTGCAGATAACCCGAGGCTCGCCGCCTGTCAACCATTCCGCTGCTTTTTGGGGCCCGTGAGTTGCGTCACGTGGCCCATCTTGCGCCCCGCGCGGGCTTCCGTCTTGCCGTAGAGATGGACGAGGACATCCTGCTTCCGCAGCCAATCGGGAACGTCCTGGATGTCGTCGCCGATGAGATTCGTCATCACGCAGTCCGAATGGCGTTGCGGATTGCCGAGCACGAGGCCGGTCACCGCGCGGATATGCTGCTCGAACTGCGAGATGACGCAGGCGGTTTCGGTCCAGTGGCCGGTGTTGTGGACGCGAGGGGCAATTTCGTTGGCGACCAGGCTGCCATCCGGGAGGACGAAGAACTCGATGCCGATCACGCCGACGTAATCCAGTGCCTCCAGGAGCTTGCGCGCGGCGTTGCGTGCAAGCTCCGCCGTCGGGTCCGGAATCCGGGCGGGAAGCGTCGAGGTGTGCAGGATGCCGTGCCTGTGGACATTCTCGGCCGGGTCATAGCATTCCACCGTGCCGTCCCTGCCGCGGGCGGCGATGATCGAGATTTCCCGCTCGAAGGGGACGAAGCTCTCGAGAACCATCGGTACGCGGCCGAGGGCATCGAACGCTCCCGCTGGATCGTCCTGTTGCGAGCGGAAGACCCGCTGGCCCTTGCCGTCATAGCCGAGGCGGCGGGTCTTCAGCACACCGCAGTCGCGGAACTCCGCCAGCGCCCTTTCCAGATCCTGCTGGCTGTCGACTGCGCGGAAGTCCGCCGTGGCGATGCCGCAGCCATTGAGGAAACGCTTTTCCGCCAGCCGGTCCTGGGCGACCTCAAGCGCCTTCGGCGGGGGATAGACCGGTACCGTCCGCTGAAGCTGCTCGGCGGCGCCAACCGGAACGTTCTCGAATTCATAGGTGACGACCGCACAGGCACGCGCCAGGGAATCGAGCGCATCCGGATCGTCATAGGCGGCGACGATCTGCTCGCTGGCGACCTGGGCGGCGGGGCAGTCCGACTGCGGTTCCAGGATGATGGTGCGGAAGTTCAGGCGCGCGGCCGCCATGGCCAGCATGCGTCCCAGTTGTCCGCCGCCGATGATGCCGATCGTGGTTACCGTCATCAGCCTTCGTCCAGCGGGTATTCGGCGACTGCGGCCGACTGGTCCGCCCGCCACTCGTCCAGCCGGTCGGCCAGGTCCTCGTCTGCAAGGGCCAGCACCGCGGCCGCCAGAAGGGCGGCGTTCACTGCACCCGCTTTGCCGATCGCAAGCGTCCCCACCGGTATTCCGGCCGGCATCTGGACGATCGAAAGGAGGCTGTCCTGCCCAGATAGCGCCTTGGACTGCACCGGAACGCCGAAGACCGGCAGCGGCGTCATCGCCGCAGTCATGCCCGGAAGGTGAGCCGCACCGCCGGCACCGGCGATGATCACCTTGAAGCCTTCGTCGCGGGCACCCTTGGCGAAGCTGACGAGGCGGTCGGGCGTGCGGTGGGCGGAAATGATCCTGGCCTCGTAGCCGACATCGAGCAGGTCGAGCATGTCGGCGGCATTCTTCATGGTTTCCCAGTCCGACTGGCTTCCCATGATGATGGCGACGGCGGGTCGTTCGGAGGTCATCATTTCCCCTCTCTCATGCGATGATATCGGGAAGGATCTGGTCCTCGAGCTGGGTGATCTTGTCCTTGATCGCCAGCTTCTTCTTCTTCATGCGCTGGATGCGCAGCGCCTCGCTGCCGACCTGGATCATCGCGTTGATCGCGGCATCGTAATCCTCGTGCTCCTGGCGGAGCCTCGCAAGTGCCAGCCGAATATCCGCCTGTTCCTGGTCCGCCATTGCCACTGTCCCCATTCCAATCAAACCTGTGCCCGATCACCGGTAATGTGCGCAAGCTCCTACCACCAAACGGCATTGACTGGAAGTTATGCACGGTCACGAATTTGCCGCGGTCAAGCCACGTTTTCACCTTCGACAAAGTCTGCCGAACATGTCACAATTCCTTTGTAAACCTGAAGCCTCCGGCTCAAAGGGATGGCCGGGGCAGGTTGCCCAAGGAGGACATGCCGCATGACCATTCAGGCTCATATTGCATCGCTTGAAAAGAAGCATGGTGCTCTCGAAGAGGAGCTCCAGAGCGTTCTTGCGTCTCCCTCGGCTGACGATCGGGAAATTGCGGAGATCAAGCGCCGCAAGCTTCGTCTCAAGGACGAACTGCAACGTCTGAAGGCGTCTACGCGCCACTAAAACCTTCAAAGGAGAATCTGCGGCCGCTGCCCGTGGCGTAGGTCCGGGCCATCAGGCGGCACCGAAAATCACCACCCAAGCAGAACCTGGTCGTGATTCCGCAGGGGTCACGACCAGAACTGGTCCAGCCAGAGGTTCATTTTGTCGAACCCTCTTTTGTTCACGGAATAGATCCTGCGCGTGCCCGACGCGCTGACCGTGACGAGATTGCAATCCAGCAAAGCCTTCAGATGCTGCGAGACCGCCGGCCGGCTGATCGGTAGGCCCGCCGCCAGTTCGCTCACGGTCTTCGGCGCACGCCGAAGCTCCTCCAGGAGATGGCGGCGGTGGGGATCAGCGATCGCGGCGAAGGGATCGGTGCTGGTCATGAAGGGAGGCTAGCTGAAGCGCCGGATACTGGCAATCTGATTGTGCACTGCGAAAGACGTGTCCTCCGCCCGTTCTTTACACAACGGAATCCCACAGGAGCTTCAGGCCGGTCACAAGGGCGAGGCTATAGGTCAGCGGATAGAAGACCTCCGTCCTCAGGTGCCGGATGATCCATGCGCCCATCATGGTTGCGACGAGCGCCACCGGAAACAGGGTCGCCGAGGTCACGAGGTTTTCCGCGTCAAGCGCTCCCAGCGCGAAATAGGGGATCAGCTTCACCGCATTGACGATGGCGAAGAAGCGGACGCTTGCGCCCGTATAGGAGCGCGGATCGAGTTTCAGCGGCAGGACATAGATCTGGAACGGCGGTCCGCCGGCGTGGGCGACGAAACTGGCATAGCCCGACAGGGTGCCCCAGAAGGTGGCGCGCACCGGGCGCTGGGGCTGTGGCGGCTGCTCGCCTCCCGACCGCGGGCCGTAGACCTGGTAAAAATACCGGACGGCGAACAGGATGGTGGACACGGCGATGACGAATTTCAGGGCATTCGGTGAAACCTGGGCGGAGGTCGCCCAGCCGAGGGCGATGCCGAGCATTCCGCCCGGCAGGATCACCAACAGCGTGCGGCGATCGTTGTCATGGCGCCACGCCCAGAGCGCGACGATGTCCATGACGATCAGGATCGGCAGGAAGATGGCCGCCGCCTGCAGCGGATCGACGACCAGCGCCAGGATCGGCACGCCCATCAGTGCGAAAGCACCCCCGAGACCGCCCTTGGAAAGACCGACGAGCAGGACGGCAGGGATCGCCGCGGCGAAGAAGGCGAGATCGAGTATCATGGGAGGCAGTTGATCCAGGTATCGGTCCGGTCTATCGAACGGGGAGGAAGAGCGAGCTCTACTCGTCTCACAAATCCGCCGGACAGGAAACAGCATGACCGACGTCGAGAACCGTTGCCGCCTCGTTTTGATCCTGCCGCCGGGGGATGACGAGCAGATCCTGTCGGACCGGCTGGAGGCGGCCCTCGCCGGCGGCGACGTGGCCACCGTGATCGTGCCGCAGTATGACCGCAACGACGGCCAGTTCCAGTCGCTAGCCGAGCGGCTGGTGCCGATCATCCAGAATGCCGGCGCGGCCGCGCTTCTTTCGGGCGACAGCCGCGTCGCGGGCAGGGCCAAGGCCGACGGCCTGCACATGCAGTCCAGCCTCCAAGATCTCGAAGACGCGATCACCAAGTTCACGCCGAAGATGATCGTCGGAGCGGGCGGCGCGACGGAACGGCACAAGGCCCTGGAAATCGGCGAACTCCAGCCGGACTACATCTTCTTCGGCAAGTTCGACGGCGACATCAAGCCGGAGCCGCATCCGAAGAACCTGGCGCTTGCAGAATGGTGGGCTTCCATGGTCGAGATTCCGTGCATCGTGATGGGGGGCAACGAGGTTGCATCGGTCCCCCCGGCCGCGGAAACGGGCGCGGAATTCGTCGCGCTGCGCGATGCCGTGTTCAACCATGCCGATGGTCCTGAGAGAGCGGTGGCTGAAGCCAACCGCCTGCTTGACGAAAAAGCGCCACGGTTTGACGCTTGATGGGCCGCATGCGCTCCTTCCGATCCTCTTCGCTTCCGGCCAGGATGATGCTCGTGACCGCCCTTGCCGCGGGCACGATGGCTGCCGACGTGTCCGCCCAGCAGGGGCAGCGGGCGATGACGCGCCCGGTCGAGCCGGACGCGCAACCGATGAAGAAGGGCAGGGTGGCAGAGGACGCAAGCGAGCAACCGGAGGGCATCGTGCCATCGGGCGGCGTCGATCTCTACCGGCGCATGGGCGCCGCTCTTCCACCGGCCCCGGCGGAGAAACCCTATGAGGGCCCGATAGACGAAGCCTTCGGCGCCTACCAGAGGGGCCTCTACGTCACGGCGCTGGCAAAGGCGCTGCCGCGGGCCGAGGCGGGCGACGCCGCCGCGCAAACGCTGGTGGCCGAGATGATGACCAAGGGCCTGGGCATCAAGCGGGATCCGAAGGCGGCCGCGTTCTGGTACGGGCAGGCGGCGGAGCGGGGCGATCCGGCCGCCATGTTCCAGTATGCCCTGCTGCTGATGACCGGCCGCCATGTCGAGCGCGACAAGGCGAAGGCCGACGAGTTCATGCGCAAGGCGGCCGAGGCGGGCAATTCCTCGGCGCAGTTCAACTGGGCGCAGATCCTTGTTTCGGACAATCCCGGAGAGAAGGGATTGAAGCTTGCTCTGCCGTTCTATGAGAAGGCGGCGGAGCAGGGACTGGCGGATGCCCAGTATGCCGTCGCGCAGCTCTACGTGGCGATAGAGGACGTCCCCCAGGATAAGAAGGTGCAGGCCCGGACCTGGCTCCTGCGCGCCGCCAGGGCCGGATACGATACCGCCCAGCTCGACCTCGGCCTTTGGCTGGTGAACGGGGTCGGCGGCGAGCGGGATTATGAGGAAGGATTCCAGTGGATGCGGGTTGCTGCACTGCGCGGCAATGTTGTGGCGCAGAACAAGCTCGCCCATCTCTACATCAACGCACTGGGCACCCGGCCCGACCCGGTGGAGGCTGCGAAGTGGTACGTGCTGTCGCGGCGGGCGGGCCTCAACGATCCGGAGCTCGAGGACTTCTTTCTCGGTATCAACGAGGACCAGCAGAAGAAGGCGATCGAGGCCGCCAACCGGTTCCGGCGCAGTTGATCAGCCCGCCTTCGTCAGCGCGTAGCCTATCACAAGCGCATGCCCGGCCGTCAGAACCAGCAGAACGAAGAGCCAGAGGCTCCTGTAAAGGCGTGGCGAGGCCGAGGCCTTGGGATCGAAGCGCGGCGTGAAGGCGAAGATCAGCGTAGCGACGGCAGCCGCAACCGGGATGACCGACAGAGCGACCGGCGCGGGGGCATAGCGGCTCGGCGTGCCGTCCAGGCCGAAGTGAATCGCCAGATCGGCCTCTGATCCGACCATGGACCAGCCCAGAAGCGATGCCGCGGCCATCGCGGTCACGAGGACCAGGCTTGCGGCCAGCGGCATGGCGATCTTCATCCGGCTCTCCTTCAGCAGCAGCCCCGGCATCGATCCTTGCAAGGAGGTTGGCTCTCCGCAAGCCTCGTGCCCGGCGCATGACTTGAATTTCCCTCGTTTTTGTGGTCTTGAACCCGCCGATCACTACATTGCCCTGAAATCAAGTCCCGCGGCAGGTCACATGCGGGACAGGCTTCCGCAATCCAAGGACCCTCCCGAATGGCACGCTCCGCCCTACTCAACGTCATGGTTCAGGCTGCCCTCAAGGCCGGTAAGTCGCTGTCGCGCGACTTCGGCGAGGTGCAGAACCTGCAGGTCTCGGTGAAGGGCCCGAGCGACTTCGTCTCGCAGGCGGACCTGAAGGCGGAGAAAATCGTGCGCGACGAACTCCTCAAGGCGCGGCCGACCTACGGCTTCCTCGGGGAGGAAAGCGAGGAGATCAAGGGCACCGATGGCGCCCATCGTTGGCTGGTCGATCCCCTCGACGGCACGACGAATTTCCTGCACGGCATTCCCCAGTTCGCCGTCTCCATTGCCCTCGAACGCAATGGCGAGATCGTTGCCGGTGTCGTCTTCAACCCCGCGACCGACGAACTCTATACGGCGGAGAAGGGCGGCGGGGCATTCCTGAACGACCGCCGGCTGCGGGTCGCTGCGCGTCGCGTGCTCTCCGATTGCGTGATCGGCTGCGGCGTTCCGCATCTCGGACGCGGCAATCACGGGAAGTTCCTGGTCGAGCTTCGCCATGTCATGGGCGAGGTTGCCGGCATCCGCCGCATGGGTGCGGCGGCGCTGGATCTCGCCTATGTCGCCGCCGGACGGCTGGACGGCTTCTGGGAAACCGGCCTCTCTCCCTGGGACATGGCGGCAGGCCTGGTGCTGATCCGCGAGGCGGGCGGCTTCGTCAGCGACCTGAAGGGCGGGACGGACATGTTCGGCGAGGGCACCGTGGTCGCCGGCAACGAGCTCATCCAGAAGGCGCTGATCGAGGTGGCCAACCGGCCGGTGCCGACCCGCTGAGCCGGGCAGCCCTGCCATCTCCGGCTGCGGCGCTTCCGCACTTCAATTCGTCGCATTTTTCCACTAGCCTCCGGCAAACATTACCGGAGGCCGAGTCACGACATGGTGGATGCGAGAGTGGACGATCTGGATGAGTCGGAGACCGGGCGCGCCGGCTACAGCCACAAGCTCTCCAACCCCGTCCCCTTTCTCTGGACGATGGTCATCTTCCTGATCCTCGTCGGATTCATCGCGGCAATCCTCTACCGCCAGGCGCATAACGCCTTCATGACCAATCCGGGCCTGAACGGCTTCATTCTCGGCGTTCTCATCATAGGCATCGTGCTGGTCTTCAATCAGGTCATCAGCCTGATCCCGGAAGTGCGGTGGTTCAACTCGTTCCGGGCGGCGGGAAGCGCCGACAAGGTGGGGCGGGAGCCCCGGCTGCTGGCCCCGATGCGGGCATTGATCGGCCGGCGCCGCACCATGGCGCTCTCGACCTCATCGCAGCGGTCGATCCTGGATTCGATCGGGACACGGCTCGATGAGTCCCGCGAAATCTCACGATACCTGATCGGTCTCCTGGTCTTCCTCGGCCTGCTCGGCACCTTCTGGGGCCTGATCGGCACGATCGGCTCGATCAGCACCGTCATCCAGACGCTCGATGCGAACGGCGGGGACACCAACGATGTGCTCGCGGCGCTGAAAAGCGGGCTGACGGCGCCCCTCTCGGGCATGGGGACGGCCTTCTCGTCGTCGCTGCTCGGACTGTCCGGTTCGCTTATCCTCGGCTTCCTCGACATCCAGGCGGGGCGCGCTCAGAACCGCTTCTATACGGAACTGGAGAACTGGCTTTCCTCCGTCACGGACGTCGGCTCCGACCTATCTCCTGCGGCACATACGAGATCGACAGGGGCGCCCGAAGAACTGCGGGCGCTGACGGAGCAGATGCGCAGGCTTGCGGCCGCACAGGCGAAGTCCCACGACAGCGGTTCCAACGAGAAGGCGCTTTCCGCCATGGCTAATCTTGCCGAAGGCATCCAGGGTCTCGTCAAGAACATGCGCAACGAGCAGCAGATGCTGCGCGACTGGATCGAGGCCCAGCAGGAGGAGGCGAAGACGTTGCGCCGGACGCTCGACCGGCTTTCCGAGAAGATCGGGAGCAAGTGACGGATGGCTCTCGTGAGGAACCGCCGTCGCGAACGGGGCGTCGACTACTGGCCGGGATTCGTGGACGCGCTCTCCACGCTTCTGCTCGCCATCATGTTCCTGCTGACGGTCTTCGTGCTGGCGCAGTACCTGCTCAGCCGCGAGATCACGGGACGTGACGAGGTTCTCAACCGGCTGAACAGCCAGATCGCGGAGCTGACGGAACTGCTGGCGCTGGAGAAGGGAAACGCACAGGACCTTGAGGACACGCTTGCGAACCTCCAGTCTTCGCTGGCGGTCTCCGAGAACGAGAGATCACGCCTGCAGGCCCTGCTCGACCAGGGCGCAGGCTCCAGCGATGCCGCCAACAGCCGGATCGGGCAGCTGACCGAGCAGTTGAACGAGGAACAGCAGGTCAGCGCCCGCGCGATGAGCCAGATTGAACTGCTCAACCAGCAGATCGCCGCCCTCAGGGCCCAGATCGCCGCCGTGGAGCAGGCGCTGCAGGCCTCGGAAGCGAAGGACCAGGCGTCACAGACGCAGATCGCCGATCTCGGGCGGAGGCTGAACGTGGCGCTTGCCCAGCGGGTGCAGGAACTGAACCGCTACCGGTCGGATTTCTTCGGCCGCCTGCGGGAGATCCTCTCCGATCGCGAGAACATCCGTATCGTCGGCGACCGCTTCGTCTTCCAGTCGGAAGTCCTGTTCCCCGTGGGCGGAAGCGAGCTGGACGAGGCGGGACGCGCCGAAATGGACAAGCTGGCGGCCGCGCTCCTCGACCTGGCGAAGGAAATACCCTCCGAGATCAACTGGGTGCTGCGCGTCGACGGGCATACCGACAATGCGCCGCTTTCCGGTACGGGACGCTATCGCGATAACTGGGAATTGTCGTCGGCGCGCGCGACCTCTGTCGTCAAACACCTGATCGGGCGGGGCGTGCCTGCGAACCGGCTGGTCGCTGCAGGGTTCGGCGAGTTTCAGCCGATCGCGGAGGGTGATGCCCCAGAGGCGAGAAACCAGAACCGCCGCATCGAATTGAAGCTTACCGAGCGCTGATGCCCTCGTGGTCGAAGTCGTGGAACTGGAGGCGTGCCAGCTTCGCATAGAGGCCGCCCTTCGCCACCAGGCTCTGGTGGGTCCCTTCCTCCACGATCCGGCCCTCGTCCATGACCAGGATTCGGTCGGCCTTCAGGACGGTGGCAAGCCGATGGGCGATGACCAGCGTGGTGCGGTCCTTCATCAACCCGTCCAGAGCCTTCTGAACCAGGGTTTCGCTTTCAGCGTCGAGCGCTGATGTCGCCTCGTCGAGCAGCAGGACCGGCGCGTCGCGCAGGATGGCGCGGGCGATGGCGATCCGCTGGCGCTGGCCGCCGGAGAGCGTGACGCCCCGTTCCCCGGCAAGCGTGTCGTAGCCGTCTTCCAGCTTGGAGATGAATTCGTCGGCCTGTGCGGCAATGGCGGCCGCGCGAACGGCTTCCCGGGAGGCGTCAGAACTGCCGAAGGCAATGTTGTCGTGGATGGAGGTCGCGAATATCGTCACGTCCTGCGGCACCATCGCCAGGCGGGCGCGGAGGTCCTTCAGCGAGGCCTCGCGAAGGTCGATCCCGTCCAGCCGCACCGTACCGGAGACCGGATCGTAGAAGCGCAGAAGCAGCGAGAAGATGGTGCTCTTGCCGGCGCCGGAAGGGCCGACCACGGCCACCGTCTCGCCGGGCTGTACCTCGAGCGAAAGGCCGTTCAGGGTGACCGTATTCTCGCGGGAGGGATAGGCGAAGGAGACGTTCTCGAAGCTGACGGCACCCCGCGCTGGTTGGGGAAGAGCGACAGGGGAGGTGGGTTCGCGCACCGCCGGCACCTCGTGCAACAGCTCCGTCAGGCGCTCGGCGGCACCACCGGCCTGCGAGAGTTCGCCCCAGACCTCCGATAGCTGGCCCAGCGCGCTGGCGGCGATGACCGAATAGAGCACGAACTGGCCGAGCGTTCCTGCCGTCATCGAGCCGGCGAGTACGTTCTGAGCGCCGTACCAGAGGACGCCGACAATGCTGCCGAAGACCATGAAAATGGCGAAGCCGGTGAGCAGCGCCCGGGAGCGGATCGCCGCGCGGGCCGCCTCGAAGGCGTCCTCCACCGTTCCGGCATAACGTGCGGTGGCGGCGGCCTCGCCGTTGAAGGCCTGCACGGTGCGGGTTGCGCCGATGGTTTCGGAAGCGAACGAGGAGGTCCGCGCCAGCGTATCCTGGGCGGCTCGCGACCGCTTCCTGACCGAACGACCGAAGGCGACGAGCGGGAAGACGATGATCGGGATGGCGCCGAGCGCCAGGCTGGAGAGTTGCGGGCTGGTATAGACCATCATTCCCACGGCGCCGAGACAGAGGATCGTGTTGCGAAGGGCCTGCGAGGCAGCAGAACCGAAGGCAGACTTGATCTGAATCGTGTCGGCGGTGAGACGCGAAACGATCTCGCCCGACTGGTTGACGTCGAAGAAGGCGGGAGAGAGGGTTGTCACCCGGCCGAAGACATCGCGGCGCAGATCGGCCACCACCCGCTCACCGACGGTGATGACGAAATAGTAGCGCAGCGCGCTGGCCAGGGCCAGAAGGCCGGCAAGGGCGAGCAGCATGCCGAAATAGTTATTGATGAAGCTTCCGTTGGCGGCGGCGAAGCCGTGGTCCATCATGCGGCGGACGGCGAGCGGCAGCGCGAGCGTCGTGGCGGCGGAGAGGACGAGGGCGAAGAGAGCCCCAACGACAAGACCGCGATAGCGGGACAGATAGGGAAGGAGCCTTGCCAACGGTCGGATGGCCTTGCCTCTCGGCTGTCTGTCTTCTGAATGCGCCACTTTACCCCCAGAGCGATCGGACTCTTTTCTGAGACCGGCGCCACTTGTGCTCCCGGCGCCCTTCCTGTATAGGCTCCGCATCGAATTGGGAAGCCGTGGCCAGCCGGTCTGCGGCTTCATTTATTGAAGAGGGTCTGCGATCGCAATTGCGACATATGGACCTCGCAGCGCAGGATTATCGACATGAAGGCTGACATTCATCCCGCATACCACATGATCAAGGTCGTCATGACCGATGGTACCGAATACGAAACCCGCTCGACCTGGGGTTCGGAAGGCGCCACCATGAACCTCGAGATCGACCCCAAGTCGCATCCGGCCTGGACCGGCGGCAACCAGCAGCTCATGGACCGCGGCGGCCGCGTCTCCAAGTTCAACAAGCGCTTCGGCGGCCTCGGCCTCTAAGCCTTTCGAACATCCGAAAAAGACCCGGCGCCCGCCGGGTTTTTTTATGCCTTGTCGCCGGCCCGAACGAAAAAAAAGCAGGCCGAAGCCTGCTTTAAACGTGTCGTCGGAGAAGAGCCAAGCCTTACGCGCTGAAGGCCGTGCGCAGGAGATGCAGTTGTGCGCGCACACCGTTTTCGTTGTCGGGCGTCACCGGGGCATCGTTCGGACGGTAGATTTCCCGGTCGAGAATGGCGACGCGGTTCTGCAGGCGCAGCGAACGCTCCACGAGGTCACGGAAGCCTTCCGGCAGGTCGAGCCAGCCCGGGGCGTTCTTGTCTACATTGAAACCGTCGAGGCGGACCTTGTTCTTTTCGGCCAGAACCTGATCGCGGCTCATCTCGCCGTTGTTGACCGCCCGCTGCAGCAGCAGCCAGGATGCCATCTGCATCAGCCGCGTGGTCAGGCGCATGGATTCGGCGGCATAGAGGACGGATGCCACGCGCGGCAGAACCTTGGAGGCGGTGCGGCCCGGACCGTCCAGATAGCTCGCAGTTTCCTCGACCAGGGCCATGCCCTCGGCGTAGAGCGCCTTGAACTGCGATGAGGCTGCAGCGCGACCCGCAAAATTTACGGTGTTCAGTCCGTGTTCCGACATGACAATCATCCTGCTAACGCATCACATTACAGGCAATGACCGCGGAAGAAGAAAGTTCCGGGGCGCCTCTTGTTGAAGTTAAGATGGGGTTTATAGCCGGAATCCGCAAGCCGTTTCTTAAGGAACGGTTAATACCCACATCTTTGAAAGCGCAGCGGAAAAAGAAGAGCCGCAGAAGCGGCTCTCAAGGTAAAACAGGGAGAAAGTCAGACCTATTCGCCACGAGGTGAAGCCGTCTGAATCCAGGAAGCCCGGATGTTCATCATCATCTATGTTAATGATTAACATCCGGTTAAAGGTAGAAATGATTTACTTTAAAATCCCGATTGAAGACATCAGGATCGAAAGAGACTGTCGGCGGCCCGGCGTCCGGCTGCCTTCTTCTGCCTTTCCTTCTCCAGACGACGGATCTCGCCCTGCAGAAGCGCGATCCGCTCGGCGAGGTCCTCGACCGAAAGGGCGCTGAGATCGCTTCCGATCTCGTGGGAAGCTGGCTTCTTCGGCCGGTCCTCATCGAAGAACGTCATGTCGTCTGCCTCTCCTGTGCCTGGTCGCCGGCGCCGTCGGTAGACGCCCGCGGATTAAGCAGCAGGCTCTCGGGTGTCGTCAAGGAGGGAGCGAGAGCGGGCGAGCCGGCATAGCTGTCGCGATCCTCCACCGGGACCGGCGCCCTGCGTTTGCTGCGGAAGATGGCATAGGCTGTGACGAGGATGTGGGAGAGTGCCGTGACGGCGAAGAGCGCATACGGCCCGAGCCAGGTCATGACAGGACCGCCGAGCGTCGGGCCGATAATGGTGCCGATGCCGAAGAGAAGCAGGAGGCCTCCGGACACCTTCACGAAATCCTCCGGCGCCGCATGGTCGTTCGCATGCGCGACGGCGATCGGGTAGAGGGCGTTCGCAGCCGCGCCGTAGGAGGCGACGAGAATGATGATCGCATAGACGTTGTGGGGCTGGAAGAGGACGAGGGCCAGGCCTGCGGCAGCGGCCAGCCCCGAGAGGGCGGCGAGCACGAAGCGGCGGTCCATGCGGTCGGACAATCGGCCTGCGGGGAACTGCGCGATCGCGCCTGCGAAGATGGTGATCGACACCATGACCGCGATCGTCGCCTGGTCGAGGCCGGCGCGCGCGCCGAACACGGCTGCCAGCGTGCCGTAGGCGCCGTTCGCCGTTCCCACCAGCAGGATGGCGACGAAGGAGACGGGCGAGTTGCGGTAGAGGGCCATCAGGTCGAGCCGCACCCGCTTCAGCGGCTGGGGCGACGCGGCTTTTGAGACGGCGGTCGGGATGATCGCCAGGCAATAGAGGATGCCGCAGATCATGAACAGTACGGGCGTCGCAACATCCGCGAAGGGCACCATCATCTGGCCCCCGACGACGCCGAACAGCGTGATGGAGATGTAGAAGGAGAAGATCGCCCCGCGGCTCTCGTTGGTGGCCCGCTCGTTCAGCCAGCTCTCGATGATCATCGACGTGCCGGCGGTGCAGAAGCCGGTGACCGCGCGCAGGATCAGCCAGGCCGTCTGGTCGACCAGGAGGCCGGTCAGCAGGACGTTGAGGCAGATGAGGGCACCGAACCCTGCAAACGCCCGGACATGGCCGATGCGGCGCACCAGGTTTGGGGCGACGAAGCAGCCAACCACGAAGCCCGTCGCCCAGGTGGTGCCGATCAGGCCGAGGATCTCGTTCGAATAGCCTTCCAGCGAGCCCCTGACCGGCAGCAGGAGGCCCTGCAATCCGTTGCCGAGAAACAGGAAGAGCGTACTTGTCAGGAGCGCCAGGATCGGGAGGAGGTTACGTCGCATCGTTCTTCAGCTTCTTGCGTCCAGCAGGAGGGCCTTTGGAAAGGACACTGGATTATATGTTGCGTCTACCGTCAATCGAGGATTAACGGGCGGTCAGAAACGCGCCGGCCGTATGCGATTCGGTGCGATGCAACTGGTGGCGGGCAAAGATGTCCAGCCTGTGACAGACCTGGGTCCGCGGAGAAATTCATGTCCAAGGCAATCGGCCTGCTTCTGATCCTGGCGATGCTGGTACACATCATCCGGCCGCTCGGCCTGCCGGGCCTGAAGCGCAGGGCCGATTTCTGGAAGGTCGCCGTCGCCGCCATAGTGATCTGGTCGGTGACGCTGCTGGTGAGGGATTTTTCCTAAGCTCTCCCGGACATGGTAAAAGCCGCACCGTTGCCGGCGCGGCTTCGGATGCCCGGTGAAACAAGGGCGCGGCAGGCGGTGGTGCGTTCGCCGTCCCGCTGCGGGCCTTCGATCCGCGTCAGGCCTTGTCGACGCTTGCGGCGTAGATCTGATCGATCGTCTCGGCCAGGCTGGCGTTGAACTCCGCGTCGCTCATCGTGACGCGCAGCTTTTCCGTCAGCGCGCGCGAAAAGCTCGCGATCATGCCACGGTTGCGACTGAGCTTCTCGCAGGCGTCTGCGGTGCTGTAACCGCCGGAAAGGGCGACGACGCGGACGACCGACTTGTGGGCGATCAAAGGGGCGTAGAAATCGGGCACGGTCGGGATCGTCAGTTTCAGCATGACGGTTTCGCCTGCCGGAAGCTTGTCGAGCTGCCCGGCGATCTCGTCGCGGAGAATGGCTTCGGCCTGTTCTTTCGTCGGGCTCTTGATGGATACTTCAGGCTCGACGATCGGGACGAGGCCGTGGCCGATGATTTGCCGCGCCACCTCGAACTGCTGCTGCACGACGGCGGCAATCCCGGCCTTGTCGGCATGGGCGATGACCGAGCGCATCTTGGTTCCGAAGATCCCCTTTTCGCGGGCACGCTTCAGGAGAGCGTCCAGATCGGGCATGGGCTTCATCAACTGGACGCCGCTTTCCTCGGCCTCGAGGCCCTTGTCGACCTTGAGGAAGGGCACGACGCCCCGCTTCTCCCAGAGATAGGAGGGTACCGCCTGGCCGTCGACGTCGCCGTCCATGGTCCGCTCGAAGAGGATCGCGCCGACCACCTTGTCGCCCGTAAACGCAGGCGCGCTCATGATGCGGACGCGCATGGCGTGCATCAGGCGGAACATCTCCTCGTCGCCCTGATAGTCGGACTCCGAAATGCCGTAAAGGCTCAACGCTTTGGGTGTCGAACCGCCGCTCTGATCGAGCGCCGCAATGAAGCCGGGCGCAGAGCTGATCTTGTTCAACATCTTCGCGTCCACCATGTCTCACTCCTATCCCTAAAACGGCGCGATACGCGCCACCTGTTCATCGATGTCGTACGGGCTTGAATTGGCCGATAGCAGATGTAGGGCAGAAGTAAATCGGTGGCTAAATGATTGAAACGATTGAAACGCTTTCAATCGTTTAAAATTTCTAAATTGTTTAAGAGCTGTTGACGAAGGCGCGACGACCGCTATCTGCCGCGCCTTCACGTCCCTGTCTACTTCGTCAAGATCGCGACGCCCGGCAGTTCCTTGCCTTCCATCCATTCCAGGAAGGCGCCGCCTGCGGTGGAGATGTAGGTGAAATCGTCGGCAACGCCGGCGTGGTTCAAGGCCGACACCGTATCGCCGCCGCCCGCGACCGACACCAGCTTGCCCGCCTTCGTCCGTTCCGCCGCATGTCGGGCTGCGGCTACGGTCGCCTTGTCGAAGGGAGGAATTTCGAACGCCCCGAGGGGGCCGTTCCAGACCAGCGTCTGGGCCTTCGAAATCCAGTCGTTCACCTTGTCGATCGACTTCGGCCCGACATCGAGCATCATCGCGTCCGCGGGGATGGCATCGATGCTCACCACTTCGCTGGCGGCTCCCGCCTTGAATTCCCGGGCGACGACGCCGTCGACGGGCAGGACGATCGTGCAGCCGGAGGTCTCGGCCTCGACCATGATGTTCTTCGCGGTCTCGGCGAGGTCGTGCTCGCAGAGCGACTTGCCCACGGAGATGCCGCGCGCGGCGACGAAGGTGTTCGCCATGCCGCCGCCGATCACCAGCGCATCGACCTTCTTCACGAGGTTCATCAGGAGGTCGATCTTGCTCGAGACCTTGGCCCCGCCGACTATGGCGACCACAGGGCGGGCGGGATTGCCGAGACCCTTTTCCAGTGCCTCCAGTTCCGCCTGCATGGTCCGGCCCGCATAGGAGGGCAGGTGATGGGCCAGCCCCTCGGTCGACGCATGCGCCCGGTGGGCGGCGGAGAAGGCATCGTTGACGTAGATATCGCCGTTCCTCGCCAGCGCCACCGTGAAGTCAGGGTCGTTCTTTTCCTCGCCCTTGTGGAAGCGCGTGTTCTCCAGGAGCAGGATGTCGCCGTCCCGCATCTTCGCGATGGCCTCCTCGGCCGGCGCACCGATGCAGTCGGAGGCGAACATGACGGCGTGATCGAGAACCTGCTCCACGGCGGAGGCGATGATCGACAAGGACATCTCCGGCACCGGCGCACCTTTCGGACGGCCGAAATGGGCCAGCAGGATTACTTTCGCACCCTTGTCGGAGAGTTCGGCGATGGTCGGCGCGACGCGTTCGATGCGGGTTGCATCCGTCACCTCGCCATCGGCCACCGGAACATTCAGGTCGACGCGCAGGAGCACGCGCTTTCCGGTGATGTCGGTCAGGTCGTCGAGAGTCTTGAAAGCTGGCATTGAGTGAATCCTTGTCGGCACATGGTCGGGTGGGACCATACTATTCCTGATCTTGCGCGCAAGGCGCGGGACGGCGCGGCTCCCGACCTATTCGACGCTTTGCGCTTCAACCCCGCCCTCCTTCACCGGCTTGCCACGATAGTGCCGGAGCCGATCCCGCACGCGGTGCGCGATTTCCCGCATGTTGATGAAGATCGGCAGGCTGGTCGCCGGCTCCACCGGTTCCAGCGAGATGCCGATGCTGCGGATGGTGTCCTGGTCATCGAGGTCGCGGACGATCAGCACGACGGAGCCGAAGCGGACGCGATCGGCATATTCCGCCTTTCCACCCGACCGCTGCGTGACAAGCTCGGCGATGGTCATGGCCTGCTCGGCCGCCGACAGCAGTCCCGGTCCATAGGCCGCGTCCAACTCCGTGGCGGGACGCGACGGAGAGACGGTGAATATTCCGAAGAAATCTTCGTCGTCCGCTTCTACGGGAATGCGGCTCGCGAACAGCCGGTCCAGCAGCCTGATATAGGGCGCGGTTACGAACAGGTATATCTGGTCGCCCTCCTGCAAGCGCCCGGCATACTGGTAGCGCATGCTCTTGCCGTCCCGGATCACGAGCGACGGCATCGCCCACCGCGGAATGCGCTCCCCGCGCAAGACCGGGCTGTCCTTCATGACGCGATAGGAGACAAGTTCGTGGGTGGATTTGCCGGGCAGGTCGAGTGCGATCTTGTCGATCTCGCCCATCCGCGGCGGGACGATCAACCCGAGCTTCTCCGCCACAGGCTTGATCGTCCAGCCCTGCAGGAGCAGCGACACCATTACGATGATGAAGGCGGTGTTGAAGAACAACAGGCCGTTTTCGAGTCCTCCGATAAGCGGCATGATGGCCAGCAGGACGGAGACGGCGCCCCGCAGGCCGACCCAGGCCACGAAACCCGTTTCCTGCTGCGTGAACTCGAAGGGCAGGAGGCTCAGCCATACCGCCAGCGGCCGGGCGACGAAGACGAGGAAAAGCGCCAGGGCCACGGCGGGCAGGAGGATGGACGGAAACTGCGAGGGTGTCGCAAGCAGCCCGAAGACGATGAACATGATGATCTGGGCGAGCCATGTCAGGCCCTCGTGGAAGCGGGCGATCGACTCGCGCGCAAACATCCTGCGGTTGCCGGCGTAGATCCCTGCGACGTAAACCGCGAGGAAGCCGCTGCCCCCGATCGCTCCCGTGAAGGAGAAGACCAGAAGTGCGAGCGCCAGTGCGAAGATGGGCGCCAGGCTTCGGTCGGAGGTGAACCGGTTGAGGGTCCACACGATCATCATCCCGCCCAGGAAGCCGAAGAGGAGGCCGAGGGACATCTGCTTTACGAAGAGCATCAGGAAATCGGCATCAAGTCCTGCAAAACCTTCGCCGCTGGCCAGTACCTCGACGAGGGCGATGGTCAGGAAGATCGCCATCGGATCGTTGGTCCCCGACTCGACCTCCAGCGTCGATCGGACGTGGTCGCGAATGTTGATGCCGCCGATGCGGAGCAGAAAGAAGACCGCTGCGGCGTCCGTGGAACCGACAATGGAACCGAGGAGAAGGCCTTCCAGCCACGAGAAGCCGAGGAACAGCATGGCGCCGACGGCGAAGATGGATGCCGTAAGGAGCACGCCCACGGACGCCAAGGTGAGGGCCGGCCAGGCAGCTACGCGAAAGGAATAGATCGATGTCCCGAAACCGGAATCGAACAGGATGACCGCAAGGGCCAGAGAGCCCAGCATGTAGGCGAGGGCGAAATCGTCGAAGGCGATCCCCAAGCCGTCGACGCCGGCGGCAAGGCCGATCGAGAGAAAGACGAGCAGCAGTGGCGCGCCGAAGCGGAAGGCGATCAGGCTGGAGAAGGCCGCCGCCAGCACGAGGATCGTGGCGACCAGCAGGAAAATGTAGAACGCCTCCACCATTCCGGTTCTCTTCCTTTGACAGGTCGGCACGCGTCCACGCCGTAACGGGCGATGCACGGGAGCCGCCGGGGCCTCATTTTGTCCGGGATTTCCGCGGGAAGCGGAAGAATCATGCGGACATAGATAAGACGGGAACAAATTCGGCGACAGAAGGGCAGGGCGGAAAAGAAAACGGCGGCCCGGAAAATCCGGCCCGCCGTTCGATGCTGTTGCTCCTGAAAGACTTAGAGCAGCTTGCTCATGGCAACCGCGGTGTCGGCCATGCGGTTGGAGAAGCCCCACTCGTTGTCGTACCAGGTGAGGATACGCACGAGGTTGCCTTCCAGCACCTTGGTCTGGTCGGCGGCGAAGTTCGAGGAATGCGGGTCGTGGTTGAAGTCGACCGAGACGAGCGGCCCCGTGACGTAGTCGAGGATGCCCTTCAGTTCACCTTCGGCGGCGGCCCTGATCGCCTCGTTGACTTCTTCCTTGGTGACGTTGCGCGACGGGATGAACTTCAGGTCTACGACCGAGACGTTCGGGGTCGGCACGCGGATCGCCGAACCGTCGAGCTTGCCCTTCAGTTCGGGAAGCACCAGGCCGACGGCCTTGGCGGCGCCGGTGGAGGTCGGGATCATCGACAGCGCGGCAGCGCGGGCGCGATAGAGGTCCTTG
This sequence comes from Pseudorhizobium endolithicum, assembly GCF_902153245.2. Taxonomy (GTDB): domain Bacteria; phylum Pseudomonadota; class Alphaproteobacteria; order Rhizobiales; family Rhizobiaceae; genus Neorhizobium; species Neorhizobium endolithicum. Next base: position 418,679 of record NZ_CABFWF030000012.1, read on the forward strand.
TGCATGGTGTCGAGGGTCGGCTGGTCGCCCGTGTAGGAGTGTACGGTCGTCATGTAGCCCTTCTCGATGCCGAAGGCCTTGTGCAGCACGTAGGCGACCGGCGCCAGGCAGTTGGTCGTGCAGGAGGCGTTCGAGACGACGAGATCGTCCTTGGTCAGCGTGTTGTGGTTGACGCCGTAGACGATCGTCTTGTCGGCGCCATCGGCCGGAGCGGAGACGAGAACGCGCTTGGCGCCGTTGGACAGATGCGCAGACGCCTTTTCCTTCGAGGTGAAGATGCCCGTGCATTCCATCGCGATATCGACGTCGCCCCACGGCAGTTCCTTCGGATCCTTGACCGCGGTCACCTTGATCGGCTTGCCGCCGCCCACCACGATGGAATCTCCCTCCACCCGAACCTCGGACGGAAACTTGCCGTGCACGCTGTCATAGCGCAGCAGGTGGGCGTTGGTCTCGACCGGGCCCAGATCGTTGATGGCCACCACCTCGATATCGGTGCGGCCGGATTCCTGGATGGCGCGCAGGACGTTGCGGCCGATACGGCCAAAACCGTTGATGCCCACTTTCACTGTCATTTCACATACTCCCGCTTGTCTGTCGTAACGTGTGGTTCAACCTTGCTGACGCGAGGGAACGGCTTCAGGAAAGTCGCTTCTCGGCCGCCGCCACCACGGCTTCCGCCGTGATGCCGAAGTGCTTGTAGAGATCCTTGGCCGGCGCGGAGGCCCCGAAGGACTTCATGCCGATGAAGATACCATCCAACCCGATGAGCGCATCCCATCCTTCGCGAACGGCAGCCTCGATGCCGACCTTGACGGGAGACTTGCCGATGATCGCGGTCCGGTAGTCGTCGTCCTGCTCCATGAAGAGCTCGACGCAGGGAACGGAGACGACCCGTGTGGCGATACCCTTCTGGTCCAGCATGCCGGCGGCCTTCACGGCAATCTCGACCTCGGAGCCGGATGCGAAGATCGTGACCTGCGCATCGCTTGCGGAGATAAGGTCATAGGCGCCGTAGGCGCAGAGGTTCTTTTCCTCGTATTCCTTGCGGACCGGCGTCAGGTTCTGGCGCGTCAGCGCGAGGCCGGAAGGACGCTTCTTTTCCTTGAGCGCCAGCTGCCAGCACTCCGCCGTCTCCGTCTGGTCCGCGGGGCGGAAGACGAGGAGGTTGGGGATCGCCCGCAGGGAGGCGAGTTGCTCGATCGGCTGGTGCGTCGGGCCGTCTTCGCCGACGCCGATCGAATCATGGGTCCAGACGTGGACGACGCGGATTCCCATCAGGGCGGCAAGACGAACGGAAGGCCTGCAATAGTCGGAGAAGATCAGGAAGCCGCCCGCATAGGGGATCAGGCCGCCGTGCAGGGCGATGCCGTTCATGGCGGCGGCCATGCCGTGCTCGCGGATGCCGTAGTGGATATAGCGTCCGGAGAAGTCGGCCGGCGTGATCGCCTTCATCTGGCTCGTCTTGGTATTGTTCGACGGCGTGAGGTCGGCGGAACCGCCGAGCGATTCCGGCAGCAGACCGTTGATGATCTCCAGGACGTCTTCCGACGCCTTGCGGGTGGCCACCGTCGGATTGCTTTCCGCGATCTTTTTCTTGAAGGCGTCGATCGTGCTGTCGAAACCGCCCGGCAGGTCGCCCGCGAAGCGGCGCACGAATTCGGCCCGTTTTTCCGTGGGTGTCGCCGCCAGGCGCTCCTCCCACTCCTTGCGCACCTTGTTGGAGCGCAGGCCTGCCAGGCGCCAGGCATCGAGAACGTCTGCCGGAACGCTGAACGCTTCCGCATCCCACTCGAGCGACTTGCGGGCCGCGGCGATCTCTTCGGCGCCAAGCGGGCTGCCGTGCACCTTATGGGTACCCTGCTTGTTGGGTGCACCGAAGCCGATGATCGTCTTGCAGGCGATCAGGGTCGGCTTGTCGGAAATCTGCGCGGCCTCGATCGCCGCGGCGATCGCGTCCGGATCGTGCCCGTCCACCTGGATGGTGTTCCAGTTGACCGCCTTGAAGCGGGCGATCTGGTCGGTGGAGTCCGAGAGGGAGACCGCGCCGTCGATGGTGATCGAATTGTCGTCCCAGAAGACGATCAGCTTGTTGAGCTTCAGATGGCCCGCGAGCGCGATCGCTTCCTGGCTTATGCCTTCCATCAGGCAGCCGTCGCCGACCAGAACATAGGTATGGTGATCCTGAAGCTCGGCGCCGAATTCCTCGCGCAGCTTGCGCTCGGCGATCGCCATGCCGACGGAGTTCGCGAGCCCTTGGCCGAGCGGCCCGGTCGTGGTCTCGATCCCTGACACATGTCCGTATTCCGGATGGCCGGCGGTCTTGGAACCGAGCTGGCGGAACTGCTTCAGGTCCTCGACCGTGATGTCCTCGTAGCCCGTGAGGTAGAGCAGCGAGTAAAGAAGCATCGAGCCGTGGCCTGCCGACAGCACGAAGCGGTCGCGGTCCGGCCAGAGCGGGTTCTTCGGGTCAAAGTTCATGTAGCGGCTGAACAGGACGGTCACGATGTCGGCGGCCCCCATGGGCAGCCCCGGGTGGCCCGAATTGGCCTTCTCCACGGCATCCATGGAAAGGAAGCGGATCGCGTTCGCCATCCGGTTGTGTTTTTCGCGAGAGATCATGACTATTCCGCTGTTTTCCGGGTGTCGGCCAAGGTCCTGAAGGGGACCTCGTGAAAGCGGGTGATCCTTAGCAGGTGCACCGCGCAAGTCAACAAAAGCGCCTGTTCTTCGAAGAGGCTTCCGCACCTCCGGTATCGGATGTTCGTCGAAGGCGGCACGGTCCCTATCCGCTCGATTCACAGGAATAAAGGCTCTCGTGCGGTGGTTTTATTGACCCTCACTCCCCGCAGGGAATAGTCTGCGCGACATCGGGACACGGTGCCGCACGACTCGGTCCGCCTGGCCCTTGCGCAACTGGAAGATACGGATGCCGGCGGAAAAGACGTTGGATCAGGCTCTCGCGGAACTCGCGGCTGTCATCGGCAGGCTGGAGAACGCCGTCGACGCGCGGATCGAGAACCAGCGCCTCAACAGCGAAGTTGAAGGGGAGGTGCGGCGGGTCCACGAGGATCGGGCGCGCCTGGCGCAGGAACTCGACCAGTCACAGTTCCGGGCCAACCGCCTGGAAGAAGTCAATCGCGAAGTATCCCGCCGGCTGGTGACGGCGATGGAGACGATCCGCGCAGTTCTGGACCGCTGAGAGCGCGATAGGGGAAGTCAGGAATGGCCCAGGTAACGGTAACCATTGACGGGAAGGCCTATCGCATGGCCTGCGAGGAAGGGCAGGAAGACCACCTGATGGATCTCGCGACCCGTTTCGACCGGTATGTGAGCCACCTGAAGAGCCAGTTCGGCGAGATCGGCGACCTCAGGATCACCGTGATGTCGGGGATCATGGTGATGGATGAAATGGCGGAGATGTCACGCAAGGTTTCGCTGCTGGAGGCGGAAGTGGCAAACCTGAAATCAGCCCGCGACGGTGCGCTGGAGCATCGGCAGCAGGCTGATCAGGCCCTGGTTTCGACGCTCGGCGAGCTGACGGGACGGCTGGATGCGCTGGCGGGCAAGCTGGCCGGCAGGACGACGGTCAACTGAGCCATTCCGTCACGGCCACTGGCGCGGCGGCGGTTTCCGTACTATATCTTTGTGGCGGTCTGCGCCTCACGACAGGAACCACAATCCCTGGGGCCATACTCGATCCAAAGGGAGCTGTCCCTGACCAGGCCCGTGGGCCTGGACATATGGCGCCCACCTACGTTTGTAGGCACCCAGGATCGTAACTCTCCATCGGTTGCCGTGGATCGCGCTCCAGCTTCCCTTGTCCGGTCACCGGGATCCAGATCGTTTCGCCTTACAAAGGGAGCCGGCCACCGTTCCCCAAAGCGCCAGCTCCGTTACCCACTGGCGCCATCTCGTGAACCACCGGTACGCCCAATCTCAAGGCTTGCCCTTCCGCCCACGACGCGGCGAAGGCATGGACGCGGAACTGCTTCTCGCTCGAAACCCCGTTCTCCACGATGCGAACGTTGAAAAGGTTGCTCTGCGCAATCAGAACGACGCTATTTTCCATCGCACGACCCTCGACACCCGAAATGGAGATTAGCCGGTTTTATCCCGCGGAATAGTGCGAGATTTAGCAATGGCTGAAGAATACCTTGGGCGAAAACGGAGGTGGCGCTGTAGCCCATCATGCTACTCCCGTTCGGGGCCAACTGTAGGCAGGTCGTCCGATCTTCCGGTGCTTTAAAGGGCGCATGTGAATGGGAGGCGGCAGCAAGACTTGACTTTGCAGCCGCCGCGGCCAAGTTTCACGGGCCTTCAACTCCCCGGGACATCATGCCGCTCAGTACCAATGCCTTTGCCCGCTCCTCAATTCTCATGCTGCTGGTTGGGGCTGCGATCCTTGTCGGGATCGTGCTTTCGTCGCTGTTCCAGGCGAGGATGACGCAGTCGTATTTTAACAACGTCATGCAGTTGCGCAGTGCCCGTTCGGCGTCTGCCGACATGCTGCTCCTGCTTCACGCCGCCGAAACCGGCCAGCGGGGCTACCTGCTGACCCAGAACAAGGCGTTCCTGGAACCGTACAATCAGTCCCTCAATGAACTTCCAGTACGCCTTGAACGGTTGCGAACCGCTCTCAGGGCAGAAGCATCGATGGCCGAGCAAATCGCCAGAATCGAGTTTCTGATCAATGAGAAGCTCTCGGAGTTGCGGCAAACGGTGGAGATGGTGGAGGACGGCGACCTGGCCGGGGCCATCGCTGTCGTGCGAGCAGACTATGGGCGGCAGGTCATGAGCGAGGCCCGTGAACTGCTGCAGAACCTCATCGACTCATTTCAGGCCAGGCTGGACACGGGGGCGGAGGAACTGGCGGATTCGGCCGACCGGATGCAGTGGTTCGCGATCGGTGGCGGCATCGTCATCATCGCGGTGGTCGGCGGCGCTATTCTGATCGTCGCACAGCATGTGCGCGAGCTCTCGCGGGCGCGCACGGTGGTCGAGGAACTCAATGCCAGCCTTGAGGAGCGTGTCGAGGAGCGGACCGAAGACCTGATGCAGGCGAACCGCGAGATCCAGCGCTACGCCTATATCGTCTCACACGACCTGCGCGCCCCTCTCGTCAACATCATGGGTTTCACCAGCGAACTGGACGCGACGCTTGCGACGATCAAGTCCTATGTCCTTGCGGAGGGGAAGACGCTGGCCGAGGATCAGGTACGGGATGCGCGCCTTGCCGTCGAGGAGGATCTGCCGGAGGCGATCTCGTTCATCCGCTCGTCGACGAAAAAGATGGACGCGCTAATCAACGCAATCCTGAAAATCTCGCGCGATGGCCGACGGGAGTTGAAGCCGGAACCCGTCAACCTCCAAGAGCTTCTCGAAAATACTGCAGCCGCCATCTACCACCAGGTGGATGAGGCAGGCGGCCAGATCCATATCGCCGTCGGCGGCGCAAGGGGAATGGTGTCGGACCGTTTTTCGCTGGAGCAGATCTTCGGTAACCTGTTCGACAACGCCGTTAAATACCGACATCCTGACCGTCCGCTTCAGCTTGCAGTGCGCGCCATGCCCGCCCGCCGTAACTCCGTCCGCATCGAGGTGGAAGACAACGGGCGGGGCATCGCGCCGGAGGATCACGAACGGGTTTTCGAGCTTTTCCGCAGATCGGGCGTGCAAGACAAGTCGGGAGAGGGTATAGGGCTCGCCCACGTGCGATCGTTAGTCAGAAATTTAGGCGGCGAGATTACCGTGATGTCGACCTTGGGGGGCGGATCCACTTTCATCATCCGCCTACCCACGGATCTGTCCCAGTTTGTCAGGAGTAGCGGGTCATGAAAGCTGCAGCCAAGGAAGTCACCATTGTGATGGTCGAGGACGATGAGGGGCATGCGCGCCTCATCGAGAAGAACGTCCGGCGCGCAGGCGTCAACAACGAGATCGTGCCTTTCACCGACGGCAATTCCGCTCTGGACTACATTCTGGGTACCGACCGCACTGGCACAAATATGCAGGACCGTCACCTGCTCATCCTGCTCGATCTCAACCTTCCGGACATGTCGGGCATTGACATTCTGGAGAAGGTGAAGTCCAACGCACATGCGAAGCGCCTGCCGGTTGTCATCCTGACGACCACGGATGACGAGCGGGAAATTCAGCGCTGCTATGATCTCGGCGCCAACGTCTACATCACGAAGCCGGTTGACTACGACAGCTTCGCACACGCGATCCGTCAACTCGGGCTGTTCTTCTCAGTCATGCAGGTTCCGGGGCAATAACGGAAGCAGATGCCGCAAGCGGTTCTTTATGTCGATGACGATCTCGCGCTGGCACGCCTGGCGCAGAGATATCTCGGGCGTGCCGGCTACGAGGTGGTGCATGCCGCGGATTCCGCGTCGGCCCTGGCCGCGCTGGCGAACAGTCCCTTCGACGCCATCGTGCTCGACCACTATCTGAAATCCGAGACCGGCTTCGACATCCTGCGCATGCTGAAGGATCGCGGCATCCTGCTTCCGGTGATCTATGTCACCGGATCGAGCGACGCGACCATCGCAATCGAGGCGCTGAAGACGGGAGCCTCCGACTACGTCATCAAGACGGTCGGCGAGGAGTTCTGGCCGCTGATGGACAGCGCGCTCCGCCAGGCGATCGCAAATGCCGAACTCCGTAAGGCGAAGGAAAAGGCGGACCAGGAAATCCGGCTCGGAAAGGAACGGGCTGAAGTTCTCCTCGCGGAAGTGAACCATCGGGTGGCAAACAGCCTTGCGCTCGTCGCGGCCCTCATCCGCCTGCAGGTCTCCAACAGCAAAAGCGACGAGGTGAAGCAGGCCCTCGCCGAGACGCAGGCCCGGATCACCGCCATCGCCGGCATGCACCGGAGCCTCTACACCTCCGACGACGTCCGCAATGTCGAGCTGGACAAATACCTCTCCACGCTCGTCAAGGAAGTACAGAATTCGGTCGATATGAAGCAGCGGGGCCTGGTCATCCGGCTTGCGGCCGACCCGGTTTCGCTGACGTCGGACCGTGCCGTTTCGGTTGGAATGATCGTCACCGAACTGCTGACCAACGCGATCAAATACGCTTACCCCGAGGGAAGCGAGGGCGAGGTTCGCGTCAGCGTGAGACGCGACGGCGCCGGCAAGGTTTTGCTGGTCGTGGAAGATGACGGGATCGGATGGAGCGAGCACGACACGCCGAAGGGCACGGGGCTCGGCAGCCGCATCGTCAAGTCGATGGCGGCGACACTCGGTTCGTCTGTGGAATACCGGCAGAAACAGAGCGGCACGCGGGCGGAGCTCCTGCTGGCCCTGGAGGCTTGACAGCAATGATCATCGAGGCAGCCGCCATTGCCACGGGCGCGGCCCGGCCCTATCCTCTTCCTCACGGATGATGGTGCTGCCATGGGCGGATATGATCGCCGCTATCGGAATCCCGATGCCCCCGGCTCGCAAGCTTTTGTCTCGATCGTGCGCCGGCCGTAGGTTTAGTCCCAACTGAGAGTGCCCCTTGTTAACCGAAATCCTCATCGTCCTGGCCCTTACCGTCCTCAACGGAGTTCTGGCCATGTCCGAGCTTGCCGTCGTCTCGGCCCGTCCCGTTCGGCTGAAGGTGATGGCGGAGCAGGGCAATAACGGAGCCAGGATGGCGATCCGGCTCGCCGACGATCCCGGCCGGTTCCTGTCGTCCGTGCAGATCGGCATCACGCTCGTCGGCATTCTCTCCGGTGCCTTCTCCGGCGCTACCCTCGGAACGCGTTTCGCCGCATGGCTGGAGGCACAGGGGCTCGCCGACAACTGGTCTGATGCGCTCGGCGTCGGAACGGTCGTCGTCGCGATCACCTATCTTTCCCTTATCGTCGGAGAGCTGGTCCCGAAGCAGATCGCGCTGCGGGCGCCGGAATCCGTCGCTGCCCGCGTGGCGCCGGCCATGACGCTGGTCGCCAAGATCGGGGCGCCGCTCGTCTGGCTCCTCGACGTGTCGGGTAAGCTCATCCTCGGGCTCTTGGGACAGAAGGGCGAATCGGCCGACCGCGTGACGGACGAGGAAATCCGCACCGTGCTGGCCGAGGCACAGAGTGCCGGCGTCATCGAGACCGAGGAATCAGCGATGATCTCCGGCGTCATGCGCCTTGCCGACCGCACCGCCCGCGGGCTGATGACGCCGCGTCGCGACGTCGAAGTCGTGGATATCGAGGACGATGCGGCGGAAATCCGGGAACAGTTGAGGGCCACCCCGCGCTCGCGGCTGCCGGTCCGCAACGGCAGTTCCGACGAGATCCTGGGCGTTCTCTTCGTCAAGGACGCCTTCGATTTCATCGCCACCGGCAAGAACCTCGACATCCGGACCCTGATGCGGGAGGCGCCGGTGGTGTCGGACCTGACGGGAGCATTGGACGTCATCCAGGCGCTGCGGCGCACGCCTTCGCACATGGTGCTCGTCTACGACGAGTACGGTCACTTCGAGGGAATCATCACCTCCGGCGACATCCTCGAAGCCATCACCGGCGTATTCCAGGAGGACGAGACGGAGGAACCGGCCATCGTCGCCCGCGACGACGGCTCCTTCCTCGTCGCCGGCTGGATGCCGATCGACGAATTCTCCCATGAAATGGGCCTGCGCGTCGACGGACATCCGGACTATGAGACGGTTGCCGGTTTCGTGCTGGACGAGATCAAGCACCTGCCGGAATTGGGCGAGCAGTTCGAACGCCAGGGCTGGCTGTTCGAGGTCATCGACCTGGATGGGCGGCGGATCGACAAGCTGCTGGTGCGTAGGGCGGAGGGGGCCGAGGGTTGATACCATCGAGCCAACGGAAGGCCGAGCTGAGAGCGGGGCGGCTTGCCGCGCGGGACGCCATTCCCGCCGCCGAGCGTATCGAGAGAAGTCTCGCGCTGGCAGAACATGGGCTCAATCGTATCGAGATAGGGCAGGGACGCGTGGTGTCGGGCTTCCTGCCAATCCGCTCGGAGGTGGACACCAGGCCGCTGATGGCCGGGCTGCGCAGCCGCGGCGCCCGCATCTGCGTCCCGGTGATCCTCGACAAGGAGCGCCTGGAATTCCGCGAACTGGTTCCCGGAGCCGAGCTGGTTCCGTGCGGTTTCGGCACGTCCGCTCCCGGTCCGGAGGCGCAGGTGCTGGAACCCGATCTCATGCTCGTGCCGGTCGCAGCCTTCGACGCGGCGGGTCACCGGATCGGCTACGGGGGCGGCTATTACGACCGGGCCATCGCGCGGCTGCGCGAAAAAGGGCAGGATCCTATGCTGATCGGCATTGCATTCAACTGCCAGGAAGTGGCATCAGTCCCCGCTGAACCCCACGATATCAGGCTGCCGGCCGTGCTGACCGAAAGCGGTCTGCGCCACTTCGGATGATTTGATTGGACGAGCATGCGGCTTCTGTTTCTCGGTGACATGGTTGGCAAGAGTGGCCGGACGGCGGTGTGGGAGCGCCTGCCCGGCCTGATCTCCGACCTGCGGCTCGATTTCGTGATCGTCAACGGCGAGAACGCTGCCGGCGGCTTCGGGATCACGGAAGACATATACCTCGAAACCATCAATGCCGGCGCGGATGTGGTGACGACCGGCAACCATGTCTGGGACCAGAAGGAAGCCGTTGTCTTCGCCGATCGCCACGAGCAGTTCCTCCGCCCGGCCAACTATCCATCCGGCACGCCGGGCCGCGGATCGGGCATCTACTATGCCCGTAACGGCGCCCGGATCCTCGTCGCGAACATCATGGGCCGGGTCTTCATGCATCCCGAGCTCGACGATCCCTTCAAGAGCGCCGAAGCCATCCTCGCAGCCTGTCCGCTCAAGGAACAGGCGGACGCGATCGTCTTCGACTTCCATGCGGAGGCGACCAGCGAAAAGCAGTGCTTCGGCCATTTCGTCGACGGGCGCGCCAGTTTCGTCGTCGGTACGCATACCCATGTGCCGACGGCGGACTGTCAGATCCTCAACGGCGGCACCGGCTACATGTCGGATGCGGGCATGTGCGGCGACTACGACAGCTCACTCGGCATGGACAAGGAAGAGCCGCTGAACCGCTTCATCTCGAAGATGCCCAAGGGTCGCTTCGAGGCGGCAAGCGGGCCGGCGACGATCTGCGGCGTGGGCGTGGATATATCCGACAGTTCCGGTCTTGCCGAAAAGATCGCGCCGCTCAGGATCGGCCCGCGACTGGAAGAGACCATTCCCCCCTTCTGGAGCTGAACGCCGCCCTCTCCGGATGACGGAAATGTGAGCCCTACGGACCAGCAGGCGGCTGGACCGGTTTGATCCCTTGCAGCATCCTTCCCCGGTACCGGACCAGGGAGTGGCATGATGCTGCGGACTTTCGCCTTCGTTCTTTTCGGTATCATCGTCTCCGGCTCCGCCGCCGCACAGGAGGCGGCCATGGCGGTCAGTCAGTGCCAGGCCATCGCGTATTCCCTGCCGGGGGGGCAGTTCGCCAGCCTGTCCGCGACCGAGGGACTTCCCGTCATTCGCGCACAGGCCGAGCCGCAGTCCGATCTTGCCGACAAGGAGACCGTGGAGATCACCTATGTCGGCCACTCCACCTATTTCATCGAAACGCCCGCCGGCGTCGGCATCGCCACCGACTACAGCGGCGTATACCGGCCCGTCCGCGTGCCGGACGTGGTGACGATGAACAAGGCGCATTCGACGCATTTCACGCTGGCGCCCGATGCCGGCATCGAGGAGGTCCTGCCGGGCTGGAGCGACGTGCCGGGAGAAAAGGCGCAGCACAATGTGGTGGTGGGGGACGCCTATATCCGCAACGTCACAACCGACATTCGCTCCTGGGACGGTGCCTTCGAAGAGAACGGCAACTCCATCTTCATCTTCGAGATCGCCGGCCTTTGCATCGGTCATCTCGGCCACCTCCATCATGAGCTCACCGACAGCCACTATGCCGAGATCGGCCGGCTCGACATCCTGATGGTGCCGGTCGACGGCGGCCTGACAATGGGTGCCGACAGCATGAGCCGGGTAGCCGACAGGCTGCGCTCCTCACTGATCCTGCCGATGCACCGGCCGAGCGCGCTCGATCGCTTTCTCGGCATGCTGGCCGGCAAGTTCGACATCCGCTATGCCAGCGAGCCGATCATCCGCGTCTCGATGCGCACGCTTCCCAAGCGTCCCACGATCCTCGTGCCGCAGGGAATGTGAGCCGCAGGCGTGTGTCCAAACTGCCGGTGGCGCTTGAACCGGCGCCTCTTCGAAACTATAACCCCCGGCATTCCATGAGATAGACGTCATCAGGGGTGCCATGGCTGGCCATTCACAGTTCAAAAACATCATGCACCGCAAGGGCCGGCAGGACGCCGTGCGGTCGAAAATGTTCTCCAAGCTCGCGCGCGAAATCACCGTCGCCGCCAAGACCGGGATGCCCGACCCGGCAATGAACCCGCGCTTGCGCCTGGCGATCCAGAACGCCAAGGCGCAGTCGATGCCGAAGGACAATATCGAGCGAGCCATCAAGAAGGCCGCCGGGGGTGACGCGGAGAACTACGAGGAAGTCCGCTACGAGGGCTACGGCCCCGGCGGAACGGCCGTCATCGTCGAGGCGCTGACCGACAACCGCAATCGCACCGCGTCCAATGTCCGCTCGATCTTCACCAAGGCCGGCGGCGCGCTGGGCGAGACCGGTTCGGTCTCCTTCTCCTTCGACCGTGTCGGGGAAATCACCTATAAGCCGGATGCCGGCGATGCCGACAAAGTGATGGAAGCTGCAATCGAGGCGGGCGCCGACGATGTGGTCACCGACGAGGAGGGCCACACCATCACCTGTGCCTTCGAAAACCTCGGAGAAGTGTCCAAGGCACTCGAGGCGAGCCTCGGCGAGGCGGAGACGGTCAAAGCCGTCTGGAAGCCGCAGAACACGGTTCCCGTCGACGAGGAAAAGGCGCAGTCGCTGATGAAGCTGATCGACAACCTCGAAGACGACGACGACGTGCAGAACGTCTACTCGAACTTCGAGGTGTCGGAAGAAGTCATGGCCAAGCTTTCGGCCTGATCCGAATTCGGAGGAGGCGCTAGAGCGCCTTCTCCATCAACGGCAGGCCCGCGAAGAGTTCGACGGACCGCAGCCGTGCCTCGATGTCGTGGATCGGCATCGAGACGATCAGTTCATCCGCGCCCGTCTCCGTCAGGAAGCCCGAAAGCTTCGCCTCCAGCGTCGAAGGCGCACCCACTGCGGCGTAGCGGAGCGTGTGTTCGACGCTCATCCGCTCCATCTCCGACCAGAGGCCGTCCATCGTATCGACGGGCTTGGGGAACTTGCCGCGAACGTTGCGGCGCAGGTTGATGAACTGCTGCTGCGAGGAGGTGAAGAGGCGGGCCGCCTCCTCGTCCGTATCCGCTGCCACACCCATCACGCCGACCATCGCATAGGGCTTGTCCAGCACTTCCGACGGCTGGAAGCGTTCGCGGTAGATGGCCAGCGCGTCGAGCAGCATGTCCGGCGCAAAATGGGAGGCGAAGGCATAGGGAAGCCCAAGCGCCGCCGCCAGATGGGCGCTGTAGAGGCTGGACCCGAGCAGCCAGAGCGGGACGTTGGAATTTGCCCCCGGGATCGCCAGGATGGGCTGATCCTCCGTCGGGATGCCGAGCAGCCGCTGCAGTTCGACGATATCGTGCGGGAAGTTCTCGGCACCGGCCTCCAGGTTTCGGCGAAGCGCACGGGCGGTCCGCATGTCGGTGCCGGGGGCGCGGCCCAATCCGAGATCGACACGGCCGGGGAAGAGGGCAGCGAGCGTTCCGAACTGCTCGGCGATCACCAGCGGCGAATGATTGGGCAGCATGATCCCACCGGAACCGATGCGGATGCGCGTCGTGGCGGCGCCGATATGGCCGATGACGACGGAGGTCGCGGCGCTGGCGATACCGGGCATGCCGTGATGCTCGGCCAGCCAGATGCGCTTGTAGCCGGCATCTTCGGCCGCGATCGCAATCCGGCGCGACTGGTCCAGCGCATCGCGCACCTCCAGCCCATCGGGTACGGGGGAAAGATCGAGAATGGAGAAGGGAATCATATGAGGTCCTGTAGAGTATCGGCGGATCGTGCAATGCATGTAGGCATTCGATCCGCCAATACGAGACCCGATCCGTCACGGCTTCCGCCGAGACGAACTCCTTACGACTTCACCAGCCGCAGATGCCCCCGGCTGCCGGGGGAGGGGGAGGGGGGGAGCGGCGGGTAGAGCGTCCGCACAGGCGTGAACCGGCCGGCCTGGCGAGCGATTTCGGCGGCCGCGCGATCGATTGCATCCAGGTGGAACTGCGGCGGATGTGAGGTTTCCGCTTCTGCCGTTTCCGGCTTCTTCGACAGGGCGGCCAGGTCGGTGCGGGTCGAGGCAAGGCTCGCTTCCAGACCTTCGGCACTTTCGCCGAGCGCGCCAACCTGGCTATCCACCGCTTCCAGATAAAGGTTCAGCGCATCGAATTCCCGGTCCAGTTCCTCCATCTTCCGTGCTCCGGACCCGGCGGCGCCGAGCGCCTGGTCGGCCGCCTCCGCGATCGCCACGGCGGTCGCGCCGACCTTCTGGGTCATGGCATGCAGGCCCTTGGCCATATCGAGCGTGGTTGCTCCGGAGGGGCCGGCATGCGCGGCATCGACACCGGTATTGAGGGCGAGGAACGACGCCTCCCGCAGCACGGAGTGCAGGTCCTCGGCGAGCATCTTCAGGTTTTCCAGTGAACGGCAGGCCTGCCGCGCCTCGCGGGCGGCCTCGCCCGCAGCCTGACGGGGCCGGCCGAGATCCAGGCGCGCATTGTGGACGATGGTGGAGATATGCCCGCAGCGGGCGGACTGGTTGCGGCTATTGCCCGCAGCGCTCCCAAGCGCCGCGACCGCTGCCGATACCGTTGCCGACCGGCGGGCACCCTCTTCCCCGGAGCGGCGAAGGCTGTCGCCGAGTTCAGCCGCCTCGGAGCGGAGTTCCCGCGTGCGGCTGATGATCTCGTCGATGCTGCGGGCGACGGTGTCAAGGCCGCGGTTGAAATCCTTGCGCATCCCTTCGAAGGGGCGCGGGAACGGCACATCGATGTTCTGATAGATGTCGCCGGAGGCTAGTCTGCGAAGGCTGCCGTCAAGGGCATCCGCCACCGCGCGAAGTTCCAGCAGTTCGCTCTCGAGACGATCTCGATCCCGCATGTCGGCCTCCTCATGATTCCGTATGCGCATGTTCTGGCGACCTAATTCACCAGGCGGAAGAGTGTTGCACAGCGACGCGGGCTTTTACACGGGACTCGGCCGGCAGCGTTAACAGCGAATTAACCGCATCCGGAAGATTTGTTTTTGTTTTGTTCACATCCCGCATGACAGGACCGAGACCAAGGCTTTAGAGTGGCCTGCATGACTGACACGATTCGCATCATCGGCATCGACCCCGGCCTGCGCCGCACGGGATGGGGTATCATCGAGACGCTGGGCAACAGCCTGCGCTTCGTGGCTTCCGGCACCGTCACCTCGGACGGCGACATGGATCTCGCCTCCCGGCTCTGCCAGCTACATGACGGCCTCGCCGAGGTGGTGCACGCCTACCGACCGGACGAAGCGGCCGTGGAGCAGACCTTCGTCAACAAGGATGCGGTGGCAACGCTGAAGCTCGGCCAGGCGCGCGGCGTGGTGATGCTGGTGCCGGCGAGAGCGGGATTGCGAGTCTCCGAATATGCGCCGAACGCCGTCAAGAAAGCCGTCATCGGCGTAGGGCACGGCGAAAAGCAGCAGATCCACATGATGCTGAAGATCCTGATGCCGAAGGCGACCTTCATCGGCAACGACGCCGCCGACGCGCTCGCCATCGCAATCTGCCATGCCCATAACCGCGGCGGCGAGAGGATGCGGAAGGTGCTGGCTTCGGCCTAGAATGCTGCCGGCCCAAGAAAACTCGCAGATTCATGTCGCGGTTGGGAAGCTCCGCAAGACATCCGGTGGCGCCTGCTTGTTCTTGACTTGTTCCGACGGTCGGAATAGGTATTACCAAACCGGAGCACAATCATGCGCGTCACGTCCAAGGGCAGGTCACCATACCGCGGGATCTGCGGGAACTGGTCGGCATCGAGCCCAATTCCGAAGTGGTCTTCACCGTGGAGAACGGCAAGCTGACTGTCGCGCCGAAGAATGATCCGCTGCACGAGCAGGAGCGGCAGCGGCTGGAGGGGTTCATGGCGAGGTTGCGGCGCATCGAGGGGACCGGGGACCCGTCCATCGACGCGGATGTCCTGATGGGCATGACCCGAGATCGCTGATATGGCCGTCCTGGTCGATACCAATGTCCTCGTCGATATCGCCGTGCGCGATCCTGTCTGGCTCGAGTGGTCCCGTCGCGCGCTCGCAAGGCTCGCCGGGCGAGTGCCGCTGGCGATCAACCCGGTCATCTATGCGGAGTTTTCGGTACGCTATCGCGATATGAGCGAGGTCGAGACGCTGTTGCTCCCGGAAGATTTCCGGCGTGAAGGCCTTCCGTGGGCTGCCGCCTTCGCGGCCGGTGCTGCTTTTGGCCTGTACCGGAAGGCTGGCGGTGCGCGCGAGCGTGTGCTGCCAGACTTGCTCATCGGGGCGCATGCCCTGGTCCGCGGCTATTCGATCCTGACGCGCGATCCGCAAGGCTACCGCCGCTACTTCCCTGAAGTTCCCCTCATTACACCTGAAACCCATCCTTGACGGACCTCATCCATGATCGGCAAGCTCAAAGGCACCATCGAAGAGATCGGCGACGATCACCTTCTCGTGGATGTGCACGGCGTGTGCTACGAAGCCTTCTGCTCGTCCCGTACCCTTTCGAGGGTGGGTGCGGTGGGCGAGGCGGTGGTGCTGTTCATCGAGACCTATGTCCGCGAAGACCAGTTGAAGCTGTTCGGCTTCCTGTCGGCGCTGGAGCGGGAGTGGTTCAATCTCCTGCAGAGCGTTCAGGGCGTGGGGGCAAAGGTGGCTCTTGCGGTGCTGTCGACCCTGACGCCGTCGGAACTCGCCAATGCCATCGCGCTGCAGGACAAGACGGCCGTCTCGCGAGCGCCGGGGGTGGGGCCGAAGGTCGCGGCCCGGATCGTGACGGAGTTGAAGAACAAGGCGCCGGCCTTCGCCGGGGAGGCATCGGCCAATATCGGTCTGAAGCAGGAACTTGGGGAGGGTGTCGCATCGGCGCCGGTGGCCGATGCGGTCTCGGCGCTCACCAATCTCGGCTATTCGCGGGATCAGGCGGCCAATGCGGTCGCGGCCGCCTTGAAAGCCGCCGGGGAAGGGGCCGACAGCGCCAAACTGATCCGGCTCGGGCTGAAGGAACTGGCGCGGTGATCCTTCGTTGCCGAAGGATCTATTCCTTACTATTGTCTGAAGTAAGGATCGGAGGCCCCCTATGGGTTATATAGCGAAATTGACATCTAAAGGACAGACGACCATCCCGATCGAGGTCAGACGGCATCTTGATCTTCAGCCTGGAGATCAGATGGACTTCTCGATCGAGAACGGGGAGGTCAAGCTTCGAGCGAAGACGAGAAGCATCATGGAATTTGCCGGGATTCTGGGGCGCCCACGGAGCGGTAGAGGTCTGACAGTCGAGGGAATGGACGACGCGGTGGCGGAAGCCCTGGCTGCGGACGATCGGAGAATTGTGCGTGATTGGCATCGACACCAACGTGCTGCTGAGATTTCTGATGAAGGACGATCCGAAGCAGCACGCAAGCGCCGCTGAATTCTTTCGCGCCAGATCATCGGAAAGTCCCGCCTACATCTCGCTCTTCGTATTTGCGGAGGCTTGTTGGGTCATGAGCCGGAGTTATGGCTTCAAGAACCAGCAGATCGCTACGGTTTTTCTCGGCCTGTTGGACAGCCGCGAGGTCGTCTTTGAGGATCCCGCGTTGATGAGAGAAGTGTTTTCCGCTGCCGGGCTCACGAGTTTCGACGTCGCGGACTATCTCGTCGCCGAATACGCAAAACGCGCCGGCTGTCTGGCAACGGTGACTTTCGACATCAAGGCCGCCCGTACAGTCCCCGGAATGGAACTTTTGACATGAGTGATGCCGCCCGCCTGATTTCACCGGAAAAACGGGGCGAGGACCTCGACACGACGCTGCGCCCGCAGTCGCTGGACGAGTTCACCGGCCAGGCGGAGGCCCGCGCCAACCTGAAGGTCTTCATCGAGGCCGCGAAGAACCGCGGCGAGGCGCTGGATCACGTCCTGTTCGTCGGGCCGCCGGGGCTGGGCAAGACGACGCTGGCGCAGATCATGGCGAAGGAGCTCGGCGTCAACTTCCGCTCCACCTCCGGGCCGGTCATCGCCAAGGCCGGCGATCTTGCGGCGCTGCTCACCAATCTGGAAGAGCGGGACGTGCTCTTCATCGACGAGATCCACCGGCTCAACCCGGCGGTGGAAGAAATCCTCTATCCGGCCATGGAGGATTTCCAGCTCGACCTCATCATCGGGGAGGGGCCGGCGGCGCGTTCCGTGAAGATCGACCTGTCGAAGTTCACTCTCGTGGCCGCCACCACGCGGCTTGGCCTTCTCACCACGCCGCTGCGCGACCGTTTCGGCATTCCGGTCCGGCTCGCCTTCTACACGGTCGAGGAACTGGAACTGATCGTGCGCCGCGGGGCGCGCCTGATGAACCTGCCGATGACCGATGACGGCGCGCGCGAGATCGCCCGCCGTGCCCGCGGGACGCCGCGCATTGCCGGCCGCCTGCTCAGGCGCGTGCGCGATTTTGCCGAGGTGGCGCGGGCGGAAGCCGTGACGCGCGAGATCGCCGACGAGGCGCTGACCCGCCTCCTGGTCGACAATCGCGGCCTCGACCAGCTCGACAATCGCTATCTCACTATGATCGCCATGAACTTCGGTGGCGGCCCGGTTGGCATCGAGACGATTGCCGCAGGGCTTTCCGAACCGCGCGATGCGATCGAGGACATCATCGAGCCCTACATGATCCAGCAGGGTTTCATCCAGCGGACGCCGCGCGGCCGCGTTCTGACGGCGACCGCCTGGAAGCACCTCGGCCTGCAGCCGCCGAAGGACCTCGAAGCGGCACAGTTCCGGATCCAGTTTGACGATGAGTAAGAAGGACAAGCTGCGCGACTACCGGCTTCGGATGAAGCTCAAGCCGAAGCGCATCTTCCAGATGCGGGTGGCCGGGCTGGGGTTTCGTGACGGCCATCTCCTCGTTCATCGCGCGACGCACGAAGCGTTCTGGACCCTGCCGGGCGGACGGGCGGAGTTCGGCGAGGAAAGTGCGCAGACGCTGCATCGGGAGATGATCGAGGAACTGGGCGTCGAGGTGACCGTCGGCCGGCTGCTGTGGGTCGTGGAGAACTTCTTCCACTATGAGGACCGTGACTGGCACGAGCTCGGCTTTTACTATCTGATGGATGTGCCTGAGCATTTCCCGTTTCATGTCGACGACGTCGTGCACCGGGTGCAGGACGAGCATCCGCTTGAGTTTCGCTGGATTCCGGCGACGGAAGCCGGGCTGAAGGCCTTCGACTTGCCGCCCTATTTCCTGGCGGGCAAGATCGAGAACCTGCCCGAGACGACCTGCCACGTCGTCTGGGACGACAACAATCTCGACTCTGACATGTCGCGGAAGGCGTTCCGGCGCTATGAACTGCCTGTGGCCGGGTGTTCGGGCGGCAGCCGGAACTGAAGGAGAACGAAAGTCGCCGGTGTTTGTGCCGGAGCGGCCGCGGCGCGCCGCTCCGATAGGAGGTTACCGGCTGGAATGAAGGAGTTCATCCGCTGCGCTCAACAGGTTCGCATCCACCTCGTATTCATCCGTGAGGTGCAGCGTGCCATCGGCGCAGTCGAACGATTCTCCCTGGGATGAGGTTGCCTTCCGAAGCCGGGCGAGGGTGTCCGAACTCAGCGTGCCTCCGCCCAGAGGCCTGATCCTTTCACCAAGAAAATCCTCCAGCCATCGAGCGTTTGCGGGTGAGACCGCAGCTGCTGCAACCGTTGGATTGGCGGAGAAATAACCCTCGATGGCTTGGTTTGTCGGAGCGATGACAAGCAGTTTCACGTTGCTGTCGTCAAAGCCCTTGATGGCCCCGGAACTCCGGAGCGCAGCCAGGAAGTTGTCGGTGCGCCCCGGCGTTCCTGGAGTTGCACCCAGTTCTGTCAGGCGTTCAAGGATGGTAGGAAGCTTCGCTTCGACATCCATCGCGTGCTTCTCCGGCTGATAGCTGAGCGCGATAGGCTTGTTGAACGCCCGCTTCCGTATGCCTCGCGTCCAGTTGTACTCGAAATCGACGAGGAACGTACCTTCAAGCGCCGGTGTTTGTCCCTGGGGAAGCTCAAAGATCACCGCCGGGTTCCAGAGGTAGCCGGCATATGACGGCCTAGCTGGATTGGGTGGAACCGCCGGGCCGAGCCAACCGACGCCGGGAAGGCTCGCGCGCCAGGATATGGAGCTCGTTGCGGGGCGAGCAGCGAATGAAACTTCCGATGCCGTGAAGCTCACGCCGACGCTTGCGCTCAGGGATCCTCCTGCCTTGCCTCCTTCCATTCCGCCCTCTCCGCTCAACTCTCCGCCGATCGAGAAGCTGATCGTCGCCTGCTCGACCGTGCTGTTGGGACCGAATGTCAACACCCGCGCACCGGGTGTGGTGCATCGGATCTCAAGGTTCATGTAGTTGGCATAGAACCCTACCGAAACCCAGTTCGCAGACGGGTTGGAGGGAGACCCCTGGATGCCGTGATAGGTGTCGCCCGCGACCAGGTAGTAGTCCTTGAGTTGGCTTTGATCGCCTTGTTGCAGTTTATAGACCGGAAGGATTGCCGCGGCCGTCAGTGTCTGGCTCTCGGTGGGCACGCTTCCCCAACCGTAGTTTTCCCCGCCATTCGCTGTCCACGTGCCGTCCAGGTGGCCAACCAGCTTCCAGACATCCGGATTCAGAGTTTCAATGGGCATTGATGCTTCCCCCTATCGAAGACCGTGAAACAGCCACGGCACCGGTGCGCTTTACACACGCAGGGAGTTAAACAGATTTCAGTCCATACAACCAGAGGTTATTTTCTGTTTTTTGGTGCAGCTAAAGCGCGAAGTCCCGGATGGCCATCTATTCGGTAGGCTCGATAGAGTTCGCAAAGCGTCCTTTCCAAAAGAGGATACCCCCCGGATGTCCAGCCCAAGGTTGAAATCCGCCCGGTGTTCATGGGCTTCACCGTTTGTCCTGCAGGGTCAAGACGGGTCGGAACGTGCGGGAGGAGGTCGACCGTGTTGACTATGATGTCGGAGACATTGAAGGCTCTGCCATTGATGTCTCCAATGTCGGCCTCCAGCATAAGCCGCACTGCGGATGCGACGTCGCTGCCGTGCACCTCCGTGCCTGCGCGGGAAACAATGGGACGGCCCGCCAGATAGTCGGCAAAAAGGTCGTCCCACTTGTTGGGACGGAGGTTGCCGTAGACGCCGGTCAAGCGCAGGCTGGTTATGACGAAGTCATGACCGGATAGCGATTGCAGCGCCTTCTCCGCTTCGAATTTCACATGGCCATAGAGGAAGGTCGGAGAGAGGACGGCTGTCTCGTCAAGTGCCTCGCCTTCCGAAAGCCCGTCATAGACGGCGCGGCTCGACAGGAAGACGGTACGCCCGACCCCGGCCGCCTTCGCTGTTTCGAACAGCCTGACCGTTCCATCCAGATTGAGGCGGCGGAAGCGGTCGGGATCCTCGCCTTCGCCGCCGCGGTATTTTCCGGGCAGGTGGTCGAAGGCTGCGTGAACGAAGGCATCCATGCCCTTGAATGCAAGGTGCTGGTCTTCGTCGGGATCGAGCACGAGCGGGACGAAATCGGCGGACTTGACGAACCAGTCCCGTGGGGCCGGTGTCCTTCCGCCCACCGCGACATCATACCCGGCCTGAAGCAGTCCGTTGACGATATAGCGGCCGACAAGGCCGGAGCCGCCGGAAACGAGGACCTTCATCAGGACGTGCCCGGATTGGGAAGGGTTGCGATGTCCGGAATGTCGCGTCCGTCGTGGAAGGCATGCCACAGGTCGATCAGCGGCCGCAGCCTGTCCGCCTCCGGATGCTCCTTCTCCCACGGCTTCTCGTACTGGTAGTGCAGGATCGAGATGCTCCGCCAGTCCCAGAGTTCCGGCAGGTTGAACCACACATATTGCAGCATGTTCATGGTCACCGGCAGGCCGTGCCAGTCCGGAAAGAAGGCTTCCAGGAAGGTCTGGTCGGTGCGCCGCCAGAAGGCGTCCGGGCGGTCCAGCCGCTCCAGCATGCGTTCGAAAGTCTGCCGGCATGGCCTGGCGACGAAGACGCCGGAATTCAGCCGGTGGAAGTCGTGGAGGCTTTCGTAGACATTTGGAGCGGCGGAAAATTCCGGATAGTCGAACAGCTTGTCGATGTTGCGCAGCACGAGCGCATCGGCATCGATGAACACGCATCTTCCGTATTCTTCCAACTCCCAGAGCCGCAGCTTGCAGAAGTTGTCGAGCGGCGTGTGGAAATCCGGCTTGCGGCCCTTCGTGAAGGGGGCCGCGCCATGGATGTTCCCGCGGGCGTGGCGCGCGTTGAAGGCGTCGGAGAGCGGCAGGTGGCCGACTTTCACCAGGCGGCAGCCAAGCGCCGTCAGCGGCTCCAGCGCCGTCGTATCGACGCCGCCGGTATGCAGAACGGCGATATCCGCAGTCGTTCCAGTGAGCCGCAGTGACCGTGCAAGCGCGGTCGCGCCCATGGCGTAGTCGGCATTGGTCACCAGCGTCACGAAGCTACGGTCTGAACGGGCGGGAGAGGCGGAGCATATGCCCTGTCCGCCGTATTCAGGCGGCATCAGGACACCGATTTCAGCCGCCTGCCTTCCGGATCGTGCTCCACCTTGGCGGCAATGTCCCTGGTCCAGGCGGAGACGGCGGGGACGCGGGAGCGGTCGACGCGGTAGGCGAACTTCTTGGCGACGTCGACGATCTCTTCAAGCAGCCCTTCGCCCAGCGTCGTCGGGGCAAGCCCGAGGTTCAGGAACTTCTCGTTCTTTACCACCAAGTCGTTTTCCGCCGCTTCCTTGCGCGGGTTCGGCAGCCAGGCGATCTGTGCGCCTGTCATGCGGGCGACCATTTCGGCGAGGTCGCGGACCCGGTGCGTTTCCGTCATCTGGTTGAAGATCTCGACGCGGCTGTTGCGCTGCGGCGGATTCTTGAGTGCAATCTCGATGCAGCGGACAGAGTCCTGGATGTGGATGAAGGCGCGAGTCTGGCCGCCGGTGCCGTGGACGGTGAGCGGATAGCCGATGGCCGCCTGGATGAGGAAGCGGTTCAGCACCGTGCCGTAGTCGCCGTCATAGTCGAAGCGGTTGACGAGCTGCGGATGGCGGCGGGTCTGCTCCGTATGCGTTCCCCAGACGATACCCTGGTGCAGGTCGGTGATCCTGAGGCCGTCGTTCTTGGCGTAGAAGGCGAAGAGCTGCTGATCCAGGCACTTGGTCATGTGGTAGATGGAGCCGGGATTGCTCGGATAAAGGATTTCCTGGCTGACGGTGCGGCCATCCATGGTCTCGATGCCAACCGGCAGGTAGCCTTCCGGAATCGCCGCCCCAACGGTCGAGTAACCGTAGACGCCCATCGTGCCCAGGTGGACGAGATGCGCGTCGAGGTCGAGCTCCACCATCGCGTTCAGCAGGTTGTGCGTAGCGTTGACGTTGTTGTTGACCGTGTAGTTCTTGTGGCGGTCGCTCTTCATCGAATAGGGCGCGGCACGCTGTTCGGCGAAGTGGATGATGGCATCCGGCCGGTGCCTGGCGAGCCAGCCCTTCAGGAGCTCGTAGTCTTTGGCGAGATCGATCAGGTGGAAGTGGATGCGGCGTCCCGTTTCCCCATGCCAGACGCGCGTCCGCTCCTGGATGGAATCCATCGGCGTCAGCGACTGCACGCCGAGTTCGGTGTCGATCCAGCGGCGCGACAGGTTGTCGAGGATGTGGATCTCGTGACCGGCGTCGGAGAGATGGAGGGAGGTGGGCCATCCGACGAAACCATCGCCGCCGAGAACTGCTATCTTCATGAATCAACTCCGCTGGTTGTCGGTCCCGGTTTCCTGATAGGGAGGATTTGTGACAGGAACACAATACCTCATGACGGCTTCGCCGCCATCCGTCCATCACGACGATCCACTAAGGCATGACGATGACCACTGACAATTTTCTTCTTTCCGGCCAACTGACGGAGACGGGGCACCGGCTCGTCCAAAGGGTCTACTATGAGGACACCGATTTTTCCGGTCTCGTCTACCATGCGCGCTACCTGCATTTCCTGGAGCGCGGCCGCACCGATTACCTGCGCTGCCTCGGATGTGAGCAGAGCGACCTGCTTGCGGCGGACGAGGAAGGGCTCGTCTTCGTCGTCCACCGCATGGAGATCGACTTCAAGCTGCCCGCAAGGATGGACGACATCCTGACCATCCAGACTGCCACCGAGAAGGCAAGTGGAGCGAAGATGGTGCTGAACCAGGAGATCCGCCGCGGCGATACGCTGCTGATCGCAGCGAAGGTGGTCATCGCGGTGATCAACCGTCACGGCCGCCCGCGCAGACTGCCGGAGACGATCGCGGAGAAGTTTCTTCGCTCCGCAAAGTAACGGGCCGATAACACATTCTTAACCATAATGAGTGCTTACTGAAGGCCTGGGAAATTGTGCAATGCACGCCTTCCTTTGACCAAATTTGAAAGCGAGAAGCCATGCTGAAAGCTCAGGGCACCTTGGGGTAGAGCGCAAACAGCGACCATGGGATTTCGCGAGAGCGCTTTTGAACCCGCCCGGTCATGTGCCGGGCGTTTGGATTCGGGGATAATGGATAGATGGAAGAGGTAGGTTTGGCTGCAGCGACCCACGACGTCAGTCTCTGGGCGCTGTTCATGCAGGCTGGTTTCGTCGTCAAGCTGGTCATGATCGGTCTTCTCGCGGCCTCGGTCTGGACTTGGGCGATCGTGATCGACAAGTATGTCAGCTACGGCAAGGCAAAGCGCCAGTTCGACCAGTTCGAACAGGTGTTCTGGTCCGGCCAGTCGCTCGAGGAGCTTTACCGAACACTGGCGGAACGCCAGAACGGCGGCCTCGCCGCCATCTTCGTCGCCGCCATGCGCGAGTGGAAAAAGAGCTTCGAGCGCGGTGCGCGCTCCCCGATCGGGTTGCAGATGCGTATCGATCGGGCAATGGACGTCACCATGGCGCGCGAAAGCGAGGGTTATGAAGCCCGGCTCGGCGCGCTGGCCACGATCGGTTCCGCGGCGCCGTTCATCGGCCTCTTCGGTACCGTTGTCGGCATCATGACCTCTTTCCAGGCGATTGCCGGGTCCAAATCGACGAACCTCGCCGTCGTGGCGCCGGGTATCGCGGAAGCGCTTCTGGCGACGGCCATCGGCCTCGTCGCGGCTATTCCCGCCGTCATCGCCTACAACAAGTTTTCCGCCGAGGCAGGCAAGCTCTCCAGCCGGATGGAAGGTTTCGCCGACGAATTCTCCGCCATCCTGTCGCGGCAGATCGACGAGAAGCTGCAGCCGCGCGCAGCAGCGCAGTAGACGGTCGGAGGAGGCACTGCCATGGGTATGTCTGTTGGGGCCAAGGGCGGCAGCGGTGGACGCAGACGTCGCGGCGGGCGCAAGCACGGTCCCGTGAGCGAGATCAACGTGACGCCGCTCGTGGACGTCATGCTCGTGCTGCTCATCATCTTCATGGTCGCGGCGCCGATGATGACGGTGGGCGTGCCCATCGACCTGCCGGAAACGCAGGCGAAGGCGATGAATGCTGATACCCAGCCGATCACCGTATCCGTCAACACCGCCGGCGAAATCTATCTGCAGGAAACGGCGATCGGTATCGACGAAGTGGTGCCGAAGCTCGAGGCGATCGCCACCACCGGCTACAACGAGCGCATCTATGTGCGCGGCGACACGGCTGCGGCCTATGGCGTGGTGATGAAGGTAATGGCGCGCATTTCCGCGGCCGGGTTCAAGAACATCGGCCTCGTAACCTTGCAGGAACAGGAGCAGTGATCGGGTCGCGATGAAGGGAAGTCTCGGGACATCTCTCGTTTTGCACTCCATGGTGCTTGGCTGGGCGCTCCTTTCCCTGGGCGCCCCGGCCTCTTTCGACGTGGCTGACGTCGAGGCGCTGCCGGTCGACATCATCCCTGTCGAATCGATCACGCAGATCCAGCAGGGCGACAAGAACGCTCCGATGGCGGAGAAGGCCGCGCCGGTTCCGACCAGCAAGCCGAACATCGTGGAGAATGCTGAGAATGCCGGTGACAACGACATCGACCTGAAGTCGCCGCCGACACCGGTAAAGAAGCCGGTCGAGACGGAAGTCGCGGCGGCGCCCGAGAAGACGGACAATCCGTTGCCCAATCCGGCGACCGAGACGAACAAGGTCAAGGAGATCGTCCCGGAAGAGACGGCGCCCAAGCCCACGGAGGTCGCCGCACTTCCCGAGGCCAAGCCCGAGATCGCGCCCGAACCTGCTCCGGAACCGACACCCGAACCCGTGCCGGAAGAAGCGACCGCAGAGGAAATCCCGCTGCCCGACGCCGTTCCCGTACCGGCCGCCCGTCCGAAGCCCGAGCCTCCGAAGGAGCAGGCAAAGCCTGTCGAGAAGCCGGCGGAAAAGAAGCCCGAGACGCCGAAAGCCGCCGAGAAGCCGAGCGACAAGAAGGTTGCGGACAAGAAGCAGGAGACGGCGAAGTCGACCTCTTCCAAGGAAAGCGATTTCAATGCCGATGAGATCGCCGCTCTGCTGAACAAGCAGGAGGCTGCCGGCGGCGGCGCCAAGCGCTCGACCGAGACAGCGGCATTGGGAGGCAAGAAGACGACGTCGGGCTCGACGCTCAGCCAGAGCGAGATGGACGCGCTGCGCGGCCAGATCCAGAACAACTGGTCGATCATCGCCGGCATCGAGGGTGCCGAGGGCGTCATCATTACGGTCAGGATGAGTCTCGATGAAAGCGGCCAGATCATCGGCCGTCCCGAAGTATTCGCGACCGGCGGTTCCGACACCGCCCGGCGCACGCTCGAAGGCAGCGCCTTGCGGGCCGTCATGCGCTCGGCGCCGTTCAAGAACCTCCCTGTCGAAAAATACGATGCCTGGAGCGAGGTTGTCGTGAACTTCGACCCCAGCGAAATGCTGTAAAAGCTGAAAGGCTGAACATTATGATGAAACGTTCTTTCATCCGCCTGATGATCGCGTTTGCCGGCATGGCCATGAGCTTCGCCCCGGCGCACGCGCTGGTGGAGATCAACATCAACAAGGGCAATGTCGAGCCGCTGCCGATCGCCATTACCGACTTCCAATCCGGCAATGAGCTGGGTGCGCAGATCAGCCAGGTGATCGCGGCGGACCTTCAGCGCTCCGGCCTGTTCGCGCCGGTCAACAAGAGCGCCTTCATCGAGAAGATCTCCAACCCGGACCAGCAGCCGCGCTTCGAGGACTGGAAGGTCATCAATGCCCAGGCGCTCGTCACCGGCCGCGTTACCCGCGAGGGCGACGGGCGGCTTCGCGCCGAATTCCGCCTGTGGGACACGTTCGCCGGCCAGCAGATGACCGGCCAGCAGTTCTTCACGCAGCCGGAGAACTGGCGCCGCGTCGCCCATATCATCGCCGATGCCATCTACGAGCGGATTACCGGCGAAAAGGGCTATTTCGATACCCGCGTCGTTTTCGTCTCCGAGAGCGGGCCGAAGAATGCCCGTCAGCGCCAGCTGGCGATCATGGATCAGGACGGCTTCAACGTCCGCCAGCTGACCAATGGCAGGGACATCGTCCTGACGCCGCGCTTCTCGCCGAACCGGCAGGAAGTCACCTACATGTCGTTCGAGGGCAACCAGCCCCGCGTCTACCTGCTGCAGCTTGAGACCGGACAGCGTGAGGTCGTCGGCAACTTTCCCGGCATGACGTTTGCGCCCCGCTTCTCGCCTGACGGCCAGAAGGTCATCATGAGCCTCCAGCAGGAAGGCAATGCGAACATCTACACGATGGATCTGCGCTCTCGCACCACGACCCGCCTGACGAACACGCCTGCGATCGATACCTCGCCGTCCTATGCGCCTGACGGCACGCGGATCGCCTTCGAAAGCGACCGGGGCGGCCGTCCGCAGATCTACGTGATGAACGCCGACGGCTCCGGCCAGACGCGCATCTCGTTTGGCGACGGATCCTATTCGACCCCCGTCTGGTCTCCCCGTGGCGATCTCATCGCCTTCACCAAGCAGTCGGGCGGCAAGTTCTCCATCGGCGTGATGAAGCCGGACGGATCCGGCGAGCGCATCCTGACGACCGGCTTCCACAACGAAGGCCCCACCTGGGCGCCGAACGGCCGCGTGCTGATGTTCTTCCGCCAGAATGCCGGGGCAGGGGGGCCGCAGCTCTATTCGATCGATCTGACGGGCTACAACGAGCAGCAGATCAAGACGCCTGCCTATGCCTCGGACCCGGCCTGGTCGCCGCTGCTCGAATAGTGGCGGAATGCGGACAGAGGCGGTTTTCCGCCTCTTTGCCGCCCCATTCTCTTGAAAAAGGAAGCCCTCAAGGGACATCGAATCGGTTCGTTAACCATAAGCGTTCTAAGACGGTTAACCGAGACCAGTTAGAGTTCAGCAACTCTGATACGTTGATCTAAGGAGAGACCGGCCATGAGCCGCACCGTTACCCCGGCGATGAGCCGCATGCAGACCCTCGCCCGCAATCCGGCCGTCATCGCGCTGACGCTCGCGCTCGCCCTTGCCGGCTGCGCCAACAAGAAGAACCTGCCGAACAATGCCGGCGATCTCGGACTGGGCGGTGCCGGCGGTGCTGCCACGCCCGGCTCGCAGCAGGATTTCACGGTCAATGTCGGCGACCGCATCTTCTTCGACACCGATTCCACCTCGATCCGCGCCGATGCGCAGCAGACGCTCGACCGCCAGGCCCAGTGGCTTGCCCGCTATCCGAACTACGCCATCACCATCGAGGGCCATGCGGACGAGCGCGGCACCCGCGAGTACAACCTTGCGCTCGGCGCCCGCCGTGCAGCCGCCACCAAGGAATACCTCGCTGCACGCGGCGTTCCAGCGAACCGCATGAAGACGATCTCCTTCGGCAAGGAAAAGCCGGTTGCCGTCTGCGACGACATCTCCTGCTGGTCGCAGAACCGCCGTGCCGTCACCGTCCTCGGCGGCGCAGGCATGTAATCCTCGCAACCTGCAAACGAAATCGTGAAGGCGGTCCAACGGGCCGCCTTTTTCGTTCTCCATAGTTTGGCCGAACTTGAGTTGATTTTAAGCAGCGGGCTCAGTTGCTTTTTGGCGTGGATTGGCAAAATCTGCAGTCGCGCCAAACCGGCGCAGATCAAAGCAGGACGAACAACATGAAGAGACTTGTCTTGGCAGCAATGCTGGGGCTGATGGTTACGAGCGGTTCCGCAGGCGCATTCTCCCTGCCGGAACTCCTGCAGGGACGCCGCCAGGCACCACAGCAGGAGACCCAGGCTCCGGTGGTGATGGTGCAGGCCGGCGATTCGTCTGTGCGGATCCAGCAACTGGAGGAAACGATCCGGCAGTTGAATGGCCGCATCGAGGAGATGAGCTTCCAGCTTCTGCAGATGCAGGAGCAGATGCGAAAAACTCAGGAAGACAACGAGTTTCGCTTCCAGGAACTTGAAAAGAGCGAGAATGGAGCGGCCGGGAAACCGGCCGTCGCCACTTCGGGCGCACCGCAGACGACGGCGCCCGAGCAGCCGGCCGACGACGTCGCGCGCATCATCGAAACGCCCCCGGCAGCCGGTGAACCGGCCCGGACGGCTGCACCGGAGACCGTGCTGGGCTCCATCGAATTCGACCAGAGCGGAAATCCACGGGCGGTCACGCGCAATGACGTGGACAATTCTTCCGGCCTGCCAGGCGTCGATACCGGCCCGGGCCTCCCGTCCCGGAATCAAGGCCAGGCCCAGGCTCCCGCCCGGGATCCGCAGCAGACCGCCTCGCTCGGCAGCGAGAGCGATGTCTATCAGGTCGCCTACAACCATATCCTGTCCGGCGACTATGCGCTGGCGGAGCAGGAATTCACGCAATATCTCGCCGATTACCCCGAAGGCGCGCGTTCGGCCGATGCCAGCTTCTGGCTGGGAGAGGCGCAGTATTCGCAGGGCAAGTTCAATGAATCGGCTAAGACCTTCCTGAACGCGCACCAGACCTACGGCAAGTCGCCCAAGGCCCCGGAAATGCTCCTGAAGCTCGGCATGTCGCTTGCAGCGCTCGACAACAATGAAACGGCATGCGCCACGCTCAACGAAGTGAAGAAACGTTACCCCAATTCTTCCCGTGCCGTTCTGACCAAAGTGTCTTCCGAGCAGAAGCGCCTGAGTTGCTGATCGGCGGTTCGCCTTGACCGCACACCAACAAGTCTCCGTCGACGACGCGGCCGATCGGCTGCTGGCCCGGCTGCACCGGCCGGCTAGGCTGCTGGTGGCAATGTCGGGCGGCAGCGATTCCACCGGGCTGCTTGTCGCGCTCGCCCGCCGGAGGGTCGCGGGGGTGGAAGTCTTTGCCGTCACCGTGGACCACGGGCTTCGGCCGGAATCGGCGCGCGAGGCTGAACAGGCCGCGAACCTGTGCCGCGGGTTGGGGATCGGCCACGCGACCCGGCGATGGATCGGCGACAAGCCTTCCACCGGCATCGCCGCGGCTGCGCGCGAGGCGCGCTACCGATTGCTCTGCGCCGAGGCGGACGAGCTCGACGCCACCGCCATCCTCACGGGGCATACGCTGGACGACCAGATCGAGACGGTCATGATGCGGGCGGCACGCCGCTGCGATCCGAACGCTCCGGGGCTGGCGGGAATGGCCGACGCCGTCCTGCTGCACCGCCGGCACTGGCTGTTGCGGCCGTTTCTCCAGACTGCCCGTGAGGCGATTTGTGACTATCTTCGCGCCGCCGGCCACGGCTGGATCGAGGATCCGTCCAACATCAATCCTGCTTCGGAGCGTGCCCGCACGCGCATGGCGCTTGCCGGGTCGTCGCCGCTCTCTCCGTCCGAGATCGAGGCGGCCGCCTGCGAGCGGACGCGGCTTGCGGATGCGGCGGCCGCCTGGCTGGATCACCATGCGCAGGTCCGGCGCGGGGTGCTGATGCATGTCGCCCCGGAAGGGCTGCATGGGGATCCGGCGGTGCTGCGGTATGCACTCTCGACCTCGGCGGCCGTTCTTGGAGGACGGGAACAGGGGCCTTCCGCGGATGTCATGGGGCGGGTCCTCCAGGCTTGCCGGGAGCCGGCGACCTGGCGGATGACCGCCGGCAGGGTCGTCTTCGACGGCCGGCGATCCGGTCTCTACCTCTGCCGCGAGACGCGCGATCTGCCGCCACTCGCCGTGACGGCCGATACGGCAGTTCTCTGGGACGGCCGCTTCCGGATCGTGCCAAGCCTTGTGTCGGAAGCGCTTTCCGTGCCGCCGATCCTCCGGCAAGCGGCCATGGGACTCTTTCCCGGCGTGCCGTCGTCCGTGGCCATGCGCGCGGCCGGCTCGCTGCCTCCCTGCTGCAGTACGGAGGGCCATTCCCGCGGTCTGGCCTGCACGCCGATCCTCGCTCCCTTCGACCGCTTTCTGCCGCAGTTCGATCATAACCTGGCGTCGACTTTGGCGAAGCTGATCGGGTGCGACGATTTTCCAGCGGTGCCCTTCGCCGATTCCGTACGGAAAAGGTAACCAGCGCGAGCGGTTTGCCTTGGCAAGGCATAGGCCGGACCCTATGTTAGGCCAAGCAGGGCGGTTTCGCGCTGCCAGACAGTTCCCCGGGGAGTTCGATGAACCCAAACTTTCGTAATTTCGCCCTTTGGGCGATCATAGCGCTTCTGCTGATCGCGCTGTTCAGCATGTTCCAGACGGCGCCGTCGCAGACGGGTTCGCGCGAGGTTCCCTATTCGCAGTTTCTCAGCGACGTGGATTCCGGCCGCGTGCGCGAGGTCGTCGTCACCGGCAACCGCGTGATGGGCACCTATGTCGAGAACGGCGCCGGCTTCCAGACCTATTCGCCGGTTGTCGACGACACGCTGATCGAGCGCCTCCAGTCCAAGAACGTCACCATCGTCGCCCGGCCGGAAACCGACGGGTCTTCCGGATTCCTGAGCTATCTCGGGACGCTGTTGCCGATGCTGCTTATCCTCGGCGTCTGGCTGTTCTTCATGCGGCAGATGCAGGGTGGCTCGCGTGGCGCGATGGGCTTCGGCAAGTCCAAGGCCAAGCTTCTGACGGAGGCGCACGGGCGTGTCACCTTCGAGGACGTCGCCGGCGTGGACGAGGCCAAGCAGGACCTCGAAGAAATCGTCGAATTCCTGCGCGATCCGCAGAAGTTCCAGCGCCTTGGCGGGCGCATTCCGCGTGGCGTGTTGCTCGTCGGCCCTCCGGGTACCGGCAAGACGCTGCTCGCCCGTTCCGTCGCCGGCGAGGCGAACGTTCCCTTCTTCACGATTTCCGGTTCCGATTTCGTCGAGATGTTCGTCGGCGTCGGTGCGAGCCGCGTCCGCGACATGTTCGAGCAGGCGAAGAAGAATGCGCCCTGCATCATCTTCATCGACGAAATCGACGCTGTCGGTCGCCATCGTGGCGCAGGCCTCGGCGGCGGCAACGACGAGCGCGAGCAGACGCTGAACCAGTTGCTGGTCGAGATGGACGGTTTCGAAGCCAACGAGGGCATCATCCTCATTGCGGCGACCAACCGTCCGGACGTTCTCGATCCGGCGCTGCTGCGTCCCGGCCGCTTTGACCGGCAGGTCGTCGTTCCGAATCCGGATATCGTCGGCCGCGAGCGCATCCTGAAGGTGCATGTCCGCAACGTGCCGCTCGCTCCCAACGTCGACCTGAAGGTTCTCGCCCGCGGTACTCCCGGCTTTTCCGGCGCGGATCTGATGAACCTGGTGAACGAGGCCGCCCTGATGGCCGCCCGCCGCAACAAGCGCATCGTCACGATGCAGGAGTTCGAGGACGCCAAGGACAAGATCATGATGGGGGCGGAGCGCCGCTCCTCCGCCATGACCGAGGCGGAAAAGAAGCTCACCGCCTATCACGAGGCCGGGCACGCGATCACGGCGCTGCATGTTCCGGTTGCCGATCCGTTGCACAAGGCCACCATCATTCCGCGCGGGCGCGCGCTCGGCATGGTCATGCAGTTGCCGGAAGGCGACCGCTATTCGATGAGCTACAAGTGGATGATCTCCCGCCTCGTCATCATGATGGGCGGACGCGTGGCGGAGGAATTGACCTTCGGCAAGGAGAACATCACGTCCGGAGCATCTTCCGACATCGAACAGGCCACCAAGCTTGCCCGTGCGATGGTCACCCAGTGGGGCTTCTCCGACATCCTGGGCCAGGTCGCCTATGGCGAGAACCAGCAGGAGGTCTTCCTTGGCCATTCCGTCTCGCAGTCGAAGAACGTCTCCGAGGCCACGGCACAGAAGATCGACACCGAGGTACGGCGCCTGATTGAGGAAGCCTATAGCGAGGCCCGGCGCATCCTGACCGAGCACCACGA
Organism: Pseudorhizobium endolithicum; assembly: GCF_902153245.2. Taxonomy (GTDB): domain Bacteria; phylum Pseudomonadota; class Alphaproteobacteria; order Rhizobiales; family Rhizobiaceae; genus Neorhizobium; species Neorhizobium endolithicum. The sequence goes on from NZ_CABFWF030000012.1 coordinate 451,164, forward strand.
CGAGTTCGTCACGCTCGCCGAAGGGCTGCTGGAGTACGAGACGCTTTCCGGCGAGGAGATCAAGGCGCTGATCAAGGGGCAGAAGCCTTCGCGCGACCTCGGCGATGATGCGCCGCCCACCCGCGGCTCGGCAGTACCGAGCGCGGGCATCAAGAAGGACGAGCCAAAGGGTGGCGAGGCCGATGGCGGGCTGGAGCCGCAGCCGCACTGAGTTTCCTCAACAATCCGCATGAAAAGGCCGCCTTCCAGCGGCCTTTTCTGTGCGTGGTAACGCGATGTAACGGGTTTCGACGCTATTTTACGTGTCAGGATGCGGGAAATGTGGCATCACGACAGCCCCTGATGGAGTGGCGGCGGCCATTCCGCGACCGCGGCAGGAGCCGCGATGACGCGCCCTGAGGCGCGGTGACGAAGGAGCATGTATGACGCGCCGTTATTTTGGCACCGATGGAATCCGCGGGCATTCCAACGTTTTCCCGATGACGCCCGACCTCGCCATGCGGGTCGGTATCGCCGTGGGCACCATCTTCCGCAACGGCAGCCACCGCCACCGCGTGGTGATCGGCAAGGACACCCGGCTTTCTGGCTACATGCTGGAGAACGCAATGGTGGCCGGCTTCACGGCAGCGGGACTGGACGCCTTCATCCTCGGTCCTATCCCCACGCCCGCCGTGGCGATGCTGACGCGCTCGCTTCGGGCCGATGTCGGGGTCATGATCTCCGCCTCCCACAATCCCTACCAGGACAACGGCATCAAGCTGTTCGGCCCCGATGGCTACAAGCTCTCCGACGAGATCGAGATGCAGATCGAGGACCTGATCGAGCAGGACCTCGCAGGACAACTGGCGAAGGCGAGCGATATCGGCCGGGCAAAGCGCATCGACGGCGTCCACGACCGTTATGTCGAGCATGCGAAGCGCACGCTGCCGCGCGATGTCACCCTGCAGGGCCTGCGCGTTGCGATCGACTGCGCGAACGGCGCCGCCTACAAGGTGGCGCCCGCCGTGCTGTGGGAGCTGGGCGCGGATGTGGTGACGATTGGCAATGATCCGGACGGCCAGAACATCAACCTCGATTGCGGATCGACGAGCCCAGCTGCGCTGCAGAAGAAGGTGCACGAGGTTCGTGCCGACATCGGAATCGCACTCGACGGCGACGCCGACCGGGTCATCATCGTCGACGAGACCGGGGAAGTGGTCGACGGCGACCAGTTAATGGCCGTGATTGCCGAGAGCTGGGCCGCGGAAGGCCGGCTGAACGGCGGCGGCATCGTCGCCACCGTCATGTCCAATCTCGGGCTGGAGCGCTTCCTGTCGTCCAAGGGGCTGGGGCTCGCCCGCACGAAGGTCGGCGACCGCTATGTCGTCGAGCACATGCGCGGCAACAACTTCAACGTCGGCGGCGAGCAATCCGGCCACATCGTTCTCTCCGACTTCGGCACGACCGGCGATGGTCTCGTCGCCGCCCTGCAGATCCTTGCCCGGGTGAAGCGGACCGGCCTGCCGGTCAGCGAACTCTGCCGGCGTTTTGAGCCGGTGCCGCAGCTTCTCAAGAATGTCCGTTTTTCCGGCGGCAAGCCGCTGGAAGATCTCGTCGTCCAGCAGGCGATCGCCGATGCCGAAGCCGAGCTTGCCGGCAAGGGGCGGCTCGTCATCCGTCCGTCGGGAACCGAACCGCTGATCCGCGTCATGGCAGAGGGCGATGATCGGGGCCAAGTGGAGCGGATCGTCAACGAACTGGTCGGCGTGATCGGCAACGTCCGGGCGGCAGCGGCTGCCTAACGATCGTGCTTCACCAAGAAGGAAAGGCCGGTCAAGTGCCGGCTTTTCTATCCGACTCTTGGTAAACCCGTATAGTTAAGCGGACCTTTACCTTTCTTCTTCATTATCCATAGCAAATCAACCCGTTGGTCATGGCGCCGCCGGCCAATGACGATGCGAACTTGGAGATGAAGCCATGAAAATTCGCCTGCTTGGCGCGGCTGCACTGTTGCTGACGGTGGGCGCGGCCCATTCTGCCGATCTTTACGAACCGGAACCGCTACCGCTGATGGACGCGCCGGAGATCACGGTCCAAGAAGCCAGCGGATGGTACCTCCGCGGCGATGTCGGCTACTCTTTCAACAAAATTCGGGGCGTAGAATACTATCAGGGCTCGAATGCCCTGCTGTCAGATTTCGATAGCGCTTCCCTTAAGGACAGCTTCATGATCGGCGGCGGTGTCGGCTACCAGATCAACAGCTATCTGCGCACGGACGTGACCTTTGACTACCTGAGTTCCGCCGACTTCCGCGGCAGCACCAGCGGCGTCTGTGGTGACGGCGCCGGCAATCCCTTCCTCCCCTGTTCGTCTTCCGATAGATCCTACATGCACGCCTATTCGCTGATGGCGAATGCCTATGTCGATCTCGGCACCTACGGCTACGTCACGCCTTATGTCGGCGCCGGCATCGGTGGTACCTACGTCAAGTGGGGTAGGCTACGCAATGAAATCTGCGATGATCCTTATGCAGGCGGCTGCTATGGAACGGACCACGGCGGTGAAAGGAGCTGGCGCTTCACCTACGCGCTGATGGCGGGTGCGACCATCGACGTCACTTGCGCGCTCAAGGCCGATGTCGGCTACCGCTTCCGCCACATCACCGGCGGCGACATGTTCGGCTATGCCGACAACGGCGGCCCCGGCCGCGACAAGGGCTTCTACAGCCACGAGGCTCGAGTCGGTGCCCGCTATGTGTTCGGCGGTTGTGAGACCCCCGTGGCCTACGAGCCGGCCCCGGAGCCGATTGTCTACAAGTAAGCCCCAGCCATATGGATATCGAAAGGCCGCGCCCGCCAGCGCGGCCTTTTCGTTTTCGCCTCTTGGATTCCCCGCCGCGACATTTCTTCGCTTGACTAAGACTCAATCGAGGAATACCCACGGCGGCGGGACACCTCTCCCCAACGAGAGGCTTTCTATCTGGAAGGATAGCCATATGGCGGATCTCGCACAAAAGCCGGACGTACGTCCGAACAACACCCATTTCTCTTCTGGTCCTTGCTCGAAGCGCCCCGGCTGGTCGCTCGAAGCGCTTTCCGATGCCCCGCTTGGCCGCTCGCACCGCGCCAAGATCGGCAAGGCGAAGCTGAAGCAGGCCATCGACCTCACCCGTGAAATTCTGAACGTGCCGGCGGATTACCGCATCGGTATCGTGCCGGCTTCCGATACCGGCGCCGTCGAAATGGCGCTCTGGTCGCTGCTCGGCGAGCGCGGCGTCGACATGCTCGCCTGGGAAAGCTTCGGCGCGGGCTGGGTGACCGACGTCGTCAAGCAACTGAAGCTGAAGGACGTCCGCAAGTTCGAGGCCGATTACGGCCTTCTGCCGAACCTCACGGACGTCGATTTCGACCGCGACGTCGTCTTCACCTGGAACGGCACCACCTCCGGCGTGCGCGTTGCGAACGCCGACTTCATCCCGGCCGACCGCAAGGGCCTGACCATCTGCGACGCCACGTCCGCCGCCTTCGCGCAGGAGATGGACTTCTCCAAGCTCGACGTCGTCACCTTCTCCTGGCAGAAGGTGCTGGGCGGCGAGGGCGGCCACGGCATGCTGATCCTCTCGCCGCGGGCCGTGGAGCGTCTGGAAAGCTACGTTCCCGCCTGGCCGCTGCCGAAGATCTTCCGCATGACCAAGGGCGGCAAGCTGATCGAGGGCATCTTCACCGGAGAGACCATCAACACGCCGTCGATGCTCTGCGTGGAAGACTATCTCGATGCACTGAACTGGGCGAAGTCGCTCGGGGGATTGAAGGCCCTGATCGCGCGCGCCGACGCCAATGCCAGGGTGATCTTCGATTTCGTTGCCGCCAATGATTGGATCGCCAACCTCGCCGTGAAGGACGAGACACGCTCCAACACCTCGGTCTGCCTGAAGATCGTCGATCCCGACATCACGGCACTCGACGCCGACAGCCAGGCGGCGTTCGCCAAGGGTATCGTTTCCCTGCTGGAGAAGGAGGGCGTTGCGCTCGACATCGGCGCCTATCGCGATGCTCCGTCCGGCCTGCGCATCTGGGCAGGTGCCACGATCGAAACGGCCGACATGCAGGCGCTGATGCCGTGGCTCACCTGGGCCTACCAGACTCAGAAGGCGGCACTGAACAAGTCCGCAGCCTGACCTGACGTGCTTCCGGTCCCGCACGAGCGGGATCGGCTCATCCCAATCCAGAGACTGAACCTCTTATCAGGAGCCCGCACAATGGCACCTCGCGTTCTCGTATCCGACGAACTTTCCGAAACCGCCGTCCAGATCTTCCGCGACCGCGGCGTCGAAGTGGATTTCCAGCCGAAGCTCGGCAAGGACAAGGAAAAGCTTCTCGAGATCATCGGCAACTATGATGGTCTTGCCATCCGCTCCGCCACCAAGGCGACGGAAAAGCTGATCGCCGCAGCGACCAACCTCAAGGTTATCGGCCGCGCCGGCATCGGCGTTGACAATGTCGACATTCCGGCCGCGTCGAAGCGCGGCATCATCGTAATGAACACGCCGTTCGGCAATTCCATCACCACTGCCGAACATGCGATCGCCTTGATGTTCGCCGTCGCTCGGCAGCTTCCGGCAGCCGATGTCTCGACGCAGGCAGGCAAGTGGGAGAAGTCGAAGTTCATGGGCGTGGAGATCACCGGCAAGACGCTCGGTGTCATCGGTGCCGGCAATATCGGAGGCATCGTCTGCAAGAAGGCGATCGGGCTCGGTATGCATGTTCTGGCCTATGATCCCTTCCTCTCGGCCGAACGGGCGCAGGAGATGGGCGTCAAGAAGGTGGAACTCGACGAGCTTCTTGCGAATGCGGACTTCATCACCCTGCACGTTCCGATGACCGACAAGACGCGCGGCATTCTTTCCAAGGAAGCACTGGCCAAGACGAAGAAGGGTGTGCGCATCATCAACTGCGCCCGCGGTGGCCTGGTGGATGAAGCTGCCCTTGCCGAGGCCATCAAGTCCGGCCACGTTGCCGGCGCTGGCTTCGATGTCTTCGAAGTGGAGCCTGCCACCGAGAGCCCGCTGTTCGGCCTGCCGAACGTGGTCTGCACGCCGCACCTGGGTGCATCCACCACCGAAGCCCAGGAGAACGTCGCCCTGCAGGTCGCCGAGCAGATGTCGGACTACCTGATCAAGGGAGCCGTCTCCAACGCCATCAACATGCCGTCGATCACCGCGGAAGAAGCGCCGATCCTGAAGCCCTTCATCCGGCTGGCAGACGTGCTGGGCGCCTTTGCAGGCCAGGTGACCGAGAGCCCGATCAAGCAGATCGAAATCCTCTACGACGGCTCCACGGCCAACATGAACACGCGCGCTCTCACGAGCGCTCTTCTGGCCGGCCTGATCCGCAACCAGGTTGCCGACGTCAACATGGTTTCCGCACCGATCATGGTGAAGGAGAAGGGCATCGTGCTGTCCGAGGTCAAGCGCGACAAGACCGGCGTCTATGACGGTTACATCAAGCTGACGGTAACGACGGAGAACCAGACCCGCTCGATCGCCGGCACGGTCTTCTCCGACGGCAAGCCGCGCTTCATCCAGATCAAGGGCATCAACATGGACGCCGATGTCGGTGCCAACATGATCTATATCGCCAATACCGACGTGCCCGGCATGATCGGCTTCATGGGCACGACGCTGGGCGAGGGTGGCGTCAATATCGCCAACTTCCAGCTCGGCCGCGACAAGCAGGGCGGCGATGCCATCGCGCTCCTCTATGTCGATGAGCCGGTGAAGCAGGACGTGCTCGACAAGCTGACGGCGCATCCAGCGATCCGCCAGGCCAAGCCGCTGGTGTTCAACGTCGACTGATCTTCCTCCCAAGGAACGAAGGGAAAGCCCGGGGCGATGGTTTTGCTCCGGGCTTTTCTCTGCTCGGCTGCAACCGGCGGCTGACGCGATAGTTTTAGAAAAAGTTTGTTCGCCCGACGGTCAGCGCGGAATGGCCCTTAAAAATCGAGCAGCTATCGCTATATGAGGAAAAGTCCGTACACTTGCGGATGCAGAGGAGAACAGAATGCTTTCATCCATCCGGCGCTTCAGGAGCGTGTTTGCGGTCGCCGCGGTCGCAATGGCGGTTTCGCTGGCCGCTGTTGATTTTGCCGAGGCCCGCCGTGGCGGCGGCTTCGGCAGCCGTGGTTCACGCACCTTCAACGCACCCACCGTTACCCGGACTGCGCCCAATCCGGCTGCACCGGTCGACCGCACCATGGCGCCGCGCACCCAGCAGCAGAATGCGGCAGCGCCGAACGCTGCGCGTCCCCAGAACCAGAACCGCGGACTGTTTGGCGGCCTTGCCGGTGGTCTGCTCGGCGGGCTCTTCCTCGGCGGCCTGTTCGGCATGCTGATGGGCACCGGCTTCGGTGGCGCAGCCGGCTTCCTCGGAATGCTGCTGCAGGTCGCGTTGATCGCCGGCCTCGCCATGCTTCTGATGCGCATGTTCGCCCGCCGCCAGCAGCCTGCCGGCGGCCCGACCAATGCCGGATACGGCCATGCCTACCAGTCGCCGCAGGGCGAGGGACGCGGCTTCCAGATCCCGAAGATCGGCGGTCTCGCAGGTGGAGCCGGTTCCTCGGCACCCCAAGCGGTTCGCCAGGCATCCGATGCGACGGACGAGATCGGTATCACCAATCGTGACCTCGAGCAGTTCGAAAAGCTCCTGAAGCAAGTCCAGGCCGCCTATGCCGCCGAAGACTACGCGGCATTGCGCGCGATCACCACGCCGGAAGCGATGTCCTACCTTGCCGAGGAACTCGGCGAGAACGCCACCAGCGGCCTCAAGAACGAGGTGCGTGACGTGACGCTCCTGCAGGGTGACCTGTCGGAAGCCTGGCGCGAGAACGGCCAGGACTATGCGACGGTCGCAATGCGCTATTCCAGCGTGGATTTCATGCACGACCGCAACACGGGTGCCGTGGCGCAGGGCGACCCGGACAACGCCACGGAGACGGTGGAAGTCTGGACCTTCGTTCGCAAGCCGGCACAGGACTGGAAGCTGTCGGCCATCCAGAACGCCGGCTGACCTCAGAGGCGGGCGAGGGTCCTTGGATCCTGCTCGCCGCCGTAAAAGACCTCAAGGGCTCGCTCGAAAGGCGAGCCCTTTTCGCTGACGGCGGCAAACAGCGTCATGGAGCTGCGGAATTTCATGTCGTCCGGCGAGCCGAGGATGTCGTGGGCGCTGCGGTCCGGATGCATCAGCATCAGCCGGGTGCACTCCGTGAGCCGGGAGCCGAGCACGGGGTGCCGCAAATAGGCTTCGGCCTCCTGCCGGGAGAGGATGGCATAGCGCTGCGCCATCGGGGAAGAACCCAACCCCTCGACCTGGGGAAAGATGAACCACATCCAGTGCGATCGCTTGCGCCCGTCGCGCAGTTCCGCGGTCACCCGGTCGTAAACCGCTGCCTGCGCATCAAGGAAGCGCTGGAGGTCGGGCGTGTCGGTAGCGGGCATCACCTTGTCCTTCCTTTTCCTTCAATCACAAGCATGCCGTAAATGTGGAATTGTTGCGACAGCCCCTTTTCTCTGCGGCACTGCACCCTAACCTAGGGGCCATGGAAGCACGTCTGGAACAATACATCCATGCCGTCATCCGCTGGCTGCCCGATCCCGTCCTCAGCATCCTGATCCTGATCCTGGCCTTCGTGGCCGGCGTGCTCCTCCACAAGATCGCCTTCAGAGTACTGACACGGCTCGCTAAGAACCGGGATCTTTTCTGGCGCTCGCTGGTGCAGCGGACACGGCGTCCCCTTCGCCTGGCAATCATCAGTTGGACGCTTTCGCTCGGCGTGGTCATTGCCCCGTTGTGGGGAACTCAGGAAGCCGTGTTGCGTCACATCCTGCTGCTCTGCTTCATCGTGCTCATCGGCTGGATGACGCGTACAGCACTGCATATCTGGACGACGGTCTATCTCAGGCGCTTCAAGCTGGATGCCGAGGACAATCTGCTCGCCCGCAAGCATGTCACCCAGTCCCGCATCATGGAGCGGGTTGCGGCAACCGGCATCATCGCGCTCACTCTCTCCGCCGCGTTGATGACCTTCCCGGCAGTGCGTCAGTACGGCGTCTCGCTGCTCGCCTCCGCGGGTGTCGCTGGTATCGTCCTCGGTCTTGCCCTGCAGCCGGTGCTCAAGAACCTGTTCGCCGGCATCCAGCTCGCCATCACGCAGCCGATCCGCATCGACGACGCGCTGCTGGTGGAGGGCGAGTGGGGCAATGTGGAGGAGATCACCTCCACCTACGTGGTGGTGAAGCTGTGGGACTGGCGCCGGCTTATCCTGCCGCTCGGCTACTTCATCGAGAGGCCCTTCCAGAACTGGACGCGTGAAGGGGCGGCTCTGATCGGCACCGTGATGATCTACCTCGATTACAGTGTGCCGGTAGCCGAGGTCCGGCGCAAGGTGGAAGACATTGCAGCCAGCTCGAAGCTCTGGGACAGGCAGGTGGTCAACGTCGCCGTGACGGACTTCAGGGAGAACGTCATGGAGGTCCGCATCCTCGTCTCCGCCTCCAATGCCGGCAAGGCCTTCGACCTGCGTTGCGAGGTGCGCGAAAAGCTTATCGACTTCATCCAGCGCAACTACCCCTCCAGCCTGCCCAAGGTGCGCACGGACGGCGTCGCGAACGGGGACGGCGCCGTCGCAGCCGAGGCGTTCCAGCCCCGGACACTCTCCTCCTGACGGCAGCATTCGCAGCCGCCAGCCCCACGCCAAAGGCCAAAGGCGGGGCTTCTTCTTGCGCGGCGGCGCATTCCTTTCTATATCCGCCGCATGATGCCCGCCCGCGGCCGACCCCGCAGCAGGCCGAGTTTCCCGCCCCTTCCGATTTTCGATCGTGGACCGGCGGCTTCGAACACCGAGAGAGTTGCCCCGTGAACACGCTGGATTTCAACAAGAAGCCGGAAGACACGCGCATTGTGGTCGCGATGTCGGGCGGCGTGGATTCATCCGTCGTTGCCGGCCTCCTCAAGCGCCAGGGCTATGACGTGCTCGGCATCACGCTGCAGCTTTATGACCACGGCGCCGCCGTCCACCGCGCGGGCTCGTGCTGCGCCGGCCAGGACATCGACGATGCGCGCCGGGTTTCCGAAACGCTTGGTATCCCACACTACGTGCTCGACTACGAGAAGCGCTTCCGCGATGCCGTGATCAATCCCTTTGCCGAAGCCTATGCCATGGGCGAGACCCCAATTCCCTGCGTCGCCTGCAACCAAACCGTCAAGTTTGCCGACCTCCTGGCGACGGCGAAGGAATTGGGCGCCGACGCGCTCGCCACCGGCCATTACATCCGCTCGCGGCCGAACCCGTCAGCCGAAAACCCGAACCGGCGGGCGCTCTACCGTCCGATCGATGCCGACCGGGACCAGAGCTGGTTCCTGTTCGCCACGACGCAGGAGCAGATCGACTACCTGCGCTTCCCGCTCGGCGGCATGTCGAAGGCCGAGGTGAGGGCCCTTGCCGAGGAGATGGGGCTGGTCGTCGCCCAGAAGGCCGACAGCCAGGACATCTGCTTCGTGCCGCAGGGCCGCTACACGGACGTCATCAACAAGGTGAAGCCGAATGCCGCACTCGGCGGCGACATCGTGCATATGGACGGACGCGTCCTCGGCCGCCACGACGGCATCCTGCACTACACGATCGGCCAGCGGCGCGGCATCGGGATTGCCACCGGCGAGCCGCTTTACGTCGTCTATCTCGATGCCCGCGGACGCCGTGTTATCGTCGGGCCGAAGGAGGCGCTCGACACGCGCCGCGTCTATCTTCGCGACGTGAACTGGCTGGGCGACGGGACACTGGCCGATGATGCCCGCGACGGCTTCTCCTGCTTCGCCAAGGTGCGCTCCAGCCGGCCTCCGATGCCGGTCGTGCTGCACTGCGACGACAGCGGCGTCTACGTCGATCTGGTCGAAGGGGAGGCGGGCGTGGCGCCCGGCCAGGCCTGCGTGCTCTATTCGGCCGAAGGGGCCGATGCCCGTGTCTGGGGCGGCGGTTTCATCGAGCGGTCGGAGCGCGCTCCCGAGGCCGAGGCTTCGTTGAAGGCGCTGCTTTCGGCGCCTGTCGCGGCCTGAGGCGGCAGATCGGCCTCGGGCTGTAAAAACGAAAAGACCGCGCTTGACACTTCCATCAAGCCGGCCTTATAAGCCGCACATCCGAACGGAGCCGCCTCTTCAGCAGGCTGAAGATCACAGGCCGGTCATCGTGTGGCGGGGTAGCTCAGGTGGTTAGAGCAGCGGAATCATAATCCGCGTGTCGGGGGTTCAAGTCCCTCTCCCGCTACCATCGACTTGTTTAAGTTGATGAAATTATTGAGTAAATTTCAAAAAAACCACGGTTTGTACGGTGAGGTGAGATCACCTAAGTCGTCGTATCTTCTGGGCCCTCATTTCGACTTCGCGGGTGTCGTCCGAGGCTCGGATCCCCGAGCCTCGGCGAGATCAATGTAAGCATCTTTCTTCGCCGCCCGAGCAGCGCGTTATGTAAAACGCTTATAAGAGCGAGTGTCCTTTTTCAGGGCCCATTAGGATTAGGCTTTCCAAACGGCCAAAGCCTTTTGGAGAATGGGACCTTTCGAGGCGGCCAGCTCATCTTGTGACCTTCGAGCCACCTCGTATGGTGGGGGTGCTTAGGAATCAGATACTCGTATTCAGGCATGAGCTTACCGGGTTCATTGACTTGAGGCAGCTTTTTCCTCTCGCGATTGGGTGCCTGATCCCTCACTACGTTTCCGTAGGCCAGCAGGTCTTTCCCCAAAACGTCAGCGAAAAAAAGTAGGTCGTCCACAAGGTCAACAAAGCCGACCAGAAGGTCTTTATATCTATCGTCGCGACCTCGTCGCGTGTCTAAGGCGAGATAACGCTCGATCGCGTCGGTTAGGTCTCTTTCCTCCAATTCCCGATGCAGGGACTGATACTCGTTTAGCAGGTGTGTCAGGGTATGCTCGGCTTGAACAAGCTCCGACAGTGCAGCAAGGGGACGGCCATTTAGCGGGAGCTTTCCATATACGATTTCCGACAACTTCGTGATCGGGAACGAAATCGGTGGAGGCGTCTCGAAATGGATAGCAATCTTACTTTCGCCTGTTTCAGTGACCGCCTGACGCTGCTTTTGCCAATGGTCCAATCTCGGGAGGTAATGCTGCTTTTTGAGGGAAGTCGCCTGATTAAAAATCACCATCGTCAAGCTGTGCGCGGAGTTTGCGGCAAGGATAGCATCCCTGCGCCCTTTGAGAATTGCCTCGCGGCTGACAATCCTCTGCGCCCCTCGCGCGCCCCCGTAGGCGCCAACACCACCAACAACTAACGTTGAGATCAGATAAACCGCGCCGGTTTGTTGAGCTTCAATGTGACCCGACACATAGGTCCAAGCTTCAGAAAATATCTGCCACATTTGTGCCCCTCCCAAACCCGCCCATTATTGCACGGCCGAGCTGAGGAATGTCCACTATGGGCGGACACATAATCATTTCATCTGATCCGAACTGGGCAATATCACCAGACAGTAAATCTCCCGAAATTTAGCAAAGGGGGATCGAGCGAAACGGCCTCCCGCTACCATTTTTCATCCGAAGCAAGGCAAGATCGCTGGAAGTCAGCCGGTCCACCGGATCAGGCTCCCGCGGGCGAGGATAGCTTTTCCGTCTACAGGGAAAGGCCGGCCTCCTGCCGAAGTCTCAGGGCTGCGACCAGAAGCGTCTTGGTCCTGAAGGCCGCGAACGGAAGCGGATCGCGGCAATCCTTGGCGGTTTGTATCTTGGTGTCGAGATAGTCGATCGCCTCCGCAATCTCGTCGCTCGCCACCGTATCGTCCTGTGCAAGCCTGCTCGCCATCACTGCGATCGGATCGTGCATGATGCCCTCATCGACGCGCAGGATCTGGATGAGGAACTTTACCTGCGCAAGGTCATAGTGAACCGAGGTTGCAATGCGTTCAATCGGGTAGTCCAGGTATTTTTGTAAACCAGCTAGTCTGCCGGTCTGCTTGAAGCTGCTGGCTTCATACTGCTTCAAACATTGCCGTTCCGGATCCCGAACGAGATTCCTCTCTACTCTGGAACAGCGCCGCGATGAGGTCCGATTGCGTGATGATGCCGACGACGTGATTGTCGTGGTCCACCACCGGCATATGGTGGAGACCCATGTCGGCCATGGGCGGCACCAGCTTGGCGATCTTCGTTTGCGGCAGGGCCGACTGCACGCGCTTCGTCATGATGTCGGACACCGTGCGCGGCGTGTCGCGGCGGCGCATCAGGGCGCGCGCCTGCAGCCCTAGGCTCAACCCGCCGCGTTCGTTCAGGACCGACATGCGCATGAAGTCCGTCTGGGTGATGATGCCCACGAGCTGCGCGTCGGCCGCGACCACGGGGAGAGCCTTGATCCGGGCCTGCATCAGCAGACGCCATGCGGCTCTCAGGCTGGTTTCGGGCGAGACGGTCAGAACGTCGCGCGACATGATCTCGCCGCAGGTGACTTCGCCCGAGCGCCGCTCGTAGGCGCGGATCTGTGCCTGGTGGAGGAGTGCGTCGAGATCCTCCGGGCTGATGTTGACCACCTCGTCATACTGCTCCAGCACGGCGCGAAGATCGTCGGGCACCACGCCGATTCGGTGGGAAGGAGCCGGGTCCGCAGTGCCATGGATGTTCTGGGTCGAGGCTGCCGCAAGGTGCGGATAGCGCCGGCCGGTGGCGTTGTTGAAGGCGTAGGCGCTCGCCAACAGGAGGATGGTGTTGAGACCCACCGGAGACAGGACGAACCAGTAGCCTGCCTGTTCGATCGCCGCTCCCCCCAGTACGGCGGTCAGGGCGACGGCACCGCTCGGCGGATGCAGGCAGTTCAGCAGCAGCATCATGGCGATCGATAGCGCGATCGCACTTCCCGCGGCGACGACCGGATCGCTGAACGTCAGGGCGCAGGTCACGCCGACGGTGGCGGAAACGAGGTTGCCGCCGAGGATCGACCATGGCTGGGCGAGCGGGCTGCTCGGAGCGGCGAACAGCAACACGGCCGAGGCTCCCATGGGAGCGATGAGGAGCGGAAAGGCGGAGGCATCCCCCAGCGCCATCCGCGTCAGGAGGCCTGTCAGCATGATCCCGACCAGCGCACCGAGAGAAGCACGCAAGCGTTCCGTTGCGCTGACCGGCACAATGGAGGGATTGAGGCGTCTGAGAAGGGACATGCGGGGGGACTCTGTCTGCGGGAGACGGAGCGATATCAGAGCCGATGCGGCCTTAGGAGGCAAAATGCCCTAAACTTCGGCATCCGCGTGAAAATTTCTTGATGGATGACAGGTGGCCGGACCGAGCGTGGGCGCCGCCGCCTATTGCTTCGCCAGCAGGTTCCGGAGATCCTCGATCATCGGCCTCTGCCCCTTCAGGATCTTCGTCTCCGCCTCCTCCAGCGGGAACCATCTGGCGCGGTCGATTTCCGGGAATGCCTGCTGGCGGCCCGAGCGAGGTGGCCATTCCATCAGGAAGGAATTGCTGACGATTGCGTCCGCCGCGATATCGGCGGCAGGCTCCACGGCCCAGACGAGTACAAGCTTGCCGCCCGGCTGGCGGTACTGCCCCAGCCAGCGGAAGTCGCCCTCAACCTGCAGGCCGATTTCCTCGAAAGCCTCCCGCCTTGCGGCTTCCAGCGGATCCTCGCCAGTTTCCACCAGCCCCTTGGGGATTGTCCAGGCCTCATCGTCCTTGCGCGCCCAGAACGGCCCGCCCGGATGGCCGAGCAGAACCTCCGGGCTTGTTCCGGGCCGGCGGCGAAAGATCAGAAGACCGGCGCTCTTCTTCGGCATGACCTGGTTTGCTCCTTCAGCGAGATCCGCCCTCCGCTTTCTTCTCCGAACGGCCTAGGCGCCATTTGTCGAGTTCAGTGACGATCAGTATCGAGGTCGCCGCGATCAGCATCACGGCCCATTCGGCCATGCTGATCGGCGAGAGCTCAAGCGTGTCGCGCAGCCAGGGTATGTACATCGCCGCGATATGCAGCCCTTGTGCAGCGATCACGGTGATCAAAAGCAGCGGATTGCCGAAGAAGGGGATCGAGAAGATCGAACGCCGTTCCGAGCGGCTGGTGAAGGTCTGGACGTTCTCGAACATGACGAAGAGAAGCAGCAGGAGGTTGCGTGCCTGGCCGACTTCGTAGCCCTGGGCCAAGAGCCAGTAGAACAAAGCGAAACCGCCCAGGCCCATCACCGCCACCGTCACCACGATGCGGCGTATCATGATGCGGTCGAAGATCGGTTCCCGCGGCTTGCGGGGAGGGCGCCGCAGCTCGTCGCCCTCGCTCTTCTCACCCGCCAGTGCGACATCCTGGATGCCGTTGGTCACGAGGTTCAGCCAGAGCAGTTGAACCGGCAGCAGCGGCATGGGCAGGCCGAGGGGGATCGCGAGAATGAAGAGCAGCACCTCGGCAATGCCGGTCGTGACCAGCATCAGGATGACCTTGCGGATGTTGCTGTAGGCGACGCGGCCCTCCCGGATGCCGCTGACGATCGAGGAGAAGTTGTCGTCGGTGATGACGATGTCGGCGCTTTCCTTGGCGACGTCGGTACCCTTCCGACCCATGGCGACGCCCACATGGGCATGTTTGAGCGCCGGTGCATCGTTGATGCCGTCACCGGTGACGGCGACGAAATGGCCGTTGCGCGCAAGCGACCGGACGATGGACAGCTTCTGGGCAGGCGCCACGCGGGCATAGATGCGGGCACGACGGGTAAGCGTGTCGAGGCCTTCATCGCCCGCCTCTTCCGCCGCCTGAACCTCCCGGCCGGTGACGACCTGGTCGTCGTCGAAGGAGAGGCCCGCATCGCGTGCGATCGCAGCTGCCGTGCGCGGATCGTCGCCCGTGACCATGGCGATGTCCACGCCGGCCGAACGGCAGTCGGCGACCGCCTGCGGCACTTCCGGCCGGATCGGATCCTGCATGCCCACCATGCCGAGGAAGACCAGGTGGACCAGGTGATGCGGGCCGAGATGGTCACCGTCCTCCGAGGAGATTTCGCCGCTGGCGAACGCCAGGACGCGAAGGCCCTGGGACGCCATCTCCTCCTTCTGCCGCAGCAGCGCGGCGCGGTCGACCGGAGCGAAATCGGTACCGACGTCCATCCGATCGGCCATGGCGATCAGCGTCTCCGGCGACCCCTTGGCGAAAACCCGCACGACATCGCCTCGGCGATGGAAGGATGCGGCATATTTCAGATCCGGCTCGTAGGGGATGCGCGTCAGGAGCGGATAGTGGTCGGCCAGGGCCTGATGTTCGAGACCTGCCTTGCGGGCGGCGGCAAGCAGCGCGACATCGACGGTATCGCCGATGCCCGTCCAGCCGTTCTCGTCCCGCACCAGGACGCCTTCGTTGGGCATCGAAGCGGCCTTGAACAGGCGCGAGACGCGCTCGTTCGCCGAGGGATCATGATTGCCGCCGCTGGTGATGCGGCAGGCATCGATTTCCGGCCCCGCCTCGCACTCGAAGCGGCTGCCGTCCGGAAGCACGATGTCGGTAACGGTCAGCTCGTTCAGGGTGAGCGTCCCGGTCTTGTCGGTGGCGATCATCGTGCAGGAACCCAGCGATTCGACCGCGGGCATGCGGCGCACGATGACGTGCTTGCGGGCCATGCGGCGCATGCTGATCGCCAGAGCGACGGAGATGGCGACCGGCAGTCCTTCGGGGATGGCGCTGACAGCCAGACCGACGGCCATCAGGAACAGGTCTCCCCAGCCTATTCCCTGGAACTGGCCGACGAGGATGAGGAACAGCATCGCGGCGCCGACAAGCCAGGCGATACGGTTGGAGAACTTCGCGAGCCGGATCATCAGCGGCGGCTTGGCCGACGATTCCTTTCCGAGTTCCGCCGCGATCCTGCCGATCTCGCTCGCCATGCCCGTCGCGACCACGATGCCACGACCGCGCCCGCGCGTGACGAGGGTGCCGGCAAAGGCGGAAACCCTGTCGGCGCCGGCGCCGCCCCCGATCTTCTTCACCGGCGCGGATTCACCTGTGAGGAGGGATTCGTCGCATTGAAGGTCCGTGGCCTCGAAGACGTCGACGTCGGCCGCGACGCGGGCGCCCGCCTCCAGGAGAATCAGGTCGCCCGGAACCACCAGCCGGGCCGGGATGGCGGTGGTCGCACCGTCGCGCACGACCATGGCGGTGGCTTCCTCCAGCTTTCGCAGGGCGGCCGCTGCCCTTCCGGCGGAATGCTCCTGGATGCCGCCGACGATGCCGTTCAGCACCAGGACGATGCCGATGAAGAAGCTGTCCTCCAACTCGCCCACCGCTGCCGCAACGGCTGCGGCGACCAGCAGGATGTAGATGAGGGGGCTTCGGAACTGAAGCAGGAAGGTCATCAGGAACGACGGCGGAGCAGGCTCCGGCAGCAGATTGGGGCCGAAACGTTCCAGGCGGTCCGCTGCTTCCGATGCGGTCAGTCCTCCCTTCTGCATGACAACCTCGTTCATGGTGCTGTGGTCCCTTGAAAGTCATGGATAGGGCGTGGTGCGACGAGAAGATACACCAGCTTTACGGGAGATAGCTTCCTCGTGTTTGATGTATATCAAGAACATGGCTCCGGGACATGCCACCATTGGATGAGGCAGCCGCAGCAGACGGGCTGCACCAGGTACAGCGTCCCACAGGATAGGAGAGGACATCAACATGGCGTTCAAGACCGTTCTGGCCGTGATAGGCGGCAAGGAGAGCGAGGCCGACTTGCAGCAGGCGATCGCGCTCTGCTCGGAAGTCCAGGCTCACCTTTCCGTCCTGGCACTGCAGGTGGCCCTTTCTCCGACCTTCAGCGACTATCCGGTGGACACGGACTGGCTCGATCGCCGCCACGCGCACCACAAGGCCTTCAAGCGGGAGGCCGCGGCTTACGAGGCAGCCTGTGCGGCGGGCGGCCTCTCCTTCGATCTTTCCAGCTACTACGACGACCCGCTGTTCCTCACCGAGGAACTCACCCGCCGCGCCTTCTATGCGGATCTCATCACGATCGGTTCGCGTGCGATGAAGGCCGAGGATCTGGCGGGAATCGTGATCAACGGAGGTCTATTCGACGCGATGTCGCCTCTGTTGCTGTTGCCGGAAAGCAGGGAGGCCACGCTGCGTCCGGCGAGGGTCCTTGTGGGTTGGAACGGCAAGATCGAGGCGGCGCGGGCGGTCCGCGAGTCGCTCGACCTCCTGATGGCGGCAGAGACCGTGAACGTCGCGATCGTGGATCCCGCCAGCCCCTACGGGAAAGCGGACGGAGAGCCCGGCTCCGAACTGGCGGCCTATCTCGCAAGGCATGGCGTCAACGTCACCATCGATCAGCTGCCGAGCGGGGGTCGTCCCGTCGAGGACGTGCTGAACCAACGCGCCCGCGAGATTTCCGCAGACCTCATGGTTCTCGGCGCCTACGGGCATTCGCGCCTGCGGCAGCGGATATTCGGCGGCGTGACGAGCTCCATGCTCAAGGGCGTGCAGACGCCGGCGCTTCTGGTGCGCTGACCGGGCTTAGCTCAAGCCGGAGAAGCGGCGCGGGAACCTGCGCCGGCTGGATGAGTTCTCGCCGCCTGGAGCCGCAGAACGCGGCTCGGGAAAAGGAGACCCAATGGCCGGCAGAAGCTACCTCGAGCGCGAGAACCCGCCTCCGCTGTCCGACTGCCTCGTCATCGGCGGGGGACCCGGCGGCATGACGGCCGCCATCTATCTCGCCCGGATGAACCGGGCGGTACGTCTGGTCGACGGCGGCCGGAGCCGGGCCTCGCTCATTCCGCGCTCCTACAATCATCCCGGCTTTCCCGGCGGGATCAGAGGCCGCGATCTTCTGGCTCGAATGCGCGAGCAACTGCAGGAGCTCAGGGTCGGGATACTGCAGGGCGACGTGACGGACGTGCGGAAGACCTCGGAAGGGTTCTTTTCCGTGAGCATTGCCGGCGGCCGCAGCCTGATGGGGCAGAACCTTGTTTTGGCGACGGGGTTGGTGGACAACCTTCCCCCCATCGATGATGCGCGCGGCATGGTGGCCGAGGGCTATCTGCGGATCTGCCCGATCTGCGACGGGTTCGAGATCGGCGGACGGCCGGTCTGCGTCATCGGCGCCACGATGCGGGCGGTCGCCGAGGCGCGGTTTCTCAAGACCTTCAGCTCTTCCGTCTCCATCGTCACACTGGGCGAAACACGGAGTTGGGAAGGGGAGCCGGACGGGCTGGCCTCCGACGAGGGCATCGCCGTCGTCACGGCGCCGCTGGCATCCCTCGAGAGGACGGGGGAAACGGAGACATCGCTGACGTTTGCGGATGGGACCGTGCTCGAGGGGGTCGTGCTTTATTCGGCGCTTGGGGTGCGGCCACGGTCGGCGCTGGCGGCAGGGCTTGGGCTTGCCCTGGAAGAGGATGGCCGTATCGCCACCGGCACACACCAGGAGACGGCGATCGAAGGGTGTTTCGCCGTGGGCGATGTCGTGACGGGACTCAATCAGTTGGGCGTTGCCATGGCGCAGGGGGAGATTGCGGCGGTGGCGATTCACAACAGGCTGAGAGGCGTGTGATGAAGAAGGAACCCGAGAACCTCCGGAAATGTTATCCGCCGATCCAATCGAAGGAAGGAAGGTGTGCCGTGCGGCAGTTCTTGATGATTTCCGGTCTGGCCCTGATGATCACCGGGTGCACGGCGGTATCGTGGAACGACGGTCCCGGGCTCGAACCCATTCCCGGCAGCATCACCTATGGCGGCCAACCGCGAAGCCGCCTTACGAAGGCGCCGATCGGCAGCTCCGTCAGCCACCAGTTCACGAACGAATACGGCCAGCGAGTGGAAGAGCGCTACGTGATCCAGCCGGATCGCAGCCTGAAGCTCGTCTGGCGGCGCATCTATCGCGACTGGCTCTACGACTGACGGTGGCGGGGCAGGGACCGATAACCGCACAATGCGGTTGCCGATCCTCGCCTGTCTCACTCAGTTGGCGTTGCCGCTGCCCGGCTCGGCCATCTTGCGGTGCTGCTCGGCAAGCATTCCCGCCGGCGTCACGTTCGCGGCCGCGGACATGATCTTGTTCTTCCAGCCGGCCACCACATCGCCTTCGCCGTCCATCATGGCCTTGAAACCCAGTTTGGCGACATAGGCCGGGTCGTCCTTGCTGCCCTGTCCCACGGACGTATCCATGAGGTCGGCGCGTTCGAAGAACTCGGTATCCGTCGGACCCGGCATCAGGCAGGTGACGGTGACGCCCGTAGCCTTCAACTCGTTGCGCAACGCGAAGGAGAAGCTGTTGATGAAGGCCTTGGTGCCGTTGTAGACGGCCTGGAAGGCACCGGGCATGAAGCCCGCGATGGAACCGGTGAAGAGAATGCGCCCCTGGCCGCGCGTGCGCATCCGGTTGCCGAGGTCGTGCACGAGCCGGATGGTGCCGGTGATGTTGGTGTCGACAACCCGCTGCGCCTCGTCCAGATCCTCGTCCAGAAATCCGTGGCCGAGGCCGACGCCCGCATTGGCCATCAGCAGGTCGATTGGGCGGCCGAGGGCGGCGATGCCTTCGCAGAAACGGCGCACGCCGTCCCTGGTGGCCAGATCCACCTGCATGGCCTGTACCTCCACGCCGAACTCCTTCAGCCGCATCGCGGCTTCCTGTATGCGCGGTTCGTCGGCCGCGATCGCAAGATCGTAGCCTTCCTGCGCCGCGCATTTTGCCAGTTCGTAGCCGATGCCTGTCGAGGCACCCGTGACGACGGCCAGCCCCCTGCCAGTTTCAACCGGGTTCATCGTCTCCTCCTTACGGTTTGAGTACAACCTTGATGCAGCCGTCCTTCTTGTCGCGGAACGTCTTGTAGAGTTCGGGACCGTCTTCCAGGCTGCCGTGGTGGGTGATGACGAAGGACGGATCGATGTCGCCGCGCTCGATATGCTCGAGCAGCTTCGGCATGTAGCGCTGCACCGGCGTCTGCGCCATCCTGAAGGTCAGTCCTCGGTTGATCGCGGAACCGAAGGGGATCTTGTCCAGGAAGCCGCCATAGACGCCGATCACCGAGACGGTGCCGAAGTTGCGGCAGCAATGGATGGCCTGGCGCAGCACATGCGGCCGGTCGGTGCCCATGAAGGTGGCGACCTTGACGCGGTCGACGGCGGCGTAGAAGCTCGACATGGTGTCGGCCTCCGTGCCGACCGCGTCGATGCAGGCGTCGGCACCACGGCCTTTGGTCTTCTCCATGATGGCGTCGTAGATGTCGACATCCCGGAAATCGAGAGTTTCGGCACCGCCATCCCGGGCAAGGGCCAGACGTTCCGGGACCGTGTCGATCGCGATCACCCGCTCGGCGCCGAGAAGGAAGGCGGAGCGGATGGCCATCTGGCCGACGGGGCCGCAGCCCCAGATGGCGATCGTATCGCCCGGCTGGATGTCGCAGAATTCGGCACCCATGTAGCCGGTCGGAAAAATATCGGAGAGGAACAGCGCCTGGTCGTCCGTCAGGGTATCGGGAACCTTGATCGGTCCGACATCAGCATAGGGGATGCGCAGATATTCTGCCTGTCCACCCGCGTAGCCGCCGAGGAGATGCGAATAGCCGAACAGGCCGGCCGGCGAGTTGCCCCAGAACTTGCGGGCCTTCTCGTGGTCCGGATTGCTGCGTTCGCATGCGGAATAGAAGCCGCGCCGGCAGAAGTAGCACTCGCCGCAGGAAATGGTGAAGGGAACGACGACGCGGTCGCCCACCTTCAGCTTCGTATTGTCCTTGCCGACCTCAACCACCTCGCCCATGGTTTCATGGCCCATGACGTCACCGCTGTGCATATCGGGGATGACGCCGTCGAAGATATGCAGGTCGGAGCCGCAGATGGCGCAGGCGGTGACCTTGATGATGGCGTCGCGGCTATCCTGGATTTCCGGATCGGGAATGCTTTCGCAGCGGATGTCGCTCTTGCCATGCCAGGTCAGTGCTTTCACCTCGTGCTCCTCCTTGGGCGTGTGCTTGTCCTGGCCTGCAGAACAGGCCCTCGCGGCAAAGGTTCCTCCGACCCGTTCCTCGGTCACTTTGACGCGTCCCCGAGGAAACCCTTGCCGGTGGAGGAGGTTCGGCGCTATGGCCACGGGGAATGTGGAAAGGAATGAGCATGTCATCTGATGCCCACTGGGCTCCCTTGCCTCCCTTCAGCACCGGTATCCGGGGGCGCTGCCCCCGCTGCGGACAAGGCCATCTCTTCAAAGGCTTCCTGACGCTTCGCCCGAACTGCGAGGTCTGCGGGCTCGACTACTCGTTTGCGGATCCGGCCGATGGGCCGGCCTTCTTCGTCATCTGCTTCGCCTGTGTTCCGAGCGTCGCGCTTGCCGTCTGGATCGAGGTTGCCTTCCAGCCGCCCTTCTGGGTGCACCTGCTGACCTCGCTGCCGTTCATGCTGCTCACCTGCATACCGCCGCTGAGGCCGCTGAAGGGCTGGCTCGTGGCGAGCCAGTATTTCTACAAGGCGGAGCAAGGCAAGATCGACCGGCAGCCGCCCGGCTGAGCGTCCTGAGCGAGACCGGGGCGGTGCGGCGGGCGACGATCAAGGAACCTTTCGGACGCGAAACAATTCGTCAGGTAGCCAACGGAGCCTGATGATGCTTGATATCGAAAACAATCACGACCGCGAAACCCAACGCCGCGCGCTTGCTGTCGAAGGAGCGATCCTGCTGCTGATCGATGGCCTGGCCGCCCGCGGAACCATCTCGGCCGACGAGGCGGAGGACATGCTCAGGATATTGTCGAAGAGTTCTGATTTCTCCGCCGCACGCGCCTCCAGTTCCCTGCGGATCGTGGACCACCTAAGGCGGCTGCGCGCCGGCGACGGTGCGGCAACGCCGGGAGCATGAAGACAGATACCGCCTGCCATCGGGCCAATCCTGACGAATGAAGCCGTGGACCTGCAATCCACGGCTTTCTCTTTCGCTCTTTCCGGATGGCTGCCGCGCTTACGCAGGGGCGGCAGCGATGTCCGACCAGTTCCCGGCACCTGCTCCGGCGCGCTTTGCCTTCTGCCGTGTCGTGGGCGTTGCAGGGCGGCGGCCGATGCTGACATATTTCAGGCCGTGCCGGGTGACCTCGTGCGGCGCAAAGAGATTGCGGCAATCGACAATGGAACGTCCCGCCATCAGGCCGGAAATCCTGCGGAGATCAAGCCTCGCATAGTCGTCCCATTCCGTCAGAATGACGAGAGCGTCCGCGTCCCTGGCCGCCTCATAGGGGCAATCCCGCCAGGCGGCGCCCGGAACAAGGCGTTCCGTCGCCTTTCGGGCCTTCGGGTCATGGGCCACGACGGCGATGCCGGCGTCGAGGAGGGCAGGGATCACCGTCAGCGCCGCTGAATCGCGCACGTCGTCGGTATTGGACTTGAAGGCGGTCCCGAGCACGGCGACGCGTCCGCCCTTCCTCCCCAGTTCCGCGATGATCTTCGCGGCGAGCTTCGCCTTCCGTGCCTCGTTTCGCTGAATAAGCGTTTCCACCAAGGTCTGCGGCTGCCGATAGCGGCGTCCGGTGGCGGCAAAGGCGCGCGTGTCCTTCGGAAAGCAGGAGCCGCCGAAGCCCGGCCCGGCGTTGAGAAATGCCCGGCCGATCCGCCGGTCGAGGCCGATGCCCTCCGCCACCGCCGCCACATCGCCGTCCGCAGCCTCGCAGAGGTCTGCCACCTCGTTGATGAAGCCGATCTTCAGGGCCAGGAACGCATTGGCGGCATATTTCACCAATTCCGCATTGGTGGTGGTCGTCGTGACGAAGGGAACGCCCTTCTTGCGAAGGGGCGCGTAAAGCTCGGCCAGGACGTCGGCCGAGCGGGCGTCGTCCGCCCCGATCACGATGCGGTCGGCTTCCAGAAAGTCACCGATGGCCGAACCTTCGCGAAGGAATTCCGGATTGGATGCCACGTGGACATCGGAGTCGCCCCTGATTTCGGCCACCAGATTCGCTATCATTCTTGCGGTGCCTGCCACCACAGTGGACTTGATGACGATGACCGCATCCGACTTGACGAGAGGGGCAAGTTCGGCCGCCGCGCCTTTCACGTAGGAGAGGTCGATGTCTCCGTCATCGTCCGATGGCGTCCCCACAGCGATGAAGATCGCATCGGCTTGCGGAGCCGCGGATGCCAGGTCGTCGCTGAATGCGAGCCGGCCGGCCATCATGTGTCGCCGGATCAACTCGGACAGGCCGGGTTCGTAGATCGGAACCTCCGCGCGCTTCAGCCGCGCGATCTTCATAGCGTCGGTATCGATGCAGACGACGCGATGGCCGAGTTCGGCCAAGCACGCTCCGGTGGTCAATCCAACATATCCGGCCCCGATCATGACGACATTCATGCTGTCCTCTCCTTCCAGACTATACAGGCGCAGCCGTGGCCGTGTTCCAAAGGCTGCCGATGAGCCTCAAACAACGGCAGGGGCCGAGGGTTCCTGAAGAAGAAGACATTGTTGTTGAAGTCATTGATGAAGAAGCCGGGCTATTGCGGCCGACGCCTGGAACATAGGACATCGCATGCCGTTGGAAAGGGCACACTTTCCCAACAGAGAGGACACCATGAGCCAGTATCCCACGCCGCCCTTTCCCGAGCAGCAGCAGCCGATGCCCGGTTACACGAAGAAGATGCAGCCGGTGCCGGACCACGGAGAACAGTCCTACAAGGGGTCCGGACGCCTCTCCGGCAAGAAGGCCGTCATCACCGGCGCCGACAGCGGCATCGGGCGGGCCGTCGCCATTGCCTATGCCCGCGAGGGAGCGGATGTGCTGATCTCCTATCTCGACGAGGAGGAGGACGCACAGGAAACGAAGAAATGGGTGGAAGAGGCGGGCCGCAAGGCGGTCCTCGTGCCCGGCGACATACAGTCGGCCGAGCATTGCCGCCGGATCATCGAAAAGGCGGTGAGCGAATTCGGCGGGGTCGACATCCTCGTCAACAATGCAGCCCATCAGGCGACTTTCGCCGATATCGGCGATATCAGCGACGAGGAGTGGGAGCTGACCTTCCGCGTGAACATCCATGCGATGTTCTATCTCACCAAGGCGGCCGTACCGCACATGAAGGCCGGAAGCTCCATCATCAACACCGCTTCCATCAATTCCGACACGCCGAATCCCAGCCTGCTCGCCTATGCGACGACGAAGGGCGCGATCCAGAACTTCACCGCCGGCCTCGCCCAACTGCTGGCGGAGAAGGAAATACGCGCCAATGCCGTGGCGCCAGGCCCCATCTGGACGCCGCTCATCCCGTCGACGATGACGGAGGACAAGGTGAAGGACTTCGGAAAGCAGGTCCCCATGAAACGTCCGGGCCAGCCCGCCGAACTGGCCACAGCTTATGTGATGCTCGCCGATCCGCTTTCCAGCTATGTATCGGGGGCGACGATTGCCGTCACGGGCGGCAAGCCGATCTTGTAACGCACCAGGATGGGCGCGGCCTCATTCGAGGCGCCGCGCCTTTATGCCGGATATGGTGAAGCCGCTTTCCGGAAGAGCCGGTATGCGGTTCATCCGTACCTCCAGATCCTGCCGTGGGACGTTGTAATCCATCGACCGGCACAACAGCCTCACGGCCTGCCTGATAAGCCCGACGGTTATCATCTCGCCGGGGCAGCGATGCGTGGTTGGCGCACTTCCCGCTCCCTGGGGAATGAACGTGCAATCCTGGTCGCGCCAGCTGATCGCCCTTTCCGGCCGGAAGTCCTCGGACCGCGGAAAGAAACGCCCATCACTGAGGGTTCCGTAGAGGTCGAGGAGGAACCATTGCCCGGACGGGAACCGGTAGCCGCGCCATTCGACCTCTTCGACAGCGCGGGCGCCGACGAAGGGGAAGAAAGGGCTGATCCGCCGAACCTCCTCGGCGAAACCCTCCAGCATCTTCTCGTCCCCGTCCCGAAATCTCTGATGCCACTCCGGATGCCGATGCAGCAGCAGCGCGGCGAACGCGATGTAGCGCCCGACCGCGACGACGGGGCGGAGGATATTGATGGTTTCCACAGCCGCGATGTCCGGTTCCAGCGGGGCGCCGCTGAAGTCCCGGAAATCGGCGATCCGGCGCAGCGGCAGACTGTGACCCATGCACAGGTCGCCCTTCCGCACCTGCTCGATGCATCGCCTGACATGGCCCTCCATCCTGCGCCTCTGCCACAGGCTGCTCAGCGTTGCCGGGCGCATATGGCCCGCATATTCCACCATCCGGGTGAGGGCGGCTGTCGCGAAGCGGTCGTCGCTCATCGGTACGCCGGCCCAGCGGCAGACGGATCGGGTCAGGATCAGGTTGGCTTCGTCGAAAAGCGAGACCCATTCCCGCCTCTCCCATTCCGGCAGCCGGCCGATCCATTCCTCGCGGAAGATCGCCTCCAGTGTCGCGACGGTATCCGGCTCCATCAGCAGGCCGATGAACAGGCCCTTGCGATGCCGATGTGCCTCGCCATCCAGTTGCTGCACGCTTCCCTTGTCCTGCAGGAGCCGCAGCGTCGTCTGCGGCATCGATCCGCGGCGCGTGAGCCCGGGAGACTCGTAGATGAAGCGGGCAGCATCGGGACCCTGGAGGCAGACCGCCTGCCGCAGCATCAGGCGTGTCCGGAAGATGTCGGACCCCAGGCGGCTGCAACGGTTCGGGATGAACTCATATCCCTCCCTTAGCAGCGACCATGTCGCATCGAACGCTCCGTCGTGCGGTATGTCGCGAAGGTCCCGCTCGCCGTCGCTATCGCTGACCATGTCGGCCTCGTCAGGTTCGCCGGCCGACCTCCCGAGCGAGATCCTCGAAGTCGAAGCTCTCGCCCCGTTCCGCCGCCTCGTTCGCCAGAAGCAGGACGCGGATGGGGAAGGCGACGGCCTTGCGATGGGACTGGGAGACCGTGAGGGGCTTGCCATCATCGAGGACTGTCTGCTCGGCGCCCTGGAGCGCTTGCTGGACCTCCGCATGGGTCACGAGACCCTTGCCGACGAGGAGGTTGTTGATGGCTGCGAAGGCAAGATACAGACCTTCGAGTTGGGGATTGGCGGTGTTCATGTCTCAGTCCTTTCTGTCGATGCCGGGACGAAGGTGGCGGCATTCTCGTCGATCAGGCGGGCGCCCCGCTGCCGCGTGAGGTAGCGCCATATCCACTGGATGCTGACGAGCAGCCGCTTCTCGAAATTGACGAGGAGATAGACGTGGACGATCGCCCACAGGAACCAGGCAAAGCGTCCCTTGAGGCGCCAGGTCCCGAAGTCGAAGATCGCGGCATTGCGTCCGATGACGGCGGTGTTGCCGCGGTTATGGAAGCGGAAGGGCTCGGCCTGCTGCCCCCGCGTCAGGCGAAGCCGCAGTGCCTTGCCGAGATATTCGCCCTGCTGCTTGGCGACCTGCGCCAGTGCAGGAAGCGGCTTGCCGTCGTCCGCAAGCCCAAGGGCGGTGTCGCCGATCGCATAGACATCGGTGCAGCCGATGACGCTGAGATCGGGATTGACCGGGACACGGCCTCCGGCCTTGCCCTCCACCTTCAGCCAGGAGGCCGCAGGCGACGCCTTCACTCCGGCGCCCCAGACAACGCTGCCGGTCCTGATCGTCCGGCCACCGGCCACCACTTGTTCCTTGTCGATGGATTCGACAGGTAAGCGCGTCAACACCTCGACGCCTGCCTTCTCCAGTTCGTTACGGCCATACTCCGCGAGTTCCTCGGGAAAGGCCGACAGGATGCGCGGCCCTGCCTCGACCAGGATGACCCGGAAATGCTCCGGCTGCAGCCGACGGAAGTCCCTCTCGATCATGAACCGTCCGAGTTCGGCGATGGCGCTGGCCATCTCGACGCCGGTCGGACCTCCGCCGATGACGACGCTGGTCAGGAGGGCTTGCTTTTCTTCCGGATCGCCGGAAAGTTCTGCTCTTTCGAACGCCAGAAGCAGGCGCTGGCGAATGAGGCGCGCCTCGTGGATCGTCTTCAGGCCGGGTGCCCAGGCGCGCCACTCCTCGTGGCCGAAGTAATTGTATTCGGAGCCGGTGGCGAGAACGAGCGCATCGAAAGAAACCGGATCTCCGTGATCCAGCAGCACGTGCTTGCCTGCCAGGTCCAGGCCGGTGACTTCCGCAAGCAGTACGCGGATGTTGCGGTATCGCCCCAGCGTCCGGCGGATCGGCTCGGATATGTCGGCGGGCGACAAGGCGGCCGTGGCCACCTGATAGAGCAGCGGCTGGAACAGGTTGTGGTTGCGCCGGTCGACGACCGTCACCTCGATAGGGGAGTTGCCGAGTTCCCGGGCACAGGCAAGACCGCCAAAACCGCCACCGACGATGACGATTCGGCGTCGGTCAGACGGTCGATCTCCATCCTGCCCCTGATGCATTTTTGCTCCCGTCGACGGCCGAATCCCGAACCGATTGCGAGGGTCAACACGTCCTTTCGGGAATTGTTCCAGCCGGATTGGCCGACGGAACCTTTTGCACGAGCCGCCGTTCACTTTCCCGAGAAACAAAGGAGACCGCTATGTACAGCATCGTGTGGTTGGTAGGCGCCGTCGTCATCGTCATCGCCGTTCTCAACCTAGTCGGCTTCGCCTGATCCGCGCTTCCCGGAATATTCGACCAAGACAGTTGATCAAGAAGGAGAGAGACATGAACAGCATTGTTTGGCTTGTCGGAGCGGTCGTGATCGTTCTCGCCATTCTGTCCTTTCTCGGCCTCGGCTGAGCGGGACAGTGACGCAAAGACGAAACGGGCGTCGATCGGCTGATCGGCGCCCGTTTTTATGGTCGCCTTGCGCTGCTCATGTGGAAACCAGCAGCGCGAAGGGATGATCCACGAAGGCCCAGGCGATCGACAGTCTTTCGGACGGGTCGAACCGTCTTCCGGTGAAGAGGTCGCGATAGGAGCGCGACCGAAGAGCAGGGGGCAGGGGCAGAACCGTCTCATCCCATCGCTTGGAAAGCCGCTCTTCCCCTTGGCGAAAGGCGCCGAGCACGAGGCGCGGGGCAATCAGCACCAGCGCTGCCTCTTCCGTGCGACGGGCAAAGGATAGCAGGTTGGCCGCTCTCTTTCCTTCCGGGTGCAGCGCCAGGTATTCGCCTGATCGAAAGAGATCCGGCTGCTCCCGGCGTAGACGCAGAACCCGTGCGATGACCTGCTGCTTCAGGCGTCCGGTTCGCCAGTCTTCCTCCGTCGTGGAGAGGGCACCCTCGGGCGCCAGGTCTGCGGCAAGGGTGGCGAAGTCGGGTTCCCGCCGGTTGTCTGGATCCACGAGGCTGAGGTCCAGCCGCTCGCTGCCCTGGTAGATGTCAGGGACGCCCGGTGCGACGAGCTTGACGAGGGTCTGGGTGATGCCGTTCACCAGCCCAGTGCGGAGGAAGGGTTCCAGCGTCGTTCGGAAATCCTCCAGGAAAGCCTGGTTGTCGGGGGACAGCAGGCGGCTCGCGTAGGCGCGGACGGCTCCTTCGTAATCCTCGTTCGGATCGCTCCAGGTCGTCCGCTGCTTTGCCTCCCGGAGAGCCTTCTCCACATACTGCAGGAAGCGCTCCTCCAAGGCCTTCAGCCCGTCGCGATCGTCGGTGGCAAGATCGGCCGGCCAGACCCCGGCGAGCGCCTGGTAGAGCATCCATTCGACGGCGGGCTCCGGTGCCGCGCCACCTGAGAGGTGCGCCACTGCTTGGCTGTTGATCTCGCGCCAGCGGTCGACCGATGCCGCCCAATGGTCGGGAGCTTCGCTGATCGTGTACAGCCTGGCACGGGCATCCTCACCCCGTTTCGTGTCGTGGGTCGAGGTGGCCGAAAGAGCGTCCGGCTGGCGCTGCCGCCTGATCGTCATCTCCTCGTGAAAATGCTCGACGGAAGCCGGTGCGGGATCGGCCTCGCTGCCGACCTCGTTCATCGCCAGCAGGCGATGGTTGCGGAAGAAGGTGGTATCTTCCAGCGATTTCGCCATCAGCGGCCCTGTCAACTGCTGGAACCGGATGCGGAAGAGAAGGGCTTCGTCGCTGTTGCCGCCCGTCTCGCCGGCCAGCAGGCGATGCAGGAAGCCGAGGGCCTGCTCGTCGGGCGCATGGGGACCCGTCCGCACGCGCCGAACGACCTCGTCGAGAAGGGCTTTCCCTTCGGCCGGCATGCCCTCCGCCGTGCCGTAGGTGCGGTAGACGGGGAAGGCGACAAGGAGTTCGCGCAGGGCATCCTGCATTTCCCCGCTGCCTGTGCTCACGTCACCGGCGTCGCCTTCATGCAGTTTCAGAGCAAGCTTCAGCAGCGTCGATACTTCGCCTTCGAAGTTGTTGTTCGCCATCAGCAATTTCGCTTCGCGCAGCTCGTCGAGCGGGTCCGGCGCCGCTCCTGCGACGGCGTGGTAAGCAACTGTCAGCGCTTCGTGCCCGCTCCCATCCACCAGCACGTTGCCCAGCGCGGTGATGAACTCATAGCCGGTGGTGCCGGAAATCGGCCAGTCCTCCGGAAGCAGCTCGCCCTCGCCGAGGATCTTCTCCACGACGACGTAGATGTCCGGCCCGACGGCTGCCCGCAGGCGCTCGAGATAGCCCTTCGGGTCGGCGAGGCCGTCGACATGATCGATCCGCAGCCCGTCGACGCGGCTCTCGCGGACCAGATCCAGCACCGTCCGGTGCGCCGCCTCGAAGACCTCCGGATCCTCGACACGCAGGCCGACCAGACCGGTGATCTCGAAGAAGCGGCGGTAGCTCAGTTCGCGCGGCGCATCCCGCCAGGACATCAGCCGCCAGGGTTGCCGGTCGTGCAGGGCAACGATTTCCTCGGGCTTGGAGATTGCCAGCACCTCGCCTGCCCGTCCTTCATAGGAGGATGGGGTGAGGGGGTAGTAGCTGTCGTAGTAGGCAAGGGCCGGCTTGCCCGTCTGCGGATCGACCCTCACCGAAAGCTCGCCCTTCGCCAGCACCTCCTCGAAGGTGTCGCCGAGGAAGGGCAGCGTCAGCCGGCGGCTCCAGTCGATGTCGAAATAGCGGGCGTACCGGCTCTGCTGGCCGTGCTCCACCACGTCGCGCCACCAGGGATTCTCCAGCGAGGCGGCCATGTGGTTGGGCACGATGTCGAGGATCAGCCCGAGGCCGTGTTCCCGCAGCGTGTCCGACATCTTGAGGAAGCCGTCGCGACCGCCGAGCACCGGATCGAATTCGTTCGCATCGGTGACGTCGTAGCCATGGGTGGAGCCGTTGGTGGCGGAGAAGATCGGCGAGGCATAGAGATGGCTGATGCCGAGTTGCTTCAGATAGGGCACCAGCCCGGCAGCACGCTCGAAGGTCATGCCGTTGCGGAACTGGATGCGGTAGGTGGAGGTCGGGATCTTCATGCACGACCTCCGGCCTTGATGGTGACGACGATGCCGTCGGGGCCGAGCATGCCGCCTTCACCCGCATCGGCGGGCAGGCGATGGGCGGGCTCGCCCGGCAGGTCCGGCAGCGGCAGCGGTCTGTTGCCGAGGTTGATCGCCATGCCGATCTCGCCCTTCGGGAAGCGCCACGCCACCGCAACCAGGCCGTTCTCCGCCTTGAGGATGCGGCCGCCCGTGTCGCGTGCTGATCCCAGCATCGGTACGATTGTCTCGCGACGCAGCGCCAGCAGATCGTGGGTCAGGTCCATCCACTCCCGTCCTTCCGTGGACGCCGGTTTGTCCCAGTCGAGCTTGCAGTCGGTGAAGGTCGTCTCCGCATTGGGATCGGGGATCTCCCCATCCTCTCTGCCGTGCCCGGCATGGCCTTCGAACTCCTTGCGCCGGCCTTCGCGCACCGCCTTCGCGAGATCGCCGTGGAAATCAGTGAAGAACAGGAACGGACGCGTCTCGCCGAATTCCTCGCCCATGAAGAGAAGCGGGATGTGCGGCGACAGGAGCAGTGCGGAGAACAGCGCCTTCACCTTTTCCGGTCCGGCGATCGTCAGGAGCCGCTCGCCGAAGGCACGGTTCCCGACCTGGTCGTGGTTCTGGATGAAGTCCACGAACGCGACCGGTGGCTGGCCTGTGCTTGTGACCCCGCGCGTCTTGCCGGAATGCTTCGATTTCTCGCCTTGATAGGCGAAACCTTCCGCCAGCGTCCGTGCCACAAGGTGTTCCGTGTTCTCGCCGAAGTCCTGGTAATAGCCGTCTGTCTCACCGGTCGCGTAGACGTGGATGGCGTTGTGGAAGTCGTCGTTCCACTCGCCCGTGAAGCGGGGCACGCTGCCGTCCTCGCCGCGTTCATGCAGGAAGGTGACGTTGCGCGAATCTTCCGTGGTCAAATGGATGTGGCGGTCGGGGAATTCCGCCCGTATCCGCTCGGCGATTTCCACGAGGATGTGCTTTTCGGATTCGTCGTCGCCTATCTGGTCGATGGCGTCGAAGCGCAGCCCATCCAACTGGAACTCGTCCAGCCAGTAGAGAGCGTTCTCCACGAAGAAGCGGCGCACCGGCGCTAGTTCGTAGGCGATCGCGGCACCCCAGGGGGTGTGCTTGTCCTCGTGGAAGAACTCCGGCGCGAGCAGAGGCAGATAGTTACCCTCCGGTCCGAAGTGATTGTAGACGACGTCCAGCAGCACCATCAGCCCATGGCCATGGGCGGCGTCGATGAAGGCCTTGAAGTCCTCCGGCGGGCCATAGGCGCGGTGCGGGGCATAGAGCAGAACGCCGTCATAGCCCCAGCCGCGATTGCCGCCGAAATGGGCGACGGGCATGACCTCGACGGCGGTGATGCCGAGTTCCGCCAGATGGGGCAGCTTCTCGATCGCGGCGCGGAAGGTACCTTCCGGGGTGAAGGTGCCGACATGCATTTCGTAGATTACAGCCTCTTCCCAAGGCCGGCCGCGCCACTCGGCGTTCCGCCATTCGTAGGACGTCGGGTCGATCACCAGCGAAGGACCGTTGACGTCGTCCTTCTGGCCGCGCGAGGCGGGGTCGGGAATGGCGGTGCCGTCCGCCAGTACGTAAGAGTATTCGCTGCCGGCGGAGACACCCGTCGCCAGGAGCTCGAACCAGCCGTCTTCGGTAGGGGTCATCGGCGTTTCGCTGCCGTTGAGACGCAGCGCCACCTGTGCCTGGCCGGGCGCCCACAATCGGAATCGCACTTCGCCCACTGCCGTGAACTCCGCTCCCCAGGTCCTGGGGAAAGCGTGGAATTCATCTATCGGATCGGTTGCGGATGTCATGAGGAACCCCCTGTGAGGAGAGCGCCAAACGGCCGAAACGGCTTCCGGTTCCCCTCATGTCGCCCGCGTGTCCAAAGCCGCAAGAAAATTGCCCGGCTGGCCGCGAATTCGCAGTTTCGAGGCGCGTAATAAAATTGCTGAGGCGGCTTCCCGGCCCTAGATTATTAGCAGGTGCGCTTCGAGGAGGAAGCGCCCCGACCCATCGGTTCTCAGGGAGGAGAAGCGAGAATGACGGACGCCCCAAGGCTCAGTCTGCATGTTCCGGAACCGGAGGTGCGGCCCGGCGACAAGCCGGATTTTTCCCATGTCAGCATCCCGAAGGCAGGCTCGGTGCGGCGGCCTGAGATCGACGCCGATCCGGAGAGCATGCGCGACCTCGCTTTTTCCATCATCCGCGTCCTGAACCGCGAGGGCGAGGCGGTCGGCCCCTGGGCCGGCACGCTGACGACGGAGGAACTGATGGAGGGCCTGCGGCACATGATGCTGCTTCGCGCCTTCGACCAGCGCATGCTGATGGCGCAGCGGCAAGGCAAGACCTCCTTCTACATGCAGCATCTCGGGGAGGAGGCGGTCTCGTGCGCGTTCCGGCGCGCCTTGCAGCCGGGCGACATGAACTTCCCGACCTACCGGCAGGCGGGCCTGCTCATTGCCGGCGGCTATCCGCTCGTCGACATGATGAACCAGATCTATTCCAACGATGCCGATCCGCTAAAGGGCCGGCAGTTGCCGGTCATGTACTCCTCCAAGGAGCACGGCTTTTTCTCAATCTCCGGCAATCTCGCCACCCAGTATGTGCAGGCGGTCGGCTGGGCCATGGCCTCGGCGATCAGGAACGACACGAAGATCGCCGCCGGCTGGATCGGGGACGGATCGACCGCAGAGTCTGATTTCCACGCCGCGCTGGTCTTTGCTTCCACCTACCGGGCACCGGTCGTCCTCAACGTCGTCAACAACCAATGGGCCATCTCGACCTTCCAGGGGATCGCCCGCGGCGGTTCGGGGACGTTTGCTGCGCGTGGCCTCGGTTTCGGCCTGCCGTCGCTCCGGGTCGACGGAAACGACTACCTCGCCGTCCATGCGGTGGCGAAATGGGCGGCGGAACGGGCAAGGCGCAATATTGGACCGACGCTGGTCGAATACGTCACCTACCGCGTCGGCGCCCATTCCACCTCCGATGATCCCTCCGCCTACCGTCCGAAGGAGGAATCGGAGGCCTGGCCCCTCGGAGATCCCGTCATCCGCCTGAAGAACCACCTGATCCGCATCGGTGCCTGGAGCGAGGAGCGCCACACGCAGATGGAGGCGGAGATCCGCGATACGGTGGTCTCCGCCCAGAAGGAGGCAGAGCGCCACGGCACCCTCCATTCCGGCGGCAGGCCGTCGATGCGCGACATGTTCGAGGGCGTCTATGCCGAGATGCCGGCGCATCTCAGGCGCCAGCGCCAGAAGGCAGGGGTGTGATCCATGGCACGCATGACGATGATCGAGGCGATCCGCAGCGCCATGGACGTGGCGATGGGCCGAGACGAGGATGTGGTGGTCTACGGGGAGGACGTCGGTTACTTCGGCGGCGTCTTCCGCTGCACGCAGGGCCTGCAGCAGAAATACGGCAAGACCCGCTGCTTCGACGCGCCGATCTCCGAATCCGGCATCGTGGGGACGGCGATCGGCATGGCGGCCTATGGGCTCAAACCCTGCATCGAGATCCAGTTCGCCGACTACATGTACCCCGCCTATGACCAGCTGACGCAGGAGGCGGCGCGCCTGCGCTATCGCTCCAACGGCGACTTCACCTGCCCCATGGTGGTGCGCATGCCGACCGGCGGCGGCATTTTCGGCGGCCAGACGCACAGCCAGAGCCCCGAGGCGCTGTTCACCCATGTCTGCGGCCTGCAGGTGGTGGTGCCGTCGAACCCGTACGACGCCAAGGGGCTGTTGATCTCCGCCATTGAGAACCCGGATCCGGTTATCTTCCTGGAGCCGAAGCGGCTCTACAACGGACCTTTCGACGGCCACCACGAGCATCCTGTCACATCCTGGGCCGGACATCCGCTGGGTGAGGTACCGGAGGATTATTTCTCGGTACCGCTGGGCAAGGCGGCAGTCCGGCGCGAAGGTTCGGCTGTCACGATCCTCGCCTACGGAACCATGGTTCATGTCGCCGAAGCCACTGCCGAGGAGACGGGTATCGATGCCGAGATCATCGATCTCCGCACGCTGGTGCCGCTCGACCTGGAGACGATCCTGCAATCCGTGAAGAAGACCGGCCGTTGCATGGTGATCCACGAGGCGACCCTGACATCCGGCTACGGGGCGGAACTGGTCGCCCTGGTGCAGGAGCACTGCTTCTACCACCTCGAGGCGCCGATCATGCGGGTGGCGGGCTGGGATACGCCTTATCCGCACGCGCAGGAATGGGACTATTTCCCCGGGCCGGCCCGTGCGGGGCAGGCGCTTCGCGACCTGATGGAGGCGTGAGAATGGCGATCCAGTCGATCAAGCTTCCGGACGTGGGCGAGGGCGTGGCAGAGGCCGAACTCGTGGAATGGCATGTGAATGTCGGCGACATGGTGCGCGAGGACATGGTGCTCGCCGCGGTGATGACCGGCAAGGCGACCGTGGAAATCCCCTCGCCGGTCGAGGGGGAGGTGGTCTGGCGTGGGGGCGAGGTGGGTGACGTTATCGCCACCGGCACCGTCATCCTCAAGATCAGGACTGCGGGCGAGGGAGGGGACGAGGAGGCGGAAGAACCCGCTCGGCAGGAAAGGCCCGCCGTAGAGGATAAACCCGCCGCAGCCGCGCCGGCTGAAAGGCCCGTCCTTCCGCAGCAACCGGAACCGCCGCCTCCGGCAGCCGCACCCTCTGGTGTACCCTCCGGCGGGCCGCCACGGGCGCCTGGCGAAAGGCCACTGGCCTCGCCGGCCGTGCGACTCAGGGCGAAGGATGCGGGCGTTGATCTGCGGCAGCTCTGGGGCAGCGGACCTGCGGGACGCATCACCCACGACGATCTGGACGCCTTTCTCCAACAGGGAAGTGATGCGCCTGCCAGGGGCGGTCTGCAGCCCAACAAGGCAATCACGGAGATCAAGGTCGTCGGCCTGCGCCGGCGGATTGCCGAGCGGATGGCGCTGTCGAAATCGCGCATCCCCCACATCACCTATGTGGAAGAGGTCGACATAACAGCCCTGGAGGAGTTGCGCGCCCGGCTCAATGCCGACCAGAAGCCGGGCCGTCCGAAGCTCACCATCCTGCCCTTCCTGATGCGCTCCATCGTGAAGGCGGTGGCCGACCAGCCGATGGTGAATTCCCTCTATGACGATGAGGCGGGGATCGTCCGGCAATATGGCGGCGTGCATGTCGGCATCGCCGCACAGACCCCGGCGGGTCTCGTCGTGCCGGTGGTGAAGCATGTCGAGGCAAGGGACCTTTTTGACTGTGCGAAGGAACTGCTGCGCTTGAGCGATGCCGCCCGCAACGGCACGGCGCAGCGCGAGGAACTGACCGGCTCAACGATCACAATCAGTTCGCTCGGCGCAATGGGCGGGATCGTCTCTACCCCGGTGATCAACCATCCGGAGGTGGCGGTGATCGGCGTCAACAAGATCGCTGTCCGGCCGCAATGGGACGGCACGCAGTTCGTGCCCCGCAAGATGATGAACCTGTCCTCGAGCTTCGATCACCGCGTGATCGACGGCTGGGATGCCGCCACCTTCATCCAGCGCCTGAAGGTGCTGCTGGAGGCGCCGGCCATGATATTCGTCGAGGGATGAGATGAAGGACATCGCCTGCAAGCTTCTCGTCATCGGTGCTGGCCCCGGCGGCTATGTCTGCGCCATCCGGGCGGGCCAGCTCGGCATCGATACGGTCATCGTCGAGATGGCCAAGGCCGGCGGCACCTGCCTCAATGTCGGCTGCATTCCGTCCAAGGCCATCATCCATGCAGCCGACGAGTATGCCGCCGCGGCCGGCATGGCGGCGGGGCGGAATGCTATGGGCATCCATGTTGCCGAGCCTGGCATCGACTTCGCCAGGACGGTCGGCTGGAAGGACGGCATCACCGGCCGGTTGTCGCTGGGCGTCGTCAATCTCCTGAAGAAGGCGGGGGTGAAGGCGCTGGTCGGCCGCGCCCGCTTCCGAGACGGCAAGACGGTGGAGGTGGAGACGGAGACGGGCCTGCAGGTCGTCCGCTGCGAGAACGTGGTGATTGCCACGGGATCGGCACCGGTGGAACTGCCGGTCCTGCCGTTCGGCGGTCGTGTGATCTCCTCGACGGAGGCGTTGTCGCTGCCCGATATCCCGAAGAGCCTCGCCGTCGTCGGGGCCGGCTATATCGGCCTGGAACTGGGCACCGCCTTCGCCAAGCTCGGCAGCAAGGTTACCGTCGTGGAGGCGCAGGAGCGCATCCTCCCCCTCTACGACGCGGCTCTGACGCAGCAGGTGGCGAAGCGTCTCGCCGCACTGGGGGTCGATGTCCTGCTGAACGCACGCGTGACGGGACTTTCCGCCGACGGTGGCGCGCTGTTGGTGGAAACGCCAAAGGGGGACGAGCGGATCGCAGCCGACAGGATCCTCGTCACCGTCGGACGGCGCCCGGTCACCGAAGGCTGGGGCCGGGAGG
Source organism: Pseudorhizobium endolithicum (assembly GCF_902153245.2). Taxonomy (GTDB): domain Bacteria; phylum Pseudomonadota; class Alphaproteobacteria; order Rhizobiales; family Rhizobiaceae; genus Neorhizobium; species Neorhizobium endolithicum. Next base: position 487,857 of record NZ_CABFWF030000012.1, read on the forward strand.
AACTCGAACTAGACATGGAGGGCCGCTTCATCCGCATCGACGGCCAGTGCCGGACCTCCATGCGCGGCATCTATGCCATCGGCGACGTCACGGGCGAGCCGATGCTGGCGCACCGGGCCATGGCGCAGGGCGAGATGGTGGCGGAGATCATCGCCGGCAGGCGAAGGAATTGGGAGAAGGTAGCGATCCCGGCAGTATGCTTCACCGATCCGGAGATCGTGTCCGTGGGGCTTTCCCCGGAGGAGGCAAGGCGGGCGGGCTATGAGGTGAAGACCGGCCAATTCCCCTTCGCCGCCAACGGCAGGGCGATGACGCTGGTGTCGGAAGACGGTTTTGTCAGGGTGGTGGCCCGCGCCGACAACCATCTGGTGCTCGGCATACAGGCCGTCGGCGCAGGGGTTTCGGAATTGTCGGCCGCCTTTGCGCTTGCGATAGAAATGGGCGCGCGACTGGAGGACATTGCTGGCACAATCCATGCCCACCCGACCCAGTCGGAGGGATTCGTGGAAGCCTCCCTCAAGGCGCTCGGGCACGCCCTACACATATAGAGGCCGGAAAGGTCAGGGTCCGGGGGCTGGGCTGCCCTTCGTGCCGGATTCGCGTCCCGTCTCCTGGCGGTCCTTATCCTGCTCCCTGTCGTCTTGCCGGGCCAGTTCGCGGTCGATGGTCTCGCGGGAACCTTCTACGGGGTCCTGTTCAGGATGGTTCTTCGTATCCGTCATGATGGTTGCCTCCTTCTTCCTTGCCAAACCGCGGGCGGCAGGGGTTGTTCCTAAAGTTCGAGCAGTGCGTAGGGGCGGCCGGTCGGTTTCTCTATGTGGGAGGCGACGTTATAGACCGGGGCGCCGCCGGGGGTCCTGCCCTCGTAGGTGCCGCGGTGGGCATGGCCGTGAACGACAGCCGAGACGGGAAAGCGGTCGATGGTTTCCGCCAGCCGCGAAGAGCCGAGAAAGGGATAGATCTCCTGCGGCTCGCCGACGACCGTTTCGGGGATCGGCGCATAATGCAGCACGACCATGGCCCGCTCCGAGCGGACCTGCCGCAGGGCATTTTCCAGCCGCATGGTTTCCTCCACGCTTTCGGCTACCATCGCCTTGATGGCGGGTTCGCCGAAGGAGCCCAGCATGTAGCGTCCGAAACCGCCGGCGAAGCCCTTCACGCCGGCAAAGCCGACGCCGTTGATCTCGACCGCCTGTCCTTCTAGCAGTTGCACGCCGGCCTCCTTGACGATCGCCTTCACCTCCTCGACGTGACCGCATTCGTAGTCGTGATTGCCGAGAACGGCGACGATCGGGATGGAGCAGGAGCGCAGGTCCGCTGCCAGCAACTCGGCTTCCTTCGGCTTGCCGAGGTCGGTCAGATCGCCGGTCAGCACGAGGATGTCGGCGGCCTGGGAGATTTCGCTGAACAGTTCCTTGTAGGAGTTGCCGCCATTTTCCTTGACATGCAGGTCGCCCATGGCGGCGATCTTCTGCCGGCCATTGGCCTTCTTCGCCGTTGTGCCCTCGGTCGTCTTCGTCACGCAGGACCTCCTTATGCCGGTTCCTCGTTCACGCCTTCGCGCCACTCGCCTTCTCCGCCGACGTCGGCGAAGCCCCATTCCTTGACGTCGATCTCGAAATCCACCCGGCTGAACATGCGGCCGCGGCAGATCTTCATCTGCGGCAGCGGCAGCTCGCGTTGCGCCTTGAGACGGTCGAGAAGTTCGTCGAGCAGCCAGTCGGGCACCTTGTCGCGCTCTGTCGGGTAGATCCACCGGAAATTCAGGAGATGGACCAGCAGGACCTCCCAGTGAACCTCCATGTGGTTGAGTAGCCGCTGCCAGTCGATCTGGTCATGGGCACGCAGGATGACGTGCACCACGTCGCCGCCGTCGTAGCGGTGGCGCAACTGGACGAAGCACTTCGACCAGATGAGCTCGGTGGGCGCGATGATCCGGACCTGGTGACCGTTCATCTCGATCTGACGGGCGTTGTCGAACCACGCGTCTCCGATCGGCATGGTGCCGTTCGAACCGGCAAAGATGACGTCGAAGAAGTGCTTGCCCCTGATGACCTTGCCGAGCCAGCGGTCGTCTTCCACCTCGATCTCGTAGCCTCTGGCCTTGAAGTGGGCGAGGATGCGCGCGTAGTCGCCGGCCCGGCAGAAGATGTCGAGATCCTTGGTCGGTCGCGAAATGCCGGTATAGGCGCTGACCGCATAGGTGCCAGCGAGCAGGAACGGGATGCCGGAGTTCACCAGTTCCTCCAAAGCCTCGGCGACGAAGGCCTCGGCGTCTGCGTCCACGAGCGTGGGGGCCGCCTTTACCTCCATGTGCGGCATCGTCTCGATCATGTCCCGCGCCGCGCGCTCCGCAGGCTTGCCGATATCGGCGTCCATAGCGTTCTCCTGAAAGGTTGCGCAGGGAAACACCTTTGGCAGTTGTGCGGTTCCCCTAAAAGCTGACCGGCTCCCTGTCGGGAGCCGATCACCTCGGGTGCGTAGGGAAGATCAACGTTCGGGATTGTCGGCATTGGCAAGCGCGCTGATGCTGCCGTCGTCGTTCTCGATATCCTCGCGTTCGTCCAGATCCTCAAGATCGGTCTTCACGAGATAGGTGTCGCCGCCGCCGAGACGCGAGGCTTCGCGGACAGCGTCGGGATTGGTCATGTCGATCTGGGCGTGCAGTGCATCCTCCGATCGCTCGCGGCCTTCCTGTTCGAAACGGGCGGAGGAGTTCTTGTCGTCCGCAAACTTGTCCTTGGCATCCATGACCGGTCCTTTCGCGTTGGGTGTCACCTTCCAACGGCACCGACGGTGCTTGGTTCCGGCTATGGGCGGAACCAAGTCCCTCTGTTGAGGTTGAAGCCGATAATCAGCCCCAGGAGGTAACCATGCCGGCAAAATCGAAAGCACAGCAGAAGGCGGCAGGTGCCGCGCTTGCCGCAAAGCGCGGCGACATCAAGAAGAGCGAGCTCAAGGGCGCGTCGAAGAGCATGGAGAAGTCCATGAGCGAGAAGGAGCTTCACGACATGGCCTCGACGAAGCGGAAGGGCAAGCCGGAGCACGCGTCGCAATAACGGGCATGCGAACGGCTTTGGAACCTGTGCAGGGAGAGGGCGTTCCTGCCTCTTGCGGACGCTCTCTTGAATCAGGATACCGATGCCGACCACCCCGATAAGCCCTGTCCACGACCTCGAGCCCCGTAAGGGTAGCCCGAGCCCGCGGATGGAAAGGGAAGAATTCGTCCGCCGGTTCCTGCGCCAGTTTCCCGATCCGGCCTTCGATCCGCTGTCGAGTGAACTGCAGAAGGTCGCGGATCCCGCCTGGGATGCCTACTACAATTCCCGCAAGAGCCCCCGAACCCGCAAGGCGTGGAGAACGTCCGCCGCAGCATCAGCGACTGGCTGCAGTCGATGGAGCTCATCCCCGCCGGTAGCCTTGCCGAACTCGAGCGTTATATTGGATACTGGGAACCCTATGCGACCAGTCACGAGGCGCTGGATACGGACGAGGCGCTGCAGGAAGAGGTGCGCAACGCCGCCCGCACGCTCGCGGAAGCCATGCTGGCGAAGCGTGAAGGCAAGCTCGTCGTTCCCGGCGCCCGGCTGAAGCAGCCGCGCGAGAAGTAGAGGATGCAGACGGAGGATAGCATGCCGCCCGAAGAACTCGACAAGACGTTGACCGCGCTTCCGCTTCGGGTGGGAGCCTATGTCCCGGACGATCTTCTGGAGGACTGGTTCGCCCCCCGGACCGGCATGAACCCGGTCAGCACGGAAGCGCTGACCGCGGCGGAAGCCTATGGACGACGCTTCGAATGCGAGTTCAAATATTATCCGGAGCGGCAGGAAGGCGTGTTCTGGAAGTGGGTCCCGGCGATCTGAAACCCCTCTGAGGTCAGAACCTTTCCCGGGTCTCCTCCTCCCGCAGGCCTTGCCCGCAGTCCATCCAGGGCAGGCGGCTTTCCACGCCGTAGTGATATTGCGGCCGGATCAGTTCGGGATGATCGAGGGAGCCGCCGGTCAGGCGTATCCTGCCGTCGTCGTCATAGCGGAGAAACAGCGGACTGCCGCAATCGGGGCAGAAGCCGCGTTCGGCGATGGGGGAAGAGCGATAGACGGCCGGCCGTGACGCGGTCCATTCAAGCGCTGCTTCGTCCACCCTTACCAGGAAGGCGAAAGGCCCACCGGTCGCCCGGCGGCACATGCTGCAGTGGCAATAGCCGGCGGTGGAGGGAGGCCTGCGGAAACGGTAGCGGCGCTTGCCGCAGAGGCAGCCGCCTGTCCAGTCGGTGTCGTCGCTCATGAGAAGCGAACATCCGACCCAGGCCGGATGTTCCAGGGCGGGGCTCGATCAGGCGCCGGCGTACCGGTTCCGCAGCGCCTCGAACTTCGCCAGTTGTTCGCCGATCAGTTCCCGCTGTTCGTCGCGGCGGACGAAGACCTTGAACATGGCCGAGCCCTTGCCGTTCATGAACCAGACGGAGCAGGAGCGGCGTCCGTGGAACTGACGGTCCACGAAGGTAATGGAGGTGCAGTTGTCCTTGCGGATATGGCCGCCGATCGGGCTGTCACCGTGGATGTTGAACCAGCCGTGACCTTCCGACCCTGGCGGCAGGCTGCCTTCCGCTTCCAGCACGATGTCCTCGGTATGGACGATGAAGAGGATTTCGCCCCAGCTCGTCATGTCACTCCAGATGTCCCCGAATGCGTCCTTCGCAGCCGTCACCGCCGCGCCCTGCGGCAGGATTTCCAGGATCTCGGCGGGAGTGACGTCGGCCTTGGCGGCGAGAGCCTCCACCACGCCATCGGGTTTTTCCGCGAGGACGGCAAGTGCGCGTCCGCGGCGTTCGTCGTCGGGCTGTGCCAGCGCGCTCATGCCGTCCTCACGCAGCATCGGCCTTGCGGGCGCCGTTGCGGTCTTCGTGGATGATGACCTCGAAGCCCTCGAAATGGGGGCCGGAGAGGTACTCGATCTTGCCGCGGTTCTCACCGGCCTTGGCATGGGCCACCCTGAACTGTTCCGACTTGGTCCAGGCCTGGAAATGCTCGAAGCTCTCCCAGACGGTGTGGGATGCGTAGAGGGTATGATCCTCTGACTTCGGCCCCTTCAGCATATGGAATTCCACATAGCCCGGCATTTCCGCAAGCCGGCCTTCGCGGCTCCGCCACAGGGCCTCGAATGCCTCCTCAAAGCCCGGAACGACGCGGAAGCGGTTCATCGCGATGTACATCTCAGGGGTCCCTCTCGAAAAGTTTCCTTATCGGCTCAAGATATCTGCCGACCGGCGCCTTGAAAAGCCGAAAAAACTTGCGTAGTCAACTCAAGTTATCGGTTGAGGGCGTTTCGGGCGTCCGCGTTCAGGCCAATGGGTGACATATGACGGCATACCTCGGAATGTTGAGGACGGGTTTCGTCGCGGCCGCCGCCGCGCTGGTCATTTCGGCCTCGCCGGCACCGGCGGCGGGCGAGGGCAACCCTTCGGCGCAGCGGATCGTTTCCATCGGCGGGACCGTTACCGAGATCCTCTACGCGCTCGGCGCACAGGACCGGATCGTTGCCGTCGACTCCACCAGCACCTACCCTTCCGATGCCATGTCCAAGCCGGATATCGGTTACATGCGCGCCCTGTCGGCAGAGGGCATCCTGGCGCAGGAGCCGGATCTCATCCTGGCGGAAGAAGGATCCGGACCGCCGCCGGTCATCGAGATCCTGAAGGCCAGCCGGATTGCGATGGCGACGGTGCCCACGCCGCCGGACGGCGCGGCGATCGGCAGGAAGATCCGCGATGTCGGCGCAGCCGTCGGGCGGGCCGCCGAAGCCGATGCCCTGGCCGTGAAGACCGAGGCCGACCTGAAGGCGCTTGCGGAGGATGTCGCGACGATCCCCGAGCCCCGCAAGCGAGTCCTTTTCGTCCTCTCTCTGGCCAACGGACGTGTCATGGCCGGCGGGGCGGATACGGAGGCCGCCGCGATCATAGAGATGGCCGGCGGCATCAACGCCGCCTCCGGCATCTCCGGCTACAAGCCGCTTTCCGACGAGGCGGTGATTGCGGCCAAGCCGGACGTCATCCTGGCCATGAGGCGCGGGAATCACGAACTGAAGCCGGAGGATGTCTTCGTGCTTCCGTCCCTCCAGACCAGCCCGGCAGCCCAGAACAAGGCGCTGGTCTCGCTGGACGGGTTGCTGCTGCTCGGCTTCGGCCCCCGCACGCCGGAGGCCGCACGCGAACTCTCCAGGCGGCTCTACCCGGATGGAGACAACTGATGAAGGCGCTGGCTCCGCCGATGCGCAAGGCATATGTCGAGGGTGACAGGACGCTGCATGGCTATCTCACCCTGGGCATGCTCGTTCTTCTGGTCGTGGCGGCGTCGCTGATTTCCCTGTCCAGCGGACCCACCGGGGTCGGTCTCGGCGATCTGCTGGCCTATCTCCGCGGTGAGGAAAGCCTGTCTGCCCAGGACATCGTCGTTCTGGAGGCGGTCCGCCTCCCGCGGACGGCTCTCGGTCTCCTAATCGGGGCGGGGCTCGCCGTCTCCGGCGCCATGATGCAGGGGCTGTTCCGCAATCCGCTGGCCGATCCGGGAATCGTCGGCGTCACATCCGGTGCAGCACTTGCCGCCGTCGTTTCCATCGTGCTCGGTCCAACGCTCCTTGCGCCGGTCGCCCTTCTGCTCGGCAACCAGTTCCTGCCGCTGATGGCCTTCTTCGGCGGACTTGTGAACACATGGGTGCTCTACGTCATCGCAACCCGGGACGGACGAACGTCCACCACCGCGCTCATCCTCTCCGGCATCGCCATTGGTGCGCTGGCGGCGGCGGTGATGGGACTGCTGATCTTTCTCGCCGACGACCGGCAACTACGCGACATCACCTTCTGGAGCCTGGGGTCCCTCGGGGGAGCCACATTCGGACGGGTGCTGTCCATCCTGCCCTTCATCCTCTTCGTGATGGCGACGATACCGTTCGTTTCGCGCGGCCTCGATGCCCTCGTCCTCGGTGATGCTGCGGCGTTCCACATGGGCGTGCCGGTCCAGCGGCTGAAGCGGATCGTCATCGTCGCAGTGGCAGCAGCCTGCGGCTCGACCGTCGCCGTGGCTGGCTCCATCGGCTTCGTGGGCATCGTCGTGCCGCATCTCCTGCGCCTCGTGACGGGTCCCTCGCATCGCTTCCTGCTGCCGGCGTCGGCCTTGGGGGGCGGCGCCCTGCTGCTGATCGCCGACAGCGTGGCGCGGACCGTGGCCGCCCCGGCGGAACTGCCGATCGGCGTCATCACGGCACTCTTCGGTGCGCCGGTCTTCCTGTTCCTCCTGCTCGGCAAGGGCGGCATCCGGATGGGGGAGATGCCATGATCTCCGGAGAACGCATCACCGTCTCCCGCGGCGGCCGCAGGCTTCTGGACGATGTCAGCGTCGAGCTTCGCGCCGGCGGGTTCACGGTGGTCATCGGGCCGAACGGTGCGGGAAAATCGACCCTGATGAAGGTTCTCTCCGGCGAGACGCAACCGGATGCCGGACAGGTCTCCTACCACTCCTGCGCGATCGGCGGTTACCAGCCGGTCCAGCTGGCGCGGTTCCGGGCCGTGCTGCCGCAGTCCGTCCAGCTTTCCTTCCCCTTCACGGCGCTGGAGATCGTCCGCATGGGGGCGGTGGCCCAAGGCGCGCGCAATCCGACGGAACAGGCGAGGCAGGCTTTGTCACGCGTCGGCCTGCGGGGCTTCGAGGCGCGTCCCTATCCGTCGCTCTCGGGCGGCGAGCAGCAGCGCGTGCAGTTCGCGCGGGCGCTCGCGCAGGTTCCCGAGCCGGTGGTGGAGGGTGTTCCGCGGGCACTGTTTCTCGACGAGCCGACGGCGAGCCTCGACCTCGGCCACCAGATAGCCGTGCTGGAGGTAGCCCGCGACTTCGCCGCCGCCGGCGGTATCGTGCTGGCGATCCTTCATGACCTTAACCTCGCCGCCGAATTTGCCGACCACCTGATTGTCCTCGACAAGGGGAGAGTCGTTTCTCGAGGTCCCTGTACCACGACGGTCAGCGACGAGACGATCGGTCAGGTCTACGGGATCGCGGGGGCCGTCGGGCGGCTCCCGGCGGAGCACATTCCGTTCGTCCTGCCGCAGGCGCGGTACCGGCCGGAAGCAGGCTGACGGCTCGGGCTCGGTCAGGCGCCCGGTTCCGGTCGCGTGACCACGTAGATCGCCGGCACGATCATGATGGCTGCGACGATTGCCGCACGCAGGGCTGGCGGCGAAGTCGCGACCCAGAAGATTCCGTAGCTAATCGTCATCATCGCGACGGCTGCGATCTTCGCCTTGCGCGGTACCGCGCCCTTTTCCCGCCAGTCGCGCAGCGGCCCCCCGAACCTCGGGTGGTTCAGCAGCCATGCCTCCAGGCGCGGCGAGGAGCGGGCGAAGCAGGCGACGGCCATGATCAGGAAAGGTGTCGTCGGCAGCACCGGCATGAACGCCCCGACAAGGCCGATCGTGACCAGAAGCCAGCCGAGGCTTAGATAAACGATGCGCATGAGGACCCTTTCGAAGCGGGGGCTCCAGATTTGTCGGCGGCGCGATGTCCGGTCGGCGCTTCCGGCGCCATATGAGCATTTCACGCAGGTATTTCAATCGGTCGGGAAGACGCAGCTTGGTGTGAATTGCCGTCCGCGCGCGATTGGCAAGCGGGGCCGGATTGCGGATAACTGGCGCGGCAACGCATGCGGGGAGCAAGAACGTGGCGAAGATGATCCATTCGATGATCCGGGTGCTCGACGAGGAGCGGTCGGTCGAGTTCTATCGGAAGGCCTTCGGCCTTTCGGTCGCGGAACGCATTCCCTTCGAGGGTTTCACCCTGATCTATCTTTCCAATCCCGAAACGGGGTTCGAATTGGAGCTCACCGTCAATGCCGGCCGGGACCGGCCCTATGACCTCGGGGACGGGTACGGCCATCTCGCCGTGTGCGTCGATGACGTGGCCGCGGAACATCGACGGTTCTCCGATCTGGGGCTGACCGTCGGCAAGCTGGTCGACATGGCCCGCGACGGCGAGCCCTTCGCCCGCTTCTTCTTCGCGACCGATCCGGACGGCTACAGGATCGAGGTGCTGCAGCGCGGCGGCCGGTTCGGGTAGAGGTCGCCATGGTCGAGGGGGTGAAGCTGGAGGAAAGCTGGAAGCGGGCGCTCGCGCCCGAGTTCGACAATCCGTACATGAGCGAGCTGCGCCGCTTCCTGATCAGCGAAAAGGAGGCGGGCAAGCGGGTCTTTCCCAAGGGCGGGGAGTATTTCCGGGCACTCGACCTCACGCCGCTCGATCAGGTCAAGGTCGTGATCCTCGGACAGGATCCGTATCACGGCTATGGCCAGGCGCACGGTCTCTGCTTCTCCGTCCAGCCCGGTGTGCGCATCCCCCCGTCGCTGGTGAACATCTACAAGGAACTGCAGAGCGACCTCGGCATTCCCCCGGCCCGCCACGGGTTCCTTGAGCATTGGGCAAGGCAGGGGGTGCTGCTGCTGAACAGCGTGTTGACGGTGGAGGAGGCGCGCGCCGCCTCCCATCAGGGGAAGGGATGGGAACGGTTTACGGATGCCGTCATCCGTGCGGTCAACGAACAATGCAACGGTGTCGTCTTCATGCTCTGGGGCTCCTACGCGCAGAAGAAGGCGGCCTTCGTGGATCGCGCGCGGCATCTCGTCCTGCGGGCGCCGCATCCGTCGCCGCTGTCCGCCCACAACGGCTTCTTCGGCTGCCGGCATTTCTCCCGGGCCAACGAGTTTCTGGTTTCACACGGGAAGGAACCGGTCGACTGGCAGTTGCCGGAGCGGGTTTGATTTCGTGAACGGCCGGCCTCGTGCCATCATCCGGAAAGTGAACAATGCGTTCGTTTCGCCTCCCCTATGCGGGGGTGGCCGCAATGGCCAGATATAAGCCCAGACAAGGCTCTCGGAGCCAGAAAGGGGTTTGACATGCTCGACCAGATCAAGGGGCTGCACCACGTCACGTCGATGGCGGCGAGCGCACGTACCAACAACAGGTTCTTCACCGATACGCTCGGGCTGCGCCGGGTCAAGAAGACCGTCAACTTCGACGCACCCGACGTCTACCACCTCTATTACGGAGATGAGGTTGGCACGCCCGGTTCGGTGATGACATACTTCCCGTTCCCGCATATCGCCCGCGGCCGTCCCGGCACAGGCGAAGTGGGGACCACCCTGTTCTCCGTTCCGCAGGGCTCCTTCGGCTATTGGACAGAGCGGCTGACAAAGGCGGGTGTTGAAGGGCTGAAGACGGACAGCGCCTTTGGCGAAAACCAGCTTCACTTCGCAGGGCCCGACGGCGACGGCTTCGCGCTCGTCGAGGTCCGGGATGATCCGCGTGGACCCTGGACCGGCAGCGGTGTCGGCGAGGATCACGCGATCCGCGGTTTCCACTCCGCCTCGCTCCGGCTGCGGGACGAGGGGGCGACGGCCGAACTCCTGAAGTTCATGGGCTATCAGCAGGTCGATGCGAAGGATGGTGTCATGCGCCTCGGGATACCCGGCGGCAACGGTGCCGATGTCATCGACATCGAGACGATACCGAACGTCAATGGCGCCAGGCTCGGCGCAGGCTCGGTCCACCACATCGCCTTTGCCGTCGAAAACCGCGAGAAGCAACTCGAGGTGCGCAAGGCTCTGATGGACACCGGCTACAACGTCACGCCCGTGATCGACCGGGACTACTTCTGGGCAATCTACTTCCGCACGCCCGGCGGCGTGCTGTTCGAGATCGCCACGAACGAGCCGGGGTTCGACCGCGACGAAGACACGGCGCATCTGGGCGAGGCATTGAAACTGCCGGCACAGCACGCGCATCTGCGGCCCATGCTCGAAGAACATCTCGAACCGCTGGAGGATTGACATGTTATGCCTCCAAAGGAGTTTGCAATGAGTCACGACAGCTACATTCATCACGCCAAGCGGGGCGAACCCGGTGCACCGATCCTGTTCGTGTTCCATGGTACCGGCGGCGACGAGAACCAGTTCTTCGACTTCGGCGGCTGTCTGCTGCCGAACGCGACCGTGATCTCGCCGCGCGGGGACATATCGGAGCACGGGGCGGCGCGCTTCTTCCGCCGCAAGGCCGAAGGGGTGTACGACTGCGAGGATCTCGCGCGGGCGACGAACCGGATGAGCGAATTCGTGACCGCCAACCGCGAGTATTACAAGGCAGGCCCCGTGCTTGGTCTTGGCTTCTCCAATGGAGCCAACATCCTGGCCAGCATGCTGATCCACAGGCCGGGGCTGTTCGAGGCGGCGGTGCTGATGCATCCGCTGATGCCGTCGGAGCCGAAAGAAAGGACCGCGAAGGCCGGCGGCCGGATCCTGATCACGGCCGGAGAACGCGATCCGATCGCTTCGGTGGAACTGACGCAATCGCTGGCGGACTACTTCCAGCGTTCAGGAGACGAGGTCGACCTCGAGTGGCATCCGGGGGGACACGAAATACGGTCCAGCGAGATCGAGGCCGCCAAGCGGTTCCTGGCTCCCTACCGGACCTGAGCGGCGGCCAGTTCCGGCTTGCGAGCGAGACGGGCTTGCACGATAGTGAAAGCCCGTCCTCCGCAGCCGGAGCCCTCCCATGGACCATCACCTGCAATTCTTCATCGACGGCCGCTGGGTAGAGCCTGCCATCCCGGTCGCCGTCGACGTCATCGATCCGTCCACGGAAGAGGCTTTCACCCGGATCGCGCTCGGTTCCGCCGAAGATGTGGAGCGGGCGGTAGCCGCGGCGAAGGCAGCGTTTCCCGCCTTCTCCGTCTGGCCGAAGCAGGATCGGCTGGCGCTGCTCCGCCGTATCCTTTCCGAATACGAGAGACGTTACGAGGAGATTGCCGAGGCCGTAAGCCGGGAAATGGGTGCGCCGATCACGTTCGCCCGCGACAGCCAGGCGGCGGCGGGCAAGGCGCATCTGGTCGCGACGATCGAGGCGCTGGAGGATTTCGTCTTCACCGAACGTCGCGGCACGACCATGGTGGTGCGCGAGCCGATCGGCGTCTGTGCGCTCATCACGCCGTGGAACTGGCCGCTCAACCAGATCGTCTGCAAGGTGGCCCCGGCGATCGCCGCCGGCTGCACCATGGTCCTGAAACCGTCCGAGATCGCGCCGGTCAGCGGCATCATCTTCGCCGAAATCATGGAAGCTGCCGGCACGCCGGCCGGCGTCTTCAACCTCGTGAACGGGACCGGGCCGGACGTGGGGCAGGTGATGGCAGGCCATCCCGACGTGGACATGGTGTCGTTCACAGGCTCCACCCGCGCGGGGATCATCGTGGCGAAGACGGCTGCCGATACGGTCAAGCGCGTGGCCCAGGAACTCGGCGGCAAGTCTGCCAACATCATCCTGCCGGATGCCGATTTCGAGCATGCCGTGTCTGAAGGCGTCCTCTCGTGCTTCGGCAATTCCGGCCAGTCCTGCGATGCGCCAACGCGCATGCTGGTGCCGGGCGATCGCCATGAAGAGGCGCTGAGGATCGCCAAGGCGGCGGCAGAGAACCTGAAGGTCGGCGATCCGCAGGCGCCCGGTACAGATCTCGGTCCCGTCGTCAGCGGGCAGCAGTTCGACAAGATCCAGCGGCTGATCGAAACGGGTATCGAAGAGGGTGCGACGCTGGTGACCGGCGGGCCCGGACGTCCGGAGGGGCCCAACCGGGGCTACTACGTGCGGCCCACCGTCTTCGGCAATGTCTCCAATGATATGACCATCGCCCGCGAGGAAATCTTCGGGCCGGTCCTGTCGATCCTGCCCTATCACGGCGAGGAGGAGGCGATCGCTATCGCCAACGACACCGTCTACGGCCTGGCGGCCTACGTGCAGTCGACGGATATCGAGCGCGCCCGCAATCTTGCCGCACGCCTGCGCGCCGGCTCGGTCTATCTCAACTATCCGGATTGGGACACCCACGCACCGTTCGGCGGCTACAAGCAGTCGGGTAACGGCCGTGAATATGCCGATTGGGGCATTCACGACTTCCTCGAGATCAAGGGCATCGCCGGCTACGGAGAATGAGGGCTGCGGCATGGTCCCGCTGCCTCTTTCCAGAACGGCACCGGTTCCTCTAAGCTGCTCGAGGCCCCATGGCCGCCAGAGAGGATCCGACACATGAAAACGCTGCTAGCATCGACAATCTTCGCAATGACCGCCGCCTTCACCTCCTTCGCCATGGCGCAGGACGCGGAGATCCGGATCGCGACGGAGGGCGCCTATCCGCCCTTCAACTATACGGACACGGACGGGTCGCTGAAGGGTTTCGACGTCGACATCGCCAATGCGCTCTGCGAGGAGATGAAGGCGAAGTGCACCATCGTCGCACAGGACTGGGACGGGATCATTCCCGGCCTTATGGCGAACAAGTACGACGCCATCATCGCCTCGATGAGCATCACGGAGGAGCGCAAGCAGCAGATCGACTTCACCAACAAGTACTATACGACGCCTCTTTCCGTGATCGCACCGAAGGATGGCGAGGTGAAGGGGGTTTCCGTCGAGGACCTGAAAGACAAGGTGGTCGGTGCGCAGGCCTCCACCACGCAGGCCAATTACGCGACCGACGTCTACGAGAAGGCGGGGATCGAGGTGAAGCTCTACCCGACCCAGGAAGAAGCGGCAGCCGACCTGCAGAACGGCCGTATCGACGCGCTGATTTCCGACAAGTTCGTCGTTGTCGACTGGCTGAACGGCGACGGCAAGGATTGCTGCGCGATGGTGGGAGACGTGCCGGGCACGGAAACCGAGGCCGGCATCGGCATCCGCAAGGGTGAAGACGAACTCAAGGAGCGCTTCAACAAGGCGATCGATGCGATTGTCGCCAACGGCACCTACGGCAAGATCGTCGCGAACTATTTCCCGTTCGACATCTACTGATCCCGATCCCGCAATGCTGAAAGCCGCCGGGCACGCCCGGCGGCCTTTGCGTCAGTAGCCGCAGGAGCGTAGCTGCGCTTCGTATTTCTGCGCAATCCCCGCCGAACGCTGCGCCGCCTTTCTCGCCGTCGGCGTGAAGTTTCCGCGCGAATAGCCGGCATGACCGGAATAGTAGGCAAGGTAGAGATTGTAGGTATCGTTGCGCGGTATGCCGTTCTTGACGCTGCTGCGGTTGTGGTACCAGCCTACGAAGTGGATCGCGTCGCCGAAATCGCTGCGGCGGGCCGACCAGCGCCCGGTCGCACGCTGGTACTCGAGCCACGTGCCGTCCAGCGCCTGCGCATAGCCATAGGCGGAGGACTGGCGTTTCCACGGAATGAAGCCGAGCAGCTTGGTCCTCGGTGGGCGCGCGTGCGCCTTGAATCCCGACTCCGTGTAGATCGTCGCCATCAGCACGGGGACCGGGACGCCGAACTCGCGTTCGACCTTCCTCGCCTCTCGCGACCAGTTGTTGAACAGCCCGTCCTTCTGCTCGAACACTGCGCAGGCGTTGTTGATCCGTTCCGGAGCAGATGCGCAGGCCGAGAGCAGCAACAGGAGCGCGATGGAGAACGCAATACGCATCGCTTAACCTCTCGTTTCGGAAGATTAATGACGCGTAAAATTTAAGGAAAGGTTTAGCGAGCGCGCGACACCTCTCCCTTACTGAGAGGCGGGTTTTCCTTTTTCCGCGATTGCGATGCCGCCCAGTGCCAGGACGAGTGCCGCCACGTGGAAGAACTGTAGATCCTCGCCGATGATCGCGACCGACAGGAGCGTGCCGAAGACGGGGATGAGGTTGATGAACAAGCTGGCGCGATTGGGGCCTATGCCTTCCACGCCCTTGATGTAGAGTACCTGGGCCAGCAGGGATGCGAAGACGGCCGTATAGAGAACGATCACCCAGCCGCGGGTGTCGGGCCAGATAGCGGCATCGCCGGAATATTCCCAGAGAACCAGCGGTACGGTCGTCAGCAGTGCGAACAGGGCCGGGATTGCCATCAGGGTGCGCCAGTCGACGACCGGCTTCCACCGCAGCGACACCGTATAGACGGCATAGGCGACGACGGCGATGAGCATCAGGGCGTCGCCGAAGTTGACGGTCAGGTTCAGGAGCGAGGCGAGGTTTCCATGGGACGCCGTCAATGCCACGCCGACGAGGGTCAGGGAAAAGCCGAAGATCTGGGCGAGCGATACCCGCGTCCTGAAGAGGGCGAAGTTGATGAGGAAGATGAGCATCGGAATGCCCGCCTGCTCGATCGCGACATTGATGGCCGTCGTGTATTTCAGGGCCGTGTAGAGCACCGCGTTGAAGGTGGTGTAGCCGATGATGCCGTAGAAGATCAGGATCGGCAGGCGCTTGCGGACGATCGGCCAGTCCTTCCTCAGCTGCGGCACGGAAATCGCGAAGATGATCGCCACGGCAAACGCCCAGCGCCAGAAGGTCAGCATCATCGGGCTGACATGGCCAAGCGCGAGCTTTCCGGCAACGGCGTTGCCGCCCCATGACAGCGTTGCGATCACGAGACACAGATAGGCGGTTTTCTGCAAGATCATCTCCATCGGAGAGCGGGGAGCGCCGGCGAGGACGGTCGCAGATAGACCGTCGCCCCGGGTTTTGTCACGTAAAAACCTCTTTTCGTGGCACAAACAGATCGCATTCCTCGGATCAAGGCTTTATAGATGCGCCGGTTTGAGTTGGCGCAAGGGCTTGCGCGGAAACAGGAAAGCAAAAGATGACGAACGTCGTGGTGGTCGGTTCCCAGTGGGGCGACGAGGGCAAGGGCAAGATTGTGGACTGGCTTTCGGAGCGCGCCGACATCGTCGTGCGTTTCCAGGGCGGACACAATGCCGGCCATACGCTGGTCATCGACGGCGTAAGCTACAAGCTGTCGCTCTTGCCTTCGGGCGTCGTGCGTCCCGGCAAGATGGCGGTCATCGGCAACGGCGTTGTCGTCGACCCCCATGCGCTGATCGCCGAGATCGACAAGCTGGCGAAGCAGGGCGTAACGATCACGCCGGACAACTTGCGCATTGCCGACAATGCGACCCTCATCCTCTCGCTGCACCGGGAGCTCGACGGCATGCGCGAGGACGCCGCCTCCAACAGCGGCACGAAGATCGGCACGACCCGCCGCGGCATCGGTCCGGCCTACGAGGACAAGGTCGGACGTCGGGCCATCCGGGTGATGGACCTCGCCGATCTCGACACGCTCGCGGGCAAGGTCGACCGCATCCTGACGCACCACAATGCCATCCGCCGCGGCCTCGGCGCGCCGGAGGTTTCCCATGAGGCGATCATGGAGGAACTGACCTCGGTCGCGGAGCGCGTCCTGCCTTTCCGCGAGACGGTCTGGCTGCTGCTCGACAAGGAGCGCCGCAAGGGCGCCCGCATTCTCTTCGAAGGCGCGCAGGGCTCGCTGCTCGACATCGACCACGGCACCTATCCCTTCGTGACGTCCTCCAACACCGTGGCCGGACAGGCGGCCGCCGGTTCGGGCATGGGGCCAGGCGCGCTCGGCTACATTCTCGGCATCACCAAGGCTTATACGACCCGCGTCGGCGAAGGACCGTTCCCGACCGAGCTTCACGACGAGATCGGCCAGTTTCTCGGTGAGAAAGGCCACGAATTCGGCACCGTCACGGGCCGCAAGCGTCGCTGCGGCTGGTTCGACGCCGCGCTCGTCCGCCAGTCGGTGGCGACAAACGGAATCACCGGCATTGCGCTGACCAAGCTCGACGTCCTCGACGGACTGGACGAGTTGAAGATCTGCGTCGGCTATAAGCTCGATGGGCAGGATATCGACCACCTGCCGGCGAGCCAGGCCGCGCAGGCGCGTGTGGAGCCGGTCTACATCTCGCTGGAAGGCTGGAAGGAGTCGACGGTCGGCGCCCGGAAATGGGCGGATCTGCCCGCGCAGGCTATCAAGTATGTCCGCCAGGTGGAGGAGTTGATCGGAGCTCCGGTCGCCCTACTTTCAACGAGCCCGGAGCGGGACGACACGATACTTGTGACCGATCCGTTTGAGGACTAGTGTTCACGACTGATTAATTATCAATCGCCGAACGATCCACGATCATGAGAAAGTTCTGATGGCAGATTTTGTTGCGGTTATCCGCCGTGCCGTTGACGGGCTGGCGAACAACACGCCCGACATGCGCACGAAGGTGTACGACAAGGCGCGTGGCGCCGTTCGGCGGCAACTCGAGAACATGAAGCCGACGCCGTCCGAAGAGCTCATCCGTCGGCAGATGGACAAGCTCGAGGCTGCTATCCTGTCGGTCGAGGCCGAGCACGCGGAGGCGCTTCCCGCGGATGACGTCGCCGAAGCACCGGTTGCCGCACCTGTCCCGCCGCCATATGGCGAACCAGCGCCCGAGCCCGAGGCTGCGGTTCCGGAAGAGGCACAGCCGAGCGAGCCCGTCGAAGCGGAGTGGCCCCAGGAACAGGCATCGGCCATTCCATCGGAAGAGGCGCCGGCCTATCCGGAGGAGACCGCAAGCCTGCCGCAGGAGGAGCATTCCAATTACTATGCTCCGGCGGGCGAAGCCGGTGTCGAAGCTCCTGTCTACGAAGAGCAACCGGTCGAAGAGCCTCAGCGCGTCGAGCCCGAGTGGCCGTCGCATGATGCAGAGTCGGAGTGGCCGCCGCGTACGCATGAGGGCGATGAGCCGGTCTATGAAGAGGTTTCCTCCGACCATACGATCGACGGCGGCGAGCCGCTGCAGACGGCGGCCATCGCATCCGACCGGATCGCCACCTGGCCTGAATCCGACACCTGGGAGCCATTGCCGGAGCCGGGTCAAGCCGAGCCGGAGGCGGATCCTTTCTCCGGGCCTGATGATAGGGTCGGCGATTCCGAGATACAGGGGAACGAGCCGCAGGCATGGCCGGTTGACGACCACGCTGCCGCTGCCGGGACCTCGCCGGCTGCTGCCGACGGATGGACCTGGCCTCCCGAAGAACCGGTTGCGGATACTGCGAACAACGCGTGGCAGGAGGTTCCGGAACGGGCGGCCCTATCGCCGGAGACTTCGGAAATTCCCTATACCGAGTCGCAGCCCGGCGTGGTCGAGGCGCATTTCCACGAGCAGACCCATGCGGAGGCGGACACGGTCCGCATGCCGCCCGTCAGCGATCTGCCGGAACTCCCGATCGAGCGCTACGCTTCCGATCCCGCGAACGAGTTCGACGACGCGCTTCGCAGCCAAGACGAAAAATCCACCGGGCAGTCGGCCAAGGACAATGATCCGTGGAACGACCTGGAAGAGCTGATCGGCTATAACCGCGATGCGTTGCCTGCGGAGAACGGCGCAGCGTCCGCGGCCGTGGACGACGACGGCGATATGGTGCCGCCGCCGCCGCGCAGCTATCGCGTCGCGCCGAAGAAGCGCAATTATGCCGCTCCCATCCTGGCACTGATCGGGCTTCTGATCGTTGGCGCGGGCGGATATGCGCTGTGGATCAACAGGGACTCGATCACGCAGATCGTCGGCACTTCCGAGCCGGCTGCAACCACCGAGGAACCGGCCCCCGAGGAAGAGGTTGCCGACGCCGAGCCGCCGGCCACGGAGGAAACTCCGCCTGCCGGGAGCGAGGCTCCGGCCGTAGAGACCGCGGCACCTGCCGGCGAGGACGGCGCCGCCGCCGATGCCAAGTTCACCCAGCGGCTGCTGCCGGACGGCACCGAAGTCGACGAAGGCCCGGCTGCGACTGCTGCGACAGGCGAGGGACAGTCGGTCGCCCAACTGAACGCGCCCCCTGCCACGCCATCGGAAGCAGCGCCGGCCGAAGCGGCACAGGCGGAGCCCTCCGCCACGCCGGCGGATGCGGCGGCGCTTTCGGGGGAGAAGATGTTCCTCTACGAAGAGCGTCTCGGCCAGACGGCACCCACGGCAATCGAGGGCGCCGTCTCCTGGTCGCTCCAGCGGGAGGCAGGGGAGAACGGTGCGCAGGAACCGGTGGTGCAGGGGCGGATCAACGTGCCCGGGCGCGGGCTGACGGCGCTGCTGACCTTCAAGCGGAATACCGACGCTTCCCTGCCGGCGAGCCATCTGGTGGAGATCGTCTTCGCCGTTCCGCCCGGATTTGAAGGTGGGGCGATCGACAGCGTCCAGCGGATCGCGATGAAGCAGACGGAGCAGGATCGGGGCGACGCCCTGATCGCCGTACCGGCGAAGATCACCGACGACTTCCACATGATCGCTCTGAACGACTTCCCGGATGCGCGGGCCACCAATATCGAGCTGCTGCGGTCGCGGAACTGGATCGACATCCCGCTTGCCTACCGCAACGGGCGGCGCGCCTTGCTGACGCTCCAGAAGGGCGAGGCGGGAACCCAGGCCTTCAACGATGCAATCCGCGAATGGGGCACGGCAGGCGGCGGCACTCCGCCCGCGCCGACTGGCCAGTAAAGACAAGAGGCCGGCGGATCGCTCCGCCGGCCTCTTTCGTCATGCCTATCGCCATCGAGCCGATCAGGCGTCGACCACGCGAAGCGCGTTGGCCTGGGCCAGCGCTTCCTTCTGGACCGCCTCCTGCACCTTCTCGAAGGCGCGCACTTCGATCTGCCGGACACGTTCGCGGCTGATGTCGAACTCGGAGGAGAGCTCTTCGAGCGTGATCGGATCGTCGGCAAGCCGGCGGGCCTGGAAGATCCGGCGCTCGCGATCGTTCAGCACGTCCATCGCCTTCGCGAGCATGCGGCGGCGGGTTTCCAGCTCGTCCTGCTCGATCAGCACCTCTTCCTGGCTGTCGTTCTCGTCGACGAGCCAGTCCTGCCACTGGCCGGACTCGCCCTCCGTCGCGCGGATCGGCGCGTTCAGGGAGGCGTCGCCGGAGAGGCGGCGGTTCATCGAGATGACCTCCTCCTCGGACACGTTCAGCTTGGTGGCGATCTCCGTCACCTGCTCGGGCTTCAGGTCGCCTTCTTCGATGGCCTGGATGCGGCCCTTCAGCCGGCGCAGGTTGAAGAACAGGCGCTTCTGATTGGCGGTGGTGCCCATCTTCACGAGCGACCACGAGCGCAGGATATATTCCTGGATCGAGGCCTTGATCCACCACATGGCATAGGTTGCAAGGCGGAAGCCGCGCTCCGGGTCGAACTTCTTGACGGCCTGCATCAGGCCGACATTGCCTTCGGAGACGACCTCGCCGATCGGGAGCCCGTAGCCGCGATAGCCCATGGCGATCTTCGCAACGAGTCGCAGATGGCTGGTGACGAGCTTGTGGGCGGCGTCGGTATCGCCGTGTTCAGCATACCGCTTGGCAAGCATATATTCCTGCTGCGGCTCCAGCATCGGGAACTTGCGGATTTCATCGAGATAGCGGTTGAGACCGGCTTCGCCGGCCGTGATGGACGGCAGTGTATTGCGGGCCATAAAGCACCCCCTTCTGATCTATTTCTCCTGGCTCCCTCTTCACGAGCGACAGGCGCTGAGGCGAGCCAAACGGCGCGGATCATTTCCGATCCCACACCGACCCAAGTGACAGATAAGTGCGGCGGAACCGTGATTCAAGCGACGTGGGGCGATCACTTGAATGTTATTTCATTACATCTTCGTAATGTTCGAAGTCGCCTTTTGACCCTCGTCTAACCGCGCAACGCCTCCACCAGTTCCCGCATGTCGTCCGGCATCGGCGCCTCGAACTCGAGCACCTCGCCGGTGCGGGGATGCTCGAACGCCAGCAGGAAGGCGTGCAGCGCCTGACGGTGGAACGCGTTCACAGCGGCCTTCGCCGGCTCCGGCAGGAGGTTCGCCTTGGTGCGGAAGCCGGCGCTGTAGTCGGGATCTCCGATCAACGGGCAGCCGATATGGGCCATGTGGACGCGAATCTGATGGGTGCGGCCGGTTTCAAGCTGGCACTCGACGAGGGAGGCGAGGGCGGTGGCGTCCGGCTTCTCGTGGAAGCGTTCGACCACCTCGTAATGCGTCACCGCTTCGCGGGCATCGTCGGCGTCTTCGCGCTTCACGGCCCGTTTCGTGCGGTCGCCCGAGCGGCCCAGCGGCGCATCGATCGTGCCGTGCAACTGCTGCGGCCGTCCCCAGACGACCGCCCGGTAGGCACGTTCCAGCGGACCGGTGCGGCCGTGATCGGCGAACTGGTCGGCAAGATGGCGGTGGGCGATGTCGTTCTTCGCCGCGACCATGACCCCGCTCGTATCCTTGTCGAGCCGGTGGACGATGCCGGGACGGCGGACGCCGCCGATGCCGGAAAGGCTTGCGCCGCAATGGTGGATCAGCGCATTGACGAGCGTTCCGGTCCAGTTGCCGGCGCCGGGATGGACGACCAGGCCTGCCGGCTTGGCGATAACGATGACGTCGGCATCCTCGTAGAGCACATCGAGAGGGATGTCCTCGCCCTTCGGCTCCGGGTCCTCCGGCTCTGGAAGATCGATCTCCACGAGGTCGCCGGGAGCTATCTTCTTCTTAGGCTCCCGGCAGACGACGCCCTTGAGTGAAACCGCACCCTGTTCGATCAGCGACTTGATGCGGCTGCGCGAAAACTCGCCCGCCAGTTCCGCCGTCAACCAGGCGTCCATGCGGCCTTCCGCACCATCGTCGGCAACCAGCACTTTCCTTGATGCGTCGGCTTGTTTAAAGGGGTCGTTCATTCACGGTATCCGAAAGCAGCGAGGACGTTCAGCAATGGCCCATCCTGATCCCGAGGAACAGGAAGAACCGCTTGATCCGGCGATGGAAAGGATCCGCCGGAAGATGGTGCTGCTGCAACTCGTTTCGGGCGGCATTCTGTTCGTCTGCTTTATGGCGGTCCTCGCCGCGGTTGTCTACAAGGTCTCGCAGCGCCCGGATCAGGCTCCCGTCGCCTGGTCCGGCTTCTCCGTACCATCGGATCAGCCGCTTGCTTCGGCAGTCAACCTGCCGGCCGGCTTCGAGGTCGGGTCCGTCTCCCTCTCCGGGGCACAGATCCTATTCTACGGAACGATCGCGGGACAGCAGAAGGCGCTGGTCTACGATCTCTCGCTTGGCCGGCTGGTCGTCGACGTGACGGTCGGCACCGCTCCCTGAACGTGTCCGGGTCCGAGAGCATCGCCCGCATCGGCGATCCGGACGATCCGCGGATCGTCGAGTTCCGCAACATCCGCGAGCGGGACCTGACCGGCCGCGACAACCGGTTCATCGCGGAAGGGACGGTGGTCCTCAGGATGCTCGCCGCAGCACATGCCCGTGGCGGGACTTTCGCCGCGGAGAAGATACTGCTCCTGGAAAACCGGGTGGCCGGGCTTGCCGAGGAACTGGCGGGCTTCCCCGCCGACGTGCCGGTCTACGTGGCATCGGCCGCGGTCCTCGACGCGGTTGCGGGATTCCACCTGCACCGGGGCGTCCTTGCCCTGGGACATCGCCTGCGGCGGCAGAGCGCATCAGAGCTCCTGGCGAGGCTGCCGGAGCGTTCGCTCGTCGTCGCTGCCTGCGGCATCGCAAACCACGACAATATCGGCTCGATCTTCCGCAACGCCGCCGCCTTCGGCGCGGATGCGGTCCTGCTCGACGAGACCTGCTGCGACCCGCTCTACCGGAAGGCCTTGCGCGTCTCCGTCGGCGCGGTGCTCACGGTGCCCTATGCCCGAGGCGGGACGATCGAGAGCAATCTGAGGGACCTTGCCGAGACCGGCCATGATGTGTGGGCGCTTTCTCCGTCGGGATCGACGGAGATCCGCTCCATCCCGCCTGCCGCGCGCATGGCCCTGGTAACGGGCACGGAGGGGACGGGCCTGCCGGAGGAGGTGCTGCGCCGGTTCAGGACAGCGCGCGTCGCCCAGGCACCGGGGCTGGACAGCCTCAATGCGGCGACGGCAACGGGCATCGCACTCTACGAGATGGCGACGGCACAGGGGCGCCTATGACCCGTTCGGTGGCGACCCGCTAGGTGACAGGCTCCTGGGGCGTATCGATGATCGCTCTCGCACGGGCTGCGAGGCTTTGCCGGCCGTCCGTCTCCGTGGACGCCTTGCCGGCGAGCATTGCGTGGATGGGAGAATCGCGACCTTCCGCCTTGGCCGTCAGGGCAACCATCGTTGCCGCGATGGAAGCCAGTTCGTCACGAAGGGCCTCGTCGTTGGCGGCGGTCTTCGCCTTCAGCAGGCGCTCGGAGAGCGCCCGTGCACGATTGTGGGCCTCGTCGGCCATTGCCGAGAGTTCCGGCGAGGCGGCGATGATCTCGGACACGGCAACCGGCCCGGCGGTATCGTCGGCGGACAGCGGCGTTGCCTCCGTGTTCGGCCGGGCCTTTGCATCCTTGTCTTCCGGACGGATGGGAGAGACCTGACCTGCCTTCCTTGCGCCGCGGGCGACCTCCCGTGCCCCGGCGTTGGCCGCCTTCAGTTTTTCCTTCAGGCGATCGATCTCCTGAAGCCGCCGCTCCAGCGCGTTCTCCTTGTCGGCGCGCTGCGCGATCTCGCGGGCCAGCTTGTCCTCGAGGCGCAGCGCCCGGTGCTCTTCCTGCGCCAGGCGTGCTTCCGCATCCTTGGCCCGCGTGGTCTGGAGCTTGATGTCGTTGCGCAGCGTCTCGCGCTCGTCCCGGAGCGAGCCGATGCGGAACTTCAGGTTCTCGATCTCCGTATCGCGCGCCGACAGGTCGATGCGCAGGTTGTCGAGGTCGTTGGAAAGCTTCGAGAGCCGCCGTTCGAGTTCCTCGATCAGAATTCCCTTGGCCGCGTCGGCCTCTTCGGCTGCCTCGACCGCTGCCTTCAGTTGCTGGATGTAACTGTCTTCCTGACGCAGGCGCGAGCGGAGGTCGGCGGCTTCCACGTCCATGTCGTTGATCTGCATCTGCAGGTCGTGGTTCTCCGACTGCAGGCGACGCGCCTCTTCGGCAAGGTTCTCGTAGCGGAGCTTCAGGGCGAGCGCCTGGTCCCGCTCCTGCACCAGTTCCTGCTTGGTCTTGGCGTTCTCGGCCGCATAGACGGCACGCGCAATGTCACGCTGGGCGCGGACTTCCTGCGGGCTGATGGGCAGCGTCGCCTTGATCCGGTTTTCGGTGTAGCGGACGATCCGTCCATGCACGGCGGGAGCGATCAGCATGGCCAGGAGGGCGGCGGAAAGAAAGCCCAGGCCGAAGAGGAGAGCGAACTGGATCACGATCTGGCCGTCTCGCTGGCTGGGTTGGGTGTGGGGATCGGCCCGTGTTTAAGCACAACCGCCGGGCCGCTGCAAGCAGAGCCGGTCCGGGCCAGACGCGTCAGGTTCATCGAACAATTCCCCAATATCAGATCGGGGAATAATCGGCGGGATCAGAAAGGGTTCCAGGTGGGGGAGCGGGTCAGCTTCAGATAGCCGACATTGATGCCGAGACGGGCGCCGACTCCCGTGCGGATCGGCACCAGAACGACGTCGTTATTGCGCATGACCGTCATGCCGACGCCCGCGACGACGAAGGCCGAGCCCGAAACACCGCCGAAGCGGGCATACAGGCTGTCGATCGACGGCAGGTCGTAGACCAGCATCATGGCGCGCGACCCCTGGCCGCCATAGTCGATGCCGAGGGAGGGGCCTTGCCAGAACACCGGATGCTGGCCGGCATTCTTGGTGTAGAGTTCACCCTCTCCGTAGGTGAGGCCCGCGATGAAGGCGCCGGAGCCTTCCTGGCCGAGGATGTAGCCGTTCGGCAGGCCGTATTGCTCGAAAGCCTTCTCGACCACTTTCGCAAGGCCGCCGCTGGTGTTACCGAAGAAACTGTGCCCGGCGTCGACGATTTCCTGGGCGGTGTACTGGCTGCTGCTCTGCGCCCCGGCCGGGCGGGCGGCGACGACAATTCCGAGCAACAGCACGGTCAGCGTCGTCGCGGCGAGGCGGGCGAGGGGAGAAGTGTCGGTCAAGCGCATCATCAGGTCCGTCTTATTCATTCGGTACGGGTGCAGTTTTCCATATTGGATATATCGCCTTAACAATCGGTTTACCAAATATGTTGTCTTTATGGCCGGGAACACGCCATGTTCGCGCAATCTTGCAGGGGCATCAGTGGCGGCGTGGTCAGCATCAGGAGAATGACATGCCCAAGAATCCGAATCTCACCCTCGACGGGCCAGATCTTGCGGCGCTCCTGTGCAGCCGCGTCTGCCATGACGTGATCTCGCCGGTCGGCGCCATCAATAACGGACTGGAGCTCCTCGACGAAGGGGCGTCCGATGCCGACGCGCTGGACCTGATCCGCACTTCCGCACTGAATGCCGCGGTGCGCCTGAAGTTCGCCCGCCTTGCCTTCGGCGCTTCCGGCTCGGTCGGCGCCTCGATCGATACCGGCGAGGCCGAAAAGGCGGCCAAGGATTTCGCGGCGGCGGAAAAGAAGACGGAAGTGACCTGGAGCGGGCCGCGGGCGATCATCGCCAAGAACCGGGTCAAGCTTCTCCTCAACCTGTTCCTCGTCGCCTATGGCGGCATTCCGCGCGGCGGCTCCATCGACGTGACGCTTGAAAACCCGGAGTTCGACGCGAAGTTCATCATCACCATCAAGGGACGGATGATGCGCGTGCCGGCCAAGTTCGTGGAGATCTGCTCCGGCACGCTGGAAGAGGCGATCGATGCACATTCGATCCAGCCCTACTACACGGTGCTGCTGGCGGAGGAATGCGGCATGGACCTCAAGCACATCGTCTCCGAGGACAAGATCGTCTTCATCGCGGAGCCGGCCGTCGGCTGACCCGCTTTCACCTGACCGCTTTCGAGACGCCGGTAACCATTCCTTAGCGGCATCGCCATAAGCTGGCGGTCGGCTCCCCCTTCCGGGCGGGGCCGTTGTCAGGGAGTGGACGATGCAGCGCTTGATGATTGCCGACGGTTCGGATGTCGTTCGCAAGGTCGGCAAGCGCATCCTGTCCGAGCTCGGGTTTCTCGTCGTCGAGGCGGCGAGCAGCCAGGAGGCGATCAGCCGCTGCCAAACGGAACTGCCAGCCTTCATGATCGTCGACGCAGGCCTGGAAGGCGCCCTCGACCTGATCCAGACGGTTCGCGGCCTGCCGAACGGAAAATCGGTCCGCATCTTCTATTGCGTGATCGAAGCCGACCTCAAGAAGATGATGCTGGGCAAGCGGGCCGGTGCCAACGATTTCCTCCTGAAGCCCTTCGACCGGAAGATCCTGACCTCCGTCTTTGCCGGACTGTCTGTCGCGGCCTGACGCCCCCATTCTCCTAAGCCGCCGCTGCTTTCTCGAGAGGACGACGGGTGCCTGGTCTTCGGGCGTCCAAAACGAAAAACGCCCGCGGCAGGCGCGGGCGTTGCAAGGGAGGCGTCCAGACCTTGTCAGGCGATTTCCGCGTATTCGTTGCCTTCCGGTTCGCGCAACACGTAGCCGCGGCCCCAGACCGTTTCGATGTAGTTCGCGCCGCCTGCGGCGTTGGCAAGCTTCTTGCGCAGCTTGCAGATGAAGACGTCGATGATCTTCAGTTCCGGCTCGTCCATTCCGCCGTAGAGGTGGTTGAGGAACA
The DNA here is from genome assembly GCF_902153245.2 of Pseudorhizobium endolithicum. GTDB lineage: Bacteria > Pseudomonadota > Alphaproteobacteria > Rhizobiales > Rhizobiaceae > Neorhizobium > Neorhizobium endolithicum. Next base: position 514,208 of record NZ_CABFWF030000012.1, read on the forward strand.
TTTCCTTGGTGAGGGTGGTGCCCTTGCGGAGCGAGAGAAGCTCCAGCATCTGGTATTCCTTGCCCGTCAGGTGAACCCGCTGGCCACCGACTTCGACGGTCTTGGCGTCCAGGTTCACGATCAGTTCGCCGGTGATGATGATCGACTGCGCATGGCCCTTGGAGCGGCGGACGATGGCGTGGATGCGGGCGACCAGTTCGTCCTTGTGGAAGGGCTTGGTCATGTAGTCGTCGGCGCCGAAGCCGAGACCGCGGACCTTGTCCTCGATGCCGGCCATGCCGGAAAGGATGAGGATGGGCGTCTTGACCTTGGAAAGGCGCAGCGTCCGGAGAACCTCGTAACCCGACATGTCGGGAAGGTTCAGGTCGAGAAGGATGATGTCGTAGTCGTACAGCTTGCCGAGATCGACGCCCTCCTCGCCGAGATCGGTCGTGTAGACGTTGAAGCTTTCCGATTTCAGCATCAGTTCGATGCTCTGCGCTGTCGCGCTGTCATCTTCGATGAGTAGAACCCGCATGTTTTTCCCCTTTGCCGCCGCTAGGTAGTCCGTGCCCCCTACGCGATACGGATCCAGACAGTGCCTGATTTGGAAGCTGCCAGCAAATGGTTAACAAATTCTGATTCATCCTGGCAAGGTGTATCGGAACTATTAAACACTGGTAGCACCCGTCTGATTTCGCTTGAGGATTGGCCATCGCCTGACTTGAATCACCGGTTGAGGAAAATCCGCTAAGTGATTCATGCGACTCTCACATTGTCGCGCCAATTTCGGCCTCGGCATTTACCGACCCTTAAATGATCGGCCTTATTGTTAATGATGCCCGTAAACGAAAGGTTAACGCGGAAGGAATTTGGATTAACGCCGCCGAGATTTTTTAATCGGGGGTGTATCAATCCGGTTACAGGCGGGTTCGCCGCACCCACGGAGTATTGCGTATGAAGTCGCGTGACAGCCTAGTTCGCCTGAAGGAGTTTCAGGTCAACGAAAAACGCCGCCAGTTGCAGCAACTGCAGATGATGATGGCGGAATTTGAGCGAATGGCGAAGGAACTCGAGTACCAGATCGGTCTGGAAGAAAAGAAGTCGGGCATTTCGGATCCCGTCCATTTCGCCTATCCGACCTTTGCGAAGGCTGCCCGCCAGCGCGCTGACAACCTGCAGGTCTCGATCCGGGAACTGAGGGTGCAGCAGGAGGCGGCGGAACTGGCGCTGGAGGAAGCCCAGGCGGAACATGCCAAGGCGGCCGCACTGGAAGAACGCGACGGCGCGATGCGGGCCCGCGCCTGAGGTCCGATAATCTGCCTGAAGCCGATGCCGCGCGCCGACAGGCCGCGCGGCCTTGACGTCTGGCGAAGCGGCGCCCCTCCGGAAGAGGGGGTAGTTTACCCGCTGATGACGTCGCGCCAATCGGTGTGGCGCGCCGCCTGCGCCTTGAAGAAGGGGCAGAGCGGTATGATCTTCCAGTTGCTCCGGCGGGCTTCCTCCACCGCGTGCGCCGCAAGCGCCTGGCCGACGCCCTGGCCGCGCAAGGCATCCGGCACCCCGGTATGGTCGATGATGATCAGCCGGGGCGATGTGCGCGAATAGGTCATCTCTGCCTCGTGCCCCTCGACCGACGCCACGTAGCGTCCGCCCGATCTGCCTTCCTCATGTACGATATTCATCCGAGCCTCCGTTTCCGCGGCAGAAGCTAAAGCATCCGCGGAGTGGGGCCAAGTGGGGCCAAGCGGCGCCAGGTGGGGCGAAGGGGAACGGAGGACAGGGGAGCAGTGGCGAGCGGCGGGGGGCAGCCGGCGAATGCCGCCCTTCCGCCATGGCGGCGGATCTTAAATGCCGAAAAGCGCCGCGGTGTGGTCTGCCGGCGGCGCCTCAGGAATAGCAGATGGAAAGGTCGGGCCTAGTGCCGATACTGCTGGATGCGCGTCGTGCGCAGTCCTGCCAGGCCGTGATCGTTGATGGAGGACTGCCAGGAAAGGAATTCCTCGACCGTCAGCGTATAGCGCTCGCAGGCCTCCTCGAGGCTCAGCAGTCCACCCCGAACTGCAGCGACCACCTCGGCCTTGCGGCGAATGACCCAGCGGCGGGTGTTCGCCGGCGGCAGGTCGGCAATCGTCAAGGGACTGCCATCGGGGCCGATAACATATTTCACTCGGGGGCGTATCATTTCGGTCATGGGACTCTCTACACAAACACAAGACCACGGAGGGGAGCCTAGACCCGCAGTTTTAACATTTACCTAAATGTGGCGAAGCATTTGTTCCAAAAATCTCCGGCCGCGCGAAAAACCTCCGGATCGATCGCGGAGGGGGCTGGCCGGATGGGAAGGGCTTCAGAAGCCCTTGCCGCCGCGCAGCTCGTTGAGCAGCGTGCCGATCATGATCCTGAGGTCGAGGAGGATCGAGAAATGCTGGATATAGTAGAGATCGCAGGCAGTGCGGGCGCGGGCCTTGCCAGCCGTCTCGGTGGCCCCGGCGTAGTGGAAGGGGCAGGAGCCGTCGAGACGGATGAGGTCGGCAACCTGCAGCTCCTAGAGTAAAACCAGCGACAGCTGCGTCCCTCCGCCGACCAGCGAGAGTTCGGCTGTGCCGTCGTGACGAAGCGTCAGGTCGTCGTCAGCCGAGAGCTCGATGACGCCGGTGACAGTCTGTGTGCCGGAACTGCCGGCGGGGCCGGCAAGTTCCAGCGCGGTCTGCGCGCCGTTGACCATCAGTGTCGCGATATGTCCCGACGAGGCTGAAACGCGGATCTGGAGGCAGGCAAGGTACAGACCGGCGGCCGGCACGACGATACTATTGCCGCCAGCGGGAGCGGCTGTCCCCAGGCTGAAGCCCCCCTGGTTGATGCCGAAGGCGGTGAAGCCGCTGAACTGCCCGTCGGGAGGCGACATCGTCGTTCCCGTCCGATAGGCCCGCATCACCGGCTGATGGGGGCGGAAAACGCGGCCCGCCGCGTCGAGGGACAGGCCGGTCCTCCACGTGATGCCGTCGCTCACCTTGATCGATAGGGCGTCGCTGCCGGCGAGGCCGATTTCGGCCCGTCCTGTGAAGCCCGTCTGAAATAGGAGGGAAGCCGTGTCGGCGGCGCTCTCCTTGTTGATCTTGAGCTGGTGGCCGCCGCCCGCGTGGTTGAAGAGCGAGGCGGGCGAGGAGAGGGCCAGCCGGTTGGTCGCATCGCCCTGGGCATTGATCCCGACCGTTTCGAAAAGCCCATGGTCGGGCAGGACCGAACGCCATCCGTCTTCCGCCAATACCTTCATCTCGGAACTGCCGGTGAACCAGGCCCGGCAGCCGATTGTCGGCCGGTGGAAGCTCCAGCTGCCATCCTGCAGGCTGGCGACCATCCCTTCCTTTCCGGCCCATTCGCCGGTGGCCGGCCAGCCGACCAGAAATGCCTCTCCCTCCGCAGGCGTCTGCGGCGGCCCGGTCAGTTCTCCGGCGATCGTCAGCTGGACCAGGGTGTCCAAGGCAAGCAGCGCCTCGTTGTGGGTGACATGCTTCTGTGCCTGGGCGGGAAGGATGAACGGCAGGTTGAGCTTGGGGGTGGTGTCGGCCATGGTCGTGCGCTCCGTTGCGGGAGCTTCAGTCTAGGAGGCTGAGTGCGGAGGGGGATGCCGGAGCCGCTAAGCCGCTGTTTTGATACGGGCCGGGGCCCGAAAACATGCCCCTGACGATCCGGTCCCGAAGACCGGGCCGAGCGGTTTGTCCGTTGCGTCTTGCGCCGGGATGGCAGCACGATGTTCCAACTTCCCTAAGGAAGGAGCAAATTTGTGCTTTCGGCGCTTAGTTTTTGGAAAAGCCGCCTTTTCGATGAGCATATTGTTGAGAACCCGAAGGATTTCGCCACGTTCTCGGCTTTTTGTCTTCACATTTATCCCGAAAACGGTATTGGATGCGCGCCGAAGCCCGGAAGACTTCCCGGGTCCGGAATAGAGAAGATGCGGCCGACGGGGACCGCATCCAGGGGAAAAATTGATGGAGTACTTTATCCAGCAGCTCGCCAACGGGCTGACTCTTGGATCGATCTATGGCCTCATCGCGATCGGCTATACGATGGTTTACGGCATCATCGGGATGATCAACTTCGCCCATGGTGACATTTTCATGCTCGGCGGCTTCGCCGCCCTCATCGTCTTCCTTATCCTGACATCGTTCTTCGCCGGCATACCGGTGGCGCTGGCGCTGCTGGCGATGCTGATCGTCGCGATGCTGATGACCAGCCTGTGGAACTGGACGATCGAGCGCGTCGCCTACCGGCCGCTGCGCGGCTCGTTCCGGCTGGCGCCGCTGATCACGGCGATCGGCATGTCGATCGTGCTGTCGAACTTCATTCAGGTGACACAGGGACCGCGCAACAAGCCGATCCCCGCGCTCGTGACCGACGTCTACCATTTCGGCGCGATCACCATCTCGCTCAAGCAGATCATCATCATCGCGGTCACCGCCGTGTTGCTGACGATCTTCTGGTACATCGTCAACAAGACGCCGCTCGGGCGCGCCCAGCGGGCGACGGAGCAGGACCGCAAGATGGCGGCCCTGCTCGGCGTCGATGTGGACCGCACGATTTCCGTCACCTTCGTCATGGGCGCGGCGCTCGCTGCCGTCGCGGGAACGATGTACCTGATGTATTACGGGGTTGCCTCGTTCAACGACGGCTTCATTCCCGGCGTCAAGGCGTTCACGGCAGCGGTCCTCGGCGGCATCGGCTCGCTTCCCGGTGCGGTGCTCGGCGGATTGCTGATCGGCCTGATCGAATCGCTGTGGTCGGCCTACTTCACGATCGCCTACAAGGACGTCGCGACCTTCGCGCTGCTGGCCTTCGTGCTGATCTTCAAGCCGACCGGTATCCTGGGTCGTCCGGAAGTGGAAAAGGTGTGACATGTCCCAGGCTTCCGTTTCCGAAAATACCGGCGTCATGGGCAAGGCAGTGAAGGAAGCGCTCTTTGCGGGCGCAATGGCTTTCGGCCTCTTTCTCCTCTATGTCGGCATCGAGACCTACCAGAACATCAACAACCAACTGGTCTGGCGGACCCGTTGGGGCCTGCTGGCCACCTTCGTGGTCATCGCCGCGGTCAGCCGCTTTGCCGTGGTTGCCTTCATCAAGCCTCATCTCGATCGCCGGAAGCTCGCCAAGGCGAAGTCCGGCGTGCTCGAGATCTCCGAGGAGAAAGGCTTCTTCCACAAGCACTTCCTCAAGATCGCACTGGTGGCGCTACTGGTCTATCCGATTGCATCGGTGATGCTGGCCGGCACCCAGGGATCGCTCAAGTATGTCGACAATTTCGGCATCCAGATCCTCATCTACGTCATGCTGGCCTGGGGTCTGAACATCGTTGTCGGCCTCGCGGGCCTGCTCGATCTTGGTTATGTCGCTTTCTATGCGGTCGGCGCCTATTCCTACGCGCTGCTGTCGGAGCATTTCGGCCTGTCCTTCTGGCTGCTGCTTCCGCTCGCCGGCATCCTTGCCGCCTTCTGGGGCATCATCCTCGGCTTCCCGGTTCTGCGCCTTCGTGGTGACTACCTTGCCATCGTCACGCTCGCCTTCGGCGAGATCATCCGCCTGGTGCTGATCAACTGGACGGACGTCACCAAGGGCACGTTCGGCATCTCGGGCATTCCCAAGGCCTCCTTCTTCGGCATCTGGAGCTTCGATGTCGGGGCGCCGAACAATTTCACCAAGGCGTGGGGACTCTCCATGTCCTCCGCCTACTACAAGATCTTCTTGTTCTACCTGATCCTCGCGCTCTGCATGCTGACGGCCTATGTGACCATCAAGCTGCGCCGCATGCCGATCGGGCGCGCCTGGGAGGCCCTGCGCGAAGACGAGATCGCCTGCCGCTCGCTCGGCATCAACACCGTCACCACGAAGCTGACCGCGTTCGCGATCGGGGCCATGTTCGGCGGCTTTGCTGGGGCCTTCTTCGCCACCCGCCAGGGTTTCGTATCGCCGGAAAGCTTCGTGTTCCTGGAGTCGGCCGTCATCCTCGCGATCGTCGTTCTCGGCGGGATGGGGTCGCTGACCGGCATCGCCATCGCGGCCGTGGTCATGGTGGGCGGCACGGAGCTTCTGCGCGAGATGGAGTTCCTGAAGCACGTCTTCGGCCCGGACTTCACCCCGGAACTGTACCGCATGCTGCTGTTCGGCCTGGCGATGATCATCGTCATGGTGTTCAAGCCGCGCGGCTTCGTGGGCTCGCGCGAGCCCACGGCCTTCCTGAAGCAGCGCAAGGCGGTATCCGGCAGCTTCACCAAGGAGGGCCACGGCTGATGACCCTCGGAAACAACAGCATGAGCAACGATACGATCCTGAAGGTCGAACACCTCTCGATGAAGTTCGGCGGCCTGATGGCCATCAACGACTTCTCCTTCGAGGCGAAGCGCGGCGAGATCACTGCGCTGATCGGGCCGAACGGGGCGGGCAAGACCACGGTCTTCAACTGCATCACCGGCTTCTACAAGCCGACCATGGGCATGATCACCCTGACGCAGAAGAGCGGCGAGCGCTACCTGCTGGAGCGGCTTCGCGACTTCGAGATCACCAAGGTGGCCAAGGTCTCGCGGACCTTCCAGAACATTCGGCTGTTTTCCGGCCTGACCGTGCTGGAGAACCTTCTCGTGGCGCAGCACAATGCGCTGATGAAGGCCTCTGGCTACACGATCCTCGGGCTCCTCGGACTGCCGGCCTACCGCAGGGCGTCAGCGGCCGCGATCGAGAAGGCGAAATATTGGCTGGACAAGGCGGATCTGACGGAGCGCGCCGACGATCCCGCCGGGGACCTCCCGTATGGCGCACAGCGCCGGCTGGAGATCGCTCGCGCCATGTGCACCGGGCCGGAGCTTCTGTGCCTGGACGAGCCGGCCGCCGGCCTGAACCCGCGTGAATCCGCCGCGCTCAACACGCTGCTGCATTCCATCCGTGACGAAGGCGTCTCGATCCTGCTGATCGAGCACGACATGTCCGTCGTCATGGAGATTTCCGACCATGTCGTGGTGCTCGAATACGGCCAGAAGATTTCCGACGGCACGCCGGACCACGTGAAGAACGACCCGAAGGTGATCGCTGCCTATCTCGGTGTCGAGGATGACGAAGTTGAACAGATCGAAGAACAGCTCGACGAGGGGAGGATCTGATGTCCGGTGAACCCCTTCTGAAGGTGCAGGGTGTCCAGACCTTCTACGGCAATATCCGCGCCCTCGACGGCGTCGATGTCCATGTCGATCGTGGCGAGATCGTCAGTCTGATCGGCGCCAACGGTGCGGGCAAGTCGACGCTGATGATGACGATCTGCGGCAGCCCGCAGGCGCGCCACGGCTCGATCATCTTCGACGGCGAAGACATCACCCGGCAGCCGACGCATCTGATCGCGCGGCGCCGGATCGCCCAGTCGCCCGAAGGCCGGCGCATCTTCCCGCGGATGACCGTCTACGAAAACCTGCAGATGGGTGCGGGTCTCGACAACCTCAAATATTTCAACGAGGACGTGGAGAAGATCTTCACGCTCTTCCCGCGGCTGAAGGAGCGGCAGAGCCAGCGAGGCGGCACGCTGTCGGGCGGGGAGCAGCAGATGCTGTCGATCGGGCGCGCGCTGATGGCGCGGCCGAAACTTCTCCTGCTCGACGAGCCGTCCCTCGGTCTGGCGCCGCTGATCGTCAAGGGCATCTTCGACGCGATCAAGAAGCTCAATGAGGAGGAGGGGCTGACGGTCTTCCTCGTGGAGCAGAACGCGTTTGCCGCCCTCAAGCTGTCCCACCGCGCCTATGTTATGGTCAACGGCAAGGTCACCATGGCGGGCACCGGCAGGGAACTGCTCACCAATCCTGAAGTGCGCGCCGCCTACCTCGAGGGGGGCCGGCATTGATCGGCGCGGCAGGGAGAAGTTGAAATGCAAGGTTTGTTCTTCGAAACGGATACGGGCGTTCGCTACGTTCTGCGCGCTCTCGTCATGCTGATCGGCTTCTGGACAGCGTGGCGGACCGGAAAGGCGGTCGCTGAAGGCTGGGACAACTACCCGACCGTGGTGGTCTACACCCTCCTACTGGGCGTAGTGATGCGGTTTCTCCACTATGCCCTGTTCCAGGGACCGTTCATCAGCCCGTTCTTCTACGCGATCGACGTCGTGATCCTGCTGGTGTTCTCCACCATCGGATTCCGGATGCGGCGCACGCGCCAGATGGTGCATAACTACTACTGGCTCTACGACCAGACCTCAGCTTTCTCATGGAAGAAGAAAGATTGACAGTCGCGGAAAACTGGCCTCAGATTGGGCAAAGGTTCAACCGTGACAAGACCTTAGAGTGGAACAGTTTCCGGCGCGATAATGGTGGGTATCGTGCAGGCTTTCGTAACCCAACCCGCTTATAAAAACTGGGAGTAACATGATGAAGAAGTCTCTTCTTTCCGCCGTTGCGCTGACAGCTGTTGTCGCGTTTGGCGGCAGCGCTTGGGCTGACATTCTGGTCGGCGTCGGCGGTCCCTTCACGGGCCCGAATGCTGTCTTCGGTGCGCAGTTGCAGAGGGGTGCTGAGCAGGCGGCTGCAGAGATCAATGCGGCTGGCGGCCTCAACGGCGAACAGGTTCGCATTGTCCTCGGCGACGACGTCTCTGACCCGAAGCAGGGTATTTCGGTTGCGAACAAGTTCGTTGCCGACGGTGTGAAGTTCGTGGTCGGCCACTTCAACTCCGGCGTCTCGATCCCGGCTTCGGAAGTCTATGCTGAAAACGGCATCCTGCAGATTTCGCCGGCTTCCACCAACCCGACCTTTACTGAGCGCGGCCTGTGGAACACCTTCCGTACTTGCGGTCGTGACGACCAGCAGGGCTCGATCGCGGGTGCCTACCTTGCCGAAAAGTTCAAGGACGCCAAGATCGCCATCATCGACGACAAGACCCCGTATGGTCAGGGTCTCGCCGAAGAAACCAAGAAAGCGATGAACGCGGCCGGCGTGACCGAAGTCATCCGCGAAGGCGTCAACACCGGCGACAAGGACTTCTCCGCCCTCATCGCCAAGATGAAGGAAGCCGGCGTTTCGATCATCTACTGGGGTGGCCTTCACACGGAAGCCGGCCTGATCATCCGCCAGGCAGCCGACCAGGGCCTCGACGCCACGCTCGTATCCGGTGACGGCATCGTCTCCAACGAATTGGCTTCGATCGCCGGCGACGCCGTAGAAGGCACGCTCAACACCTTCGGCCCCGACCCGCGTCTTGCGCCGCAGAACAAGGAACTGGTCGAGAAGTTCCGGGCCTCGGGCTTCGAGCCGGAAGCCTACACGCTCTACTCCTATGCCGCCATGCAGGTAATCGCAGGTGCAGCCAAGGCCGCCGGCTCCAATGAACCGGAAGCCATCGCTGAAGCAATGAAGGCCAACACCTTCCCCACCGCCCTCGGCGACATGGGCTTCGACGAGAAGGGCGACCCGAAGCTTCCGGGCTATGTCATGTACGAGTGGAGGAAAGGCGAAGACGGCAACTTCAGCTACTTCCAGAAGGAAGACTGATCGTCCGCCGAAAGGCGATATTCGGAGGGCCTGGCGAAAGCCGGGCCCTCAGACCGCTGACAAACCCGTCGATTTTTCGGCGGGTTTTGTTTTGTGTGTTTTTGGGATTTCGATCTGCTTG
>NZ_CABFWF030000012.1:523832-671251 GCF_902153245.2 Pseudorhizobium endolithicum
AATCGCCGTCGGCTCGGCGGGCGCTTACGGAGCCGTCCAGGCAGGGACCTACAATTCGCGCCTTCTGGTGCCGGAAGTGCTCGTGAAGGGCGGCGATTTCCATGTCGTTCGCCCGCGCGGCAGCTATGAGGACCTGATCGGTCTGGATTCGGTTCCCGCCTGGCTGGCGTGACTGCTTTTCCCGCTGCCGTTCACTTTTGCTCGAAGCTCGCGAGAAATCTGCCTGCCGCCGGGCAGGCACCCTCGTCTTCGCCATAAAGATCGCTATCTTCGAAAGCAACGGTAGCGCCGGATCGGCGCGGCCGCATGGCGCCGCCACAGGAGACGGGTCGCATGAGCATCATCCGCAAAGGGGCGTTCGACACTCTTCCGACGCTCGCCCGCCGCGTTGCCTGGAAGCGCTCCCTGGCGCGCCTCGTCCTTTTCATCGAGCGGCTCGCCCCGCGTCTCCTGCCGCTTCTCGGCCTTGCGGCACTGTTTCTCTCCGTCGCTTGGTTCGGCGTTTTCCGTTTTGTTCCGGACCTTCTCCGTTGGGGCATCGTGGCGCTGTTCGGCATCGGTCTTCTTGCCGCCCTCCTCCCGATCGCCCGCACCCGCTGGCCCGCTTCCGCCGAAGCTGACCGCCTGCTGGAGGAGCGCAACGATCTTGAGCACCAGCCGGTCGCGGTGCAGGAGGACGACCTCTCCCACGACACGCCGGTTGCGCGCGCGCTGTGGAAAGAGCACCAGATCCGCATGGCTCGGCGGATCGCAGCCCTCGATGCCGGGCTCCCGCAGCCCGATATCGCCCGGCACGACCGCTTCGCCTTGCGCGCCATTCCGGCCCTCGTTGTCGTGGCAGCCTTCGGATTTTCGTTCTCCAACGGCGCCGGTACGATCGCCGACGCTTTCCGTCCCTCGGCACCTCCGGCGGGCACGAGCCCGGACCTGCGGATCGATGCCTGGCTGACGCCTCCCTCCTATACCGGCCGTGCTCCCGTCTTCCTGACCGGCCGGGAAGCCGACGCGACCACCGCTTTCTCGCTTCCCCAGCATTCCCAGTTGACGGTCAGGCTCACCGGCGGCGATGGCGGGGAAGCCGTGACCTTCAAGCCCGTTTCGCAAGAAAAGCCCGTCCCGCTCATCAGCGAAGAATGGGCCGCTGCGCAGAAGGAAGCCGCGAAAGCCGGCGAGCAACCGCCGAGCGGTCCCGTCACCACAGCAACCGAAGGCGCTTCGTCCCTGCAGCGGCGAACCTACACGATGAAACTGGACGGCAGCGGCACGCTTGCCGTCAACGACCACTCGTGGACATTTAACGTCATACCGGACCGTCCACCGGAGATCGCCTTCGACAAGCAGCCGCGCCGGGCGGTCAACGGCGCGCTGGAAATCGGCTTTCAGGGCAAGGACGACTACGGCATCCGCGAGGCCCACGCCCTGATCGAACCGGTGGAAAGCCCGGACGCCGGCGCCTCGCCACTCTATCCTCCGCCGACATACCAGCTGGAACTGCCGAGGCGCAGCGGCGCCGAGGTCAAGGGGCTGACCAGCCGGGATCTCACGGAGCATCCCCTTTCCGGCAAACGCGTACGCATCACCCTCGTCGCAACCGACGGAGCCGGCCAGACAGGGCGCAGCCCTCCCCATGAGATGGTCCTGCCGTCCCGACCCTTTTCCGAACCCTTGGCTGCGGCCGTCGCCGAACAGCGTCAGGTCTTCGCGCTGGACACTCGCCGGATGCCCCATGCGATCGAGCTGAACGAGGCGCTGGCGCTGCGGCCGGACGAGACCATTCCGAACCTCTCCCACTTCCTCCTGATCCGCTCCGCGCTTGGCCGTATGGAGCTCGCCCGCGGCGAGGAACAGCTGAAGGCGGCGGCCGACTATCTCTGGGAGATTGCGCTCGGCATCGATGATGGGGATCTGTCGACGGCTGAGCGACGGCTTCGTGATGCGCAGAATGCCTTGAACGAAGCCCTGAAGAACGGCGCGAGCGACGAAGAGATCGCCAGACTGATGGACGAGCTTCGCCAGGCCATGCAGGAGTTCATGTCGGAGCTGGCACAGCGGATGCAGAACAGCCCGCGCGCGCCGCAGGACATGCAGGCCCAGAACGTCATCCGCCAGCGCGACCTGCAGAACATGCTCGACCAGATCGAGAATCTGGCCCGGTCCGGCAATCGCGACGCGGCCCAGCAGATGCTGTCGGAACTGCAGCGGATGATGAACAACCTGCAGGCCGGGCGGATGCCGCAGGGTCAGCAGGGCCAGCAGCAGAACAGCCAGATGCGCCAGCAGATCGACAAGCTGGGCGAGATCTTGCAGGAGCAGCAGCGCCTGATGGACGAGACGTTCAAGCTGGACCAGGCTCTGCGCGACCGCATGCAGCGGGGCGATCCCGGCCAGCAGGGCGAGCAGCCCTATGAACAGGGGCAGCAACAGCCAGGACAACAGGGGCAGCAAGGCCAACAGAGGCAGCAGGGTTCACCCACCGATCAGATGACCGCCGAACAGCTGCGGGAGGCCTTGAAGAACCTGCAGGCGCAACAGGAGGGGCTCGGCAAGAAGCTCCAGGAGTTGCAGCAGGGGCTCAAGGAGCTCGGAATGCCGCCGGGACAGGGTTTCGGAGAGGCCGAGCGCGAAATGGGCAACGCCGGAAAGGCGCTGGGTGAAGGCGAGGGCGAGCGGGCGGTTCAGGGTCAGGGCAATGCGCTCAACGCGCTGCGCCAGGGAGCCCAAAACATGATGCAACAGATGATGCAGGCCATGCAGCAGGGCCAGGGACAGGGTCAGGGCGAGGGTCCCGGCGAAGTTTCACAGGGTAACCAGAACGGCCGCGATCCCCTCGGCCGTCCCCGGGCGACCACAGGACCGGATTTCGGCGATCAGGTGAAGGTACCGAACGAGATCGACGTCCAGCAGGCACGTCGTATCCTGGAAGCCATCCGTGAAAAGCTCGGCACGGCGATACAGGAAAATCTGTTGGGACCGTCGGCCGGAGAAACCGAGCGCCGTTACCTTGAACGGCTGCTCGAAATCCGCTGACCGGCCTCAAGCCGCCTGCGGAGCGTTCGCCAGGGCTTGCGCAACTGCACGCCGGATGTCCGGAAGCGCGAACGGCTTCTGGACGACGTCGATGATCTTGGTCGCCAAGTCGTCCGCACGTTCCCGCTGCTCCGCATAGCCCGTCATCAGCAGGATCTTCAGGCTGGGATGGCGGGCGGCCGCCTGGTGCGCCAGTTCGATGCCGTCCATCACGGGCATCCGGATGTCGGAAAGCAGGAGGTCGAAATCGGCCTCGCCAAGCTTCTCCAGCCCCTCCGCGCCATCGCCGGCCTCATGGGTCTCATGACCGTCGAGGCGAAGGGCCCGCGCCACGAACATGCGCAGCGAATCCTCGTCTTCCGTGATCAGGATCTTGGCCATGGCGCTCGCTGTCTCCCGTTATGTCTCATTTCGGGAGCAAATCACCAGACTTTCCTTGTCGAGGAGTAAACGAACGACCTCGCGTCGGGCAGCATGGTTAAGGAGTTGCAGACGAAGAACTGCTAACTCTCGCCCGGCGCGTCTCCGGTCACGACCCCAACGAAGGGCAGTTCGCGGAAGGCATAGGCGACGTCCATTCCATAGCCCACCACGAAATAGTCGGGGCATTCGAAGCCGACGTAATCCGCCTCCAGCGCTTCCTTCCGCTTCACGCTCTTGTCCAGAAGCACGGCAATGGAGACATGTCTCGCACCGCGCTCGTAGAGCATGTTCTTGGCGAACAGCAGAGTTCGGCCGGACTCCAGGATATCGTCGATCAGCAGGACGTCCCGATCCTTCACGTCGCTGTCGATGTCCTTCACGATGCGCACGCCTTGGGAGACGGTCCCGGCGCCATAACTGGACAGCGTGATGAACTCCACTTCCGGCGCAAGGCCGACATCATGCAGCGCGCGGATGAGGTCGGCCGCGAAGATGAACGAGCCCTTCAGGATCGCGATGACGAGCAGGTCCTTCGTCGGTCCCTTGGCGATTTCAGCCGCAATGGCCCGGTTGCGTTCCGCGATGGCCTCTGCGTTGTAAAGCGGCTCAATGATCTTGCCGCGAACGACGGGCATGGGGCTCTCCTGGCTGGTTCCGGAAGGCCGCCGATAGCACAGTCAGGGCGCGGAAGCATCCGGCGATGCGAAGGAAAGCCGGAGTTCGGGCATTTTTCCACCGGGATGCCGTATGCGGGCGGAGAAACCATGGCTATGCCCGCCCTCCATCGTGGCAACAGGAGGCTGGATCACCGCGCCGGCGACCGTGGCGCCTTCCGTCACCAGATCGGCGTGGACCGCCGGCACCTCAAGACGCTGATCGCCATTGTTCTTGATGATCCCGGTGATCAGGAGAGCTCCCATGCCGTCTGCATCCTGGGAAGTGAGGTTGACATGGGTAAGGTCCAGCCCAGGCGCCTGCGCCGGCGCGGCATCTTCCAGGAAAAGAGAAAATCCGCCGGCCAGACCAAAGACCGCAATGAAAATGACGGCGACGACGGCCGCAAAGAAATCGGCCGACAGGCGCATGAGCCTCCGCTCCGCGGCCGCCATCCCCGCTCCGATCAGATCGATCCAGTCGCGGAGCGATCGAAAGTCCGTCAGTCGCAGGGGACGACGCTGCTGATTGCGGGTGCTCGCCGACCGGCGAACGGTTCGCGGGATGGTGACGAAACTGGCGTCCGCAACGTTCCCGGCAGCAGGGTGCGCAACGCGAACACGGACTGATCTCTGTTCGGGCGGCAGGATGTCGATGACGGTCATCCATTCCCTTTCCGGACCCTTGTTCGTCAGGCCCTGAAGTGCCGCGCTTCCGGATGTCGGAAAACTTGGCATTGAATCGAATCCTACGCAGTCGTAAATTCAAATGGTTAATGCTTCGAAAATGCGGCCCTAAAACGAGCTAATCCGGTGGCGATAGACATCGCCTGGCCCTGGTTGGCGGGGCGGTGCAACAGGGGACTCGGGTTCCATTTGATTCACTTCGAGAACGTCGGCCTCCGTTACGGGATGGGTCCGGAAATCCTTCGGGACATGACCTTCGACATCCCGAAGCGGTCGTTCCAGTTCCTCACCGGTCCCTCCGGGGCCGGCAAGACCACTCTGCTGCGCCTGCTGTTCATGTCGTTGCAGCCGACCCGCGGGCTGATCCGCATGTTCGGACGGGACCTGTCGCAGATTCCGCGCGGCGAGCTGCCGATGCTGCGCCGGCGCGTCGGCATCGTCTTCCAGGATTTCCGGCTGCTCGACCACCTGACCACCTACGAAAACGTAGCCTTGCCCCTGCGGGTCCGCGGCAAGGAGGAGAATACCTATCGCAACGATGTCATCGAGCTTCTGAAATGGGTGGGCCTCGGCGAACGCGTTAACGTCCTGCCGCCGGTTCTTTCGGGCGGCGAGAAGCAGCGGGCGGCGATCGCCCGCGCCCTGATCGACCGTCCCGAAATCCTCCTCGCCGACGAGCCCACGGGCAATGTCGATCCGCCGATGGCGCAGCGACTTCTGTCGCTTTTCCTGGAGCTCAACCGGCTGGGAACGGCCGTCGTCATCGCCACCCACGATCTCGCGCTGATGGACCAGGTTCACGCGCGCCGGATGATCCTCACCGAAGGGCGGCTCGACATCTATGAATGAGATGAGTCACCCGCAAGCCCCGCAGGCCGCCGCCGCTCGACGCACGCAGATGCGCGTACGGCCGACGGCGCCGATCCTGCCGCCTTCCAATATCCAGGGCAACGCGCTGATCGTGGTCATCGCGATCATGGCGTTTCTGGCCTGCCTGACGCTCGGCGCCGTCACCATGGTGCGCGCCACGGCCGCGAGCTGGCAAAGCCAGATTTCGCGCGAGATCACCATCCAGATCAAGCCGGCCGACGGACTGAACATGGACGAGGCGCTGCAGAAGGCGAAGGACCTTGCGCTCGGCTTCGTCGGCACGAAGGAGGGCACGATCCTCGACGACGCGGCGACCGCGCGCCTGCTGGAGCCATGGCTGGGCGCCGGGCTCGACCTTGACGAACTGCCGGTTCCCCGGCTGGTGGTCGTGACCATCGACGAGCAGAACCCGCCGGACTTCGCGGAAATGCGGGAACTCCTGGCGCTGGAACTGCCACAGGCATTCCTGGACGATCACCGGACATGGGTGGACCGGCTGGTGTCCATGGCACGGACGACGGTCCTGATCGGAACCGGTGTCCTGGTCCTCGTCTTCACCGCCATGGTCCTGACGGTCGTCTTTGCCACCCGCGGCGTGATCTCGGGTAACCGGCACATCGTGGAGGTGCTGCATTTCGTGGGGGCGGAAAGCGCCTTCGTCGCTAGGGAATTCCAGAAGCACTTCCTGAAGATCAGCCTGAAGGGATCGGCTGCCGGCAGCGCAGTCGCCGCGCTGCTGTTCGCTGTCCTCGGCCTATGGCAATCCAATGCGCGGGCAACCCCGGAGAGCGATCAGGCGACAGCTCTTTTCGGCACGTTCTCGCTCGGCTTCGAAGGCTATCTCGGCATCATGGTGACGATGATCATGATCGCCCTCCTGACCACCCTGACCGCCCGTTTCACCGTCATGCGCACGATCGACGAGATCGACCTCATCCGTTCCGATCCGGCAAGATCCGATGGCCTTCCGGCGTCGTGACATAAGGTCCGTGTCGATACAAAAACCTGTTCTCGGCGGAGGACTCGGTCTATTCACAGAATCATGAGCACGCCCCGTTCATCCAAGGACAATCGCTCGCTGGGCCCGTCCAGGCGCGCGCGCATGTCCCGCCAGCTCTTCTCCCGCCACAGCCGACTGAGGCGGATGGGGCGATGGGCGATAACCGGAGTCCTGGCGGTCGTCGCCGCCTTCGCCGGAGGCTTCCTCTGGTTTGCCGATTCCGTGGCATCGCTGCAGCCGCCGGAGGGGGTAAAGGCCGACGCCATCGTGGTGCTGACAGGGGGATACCAGCGCATAGACCAGGCCGCCGGCCTGCTTCGCGACGGCGCCGGCAAGCGTCTCCTGATCTCCGGCGCCCATCCTTCGACGAGTCCGGCGCAGATCCAGAAGATGACGCAGACGCCGCCCGACCTGTTTTCGTGCTGCGTCGACATAGGCTATGACGCGATCGACACGATCGGCAATGCCAACGAGATCTCCCGCTGGATCCACGACAACGGCTTCCGCGTCGTGCTGGTGGTGACCCAGAACTACCACATGCCCCGCAGCCTCCATGAACTGCGCAGGGTCGATCCCGTGACGGTCTATATTCCCTATCCCGTGGTCAATTCCGATCTCACCCGCAAGGCCTGGTTCGCCGAGCCCGACGTCGTTCGCATCTTGATCCAAGAATATGGAAAGGTGGTTGCGGCAACCATCCGCGACTGGACCGGGCTCGGATCGGCAAAGGGCCTTAGAACCGACGAGAAGAGCGAGGCTACCGGCTTCCGGACAATTCTCTGATCCCGCGCATCCCGTGGCTGCCGTCTTTTGTTCTCTCACGTTCTCGTGTAGGAGCCGTTGACCCACGAGGAAGTCCTGCATGCTGATGGTTCGGTCCATCCTGTTCAATATCGCGTTCTACGCGAACCTCATCATCCAGATGATCGTGCTGACGCCGGCCTATTTCATCCTGCCGCGCAAGCAGGCCTATCGCATTCCCAAGAACTGGGCTCGCTCCAATCATTGGCTGATGGAGAAGATCGTGGGAACGACCTTCGAGATCGAAGGACTGGAGAACATCCCCGAAGGCGGCTGCATCTTCGCGCCGAAGCACCAGTCCTTCTGGGATACCTTCGCGCTCCTGCCCTGGCAGAAGGATCCGGTCTACATCCTCAAGCGCGAGTTGCTGTGGATCCCGCTCTTCGGCTGGTACGTGATGAAGCAGCGGATGATCCCGGTCAACCGCGGCGCCCGCGGTAAGGTGATGGTGGCCGTCATGGAGCGGACGAAGCAGGAGATGGAGAACGGCCGCCAGCTCATCATCTATCCGGAGGGGACGCGCCGTTCCCCCGGTGCTGGGCCGGAATACCGCTACGGCATCGCGCGCATCTATCGCGACATCCAGGTGCCGGTCGTGCCGATCGCGATGCATCCCGGCCTGTTCTGGCCGCGCCGGCGCGCAGTTCGATTCCCAGGACATTTCAAGGTGCGCATCCTGCCGCCGATCGAGCCGGGCCTCGATCCCGACACCTTCTTCCAGACGCTGATCGACAGGCTCGAGAAGGCGAGCGACGAACTGCTCGTTGAGACGGTCGAGGCCAATCCGCATCTTCAACTGCCGCCAACGGCCGTGAAGCGGCTTGCCGAACTAAGGGCGGACGAATCCGAAGACCATCCCTCCTGAGGATGGTCTATGCCTCGCCGACCAGCCGGCCCACGCCCTCGAGCCAGTGGTCACGGATGCCCATTTCCCTTAGATGGGCGACAGTATTGATGACATAGGCGTAATTCGGCCCGGACTTGCCGGCAGCAAGGCGGACGATATCCGCGGCCTCCGCCACATCGAGGGCGCCAGCATATTGCAGATGTCCGCGGTCGACCACATAGCCGACCGCCTCCACACGACGGCCGTCGCCGAGCAGCACGGGCAGCAGCCGCTCCTTGTAGACATGGGTCACGAGTTCCCGCTCCCGCAGATAGTCCAGCACGTCCGGCCGATCCTCGCCGCTCACGCGGAAGGCCACGCCGCGGCAGGAGCCGCCCCGGTCGAGCCCCAGAACCAGACCAGGCCTCTCCGGCGTACCGCGATGAACGTGGGAGCGCACGCAGAGGGAACGACGGTATCCGAAAACATGGGCCTCCGATTTCTCGACATACGGAAAGCCCGGATTCCACATGAGTGAACCGTAGCCAAACACCCAAAATTCGTCCATATCCGGCGCCATGCGTTCCCGACGGCGCGTCGCATCGCACCGCATTGAAGGCCACCATTGGAGAACAACATGGCAGCGTCAAGCCGAACCCGCGTCACCCGCAAGATTTGGCTTCTCGCATTGGCCATCGTGCTGGCGATCGCGCTTTACACAGGCTGCTGGTTCTATGCGGCGTCCGAACTCAAGGAAAGGACGCTGGCCCTGCTCGGCAGCCAGGAGGCAAACGGGATTACCGTCGAATGCCCGGACGCCGAGTATCGCGGCTATCCCTTCCGCATTGGACTATTCTGCTCCAAGGTTACCGTCGACGACCGCAACAACGGCATATCCGCCACCCTGGGGGCGCTGCGATCGGCCGCACAGGTATACGATCCCGGTCATATCGTCTGGGAAGTGGATGGCCCGGCGGAGGTTCGCACCAGCCACGGGCTGACCGTCTCAACCACCTGGGACAGCCTGCAATCGAGCCTCGTCACCAACGGGCGGGGCGTCGAGCGGAGTTCCACGGTGATCCAGGGCGGCAGCACCGGCATCGTTTCGTCGGCACAGGGCCAGGCCTTCAACCTCGACAGCGAACGCAGCGAAATCCACCTGCGCCAGAACGGCGACGATCTCGACGTCGCATTGTCCCTGCTGAATGCCAGAGGAAGGGCCGAGGGACTTCCGGAACTGCTGCCCGCAATGACCGCGGTGGTCGATGCCACCCTGGTCGGACGCGCCGGCATGATCGACGGCAGCGATCCGAACGGACTTGCGCTCTACGGGACAGAAGGCGAGATGCGCCGGCTCTCCGCCGACCTCGGTGAAGGTCGCGTTGTAACCGTCACAGGCCCGTTCTCGGTCGACGAGGAAGGTTATCTTTCGGGGCGGCTGAAACTGCAGGTCGAACAGATCGACGCCTGGCGCCGCAGCCTCGCCCAGGCCTTTCCGGAAGCCGCTCCGGTGCTGCAGACGGTCGCGGGCATGCTCTCGGCTCTCAATGGCGGCGGGCAGAGTGCTTCGATCGACCTGACGATCCAGCGCGGCAAGGTCCTCGCCGGCGGTTTCATCCCCATCGGCGAGATACCGCGGCTGTGATCCTCACGTCTTCGGATCGAGCGCATGGCGCCCGAAGTCGGGCGCATCGACGTCCTGGCCTGCCTCGATGATGGAGCGGCGGATGGCGCGGGTGCGGGTGAAGAGGTCGAACAGCTTGTCGCCCTCGCCCCAGCGGATCGCCCTCTGCAGATAGGCGAGATCCTCTGAAAACCGCGCCAGCATTTCGAGGATGGCGTCGCGGTTATGCAGGCAGACGTCGCGCCACATGGTCGGATCGGACGCCGCCAGACGCGTGAAGTCGCGGAAGCCGGAGGCGGAATACTTGATGACTTCCGATTCCGTTACCGTTTCGAGATCGTCGGCGGTGCCGACGATGTTGTAGGCGATGATGTGCGGCAGGTGCGAGACTATGGCGAGCACCTTGTCGTGGTGCTGCGGGTCCATCTCGTCGATCCGCGAGCCGAGCGCCGTCCAGAAGGCCTTCAGCCGGTCGAGCGCCTGCGGATCCGTATCCGGCAGCGGCGTAAAGATGCACCAGCGGCCACGGAACAGGCCGGCAAAGCCGGCATCGGGACCGGACTTTTCCGTGCCCGCCAAGGGGTGGCCCGGAATGAAATGGACGCCTTGCGGCATGTGCGGCGTCATCTGCGCGATGACGGAGGCCTTGGTGGAACCGACATCGGTGACGATCACCCCGGGCTTGAGATTCGGGGAGATCTGCCTCGCCACCTCTTCCGAGGCGCCGACCGGCACCGATACGATCACCAGGTCCGCATCCTTCACCGCCGCGGCTGCCGAAGCCACGTAGTGGGTTCCGAGCTGGAGTTCCTCCGCGCGCCGCAGCGTCTCGGCGCTGCGCGTGGAGATTACCACCTCCTTCGCCAGACCGAGTTCCTTGACGTCGCGGGCGATGGACGAGCCTATGAGGCCTATGCCGATCAGCGCTATCCGGTCGAAACATCCCTCCGTCATGAGCTCCTGCCCATGAATTCGCCCAGGGTCTCGATGACCCCGCGGTTGGCCTCCTCGGAGCCGACTGTCATGCGCAGCGAGTTGGCAAAGCCGTAGCCCTTTACCGCCCGGAGAATATAGCCGCGGCTGGTCAGGAAGGCGTCGGCATCGTCGGCGCGCCTGCCGTCGATATCCGGAAAATGGATGAGCAGGAAATTGGTGACCGAGGGCGTGACTTTCAGGCCGATCGACTGGAAGGCATGCGTCAGCTTGTCGAGCCAGAGCATGTTATGCTCGACTGCCTTTCCGATGAAGGCCTGGTCGCGGACCGCGGCAGCGCCGGCGGCAATAGCCGGGGCATTCATGTTGAACGGGCCGCGGACCCGGTTCAGCGCGTCGATGATGGCGGCCGGCGCATACATCCAGCCGATGCGCAGCGCCGCCAGACCGTAGGCCTTGGAGAAGGTGCGCGTCATCACGACGTTGCGGCTGGTCGACACCAGTTCCAGCCCCGCCTCGTAATCGTTGCGCCGGACATATTCGGCATAGGCGGCGTCGAGCACGAGGATGACGTTCTTGGGCAGCGCCGCCTGCAGACGGCGGATCTCCGAGACCGACACATAGGTGCCCGTCGGGTTGCCGGGATTGGCGATGAAGACAATCTTCGTCTTCTCGGTCACGGCGGCCAGGATCGCGTCGACATCGACGCAGCAATCCTTCTCCTTGACGACGACCGGCTTGGCGCCGGCAGCCATGATCTGGATCTTGTAGACGAGGAAACCGTGCTCGGTGATGATGCCTTCGTCGCCGGCGCCGAGATAGACGTGGCAGAGGAGGCCCAGCAGCTCGTCCGAGCCGTTGCCGCAGAGGATGTTGGCCGGGTTCAGGCCATGCACGGCTGCGATTGCGTTTCGCAGCTCCGTCGCTTGCCCGTCCGGATAGATCTCCAGATGGTCGGCAGCTGCCTTGAATGCCTCGATCGCCTTCGGGCTGGCCCCCAGTGGCGTCTCATTGGACGAGAGCTTGAACACGCGCGCAACGCCGGGGGCATGTTCCTTGCCGGGCACATAGGCGGCTATGTCCAGTATGCCCGGACGCGGAACAGGCTCATTGACGACGATGCTCATGGAATCGACCTTCTGGAAAGACAAACCGGCGGCGGTAGTTGATCCTGTGGCATTAAAGCCGAAACCGGGCTTTGTCGAGGGTCAGGTCCTGCTCCCGCAAGCATCCGCCGCATCCCGCGTCGTCGGCACGCCCCGCGGTGCAAGAACCGGCACGAAGACCCGCCGCGAAGCCCGCGTGGCGACCGGCAGACCCTGGTAGAGGCGCTTCTGTGCCTCCACGATGATGACTCCTGAAAAGACGGGCCAGAACCGCCGTCCCATCCGCTCGATCACGTTGCGGAAACGCAGGACGGTGCGGATCTTCGACGGGGGAAAGAACAGTGCCTCGGCGCTGGCGGCCGGCGTGAAGTTCGTTTCCCGCAGCAGCGAGGTCAGCTGGCCGCGTGAATAGGGCCGGCCGGAGCCGAAGGGGGTATGTTCCATGCGCGCCCACACGCCGCGGCGGTTCGGGACCACGATCACCAGCCGCCCGCCCGGCGCCAGCACGCGCCACAACTCCTTGAGCGTCTCGCGCGGGTTCTCCGCGAACTCCAGCGAATGGACCATGAGGACGCGGTCGACCGACGAATCCGGCAACGGCAGCTCCTCGTCGAAGACGAGCGCCGTGGCCGACAGCTCGCCGGAAGGCCAGTTGACCGCCCCCTGCCCCGCCGGCATGAAGGCGAAGGTCCGCTCGGTATCGGATCGGAACCGGTCGAGATAGGGCACGGCATAGCCGAGGCCGACCAGCCGCTCCTCCGGGAGCCTCGCCCATAGCGAGGAGAGGGCGAGCGTAATGGCCTGCTCCGCCAGGCGGCCCAGCTGTGATTGATAGAACTCGCGGAGATCGACGATATCGGTGTGCATCACAAAAAAGCTAGCAGAGAGCCGTTGGACATCATAGCGGGACCATCTACATTGAACCGCGACGCCATTATTGCAACGGGGGCAGCACCATGAAGCCACTGGAAATCGAGATCTTTCAGTGCCGTAGCGACAACTATGGCGTGCTAGTGCACGATCCGGAAACGGGGCTGACAGCCTCCATCGATGCTCCGGAAGAACAGCCCGTCCTGGACGCCGCCGCCCGGCGCGGCTGGACGCTCAGCCACATCTTCACGACACATCACCACACCGATCACGTGGAGGCGAACCTCGCCCTGAAGGATCGTTTCGATCTGCAGGTCATCGGCCCGATCAACGAGGCAGTGGCCATTCCCGGCCTCGACAAGACGGTGGCGGATGGCGACGAGTTTGAGTTCGGCGCCCGCAGGGTCTGCGTCATCGAGACGCCGGGCCATACCGCAGGCCATGTCTGCTACCATTTCCCGGACGACAAGATCCTCTTTGCGGCCGATACGCTGTTTGCGCTCGGCTGCGGACGATTGTTCGAGCGCCCGGCTGCGGATATGTGGCACTCGCTGCAGAAGCTTGCGGCCCTTCCCGATGAAACCGCCGTCTATTTCGGCCACGAATACACGCTCTCCAACGCCCGCTTTGCGCTCACCATCGATCCGGACAATGCGCGTCTTCAGGAAAGGGCTCGCGACATCGATGCCGCACGGGCGGCAAACCGCTTCACCATTCCGACCACGATCGGGCTCGAGAAGGAGACGAACCCCTTCCTGCGGGCCACCGATCCTGCGATCCGCCGTCACCTGCTGATGGAAAGCCGCACCGATGAAGAGGTGTTTGCGGAGATCCGCAAGCGCAAGGACAACTTCTGACGTTCCCGCCCCATGACGATCAAGGATCCCCAGGAGATCATCCGCGCGCTCGGCATGCAGCGCCACCCGGAGGGCGGCTGGTACGCCGAAACATTTCGCGACGCCACGGGCGGTGGCCGCGGCCATTCCACCGCCATCTACTATCTGCTGCAAGCGGGTGAGCGGTCGCATTGGCACCGTGTGCGCGACGCCGCCGAAGTCTGACATTTCTATGCCGGCGATCCGTTGAGGCTCAGAATCTCGCCCGACGGCATCGCGGTGGAGACGATCACGCTGGGGCTGAACATTCCCCACGGAGAACGCCCGCAGGGCATAGTGCCGGCGGGGGCGTGGCAGGCGGCAGAACCGCTCGGCGCCTACACCCTCGTCGGCTGCACGGTTGCTCCGGGCTTCGACTTCTCCGCCTTCGAGCTTGCTCCGCCGGACTGGGAGCCCGGTTCAGCCTGAGGGCAGTCCCGCGACCGCGAGCGTGAAGACGAGTTGAGCTCCATAGTAGCTCGCCCAGACGAAGAGGCGCAGCGGACGGCCCCGCGGGCGATCGGGCGCCACCAGAAACTTCTCCGTCGCCAGCGCCGTATCGGAGAAGAGGAACAGCGCGGCACCCAGGAATATGAGAGGATCCGCCACGGCAAGAGCGGTAAGCTCCATGCTGCCGATGACGATCCCATAGACCGCGACGGGTGTCGCCAATGGCCCCGCGGGTCGCCACAGGACGAGGATGAGGGCGGGCACCAGTACTGCAAGGGCACCGGCGCAGGCCAGGCGCCACGTCTCTGACGTCACCAGTTCCGGGTCCGCCCTGGGCAGGAACAGCACGACATAGGCGATGTGCGACAGGAGGAAGGCAACGAGCCCGGCCATGAAGGCGCGCTCGCCGTCATAGGCAAGACAGAGGTCCCCGAGGGCACCGAGAAGAAGGGCTGCGACCAGCCATCCCGGCCCGTCGGCGGCGACCGCATAGATGGCGAGGAGAAGGACCGGCGCCGTCTTCATGGCCGCACGGGCATGGCCGGCGGGCTTCTCCAGGCAGCGGAAATAGGAAAGCCCCAGCAGAACCGACGCTAGCAGGAGGAGAAGCGGGATCATATGCACGACCTATTCCGCCGGTGCTGCATCCCGTCTTCGGCGCGAAACGAGCATGTCGCGCGCTGCCAGAACTGCCCCGCCGGTGATCAGCAGGCAGGCGAGCAGGATGCGCCAATCAGGCTCGGCGAACCCGCTCGCCACCAGGATCAGCGTCGAAAGAAGCGGCGCGGCATAGCTCGCAGCCCCGATGATCTGGATGTCGCCGTTCTTGACTCCGTAGTCCCAGGCATAGAAGGCGGTGCCCACCGGCAGCAGGCCAAGCCCCACCACGGCCAGCCACTGCCCGGCGTCGGCCGGCCAGACGGTCGTTTCGAGCGCGAGGTGGCAGACGAATGACAGAAGCGAGGTGGCAAGGCAGAATCCGGTGACGACATCGGTGGAGACGCGGTCGAAACTGCGCGTGAGCAGCGAATAGCCGGACCAGGTGAAGGCGCAGAGGAAGGCAGCGCCATAGCCCAGCGCATACTGGTCGTCGAAGGAGATACCGTTGCGCGACACTATCGCGACGGTGCCGGCAAGCCCGGCAAGCGCGCCCGCGACGTGATGCCACCGAAGCCTTTCCCCCGGCAGCAGCGCCGAACCCACGACGATGAACAGCGGCCAGAGATAGGCGATCAGTCCCGCCTCGACGGCCGGTGCGTTGCGTAGCGCGGTGAAGTACAGGAAATGATAGCCGAACAGGCCGGCGATCCCGGTGACCCACACCTTGGGCGGCTGCCGGAGAAGCTTCAGCCGCTGCGGCCTCGCAGCAAACAGGAGAAGCCCCGGCAGACTGCCGATGGCGAAGGTGATGGCCGAAAGCTGGAAGGGCGGCATTTTCCCCGAGGCCGCCGTCATCAAGGCCAGCAGCGACCACATCAGGATGGCCGTGAAGCCGATCAGTGTCCCGCGTACTTTCACCCTGCCCCCTCCGGGGCAAACGCCCCGTCAGCCGCCGTATCTGGCGGCTTTCACATAGACATGCCCCATGCTCGTCGGAATGCGGGCATAGACGGGAGCATATACATTCACCGATTGCGCCTTGGCAAACCAGATCTCCATCGGCGTCTTCCGGAGATGCTCGATGTCGGAGCGGCCGCGGCGGAAGCCGGACTTCGGGACGTAGCGTATCTCGCAGACGATGACTTCCCCTTCAAAGCCTTCGGTCGAGAAGCTTTCCGTCCCCTTCCGCTTGAGGATGAGGTCCATTCGCGACTCGCCGTCATAGATCGGCACGCGGCTGGGGCAGACCTTGGCATCTCCGGAGAACACCAGCCCGGTCAGCGGGTCGAGGACCGACCGCAGGTCCTCCGGTGCGACCGGCACCCAGTTCGCAGGCCGCCGCTTCGGCTCCGGCTTCATCACCGATCGGGTCACGTCCCCGTTGCGATAGGTCACCTCGTAGATGCGGGTCCGCTTGCCGGTCTTGTAGACGAGGTTGTAGCGCTCCGCTTCCAGCTTGTCTCCGCGCTTGCGGCCGGTGACACTGGTTTCCGCCGAGATCTTGCTGATGATCTCCGCCAGCCCCCACGACCGGAAGCTGCCGGTGATGCGATAGTCGCCGCTGCCGAATTCGCTGGCAAAGGACGCCTTGGCGACCGGCAGGATACCAAGCGAGATGTCATACTCGCTGACATGGCGGGTGCCGGCCGTTCCGGCTGGTCCGGCGATAAGCGAAAGCGCGAATGCAGCAGCTGGGATGGACCTACGGCGCCCGGTCATGGCTGTTTCCCGAAATGGTGAGCGCGGAGACCTCGCGTCTCCCGCAAGGAACATATAATGCCCGCACTGTGGCAAGAAAATAGCCCGCGATTGTCCTTACAGGTCGATGGGAGCGCAAAGAACCGAGGTTTTGGCTTGACGGGAGAGGCCTCACTGACTATAGAACCGCAACTTTCCAATCAGACCAGTTGGATCGGCGCGCCGGGCATTGCCCGGAAGTACCATTCGATTGCAGAAGAACAACAAAGGTGTACCCATGTCTCGTATGTGCGAACTGACCGGCAAGGGCGTTCAGACCGGCAACAACGTCAGCCACGCAAACAACAAGACGCGCCGCCGGTTCCTGCCGAACCTGTGCCACGTCACGCTGATCTCCGACGCGCTCGGCCAGCGTTTCCGCCTGCGCGTTTCGGCCCATGCCCTGCGCTCGGTCGAGCATCGTGGCGGCCTCGACGCCTTCCTGCTGAAGGCCGACGAAAACGAGCTGTCGATGCGCGCCCGTCTCCTGCGCCGCCAGATCGCCAAGAAGACCTCCGAAGCTGCAGCTGCCGCCTAAGCTTCGAACAATAATCGGTTCCGGGAGGGCTTGACGGGAAACCGCTCAGGCCCTTTGTCTTGAAGACAATCGCACTCCAACTGGTGGCATCACCCAGGATAAAAAAATGCAAGTCACACGCTATACCCTCGTCTACGCGCTGCTTATGACGGCAGTCGTCGTCTCTTCCAACTTCCTGGTGCAGTATCCGCTCAGCGGAACCCTCTGGGGGATTGCCCTCGGAGACCTGCTGACCTGGGGCGCCTTCACCTATCCCGTAGCCTTCCTCGTCACCGATCTCACCAATCGGCAGTTCGGCCCGTCGATCGCCCGCCGCGTCGTCTTCGCGGGCTTCTTTGCGGGCGTTGCCCTTTCCTTCTGGACCTCGGTTCCGCGCATCGCCATCGCCTCGGGCTCTGCCTTCCTGATTGGCCAGCTTCTCGACATCTCGGTGTTCAACCGCCTTCGCCGACAGACCTGGTGGCGGGCGCCGCTTGCAGGCTCGCTCGCCGGCTCGGCTCTCGACACGCTGCTGTTCTTCTCGCTCGCCTTCGCGCCGGCGTTCTTCGTCTTCGGCGCAAACGATCCCTTCGCGATTGAATGGGCCCCGCTCCTCGGCGTCCTGTCGCTGGAGGTTCCGCGCTGGGTTTCCTGGGCGCTGGGGGACCTGAGCGTGAAAGTGCTGGTCGGCATCGTGATGCTCCTGCCCTATGGAGCGCTGATGAGTGTGCTGAAGCCGATGCCGCCGGCCCGGGCCCCGAACTGACAGTCCTCCGCGCCCTCAGTCGACCAGCCGGAACTCCAGCATCAGATTGCGCTGGAGGAAGGAACCGTTGTCGTCGGACACGACGATGATGCGAACCTCGCCGTTCTCACCGCAGAGGACGTCGATACCTTCCATATTGTCGATCTCGGCGCCCATGTCGGCCTCGATCAGCACATCCCCGTCTACCACCGCTCCCGGCCGGATCGAGCTTGCCGCTATGCGTCGCATGCGCATGCCGACACCGGCCACGTAGCTGAACCTGCGCTCCAGCAGGACGAGGTCCCCACCGGGCAGGAACGCTCCGTCGGTCACCGCCCACGGCTCCTGCCTTGCCACCGTGAAGATACCCTTGTGCGGACCGTCCAGGATCGCCGCGAACAGGTTTCCGTCGCCGTCTATGCTCTGCTCGGCCACCGCCACCAGCGCTCCGGCCAGAGGTCCGTCCACCGGCGATGCCGCGATGGTTTCGATACCGCCATTGGCGCGCAACTCCCGCCGGGGGATCACCATGTCGATCGGCTCCGGCTTCCCGTTCTGAAATACGGGATCGGGATAGGCATCGATCCGGTGCCGCCGCTCGTAGCTGACCACCAACCGGCCCGGCTGCAGCGCGAGCCCTTCTGAATCCATGTCGAACTTGGAGGAGCTACGGCCTCTCTGGTCGAGCATAGGCGCGATGGAAACGGAGGAGAGACCTGACAGCCGGCCTTCCGCGTCGCGCTCGATGGCGCCCGTCATCCAGTCACCGGTGTCGAGCACGGCGACGAAATCGCGGCCGTTCGGCCGGAAACGGATGGCGGACACGCCGCCGATCCTGCCACCCGCGGAGTTATACTGCAGACCTCCGACGAATTCCAACGCGCCGAAGCGTGCCTCTTCCGAGCCCGCCTTGAACTGTCGGATGACCTTGGCTTCGACGGCCGCATGGCCGGTGGCGCGCGCGATGGGAAAGACGAGCAGCGACGCAAATACCGGTGCAAGAAGCAGGCTCCGGCGCATTGTACGGAAGTCCGTCACCCGGCGCGCCGCATCCTGGCTCCGCCCTGGCTGCCGTTCTCCTCGAACAAAGCCGCAAGTTGCTCCGTCATGGCGCCTGCAAGCTCGTCCGCATCGACGATGGTGACCGCCTTGCGATAATAGCGGGTCACGTCGTGGCCGATGCCGATCGCCAGAAGCTCGACCGGCGAGCGCATCTCGATCTGCTCGATGACGGCGCGCAGGTGCCGCTCCAGGTAATTGCCTGGATTGACCGAAAGGGTGGAGTCATCGACCGGTGCGCCGTCCGAAATCATCATCAGGATCTTGCGCTGCTCCGGCCGGCCGATCAGGCGGTTGTGCGCCCACATCAGCGCTTCGCCGTCGATGTTCTCCTTGAGCAGGCCTTCGCGCATCATCAGCCCGAGATTGCGGCGCGAGCGGCGCCAGGGTGCATCGGCCGACTTGTAGACGATATGGCGCAGATCGTTGAGGCGGCCGGGATTGGCCGGCTTGCCGTTCGCCAGCCAGGTCTCGCGCGATTGCCCGCCCTTCCAGGCCTTGGTGGTGAAGCCGAGGATCTCGACCTTCACGCCGCAACGCTCCAGCGTGCGTGCGAGAATATCGGCGCAGGTTGCCGCCACGGTGATCGGCCGCCCGCGCATGGAGCCGGAATTGTCGAGGACCAGTGAGACCACCGTGTCCCGGAACTGCGTATCCCGCTCCTTCTTGAAGGAAAGCGGCTGCATGGGGTCGATGATAAGACGGACGAGCCTTGCGGGGTCGAGGTAGCCCTCTTCGAGATCGAAGTCCCAGGAGCGGTTCTGCTGCGCCATCAGCCGCCGCTGCAGGCGGTTCGCCAGCCGGCCGACAGCGCCCTGCAAATGCGCCAGCTGCTTGTCCAGGAACGCGCGGAGGCGGTCGAGCTCCGCCTCGTCGCAGAGCTCCTCCGCAAGGACCTCCTCGTCGAACTCCTGCGTGAAAATGCGGTAATCGACCTTTTCGTTGAAGTCGTCGAACGGCGTATGCGGCCGGCGCGTTTCGCCGGGCGTCTCGGAATGGTCGTCCGCCTCGTCCGACATGTCGTCGTCGGACATCTCGGCGCCGTCCATTTCGCCTTCGTCCATCTCGTCGTCGGCGGCGTCGCTCTGCTCGGCAGGAGCGGCGTCGGAGCCCGCCTCTTCCTCGACCTCCTCGTTTTCGCTCTCGTTGCTGCGGGGTTGCTCGTCGTCGTTCGGGTTTTCCATTTCCTCGGGATCGGTATCCTCGTCCCCGAGGTCTTCCGCCATCTGCATGGACGAAAGCATGTGCCGCACGAGTTTCGCGAAGGCCTGCTGATCCTCGATCGCGCCTTTCAGGCTGTCCAGATCCGCCCCGGCCTTCTCCTCGATGAACGGACGCCAGAGATCGAGCACCTTGCCGGCACTTTCCGGAACCTTGGTGCCGGCGAGCTTTTCGCGCACCAGCATCGCCATGGCTTCCGCGAGCGGCGCATCCTCCTTGCGTTCGACGCCGGTGAAGTTCGCCTTGGCGTATTTTTCCGAATTCATCGAGTTGAGGTTTGCGGCGACGCCGCTCATGCGCAACGCGCCGAGGGATTCGACGCGAGCCTGCTCGACGGCATCGAAAACGGTTCGGGCGTCGGCGCCCTGGGGTGAAAGGGTGGCGTGGACACCGGTGTCGTGGCAGGCCACCCGCAGCGCCATGGAATCGCCGAGGCCGCGGGTGACCGCCAGTTCATGGGCCGTTGGCCGCTTTGAAATATCCGGCAACCGTATGCGCTCGCCCGCCATTCCGGGCCGCTCATTGGCAAAAGTCACCTCGACTTCGCTGTCGCCGGCGATCGAGCGGACACAACCGGTGATCGCCCGGCGCAACGGCTCGGTATCCACCGGTCCGCCCGACCTGCCCTTCTGGTTGTCTCCCGGTCCCGCCATCTCAGCTCTCGCCTCAGGCGCCGAGGACGATGTTTGCCGCGCTTTCCTTCAGTTCGACGCCGAAGGCGCGCTGGTACTGCTCGGCCACCAGCGTCCGCTCCAGCTCGTCGCACTTGTTGAGGAAGGTGATGCGGAAGGCGAAGGCGACATCACCGAAGATCTCGGCGTTCTCCGCCCAGGTGATGACGGTACGCGGGCTCATGACCGTGGAAAGGTCGCCGTTCATGAAGGCGGAGCGCGTCAGGTCGGCAACGCGGACCATCTTGGAAACCGTGTCGCGGCCCTCGGCCGTCTTGCCGAAGCTCTTCACCTTGGCGGCGACGATATCGACTTCCTTGTCGTGGGGCAGGTAGTTGAGCGTCGTGACGATCGACCAGCGGTCCATCTGCGCCTGGTTGATCTGTTGCGTGCCGTGATAGAGGCCGGTCGTGTCGCCGAGGCCGACCGTATTGGCGGTCGCGAACAGGCGGAAGGCGGGGTGCGGACGGATCACGCGGCTCTGGTCGAGCAGCGTCAGGCGGCCGGACGATTCCAGCACGCGCTGGATGACGAACATGACGTCCGGGCGGCCGGCATCGTATTCGTCGAAGACGAGCGCGACATTGTGCTGATAGGCCCAGGGCAGGATGCCGTCCTTGAATTCGGTGACCTGCTTGCCGTCCTTCAGGACGATCGCGTCCTTCCCGACGAGGTCGATGCGGCTGACATGGCTGTCGAGGTTGACGCGCACACAGGGCCAGTTCAGGCGGGCCGCGACCTGTTCGATATGGGTGGACTTGCCGGTCCCATGGAAGCCGGAGACCATGACGCGGCGGTTATGGGCGAAGCCGGCGAGGATGGCGAGCGTGGTGTCGCGATCGAAGAGATAGTCGGGGTCGAGATCGGGGACATAAGGGTCGCCGTTGCTATAGGCCGGCACCGTGATGTCGGTATCGATGCCGAAGACTTCCCGAACCGAAATCGTGGTGTCGGGAAGGTTAGAAATATCAAGATCGATCTTGCTCATTATCTCTCCAAGGCGCGAGCCACCGCCCGGCCGCCATATCCTCTGCCGTTCGTCGTATCGCTTAGCAGAAACCGGCTTGCTTCAACAACTGATATGCTTGGATTACGGCGCGAAAACGTTCCTCGGATCCGCGGTCGCCGCCATTGGCATCGGGATGATGCTTCTTCACCAACTGCTTGTATCGGCTCTTGATCTCGTCCGACGTGGCGCTCGCCGTCAGGTCCAGGGTATCGAAGGCCTTTGCTTCAAGGGTCTTGAGCTTGCGTGCCTGCGGCCGCGGCCGCGATCCATGACCCTGGGCGACGAAGCCGAACGGATCCCTGATCCTGCTGTTGTTCATGCTGCCCGCGCCAGAGCGCAGGGTGGAGTGCAGCGGCGCGTGCTTCGAAGCCTTGTTCACTCCCATCGTCCAGGTCGGGCGATGTCCGGTAATCGCTTCCTTCTGATAGCGCGCGATCTCCCCGTCGGACAGGCCGGAAAAATAGTTGTAGCCCTTGTTGTATTCCTTGACGTGTTCGAAGCAGAAAAGGAAGAACTGCCCTTCTGCGTTACGTCCGACAGGAGCGCGATGGACGCCCGGCCTGTCGCATCCGTCCCACTGGCATGCCGGAGCCTCGACCGCAGTTTCCTGCTGGCTCTTCCGGCGCGTCCGAATTCGATCGAAGTATTTGGAATCCAGTTTCATAAGCCCCCATTATGGGGCTCCGGAAGGGGTGCTACAAGAATTGACAAACCGGATTCTTGCTGATTTCTGGGTAACCCCTTGGCGCGAACCGGAGGCGACATGTCCGTCAAAGCCCGCATTGAAACGCTCCTGACGGAGGGCCTCCGCCCGGAGCGGCTCGAGGTCATCAACGAGAGCCATCAGCACGCCGGCCACCAACCGGGTTTCGACGGCGAAGGCGAAACCCATATGCGCGTGCGCATCGTGGCGCAGCAATTCAGCGGCATGAGCCGGCTGCAACGGCACAGAGCGGTCAACGACCTTCTGAAGCCGGTGCTGGATGCAGGTCTTCATGCACTGGCCGTCGAAGCCTCGGCGCCGGACGAGCCGGCCCGCTGGTAGCCGCTATTCGGCCGGAAGGTCCGCCGCGCCGGCCGGCCTTATCCGCAGGCGGGTGATGCGGTTCTTCTCGCGTTTCATGATGATGAAGCGTTTGCCGTAGAAGGTGAAGGCCTGCCGCTCCTGCGGGATCAGCTTCGACTCGTGGATCACCAGACCGGCAATGGTTGTCGCCTCGTCGTCGGGCAGGTTCCAGTCGAGCGCGCGGTTGAGGTCCCGGATCGGTACCGATCCGTCGACGATGATGGAGCCGTCGGCCTCCTGGCGCACGCCCTGGATCTCCAGATCGTGCTCGTCGGCGATATCCCCGACGATCTCCTCCAGGATGTCTTCGAGCGTCACCAGCCCCTGCACCTCGCCGTATTCATCCACCACGACGGCGAAATGGACCTTGCGGCGCAGGAAGGCGTTGAGCTGGTCCTTGAGGCTGGTGCTGTCCGGCACGAACCAGGGTTTCTGGGCGATCCTGACGATGTCGATGCTGCCGGCATCCGCATCCGGCTCGGCGAGCGCCCGGAGCACGTCCTTCGCATGCGCGACGCCGATGATGTTCTCCGTCGAGTTCCGCCACACCGGCATTCGTGTATAGGGGCTTTCGAGGATGGTGCGCACCACGGCTTCCGGAGGGTCGCTGGCGTTGATGCCGCGCATGGCGGTGCGGTGCCGCATGACGTCGGACACCTCGAGTTCCTCCAGCTCGAAAAGGCCGGTCAGCCTGTCGCGATCCGCCTTTTCCGCCCCCGGCTGCTGATGCAGGAGATCGAGCGCGGCACGAAGCTCCTCATGGGTTGCCAGCACCAGCGTCTGCGGCGAAAGACGCGCGCCCGTCCAATTCACGAGCTGCCGGATCAGTCCGTTCACGAGGCGCGACAGCGGGCTCTCCGGCTTGGTCATTGGTTTCGCATGCCCTCCAGGAAGGCCATCACTTCCGAGGCGGGAACCTCGTCGGCGACGAACGACTGGCCGATACCGCGCGTGAGGATGAAGGTGAGCTTGCCCCCCTTGACCTTCTTGTCCTGCGCAATGGCCTCCATGAGGATCTCGGTCGGTGGCAGTTCGCCGGGGATATCCCACATCTCCGTGGGAAGACCGACCTCCGAAAGATGGGCGGCAACGCGTGCCGCATCGTCCGGGCTGGCGAGGTTCAGGCGCGCCGAGAACCGATGGGCGAGCACCATTCCGATGGCAACGCCTTCGCCATGCACGAGCCGGCTGCTGTCGTAGGCGGTCGCGGCTTCCAGCGCGTGGCCGAACGTATGGCCGAGGTTCAGAAGTGCCCGCCGCCCCGTCTCCCGCTCATCCTC
Source organism: Pseudorhizobium endolithicum (assembly GCF_902153245.2). GTDB lineage: Bacteria > Pseudomonadota > Alphaproteobacteria > Rhizobiales > Rhizobiaceae > Neorhizobium > Neorhizobium endolithicum. The sequence goes on from NZ_CABFWF030000012.1 coordinate 547,883, forward strand.
GACGACGACATCCGCCTTGGCCTGGCAACTCACGGCAATGGCCTCGATCCGCTCCGGCCCGCCCTCGAATACCTGCTTCCAGTGCCTCTCCAGCCAATGGAAGAAATAGGGCTTGTCGATCAGTCCGTATTTGACGATCTCCGCATAGCCCGCACGGAATTCGCGCGGCGACAGGCTGTCGAGCACCGCCGTATCGGCAAGCACCAGATCCGGCTGGTGGAAGACCCCGAGCAGGTTCTTGCCATGGCGCGTGTTGATGCCGGTCTTGCCTCCGACGGAGGAATCCACCTGGGCGAGCAGCGAGGTCGGGATCTGCACGAAACGGACACCGCGGCGCACGATTCCGGCGGCAAACCCCGCAAGATCGCCGATCACGCCGCCGCCGAGCGCAATGACGGCGTCGTTGCGTTCGATGCGGGCCGACAGCACCATGTCGGTCACCGCCGCGAGATTGTCGAAGCTCTTCGTCTTCTCCCCCACCGGCAGGGTAAGCGACACCGCCTCCACACCATCGGTCTGCAGGCTGTCCATCAGCGGCGACAGGTAACGGGCGCCGACATTCTCGTCGGTGATGATGGCCGCCCGCCTTCCTTTGAGACGCGAGATGAATTCGCCCCCTGCACGGGCAATGAGTCCGGGACCGATCAGGATGTCGTAGGCACGATCACCGAGCGCAAGGTGAACAAGGCGCTCGTTCGGCCGGGGGCTCGGGGCATTCATTCTCTCTGGCCTTTCTTGGCAAGTCCGATCACGGCCGAAAGGACGTTCGTCACCATGGTTTCCTTGCGGACATTGCCGGAGGGCACCGTAAGGTCGGCCTCCGAATAGATCGGATACCGCTGGTTCATCAGGTTCTGGAGCGTCGCCTTCGGGTTTTCCGTCTTGAGCAACGGCCGGTGGTCACGCTTGTTGACCCGTTCCCACAGCACATCCAGATCGGCCTTCAGCCAGACGGAGACGCCGCCTTCCTTGATCAGCCGGCGCGTGTTCTCGTTGATGAAGGCACCGCCGCCGGTGGAGATCACCTTGGGTCCACCGCGCAGAAGCCGACCGATGACACGCGTTTCGAGTGCCCGGAACTCGGCCTCGCCATAGGCCGAGAAAAGCTCGGCGATCGACATCCGCGAGACTTTCTCGATTTCCGCATCCGTATCGATGAACGGAACCGACAGGGCCTGCGCCACCATGCGGCCGATAACGGACTTTCCGGCTCCCATCAGGCCGACGAAGATGAGATTGCGCTGGCCGAGGGCGTCGCGGGCCTCTTCGGCGAGCGAAGAAGCAGCGACGGGCGTGAGAAGGTCTGTCATAGTCCCAATTCCATTTGGGCAAGGGTATCGACAAATGGACCGCCAGCGTCAAGCCACCGCCCTGCAAAACCGCCGGTTTCCGAGGCCTGCTTGCTTGCCGGCCACTGCGCATATAGTGGAAGGGGATCGCTCCTCGGGCTCTCCATAGGAAAGTCGCTTCATGCCCACCCTCTTTCGCTTCCTCTTCATCCTGGCGGTCATCGGCGGTGTGATCTACGGAAGCCTGCTTGCGCTCGTTCTCCTGGTCGAGCCGCGCGAGCGCGAGGTGACGGTCCGGGTGCCTTCCGAGCGTCTCAATCCCGCGCCCGAACAGTAAGCGTCCATGGCCGACCTGTCGCGGGCCCATATCGAAGCCTTCCTGGAGATGATGAGCGCAGAACGCGGCGCCGCCGGCAATACGCTCGCCTCCTACCAGCGCGACCTCGACGATCTCCGCTCCTTTCTCACCGCCAGAAGGGTCTCGGTTCTGCAGGCGGCCAGCACCGATCTCAGCGCCTACCTTGCCGAACTCGGACGAAAGGGCTTCGCCCCGACCTCCCAGGCGCGTCGGCTTTCGGCGATGCGCCAATTCTACAAGTTCCTCTATGCCGAAGGTTTGCGCGGTGACGACCCGACGGCGATTCTGGACAGCCCGAAGAAAAGCCGGCCTCTGCCGAAGACGATGAGCGAGGACGACGTGACGCGGCTTCTGGAGCGGGCGGCGGCGGAGGCGGGCGACACGGCGCCAGGACAACCGTCACGGTTGCGGATGCTTGCATTGCTTGAAATGCTCTACGCCACGGGCATGCGCGTCAGTGAACTCGTCTCCCTGCCTGCCAAGGTCCTGGACCAGGAGGGCCGCTTCCTCGTCATCCGCGGCAAGGGGAACAAGGAGCGACTGGTGCCGCTCTCCCGCTCCGCAATGGAGGCACTGCGGCTGTACGGCGCAGCACGGCGGACGGCACTCAAGGGGGACGACGACAATCCCTGGCTTTTTCCCTCGCCGGGCAAGGAGGGTTACCTTCCGCGTCAGGTATTCGCCCGCGAACTGAAGGCGCTGGCCGCCCGCGCCGGCCTTAGAGCTGCCGCGATTTCACCCCACGTCATGCGGCACGCGTTTGCCAGCCATCTTCTGCAGAACGGGGCCGACCTGCGCGTCGTTCAGGAACTGCTCGGACATTCCGACATTTCCACCACACAGATATACACTCACGTGCTTGAGGAGAGACTGCGGCAACTGGTGCAGGAGCACCACCCTCTTGCAAAAGCCGGCAAAAACCGGGATTAGAGGGCCGCCGCCGCGGCCAGAACGATCGGAACACGGATCTCATGCAGACTTATCTCGACTTCGAAAAGCCAATCTCCGACCTCGAGGGCAAGATCCACGAGTTGAAGAAGCTCGCCGCCGAAGACGAGAGCATCGACACGTCCGAAGAGATCGCGCGGCTGGAAGTCCGGGTTCGCGAGGCGACAGAGGAAATCTATTCAAGGCTGAATGCCTGGCAGAAGACGCAGGTCGCGCGTCACCCGCAGCGCCCGCACTTCGTCGATTACGCGGCACGGCTGTTCACCGACTTCACGCCCCTGGCAGGAGACCGCAGCTTCGGCGAGGATGCGGCGATCCAGGCTGGCCTCGCACGTTTCCAGGGGCAGCCGGTGGCGGTGATGGGCCAGGAAAAGGGCCACGACACCAAGAGCCGGCTGAAGCACAACTTCGGCAGCCCCCGGCCGGAGGGCTATCGCAAGGCCATCCGCATCATGGAAATGGCCGATCGATTCGGGCTGCCGATCATCTCCCTGATCGATACGGCAGGCGCCTATCCCGGCGTCGGCGCAGAGGAACGCGGCCAGGCCGAGGCGATCGCCCGTTCGACCGAGACGTGTCTTGCCGTTCGTGTCCCGATGGTCTCCGTGGTCATCGGCGAGGGGGGATCCGGCGGTGCGATCGCCATCGCCACGGGCAATCGGGTCTACATGCTGCAGCACGCCATCTATTCGGTGATCTCGCCGGAGGGCGCAGCATCCATTCTCTGGCGCGACTCCACGCGGGCGAAGGAAGCCGCCACCAACATGCGCATTACCGCCGAGGATCTGAAGGAGCTCGGCGTCATCGACGACATCATTCCGGAGCCCGTCGGCGGCGCCCATCGCGATCCGCAGACGGTAATCGACGCCGCCGGCAATGTCATCGCCGCAGCTCTCGCCGATCTCGGCAAGCTGTCGGGTGACGAAGTCCGTGCGGCGCGGCGACAGAAATTCCTCCAGATCGGCCGGAATCTGTAACAGCCGCCAGAAGCGCCAAATTTGGCCACATTGCTGTTCACAGTGCCTTTGCGGCAGTTTCGCTTTGCAGACGGGGGACAAGCGGTTAAGAAGATGTAAAGATTACTGCTTTACTATCGCGACCGTTATGCCGCCCCTCTCCGACATGAACACTCTGCGTGGTCTATGCCGATGCGCCTGAAAAACATAGTTCTCGCCCTGATGCTTGCGACTGCCCTGGCAGGCTGTAACGACACGCTGGACTCGGTCGACCTGTCCCACGTCAAGAACAAGGTGGAGCATCCCCTGCCCTCGCGCATCGTCGCCGAGATGCAGAAGAAGAACATGCCGCGCAATTCGCCCATCATGATGCGCATCTTCAAGGAAGAGGGCGTTCTCGAGGTCTGGAAGGCGAAGGCGGACAACCGGTTCGACGTGATCGCGAGCTACCAGATCTGCGCCTGGTCCGGGAAACTCGGCCCGAAAAAGAAGGAAGGCGACCGGCAGGCGCCCGAGGGCTTCTACAACCTCACTCCGGCGCACCTCAATCCCAACTCGAAGTATTTCCTGGCGATCAATACCGGCTTTCCGAACCGCTACGACCAGGCCAATGGGCGCACCGGTTCCAACCTGATGATCCACGGCGCCTGCTCGTCCTCCGGTTGCTATTCGATGACCGACGAACAGGTCCTCGAAATCTACGCCTTCGCTCGTGACGCCTTCAAGGGCGGCCAGACCGCGGTGCAGTTGCAAGCCTTCCCCTTCCGCATGACGGCTGAAAACATGGCCCGCCACCGCAACAGCGAACACTATGATTTCTGGCGGATGCTGAAGACCGGCTACGACAATTTCGAGGTGACCAAGCGCCCTCCTGAGGTCAATGTCTGCGAGAAGAAATACGTCTTCAACCAGCAGGTCGAGGGCAAAGCGAGCTTCAACGCCACCGCCGCTTGCCCGCCCATGTCAACGCCGCCGGCGCTCAACGTCGCGCTGGCATCCCACCAGAAGGCCTACGAAGTCGCCTTCCAGAAGGCCGTCAAGAAACTCGACGGCATGGTCTGGTACGAGCCGACGGAAGCCGAACGCAAGGCGGTGGTTGCCGAAAAGCGCAAGGGGCGCGATCTCGCTTATGCGCCGACCGGCACATCGCTCGAGGCCGGAAAGCTGATGAAGCGGGACGAATTCGAAGCACTGATGGCGAAACGGTCGGCGCCTGAGAGCAAGCCTGCCGGAACCATGCTGGCCTCCACGTCGTCCCGCCCGGCAACGGCCGCGGAGCGGATGAAGCAGGACCGACTGCCCCAACAGCAGCAGACGGAGACGGCAGCGGCCGCCCAGCCAAACCAGCCGACGGACACGGTTGAGGCGTCCGCCACGACCGTCCCGATTCCGGCGCAGAATCCGCTAGCATATGCGGCACCGCCGGTAAGCGAGAGCAAGAAGAGGCCGTTCTGGAAGTTCTGGTCGCAGGAATGACGACCGGTACGGCCGCCGCCTCGTATGATCTGCGAGGGCTGAAATGCCCGCTTCCCGTTCTCAAGACGCGCCGCCGGCTGAAGGCGATGCGCACCGGGGACGAACTCCTGATCGAGACGAGCGACCCCCTTGCCGGCATCGATATCCCCCACTTCTGCAACGAAGAAGGGCATGAATTGCTGCGCTCGGAAAGAACCGAGGACGGCCACCGCTTCTGCATCCGCAAGGGATGACCCGAGCCTTACGGCGGCTACATCCGCAAGCCCGGCACCGATAGCGGATTGTGTTCGAGAGCGGTGCGATCCGGCTGGTCGATGCGCGGCTGACCGCTGAAGGCGGCAAACAGATCCGCGACGAAGTCTTCCGACAGGCCTTGCGTGATCAGCACCATCCTGGTGCGTCGGTCGGAACCGTCCGGCCATGCCTTCAGTCGCTGTGGCGGATGGAATATGTTCTGCACCCCGTGCAACACGAGCGGACGCTCTGGATTGTCCGATAGCGCCACCACGGCCTTCATCCGCAAGAGCTTCTCACCATGAGCCGAGCGGAGGAGGTCCACGAACATCTCGATTGCCGCCGGATCGAGCGGCGTGTCGTGGATGAGCGAGAAAGACCGAATGTCGTCGCCGTGGCGGTTGACGTCATGATTATGGTGGTGATGGTGGTCATGGTGATGCGAATGCGCATCCTTCGCCATCTCGTCCCGCAGCCAACGGTCGACATCCGGTATCTTGGTCGCCGGGTCGTACAGGCCGTTGGCCAGAACTGCAGCTGTCGCGGCCTCCGCTGCGTCACCATCCATGACGGGAGCACGCGGATTGAGATCCCGGAGCCGGTCACGCAGCAGGACCGTCTCAGGGGCGCCTGCCATTCCACCCTTGGAGATGACGAGGCGATCGGCGACGGCGACCTGTTTGACGGCTTCCGGATGCCGCTCCAGCGTCTGGAGACCGTTTACCGCATCCACCACGGTCACGACACTGTCGAGCGCAAAGTTCTGCGCTACCACCGGATGCCCCATCACGGACTGCATCACCGGCGCCGGGTCCGCCAGCCCAGTCGTTTCGATGACGACACGCCGCACCGGCTTCAGACGGCCTGTCTGCATGCCGTCCATCATCGTCGCGAGCGTATCGACAAGTTCTCCACGCACCGTGCAGCACAGGCAGCCATTGGCGAGTTCCACCAGCCTATCGCCGGAGGATTCCACCAGCAGGTTGTCTATACCAACCTCGCCAAACTCGTTGATGACGACAGCCGTATCGGCCATCTGCGGATCCTTGAGGATCCGGTTCAGCAGCGTCGACTTTCCTGCTCCGAGAAAGCCGGTGAGGATCGAGACTGGAAGCCGGTCGGAGGCAAGGAACATGGCCAGGCTCAGAACGTGGGACGCGGCAGCGGGATCGGCACGTTGGCGATCTCGTTCCGGCCCTTGGTACTCGCAGCAGCATCCGAGCCGGGAATGAGACCGGCAAAGCTGTAGTGGGGCGGCCGCGACATTTCCCTGATATAGGGCGAGCGGACGATCATGCGCCCGGCATCGTCACGTCCTTCGCTCCGCACCTTGGCGGCCTTCGGGTTGCAGATCTCGGCACTGATGTCGTTGACGGTCGACGTATCGCCGTAAGGCGCCAGCGCCGACAGCGGCACCCCCTGCCCGAGCGGCGTGGACAGGCCCTTCTGCAGCAGATCCGCGGACTCGTCGGCGCGATCTGCAAGGCTGTCGGAACCGAGAACCACCGATACGATAGTCCGGCCGTTGCGGGTGGCGGACGATACCTGGTTGAATCCGGAAGCGCAGATGAAGCCGGTCTTCATGCCGTCGGCGCCGTCGAACCGTCCGACGAGCATATTGAAGTTGGCATAGTTCTTCTTGCCGGTGCTGACGCCCTCGAGCGAGAAATAGCCGGCATATTCGGGGAATTCACGCTTCAGCTGCAGCGCGAGCACCGCCATGTCGCGAGCGGTGGTATACTGCCCCTTGCCCGGCAGCCCGTGGGGATTGATGAACCGCGTCGAGGTCATGCCGAGGCGCCCGGCCTCGGCATTCATCATGAGGACAAACTCGTCGAGCGTCCCCCCGACGGTTTCGGCGACCGCCACCGCGATATCGTTGGCGGATTTGACCAGCAGCAGCTTGAGGGCGCTGTCGAGCGTCAGCTTGGAGCCCGGCTTGAAATACATCTTGCTGGCAGGCTGGTCCGCGGCCTTCTTGCTCATGGTCACCGGCGTGTCCAGCGCGAGCCTGCCGGATTTCAGCGCCTTGAACGTGACGTAGGCGGTCATCAGCTTCGTCAGCGATGCCGGATACCATTTGCGGAAGGCATCCTCATGCTCGATCACCCGCCCGGTCCGCACGTCGACGATCATCCTCGGATTCGCAAGGGTATTGCCCGCCGAGATGAGCACCGACGCGGCGACGATCGACGCGATCAGCCGGGAAGGGCGCGGCAGGCATGGGGTAACGTTCTGCAAGGCAGCATCCTCGTTGTATCGGAAACGAGCGGCCATAGTCGGCCTATGTGGCCAAGCAATGGCAAAGAAGATTGATCGCGTCAATCGCGCGGGGCACTATGGCCGGGAGGGCCAGTCACGATCTTGTAAAGCAAGCCCGGGAGAACGCATGCCGATCATCAATCGAGCCGCCGAGCTTCAGACGGAAGCGACCGAGTGGCGTCGCCACCTGCACCAGAATCCCGAGCTTCTTTACGACGTCCACGACACCGCAGCCTTCGTCGAGGCGCGGCTGAAGGAGTTCGGCGCAGACGAGATCGCAACTGGCATCGGCGGCACCGGCGTCGTCGGCATCATCCGCGGGCGCGGACCCGGCGGGCGCGTCATCGGTTTGCGCGCCGACATGGATGCCTTGCCGCTCGAGGAAATGACCGGTCGGGCCTGGAGCTCCCGCGTCGCGGGCCGGATGCATGCATGCGGGCATGACGGGCATACCGCAATGCTCCTCGGCGCGGCAAAGCATCTCGCCGAGACCCGCAACTTCAATGGCACAGTGGCCGTCGTCTTTCAGCCCGCCGAGGAGGGCGGAGCCGGCGCGCTTGCCATGATCCAGGACGGGCTCATGGAACGCTTCGGAATCGAGGAGGTCTACGGCATGCACAACATGCCCGGAATTCCGATCGGCCGGTTCGCGATCCGCCCCGGCGCCATCATGGCGGCACCGGACAAGTTCACCATCACGGTCAGGGGGCGCGGCGGCCATGCGGCGCAGCCCCACCGTACGATCGACCCCATCCTGATCGGCTCCCAGATCGTCGGAGCGCTCCAGACGATCGCGGCGCGGAACGCAGATCCGCTCGCATCCGTGGTGGTCTCGGTCACCCGTTTCGAGGCGGGCACGACGCACAATATCATTCCCGACGCAGCGGAACTCGGGGGGACGGTCCGCAGTCTCGACGAAGTGGTTCGCGATCTCGCCGAGCAGCGTATTCGCCAGATCGTCAACGGTATCGCGCTTGCGCACGACACGACCGCCGAGATCGCCTATGAGCGCAGCTGCCCGGTCACCGTCAACCACGACCGGGAGACCGGACACGCCGTCGCGGCGGCCGCCGAGGTGGCCGGCCCCGGCAATCTCATGACGGATGTCGAGCCCTCCATGGCGGGCGAAGATTTCGCCTATATGCTGAAAAGCCGCCCAGGCGCCTTCATCTTCATCGGCAACGGAGACAGCGCTCCCCTGCACAATCCAGCCTATGACTTCAGCGACGAGGCGCTCGCCTACGGGATTTCCTATTGGGTGCGTCTCGCCGAGCAGCGGCTCGGCGACTAGAAGGCCCGTCGCCGGCCTCGGGCGGCTCTCGAAGGAAAGGGCTTGGCTTCGAAGGGCTCCTTTTGTATGGATGCATTCCAATGGTCCCGTAGCTCAGCAGGATAGAGCACCAGATTCCTAATCTGGGGGTCACGCGTTCGAATCGCGTCGGGATCACCAACCTTCCTATTTTTAGCCCTTGTCGCGACAACTCGCTTCATTCGCCATTTCCACCGAACTAGCCACAGTCCTCCACGACGTCTATTCAATGGGAGAGATCAAGGCATGGGTCGCGAGGGAGTGCGAATATGAGTGACTTTACCACCCGCCCGGAAATCCTCGGCACGTTCGGCGTGTTCACCTCGACGCACTGGATCGCTTCCGCGGTCGGCATGAGCATCCTCGAAAAGGGTGGCAACGCGTTCGATGCGGCGGTGGCGGCCGGCTTCGTGCTGCAGGTGGTGGAACCCCATCTCTGCGGTCCCGGCGGCGATATGCCCGCAGTGATCTACTCCAGGCAGAAGGACAAGGTCGAAGTCATCTGCGCGCAGGGGCCGGCCCCGGCCGGGGCGACCATCGAACATTATACCGCCGAGGGGTTGAAGCTGATACCGGGTAATGGCCTGCTCGCCACCGTCATTCCGGGAGCCTTCGACGGATGGATGCTGATGCTGCGCGACTACGGCACCATGGGCGTGCGCGACGTCCTGGAGCCGGCGATCTTCTATGCGGAGAACGGCCACCCCGTGCTGGAACGCGTCTGCAATACCATCAAGGGGCTGGCGCGCTTCTTTGAGGAAGAGTGGCCCACGTCCTATTCTACTTGGATGCCAGGCGGAGCCCCGCCGGAGCCGCTGTCCAACTTCAGGAACCCGGTTCTGGCGCAGACGTGGCGGCGGGTGATCGCCGAGGCCGAGGCGAAGGAGGGCCGCGAGAACCAGGTGGAAGCCGCCCGCGATGCCTTCTACCGGGGTTTCGTGGCCGAGGCGATCGACTCCTACCTGCGGCAGGCGGAGGTCATGGACGCGAGCGGGACCCGCCACAAGGGCGTGTTGACGGGCGAGGACATGGCGGGCTGGCGCGCATCCGTCGAAACCCCGCAGACCTACGACTATCATGACTGGACGATCGCCAAGACCCAGGCTTGGGGGCAGGGCCCCGTGCTCCTGCAATCTCTGGCCCTCCTGAAGGGCTTTGACATCGCCGCCATGGATCCTGCCGGCCCGGATTTCGTCCACACCGTGGTGGAAGCGATGAAACTCGCCTTCGCCGACCGGGAGGTCTATTACGGCGATCCGGATTTTTCCCAGGTTCCGACGGAGCACCTGCTGTCTGACGGGTATAATGATGAGCGGCGCAGGCTGATCGGAAGGGAGGCATCCCACGACCTGCGTCCCGGCCAGGTTGCAGGCTATGAACAGCAGCACGACCTGACGCTCGCCATGCTCCGTGAAATGAGCGGCAAGGGGGCCGTCTACGAGCCCACCATGGCGCATCTATCCGAGAAGCGCGGAGATACGGTGCATATCGACGTGATCGACCGTTGGGGCAACATGGTCTCGACGACACCGTCCGGCGGCTGGCTGCAGTCTTCGCCGGTCGTGCCGGGCCTCGGCTTTGCCCTCAACTCGCGCGCCCAGATGTTCTGGCTGAAGCCGGGGCTGCCGACATCGCTGGCGCCCGGCAAGCGCCCGCGCACGACGCTGACGCCGTCGATTGCGCTTCACGAGGGGAGGCCCACGCTGGCCTTCGGCACGCCCGGCGGCGATCAGCAGGACCAGTGGCAGTTGCCTTTCTTCCTCCGCTACGTCCATCACCGGAAGAACCTGCAGGCGGCGATCGACCTGCCGCTCTTCCATACGTCGCACTTTCCGGGCTCCTTCTACCCGCGCACGAGTTCGCCGGGCGAGATCATGGTGGAGAGCAATATCGGCGCGGACGTCCTGGAGGAACTCAGGCGCCGCGGCCACAAGGTGACGGCGGCGGATCCGTGGACCGTGGGGCGCCTCACCGCCGCGCGGCGCGACGCCGATGGCCTGCTGCGTGCGGCAGCGACACCACGCCTGATGCAGGCTTACGCCGCGGGAAGATGACGTCCTACGCCCACCGCGGCCACCGCGCCTATGCCACCTTGAACCGCACCTCGCCGAGGCTTTCCACCCGTGCGACCATCTCGTCACCGCGCACGACCTCGCCGACGCCGGCCGGCGTGCCGGCAAAGATCAGGTCCCCGGCCTTCAACTCGAACAGGCGCGACAGGTAGGAAATCATCTCCGGCACCTTCCAGATCATCTGGTTCAGGTCGCCGCTCTGGCGGGTCTCGCCGTTGACCTTCAGCCAGATCGCGCCATGGTCCGGATGCCCCACAGCCGATACCGGATGCAGGGGGCCGCACGGTGCCGATGCTTCGAACGCCTTGGCCGTTTCCCAAGGCCGGCCGGCTTTCTTGGCCTCTGCCTGCAGGTCGCGCCGCGTCATGTCGAGGCCGACGGCATAGCCGAAGACGCAATCCAACGCATGTTCGGGAGGGATGTTCGTGCCGCCTCGGTGAAGCGCCACGACCAGCTCCACCTCATGATGCACGTCCCGGGATTCGCCCGGATAGGGGAAATCCTCTCCGGCCGGAACGATGGTATCGGGGTTTTTCTGGAAGAAGAACGGCGGCTCCCTGTTCGGGTCGTGGCCCATCTCGATGGCGTGGTCGGCGAAGTTGCGCCCGACGCAATAGATGCGGTGGATCGGGAACAGCGCTTCGCTTCCGGCAACGGCCAATGTCGGCACCGCCGCCGGCTCGAAGACATAGGTTTTCAGATGGGACGTGTCGTTCATGGGGGCGCTCCCGCGGATCATCAGGGAAAGGAGCTTCAGCCCTTGCCACATCTCCCCGGTGGCGTCGAGGCAGCGTGGCGCTTCAGGGGCGCCCCATGCGGCGAATGCCGCCACGGTATCGGCAGCCACAGCGGGCTATCGCAAGTGGAGCGCGGCGCGGATCGTCTCGTCGCTTTCTGTCTCCTGCACGACCACGCCATGCCAGCCGAGGCCGTCGTAATCCTCATATCCAAGCGTTTTGGCGAAGGCGACGATGGCGCCGTTGCGGTCGTAGTAGCTGCCCTTGTCCTGCCCGACCTTCTTCTGCAAGGCGAAATGCGTAAAGAGAAGCGAGGGATTGGTCGCGGCGATCACCTTGCTGCTTCCGTCGAGAAGCATGATGGTGGTCTTCTCCGCCACCTGCGGGGGCAGGTTGGCTTCCTTTTCGACGATCGCCTGACCCTGGGCCTGCCAGTCGAAGTATACACCGAGGGTTCCCAATAGCTCCCCATCGAGCTTTCCGCCATCGCGGACGCCGGTGGCATAGACCAGGGCGTTGCGGCCTTCGTGCAGGCGGCTGGGCTTGACGTCATCGACGATGTAGTCGTCGCCCGACCGACAACGTCTGGCCTCCACGAACCACGGCTCCGTTGCGAGCGAGGATCCGACGATCTTCTTTTGAAAGGCAGGATTGGCGGAAGCAATGATGCGTCCCTCCAGATCGGTCAGCACCAGATCGAGATAGACGGTATAGAAGCGATTGATGACGCCGAGCCTTTCCGATGCGAACGCCCTCGCCGCGGCATCATCACAGGACAGCGCCTGCCACAGAGCCGAATCGGTTGCCCACCAGCGCACATCGGCCGTACGTTCGAAGAGATTGCGGACGATCAACTGGACCAGCGTCTGTGCAAGATCGGTAAGGCGGACGCCCTCCATTTCGGTAACCAACGACTCCGCCATGCTGCGGCCGAGGCCGAGCCGGCCGAGGACCCTGCTTTCGAATTTTTCCGCGATCTCGGTCGCGGTCTGCGCCAGGCGCTGCACCTCGTTGGCCACGACGGCGAACCCCTTGCCCATCTCTCCAGCCCTGGCCGCCTCGATCAGGGCGTTGATCGCCAGAAGCCGGATCTGCTTCACGACACTGGCATTGTCACTGCTGAAACGTTCAAGTTCGCTGCCGATTCCCTCGGTCACGATCTTCATCGTCCTGGGCGTTGCAGCAGTCTGATGATCTTCTCTTCTCTGTGCCAGCATCAGCGCCTTGCCAATAATAAAAAGTCGAAATGGAACCGCCCTCAGGCGTCAGAAGTATTTGGCGATACTTGCGGTATTAGGCTTAATTTTACGTTATGCATCGATTCCTGCACCGGCAGGCAAAAGCCATAGGGACAGCGGATCATCTGAGGCAAGATCCCATAGCTGCCGATAGTCACTGCCTCGTCAGCGGGGCCGCACATGCTCCATGCGGAAACCCATGCCGATCAGCCGACCGGCCAGATGTGCCAGCACCGGCCAGCGGGCGATGCCGCGGATGAAGGCCGGCGGACCTCTCCGTCTCTCCGCATCCTCCTGGTCCTTGCGGCGGCTGCTGCGCATCATCACCTGCAGCTTCTGCGTCGCCTTGGTGGGGAAGGTGCGGCGCTTCTCGACGGCGGCTAGATCGGCACCGGTCAACTGTCCCTCCCGCAGCGGGCGCGAGAGGATATTGGCTGCAGCCACCGCGTCCTGGATCGCCAGGTTGACGCCGACGCCGCCGATCGGAGACATGGCATGGGCAGCATCCCCGATGCACAGAAGCCCCGGCTTCCACCAACGCTTCAAGCGGTCGATACGCACCGTGAGAAGGCTGACGTCATCGAAGCTCTTCACCTCGTTCATGCGACCAGCCGGCAGCGGCGAGATATCGCTCACAGCCCTTCGGAAGGCCTCCAGCCCGGCGGCCCTGATGTCGGCGAACGTACCCCTGCGCACGACATAGCCGCATTGCCAGTAATCGCCCCCGTCGATCAGCACCAGCCCCTGGCGCGGGCCGGCATGCCCCATCACTTCGCTCGGGTCTTCGGCCTGCCGGCTGAGCTTCATCCAGAGCACCTCGCTCGGAACGCCGAGGCTCTCCACCTCAAGCCTTCCCTTTTCCCGCACAATCGAGTTCCGGCCGTCTGCGCCGATGACGAGTTGCGAGAGGATCGTGTGCATACCTTCCGAAGTCTCGACCCGGATTCCCCCGACCCGCCCGCCATCCTCCACGAGGTCCACGACCTTTGCCGGCATGATCAGCCGGAAATTCGGGTACTCCCTCGCCTTCCGCGACAGGAAGTTCAGGAAATCCCACTGGGGCATGAAGGCGATGAAGCGGTTGCGGACGGGAAGCCGCGAGAAGTTCGCGATCGTGACATTGCGCCCGCCCATTTCCGCGGTCAGTTTCATGGCCTTCGTATGCGGCAAATCCAGGAACTCCTCGATCAGCCCCAGTTCGTGCATCACCTCCATCGTCGAGGGATGGATGGTATCGCCGCGAAAGTCCCGGAGGAAGTCCTGGTGCTTTTCGACGACCACCACATCGACCCCTGCGCGCGCAAGCAGGAAGCCGAGCATCAGTCCCGCCGGCCCGGCGCCCGCGATGACGCAGCCGGTTGTCAGCTCCGCTGGATGATCCATGACAGCAGTTCCTCGATATGGGTGGCCGATCGGAGATAGGCTTGGCCGGAAGATCCTTCAATGTAAGTGAAAGCTTGTGAGCCGCAACATTCGCCTGTAGACGGTCTGCGACTGCAGAAACGGATGAGAATTCATGGCAGGCGGCTCCGGCGCGCGACGCAGCATATCCATTCTCGGCTCCACGGGCTCCATTGGAGTGAACACGCTGGACGTAATCGCTCAGTTGGGAGGCAGGGATACCTTCGATCTGATGGCGATCACCGGCAACAGCAATATCGGACTTCTGGCCAGGCAGGCACGGGAGTTCGGCGCACGGATCGCTGTCACCGCGGACGAAGCGAACTACGCGGCCCTGAAGGAAGCATTGGCCGGAACGGGAATAGAAGCGGCGGCCGGCCGCCAAGCCCTCGTCGAAGCCGCGTCCGCGGAGGCCGGCTGGGTGATGGCGGCGATCGTCGGCACCGCCGGCCTCGCTCCGACGCTTGCGGCCGCAGCGCGTGGTGCCGACATCGCTCTGGCCAACAAGGAATGCCTCGTCTCCGCCGGCAACCTCTTCGTTCACGCCGTGAAGGAAGGCGGCGGCCGACTGATCCCCGTCGACAGCGAGCACAGCGCGATCTTCCAGTCGCTGGAGGACGACCAGCATCATGCGGTGGAGCGTATCGTGCTCACCGCATCCGGAGGCCCCTTCCGCACATGGTCGCAGGAGCAGATGGCCGATGTCACGGTGGAGGTCGCAAAGGCGCATCCCAACTGGTCCATGGGCCTCAAGATCTCCATCGGCAGCGCCTCCATGTTCAACAAGGCGCTGGAAATGATCGAGGCGAAGCACCTCTTCGATCTGAAGCCCGAGCAGATCGAGGTTATCGTCCACCCGCAGTCGATCATCCATTCCATGGTCGGCTATGCGGATGGCTCGGTTCTGGCGCAGCTCGGCTCGCCGGACATGCGCACGGCCATTGGCTATGCGCTCACCTATCCGGACCGCCCGAGGCTGAACGTCGAGCGGCTCGACTTCGCGAAACTGGCCCGGCTGGATTTCGAGGCGCCGGACGAGGTGCGTTTTCCCGCGCTCCGGCTGGCGCGCACGGCGCTTGCGCGCGGCGGCGTCCAGGGTGCGGTAATGAATGCCGCCGAGGAAATCGCCTTCGATGCCTTCTGCGCCGGGCGTATCGGCTTCCTCGCCATGGCCGACGTCGCAGAGGAAGTCATGGAGGCCATGGCCTCGCACCCAGCTGCCACCGCCATCGAAGATGTCTTCGAAGCCGATGCCGAGGCCCGGCGAAGGGCCGCAGGCATCATCGCGCGAAAAGAAATGGCCGCATAAGCGGCCATTTCTTTGGAAGTCTTTTCTCTGGCTCAGGCCACCGCGCGGGCGAGCGCGCAGCGCGACCACAGCTGGTGCACCCCATCCACGAGACGCTCCAGGTCTCCATCGGAATGAAGCGGCGTCGGGGTGATGCGCAGGCGCTCGGTCTTGCGCGGCACCGTCGGGTAGTTGATCGGCTGCACGTAGATGTCGAACGAGTCGAGCAGGATGTCCGAAATCCATTTGCACTTGGCCGCATCGCCTACCATGATCGGCACGATATGGCTCGGGTTGTGCATGTGCGGGATGCCGCGTGCATCGAGCAGCGAGCGCAGCTTCTTCACCCGGTCCTGGTGACGGATGCGCTCGAACGGGCTTGCCTTGAGGTGGCGGATCGAAGCGATGGCACCGGCGGCCAGAGTCGGCGGCAGGGCCGTCGTGAAGATGAAGCCCGAAGCGAAGGAGCGGATGAAATCACAGAGCGCGGCGGACGCCGCGATATAGCCGCCCATCACGCCGAAGGCCTTGCCGAGCGTGCCCTCGATGATCGTCAGTCGGTCCATCAGGCCTTCGCGTTCGGCAATGCCGCCGCCGCGCGGACCATACATGCCGACCGCGTGGACCTCGTCCAGATAGGTCATGGCGCCGTACTTGTCGGCAAGATCGCAGATCTCCTTGATCGGCGCGATATCGCCATCCATGGAGTAGACCGATTCGAAGGCGATCAGTTTGGGCGCGTTGGGATCGGCAGCCGCCAGCTTCGCCTCGAGGTCGTTCAGGTCGTTGTGCTTCCAGATCACCCGCTCGCACTTGCCGTAGCGGATGCCTTCGATCATCGACGCATGGTTCAGCGCATCCGAGAAGATGATGAGGCCGGGGATCTTTTGGCCAAGGGTGCCGAGCGTCGCCCAGTTCGAGATATAGCCGGAGGTGAAGACGAGCGCCGCTTCCTTGCCGTGCAGATCGGCAAGTTCCTGCTCGAGAAGAACATGGTAGTGGGTGGTGCCAGAGATATTCCGGGTGCCTCCCGCACCCGCGCCACAGTGATCGATCGCTTCATGCATGGCGGCGATCACCGCCGGATGCTGGCCCATCCCGAGATAGTCGTTGGAGCACCAGACGGTAACTTCCTTCGGGCCTTCCGGCGTGTGACGCGTGGCGCGCGGGAAGCTGCCGCGATGCCGTTCGAGATCGGCGAACACCCGGTAACGGCCTTCCTGATGAAGACTGTCCAGTTCGCTCTTGAAAAATGCCTCGAAATCCATGTCACACTCCAGAACCTGACTGGTTTTGGTTTCTCGTCCGCATTTCGTCAACCCCGCAGATTGGAATTAATCCAGACTGCGGCAAATTGGACTTCGTTTCGAACGATTCCAAGGTGAGAGGTAACCCGCCCGGCGCCAACAGAACTTGATTCATATCAAGCAGGAACGGGAAACCTTCCACCTTTTTCCAGTCATCCCGCAGCCACGACCGCCCGCTTCGCCATCACCCTTACGAGATTCGCCCGGTAGTCGCTGCTAGCATGCATGTCGGAAAGCATGTCGCCGGGATCCACCACAGCGCCGGCAACCGCTTCCGGAGACCAGTTCGAAGCGAGAGCCGCCTCCATGCCGGCATGGCGGAAGACGCCGTTGGCGCCTGCTCCCGTCACAGCCACACGCACCCCGTCCGCCCGTTTCGCCACGAACACCCCTGTAAGGGCGTAGCGCGAGGCGGGATTGGCGAACTTGGCATAGCCTGCCTTCTCCGGTGCCTCGAAGCTTACAGCGGTGACCATTTCTCCGTCCTCCAGTGCCGTCTCGAACAGGCCCAGGAAGAAATCATCGGCCGCCATCCAGCGGCGGTCGGTGATGATGGTGGCACCGAGAGCGAGCATGGCCGCCGGATAATCGGCGGCGGGATCGTTGTTCGCGATCGAGCCGCCGATCGTCCCCATGTGCCGGACATGAGGATCGCCGATCATGCCGGCGAGGTCGCAGATGGCGGGGCAGAGGGCGCGGAGCATGGAGGACGACGCCACGTCCGCATGCGGCGTCCCGGCACCGATCCGCACATTGCGCCCTTCCAGCGAGATACCCTTGAGGTCGGGAATGTGCCTCAGGTCGATCAGGTCGCTCGGGGCCGCGAGGCGCTGCTTCATCGTCGCGATCAGGGTCATGCCGCCCGACAGGTAGCGCCCCTCCCCATGCTCGCCCTTGAGCCTGACGGCATCCTCGACCGAGGAGGCACGGTGATAGCTCGTTTCGTACATGGCCGGTCCTCCTCAGTGAGCTGCCTGCAATGCCTGCCACACCTTCATGGGCGTGGCGGGCATGGCAAGGCGGTTGTTGCCGATGGCATCGGTGATGGCGTTGATGAGTGCGGGCGGCGAGCCGATCGCGCCGGCCTCGCCGCACCCCTTGATGCCGAGCGGGTTGCTCGGGCACGGCGTATTCTGGTGCGACAGCTTGAACGACGGCAGGTCGTCGGCGCGCGGCATGGCATAGTCCATGTAGCTCGCCGTCAGGAGCTGACCGGATTCGCGGTCGTAGCGGACCTCCTCCAGCAGCGCCTGGCCGATCCCCTGCGCCAGCCCTCCATGCACCTGCCCTTCGACGATCAGCGGATTGATGATGTTGCCGAAGTCGTCGGCCGCGACGAACTGGACGATCTCGGTCTTGCCGGTCTCCGGATCCACCTCGACCTCTGCGATGTAGCAGCCGGCCGGGAAGGTGAAGTTGGCAGGGTCGTAGAAGGCGCTCTCCTTCAGCCCCGGCTCCAGGCCGGGCGGCAGGTTATGGGCGGTATAGGCTGCGAGCGCCACCTGGAACCAGGGCACGGTCTTGTCCGTACCGGCTACCTTCAGCTCGCCGTTCTCAACGACGATATCGCTCTCATCGGCTTCCATCAGGTGGGCTGCGATCTTCTTCGCCTTGGCCTCGACCTTGTCGAGCGCCTTGACGACGGCCGACATGCCTACGGCACCCGAACGGGAACCGTAGGTGCCCATGCCCATCTGCACCTTGTCGGTATCTCCGTGGACGATGTTGACACTGTCGATCGGGACGCCGAGGCGATCCGCCACCAGTTGCGCGAAGGTCGTCTCATGCCCTTGGCCGTGGCTGTGCGAGCCGGTCAGCACCTCGATCGTGCCGACCGCATTGACCCGCACCTCCGCCGATTCCCACAGGCCGACGCCCGCGCCCAGCGAGCCGACAGCGGCCGACGGAGCAATGCCGCAGGCTTCGATATAGCAGCTCATGCCGATGCCGCGCCGCTTCCCCCGCGCTTCCGCTTCCGCGCGCCGCGCCGAAAAGCCGTCCCAGTCGGCCGCCTGCATGGCGGCGTTGAGCGAGGCTTCGTAATCACCCGCGTCATAGTTCATGATCACCGGCGTCTGGTAGGGGAAACTCCTGATGAAGTTCCTGCGCCGCAGTTCTGCCGGCGAGATGCCGAGTTCCCGGGCCGCCGTCTCCATCGTCCGCTCCAGGAGATAGGTCGCCTCGGGACGCCCGGCGCCGCGATAGGCATCCACCGGCACCGTGTTGGTATAGACGGTACGCACATTGGCGTGGATTGCGGGGATGGCGTACTGCCCGGAGAGCAGGGTCGCGTAGAGATAGGTCGGCACTGCGGAGGAAAAGAGCGACATGTAGGCGCCGAGATTGGCGATCGTGTCGACCTTCAGCCCGATAATGCGGTGCTCCGCGTCGAACGCCATCTTGACCTTTGAGACATGGTCGCGGCCATGCGCGTCGGTGAGGAAGGCTTCCGTCCGGTCCGACGTCCACTTCACCGGCACTCCGGTCCTCTTCGACGCCCAGAGGCAGACAATCTCCTCGGGGTAGATGTAGATCTTCGAGCCGAAGCCGCCGCCGACATCCGGTGCGATCACCCGTAGCTTGTTTTCCGGCGCGACATTGTAGAAGGCGCTCATCACCAGGCGCGCCACATGCGGATTCTGGCTCGTCGTGTAGCAGGTGTAGTGGTCTTCGGCGGAATCATAGATGCCGAGCGTCGCGCGTGGCTCCATCGGGTTCGGCGACAGCCGGTTGTTGTGAATCTCGATCTCGGTGACATGCGCTGCCGAAGCAATCGCCCGGTCCGTCGCCTGTCCGTCGCCGATCTCCCAGTCGAAGATCAGGTTGCCCGGCGCTTCCGGATGAATCTGCGGCGCGCCTTCCTCCAGTGCCGCGACCGCCTCCGTCACCGCCGGCAGTTCCTCGTAATCGACCACGACAGCTTCGGCTGCATCACGAGCTTCGGCCGAGGAATCGGCGACGACGATTGCGACGGCATCGCCGACATAGCGGACGGTCTCGTGCGCCAGCGGCCGCCAGGCGCCCATCTTCATCGGAGAGCCATCCTTGGAATGGATCATCCAACCGCAGATCAGGTTGCCGATACCATCGGCCTGCAACTGCTTGCCGTCGAGCACATCGATAACCCCGGGCATCGCCTTCGCAGCAGCGACGTCAATGCCGCGGATCCTGGCATGCGCATAGGGGCTTCTGACGAAATAGGCATACTTCATGCCCGGCACCGACATATCGTCGGTGTAGCGCCCCTTGCCGGTCAGAAAGCGCTTGTCTTCCTTGCGGGTGACGCGTGCACCGATTCCTTCAACACCCATTTTCATCTCCTCCAGAAATGAGCGAACAGCGGAATTGGCGAATGGTAGAAGATCGAGGACCGGCCGCGGAGCGGCTGGCTGTCGCTCCTTGCATTCGCCTCTTATTCGGCGGCCTGTCGGCCGGTATGCATCTCGGCATTCGCCGACAGCACCGCCTTGACGATGTTGTGATAGCCGGTGCACCGACAGATGTTGCCTTCGAGCTCGTGGCGTACGGTATTCTCATCGAGCTTGCCGCCATGGCGGTTGATCATATCCACCGCCGTCATCACCATGCCGGGTGTGCAGAAGCCACACTGCAGGCCGTGATGCTCCTTGAAGGCGGCCTGGACGGGATGAAGCTCTCCCTGGGACGAAAGACCTTCGATGGTCGTGACGGTGGAGCCCGCCGCCTGCACGGCGAGGATGGAACAGCTCTTTACCGACCTGCCATCCATATGGACCACGCAGGCGCCGCACTGCGTCGTGTCGCATCCGACATGCGTCCCGGTCAGTCCCAGTTTCTCGCGTATGAAATGAACCAGCAGCATGCGGTCGTCACAGTCACCGCTCACCGTACGGCCGTTCACCGTCAGTGTCACTTTTGCCATAGTGCTCCTCCTCGTGTCTCCTCCAGACACGTCACGCATCATTTTCCTTTTTACCCGCCCGATCAACCTCTAGAGCGACCCCCCGAAAGCTTTTTTCTGATCACTGCCGGGCCGGGCGCTCCTGGCCTGATGCTTGTCAATTCCCAAGCCCGATGATTTCGGTCATATTATCTGGACATCGGCGCCGGCCGATCTATTGTTTCGTCTGATGCGCTGTCCGGAAAGCCATGGGCGAAGGCGTGGCCGCCAGCCATTCAACATGTTCGAGAGTGTGGAGAGAAACCCATGAAGAAAGCGCTTGTACTTCTGCTGGCCGGCCTGACGCTGGCAAGCTGCACGCAGACCGAACAGGGGACGGCAATCGGCGCCGGCACCGGGGCCGTCATCGGCGGACTGGCGACCGGAAACGTTAGAGGGGCTGCAGTGGGTGCCGCCATCGGCGGTGTCTCGGGCGCCCTGATCGGCTCGGTCGCCGAACAGCCCGGCCAGTGCTACTACCGCGACCGCTATGGCCGTCGCTATATCGACGATTGCCCGCGCCGCTACTGAAAAAAGGCGCCTGCCTGATGTGGCCCTGGAGCACGCTCCAGGGCTTTTCTTTTATGACTGATCTCTGAAGTATCAAAAAAGGTATTCGTCTCCGCCATTTGCCGCTAAATAGGCAAGGCCGGGCGGGCGAAGGGTGGACGTGAGACAGGCGACGAACCGACAGTGATCAGGCGTGGACGAGTAGAAGAGTCAGCAGGTATCCGCTCAGGCCCGCATGCGACGAGGATCGCGGTCTTTGCCCTTGCGCTCAGCCTTGCCTGGGTCCCGCAGGCCCATGCCTTGAAGCTCTTCGGCCTCAACCTTTTCGGGTCGGAAGAGGAGACCGTCGAGGTCATCAACCCCGTACGATACGACGCAACGCTCGATACGGGAGCGGCGGACAAGGATCTCGCCAAGCGCCTGGAGAACGCCGCGTCACTCGTCAACGACGAGGAGCAGCCGGTATCGGGCGACCTCGGGATCGTCATCAAGGCGCGCGAGGACCGGGACCGGCTCGTTGCCGTTCTCTACGAGGAAGCCCGGTACGGCGGCACCGTCCATATCACGATACAAGGGACCGATCTCGACGCCCTTCCGCCCAATCCGACCTTCGATCACTCGCAGCCGGTACCGGTGACGGTCACCGTCGTGCCCGGCCCGGTCTTCGCACTGGGTTCGGTTCGCTTCGACGGCGATGCCGCCGGCCGCGATCCCGCCGACTATGACCTCATCCCGGGCGGCGCAGCCGGCTCCCGGCTCATCCTGAAGGCGAGCGAGCAACTCCTTCGCGATGTCAAGGCGGAAGGCCGCCCGCTCGCCCGACTGACGGAACGCCAGGTGACCGCAGATCACCGGACCCGAACCGTCGACGTGGTGATGGGTGCGATCAGCGGTCCGGAAGCCGATTTCGGGGCGGTGACGGTGAAGGGCTCGCGAACCGTGGAGGCGGATTTCATCCGCCGCTATTCGCGGCTCGACAAGGGCGGCCGCTATTCCCCCGAGCAACTGCAGAAGGCTTCCGAACGCCTGCGGGAACTCGGAGTGTTTTCAAGCATCACCATCCGCGAAGCAGAGGCGCTGGCGCCGAACGGTACGCTGCCGCTGACGATAGAAGTGTCCGAAGGCAAACACCGCTATTTCGGCTTCGGCGCCGAATACTCGTCCCTCGATGGCGCCGGGGTGCAGGGCTATTGGGGCCACCGCAATCTCTTCGGGGAGGCGGAATCGCTGCGCATAGAAGGCAAGGTATCCGGCATCGGCGCGACGACCGACGTGACCACCTTCGACTATTCGGCCGGCATCGTCTTTACGAAGCCCGGCTTTCCGGTGCCGGAGGCGACCTTCGAGTCACGCCTCGAAGCCAAGAGCGAAACGCCGGACGACATATACGAGGCGCAGACCGTCATCGGCTCCGCCGGCTTCTCCTATGAACTCAACGAGACCGACACACTCAAGGCAGGCGGCGAAATCGCCTATATCCGCGCCGACGACGCTTTTGGAGAGAACGACTATCTGACCTTCGCGGTCCCGGTCTCCTTCGAGAGGGATGCTCGCGACAACAAGCTCGATCCGACGGAAGGCTATTGGGCGACGCTCGGCGCCAAGCCTTCCTACGAATTCTTCCACGGAAGCGTCTTCTCCTCCTTCGAGGGCTCCCTGTCGGGTTATCTCGGCCTCGGAGCGGAGGACAATATCGTCCTGGCCGGCCGGCTGTCCGCCGGTACACTGATAGGCGCGGACGAGCTTGAGAACATTCCCGTCACCCGACGTTTCTTCGCCGGTGGCGGCGGTTCCGTTCGCGGCTATTCCTTCCGGGAAATCTCGCCCTACAATGAAGCCGACGAGGCGCTCGGCGGCCGGTCTTACGTCGTCGCCTCCTTCGAGGTGAGAACGAAGCTGACGGACAATATCGGGATCGTCCCCTTTATCGACGTCGGGACCGTCTCAACCGAAATCGTGCCTGATTTCTCCGATATACGGGCAGGCGCGGGGATTGGAATTCGTTACGCAACGCCATTCGGACCACTGCGCCTGGATGTTGCGGTACCACTGCAGAAGTATGATGGCGGCAGCGACTACGGCATCTATGCGGGTATCGGGCAATCGTTCTAGGTGAGCCGCAGGGTGATCAATTAGGGGCTTGATGGGAATGGTTCGCCTTCTGAAATGGATCGCAAAGATCGCGCTTGCCGCGGTGGCGATCCTTCTCGTCATGGCCTTGGGCGTCCTGCTTTTCGTAGGGCTGACGCCCGTCGGCGGGCAGATCGCCGCCCAGCGGGTTTCCTCCATCATCTCCACGCCCGAACGACAGATAAACCTCTCTCCTCCGCAGGGTCTGCTGAGCGGCGACCTTCACATCGACGCGCTGACGCTTTCGGACGAGAGGGGAACATATGCCGAAATTCAAGGCCTGCGGATCGATTGGTCCCCTTCCGCCCTCCTGCGCGGCGTGTTCCGGGCGGAAAGCATCACCGTCGACGATGTCAACGTGCTGCGCGCGCCGCTTCCTTCCGCGCTGCCCGAGCAGCAGGAAAACACCGGGCGGTCATCCGGTTTCTCGCTTCCGGTGGGCATCCGTGTAGCCCAGATCGACATGCCGGACATCGCGCTTGCTCCCGCCCTTACCGGCCGTCCATTTTCGCTGGCGCTGAAAGGCTCGGTCGATGCGACGGGTCCGAATATCCGGCTCGATCTCCACGCATCGCGCAAGGATGAGCCGGATGCCCGCGCCGTCGCGGACATCCTTTATGCACCGGCCGAAAACCGCCTTTCGGTGAAGGCATCCGTGACCGAGCCCCAGGGCGGACTGCTTGCACGGCTGCTTCGCTTGCCGGGAGCGCCGGCCGTCGACATCGCACTCGACGGCGCGGGTCCGCTGTCGGACTGGAGCGGGAAGCTGGCGGGAAGCGTGGCGGGGACACCCGTCGTTGCGGTGGACGGACGCCATCAGATGCTGCCCGACGGCAGCCGTAGCATCACGGCCAAGGGCGGCGGCCAGGTCGCGGCGCTGATGCCGCCGTCGTTCCGGCCGCTCTTCGAGGGCTCGACCGAGATCGACATCGCCGCCAACATCAGCCCGAACGGACGCATCTCGATCGACAACAGCAGGATCGTCTCCGACGCCGTCAATCTTGTCGCATCCGGCGTCTGGGATCCTGTTGGTGACAACAGCCTCACGGCAAG
This sequence comes from Pseudorhizobium endolithicum, assembly GCF_902153245.2. Classification (GTDB taxonomy): domain Bacteria; phylum Pseudomonadota; class Alphaproteobacteria; order Rhizobiales; family Rhizobiaceae; genus Neorhizobium; species Neorhizobium endolithicum. The sequence goes on from NZ_CABFWF030000012.1 coordinate 572,370, forward strand.
CCTGAACGGCACCAATGGCCCGGTGGCGGTCGTGTGGCCTATTTCCGGCCACGATAGCCGGTTCACCATCGATACCGTCAACTTCACGCTCACCGGCGCCGCCCGGTCTGCGCGTTTCAACGCGACGGCAGCTCTTTCATCCGCCGAACTTGCGCAAGGCCGCTTCGGCCAGATCAGGATCCAAGCCGAGAGCGAGGATCTGAATCTTGTACAGAGGTCGGGCAGCATTGGTTCGCGCCTCACCATCGGCCAGACCGACTTCGCCAACGAGGATCTGGACCGCGCCCTGCAGGCGCCGATTACCCTGGACGCCCCTCTTCGCCTCGACATGCCGGCGATAGGCCTGGATGCGGCAACGCTCGACAGCGCCCGCATCAGCGGAACCGTGAGCGGCGCCTACGATACCTCCACCCAGGACCTCAGCGGAAACTTCCGGGTGACGGCAACGCCGGAGGCGCTGCCGCCGGCCTATGCCTCCCGCTTCGACAAGACGATTCTGGCAGAAGGCTATGTGGAACGGTCGGGAGAGGGACGCCTCAAGGCAGAGAACCTCGTGCTCAAGTCCAGCACGGTCGAAGCGCACGGCAGCGCGACGCTGGCTGAAGGACAGGCAACGGGACGCCTTGCGGGCCGGATCCTCGATCTTCGTCGCTGGATGGCCAATGCCGAAGGGGCAGCCGGTTTCGACGTCTCTGCCGACGGTCCGCTTGAAGCGCTGGCCGTCAAGGCCATCGTCAATGCCGCGGAACTCAAGCTTGCAGGCAAGGCCGTGCAGGATCTGCGCCTCGACGCCGAAGGCGTGGCCAATCCCCGCTCGCCGTCGGGTAGGGTGAATGCGGTTGGATCGATCGAGGGGCAGCCGCTTCGGATCAATGCTAGCCTCGTCTCCGAAGGAGGGCGCACGTCTGTCCCGGAAATCGAGGGCGAAGTCGGCCCCAACCGCCTGCGCGGAGCACTCAGCTTCTCGCCGGAGTTCATGCCTGCGGGAAATATCGAGTTCGAGTTTCCCGATGTCTCCCTGCTTGCTGCCCTCGCCGCACAGCAAGCCTCAGGAGACCTGAAAGGCTCCCTCGTGTTCAGCAACGATGGCGGCCGCACCTCGGCCGTCGTCAAGGCATCGGGCAGTCAGGTCGCCAGCGGCTCCGTCGTCGTCGCCGAGCCGCTGATCGACGTTACCGTGCCGGACCTCAAGGCGCTCGCCGCAAATGGCAGCATTCGCGCCAGCCGCCTGGGAACCGAGGCCAATGCGGTCGAAGCACTGAACCTCCGGTTCTCCCATCAACAGGATGGGACCCGGCTCGATCTCGACGCCCGTTACGACGACGCGCCGCTGGCGGGAGTGGCGACGGTTCGGACAGGCGAGAACGTCGCTGTCGAGCTTGAGAGCTTCACGGCCGAACCGCGCGGCATCCCTGTTCGGCTCGCAGCGCCCACGACCATCACCGTGGAGAATGGCAATGTGCGCCTGTCGGATCTGACCGTCAGCACCGGTAACGGACGTATTCGGGTCACGGGCACGGCCGGCAATGCGCTCGACCTGCGGGCCGAAATAGAATCCCTGCCCGCCAACCTCATCAACGCCTTCGTGCCGGCCTTGAACGCCGCCGGCTCCATCTCGGGAACCATAGAGGCGGAGGGGTCTCTCTCAGCCCCCTCCGTACGCTATGACCTCGAATGGTCGGAGGCACAGCTCCAGCAGACCCGGCAAGCCGGGCTCGGGCCAATGCGGCTGCAGGCGGCGGGCTCCTTTTCCGACCGGGTCCTCGCGCTGGAGAGCACCCGGCTGTCGGGGTCGGACGGCCTGGATGTCAGCGCCACTGGACGGGTGATCCTGAACGAGAGCGGGCCTCCCGCGCTCGATCTCGATGCAAGCGCCAATTCAGTTCCCGCCAGCCTCGCCAATGCCTTCGTTCCCGGCCTCGGAGCCCGCGGCACCATCACGGGCACGGTGACTGCCGCCGGCACCCCTCAGGACCCTGCCGTCCGCTACGACCTGACATGGGCCGACGCCGCCCTTTCGCAGACGACATCCGCCGGCCTCTCCAGCCTGCAGGTACGGGCAAGCGGGGAATATCGCGACAATGCGGTCACCATCGAAACGAGCCTTTCGGGACAGAGCAGCCTGTCCCTGTCCGGCGGCGGCACCGTCTCGCTCGAGGGGGACAGGGCCCTGGATCTGAGCTTCGACGGGCAGATCCCCTTCGCCATTTTGGCGGGGCAGCTCGCCGACCAGGGTTTCGTGCTGGAAGGAACGGGCACCGTCGACCTCGCCATCGGCGGCACTGCGGCTGCACCCTTGATTACCGGATCGGCCTCCACCGCCGGCGCCCGCCTGATCGACGTTCAGCGGAACCTGGCGATCCAGGAACTGGCGGCGAGCATCAGTTTCACCGGCACCGAAGCGAACATCTCCAGCCTTTCGGGCAACCTCTCGACCGGTGGCCGCATCTCGGCAACCGGCACGGTCGGGATCGTTCCGGGCTCCGGCTTTCCGGCAAACCTCTCCATCACTCTAGCCGACGCCACCTATGTCGACGGCACGCTTTTCACCGCCACGGCAAGCGGAGAGCTGACCGTCACCGGACCTTTGACGGCCGGACCTGTGCTCGGCGGGCGCCTGACGCTGTCCGAGGCAGCCATCACCGTACCCGCAAGGCTGCCAGCCTCCCTGACCGAGATCGAAATCCGGCACCGAAACCCTCCGCCGGAAGTGGTCCGCCAGATGAGGAAACTGGCGCCGGAACAGGCGTCCGGCGCATCGAGGCCGCTGGCGCTGGACATCCAGGTCAGCGCACCCACCGGGATCTTCGTCCGCGGACGCGGCATCGACGCCGAACTGGGTGGAGAGCTCGCAATCGCCGGCACAGCGGTCGCACCACAGGTCTCCGGCGGTTTCGAGATGCGCCGCGGCCGCATCGTCATCCTGACCAAGCGGCTGGACTTCACGTCGGGCGAGATAACCTTCGGCGGCGGCCTGATACCGGTCCTCGATCTCGAGGCAACCACCACCTCGGCGCAGACCACCATTACCGTGAACGTCACCGGCGTCGCCAACGACCCGGACATCTCCTTCTCGTCCTCGCCCGCGCTGCCGCAGGACGAGGTCCTGGCTCGGCTGATCTTCGGCCAGTCGATGTCGCGCCTTTCGCCGCTGCAGATCGCGCAGCTTGCCGATGCCGTCGGACAGCTGGCGGGCGGCGGCTCGACGTCGCTTCTGGAGACGCTGCGCAGCAATCTCGGCGTGGACGACCTCGACATCAACACGGACGACACCGGCCAGACCACGGTCTCCGTCGGCCGCTATCTGAACAACCGCACCTATCTGCAACTCGAGCAGGGCGGCGCAGAAGGGGCGCGGGCGACCATCAACCTCGATGTCGGGCGCGGGGTTAAGCTCAAGGCGGGTGCCGGTACCGAAGGCGGAACCGCAGGCATTTTCTACGAGCGTGAATACTGAGTGAGCCGATGCAGCGCCGTTTCTCCCGAAGCGTCCGCCTCGGGAGAGGCGAAGCATTTGTCCTGAGCGATTCAGATTTATTCAACATTCTCGAAATAAGGTGACGACACCGCACCACGACACGAAGCGCGTAGCCACCGCCGCGTCAGCTTCCGGCCCGGCTCACGGTGCTGCGTCGAGCGTCGCCTTGCTCCAGGCACCGGAGAGTTGGGAAGACATTGATGGCTACGATGAATACATCTGCAAACTACGGCGGCGAGACGCTGGAAATTATCGCATTTCGCCTTCACGATCAGGAATTCTGCGTCAAGACCACGACGATCCGCGAGATCCGCGGCTGGGCGCCATCGACGCCGATTCCGCATGCCCCGTCGGACGTGATCGGCGTCATGAACCTTCGCGGCTCGGTCATCCCGATCATCGACCTCGCCCAGAAGCTCGGCATGAAGAGCGCCGTCGCGACCGAGCGCAGCGCGATCGTCGTTGCAGAAGTTCATAACATGGTCATCGGCATGCTGGTCGATCAGGTCTCCGACATCCTGACGATCCCGTCGAACCAGGTCCAGCCCGTTCCGGAAATCTCGGCGTCGTTCGACAAGTCCTTCTCCGAAGGCATCATCGCCAACGAGAACGGCATGATCTGCTTCCTGAACCTCTCGAAGATGTTCAAGGGAACCGAGGTCGAAGACCTCGCCGCGTAATGCAGCGCCCACAATAGGATTCGGAAACGCCCCGCTCGACGGGGCTTTTTCATATCCGGACCCATGCATTAAATGTCGCTAACTCTCGTCATGCGATAATTAGCCATGATCCGGCGATCTTGAGGTGTATGCGCTCAGCGAGGCGGATCAGGACCTGACTATGGAGGATGGGAATGGCGAGCCACGGGCTGGCCCAGCAGGCGGAGGCACTCCACGGGCTGCTCCGCGAATTCCGGATCGAGGAAAAGGCCATATCTGCGGCGCCTCCCCGCGCCGCCTAGCGACAGCCCGGCATGAAAGAAGGCCCGGAGGCAGATCCTCCGGGCCTTTTGCTATCGATATTCCGGTCTCAGCCGAAGATCGCGAGACTGCTCTTCAGCGTCACCCATACACCCCACAGCAGCGGGATGCCGACGACGGCCCAGGCGGCAACGGCCTTTCCGTCCAGCCCGCCCTTGCCGATCCCGAAGGATCCGGTCGGCCCGGCACTCGCGGCTGCGGACTTTGCCTGTAGCGACGCCACTTCCTCCTCCGACATGAACCACTTGTCGGAAAGTGGCCTGACAAAGGCGTTCGCTACGATCCCGAGCACCAGCATCCCCGCAAGGATGTACATGGTGCCGCTGTAGAGTTCGGGTCCCGGTGCGACGCCGGCGGCGATCTGTGCCTCGCGGATGTAGTTGACGACCACCGGTCCGACGATACCGGCGGTGGCCCAGGCCGTCAGAAGCCGACCGTGGATCGCACCCACAAACTGCGTCCCGAAGATATCCGCCAGATAGGCCGGGATCGTCGCGAAACCTCCCCCATACATGGACAGGATGATGCCGAAGGCGAGCACGAACAATGCCTTGCTGCCCATGTCGGCCAGCGTCGGTGCGGCCGCATACAGAACGATGCCGATGACGAAGAACGCATAGTAGGTGTTCTTTCGCCCGATTTTGTCGGAAAGCGACGCCCAGAAGAACCGGCCGCCGATGTTGAACAGCGACAGAAGCCCCGCGAACCCTGCGGCGATCGCGGCAATCTGTGCCTTCTGCCCCGCATCCAGCTGCGAGAAAGTAAGGTCCGGCAATCCGATCAGCGAGCCGGCGAAGATCTCCTGCAGCATCGGCGAGGCCATGCCGATCACGCCGATCCCTGCCGAAACGTTGAGGCAAAGCACGGCCCAGATCAGCCAGAACTGCGGCGTCTTGTGCGCGTCGCGCAGATGCACGTGACGCGTGGTGATCATCGTGTTCTTGGCCACCGGCGGCGTCCAGCCCTCCGGGCGCCAGCCTGCGGGCGGTATCCGGTAGCCGAATGCGCCGCCGAGCATGAAGGCGAAGTAGATGATGGCCATGGTGACAAAGGTCTGCCAAACGCCGACGGAAGTATCCGTCTTGAAGTAGTTCATGAGGATGTTGGCAAGAGGGGCCCCGATCATCGCGCCGCCGCCGAAGCCCATGATGGCCATGCCGGTTGCCATGCCGCGGCGGTCCGGAAACCACTTGATGAGCGTCGAAACCGGCGAAATATAGCCGAGACCGAGACCGATGCCGCCGATGACGCCGGCGCCGAGCCACATCAGCCACAACTGGTGCGTCATGACGCCGAGTGCAGCGATCAGCATGCCGCCGCACCAGCAGCAGGCGGAGACGAAGCCCGCCTTGCGGGGTCCCACCCGCTCCAGCCAGCCACCCCAGATCGCTGCGGAACAACCGAGGAGAACGAAGAACAGCGTGTAGATCCAGCCGAGATCGGCAACCCGCCAGTTGCAGGTGGTGGTGAAGAGCGCGCCGATGAGGTTCATGTCGGCGCAACCAGCCGGCGTTTCAGCGCCCAATGCCCGCGACAGCGGCAACCAGAACACGCTGAACCCATAGGCCATGCCGATGCACAGATGGATCGCCAGCGCCGCTGGCGGAACGAGCCATCGATTGAAGCCAGGCTTGGCGATGATGCGTTCTCGATCGAGTATTCCGGGATCGGCGAGCCCTCCCGTTGTTGTTCCTGCGACTGCCATTCCAATCCCTCCTCTGGAAAATGGACTTCACAAAAATCATGGCGGCGCCTCCTCCTGCGAGGAAGCCTGATCGGACCTTAGGTCATGCCTCCGGTATGCTGGGTTCGGAAAGAGATTCACCCGCGGCCACGCCCTTGCCGCCCGGCGCCCCTTCCGCCGCGTCCTGGCCAATGCCTACCCCCGAACTCACCCTTGCCTCAGGGCGGCGGATCATCGTCGAAGCCTGGATCACCAGCGGAAGCAGTCCCTCCCCGCCTGCATCGAGATGCTCGAACAAGTGCCGCCGCATGCGCGGCTCCCAGAACTTGTTGATATGGGTGGCGACACCCTCCGCCCGCACATCCTCAGACTGTGAAAGGAAAAAGGTGGCAATCTGGTTGGCCATGCGGACGAGTTTCTCGTTGGTCTGGTCATGCGACATGAACGCTGGTCCCCGTCTTGATGCGGTCGTTTCGTGTGAAGACTTCGAAATCCTCGCCGCGCACCAGCGCGACGATCGTCATGCCTGCCGCTTCTGCCGTGCGAAGCGCAAGCGCCGTGGGTGCGGAGATGGCGATGAGGACGGGAGCGCCGAGTATGGCAGTCTTCTGCACCATCTCGACGGAAACGCGGCTGGTCACCACCACTGCGCCGGAGGCACCGTCTATTCTCCCGCGCACGACGGCGCCTATCAGCTTGTCCAGGGCGTTGTGCCGCCCTACGTCCTCGCGGACCGCCGCCAGTCCCTTGCCCGGCACGAAGAACCCTGCGCCATGCACCGCATGCGTCTCCGCATGCAGCGGCTGGCCCTGATTGAGAGCGGACACGGCAGCGCGAACGTGCCCGGCCTCGAAGTCGCAGCGAACCTCGGAAAGCACGGGCACCGGTCTCATCGCCTGATCCAGCGATTCCAGGCCGCAGAGGCCGCAGCCCACCGGGCCGGCCATGCTGCGACGGCGTCGGCGAAGCGCCTCCTCCTTGTCCCCCTGCAGACTGATCTGGACATCGAGTCCCTTCTCCCCTGCGACGACTTCCACGCCCTCGATCTCTTCCGGCGTCTCGATGATCCCCTCCGTCAGGCTGAACCCGACCGCAAAGTCCACCAGATCGCCGGGAGTGCCCATCATCACCGCATGTGTCGAGCCTCCGTAGGAGAATGCGATCGGCACCTCCTCCGGTACGGCCCTGATACCAGGACGCACATTTCCGTTACGGCAGACGATTTCCCGCGCCGCCGTTTTCGTCTCGAAAACCTGCACCCGCCTGCCCTACTCCGCTGCTTCCATCTTCCCGGCGATCCGCCGCGACCGCCGCGCCAGTTCCTCGTAATCCTGCTGCCACTCCGTCGGACCGTTGGAAGGCGAGACCTGCACCGCCGTCACCTTGTACTCGGGACAGTTGGTCGCCCAGTCGGAGAAGTCGGTGGTTATGACGTTCGCCTGTGTATCTGGGTGGTGGAAGGTCGTGTAGACGACGCCCGGCGCAACCCTGTCGGTGATCAGCGCGCGCAACGTCGTATCTCCGGAACGGCTGGCGAGCTTTACCCAGTCCCCGTCCTTGATGCCACGCTGCTCGGCATCGTGCGGATGGATTTCCAGCCGGTCCTCGTCATGCCAGACGACATTGTCGGTCCGGCGCGTCTGTGCGCCCACATTGTATTGGCTGAGGATGCGGCCGGTGGTGAGCAGCAGCGGGAAGCGAGGCCCCGTCCGCTCGTCCGTCGCCACATATTCCGTGCGGATGAACTTGCCCTTGCCACGCACGAAGCCGCCCACATGCATGATCGGCGAGCCGTCCGGGAACTTCTCGTTGCACGGCCACTGCACCGAACCCTTCTCCTCCAGATAGGCATAGGAGACGCCGGCGAAGCTCGGCGTCGTTGCCGCGATCTCGTCCATGATCTGCGACGGATGGGTGTAGGTCCAGTTCAGTCCCATGGCCTGCGCCAGTTTCTGGGTCACCTCCCAGTCCGCATAGCCGTTCTTCGGGCTCATGACTTTGCGGACGCGGTTGATGCGCCGCTCCGCATTGGTAAAGGTGCCGTCCTTCTCCAGGAAGGTCGATCCCGGCAGGAAGACGTGCGCGTAGTTGGCCGTCTCGTTGAGGAAGAGGTCGTGGACGACGACGCATTCCATCGCCGCGAGCCCGGCGGAGACGTGCTTCGTATCCGGGTCGGACTGAAGAATGTCCTCGCCCTGGATGTAGATGCCCTTGAACGTCCCCTCGACGGCGGCGTCCAGCATGTTCGGGATGCGCAGCCCCGGCTCGTTGTTGAGCGTCACGCCCCACATCTTCTCGAAGGTGTCGCGCGTGGCGTCGTCGGAAATGTGCCGGTAGCCTGGCAGTTCGTGCGGAAACGAGCCCATGTCGCAGGAGCCCTGAACATTGTTCTGGCCGCGCAACGGGTTCACGCCAACGCCTGGGCGCCCGATATTGCCGGTCGCCATGGCGAGGTTGGCAATCGCCATGACCGTGGTCGATCCCTGGCTGTGCTCCGTGACGCCGAGGCCGTAGTAGATCGCGCCATTGCCGCCCTTTGCGTAAAGCCGCGCGGCACCGCGAACGAGGTCGGCCGGGACGCCGGTGAACGTCTCCGTTTCTTCCGGGCTGTGCTGCGGCTCGGCAACGAAGGCCGCCCAATCCTGGAACTCCGACCAGTCGCAGCGTTCGCGGATAAATGCTTCGTCGAAGATCCCTTCCGTCACGATCACATGGGCGAGCGCCGTCAGCACCGCGACGTTGGTGCCGGGCTTGAGCGGCAGGTGGTAGGCCGCCTCCACATGCGGCGTTCGGACGAGATCGATCCGGCGCGGGTCGATGACGATGAGCTTTGCGCCTTGCCGCAGCCGCTTCTTCAGCCGCGATCCGAAGACCGGATGTCCGTCCGTTGGATTTGCCCCGATCACCACCACGACGTCCGAATGCTCGACGCTATCGAAGTTCTGCGTCCCGGCGGACGTGCCGAAGGCCTGGCCGAGGCCGTAGCCGGTCGGCGAATGGCAGACGCGGGCGCAGGTATCGACGTTGTTGTTGCCGAAGCCGGCGCGGATCAGCTTCTGAACGAGGAAGGTTTCCTCGTTCGTGCAGCGCGACGAGGTGATGCCGCCGATGGAATCGCGGCCGTACTGGTACTGCAGCCGCTTGAACTCCGATGCCACATGGGCGAACGCCTCCTCCCACGTCACCTCCCGCCAGGGGTCCGTGATCTTCTCCCGGATCATCGGGTTGAGGATGCGGTCCTTGTGGTTGGCATAGCCATAGGCGAAGCGGCCCTTGACGCAGGAATGGCCCCGGTTTGCCTGCCCGTCCTTGTAGGGCACCATACGCACCAGCTCCTCGCCGCGCATCTCCGCCTTGAAGGAGCAGCCGACGCCGCAATAGGCGCAGGTGGTAACGGCCGAATGCTCCGGCTGGCCGATGGCGATCACCGATTTTTCGGTCAGCGTCGCCGTCGGGCACGCCTGCACGCAGGCGCCGCAGGAGACGCATTCCGACTCCAGGAAATGCTCGTGCATGCCGGGCGAGACGCGGCTGTCGAAGCCGCGCCCTTCGATGGTGAGCGCGAACGTGCCTTGCACCTCCTCGCAGGCCCGCACGCAGCGCGAGCAGACGATGCACTTCGACGGATCATAAGCGAAGTAGGGGTTCGACTCGTCCTTCGGCATCCACTTGGCGTTGATCTCACCGTCATTTCGAGCGCGCACGTGATTGTCGCCATCATAGCCGTAGCGGACGTCGCGCAAGCCGACGGCCCCCGCCATGTCCTGCAGCTCGCAGTCGCCGTTGGCGGCGCAGGTGAGGCAGTCGAGCGGATGGTCGGAGATATAGAGTTCCATCACGCCGCGACGGATCTGCTTCAGCCGCTCCGTCTGGGTGTGGACGACGAGCCCGGGCGCCACTGGCGTCGTGCAGGAGGCGGGGGTACCGTTTCGTCCCTCCACCTCCACCAGACAGAGCCGGCAGGAACCGAAGGCGTCGACCATGTCAGTGGCGCAGAGCTTCGGCACCTGAACTCCGGCCTCCATGGAGGCCCGCATGATCGACGTGCCTTCCGGCACCGTCACCTGCCGCCCGTCGATGGTCAGCGTCACCTGCGCCTCCGAGGCGGAGGCGGGCGTACCAAAGTCTTTTTCCTGGATCAGGGTCATGATGCTACTCCGCCGCTTCGATCAGGGGGGTGCCAAGGGGGGTAGGCCCGAAATCTTCCGGGAAATGTATCATCGCGCTCATCACCGGATAGGGCGTGAAGCCGCCGAGCGCACAGAGCGATCCGAACTTCATGGTGTTGCAGAGGTCGGCGAGCAGCGCCCTGTTCTTCTCCGGCTCGATACCCCGCGCGATCCTGTCGGCCGTCTCGACGCCGCGCGTCGAGCCGATCCGGCAGGGCGTGCACTTGCCGCAGCTTTCGATGGCGCAGAACTCCATGGCGAACCGCGCCTGCTTCAGCATGTCGGCTGTGTCGTCGAACACCACGACGCCCGCATGGCCGATCAAGCCGTCCTTCGCCGCGAAGGCCTCGTAGTCGAACGGGGTGTCGAAGAGGGTGCGGGGGAAATAGGCCCCAAGCGGCCCGCCCACCTGCACCGCCTTTACCGGCCGCCCGGTCGCCGTGCCGCCGCCGATCTCGTCGACGATCTGCCCGAGGGTAGGGCCGAAGGCGGTCTCGAACAGCCCGCCATGCCTGACGTTGCCGGCGATCTGGATCGGGATCGTGCCGCGCGAGCGGCCCATGCCGAAGTCACGATAGAATTCCGGACCGCGGTCGAGGATGACCGGCACGGAGGCGAGCGACATCACGTTGTTGACCACCGTCGGGCAACTAAGAAAGCCCTTCAAGGCCGGGCGCGGCGGCTTCGCACGCACGATGCCGCGCTTGCCCTCCAGCGAATTCAGAAGCGAGGTCTCCTCGCCACACACATAGGCACCGGCGCCGGCCCGCACCTCCAGGTCGAAGGCATGCGCCGAGCCCATCACCGACGGGCCGAGAATGCCGGCGCGGCGGGCGACGTCGATCGCCTCGTTCATCCTCTGGATGGCATGGGGATATTCGGAGCGGGTATAGATGTAACCCTTCGTCGCTCCCGTCGCGAGGCCCGCAATGATCATGCCCTCGATAAGCACGAAGGGATCGCCTTCCATGATCATCCGGTCGGCGAAGGTGCCGCTGTCGCCCTCGTCCGCATTGCAGACGATGTATTTCTGCGCGCCTGGCGCATCGGCCACCGTCTTCCACTTGATGCCTGTGGGGAAACCCGCACCGCCGCGGCCGCGCAGCCCGCTATCGGTCACCGCCTGTACGATCTCCGGTGCGGACATCGTCAGAGCCCGCGCAAGACCCTTGAGGCCCTGGTAGTGGCGGTAGTCTTCCAGAGAAAGGGGGTCCGTTACGCCGCAGCGCGAGAAGGTCAGGCGGGTCTGCTGACGGAGGAAGGGAATTTCCTTCGTCAGCCCCAGACAGAGCGGGTGCGCTCCGCCAGTCATCAAACCGCTATCGAACAAGCTTGCGACATCGGACGGCTTGACGGGTCCGTAGGCGATGCGCCCCCGCTCCGTCCGCACCTCCACCAGCGGCTCCAGCCAGAACATGCCGCGGGAACCGTTGCGGACGATGCGCGCATCCAGGCCACGGGCCGCCACCTCGGCTGCGATGGCTTCCGCCACTTTCTCCGCGCCGAGTGCAAGGGCGGCGGCATCGCGGGGAACGAATATCGTAACGGTCATCGGCGCGCCTCCGCAACCAGTTCGCCAAGACAGTGCTCGTCTACGCGCCCATGGACATCCTCGTCCAGCATGGCTGCCGGCGCGCAGGCACAGAGGCCGAGACAGTAGACCGGCTCCAGCGTCACCGCGCCGTCCAGCGTCGTCTGGTGGAAGTCGATGCCGAGCAGCCTGCGGGCGGCATCGGCGAGATCGTCTCCACCCATGGCCTGGCAGGCCTCCGCGCGACACAGCTTGAGCACGTGCCGCCCCGCGGGTGCCTGGCGGAAGTCATGGTAGAAGGTGACCACCCCGTGCACTTCCGCGCGCGAGAGGTTGAGTTCATGGGCGATGACCGGCTTGACCTCGTCGGGGATGAAGCCGAACTCCTCCTGCAGCGCATGCAGAATGGGCAACATCGGCCCTTCGAGGTGCTTCAGTTCGCGGATGATCGATCGCGATCGCTCGGCATAGACGCCGCTCGTCACATGTAGGTTCATTGTCTTCCAGACCTCCCGGAAGGATTACCGCCCGCGGCAACCCTCGGGCGCGCATGCCTGTTTGCGCGCCGTTGTGTACAGAGTTTGGTCCGCAGCAGGCGGAAGGGTCAATATCGATGTTCCGTTACGCGATAGAAAAAAACTATCAAAGCAGCGCCTCGGGCGTCAGGCTCCGCGCCTGGTGCAACAGGGCCGAGACGAGCGGCGTAAACGGCTCCCGATGGGTGGCGACGAGGCCGACAAGGTGGCTCGCTTCCGGCTCCACAATGGGTATCATCCGGATCTGCTTGGCGAATCCGAACGAGCGCGCGACGTTTCGCGGCATGATGCTTGCCCATTGGCCTGTGGCAACATGGGACAGCAACACCACCATCGAGTTCGATTCGAGCGTCGGCTTGACGCTCACCTCGGCCGCGGCCAGGTGCTGGTTGATGATGCGCCGGTTCTGCATGTCGGGCGTCAATAGGCAAAGCCTAATGCCGTCGAGCTCCTTCCAGGTGACCTTTTCGCGGTCCGCATAGGGCGTGCCTTCCGCGGCGACCAGAATGTAGCGCTCAGCATAGAGGGGCACGCTCGTCACCCGGCCGAGCGGTTCGTTGTCGAGATAGGTAATGCCGGCGTCGATCTCGAAATTGTCGAGCTGGCCGAGCACTTGCAGGGAGTTTCGCGATACGACGGAAAAAGTGACATCCGGATGCTTGGCCTGAAACGGCTCCGTCAGCCGCGGGATCATCGCAAGCGCCGTGGGAATGGCGGCGAGGCGGATATGTCCGGAAAGGCCGCTCTTGGCGGCGCGCATTTCCTCCCGCATCGTGCGCGCGTCCGCCACGATCCGCTTTGCCCATTCCAGGACCCGCTGGCCTTCGGGGGTAAGGCCCTGGTAGCGCGATCCCCGCACCACGAGGCCCACGCCCAGTTGGTCCTCCAGTTGCCGGATGGCAGCCGACAATGACGGCTGCGAAATCCCGCATTCCACGGCGGCCCGGCCGAAATGGCCCTCCCGCGCCAGCGCGATAAAGAATTCCAGCTTGTCGATCATCTGATGTCCATCCCATCTTCATCTTGCAGCAAGATGCAGGCGACAAGCAACGGCTTGAGCGACGGACATGAAAAAGGCGGCCGTGAAGCCGCCTTACCGGATGCTACTGTGCGCCCGCCGGTCAGGCCGGCAGGATGGCGCCATTGAGTTCCGTCAGTTGCGCCAGATACTCCTCGAGCTTCGTCCTGTGCTCGTGATCGGCTGCAGCACCAGCATCCGCCCGAGCCGCTTCGATCCGCGCCTGCAGCGTCTCCCGCGTGATATCCGAGAGCGCCACTGCCGATTCGGCGAGAAGCGTGCAGCCCGTCGGCAGGATATCGGCAAAGCCGCCGAAGACGACGTACTTGTCCATCTGTCCGGACGCCAGCTTCACCGTCACCACGCCCGGCTTGATGGTCGTCATCGTCGGAGCGTGGTTGGCAAGAACCGTCATCTCGCCCAGCGTCGCAGGGATCACGACTTCCGTGGCCTTTTCGGAAACGAGAAGGCGCTCCGGAGAGACAAGCTCGAAATTGAAGGCGTCAGCCATGGCGGGTCACTTCTTCACGTGTTGCATGCAAAGGCGCGCCGTCCGAACAGCGCGCCCGCTTATGTCTGCTTAGGCAGCGGCAGCCAGCTTCTTAGCCTTCTCGATGGCTTCCTCGATGGAGCCGACCATGTAGAAGGCAGCTTCCGGCAGGTGGTCGTACTCGCCGTTGACGAGGCCCTTGAAGCCCTTGATCGTGTCTTCGAGGGCGACCAGCTTGCCCGGCGAACCGGTGAAGACTTCGGCCACGAAGAACGGCTGCGACAGGAAGCGCTCGATCTTGCGGGCGCGGGCAACCGTCATCTTGTCCTCTTCGGACAGTTCGTCCATGCCGAGGATGGCGATGATGTCCTGCAGCGACTTGTAGCGCTGCAGCGTCGTCTGCACCTTGCGGGCCACTTCGTAGTGCTCTTCTCCGACGATCATCGGGTCGAGCATGCGCGAGGTGGAGTCGAGCGGGTCGACGGCCGGATAGATGCCCTTTTCTGCGATCGAACGCGACAGAACCGTCGTTGCGTCCAAGTGGGCGAACGAGGTGGCCGGTGCCGGGTCGGTCAGGTCGTCGGCCGGAACGTAGATGGCCTGAACCGAGGTGATCGAACCCTTGGTCGTGGTGGTGATGCGCTCCTGCATCGCGCCCATGTCGGTGGCGAGCGTCGGCTGATAACCCACGGCCGAAGGAATACGGCCGAGCAGAGCCGACACTTCGGAGCCCGCCTGGGTGAAGCGGAAGATGTTGTCGACGAAGAACAGAACGTCCTGGCCCTTGTCGCGGAAGTCTTCGGCGATCGTCAGGCCGGTCAGGGCGACGCGGGCGCGGGCACCCGGCGGTTCGTTCATCTGGCCGTAGACGAGCGCGGCCTTGGAGCCTTCGCCGCCGCCGTGCTTGTTGACGCCCGATTCGATCATTTCGTGGTAAAGGTCGTTGCCTTCACGGGTACGCTCACCCACGCCGGCGAAAACGGAGTAACCGCCGTGCGCCTTGGCGACGTTGTTGATCAGTTCCATGATGAGAACCGTCTTGCCGACGCCGGCGCCGCCGAACAGGCCGATCTTGCCGCCCTTGGCGTAAGGCGCCAGAAGGTCGACGACCTTGATGCCGGTGACGAGGATCTGCGCTTCCGTGGACTGCTCGACATAGGCCGGAGCTTCCTGGTGGATGGCGCGCTTCGTCGTCGTGTCGAGCGGGCCGGCTTCGTCGACCGGCTCACCGATGACGTTCATGATGCGGCCGAGCGTCTGGTCGCCGACCGGAACGGAGATCGGAGCGCCCGTGTTCGTCACGCGCTGGCCGCGGACGAGACCTTCCGTGGAGTCCATGGCGATGGTGCGGACCTGGTTTTCACCGAGGTGCTGCGCGACTTCCAAAACAAGGCGGTTGCCGTTGTTGTCGGTTTCCAGCGCGTTCAGGATCGGCGGCAGTTCGCCATCGAATGCAACGTCCACGACGGCGCCGATCACCTGCGTTACTTTACCGACGGAGGTGCCGGCATCCAGGGTAGCTGCGATAGCCATAATTCTTACCCTCTTTCCTTATCTCAGAGCGCTTCCGCGCCCGAAATGATTTCAATCAGTTCCTTGGTGATCTGCGCCTGGCGCTGGCGGTTGTAGGACAGCGTCAGCTTGTTGATCATCTCACCGGCATTGCGCGTCGCGTTGTCCATTGCGGACATCTGCGCGCCGTAGAAGGATGCGTTGTTCTCGAGCAGCGCGCGGAAGATCTGCACCGCGACATTGCGCGGCAAGAGGTCCTCCAGGATCTCCTCTTCGCTCGGCTCGTATTCGTAGAGCGCGGCCGAGCCGGTCGAAGCCTCCGCATCGTCGAACTTTGCCGGGATGATCTGCTGCGCCGTGGCGACCTGCGAGATGACCGACTGGAACCGTGCGTAGAACAGCGTCGCGACGTCGAACTCGCCCTTGTTGAAGAGGTCGAGCACGCGGCGGGCCACGTCGTCGGCATTCGCGAAGCTCAACTGCTTGACCTCGCGGAAGGTCACGTAGTCGACGATGTTGTCCTTGAAGGTCCGCCGCAGGATGTCGTTGCCCTTGCGGCCGACGGTGAGGATCTTCACCGTCTTGCCTTCGGCGAGCAGCTTCAGCGCATGATCGCGGGCAAGGCGGATGATCGACGAATTGAACCCGCCGGCAAGGCCGCGCTCGCCCGTCGCCACGACGAGAAGATGAACCTGATCGCGGCCCGTGCCGGACAGCAGCAGCGGGGCTTCCGCGTTCCCGGCATTGGCGGCCGAAAGGCTGGCCAGTACCTTGTTCATGCGTTCCGCGTAGGGACGAGCAGCCTCGGCCGCCTCCTGCGCACGGCGCAGCTTCGCCGCGGCGACCATCTTCATCGCCTTGGTGATCTTCTGCGTCGCCTTGACGGAGGCGATCCGGTTCTTCAGATCCTTGAGTGAAGGCATGCCTTATCGGTCCTTGGCTAGATCCGCATTCAGGCGAAAGACTTGGCGTAGGCGTCGAGCGCGGCCTTGAGCTTTGCCTTGATGTCGTCCGTCAGGGCCTTCTCGGTGCGGATGGCATCGAGAACGTCCTTGCCTTCGGAACGCATGTAGGACAGCAGGCCCTGCTCGAACTTGCCCACGTCACCGACCGGGATCTTGTCCAGGTAGCCGTTGACGCCGGCGAAGATCACCGCAACCTGCTCTTCCGTCTTCAGCGGCGAGAACTGCGGCTGCTTCAGGAGTTCGGTCAAGCGCGCACCACGATTCAGCAGGCGCTGGGTTGCGGCGTCGAGGTCGGAGCCGAACTGGGCGAAGGCTGCCATTTCACGATACTGGGCAAGCTCGCCCTTGATCGAGCCAGCAACCTGCTTCATCGCCTTGACCTGTGCGGCCGACCCGACGCGGGAAACCGACAGACCGACGTTAACGGCCGGACGGATACCCTGGTAGAACAGGTCCGTCTCAAGGAAGATCTGGCCGTCGGTGATCGAGATCACGTTGGTCGGAATGAAGGCGGAAACGTCGTTGCCCTGGGTTTCGATGACAGGCAGAGCCGTCAGCGAACCGGCGCCGCGCTCGTCGGAGAGCTTGGCGGCGCGCTCGAGGAGACGCGAGTGCAGGTAGAAGACGTCGCCCGGATAGGCTTCGCGGCCCGGCGGGCGGCGCAGCAGCAGGGACATCTGGCGGTAGGCGACAGCCTGCTTCGACAGGTCGTCGTAAGCGATCAAGGCGTGCTGGCCGTTGTCGCGGAAGTATTCGCCCATGGCGCAGCCGGCGAAGGGCGCAAGATACTGCATCGGAGCCGGATCGGAAGCGGTCGCGGCAACGATGATCGAGTACTGCAGAGCGCCGCGCTCTTCCAGGACCTTCACGAACTGCGCGACAGTCGAACGCTTCTGGCCGATAGCGACATAGACGCAGTAGAGCTTGTCGTTGTCCGGGCCGTTGTCGTGGATCGGCTTCTGGTTCAGGAAGGTGTCCAGAATGATCGCGGTCTTGCCGGTCTGGCGGTCGCCGATGACGAGCTCGCGCTGGCCGCGGCCGACCGGGATCAGGGCGTCGATGGCCTTGAGGCCGGTGGACATCGGCTCGTGAACCGACTTGCGCGGAATGATGCCGGGAGCCTTCACGTCGACGCGTGCGCGGCGGGTCGTGTTGATCGGGCCCTTGCCGTCGATCGGATTGCCGAGGGCGTCAACCACGCGGCCGAGGAGTTCCGGACCAACCGGAACGTCGACGATGGCACCGGTCCGCTTGACCGTGTCGCCTTCCTTGATCTCGCGGTCGGAGCCGAAGATGACGACGCCGACATTGTCGGCTTCGAGGTTGAGCGCCATGCCGCGGATGCCGCCGGGGAACTCGACCATCTCACCGGCCTGGATATTGTCCAGACCATAGACGCGGGCGATACCATCGCCGACGGAAAGCACCTGGCCGACTTCGGATACCTCGGCTTCCTGGCCGAAGTTCTTGATTTGATCTTTCAGAATTGCGGAAATTTCCGCGGCGCGGATATCCATCAGCCAACCTCTTTCAGTGCAAGCTTAAGGGTGGAAAGTTTGGTGCGAAGGGAGGTGTCGATCTGGCGGGAGCCGACCTTGACGATCAGACCTCCGAGGAGCGAGGGATCGACCTTGACGGCGACGACCACGTCCTTGCCAGTGACGCCCTTCAGCGCCGACTTGAGTTCTTGTTCCTGCGCCGGCGTCAACGCATGAGCGGACGTCACCTCGGCGGTCACTTCGCCGCGGTGGGCGGCGGCAATCTGGCGGAAGGCCCGGATCATGCCGGGCAGCGCGAAGAGGCGGCGGTTTGCCGCGACAACCTTCAGGAAATTGCCGACCATGCCGGCGATACCGGCCTTGGCCGCAACGGCGGATACCGCCCGCTGCTGCTCATCCGCCGAAAAGACCGGGCTCTCGATCAGCCGCTTCAGATCGGCGCTCTCGTCGATCAGCCCCTGGAAACGATCCAGATCCGCACCGACCGCCTCGACCGACCCGGCCTCGAGGGCGAGTTCGAAAAGCGACGATGCATAGCGCTCTGCCACACCGGAAATCAGCTGGGACGTGTCGGCCACGGGCACAGTTTCCCTGAATTGCCCCAAGCGCCCGAGCTCTGCAAGCAGAACGATAAGACACTGGGATTATTGGATATTTTTTGAAAACAACCGGCTTGATTGCCGGCCTCTTCAGACTTTCGCGGTTCGTCTAGCATAGGATCTATGGACTCGCAACACGCCAGATAGGCTAAAAAGCCGGGGCTCCAAGGGCTTGAACCGATTTTATGACGGACCGCAAGGGAATCGGCGGCGGCGGCAGGCGGCGGCGACGAGCTAGAAATACCCGAAGACATAACCGAGCGGCAGAGCCGCCAGCACCAGTTGAAGGACCAGCACCGCGAGGTTGCGGCCGGTCGTGCCGCGATCGAGGAACACCGACAGGAGGCGTCCGAAAGCGCCGCACGCAAGCCCGATGCCCAGCATGAGATAGGTGAAGTCCTGCGCGAGCGCGAGCGCCGCAAGTCCGAGGCCGAGATAGAGGCCGCCGGTGGACCGGGTCGCCCCGAAACCCTCCGCACCGACCTCGCCCGTGGTAAAACCGCCCGCCCGCAGCAGCGGCGCGGGGAAGAGCATGGTGAACAGGCCGATCAGCGCAACGATGCCGGCGGAAACGAAGGCAAGCTGCTCAGGCAGTTCGGTCGGGAAATAAAGTTCCAATGGGCTCTCCTGACACTCTCCGAAGCTGCTGCAATATCAGCCGGCCGGTGATTCTCAAAGGAAGCTCTGCGGGTCGATGTCGACCTGCACATGCACCGACCCGCGTACCTTCGGGCCTTGGGCCATCATCGTCTTCAAGAACGCCTGCATGTCGCAATTCCTGCGGCCGTGGACGAGCAGCCGGAAACGGTGGCGCCCCCTCACCAGCGCCAGAGGTGCCTCCGCGGGCCCGAGGACCGATACGCCGGAGACATGCGGAGCGGCAGCGCGCAGGCCCCGCGCATGGGCCTCCGCGTCGGCCCTCGTCTCGGCCGATACGATGACGGAGGCCAGGCGTCCAAAGGGCGGCAACACGGCCCGCTCCCGCTCGCCGATCTCCCGTTCGTAGAAGGCGCCGGGGTCACCGGAAACGATCGCCTGCATCACGGGATGCTGCGGCTGGTAGGTCTGCAGCAGGCCGTGGCTCTTCAAGCCGGTTCGTCCCGCACGCCCCGTCACCTGGCTGAGAAGCTGGAAGGTCCGCTCGGCCGCACGCGGATCGCCGTTTGCAAGGCCGAGATCCGCATCGACAATGCCGACCAGCGTCATGAGCGGGAAGTTGTGCCCCTTCGCCACCAGTTGGGTTCCGATGACGATATCCGCATCGCCCCGCGTGATCGCCTCCAGTTCGAGCCGGAGTCGCTTCACGCCGCCGAGCAGGTCCGAGGACATGACGATCGTGCGTGCCTCAGGGAAATGCCGCTCCACCTCTTCGGCGATGCGCTCCACGCCCGGGCCGCAGGCAACCAGATGATCGAGGGTGCCGCATTCCGGGCACGCCTCCGGCGTAGGCTCGCTGTAGCCGCATTGGTGGCACTGGATCTGGTTGCGGAAGCGATGCTCCACCAGCCAGCTCGAGCATTGAGGGCACTGGAACCGGTGGCCGCAGACCCGGCACAGGGTCAACGGCGCGTAGCCGCGCCGGTTGAGAAAGAGCAGCGCCTGTTCTTTTCGCTCGATGGTCTTGCCGATCGCCCTCAGCAGCAACGGAGACAGGAAACCGCCCCGCTCGGGAGGGTGTCGCCGCATGTCGATGAGGTGCAGGTCCGGCAGCGCCGCCTCTCCGAATCGCGTCGACAGATGCACGAGGTGATACCGCCCCGCCTGGGCGTTGACCTGGCTTTCGACCGAGGGCGTCGCGGATACGAGGACCACGGGAAAGTCGCCGATGCGGGAACGCACCACGGCCATGTCCCGGGCATTGTAGAAAACCCTGTCCTCCTGCTTGTAGGCGGGGTCGTGCTCCTCGTCGACGACAATCAGGCCGAGGTTCTCGAACGGCAGGAAGAGCGCCGAGCGTGCGCCAGCCACCACCTGTACCTCGCCGGTGACGATGCCGCGCCAGACCTTTTCCCGCATCCGCGGCGACAGGTCGGAATGCCACTCCCCCGGCTTGGCGCCGAACCGGTCCTGGAACCGCTCCAGGAAACTTGAGGTCAGGGCGATTTCCGGCAGCAGGATCAGCACCTGCCTCCCCTGCCGCAGCGTCTCGGCGATCGCTTCGAAATAGACCTCCGTCTTGCCCGATCCCGTAACCCCGTCGATCAGCGACGAGGAGAAGCCGCCCTTCCTGACGAGATCGACGATATCGCGCGCGGCATCCTTCTGCGCCCCCTCGATCCGCGGCGCGGTATAGTCCGGGTCCGGTTTTGCCACCACAGGCGGAGGCGGCAGGAAGACCGTCTCGAACAATCCCTGCTGCGTCAGCCCGTCGATAACGCTGGTGGAAACGCCGGCCGCATGCGCAAGGCCGGCGCGTGTCCAGGGCACATCCTCCTCGATAAGATCGAGGACGCGCGACCGCGCCGGCGTGATCCGTTCGGGCCGGCCGCCGAGGTAGCGGATACCCTCCACCATGGGTTCGGGTTCAAGCGCGGCGGGAGCACGGATCGCCATGCGGGCGACCAGTCCCGGCGGAGACAGCGTGTAGCTGGCCACCCAGTCGATGAAACGGCGCATCTCGCTCGAAAGCGGCGGGCAGTCGAAGGCGAGCGTGATCGGCCGCAGCTTCTTCGGGTCGAGCGCGTCGTCGTTGCCGCCGTCCCAGACGACGCCGATCACCTGGCGCGGGCCGAGCGGCACCTGCACGACCGAGCCCGCCTCGACATGCATGCCGTCCGGCACGGCATAGCTGTAGGGACCCGGCGCCGGCAGCGGCACCAGGACCGGAACAACCCGCGTGACCGGCGCATCGAACATCGCGCCGAAGAGACTGGTAGAATCTGCGCCCATGCGGCGGGACCTTGCCCCGAAGCGGAACAAATGTGAACCGGAGATTTGAGATCAGGCGTTGGCGGATGGGGACTCGCGGAAAGCGGCTTGGGGGTCGGCAGCAAGTTCGACCACCGTATGGCTCTCGATGGCCTTTGTGACATCGACGATATCCCCATCCAACTGGTCCGGCTGGATCAACTGTCCCACCGTCACGTCGAAACGGTTACCCTTCTTGTTGAGGAGCTCGTAGAAGACGGTCATGTCCCGCAACTCCGTCGACCATTTCGCGAACCAGTAGAAGAGCCCGGAATTACGCGCCTTCATGTGGATCGGCAGGATCGGCAGGTTGTACTTCTTCGCAAGCCCTACGGCAGAGGTCTTCCAGGGCCGCTCGTTGAGCTTGCCGTCCCCCCAGTAGGCGATGCGGCCGGACGGGAAGAGAACCATGACCTTGCCGTCCTCTACCGTCTTGTTGGTCAGGACCAGCGTTTCGCGTGTCTTGAGCTTGCTCTTGTGCTCTTCCCGCCATTCGACCGGAATGATCATCTCCGCAAAACGAGGGTTGACGCGTATCGCATCGCGATTGGCAAAGACCATCATGTCCGGGCGACGCGCCTTCAGAAGATCGAACACGGCGACCCCGTCGGCAATCCCGGTGGGATGGTTGCTGACAAGGATAAAGCCGCCGGCGGCCGGAACACGTTCGGCATTCGTCACGCGCACGTCGAGCTTGAGGATGTCGCTGAGATATTCGAAGGACTGGAAGCCGGGCATGGCCGCGATGTCGTTCGCGAATTCGATGGCTCGGTCGTAGCGCAGCAGCGTGTAGAGAAACGGCCGCATCACGGGCCATAGAGGGTGCTTGACGATCCGCTGGCCCCGCTCCGCGATGAGGGTATCGACGATGTGGCCAGGCTTTCCTTGGGAAACCAGAGAAAGTGCTTCGGCAAAATGCCCCAGGGGGGACATTGAATCGCGGCGCGCCATACAAACTCCTGCAGACAGGATAGGGGGTATATCGCAGTCCGGTATGATCGGACAATGACAACCTTGGCGTCTTTAGGAAATCGTAAAGTCGTCCAAGGCAATCTGGCGCCCGACGCAACCGATTCAATAGGCCAGCCTTGGGCGACTTGCTGACGATCGCCGCTCCGGATCTCCTCGACAAGCGACGGGCATGGCTGGAAAGCCTGGCGCGAGAAAGGCGGCTTTCTGCCAACACCCTTGAGGCTTACGAGCGGGACACGCGACAGTTCCTGAGCTTTCTGACCGGCCATCTCGGCGGACCGCCCAGCATTGCCGACATCCATACCCTGCGTCCGGCAGATTTGCGGGCATTTCTCGCAGCCCGCCGGCGGGACGGCTCAGGCGCACGATCTCTCGGAAGACACCTTGCCGGTCTCCGCTCCTTTCTGCGCCATCTCGAGCGGCAGGGGCTCGTCAACGGCGCCGCAGCCGGCGCCATCCGGGCTCCGAAACAGCCGAAATCGCTTCCGAAGCCCCTCACCGACCGGCAAGCCCTGACGGTCACGACGGAGGAGGCGCAGCTCCATGAAGAGCCGTGGATCACGGCCCGTGATGCCGCCGTCCTCAGCCTCCTCTATGGCTGCGGCCTGCGCATATCGGAGGCCCTGGCGCTGCGCCCCCACGACATCACGTCGAAGTCGACGAGCCTTCGGGTTACCGGAAAGGGCGGCAAGATGCGCATCGTTCCGCTGCTGCCGGTGGTCGTGGAAGCCACCGAGCGCTACAGGAAGCTCTGCCCCTACGCCCTGACGGCGGACCAGCCCTTGTTCCGCGGCGCGCGTGGCGGGCCGTTGCAGCCCGCTATCATCCAGCGCGGCATGCAGAGGCTGCGCGGCGCGCTGGGATTGCCGGATTCGGCGACGCCGCATGCGCTTCGCCATTCCTTCGCCACGCACCTGCTCGCCGGGGGCGGAGACCTGAGGACGATCCAGGAGCTCCTCGGCCATGCCAGCCTTTCGACGACGCAGGTCTATACCGGGGTGGATACGGCGCGCCTTCTGGAAGTTTACGATCGGGCACATCCGCGCGCATAGCATGCCTTAACCATCACCCTTAAGCTCTTGGTGAAGGGCTGCCGATAAGGCTTCGGAGACATGGAACCGTTGACATGACGACATTCGCTTTCTCCGATCACCTCCGCGCACTCGCAAGCAAACTGCCCTCGCTCTGCCTGTGGCTGATGGCCGCCCTGCATCTCCTTGTGCTCCTCACCTTCCTTCTCGTGCTGTTCTCGCTTTCCCCGGCGATGGCGCAGGAGTGCCGGGGAGCCGATCTGCTCGAAAAACTGCGGGAGGATGATCCGCAACGCTACGCATCGGTCCTTGAAGAGGGACGCCAGGCGATCAACGGCCGCGGCCTGTTCTGGAAGATCGAGAAAAACGGGCTGCCGCCCTCCTACCTGCTGGGCACCATGCATGTGACGGACCCGCGCGTCCTGAAGATGCCGCCGGGTGCCGCCGAGGCACATGCTGCCGCCCGGACGATCGTGATCGAATCCGACGAGATCCTCGACGAGAGGAAGGGGATGGCCGCCATCCTGTCGAAGCCTGACCTGACCATGTTCACCGACGGCCGGTCGATCGAGACGCTTCTTCCCGCCGCGGACCTGGCCGATCTGGAAGAGGGTTTGAAGAAGCGCGGGCTCATTCTTTCCGCCGTTTCACGGATGAAGCCGTGGATGCTTGCCGGCTTCGTGGCGAGCTCCGCCTGTGAGACCGCACGCAAGTCGGACGGTGCGGTCTTTCTCGACAAGAAGCTTGCACTCGACGCCATAGCGGCCGGCAAGCCGGTAAAAGGGTTGGAAACACTCGAAGAGCAGCTGGCGGCTATGGCCGAAATGCCGATCGACTTTCACCTCCAGGCGCTGGTGGAAACCGTCCGGCTCGGCGACCGCATGGACGATGTCGTGGAGACGGTGACGAAACTCTATCTGTCGGAGGAGACGGGGCAGACAATCCCCGCGCTGAAGGCCCTCACCCCCACATCGACGGACGAGGACGAAAGCGCCTACGCCGCCTTCGAGAGCGCCGTCATCTCGAACCGCAACCACCGCATGGCGGAACGTGCCGCCCCTCTCCTTGCCGATGGTCCGGTCTTCCTAGCCGTCGGCGCCCTGCACCTGCCGGGCGAGGATGGCCTGGTGGAGCTCCTGCGCCAACAGGGTTTCACCGTCACCCGCGCCGGCCAAGCGGATTAGCCCACGGTCATCCGGCGCAGGACATTGGTCTTCCAGAGGAACTGATGCACGAGCGCTCCGGCGACGTGAAGCACGATCAGCAGGATCGTCAGGCCCTTCAACGGCCCCACATGCGGATCATGGGCGAAGCCGAGACCGAGATACTTGAAGGCGATGCCCGAGAGCGGCATGGCCAGCAGCACCGCATAGAGCCCGGCATGGGTGACCTTTGCAAGCAGCCTGAAGACCAGCGGCTCGCCTTCCGGCTCGGCCGGCGCTCCCCGCGTCACCCTCAGCCACAGGCGTGAGAAGGTCAGCGCGAGGATCAGGATACCGACGAGGAAGTGGGATTGCAGCAGGATGCCGGTCACGGCGTCGAGCCGTGGCACGTCGATTGGAGCGCCGCCCTCGGCAGCAGTCTCGGCCGCCTTCTGCGCGGCGGCGCGAACGGCCTTCATCTTGTCGAAGGCCCCGATGGAGGGGACGATGAACTGCCATGCGATCAGCAGCACGGTCACCCAGTGGATGGCCCGTTGCGCCCGTGAAAAGCTCACGGGATAAGCCTGGAATGAGGAGGCCATGGTCTTGATCCTTGTCAAAAGAGCAACAAAAACAATGACAAGGTAAAAGGCCGCGCCCTGCTGGACAAGGCGCGGCCCGGAAGATGGATAAGAATTAATCCCCGATTTGCGTTTTCACATGTGGAGGGGCTTGAAGAACGTGGCGAGGGCCGATTCCTTCACCGCTTCCGACATGGTCGGGTGCGCATGGCAGGTTCGGCCGAGGTCTTCAGACGAGCCGCCGAACTCCATCAGAACGGCAATCTCGTGGATCATCTCGCCCGCTCCGAAGCCGACGATATGGCCGCCGAGAACGCGGTCGGTCTCCTTGTCGGCGAGGATCTTCACGAAACCGTCGGTTACCTGCATCGCACGGGCGCGGCCGTTCGCGGTGAACGGGAACTTGCCGACCTTGTAGGCAACGCCCGACGCCTTCAGCTCTTCCTCGGTCTTGCCGACCGAGGCAACTTCCGGCTGCGTGTAAACCACGCCCGGAATGACGTCGTAGTTGACGTGCCCGTGCTGGCCGGCGAGGATTTCCGCGAGCGCAACACCCTCGTCTTCAGCCTTATGGGCGAGCATCGGTCCCTTCACCACGTCGCCGATCGCATAGATGCCGTCAACATTCGTCTTGTAGTGCCCGTCGATCTCGACGCGGCCGCGATTGTCGAGCGCCACACCCGCCTCTTCCAGACCGAGCCCGGTTGTGTAGGGCTTGCGGCCGGTGGAGATCAGCACGACGTCGGCCTCGACGCTGACGGCGTCGCCGCCCTTCACCGGCTCATAGGTGACCTTGGCGCCGGCGCCGGACTTCTCGACGCCCGTCACCTTGGCACCCAGGTTGAAGGTCATTCCCTGCTTGGCCAGCATGCGCTGGAACTGCTTGGATACCTCGCCATCCATGCCGCCGAGGATCGTGTCCAGGTATTCGACGACCGTCACCTTTGCGCCGAGACGCATCCAGACGGAACCGAGTTCCAGACCAATCACGCCGCCGCCGACGACTACGAGGTTCTGCGGCACCTTGTCCAGCGCGATCGCGCCGGTGGAGGAGACGATCACCTTCTCGTCGATCTCGACGTTGACGCCCGGAATGCCGGCAACGTCGGAGCCCGTCGCGATGACGATGTTCTTGGTCTCCAGCTCCTGCACCTTGCCGTCATCGCCGGTGACGGAGACCTTGCCGGCCGCGACGATCTTGCCGGTGCCGGTGAAGGCTTCGATCTTGTTCTTCTTGAACAGGAAGGCCACGCCGTCGACGTTGGACTTCACCGTCGCGTCCTTGTGCGCCATCATCTTCTCGAGATTGAGCCGTGGGGCTGCAACCTCGATGCCAAGCGAATCCAGGCCGTGCGCCGCGTGATGGAACATTTCCGACGCGTGCAGCAGTGCCTTCGACGGAATGCAGCCGACATTGAGGCAGGTGCCGCCATAGGTGGCGCGCTTCTCCACGACCGCGACCTTCAGGCCGAGCTGGGCCGCCTTGATGGCGCAGACGTAACCGCCAGGGCCGCTTCCGATTACGACAACATCATAAGCCATGTTCTAGATCCTAGTCCTGTTTCCGGCGTCACCCGCCGATACTTCGAGAATGGCCCTCAGGCCGCTTTTTCAGTCGCAAGCTTGATTCCGAGCGCAATGAACACCACGCCGCTGGTCCGGTCGATCCACTTGCTGGCGCGTGAGAACGCCGAACGCATGCGCGGCGTCGTCATGAACGCGCTCACGCCCACGAACCACAGAATGAGGCAGGTTGCCATCACCATGCCGTAGCCGAACTTGATCGCCATCGGCGTATGGGCGCTGACGACGGTCGAAAAGATCGACAGGAAGAAGAAGACCGCCTTCGGATTGAGTGCGTTGGCGGCGAAGCCGAGCATGAATGCCTTCGAAGCCGTCTGGCTTCGAACAGCGCCGGATTCGATCTCCGCCGAGATGGTGATCTCGGTCCTGCCGGCCCTCAGTGCCTTCACGCCGATGTAGATGAGATAGGCGACGCCCAGCCATTTTACGATGTTGAAGAGGTAGACCGACTGGGAAATGATCAGCCCGAGGCCGAGGATCGTGTAGGTGACATGGAACATCAGCGACGTGCCGATGCCGAAGCTCGTGATGATCGCCTGCCGCCGGCCATGCACCAGCGCCTGCCGCATCACCATGGCCAGGTCTGCGCCGGGCGACACGATGGCGAAGAAGAAGATGGCCATCAGCGAGATCAATTCGATGAAATAGGAGTGCATGACGTGATCTCTCAGAACAAAAGCGTGGCCATCATGACGACGAGGCCGACGATGCTCACCAGCCATGCAAGGGAGCGGATATAGGGAATGCCCGCCAGGTAGAGCGGGATATAGACGATGCGCGCGATGAGCCAGGTCCAGGCGCCTGCGACGCCGACACCTGACGGATCCCCAAAGAAAGCAAGCCCGAGGAGAAGGCCGATGAAGGCCGGGTAGGTCTCCTGGTAGTTGCTGGAGGCACGGCGCGCGCGCCCGGCAGCTGCATTCTTCGGCTGCCGTTCCTCGTCACGCGGCCCGGCATTCCAGGCAGATCCAAGCTCCCGCGTCGCGAGAAATCCCTGCAGCAGGATATGGAAGAGCAGCAGGATGACGCTTAAGACCAACAGGACCACGAGTTGGGCCGCGTTCGCCGATGCAGGTTCCATGCCGCTCTTCCCTGTTGTGACACCTTAGAGGTCGAGAACCAGGCGTTCCGGATCCTCCAGGCTTTCCTTGACGCGCACCAGGAAGGTGACGGCTTCCTTGCCGTCGACGATCCGGTGGTCGTAGGACAGCGCCAGATACATCATCGGACGAATGACGACCTGGCCGCCGATGGCGACCGGACGCTCCTGGATCTTGTGCATCCCGAGGATGCCGGACTGCGGCGCGTTCAGGATCGGCGAGGACATCAGCGAACCGTAGACGCCGCCATTGGAGATGGTGAAAGTACCGCCCTGCATGTCGGCCATGCCGAGCTGCCCGTCGCGGGCGGCCTTGCCGAGGCGGCCGATTTCCTTCTCGATCTCGGCGATCGACATCTGGTCGGCGTCACGTACGACCGGCACGACCAGCCCCTTGTCCGTCCCGACGGCGACGCCGATATGGCAGTAGTTCTTGTAGATGATGTCAGTGCCGTCGATCTCGGCGTTGACGGCCGGCAGTTCCTTCAGCGCATGGGTCACGGCCTTGGTGAAGAAGCCCATGAAGCCGAGCTTCACGCCGTGCTTCTTCTCGAACACGTCCTTGTAGCGGTTGCGCAGGTCCATGACCGCCTTCATGTCCACCTCGTTGTAGGTGGTCAGCATGGCGGCGGTGTTCTGGGCGTCCTTGAGGCGGCGCGCGATCGTTTGGCGCAGACGCGTCATCTTCACACGCTCTTCGCGAACCGCATCCTCGGTGGTGGAGGGAGCGCGGGCGGCTTTCGGAGCCTCGGCGGCGGCCGCCGGAGCGGAGACGCCCTTGGCGACGGCGGCAATCACATCGCCCTTCAGGACCTGACCGCGCTTGCCGGACCCTTCCACCTGATCGGCAGACAGATTGTTCTCGGACAGCATCTTGGCGGCAGCAGGTGCTGCGGGCATGTCGGAGGCGCCCTTGGTGACCGGTGCCGGCTCGGCGGTCTTCGCCGGAGCCGCTTCCGCGGCCTTGGCGGGAGCAGCCGGTGCAGCACCGGCAGCACCTTCGGCGATCTGGCCGAGAAGCGCGTCGAGCCCGACAGTCTCGCCGTTCTGGGCGACTATTTCCGTCAGAACGCCGGAAGCGGGCGCCGGGACCTCGACTGTGACCTTGTCGGTCTCCAGCTCAACCAGCGGCTCGTCCGCCTTCACGGTATCGCCGACTTTCTTGAACCAGGTGCCGACGGTTGCCTCACTGACGGACTCGCCGAGGGTAGGGACGCGGATTTCGGTGGCCATGGACTGTTTCCGTTTCTCTAGAATGTCGATCTTGTCGCTGGCGGCCAGATCAGCCGCCGAGCGCGTCTTCGAGGAATGCTTCAAGCTGGGCGAGGTGCTTCGACATCAGGCCCGTGGCTGGCGACGCCGCTGCCGGGCGGCCGGTGTAGCGGACGCGCTGGTACTTGGCATCGATATGCGCCAGCACCCACTCCAGATAGGGGTCGATGAACGCCCAGGAACCCATATTCTTCGGCTCTTCCTGGCACCAGACCATTTCCGCATTGCGGAAGCGGGACAGTTCGTTGATCAGCGCCTT
The DNA here is from genome assembly GCF_902153245.2 of Pseudorhizobium endolithicum. Lineage (GTDB taxonomy): Bacteria > Pseudomonadota > Alphaproteobacteria > Rhizobiales > Rhizobiaceae > Neorhizobium > Neorhizobium endolithicum. The sequence goes on from NZ_CABFWF030000012.1 coordinate 601,678, forward strand.
TGCCGGGAACGGATAGAGCTGCTCGATGCGAAGCAGGTAGACATCGTCGATGCCGCGCTTCTCGCGCTCTTCCAGGAGGTCGTAATAGACCTTGCCGGTGCACATCACGACGCGGCGGATCTTGGCGTCCTTCTGCAGCTTGATCGGGCCGTCCTTGATGACTTCCGCATCGTCCCACAGCAGGCGATGGAAGGCAGATTCGCCGGCCATCTCCGCAAGTGTGGAGGTCGCCCGCTTGTGGCGCAGCAGCGATTTCGGCGTCATTAGGATCAGCGGCTTGCGGAAGTCACGCTTCACCTGGCGGCGCAGAATATGGAAGTAGTTTGCCGGCGTCGTGCAGTTCGCAACCTGCATGTTGTCCTCGGCACACATCTGCAGCCAGCGCTCCAGGCGGGCCGACGAATGCTCGGGTCCCTGACCTTCGTAGCCGTGCGGCAGCAGGCAGACGAGGCCGGACATGCGCAGCCACTTGCGCTCGCCCGACGAGATGAACTGGTCGAACACCACCTGCGCACCGTTGGCGAAGTCGCCGAACTGCGCTTCCCAGAGTGTCAGTGCATTCGGGCGCGCCAGCGAATAGCCATACTCGAATCCCAGCACCGCTTCCTCGGAGAGCATCGAGTTGATGACCTCGTAGCGCGCCTGGGTCGGCGACAGGTTGGCAAGCGGAATGTAGCGGTCTTCCGTCTCCTGATCGTAGAGCACGGAGTGACGCTGCGAGAAGGTACCGCGCTCGCAGTCCTGGCCCGAAAGCCGGATCTTCGTGCCTTCGACGGCAAGCGAACCGAATGCGAGCGCTTCCGCCATCGCCCAGTCAATCCCCTCGCCGGTCTCGATCATCTGCGCACGGTTTTCCATGAAGCGCTTGATCGTGCGGTGGGCATTGAAGCCGTCCGGGATGGTCGACAGCTTGCGGCCGATCTCCTTCAACTGCTTCATCGGCACGGAGGTCTTGCCGCGGCGTTGCTCGTCGGCGTTGTCGGCCGAGCGCAATCCGGACCAGACGCCGTCCAGCCAGTCGGCCTTGTTGGGCTTGTAGGTCTGGCCGGCCTCGAATTCCTGTTCCAGATGCGCGCGCCAATCGGCCTTCATCTTCTCGAATTCGCCGTCGGTGATCAGCCCCTCGGCGACCAGGCGATCCGCATAAAGCTGTGCCACCGTCTTGTGGGAGCGGATGACCTTGTACATCTTCGGCTGCGTGAACGCCGGCTCGTCGCCTTCGTTGTGGCCGAAGCGGCGATAGCAGAACATGTCCACGACCACCGGCTTGTGGAACTTCATCCGGTACTCGGTGGCGATCTTGGCGGCGTAGACGACCGACTCCGGATCGTCCCCGTTGACGTGGAAGATGGGCGCCTCGATCATCTTGGCGACGTCGGACGGGTAGGGCGACGAACGCGAATACGCCGGATTGGTGGTGAAGCCGATCTGGTTGTTGATGATGAAATGCATGGTACCGGCGACGCGGTGGCCGCGCAGGCCGGAAAGGCCTAGGATTTCAGCCACCACGCCCTGGCCCGCGAAAGCGGCGTCGCCGTGGAGAAGAAGCGGCAGCACCTTGGCCCGCTCCTTGAGCGGAATGATGTCGCCTTCCCAGACCTTGGCCAGCATGTCCTGCTTGGCGCGCGCCTTGCCCATGACGACCGGGTTGACGATCTCGAGGTGAGACGGGTTCGCAGTCAGCGACAGGTGCACCTTGTTGCCGTCAAATTCGCGGTCGGACGAGGCGCCGAGGTGGTACTTCACGTCGCCCGAACCTTCGACGTCGTCCGGCTTGAAGGAACCGCCCTTGAACTCATGGAAGACCGCGCGGTGGGGCTTGCCCATCACGTTGGTGAGCACGTTGAGGCGGCCGCGGTGAGCCATGCCGAGAACGATCTCTTCCAGACCGTCCTGGCCGCCCCGCTTGATGATCTGCTCCAGCGCCGGGATAAGCGATTCGCCGCCATCGAGGCCGAAGCGCTTCGTGCCCTTGAACCGGACGTCCAGGAACTGCTCGTAGCCTTCGGCTTCGACCAGCTTCTGGAGGATCGCCTTCTTGCCGTTCGGGGTGAACTCCACGCCCTTGTCCGGCCCCTCGATCCGCTCCTGGATCCACTGCTTCTCCTCGGGGTTGGAGATATGCATGAACTCCACACCCATCGTGGAGCAGTAGGTCCGCTTCAGGATGTCGAGCATTTCAGGGACCGTCGCGTATTCCAGCCCCAGCACGTTGTCGATGAAGATCTTGCGGTCGTAGTCCGCCTCGGTGAAGCCATAAGCCGTCGGCGAAAGCTCGTTATAGTCTTCGACCGGCACGGCAAGCCCGAGCGGATCGAGATTGGCATGCAGGTGGCCACGCATTCGGTAGGCGCGGATCATCATGATGGCGCGAACGGAATCGCGCGTGGCCTGCAGCACGTCGGCTTCGTTGACGGGCGTTCCCGTGGCTGCGGCAGCCGCCGCGGCCTTCGCCTTGACCTTGCCTTCGATAGCCTTCTCGACCACCGGCCAGTTGCCGTCGAGTGCGGCGACCAGATCGCCACCGGGCGTGACCGGCCAGTTCTTGCGCTGCCAGGAGGCGCCGGCGGCGGCCTTCTTCACATCCTCCGGATTGTCGGCCAAGGCCTTGAAGAAGGACTGCCATTCCGGACCCACCGAATTCGGGTCATCCTCATACCGGGCATAGAGTTGCTCGATATAGGAGGCATTGGCGCCGTCCAGGAAGGAGGTGATGAGAAACTGCTCGTTGGCTTCTTGCCGTGCCATGGTTTTTCGCGGACGCCGCGTCCGCCTCCTGACGTAATTGAAAGCCGGTGACTGGGCGCCGGCCACCGCCATCAAACTGCAATCGCCGGCGCAAGGCCGGCACACCGCGCCTACCGACGCTGAACCCGGGCAGGCGACGCATGTTCCTCGCCGCCTGCCCCAAGCGTATTCGATGCGTCAACGCATCGCTATGTGGCCTCAGCCCTTGAGGACTTCAACCAGAGTCTTGCCGAGGCGCGCTGGCGACGGCGAAACCTTGATGCCGGCCGCTTCCATTGCCGCGATCTTGGATTCCGCGTCACCCTTGCCGCCGGAGACGACGGCGCCGGCGTGGCCCATGGTGCGGCCCTTCGGGGCCGTGCGGCCCGCGATGAAGCCGGCCATCGGCTTCTTGCGGCCCTTCTTGGCTTCGTCGATCAGGAACTGCGCGGCATCCTCTTCGGCCGAACCACCGATTTCGCCGATCATGATGATCGACTGCGTCGCGTCGTCCGCGAGGAACATCTCCAGCACGTCGATGAACTCGGTGCCCTTGACCGGATCGCCGCCGATGCCGACGGCCGTGGTCTGGCCGAGGCCTTCGTTGGACGTCTGGAACACGGCCTCATAGGTGAGCGTGCCCGAGCGCGACACGATGCCGACCGAACCCTTGCGGAAGATCGAGCCCGGCATGATGCCGATCTTGCATTCTTCCGGCGTCAGGATGCCCGGGCAGTTCGGGCCGAGCAGGCGCGACTTGGACTTGTCGAGCTTGGCCTTGACCCGCACCATGTCCATGACCGGGATACCCTCGGTAATGCAGGTGATGAACGGAATCTCGGCTTCGATCGCCTCGATGATCGCGTCTGCGGCCCCTGCCGGCGGAACATAGATCACGGTCGCGTCTGCGCCCGTCTTTTCCCTGGCCTCAGCGACGGAGGTGAAGATCGGCAGCGAGGTGCCATCGACGCCGGACGACCACGATTCGCCACCCTTTTTGGGATGAACGCCGCCGACCATCTTGGTGCCGTAATAGGCAAGCGCCTGTTCGGTGTGGAAGGTACCGGTCTTGCCGGTCAGGCCCTGGACGATGACCTTGGTGTCTTTGTTGACGAGAATAGACATTCTTGCGGTCCTTCCGGGTTAGGCTTCGATCGCCGCGACGATCTTCTTCGCCGCGTCGTCAAGGTCGTCAGCCGCGGTGATCGCGAGGCCGGACTCGTTCAGGATCTTCTTGCCGAGTTCGACATTGGTGCCTTCCAGCCGCACGACGAGCGGAACCTTGAGGCCGACTTCCTGCACGGCCGCGACAACGCCCTCTGCGATAACGTCGCAGCGCATGATGCCACCGAAGATATTGACGAGGATGCCTTCCACCTTGGGATCGGCAGTGATGATCTTGAAGGCTGCCGCCACCTTCTCCTTGCCAGCGCCCCCGCCGACGTCGCAGAAGTTCGCCGGCTCCTTGCCGTAGAGCTTGATGATGTCCATCGTCGCCATGGCGAGACCGGCGCCGTTCACCATGCAGCCGATATTGCCGTCGAGCGCCACGTAGGCGAGGTCCCACTTGGAGGCCTCGATTTCCTTGGCGTCTTCCTCGGTCTCGTCGCGCAGCGCCTTGACGTCGTCGTGGCGGAACAGCGCATTACCGTCGAAGGAAACCTTGGCATCGAGCACGCGCAGGTGACCGTTCTGCATGACGATCAGCGGGTTGATCTCGAGCAGCGACATGTCCTTCTCGGAGAAGGCCTTGTAGAGGATCGGGAAGAGCGACTTCGCATCTTCGGCGGCCGCACCTTCGAGTTCCAGCGCCTTGGAGATCTTCGCCACGTCGTCGGCGGTGACGCCGGCTTCCGGATCGATGGCGATCGTATGGATCTTCTCCGGGGTATCGTGGGCGACGGCCTCGATGTCCATGCCGCCCTCGGTGGAGACGACGAAGGCAACGCGGCCGACCGAGCGGTCGACCAGCAGCGAGCAATAGAGTTCGCGGGCAATGTCGGCGCCGTCTTCGATATAGAGACGGTTGACCTGCTTGCCGGCCTCGCCGGTCTGGGCGGTCACCAGAGTGTTGCCCAGCATGTCCTTGACGTTGGCCACGACCTCGTCGACCGACTTGGCGAGGCGCACGCCCCCCTTGGCATCGGGACCGAGTTCCTTGAACTTGCCCTTGCCGCGGCCGCCGGCATGGATCTGGCTCTTGACCACATAGAGCGGGCCAGGAAGCGACTTGGCCGCAGCCTCGGCCTCTTCGGCCTTCATGATGGCCACGCCTTCCGCGACCGGCGCGCCGTAGCTCTTGAGCAGAGCCTTGGCCTGGTATTCATGGATGTTCATCAGCTTGTCCTTGGATGGTTGGCTGGTGCGATTACTTGAGCGCAGGAGCGATGTTGATGCAGGCTTCGCAGAGGCCTGCGACCGCGCCGACCGACTTCTGGAAGGCGGCTTCCTCGTCCTTGTTGAACTCGACCTCGATGACGCGTTCGACACCGCCTGCGCCGATGACGGTCGGCACGCCGACATACATGTCCTTCACGCCGTACTGGCCGGTCAGGTGAGCGGCGACGGGCAGGACGCGCTTCTTGTCCTTGAGATAGGACTCGGCCATCTCGATCGCAGAAGCGGCCGGAGCATAGTAAGCGGAGCCGGTCTTGAGCAGGCCGACGATCTCGGCGCCGCCGTCACGGGTGCGCTGGATGATCTGCTCCAGGCGCTCCTGGGTGGTCCAGCCCATCTTGACGAGGTCGGTGAGCGGAATGCCGGCGACCGTCGAGTAGCGGGCAAGCGGCACCATGGTATCGCCGTGGCCGCCGAGAACGAACGCCGTGACGTCCTGGACGGAGACGTTGAATTCCTCGGCGATGAACAGGCGGAAGCGCGCGGAGTCGAGAACGCCGGCCATGCCGACCACCATGTTCTTCGGCAGGCCGGAGAACTTCTGCAGCGCCCAGACCATGGCGTCGAGCGGATTGGTGATGCAGATGACGAAAGCGTTCGGGGCGTATTTCTTGATGCCCGCGCCAACCTGTTCCATGACCTTCAGATTGATGCCGAGCAGGTCGTCGCGGCTCATGCCCGGCTTTCGGGCGACGCCGGCGGTGACGATGCAGACATCAGCGCCCTCGATCGCGGCATAATCGCTGGCACCGGTCAGCTTGGCGTTGAAGCCTTCGACCGGAGACGACTGGGCGATGTCGAGGCCTTTGCCCTGCGGGATGCCGTCGGCGATGTCGAACAGGACGATGTCGCCGAGTTCCTTCAGGCCGGCCAGGTGGGCCAGCGTGCCGCCGATCATTCCGGAACCGATGAGTGCGATCTTTTTGCGCGCCATAAAAGCTTCCTCTCGCGATCAAAACCTTGGCCGACACGGCTTGCCGCCCGCCAATGTGCCCCACGCCATACCCACAACTGCCGAAATTGGCAACTGCTTCTTTCGACCACAGATTTTTCAATCGGTTAGATCATAAAATTCTTACGTAAACGTAAGAATTTTATGGCAATGTCACGGAAGCCTCCCCGTGTCGGCTATGATGCAGTGCCGCATAGTCCGCGCTCCGCATCTCGAAAAGCCGCGACACGGTCCGGTCGAATTCGAAGCCTTCGGTGCCCCGTTTCGCCGTCAGCAGATGCTCCGGCGGGGATGCGGCGGAGATGTAGAGGCGGATCGCATTGTCGTAGAGCGTGTCGACAAGATTGATGAACCGCTTAGTTTCGTTGCGTTTTTCCGGCCCGAGTTGCGGCACGCGCTCTAGGAAGATAGAATCGAAACGCTCCGCGATGGCGAGGTAGTCGGCCGCACCGAGCGGCCGCTCGCACAGGTCGGCGAAGGAAAAACGGGCGATACGTCCGGCAGCCGAGGGCACATGGATGGAGCGGCCCTTCCTGGGCACCTCGGCAGGCCCCGCCCGTGCGCCATCCGTCACCTGATGCCAGGCCGCCTCCATGGTGGCATCCGCCTGGGGGCCGAGCGGGGTGACATAGACCGGCAGGTTCGCAAGCTTCTGCATGCGGTAATCGGTATCGGAATCCAGCGTCGTGACCTCGACATGCCGGCGCAGGAGGTCGATGAACGGCAGGAAGAGGCCTCTGTTCAGCCCGTCCTTGTAAAGATTTTCAGGCGCGACGTTGGAGGTGGCGATCAGGACGCAGCCGAGCGAGAACAGTTCCGTGAACAGCCGTGCGAGGATCATCGCGTCGGTGATGTCGGTGACGGAGAACTCGTCGAAGCAGAGAAGCTCCGCCTCGGCATAGATCGAGGCCGCCACCGCGGGGATCGGATCCGGGTCCCGTACCTCACCGTTCTTCACCTTCATACGATGCTCATGGACGCGCCCGTGCACGTCAGCCATGAACTCGTGGAAATGGGCGCGCCGCTTCCGGTCAGCCGGCGCCTTCCTGAAAAACATCTCCATGAGCATGGTCTTGCCGCGCCCGACACTGCCATGGACATAAAGTCCCTGGATCGGCTTCGGCTTGCCGCTACCTTTGGCGAACAGCCAGCCGAGCGCGCTCTTCTTCTTGGCGGGGCGGGCATCGCGGAGATCGGCCAGAACCCGATCGAGCTTCGCGCCGACCGCAAACTGTGCCCTGTCCGCCTGCAACGTTCCGGCTGCGGCAAGCGCTTTCAGCTCTTCTACGACGCTGTGCGTGTAGTCGGGTATGGCTTCCATGGCCGGGGACGGCGCTCCGGTCTGCCGATCAGCGGCTCAGGCTGACGGATTGTCCGGAATTGGTGGTACCGTCAAACCGGTTCTCGGCGGTCTTGTAGACCCGGCCGATCGTATTGCCCGACCGGTCCTTGAACTGGACCATCTTGCCAGAGACTTCCCACGACCCCATGGTGGTCAGTTCGCCGGCGCAACCACGGGTACCGCCGCGCGAGCCGCTGCCCAGATTGGTGAGCGTCAGGAACATGTCGCAGGATGAACCCGCATACGAGACCCGCCAGTTGCCGACCATCTGCTCCTTCGTGACGTCGAGCGCAGTGGCCGGCGCTGCCGATGCATTCGGATCGAGCGCGGCGGTCTGCTGTTGAGGAGCGGAGGGGAACTGGCCAGCGCCTCCGGGAGGCGGAAGCTGGTTCGACTGAACGGAAGGAACGGGCTGGGCCTGAAGCGGCGCCGGCTGCGACGGAAGATTGTCGTAGGGGCTGTAGGAGGTGCGCTGGCAACCGGCTAGGGACATGGCGACCATCAAGCCCGTTGCGACATACCTGAACTGCATCACTTCACTCCGATCTCTGCCTGTTTGCCCGTAACTATCGATGAAAGACGGCCGAATTATCGCGAACAACCGTGCCAAATCAAGACGGCGCGGGATTGCCCCATCATCCCGTGCCCATGTAGGTCAACATGGAACAGCGGGGGCGAACATCAAGCGCTATCCGCCCTCCGCCCGCCGTTAGACGCGGCGTTCGACCATCATCTTCTTGATTTCGGCGATGGCCTTGGCGGGGTTCAATCCCTTCGGACAGGTCTGCGCACAGTTCATGATCGTGTGGCAGCGATAGAGACGGAACGGGTCCTCGAGGTTGTCGAGACGCTCGCCCTTGGCCTCGTCGCGCGAATCGATGAGCCAGCGATAGGCCTGGAGCAGGACAGCCGGGCCGAGGTAACGGTCGCCGTTCCACCAGTAGCTGGGACAGGAGGTCGAGCAGCAGGCGCAGAGGATGCACTCGTAGAGGCCGTCGAGCTTCAGCCGGTCCTCATGGCTCTGCTTCCACTCCTTCGCAGGCGGAGGCGAAACCGTCTTCAGCCACGGTTCGATCGAACGGTGCTGGGCATAGAAGTTCGTCAGGTCCGGCACGAGGTCCTTCACGACCGGCATGTGCGGCAGCGGGTAGACCTTCACGGTGCCGCTGATGTCGTCCATGCCCTTGGTGCAGGCCAGCGTGTTCGAGCCGTCGATGTTCATCGCGCAGGAACCGCAGATGCCCTCGCGGCAGGAGCGGCGCAGCGTCAGCGTCGGGTCGATGTTGTTCTTGATGTAGAGAAGACCATCGAGAACCATCGGGCCGCAGTCGTCGATATCGACGTAGTAGGTATCGATGCGCGGGTTCTGGCCGTCGTCCGGATTCCACCGGTAGATCCGGTATTCGCGGACGTTCGCTGCCCCTTCGGGCTTCGGCCAGACCTTGCCTTCGGTGATCTGGGAATTCTTCGGGAGGGCGAGTTCAACCATGTCCGGTTCCTCTCGGGATCAGTAGACGCGGGCCTTGGGCTCGATCTTGGCGGGATCGATGCCGTCGGCGATGAGTTCCGTATGAACCGGGCGGTAGTCGAGCTTCACGTCGCCGGCTTCGTTGACCCAGGCAAGCGTGTGCTTGCGCCAGTTCACGTCGTCGCGGCCGCCGAACGGGCCTTCCGTATAATCCTCGCGGGCGTGGGACCCGCGGCTTTCCTTGCGTGCTTCCGCGCCGTAGACCGTTGTGATGGCGTTCGCCATCAGGTTCTCCAGTTCCAGCGTCTCGACGAGATCCGAGTTCCAGATCATCGAGCGGTCGGTGACCTTGATGTCCTTCAGTTCGCCCCAGATCGCCGACATGCGGCGGCAGCCCGATTCGAGCGACTCCTGCGTCCGGAAGACGGCCGCGTCTTCCTGCATCGTGCGCTGCATCTTGTCGCGCAGCACCGCCGTCGGCGTGCCGCCGTTCGCGTTCCGCATGCGGTCGAAGCGATCCATGATCTTGTCGCAGGCTGCCGTATTGAGCGCCGGAACAGGCTCGGCCTTGTCGATGACCTGACCCGCGCGGATGGCCGCGGCGCGGCCAAAGACGACGAGGTCGATCAACGAGTTGGAGCCAAGGCGGTTAGCGCCGTGCACCGAAGCACAGCCGGCCTCCCCGACCGCCATCAGGCCGGGCGCGATCCGTTCCGGATTGTTTCCGTCGGCGTTTAGCACCTCGCCCCAGAAGTTCGTCGGGATACCGCCCATATTGTAGTGCACGGTCGGCAGGACCGGGATCGGCTCGCGCGTCACATCGACGCCCGCGAAAATCTTGGCGCTCTCGGAAATCCCCGGCAGACGTTCGTGAAGAACGGCCGGATCGAGATGGTCGAGATGCAGGAAGATATGGTCCTTGTTCTTGCCGACGCCGCGGCCTTCGCGGATTTCCATCGTCATGCAGCGGGAAACCACGTCGCGCGACGCCAGGTCCTTGGCGGACGGCGCATAGCGCTCCATGAAGCGCTCGCCTTCCGAGTTGACGAGATAGCCGCCTTCGCCGCGCGCTCCCTCGGTGATCAGACAGCCTGAGCCGTAGATGCCGGTGGGGTGGAACTGGACGAACTCCATGTCCTGCAGCGGCAGGCCGGCGCGAGCGATCATGCCGCCGCCGTCACCCGTGCAGGTGTGCGCCGAGGTGGCCGAGAAATAGGCGCGGCCGTAGCCGCCGGTCGCCAGCACCACCATCTTGGCGGCGAAGCGATGGATCGTCCCATCATCCAGATTCCAGGCCACGACGCCGGTGCAGCGGCCATCGTCCGACATGATCAGGTCGAGCGCGAAGTATTCGATGAAGAATTCCGCATTGTTGCGCAGCGACTGGCCATAGAGCGTATGCAGGATCGCATGGCCGGTACGGTCTGCGGCGGCGCAGGTGCGCTGCACCGGGGGACCGGCGCCGAAGTTCTGCATGTGGCCGCCGAACGGCCGCTGGTAGATCTTGCCTTCCTCGTTGCGCGAGAAGGGGACACCGTAATGCTCGAGTTCGTAGACCGCCTTCGGCGCTTCCATGGCGAGGTATTGCATCGCATCGACGTCGCCCAGCCAGTCGGAGCCCTTGACGGTGTCGTAGAGGTGCCACTGCCAGCAGTCCGGCGTCATGTTCTGGAGCGACGCGGCAATACCGCCCTGGGCGGCGACCGTATGCGAGCGGGTCGGGAACACCTTGGTGATGCAGGCCGTCTTGAAACCCTGCTCTGCCATACCGAGCGTCGCCCGCAGGCCCGCGCCGCCCGCACCGACGACGATCACGTCATAGGAATGGTCGACATAGGTATAGGCCTTGCCGGCCTGAGATGTTCCTTGAGCGATGGGAGTGATCGATGCCATGGCGGGATTATCCTGCAAATGCGATTTTCAGGACGGCGATAAGACAGAGACCGCCGATCAGAAGGGAGAAGGAGGCATTGAGGATGAGGAGCACGACCTTCACCCCCTCATTGTGAATATAGTCCTGGATGACCTCCTCCATGCCGAGGCGCATGTGGACGACCGTCGCCAGGACCGTCAGCGCATTGATGGCCGCCACGAAGGGATTGGCCAGCGCGCCGACGACCTCTGCATAGGGGCGGCCCACATACATGATCAGGAAGACGACATAGAAGAGAACGAGCGGCACGAGCGCGACGGAGGTCGTGCGGACTTTCCAGAAGTGATCGGTGCCGCTCTTGGCGGAGCCAAGACCACGAACCTTGCCGAGGGGGGTACGCATATCCATGAACTTCCTCCTCAGCGAACCAGGATCACGACGAGCCAGACCAGGACCGTCAGGGCGATGGAGCCGGCCAGGTTGGCCTTGGCGAGCCTCGTGGCGAATTCCTTCTCGAAGCCGTATCCGAGGTCCCACATGATGTGGCGAAGGCCGCCCAGCAGGTGATGCAGCAGCGCCCAGGTAAAACCGAACAGTATGATCTGGCCGACCAGCGATCCGAACAGCGCATTGGCCTGGTTGAAGGCCTCCTCACCGGAGGCCGCGGCGATCAGCCAGGCGGCAACCAGGATCATGCCGAAATAGAGCGCGCCGCCCGTTATGCGGTGCATGATCGACATGGCCATGGTGGGGATGAATCTGTAGACCTGCAGATGCGGCGACAGGGGCCGGTTTTTTGTCACATTCGCCATCAGGACCTCGCGGCGTTGAAGCGTCTCCGGGCCTTGCACCCGCCAATGCACCATGCCGAAGAAATGTGCATTGCATCAATCAGCGTGGTTTAATGCCCGATATACCCTACGACAAGCGATTTCAAACGGATTTCAAATTTAAATCGATTGGGGCCGAAACCCTTCAATCTCCGCTTCTTGCGCCCTGCGGATTAACCAAATCCTGCATCAGCCCCACAGCCTTGGCGACTCCCTAGGGCAAGTGTGTTAACCTTCCGTTAATGCTTGAAGTGGAGGGTCATGATGACCGGGAAACGCTTGGCCTTGCGTGCCTTTTTGTGCTCCGTCGCCGCGGCTGCGGCCTGGCCTGCCGCGGCAGGGGACGGCTGGAACAGTTCCGCGCGGGGCTCCGGCTATCACCATTATTACAGGGCAGCCCCCTCCATCGGCTACACTAGCCCGGTCACGCGAATACCGCGGGTAGGCACCTTCAGCCGGTCGGTCTGGGTCGTCGACCCCAATCGCCTGAAGTCTCGGGCGCCGATGCTGCGGCCCAAAGCCACCATCATCCATGTCGGCGACGGGTTGAGGCTGAACGGTTTCAAGAACCCCTGCTCCTACGAGGCCGGCGTCTGCGTTATCCGCGCCAATAACTAGACGAACCGCCAGACCGTGGTCTTCTTGACCTCGCTGTCTTCCAGCGCCCGTGTCACCGGCACCTCGTAGACGGCAAGCGCCTCGAGGCAATCCTTCGGAAGATAGCTCCGTCCCGGATCACCCGCCAGGATAACAATGCCGTGTCCGGTGAGTGTCTTGAACCAGGGCAGCAGCGCCTGGGCGAAGTCCCTGTCGTAGAACACGTCGCCGGCGAGAACCGTGTCAGCGTCCACGACCGAACCGGTCAGGTCGCGGCCGGTGAAAGCGACCTCCACTCCGTTTGCAGCCGCATTGAGGGCAACGGCCTCGGCGGCCCAGCGGTCGATGTCGGCAGCCAGAACGTCCCTTGCGCCCGCCATACGCGCGGCGATCGCCACCAGCCCCGAGCCCGTGGCGAAATCCAGGACCCTTCTTCCCCGCACCGTTTCCGGATGATCCAGGATGTGGCGCGCCAGTCCCTGTCCGCCTGCCCAGGCGAAGGCCCAGAAGGGCGGCGGCAGCCCGATCTCCTCCAGTTCCTCCTCCGTCTTCTGCCAGAGATCATGCGCCTCGTCGGCAAGATGCAGCCGGATCTCCGGCACGTGCGGCGGTACCTGCAGCGTCGTGTTGTCGAGGATGAAGCGACGAGGCTCTGTCTTCACTGTGGTCTCAGCCGGGCGAACGGGGCGGGTTGTCCAGGCCGCCGAGGCGGCAGATCTCGGCATATTCCTCGTCCGTCACCGGCTGCACGGACAGGCGCATCGACGTCACCAGCGACATTTTCTCGAACGCCGGGTTGGCCTTGATGTCCTTGAGCGTCACAGGCTTCGGTATGTCGCACACGGCGCGGATGTCGACGCAGTCCCAGCGCGCGTCATCTCCCGCCGTCGAATCCGGATGGCTGAGTGCGCACACCTCGACGATCCCGACGATCTCCAGCCCCTCGTTGGAATGGTAGAAGAAGCCCTTGTCGCCGAGCTTCATGGCCCGCATGTTGTTGCGGGCCTGGTAGTTGCGGACGCCCGTCCACTCTTCGCCGGCCTCGCCCTTGGCCTTCTGCATTTCCCAGGACCAGACATTCGGCTCGGACTTGAAAAGCCAGTATGCCATCGCCTCAGGCCTCCGGCTTGTTGAAGACCCAGTTATAGGGCTTCACCTCGACCTTTTCGAAAAGACCCGCCTGATAATACGGATCGGCCTCGGCAAGCGCTCTCGCGGCAGCCATGTCTTCCGCCTCGACGATCACCAGGCTGCCGTTCGGCTTGCCTTCGTCGTCCAGGAACGGCCCCGCCATCTTCAGCGTGCCTTCGGCATTGAGCTTGTTGAGGTGATCGAGATGCGCCGGGCGCGTATCCATCCGCACGTTGAGGTGGCCGGGCTTGTCGGTGCAAAGAAATGCGAACAGCATCGAAATGTCTCTTCCTTCAGTTATTCCGTGGTGATCGGGCGCGTCATCAGTTGTTCGACCGCAGCCGGGATCGCGAGCCTTCCCGCGATGATATCGGCAACGGCATTGGTGATCGGCAGGTCCACGCCCTGCTTCTTCCCCAGCTCGGCGGCGACGGCGGCGGCATGGGCGCCCTCGACCAGATCGCCACTACCGCCGTTATGGGCCTGGCTGCCGAGGGCAATGCCGTAGCGAAGGTTGCGGGACTGGTGGCTGGTGCCCGTGAGGACGAGATCGCCCAGCCCCGACAGCCCGCGCACGGTCTCCGCACGTCCGCCCATCCGGTCCACGAGGCGGGACATCTCGGCCAGCCCGCGGGAGATGAGCGCTGCCCTGGCGGATTCGCCCAGCCCCGCACCTTCAACGATCCCGCAGGCTATAGCCAGCACGTTCTTCAGCGCTCCGCCCAGCTGGACTCCCGTACGGTCGGTGGATGCGTAGAGCCTGAACGTCCGGGTCGAAAGGGTTTGCGCAAGCGTTTCCGCGAGATCCGTGTCGCTCGCGGCGATCGTCATCGCCGTCGGCAGCCCGCGGGCGATATCCGCGGCGAAGCCGGGTCCGCTGAGGGCGGCAGCGGGCCGCCCGTGCAGTTCCCGTTCCAGGACCTCGGTCAGCAATGCTCCGGAGGTGCGCTCCAGCCCCTTGGCACAGGTGACGACCGCGGCCTGGCGCGCGAGATAGGGAGCATAATGCCGGGCGGCATCGGCTTGTGCCTGTGAGGGCATGGCAAAAAGAACGAACACAGCCTCCGATACGGCGTCGGGCTCTGCCGAAAACTCCAGCACATCCGGCAACGGGACGCCCGGCAGCGAGCCGTCATGGGATCGCAGATCCCGCAGGTCGCTCATCAGGATCGGATTGCGGCCGACCAGCGTCACCCTCAGGCTCTCCTGCAGGGCCATGACGGCCGCAAGCGCGGTGCCGAAGGCGCCCGCTCCGATGACGACGACATTCTGACGGACGCTCATGCCTTTGCCCCCCGCTTGCCCGAACCCAGCATAGTCTGCGCGCTCATGTCGAGCGGCCAGCGCGACCGCGGCTGCACGTCGAGCGGATCGGACGGAAGCTCTGCCGCCATACGCTCCAGTCCCGCCCAGGCGATCATCGCCGCGTTGTCGGTGCAGAGCCGCATCGGCGGCGCGATGAAGCGGAAGCCGTGTTCGATGCAGAGAGCCTGCAGCGTCCGGCGGATCTCGTCATTGGCCGCCACCCCGCCGGCGACCACCAGCGCGGGCTGCACATCCACATCCGCATACTCGCCCCGGAAGCGGGCCAGTCCACGGCCGATGCGGTCCTGCAGCGTCCGCGAGACCGCCTTCTGGAACGAGGCGCAGATGTCGGCGACATCCTGGTCACTCAGAGGCGCGATTTCGGTCGCCGCCTGCCGGACGGCGGTCTTGAGCCCGGAGAAGGAAAAGTCCAGCCGGGCCTCGCCCACCAGCGGACGCGGCAGCTTGAAGCGGTCCGGATCGCCCTTGAGGGCCGCCCGTTCCACCGCCGGACCGCCCGGATAGGGAAGCCCCAGCAGCTTCGCTGTCTTGTCGAACGCCTCGCCGAGCGCATCGTCGATCGTGGTGCCCCAGCGCTCGTATTCGCCCACCCCGCGCACCAGGATGAGCTGCGTGTGGCCACCGGAAACGAGCAGCATCAGATAGGGAAAGGGCAGGCCGTCCGTCAGGCGCGCCGTCAGCGCGTGTCCCTCGAGATGGTTGATCGCAAAGAGGGGCTTGTTCGTCACCCTGGCGATCGCCTTGCCGGTCATCAGTCCTACGATCAGCCCGCCGATCAGCCCGGGGCCGGAGGTGGCCGCCACGGCATCGATCTCCGGCAGCGAGACCTTTGCCTGCTCAAGTGCCTCCTGGATCAGCCCGTCCAGCGCCTCCACATGGGCGCGGGCGGCGATCTCGGGTACGACGCCGCCGAAGGCGCTGTGCTCCTCGAGCTGCGACAAAACGACGTCCGACAGGATTTCGCCACGCCCGTCGGGATGCCGCACGACCACGGAAGCCGCGGTTTCGTCGCAGCTTGTTTCGATGCCGAGGATGCGGAGAAAGGGCGCCATGAGCCTATCGTTGATTGCGGGCTGGGAGAAAGCCGGTTACCAAGGCCTTCGGTTAACAATGGACGAAAGCGGATGCAAACAAAACCTTTCCGGATCGGCACGCGCGGCAGCCCGCTCGCGCTGGCGCAGGCGGCGGAAACGCGGGCGAGGCTGATGGCCGCCCACAACCTGCCCGAGGAGATGTTCGAGATCGTCGTGCTGTCCACCACCGGCGACCGCATCACCGACCGGCCGCTCAGCGAGATCGGCGGAAAGGGCCTGTTCACCCTGGAGCTGGAAGAGCAGCTGACCTCCGGCGAACTCGACTTCGCCGTGCATTCCTCCAAGGACATGCCGACGGTCCTGCCGGAAGGGCTCCACATCTCGGCCTATCTTCCGCGCGAGGACGTCCGTGACGCCCTGATCGGCCGGACGGCCTCGAGCCTGACCGCCCTTCCCGATGGCGCGATCGTCGGCACCGCGTCGCTGCGCCGCCAGGCGCTGGTGCGCCGCATCCGGCCGGACCTTCAGGTCACTGTCTTCCGCGGCTCGGTGGGGACACGGCTTCGCAAGCTCGACGAGGGGCATGTCGATGCCACGCTTCTCGCCTTCGCCGGGCTGAAGCGGCTGGCGCAGGAAGACGTGGTCACCGAGCTTCTCGATCCCGCCGAATTTCCGCCGGCACCGGCCCAGGGCGCCATCTGCATCGAGAGCCGCATCGGCGATGCGCGGGTCGACGCCCTGCTGGAAGCGGTCAACGACCGGCAGACCTATGATGCCGTCAGTTGCGAACGCGCTTTCCTCATGGCGCTCGACGGTTCCTGCCGCACGCCGATCGCCGGCTACGCCCTTTGCGAAGGCGAACACCTCCGCTTCTCCGGCCTGATCCTGACGCCGGACGGGCAGAAGGAATACTCCGTCGAGACGGAAGGGGTACGCGGGCAAGCCGAAGCGCTCGGCCGGCAGGCCGGCGAGCGTGTCCGTACCGCCGCGGGACCGGGCTTCTTCGAGACCTGGAGCTAGGCCGGTGCGCATCCTGGTCACCCGCCCCCAAGGGGCTTCGCGGCGGACGTCGCAGCGGCTGAAGGCGCTGGGCCACGATCCCGTCACCCTGCCCGTGACGGAGGCCCGGCATCATCCGGACGAGGTGCGCGACGCCCTCGACAAGCCCTACAGCGCCCTGCTGGTCACCAGCGCGGAGGCCATCCGGGTGGCGCAATCCCCCGGCACCGGCTTGGCAGGCCATCTCGGTGCGACAGTGTTCACCGTGGGCGAAGCGACGGCGAGAGCGGCACGCGAAGCCGGCTTCTCCGACGTCGAAGCGGCCGAGGGAACGGGTGCGAGCATGGTGCGGCTCTTCGCCGGGCGATGGTCGCGCCTGGCCTCGGCGGTACCCCTGCTCTATCTGGCCGGATGGCCCCGTTCACCGTCGCTTGAAGCGGGACTTGCGGAGCTTCGGATTCCCCATACTGTCGCCAGGGCCTACACCATGCGGCCGCTTGAAGTCGCACCGGAAGCGATGACGGCGGCGCTCCGGCGTCCTCCTGTCGATGCCGTCCTGTTCTATTCCCGCGAAACCGCGCGTCGCTTCTTTGAACTTGCTGCGGTTGACGACGTCCCCGGCCATGCCCGGCTTCTCTGCCTGAGCGGGAACATCATGGAGGCCGTGCCCGAGGCGCTGCGGCCCAATGTCCGCATTTCCGCCCGCCCGGATGAAGATAGCCTGCTTGCCCTCCTTTAAGCGCCGGCAAGGCTCAAAATCCGTCTCGCCCCTTCCCTTCAATCGCCCCTGTTACTAGTTTCAGGAGGAACTTGCAGAACGAGGTCTCGATGGAACCGGAAAAACCGCCCCGCCGCCCGAAGCCGAAGAAGGAACCCGCGACGATCGACCTGACGGCGGAAGAAGCGGCGGTTGCAGAACCGGTCCGCAGCAATGACACGGACGCAGCGGCCGACGGAACGCCGGATGCGTCCGTCGAAGAGAACCAGCCGCCCGAGGTCGCGCCGAACTCCGATCCGTCGCCGGCAAAGGCAGCCGAGGAGGAGCCGGTCGGCGAGCCGCCCGTGGCCGCAGAGCAGCCCGCTACCGAGCCGGTCGCCGCGGCGGAGGTCGAACGACCCGCCAGCCGACCCGGCGCGGCTGAGGAGGAGTTCTCGGCCTCCTCCGACAGGAAGCCGGCCGCCACCTCCACCCTGATTGCAGCCGGCATCTTCGGCGGCATCGTGGCGCTCGCGCTCGCCGGCAGCATGCAGTATGCCGGTTACCTTCCCGCGGTCGCCCGTTCGGCCGATGTCGGCGGCGAGATCCAGTCGCTTCGCCAGGAGATAGAAGCTCTCCGCCAGACGCCTGCCGCCCCCCCCACCGATCCTGCGCTCACGGCACGGATCGACGGCCTGGAAGCTGCTTTGGCAGAGCGCGCTCAGGATAGCGGCGCCGAAGACCGGTTCGCAGCGATCGAGCAGCAACTGACGGAAATTCGAACCGCCACACAAAGCACGGTCTCCGAAAACGCTGTGCTTCTGGAGCAGCTACAGGCACGGCTCGACGCAGCCGAGGCAAAACTGAACGAGCCGGGAGCGGAGGAAGCCGCCGCCCGCGCCATCGCCGCTGCAGCGTTGAAGGCCGCCGTCGATCGCGGCAGTTCGTTCGGCACCGAACTGGAAACCTTCGCGGCGGTCGCCCCCGACGGGCAGATTGCCGAACGGCTTCGGCCGTACAGCGATGAAGGCGTGCCGACCCGTGCGCAGCTGGTGGAACGGTTCTCCGCGGCGAGAGACCGTATTGTCGATGCGGCCGCCGCGCCGGAGCAGGATCAAGGCATCGCCGGCCGGCTGATGTCGAGCGCCCTCTCCGTCGTGAAGGTCCGACGCACCGGTGACGTCGAAGGTGATAGCCCTGACGCGATCGTCTCGCGAATGGAAGCCGCATTGGATGCAGGAGACCTTCCCGCTGCGGCCGCCGAATGGGACACCCTGCCGCAGGAGGCCAAGGATGCCTCGGCGGATTTCCGGCGGGCCCTCGATGCGCGGATCGCGGTCGACGGGCTTATCGGCGACGCGGTCACGCGGGCCGTCAGCGAAACCGGCCAGCAGAACTGAGGAATGGCGGCATGATCAGAATATTTGTGTTCATCCTCGTCGTCCTTGCTCTCGGATGGAGCTTCTCCTGGCTTGCAGACAGGCCCGGCCTGATCTCGATCACCTGGCAGGACTATCTGATCGAGACCAGCCTGATGGTGGCGGCCACCGCGCTTGCAGCCGTGATCGCGGCGATCATGATCCTCTGGTGGCTGGTGCAGTTGATCTGGACTTCGCCCCATTCCGTCCGCCGCTATTTCCGTGCCCGCAAGCGCGACCGCGGCTACCAGGCGCTCTCCACCGGGCTGATCGCCGCCGGTGCCGGCAACGCCATCCTCGCCCGCAAGATGAGCTTGCGCGCCCAGGGCCTGCTGCGTGCCGACCAGGAGCCGCTGCTCCAGTTGCTCGACGCCCAGGCCGCCCTGATCGAGGGTCGCCACGACGATGCCCGGCGACGCTTCGAGCGCATGGCCGAAGACCCGGAAACGCGCGAGCTCGGTCTGCGCGGGCTCTATGTGGAGGCACGCCGTGCCGGAGCGGACGAAGCGGCCAGACAATATGCCGAGCGCGCCGCCGAACATGCGCCCTATCTTCCCTGGGCGGCTGAGGCGACGCTGGAAGCGCGCTGTCGCGACGGCCGCTGGGACGAAGCGATCCGCCTGCTGGAACAGCAACGCATCGCCAGTGTCATCGACAGGAAGCAGGCCGACCGGTGGAAGGCGGTGCTTCTGACGGCCAAGGCCGGCGAGCGGCTGGAATCCGAGCCGAAGGCCGCGCGCGATGATGCGCTCGCGGCGCTGAAGCTCGCGAAGGATCTCGTTCCCGCCGCCGTCATTGCCGCGAAAGGCTACCTGCGCGAGGACAATATCCGCCGTGCGGCATCCGTTCTGGAAGGCGTTTGGAAAGCAGCACCTCATCCGGAGATCGCCAGAACCTATGTCCGGGCAAGAAGCGGCGACAGCGCGGTCGACCGGTTGAAGAGAGCTGAAAAGCTGGAAGCGATCCGCCCCAACAACGTCGAGTCGCTTGTCGCCGTCGCGGAAGCCGCTCTCGATGCGAGGGAACTCGAACGCGCCCGCGCCAAGGCGGAGGCCGCGGCCCGCATGGGCCCGCGGGAGAGCATATACCTCCTGCTCGCCGATATCGAGGAAGCCGATACCGGGGACCAGGGCCGCATCCGCCACTGGATGGCTCAGGCGCTTCGCGCCCCGCGCGATCCGGCATGGGTGGCGGACGGCCTCGTCTCCGAACAATGGCTGCCCATGTCGCCGGTTTCCGGCCGCATCGACGCCTTCGAATGGAAGGTCCCCTTCGGGCAGCTCGAAGGCCCCATAGAAGAAGGTGACCCCACCGGCGGGGCGATTGCGGAACTGCCCCCCGTCGCTTCCGAACCGGAGCCTGAGCAGCAACGAACGGCGGCCGTCGTGGACGTCACGCCTGCAGCGCAGCCGGAGCCGGAGCCGAGTACCGGCATGGCTGGCGACGACCGCAGGCCCGAGCAGAAGCGCGTGGTGCCGATTGCTGCAGCCATGGAAAACACGACGCAGCCGCCGAAGCCGGAAGAAGAACCCGATCCGTTCTTCGGCCGACCGCCCGATGATCCGGGCGTGAAGGATCCCGCCTCCTCGGAGCCGGCCAACCGCCTCCGGCTGTTCTGACGAGGTCCTGTATGTTCGAGCGTCTTCAGGCCTTCATCCAGAGTCTCGCCGCGAGCAGAACGGAAAGCGCTTTCGCGCCAGGCGATCCGCGTGTGGCCTTCGCGGCCCTTTGCTTCCAGGTCATGGAGGCCGACGGCACTGTATCGCAGGAGGAACAGCGGCATCTGCACGATCTTTTGCGGGAGCGCTACGACCTCGATGATGACAAGCTCGCCGAACTCGTCGATGCGGGACGCGAGGCAGGTCACGAGGCAGTCGACTATTATCGCTTCACGTCCGATCTGAACCGCCATCTGGACCCCGACCAGCGCGTCGAACTCCTTGGCGTCCTTTGGGATCTCGTCCATGCGGACGGGAGACGAAGCGAGATGGAGGATCATGTGATCTGGCGGATCGCAGATCTTCTCGGCGTTTCATCCCGCGACCGTGTCCTGCAGCGGCAGGAGGCGCAGGCACGCTCCGAGCCGGAGGCGTAACGCATTTGAACAGGCCGTTCACGCAGGCAGGAACACTCCGCAAACCGGGGAAGCTTCCCATACTGGTGGTGCTTCACCAGGAGAACTCCTCGCCAGGCCGTGTAGGCCAGATGCTGGTCGACAAGGGATATCCTCTCGACATCCGCCGCCCGGTCCTCGGCGATCCGCTTCCTGAAACGCTCCTTGGCCATTCCGGCGCCGTCATCTTCGGCGGGCCGATGAGCGCCAACGATCCTGAGCCCTATATCCGGAAGGAGACGGACTGGATCGGTGTGCCCCTGAAGGAGGACAAGCCCTTCCTCGGCATCTGTCTCGGGGCACAGATGATGGTTCGCCACCTTGGCGGCACGGTCGCGGCCCACAAGGACGGCCTGGCGGAGATCGGCTGGTATCCCCTTCGGACCACCGAGCATGGACGGCTGCTGATGCCGCATTGGCCGCAGATGGTCTATCACTTCCACCGGGAGGGATTCAGCTTGCCCCATGGCGCGCAGCGCCTTGCGGAAGGCGATGCCTATCCGAACCAGGCGATACGCTACGGACGGAATGCCTGGGGTGTCCAGTTCCACGCGGAGCTGACGCGTGCCATGATGCAGCGCTGGGTGGTGCGCGGCGAACACCGCTTCATCATGCCGAACACCCAGAAGGGCAGCGAGCATCTGGAAGGCCGGATGATCTTCGACGCACCGCTCCGGCAATGGCTCTGGAGCTTCCTCGATCTGGTCTTCGATCGGCAGGAGTGCAGGGTCGCGGCCGAGAAACGGGACGACCCGCAGGAAACCGCTCCGGCCTGAGCGAGACAGCCGGCTACCCCCGCTTCAAGGGGCGTCAGCGGTCCGGAGCATCCAGGCTGTCGATCCGGCGCAGTTGGGGAAAGCGCAGCGCCCAGAGCGCGGCGACCGCCAGCGTTCCGGCGCCGCCGATGACGACGGCGGGCACCGCACCTAAGACGGACGCCATAGTGCCGGCCCGGAACTCGCCGAGCTCGTTGGAAGCGCCGACGAACACCATGTTCACCGCATTCACCCGGCCGCGAACCTCGTCCGGCGTCCAGAGCACGATCAGCGTTTCCCGTACATAGACCGAGATCATGTCGGACGCGCCCATCAGCATGAGGGCCGCGATCGACAGCCACGCGGTATGCGAAATGCCGAAGACGATCGTCCCGGCACCGAACAGGGAGACGCCCGCGAACATCGCAACACCGGCATTGCTCCGAATGGGATAGAAGGCAAGCCATAGAGCGACGGCGACCGCCCCGATGCCGGGAGCCGCCCGCAAAAGCCCCAGGCCCCACGGGCCGAGAACCAGGATGTCGCGGGCGAAGATGGGCATCAGCGCCACGGCTCCCCCCAGGAGCACGGCGAACAGGTCGAGCGAGATGGCGCCGAGCACCACTTTTTCCTGGCCGATGAACCGGAAGCCCGCCAGGATTTCGGTCCAGCTCACGGTTTTCGATCCCGTCCGCTGGGCCGGCTTCGGGACCAGCAAGACGAGAACCACCGCCAGCGCGAGCATTCCTAGCGCCACGGAATAGGCGATGGTTGCACCCATGCCGTAAAGCAGGCCTCCAGCCACCGGTCCGACGATCGAGGCGGTCTGCCATGAGGATGAGTTCCAGGCGATGGCGTTGGCGAGATCCCGCTCCGGCACGAGGTTTGGCGCGAGCGACTGCACGGCCGGCCCCATGAAGGCCCGCTCGATGCCGAAGACCGTCAGGATCACGAAGACCACCCACGGGATGAAAAGTCCGGCACTCGTTAGCACGAGAAGAGCGAGCGCACAGGCGAACCCGACCGCAAGGCAGATCGCGACGATGGCCCGGCGGTTGTAACGGTCGGCGACGGAGCCGGTGACCAGGATGAGCAGCAGCGAGGGCAGGAACTGGAAGAGGCCGATCAGGCCCAGATAAAGAGCGCTTCCCGTCTCGTCGTACATCTGCCAGCCGACGGATACGCTGATGATCTGGATGGCGAATGCTGCAAGGAACCGGGCCGTGAAGAACCGCGCATAGGAGGCGTGTCTGAACGCTGCAAAGCGATCGCCGGTGGTGGGGGTGGGCATCGGAAGAGAACTTTCCGCAAGCGGGCGACACCGGCGCGGAGCCGTTAAACACGTTGGTCCGCTGCCCGGGCCCGGCCCTTGCCCGTTAGTTCGCCAATGTCTACATGTCTGTCAACAAGAAATGGAGACCTTGATGCTCGCGCTGTTTCAGACGATCGATCTGGCTTTGAACCTCTATACCTGGGTGCTGATCGCCAGCGCCATCTTCTCCTGGCTCTACGCCTTCAACGTCATCAATTCCCGCAACCAGTTCGTCAATGCGATCGGCACCTTCCTCTACAATGTGACGGAACCGGTGCTGAGGCCGATCCGGCGCGTCATGCCGGATCTCGGCGGCATCGACATCTCGCCGATCATCGTCCTGCTGATCATCTTCTTCCTTCGCTCGCTCCTGTGGACAAGCCTCTACCCGCTGGTTGCGTGAGCCTCCCCTACAGCCTTCACCCCGACCATGTCCGGCTGGCCGTTCGGCTGATCCCCGGCGCCGGACGGGACCGTGTGGACGGTGTAGAGAGGGCGGACGACGGATCGGTCTTCCTGAAGGCGCGCGTGACCGCCGTTCCCGAAGGAGGAAAGGCGAGCAAGGCGCTGGTGGAACTGCTGGCCAAGGCGCTCCACCTGCCGAAGAGCTCCCTGTCCATTCTCAGCGGCGAAACCGCGCGCAAAAAAATCCTCCGGATCGAAGGCGATCCGGAGGATTTGGCATCTCGGATGAAGACCCTTACCGGGTCCTGATCATTTCTTGTCGTTGAAGCGCTCGATCGCCTCGACGATCAGCCGCTTTGCGACCGAAACGTCCTGCCACCCACCGATCTTGACCCACTTCCCGGGCTCCAGGTCCTTGTAGTGCTCGAAGAAGTGCTCGATCTGCTTGAGCGTGATCTCGGGCAGGTCGCTGTAGTTTTCGATCTTGTCGTAGCGGCGCGTCAGCTTCGGCACCGGCACGGCGATGATCTTCTCGTCCTTGCCGCCGTCGTCTTCCATCACCATCACGCCGATCGGACGGACGTTGATGACGCAGCCGGGAACCAGCGGCCGAGTGTTGCAGATCAGGACGTCGATGGGGTCACCGTCTTCCGACAGGGTGTGCGGCACGAAGCCATAGTTTCCCGGATAGGTCATCGGGGTATAAAGGAAGCGGTCGACGATCAGGGCGCCGGCATCCTTGTCCATTTCATACTTGATGGGATGGCCGCCGACCGGCACTTCGACGATGACGTTGACGTCATCAGGAGGGTTTTTCCCTACGGAAATCGCATCGATACGCATTCTTCTCCCCGGGTGAGGTGTGACGATGCGCCTCGATACTGGGTATTATGCTGCAAGGCAACAAGGCTTTGGTCTGGCGCGGGATGTGCGACTGCCGGAGACTGTCAGCGGGGCCAGACGAAACCGATCTTGCGCAGCGAGGTCCCGCCGAAGTCCTCCATCCCCTCCACCATGTCGAGCCCGCCATGGCGGCGGAAGAAGCGGGCGGCATGCTCGCTGTCTTCGAGGCACCAGACTACCAGACCGTCGCAACCCAGCGATTTCAGAAGCCTGCGGCTCTCCCCGAACAGGCGGCGCCCAAGCCCGATCCCCTGGAACTCCGGCCGAAGGTAGATTTCATAGACCTCGCCATCGTAAGGCAAGGCCTTGGCGCGGTTCAGCCCGATCGTCGCATATCCGGCTATGGTGCCTGCCACGTCCAGGACGAGCAGCGTCGCCGGACCCCGTGTCGCCTTGCGCCACCATGTCTCCCCGCGCCGCTCGAGCATTTGCGTGAGCGGCTTGTGCGGGATAAGGCCTGCATAGGTCTGGCTCCACGACACGCGGTGCGTATCCGCGATCGCGGCCGCATCTTGCGGCTCGGCACGCCGCACATCTATGGATAACGTCTTCATAACGTCACTCTGAACCCAATCATCGGGCTTCGCGATAACACGATACAGTCTCGAAACGCCTTTCCCCAGCAATGGTTCTGGCGTTCCGGGATCAATGTTAACGCTTTTTTTACCCCTCCTTCAAGGCTGTGCAGGAAGGAGACACAACAATCCGGCGCAGGACCCCCGCCGGCCTACGAAAAATGCCGCCCAAGGGGCGGCATCACGTCGGAGAGGTTTCGGGTATCGTTATTTCCACTCGCGGATATCGACGAAGTGGCCGGCCACCGCCGCCGCCGCCGCCATGGCCGGCGAGACGAGATGGGTGCGGCCCTTATAGCCCTGCCGGCCCTCGAAGTTGCGGTTCGAGGTGGAGGCGCAACGCTCTTCCGGCTTCAGCCTGTCGTCGTTCATGGCCAGGCACATGGAACAGCCGGGCTCCCGCCATTCGAAGCCGGCCTCCTTGAAGATCCTGTCCAGACCCTCCGCTTCCGCCTGCTCCTTGACGAGGCCCGATCCGGGAACCACCATGGCCGAGACTGTCGGCGCGACATGCCGGCCTTCCAGCACCTTGGCGGCGGCGCGCAGGTCCTCGATGCGGCCGTTGGTGCAGGAGCCGATGAACACGCGGTCGATGGCGATGTCGGTGATCTTCGTGCCCGGCTTCAGGCCCATGTAGTCCAGCGCCCGCCACTTGGAGGCGCGCTTCGTCTCGTCCTCGATGTCGTCGGGGTTGGGCACGACGCCCTGCACCGAGATGACGTCTTCGGGGGAAGAGCCCCAGGAGACGATCGGCGGCAGGTTGGCAGCGTCCAGCACGACCACCTTGTCGAAATGGGCGCCTTCATCCGTGTGCAGCGTCTTCCAATATTCCAGTGCCATGTCCCAAGCGGTACCCTTCGGGGCCCGCGGCTTGTCCTTGATATAGGCGAAGGTCGTCTCGTCCGGGGCGATGAAGCCGGCGCGGGCGCCGCCTTCGATCGTCATGTTGCAGATCGTCATGCGGCCTTCCATCGACAGCGAGCGTATCGCTTCGCCCGCAAACTCGATGACGTGGCCGGTGCCGCCGGCGGTGCCGATCTCGCCGATGATGGCGAGGATGATGTCCTTGGCGGTCACGCCTTCGGGCAGCTTCCCGTCGACGCGCACCAGCATGTTCTTCGCCTTCTTCTGCACCAGCGTCTGGGTCGCGAGAACATGCTCGACCTCCGACGTGCCGATGCCATGCGCCAGCGCCCCGAAGGCGCCGTGGGTCGAGGTATGGCTGTCTCCGCAGACGATGGTCATGCCCGGCAACGTGAAGCCCTGCTCGGGCCCGACGATATGGACGATGCCTTGCCGCTTGTCCTTTTCCGAATAGTACTCGACGCCGAAGTCGTGGGCATTCTGCGCCAGCGCCTCGACCTGGATCCGGCTTTCCTCGTTCTTGATGCCGATATGGCGGTCCGGCGTGGTCGGCACGTTATGGTCGACGACGGCAAGCGTCTTTTCCGGCGCGCGGACCCTGCGGCCGGCCATGCGCAGGCCCTCGAAGGCCTGCGGGCTCGTCACCTCGTGAACGAGGTGACGGTCGATGTAGAGGAGACAGGTTCCGGTCTCGTCCTGGCTGACGACGTGGTCGTCCCAGATCTTGTCGTACAGGGTGCGGGGTGCGCTCATGGCTGCCATCCATTGGAATGCGAAAACGGGGGAAGTCCGGCATTGCCGCTGCCGGTGCGGCATGGATCGCTCAGCTAAGTCGGCCGGTCAGAGCGCCGTGGATGCGCGCGAAGAAGCGTGCCGGCAGACGCTTGTGGTCCTGCAGCACGATGAACTGGTTCGCGAGGCATCCGAATTTCGATCCCATGGGGCCGTTATTAGCAGTTTTGCGACAGGCGTTCAACATGAACCCACTCTGTCCGCGAAACCCAGAGAAAAACAGAAAAGGCGGCCCGAGAGCCGCCTTCCGGATGTCCGATGGGACGGAAGCTTATTCTGCGGAAGCCTCTGCAGCCTTTGCTTCCTCTGCAGCCTTCGCTTCAGCGGCCTCGGCTGCTGCCTTCTCGGCAGCGAGCGCCTGGGCGGCTGCGACCTTCTCGGCCTCGATGCGTGCCTTTTCCTCGGCAACGGCAGCGCGCTCGGCTTCGTTCAGCTTACGGGCGCGGGTACCGGTGTTCTCGACGATACGGGCAGACTTGCCGCGGCGGTCGCGCAGGTAGTAGAGCTTGGCGCGACGGACCTTGCCGCGACGGATGACTTCGACGCCCTCGACGAGCGGCGAGTAAACCGGGAATACGCGCTCGACGCCTTCGCCGTAGGAAATCTTGCGGACGGTGAAGCTCTCGTTGATGCCGCCGCCGGAGCGGGCGATGCAAACGCCTTCATAGGCCTGGATACGGGTCCGGGTACCTTCACGGACGCGCACGTTAACACGGACGGTGTCACCGGCTTCGAACTCGGGGAGCTTGCGCTGGGCTTCGATCTTGGCGGCCTGTTCGGCTTCCAGTTCCTGGATGATGTTCATTGTCAAACCTTTCCGTTCTTCTGAAACAGCCAGAGCGCTCGATCATCCTTTGGCCATGCCTCCGGAGTTCGCCCCTTTTTCGGGCAAGAGCGGGTTCGCCATTCTTTGCTTGCTGGTCGACGGGGAAACCCCATTTCCGCGTGGGCCAATACAGGAAAGAATCCGGTTTGTCATCCCTCGGCCCGAAGAATCCTCGGTCGCGGCGGGGGGCCAAAGTATTTCTTCGCCCGATCAGGTTGTGAGCGCCCCATAAAGATTTGTCGAATCACAGGATTGGTCGCAGGATTGCAACTGGACCTCCTGGTCCGCAATAACGGGGAACAAAATCATGACCATCAGCAATCCATCGCCTTCCTTATACAATGAGGATCTTGCGCCCGCCGAAGAGCGCAAGTGGGGCGCCTTCAGCATCTTCAACGTCTGGACCTCCGACGTTCACAGCCTCTGGGGCTATTACCTCGCGGCGAGCCTCTTCCTGCTTTGCGGCAGCTTCGTCAATTTCGTCCTCGCCATCGGCATCGGCTCGCTGGTGATCTTCTTCCTCATGACCCTGGTGGGGAATGCCGGAGTAAGGACAGGTGTGCCCTTCCCGGTTCTAGCGCGTGCCTCCTTCGGGACCTTCGGGGCAAATGTTCCGGCCATCGTCCGGGCCATCGTCGCCTGCTTCTGGTACGGAGCGCAGACGGCTGCCGCCTCCGGCGCCATCGTGGCGCTTCTCATCCGCGACGAAGGCATGCTGGCGTTTCACCAGAACAGCCACATGCTGGGACACTCGACGCTCGAGGTCATCTGCTATGTCGTCGTCTGGGGACTGCAACTGCTGATCATCCAGCGCGGCATGGAAACAGTCCGCAAGTTCCAGGATTGGGCAGGCCCGGCAGTCTGGGTCATGATGCTGATCCTCGCCGTCTATCTCGTCATCAAATCCGGCACGTTCTCCTTCGGGTCGGAAATCCCCCGCGACGTCCTGATCGAGAAGACGAAGGATGCCGGCATTCCCTACGAGCCGGGAACACTTGCAGCACTCGCAGCCGTCGCCGCGACGTGGATCACATACTTCGCGGCCCTCTACCTGAACTTTTGCGATTTCTCCCGCTATGCGAAGGACGAGAAGACGCTGCGCAAGGGTAATCTGTGGGGCCTGCCCATCAACCTTCTTGCCTTCTGCCTCGTGGCCGGCGTCACCACGACCGCGGCCTATACGGTCTATGGCGAGGTACTCCTGCACCCGGACCAGATATCCGCCAAGTTCGAAAGCTGGTTCCTTGCGCTGCTCGCGGCACTCACCTTCGCGGTGGCCACCCTTGGCATCAACGTGGTGGCGAACTTCGTCTCGCCCGCCTTCGACTTCGCAAACGTCTTTCCGCGCAGGATCAACTTCAAGCGCGGCGGCTATATCGCCGCCCTGATCGCCCTGGTGCTCTATCCCTTCGCGCCGTGGGAGACCGGAGCGGCGAACTTCGTCAACTTCATCGGATCGACGATGGGGCCGATCTTCGGGGTGATGATGGTGGACTACTACCTGATCCGGAAGAGCCGGCTCGATGTGGCTGCACTCTACGATGAGAATGGCGAATTCCGCTTCCGGAACGGCTGGCACGGCAATGCATTCATCGCCTTTGCCGTGGGTGCCCTTTTCTCCTCCATCCTGCCCACCTTCACCTCTGTGCTTCCCGATTGGTGGGGAACCTATGGATGGTTCTTCGGCGTCGCCGTCGGCGGTGGCGTCTACTTTGGCCTGGGGATGCGCAGTCGCCGCAATCCCGCCTTTGCCTGAGGCGGATTTATCTGTACACGCGAACCAAGGATGCCGGGCAGCAGTGCCCGGCATTTTGACGAGACGACACCGCCCCCCGGACGGTGCTGAGGCCGGAAATCAGGGAACTGCCTTTATGACCATTGCCACCATGCTGCTGCTGTTCACTTCGGCATTTCTTGCAGGCGCGGTCAATGCGATTGCCGGCGGCGGCACGTTCCTGACCTTCGGTGCGCTGACCCTCGTCGGCATGCCCCCGATCACCGCCAATGCGACCTCCTCGATCACGCAGTTCCCCGGCTATATCACGTCGACGTTCGCCTATCGCGATGAGATCGCCAAGAGCTGGCGAAGCGCGATCGCGCTTTCGATCGTCTCCGTCATCGGGGCACTCGGCGGATCGCTGCTCCTCCTGTCGCTCGACAACCCGTCCTTCCGCCGGATCGTGCCGTGGCTGCTCGCGGCGGCGACCGCCATCTTCGCGGCCGGCCCGTGGCTGAAGCCGAAGTCTTCCGCCGAAAAGCCTGTCAACGCGCCGACGAGCATCGTGGCGCAGTTCTTTACCTCCATCTATGGCGGCTTCTTCGGCGCCGGCATGGGGATCATGATGCTCGCCGTCCTCGGCATCACCTCCGGCGGCAGCTATCACCACCTGAACGCGCTGAAGAACCTCCTGTCGATCCTGATCGCGGCGGTCGCCATCGTCATCTTCGTCGGCGGCGGCGTGGTCGCCTGGCCGCAGGCGCTGGTGATGATCCCGGGCGTGGCCCTCGGCGGCTATGCCGGGGTGTGGATGGCCCGGCGCGTACCGCAGACGGTGATGCGGGTGATCGTCGTCGCCGTCGGCGTGATGCTGACTACCTACTACTTCGTCACCGGCTAGCCGATCCGTCCGAGATGGGTGTCCTTGAAGCCGCTCTGGTGCTTCAGGCCATAGCCGAGCGCTCTGTCGAACCCGATGTGGAAGATCCAGATCAAGGCGAGCGGAGCAGCCGGATCCCAGCCGAGAAGGTAGCCTGAGACCAGGAGCAGACCGACGCCGAGGAAGCTGTGCAGCGCATTGTAGCAGATAGCGCCGAACCGTGAGCCGAACAGGTAACCCAACATGGCAAGGTCCGGCACCAGCACGAGCAGCAGGAACAGCCACCATCCCGCGTCCACATGCCAATAGGTGGCCAGCGCCACGAACGCTATGGCCGCGTTTTCAAGCCGCACTAACGCGGTCACGGGATCAATCCTGCTCTGACTGGAGAAGGTCCGGCCGGCGCTCGCGCGTCAGCGCCAGCGCCTGCTCGTGCCGCCATTTCTCGATTGCCGCATGGTTGCCGGAGGTCAGCACCGCCGGAATCTCCCTACCCTCGAAGACCTGCGGACGGGTGTAGTGCGGATATTCGAGCAGCCCGCCCTCGAAGCTTTCATGGGTGCCGGAAAGGGCATTGCCCATGACGCCGGGCAGGATGCGAACCACCGCGTCGAGCAGCGTCAGCGCTGCGGACTCGCCGCCGGAGAGAATATAATCGCCGATCGAGATTTCCTCAAGCTCGCGCGCCTCGATCACCCGCTGGTCCACCCCCTCGAACCGGCCGCAGACGATCACCACGCCGTCGCCGGCTGCCAGTTCCCGCACCCGCGTCTGGGTAAGCGGTTTCCCGCGCGGGCTCATCAGCAGCCGCGGCCGGTCGTCGCCGGCCGAGACATGATCGATGGCCTTCGCCAGTATGTCCGGCTTCAGCACCATCCCCGCGCCGCCGCCCGCTGGCGTGTCGTCCACCGTGCGGTGACGATCACTGGCAAAATCGCGGATCTGCACCGGCTCGATTGACCACTGGCCGCGCTCCAGCGCCTTGCCGGCGAGCGAAGAGCCGAGATGACCGGGAAACATCTCCGGGTGGAGCGTCAGGACCGTGGCGCGGAAGGTCATGGCGCCCCGCCGTCCGGCTTGCTCTTGGGGGGGTTGCGATCCTCGGGATCCTCGAGGAGGCCCGCCGCACGGGGATCGATCAGGATTCGTCCTGCTTCCAGATCGATCTCCAGCACGGCCGCCTCGGAAAACGGGATGAGCGCCGGCCGGCGGCCCGGCCCCTTCAGTTCGAGCAGGTCGCCCGCACCGAAATCGAACACGCCGCTGACGGTGCCGTAACTCTTGCCGGTCTCGTCGACCGCCTCCAGCCCTTCGAGATCCGCGTAGTAGAACTCGTCGTCGTCCAGTTCGTCGTCCGGCAGGTTCTCCCGCTCGATATAGAGTTCGAGGCCGTTCAACGCCTCGGCGGCATCGCGGTCGTTGACGCCGCGAAAGCGGACGATGACGACATTCTTCGCCTCACGGATCTCCAGGATCTCGAAGACGCGGCCGTCCCTGCTGTGCAGGTGGCCGTAATCGCCGAGCGCCATGGGATCCTCGGTGTAGGCGCGCACTCGCACCTCGCCACGCAGGCCCTGTGCCGCACCGATTGTCGCCATGAGGATCGGGTTCTGGAGCTTCGTCATGCGCATCATCCGGATGGTTCAGGCGCTTGTACCGGTAGTGCCGGCAAATGAAAACAGAAAACGGGCGGCACGTTTCCGTACCGCCCGTTCATCCGCAAAATACGGATCGATATTACTCGGCAGCAGCTTCCGCAGCAGCGGCCTTGGCGTCTTCCGCCTTCTGGGCCTTCTCGGCGGCGCGCTCCTCGGCCTTCTTGCCAGGCTTGCCCTTGTCCGGGTTGTTGCGGGCTTCGCGCTGGGCGATGCCGGCTTCGGCAAGGAAGCGCAGGACGCGGTCGGTCGGCTGGGCGCCCTTGGCGATCCATTCCTGGATGCGCTCGACGTTCAGTTCGACGCGCCTCTCGTCGCCCTTTGCAAGCATCGGGTTCCAGGAGCCGAGCTTCTCGAGGAAGCGGCCGTCGCGGGGCGCGCGGGCGTCGGCAACGACGACATGGTAGTACGGACGCTTCTTGGAACCGCCGCGGGCGAGACGAATCTTCAGGGACATTTTCTTACTCCTTCAAGTCTTTCTGTCGGTCCGCCTGATGTCAGGCGGGTTGTTTCGTACCGCCGTGCTCGGCGGCGATGGCTTCATGGTGCCGGATCACTTCCCTGATCACGAAGTTCAGGAATTTTTCCGCGAAATCCGGGTCCAGATGAGCGTCCTTCGCCAGCCGGCGGAGGCGTTCGATCTGGTATTCCTCGCGCGCCGGGTCTGCCGGCGGCAAATCGTACTGCGCCTTCAGGAGGCCGACTTCCTTGGTGCAGCGGAAGCGCTCGGCGAGCATGTGCACCAGTGCGGCGTCGATGTTGTCGATCGACTGGCGGTAGCTGTGGAGCTTTTCTCTGACGTCCTGCTCGACCATTGCTTGCCCTCACTTCTTCTTCGGCAGACCGGGAAGACCCGGAAAACCGCCGCCAAGGCCGGGCAGACCACCCATGCCCGGCATCCCGCCGCCCGGAAGACCCGGCATGGAGCCCGGCTTGAACCCTGCGGCTTCCGCCTGCTTCTGCAGCGCTTCGAGCTGCTTGGGGTCGAGCTTGGACAGATCCGGCATGCCGCCGAGGCCGCCCATTCCGCCCCCGAGCCCCATCTTGGAGGCAAGGCCGCCCATCATCTGCTTCATCATGCCGCCGCCCTTGCCCTTGCCACCCATGGCCTTCATCATGTCGGCCATCTGGCGGTGCATCTTGAGCAGCTTGTTGATTTCCGCGGCATCGGTGCCGGAGCCGGCGGCGATTCGCTTCTTGCGGGAATGCTTGAGGATATCCGGATTGGCGCGCTCGGCCTTGGTCATCGAGGAGATGATGGCGAGTTGGCGGTCGAACATCTTGTCGTTCATGCCGGAGGCGGCGAGCTTGTCCTTCATGCCGGCCATGCCCGGCATCATGCCCATGATGCCGCCCATGCCGCCGAGCGATTTCATCTGCTTTAGCTGTTCGGCCAGATCGTTCAGGTCGAACTTGCCCTTGGCCATCTTCTCGGCCATGGCGCGCGCCTTTTCGGCGTCGATGTTCTCTGCAGCCTTTTCGACCAGGGAGACGATGTCGCCCATGCCGAGGATACGGTCGGCGATGCGGCGGGGATGGAATTCCTCCATCTCCGTCATCTTCTCGCCCGTGCCGATCAGCTTGATCGGCTTGCCGGTGACGGCGCGCATGGAAAGTGCCGCACCACCGCGGCCGTCGCCGTCCATGCGGGTGAGAACAAGGCCGGTGATGCCAACGCGTTCGTCAAAGTTGCGGGCGAGGTTGACGGCGTCCTGGCCGGTCAGGCTGTCGGCGACGAGCAGGATTTCATGCGGATTGGACTTCCGCTTGATCTCCGCCATCTCCTGCATCAGCGGCTCGTCGATATGGGTACGGCCGGCGGTGTCGAGGATGACGACGTCGTGGCCGCCGAGCTTGGCGGCCTGCACGGTGCGCGCGGCGATGTCCGTCGGCGACTGGCCTGCGATGATCGGCAGCGTGTCGACTTGCGTCTGGACGCCGAGCTGGCGCAACTGTTCCTGGGCTGCCGGACGTCGCGTGTCGAGCGACGCCATCAGCACCTTCTTCTTCTCGCGGTCCGTCAGCCGCTTGGCGATCTTGCCGGTGGTCGTCGTCTTGCCCGACCCCTGCAGGCCGACCATCATGATGACGACCGGAGCCGGCGCATGCAGGTCGATCCCGACGCCTTCCGAACCCAGCATCTCGATCAGTTCGTCATGGACGATCTTGACGACCATCTGGCCGGGCTTGATCGATTTCAGCACTTCCGCGCCGACGGCCTTCTCGCGGACCTTGTCGGTGAAAGCGCGGACGACCTCGAGCGACACGTCCGCTTCCAGCAGCGCACGGCGAACCTCGCGCAGCGCTGCGGAGACATCCGCCTCGCTCAATGCGCCACGGCCGGTCAGTCCATTCAGGATGGAGCCAAGACGGTCCTGGAGGTTTTCGAACATCCGTGTCTTCCTTCTTCGTTTCCGGTGCCCGGAAACGTCGGGTCTTTCCGAGACGAAAACAAGACGCCCAGAAGCGGGCAAAGCCAAAAAGCACCCGAGGGCGCAACGCGCTGTCGGGTGTTGACCTCCGGGCTCGGTAAAATCGGCCCCGGTCGGCGGCTCCAAGTCTTGTCACTTGTCAGCAGATGCGGGCGATAAACAGGAAAAGGCAGCGGAAGTCAAGCTGCGCAGCTGCCAAGGCAACACTTGCGGGAATATTCACCGCGGCTATAGTGAATATTCTTGGGTGGAAGGCAAGACCAATGTCCCTGTATATACGCGATGCCAAGGTCAACGAACTTGCCGACGAGCTCATGCGCCGGCTCGGCACACGGACGAAAACGGAAGCTGTGCGCGTGGCGCTCGAGAACGAGCTCGAACGCGCTGGCAAGGAAGCGACGCTAGAAGAACGCATCCGGGAAATTCAGGATCGGGTCGCCGCCAGGATGGGACCGCATTCCGTCGAATTCGACCAAAAGGCCTATATGGACGAGATGTGGGAAGACTGATGTTCCTGGATGCTTCGGCAGTCGTCGCCATCATGACGCGAGAGGAAGGAGCGGACGTCCTGCTCGCCAGGATCGAGAGCTCACGGACTGCCGTTCAATACTCATCGCTAACAGTCTTTGAAGCAGTCATAGCGATCGCCCGCAAAACTGCGATCAGTCTGCACGGTGACCAGCGGCCCACGCCGCCAAAGGTCATTGCGGAGGCGCAGACAGATGTCGATGACTTTCTGAAGAGCGTCGGAGCTGTAGAGATTGCACTCCCGGCAGGCCTGCACGCCACCGCCCTTGAGGCCGCCCGCACCTACGGCCGCTTTGTCGGACATCCCGCCAGGCTCAACTTCGGCGATTGCTTCTCCTATGCCGCGGCAAAGTCTTTGAAGGCGCCCCTTCTCTTCGTCGGCGACGATTTCAGCAAGACCGACATCAAGATCGCGTAATCGTGTACGCCGGCCCTCACGGCCAGGCCTCCCGCTCACCGACGCGCCCTGCTACATAAACCGCATGAACCGTCGCAAATTCCTCCAATGGTCCGGGCTCGCAGCCCTTGCCGCGCTCGCCGGTGGCGTCACGGCAAGGAGCGCCATGGCCGGCAACAAATATTATTCCGGGCCCGTCACCGATCACTTCGACGGCAAGCTCTTCTTCAACCCCGACGGCGAGGAGCCGAGCGGCTTCCTGAACCTCGTTCGCTGGAAGCTCGGCAATGGCAACAAGGCCTGGCCGGACAGTTTCCCCAGTCCGTTTCCACAGGCTGTGCCTGAAGAACGGATAACAGGTGACCGGCTGGTGGTCACCATGGTCGGCCACGCATCGTTCCTGATCCAGGTCGCAGGCCTGAATATCCTGACCGATCCGGTGTGGGACGAGCGCGCAAGCCCCGTTCGTTTCGCCGGACCGAAGCGGGTCAACCCGCCCGGCATCAACATGGGCGACCTGCCGCCCATTGACCTCGTCATCGTCACCCACAACCACTACGACCACATGGATCTGGAGACGCTCTGGGTGCTCCAGGGCCGCGATAAGCCCCGCTTCGTCACGCCCCTCGGCAACGACGACATCATCCGCGCCCGTGTAGAGGATGGACGTTTCGACGTCATGGATTGGGGCGATCGGCTGGAGGTCGGCCGTGGCGTCACCCTTCATTGCGAACCCTGCCATCACTGGTCGGCACGCGGTCTCGGCGACCGCCGCATGGCGCTGTGGGCCGCCTTCGTGATCGAGACGCCCGCCGGCAAGATCTACCATATCGGTGACACCGGCTTCCATCGGGGGATCAACTATCGCGCGGCACGGGAAAAGCATGGCGGCTTCCGTCTCGCCAACCTGCCCTTCGGCGCCTATGAGCCGCAATGGTTCATGAAGGCGCAGCACCAGAACCCCGATGAGGCCGTGGAGGGCATGCTCCTGTGTGATGCCGCCCATGTTGCCGGGCATCACTGGGGCACCTTCAAGCTGACGGATGAAGGAATCGAGGAGCCGGTGGAGGCGCTCCATGGGGCGCTCGATGCACGCAGCCTGCCGCGCGACCGTTTCCGCCCGATGCGGCCGGGCGAAGTCTTCGAGGTTCCGGCAGCCGCCAGCTGATCCCGTTAAGGGGGATGAATCCGCGGGTGCATCTCAACAGAATGAATGACTTGGCGCCTTCGGGATTCACATGGTCGGAAAGTGGGCGATACTTGGCCTGCTTCCGTCGCCGGAGTGTTTCGCGAGACGTTCGCGGGCAGGCGGGAGCCGGCGCCCTGTCCCGATGCCGTAACGTGCGGTGAGGGCAGGGAGGTGAAAGGCATGGCGGAGCATCCAGGATGTGCCGCCTATCAAGCCTCCCCCGGGTCGCCAGGCCCGGTTCGGTTGAGCCGTCCAAGCGCAGGAGCGATCCTGCGTGCAGCGAGGCGAGACGATCACCTGTAGGGACCGGAAGTCCCGAAAGAACGCCGAAGGCCACGCACATGCGGAGCCACACTTACATACTTTGAGAGGTTTCGCATGTGCGTGCGCTCTCCTTTGCAATAACTCCAACCGCGCCGGCACCCCGGTAGCGGTGGCGACGCATGTCCGCGCTCTGGTAATTACCGGCCGTTTCCGCCATATACGGCCGGAAGCGGCACGGCCCAACGGGATCGAAGGCAATGGCAGGACTGGTTGAATTCGCGAAGATGAACGGGCTTGGCAACAAGATCCTCGTCGTCGACATGCGTGGCCGCCCGGACAAGGTGACGCCGGAAGCGGCGGTCGCGTTGAACGCCGATCCGCAGACCCAGTTCGACCAGATCATGGCGATCCACGATCCGAAGGCGCACGGCACCGACGCCTGGATCGACATCCTGAATTCGGACGGATCCAAAGCGCAGGCCTGCGGCAACGGTACCCGCTGCGTCGTGCAGGCGCTCGCCGCCGAGACCGGCCGCAAGTCCTTCACCTTCCAGACCGTCGCCGGTGTCCTGAATGCCAAGGAGCACGAGGACGGCACCATCTCCGTGGACATGGGCCGGCCCGTCTTCAACTGGAACCGGATTCCGCTGTCGGAGGAATTTTTCGATACCAGCCGTATCGAGCTGCAGATCGGCCCGATCGACGCGCCGCTACTCCATTCGCCCTCGGTCATGTCTATGGGCAATCCGCATGCGATCTTCTGGGTGGAGCGGGACCCGATGACGTTCGATCTGGAGCGCTTCGGGCCGCTCCTGGAAAATCACCCGATGTTCCCTGAAAAGGCGAACATCACGCTGGCGCAGGTGACCTCCGGAAACTCGCTGCGCACCCGCACCTGGGAGCGTGGCGCCGGCCTGACGCTTGCCTGCGGCTCGGCCGCCTGCGCTGCCGCCGTGTCCGCCGCCCGTACTGGCCGCACCGGCCGCACGGTGACGATCGATGTCGCATCGAGCCCCACCCGCCAGCCTCTCGTCATCGAATGGCGCGAAGACGATCACGTCGTCATGACCGGCCCCGCCGAATGGGAATGGTCCGGCAAGGTCGACCCCGCGACCGGTGCCTTCAGCCGTGATCCCGAGGCAACGAACCATGGGCAGGGGGCTCAGGCGCATTGAGCGGCGTCGAGGTCATCACCTTTGGCTGCCGGCTCAACACCTATGAGTCGGAAGTGATGCGGGCTGAGGCCGAGAAGGCCGGGCTCAACAATGCCGTATTGGTCAATACCTGTGCCGTCACGGGAGAAGCCGTGCGCCAGGCGCGTCAGGCCATCCGCCGCGCCCGCCGCGAAAATCCCCATGCCCGCATCATTGTCACCGGCTGCGCTGCCCAGACCGAGAAGCAGGTCTTCGCCGAAATGGCCGAAGTGGATGCGGTGCTCGGCAATGAGGAAAAGCTGAACGCTGCGTCCTACCTGGCCCTTCCGGATTTCGGCGTTTCGGCGGAAGAAAAGCTCAGGGTTAACGACATCATGAGCGTGAAGGCCACCGCGCCGCAGATGGTGAAGCACATCGATGGCCACGTGCGGGCCTTCATCCAGGTGCAGAACGGCTGCGACCACCGCTGCACCTTCTGCATCATTCCCTACGGCCGCGGCAATTCACGCTCCGTGCCGATGGGGGCCGTAGTCGATCAGGCGCGCAAGCTGGTGCATAGCGGTTATCGGGAGATCGTTTTGACCGGCGTCGACGCCACAAGCTATGGCGCAGACCTGCCGGGCCAGCCCTCGCTCGGCTATCTTGCCAAGACTCTGCTGCGGCAGGTCCCGGAAATCCTCCGGCTACGCCTCTCGTCGATCGACAGCATCGAGGCGGACCGGCACCTCTGGGACCTGATCGCCGACGAGCCCCGTTTCATGCCGCACCTGCACCTGTCGCTGCAGCACGGCGACGACATGATCCTGAAGCGCATGAAGCGCCGCCACAGCCGCGCCGATGCACTGTCCTTTGTCGAGCAGGCGCGGCGCCTGCGTCCTGACATCGCCTTCGGCGCGGACATGATCGCCGGCTTCCCGACGGAAACGGAGGAGATGTTCGAGAATGCCGCGATGCTGGCGGAGGAAGCGGGCCTCGCCTTCCTGCACGTCTTCCCCTACAGCCCCCGTCCCGGCACGCCGGCGGCGCGCATGCCGCAGCTCGACCGATCGCTGGTCAAGGAGCGAGCCGCGCGTCTGCGTGCCCGTGGCGATGCGCTGCATCGGGCCCATCTCGACCGCATGACCGGAAGCGAGCAGACGATCATCGTCGAGATGAACGGCATGGCCCATACCGAAAACTTTTCGCTGGTCGCAGCGCCCGGGCTTGTTCCCCGCGAGATCCGGCGCGTTATCATTACCGGCCACAACGGCAAACATCTCGATATGGAGGTTGCGCCGGCACTGGCGGCGTAACCGGAGCGGAATTCATGGCACTAGGCTTCATCAAAAAGGTCTTCACCTTCGGCAAGGAGAAGCCGATCGAGCAACAGGCGCCGGAAGAGCACCTGACGCCAGCGGAAGCCGCGGCGATCGAAGCGGAAGTTGAGCCGCGCTCGCGCGAAGAGGACCTGCCGGTTTCGCCGGTAGACCCGGTGGCGCCGGTTGAGATGGAGACGGCCGGCGGACCGGCTGCTGATGACGCAAGGAATGTCGTGGAGCCAGTGGAATCCGAGCCGGCAGATGAAGAGCCATCGGAGGAAGAACTGCCGCCCCTTCTTCCCGGCGCCGAAGAGAACACGGAAATCGGCATCGTGCCGCTGTCGCTGCTGGAGGCAGAGAGCGAAGCCGGTACCGAAAGCTCGCCGGTGTCCGAACCCGTTCTGCCGAAGGGTTTCACCACCCGGGTCGAGGAGGTGCCGGAGCCGGAGGTCGTGACACCCCGGATGACCTGGTACCAGCGCCTGCGGGCTGGTCTTGCCCGTACCTCCTCCCAGCTTACCGGACAGATCACCGCTCTCTTCACCAAGCGCAAGCTGGATGAGGAAACGCTGGAAGACCTGGAGGACCTGCTGATCCAGTCCGACCTCGGGGTGGAAACCGCAATGCGCATCACCGGTGCGCTATCGGCCGAACGGTACGGCAAGGATGTTACCGGCGAAGACGTTTCGCGCATCATGGCCGCCGAGATTAGCAAGGTGCTCTCACCGGTCGCCAAGCCTCTCCAACTCGACCTTAGCCACAAGCCGCATGTCATCCTCGTCGTCGGCGTCAACGGCACGGGCAAGACCACCACGATCGGCAAGCTTGCCGCGAAGCTCTCGGGGTCGGGGCTGAAGGTCATGCTGGCCGCGGGAGACACGTTCCGGGCTGCGGCAATCGAACAGCTGAAGATCTGGGCAGATCGCACCGGCTCGGAATTCATCGGCACCAAACTCGGTGCAGATGCCGCCGGCCTTGCCTATGACGCCTTCGAGCAGGCGCGGGCAAAGAAGTCGGACGTGCTGATCATCGACACGGCCGGTCGCCTGCAGAACAAGGCTGAGCTGATGGCGGAACTCGAAAAGATCGTCCGCGTGCTCGCCAAGCTCGATCCGGACGCACCGCATACGGTCCTGCAGACGCTCGACGCCACCACCGGACAGAATGCGCTGCAGCAGGTGGAGATCTTCCGCAATGTTGCGGGCGTCAATGGCCTGATCATGACCAAGCTCGACGGGACGGCGCGCGGCGGCATCCTTGTCGGCATCGCGGCCAAGCACAAGCTGCCGGTCTATTTCATTGGCGTCGGAGAGGGGGTCGACGATCTGGAGCCTTTCGAGGCGGATGATTTCGCCAAGGCCATTGCCGGCCTGACGCATTGATGCCACAGAAACAGCGTTTCCAGCCGCCGAACCCCATCAGCAGAAGTTGAATCGATGCAGATCGAAAGCGATACCAAGGCCACACCGGAAGAAAAGCATCACCCGATGCTGAAGTTCGCGCTCGAGATCGGGCCGCTCTTGGTCTTCTTCTTCGGCAACATCCGAGGCGAATGGCTGGCGGAAACCTTCCCGGCCTTGGGGGTCGTCGGCGGCCCGCTCCTGATTGCGACGGCGCTCTTCATGGTCGCGACGGTGATCTCGCTCATCGTCTCGAAGATCGTCTTCAAGCACCTGCCGGTCATGCCCTTCGTCTCCGGTGTCGTCGTCATGGTTTTCGGGACGCTGTCCATCTGGCTGCAGGACGAGACCTTCATCAAGATGAAGCCGACGATCGTGAACACGCTCTTCGGCGTGGTCCTGCTCGGGGGGCTGCTGTTCGGGAAGTCGCTTCTCGGCTACGTCTTCAACGCCGCCTTCAATCTCGACGAGATAGGCTGGCAGAAACTGACCTTCCGCTGGGGGATCTTCTTCCTTTTCCTCGCTGTGCTCAACGAAGTCGTCTGGCGCAACTTCTCCGACGACTTCTGGGTCAACTTCAAGGTCTGGGGTACGATGCCGATCACGCTTGCCTTCACTTTTGCG
Organism: Pseudorhizobium endolithicum; assembly: GCF_902153245.2. Taxonomy (GTDB): domain Bacteria; phylum Pseudomonadota; class Alphaproteobacteria; order Rhizobiales; family Rhizobiaceae; genus Neorhizobium; species Neorhizobium endolithicum. Next base: position 642,552 of record NZ_CABFWF030000012.1, read on the forward strand.
CAGTTGCCGCTGATCATGCGCCACACCATTCCCCACGTCGTCGCGGAAGCCGACAAGTGAGCGTCGTCGCTACTCCGTCGTCGTGGTCACCGTGGTCGCGGCGGTGGTTGCTCGTGGCCCTCACGCTCTTCGTGCTTCAGCTCGTGGTCCTCTACGCCATGGGTCGCATCCCGATCTGCGAATGCGGCTACGTCAAGCTCTGGGAAGGCGGGGTGAACTCCAGCGGCAATTCCCAGCACCTGTCGGACTGGTACACGCCCTCCCACATCATCCACGGCTTCCTGTTCTACGCCCTCGCCTGGTTGCTGTTTCGCCGCGCGCTCCTGGCCGCCCGGCTTTCCTTTGCGGTCTTGGTCGAAGCGGCCTGGGAGGTCCTGGAAAACACGCCGATGGTGATCGACAGGTATCGGACCGAGACCATGGCCCTCGGCTATACCGGCGACAGCATCCTCAACTCGGCGATGGACACGATCTTCATGGCCCTCGGCTTCTTCGCCGCCGCGCGGCTGCCGATCTGGCTGACGATCGCCATTGCGCTGGGGTTCGAACTTCTGACCGGCTGGATCATCCGCGACAACCTGACGCTCAACGTCCTGATGCTGCTCTGGCCGCTCGATGCAATCCGGGAGTGGCAGGCGGCGCTGGGCTGACGGTCAGGCCCCGGCGGCAGCCTTCTCAATGGCCGGCAGCAGTTCCTGGGTCAGCGTCCGCTCATCGAAGGGGCCGACCTTCTTGTAGAGGATCGTCCCGTCCGCACCGACGAGATAGCTTTCGGGAATGCCGTAGACGCCCCAGTCGATTGCCGCCTTGCCGTTCGGATCGACGCCGATCGCATCATAGGGATTGCCGAGTTCGCCGAGGAAGCGCAACGCATTGTCGTTGCGGTCCTTGTAGTTGATGCCGACCACCGTCAGCCGCTCGTCCTTCGCCAGTTCCTTGAGGATCGGGTGCTCCTGTCGGCAGGGGACGCACCAGGAGGCGAAGACGTTGACAAGCGTCAGCCTGCCGGCGATGGCGGCGTCGCTTAGCGCCGGGGTGTTCGCGCCGTCGAGGGCCGGAAGCGCAAGCGAAGGCGCCTTCTGGCCGATCAGGGCCGAGGGAATGGCGGAGATGTCACGGCCGTTGACGTCCTGGTCGTAGAGCATCTTGCCGGCGATCAGGGCGAAACCTGCGAAAACGAGAAGCGGCACGAGGGCGAGCACGTAGCGGCCGATGCCGCGGCTGCGGGCCGGCGATTTTTCGGTGTCGCTGGTCATGCCAACTCGCCTTTCCCGGCTGCGCTCGACCGCCGGCGGATGCCGGAGGCCTCGAGTTCCGCGAGTTCCCGCTGGCGAGCGCGGCCGTCCAGCCAGATCCGGCCGAGCATGACGGCGACGATCAGAGCCGAGATCGCGTAGGATAGGGCGATATAGAAACCATGGCTCATTTCAATTCTCCCGGCTGGCCATGCGTGCTGCCATGCGCCGCTGGGCGGTCACCCGCCGTCGCCAGATCTCGTTGCGCATCGCCATCAGGTGCAGGGTGAAGAAAAGGAAGGTGAAGGCGAAGGCCATGACCAGGAGCGGGATAAGGAATTCCGGATCGATCGTCGGGCCATCGAGCCGCACGACGCTGGCCGGCTGGTGGAGCGTGTTCCACCATTCCACCGAGAACTTGATGATCGGGATGTTGACGAAGCCGACGAGGATCAGCACGGCGCTGACCCGTGCTGCCTTCGACGGGTCATCCATCGCCCGGTTGAGCGCGATCAGCCCGAGATACATCAGGAACAGGACGAAGACCGAGGTCAGCCGCGCATCCCATACCCACCAGGTGCCCCACATGGGCTTGCCCCAGAGCGAGCCGGTGGCGAGGGCGATCAGCGTGAAGGCGGCACCCAGCGGGGCGGCGGCCTTGTGAGAGACATCAGCAAGCGGATGACGCCAGACGAGGGTGCCGATCGCAGACAGCGCCATCACCGAGTAACACATCATCGACAGCCATGCCGCCGGGACATGCACATACATGATGCGCACCGTCTCGCCCTGCTGGTAGTCCCCCTCCGTGGTGAAGCTGAGATAGAGGCCGGCCGCGAACAGGACGGCGGTCAGACAGCCCAGCCACGGAAGGATCCTTCCTGAAAGGTTCAGGAAGTAGGTTGGATTGGCAAGGTCGCTGAACTTGGTGATGGCGAGGCTCTGGGTCATGGCATCTTTCTAGGCGAACACGGCGCTTGCAGACTTGATTCTAGTCAATCGCTTGCATTGCGCAAAGCCAGCGCTGCACCGAGCGGCCCGAGAACCGCAAAAAACATCGTGATGGCCAATAATATCAGGAAAGGCGGCATAAACGGGGCGGGATCCTCGACCGCCGCATAGGAGGCGCTAACGCCGAAAATCAGCACCGGAATGGCGAGCGGCAGCACGAGGATCGAGACCAGCAGCCCCCCTCTCGGCAGGCTCACCGCGACAGCGGCTCCCACCGCCCCAATGAAGGTGAGGGCGGGGGTTCCGACCAGAAGGGTCACGGCAACCGCCCCGATCGCCACTTCGCTCATGTTCATGAACAGGCCGAGAAGCGGTGAGGCAACCACCAGCGGCAGGCTGTTTGCCACCCAGTGGGCCACGCACTTGACGAGGACTGTCAGCACCAGCGGGTGCTCCTGCATGAGGATCAGGTCGAGCGATCCGTCGTCTCGCTCCGTCTGGAACAGCCGGTCGAGGCCGAGCAGGGCCGCCAGCAGCGCACCGATCCAGACGATGGCAGGGCCGATCCGGGACAAGAGGTTGAGGTCGGGACCCACGCCGAACGGAATCACCGCAACGACGGTCATGAAGAAGAGAACGCCGATCAAGGCCCCGCCACCGGCCCGGACGGACAGCTTCAGGTCGCGAAGGAGTAGAGACATCATGCCCCAAACTCCCCGGCCACCCCGGCGAACCCGGTCATCCGCAATTCCCGCATGCCCTCCAGCCCCAGCGGCTGGTGCGTTGCCGCAAGCAGGATGCCGCCACGGCCGAGGTGTTCGCGGATGAGGTCCGCAAATGTCGCCTCGGCTCTTGCGTCGAGGGCGGCAGTGGGTTCGTCCAGGATCCAGACCGGCCGATAGGATACCAGGAGCTTTGCGAAGGCCATGCGGCGCTGCTGCCCCGCGGAGAGATAGCCGAAGGGAAGATGGGTGATGCCGCCGAGGCCGACGCGGTCGGCCGCCTCGGCGGCGGAAATGCCCGTCCCGCCCTTGAAGTCGCCGAAGAAGCTTTTCCAGAAGCCGAGATTCTCCTCCACCGACAGCTCCGCCTTCATCGCATTACGATGCCCGAGATAGTGGCAGGCCTCGCCGGCGCGGATGGGACCGTCGCCGGAGGAGTGCCAGGTCACCGCTCCCCTCTCTGCCCGCAGAAGGCCGGCGATTACCCTCAGCAGGGTCGATTTGCCGGAACCGTTGCGGCCGGTGAGGATGAGCCCCTCCCCGGCGCCGAGATCGAACGAAATGTCGGAAAAAAGCAGGTCTTCGCCGCGTCGCGCGGCCAAACCCTCGGCCGTCAGCCGCATGATCGAGCCTTTGTTAAGTTTTTAATCACCCGACTGAAAAAATTTGCGTCGTTGCCACTTCAGCAGTCTGGAACCCTTCTTAGAAATTATCTATAAGCTTCGCAACCACGCCAGCGACCGGCGTGATTTCCATCTTGCGCCGAACCTGAAGACGAACTCTTCTCGTGCGGACAGCGGAAATGGTCGCACCCGCATCCTGATGTGCAGTAGTGCATAGGCGTCCGCACGCGCGTGTTGGCTCTATATCAGCGGGGTTATTTTCCGTGGCTAAATCTCTCGACAGCTTCAATTGTCGGTCCGTCCTTACCGTTGGCGGCAAGGACTATGTCTATTACAGTCTGCCAAAGGCGGAAGCGAACGGTCTCCCCGGCGTCTCGAAACTGCCGTTCTCCATGAAGGTGCTGCTTGAGAACCTGCTGCGCTTCGAAGACGGCCAGTCCGTCACCAAGGAGCAGATTCTGTCCGTCGCCGAATGGCTGAACAACAAGGGCCAGACGGAGGCCGAGATCGCCTATCGTCCGGCGCGCGTGCTGATGCAGGACTTTACCGGCGTCCCGGCGGTGGTCGATCTTGCAGCCATGCGCGACGGCATCAAGGCCCTCGGCGGCGATCCCGAGAAGATCAATCCTCTGGTTCCGGTCGATCTCGTCATCGACCACTCCGTCATCGTCGACGAATTTGGCACGCCGACGGCCTTCGCCCGGAACGTCGAGCTTGAATACGAGCGCAACGGCGAGCGCTACCGGTTCCTGAAGTGGGGCCAGCAGGCGTTCAAGAACTTCCGTGTGGTTCCGCCCGGCACCGGCATCTGTCACCAGGTCAACCTCGAATACCTCGGCCAGACCGTCTGGACCAAGGAAGAGGACGGCGAGACGGTGGCCTATCCGGACACCTGCGTCGGCACCGATTCGCACACCACGATGATCAACGGCCTCGGCGTTCTCGGCTGGGGTGTGGGCGGCATCGAGGCGGAAGCCTCCATGCTCGGCCAGCCCGTCTCGATGCTTCTGCCGGAAGTGATCGGCTTCAAGCTGACGGGCAAGCTGAAGGAAGGCGTTACCGCGACCGACCTCGTGCTGACCGTCGTGCAGATGCTGCGCAAGAAGGGCGTCGTCTCGAAGTTCGTCGAGTTCTTCGGCCCCGGCATGGACAACATGCCGCTCGCAGACCGCGCGACGATCGGCAACATGGGTCCCGAATACGGCGCGACCTGCGGCTTCTTCCCGGTCGATGGCGAAACCATCAGCTACCTCAACATGTCCGGCCGCACCAAGGAGCGCATCGCGCTGGTCGAAGCCTATTCCAAGGCGCAGGGCATGTGGCGTGAAGGCGACGGCTCCGACATCGTCTTCACCGACACGCTGGAACTCGACCTCGGCGACGTCGTACCGTCCATGGCCGGCCCGAAGCGTCCGGAAGGCCGCATCCCGCTGGAGAACATCGCCTCCGGTTTCGCCACGGCCCTCGAAGCGGACTACAAGAAGCCCGGCCAGCTCTCGAGCCGGTACCCGGTGGAAGGCACCGACTTCGATCTCGGCCATGGCGACGTGGCGATTGCCGCGATCACGTCCTGCACCAATACCTCGAACCCGAGCGTCCTGATCGCCGCAGGCCTGCTGGCCCGCAATGCGGTGGCCAAGGGCCTGAAGACGAAGCCGTGGGTCAAGACGTCGCTGGCACCCGGATCCCAGGTGGTCGGCGAATACCTGGCGAAGTCCGGCCTCCAGACCGACCTGGACAAGCTCGGCTTCAACCTCGTCGGCTTCGGCTGCACGACCTGCATCGGCAATTCCGGCCCGCTGCCGGGGCCGATCTCCAAGACGATCAACGACAAGGGCCTGATCGTTTCGGGCGTGCTGTCCGGCAACCGCAACTTCGAAGGCCGCATCTCGCCGGACGTCCAGGCGAACTACCTCGCCTCGCCGCCGCTCGTCGTGGCCTATGCGCTGGCCGGCACGGTTCAGAAGGACCTGACCACGGAACCGCTCGGCGAAGATCCGAACGGCAACCCGGTCTACCTGAAGGACATCTGGCCGACCTCGCACGAGGTCCAGGAGTTCATCCAGAAGTACGTGACGCGCGAGCTCTACGAGACGAAGTATGCCGACGTCTTCAAGGGCGACGCCAACTGGCAGGCAGTCAAGGTTCCGCCCGGCGACACCTATGCCTGGGACGACAAGTCGACCTATGTCCAGAACCCGCCTTACTTCGTGGGCATGGGCAAGACGGGCAGCGGCCTGAAGGATATCAGGGGTGCACGCGTGCTCGGCCTGTTCGGCGACAAGATCACCACCGACCACATCTCCCCGGCGGGTTCCATCAAGGCGGCCTCCCCGGCCGGCGCCTACCTTACCGAGAACGGGGTGGGAGTTGCCGACTTCAACCAGTACGGCACGCGTCGCGGCAACCACGAGGTGATGATGCGCGGCACCTTCGCCAACATCCGGCTGCGCAACCACATGCTCGGGCCGAACGGCAGGGAAGGCGGCTACACCATTCACTATCCGTCGAAGGAGGAGATGTCGATCTACGACGCGGCCATGAAGTACAAGGCCGAGGGCGTTCCGCTCGTCATCTTCGCCGGTGTCGAATACGGCAACGGCTCGTCGCGCGACTGGGCCGCGAAGGGCACCAACCTTCTCGGCGTCAAGGCGGTCATCGCCCAATCCTTCGAGCGCATCCACCGCTCGAACCTAGTCGGCATGGGCGTCGTTCCGTTCGTCCTCGAGGAAGGCACCAGCTGGGCCAGCCTCAACCTCAAGGGCGACGAGACCGTGACGATCGAAGGCCTCGAAGGTCCGATCAAGCCGCGCGAATGGAAGACGGCGAAGATCACCTACGGCGACGGGACGGTGAAGGAGATCAACATCCTCTGCCGCATCGACACCCTCGACGAGGTCATCTACATGAACAACGGCGGGATCCTGCAGACCGTTCTGCGCGACCTGGCCGCCTGACGGCGACAAAGACACCCGCCGGAACGTCCGGCGGGTGTCTTGCCTGCGGCGCCCTGCCCCCATACTCGCCGGAGCGTATCCCCCTTGAGCCCGGTCATCCTCATCGGCATGGCACTGACGGTCTTCCTTACCTCGCTGCTTTCCGGGGTATTCGGAATGGCGGGGGGCCTCATCCTTCTCTGGGTGTTGCTGCTCATGATGCCCGTCGGCACGGCCATCGCGGTCCACGGGGTGATCCAGATGGTCGCCAACGGCTCCCGCGCCTGGTTCTCGCGGCATTATATCGACTACCGCATCCTGGGCATCCTGTGCTTCGGCCTGGCGGTCTCGGCCGTCGTCCTCCTGGCCGTGGACTACGCGCCGAACATCATCGTCGTCTCGATTGCCATCGGCCTGATGCCGATCCTCGTATGGCTTCCGGTGCAGCGGCTGCAGCTGGACGCCTCCCGCCCGTCGCATTCCCTTGTCTGCGGCGTGATTTCAGGGGCTTTGATGGTGGGCGTGGGCGTCTCCGGCCCCGTCATCGATATTTTCTTTATCCGCACTGCCATGGACCGACGCAAGGTCATCGCCACGAAGGCCGCCACGCAGCTCCTCGCCCACGCCACGAAGGTGATTTTCTACTGGAGGGCGGCGACCGTCCTGCCCGGTTCCGACTGGATCGCCATCCTGTTCGCCGCCCCGATCGCCATCCTCGGCACACGCGCCGGAAACATCATCCTGCAGCGGATGACGGACGCGAACTTCCGCACATGGACCCGCTGGATCGTGACCGGCGTCGGTGGCGTCTATATCGTTCAGGGCCTCCAGCAGCTGATGTGACGACGGAGATAGCACGTGTCCGCGACCGGACTTGCCTCCTCACCCCATCGTGACTTCCTCTTGAGCCGCCGGCCCGGTTACTTTGCCCCGTTCTCACGTTACCCTCTTGATCAGCGCGATCAGGCGTGGCTAACAAATGCCAGTTGAAGAGGTCCGCGTTTCATGCTGCTCATCCTCCGCAGAGCGATTTTCCTTGCCGGCGTCCTGGCTGCCGGCGTCGCTTCGGCAGGGGAGGCAAAGCCCCTCAAAGGCGTGGTCGAGCTCTTCACCTCGCAGGGCTGCTCGTCCTGTCCGCCCGCCGACGCCGTCCTAAAGGAACTCGTTCAGCAAGGTGACGTGGTGGCGCTGTCCTATCACGTGGACTACTGGAACTATCTCGGCTGGACGGACACGCTCAGCTCGAAGGCGAACACCGAGCGGCAGTACGGCTATGCCCAGTCGCTCGGCAGAAGCGGCGTCTATACCCCGCAGGCTGTCATCAATGGCCGCGACCACGTCAAGGGGACGGAGCTCGGAGCGATCAACGGCACGATCGACAGCCTGAGCGCCCAGGGCAACGGCCTGGCGGTTCCCGTCAACGCCCGGATGCTCGGCAAGGAGATCGAGATCGAGATCGGCGCTGGCCAGGGCGAGGCGGAGGTCGTCGTCGCCTACTTCACCAAGCGGCAGGAGGTGGAGGTTTCCAAGGGGGAGAATGCCGGCAAGACCATGGAGTACTGGCACAGCGTCTACGACGTGCAGTCCGTGGGGATGTGGAACGGCCAGCCGCTGAAGCTGTCATTGCCGGGCAAGTTCATGGGCAAGTGGAAAAAGGACGGCTGCGCCATCCTGCTGCAGAGATCGGGGCCGGGAGGCGAGCCGGCGGCGATCATCGGCGCCACGGTCCTGATGGCCGGACGCAAGCGCCCCTGAAGCGAGGGAGGCGATCCGACCCGGAGACATTGGGGGGCTGGGGGTAAGGGTCAATGTGTCCGGGCCGGATCTATTGGGGCCGGATGGGCCAACCAACGCAGAGGAATGTTGTCTGCGAATCCGGCAGTGTTTTGTTCGAAATACGGCAAGAATAAAAAGCTGGCCCGGCCCGGCGGGCGGCGATCGGTTGCCGGTTGCTTTTTGGTCCCGCTGAGGCAAACTGTCATGCGACTGACATATCAATGGAGTCGTGATGACGGATCAACCGGATTTGCCTGGCGACCGCAGCGCCCAGGACACGGTGGTGGTCAGCCTGACCGAGTACCGCCAGACCCGAGACCCCGTCCCCGTTACCTTTCATCGACGTGAACTGGATGCCATCCTGCGGATCTATGGCCGCATGGTGGGTGAAGGCGAGTGGAAGGACTATGCCATCGACCACATGAAGGACCGCGCGGTCTTCTCAATCTTCAAGCGTTCAGGCGAAATGCCGCTCTACCGGATCGAGAAGAACCCTAAGCTCGCCGGCAAGCAGGGCGCGTACTCCGTCCTCAACACCCACGGCATGATCCTCAAGCGCGGCCACGAACTGCCGCAGGTGCTCAAGGTGTTCGACAAGGCGCTCAAGCTGATCGACTAGCCTGGGTAGAGCGTGCCGGGATAGGCCTGCGGATCGGGATCCGTCGTCACTCCCTCCCCCAGCGACAGCTGCATCAGCGCCGTGTCCAGCCACCGGCCGTGCTTGAAGCCCGTGCCCTTGAGGGTGCCGCAGTGCTCGAAGCCGAGCACCTGATGGACGCCGATGGAGGCTGGGCTGGCCCCGCCGATGACGGCCACCATCTGCCGGAAGCCGAGAGCCCTGCAGCGGGCGACGAGTTCCGAAAGCAGCGCCTTGCCGACCCCCTTCCCGCGCGCTTCCGGCGCGAGATAGATCGAATCCTCCACCAGCCAGCGGTAAGCCGGCCGGGTGCGGAAGGCGGAGGCATAGGCATAGCCGAGAAGCTTTCCCTCGGGGGCCGCGGCGGCGATATACGGATAGCCCTTGTCCCGGATCGCCCGCCAGCGCGATTCCATCTCATCCTGATCCGGCGGACTGAGCTCATAGCTCGCCGTCCCGTTGATGACGCTCTCCGCGTAGATGGCCGTGATGGAGGGAAGGTCGGCGAAGCAGACGTCGCGGAGGGTGTAGGTCATGGAACCGGCAATAGAAAAACAAGCATCAGCCTAGTAGGCCGAGAAGCCGCGGGCAACGAAAAAGGCGGAGCCGAAGCCCCGCCTTCCGGTAGTGCCAGGTTCCGCTGCCCGGTTACTCGTTGCGATTGCCGAGGAACTGCAGGAGGAACATGAACAGGTTGATGAAGTCGAGGTAGAGGGTGAGCGCACCCATGATGGCCTTGCGGCCAGCCACCGCGACGTCGTCGCCGTCGAAATACATTTCCTTGATCTTCTGCGTGTCATAGGCCGTCAGACCGGCAAAGATCAGCACGCCGATCACCGAGATGGCGAAGCCCATCGCGGAGGACTGCAGGAAGATGTTGACGAGCGAGGCGATGATCAGGCCGAACAGGCCCATGATCAGGAACGAGCCGAAGCCCGACAGGTCCTTCTTCGTGGTGTAGCCGTAGAGCGACAGCGCGCCGAACGAGGCGGCGGTCACGAAGAACGTCTGAACGATGCTCTCGCCGGTGAAGACGAGGAAGATCGAGGAGAGCGAGAGGCCCATCAGGGCCGCATAGATCCAGAAGGTCGTCTGCGCGGCGCCGACGCTCATCGAGTTGATGCGGAAGCTCAGGAAGAAAACCATGCCGAGCGGAGCCAGCATGATCACCCAGCGGAGCGGCGACGCAAACAGCAACTGCGCGAAGGCCGGGTTGGAAACCGCCAGAGCGTAGGTGCCATAGGCGGCGATGCCGGTGATCGCGAGACCGAGCGCCATCAGGTTGTAGACCTTGAGCATGTAGGCGCGAAGGCCCTCGTCGATCATCGCTGCCGTCTGCGCACGGTCCTGCGCCATACGGTTCTGGTAGTTGTTGAAGTCAGCCATCGTTTCCTCTTTCAAGCTCCGGTGTTGCTCACGGTGTCGGGATCGGGATCCCAGGCGCCGCTGCGGAGCTCAGCAAGCCTGCATCGAATATGATGCCATATGGCCTTTCCTACAAGGGCTTCCGCTCCCGGCCGTTGCGATTCCTCATCCGTTGACCGCGCCTGCAGCGCCATTGACGCGGATGTGATCGGCCGATCGGCCTCACAATTCGCGCAGGACGGGCGCCGCTTTCTGCCCCAGCACCCGCCACGTCCCGATCAGTCCGATGCCGACGGTGAGGACGAGAGCACCCAGCAGGGTGGCCAGCGCGACGTCGGGCAGGAAGCTCGAAGGCAGGTTCATGATCCGGCTGACCACGTACCAGGCGGCTCCCCCGCCGGCCACGAGGGCGAAGACGGCGGTCGCCGCGCCGAGGATCATGTATTCATAGCTGAAGGCGCGGATCAGCAGGCCGCGCGTCCCGCCCAGCGTCTTGAGGATGACGGCATCATGGGTGCGGGCGCGATTGCCCGCCGCCAAGGCACCGGAAAGCACCAGAACGGACGCCACGAGCGCGACGGCGGCGGCAGCGCGGATGGCCGTCGCCAGTTGTCCAACCAGGCGGTCGACGATGTCGATCGCATCCCTCACCCGGACCGAGGTGATGGTCGGATAGGCATTGGTGACCTCCCGCAGGATCGCAGCCTCCTGCTTGGCGGTCGCATCTCCGTCGGTGAGGGTCGCGAGCCAGGCATGCGGAGCGCCACGGAAGGTGTTCGGCGAAAAGACCATCACGAAGTTGATGGAAAGCGATTCCCATTCTACCTGGCGGAAGTTGGCGATGCGCGCGGTGATGTTTCGTCCGAGCACGTTCACCGTCACCGTATCGCCGAGCTTCAGGCCCAGTTCGCCGGCCTCTTCGGCGGAGAAGGAAACGAGCGGCTCGCCGTCATAGTCTACGGGCCACCAGCTTCCTTCCGTCAATGTCGAGTTGGCGGGCATGGCTTCCTCGTAGGTGATGCCCCGATCGCCCCTGAGAACCCAGCGCCCGCCGGGCGGTACCTCCATTCGGGTAACGTCCTGATCGTTGAAAGCGATGATCCGGCCGCGCAACATCGGCACCTGGTCGACGGTCCCATCGGGAGAGTGCCGGCGCAGGATGTCGAGGAAGCCTTCACGCTCGGTGCTCTGGATATCGACGAAGAAGAAGTTCGGCGCCTGCTCGGTCATCCTTCCGGTCAACTGCCGGCGCAGATTGCCGTCGATCAGCGCAAGCGTCACCAGCAGCGCAAGCCCCAGCCCAAGCGACAGCACGACCGACGGCGTAAGCGCGCCGGGCCGATGGATGTTGCCGATAGCGAGCCGAAGGGCCGGAGAGTGGACACGGGGGCTTCGTCTCGCCAAGGCCGCGATCAGAAGCGCCACCAGTCTCAGCAGGACAAAAGCGCCGGCCACGGCGGCAAGGAAGACGGTCGCGACGAAACGCTCCTCGGCCGTCCATATCGCCAGCGCCGCAAGGAGCGCCAGCGCCGCCGCCGCCGCCAGGAGATAGGGCCAGGAGGGGAGCCGGCCCTCCTCGAAACTCTGCTCCCGGAAGAGCGCCGTCGCCGGTACCTCCCGAGCATGACCGAGCGGAATGACGGAGAAGGCGAAGGTTATGAGCAGGCCGAACAGGGCCGCCAGCCCCAGCGCGCCGGGATAGAAAACGACTTCCTTCGGAACGGGAAGCACGCCCTCAAGAAACCGGATGGCGATGAATGGCGCAACGGCTCCGATCGCCAGTCCGAACAGGATGCCGACTGCGGCGAGAAGCAGGATCTGGATCAGATATATAGCGGTAACGGTCGCAGCCGGCGCGCCGAGGCACTTGAAGGTGGCGATGGTCGTGCGCTTGGCGTCCAGGAAGGCGCGCACCGCATTGGCGACACCCACGCCGCCGACGATCAGCGCCGTCAATCCCACCAGCGTCAGGAATTGCGAGAAGCGCTCGACATTTTCGGTCAGCGACGGCGCAGCCCGATCGGCCGTTCGGATCGACCATCCGGCATCGGGAAACTCCGCTGAGGCGCGGGCGGGAACGGTGCCGCGGAGGCGGGGATCGCCCAGGCGATCTTGTAAGCATGTTCGACGAGGCTGCCGGTCTGGATGAGGCCCGACTCCATCAGCGCTTCGCGGCTGACGAGAAGCCGAGGCGCGAAGCCGAAGCCGTCGGAGATCGCGTCCGGCTCGGAAACGACCGTGCCCGAGAGCCGCAGCCTGACATTGCCGAGCAGAAGCTCGTCCCCCGGTGCAAGGCCCAGCCGATCGAGAAGCAGCGGCGCGGCAACAGCTCCGAACATCGCGCCGTCCCGCCGCAGCAGTTCACCGAGCGGGCGGTTCGGCTCGGCTTCGAATGCGCCGTAGAGCGGGTAAGCTCCATCCACCGCCTTGACTTCCACCAGGCCCTGCTCCGACCCGTCGGGCACGCGCGCCATGGACCGCAGGCCGGTGGAAACCGACAGATCGCCCAATTCCTGCAGGAAGGCGAGTTCTTCCGGATTGGCTTCGCGATTGTCGAGCTCGAATCGGATATCTGCGGCAAGGATATCCTGCCCCTGGGTCGCGATAGCGCCGGTGATCGCCCGCGAGACAGAATTCACCGCAGCGATGGCACCCGTCCCGAGCGCAATGCAGGCGAGGAATATATAGAAGCCGGAAAGGCCGCCGCGCATTTCGCGCAGCGCCAGGCTCCAGGCCGTTCCCAGCCGCGGCAGGGGCCGCCTCATGCCCGCACGGCCTCAGGAACGGCGCCGACCGCCGAATCGCCGACGATTTCGCCGGAACGGGCGTGGATCTGGCGGGTGCAGCGGGCAGCGAGGGATGTGTCATGGGTGACGAGCAGCATGGTCATGCCGCGCTCTGCCTGCTTGGCGAACAGCAGGTCGGCAATCTGCCGGCCGGTTTCGGCGTCGAGGTTGCCGGTGGGTTCGTCGGCGATCAGGACGAGCGGCGAGGGCGCAAGCGCACGGGCGATCGCGACGCGCTGCTGCTCCCCGCCGGATAGCTGGCCCGGATAGTGGTTCAGACGCTCTCCAAGCCCGACCGCGGCAAGTTCCCGCCGCGCAATCTCGAAGGGGTTGCGGACATTGGCAAGCTCCAACGGGACCGCGACGTTCTCGAGCGCTGTCATGTTGGCGATGAGATGAAAGGACTGGAAGACGATGCCGATATTGCGTCCGCGGAAATCCGCCAGGGCGTCTTCCGAAAGGGCGTGAAGAGGCTCGCCCGCGATGTGAATCTCCCCCCTGTCGAGACGCTCCAGGCCGGCCAGCACCATCAGGAGGGTGGATTTGCCCGATCCCGAAGGGCCGACGATCCCGACGGCCTCTCCCCGCCGGACCTGGAGATCAATCTGCTTCAGCACGTGGACGGACGCCGCGGCACTTCCAAGAGTAAGATCCGCCTGGCTCAGTTCGATGATGGTTTCAGTCAAAACAAAGCTTCCTATATTGACCTTCATGAAATGACCGAAGCCGCGCCACGCCAGCGCAAATCTAGGAAACGGGCCTTGAGATTTAAAGCAATCCTCCTTCACTTCCTCGTCATGTCGTTCCTGGCGATCGGGCCGGCGACTGCGCAGCAGCCTATACAGCTGGTTGGTTTCGGCGACAGTCTTATGGCGGGCTACCAGCTTGCACCGAGCGAATCCTACACGGCGCAGCTCGAAGCTGCGCTGAAGGCGAAGGGCCATGACGTCGTTGTTACCAATGCCGGTGTTTCGGGCGATACGACATCGGGCGGGCTTGCGCGTGTCGACTGGTCGGTACCGGACGGCACGGACGGCGTCATCCTCGAGCTCGGCGCCAACGATGCGCTGAGGGGGATATCGCCCGACGAAACCGAAAAGAAGCTCGACGCCATCATCTCCCGCCTGAAAGAGCGCAACATTCCGGTTCTGCTTGCCGGCATGATGGCGCCCCCGAACATGGGGCACGCATACTCCGAGCGCTACGGCGAGATTTACCCGCGCCTGGCCAAGAAACACAACGTACCGCTCTATCCGTTCTTTCTTGACGGGGTGGTCGCGGTCGCGGGAACCCAGCTCGAGGACGGCATGCACCCAAACGCGAAAGGCGTCGGGATCATGGTCGAACGCTCCTTGCCCGCCATCGAGAGCTTTCTGGGGGACATCCGGGCGGCGAAGAAATAACGGCTTGCAAGGAACCGGCGCCCGTGATTCGCTGTTACCAATCGCAAGAGATTCGAGGAGGTTCGCAATGCCGAGACTTTTCACCGCCCTCGAAATTCCGCGCAACATCGCCATGAGCCTCTCGCTTCTTCGGGGCGGGCTTCCCGGAGCGCGCTGGATCGATGTCGAGAATTATCACATCACCCTGCGTTTCATCGGCGACGTCGACGGTCGCACGGCCGACGAGATCGTCGACCGGCTGGACCGGATCGAGCGGCCCGAATTCCAGATCAGCCTGAACGGCATCGGCTCCTTCGGGTCGAAGAAGCCGCACTCCATCTGGGCGGGCGTATCTCCCTCCCAAGAGATGTCGGCGCTTCAGGCCGAGATCGAGCGTATCTGCCAGCGGATCGGGCTGCCGCCGGATCCGCGCAAGTTCATGCCGCATGTGACACTGGCCCGTCTGAAGACCTGCCGGCTGGAGGATGTCGTCACCTACCTGTCGGGGCGCGGCGACTTCCATACCCTGCCGTTCAAGGTGTCCCGTTTCGTGCTGATGTCCTCGAAGGAATCGGTCGGCGGCGGTCCCTACCTGACGGAAGAGGCCTTCGACCTGCACGAAGTGGGAACCGGGACGAACTGGTCTTCCGTGGAGCCCATGAAGAGCTTCATCTGACGGGGAGCGGTGATGTCTCCGGAGAAGCTGTCCCCGCAGGCCATCGAAGGGGAACTCGAAACGCTCCAAGACTGGACGTTGCGCGAGGACGGAGCCGCTATCTTCAGGAGCTTCCGGTTCAGGACTTTCAGCCAGGCATTCGGCTTCATGGCTGAATGCGCCCTGGTGGCGGAGCGGCTGAACCACCATCCGGAATGGTTCAACGTCTACTCCCGCGTGGACGTGACGCTCACCACCCACCACGTCTCGGGGCTGACGGTACAGGATTTCAAGCTGGCACGGGCGATGGACCGCGCCGCCCGTCGCGGCGATTGAAGTCCGCCGCCCCCCGCCCCACATAGAAACGGATGTTTCGGGACGAGATTTGCCTATGGATGATGTAAAGATCGGGGAAATCCTCCTGCCGGGGGACGAGGAAACGCAGGATCGGCGCGAGAAGCAGGTTCGCGCCAAGTTCTGGCCGAAGCTGAAGCGCGCGGCGGCAAATATTCCTTTCAGCCGTGACCTCGTCGCCGCCTATTACTGCGCCATGGATCCAAGGACGCCGACCCGCGTGCGCGGCGTGCTGCTCGCGGCGCTCGCCTATTTCATCCTCCCTCTCGATCTCCTGCCGGACGTGTTTGCGCTGGTGGGATTCACCGATGATGTCGCCGTGATCGCAGCGGCCTTGCGGATGATCCAGGGACACATTGCAGATCGGCACTACGACGCGGCAGACCGGGCACTCGCCCAGGAGGCGGATGGAGAACCGGCGGCACGGTGATTGCCGCCCGTCGGGACCCGCATTGCCCGGAGGACGCAGACGGCCGCGATCGCAAGACAAACTCTCGCCCTAATCCTTCGCTCTGTGGCTGGCTGCGTGGCGCCGATCGTCGTAAAGGTCCTGTTCATGCGGGTTCGGGTAGGTTGCACTTCATCGGACGCCGTTGACGGTTTGGTAACCGCAATTAAGTCAAATTAAACCGAATCGTGATGATGCCTGACCAGGCTTGCCCAATGGGCTCAGAATAGAGAGCGGCAGGAGACCATGTCTGTTAAAACCGTAGCAACCGCAGTGACTTTCGTGCTGGCCGCGGCCGGCGTCGCATTCGCCCAGTCCCCCACCCGCATCCAGCAGTTCAAGGCTTGGGGCGCCTATTCCTACCAGGCCTCCAGCGGCACCGTTTGCTACGTCCTGTCCGTGCCGACCGCGAAGGAGCCCGCCAACGTCGACCACGGGGATATCTTCTTCATCGTCTCGCAGCGGCCCGGACAAAATATCTCCTATGAGCCGCAGGCGATGATGGGGTATGCGCTGCAGTCGAACTCCAAGGTCAACGTCACCATCGACGGCAAGACCTTCGTCATGTTCACCAAGGACAAGGCCGCCTGGGTGGAGAACGCTGCCGAGGAGCCCGCACTCGTCGCGGCGATGAAGGGCGGTTCGGAAATGACCGTCAAGGCGACCTCCGGGCGCGGCACCAGCACCTCCTATTCCTATTCGCTGTCCGGCATTTCTGCAGCGCTCAAGCAGATCGAATCCTGCAAATAGGCCCTGCGCCATCGAACTTGTCTGAAAGGCCGGTTGGAAGACCGGCCTTTCCTGCGTCTTGAAGACTGGTGACGCAGCCACGATTTGATGGTATGTGCCGCCCGCAGATCCGCCGGAGAAGCGAGCCGGCACGAAAATCTCAAGCACAACATGCCCGATCAGCCTCCGCCGCGGCGGGCGCATGCGTTTGAACAGGACAATGCAATGTCAGTCTCCGAAGCCGTTCTCGAACCCGCGGTCAAGGCACCGCTCGTCGCGCGACCCGAGCTCATGGGCGCAAAGCCCTCGCTGATCGGCCTCTCGCGCGAGGAGATGGCCGAGGCGCTGATCGCCAAGGGAGTGCCGGAGCGGCAGGTCAAGATGCGCGTCAGCCAGCTCTGGCACTGGCTCTATGTCCGCGGCGTCTCCGATTTCGATGCGATGACCAACGTCGCCAAGGACATGAGGCAGATGCTGAAGACGCACTTCACCATCGCCCGGCCGGAGGTGGTGGAGGAGCAGGTCTCCAACGACGGCACGCGCAAGTGGCTCCTGCGCTTTCCGCCGCGCGGTGCCGGTCGTCCGGTCGAGGTGGAGACCGTCTACATCCCGGAAGAGGGCCGCGGTACGCTGTGCATCTCCAGCCAGGTCGGCTGTTCGCTCACCTGTTCCTTCTGCCACACCGGTACGCAACGCCTGGTGCGCAACCTGACGGCGGAGGAAATCCTGGCGCAGCTGCTGCTGGCTCGCGACCGACTCGGCGATTTCCCGGATCGCGAGGCGCCGCAGGGGGCGATGATCCCGTCGAGCGACCGCAAGATCACCAATATCGTGATGATGGGCATGGGCGAGCCCCTCTACAACTTCGAGGCGGTGAAGACGGCGTTGCTGATCGCGTCCGATGGTGACGGCCTGTCGCTCTCCAAGCGACGCATCACACTCTCGACCTCCGGCGTTGTCCCGGAAATCTACCGCACCGGCGAGGAGATCGGCGTCATGCTGGCGATCTCGCTGCATGCGGTGCGCGACGAGCTGCGCGACATGCTGGTACCCATCAACAAGAAGTATCCGCTGAAGGAACTGATCGAGGCGTGCCGCGCCTATCCCGGCCTGTCGAACGCCCGCCGCATCACCTTCGAATACGTGATGCTGAAGGATGTCAACGACAGCCTGGAAGACGCCAAGGAACTGGTGAGGCTCCTGAAGGGGGTGCCCGCGAAGATCAACCTGATCCCGTTCAACCCGTGGCCGGGCACCAACTACCAGTGCTCCGATTGGGCGACGATCGAGAAGTTCGCCGACTTCATCAACCAGGCCGGCTATGCCTCGCCGATCCGCACGCCGCGCGGCCGCGACATCCTTGCGGCCTGCGGACAGTTGAAGTCGGAATCAGAGCGCATGCGCAAGACGGAGCGCCTCGCCTTCGAGGCGATGATGATCGCCGGCCACGGCGAGGATGATTGATCCTCGGGTTTCGTTGTCAACATCCGGTTGATTTCGGTTCTATGGCTCCATAAGAGATCTGGCAGAAAGAAGCGATCTCTGGAGGAGAACATGCGCAATCTCATTCTCGCCCTCGCCGCGGCGACAGCCCTCACCGTGCCGGCCAAGGCCCAGGAGGTCACCGTTGCGGTGACCGCAATCGTCGAACATCCCGCGCTTGATGCCGCCCGTGACGGCGTCAAGGAGGCACTGGCCGAAGCCGGATACAAGGAAGGCGAAAACCTGACCTTCCTGTACGAGTCTGCGCAGGGCAATCCCGGCACGGCCGCGCAGATCGCGCGCCAGTTCGTCGGCGAGGAGCCGAGCGTCATCGTGCCGATCTCGACGCCTTCTGCGCAGGCTGTCGTATCCTCGACGCGCGACATCCCGGTGGTGTTCACCGCCGTCTCCGATCCGCTTGGCGCACAGCTCGTGAAGGATATGGAAAAGCCGGGCGGCAACGTGACAGGCATATCCGACATGTCTCCGGTGGCCGACCATGTGGCCCTGATCAAGGAGATCACGCCGGACGCGAAGTCCATCGGCTTCATCTACAACACGGCGGAAGCCAACTCCGTCTCCACGCTTGCGGCTCTCAAGGAAGAAGCTGCCAAGGCGGGCCTGGAGGTGATCGAATCCGTCGCGACCAAGTCTGCCGAGGTGCAGGGCGCCACACGCGCGCTCGTCGGACGGGCTGATGTCCTTTACATCCCGACCGACAATACGATCGTTTCTGCATTCGAGGCAGCCGTCGGCGTGGCCGAAGAGGCAAAGCTGCCGCTGTTCGCCGGCGACACGGACTCGGTCCCGCGTGGTGCGCTTGCAGCACTCGGCTTCAACTACTTCGACGTCGGCAAGCAGACCGGTGAAGTCGTCGTCCGCGTGCTGAAGGGCGAGGCTCCGGGCGACATCCCGGTCAAGGTTGCTGCCGGCACGGACCTCGTGATCAACAAGACGGCCGCGGAGAAGATGGGCGTCAGCTTCTCCGACGCCGTCCTGTCGCGCGCGACCCGCGTCATCGAGTAAGCTGCCGCACATCTGCGGGTGTCGGCACATCCAGCGCCGGCACCCTGAACAACATCATCCGGCGCCCTGCGGCGGACAAAGCAGGAGAGCACGAAGGTGCTGAGTCAGATCGCCTTTTGGGGCGCAGTGGAACTGGGGCTGGTCTTTGCCTTCGTTGCCATCGGCGTGTTTCTTACCTTCCGCGTTCTCGATTTTCCCGACCTGACGGTGGACGGCTCGTTCCCGCTCGGCGCGGCGGTAGCGGCCGTTCTGATCACCACGGGCTTCAATCCCTGGCTTGCGGCAGCGATCGCGATGGTTGCCGGCGCGCTGGCTGGCCTGGTAACCGCCTTCCTCAACGTGCGCTTCCGCATTCTCAACCTGCTTGCCTCCATCCTTACGATGATCGCGCTCTTCTCGGTCAACCTGCGGGTGATGGGCAAGCCGAATGTCGCACTTATCAATGCCGACACGATGCTCAGCCCCTTCTTCGGCCTCGGTCTGCGGGAAGTCTATGTGCGGCCGCTGTTCGTCGGCGTGCTGGTGGTGATCGCGGTGATCCTAGTCTGGCGCTTCCTGGAAAGCGATGCCGGGTTGGCCATGCGGGCGACCGGCGCCAATGCCCGGATGGCGCGCGCCCAGGGCGTCGATACGCGCAGGCAAGTCTATCTTGGGCTGGCGCTGTCGAATGCGCTCGTGGCCCTCGGCGGCGCACTGTTTGCCCAGACCAATGGATTTGCCGACGTCACGTCCGGCGTCGGCACGATCGTCGTCGGCCTGGCGGCGGTGATCATCGGCGAGACGCTGTTCGGCGCCCGGGGCATCCTGCTTGCGCTCATCGGCTGTATCGTCGGCTCGATCCTCTATCGGATCGCCATCCAGCTTGCGCTTTCGACGGATGCGCTGGGGCTGAAGGCCTCCGACCTCAACCTGGTGACTGCCGTCCTGGTGGCAGTGGCGCTCATCCTGCCGCACCTGCGTCGCGGAGGAGCCAGATCGTGATCGACCTCAAGAACATCCATGTCACCTTCGGCAAGGGAACCCCTCTCCAGAAGGAAGCGCTGAAAGGTGTGAGCCTGACGATCGAGCAGGGCTCCTTCGTCACGGTCATCGGCTCGAACGGTGCAGGCAAGTCGACGCTGCTCGGCGTGCTGGCGGGCGACGTGCTGCCGAACGAGGGCAAGGTCACGGTCGGTACGACCGACGTGACGCGGAAGCCGACGGCTGCACGGGCCGGTCTCGTGGCGCGCGTCTTCCAGGACCCGCTGACCGGCAGCTGCGGCGCCTTGTCGATCGAGGAAAATCTTGCGCTTGCCGCACGGCGGGGAGAACGACGGGGGCTTGCGGCAGCGCTCGGACCCAATCGGCGGGAGCGTTTCCGCGAGCGGGTCGCGGAGCTCAATCTGGGCCTTGAAAACCGGATGAAGGACCGCATGGACCTTCTGTCGGGCGGGCAGCGGCAGGCCGTTTCGCTGGTCATGGCGACCTTGGCGGGATCAGAGGTCCTGCTCCTCGACGAGCATACCGCCGCCCTGGACCCCGGCATGGCCGAGTTCATCATGAAGCTCACCCAGCGTGTCGTGTCCGAGCGCAAGCTGACGACCCTGATGGTCACCCACTCCATGCGCCAGGCGCTGGACTTTGGTCATCGCACGATCATGCTGCATGGCGGGGAGATCGTCCTCGACGTCAGCGGCGACAATCGCAAGGACCTCCAGGTGGAGGACCTGATCGCCATGTTCCGCAAGATGCGCGGCGAGACGCTGGATGACGACGCGCTGCTGATCGGCTGAGGCTCAGCGTGCCTGCGTCATGAAGATCTTGAACGCGAAGACCGAGAAGACTCCGGCAAAGGTATAATCGATTCCGCGCAGGACCTTCGGGTTCGCCTGCAGCCAGTCGGCAAGCTTGTCCGCTAGCAGGATCACGATGACATTGACCGGCGATCCGACGAGGATGAAGAAGACGCCGAGGAAGATCAGCTTCTGCGTGACATCCGGATCGCTTGCGGTGACGAACTGCGGCAGGAAGGTCATGAAGAAGATGATGACCTTTGGGTTCAGGAGATTGACCCAGAGCCCGGTCGAGATATTGACGAGCGCCGATCCTTTTACGCCTTCGACCTTCTCGGCCGAAAGGTTCGAGCCTGAGCGGAGGGCCTGGATCGCGAGCCAGAGCAGATAGCCGGCGCCGCCCGTCTTCAGGATAAAGAAGGCGGTCGGCGAGGCCGTAATCAGCGCGGAAATGCCGAAGGCCACCAGAAGCGTATGGATGAGGATACCGGTCGAGGTTCCGACCACGACGAAGAGGGCGGGTCCGCGCCCCTGGGCCAGCGCGCGGCTGATCGACAGCGTCATGTCAGGACCGGGCGTCACTGCCAGCAGCAGGCTGGCGGCCGTGAAGGCGAGAAGGGTGGGCAGGCTAGGCAGGAAATCCATGGGACACCGGAGACGGATTGCGATCGGCCATCCTTAACCGGCTTCGAGCCACCTGCCAATCGACCTGCCTCTGCATGGGCAAGCGACAGGAGCGCGGTGGCGCATCTTGCGCCTCCCGGCAAACACGCTAAAAGTCCCCGCATTCCAAGCATCGATGGCATGCCCATCGCCACTCGCGGACGGACCCGATCACAATGGCACTTCCCACAGACGTAAAGAAGGTCGTTCTCGCCTATTCCGGCGGCCTCGACACCTCCATCATCCTCAAATGGCTGCAGACCGAACTCGGCGCCGAAGTGGTGACCTTCACCGCCGACCTCGGCCAGGGCGAGGAGCTCGAGCCCGCACGCAAGAAGGCGGAGATGCTGGGGATCAAGGAGATCTTCATCGAGGACGTGCGCGAGGAGTTCGTCCGCGACTTCGTCTTCCCGATGTTCCGCGCCAATGCCGTCTACGAAGGCGTCTATCTGCTCGGCACCTCGATTGCACGTCCGCTCATTTCCAAGCACCTGATCGAGATCGCCAGAAAGACCGGCGCCGACGCGATCGCCCACGGCGCAACCGGCAAGGGCAACGACCAGGTGCGCTTCGAACTTTCGGCCTATGCGCTGAACCCCGACATCAAGATCATCGCGCCGTGGCGCGACTGGTCGTTCAAGAGCCGGACGGATCTCCTGGATTTCGCCGAAAAGAATCAGATTCCCGTCGCCAAGGACAAGAAGGGCGAGGCCCCCTTCTCGGTCGACGCAAACCTGCTGCACTCCTCATCGGAGGGTAAGGTGCTGGAAGATCCGAGCCAGGAAGCTCCGGAATACGTGCACATGCGCACGATCTCGCCGGAGGCCGCTCCGGACAAGGCGACGGTCATCAACATCGGTTTCGAGCGGGGCGATGCCGTCTCGATCAACGGCGAGCGCCTGAGCCCGGCGACGCTGCTCGCCAAGCTCAACGACTACGGCCGCGACAACGGCATCGGCCGTCTCGACCTCGTGGAAAACCGCTTCGTCGGCATGAAGAGCCGCGGCGTCTACGAGACCCCCGGCGGCACGATCCTTCTTGCAGCCCACCGCGCCATCGAATCCATCACGCTCGACCGCGGTGCCGCGCATCTCAAGGACGAGTTGATGCCGCGTTATGCGGAGCTCATCTACTACGGTTTCTGGTTCTCGCCGGAGCGCGAAATGCTGCAGGCGCTGATCGACAAGAGCCAGGAGCATGTGGAAGGCGAAGTGACGCTGAAGCTCTACAAGGGCAATGTCATGGTCATCGGACGCGAGAGCGACAAGTCGCTCTATTCCGACACGCTGGTCACCTTCGAGGACGACCAGGGCGCATACGACCAGAAGGATGCCGCGGGTTTCATCAAGCTCAATGCGCTGCGCCTGCGCACCCTTGCCAAGCGCAACCTGAAAGGCTGAGCTTACCTGACATCCCCGGAACCCGCCGCCGCAGCCGCGCCGGCGGGTTCTTCACATCCGCCGTTCGATGGCGAGATAGGCGAGATAGCTGCCGACCGCAGCGAATTCCATGAACGGGATGACGGTGCCGAAGGCGAGGAGCGGCGCCCCGAGCAGAGCCGCGGCCAAGCCGCCGAGGAAGCCGGAACTCATCTGGATGAAGCCCATCATGGCGGAGGCGGAGCCCGCGATATGCGGGAAAGGCCCCATCCCGACGGTGATCATGTGCGGGCTGATGAAAGCGATCCCGAAGGTGCAGATGCCGACCGGCAGCATGATCGACAGGAAGCTCGGGGCCAGCATCGCCACCGAAAGAGCCATGACCAGGCCACCGGTTCCGGAGAAGCAGAGGCCGGCTACCACGGCGCGGTGACCGGATATCCGCCGGGCGAGCAGCCGCAGGACGAGCGAGCCGGCGAGGTAGGAGCCCGTCTGCACGAGCATACCGATGCCGAACTGCGTCGGCGTCAGTCCCACTTCGTTGATGAGAACGAAGGGCAGCATGGTCGATTGCGCGTAAAGCGCTCCGATGGAGCCGCCGATCACCAGCGATGCCAGCACGAAGCGGGCGTTCGACAGGACCTCCGCATAGCCGGACAGAAGTCTTGCCGGCCTCAACCGTGACCGGTCGGGATGGCCGGTTTCCTGCAGGAAGAAAAGCACGCTGCCGATGGAGATCAGGCCGAAGCCCAGCATCAGCAGGAAAACCGATCTCCAGCCGAAGGCGGCGAGCGACAGCCCTCCGAGGGTCGGTCCCATAGCGGGAGCGACGGTCAGCATGATGGCGATCAGGTTCATGATGCTCGCGGCTTCCCTGCCGACGAACTGGTCGCGCACCACCGCGCGCGCGACGGTGATCCCGACGGAGGCCCCTACGCCCTGGATCAACCGGCCGGCCAGGATCCAGCCGATGTCCGGCGCCATGGCGGCAAGGACCGAACCCACGAGGTAGACAAGCAGGAAGCCGATCGTCGCGGCCTTCCGCCCGAAGGCGTCGGAAGCAGGCCCGGCCAGCAGCTGCGCCACGGCGAAGCCCGCAAAATAGAGCGAGAGCGACATCTTGATCGCGCTTTCGCTGGTGGAGAAGGCTTCGACGAGCTCCGGCATCGCCGGGGTGTAGATTGCCATTGAGACCGGTCCGAGGGCGGTCAGAACCGCGCCGAGGAGCGATGTCCGGCGCGCGGTCATCCTGGGGGTGGGCTGGGGACTGTCGGCTTTCATCATGTGCCAGGGAGGGCAAGCGGCAGAGCTTGCCGGTAGAACTGCATCAGGTGGTCTGCACGACGTCGCATCGGTGCAGGCGGCGGTCGGGAAAGACATACTCCGTTTCAGCCATCAGGCAAGCCTTGCAGGGTCCCTGCGTTTCCGCCAGAACCCTTCGGAACAGGTTGCGGGTTGCACGGGCGCCGTCATATCCCAGATAGGGAGCATGGCCACCTTTTCGCGCACCGCGCGCAGATCATCACGAAGGAATTCCGTATGCCGCAGCTTCACATCAATCCCGCCCTGATCGACTGGACCGGGCACGAAGGCCTGCCGCGCTTCGACCTGATAGAGGACGAGAATTTCGCGGGGGCGTTCGATGCTGCGATGGCCAAACATGATGCCGAAATCAACGACATCGCTTCCGATCCGCGCGAGCCTACGATGGAAAACACCATCGTCGCGCTGGAGATCGCAGGCGACGAGCTGTCCCGGATCTCGGCACTGTTCTGGAACAAGGCCGGCGCCCATACCAACGAGGTGATCCAGGCGCTGGAGCGGGAGATCGCGCCGAAGATGTCGCGGCACTATTCGAAGATCGCCATGAACGAGGCGCTGTTCAGGCGCGTCGATGGCCTCTGGGAGACGCGCGACAGCCTCGGGCTCACTGTCGAGGAAATGCGCGTCCTGGAACGCCATTGGAAGGGATTCGTGCGCACCGGCGCCAAACTGCCCAAGGTGGAGCAGGAACGGCTGGCAGCCATCAACGAGAAGCTCGCCGGTCTCGGCGCCCGGTTCGGGCAGAACGTGCTGGCGGACGAAAAGAGCTGGAAACTGCTCCTGACGGAGGAGGCGGAGCTTGCGGGACTGCCGCCCTTCCTGCGCGACGCCATGGCCTCGGCGGCCCGCGACCGCGGGCATGAGGGCGGCTACGCGGTGACGCTGTCGCGCTCCATCATCGAGCCCTTCCTGACCTTTTCGGAACGCAGGGATCTGCGGGAGCAGGCGTTCAAGGCATGGGCTGCACGCGGTGCGAATGGCGGTGAGACGGACAATCTTGCGATCGTGAAGGAGACGCTGGCCCTGCGGATCGAGCGCGCCAAGCTGTTGGGCTACGACAGCTTTGCCGCCTTCAAGCTGGACAATACCATGGCGAAGACGCCGCAAGCGGTGAACGACCTGCTGATGGCGGTCTGGGAAAAGGCCCGCAAGCGAGCACTGGAAGAGGAGGCAAGCCTTGCCGGCCTGATCGCGGAAGAGGGGGGCAACCACGAGGTGATGCCCTGGGACTGGCGCTTCTATGCGGAAAAGCTGCGCCACCGGACCTTCAATTTCTCCGAATCCGAGCTCAAGCCATATCTCCAGCTCGAGAAGATCATCGAGGCCTGTTTCGATGTGGCGCAGCGGCTCTTCGGGATCCGCGTAAGGGAGGTGGCGGGCGTGCCGGCCTACCACCCGGACGTGCGCGTCTTCGAAGTCCATGACGAGCAGGGTGGGCTGAAGGCGCTATTCCTCGGCGATTACTTTGCTCGGTCATCCAAGCGCTCCGGCGCTTGGATGAGTTCCCTTCAGTCGCAGCACAGGCTGCCGCTGAAGAACGGCAAGAAGGGCGAGATCCCAATCATCTACAACGTCTGCAACTTTGCCAAGCCTGCCGCCGGCAAGCCGGCGCTCTTGTCGCTCGACGATGCACGCACACTGTTCCACGAATTCGGGCACGCGCTCCATGGCATGCTCTCCAACGTCACCTATCCGTCTGTCTCCGGAACGGGCGTGGCACGCGATTTCGTGGAACTGCCCTCGCAACTCTACGAGCATTGGCTGACGATCCCCGAAATCCTGGAGAGATACGCGGTCCACTACGAGACGGGCGAACCGATGCCGAAGACGCTCCTCGACAAGGTGCTCGCGGCGCGGACGTTCAATGCCGGTTTCGCGACCGTGGAGTTCACGTCCTCCGCGCTGGTGGATATGGCTTTTCATACGAGGGACGCCGTGGACGACCCGATGCAGGTACAGGCCGAGGTGCTCAACCAGATCCGCATGCCGCAGTCGATCGTGATGCGTCACGCGACGCCGCACTTCCAGCACGTGTTTTCCGGCGACGGATACTCGGCGGGCTATTATTCCTACATGTGGTCGGAAGTGCTCGATGCCGACGCGTTCGCCGCTTTCGAGGAAACCGGAGATGCCTTCGATCCCGTCATGGCGCGCAAGCTGAAGAACAATATCTACTCGGTCGGCGGCTCGATCGATCCGGAGGAGGCCTACAAGGCCTTTCGCGGCAAGCTGCCGGACCCGCATGCGATGCTGCGCAAGAAGGGGCTGGCAATGGTCGAGGAGCTTTCGGGCAGCGACGCCTGAGGCAAGTGCATAACTGCTGTTCCGCAAGAATAGGGGCTCCCCTCTTTCGCATTTGCGAAAAACCGGGTATGAGGCGCCAACGAAATTGGCGCCCTCCTCCCACAAGTAGCGCCCCCGAACCCAGAGATATACTATATGGCAATCCGCAACATCGCGATTATCGCGCACGTTGACCATGGAAAGACGACGCTTGTTGACGAGCTTCTGAAGCAGTCAGGCACCTTCCGAGAGAACCAGCGCGTCATGGAACGCGTGATGGATTCCAACGATATTGAAAAAGAGCGCGGTATCACGATCCTTGCGAAAGCAACCTCGATCGAGTGGAAGGGTCACCGCATCAACATCGTCGACACCCCCGGCCACGCCGACTTCGGCGGCGAAGTCGAGCGCATCCTTTCGATGGTGGACGGCGCGATCGTTCTGGTCGACAGTTCTGAAGGCCCGATGCCGCAGACGAAGTTCGTGGTCTCCAAGGCGCTCAAGGTCGGCCTGAAGCCGATCGTCGCGATCAACAAGATCGACCGCCCGGACGGTCGTCACGAGGAAGTACTGAACGAGGTTTTCGACCTGTTCGCCAACCTTGACGCCACGGACGAGCAGCTCGACTTCCCGATCCTCTACGGTTCGGGCCGCAATGGCTGGATGAACGTCAATCCCGAAGGTCCGCAGGACGAAGGGATGGCACCGCTGCTCGACCTCGTGCTCAAGCACGTTCCCGAGCCTACCGTCGAGGAAGGCCCGTTCCGCATGATCGGCACGATCCTGGAGGCCAACAACTTCCTCGGCCGCATCATTACCGGCCGCATCGCCTCGGGCTCGATCAAGCCGAACCAGGCCGTCAAGGTTCTCGGCCAGGACGGCAGGCTTATCGAACAGGGCCGTATCTCCAAGATCCTCGCATTCCGCGGGATTGAGCGCCAGCCCATCGAGGAAGCCCATGCAGGCGACATCGTCGCCATCGCAGGCCTCTCGAAGGGTACCGTCGCAGATACCTTCTGCGATCCGTCCGTCACGGAGCCGATGGCTGCACAGCCGATCGACCCGCCGACCGTGACCATGTCCTTCATCGTCAATGACAGCCCGCTTGCCGGCACCGAGGGCGACAAGGTGACGAGCCGCGTCATCCGTGACCGCCTGTTTAAGGAAGCGGAAGGCAATGTCGCGCTGAAGATCGAAGAATCCGCCGACAAGGACTCCTTCTATGTCTCCGGCCGCGGTGAGCTTCAGCTTGCCGTGCTGATCGAGAACATGCGTCGAGAAGGCTTTGAGCTCGCCGTGTCGCGCCCGCGCGTCGTCATGCACAAGGACGAAGCGACCGGCGAGATGATGGAGCCCGTCGAGGAAGTCGTCATCGACGTCGACGAGGAGCATTCCGGCGTCGTCGTGCAGAAGATGTCGGAGCGCAAGGCCGAGATGGTCGAGCTTCGCCCCTCGGGCGGCAACCGCGTTCGCCTGCGCTTCTATGCGCCGACCCGCGGCCTGATCGGCTATCAGTCGGAACTGCTGACCGATACCCGCGGCACGGCGGTCATGAACCGGCTGTTCCACGAGTACCAGCCGTACAAGGGTGAGATCGGTGGCCGCGTCAACGGAGTGCTGCTTTCTAACGAATCCGGGGAAGCCGTTGCCTATGCCCTTTTCAACCTCGAAGACCGCGGTCCGATGATCATCGATGCCGGAGAGAAGGTCTACGAAGGCATGATCATCGGCATTCATTCCAGGGATAACGACCTGGACGTGAACGTGCTGAAGGGCAAGAAGCTCACCAACATCCGTGCCGCCGGCAAGGACGAAGCCGTGAAGCTCACGCCGCCGATCAAGTTCACGCTGGAGCGCGCGCTGTCCTGGATCCAGGATGACGAACTGGTGGAAGTCACGCCGAAATCTATCCGCCTCCGCAAGCTCTATCTTGATCCGAACGAGCGCAAGCGGTTCGAGAAGCTAAAGAGCGCCTAATCCTCGACTTCCAAGCGAAGGCCAGAGCCGGCCCCTCTTGAACAAAGAAGCCCCGCATCGCTGCGGGCCCTCAGACCGCTGACAAACCCGTCGATTTTTCGGCGGGTTTTGTTTTGTGTGTTTTTGGGATTTCGATCTGCTTGTTTTTGGCGCGTGGCGAGATGCGATAGAATGGGGCGAGACCTCATCCCCAGGC
>NZ_CABFWF030000013.1:0-78825 GCF_902153245.2 Pseudorhizobium endolithicum
CGATCTGGCCGTCGAACCAGGCTATGCGGCGACGCAAGACATCGGGACGCTGCTGCTCTGAGGCATGCGCCGTCTTTTTTGAACGTGATGCCGCGCCGGTCAAGAAACAGCCAGACCGTCGAGGGCGCCACCCGCACGCCGCGCTCGCCAGCAAGGCGCTCGCCGATCTCAGCAAGGGTGATGTCCGGTGTCTTCTCGATGAGGCCCAGAATGAAGGCCTCGTGCGTATCAAGCTTCGAGCGCGACGGCTGTCCCTGCTTGCGCCCTTCCATCTCGCCGGTCTCGCGATAGCGGCGATACCAGGCCCCGGCCGTCGAGATGCCGATGCGGAAGCGTCGTGCCGCCTCCCGCGTCGAAACCCCATCTTCGATCGCTGCAATTACCCGACCGCGAAGGTCTCCGCTCAGGCTCCTCGTCATCATCTCCTCCTGGCAAATCACAGGAGCAGTGAATCAGACATTGTTCATCGCGTGAATCCTCAAAGCGACTCGGTGTTCGTCAAATTTGCTCTAGGGCGGATGATCCAGTTCAACACCGCATCGCCTTACGCCAACGCGAGAGCGCGACTTCGCAGATGGAAGAGAGAACGGCTGCGGCTTGACGGCTTTTCTCCACCGGAGAGCTTGCTTTCGCGCCAGAAATCCGTATAAGCGCGCCTGTTCGAAACACCCGGTCTTTCTGGCTGGTGGCTGAACGGAGGGCAGGCTCGGGCGACCGAGCTGCATGAACCAAAGGGTTCAGGCCTCCCGTGTCTCCGCTCTCGACCGTCTCGATCAAACAACTTTTCTTGCCGGGTTCAGGCCCTTCAGGAGCAGTCGTTGAGGCTTAGCCGCCGAGGTCCGGGTGAACACAATCGCAAGAAAAGGCAAAGCTTACATGGCTCTCTACGAACACGTATTCCTTGCCCGGCAGGATATGTCCGCTCAGCAGGTTGATGCCCTCGTCGAACAGTACAAGGGCGTCATCGAAGCTAACGGCGGCAAGGTCGGGCGCATCGAGAACTGGGGCCTCAAGTCCCTCACCTACCGCATCAACAAGAACCGCAAGGCTCACTACGCCCTGATGGACATCGACGCACCGGCTGCCGCCGTGCACGAGATGGAACGCCAGATGCGCATCAACGAAGACGTTCTTCGCTACATGACGATCGCCGTCGAGAAGCATGAGGAAGGTCCGTCCGCGATGATGCAGAAGCGCGACCGCGACGATCGCCCGCGCGGCGACCGCCCCGGCTTCGGCGACCGCGACCGTGGGCCGCGTCCGGACCGTGGTCCGCGCGAAGGCGGCTTCGACCGTCGTCCGCGCGAAGACCGTGCGTAATCGAGCTTAAGGAGAAAAGAAAATGGCTGAAGCATCCTCTGCTCCCGCACGCCGTCCGTTCCATCGCCGCCGCAAGACCTGCCCCTTCTCGGGCGCGAATGCACCGCGGATCGACTACAAGGACGTACGCCTCCTGCAGCGCTACATTTCCGAGCGCGGCAAGATCGTGCCGTCCCGCATCACGGCCGTTTCCCAGAAGAAGCAGCGTGAACTGGCCAAGGCCATCAAGCGCGCCCGCTTCCTCGGCCTGCTGCCCTACGTCGTAGCGTGATTTGAAAGCTCCGACCCGCTGATTAGGAGTCAGCGGGTCCTTCCCTTCCGCGATGGGCGCGGATCGGAACATTTGAAATCCCATGTTGGGGATGAAGGGCCTGAGAAAGCGATTCAGGCCACCTCCCCTAACTGCTTGATCTGGCAGGACAGCGAGACCGTGAAGACTTCGAACCAGACAGTACTGCCGGTCGGCATTCTCGCCGGCGTCGTTGCCACCCTGCTCGCGCTGGGTGCGATGGCGCAGCTGTCGTTCGCCGTCGTCATCTATGCCGCGTCCGCGCTTCCCATCCTGATCGCCGGCCTCGGCTGGGGCAACAAGGCCGCCATCACCGCCATCACTACCGCGGCGGTGCTGGGCGCAGTCCTGGTTTCGCCGCCCTTCGCAGCCACCATGGCGGTCTTCACGCTCATCCCCGCCGGCTGGCTGTCGCACCTGGCAAACCTCGCCCGTCCCGCCGCTGAACTTGGCGGACCGGATAACCTGCTCGCCTGGTATCCCTTGTCCGACATCCTGCTGCACCTGTGCAGCCTGGTGACCGTCGCAATGATCGCGCTCGGCGTCGTCATCGGCTACGGGCCGGAACTGACGAACGAACTCGTGGGCCTGATGACCTCCGCCTTCCAGGCGCAGGATCCCTCCTTCGCACCGGATCCCGAAAGCCTGGCGCAGACGAAGGCGATGTTCGTCCTGATGCTGCCGATGATCCAAGCCGGGCTGTGGGTGGTGCTGCTGTTTGCGGCCTTCTACCTCGCCATCCGCGTCGTCTCCCGCTCGCCGCGCGCGCTGCGGCCGAGGGAGGACATGCCTTCGGCGCTGCGGATGAACCGCAACTCGATCTTCGTCTTCCTGGCCGGGATCGTACTGACCTTCTTCGGCGGCGTGCCCGCCATGATCGGCGCCACGCTGTGCGGCGCGTTCGGGGCGGGCTTCCTGATGGCCGGCTACGCGTCCTTGCATTTCAGGAGCAAGGGCAAGGACTGGCGCCTTCCGGCCCTGGTGCTCGCCTATATCTCCGCCCTGCTGGTTCTGCCGGCATTCTTCATTCTCGTGCTCGGCCTTGCCGATACAAGGCGTACAATCGCGCTCACGCCGGCACGCGACGACAGCAAGCAACATTCCGACTGACAACCCAACTGAAAGGACAAACCCATGGAAGTCATTCTCCTTGAACGGATTGCCCGGCTCGGCCAGATGGGCGAGACCGTGAAGGTCCGCGACGGCTATGCCCGCAACTACCTCCTGCCGCAGGGCAAGGCGCTGCGCGCCAACGAAGCCAACAAGAAGCGTTTCGAAGCCGAACGCGCAACGCTCGAAGCCCGCAACCTCGAGCGCCGCTCGGAAGCCCAGAAGGTTGCCGACGCTCTTGAAGGCAAGACCTTCATCATGGTTCGCTCCGCCGGCGAAACCGGCCAGCTCTACGGCTCGGTCGCTGCCCGCGACATCATCGAGGCACTGGCTGCCGAAGGCTTCAACATCGGTCGCAACCAGGTCGACCTCAGCCTGCCGATCAAGACCATCGGCCTGCATAAGGTAACCCTGCTGCTGCACGCTGAAGTCGAGATCGAGATCGAGATCAACGTGGCCCGTACGGTCGAAGAAGCCGAGCGTCAGGCGAAGGGCGAGACCCTCACCTCCGCCGATGCCATCTACGGCGTCGACGAAGATGCACTTCGTCCGGAAGACTTCTTCGATCCGGACGCCGATCGCGACGGCGACGAAGAGTAATCTTCATCGTGCAATCGACAAAGAAGCCCCCGACGGATACCGCCGGGGGCTTCTTTCGTTTGGAGCTCGCTACCCGCTGACCGCCCTCGCTCAGGCGTCCAACCGTTTCCCGGCGGCGTCGAAGGCATGGATCGAAGACCGGCCGGCAGCAATTGCGATCGTCTCGCCGATAGCGATACGGGATCGTCCGGGAACGCGGAAGACGACCGTGTTTCCGTCGGCGAAGGAGCCGTAGACATAGCTCTCGGCGCCGACCAGTTCGACCGCATCCACCTGCACGCGACCCGCAAAATCTCCGGAAGCACTGGCATCCGCGATCACGATGTCTTCGGGCCGGATGCCGACCGTTTCCACGTTGCCGGCGATACCGGCGGCCTGAGAAATGGCCCAGCCGCTCCCCTCGCCCGATTGACGCCTCAGGAGATTCATCGAGGGCGAGCCGATGAAGGTTGCAACAAAGGTGGAGGCCGGACGCTCGTAGAGTTCGATCGGCGTGCCGACCTGCTCGATCTTGCCACCGTTCAGGACCACGAGGCGATCGGCGAGCGTCATCGCTTCCATCTGGTCGTGGGTGACGTAGACGCTGGTCGTTGCGAGCGACCGCTGCAGGCGACGGATCTCAACGCGCATCTGGACCCGCAGCTTGGCGTCCAGGTTCGACAGCGGCTCGTCGAACAGGAAGGCCGCGGGCTTGCGAACGATCGCGCGTCCCATGGCGACGCGCTGGCGCTGGCCGCCGGAAAGCTGGCGCGGCTTGCGCTCGAGATACTGCTCGATTTCCAGCGCCCTCGCCGCCTCGGTGATGCGGCGGTCGATCTCGTCCTTCGGCGTGTTGCGGTTCTTCAGTCCATAGGCGAGGTTCTGCCTCACCGTCATGTGCGGATAGAGCGCGTAGTTCTGGAAGACCATGGCAATGTCGCGCTCAGACGGCTCAAGCTGGTTCACCACCCGGTCGCCGATCACGATCTCGCCCGACGATATGCTCTCCAGGCCCGCGATCATGCGCAGCAGCGTGGACTTGCCGCAGCCCGAGGGGCCGACCAGCACGATCATCTCGCCGTCTTCGATCTTCAGCGAGACGCCCTTGATCGCCTCGATATTGCCGCCATAGACCTTGCGGACATCCTTCAGTTCAATTCCGGCCATTACTTTTCAGTCTCCACAAGACCCTTGACGAACCAGCGCTGCATCAGAACCACCACCAGCACGGGCGGGATGATGGCGAGCACCGCGGTTACCATGACGTAGTTCCACGGGGTGGACGCGTCGGTGAAATCGACCATGCGCCGCAGCCCGATGATGATGGTGTTCATCTTCGCGTCGTTGGTGACGAGCAGCGGCCAGAGATATTGCGTCCAGCCGTAGATGAAGAGGATCACGAAGAGTGCAGCGATATTGGTCTTCGAGAGGGGAAGCAGGATGTCCTTCATGAAGCGGAAGGGCCCCGCGTTGTCGATGCGGGCAGCTTCCACCATCTCTCCGGGAATCGTCAGGAAGAACTGCCGGAACAGGAAGGTGGCCGTGGCGGAGGCCATCAGCGGCAGTGTCAGGCCCGCATAGGTATCCAGGAGCCCGAGATCGACGATCACCTTGTAGGTCGGCAGGATGCGCACCTCCACCGGCAGCATCAGGGTGATGAAGATCATCCAGAAGAAGCCCATGCGGAACGGGAAGCGGAAGAAGACGATCGCGAAGGCGGAGAGGAAGGAGATGACGATCTTGCCGATCGCAATCGCCATCGCCACCACGAACGTGTTGAACAGCAGCCTTTCCAGGCTGACACCCACGACCTGCTCCAGCCCGCCGGACATGGCGCCTGCATAATTCTCCACCAGATGATCGCCGGGCAGCAGCGACATCGGCGGGCGGATGATGTCCACCGAGGTCATCGTGGAGGCGACGAAGGTGTAGTAGATCGGGAAGGCGACGATGATGATGCCGATGACCAGCATCAGGTGGGCCATCAGCCTCGCTACGGGGCGGTTCTCGATCATGCGCGGGCCTCAACCATAATGCACTTTCTTCTCGACGAAGCGGAACTGGAAAGCCGTCAACGCGATCACGATCACCATCAGGACCACGGACTGCGCCGCCGAAGAGCCCAGATTGAGATTCACGAAGCCGTCGTTATAGACCTTGTAGACGAGCGTCTCCGTCGCCTTGGCGGGCCCCCCGCCCGTCACGGCATGAATGATGCCGAAGGTGTCGAAGAAGGCATAGACCGTGTTGACGACGAGGAGGAAGAAGGTGGTCGGCGCAAGCAGCGGGAAGATGATCGTCCAGAACCGCCGGCTGCCGCGCGCGCCGTCGATGGCAGCAGCCTCCAGCAGCGACTTCGGGATTGCCTGCAGGCCGGCAACGAAGAACAGGAAATTGTAGCTGATCTGTTTCCAGGCAGCGGCGACGACGACGAGCAGCATGGCCTGGTTGCCATCCAGCAGCGGGTCCCACATCACGCCATTGCGACGGAGGAGATAGGCGAAGGTGCCCATGGCCGGGTTGAACATGAAGAGCCAGAGCATGCCGGCCACGGCCGGAGCGACCGCATAGGGAACGATCATGAAGGTTCGGTAGAAGCCGCGTCCGCGAACCACGAGATCGGCAGCCGTCGCCAGGAAAAGCGCCGTGCCCATGGCCAGCACCGCGGTCGCCACGCTGAACACCACCGTTACCTGCAGCGAGTGCAGGTAGTTGGCGTCATTGAAGATCGCGGCAAAGTTGGCGAAGCCGACGAAGGTGCTCCGGAGGCCGAAGGGATCTTCCCGCATTGCCGACTGATAGAGCGCCTGGCTCGCGGGCCAGAAGAAGAAGATCACCGTCAGGATGATCTGCGGGGCGACCAGAAGATAGGGAAGTATCTTGTTGGGAAAGACCACGTTCTGCAAAGCGGGGAACCCTTCGGAAATGAAATTGCCGCCCGGGCTGGTTGCCCGGACGGCATCGAACGGCAGTCTTAGTTGCCGAGGGCCTGCTGGATGGCGGCGTTACCGCGCTCGACGGCCTTGTCGAGGGCGGCCTGTGCATCCTGCTGGCCCGAAAGCATGGCCTCGAACTCCTCGTTCATGATGTCGCGGACCTGCGGCAGGTTCACGAGGCGAACGCCCTTGGAGTTTTCGGTCGGCTCCTTGCCCATCATCTGCTGGATCGGCGTTTCGCGGCCGGGGTTCTTTTCATAGAAGCCCGACTCCTTGGTCGCGTTGTAGGCCTCCATGGTGACGGGCAGGTAACCCGAAACCTGATGCAGGCGGGACTGGATCTCCGTCTGGGACAGGAAGTTGAAGAACTCCGCGATGCCCTTGTATTCTTCGTCCGTCTTGCCGCCAAAGACCCAGAGGCTGGCGCCGCCGGGGGTGGTATTCTGCGGGCGGCCTTCGCCCTCGTAGTAAGGCAGCTGGCCGATGCCGTAGTTCATGCCGCTCTTGACGATGTCGCCGAGGCCACCGGAGGATTCCGTCAGGATGCCGCATTCGCCTGACAGGAACAGTTGCTTTGCCTCAGACGTACGGCCGCCGTAGCGGAACACGCCTTCCTTGGCGAGATCGGCGATCGACTGGAAGTGCTCGACGAACAGCGGCGAGTTGAACTTCAGCTCGACATTGGTGTCGGCGAGACCGTTCTCGTTCGTCGCATAGGATACGTTGTTCCAGGCGGCGAAGTTTTCGGTCTGGATCCAGGTCAACCAAGTGGAGGTGTAGCCGCATTCAGCCGCACCACTGGTCTTGATCTTGCGAGCGGCTTCCCAGACTTCCGGCCATGTCTTCGGCGGGTTGTCCACGTCGAGCCCGGCCTTCTCGAAGACATCCTTGTTGTAATAGAGGATCGGCGAGGACGAGTTGTAGGGGAAGGACAGCATGGTGCCGTCGGGCTTGGAGTAATAGGCGACGATACCGGCCAGGTACTTCGACTTGTCGAACTCGTAGCCGCCCTTTTCCAGCACTTCCGCAACCGGCATAACGGCGCCTTCGGCTCCCATCATCACGCCGGTGCCGACGTCGAACACCTGGATGATGGCCGGCGTCTGCTTGGCGCGGAACGCTGCGATGCCGGCGTTCAGCGTCTCGGGATACGTCCCCTTGAACACCGGGACGATCTTGTACTCGCTCTGCTTCTCGTTGAACTCCTTGGCGAGCGTGTCAACCACTTCGTTGTTGGCACCGGTCATGGCGTGCCACCATTGCAGTTCGGTGACCGCAAGCGCGCTCGACGCCCAAAGGAGCGAAAGGCTCGCGGTTGCTGCCGAGGCAGCGATCTTCATCGTGGACATTGTCTTCCTCCCTGTTCTACCGACTGGTTCATTCCGCGCCGCCGCCCTTGCTCTCATCGGCGGCGCCACGATCTTTCAAACCTAAATCAGCTAACCCAGAAACGCGCGCTTTGACAATGGGATAATCGCAGGCGACTTTCGATTTTGTTTCGTTTTCTTTTCGCAACTGCCCGCCCGCGATCTTCACGTCCACAAAGGTCGGGAGAAGCCCGGCCGCCCGGCGCAGACGGTTGACAGGCAGGCGTGACCTTATCCATGGTGGAAGAAACAGGAGAAAGGGACCCCAATGAGACTGAAGAAGAGTTTCCTCGCCATGATCGGCGTGCTCGCCGTCGGCGCCGGCGTGGCGCTTGCGCAATCACCCGCCTTCTTTCGCATCGGCACCGGCGGCACCTCCGGCACCTACTATCCCATCGGCGGCCTGATCGCGAACGCGATCTCCGGGGCAGAGGGCAAGGGCGTCGAAGGGCTGGTCGCAACGGCCGTGGCCTCGAACGGCTCCGTCGCGAACATCAACGCCATCCAGGGCGGCTCGATGGAATCCGGCTTCACCCAGTCCGACGTCGCCTACTGGGCGCATACGGGAACCGGCCTCTACGAAGGCAAGGGCAAGGTGGAAGACCTGCGCCTGATCGCGACGCTCTATCCGGAAACCATCCACGTCGTCGCCCGGAAGGACGCCGGCATCAACTCGATCGCCGACCTCAAGGGCAAGCGCGTCTCGATCGACGAACCGGGTTCCGGCACGATCGTCGACGCCCGCATCGTTCTCGGCGCCTTCGGCCTGACGGAGGACGACATCGAGGCCGAGCATCTGAAGCCGGGCCCGGCCGGCGACCTGCTGCGCGACGGCGGGCTCGATGCCTATTTCTTCGTCGGTGGCTATCCGACCGGCGCGGTTTCCGAGCTCGCCACCTCAGCAGGTATCTCGCTGGTTCCGATCAGCGGACCAGAAGTCGACAAGCTGCTGGAGGAATACAGCTTCTTCGCCAAGGACATCGTCCCGGCTGAAACCTATACCGGCGTCGGCGAAACCCAGACGATCTCGGTTGCCGCCCAGTGGGTCACCAGCGCCAAGCAGTCCGACGACCTCGTCTACAACATCACCAAGACGCTGTGGAACGAGAACTCCCGCAAGGAGCTCGATGCCGGTCACGCCAAGGGCAAGATGATCACCCTTGAAAACGCCACGACCAGCCTCGGCATTCCGCTGCATCCGGGCGCGGAGCGGTTCTACAAGGAAGCGGGCGTACTGAAGTAAGCGCAGCCCGTTCCGGAGAAACAGCGGCGGTCCGCCCGGAGCAGGCCGCCGCTTTCCGTTGAAAGCAGAGACAAGAGAAGACAGATGGCCGAAGGCGACAAGATTGCTCCGATGGAGCTGGACGAGGCGAAGGCGCGCGAACTGGAAGAGCAGTTCGATTCGGAGATCCGCTTCCGGCCGCTGGCTCCGCTTGCGGCGCGCCTTGTAGGCGCATCACTGGTGGCGTTGTCGATCTTCCACTACTACACCGCCGGCTTCGGCCTGCTCTCCGAAGTCCTGCACAGGGGAATTCACCTCTCCTTCGTGCTCGGCCTCATCTTCCTGGTCTTCCCCTTCTCCCGGAAAGGCTATGATCAACCGGCGAATGCCAGCGTGATCCGGCCGCTGGGGATTTCGCTGTTCGACTGGGCTCTTGCCATCGGCGCCGTCGTGGCCGTCATGCACGTGCCGTTCATCCCGCTCGATGATCTGGCCTTCCGGGTCGGCAATCCCACGACAACTGATGTCATTCTCGGCGGCATCCTGATCGTGGTGCTGCTGGAGGCGACGCGCCGGTCCGTCGGTTGGCCGCTGCCGATCATCGCCATCCTGTTCATGGCGTACTCGCTCTACGGGCCGTCCATGCCGGGCATCCTCGTCCATCCCGGCGCCACGGTCTCGCAGCTGATCAACCATCTCTACCTGACGAGCCAGGGCATCTACGGCATCGCGCTCGGGGTGGTAGCGACCTATGTCTTCCACTTCGTGCTCTTCGGCGTCTTCGCCACCCGTATCGGTCTCGGCCAGCTCTTCCTCGATTGCGCAGCCTGGGTCGCAGGCCGCTTTGCCGGCGGCCCGGCCAAGGTATCGATCTTCGGTTCTGCGCTGTTCGGCATGATCTCCGGCTCCTCGGTCGCCAACACGGTGACCGTCGGATCCCTGACAATCCCGGCAATGATCCGCATGGGCTACAAGCGCCCCTTTGCAGCAGCCGTCGAAGCCGCATCCTCGACGGGAGGCCAGATTACGCCGCCGATCATGGGGGCGGCCGCCTTCCTGATGATCGAGTTCCTGAACCTCCCCTATACGACGATCATCCTCGCCGCGATCGTGCCGGCCTTCATGCACTTCTTCGGGGTTCTCGTGCAGGTGCATTTCGAGGCGAAGCGCAACGGCATGCGCGGCATGACGAAAGAGGAAATGCCGGACCTGCGGGAGGCATTCAAGCGGGACTGGCCGACGGTGATCCCCCTCATCGTGCTGATAGCGGTCCTTCTGTCCGGCTATACACCCTATCTCGCCGCCTTCTGGGGGATCACGCTCTGCGTGCTGGTCGGCCTTCTCAACCCACGCCGGCGCATGTCTTTCACGGAAATCTTCGAGAGCCTTCGCGACGGCGCCAAGTATGCGCTGGCGGTCGGCGCCGCGGCAGCCACCGTCGGCATCGTCGTGGGCGTCGTGACCCTGACCGGCGTCGGCTTCAAAATCTCCTATATCGTCACCACGACCGCTGCTCAGATCGCCGCCTTCGTCGGCACGTTCATGCCTGCCGACTGGTTCGGGCCGCAGGCGCTGACGCTCCTGTTCACGCTGATCATGACCGGGGTCGTCTGCATCCTGATGGGCTGCGGCATCCCGACTACCGCCAACTACATCATCATGGCGACGATCGCCGCCCCTACCCTCGGCATGCTGGGCGTGGAGCCCATCGTCGCGCATTTCTTCGTCTTCTATTACGGCGTGCTTGCCGACATCACCCCGCCGGTGGCGCTGGCGGCTTATGCGGCGGCGGGAATGGCGGGGGCCGATCCATTCAAGACCGGCAACACCGCCTTCCGGCTCGGCCTCGGCAAGATCCTCGTGCCCTTCGTCTTCGTGTTCTCGCCATCCCTGCTGCTGGTGACTGCCGATTTCACCTGGAGCAATTTCCTCGTCGCCTTCATCGGATGCGCCCTCGGCATCACCTTCCTCGGTGCCGCACTCTCAGGCTTCATGCTGGTCCGGACGGTGTCCTGGGAAAGGCCCCTGCTGATCCTGGCAGCCATCCTTCTCGTGGTGCCCGAACTGACGTCGTCGCTGGTCGGCATCGCCCTCGCCCTGCCGGTGCTGTTCCGGCAGTTCACGGCCTACCGCGGCGGGATCGCCCCTGCCTAAGGGAGCGGGCATCCGGGCTACAGCCACGGCCGCAGTGCTAGGCATGGGGAGGATTCGCGGCGGCGGACTCAAGGCGATCTGCCGCCTTACGAAGGCCGCCTCCCTGGCTACGCCTTCGCTGTCGCAGCCGCGATCTCCCGGATCAGCGGCTCGCGGTCGCCGACCCAGAACCAGTGATCGCTTCCTTCCAGAAGGATGAGCCGGGCGTCGGGGATCTGCTCGGCCATGTAGATCGAGGCTTCCTTCTTCACCGCCCGGTCCCCCTTCCGGTGCATGAGCGTCGTCCGCACCGTGAGCTCGGACAGGCACTGGCGCACGTCAACATCCCGCAGCGCGGTCAGGACGGTTCGCATCGACCCCGGACTGGACGACGCCCTGAGGAGACTGGCCCACCAGTTCCGCGCCGCGGGATCCCCGAGCAGGCTGGGGGCGAATGTCGAAAGGTCAACCGGACCTCCCCATTCGTGTGTCAGCTTCGCCAGCCAGGCATCGAACTGCAGCCGGTCCAGCGCAAACGGATAGTCGGCACTCCTGCAGCCTTTCGCCATCGCGCCCCACAGGATCAAGCTGTGGACGCGCTGAGGGAACTTGACCGCGAAGAAGATGCTTCCCGGCCCACCTTCCGAAGCACCGACAACGACCGCCTTTCTGCTGGCCGCGGCATCCAGCACCGCTTCCATGTCCCGTGCGACGGCTTCCGGCGTCGGGTATGCGGCAGCCCGGTCGGACAGGCCGACGCCCCGCCGGTCAAACAGGATCAGTCGGCCGCATGATGCAACCTGTTCCATCCATTGGCGACAGTGCCTGTCATCGAACCCGCGCTCGACATGAGACACGAAGCCCGGGACGAGCAGAATGTCGACCTCTCCCTCGCCGACTGTCCGGTAGGCCACATGCAGGCCATCCACAGGCACATAGCGCACAGGCGAGACCAGAAGCGACGCTTTATCAAAAGCGGGAGTGGAAGCCGGCTGGAGAAGTGCGCGCGTCTCACCGGAGGGCTGCACTCCCAGCGACCGTTGCAGCAGGTCGGCGCAGAACTGGTAGTGCCTGCGTGCGGAGACCAGATCGCCGCCCTCCATCGCCGCCCTTATCAGGTAACGATGCGCCGCTTCATTGAGCGGATCGCATTCCACAAGACGGGCGCCGAATCTGGCCGCATCGGCATAGCGGCCTTGGCCAAAGGCATCGTGAACGAGGCGCTCGAGAGCCTGCAGAAGGCGACCGCGCAGAGCTTCACGCCTGAAGAATATCCACTCCTGGAGGTCGGATGCTTCATCCAGATGGAAACCTTGGAGAAAATCCTGCGTGTAGAGAGGCTCGGCTTCGGCGAAGCGGTGAGCGGCAAGGAGTTCCTCGAAGGTCATGACATCGCTTGCCACCCTCGCCAGGGGTGAAAGCCAGATGTTGGAGCGGTCGCTCTCCAGGGACGCCAGGTGACTAACGTCCGGTCCGTCCAACAGGCATCACTATAACCGAGAAGGAATCGGTCATGAATATCATCGAGCAGAGGGCTGCATCATCCCTCCAGTTTGCCCGCAGTTCCGACGGCGTCGAAATCGCATTCAAGGTCGCTGGAACAGGCCGACCCTTGGCATGCCTCCATGGCTTCAGCGAGAGCCACGAGGGATGGGAAGAAGCAGGCTATGTGGAACCGCTGATGGCCGCGGGTTACCAGGTCATCCTGATCGACAGCCGTGGCCACGGCCAATCGGACAAGCCTCATCAGCCCGACGCCTATTCCGGCTCCCTTCGGATTGCCGATCTTGTCGCCGTGCTCGACAGGCTGGGGCATGGGAAGGCGCTACTCCTCGGCCATTCCATGGGCGGAACTCTCGCCCTTGCGGCGGCAGCACACATACCTGAACGGGTGGAGGCCGTGATCGCCATCGGCGCGCATCCGTTCAGCGAGGATCTGGAGCCGCTACGGCATGTCCTGCGGGCGGGCCTGCAGGATTGGATGGCACATCTGGAACGGCAGGCGGGGACGATGAGCCAGAGCACCCGGCGGCGGATCGCCGACAATGATCCGGCGGCACTGTCGGCCTGCGCCGCTCGCAACCGTGCCGATTTTTCCGCTCAGGTGTCGGCTTCCGGCATCCCGCTCCTGGCGATCGTGGGCAGCGAAGACGAGCGGAAGAGCCGCGTCCTCGACATGACCGGCATGCCGAACGCTTCCGTCGAGGTCGCCGGGGGGCTCAACCACTGCACCTCCTTCGCCCAAGCCGGAACGATCCTGCCAATCATCCTGAACTTTCTTGAAGGCATGGAGGCGTGAGATCGTCATGTGCGGGTTTTGCCAAGGAATCCTGAAATCGGTCGGGCGCGTGATCGTCAACAAGGGGTGCAGTGCACCGCCGTTCAGGGCGATGCGCGAACGAATCATACCTACCGCATATGGTGACGTGCTTGAGGTGGGAGTGGGCTCGGGCCACAATCTCGACCTCTATGACCGGGAACGAACCAAGACTCTCGTCGGGGTCGATCCGGATGCGAAGATACTGGCCTTGGCCCGAAGGAGAGCGGACGATCTGCAGCGGCATGTACGGCTGCTGGAAGGCACTGCAGAGGACCTGCCGATCGAGACGAGTTCCGTCGACACGCTGGTTGCGAGCTACCTTCTCTGCACCGTCGTCGATCCGGAGAGGGCGCTCTCGGAGATGAGGCGCGTTCTGAGAGCGGAGGGGCAGCTGATCTTCCTCGAGCATGGCGCGAGCCGCGGTCGGCTTCTGCCGCGTATCCAGAGCCGCGTGAATGGGGCGTGGAAGCTCCTCGCCGGCGGCTGCAACCTGACGTGGGAGCCGCTTGCCGCTCTCGCCCGGAGCGGGTTTCATGTCGAACTGCTAGCGGACGAGGAGTTCGGCGGGCGGATGCGCTTCCTCGGAAGCCACGTCGGCGGAATTGCGCGGCGCGCGACTGCGTGAAGCAGGACCCGATGGTCCCGCAGACCCGCGAGCGGCAGAGGGACCGTGACGAGCCATGACGGTTTTGTCACGGTCAAATCATCTTCGGTCTGCTGCCGGACTTTATCCACAAACGGAATTTCGGACTGTGGAGATCGCAAAATCGACGGGGCTCCTTGATGTGAATGCGTTCCTTCGCCGCAATGTGCTGTAGG
This sequence comes from Pseudorhizobium endolithicum, assembly GCF_902153245.2. Lineage (GTDB taxonomy): Bacteria > Pseudomonadota > Alphaproteobacteria > Rhizobiales > Rhizobiaceae > Neorhizobium > Neorhizobium endolithicum. The sequence goes on from NZ_CABFWF030000013.1 coordinate 14,096, forward strand.
ATGGAATGAATCACCTCACCGATTGGACGACATGCAGGACGTAGCACGCAAGCTGACGGCGCTCAGCAACAAGGACGCGGAACCCCACTACCGCGAAGCGCCGAACAATATCGAGGCGGAGCAGGCATTGCTCGGCGCCATCCTCGTCAATAACGACGCCTATTACCGGGTTTCCGACTTCCTGAAACCGGTGCATCTGTTCGAGCCGCTGCACCGACGGATCTTCGAGGTTGCCGCCGACATCATCCGCATGGGCAAGACGGCCAACCCCGTCACCATGAAGACCTTCCTGCCGGCCGACGAGCGGGTCGGCGACCTGACGGTGGCGCAATACCTCGCCCGCCTCGCGGCCGAAGCGGTGTCGATCATCAACGCCGAGGACTACGGCCGCGCCATCTACGACCTGGCGCTGCGCCGGGCGCTGATCACCATCGGCGAGGACATGGTCAACATCGCCTATGATGCGCCGCTCGACATGCCGCCGCAGACGCAGATCGAGGACACCGAACGGCGTCTCTTCGAACTCGCGGAAACCGGTCGCTATGACGGCGGCTTCCAGTCCTTCAACGATGCCGTGGCCCAGGCGATCGACATGGCGGGCGCCGCCTTCGAGCGGGACGGGCATCTTTCCGGCATCTCGACAGGCATCATGTCGCTTGACGCCAAGATGGGCGGCCTGCAGCGGTCCGACCTGATCGTGCTTGCCGGACGTCCGGGCATGGGCAAGACCTCGCTCGCCACCAACATCGCCTACAATATCGCTGCGGCCTACGAGCCCGAGGTACAGGCGGACGGAAGTTTCAAGGCGAAGAATGGCGGCGTCGTCGGCTTCTACTCGCTCGAAATGTCGGCGGAGCAGCTGGCGACCCGTATCATTTCCGAGCAGACGGAAGTTTCCTCCTCGAAGATCCGGCGCGGCGACATCACCGAGGCCGACTTCGAGAAACTGGTGGCCTGCAGCCAAATGATGCAGAAGGTGCCGCTCTTCATCGACCAGACCGGCGGCATTTCGATCGCCCAGCTTTCCGCACGCGCAAGACGCCTGAAGCGCCAGCGCGGTCTCGATTGCCTGGTGGTCGACTATATCCAGCTGATGACCGGCGCCGGAAAATCCGGCGACAACCGTGTGCAGGAGATCACCCAGATCACCACGGGCCTCAAGGCGCTCGGCAAGGAACTGAACGTTCCGATCATCGCGCTCTCGCAGCTCTCCCGTCAGGTGGAAAGCCGCGAGGACAAGCGTCCGCAGCTTTCCGACCTTCGCGAATCCGGCTCAATCGAGCAGGACGCCGACGTGGTGCTCTTCGTGTTTCGCGAAGAATATTACGTGAAGAACATGGAGCCGCGCGATCCCAACGATCCGAAATACCCGGAATGGGAATCCCACATGGACAAGGTGAAGGGCACGGCAGACGTCATCATCGCCAAGCAGCGCCACGGACCGACCGGTACCGTCAAGCTGGCCTTCCAGTCGGAATACACGCGCTTTGCGGATCTCGCCGATCCGAGCTTCACGCAGTACGAGGAGCACTGAGACAAGGGGAAACGCCTGGCAGTGGACAAGGGCGACCGTAAGGGTTAGCCCTCAGCCCACCTTGCCTCCAGCTACACGTGACTTTCATGATCGATGCAGATGAAATGCCTGAACTCCCGGACCCCTTCGACATCGCCCCCGTTCGGCTGACGGTCGACCTTTCCGCACTTGCCGAGAACTGGCGGGACATGGCGAAGCGCTCGGGAAGCGCTCGGACGGCGGCGGTGGTCAAGGCGGACGCCTACGGCCTTGGGCTGGAGGATTGCGGCACCACGCTCTACGAGGCCGGCGCCCGCGATTTCTTCGTGGCGGTCGTGCAGGAAGGCGTCACGCTGCGCGCCTATGCGCCCGATGCACGCATTTTCGTACTCTCCGGAATCTGGCCGGGGCAGGAGCGGATGTTCTTCGAGAACGACCTGGTGCCGGTGATCGCTTCGGAGGAGCAGCTCGCCTTCTGGATGGGCGTGATCGCCGAGCTCGGAGACTATCCCTGCGCTCTTCAGGTGGATACCGGCTTCAACCGGCTCGGGCTGCCCTTGCAGGATGCGCTGGCTCTGGCAGAGGATGTATCCCGCCCGGCGAGCTTCTCGCCGGTTCTGGTTCTGTCGCACCTCCACAGCGGAGACGCGCCGTCTGCTCCCAGCAACAAGGCACAACTCGAATCTTTCCGGCAGGTTAGTGCAGCCTTCGAAGGTATTGAATCAAGCCTCTCAGCCTCCGCTGGAATATTCCTCGGCCCGGACTACCATTTCGACCTGACCCGGCCCGGCATCGCGCTCTACGGAGGCGAGGCCGTAGGCGGCATGAAGCCGCTGCGGCCGGTGGCCACGGCGGCGGCGCGGATCGTCCAGATCCGCGAGGCGGCGGCCGGAGGCACCGTTAGCTATGGCGCCACCTATCAGCTCGCGCGCCCCAGCCGACTGGCGATCGCGTCTGTCGGCTATGCCGATGGCTATCTGCGCTCGCTTTCCGGTTCCGGCGTTCCGCTGCGTGCCGGCGGCACAGCCGGCGGGTACGGCTACGTCGCCGGGCACCGCGTCCCGGTCGTCGGCCGCGTCACCATGGACCTGACGATCTTCGACGTGACGGATGTTCCGGAGGGCGCCGTGAACGCGGGGGATTACGTCGAGTTGTTCGGTCCCAACATTCCTGTCGACGATGTCGCGCGTGCCGCCGGCACGATCGGTTACGAAATGCTGACGGGCCTCGGCCTGCGCCACGAACGGCGTTATCTGGAAGCAGAATAGGCGTCAGCCTCTTGCCATGACCAGACGGTCCGGCTAAGCAATGTTCTCTATTTGTTTCCATCGTGACAGCTAGGCGACACCGACCCATGGCCAAGCCCAAGACCCAATTCGTGTGCCAGAACTGCGGCACCGTCCATACCCGCTGGGCGGGGAAATGCGACGGCTGCGGCGAATGGAACACGATCGTCGAGGAAGACCCGATGGGCGGGATCGGCGGCGGCCCCTCCCGGGCGCCGAAGAAGGGGCGACCAGTTGCACTGACGACGCTCTCGGGAGAGACGGAGGAAGCCCCCCGAATTCGCTCCGGCATCTCGGAACTCGACCGCGTCACGGGCGGCGGTTTCGTGCGCGGCTCTGCGGTTCTGGTCGGGGGCGATCCCGGCATCGGCAAGTCGACGCTGCTGATGCAGGCGGCCGCCGCGCTCTCCCGGCGCGGGCATCGCGTCATCTATGTTTCCGGCGAAGAAGCCGTGGCGCAGGTCAGGCTGCGCGCACAGCGGCTGGGTGCAGCGGACACGGAGGTGCTGCTCGCAGCGGAGACAAACGTGGAGGACATCCTCGCGACGCTCGCTGAGGGCAAGCGGCCGGACCTCGTCATCATCGACTCGATCCAGACGCTCTGGAGCGATACAGCCGATTCCGCTCCCGGCACCGTTACGCAGGTTCGCACCGGCGTGCAGGCGATGATCCGCTTCGCCAAGCAGACAGGGGCCGCCATGGTGCTCGTCGGCCATGTCACCAAGGAAGGCCAGATTGCCGGTCCGCGCGTGGTGGAACACATGGTGGATGCGGTCCTCTACTTCGAGGGCGACCGCGGCCACCACTACCGCATCCTGCGCACCGTCAAGAATCGCTTCGGGCCGACGGACGAGATCGGCGTTTTCGAAATGTCCGACATCGGGCTTCGGGAGGTCACCAATCCGTCCGAGCTCTTCCTCGGGGAGCGGAATGCGAAGTCACCCGGCGCGGCGGTGTTTGCCGGGATGGAGGGAACGCGGCCGGTGCTGGTCGAGGTCCAGGCGCTGGTGGCTCCGACCTCCCTCGGTACGCCGCGACGCGCGGTCGTGGGTTGGGATTCGTCCCGGCTGGCGATGATCCTTGCCGTGCTGGAGGCGCATTGCGGCGTGCGGCTGGGGCAGCACGACGTCTATCTCAATGTCGCCGGCGGATACCGGATCACCGAGCCCGCAGCGGATATCGCCGTCGCCTCAGCGCTGGTTTCCTCGCTTGCCGGAACTGCCCTCCCCTCCGACTGCGTCTATTTCGGCGAGATCAGCCTTTCCGGCGCGGTGCGTCCCGTTTCGCAGACGGCACAGCGGCTGAAGGAGGCGGAAAAGCTCGGCTTCGCCGGCGCGCTCCTGCCCGCCAGTTCCGCGGAACTGCCGAAGTCGTCATCAAGCCGCTGGACGGAGATCGAGGACCTTCCGGACCTCGTCAGCCGGATCGCGGGCTCTGCCGCCCGGCTTGCGAAGCCGCAAGAAGATGATTGATCTTCCGTTACCTGCACCACTGTTGTAAGAGACTGCCGGAACGCGGGGGGCCGTGGCACGGCCAAGTCTTGGAGTACATCTTACATGCCCATCACGATCTTTGACGGTATCGTCATCGGCGTCACGCTGTTTTCTGCCGTGCTTGCCATGGTTCGCGGCTTCTCCCGCGAGGTGCTGTCGATCGCAAGCTGGGTGGGCTCCGTCGCGGCGGCCTACTATCTCTATCCGCTGCTCGTCCCCTACGCGCAGAACTACACGACAGACGACCGCATCGCGATCGCCGCGTCCGCCGGCATCATCTTCCTCGTCGCGCTGATCATCATCTCCTTCATCACGTCGCGCATCGCCGACTTCATCATCGACAGCCGCATCGGCGCGCTCGACCGCACCCTGGGCTTCCTGTTCGGCGCCGCCCGCGGCATCCTGCTGCTCGTCGTCGCCGTCGCCTTTTGGAACTGGCTCGTCGACGTCCGCTCGCAGCCGGAATGGGTCAGCCAGTCGAAGTCGAAGCCTTTCCTGGATACGCTGGTCGGGCGCCTGCAGGCCGTGCTGCCGGAAGACATCGAGCCGCAGATCCGCGCGCGGATCACCGGCCAGGAGGAGGCGCCCACCGATGGCGCGCCCGCCCAGGGCCAGCCGCCGGCGGAGAGTGCGCCGGCCGAAGATGCGCCTGCGACAAATAATTGACGCTTTGTCGCGCTTGATGCGCCGCCAGGCATCACCATTTGTGCTAACATACGAGACTACACGGGAAAGGGCTGGCAGCGGGGAACTCTGGATCCCGGCCGGCTCTTCCATTTTTCCGAGAGGCAAGGGCCAGCAGATGAACGAGCCGGTTTCGCAGACGATCGCAGATGACCTTCGGGGCGATCTCGATGGGGACACGCTTCACGAGGAATGCGGCGTCTTCGGCATCCTTGGCCATCCCGAAGCAGCGACACTGACGGCACTCGGTCTGCACGCCCTGCAGCACCGTGGCCAGGAAGCAGCCGGCATCGTCTCCTTCGACGGCACGCGCTTTCACTCGGAGCGCCGCATGGGGCTCGTCGGCGACCACTACACCGACCCGGTTACCCTCGCGAAACTGCCCGGCACCATCGCCATCGGCCATGTCCGCTATTCGACCACCGGCGAAGTCGCGTTGCGCAACGTCCAGCCGCTGTTCGCCGAGCTCGAAGTCGGCGGCATCGCCATCGCACACAACGGCAATTTCACGAACGGCCTGACGCTCCGGCGCCAGCTGATTGCCGGCGGCGCCATCTGCCAGTCGACGTCGGATACGGAAGTCGTCCTCCACCTCATCGCCCGCTCCCGTTATACCTCGACGGCCGACCGCTTCATCGACGCCATCCGCCAGATGGAGGGCGGATACTCGACTGTTGCCATGACCCGCACCAAGCTGATCGCCGCGCGGGATCCGACCGGCATCCGGCCACTGGTGATGGGCGAACTCGACGGCAAGCCGATCTTCTGTTCGGAAACCTGCGCCCTCGACATCATCGGCGCGAAGTACATCCGCGACGTGGAGAATGGCGAAGTCATCATCTGCGAGATCCAGCCCGACGGATCGATCGAGATCGATGCCCGCAAGTCCGGCAACCAGCAGCCGGAGCGGCTGTGCCTCTTCGAATACGTCTACTTCGCCCGTCCCGATTCCGTCGTGGGCGGCCGCAGCGTCTATGTCGCCCGCAAGAACATGGGCATCAACCTGGCCAAGGAAGCGCCGGTGGATGCGGATGTCGTGGTTCCGGTTCCGGACGGCGGGACGCCTGCCGCCCTCGGCTTTGCGCAGCAGAGCGGCATCCCGTTCGAATACGGCATCATCCGCAACCACTATGTCGGCCGTACCTTCATCGAGCCGACGCAGCAGATCCGCGCCTTCGGCGTGAAGCTCAAGCATTCCGCCAACCGGGCGATGATCGAGGGCAAGCGCGTCGTGCTGGTGGACGATTCGATCGTGCGCGGCACGACCTCGCTGAAGATCGTCCAGATGATCCGCGACGCAGGCGCCAAGGAAGTGCACATCCGCGTCGCGAGCCCGATGATCTACTATCCGGACTTCTATGGCATCGATACGCCGGACGCCGACAAGCTGCTCGCCAATCAGTACGACAGCCTGCAGGCGATGTGCGACTACATCCGGGCGGACTCGCTCGAGTTCCTGTCGATCGACGGCCTCTACCGTGCCGTCGGCGGCGAGCCGCGCAACCCGGCCCGGCCGCAGTTCACCGACCATTACTTCACCGGCGACTACCCGACCCGTCTTCTCGACAAGAACGGCGAAGCCATGGGCAACAAGGTCTCGATGCTCGCCAGCAACGGCTGAGCCGCGGCAACTCGCCTGTTTGCATCGCGGACCAAACACTCTAGAAGGCTGCGGCAACGCGGCCTTTTTTATGCCGCAGCAGGAGACGGGACGGCACATGACGATTAACCTGAAGGACAGGATCGCGCTGGTGACCGGCGCATCGCGCGGCATCGGCTACTTCACCGCACTGGAGCTGGCGAAGGCGGGGGCACACGTCATCGCCTGTGCCCGCACCGTCGGCGGCCTGGAAGAGCTGGATGATGCGATCAAGGCCGAAGGCGGCTCAGCGACGCTCGTTCCCTTCGACCTGACGGACATGCAGGCCATCGACCGTCTCGGCGGCTCGATCTTCGAGCGCTGGGGCAAGCTCGACATCCTCGTCGCCAATGCCGGTATCCTCGGCGTGATCTCCCCCATCGGCCACATAGAGGCGAAAGTGTTCGAAAAGGTGATGCTGACCAACGTCACCGCCACCTGGCGGCTGATCCGCTCCGTCGAGCCGCTGCTGCTGAAGTCCGATGCCGGCCGGGCGCTGGTCCTCTCCTCCGGCGCGGCCCACAAGTGCCGGCCGTTCTGGGCCGCCTACTCAGCCTCCAAGGCCGCAGTCGAAGCACTGGCGCGCACCTGGGCGGCCGAACAGCAAAGGACGGCGCTGCGCGTCAATTCCATCGACCCCGGCGCAACGCGGACCTCCATGCGCGCCCAGGCCATGCCGGGCGAAGACCCCAACACGCTGCCGCACCCCTCCGATGTAGCCAAGGCAATCCTGCCGCTCGCCTCTCCCCAGATGACGGAGACCGGCCGGCTGTTCGTGGTGCGCGACAACAAGTTCGTCGATTACCGCATGCCGGAATGATCGTTGCGGGTCAGGCGGGCTGCGCAAGAGTTGTTCTTCCCCGCCTTGACCGAAGCCCCGCCCCGCGCCATAACTGCCGCATGAAAACGGCGATTTCCATTTGCGGGATCATTATTCGCTAGCGCACCGCGCTGGCCCGGCCGTTTTCGTCTCTCGAAAAGCCTGAAGACAAACGACCCGGTCCAGCCGGTGGCTTGCTGTCAGGAGAATTCGATGAGCGTAACGCTCAAGCTCTACAATACGCTGACCCGGGAAAAGGCCGAGTTCCGCCCGATCGATCCGAACAACGTGCGCATGTATGTGTGTGGTCCGACGGTTTATGATTATGCCCATATCGGCAATGCGCGGCCGGTGATCGTCTTCGACGTGCTCTACCGCCTGCTGCGCCACGTCTACGGGACGGATCAGGTCACCTATGCCCGCAACATCACCGACGTCGACGACAAGATCAACGCGCGCGCGCTGCGCGACCATCCCGGCCTGCCGCTGAACGAGGCGATCCGGCTGGTCACCGAAAAGACCGAGACGCAGTTCCACGATGACGTGAAGGCGCTCGGCTGCCTGGAACCCAATGTCGAGCCTCGGGCGACCGACAACATCGCGCAGATGATCGAGATCATCGAGCGGCTGATTGTCAAGGGTCACGCCTACGTGGCCGAGGGCGAAGTGCTGTTCGACACGAAGTCGATGCGGGACTATGGCCAGTTGTCCAAACGTCCCCTCGACGAGCAACAGGCCGGCGCCAGGATCGCGGTCGACGCCCACAAGAAGAACCCCGGCGATTTCGTCCTGTGGAAGCTCTCCTCCCCCAACGAACCCGGCTGGGAGAGCCCCTGGGGGCGCGGCCGGCCCGGCTGGCACATCGAATGCTCCGCCATGAGCGGCCGCTATCTCGGCGAAGTCTTCGATATCCACGGCGGCGGGCTGGACCTGATCTTCCCGCACCACGAGAACGAGATTGCCCAATCGCGTTGCGCGCACGGCACCGAAGTAATGGCGAATGTCTGGATGCACAACGGCTTCGTGCAGGTCGAAGGCCGCAAGATGTCGAAGTCGGAAGGCAACTTCGTCACGATCTACGACCTGCTGCACACGGAGAAATTCGGCGGACGGCAGTGGCCGGGGGAGGTGCTGCGGCTCGCCATGCTGATGACGCACTACCGGGAGCCGATCGATTTCTCCGTCAAACGGCTGGAGGAGGCAGAGCGCCTGCTTGCCAAGTGGCCGGTCCCGGATTCGCCGGAAGGCGAGCCGGATGCTGCCATCATCGAGACCCTCCGCGACGACCTCAACACGGTTGGCGCAGTGCAGGAACTGCATGCTTTGGCCCAGGCCGCCAAGGCCGATCCGGACAAGCTTCCCGCCTTCGCGGCGAGTGCTGCCCTGCTCGGCGTCCTGCCGAAGAAGACCGAGGTGGACGAGGCCGTCGCGTCCGCGGTGGATGCACTGGTCGAAATGCGGCTCGAAATGCTCAAGGCCAAGAACTTTGCCGAAGCAGACAAGATCCGCGATGATCTCTCCGCCAAGGGCATCCACCTCAAGGACGGCAAGGATCCCGCGACCGGCGGCCGGGTCACGACATGGGAGGTGAAGAGGTGACGGAGCTTCACACGGGTGGCTGCCAGTGCGGCGCCGTGCGCTATCGCGCCGAAGGCGAGATAGGCTGTCCGCATGTCTGCCACTGCCGCATGTGCCAGAAGGCGGCCGGCAACTATTTCATGCCGTTCGGTGGCGTGAGGTACGAGAATTTCACGCTGACCCGCGGGCAGCCGGCGTGGTTCCAGTCTTCCGCAACCGTTCGCCGCGGCTTCTGCGGTCAATGCGGGACGCCGCTCTTCTATGACGGCGGCCACGACCATATCAGCATCACGCTGGGCTCCCTGGATGATCCCCAGAGCGTGAAGCCGGAGCTGCAGACGAACCTGGCGCGCAAGATGAAATGGTTCGGCGAGCTCAATACACTGCCTCACGACCGGCGCATGGACACGTCTGCGGAGGACGATGCCGAGATTGCCAGAAGCAGTTGCCAGCACCCGGATCACGATTCGGAAGGCTGGCCACCGGAGGTACGCTCATGACTGTTCAAGTCTACACAGGCGGGTGCCAGTGCGGTGCCACGCGATTTCGGATCACCGGGCCGGTCAAGGGATCCTCGATCTGCCATTGCCGGATGTGCCAGAAGGCGTTCGGCGCCTTCTTTGCGCCGCTGGTCGATATCGGCGACGCGGAACTTGTCTGGACCCGCGGCGAGCCCAAACATTTCCAGTCTTCCAATCACGTAAAGCGCGGCTTCTGCCCGGAGTGCGGCACTCCCCTCACCTATGAGGCTGCGGACGGCATGGCGGTCGCTACGGGCGCTTTCGACGAGCCCTCCCAACTTGCGCCGACGGTGCAATACGGCATAGAGGGCAGGCTGCCGTTCATGGACAGTCTGCACCGCCTGCCGGAGCGCCACACGATGGATGACATCGAGGCGGCGCCCTTTCTCGCCGACATCGTCTCCCGCCAGCATCCCGATCACGATACAGAAACCTGGCCGGAAGGCGGTACCTCGTGACACAGAATCCGGACACCAAGATGCCGAAATGGCTCCTCTACGGCCTTATCGGAAAAGGCCTGCTGGTGGTGCTGGTTACGGCCGCGATCCTCGCATATGCATTCTTATGATGAAGATCTCGCGGCTAGCCATTGATAACAAGGACTTTTCATATGAATGACATAGCCGATCGCCTGCCGGCGGTCCTCCTCGTCACGGGCGGAGATGCAATGCCGACCTCGATCTGCGCCATGGCGCCGGTACCGGCCTCGTCAGCTCCGGGGGGCCGGGCATGAGCAGCGGTCAAGGAGACCGGAGGCAAGGCATGACCCGTCCGTGGCATCTTCTCGCCCTGGCGCTTGCAGGCGCGGCGGCCCTGATCGGGCTGGACATCTGGACCCAGGGCTTTGGCTCCGGACTCGTCCGCGAGACGGGTGGCATCGAGATGGCCTCTGCCCTCCTCTATGCCTATGCCGCGATCACCTGGCTTTGGACGCGTCCCGGCGACAGCTGGAAAACCTCCTGGGAGCTACCCGCCATCATGTTCCTGATGATGGGCCGCGAACTGGATCTCGACAAGAAGCTGACGAGCATCGGCGTTCTCCGGAGCGATCTCTACCTCACCGACATGGCGCCGATCATGGAGCGTATCTTCGGGGTGATCGCTCTCGTTTTCGTCGCGATCGTCGCATTCCGTGTCATCGCTTCGAACGGACGCGCCTTCATCGACGGCCTGCAGAGGTGGAAGGCGTGGGCATGGGCCTTGGTGGTAGGCATCGGCTTCGCCGTCCTCTCCAAATCCGTGGATGGCATCGGGCGCAAGCTCGCACCCTTCGGCATCACGCTGGAGCAGCATACCAGCCTGCTGATGGTCATCCTCGAGGAACTGCTCGAACTCGGAGTCCCCGTGATGTTCATCGTCGCCGTGATCGCGTCGATCCGCCTCGCCGATCCGACATCCAATCCGCGAAAGTGAGTTTCTGACCATGTCATCCTCTCCCGAAATCCTGCGCACCCTCTATCCGGAGATTGAGCCCTACGCGACCGGCATGCTGGACGTGGGCGACGGCCATTCGATCTACTGGGAGCGGATCGGCACCAAAGGCGCCAAGCCGGCCGTCTTCCTGCATGGAGGCCCGGGCGGCGGCATCAACCCGAACCAGCGCAGGCTGTTCGATCCGGCGCTCTACGACGTCATCCTGTTCGACCAGCGCGGCTGCGGCCGCTCCACCCCCAACGCTTCCCTTGAAGCCAACACGACCTGGCATCTGGTGGCGGATATCGAGCGGCTGCGGGAGATGGTTGGCGTCGAGAAGTGGATGGTCTTCGGCGGTTCCTGGGGATCGACGCTGGCGCTCGCCTATTCCGAGACCCATCCGGAGCGGGTGAGCGAACTCGTCGTGCGCGGCATCTACACCCTCACCAAGGCGGAGCTCGACTGGTACTACCAGTTCGGCGTCTCGGAGATGTTCCCCGACAAGTGGGAGGCCTTCCTCGCGCCGATACCGGAGAACGAGCGCCATGAGCTGATGCATGCCTACCACCGCCGCCTGACCGGCTCCGACCAGGCGGAGCAGCTTCGCGCCGCGAAGGCCTGGAGCCTCTGGGAAGGCTCGACGATCACGCTTCTGCCCGACCACAAGATGCAGGAAGACTTCGCGGAGGACCGCTATGCGGTCGCCTTCGCACGGATCGAGAACCATTTCTTCGTGAATTCCGGTTGGCTGGAGGAAGGGCAGCTGCTGCGCGACGCCCACAAGCTGCGCGGCATCCCGGGAACGATCGTCCACGGCCGCTACGACATGCCCTGCCCGCTGAAATATGCCTGGCAGTTGCACAAGGCCTGGCCGGAGGCGGATTTCCACATCATCGAAGGCGCCGGGCATGCGGTTTCCGAGCCGGGCATCACCGACCGCCTGATCCGGGCGACGGATCGGTTCGCAGGAAAAGCCGCATAGGTGATCAGGCTGCGTTCGACACGCGGCCCCGGAGGAACGAGCACATGACGCGCGAACGCATCCATCTCTTCGACACCACCCTGCGCGACGGGCAGCAAACACCCGGCGTGGACTTCTCGGTCGAGGACAAGATCGCCATATCAAGCATGCTCGACGCATTCGGCTTCGACTATGTCGAGGGGGGGTATCCGGGCGCCAATCCGACGGACACCGCCTTCTTTTCGGAAAAGCGGACCGAGAAGGCCGCCTTCGTCGCCTTCGGGATGACGAAGCGGGCCGGCATCTCGGCATCCAACGATCCGGGCCTTGCGGCACTCTTGCAGGCGAAAAGCGACGCCATCTGTTTCGTCGCCAAGAGCTGGGACTACCACGTGCGCGTGGCGCTCGGCTGCACGAACGAGGAGAACCTCCAATCCATCCGGGAAAGCGTCGAGGCCGCCAGGGCTTCGGGCAAGAAGGCCATGGTTGATTGCGAGCACTTCTTCGACGGCTACAAGGCCAATCCCGACTATGCGCTGGCTTGCGCCAGGACGGCCTACGAGGCGGGGGCACGGTGGGTCGTGCTGTGCGACACCAATGGCGGCACCCAGCCGGCGGAAATCCGCAGGATCGTGGAGACGGTCATTGCGACGGGGATCCCCGGCTCGTCGCTCGGCATTCACGCCCATGACGATACCGGCCAGGCGGTCGCCAATTCGCTGGCCGCCGTCGAGGCGGGTTGTCGGCAAATCCAGGGCACGCTGAACGGTATCGGAGAGCGTTGCGGCAACGCCAATCTGGTGACGCTGGTCGCCAGCCTTTCGCTGAAGGAGGTCTATTCCTGCCGCTTCGAGACGGGGATCGATCCCGAGCGCCTGTCCGGCCTGACCGACCTCAGCCACGCCTTCGATGAGCTTCTGAACCGTTCGCCGAACCATCAGGCGCCCTATGTCGGCGCCTCGGCCTTCGCCACGAAAGCGGGGATCCACGCATCCGCATTGCTGAAGGACCCGAAGACCTACGAGCATGTGCCACCCGAAACGGTCGGCAATTTCCGCAAGGTGATGATCTCCGATCAGGGCGGCAAATCGAACTTCATCAACGCCTTGAAACGGCGCGGCATCGTGGTGCAGAAGGACGACCCGAAGCTCGACCTGCTGATCTCCATCGTCAAGGAACGGGAGGCGACCGGCTATGCCTATGAAGGCGCCGATGCGAGCTTCGAACTTCTTGCCCACCGGACATTGGGAACCATCCCCGAATTCTTCACGGTGGACAGCTTCCGCGTGATGGTCGAGCGGCGCTTCGATGCCAACGGCCGCATCAAGACGGTGTCGGAGGCGGTCGTGAAGCTCGACGTCGACGGCGAGCGCGTGATGTCGGTGGCCGAGGGCGACGGACCGGTCAACGCGCTGGATCTCGCGCTGCGCAAGGACCTGGGCAAGTACCAGGCCGAGATCGCCGACCTCGTGCTCGCCGACTTCAAGGTGCGCATCCTGAACGGCGGAACGGCCGCCATCACGCGCGTGCTTATCGAATCGACCGACGGCGACGGCACGCGCTGGTGGACGGTCGGGGTATCGGAAAACATCATCGACGCCTCGTTCCAGGCGCTGACCGACTCCATCATCTACAAGCTGATGAAGAACCGGCACATGGCAGGCCGGATGGCTGCGGAGTAGTCAGGGCGCCTCTCCGCCGGGGGACGAATTCACGTCGGCGATCAACGCTTCACGCAAATGAATTGGTTCGCCTCAGGCCGTTGGAGTAGATCGGGCGCCAACCGGAAAGACGATCGGAATATCCCATGGCCACCACCGAAGCGCCCGCCGTCGCCAAGAACGAGGATTCCGCGCGAGGTTTTGCTTTTGCCCTTACGGCCTATCTGCTTTGGGGCTTCCTGCCGATCTACATGAAGGCGGTTGCACACATGTCGCCGTTCGAGGTTCTGGCGCACCGCGTCGTGTGGTCCGTGCCCGTGGCGGGTGTCGTGCTGCTGATCCTGCGCCGGACGTCGGAGCTCAAGGCGGCGCTCCGCTCGCCCCGCACGATGATGATGGCAGGTCTCACCGCCGCCCTCATCACGGTGAACTGGGGCATCTATGTCTGGGCGATTTCCGTCGACCGTGCCCTCGACACGGCCCTCGGCTATTTCATCAACCCGCTGTTCAGCATCTTTCTCGCAGCGGTGCTTTTGAAGGAACGGCTGCAGCCGGTGCAACTCGTCGCGATCGTGCTGGTCGTGGTGGCCGTTGCCATCCTGACTTACGATGCCGGCGGCCTCCCGTGGGTCTCGCTGATCCTCACCGTCAGCTGGGGCTTCTATGCCTTTTTCCGCAAGACGCTTCCCGTCGGGCCGAACCAGGGCTTCTTCCTTGAGGTGCTGATCCTCAGCCCCGCGGCGCTCGCCTACATCATCTATGCGGAGACCTCCGGCAGCGGACATCTGATCAACACAAGTCTCTCCGATACGCTGCTGCTCGTTGCCAGCGGGCTGGTGACGGCCGGGCCGCTGATGATCTACGCCAACGGGGCGAAGCTGCTGCGGCTGTCAACGATCGGCATCATGCAGTACATCGCCCCCACCATGATCTTCCTGATCGCAGTCTTCGTTTTCCACGAGCCGCTCAGCATGGTGAAGCTCGGCGCCTTCATGCTGATCTGGGCGGCGCTCGCAATCTATTCCTGGGCGATGCTGCGTCCGGGCCGTCACGCCTGACGCCGGCCCCGGAAGCATGACGAGGATCGCCTCCTAGAGGCGCGAGATCACGGCCGCCTCGCCGGATGCGGGAGTGCGGGCGCCAGCCCGGTCCAGGATGGCCGGAACGATGTCCTCGACGTCGTCGATCACCATCGGCTGCACGAGATGGGCGCGGTGGATGAAGCCCTGCTCACGCATATGCTCGACGAGATCGAGCATGGGCTTCCAGAAGCCGCCGATATTGGCGAAGACCATCGGCTTTTCATGGCGTCCGAGCTGTGCCCAGGTCATGATCTCAACGATCTCCTCGACCGTTCCGATGCCGCCGGGAAGCGTCACGAAGGCGTCCGAGCGCTCGAACATGGCATGCTTGCGCGCATGCATGTCCTCCGTGACGATCAGTTCGTCGAGCTGGCCGAGAGAATGACGCGTGGCCTCCATGTCCACGAGGAATTCTGGTATGATGCCCGTCACCTGGCCGCCATGGGCGAGGACACCCGCCGCCACTGCGCCCATGATGCCCTTGGTGCCGCCACCATAGACCAGCCGAAGCCCGTGGGCGGCGATGGATTTTCCAAGCGCGCGACCGGCTGCGAGGTAGGCAGGATCGCGACCGGGCTGGGAGCCGCAATAGACGCAGATTGACTGAATGGGCAATTATCTACTCCAGAAGGGTCATGAGGGCGAACCGCGAGCGCGGCCATGTGCAAAAGTGGTCGCAAATGGAAGCAACCGCAAGCCCGAAGGGACTGAAAAGCTTGTGAAGCCAGTAGGAAAGAGTTAATTCCTGACAGGCGGCACTCTTTCGCCCGGAGACGTATGAACATGAGAAATCGCGCCGGTTGGCTGGCACTTTTCGTCCTTGCCGCAGCAACCCTGCTGATGGTCTTTTTCGTGCTGCCGCGAATTTCCGACGAGGGCGACCAGATCTCGGAGGCGATCAACAGCGCCGGCGAGACCGTCAAGGACGCCGTGAGCGAAAAGATGCCGGCGCCGGAAACAGCCAGGCAAGAACCGCCGGAGGTTGCCTCCGCGCCGTCGGGAAGCGCGGCTGAAAGCGCGCCCCAGCAACCTGCGCCAGCCGCCAATCCACCTGCAGAGGCTGCGAATGCCTCCATCGTTCCCGCTTTCGACGTCCTTCGCGTCGAGCCGAACGGCTCCACCGTCATCGCCGGCCGCGCCGAGCCGGACGCCACCGTGGAAGTGGCATCCGGAGACAAGGTCGTGGCCACCGTCAGGGCCGGGGCGAGCGGCGACTTCGCACTGGTGCTGGACCAGCCGCTGCCCGCCGGCGACCATCAACTGGTGCTGCGCGCAACGGGCAAGGCCGGCCAGCCGGTGGTTTCCGAGGAGACGGCTACCGTCTCCGTCCCTGAAAACGCAGAAGGAAAGCTGCTCGCCATGGTGACGAAGCCAGGCAAGGCGAGCCGGCTCATCAACATACCGGCCGCCGGCATCGATCCCTCCGCGACGCCGGCTGCGGCTTCGACGGGAGACGGCACAGCACCTTCGCCGGCACTGCCCGCCCTCCCCGGCGCGGCTTCGGATCTCGTCGCCACGGCCCCGCCGGTCGCGCCGGTCGCGCCGGCCACCTCTCCCGGCGCCGATCAGGCTCCCACAGCCGCCGCGGACATCCAGGTAACGGCCGTCGAAATCGAGGGAAGCCGGCTGTTCATCGCCGGGCGGGCGCCTTCCGGCGCCTCCCTGCTCGGCTTTGCCAACGACCAGTCCATCGGCCGCGCCAAGGCGACCGACGAAGGGAATTTCGTCATCGAAGGCAGCATCGACCTTTCGGTCGGCAACCACATCATCGGCGTGGAACTGCTGGACAGCGCCGGAAAGACGGCGCTTCGCGTCGAGGTTCCTTTCAACCGGCCGGCCGGCGCCCAGGTCGCGGCCGTGGCGGGACAGGAGGGACCCGATGCCGTTTCGGCGATCGACGGCGGCGCCTTCGACAAGCTGCGGAACGAAGCCGGCCGCGCGTTCGCGCTGCTGAAGGGGCTATACCAGGGCGGCCGGCAGCCGACGCCGGAGGAACTCGCCGCCGCCCGCTCGGCCACCGCAATCGCCCTGAAATCGCTCTCGGAGTACCGCCTTCCCGCAGGGGCCGGGGCCGCCGCGCGCGAGATCGTCGAGCAGACGGCAAAACAGTCAGGTGGAGCCCTGGCTGCGCTTGACGGACTTCCGCCGGGACCCGAGGCGATCGGGGCCAAGCTTCCCGAGCTGGCTTCCGCGATCGAGGCCGCCGTAGGGCCGGTAATCGCGGAAAGCACGGAGAACGGCGACACAAGTGCCTCCCCACAGCAGACGGCCGAAGCGGGCCCGAAGACCATCGAGCAGGCGCCGCTGACCCAGGCGCGCAATTCCGTGATCATC
Source organism: Pseudorhizobium endolithicum (assembly GCF_902153245.2). GTDB lineage: Bacteria > Pseudomonadota > Alphaproteobacteria > Rhizobiales > Rhizobiaceae > Neorhizobium > Neorhizobium endolithicum. The sequence goes on from NZ_CABFWF030000013.1 coordinate 31,081, forward strand.
CGCCGGGGCGACACGCTTTGGCAGATTTCCAGACGCGTCTACGGTCAGGGCGTCCGCTATACCACCATCTACCTGGCGAACCAGGACCAGATCAACAATCCCGACCTGATCGAGCCCGGCCAGATATTCGGCGTGCCCGACGAGGCCTTGCCGGATGCGGAGGAACTGCACCGCAAGCGTCTGCAGAAGCAGCAACGCTGACGCATTCGAGAGCATTTCATTGATCAGGGGCGGAGAGATCCGCCCCTCTGCTTTCGTGGCACGGCTTGCCGGCCATTGCATCACCGCCCGCCCCGTCCTATGTGCGGAAGCAAGCGGCGGCCGCCCTCCGGAGACTTAGATGGCAGTAACAAAGAAGACCGTCTCGGCGGATTCCAGCAATCCGCTCGGGACGCTGGTGAACCTGTGGCCCTATATGTGGCCGCATGGTCGGGGTGACCTGAAACGCCGGGTCGTATGGGCGACTGTCTTCCTGTTCCTTGCAAAGCTTGTGCTGCTCGGCGTGCCTTACTTCTTCAAATGGGCGACGGATGCCCTGAACGGCAATCTCGACATGGCGGGCGTGCTGCCCGCCTTCCTCCTCGGCGCCGTCGTTCTCGTCATCGCCTACAACCTGACCCGCATCTTCCAGGTCGGCCTCAACCAGCTGCGCGACGCTCTCTTCGCGAGTGTCGGCCAGCATGCGGTGCGGCAGCTGGCCTACAAGACCTTCGTGCACATGCACACGCTGTCGCTGCGCTTCCACCTGGAGCGCAAGACCGGCGGGCTGTCGCGCATCATCGAGCGCGGCACGAAGGGCATCGAGACGATCGTCCGCTTCACGATCCTCAACTCGGTGCCGACCTTCATCGAGTTCCTGCTGACCGCGGTGATCTTCTGGTTCAGCTACGGCTTTTCCTATGTCGCCATCACGGCCGCAACCGTCTGGGCCTATGTCTGGTTCACCGTCCGGGCGAGCGACTGGCGCATCGCCATCCGCCGCTCCATGAACGACAGCGATACGGACGCGAATACGAAGGCGATCGATTCGCTCCTCAACTTCGAGACCGTGAAATATTTCGGCAACGAGGAGATGGAGGCGCGGCGCTTCGATGCCTCCATGGCGCGCTACGAAAAGTCGGCCACGCAGGTCTGGACCTCCCTCGGCTGGCTGAACTTCGGCCAGGGCGTCATCTTCGGTCTCGGCATGACGGTGATGATGGTCATGTCCGCCCTGGCCGTCCAGCGGGGCGAGCAGACCATCGGCGACTTCGTCTTCGTCAATGCTCTGCTGCTGCAGCTTTCCGTGCCGCTCAACTTCATCGGCTTCGTCTACCGCGAAATCCGCCAGGGGCTGACCGATATCGAGCAGATGTTCGACCTCCTGGAAGTCGAGGCGGAAGTGGTGGACCATCCGGACGCGCGGCCCTTGGATATCCACCAGGGCGCGATCGCCTTCCGCGATGTACATTTTTCCTATGATCCCGAGCGGCCGATCCTCAAAGGGATTTCGTTCGACGTGCCGGCCGGCAAGACGGTGGCGATCGTCGGGCCTTCGGGAGCCGGCAAATCCACGATATCGCGCCTGCTCTACCGCTTCTACGATGTCCAGAAGGGCGCCATCACCATCGACGGGCAGGATATCCGCGAGGTGACGCAGAAATCGCTGCGGGCGGCGATCGGTATGGTTCCGCAGGACACCGTCCTCTTCAACGACACCATCGCCTACAACATCCGGTACGGCCGTCCTTCCGCAACGGAGGAAGAGGTGCATGCGGCCGCCGAGGTCGCGCAGATCGGATCGTTCATCGAGAGCCTGCCGCATGGTTACGAAACGATGGTCGGCGAACGCGGCCTCAAGCTCTCCGGCGGCGAAAAGCAGCGCGTGGCAATCGCGCGGACGATCCTGAAGGCGCCGCCGATCCTCATTCTGGACGAGGCCACCTCGGCCCTCGACACCACGACCGAACACGAGATACAGGCGGCGCTGGACGTCGTCTCGAAGAACCGGACCACCCTGGTGATCGCCCACCGGCTCTCCACGGTCATCAATGCGGACGAAATCATCGTGCTGCGCGACGGCGGCATCGCCGAGCGCGGAACCCATGCGGACCTGCTTGCCCAGGACGGCCTCTACGCTTCCATGTGGAACCGCCAGCGCGAGGCAACGCAGGCCGAGGAGCATCTGCGGAAGGTGCGGGAGAGCGACGACCTCGGCGTCATCGCGCGCGGCACCCCAGCGGCAGAATGAGAAGGATAGAGTGACGTGAGATATTCGACCAAACGCATGATTATTGCCGGCAGCATCGCCCTTGCCTACGCTCTCGTTCTCATCTTCTACGGATCGCCGCTGCTGGCGCTGACGACCTGGCTTGGATGGGTGGAGCCCCAATAGGCGGCCGAGCCGCCCCGCCCTGTCTGCGCCGCTCTCTGCCGCGCGGAACCGCATTGCCCCCCAAACTGTTTGCCTGTAGTCAGCGAAAGCCGACACCTTGAGGAGAACCGGGTTGATCAATCTGTTCGACACCATCCGCAACACGCTCGTTCCGATTCACAAAGAAGGCTACGTCTTCGTCGCGGCGTTCTTCATCGCATCGCTGATCCTCGGATGGATCGCCGAGCCGCTATTCTGGATCGGCCTCGTCCTGACGCTCTGGTGCGCCTATTTCTTCCGCGACCCGGAGCGGGTCGTGCCGCAGGACGACGACCTTGTGCTCAGCCCCGCGGACGGCCGCGTCTCCTCCGTCCAGATGGTCGTACCTCCGGCGGAGCTGAACCTCGGCACGGAGCCGATGCTGCGCATTTCGGTGTTCATGAACGTCTTCGACTGCCACATCAACCGCTCGCCGGTGCGCGGCCAGGTGACGGACATCCAGTACCGCGCCGGCCAGTTCATCAATGCCGAGCTCGACAAGGCGAGCGAAGACAACGAACGCAACAGCATGGTGATCGAGACCCGCCATGGCAGGATCGGCGTCGTGCAGATCGCAGGCCTCGTGGCACGCCGCATCGTCTGCTGGGTGAAGCCGACGGAGCCGGTCAATGCCGGCGAGCGCTTTGGCCTGATCCGCTTCGGCTCCCGTCTCGATGTCCTCCTGCCGGCCGGTGCGCAGCCGCGCGTTTCCGTCGGGCAGAGGACCTATGGCGGGGAGACCGTCATTGCCGAGTTCGGCTCGACCAAGGGCCCGACGATCAGCCGCCGCAGCTAAGCGTTCAGGAGTTCTTATGGAGACGCCTGTTTCCCCACCAGAGACACCCCGGCCAGACACGAGCGGGAGGGGTCCCCGGCTGCGGGAAATTCCGATCCGCCTGATGGTGCCGAACCTCATCACGGTGCTCGCCATCTGCGCCGGCCTGACGGGTATCCGACTGGCCTTCGAAGGGCGGTACGAGCTTGCGGTATCGATGGTGCTCCTTGCCGCCTTCCTCGACGGCATCGACGGCAGGATCGCGCGCCTTCTCAAGGCGACGTCGCGATTTGGCGTCCAGATGGACTCGCTCGCCGACATCATCAACTTCGGCGTAGCACCCGCTCTCGTCTCCTATGCCTTCCTGCTCGACCACGCCCGCTCCTTCGGCTGGATCGCGGCCCTCATCTATGCGATCGCCGCCGGGCTGCGGCTTGCGCGCTTCAACGTCATGGAAGAGCGCCAGGAGAAGGCTGCGTGGCAATCGGAATTCTTCGTGGGTGTGCCGGCGCCATTGGGGGCGGTGCTGGTGCTGCTGCCCGTCTATCTCGGATTTCTCGGCGTCGATCCCTCTCCCGTCTTCGTCTATTGCAGCGTCGCCTACACGATCCTCATCGGCTATCTCCTCGTCAGCCGCCTCCCGGTATGGTCGGGTAAATCGCAGACGAAGGTCCGGCGGGACCTGATGCTGCCGTTCCTGCTGGTGATGGTCCTCTATGTCGCACTCTTGATGAGCTATACGTGGCAGGTGCTGGTCGTGACCGTCGTGGCCTACCTCGCCTTCCTGCCGTTCAGCGCCCGGCTCTGGCAACGGCGCTACGGCACGCTCACGATCGAGGACGATAACGCTTCGGTGTAACCCACTGCGGCAGACATGCATCACTTCCGGACCATTATGGTCCGGCGTCTCCCCGCCTATGACGCTCCTTGTTCCGCCGCCACTATTTGGCCGGCTTTGCAGACGAAATCCCCGCCCGCATTTATTCGCACCCTTAATCATACGGCGAGGAGACAGATCATGAGCAACGAACCGGCAGCCGCCGAACAGACGAAAGCGGAACAAGCCCTTCCCTACCGGCCGCTGGCCCTGAAGGCCGTCGTCGCAGCAGCCCTGATGCTGAAGCCGAAGCCGGCCCTGAAGTCTGCAGGCTGACGGCTCGCCTACTGTCCGAGGCTGAGCAGCAGGCCTATGGCCAGCACGCTCATGACGAGCCCAATCAGGACGTCGAGTACCCGCCACGCGGCGGGTTTTGCGAACAATGGCGCGAGCAGCCGCGCACCGTAGCCGAGGCCGAAGAACCAGACGAAGGACGACAGCGCCGCTCCGGCGCCGTAAGCGAAACGTTCGCGTCCTTCGAAGGCCGCCGACAGGCTTCCCAGGAGAACGACCGTATCGAGATAGACGTGCGGGTTGAGGAAGGTGAAGGCCAGACATGCCAGAACCGCCGCCTTCAAGCCGAGACCTTCGGGTGCGCCCGCGACCATGGCCGCGGGACGCCAGGCACGGCGGAACGCCATGAAGGCATAGCCTGCCAGAAACGCCGCGCCGCCCAGGGTGACGATCGTGATCAGCGTGGGCGACCGGGCGACGAGGGTGCCGAGACCGGCCACGCCAGCGGTGATCAGCAAGGCGTCCGAAAGCGCGCAGATCAGGCAGAGGATGAAGACGTGGCTGCGGATCAAGCCCTGCCGGAGGATAAAGGCGTTCTGCGCCCCGATCGCGATGATGAGCGAGGCGCCGAGCGCGAAGCCGGAAAGTGCTGCGGAGAACATCAAGAACGTCCTGGAACCGAGGAAGGATCAGAAGAGCGACATCTGTGCCGCGGCCTTGGGAGGCGGATCCTGCGGTTCTGCCAGGATGATCGGCTTCTGGAGTTCCGGACCCATATTGGCGACCCTGTTGACGAGATTGGAAACCGGCACCGCTTCGAAAAGCTCCTCCGGCGCCGGCTGCAGGAGATCGGCCACCTCCCGCGGCTCCTGCGTCCTGCAGTCCAGCCAGCGTGAGAATTCCTGCGGCGGAATGACGACGGGCATCCGGTCGTGGATACCGCGGAGGGTCGCATTGGCCCTCGTGGTCAAGATTGCGGCCGTGTCCATTTCCGAGCCGTCGGCGGAGGCATAGGTCTCCATCAGCCCGCCGAATGCAACAAGACCGCCTTTGCGCGACCTTATCCAATAGGGTTGCGCCGGCAGTCCCGTTTCCTTCGCGGGCCGGCGCCATTCGTAGAAGCCGGACGCCGGGACGAGAACGCGCCTGTGGCGCATCGCGCCCCGGAAGGATGCCTTCTCCGGAGCCGTTTCCGCCCTGGCATTGATGAGCAGCGGAAAGTCCCGGACATCCTTTACCCAGCCGGGTAGGAAGCCCCAGCGGGCCAGCAGCGCCCGCCGCCGAGGCAGGTTGCTCCCCGGCCGATGATGCTCCTCGGCCGCGACAACAAGAACCGGCTGCGTCGGTGCGATGTTGTACCTCGCCGGGAAGTCGTCGATGTCGATGACACCGAGGAAATCCAGGACCTCCTTCGACGTCGCGGTCAGCGCATAGCGTCCACACATGCAGTCGTCATCGCATCGGCGTTCGAAGCGGTCAAGGAAGGGATCAGCCTCTTGGCCCGAAGAGGATGACGGAGGCACCGGCGAGGCATATCAGCCCGCCCGAAAGGTCCCATCGATCGGGAAGCCGCCCTTCCGCCAACCAGAGCCACAGGATGGACGCAACGATATAGATGCCGCCATAGGCGGCGTAGGTCCGACCTGCAGCGTCGCTCGGAACGAGCGCCAGAAGACCGGCGAACAGCGCCAGCGAAACGATGCCGGGCGCCAGCCACCACACCGCCTTGTCAAGCCGCCACCAGGCCCAGAAGGCGAAGCAGCCGGCGATCTCGGCAAGGGCGGCCGCGGAATAGAGAAGATATGTCTTCATGAAGCGGTCCGAAGGCCCCCGTTTCGATTTTTGCGAATCCGTTCTACCCTGCCGCCCATGGACGACCAACCTTCCTCCGCACCAAAGCCCGCGCCGGCGACGCTCGCCTCCTCCGCAATCCTCGAGCGCGGCGGCCGGTACCTGCTGGTCCGCCGGCGAAACCCGCCTGCCGCCGACATGTTCGCCTTTCCCGGAGGGCGTGCGGAGCCGGGAGAAACGCCGGAAGAAACGGCATTGCGCGAATTCCTGGAGGAGACCGGGATCACCGCGCGCGATCCGGAGCCTTTCGCGGCTTACGACCTGAAGACGCAGGACGAGGACGGCCGAATCACCAGCCATTTCCTGCTGTCCGTTTTCCGGGTTTCTGCCGATGCCTCAGCCGAAGCGATCGCCGGGGATGATGCCAGCGAGCACGGGTGGTATACCTTGGAGGAGATTCGCGCGCTTCCGGTTCCGCCCAGTGTGCTCGACTGTGTCGAAAAGCTCACAGCCATGCCCGGCTGATGCGCGCGAGAAACGAGAAAACGATGTCGTTCTTCCTGCGCGCTTGTGCAACAAGCCTGATACTCCTGATCGCGGGCCCGGTACCTCTTGCCTCGCAGCAGGCGGCCTCGCCGGCGCCGCCACCGGCCGAGGAGAAGCCCGCTCCCTACGACCTGCAGCTTGCGCGGTTGGCGGAGATTCTCGGATCGCTTCATTACCTGCGGGACCTCTGCGGCGAGGAGAACGGAAACTGGCGCGCCTCCATGCAGGAAATGCTGGAATCCGACACGGCGAACGAGCCGAACCGGCGCGCACGCCTCACCGCCGCCTTCAATCGCGGATACCGTTCCTTCGCCGCCGTACACACCACCTGCACCGAGGCCGCGAGGGCGGCGGAGGAGCGGCACCGTAACGAAGGCGCAACACTCGCCGGAGAAATCGCTGCACGGTTCGGAAATTAGGGCATTATTTACCTCCTTCGCCAGCAAGCCGTGTCGTTTTGGTAAAAGGCTGCTAGAGTTCTTAACGACGTAGTAACCCGCGGGTAACCGAGGAAGACATGATGCAGACAGGCCGCAACGAAATCGACGACATGATTGTCCATGAGAAGATGCAGGTTGCCCTGGAATACCAGAACGAGGCATGGGCGGACGGTATGGCCGACGGCATAGAGCCGGAGATCATTGCCGATGCAGCCTTCGCTTTGGCGATGCGCGAGACGATTCGCATTCACGGCGAGAATGGCGCGGAAGCTATGCTTGAAGCCCTTCGCGAGCGGATGCTTGCCGGCGAGTTTTCTCCGGAACGCCGGCTACAGTAGCCTCAGGTCCTTCCGATGCGATCGGAACCGCGGAATTCCAGTGCCAGGAAACATCATGCTGCGGCGGCGGTTCTCGCCTCTCTTCTGATAGCGCTGCCGCCGCTTCCCGCCGAAGCCCTCTCCGGCGTCGGATCGGATGATTCGCCGCGCGAGCAACAGCCGAAAGAAGAGCCGGAGGTAGCGCCCGGCCTGCCTCTTCCCGACCCGCTCATCAATCGCTCACCCACAGACAGCGCCGGGACACCGGAGGTCGGCGGCGAGGTGGACGCGGCGGCCGATGCGGAAATCATCCTCGATCCCGCCCTTCTCCCGGAACCGGTCCGGCGGATGCGGGAACTCATCGTCGAGGCCGCCGCCTCCGGCGATATCGAGCAATTGCGCCCTTTGACCACGGGTCCGCACCAGACCCAGGTCAACGGCGAGATCAACGACCCGATCGAGGCGCTGAAGAGCTATTCGGGGGATCCGGAAGGGCTGGAGATCCTTGCTATCCTGCTGGACATCCTGTCGACGGGCGCGGCGCGGCTGGATGTCGGCACGCCGGACGAGGTTTATGTGTGGCCCTACTTCGCCGGAAAAACCCTGTCGTCCCTGACCGCGCCGGAGCGGGTGGACTTGCTGCGAATCGTGACGGCGGGCGACCTGATGGGCATGGAAGAAAGCGGCAACTACAATTTCTATCGCCTTGCCATCACGCCCGCAGGCGAGTGGAAGTCCATGACGGGCGGCGATTGACGGAACTGCAGGAGAGGCTTGCTGCAACGCCGGCAAATGCCTAACTGAAGGCAGTGAAACCTCCCGAGCCCGTCCATGCCAGCTGCCTATCTCCAGAGCCGCCGCTTCATCCGTATCTCCGGTCCGGACGCGGAGCATTTCCTCCAGAACCTGATCACCACCGACGTGAGTTCGCTCGCCGCCGGCGAAGCGCGACCGGGGGCGCTTCTGACGCCGCAGGGCAAGATTCTCTTCGACTTCATGGTCTGGCGGCAAGGCGACGCCTTCGTCCTGGAGACGGAGGCCGTGCAGCAGGAAGCGCTTGCAAGAAGGCTCACCATGTACAAACTGCGGGCGCCGGTGGAGATCCAGTCCCTGCCGGAGGAAGGAGTGACGGTTCTGTGGGGTGACGAGGCAAGCTCCGCGGGAGTCGAGGACGCACGCTTTTCAAAATCGGGCATTCGACTGCTGCGACTCGCCGGACAGGCCGTCGGCAATCTCGTGCGGGGCGACTATGACCTTCTGCGGGTGCAGGCCGGCGTCGCGGCATCGGGAATCGACTATGGCCTGCAGGACGCGTTTCCCCATGACGTCCTGATGGACCTGAACGGCGGGCTTTCGTTCCGCAAAGGCTGCTATGTCGGCCAGGAGGTGGTCTCGCGCATGCAGCATCGCGGTACCGCCAGGAGACGGCTGGTACAGATCGAGGCCAAGGAAGCGCTGCCGCCTTCCGGCACGGATATCACCGCCGGGGGAAAGCCCGTCGGCACGCTCGGCACCGTTTCCGGACATTTCGGCCTCGCCATAGTCCGAACGGACAGGGTCGGAGCGGCCGTTGCCTCGGACACTCCGCTGCTGGCCGGAGATATCGTCGTAACGACAGAGCTTCCGGCATGGAGCGGACTTTCTCTGCCGACCGACGACGAGGCCGGATCGTGAGCCGCGTCTCCCCAAGAGCGTGGCAGCGCATGCTTTCCGGGCGGAGGCTGGACCTGCTCGACCCCTCCCCGCTGGACGTGGAGATTTCCGATATCGCGCACGGACTTGCCCGCGTCGCCCGCTGGAACGGCCAGACCCGGGGCGACCACGCCTTTTCCGTGGCCCAGCACTGCCTGGTGGTGGAGGAAATCTTCCGCCGTTGCACCGGCGAGGATTGCCGGAGCCGGATGATGGCGCTGTTGCACGATGCACCGGAATACGTCATCGGCGACATGATCTCCCCGTTCAAATCGGTGGTCGGCGGCGGCTACAAGAGCGTGGAACACCGGCTGGAAGCGGCGATCCACCTGCGTTTCGGCCTGCCGGCCCATCCGAGCCGCGAGCTGAAGGCGCAGATCAAGAAGGCCGACGCCATTGCCGCCTTCTTCGAGGCAACGGAACTGGCCGGCTTTTCCCCGGAGGAAGCGCGCAAATTCTTCGGCCAGCCGCGCGGGATCACGAAGGAGATGCTGCCGCTGCAGCCGGTGCCGGCCATGGAAGCACAGTCATCATTCCTCAAGCGCTTCGCCGAGATCGAGGCCGAGCGCGGGCATCGGCCGGAAGCTCCCCCTTGAGCGCCATCGTCGTCTGTCCCCTCGGCAGCATCGCGGAACTGGCCGCGCGGCACAAGGCGAGCCACATGGTGAGCCTCATGGCCGAGAAGCATGATTTCCACCGCCCCGGCCTGATCGATGCGGAGCGTCACCTCGTGCTCAAGATGAACGACATCGCGTTCGCCGGCACCGGCGACCTCGTGGCGCCGGCGGAGGAGCATGTCGTCCAGTTGATCGACTTCGCCCGGCGATGGGACCGGGCATCGCCGATCGTCATCCACTGCTGGATGGGCGTGTCGCGCTCTCCCGCCGCAGCGGTCATCGCGTCGCTCGCGGTCGACCCGGAGGAGGATGACTTCGAACTCGCGGCACGGCTGAGGCGGGCCGCCCCACATGCGACCCCCAACCCTCGCCTGATCGAATTCGGCGACCGGTTGCTCGGTCGCGGCGGCCGGCTGATCTCAGCAATCAAGGGCATCGGCCGCGGCGCGGAGACCGACGGGCGCGCCTCCTTCGTGCTGCCTATCCGCAAAGCCTGAAGGGCGAAAGATCAACATATTCAAGAAGAAGATATTGATCCTTCAAAAGTCCCGCCAACTTGCTTGACCTCCCCGCCACCTGCTCCAATTAGCGGGCAGGCTGAACAAATGGAGTAGACGCAGGCATGGAACAGGCATCCGATGCAGTGGTCGCCACACGCGCGGCCCTGGCGCAACTGATGGCCCTGGCCGTCCAATATTCCTTTTCGATCGTCGGCGCGCTCGTCCTTCTCACCGTCGGATGGATCGCATCGCGCATGCTGAGCCGATGGGCCTTCAAGGGGCTATCCAGGATTCACGGCATCGACGTGACCCTCGCCCATTTCTTTGCGCAGGTGGTCCGTTATGGCGTTCTGGTGCTCGTCGTCGTCATGGTGCTCGGCCAATTCGGCGTGCAGACAGCCTCGATCCTCGCGGCGCTCGGCGCGATCGGCCTGGCGATCGGGCTTGCGTTGCAGGGCACGCTGCAGAACATTGCCGCCGGCATCATGCTGCTGGTGCTGCGGCCGTTCCGCGTCGGCGAGGCAATCGAGACGAACGACATCAACGGCACGATCATGGACATCGGATTGTTCGCGACCGAGCTCCGTACCTATGACGGCCTCTATCGGCTGGCGCCCAATTCGACGCTGTGGAACGTTCCGGTGACGAACTACAGCCGGCTGCCGACGCGCATGCACGACTTCAAGGTCGGCATCGCCTACGAGGACGACATCGACAAGGCGCTGCACATCATGCTGGACCTCGTCAACAGCGACAGCCGCGTGCTGAAGGATCCGGCGCCGACCGCCTATGTCGACAGCCTGGGTGACAGCTCCGTCAACCTGACGCTGCGTTACTGGGCACGGAGCGATGTCTGGTGGAACACCACGCGCGACGTGACCAAGGGCGTGAAGGTGGCGTTCGACGCGCAGGGGATCACCATCCCCTATCCGCAGGTGACCTATCGTGTTCCGTCCGACGAGCAGGAGCCGCCTCTCCTCCATCTGTCGGAGCCGGCGCCGCAGACACGGAACTGAGCCGCCGAACGGTTCGAGGGCTGTTGGCGCAGTTCAGTTCGCCATGGTGGAGCGGTGGGCCCAGCCGGTCATGCGCTTCTCTATCCAGGCCATCAGCGCGTACATGGCGATGCCTTCGACGGCGAGCGCCAGCAATCCGGCAAACACCAGCGGCACGTTGAACTGGCTCTGCGCCGAACTCATCATGTTGCCAAGGCCGTAGTTCGCCGCCACCGTTTCGCTCAGGACCGAGCCGACGAATGCGAGCGTGATGGCGATCTTCAGCGAGCCGAAGAAATACGGCATAGAGCGGGGAATGCCGACCTTCAGCATGATGTCCATCTTGCGGGCACCCAGCGCACGCAGCACGTCCTCGGTTTCCGGCTCGATGGTGGCAAGACCGGTCGCCACGTTGACGACGATGGGGAAGAAGGAGATCAGGAAGGCGGTGATCACCGCCGGGATCGTGCCGATGCCGAACCAGATCACCAGGATAGGCACGACCGCTACTTTCGGAATGGCATTGAAGCCGATCATCAACGGGTAGAGGCCGGCATAGATGGTCTTCGACCAGCCGATGAAGAGGCCAAGCGCCAGGCCGCCCCCGACGGCGAGGCCGAAGCCGAGGGTCGTGGTGAACAGCGTCTGCAGCGAGTTCTTCCAGATGGCGGACCAATACTGCACCACGGCCTGAAAGACGCGGCTGGGTGCCGGCAGTACCGTCACCGGCGTGTCGAGCGCGATCACCAGCAGTTCCCAGACCAGGAAGAGGCCGAGCGTGTAGAGCCATGGGGCCGCTCGGACCCAGTTGATGCGCATCGGCCGAGCCTTTGCCTCCGGGTCCTGCGAGATGGTGTCCGAGACGATGGTCATGCGGCAATCCTCGCGCTGGCGATCTCGCCGTGCAACTGGTGCACGAGGTCGTTGAACTCGGTTTCGTACATCAGTTCCAACTCGCGGGGACGCTCGAAGGGAACACGGTGCTCCCGCAGGATCCGGCCGGGGCGCGCGCTCATGACGAAGATCTTGTCGGCCAGGAAGGCCGCCTCGCGCAGGTCATGCGTGACGAGGATGATCGTGACCCCTTGCGCCGCGTGCAGGTCGCGGATGACGCACCAGAGTTCCTCGCGGGTGAAGGCGTCCAGCGCGCCGAAGGGTTCGTCGAGCATCAACAGGTCCGGTTCGTGTATCAGCGCCCGGCACAGGTTGGCACGCTGCTGCATGCCGCCCGATAATTGCCACGGAAACTTTGCCCCGAATCCCTTCAGCCCGACCAGTTCCAGGAGGTGCTCGGCCTTCCCGACATACTCCCGGCGGTTGGCGCGCAGGCGGTGGCGGTGCCTCTCGACGATCTCAAGGGGCAGCAGGATGTTTTCGAGCGTCGTCCGCCAGGGCAGCATGGTGGGATTCTGGAAGGCCATGCCGACGATCGAGACCGGCTGCGTCACCTGCCGGCCGGCAACGATGACCGTGCCCTTCTGCGGAATGTGGAGCCCCGTGACGAGCTTCATCAGCGTGGACTTGCCGCAGCCGGAGGGGCCGACGACGGCCGCGAAGTCGCCCTTGCCGACCCGCATGGTGAGACCCGAGACGGCGAGCGTGCCTTCTGCGCCGCCATAGCGCATGTCGACGTCATCAATGGAAACGAGATGGGGCATTGCTTCTTCTTTCTCTAGGCCGAGGAGGGAGGCGCCCTCATCCGGCTGCCGTCACCTTTCTCCCGCCTGCGGGGAGAAAGGATAGGTCGCTCCCCTCGTCCTCTTGTGGTGCCTTTCCTCTCCCATGTGCGGGGAGAGGGTCAGGGTGAGAGGCAGGCCTCCATGACGCCTTACGGCAGCATCCGCTCTTCCTTCGGAGGCAGGTAGCTCGCATCGAAGACCTGCTCCGCCTTTATCTCGCCCTTGAGGCCCATGGACAGCTTGAGCGTTTCGATCGATGCGCCGAGGCGCTCCATGTCGACGCCTCCGAAGCCGTTTTCGCTTACGTTGGGCGTCTTGATGTTCATGGCGTTGGCCATGGACAGCCGCTCGAGTTCGATATCCGGGTTGAGCGTCTCATTGCGCTTCAGCACGGCGGCCACCCCTTCTTCCGGATCGGCTACGGCATCGGCGAAACCCTTGGCGAGCGCCTTCAGGAAGCCCTTCACGGCCTCCGGATTCTCTGCCGCGAAATCGGTGTTCACCATGACGGCGTTGCCGTAGAGGTTGAGGCCGTTCTCGGCCATCAGGATGGTGGCGATGTCGTCGTCGGCGATGCCTTGAGCCTTGAGGTTCAGGATGACGGAGAAGGCAAAGCCGAAGACCGCGTCCACGTCTCCCTGGGCGAGCATCGGCTCCCGGACGGGGAAGCCGATCGATTCGATGGTGATCTTGCTGTCGTCGATGCCGGCAACCTGCTTGAAGGCCTTCCACTGGGCAAAGGCACCATCCGGCGGCGGTGCGCCGAGCTTCTTGCCTTCCAGCGACTTCGGATCCTCCGTCACGCCGAGCGTCTTGCGGCCGACGACCGCGAAGGTCGGCCGCTCGTAGATCATCATCACGGCCTTCACCTTCTGCGACGGGTCTTCGTCGAGGAACTTGATCACCGAGTTGATGTCGCCGAAGCCCATCTGGTAGGTGCCCGTCGCCACGCGCGGGATAGCCTCTACCGAGCCGTTGCCGGTGTCGATCGTCACGTCGAGGCCTTCTTCCTTGAAGTAGCCCTTGTCGAGCGCGAGCAGGAAGCCCGCCGCCGGCCCCTCGAACTTCCAGTCGAGCGTGAACTTGATCGGCGTCTCGGCAGAGGCGATCGACGGAAAGCCGAAGCTCGCGGCGACGGCAGCGGCGGCTGCAAGCCTGGTCAGATATCTGCGTGTGAACATTGTTCTTGTCGTTCCCCTGCTGGTTGAATGGCTCATTCAAAGCGACAAGACGGGCGGGAAGCAAGCATTATTTGCCTACTTATTCGCCATTTATTTTTCTGATTATTTTTTCGTCAAACCTGACGTGCGGACAGGCAATTCGACCAGGTTTTAGGCGAACTCGGCAGAGGCGACATCCCGCCCGGATCAGATGCGGTGGAGGTTTGGAATCACCGGCCCCGCATGTATAAGCGGAATACATCTCGGACGGGGCCACACGATGGATCTTCTGCTGCTTCTCGTCATCGTGCTTGGCATCGCATGGCAAAGAAAAACCTCGCGACGCCTGGCCAGGCTCGAGCACGAACTTGCGGCGCTGCGCCAGCAGTTGCAGGGGGAACATCCGTCCACGAAGGCGATCGTGGAAACCGCGATTGCTGCGCCGAACGCGGAAGACAGGCCGGCCGAAGCTGATCCTGGTGCACCGCCCCTCGCGATGGACACGGTTGCCGACGCAACGGCCAGCGGGGAACAGGTGCCGCAGGGGGAGGAGATCGCGTCTCACTCCTTCGAAAGCACCCTCGGCGCCCGGTGGGCTGTCTGGGTCGGCGGGATAGCGCTTGCGCTGGGCGGCATCTTCCTCATCCGCTATTCCATCGAGGCCGGCCTCATCGGCCCGGAGGCGCGCCTCGTTCTCGCCGGGATTTTCGGCGCGATCCTGCTCGCTTCGGGCGAAGCGGTGCGGCGGCGGATGGTACCCCAGGTCGCCGCCCGCTACAGCAACGCGATGATCCCCGGCGTCCTGACCGCGGCTGGGGCTGTCACGCTTCTTGGCGCCACCTACGCCGCACACGGCTACTATGGCTTCATCGGCCCTGCCGTCGCCTTCGCGCTGCTGGCCCTCATCTCGCTTGCGACGCTTGCGCTTTCGCTCCTGCACGGCCAGGCGCTGGCCGGGCTCGGCCTCGCCGGCTCGCTGCTGACGCCGGCGCTCGTCGCTTCCAATGCCCCGAGCGCCTGGGCACTCTTCACCTTTCTCGCCGTCACATGGCTTGCCTCGGCCGCGGCCGCCCGGCTCCGTCGGTGGACCATCGTTCCCGCACTCGCCAACCTCGGCCTGGGTATCTGGGTTATGATGTATGTTTTCGAGGCCTTTCCGCCCGATCCGCTGCCGCCGACGCTGGCACTCCTCGTCATGATCGCCGGCAGCGCCCTCGTCTGGCCGGGCCGCCGGTTCGACGATGTCCCGCCGGAGGAGGAAACCTGGTGGCGTTTCCTGCGGCGGCGCCCGCTGGGTATCAGCCTCTCTCTTGCCCTCGTCACCTTGCTCTCGGCATTCGCCCTTGTCGCCGCCGATGATGGAGCGACCGTCCTTTCCGTCTTCGCCGGCGCGTCGCTGATGGCGGCACTGGGGGCCGTCGGAGCGGCCCGTTCCCATGCCGTATGGCCGGCCATCCTTTCGGCGGCCGGCGCCGTGGCCTGCATCGGGCTGATGGCGCTCATCCTGCTCGACCACGTCCCGCCCGTAGCCGCCGACGGCTCGATGCCGGCACCCCGGGGCTTCGGGATCGAGATCGCGGTCAGCCTGCTGCTCGGCGCCGTCTTTACCTTTCTCGGCTTCACCTTCCTGCGCCTCCACGGGGACCGGGGCGGCAAGCTAGCTTCGCTCTGGGCAGTCTTCATGTCGGCCGTTCCTATCGCCGTCGCGACCATCAGCTTCCTGAACTTCGGCCTCCTGGCCCGCGATTGGACGCACGGCGCCTATGGCCTGCTCCTGGGGACCGCGTTGCTGGCCGCAGCGCAATGGCGCTTCCGGGGCAGCGACGCCGCAACGGGGGATCGGGCTGCGAATCTCGTTGTACTCGGCTCCTTCGCCGCCTTCGCCTTCAGCCTGCATGCCTTGACCAACGGGGTGACGACCACGATCCTGCTCTCTGTCCTCGGCATCTGCTACATCGCAGCGACGCGGTGGCGGCCGTGGCCGGCGCTCCCGTGGGCGATGGGCGCGGCACTCCTCCTCATCTTCGGCCGGATCGCATGGGAGCCGACGCTTGTCGGCCCCGCACAGCTCGGCACCAGTCCCTTCTTCAACGCGCTGCTGCCGGGATACGGCATTCCCGCCGTTCTCGCGGTGCTGGCGGCCTATGGTATGCGCAACTGGGAGGACAGCCGAGCCCGCAACTTCCTGCAGGCGCTCGCCACGCTGATGGTGATGATGGCGCTCGCCGTCCTCGTGCGCCATGCCATGAACGGCGGCGTGCTCGACGACCGGGTGCCGACGCTCGGCGAGCAGTCCATCTACACGCTGCTGACGGTCGGCCTGTCGGCGACGCTCATGACGCTCGACCTCAAGGCGCCGAGCCCTGTCTTCCGCTACGGATCGATGATCGCCGGCGTGCTCGCTACCCTCAACGTGCTGTCCCTGCACGTCCTTGCCCTCAACCCCTATCTCAGCGGCGAAGGCACCGGCCGCTGGCCGTTCGTCAACCTGCTGCTGATCGGCTACCTCCTGCCTGCCCTCTGCTATGCCGGGCTCGCCTATTATGCCCGCGACAAGCGGCCACGGCCTTACGTCGCGATGCTTGCCATCGCCGGCTCCGTCCTCGGCTTCCTCTGGGCCACCCTCTCCGTCCGCCGCTTCTGGCACGGCGAGAACATTGCCGACTGGAAAGGCTTTCTCGCCAACGAGACCTACACCTATTCCGTCGTCTGGCTGCTGATCGGCGTGGTGCTGCTGGTACTCGGATCCCGGTTCGATGCGCGCAGCCTGAGGATCGCCTCGGCAGGACTTGTCATCATCACGGTCTTGAAGGTCTTCCTGGTCGACATGTCGAACCTCGAAGGCATATTGCGGGCGCTGTCGTTCATCGGGCTCGGACTCGTGCTGATGGGCATCGGCCTGTTCTACCAGAAGATCCTTGCCCGGCGGCCACGGATGCCGGGCGGGCTCCCGGAAGCTCCACAGGACGGATCATGACGACCTCTCCGGCATCGGCCTTTTCACCGCATGAAGAACTCGCCGCCGCTCTGCTGCCCCATGCGACGGAGGGGGACGACGGCTCGCACGATCTCGCCCATCTCCTGCGCGTCTTCCGCAACGCGATGCGTATCCATGCGGCGGAGGGCGGCGACGGCCGCCTGCTGGCCGCCGCCGTGCTGCTGCACGACTGTGTCGCCGTGGAGAAGAGCTCGCCATTGCGCGCGCAGGCCTCGCGGCTGGCATCCGAAAAGGCGGCCGGCATCCTGCGGGCGATGGGTTGGGAAGAGCTTCGCATCTCCGCCGTCGCGCATGCAATCACCGCGCACAGCTTCTCGGCCAACATCGCGCCGGAGACGCTGGAGGCGAGGATCCTGCAGGACGCCGACCGGCTCGACGCGATCGGCATGATGGGCGCCGCCCGTTGCTTCTACATCGCCGGGCGGATGAGTTCGGGCCTCTACGATCCCTCCGACCCGCTTGCGAAGGAGCGGCCGCTGGACGACAGCCGCTTCGCGATCGACCACTTCCAGACCAAGCTCCTCAAGCTGGCGGACGGGTTCCAGACGGCTGCAGGAAGAGCCCTGGCGCAGGAACGGCACCAGCGCCTGGAACAGGTCCTCGAACTTTTCCTCGATGAAATCTGAAGGCTTCCCATGAAGGTCAGCGAACTTCACCTCTATCCCCTCAAGAGCGCCCGCGGCATTCCGCTGGAGGAGGCGGATATGACGCTTGCCGGCATACCCGGCGACCGGCGCATGATGATCACCGATCCGGAAGGAATGTTCATCACGCAACGCGACCTGCCGGCGCTTGCGCGGCTGACCGTCGTAGCCGAGGAGCATGGGGTGAGGATCGCGATGGCGAGCGCCCTGTTGAACGTGGCGGCGCCGGACCCACGGCGGCGTCTCGACGTCACCGTCTGGAAGTCGCCCGTCAGCGCGGCGCTCGGCGAGGACAAGACCAATGCCACGCTCTCCGCCTGGCTTGGGCGCGACGTGAGGCTCGTCTTCTTCGACGATCTGTCCCGTCGCACCGCCAGCGCCGAATGGACCGGGGACGGGACGCCCGTCGCCTTTGCGGACGGCTATCAGGTGCTGATCACGACGACTGCCTCGCTCCACGCACTCAATGCCGACATGCAGGCCCATGGCGAAGGCGCGGTCGGCATGGAGCGGTTCCGACCGAACATCGTGCTCGATACGGACGAGGCATGGGCCGAAGACGGTTGGGTATCGATCGAGGTCGGGGGCATCGCCTTCGACCTGGTCAAACCCTGCGCCCGCTGCATCATGACCGCGCAGGATCAGCAGACGGGATCACGCGAGGCCGCAAGCCCCCTCCCCGCCATGGGACGCATCCGCATGTCCGCCGACCGACGGGTACCCGGACCGCTCTTCGGCTGGAATGCAGTGCCCCGCAGCACAGGCCGGATCCGCATCGGAGACGAGGCCAGAGTGACCGCATATCGGGAAATCAGGTGGCCGATCAAAAGACGCTGAATCTGACCTTGCCAGCGAGTTGATGTTCGTTATTTTCCTTGGGAAGAGTTGTCAGACAACCTGCCGGCTCTTCGCAAGGCAGGTGCAGGGCATTCCCCCGGGCGCGGCCATTTCAGGGACTGCATCATTCATGACTTCTCGGGCGACAGGCCTCGCGTTCGCGCTTCTCGCAGTAACGATCTTCTCCATCCAGGACGGCGTTTCCAAACATCTGGCAGACAACTATCCCGCGGTCTTCATCGCCATGATGCGCTACTGGGCCTTCGCGGCCTTCGCGCTCCTTCTCGCCAGCCGCTCCCGCGGCGGCGTGATCGGGACGGCGACGAGTCCGCGGCCGGCGTTGCAGATCTTCCGCGGCGTGCTTCTGGCTGTGCAGATCGTCGTCGCGATCACTTCCTTTGCGGTGGTCGGCCTCGCGCAAAGCCAGGCGATCTTTCAGTCGGCGCCGTTGATCGTGGCACTGCTCTCCGTGCCGCTGCTCGGGGAGCGCGTCGGCTGGCGGCGCTGGACGGCGATTGCCATCGGGTTCCTGGGCGTACTGCTGATCCTCAAGCCCGAGACCGGCGGCTTCGACATCAGCCTGCTGCTGCCGATCGCCGGCGCCGTCATGTACAGCCTCTATTCCATCACCACCCGGCTCGCCAGCCGGACCGATACCGCCAATACCAGCTTCTTCTATACCGGCGTCGCGGGCGCAGCCGCCATCTCCATCATCGGCCCCTTCTACTGGTCCAGCTTCGCAGGAAACGACGGCTGGTGGATGCTCCTGCTCTGCATCCTCGGGGTCGTCGGCCACTACCTACTGATCCGCGCCTTCGACCATATCGATGCCGTGATCGTGCAGTCGATGTCGTACCTGCAACTGGTGCTCGTCACCCTGATTGGCGTCTTCATCTATGGCGAGACGCTTGGTTTCAACATGGTGGCAGGTTCGCTGATCGTGGTCTGCGCCGGCCTCTTCACCATCTACCGGGAAGCCCGCAGCGGCCGGCGGACGCCGCGGATCGATCCGCCCGGAGAGATCTGAACGAAGCATCAATTTCCATGATGCATCGCTGAGGAAAACTGACTTTGGCTTTGCCGGCGGCGGCAGTATGGTCGAGCACTTGAGTCATGCAGGAGGCATCATCGATGACGCAGGCCGCCCGTAATCCCATGCCCTGGCTGATCATCATCGCAGGCTCCCTGATTGCCGTGCTGACCTTCGGGCCGCGATCCGCGATGGGCTTTTTCCAACTGCCCATGCTCTCGGAGACCGGCTGGGACCGCTCCACCTTCGGACTGGCCATGGCGATCCAGAACCTGAGCTGGGGCCTCGGGCAGCCGATCTTTGGTGCACTCGCCGACAGATACGGCACCGGCCGCATGCTGGCGCTCTCCGGCGTGCTTTACTGCGCGGGCCTCTTGCTCATGTCCACCGGAGCTTCCGTGACCGCGCTTCATATTGGCGGCGGCGTGCTGGTCGGCCTCGGGGTCGCGGCAGGCTCGTTCGGCGTCATTCTCTCCGCCTTCGCCCGCAACGTGACGCCGCAGCGGCGCTCGTTCGCCTTCGGTATCGGGACGGCGGCCGGATCGGCCGGGATGTTCCTGTTCGCACCCCTGAGCCAAGGGCTGATCTCCGCCTATGGCTGGTCGGACAGCCTGGTGATCATGGCGGCCCTGATGCTGATCGTGCCCCTGCTCGCCTATCCGCTGCGCGGCAACGCCTCCTCCGGATCGCAATCCCAGGCGGAGTTCAAGCAGACCGTCGGCGAAGCGCTGCGGGAGGCCTTCGGGCACCAGAGCTACCTGCTGCTCGTCAGCGGCTTCTTCGTCTGCGGCTTCCAGGTCGCCTTCATCACCGCGCATTTCCCGGCCTATCTCGGGGATATCGGCATCGAGGCCAGCTATGCAGTGATCGCAATGGCGCTGATCGGCTTCTTCAACATCATCGGATCGCTGGCCGCCGGCGTCATCGGGCAGCGATACTCCAAGCCCTATTTCCTCGCCTATATCTACATCGCCCGATCCGTCGCGGTGACCGCCTTCCTGCTCCTGCCGCAATCGCCCTCCTCCGTCATCGTCTTCGCGATCGTCATGGGCCTGCTGTGGCTCTCCACCGTGCCGCCCACCAACGCGCTTGTGGCGATCATGTTCGGCACCCGCCATCTCGGCCTGCTGGGCGGTATCGTCTTCCTGTCGCACCAGGTCGGCTCGTTCCTGGGCGTCTGGATGGGCGGCTTCCTGTACGACCGTTTCGGGTCCTATGATCCGGTCTGGTGGCTGGGGGTTGCTCTGGGCATCTTCGCCGCCATCGTCCATTGGCCGATCCGGGAGAAGCCCGTCGAGCGCCCGCTGGCGGTGGCCCAGCCAGCCTGATCAGCCGGCCTTCCGCTCTTCCTGGAGCGCCAGAGCCTTCAGCGCCGCCTGGACAAAGCCGTCCCGGGCGGCGTTCTCCGTGATGCCGCGCGGCTCGTAGACATGGCGATGGAGGAAGAAGCCGGTGAGCCGGAAGGCGGCCGACAGCCCGACCGGATCGGCGCCGGCGTTGGAACCCTCCCGGAGAAAGGCCGGCAGCGCCAGGAGCCGGTCCGCATAGGGCTCGCCGGCCGCGCCGCATACCGCCCGCCCCGATTTCGGCGAGACATATTTCAGGTCCTCCTGCGCGCCGGTGGCGGCGCATTCGCTCAGGTCCAGCCCGTAGCCAAGGTCGTTCAAGATCGCGAGTTCGAAGCGGATGAAGAGTTCTCCCGCATCGGCCGGATCGTCCATCGTCTCAAGGATGACGTCGAGCGCCTCGTAGAGATGCGGATGCGGGTCACGCTCCGGCAGAAGGCGTAGAAGCGCACCCATGGCCTGGACGCCGTAGACGGAGGTTGCCTGTTCCATCAGACGCGCGGCCCGCAGACGAAGCGGCTCCAGCTTGAACTCGCCGAGATGCTCGTCGAGCCGCGCGCGCCAGACCACGTCCACCCGGTTCCCCGGCTGGAGCACGGGCTGCATGCTGCGCGAGCGGCCGGACCGGACGAGGCCCAGATGCCGGCCGCGCGAGCGCGTCATCACCTCGGCTATGACACTCGTCTCACCGTGGCGCTTCACGCCGATTATGATTGCTTCGTCTTGCCACTGCATCGGCACTTCAACAGTTTCGCGATCCGATTCAACAGTAGCGGACAAGCCGCTGAAGCTGAATCACTTTTTCCTGCCCTTTAATCCTGCGGGCCTTGGAACAAATTGCCCCTCTTCGGAATTGCCCCGGCGAATTCCGACCTCAGGAGCATCCATGAGATACCTTCCGCTCGTCTTCCTGCTCGCCGCCTCTCCCGCCATGGCCCAGTCACCGGAACTGGAGAAGGCCTGCGTCACCGTCGCGCAGAACTTCCTGCTGGTGCCCGTCATCAAGACAGGTGTGGTGCAGTCCTTCCCCGAACTGGACCCGCCGGGTGCACGACTGACCTATTCGACGCGCGAGGATGCCAAGGCGAGCGATTTCACCAACGAGATCGAGTGCGAATTCAGCAGCGCGACGCCGCCCTTCACCCTTACCCGCTTCTGCATCTCCGATACCTGCTACTCCGAAAACGAGCAGGAGCCGGAAAACCGCCGCCGGTATCTCGAGGTCAAGGCGCTGATGGATCGGCAGAAGTAGCAGCCGATCAGCCCTTCGGGAATTCCAGCCCCATCTCGCGGAAGCGGGCCGGATCGTCGCCCCAGTTCTCGCGCACCTTCACGAACAGGAAGAGGTGCACGGGCTGCTCGAGGATTTCCGACAGTTCCTTGCGCGCCGCCGTCGAGATAGCCTTGATCGCCTCTCCGCCCTTGCCGAGCGCGATCTTCTTCTGGCTTTCGCGCTCGACGTAGATCACCTGCTCGATGCGTACGGAGCCGTCCTTGCGCTCCTCCCACTTCTCCGTTTCGACGTGCGATGCGTAAGGAAGCTCCTGATGCAGGCGCAGGAAGAGCTTCTCGCGCGTGATCTCGGCCGCAAGCTGGCGCATGGGAAGGTCCGAGATCTGGTCCTCCGGATAGTACCAAGGCCCCTCCGGCAGGCGCTCGCCAAGGAAATCCATCAGGTCTTCGCAGCCCGACCCTGTCGTTGCGGAGATCATGAAGGTCCGCTCGAACTCGATCGCCTCGTTGGCGGCCGAGGTAAGCTTCAGCAGGTCTTCCGGCTTCACGCGGTCGATCTTGTTCAAGACGAGGATCTTCGGCTGCCTGACCTCCTTGAGGCCTTCCAGGATCGCTTCGGCATCGCCGCGCAGGCCGCGCTCGCTGTCGATCAGCAGCATGATCAGGTCGGCATCCTTGGCGCCGCCCCATGCGGACGTCACCATGGCGCGGTCCAGCCGCCGGCGCGGCTTGAAGATACCGGGTGTGTCCATGAACACGATCTGGGCATTGCCGTGGATCGCAATGCCCCGGACGATGGCGCGCGTCGTCTGGACCTTGTGGCTGACGATTGAGACCTTGGCGCCCACAAGCCGGTTCAGAAGCGTCGACTTGCCGGCATTGGTCGGTCCTATCAGCGCCACGAAGCCGGAGCGCGTCGCGGCTCCCTCTGTCCCGGCACCGGTCATGTTCTCGTTATCTGTCATGGTTCCAATCAACCTTCGGCAGGGGCCTTCGGCCATATGCCTTCGCGTTCCAGCATTTTGGTGGCGGCCACCTGTTCCGCAGCCCGTTTCGAACGGTCGCTGCCCGTTTCCGGCGGCACGCCCTTCACCTCCACCGTGACGGTGAAGCGGGGATCATGATCCGGTCCGCTCCGATCGTCGATCCGGTAGGACGGAGTGAGGCCGAATTTCGCATGGGCCCATTCCTGCAGCTCTGTCTTGGCGTCGCGGCGAGCACCATCGGCGCGGGTCGCGCGGTCCCGCCAGTTGCGGAGGATGAACCTGCGGGCAGGCTCCAGTCCACCGTCGAGATAGAGCGCCGCGATCAGGCTCTCCACCACGTCCGCCCGTACGTTCAGCATCCGCTTGCCCGTCAACTTCTTTACGTCCGAACCTGTCCGGATATAGCGGTGGAGCTCCAGTTCGTCGGCAACCTGGGCACAGCTTTCCGCGCTCACCAACTGGTTCAACCGGACGGAGAGCTCCCCTTCGGTGGCAGTCCGGAAGGTCTGGAACAGCAGTTCCGCGACACAGAGGCCGAGAACGCGGTCTCCGAGAAATTCCAGCCGCTCGTAGTTAGGCCCTTTGGCCAATCCGGCACTCGCGTGGGTCAGAGCGCGATCGAGCCACTGCTGGTCGGCAAACCGGTGTCCGGTCAGTTCCTCAAGCTTCGACCTGTCGTCAGCCGAGAGCGCCTTCGCCTTCATTCACTCGACACCCTTGAACAGGCGGTCCCAACGCATGTTCGCCGGCCACTTCCAGAACTCGCGGAAGGACGTGTCGTTGCCAACGGAGAAGAAGATGATGGAGGCGCGGCCGATCAGGTTCTCGGCGGGCACGAAGCCCACGTCAAAACGGCTGTCCAAGGAGTTGTCGCGGTTGTCGCCCATGAAGAAGTAGTGGCCTTCAGGCACGATGAATTCGCGGGTGTTGTCGCCGCGAGAATTCGGCACCTGGTCCAGCGTATCGAAGCTCACGCCGTTGTCCAGGGTCTCCCGATAGACGGGCACGTCGGCCCCTGGGTCAAGGCACTAGTCGGAGGTGAAAGCGCCGTTCGGCTGCCGCGGCACCGACTCCCCATTGATGGAAAGGACGCCGTCGGTGACCTGGATCCGGTCGCCCGGCAGGCCGATGACGCGCTTGATATAGTCGACATCGGTATCGGTCGGCAGGCGGAAGACGATCACATCGCCGCGTTCCGGCTCGCTGCCGAAGATGCGCCCGTCGAAAAGATCGGGCGAGAATGGCAGCGAATACTTCGAGTAGCCGTAGGCGAACTTGTTGACGAAGATGTAGTCGCCGACGAGCAGCGTCGGCATCATCGAACCCGACGGGATGGTGAAGGGCTGGAAGAAGACGGTGCGGATCACCATCGCCAGCAGCAGCGCCTGGATGATGACCTTGATGTTTTCCCAGAGGGCGCTCTCGTGCTTCTTGTCGGCTCTGTCGGACACTGGCGGTCTTTCTCTTCAGTCAGGCTTATTTGCGGTGTGCGGCATCTCTAGACCCTTCGCCGGACGTCGGCAATGGCTCAATCCGCCACGGGCCTGGCTTCGATCACCACGAAGGCCTGGGCATAGGGGTATTCATCGGTAATCGTAACGTGGATCAGGGGCTCATGGCCGGCGGGCATCAGGGATGCGAGCATCAGCCCTGCCCCGCCCGTCAGAGCCATGGTCGGCTTTCCGCTCGGGAGGTTGACGACACCCATGTCCTTCCAGAACACACCCTGAGCCAGGCCCGTCCCGAGCGCCTTGGAACACGCCTCCTTCGCCGCGAACCGCTTCGCATAGGACGCCGCGCGGTTGCGCCGGCGATCGGACTTGGCTCTCTCGATTTCGGTGAAGCAGCGCCGGGTGAAGCGCTCGCCGAAGCGTTCCAGCGATTTCTCGATGCGACGGATGTCGATCAGGTCGCTTCCCATTCCGATGATCATGGCCCCTCCTCTCCGGGAGGGTCCCGGCGTCTTCGGATGCTTCAGGCCTCTGAATTGAGCATTTGCAGGCGCCGCGTCAAGCACCCACCTCAGGAGAAACCCTTTCGGGCGTCACCCAATGACACCGGCCCGAGGTCAGGACGTATCAGAAACCGTTGCGGAACATGCCGCGGTCGATCTGCCGCTGGCGATATTCGAGGTCGACGCGATCGACAGCGCCGTTGAGATAGGCGAGCTCACGCTCTTCGATACTCTGGCCGCGCAGCGCGCGGGCAATCTTCTTGACCGGACCAAACATTGTATTTTCTCTGCTTCGCTTATTGCACTGCAGCAATATAAGCGCGGCGGGCCCCTTTTACCAACGCAGGCCGAGCGGTGCTGCCTTGCTGTGGAAGCATGGCAAGCCGCCCCTCCTGCCTGGAAACAAGGCAGGTCAGTCGTAAACCCGCTTCACGCTGGAGATGCACTCCAGGTCCTTCAGCTGGGTCAGCAGCTGGTTGAGCTGACGCAGGTCCCAGACCTCCACCTCGAGCGAGATGTCGGAGAAGTCGGTGGCGAGCCGGCCCATGTCCAGGTTGCGGATGTTGATGTCGAGGCCGGCAATGGTCTGGGCGACGGTCGCCAGTGTCCCCGGCTCGTTCAGCGCGCTCATCATGATCCGGGCCATGAAGCGGGACTTGTTCTCGTCGTCGAGGTCCCAGCGCACATCGATCCAGCGCTCCGGCTGATCGTCGAAACGCTGAAGGGCCGGCGCCTGGATCGGGTATATGGTGATCCCGTTTCCATCTTCGCCCATGATCCCGACGATCCGGTCGCCGGGAACGGCACCGCTCGGCGCGAAGCGGACCTCCATGCTGCTGGACAGGCCGCGAATGGGCAAGGGCGACGGCGCATGATGCCCGGCGGACGCGTCCTCCCGCACCTCCGCCGAACGGCCGGGAACGCGGAACATCATCCCCGATACGCTGCGGACGTTGAACCATCCCTCGTCTGCCGCAGGCTTCACCGTCACCCGCTCGTCCTTGTAGTCCGGATAGACGGCCCGCATCACATCCAGCGACGACAGTTCCCCACGGCCGACCGCGGCGATCGCATCCTCCACGTCCTTCTGGCCGAGCCGATGCAGCGCCGGCTTCAGGCTCTCCCGCGAGAAGACCTTGCCGGCCCGCTCGAATGTCCGCTCGAGAATCCGGTAGCCGAGGCCGGCATACTGTTTGCGGATCGCCATGCGGGTCGCACGGCGGATGGCGGCCCGCGCCTTGCCGGTCACGACAATCTCCTCCCAGGCGGCCGGGGGCACCTGGACGCCGGAACGGATGATCTCCACCTCGTCGCCGTTGTTCAGGCGCGTCACCAGCGGCATGATGCGGCCGTTGATCTTGGCGCCGACCGTGGTGTCGCCGATGTTGGTGTGCACGGCGTAGGCAAAATCGATCGGCGTCGCGCCGCGCGGAAGCGCGATCAGCTTTCCCTTCGGAGTGAAGCAGAAGACCTGGTCCTGGAAGAGCTCCAGCTTGGTATGCTCGAGGAATTCCTCCGGGTTATCGCCTTCGGACAGGGCTTCGATCGTATGCCTCAGCCATGAATAGGCATTGGATTCCTTCGACAGGAGCTCGCCACCCTCACTCCCCTCGCCGTCCTTGTAGAGCGCATGGGCGGCAATGCCGTATTCGGCGATCTCGTGCATCCGCCTGGTACGGATCTGCAGCTCGATGCGCTGCCGGGACGGGCCGACGATCGTGGTATGGATGGAGCGGTAGTCGTTCTGCTTCGGCGTGGAGATGTAATCCTTGAAGCGGCCGGGGACGACACGCCAGCGCGTGTGGACGATGCCGAGCGCCCGGTAGCAGGCGGGGATGTCGCCGACGATGATGCGGAAGCCGTAGACATCCGACAGTTGCTCGAAGGACAGCGACTTCGACTGCATCTTCCGGAAGACGGAATAGGGCTTCTTCTGCCGCCCCTTGACGACGGCATCGACCAGCCCGTTGGCGACCAGAAGATCGCGGAGCTCGTCTTCGATCTTGGTGATCAGGCCCTCGTTGCGCGCCGAAAGCTCCGCCAGCCGGTTGGTGACGGTTTCGTAGGCTTCCGGGTTGAGGTAGCGAAAGGACAAGTCCTCCAGCTCATCTCGCATGTCTTGCATGCCCATGCGGCCGGCGAGCGGCGCATAGATGTCCATGGTCTCCTCGGAGATGCGCGCCCGCTTCTCCGGGTTCATGTGCTCCAGCGTCCGCATGTTGTGGAGGCGGTCGGCCAGCTTGACGAGCAGGACGCGGACATCGTCGGAAATCGCCAGCAGCAGCTTGCGCAGGTTCTCGGCCTGCTTCGCCTTCTTTGTGACGAGATCGAGCCGCTTCAGCTTCGTCAGTCCCTCGACGAGGCGCCCGATGTCCTCGCCGAACACCTCGTCGATCTCCGCGCGGGTGGCGGTCGTGTCCTCGATCGTGTCATGAAGGAGAGCGACGGCGATCGTCGACTCGTCGAGATGCATGTCGGTGAGGATCGCCGCGACTTCCAGGGGATGCGAGATATAGGGATCGCCGCTGGCGCGCTTCTGCTGCCCATGCTTCTGCATCGCATAGACATAGGCCTTGTTGAGCAGAGCTTCGTTGGCGTCGGGCTTGTATTTCTGGACCCGCTCCACAAGCTCGTATTGCCGCATCATCCCCGGAGTTTTCCTCGGCTCGAACAAACGAAAAAAGGCGCGCCGGCTTTGGACCGGCGCAGCCATCATAATGCAGATGATCTCTTAGAGGCCAGACGATGAAGGATTAGTAATCGTCGCTCTTTTCCGGCGGAACCAGGCCTTCGATGCCGGCCAGCAGTTCCTCTTCCGACATCTGATCGAAGGTGACGGTTTCCGGTAGGTCTTCCTCTTCCTCGCCGCGATCGGCACTCGTCACGGCACCGGCATTGGCGGCCAGCAGCGACGACGGATCGGGCTCCGGCTCGTCCACTTCCACATGCTTCTGGAGCGAGTGGATCAGATCTTCCTTCAGGTCGTCGGGAGACAGCGTCTCATCGGCGATCTCGCGCAGGGCCACCACCGGGTTCTTGTCGTTGTCACGGTCAACGGTGATCGACGCACCCTGGGAAATCTGCCGGGCGCGATGGCTGGCCAGAAGCACGAGCTCGAACCGGTTGTCGACTTTATCAATGCAATCTTCTACGGTGACGCGGGCCATTGCCTGTCCTTTGCGGTCGTTATTTCCGGGGATTTACACGCCCGATACAGGGAATGACGGGTGAATTCAAGTTTTTCATGTGCAGTACCGGCTGGACGCCATCCGCGCCCCGTTCAAACGACGCCAATTTCGCCTCAAAGTGCTTGGAGAAATCGAATCGTGCCATAAATGCACTTACATGAATGATCGGTAATTTACTGATCATTCTGGCACAGCAAGGTCAAGTTTGGCTGAGCCGATGTCGCTCCCTGCGCCGCAGGCAATAATAAATCGGGATGGAGAAAAAATGTTTGACCCCAGAGAGAAGATTGCACTCTTCATTGACGGTGCAAATCTCTACGCTGCTTCCAAGAGCCTCGGCTTCGACATCGATTATCGCAAGCTGCTCAAGGCATTCCAGAAGCGCGGCTACCTCCTGAGGGCCTACTACTATACTGCATTGATCGAGGACCAGGAATATTCCTCGATCCGCCCGCTGATCGATTGGCTCGACTACAACGGCTACAAGGTCATCACCAAGCCCGCCAAGGAGTTCACCGACTCCATGGGCCGCCGCAAGATCAAGGGCAACATGGACATCGAGCTCGCCATCGATGCGATGGAGCAGTCGGAAACGGCCGATCACCTGGTGCTCTTCTCGGGCGACGGCGACTTCACCACCCTGGTGGAGGCCCTGCAGCGCAAGGGGCGCAAGGTTTCGGTGGTGTCCACGATGGCCACCCAGCCGCCGATGATCGCCGACGACCTGCGCCGCCAGGCGGACCACTTCATCGACCTCGCCTCCCTCAAGGCCGAAATCGGCCGGGACCCGTCCGAAAGACCGCAACGCCCGGTCGAGCCGGTGGAGACGCAGGACGTTTGAGCCTGCGCAGTCCGACAGGCTCGTTGCGACGAAGCATCATTGCGTCGAACCTGCGCGGCTGAGGGAAGAAGACGCCTTTCGCGCCCGGAACACCGCCTCGGTGACGAGGCCGAGCGGGATGCCGATTGCCAGCGGAATGAAGAAATAGATCACCCGGAAGGCTACCAGCGAGCCGATGGATGCCTGGTCGCCCATGACATGGCGGACGGTTGCCTCCAGCACGCCAAGCCCGCCCGGCGCATGGGTGACGATGATGGCAATGTTCGCCAGCACGTAGGCCGTCGCCGCCTTGAGATAGCTGACATCGGACGCGGCCGCCATGACCTCGCGAAGTGCTGCGGCGACCAGAGCGAAATTCACGGTGCCGATCACCACCTGCGCCACGGCGAGGCGCAAGGTCGGCATCTGGAACGTCCAACTCCGGATACGCACGGGCGCCCGGGCGAATTTCGCCAGAGCCAGGTATCCCGCTACCGCGGCAAGACAGGCGGCGCCGATGGCCAGCACCGCCCCTTCGCTCACCCGAAGCACCTCGGCGGCGTCCGTCGGGTTGATGATCATGATGATGCCGGTCAAGACGGCAAGGCCGATACCGACGGTCACTCCCGAGAGGAGCACGATCTTCGCCACATCTTCCGTGTTCATCCCCCAATGGGCGTAGTAGCGGTAGCGCAACCCGCCGCTGCTCAAGCCGGCAAGGCCGACGCTCTGGCCGATGGAAAGGCTGATGAACGATGCCAGCGCGATCTTCGGATAGCCCAGATCGTTCCTGACATATCTCACGCCCGTCCAGTCGAAGCCGGTCAGGCACACATAGGACGCGGCGCAATAGGCCATGGCGGCGACGAGATTGGCCGTCGGGATCTCCGCCACCGACTGGACGATATCGGACCAGGTGTATTCGCTGAAGATGTTCCAGAGGAGATAGCTTGCGAGGCCGAGACCCAGCACGAGCGTGCCATAGGTCAGTATCGTTTTGCGCTTCATGTCGGGCTCACGTGAGAATGTCGCCGTCAACGGAAGGGCCGGACTTTTGTTCCTGCGGGGGAAGCCGGTTCGAAACGGCGCAGGATCGAGCCGAAGGATGGATCCTCGGGATTGTAGCCGATCGCGGTCTTCGAGAACCGGCCGCTGGTATGCTGCAACTCCTCCACCTCATCCAGGTGGAAGAGCCGCCAGCCGCGGCCGGTTCCGGCGATCTGCCAGCCGCTGAGAGCGAGACGGCCATGTCCGACGATGCCCAGGATATGCGGCTCGACCGTCCGCTCAACGCCGTGGTAGCGCAGAAACAGCACCACGCGCTCCGCGATCGCTTCTTCGATCAAACGCCTGAAAGTCTCCGTCCGGATGAGCGACATGCCGGGAAACGCCGGGATGGCCCTTTGGTTCGCCGGAAAATGAAGGAGTGGCAGGGAGGAAGAGGCCTCCAGCCTCAGTTATCCTTCAGCAGCCTGCTCTTCTGGCGGTTCCAGTCGCGTTCCTTCTCGGTCTCACGCTTGTCGTGCAGCTTCTTGCCCTTCGCCAATGCGAGTTCGAGCTTCGCCCTGCCCTTGTCGTTGAAGTAGATCTTCAGCGGCACGAGCGTCATGCCTTCGCGATTGATGCCCGAGCGCAGCCGGCCGATCTCGCGCTTGCTCAAGAGCAGCTTGCGGCGCCGGCGCGGTTCGTGGTTGAAGCGGTTCGCCTGCAGATATTCCGGCAGGTGGGAGTTGATCAGCCAGATCTCGTCGCCCTCGTCGGAGGCATAGGACTCGGCAATGTTCGCCTTGCCCTCACGAAGCGACTTCACCTCGGTTCCGGTGAGCACCAGACCCGCCTCATAGGTGTCGATGATCTCGTAGTTGAAGCGGGCCTTGCGGTTCTCCGCGACAATCTTGTTCACCGTCCTCTGGCTGCCTTTAGGGGCCATCTCTTCTCACCCGTGCCCTTCGCTATGGTCCTTGCTCCCCGCAGGCGGGCATCCGCCGGGGCTTTTCGTCATGTAATGCGGGCTGGAGCGAAAGGGAAGCGGCAGGGGTCAGTTGAGAAGGCCTGCGTGGCGGAGCGCCGCATCGATCGAGGCTTCCGTCGACGGCTCGAGCGACGACAGCAGCGGCGAGCGTACCGCCCGGCTCATGCCCCGCGTCCGCCAGAGCCCGTACTTGGCGCCACAAAGCCCCGGCTCCAGGAAGATCGCCTTGTGCAGCGGCATCAGGCGATCCTGATATTCCAGTGCCTTCGTATAATCGCCAGCCAGGGTCGCGGCCTGAAACTCGGCACAGAGCCGCGGCGCGACATTGGCCGTCACGGAGATGCACCCGACACCGCCATGCGCGTTGAAGCCCAAGGCGGTGGCATCCTCACCGGAAAGCTGGATGAAATCCTTGCCGCAGGTGATCCGCTGTTCGGAGACGCGCTCGAGCTTGCCGGTCGCGTCCTTGACGCCGGCGATGTTCTTGTGGGCCTTGGCGAGCGCACCCATGGTCTCCGGCGTCATGTCGATCACCGAGCGGCCGGGGATGTTGTAGATGAAGATCGGCAGCTTCACGGCCTCGGCCACGGCCGAGAAATGGGCAAACAGCCCCTTCTGGGTGGGCTTGTTGTAATAGGGTGTCACGACCAGCAGCGCATCTGCACCTGCCTTTTCGGCATGGGTTGCGAGTTCGATCGCCTCTCGCGTGTTGTTGGATCCCGCACCCGCGATCACCGGAACCCGCCTGGCGGCGACCTCGATGCAGAGTTCGACGACGCGCTTGTGCTCCGCGTGCGACAGCGTCGGGGATTCGCCCGTGGTGCCGACCGGAACCAGGCCGCTGCTGCCCTCGGCAATCTGCCACTCGACATGAGCCGCGAAGGCTTGCTCGTCGACGGCGCCATCATCCTTGAACGGCGTGACGAGTGCGGGCATCGATCCCTTGAACATGCAAAACTCCTGGCGGCCGGCAGTCCATGCTTCGGCCGCATTCCGTGACTAAGGTGGCGCACAATAGAGCGGTGGGAAAGCGACGACAAGCGGATGCTTACGCGATTTCCACTTGGGAGCGCGGCGTTTTTTCGCGCATTTTCATGATCCTGGTAAGCTTTCGTTAATCCGCGAAGCGGCTAATATAACCTGGGGAATTTGCTTTCTTGTCGCGAGTCGCCGCATGAAGAAGCCAGTCCTGTTGCTGACCGCCCTCGGCCTCGGCCTGTCGAGCACGCAAGGCATGGCTGGATCCTTGCCGGAAGGGACGGCCACTCCCCTTCCCTATGCCAAGCCCGAACCACCTGCCGCCGTATTCCCGATGGAGATCGACGGCAAGACGTCCTCCAAAAGCGGGCGGCTTGATCCGGCACCGGTTCTGAAAGCGGGGCTCGATGCCCTCTCCGACAATGATGCCAAGCGGGCGCTCCTCGTTCGCGACAGGCTGGCCGAAGGTTCCGTCGATCGGCAGGCGCTCACCTGGGCGCTCGCCATGTCAGGATTGCCCGGCGTTCCCGCACGGGAAATCGCAGCCGCCCGCGAGGAACTGAAGGACTGGCCCGGTCTCGACGACCTTGCGGTCCGCTACGAGCGGGCGCTCTTCCGGGAGAACCCGGACGCGAACACCGTGGTGAGGACCTTCACATCAGCGGCTCCGCAAACCCCGGAAGGTCGATACCTGCTGGCGCGCGCCCTGAAGGACATCGGCAAGCTGGACGACGCAGCCGCAGGCATTCGTGCCCTGTGGAGGTCCGAGGGTCTCGACAAGGCACTGGAAAACAGGATCCTGAAGGAGTTCGAGACGATCCTGACGGTCAAGGACCACAAGGCGCGCATGGACTATCTCATGTATCGCGGCCGCATCACCCAGGCCGCGCGCTTTGCACAGCTGGGCGAGGCGCGGTCGCTGTACAAGGCATGGGCCGCCAGGATCAACGGCGCCCGGAATGCCGACGCGCTGATGAAGGCCGTCGACCCGTCATGGAAGAACGACCCTGCCTTCCTCTTCCTCCAGATCGAGGAGCTCCGGCGCAAGGACAAATACCGCGAAGCCGCGGCGCTGCTGGCGAAGGCGCCACGTGAACCGGCCCTGCTGATCAACACCTCGGAATGGTGGGACGAGCAGCGCATCGTGGCGCGGGGGCTTGCGGACCTCGGAGATTACAAGGCCGCCTATGGCATTGTTGCCGCCCATTCGGCCACCGAGCCCACCGACATAGCCGACGCGGAGTTCCACGCGGGCTGGTATGCCCTGCGCAACCTCGACGATCCGGCCAAGGCACAGATGCACTTCCGGCGCATCCTGGCCGCCTCGATCCGGCCCATTTCCGCATCGCGGGCGTGGTACTGGCTGGGCCGGGCAGCGGATGCGGCAAACGCCCCGGAGGCCGCCGGGCATTACCAGAAGGCAGCGTCCCATTCCGGCACCTTCTACGGCCAGCTTGCCGCAGCGCGACTGGAAAGATCTTCACTTCGCGTGGCCCCTCCCGCACCGACCGATGAAGAGCGCCGGGCCTATAACCAACATCCCGCCGTGGCCGCCCTGGACCGCTTCGAGGCGGCCGGGCACGGGAGCCGGACCGTACCGCTTCTGCGCGCCCTGGCGGAGAAACTGGAGAGGCCAGGTGAGTTGGCCCTGCTTGCCGAACGAGCCGAACGGCGGAGGGACCACAATCTGGCCCTGCACATCGGCAAGGCCGCGTTTTCGCAGGGGCGTGACGTGGCCGCCCTGGCCTTCCCGATCGGCGCTATCCCCGCCGGCGCCGACATAGCCGGATCGGGCAAGGCGCTCGCCTATTCGATCGCGCGCCAGGAAAGCGCCTTCAACCCGGCGGCCGTCTCACCGGCGAATGCGCGAGGCCTGCTGCAACTGCTCCCCGGCACGGCAAGGGCGGTGGCCAAGCGCCACGGCCTCGCCTATGCTCCGGAAAGGCTGACCAGCGACCCCGGCTACAACGCAACACTCGGCGCCCACTATCTCGGCGAGCAGATCGATTCCTTCGGCGGCTCCTACATCCTGACCTTCATCGCCTATAACGCCGGGCCGCGGCGGGTGAGCGAATGGATCAAGCGCTACGGTGACCCCCGCGGCAAGCCGATCGAGGACGTGATCGACTGGATCGAGCGCATACCGTTTCCCGAGACGCGCAATTACGTGCAGCGGATTACGGAAAACTATCAGATCTACAAGGCGCGGCTCGGCCAGGAGACGGACATCGTCGCCGACCTCCGCCATGGTCGCAAGAAACCGGGCGGGGCATCTCAGCCGGCCGACGTGGATATCGCAGAGAACTGATCCCTCCGCTTCCGGAGCCGATCCCCGATCCCGATCCGCCAAATGGAAAGAGCCCGGCTTTCGCCAGGCTCTTCTTTTTCTCAGACGTCTTGTGACGATCAGAAGTCGCGCTGCAGACGAACCAGGCCCAGCCAGTCTTCCGACGAGTCGTCGTAAGCAACGGCCACCTTCGAGGTCAGGCCCTCGGTGATAGCATAGTTGACCGTGACGCCGGCAGTCCAGAAGTCTTCGCCGGTGAAGTCGCCCTCGAGATCCAGTTCCGTATCCCAGAAATACTGGAACTCCGGAATGACCTCGAACTTCTCGGTTGCCTTCCAAGCGTAGGCAGCGGCAACGGTCCACTGAGCAGAGCCGTAGTAGACGTTATAGCCGGACGAATAGACACCAGAAAGGTAGAAGGTGCCGGGGCCAACGTCTGCCGAGGCAATGGCACGAACTGCACCGTCTTCGTTGCCGAAGTCATAGGAGCCGAGCAGTTCGATAGCTGCCGGGCCGAACGCAGCCTGGACGACGGCTTCGAGGCCGAGGTTCTGGCCGCCACCGGTGAGAACGTCGCCATCGGCGTCGAAACCGACCAGTTCCTCGTCGGACAATTCGTCGAGCTGGATCCCGGCCGTGAAGGCATCGCTCGTATAGATGTAGGCGATCGAGGTCAGACGGTTCGAGCCGAGATCATCTAGCTCACCCGGAAGATCGTTGGCATCCCACCAATTCAGGTAAGTACCAGCCTTGAAGCCACCGAGCTGTAGATACACCTCGTCGAAGTAGAACTCCTGCTCATCGGATGAGCCGCTACTTGCGTCCCCATGAAGAGCGATGAAGCCGGTTAGCTCACCGAACTCGGTATCGCTTTTCGATGTAACTGCTAGACGACCCCGCGTGAAAGCGTCCCAGTCGTCATCGCCGACAATGTCTTCACCGAAGTTCACTTGGAATCGAACATATCCACCAACCTTGAGGCAGGTTTCCGTGCCGGGGATATAGAAGTAGCCAGCGCCGAATGCGTCGCAAACTCGAACATACTCCATGGATTCCGGTTCGGCGGCGATGATAGCATCGGCGGCTTGCGAGTTAGAAATCGCCAGCAATGAGGCAGCCGAACCGAGAAGGAGGCTCTTGATGTTCATTTTTGACTCCGGTCAAATGATTAGATGCAGTCGCCGCGCTTACCGCGAAAAACCAAAATGGTCGCACTTGGCGACCTACTCCTCGGATATCTCCGACCCGACCTCTATTGGTGTCGGTTATTGTTAAAAAAAGCCCCCCCGGAGTGACCGGGGGAGCTTCGTAGCATTATTAGAAGTTCCGCTGAAGACGGACGAAGCCGTTGACGAACTCGTCTTCGCCATCGAAGTCGTTGTAGTTTGCAGTGACCTTAACAGCCATGCCTTCAGTGAGGGCGTAGTCAACCGTCAGACCAGCGCGCCAGCCGTCGTCACCACCGAAGTCGCCGTCGACATCAACACCAGTGTTGGCGAAGTACTGCGCACCGGGAGTGATCGTCCAACGGTCAGTAGCCTTGAAGGCGTACGAACCAGCAATCGTCCACTCAGATGCACCGTAATAAACGTTGTAACCCGAGGACCAGACGCCAGCAAGCTGCAGGGTGCCCGGACCAACATCAGCCGAGACGAGCGCACGGACCGCACCTTCTTCATTGCCGAAGTCGTAGGAGCCGAGCAAATCAACCGAAGCAGCGCCGAGCGAAGCGGTTACGATTGCTTCGAGACCGAGGTTCTGACCACCACCAAGTACGAGGTCGCCATCAGCATCGATCACACCAGTGAACTCATCGTTCGTCAGCTCGTCGAGCTGGATACCGGCAGTGAAAGCATCGCCCGTGTAGATGTAGGCGATCGAGGTCAGGCGGTTGCCGCCGATAATGTCGGTTTCGCCGTTGATGCCCTTATCCCACCAGTTGAGGTAGGTACCAGCCTTGAAGCCGCCGAGCTGCAGGTAGACTTCATCGAAGTAGAAGTCTACTTCGTCAGTTCCACCGTTATCAGCATCACCGTGCAGAGCAATAAAGCCAGTCAGCTCGCCAAGCTCGGTGTCGGACTTGGAAACAACTTCCAGGCGACCACGCGTGAAGGCATTCCAGTTGTCGTCGCCATAGATGTCTTCGTCGGAAGCATTAACCTGGAAACGGACGTAACCGCCGATCTTGAGGCAGGTTTCGGTGCCCGGGATGTAGAAGAAGCCGGTGCCGAATGCGTCGCAAACGCGAACGTATTCCATCGGCTCGGGCTCGGCAGCGATGATAGCATCGGCAGCCTGTGCGCCGGATACTGCTGCAAGTGCAGCAGCGGAGCCGAGAAGAAGGCTCTTGATGTTCATTTTTGACCTCCAGTCAAAGTTTCGTATGGGTCTGGGTTCTTTTGCTGAAGGACAGCGTTCCCTGCCCCATCCCCGTCGATTACCAGAAGACGGACGATCCACCGCCTCGCTTCCGAGGGTGAAAATACAAGAGAGGGGAGGCCTTGCAATCGGGAACTTGAGCCATCCCGCCTTCCCGCGGCCGCTTACCGCGATCCTGTTGCCGAAAGGACACAAATGTGGCGGACGCCCTGCCGAAAGGTTTAGACTTCATTAAGAAACGGCATGCGGAGCAGCGACTTACACGGACATAAGAGCCATCCCTCCACGCGCCGGAGCGGCCGATTCCCGCCGAAATCACGCCATATTGCCGGCATTGCCCATCCTCGACCGGCCTATCCGCGCCTGGATAAGAGTGCCTGCCCCGCTTCCAGTGCGCCGAATCGAGTCGGGTCGTGAGGTGGCAGGTTCGATACTGAGCCTCCCCAGTTCAGGCCACCGAATCCTTTCCCGCAAAGCACGGCACATCACGCTTTTTGAGCGGGGTAGATGAATACCGGCGACATCTCCATTAAATGGATGAGGCAGCGCGGAGAGCACCATGAGCGATACGGACCTACAGAGACGCAAGCGGGGATCGGGCGCGCAGCATGTCTACGAGATCCTGCGGGAGGAGATCCTCGATCTCGTCCTGCCACCCGGAAGCCCGATCGACGAGAATCAGCTGTCCGCACGCCTGTCGATCTCCCGCACGCCGATTCGCGAGGCGCTCGTGCGGCTGGCCGGAGAAGGGCTGGTGACGCAGCTGCCGAACCGGTCCACGGTGGTGGCGACCATCGATTTCTTCAACCTGCACACCTTCTTCGACGCGCTGTCGCTGATGCATCGCGTCACGGCCCGCCTGGCCGCCGAGTTCCATGTCCCGGCGGACCTGGAGACAATCCGGGCAAGGCAGCGGGACTTCGCGGCGGCGGTCGAGCGCCAGGATGCGCTGGCCATGATTGCGACGAATCGCGAGTTTCACGCGGCGATCGCCGAAGCGGGGGGCAATCCTTACTTCACGGCACTGTTCTGCCGGCTGCTGGATGAGGGAAGACGGATCCTCAGGCTCTACTACTCGTCCTTCAACGATCGCCTGCCGCAACGGTATGTCGCCGAGCACGAGGAGATGATCGGCGCGATCGAAGCCCGTGATCGGGAGACCTGCGATCGGCTGGCCAGCGCGCATGCCGCGCAGATCGTGACACAGATCCAGAGCATGCTGGAGCGCGGCGTGAGCCGCGACATGTCACTGGGCAATCCAGGGTGAGGAAAGCCGTCCGCCCCAGCCAACCCCGGCCGCCAGAGTTATTGTCGACAAAGATTATACATGATGTAGTGTTGCCGATACGCGCCGGACCGCGCTTGTGCGACAGACCACACAATGGAGATCACCATGGCTTCCCAGATATTTTCAGGCTGCATCCCTGCCCTCATGACGCCGTGCCGGCAGGACAGGAGCCCGGATTTCGATGCACTTGTCAGCAAGGCCCGCGAACTTGTCGACGCAGGCATGTCGGCGGTCGTCTATTGCGGCTCGATGGGCGACTGGCCGCTGCTGACCGATGCGCAGCGCATGGAGGGCGTGGAGCGCCTGGTCGCCGACGGCATTCCCGTCATCGTCGGAACGGGCGCCGTGAATACGAAACAGGCGGTCGCCCATGCCGCCCATGCACGAAAGGTGGGCGCCGGGGGGCTGATGGTCATTCCACGGGTCCTGTCCCGCGGCTCCGTCATTTCGGCACAGAAGGCGCATTTCAAGGCCATTCTTTCCGCCGCCCCGGATCTTCCGGCCGTCATCTACAACAGTCCCTACTATGGCTTCGCCACGCGGGCGGACCTGTTCTTTGCGCTCCGCGCCGAGCACCCGAACCTCATTGGCTTCAAGGAATTCGGCGGTGCGGATGACCTGCGCTATGCGGCGGAGAACATCACCAGCCGCGACGACGAGGTGACCCTGATGATCGGCGTCGACACCACCGTCTTCCACGGCTTCGTCAACTGCGGCGCCGCAGGCGCCATCACCGGGATCGGCAACGTGCTGCCAAGGGAGGTGCTGCATCTGTGCCGGCTGTCGCAGGCCGCCGCAGGGGGCGATGCGGAGGCTCGCCGCCTGGCGCTCGAACTGGAGGCCGCGCTCGCCGTGCTCTCCTCCTTCGATGAAGGTCCCGATCTTGTCCTCTTCTTCAAGCACATGATGGTGCTCAAGGGGAATCCCGAATATGCGCTCAACTTCAATGAAACGGACGTCTTGACCGACAGCCAGCGCGGCTATGTGGAGAAGCAGCTTGCGCTGTTCGACGCCTGGTATGCAGACTGGAGCCGGTCGCTGCAGGCCCCGTACAAGGCCGCAGCCTGAGCAGTCAGCAGGCGCAACGCCACCCGAGACGATCTCGGACGCGGGCCGCTGCCGGAGAGGCGGCCTGCGCTGAAGCAAACTCGGGCATCATACGGGAACGATTCCTCGCTCCCCGCATGGTCCGGCGCCGCCCCCGCGTCGGGAACAAGTTCGCTACGGGCTAGTTGGAGAGGCTTTCCAAAAGGAGCGCCTCCATGAAGACACTTGCCATCACCGCAGCAATCGCCCTTGCCGCAACATCCGCCTGGGCCCAGTCGGCGGCCGAATCGTCGGGCGTCAACTCGCTTGCCGGCATCCCGCCCAAGACCCAGGATTTCGTGACCGAAGCTGCCTCCAGCGACATGTTCGAGATCGAATCCAGCAAGCTTGCGCTCGAACGGGGAGACGAGGCTGTGAAAAGCTTTGCCCAGCAGATGATCACGGATCATCAGAAGACGAGCGACGAACTCAAGCAGATGGTTCAGGGCGGAGCCGTCGAGGCCACCATCCCGACGGCGATGACCTCCGCCCATCAGGAAATGCTCGATGATCTGAAGGGTCTGCAGGGCGCGGAGTTCACGGAGGAGTACATGTCCGCCCAGGAAGATGCTCACGAGGACGCCGTCGATCTCTTCAAACGCTACGGCGAAGAGGGCGACAATGCGGAATTGAAGGCCTGGGCCGCCAAGACGGCGCCTGCCCTGGAACATCACCTGAAGATGGTCGAGGACATGAACGACGGCTAACGTGGCGCAGAGCGGGGCGCGGCGCCGGAAGGCGCCGCGGCCGCCCGATGCAGGGCAGACCACCCTTCCCCAATGCCCGCTTCATGTTGTCGGCCGTCCGGGATGGACTGACGACCTCTCTCGGAACCACGGGGATGAGCACGCGTTCTTCCGGCACGGCAAGAGAGGAAAGACCATGTCCAACGCGACCCAGAACACCGGCAACGAACCGTTCAACAGCGGCACGAGCGGCACGCGGTTCGGCCATTCCGTCGAAAGCCAGGCCCAGATCGCGGACGCGGAGGCGATCGCGTCCGCCACCCGGGAGGCGGAGAGGCTCAACATCTACCGCCTCGTGCCGATCGCGCCACCGAACGACGCCCGCTGGCAGGGTTTTACCCCTCGGGAGATGACAGTGGCTGCGCGAACGCCCGGAGATGCCCGGATCGTCGCCGCCGGCAGCGAACTGGATTACATGGAGGTGGAGGCCCTGCCGGGCGAGGATGTCACCACCCGCCATGCCAGCCTCTTCCGGGACGAGAAGGCCTACACGGTCATAGAGATTGACCGCGACCGCACGGGCCTCAGGAGAGGTGTCGTGACGGGCGAAGTCCGCGTGGACACCATCTCTCCCGTCCAGACCTGACCGCAGGATGGCGGATGCGCTGCTACGAGCGGCTCAAGATCTGGCTAGCTGAAAATTTGCTGGAATGGCGGAGGGAGGGAACTCTTCCCAATTTCGGCGCGGCCGATCGAGGTGTCCGCATCGCCTTCCGCACGGCGTCACCAGCGCTCCTGAGCGGTCCTGCCGCTCCCTTCGTGTTTGGGGAAGCCAAGGGTACCAAACGTCGGACCAACAATTCTCGCGGTCGGGCGGGCCGAACTTGGTTACGTTGGTGAAAGGCGTTGCGTCACCACGACCAATACTGCCATGTCCCCAAGCCGGCCGGC
The DNA here is from genome assembly GCF_902153245.2 of Pseudorhizobium endolithicum. Taxonomy (GTDB): domain Bacteria; phylum Pseudomonadota; class Alphaproteobacteria; order Rhizobiales; family Rhizobiaceae; genus Neorhizobium; species Neorhizobium endolithicum. The sequence continues at coordinate 71,759 of NZ_CABFWF030000013.1, forward strand.
AGCCAGAAGCGCCTGGCGCCTGCAATGCTCCACCCTCACCCCCATCTGCCGGGGGTCATCCATTCAGACGATCATATTCCTTGGCCCCGGCCTCGGCGGGATGACGGCAGTGCCGAACTCTCCCAAAGAATAATAACAAGGAGACATACCATGGAAGCCGCCAAGACCCTTCACGAGATGACCTCACATGAGCGCCTCGACCTGATCGAGACAGTCGCAGATGCGCTCGAATACAAGGCAGAGGAAGCTCTCGATGCAGGCCGGCAGAAGGTCGCAGCAAACAACTTCAACCTCGCTGCCGCAATCCGCGGCCTGGCACTCCTGGACGCGAGGGACGATCTGGCCTCTGCCGAACTCCTCCTGCAGATCGGGATCAACTATTGCGTGGCGGCCGAGCCTGATCTCAGCAAGCACGCCTACCACTAGGGAACGGAGCCTTCTCCAGCCGCTTGAGACGACTGGCAGCGAGATCGCGGGGAACGCTGTTCACGCTTCCAGTCGTTCTCCCGCACTGTTGCCGGTGGCCAAATGCAGTGGCGTCTGCACTTCGCCGGCGTCAACGAACACGCGGTTCCGTCCGGCGGCCTTGGCCGCATAGAGTGCGCGGTCCGCTCGCTCCACCGCAGCCTCCAGTCGGGTGTCCTCAGTTCTCAAGGAAGCGACGCCGCAGGAAACCGTGAATCGCTCGCTGACACCAAAGGCCACCCATGCCCGCTCCGCGAAAGCGCGCCGCAGTGACTGCACCAGGTCACGCGCCTTGATCACGTCGACCCCCGGCAGGAACGCAACGAATTCCTCACCGCCGTAGCGCGCCGTACATCCATGGGGGCCGATCACCTGAAGGAGGTCTTCGCCCAGCCCCCGGATGACCTCGTCGCCGAACCCGTGTCCGTAGCCATCATTGATGCGCTTGAAGTGATCAATGTCGCATATGATCAATGAGCCATGCCGGGTGGCGTTGTCCCCCCGCTCGACCGCGTGGCGAAATCCACGCCGGTTCAGCAGCCCTGTCAGTTCGTCGGTCTCCGCCGCCCTCCGGTAGCGCTCGAGTGCGGTGTGGCCTACGGCCGCGAGCGCGCTGAACGGGAAGAACATGCACACGGTAATGGTCGTGAGGTGACCTGAGAGGTTGTAAGCCGAGTCCGCAAAATCGGCGAAGTCGTTGCTCGACCCCGTGAAGAATGTGAAGTAGGTCGCGCGAGACACTGAATCCAGCACGACGATAAAGCTCGTCACGACCAGGGCCTTGTCGATCCCGCTTGAGGCCTGTGTCCGAACCCTCAGGATTGCCCAGCCGAGCAGGAACGCGAAAGCCATGTCCGTGAGGAACAGTTGAGAAATCAGGCTGTTCTCTACGAACACGAGGTAAGTGAGCGCCAGCGTGTACAACGCTACGAAGGTCAGGCGCTGCGTGGTCTGCATGGGCACCTTGAAGTGAGACAGAAGCCCGCTGCCGTAGCAATAGGACGCCCCCATGAAGATCAGCCCCGACGCGAAGGCGTCGAAGGTCGGCTGGATCGAGAAGGTCGAGATCACGAAACCGAGCGCCGTCTGCGCAAAACCCGCGCCCCAGTACCAGGTGTTGCTCAGCCCCAGACGCCCTAACAGGAAGAAGCATCCGGCCACCAGGCTGAACAGCACCGGCGGCACGTAAACGATCAGATTGCTCGTCTCCATCCAGTGCAGCCCCCCAGCCGCCGTAGGTTGTCGATCTCACCCGGATGTAACCCTTCCGAGTTTAACGCTTGCTGAATGTCCGGTTTGGTGGCCCGCCGCTGAAGCACCACCATCCCCTCCCCCGGCAACCTCGCAATCGCCGCTGCTGACGAGGAAATAATTTCCGCCTAATCGCCGAAAGCCCAGAATACAAGGTATTTCGGCGGAACTGCATGTTAGCAGGACTGGCAACAGAAGAGAGGGCAGCGCCCAGTTTTCACCGGAGCACGGTGTTTCTACCGGTATTTTTACCCTCCCGGGTTGGGATAGCCGTTAACCATTCGTAAACGATAAGAATCGCCATCAACTCGACGGCATCATGATGATTCCGCTGGCTTTTGGGGGGAGAGCGAGCGTCCGATGACCAGCATTCTGACGAACAACTCAGCGATGGCGGCACTGCAGACATTGCGTGCCGTGGCAAACAGCCTGGGCGAGACCCAGCAGCGCGTCAGCACCGGTCTGCGCGTCGGGACTGCCACAGACAACGCCGCCTACTGGTCCATTTCGACCACCATGCGCTCGGACAACATGGCGCTGGCCGCTGTTTCGGACGCCTTGGGTCTGGGGGCTGCGAAGGTTGACACAGCATCTTCTGGAACCGAGTCTGTCGTCGATCTCTTGAAAGTGTTCAAGGCACGTCTGGTTACCGCCACCGAAGACGGGGTTGATCGATCGAAGGTCCAGGCAGAACTATCTCAGCTAAATGAGCAGGCAGAAAGCATCATTCTGTCGTCCAGCTTCAGCGGCGTAAACTGGTTGCGAACTAACGTTTCGGCTCACCTGATGGAAGCGGGCGATTTACCTGCTTCTGTAGTGTCTTCATTTGTCAGGTCTGAGACCGGGAACGTCGCAGTGGAGGCGATAACGCTCGACCTCAAGAGCATTAGCATGTTGAACGTCGGCGGCGGCGGGATTCTGCAGAAGGAGCTTGGAGGGATTGGGGACATTGGAGGTTTTAGGGGCACCTCATTTACCAGTAATGCGCACAATGGACATGAAGTGCGAACCTTCACAGGTCCGGCGGAATTCGGGCCGACTGACTATGTGGAATTCGAGATCGTCCTCGATGCGGGGGACCATTCTGGCGGTGTAGCCTTTACCGGGCTTCGGATCGACAAAGGAGTGATCGATTCAGCTCTCGGCAACAACGATGGCAAAATCAACAATGCCGTCCAGATGAGGGCTGTCCTCCAGAGAGTCTTTGACGACAACCTAGTTCCGGCCTGGACCACAAAGCCGACTGGGCATACCTCCTTCACATCCAATGACGACCCTGCCCGCTTTGAAATTGGTACCAAAGAAGGTAGCGGCCACCCGGGGTCGAGCATCGAAATCAGAAACGTATCTTCAGACTTTAACGGGGTATTTCCATCAGGATTTGCCCTGGGTCTGGAGAACCCAGCTGACCTCGGGCTGGAACATGACAATATGTACCCGAAGGCTACGTTGGAGTTCACCGAGCCGTTCACGATTTCCGGGAATGCCGAAATTTACTTTGACGTCCAAATCGGAACCGGACCTGTGCAAGCCATCACAGTCAGTAAAGCGACCGTCGATGCAGCTTTGGGTACAACTGATGGCGTTGTCTCCGATCGTCACCAGTTCGCAGCAGTGATCGCTCATGCTACAACCGGGACCGGTTTGACGGCCTCCTCGACTGATCCGGAATTCTCCGGAAAAGTTGTATTCATGGCCGACCAGACGATACATCCCGAGGCGGGGCTGCGAGCCAAGGCTGTTAGTATCGGAAACGTGCGCACGAACATCCCCTGGACTCTCGAGTTTGACCTCGCTGAGGTCGACATAACCAACTCGAAATTCGCGATATCGGAGTACTTGAGAGGCGTCGAATATATGCTTCAGCGTGCCATCTCTAGCGCAAGCGGCCTCGGCTCCCTGAAATCAAGGATCGACCTGCAGTATGGGTTCACGGAGAAGCTGATGGCCAACATTGACAAAGGCATTGGCAGGCTCGTTGATGCGGACATGAACGAGGAATCCAGCCGCCTCAAAGCCCTGCAGACACAGGAACAGCTGGCACTACAATCCCTGTCGATCGCCAACTCCAATTCCGAATCCATCATGCAGCTGTTCAGGTGACCTCAGTTGTTGGTTCGGTCCAGATGGGTCGCCACCAGCATTGCAGCCAGATGCACGGTGTTGCGCGCACCCATGCGATCCTTCATCCGGCTGAGACGGTGCTCGACGGTGCGATGAGAAAGCCCCAGGATGGCTGCGATCTCCTTGGCCGTTGCCCCCTCGATAAGCAACTGCGTGATCGCTTCATCGGCCACATCAAGGTTCTCCTCCTGACGTGGCCGGGTGAGTAGAAAGCGCGCATACGAGGATGAGATTATCCACTCGGGTCTGGCTACGTTCTTCTGTGGCAGCAGGATACGATCGTATCCCAGACTGAGGCCCAGCAGCTTCGTCTTCACGAGCTCGATCCGCGGCTGCTGTGTTGAAATGACCTCCCGGAGCCGCGGGATCACCGCCTCTTCCATGTAACGCCGGTCTTTAAACTCAACGATCTTACAGTCAGCGAACAGCTGATTTATGTTGAGGACCCTGGATGTGAACCCCGAGTGTCTTATGGCCTTCATTTCCCAGTTCCACGGATCGTCACCGACCAAGCGGAACACCGTGAGACGCATCTTTATGGAGAGGAGATCGAGCGCCGGCGCAAAGATCGTCTCTGGCTGTACGGGCTTTTCTGCACTTGTTGTGAGCCACCGGTCGAGCAGGACTCGGGTGACGACGGAGAATGGCGTTTCACTGGGCATTCAATTATCAGCAAATAAAACAGGATGCGCCAATTCAACCTGAAATTGTTCAACGTGCAATAGCAGCCACGACAGAACATGTTGAAAAAGTATGCCGTGGAATAGAAGCCTAACGAACGGTGAGTTCTAGATCGCTGGCACGTACATGCGACGCTTGAAGTAAAGGAAACAAGTTCATGCCCGAACCACGCTCGCCTCGCCTTGCGGTCCTGATCGATGCCGACAACGCCTCAGCCAAGATTGTCGATGGGCTGTTTGAAGAGATTGCCAAGATCGGAGAGGCCAGTGTTCGCCGAATATATGGCGACTTCTCCAGCGCCCGCTCCAGGGCATGGACGGACGTCCTCGCGAAGCATGCAATCATCCCGCAGCAGCAGTTCGCCTACACCACTGGCAAGAACGCGTCCGACATCACACTGGTGATCGACGCCATGGACCTGCTCCACAGTGGACGTTTCGACGGATTTTGCCTCGTATCATCCGACAGCGATTTTACGAGGCTTGCATCGCGTATCCGGGAGCAAGGCGTAGATGTATTCGGGTTCGGGGAACAGAAGACGCCTGAAAGCTTCCGCCAGGCCTGCCGAAGGTTCATCTACACGGAGAACCTGCTGCCCCAGGAGTCGGCGAACGGCAGCGGGGAGACACAACAGTCACCATCACTGCAGAAGCCGAGCGCAGCGACGCCGATCATCAAGAAGGTCATCGCTCAGATGGAAAGCGAAGACGGGTGGGTGCCGCTCGGGGCCGTCGGCACCCAGCTCGCGAACCTGGCATCGGATTTTGATCCGCGAACCTATGGCTCCCGCAAGCTCAGCGATCTCGTCAAGAAGACGAATGCCTTCGAAATAGACAATGCAGAAGGAAAGCCGTTACGCATTCGGTTGAAGCAACCGGCGAGCAAGGCAGGCTGAAGTCTGCGGGCTTCGACCCTCGGTCAAAACGAGCGTTCCGCTGGAAGCAGCCGCCGAACAAATTGGCAGAAGTTGCGGAATTGGACCGAGATCAGGAATAGCGACGCTGATCGCGTTCACGATCGTCGATCGCATGCCGCATCGCTTGTTCTCGGCCACACTCGTACTTCTGCATATAATAGCTGACGAGGGACTGGCGACGAGGCTCATCCATGATCGCGAAGACGTTCCGGAAGTGACGATCTATGGCAGACAGATGCGGCTGCGTGGATCGTGACCTCGCCGCGACGTAGGTGAGAAGTCGGTAGACGATGAAGCCTACAGCTAACGCGATCAGTAGACTGATCTCCCACTGGGGATCAGCAGCTTTTGTTCCAGTCTGAATGGATATTATCGACCCGTCCATGCTCGCGCCTCCAGCAGCAGCATGGCGAACTGGATGGCACACTTCAAGCGAAGGTACTTGAAATGGTTTTTAACCAGTTTCTGTCGAGGGAACTGCGCCTGGACCGCCGGACATGAATCGCAGCGTTGCCTTGGTGACGACCCCGCGGTCTATTTCCGAAGGGATCACTGCCCGGTTCACGACCTAAGCGGAAATTATTTCCGCGTACTTATACATCACCACTGATAATCGGGAGTTGCGCTCCGCTCGTGCCTCGGTTGAATATTCGGGCTGATTCTGGGGATGTGGGGCAGATGACAAAACCATTTTATGCGGAGCCGATTCTCAACTCTCCCTATGAGGTTCCCACTCGGCACCATGCCCTTTCGGAAAGCGGCGAGCCTCTCAACCACCCGCCGATAGAAGGACGGCGTCGATCGAAGTACGTGGCACCGGTTCCGAAAAGCCGGAAAAGCAAAGCCGGCGGGAGGGTTCAGGCCACCCTCGATCTCGATCAAACGCGAGATGGTGACAGCCGCTACAACCCGACCCCGATCATTAACGAAATTCGAGGCCACATCGCCTCGTGGCGCTCGATACCCAATCCCAACGACTGGGGAGTTACGCCGGTCACCCAGCGGCTTCTGCAGCATTGGCGCAGCGACAGCTTCTCGGGTCCCCGCCCCTTCTATTGTCAGGTAGAGGCAGTAGAGACGGCTATCTGGCTCTCGGAGGTAGCGCGTAAGAACAAACAATACGCCCACATATTCCGGCATCTGGAAGAAGCCAATCGCGACGCCAACCCGGAAATCTTCCGTCTCGCGTTGAAGCTGGCCACGGGTGCCGGCAAGACAACGGTCATGGCAATGCTGATCGCTTGGCAGTCGATCAACGCCGCCCGCCAGCCAAACTCGAGCCTCTTTTCACGCGGATTCCTGATCGTCGCCCCGGGTATCACCATCAAGGACCGGCTGCGCGTATTGAAGCCCTCCGACGGTAACAGCTATTACCGTTCCCGCGAGCTCGTACCACAGGACATGATGGCCGACCTCAACAAGGCCAAGATCGAAATCGTATCCGCGATACATTGTCGTTCTTTGCCATGACGAAACGCCCTGTTCTAGGGCCGTCTGCCGCGAAACTTGAAGGAAAGACAATGACTTATCGGTAATTGGGGAAGAGGGGCGCTGCCCGACCTGAGAGATAGGTGACATTTCGTACCGGAGACATGGGTAACACTTTTCGCTTTGGCGGGAGGTGTCGATG
>NZ_CABFWF030000013.1:78835-306845 GCF_902153245.2 Pseudorhizobium endolithicum
TGCTGCTTATGCACGGCATCTTCTGCACAATTAAGGATGACTTCGGCACCTACGGACAGACCTCATCTATCGGTAGCTCCAACGAGGCAGTCGATACCCGTCGGCGCAGCCTACCTGCTCAAACAATCCGTTGAAGTCAGCGGCTTTAGTTATTCGTAGGATCTGGTGATGAGGAAGCGCTTGATCCGGATCTTTCGCTGCGGGAGCCGAATATTTCGGAAGGAGTTGTGCCATAGGAAGTCGTTCTGCCTGTCAATTGACCGACGCGACAGAAACAAAGAAAGCCGGGTGGGTTAGGGTTCTGACGGGTCTCCTCAAATTGTTTGTCCCCCCTGTGGCGGAAATCTGTGGCAAACGGAAGCCTAAGGATCAGTAGCGGCTTCTTGGCGGACGCATCAAGCGCATCGTTTTGAGGTTGGAAACGTGACCAGCCACTTCCAAAAGGCGGCAGCATTTGCTTCAGGGCCGCTAATTTCCGGGAGAAGGCACCTGATCGTGCACGGCACCAAGTCCAGCTAGAACTGGATTGTTGATCACCTCACTCCCGTGGTTCTGCGTTGCCATGCAATCGTATCCAAAAGGGGACACGGGTTCGATGAGGTAAGGAGCATACGAACCCGTGTCCCAATCCACCGGTTGGGTGCACGATCACGATAGAACAGCGAACCAGACCCGCAGATTCGGCCAAAAGCAGTAAGCGGATCAGCCTTAGGGACTATCCGGACCTGGTGCGCTCGTAGCTCCGAAATAAAGAGGGATGGATCCCCCGGCAGGCTATAATATTTGCGCGTAAGTGCATCGTTCTCGTGCGGGTCATCCTTTGCCTGCGAAACCATTGATGTTCGGATGACATCTGCTGACAAGGTCCCATCGAACTGCAGCTTTCAGTTCCCTGACGTTATTCTCAGGCATCGATCCGCGCAGAACGTTTCCTACTGCAGGTTTTCAGGTACGCCTCCGCGCGTGCGTGGGGCGCATGTCGTCTCGATCAAGAGGCTGCACCAGACACGAACGACGCGGATATTGGTTCCTCCCCCTTGCTCAACGACATCTAGCGCAACAGCGAGGTATGTGGACCACTGCGAAGACGCGGCCCGGCGACGTTATGAGAAGCGCCTATTGTCTCAGCTCGAGCAGGATAGAAGATCAGGATGGTAAGGATCGTCAGAAAGGACGACTTCTTGCACATACGGGCTAGACTCGATCAGTCGGTCTACTTCTTTCGCGCAACTGGCGGCATCCCATCTAATTTAATAGCCTCTTGGTCGTCTGCTCGGCGACGAAGGCTTTGCCGCTACCTAAGAAGCAACCACCGCCTAAGGAGCTATCAGGGGCGAGAGCGGGGCGCAGTGAAAGGCTGAGTCGCTGCCAACAGTGTCGTTCATGACCACTGGTGTGTTGATCAGATTTTCGAATTCGAAGTCCAAGAGGAAGCGAAAGATGTCGAAAGTTGATACGCATGGGCGCCTGCTCCTGCCCATGCCGAATAGAACGCCGCAAGAGGGTTGGGGCTACGTCACATCAGAGACGGGTGATCCTGAAGCGATCTTTGCAACTCAGGTTGATGCGCGCGCTTGGGCAGGTCTCCTAAATGATCCCGGTTCGAAGATCATTCGAGTGATCATCAGAGGAGACTACATCCAGGAAGTTCAGCCGCCGGATTGACGCTGTAGCGCCTAAACAGGCAATCGCTTCTTATCCTGCCGCTGGTGTGCGCGACCCTAACAGTGCCCGGAAGGGGGTGGACCAGTTGTTCACCTGTTTCTAGCCCTTGTACCGAATAGCCTGGACCAGCGAAGAGACGAAGGATCGGAATAGGTGCGGGGGGATCGTGCATGCCCATGACTGATTCACCGTCGCTGAAAAAACTACGAAGATGTCTACTCCAGCCAGCGGCGGCTATCCCAACATGTGATCCGAATTTCTGACAGGGAGATCGGGATTTTCTATCGGAACTTGCGACGCGCTGGCTTTTTCGCGAACGGTATGTTGTTTTTGACCGGGGATCATCGTGCACTAGAGCCCTACAGCAAGACGGAGTTCGACCGTTTCGGTGCTTCAGCTACCACACGTATACCTGCAGTAATAGCTATAGATTCGATTGATCTTCCTTCGGTCATAGAAGGCTCACTACCAGCAACGCGATCTAAAGGTTTCCCTGGAGGCTCTCGTCAGCGAAAGCTTCTGCCGAGACCGATTTGAAGGACCGTTCCTGGGTCCAGCACCAACTCCACCTGCCTGCATGTGGGCCGCCGCGTAGGTCGGACCATCGACGACCAAAAATTCACCTTCTACACCTCTTCTCCAACAGCGCCCGTAGCCCTATCCATCGGATACCCTCCTGTTCGATCTCCGTAGCCATTGGGATGAGGCTTCGCACGAACTTTAAGTGAGCTTGATCATCACCGCGTCCAGACGACAATGTCGGCCTCAACAGCTGTATGGAACATCCGATGAGGGTCATCTTCGTCAACCGCTACTTTTACCCAGATCAATCTGCGACGAGCAGGATGATCACATCCGTTGCATTCGCTCTTGTGGAGCGGGGCTATGATGTTCAGATCGTATGCAGTCGCGAGCTACACAATGACGCGAGTGACTGTCTTTCTGCCAGAGATACTATCTGTGGCGCGATGGTCTGGCGATTAGGGGCAACACGCTTTGGCAGGCACAATTTGCTAGGCCGAAGCATTGACTACTGTTCCTTCCACCTACTCGCCTTCATCTGGTTGTTTCGTCACACCCAACCATTGGACATTGTGATTGTTTGCACGGACCCACCAATGGTTTCGGTAACTGCCGCAATCCCCTTACGCATGAGGAAGGTGACTATGATCAACTGGATCATGGACCTCTTTCCCGAAACGGCGCTCGAGCTAGGCATGTTCCGTCGTTCGCAACGTCTCGGCAAGATGGCGGTTGCTCTCCGCAATTGGTCTTTGCAGACTGCAGGCGTTACCGTGTGCCCGACGCAGCGCATGCAGGAGTATTTGCAGCAAGCGGGCCTCCGTCATCCAATGAGGGTCATGCATCATTGGGCTGACGGTGCTCAGATTCAACCGGTCGACCCGGTTGATAACGATCTGCGGGCTCGGTGGGGTCTCGGGGACAAGTTTGTGGTGGGGTACTCAGGAAACTTCGGCCGAGCGCATGACTTCTCAACAATCATCGAGGCTGCCAAGCGGCTCAAGCACAGGAGTGACATCAAATTCCTGATGATCGGTGACGGTCATCAGTTGCCTTCTGTCGTAGAGGCGGCAAGAGCATTTTCGCTCGACAACATGATCTTCAAACCGCTGCAACCCGCCGAGCACTTGGCCGAAAGCCTCAGTGTCGCTGATGCCCATCTCGTTTCTCTCCTCCCGGACCTCGAATACTGCATCGTACCGAGCAAGTTCTATGGCATTCTTGCCGCCGGCAGGCCGACCATCTTCATCGGTGATGTAGATGGCGAGGTCCCTCGGGTTCTTGCTGAAACCGGATGCGGAAGAACGATTCCCATTGGCGCTGCTGACGCATTGGCAGCAACCATTGTTGAGCTTCAGGAAGATCGCGAGGCTCTTGTTACGATGGGTCGCGCTGCGCGGCAACTGCTGGTGTCCAGATATTCTAGAGAGAATGCGATCGATCGATGGGCAGCGTTGATGACGCAATTGGACACACCAATCACCACCACTCCCACCCTTGCCCAAAGGTCTTACTCATGAACCGGAACCGGAAGGTGGTCGTGAGCCAGCTTGGTGCGCGAATGCATTATGCAGTGCCTCGCATAATGGCGTCGGAAGGAGTCCTCGCCCATTTCTATACCGACATATGTGCAACTAAGGGATTGCCACGACTGCTGCGCGCGCTCCCATCGCAAACGCTTCCTCCAGCTCTTGAGCGATTGGCCGCTCGCCGGCCCATTGGGATACCTGCCGATCTAATTTCAGACTTTCCGCTTTTCGGCATGCTTTCAGCTTTCCGGCGTTTGCGTGGAAAGGACGTTCTTGATGAGACGCGGCACGCGGTGTGGGCAGGTTCTAGCTTCTCAAAGCTGGTAGCATCTCGCGGCTTCCGCGGCGCTTCAGGCCTATACGCCTTCAGCGGAGATGCGCTGGAGCAGCTTCGGGAAGCCAAGAAACAGCGATTGTGGACAGCCGTCGAGCAGATGATTGCACCTCGCGAAGTCGTTGAAGCGCTACACAATGGAGAGGTAGAGCGCTTTCCGGAATGGGCGGCGCAGTCGGAGAATCCTTTCGCTCAGGCCTTCATAGACCGGGAGAAGGCCGAGTGGGAGTTGGCTGACATCATCGTCTGTCCTTCCGAATTCGTGCGCAACCACGTCATGGCCTGCGGTGGGCCAGTAGACCGTTGCGTCGTCGTCCCCTACGGCGTCAACCAAGGCCATATTTATGATCGGTCGATCCGCGCGCCTGGACCATTAAGGGTATTGACGGTTGGCGAGGTAGGCCTTCGCAAAGGCTCTCCTTACGTGGTGAAGGCTGCTGAATTGGCCGGAGAGCTCGCGGTGTTCAGGATGGTGGGAGGCACAAAGGTGCCGCGGAGCGTGCAGGAGGAAATTGCGCAATGGGTTGAACTGAGAGGGGTCGTTCCTCGCTCCCAGATAACAGAAGAGTTCAGACGGGCAGATGTATTCCTGCTTCCTTCCATCTGCGAAGGATCCGCCACGGCCGTTTACGAAGCCCTCGCTGCCGGACTACCGGTGATCACGACTGAAAACACGGGGAGCGTGGTTCGGGATGGTGTTGACGGCTTTATCGTGCCTCCCCGGCAGCCAGATTCCATCGTGACCGGGCTGTTGCGACTTGCCGAGGACGACGGTCTGAGGCAGTGGATGTCGCACAATGCGGCAGAGCGCGCGAAAGAATACACGGTAGAGGCCTACGGTGACCGCCTCATCGCCGCTCTTGGCCTGTCCGGCGGCGCAACCACAGCCTTGCAAGTCGACGGAAAGCCCATTGGTGGATATGCTTTGGCCTAACCTCCTTCTCGCGTTACGATTACTGTTAGGTCCCGTCCCGCGGATAGCAATTATGCCGATACGGTGAGACTTCCTGTCTCAACAGCTTGGCGATGATCCCGGCCTTGGCACGATCTCAGTCGGCGTCATTGAGAGCATACACTGCTGCTGATTGAGGGCTGCGCGAGCCGACGGCCTTGGCAGGGTTGCCGACATACACAGTCCACGGCAAGAGTGGCTTTGCGGTGACGCCTCTTGCTCCCAAGACAGCGCCCTCTCCAACCACCACGCCTGGGCCCACAAAAGCCTCAGCCGCAATCCAAGCGTTTGCCTCGATTACTATCGGGCGGGTGGTGAGCGGGAAGCCGCTGTCTTGGATGTCGTGCGAGCCAGTACACAGGTGGGCGCGTTGAGAGACGGAGGCAAATTCGCAGATCGTGATCCTGTCCACATTGTAGCAGATCGTGGCCGGACCCAAAGAGGCATATCGCTCCATTGACAAATGCCCAGGCCACCACACGATTGCTTTGGAATGAACCATGGCCGTCGCGTGGATCTCTGCACCGAAAGAACGAAGCAGCATGTTGCGCCAGCGCCGAAAATGTGGCGGGGTCCAAGACGCGAAGAACTTCCACACGCACATCCAAGACAGACGCATGAGCCTTGAGCGCAAAGTCATTGTCGGTCCGCCAAACCGCGGCAGCGGCTTAGCGGCACATCTCGACGTAGGATCATCGTATCTCGAACGCACGGATCACCTCAGCTATTCAATTCTAGACTGGACGTAATGATGAGGCCGGCCGCCGGCGCGGCACGATGGCGCCGGTAAGAACCGGTGCGGCAAAAATCAACATATGCACCCAGACCATTAGGACCCAATCCGTCTGATGGGAGATTGCGTGCATGGCCGGAACGATTGAAAGTGAATAGACGAACTGAGCTGCGAATTCGCCGCGATTGGCTGTGATCCAAACTCCTCGCATCACATAGGCGAGGAGAAAGAACTTAAAGGCGCCAAAGTACCAGAAGGACTGAAAGGCATCAGCCATACCTGTCTCAGTTGTCCCCAAGACGGGGCTATAGTCGCGTGAGCCTGGTGGCTCATCTAACATCATTGACTGCTTGAAGTCGGCTCCGACGACTTGCGCCGGCACATAGCTGAAGATCAAGCTATTCCAATGAAACTTGCCATAGTCGAACTGCATCGTGTCTGTTGTGTGTTCGATGCGCCTGATGGCATTGCGCATCTCCTCTCCGCCCTGCTGCATAACCTCTTGGAAGTTTCCGATTACGTCGATCCTACGAACATCGTCCCAAATAGGTGCGTTATTGGCTTGAGTGATGGTGCGGTAGTCGCCCATGCTGTTCATCAAGAGCGTCCCAAGCAGGAGGCCGGCCACAGCCAGAACACGGGGGGCCGCGACCCCTCTGTAAAACCAAAGCGCGAGAGCGAAGATGATGAGCAGTTCTACTGCCTCGGCTCGCTTGCCCGTTACAATGATCCGATCGAGATAGAATATCAGGCCGAAGGCGAGAATCGACGCGCTCAGCCAGGATGGACGCCTCGCCGTGCAGAGCGCGGCAATCACCATGCCGTAGCTGAGCAGCCTAGAGAAGAAAATGTAGATGACCGGGACACCGCTCATTTGAACGCCGATCACCAGATCACCAGGTAATCGACTGAGCTTCAGGTAGAAATACGCCCCAGCGGCGGACAAGAGCGCAGCAGCGATGAGAAGCCTACTTTCGTCAAAGTCTATACGGAACACGAAAAATGGCGTCTTGCGGCGGCTCCAACCGTACCAAGACATAAACAGACACATTAACGTGAAGGTCGCTGTGCGGGCGAAGGCATGATCCGGAAGAAAGTCGTCCATCGCAACGCCCGGCAATTGCGGCAGGATAAATCCAAACGTGATAGCTCCTACCAGAAAGGGAAATTCATAGATGCGCCCTCGGGCCAACATGCCCGATCCAAGCAAAGCAACTGTAACAGCAAATACGCAGGCGACGAGGAAGACGTTCACGGCTCGCCTCCCATCGAAGACATAGCTTTCCGTTTGTCAGACAGGAGGGTGATGCTGCTACGTACCTGATAAACAAGGATCTTTAGGTATTCCTTGAACACGTAGAGCCCGTCGCTGCCACTGGCAAGATCCCACATAGAGCCGGACCTGTGGGTCGGAAGCGAAATCCAATCTATCTCAGGCATGACTGAACGAAATCGTTGCAAGGCCCGTCTGGAGTGAAACCAACTCGTCACCAATATCGCGCTACGCGCTCCCATGCGGGTTAAAAGAGGTTCCGCAAACTGCGCATTCTCCCAAGTCGAGGCAGATCGACATTCCAGAGATATCGTTTCAGGCCGGACTCCATCATCAATCAGGCGCTGCCTGATGTAGAGGCAATCCCCTCGCCCCACGACAAGCACCGATGCTGCCAATCCTGACGTCCATAACTTGGCTGCGTGTGCAGCTCGCCGTGGGCCGTCCCCCCCGAGCACGACGATAACCTCTGCATGTTTGGGTGCGCTCCTGGTCGTAAGCAAGGCATCAGCCCACAAGAGTGCACCACCATACAGGCAAGAACCCATGGCCAGGGCACAAGACACGAAAAGAGCTAGGCCTTTAGCGCGTCTTGTCACTAATGCAGATTCGATTCTCATGACTGTGCCCCGGGCGACCAGCACCTCAAACGGAAATCGCGCGTCATGCATCAACATCGGCACTGCCGCTCCTATCTAATGCACTGACGGCCGGTGGAATATTCACCACTTCGAGCCGCCTAGCTCGAAGACCTGTTCCAACGCCGGAACCCCTGAGTGGCCTCCTCAAACGACCAGTGGCCAGGAGCACAAAGACGGTATGGACCGCCATGATCGTGAGGAGCACCAAGGTCAGCAATTCATCAGCGACACGGAAGCGGATACCTGCATAGCCGATGGCGCCGCAGAATGCGGATATGAGCAGGATTGTCCATGTCGTGGATGCTGAGCTCATCCCATGGTCAATCAGCAGATGGTGAAGGTGCCAGCGATCTGCAGACATGGGGCTGCGGCTTGCGTGCAGCCTTCTGATGATCAAGCTCAACGTGTCGGTGATCGGTACGACCACGATGCAAAGCAGCGCAATGAATGACACTGGGCTCGAACCCGTTGCCAAGGCGAGTATGACATAGGCAATCGCCAGTCCAAGCGCCATGCTGCCTGCGTCACCTAAAAACACGCTGGCACGAATCCGCCATGGGCTACGCATATTAAAGACGAGGAAGCCGCAGATACAGATGAGCAGCGTCTCCATAGCTTCAGCAATCGCCATTGCGTCAGTGTGTGCTGCGACCAACAACAGCCAGACCAGCGCAACTGCCGCCGCTCCGCCTGCAAGCCCATCCACCCCATCCATCATGTTCCACGCGTTAACAAGTCCGACAATGAAAAGGGTCCCGACCAGCGAAATTAAGGGCAGGAGTCCAAACGCTGACTCGACGAAGGGTAGATCAAGTAGCAAGGGATCCACCGGGACCGAGGCAACCAGGAGAACGGCAACTGCAAGTTGGACAAAAAACCTGAACAACGCAGGCAGTGGCCGCCGATCGTCAGCCACACCTAGAACGGCTAGCGAGGTCAATGCAATCCAGAAAGCTGGAGCGAAATTTGTGGCACGATCAGTGAGGAACGTCGTCAACGCGAAAGCCGCGACAATGGCAATGCCACCACAAAGCGGAACTTGGCCTCTGTGCTGCTTTCTGATGCCGTCAGGTCTGTCTATTAGTTCCAGTTTTGCGCTGAGACGTCGCAGAACAAGAATGATTGAAACAACCAGACTGAAGGTGGCCAATGTGTGTATGATCAGCCATGCCATAGACTACCCCCAGAGACCGTGTGATTCCGCAGAAGCGTCAGTTACTCCCCAACAATCCTATGAGAAGTTCCTGCCCGAACCTATGTCTGCAAACGGAGCTCCCGCATCCTTCATAGGGAGAGGTAGCAGGTCGGATGACTACTCCTGCTAAGCCTTCTGAGCTGGGCTGCCTGGCAACAAGGTCATGACATCTCCAAGTACACAATGCGCTCGTCGCGCCGACCAAAGCCACCAGGCGGCTATGTCCGGCGCGAAAAAGACGGTCAGCTTCGGTACTGTACTTGTGGAGACTTTCAAATCCGCTCGCGCATCACGCGCAACCAGTTCTTGAGCGGAAGCGGGATATAGGTCCGAAGTCCCGGCCGAAGACCGGGCGGCAATCTCCAACTTTCCATCTCAAAGGGCGGCGCCAGCATTGGGCTGAAGAGCTTCAGAGTCTTTAGAACGTCGTGATAGCGCTGAGCCATCCCGTCAATGCTATAGTGCATGCTTACCGTCTCGCGCGCCGCTGCCGACATGCAATTTAATAGGTTCCGCTCTGAGTTAAGTTGGACGACCGCACGCGACGCGGCCGTGTAGTCCCCCACTGGAAAAAGCACGCCGTTCTGCCCCTCCCGCACAATAGTGTCGGTCACCCCTTTGATCTCAGAAACAACGGGAACGCAGCCCGCCGCCATCGCCTCGAGAAGCGTCATCGGAAAGCCTTCGAAGCGCGACGGCATGACCAGAACGTCGTGGGTGGCCATATAACCTGCCACATCCGTTCCGGGAACCGCTCCTTCGAAGACGACCCTGCTCTTGTATGGGACAAGCCGCCTTTGCAGCTTCCCCATGTCTGGACCATCTCCGACGATCGTCAGCTTGATAGTCTCAGGCAAGGCGTCGATGATCTCGCGCAACCAGAACACCCCTTTAGAGCTATCCTCAATGCGACCGACGAAAAGCAGCCTTAAAGGTGAAGACGTCGATCTCATCCTATGCGGCTGGTCTCGAAAGGTTGATAAATCGACGCCGTTAAAAATCGTATGCGTGCGCGCCTTTGGGAAGCCGTAATGGTCTACGAGATCCGTCCTTGCACGCTCTGCAACACATACCGTGGCATGCACGTGGTCGCGGATTGCCTTGGCCGCCGCATAGGTGCCAGGCGTGATGTTGTGAACCACCATCAGCCGAAGAATATTGTCGGGTAGGTAGCGAGCGATGTTTGTCTGAACCTGATCGCCAAGAACATTGATGATAATGCCGTCAAAGCCGTTATCCCTGATGGCCTCGGCAACTTGCTGTCCGCACTCCTCCCCGGAGGAGCCTGACTTCACTGCCACCAGAAGTCCAAACTCAGCTTCCTGCTTCATGGCGTTGGGCAAAGTGTAGTTCTGATCGCAGACCCCCAGCCACTGTAGATCAACATCGAAAGCTGCAAGACCAAGCCGCAGATTCTTGAACACCGTGTAGGTCCCACCGAAATGCGGAAGAACAAAATATGCGAGCTTCACCAGGACCTCCTTGAGATATTGATGCGCAGCAGTGCCAGCTGGGCTGCTTCGTCGCGCACCGCCACCTCCGAAGAGTGCAGCGATTTCGTCGCAGTTGTAGTCGTCATCTTGGCTGTCCGGATCCACCGATGGAAGGAGGTCACCAGGTCCGCGCCACCTTTAAGCCAAATCCGCTGCGAAAGGGGTACTTTGCGTAACATATCGGAAGCGAGCCAATTCAAGGCCCGCTACGGCCAGAGTATCCGTTTTGATCAAGCCGCTAGGGCAGGCATATTAACTGGCTACCGGACGATGGCCTGCTGCCAGCTCTGAATGCGCGTCGGTCCATTGTCCGGATCGTCGGATTATCGGCGCAAGACCGGATAGAGCTGCTGCGGACTTTCCATCCATTTCACCCAGTTCCGGCGGCATCTCGATAAGAAGCGTAAAGGCCGTGATCCTCGACACGCCGGGGATCGAGACGAGGATATCAAACCTGGCTTGGAGGTTTACGTCCTTGTCAGCGCCATGATCGCTTTGTCCACGGCCTTCATCTGGCACCTAATATGATTGAGCGGCTGATTTCATCGACGAGACTGCGACTTCCACGAAGATGGCCGTGTTGCCGGCAGAGCGCCCTTCGGCGAATGATGTCGGGCGGCCATTCCCCACGGGCAGTGGAAGACGGCGATATTTACCGCCGGCCTACGCTTGTCGGGCATGACCGCGCCGATGCTGCTCTACGACCCCATGAACGGCCCAGCCTTGCCCGCCTATGTTGAGCAGGTTCTCGCGCCTGAGCTTCGGCCCGGGAACATCGTTGTCATGGACAATCTTCCTGCCCGTAAGATCGGCAGCGCGCGCGAGGTCATTGAGAAAGCCGGAGCGCGGCCTTGTTCCTGCCGCCATATTCGCCAGACTTCAGTCCGATCGAGATCGCTTTCTTCAAGCTCCAGGCCCTCCTCAGGAACGCCGCCGCCAGAACCGTTGACGAACTCTGGTCAGTCGTCCTGACAGCCCCTCAGCATTCACAACGGAGAAATACCGCCACTATTCGAGCCAGAAGGATATGAAGCGAGTAAGTCGAATCCGTTTAGCTAGGAGGAGTATTAAGGACAAATTGTCCTATACATCAGCACAAACCTGCCCTTCAAAAATCGAATGCTGTACATCATACGCATACCTGTTACTCACCCAATGCACATCCTCTTTAATGCGGGGATGTATGATGACTGTCTGGCCTGCCGTATGTAATACTCAATCTAACCATATATTAATATCACGCTTTTGCTATTTTAGACTTAGCTATACTATCGAATCGAATCGCTTACGAATCTGTCTGTACGAATATTAAGAAACTGCTATAGTAGACCATCCTTAGGTTGCTGATCGCCGGCTAAGGAGGATAAGCAGTGTATAGGGCAGCTCACCTATTCGTGGATGTAATAGTATTACTTAGGCTGAACTGCACTTGTAGCATCTGGTAGAACCGCAAACATTTAGCACAATGCATAACTGCCATGACGGCAGAAGTATCAATTGTGCCGAAAATCGGGGGTCAATACATGTCGACAGCAGTATCCGACAGCTATGCGCATCGCGCCGCGCCTCTAGGTCCGTTCTCAGGCAATGTACCAAGTTGCGCCCCGCAAAAGCTTATCATCATCGATGAGCGCGCTTTAGAACGCGAATGTCTCGCAAAAAGCCTCGTTGCGCATGGTCTACAAATGGAAGTGGAAGCATATCAATCCATAGAAGCATGCCTGGATTTCGTAGACTTAGAAACGGACTCTATCGGCTTGCTGATTAACCTCGGCAGAGCAAGTTTATGCGACGACCGCTTAGGAAGCGGCGTCAAACGGATAATCCAAAGCCACTCAAGCGTACCGGTGATCATCTTGTCGGAGAATGGTGATCTCAAGGAGATGTTGAGCGCTTTCGAGCTGGGTGTGAAGGGATATCTT
Organism: Pseudorhizobium endolithicum; assembly: GCF_902153245.2. Lineage (GTDB taxonomy): Bacteria > Pseudomonadota > Alphaproteobacteria > Rhizobiales > Rhizobiaceae > Neorhizobium > Neorhizobium endolithicum. Next base: position 91,095 of record NZ_CABFWF030000013.1, read on the forward strand.
TCTTCATCCATGGGACTTTCGGTCTGCGTTGGCGCCATCTCACTAGCGCTGGTTGGAGGATCTTTCGTGTCAGCTGACAGTCTCGGCGACCTAAGAAGCCTCCTGACTACAGCGGAGGAACGGCAGCGAAAAAGGGCTGCACTCTTCACGGAACGTGAGGCGGAGGTCATCGACGCACTGACGCGCGGGAAACCGAATAAAATCATCGCCTACGAGCTCAATCTTAGGGAAAGTACGGTGAAGGTCCACATCCGGAGCATCATGAAGAAATTGAATGCGCGGAACCGGACAGAAGCAATCTTCAAAATGTCTGGCATCCTGAACTCGTAAGAGGGACGGCATAGCTTCTAAGACGACATTCTGCAGCTTGCGCTATAGTTCGTGGACACGGGACTAGCGCGTGCCTGAACATTGCCGAGGAGGCAAATCTGACTTGCACAGGTAAGGCCTTAGTGAGGGTTTATGTCACGGCCAAACCCGGGTGCTGTCGGCGATGCCCATTGCCGACGCCTTGCGCTGATTCCAGGCCCGCGCCGAACAGGAGCATTCGCCGTGATAAAGCTTGTTGAGGATTTTCAGAGGTCAAACAGTCTGCGCGAAAGAGCCAAAAGGAGCATTCCGGGTGGCGCTCACACCTATGCCAAGGGTGACGACCAGTACCCACTGCTGTCTCCCGGTTTCATCGAAAAGGGGTACGGCTCACATGTATGGGATGTCGATGGCAACGAGTATATCGAATTCGGCATGGGTAATCGCGCCGTCGGATTGGGGCACTGCTTTGCGCCTGTGGTGGATGCAGCGCGCCGGGCTCTGGATCAGGGCTGCAACTTCACTCGACCATCTAGGATAGAAGTGGAATGTGCCGAGGCTTTCTTGCGAACCGTCCCCCGCGCGGAGATGGTAAAGTTCTGTAAAAATGGTTCCGACGCTACATCCGCAGCGGTGCGGCTCGCCCGAGCGATTACGGGCCGCGATCTCGTGGCGCGCTGCGTCGACCACCCATTCTTTTCCACCGATGACTGGTTCATCGGCACAACTGAGATGAATGCAGGCATTCCTGAGGCGGTCAGAACTCTCACGGTCGGCTTTCGCTACAATGACCTAGAGAGCGTCGAAGCGCTATTGCGAGAGCACCCCGGCAAGATTGCTGCCTTCATATTGGAACCTTCCAGGGGGGATCCTCCTAAAGACGGTTTCCTCCTTAAGCTTCGTGATCTTTGCCATGACCATGGCGCTCTTTTCGTGCTCGACGAAATGATCACCGGCTTCCGCTGGGGCGTCGCCGGGGCCCAGGAAACTTTTGGCATTACGCCTGATCTATCTTGTTTTGGAAAAGCGCTTGGCAACGGCTTCGCGATCTCTGCACTATGTGGTAAGCGAGAATTTATGGAACGCGGGGGACTGACCCAAACGTCCCATCCCCGCGTCTTTCTTCTTTCAACCACGCATGGTGCCGAGACCCATGCCATGGCTGCCGCCATGGCAACAATGGCGATATATCGCACTGAGCCGGTTGTGGAACATCTGGTGCAGCAGGGCAATGCCTTGCGACATGCCATCAATGACAGCATCGCAAGCCATGGTCTTCATGGCCATTTCAAGGTCGGCGGCCATCCCGCGTGCCTGAGCTATGTGACGCTTGACAGTGATGGGCGCCCGTCACAGTTGTTCCGCACGCTCTTTTTGCAGGAGACCATCCGCCGCGGCCTGCTCGCACCGTCCCTTGTTGTCAGCTATAGCCATTCGGACGAGGATATCGCCAAGACGGCAGATGCCATCGACCAGGCACTGTTCGTCTACAGAAAGGCGCTTGAGGACGGAGTGGAAGGTTACCTAGTAGGCCCCCCCTCGGACGTAGTTTTCCGCGCCTACAACCAGCTGCGCCAGGAAACGGTTTATGGAGAGCAAAATATCGCCTACCAAAGTTCGCGCTAAACGAAAGGGGTAGGCCGCCTCGACTATGGCACCAAATGAACCATAGCTGACGCCATTTTCCTCAATACCCGCCGGACGTGAGCTTCGCTAAGTTGCATGTGTGTCACTTGGCGAATGAGGTCCAACCATGAAGGTACTTGTCACTGGAAACAGAGGTTATATCGGCTCCGTCATGGTTGCGCGACTGCAAGCGGCGGGGCATGAGGTTTGCGGCTACGATATCGACTTCTATGCCCGCTGCGGCTATCGTCCTGGAGGGACGATCCCGCAGGTTCCCACGCTTTATAAGGACATTCGTGACATCGAAGCGAATGATATGCGCGGGATCGACGCCGTCATCCATTTAGCGGCTTTGTCCAACGACCCTCTGAGCAACCTCAACCCGGAGATCACCTACCAGATCAACTACCACGGAAGCGTCCGTGCGGCCTCCGCTGCCAAAGAAGCAGGTGTGAAACGCTTCCTGTTTGCATCATCATGCAGTAATTACGGGGCCGCCGGCGACGGTATGGTCGATGAGACAGCCAAGCTCCAGCCGGTGTCTGCCTATGGCGTCTCCAAGGTGAAGGCAGAGCAGGAAATTTCAGGTTTGGCCGATGGTACCTTCTGCCCTGTCTATCTCCGCCCTGCTACCGCTTATGGACTGTCTCCCATGCTGCGGTTTGATATCGTCCTTAACAACCTCACCGCATGGGCCGTCACAAAAGGCCTGATCCTTCTAAAGTCCGACGGAAGCCCGTGGCGGCCGATCGTTCATATTGAAGATATTTCACGAGCCTTCATCGCGGCCCTGGAAGCACCAATAGACAGAGTTTTTAACCAAGCTTTCAATGTCGGCCAGAACGATCACAATTACCAAGTCCGTGACATCGCTGAGATTGTTGCCCAGACTGTTCCGGGATGCCGCCTGCAGTTCGCCAGCGACGCTAGCCCCGACACACGCTCCTATCGCGTCAACTTCAGCAAAATCCGCCGCATGCTTCCGGCTTTCCAACCAACATGGACCCCAGCCCGTGGCGCCGCCGAGCTTTATTCTGCCTACAAGAGTTCAGGTTTGACGCTGGAAGAATTCGAAGGTCCCCGCTACCTGCGCGTCGCTCAGTTGCAAAAGCTGATTGCCGAAAACGAACTCGACGTCAATCTGCGACGACCAGTCGTTGAAACTGCGCTGACAGCCTGAGAGGCGGTAACATATGAACGCCATCTATCCTGCCGACGAGGCGCACCGCTCGGGGGAGGCATTGAACTCGGGCGCGACCATATACGCTTTGGCTTCCCGCATCTTCCCCCTTTGCCGTAGCCTAACGGGGGAAGGCGTGCGCCATACACTGGATATCTTAGCGCAGTATATCGAACTCGAGCGCCACGAGGTTTCAACTGGGACAGCCGTTTTCGACTGGACAATCCCACCGGAATGGACGGTGGAGGACGCATTCATTAGGCATCCCTCTGGCTCCAAAGTCGTCGACTTTGTTAATTCAAATCTCCATCTCATGAGCTACAGCATCCCGGTCCAAAAGATCCTCAGCAAGAATGAACTCAAAGCACATGTCCACACGCTGCCGGAGCAACCAAATGTTGTTCCCTATAAGACAGCTTACTACACCGACACCTGGGGCATTTGCATGTCGCACAACGACTTTGAGAAGCTCGAAGACGTGGATTATGAAGTCGTCATCAAGACGAGCAAGCGGCCTGGACATCTTGTCTATGGAGAACATGTGCGGAAAGGCCGATCCGAAAAGGAAATTCTGCTCTATACACATATCTGTCATCCCTCGCTTGCCAATGACAATTGTTCGGGGATTGCGCTCCTCACTCATCTGGCAGCAACTCTGAAGGCGCGCGCGACCTACTACACCTACCGCTTCGTTTTCGCTCCCGGAACCATTGGCGCCCTGACCTGGCTCTCCCGCAATTATGATCGCGTTGGGGCCATCAGCGGTGGGCTTGTCGTCACCTGTGTCGGTGATGGTGGCGGTCCAAACTACAAGCGCAGCCGGAAAGGAACGGCCGTGATCGACCGCGCTGTTTCCTGCGTTCGATGCGGACCAGATGATACTATGCCGACGATCCACGAATTCACGCCTTACGGATACGACGAAAGACAGTTCTGTTCCCCCGGTTTCAACTTGCCAGTAGGACTGCTGCAGCGAAGCTCCTTCGGCACCTTCCCCGAATACCACACATCCGCAGACAATCTGGATTTCATCCGTCCAGAGCACCTCGGCGCCAGCTTCGACATGGTGTGCGATATAATCGAAGTCCTGGAAGGAAATTGGATACCGCTTAACCTGTCGCCCCTGGGTGAGCCCCGGTTGGGCAAATATGATCTTTATCCGCCCCTTGGCGGCCACAAAAGCAACAACACCAGGACCATGGCCTACCTGTGGATTCTGAATTTCGCAGACGGGTCCCATTCGCTTCTTGATATTGCGGAACGATCTTCATTGCCATTCTCGGAGATTTCCGCGGCCGCGGAAATCCTCCAGGATCGAGGTCTTGTTTCAAGCCTGGGCCGTTGCGAGATCTGAGTAGCACTTCATTAACGGCCAAGACAGATCCCGCTCGGAGATTACCGTTGGCGGTTCAGGCCACTCAATTCCGATGGCTGGATCGTCATATCTGATTCCTTTGCTACTGGACGGTTCGAAGGCGGCCGACATCATGTAGCGGACGGCGACATCATTGGTTAGCGCTTGAAAGCCATGCGCAAACCCCTGCGGTATATAAAATAGCGTACCATTTGCGCCCGACAGAACGACAGAGCGCCATTGCATGAAGGTTCTCGATTCTGGGCGCAAGTCCACCGCAACATCAAAAATCTCTCCTCGACAGCAGGAGACAATCTTCACTTCTGCATGGGGTGGCTCCTGATAATGCAGACCTCTTAACGTGAATCTCGAATGTGAAATCGACTCGCTATGCTGGACGTAACGCGTTTCGAGACCGCGTTTGGCATACTCATCAGAGCAAAACGTTCTTGCAAACGAACCCCGGCTATCCACAACCCGTTCTGGCTCAATAATCCAAAGCCCGTCGATATTGGTATTGATGAACCTCATCATTGCCTCCTGGCGCGTTCTAAACCTACCCGTAAGGGCCGCAGACCTTGAAGACGTCAAATCGATGTGCCGAGGCTAGTAAAGTACAACCTTCGCGACCAGAATCCACGCTTTGCATTGTCCTCTACACCTTTTGAATGATGATCGCGCCCTGAAGATCTCTCGCCTAGCATTGCCTGCACGCTTAGGATTCGATCAATCAATCAAAGTAGCGGGGGGTTCAGATGAACAATCAGGCGGGATTAGCGACAGCAGGTCGGGACGTGCAGCATGTCAGATTGTGCCGCTTTTGTAGCGCACCGCTCAAATTTACGTTCATTAATCTCGGGATGTCCCCACTGTGTGAGAGTTTTGTGCCTGCTTCGGCGGAAAATGAAATGGAACCGTTCTTTCCGCTGCACGCATTTGTCTGCAGCGAGTGCTACCTCGTCCAATTGCAGGAGTATGTCAGCCCTGAAAGCATCTTCGAGGAATATGCCTATTTCTCATCCTATTCGTCCAGCTGGGTTGAGCATGCCAGACGCTATTGTGAAGCGATGCGCGAAAGGTTCGACCTGGGGGAACACAGCTTCGTTGTCGAGCTTGCCAGCAATGATGGCTACTTGTTGCAGCACTTTCTAACCAGCAAGATTCCGGTTTTGGGGATAGAGCCGGCGCTCAACGTAGCCGAAGTCGCCAAAGCCAGGGGGATCCCGACGCTAACGGAATTCTTCGGCAGGAAACTCGCTGAACAAATGCGAGAGAGTGACCGCCAGGCCGATCTAATTGTCGGCAACAACGTGCTCGCCCAGGTTCCCGATCTTAATGATTTCGTGTCCGGCCTGAGGATCCTGCTCAAGCCAAACGGAATTATCACTCTGGAATTTCCTCATATCGCCAAACTGATCGAAGAGAATCAATTCGACACCATCTATCACGAGCATTTTTCGTACTTCTCGCTACTTACCATCGAGAAAGTAGCGGCGCGACACGGTCTTAAGGTGTTCGATGTTGAAAGGCTCTCGACGCATGGGGGATCGCTGAGGGTTTATTTTGCCCATGATGACAATCCGATACCGCGTGACGCGCGTGTGGACCTCCTTGTTGAAGACGAGCGTCGGGCTCAACTGGATGATATTGCCACCTACATCAGCTTCGAGGATTCGGTGCGCCGTACAAAGCGCAATCTCCTCAAGTTTCTCATTGAGGCGAAGGACCAGGGCAAGACGATCTGCGCGTATGGCGCACCTGGCAAAGGCAACACCCTTCTCAATTATTGCGGCATCGGTACGGATTTCGTCGATTTTGCCGTTGACCGGAATCCATACAAGCACGGACGCCTGACGCCCGGCACGCGCATTCCCATCAAACCCGTGGCTGAACTGGAACGCGCCCGGCCCGACTATATCCTGATCCTGCCTTGGAACATTAGGGACGAGATCGTGCAGCAGATGGGTGTGATCAACGACTGGGGAGGCAAGTTCATTGTCCCCATCCCTGACGTCCGCGTCATAGATCCCAAGGAGGACCAATAGATGAAGGTCGTTTTGTTTTGCGGCGGCAGGGGCACCCGCATCCGGGAGTATTCTGAAAACATACCCAAACCACTCATACCACTGGGTGGCCAGCCGATTATGCGTCACGTCATGGAGTATTACGCAAGTTTTGGTCACCACGAGTTCGTTCTCTGCCTTGGCTACAAAGCGAACGCGATCAAGGACTTCTTCATAAACAGCCGTCCCGAGAGCTTTTCAGACTGTGTGGTTTCCGGTAGCGGCGGAGTGGAGATCCTCGGAGACATCCGCCGTGACTGGAGGGTTTCGCTGATCGATACCGGCATTTGGCGAAACATCGGGGAAAGACTCTGGGCTGTTCGCCATCATGTCCAAAATGAACGCATGTTCCTGGCGAACTATAGCGACGGCCTCACCGATGTGGATCTTACCGACATGGTCGCACAGTTCGAAGCAAGTGGAAAGCTGGCTTGTTTTCTAGCGGTGCGGCCACCGTTGACCTACCATCTTGCCGAGATCGAGCCGGATGGACGAGTCAGTAGGTTCAGATCCTCCGAAACCTCTGACATGTGGATCAATGGCGGCTATTTCCTGATGCGGCCTGCAATCTTCGACTATATGCGCGATGGGGAAGAACTCGTTCTCGAGCCATTTTCGAGACTGATCGCTGAAAATCAATTGCTGGCCTACAAGTATGACGGCTTCTGGCGATCGATGGACACCCTGAGGGACTGGCAGACACTTGAGGCGATGGTTGAGCGGGGAGACATGCCCTGGCTCAACTATGCAACCGACAATTCATCGAAGATCTCTGTCGCAGGGTAGATGTCCATGAGGAAGGTATCATTAGCCCGACCCGGAGAGCGCCTTTCCGTGCTGTGCCTCGGTGCCCATTCTGACGACATAGAGATAGGCGTCGGGGGTACAATCTTGAGCCTCATCTCAGCAGGCGTTGAACTGGATGTTTGCTGGTGCGTGTTGAGCGCCGACGGGGAACGGGGAATCGAGGCACGGAAATCTGCGGACGCTTTCCTTCATAAAGTTGCGTCATATTCTGTGGAACTTGGCGACTTCCGCGACAGCTATTTTCCGAGCCAAAGTACCCAGATCAAGCAATGGCTGCTGGCATTGCGTGAGCGCCTATCACCTGATGTTATCTTCACCCATACCCGTGAAGACGCCCATCAGGATCACCGAGAATTAAACCTCCTCACGACAAATGTCTTCCGCAATCACCTGGTCCTCGAATACGAGATCCCGAAATGGGATGGTGATATATGCCATCGCAACACTTATGTGCCGCTCAGCGAAGACGTGCTGAACACCAAGATTGACCTGCTACTAGAGCACTTCGGCACGCAGCGTTCGAAGGACTGGTTCGATGCTGACGCCTTTCAAGGGCTGGCACGGTTGAGGGGTATTGAGTGCAGGGCGCCAGCGCGCTTCGCGGAAGCATTTACGGTGAGAAAGATCATGTTGGCATGAACGCTGCCTGTTGAGCAGCAACACTTTCGGCAGGTCACACCCATCTTGGTACTTGCCGAAGGAGAAATCGGAGGGACGAACTTGGACAATGTCATTGTTTACACACCCCTTCAGCGGGAGGCAGCATCAACGATTGGTGATGATGTAGCGCAGGGGAGCGCTGACCGGCAACGTTTGGGAAGCGGATATGTCGCACTGATCGACCACAGGATCCTGGATCGGGAGTGTCTTGCACACAGCTTGAAGTATCACAAGATCGGATGGCCGGTGTTGACTTTCGCAACCTTGGAGGAATTGCGTGCTGCAGCACTCAAGGATGGTCCACCGACGGCGGTTCTCTTCAATACCGGAAACAGGTTCGTGAACCATCAGCACTTTTGCGCTGGAATTGAGGAGATGGTCGCAGCACTAGCTCCCGCTCCCGTCGTTGTTTTGTCAGAAGATCAAGCCATCAATACGGTGCTCGACGTTATCGGGCTTGGAGCTCGCGGATACATCCCGACCTCTAACAATATCGAAGTATGCGTTCAAGCCATCAGCCTTGCCATCGCCGGCGGTCGTTTTCTGCCAGCCAGCAGTGTTTTGGCGATGCGCGAGCTACCGAGCCTTGTCAGCGAAACAATGCCGGCTTTGCGATTTACAGAGAGACAAACGGCAGTCGCCGAAGCTCTCCGCTGCGGAAAGGCTAACAAGGTTATCGCCGCAGAACTCAATCTGTGTGAGAGCACGGTTAAAGTTCACATCCGCAACATAATGAAGAAGCTCGGAGCCACCAATCGCACTGAGGTCGCCTCCAAGATAGCCGAGGCTGCTCGCAAGGCGGATCGGCGAGCTCCGGCCGGCTCAAGGACCGGGCAGCCATGATCCACTCGTCTATGCAGTTATCAACTCCACAAAACAGTATCCCGAAACTATTCGCGATCGTTTGGGACCGAGTCCCTGTGCTGCTGGCATGCCTTCTTGCGAGCCTCTTCCTCACATCGATCGCCTATTTGTCTGCTCCCAGTCGGTACCGGTCCGAGGTCGTCCTTGCTCTTGATGCTCGCAAAGTTCAGGCACTGCCAACGGAATCTTCCGTGGTTTCGCCCCTGCCCCAGGAAAGCCCGGCGCTGCGGACGGAACTCGATATCATTGGATCGCGGGTCATGGCCCAACGGGTTTTCACGGATCTGCAGGAAAAGGGAATTATCATTGCGGGGCAGCAGTCGAAGTCAGCTAGAGTGGATGAAAGCGCCTCAAGCTCAGATGCTCCCATGCCCGAACTGTCTGAGCACGCTAAACGCGTGGTTGAGGATCTGGTCAATCATGTACGCGTGGTCAATGACGGGCGATCATATACCATCTACATCTCCTACGATGCTGGAAACCCTTCATACGCGGCCATGGTCGCCAATGCATTCGGCGAGGCATATATCGACTATCAAATGGACTTACAGCACACGGCCACCAGACGTGTAAGCGAGTGGTTAGCGGAGCGGCTGATCAGTTTGCGTGAGAAGCTTGAAGCCTCTGAGCGCGCTGTAACAGCATTTCGAGAAGAAGCAGGGCTTGCGGAGATCGGGGAGGTAACGCTGGAGGGACAGCAACTATCTGGTCTGAACACCGAATTCACGAACCTTCAAGCAAGAGCCGCAGCGGCCAAGGCTCGGCTTGAGACCGCCTTGGAGATACAGCGCGGCGGAGAAAGCTTGGGAATGATAGAGGTTCTATCGTCTCCTGCAATTCAGCAGTTGCGCAGCGAACAGGCGCGCATTGCTCGAGCCATAACGGAAATCAGCGAGAGCGGCGCGCGCAAGAACTCACAGCTCCCACAGCTGGAATCGCAGCTGGCTTCGCTAAAGAGGCAGATTGCCGCCGAGATTTCGCAGGTCGTCGACAGCCTGCGTAACGAAATAGCCGTCAATGCAAAACAGCAAGAGCAGATGGTCATAAAGCTTAAAGAGCTTCAAGATGCGATCGCCGCCAATGGTCAGAAAACCGTAAAGCTCCGGCAGCTTGAGCGTGAGGCGGCAGCTAACCGCACGATTTACGAAGCCTATCTTGGTCGCTACAAACAGACTGTCGAACAGGAAGGCATTGCGGCGCCGGAGGCTAGAATTATATCCAGGGCAATGCCGAGCAGTAAGCCTATTAGTCCCAACCCCGTCTTATGGGCAATCATGGCTTTGCTTGGTGGCACTATTGCAGGTGTTGGCGCAGCGCTTTTGCTGAGCTTGTCCAACCGGTCCGTGCGATCGATCTCTGTTTTGCAACAAAAGACGGGCCTACCTGTAATCGGCCGGATTCCTAAAGTTCCACCTGGCCGGCTGGGGAAAGAACGTCAGCCTTTTTCCGACAGTATGGCACTCTGCAGCGCCTTTTTGGATCTCCACGCCCATATTCGGCTGGAAGATAAGGCTCGCGTGATTGCAGTAACATCTTCGGTGGAGAGAGAGGGCAGATCTTTCATCACAGCAAATCTCGCCAAGTCCCTGGCACTTAGCGGCTTGCGCGTGATCGTCGTCGATGCCGACTTGCGAACGCCGTCCATGCACCGGGAGTTCGATCTCGCGCCTTCGCAAGATTTAGCCCGCGCCGTAGTGATTGAGGATACCACGCACGTTCCCATTCAGCGTGATCATCTTGCTGGCGTTGATGTGGTCCTCTCACAAACAAGTGTGACGTCGCGGGAGGCAATCTTAGGCACCAGGCGACTAGCCCCGCTGATCGCGGATCTACGGGACCGCTATGATCTTGTTCTTATCGATACGCCTGCTGCATCCGACGGCGTTAACATGACCCGCGTAGCGATGGTGGCCGACGCCGTGGTCTTGGTAACGCAGCAGGGCCGGGTGAATCCTGATATTCTGCAGAATGCGGTGATAACACTAAAGGTGAGTGGCAAACACATTGCCGGCATCATCCTGAATGGCATCGGCACCTTGAACGACGGGGCTCAATCGCGCCAGGAGATCTTTCTTGGTCTGCTTGGGCTTGCGAGGTTCTTTCGCCGCACCAAGCGTCCGATCCCCTCCCGTCCCCTCGTCGCAACAGCTGGAGGATGATTTACATGGAACCTCAAGTGCCTGGGCTCGACGCTCCCAGTCGAGGACGCCGGATTATCCAGATGTTCGCTATCCTGTCTGCTCTGTCACTAGAGTCGCCTGCCCTTTCTTCGCAGGAGGGGCAATACAAGATTGCGGTGGGCGACGTCCTAACGGTGACAGTCTATGGAGATTCTGGCCTTACAGGAACATTCCCGGTCGGCCCCGACGGCACCATCGGGTACCCCATCCTGGGAAACGTAGATGTGTTGGGCAAGAGTTTGGAGGCCGTCAGCGATCGAATAAGGGAGGATCTTTCTTCCCATATCGCAAATCTGGCGGTCGCCGTGGCGGTCAAGGAATATGCGCCCATCTTTATCGTGGGCGATGTCCAGAAGCCAGGTCGCTATGAATTTCGGCCCGGGATGATTGTGCTGGAGTTGTTCACGCTTGGCGGAGGTCTTCGCGAAACGACCGCGCTCACCGATGTCTCGGGACTACAACTGATTCAGGCGCAACAGGACTATGAGGATATGTCACTGCAATTGCTGAGCCAGGAGGTTCGTCGCGCCCGTCTAATGGCCGAACTCGGCGGAACCGAATTCAGCTACTCCCAAGCTGAGCTCGGGCTGGGAACGGATCCAAACGCTGTTCAGAAGATCATCGACTCTGAGATGACCCTTTTCAGGCTCCGTCTGGCGAGGCTGGAGGAGGAAGTGCGCAATCTGGAGGCCCAGAAGCAGCATTATGTGGCCGAGATAGAAACGCTCGAGAAAAGCGGAGTGATGCGTCAGGAACAGTTCGACCTCCTCAGCAAGGACGTCGACGTATCACAAGAATTGGTCACCCGCGGTGCGGCCTCCCAGGCCGTTCTGAGGGAACGGAAGCGCGAACTTCTTGGCATGAACCAGCAATTGCTCGAGTTTGGCTCCTTCCTCGCACGCGCCCAACAGAACAGAAACGAGATTGACAGACGGATCTTGGAGTTACGTAGCACACGCAAGAGCGAGGCCGCGAACGAATTGACGGTGATCGACCTTGAGATCGTCAGGCTGCGTAGAAAAATGGCCTTTAGTGTTCAAGCCATGGCAGAGATCGGTGCGGCAGCACGACGGTTTTCGGCGCTCGACAACCTGATCAAGACCGAATTTTCCGTCGTTCGTCAAGTCAACGAGGAATATAAGGAGTTCAAGGTTGACGAACACACGAAGATCGCCGCCGGTGATGTTGTGCGCGTTCGCTTAACGCTGCCGGCGGGCACAACCGGATCCCCAGTGCCGACAGGGTCTGCAAGAGTCGGAGCGACCGACTGAAGCTAAAAGAGACTGAAGCTCAGTAGAACTACCCGCCAGATTGAGGACGACTGGAACAAGTCGAGGATCGGTTCGCGTTTCCCTGTCCAATCGGACAGTTCCACTCTTTCACCGCGACGTCGTAAGGGGTGATGGAGCGGGAGGACCTGCATTTCCGCTCCGAAAGCCCTTCCATGTGGAGCCGATATTCACCCAGGAATTATCGGAGTGCATGGATTGGAAGCCGATACTCATCTCTCCACCGGCCGACTTGTTTTCGAAGTGATTTCGGTAAAGAACGGTGTTGAATTTGCGCGATCTCTCGCCTGGCCCAGCTTTGAACTGCCCGTCGTACGTCCACATCAGCTTGTAGGCGTCGATGAAACCGTAGGGGAGTCCGTGGAAAACATTGTGCTCGAATACGGTTCCATTGAAGTCCGCGCCGTGGTGATCCCAGGTCTCAAATTGGACGCCAATATATGCGAGGTCCTCGAACCTGTTGCGCCGATAGATATTTCCCAGTCCACCCCAGATGCCAGGGCTTCCAGAATCTGCAAATGTAGTTCCCACATAAAGGCCGCTATTGCTTTGCGAAACGGAGTTACGAGAATATTGAAGAAAGTAGGGACTCAGACCGCTGGTGGAAGCAAGAGCGACAGTCATCATGCCATGACGCATGTGTGATATGCGATTACTGTCGACGACGACATCGTAGACATTTCCATAGAGGAGCACGCCCGTGGAATCGGAATCATGCTCGCTGAAGCTCTCGCGCCCTTGAAGGTCATTAGCATAGATCACTGCCTTTGACGCTGTTGCGGCAATCGCAAACCGGCTTGTTGGGTCGGGGACAACATTCCATGGCTCCCGGAGGGTGACCGTCGCACCCTCAACCGAGGTGATACGCCGATATTGGCCGGCCCCCCTCCCCCCGATGATCACGAGATCACTCGCGCCAGCGCCTAATGGCTCCAACTCTTCGAACTGAACGGTAGTGGCAGAGGCTTTAACCAAACCGGCCTGAATCCTGCCCCCCACCATCTCAAAGCAAATTTGCTCGCCTTTATTGCAGTCGACTTTGTCACAGTCGTGCGGAGCGGCATTGCGCGAGACATTGCCGCCCCAGTAAAGGTGCTCCATGCTGCCAAGATGCGCCTGACCAACGAAAAAGCGGCCGATCCCGTGACCGTCATCGCGGCTTTCGTCTGCGTTGCTCAACTCATTGCGCGTCATCGACAGCTCTCTTCCGCCCCAAAGGGCCACCACTGATTCTCCATAGCCAGTCATTTTGAACCTGTTTCCCGACATGAAGATCTGCCGGCTGCTACCATAGAAGGATCCGTTCTCGATCAGTTCCGAACCCTCGACTGCGAGATATGATACTTGCTCGGCTTGTAGGGCTGGTGCTCCCCAGGAATCCAACCGAACCTCCTCAAGCCTTACGTCCTGTTGATGATAAAGCCGCAGCAGAGGCTGACCATTGGTGTTACCGTTGGCGTTCAAGGTCAGATGCTGAAACTGCAAGGCATCGCCGCTGCTCGTGATCATGCTGGCAGAGATTGGAAGGTCGAGTCTGATCTCCGTTCTGCCGATTCCAGCTCCACGCCACGTAATATTGCCAGGGCTCTCCAGAGGCTGGCGAAGATTGTATTTTCCAGGAGGAAAGTACAATGTGGCAGGGGCAACTGTTTTCACAGCGTCAAGGGCCTTCCTTATCGCCACGGTGTCATCCGCGATGCCATTGCCTACAGCTCCGTAGCTGACAACATTGACGATCGTTTCTTGTTGTTCATGGAACGGCTGTTTTGGAAGGACCTGCAGCGCCAGAGGACCGTCCCAGCCAAAGCGGCCTCCGTGGCTGTTGTGCACCCAGACCTCGTAGTCGCCCGGTGGAACATTGGGGATCTTGAAGTCCAGCTTGAAGGGATTGACATCTATTGGCACTACATATTGGCCTGTGCCGCCGACGGACTGGAGGTAGATGTGCGACGTTCTAGTTCCGTTCGAACGCGATAGGTTACGGCCATAGACGGAGCTTATCGTTCCCGCGACGCCTTTGTCTGGTCCGACCCACCACGTCTCTGTGCGGTTGATGGCGAAAGCCTTGCCGTCTTCTTCTTTACTCCGCGGCCAGATCAGATACGTAGCCCATGGTGGAAGGCTCTTTGGCAGAAGTACCGTCGCGGCCGTGGTATCTGCAGCAAGCGGTTCGACCTCAGTCACGCTACCTGTCGGAGAAGAAGGTGACTGCGAATACACCGCAAACCTGACACCGTCGTGTAGGTTCAGACCGGTCATCGACAGGACCTCATCACGATCGGCGGTTCTGCTGATTTCAGCTATTGCTGGTCCATCCGCTGCCGCCTCGATCCTCGGAGGGTTAAACCTGTCTACGCCTGCTGGCAGTTGTGGTTCCGGTACCGGTAACGGAAAGCCGAGATCACCCGGTTCGGTATGGTCAAGAACAGCGTCGTCTAGGGAAATCGGGGCGGTGATCTCACCAGCGCTATGTACTGAGATAAGAGCTAAGGTGACTATGGCCGTGAGCAGAAGCAGTCTTGACACCCTTCGCATGGCAGTCTCCATGAGAATGTTAGCGATCTGACTAGATCATAAGTTGCCGCCACCCCGTTTCATGCGCACACTGAGGATCGCGCTGCCATCGATCATAGAGGTCTTCCAGTCCCCTCCTCAGACTCACAGTTGGAGCCCAGCCGAGCTCACGCAGGCGCGAGCTGTTAAGAAGTTTGCGCGGCGCTCCGTCAGGCTTTTCGGGGTCAAAAAGGATCCGGCCACGGAATCCAACAACATCAGAGATCAGGTGCGCCAGGTCCCGGATAGATAGCTCCTGCCCGGATCCTATGTTGATAAGATCGATATGGTCGTGGGACTTCATCAGGAAGACGCATGCATCAGCAAGATCATCCACGTGAAGAAATTCCCGCAATGGTCTTCCGCTTCCCCAGAGGGTGACCTGTTCTTTGCCCGCCATCTTCGCCTCATGCAATCGCCGCAACATGGCGGGGATTACATGCGAGTTCTCCGGGTCGAAGTTATCATTCGGACCGTAGAGATTCGTAGGCATCACCGAAATCGACTGAATGCCATGTTGACGCGCATAGGCCTGCGCAAGCTTCAAAGCCGAGATCTTGGCAAGCGCGTAGGCTTCATTTGTCGGCTCCAAAGGCCCCGTCAGGAGGGCATTCTCTTCTATTGGTTGGGCCGCAAGCTTGGGATAGATACAGCTTGAGCCCAGCAATAGAAACTTCTGCGTCCCCGCATCCACTGCCGCCTTCATGATGTTCATCGAGATCATTGTATTCGTGTACAGGAAATCAACTGGATAGGTCGCATTGGCCTTTATGCCTCCGACCTTTGCGGCAGCAACAAAGACCACCTCGGGGCGCATATCTTCGATCCACTGCTTGGTGTCTGCCTGCTGCGTCAGGTCAAGTTCACTTCTAGAGACAGTCAGGATCGTGCAGTTCTCGCACTCGAGGCGCCGCACCAAGGCAGAGCCGACCATGCCCTGATGCCCCGCAACCCATACACGTTTTCCCTTAAGAGCATCCACGAGATCGGTCTTAATTGAAGAGATCATTGCGTCCTTCCTCGCGCATGATGGCGCGTAGATCGGATTCAACCATCTCGGCGACGAGATCACTAAAGGGTGTGACGTGCTGCCAGCCGAGTTTCTCGCGTGCCTTCTTCGGATCGCCCATGAGAAAGTCTACTTCCGTTGGCCGGAAATACCGAGGATCGACTTCGATGAGGGCCTTCCCACTTTTACGATCGAAGCCGACCTCGTGGACACCCTCCCCGTCCCATTCAATCGTTTTTCCCACGGCGTCGAAGGCCAGTTCAACGAACTCCCGAACGGTGTGAGCTTCCCCCGTTGCAAGAACATAATCGTCCGGCTTTTCCTGCTGCATAATACGCCACATCCCCTCCACATAGTCGCGAGCATGTCCCCAATCTCGCTTGGCATCAAGGTTTCCGAGGTAGAGTTTTTCCCTTAGGCCACGTTCAATGGCGGCAACCCCGCGGGTGATCTTTCGAGTCACAAAGGTTTCGCCGCGCAGCGGGCTTTCGTGATTGAAGAGAATGCCGTTGGAGGCATGGAAACCATAAGCCTCCCGATAATTTACCGTCATCCAGTAGGCATAGAGCTTCGCAGCTGCATAGGGACTGCGAGGGTAAAAGGGTGTGGATTCGTGTTGAGGCGCATTTCCCATACCCCCAAACAACTCAGATGTAGAAGCTTGATAGAAGCGGCAGCTTGTTCCCAGTTTTAAGATGCGCATCGCTTCCAGGACGCGAAGCGTGCCAAGCGCGTCGGAATTTGCCGTGTATTCCGGCGTCTCAAAACTCACCTGCACATGGCTTTGCGCTCCGAGATTATAGATCTCGTTGGGTTGCACATCCTGGATTACACGGCAAAGATTGGTCGCATCCGTCAGATCGCCAAAGTGCAAATGAAAGCGGACATCTGCAGCATGGGGATCTTGGTAGAGGTGATCTATACGTGCAGTGTTAAATGATGACGACCTGCGTTTTAACCCATGGACGACATAACCTTTGGCGAGAAGCAGTTCGCTAAGATAGGCGCCATCTTGCCCCGTCACGCCAATTATCAGTGCGGTCTTGTCTGCCACCTGTACCATCCCCGTTTAACCTCGTCACGTGTCCAGCATGATAATAGGCAGGTTGGACCTCCTTCGGCAGCTTATCCAAAGGGAGGGTACGAACCGGCGCGCAGAGCCTTCATCTGCCTGCTTAAGCCAGCTTGGGCATAAGCTTCCACCAAACTACCCATCACCGGGGGAACGGAAGCATGAGGTGAATCGGCCGGCAACAAAACCTGCTCTTTGCGGATGCCGTCTGGATAAAGACTCGCACTCAATATGTGCAGTGGCAAAGCTCCCGCTACCACTATCGGATGAAGCAAAGGCGGATCGCGAATGAGTTTGCCTCGTGAGACAATAGCCTCGGTATCCTGTTGGGAAGGATCAAAAAATGACCATCAATACTAAGGTCGGGCGAGAGGCTGTTTGGCGGCATCCGGTGGTTATACGCATAGGATACGGGATGAGAGAGCCCGTGCGTGGTCCTGCCGAAGCTTATCACTACCTCTCCTACCGCTGGCCGAGCGGCGAGTATGTTCATCTCGAGCTTGCTCGACAAAAGTGTCAGGCGGCAACAGAGCGAGGCGCATCTAGCGAAGAAGCGCGTGAGTTGTTTATTACGGCAGCGATGGAGGCGGAGGTTCTCGCCTAGCCGACGGTCCGCCACGCGAAGCTCGCCCCTTGTGTCCCGCTCACGGCAGGTGGGATCGCTTTGAATATTCTTTGGGAGGAAATGGTGATCTCGGTTTGCATTTTGACATTGAACGAGGAGCGCAATCTGCCCGCCTGCCTAGCCGCCTTGCGCTGGTGCGATGACATCGTTGTTGTCGACTCCTTTAGCACCGATCGGACTGTCGATATCGCGAAGAAGGCTGGAGCGCGTGTTTATCAACGTGCCTATGACAGCGAAAAAAACCAAAGGATGTTCGCCCTCAAGGAGATTACCTACAAGTATGACTGGGTGTTCATGCCCGATGCCGACGAGATTGCGACAGACGAGTTAGTTGCCGAGATGCGCGCGATTGCGGCTGATCCGACGCGACCAGAATCCTTTTTCCGTATCCGTTACAAGAACATGTTCATGGGTCGCTGGATCAAGCATAGCAGCCTTTATCCCACTTGGATGACCCGTTTTTACAGGCCAGATCGCATCATTCGCTTTGATCGGGATGAACATGCGATCCCGGTTGGTGACGGCCCGGAAGGACGTCTTAACGAGCATTATTTGCACTTCAGTTTCAATAACGGATTGCGCGCCTGGTATGAGAAGCACAACCGTTATTCCTGTTCTGAAGCCAAAGAGACATTTGAGAGCCATTGCGGCGCCGTGATCCCATGGCACAAGATATTGTCGACAAGGTCCGAAGTGCGTCGGCGTGGTCTGAAGTCCTTGTCAATGCGAATACCATTCCGGCCGACTGCACGGTTTATTTACATGTATGTTTTGCGTGGCGGCTTCCTGGATGGGCTCGAGGGATATCACTACTGCAGGTTGATTGCCGCCTACGAATATATGATCGTGATCAAGACGATGGAGATGGAGCGGCGAGCGCAGGGATTGCCCGTGTAGAGCCGAAGTGCCAAAGGTTCTATTTGATGCGGAAAGCCCCGCTTCCTGATCAAACCGCCGACCCGGCCGCCGTCTCGGATGTGGTCGAGGACGGCGCTTGGGGTTTATGATCGTGGCCACGGTCGGTATATTTTGAATAGTTGCGCAAAGTTGCGTTTGCTATTGCAGGCCAGACATAGTTCTCCATGACAAGCTGGCGACCGTTCTGACCCATCGCCCTCGCCATTGCGGTATCTTCCAGCACTGTCTTCAGTGCGAAAGCGACCTCCCTTGGTTGGGCTGGCACAACAAGCCCGGCTTTCTGGGCGCTCACCTCTGGAAAATGACAGCTTTCCGTGATCACCACCGGAATGGCGCAGGCAAGGGCTTCAGTGATCGCTATGCTGAAGCCCTCCTGTCTGCTTGGCAGGCAAAAACAATGTGCATCGTTCAAAGCTGCGAGTTTATCCTGGCCGTATAATGGCCCAACCATGTGAACGCGCTGTTCTAGTCCGGCCTCTCTGATAAGCTGAGCAAATTCGTCCTCCGCCCCATCAGGCGGCCCTGCTACGACGAGATCCACATCCAGTAGAACGGGAGCAAGAACGGCAAAAGCACCGGCCAAGATATCCAGCCCCTTTTTGAAATGCAGACGAGACAAAAACAGGATGTATCGCCTATGCGACGCTAGTCCGATCTTTTGTTGAAAGCTTCCCTTCGGAGGCATTTCCCCGAATTCTTGCGGGAAAATACCGTTGGGAATGATCGCAGCAGGCGCGGCCAACTTGAGCGGCTTCATCAATTCCACCTCGTCAGCATTAAGCGCGTGTAGGAAGGCAGCCGAGTCCAACATCCGGCGGTAACCGAGCAGAAAAGCCAAGCGCTTCTTCAACCTCTTCTGCTCCATGCTCCAGACGTCGAGCATTCCTGATGTGCAGATGCAGTAGGGGACTTTTCGCTGCCTTCCCATGGAGGCTGCCCATAGTAGGAAAGGGTCCCACACTCCATGAAGATGAAGGAAGGACGCGTTTTCGAGCACCATATGGAGCCTCTTCAGGCCGCGAAGGCAAAGAAGTCTCTCGAGCATTCGAGCCTCAGGTATTATGTGCCAGTTGATACCATCGAATGCTGGTATGTTCCCTCCAAGGGTAAGCACTTGCTTGGCCACGTCGGTGTTGCAATAGCTAACGATGTGAACGTCATGCCCAAGCGCAGCCTGTGCGGCAGCAATCCTCTGTACAACGGCTTGGGGGCCTCCAAATTTCGGGTCGATGGATGCGATGACATGGACGATCTTCATGACGTTTCACCGGTTCCGCTCACATGCTATTGTGCAAAGGGGAGACGGTCTTACAACTTAGCCAAAAGCGCTAGTTAGATGTTTCATCCCGGATTTGAGGGTGCATTATTTCCCAGAAATGGCGGATGCACGGTGGGACAGGTTTTACACGGCGACGCCACGACGACAGAGGCGGTTCGTCGAGAGATACCGCATAGTCAAGAGAGCCTGAGGGGCCTCGCCAGGCGTTACGGCATCAACCAGAACACCGTCGCGAAGTGGAAGAAGCAATCATCGTCGCCTAGGTTCCGACCGGGCCGAAGGACGCCGACTATCGCAAACAGATTAGCCACATTGATTTAAAATTTCCCTCGATTCGTACTGGTTGCTATAGATCTTTAGCCATTCGCCCCAGGCCAAACTGTTTTGCTAGATTGGATCGTGTCTCCGCATAGCTAGGTGCGACCATGGGATAGGACGCCGGAAGCTGCCATTTGGTACGATACTGCTCAGGCGTCATGTTGTGACGTTTCATCAGATGGCGCCGCAGTGACTTAAAGCGGAGCCCATCCTCTAGACAGGTGATGCAGCCGGGTTCCACTGACTTCCTTATCGCAACAGCCGGTTTTTGAGAGCTCTCTGGGAGTTCAGCTTCGACCACCTCCGATGATCTGGCGAGGGCGTCGCGGACCTGTACGATGAGAGCCGGCAATTCTTGCAAACTGACGGCATTTTTACTCACGTAAGCTACCACGACAGTGGCAGTAAGTTCAGCCATCTGATCTGCATGGTCGGCTCGGCTTGACTCATCCATGGGTTTGCCTCCCATAGTTCTATCGTGGCAGATGAAGAAAATCCCAGACCTTGGTTTGCGAGGAGCCCGACGATGACATCAATTATCCTGTCCGCCTAACGTGGCTTGTGCATCCTCTTCCAAGGAAGACGGCATTTGCTAAGTTCTAGCACGGCTTCGTTTGCGACTCGCCTGTACTTTCGGCTTCTGAGGTCCAACATTCGGCGCGTCCCATTCGTCAACCATTGTCGAAGATCCGCAGTGAAGAACCTGGTTTCGGGTTCACTGATATGATGATTTGCATTGAGCTGCTGAAGACTCTCGGACTTACAAGCCTACTGGCGGTCGACAACGTCGCCATTCCGTTGCGCAACGTCGCGTGGTAGCCACGAGACCTGTGACCCAAGCTACTGCTTTTGGAAGGTTGCGTTATTCAGAAGCAAGTGTAGTTGATAAACCCTGCCTTTACGAACTGGGCAGCACCACATGAAGAACTACTTCAGACGCGTTGCAAGCAGAGCGCTCAGCGAACTCGCACACACTGCTCCCGGCCAATGCCCCCAGCAAGCCTGTGCTTGAGCCTTTCTGCTTATGCCGACTGTCCGGTCGAAAGGGGGGCAGTTCACCGATCGAAAAGGGGTGCAGTTCACCTTCACGTCCATCCGGTGGAGACTTTGGCGAGACTAGGCACTCCGCCACTCACCCGATTGCCGTGAGGATTAGCAAGAAGGCTCACGAAGCAACCATTTTCTTGCTCGACCACATCTGCTTGAGGCGGTGTGACATCCGGGTCTTGCGCCAAGCGTAACCCAACGGTGGAAGGACGATGCAGGCCGGTCGCAGCGCGACAGCCTGCTTTGCAAGTTCAGGGGCGCCGGGCTGCCGCTGTATCAAGTGCGAGATCGCAGCCCAATATGCTCGGTCACTCAAACATCGCTTTGCATCATCAAATAAGGACTTGGCGTCAGGCAAGCTTGCACCGAATCCCGCGAAAAAACTCTCGAACGCCGCTTCGGCTGCTCGGTTCCAGTGCAGGACGTCGGCGAGGATAGCTGATCGATTCTCCCCGTGCAGCCGCACAATGGCCAGCACATCATCGAGCTCGACTACCGCCCCAATCGCTGCGAGGCGCATCCACATTTCCATATCGTCCGTATGCTGCAGGTCCTGGCAGTAATGGCCCGCGGCTTTTTGGGCAGCCGTTCGTACCACAGCCAACGGTCCACCGACGAGATTGCGTCCGCTCCTGCATGTGGCCCGAAGAAAATCTGTGCCGCTCCAATAGCGCAGGCATCCAGCCCCTTGCGGTTTGAGCGCAGCCGGCCTCGGGGAACCCTCTTCAACGAAGAGCGTTCCACCAAATGCAAGGCTCGCGTCCCGGTGGCGGTCAAGTGCGTTGATCGCCCTTTGGAGCGCTCCATCCGCTAAATAGTCATCGGAGCACAAGATGACAAAATACTCCGATTGAGCCCAATCAACGGCTGCGTTGAATGATGCATGCTGACCGAGATTCGTTGTCCGAAGGCACAGCTCTACGTTTGGGTCGCGTTCCGCAAGGCGACGTGCGATAGCGGCGCTGTCATCCGTGGAAGCGTTGTCAATTATGAGGATCCGGATGCCATCGATGCCCTGCCGGTAAATACTGTTGACACAGGACTGCAGAAACCGGCCGTAGTTGTAGTTCGGTACCGCTACGTCGATGCGCGCCATCTCGGTTTCACCCTCATCCTGCTTCAGTTGGCACTTCTACCAAGCCAAATTGCTCTTCCACGGACCCATTTGCCGCTATCCTCCAAGAGCGCCGAGATTTCATTGAGGAAGGCGTGACCGGACAAAACTAGCCCCACATACCACCCCACAAGAGCAAACGCGCATGCGTAGATTGCTTCAACAAGGGAGAATTGCAGTTCATACTGCAGATACGCAGACATCAATAACGGGCCGACGACCGTGCAGGCAGAAACGAGTGCGCTCGGCCAAAGGACTTGGAAAAGGTCCATCCAGCTAAAATAGACGTAGCGGCGCACATAGATCAATGCAATCAGCATTTGCAGTGGCAGGCTGATGAACTGACTGTAGGCGATCGCCATGAGGCCCAGAAAGGCTGCAGCACACGATATGGCTGCGGCAAGCGAACGGCAGATGATGTTGAACATGAAGGCAGGTCTGTTGGCACCTAACCCGATCAGCAGCGGGTACGTCAGGACATTGGGAAACCAGAACAATGCTGACAATGCCAGGATCCGCGCAACCGGCGTAACCTCTTCCCACCCGGGTCCAAGCAATAGATCAACGAGGGGCGCCGCCAGGAACGCCACCATCAACAGCGCGGGCCAATAGACGACAGTGATCGAACTGATCGCACCCAAGAAGGACTTACGTATATCAACTTTCTCTCGCACTGCGGCCGCAAGAGCCGGAAAGGCCACGGTGAACACCCCGGAAAGGACGACGCGGTCCGCAAGATTGGATATTGTAACCGCCCGGCTATATTTGCCGACTTCAGCCGTCGACATAATACCTCCCAGGATCAAATTCGGCAGCGCATTATAGAACTGGTCAACCACGTTGGTGGCGCCTTTGTAGCGTCCGAACTCTGCAACTTTGGTAAGAGATTGGAGCGACGGCTTGAAGCTCCACCAGTCTTGTCGGATAGCAAGTGTTAGGCTTGCGGTGATGCAGGCCCCTGCGATCGCACCCAGAGAAAAGCTGACCACCCCCCAGCCGAGAACAGCCAAGTAGATGGTGATCAACGCAGTTGCGAGTGTCGCGGCGGTTTTTATCATCGTAATCTTGCCGAACATCATGTCTCGCCGGAAGAGGCTCATCCCTGGACGCGACAAGCTCTCGATCACAGTCGCGCCGATCATCAACAAGAAAAACGTCTTCAAGATTTCACTTTCGAAGAAGACGGAAAGCCAAGGCAAAGCGAAGAAAAGCAGCGCGGCCAGCATTATCGTGCCGATGATCATTAATGTCATAGCAGTGCAGACGTCCTGACGCTTGACCGTATCCAATTGGATGAGGAAGTCGCACGTTGCAAACTCGCGCAACGAGAAGATCAAGGTGACCACGCCCATTCCGACAACCGAAAGCCCGATTTCGGCAGGTGTCATCAAGTGGGAAACGACGGCAACGGTTATGAAACTTATGATGAGAGCGAGATACTCTCCCAGCGTCGCAAAAAGAAATGCGTTGCGGACACCTCTCATGATTCCCAGCGCTCCAGCGAACATGCAGCCTCTAAGATACGGCATACGATCGCCAAGAGAACGTGAACTTAGGGCGTAGATCTCCAGGGCCAGTCCAGCTCTGTGCGTTTGGGCGGAATCACCTTGTGCTTCAGCCTTGGAATACCTCTGACCGGTTTCAGCCAACTGCTCGGTGCCACTTCACCCACGAGCGCCTTCATGGTCGACTGTTCAGCGAGTATCTCGTCACAGCCCCTGGCCGTTTTGATGAGGTCTGGACGGAACATCTCGCTGCACGCGAAGCATACGTGTCGCGGCGCGCCGGCAACCATTCACTGCCGTTGTCACTGAGCTCTTCAATCTGTGGCAGAGGACGATGCCCGGTCATCGTCCGCAGTAAGCGCCGCGGTACGGGCTCTTCGTTGTGATCGTCTTTCTAGCTTCCAGCTGAGCGGAACGTTGATCACTGCCTCCAATCGCACTCGACTGCTGAAAGCTAGCGACGGGGATCCTGCACCCTCACTCCAATCCCAGAGACGGCTGAGATGGAGCGTCGGTTAACGGAAGGTGAGAAAACTGTTCTTCAGTCCAATCTGGTCGCTGCGTAAGGAGCTTTAAGCCGCAGATCGTCCGGCCAACTGATCGACGAAGACGCGGTTGCGCCCAAGTTCCTTGGCCCGATAAAGATTCTGATCCGCCCGCGACATTAGGTGCTCTAAAGTATCTTGACCGGCGCTGATGCTGATGCCGATACTCACCGTGATGACCTTGTCTACCAGTCCGCTCGCCGGCCCGACCGTATCCTGAACCTTGAGCCTGATCCGTTCCGCCACTTCTGCGGCTGCTCGCCAGCTTGCTCCTGCTAAGAAGATGGCGAACTCCTCCCCACCGATACGCGCGGACACGTCCCGTTCCCCGACCACCTCCGTAATGGTCTTGGCGATATTCTTCAGGACAGCGTCACCGGCGGCATGCCCGAAGGCGTCGTTAACAGACTTGAAATGATCGGCATCAATGAACAACAGCGCCCCGCGCCCATCCGGTTGGTCGAGAAAGCACGACGCACCCTCAAAAAACGCAGAACGGTTACCAAGGCCGGTCAAATGGTCGGTGCGAGCGCTCTGCTCCAGTCTGATCGTCATCATGGCAAGCTTTAGCTGCTGCCCCAGGAAGAAGTAGGCGATCGGGAATCCTACCAGCAGTGTGATGATCGTGGTCAATACCAGATCCAAAATCAGCCGGTCGGTGAAGAAGATACCGTAAAAGATCAGCGTTAGCAGGTCTGCTCCAAGGACGGCGGCGGCCACAACCCAGCATGTCTGCAGGATCAGCGGCAGGCGCCCGAAAGTCGTCATAACGTCATTCATTAAAAAGAACCTGCTAATGTCGAAAACTACGCTAGTCGCAGGTTATGAATTTACTTTTACTCCGAACATCACGTCCCGCATCCTGCAAGAAGCGGCGGGAAGCGTAGGGACATCAACATGCTAGGGTTCAGACTCAATCATAGCCAGAACGCGACGAGGGTGGCCAAGGCGACTGCGGAGAGGAAGTTTCTGGCAAGCTTGTCGTAACGCGTTGCGACGCGTCGGAAGTCTTTCAGTCGGCAGAAGGCGTTCTCGATGAGGTGGCGGCTCTTATAGCGTTCGCGGTCGTATCGGATCGGCCTTGTGCGATTTGAACGGCCAGGTATCACGGGGACGATTGCGGACTGGCGCAGTCGCTTTCGCAGACTGTTGGCGTCATATCCCTTGTCCGCAAGGAGATATCGCGCACCCTTCAGACCAGCCAGCAAGTGTGGCGCGACCGGGCTGTCTGCTGCATTGCCACCGGTCAGCATGAATGCAAAAGGGCGACCGATCACGTCGGTGAGGACGTGGATTTTGGTGGTTTGCCCGCCGCGCGAAGGTCCGATAGCCTGATTTTTCGCCCCCCTTTGCCGCCATGGGCCGAGCGGTGCGCCTTGACGTAGGTGCTGTCGATGGAGGTGCTTTTGGTGACTGCGCCAGACGTCGCGAGCGCCTCGACCAATTCAGTCCAGAACCGTTTGCGAGACCAACGGTTGAAGCGGTTGTAGACCGTGGTCGAAGGGCCATAGTCGCCCGGGCAATCGCACCACCGGCAGCCGACCTTGAGAACGTGGATGATGCCGGAGATCACTCGACGATCATCGACCCGGCGAGCCCCGCCCTTGTTCCTCGGCAACAGGGGCTCAATGACCGCCCATTGCTCGTCCGACAGCCAGAACAAGCGCCCCATTCAAGCCTCCAATCCATTGATTGGGAACCTTGAATCCGATTTGCCGCAGCAAATCAACATGATCAATGGGTTTCGACCCTAGAGGCGCGTGCCAGCCAGCCAGTTAGAAATGCGACACTCGGCATCTCGTCTGGCTCTGACGATCAGCCCCCGATCCGACCGGCTGTGCCGGGTTGCAAGGAAGGAGCGGGGGCGGGTGAAAGAACACCTCTTCGGCTTTAGCTTTCTCAATAGCAATTGTTCAGTCGCCGGCTGATACTCGCTTCTATCTGAATTGAGCGGGTAGGGATCAAAGCTGCACGATGCTTCCGGAAATCAAGCTGCAGGGTGACGTCGATGTCGCCGCGCTGTCACCTCTTCTTCGCGGCATGCTTCTGTCCGTTGCCTATGCTGACGGTGAGGGTGGCATAGGATTGACCGCGACCGGCGCCATGAACCGCAAGTTCGTGCATTGGGCGGCTGTAAACTTCCTCTGGCCCGACTTCACGGCCGAAGATCTCTACAGCATGAACAAAGTGCTGAATGAAAGCGACATGCCGCCGCTCTGGGTCGTGCGCGACATGACCCGCCATCTGAAGCTGCTTCGCCGGAAAAAGAATGTTCTGCTGCCAACCAAACGAGGTCGCGAGTTTCTGCTGAACCCGCAAGCCTTCTTCGATCTCGTCGCCACAGACTATCTCTACTCGTATGTCCATGCCACCGAGCGGGAAGCTGAGGTGCAAGCGCGCCTACGCTGGTGGCGCATGTTCCTCAACCTTCTTAATATCAAGGCCAGAGAAGGTTGCACGCCATTGGATGTTGTAAAAATCCTCAATCCAGACTTCGCGCCCCTGTCAGACACCGAAATGACCCTGGAAGCCTGGGAGCTCAAATCCGATCTCCAATATGGCGTCCTGCGGCGCCTGTGCTGGCTGGGCCTGCTTTATGAGGCACGAGAAGGGCTCACGCTTCTTCAAGACGGAGTCTTCCACAAGACGCCACTTTGGTCCGCCTGCCTCCAATTGGAGTCAGATACGCAAAGCGATATCGGCGTGCATTGACGCCCTTTATTCCGCAGCCGACTGCCTCAATAACGCTTTCTCCCGCCGTGCGATCACCGCCGGATCGTTCATGTAATCCGTTCTCGGCTTGCGTCCACGCTTCTGGTAGCCGTTCCCCGTGCTGCCATCGCGAATGCCGAACATATGGTCCGTCTGCCCAGTTCGCCGTGGTCCGCCCTTGCTGCGCTGCTGCTCCCGCCCAGCCTGCAGCTCGGCGACAACAGACAGCATGTCGTCCAACCGCTTGTTATCGACGACCTCGGCGCGATGCACGGAGCGTAACGTGTCAAAGGTTCTGTAGGGCAGGGCAAAGCTCTCGTGCATGATCTCGAGACGCCCGTCCGGATAGTCGCAAACGACGACCTTCTTACCCGCCAGGGATCTGGAAAGATCTGTCGGATCAAGGATGAACAGCACCTTGTCATAGCGCAGCGTCAAAGCCTGCGACAGCGTGCGAACTTCCTTGCGGCACATGGCGCCATCGAGGTTCTCATGGTTGGCCAACGGCCGGTGCATGTCCTTCGGATTGCGCGGCGGCTTGCCGAAACGCGCGTTGAAATCCGCAATGAACTCAGGTGCATAGGCATTGGCTGCTTCGATTGTATCGATACCCCGAAGCCGCATCTCCTTGACCAACCGATCCTGCAATGTCTGGTTGGCACGTTCCACACGGCCCTTGGCCTGCGGAGTGTTGGCGCAGATGATGTCGATGTTCAGCTCATAGAGCGCCTGACCAAACTGTGTCAGGCCGCTCGTCCGGTCCTTCTCCGACGCATGCGTGGAGCGAAATACACCATGCTTGTCACTATAGAAAGCCAGCGGTTTGCCCCATTGCTGCAGATAGGCCTTGGTCGCGTGCAGATAGTTGAATGTGTTCTCCGATCCGGCAAACCGTAGATGCAGCAGCTTGCCGGTGGCGTCGTCGATATAGACGAGCAGGGCGCATTTGGGCCCACGGTTCTCGAACCACCAGTGATGCGAGCCATCGATCTGCACCAGTTCGCCAAAGCAATCACGCCGGCCGCGTGGCTGGAAAACCCGTTTCTTGCGTTCTCTGCGTGAGACCCAGATACCAGCCTCGGTCATCCATTGTCGCAGCGTCTCCTTGGCGACAGAGATATGGTGCAGCTCGATCAGCTTCTCACGCGCCAGCGTCGGACCGAAATCCAGATAGCGCTCGCGGATCAGATCCAGCGCCGCATTGCGAAACTCCTCGCTATGACGCCGATTGCTCGGTTGAGATCGCTTCTTCGAAACAAGCCCGGCCGGACCATCCCGATCATAGGCTTGCAGCAGCCGATGGACCTGACTTCGACTGAGGTCGAGCCGTTCGGCCGCCTGGACGACGCTCAGGCGTTCGTCACGGATCTCTGGATGAGTTCGAGGCGATGCAACTCTTTCTGCGACATGGTGATCATAAAGGACATGACGACTCCAACCGCTCATGGTCTCGACCAGGCTGAAGATCGTCATCCTTGCTCCCAACGTTGGCTTTGACCAGTGCGTCGAGAGGCGAGACTGTCGCATCTCTAACTGGCCCAACTGTCGCATTACTAAATAGCCGCTACAAATCAAAATCGCATAAGATAGATTATGGAACTGAACGATAGTTATTTTATACAAGTTCTTTGGCGGCGCCGGTTATCTTGGCGTCTCAACCGCTAAGGCAACGTCACGTCAAAGTCGAAGCTCAGGCCGTCATAGGCCGGCACCACGTGATCCGGCGTCGACGCCATCACGGCATCATAGTCCAGCGGCGTGTGCATGTGCGTCAGCACGGCCTTCTTCGGCTGGAGTATCCGGATCCATTCAAGCGCCTGTTCAAGCGAAAGATGGCTGGGATGATGGTGATGCTGAAGCGCGTCAATCACGAGCAGGTCCAGCCCCTTGAGCCTGTCCTGGCTTTCCGGGGGAAAATCGCTCACATCGCTGCAATACGCGACATCGCCGAAGCGGAAGCCGAGCGAATGGATATCGCCGTGTACCTGTCTATGGGCCAGCACCTCGACCGGGCCGCCGTCGCCATGGATGATCGTAGGCTTTTCCAACGATCCGATGATGCGCGGTTCGACGATCGGCGGATAGTTGCCGCCCGGCGGGGTCTCGAGGCAATATCCGAATCCTTGTCTGATGCGATCCATGGTGAAGGCATCGGCATAGATCGGAATTCTGCTGCGCTGAACGTGGTAATAACCCCTCAGATCGTCGATGCCATGGAGATGATCGGCATGGCCATGGGTGTAGAGAACCGCATCGAGGCGCTTCACCTGCGCAGAGATCATCTGCTCCCGGAAATCCGGGCCGGTGTCGACGACGATCGTCGTCCGGGCGCCGTCAGGCCCGATCTGTTCCACGAGAAAGGCGGCGCGCGTGCGGCGGTTGCGGGGGTTGTCCGGGTTGCAGGCGCCCCAGTCTCCGTTGATGCGTGGAACCCCTGGTGAGGATGCGCAGCCGAGGACGGTGAAGCGGCGGCGATAGCCCATCACCCTTGCACCCGCGGCATCTTGGAGAAGATGCGGAATGCATTTTCGGTGGTGAGCTGCGCAATCTCCGCGAACGTCAAGCCCAGCGTGTCGGCCAGAATTTCGGCAGTATTCACCACATAGGCCGGCTCGTTCCGTTTTCCCCGCCAGCGTTTCGGTGCCAGATACGGCGCGTCGGTCTCCACCAGCAGCCGATCGTGCGGAATGGACCTGGCAATTTCCCGCAGTTCCTCGGACTTCGGGAATGTCAGGATGCCGGAGAAGGAGATATAGCCGCCCAGTTCGACGCCGGTGCGGGCAAGTTCGGCGCCGGAGGAGAAGCAGTGGAGAATGAAGGGGAAAGCCCCCTTCCCGCTTTCTTCCGTCAGGATAGAGATCATATCCGCATCGGCGCTGCGGCTGTGGATCACCAGCGGGAGCTGCGTCCGGCGGGCAGCTTCGATATGACGGCGGAAACCGGTCTGCTGATCTTCAGGCTTCTGAGTGTCGTAGAAGTAATCGAGCCCCGCCTCGCCGATCGCGACGATCTTGTCGTGGCTTTCCGCCAGTCGCACGAGATCGTCGGCCGTGACGTCCAGCTCTTCGCCGGCGTTGTTGGGATGCGTGCCGACGGAGCAGAAAACGGAAGGGTACCGCTCAGTGAGGGTCAGCAGGCTCTCGAGCTTGCGCACCCGTGTCGAGATCGTCACCATCTGCGCAACCCCGGCTTGATGGGCGCGAGAGACGAGGTCGTCCCGCTCCGCGTCGAAGTCGGAGAAGTCCAGATGGCAATGGGTGTCGATCAGCATGGCGTTGGGCTCACGCGTCCGCTTCCGGCGCGACATAGCGGGGAAACACCGGCTTCGGCGCTTCGAGGGGCGTCCCCGGCACGAGGCGGCCAGCCTCTCCGAGCGCCGAGAAATCGCGCCTGTCGGCGGGAGCCGCCACCAGATCCAGGAGCTTGGCGGCTGCATCCGGCGTATAGGGCTGCAACAGGATTGCGATCTGCCGGACCACCTCGGCGGTGACATAGAGCACGGTGCCCATTCGCACCGGATCGGTCTTCTTCAGCGCCCAGGGTTCCTGGCCGGCAAAATACCGGTCTGTTTCGGAAACGACGGCGATGATCGCGGCGAGCGCCTTGTGGATCATCTGCCTGTCCATCTCCTCACGGCAGGTTTCCAGCATCGCGTCGGCGGAGGCAAGCATCGCCTTGTCCTCGTCCGTCAGCTCCGCCGGATCGGGAATCCTGCCGTCGCAATTCTTGACGATCATGGAAAGCGAACGGCTGGCAAGATTGCCGATACCGTTGGCCAGATCGGCATTGATCCGCGTGCCGATCGCCTCTTCGCTGTAGCTGCCGTCCTGGCCGAAGGAGACTTCGCGCAGGAAGAAGTAGCGTACCTGGTCGAGACCGAAGTGCTCCACCAGGTTGACCGGGTCGACAACATTGCCGAGCGACTTCGACATCTTCTCGCCCTTGTTGAGCAGGAAGCCGTGGGCGAAGACGCGCTTGGGCAGCGGCAGGCCTGCCGACATCAGGAACGCCGGCCAGTAGACGGCGTGGAACCGAATGATGTCCTTGCCGATGATATGGGCATCCGCCGGCCAATACTTCGCACGAGGACCGTCGCCGTCGCTCAGGTATCCCG
Source organism: Pseudorhizobium endolithicum (assembly GCF_902153245.2). GTDB lineage: Bacteria > Pseudomonadota > Alphaproteobacteria > Rhizobiales > Rhizobiaceae > Neorhizobium > Neorhizobium endolithicum. The sequence goes on from NZ_CABFWF030000013.1 coordinate 122,238, forward strand.
TCGCCGTAACGTAGTTGGTCAGTGCATCCACCCACACATACATCACATGCGCCGGATCGTTCGGAACCTTGATGCCCCAGTCGAACGTGGTCCGCGAGATCGAAAGGTCCTTCAGGCCCGACTTTACGAACGAGATGACCTCATTGCGGCGTTCCGCGGGCCCGATGAAGCCGGGCTGCTCCTCGTAGAGCTTCAGAAGCCTGTCCTGGTAGGCGGACAGTTTGAAGAAATAGCTTTCCTCCTGCACCCACTCCACGGGAGTGCCCTGCGGCCCATAACGTATGCCGTCCGGACGCACCTCGGTTTCGTCTTCCTGATAATAGGCCTCGTCCCGCACCGAGTACCATCCGGCATAGCTATCCTTGTAGATATCGCCGTTGGCCGCCATCCGGTTCCATATCTCGCGGCAGGCCTCGTGGTGGCGCGGTTCGGTGGTGCGGATGAAGTCGTCGTTGGAAGCGTTCAGCAGCCGGCCCATCTCACGGAATTCGGCGGAGTTGCGCGCCGCCAGTGCCGCAGGCTCGATTCCCTCTGCCCGTGCCGTCTGCTGCATCTTCTGCCCATGCTCGTCCGTCCCCGTCAGGAAGAACACGTCCTTCCCGTCGAGCCGCTGGAAGCGCGCCATCGCATCCGTCGCGATCAGTTCGTAGGCGTGGCCGATATGCGGCTTGCCGTTCGGATAGGAGATCGCGGTGGTGATGTAATAGGGGGTCTTGTCCGGCATCGTTGCACTCGAGCACTGTGGATATGGTCACGGCTCTTAGCGCATGTTTCGCAGCAGCGAAACCCATAGTTCGCCGAGCAGCCTTCAGCCGCGGGCCGACTGCAGGATCGACAGCAGCGTCTGCTTCCGGTCGAGGTTGTAGGCCTGCGATATGCCGATCTTCTCGTTGATCTCGCTGGCGAGTCGTGCATAGCGATCCGCCGAGGCGAGGCTGCCGCCGATCGCCGCGCGGCGTGCCTGCTCGACCAGGTGATCGCCGAGATGTTCCAGGAAGAAGCTCAGGAGCACCTCCGCATCCTTTGCGGAAAGCACGTCGGCCAGCCGGTGCATCGCCTTCCTTGCGGCCGGACCGTCGGCTGCAAGCATTTCGTTGAAGGCTTCGATGATATCCGCCCCGCCGTAGTTGAGGAGCTTGAGCGCCTGCGAGACGCTTCCCTTGGACATTGCAAGCACGGTTTCTTCCGTGCGCCCGCCCTCCAGCGACAGCCCGAGCGCGCTGAGCGACTGCGAAAGGTCCGTGTCGCTGAGCGGAGACAGGCGAAGCGGCAGGCAGCGCGACCGGATGGTCGGCAACAGCTTTCCGGGAGCGTGCGAGAGGACGAGGAACAATGACCGCCGGGGTGGCTCCTCGAGGATCTTCAGGATCGCGTTGGCCGCATTCCGGTTGAGATCGTCGGCGGGATCGATGATCACGATCCTCCAGTTGCCGGTTCCGGATGTTTGCGCGAAAAAATGCCCGGCCCGGCGCACTTCCTCGACCGTGATGGCCGTCTTGGTCTTCCCGGTCTTCTCGTCCACCGGCCGGGTGAGATGCAGCACGTTGTGGGATGCACCCGAGGCGATTTGCCGGGCGACGGCGGAATCCGGATCCGGAGCCGACAGATGATCAGGCGCCGTCTCTGGGTCCGGATGGGCGAGAACGTGATTGGCGAAGCGGAAGGCAAGGGTGGCCTTGCCGATGCCTTCCGGCCCTTCGATCAGGATCGCATGATGTCCCTTGCCCGAGCTGTAGCTGCGGGCGAGAAAGGCCTCGGCGGCCTGATGCCCGAAAAGATGCGGATTGCGTGCCGGAGCCACGGCACCGTCCAGGACGTGCACATCCTCGCTCATCCGACCGTTTCCGCGTCTGTCGTCTCAGTCGCTGCCTGATGTCGTGCCAGCGGCTCGACGATGGCGAGCACCCTGGCGGCGATCTCTTCTTCGGGGCGATCGGCGTCGACGACGTGGCATCGGTCGGGATCGGCCGTCGCGATCTCCAGATAAGCTTCCCGACGTTTCTCGTGCGTCTGCAATTCCTCCTTCTCGAACCGGTCGGGAGCCGCTTCCCCGCCCCTGGTGCGCGCCCTGGCGAGCCCCTTCTCGGCCGGCAGGTCGAGGATGATGGTACAATCGGGCCGGACGCCATTGATGGCGATCCTTTGCAGGATCTCCAGGTATTCGGGCTCCAGGTTGCCGGTGACCCCCTGATAGACCCGGGACGAATCGATGAAACGGTCGCAGAGCACGATTGCCCCCCGTTCGAGCGCGGGCCTGATCACCTCTTCCACGTGATCGTTGCGTGCAGCGGCGAACAGCATCGCTTCCATCCGGATGCCGAATTCCTCCGCTGCTCCGGACAGGAGGACATGCCGTACGGCCTCCGCGCCCGCTGAGCCACCTGGCTCACGGGTGACAAGGACATCACGGCCGCTCAGCCGAAGCGAATCCGCGAGACGCCGAATCTGGGTGGACTTTCCTGCCCCCTCGCCGCCTTCGAACGTTACAAACAATCCTGGTCGCGTTGCCAAACCGATTGAGCTCTTCATGCTTCCCGGACCGCTGCAGGCCGGGCTTCCTGATGGTGTTCGACTGTGTACCGCATCTGCCGGTGGGATGTAACCTCTGCGGGCTTAGAGCCAGAAGAACATCAGTTCCAGCAATGCGTCGGTGGCCTTGGAGACAAGGCTGCCGGTCCCGACAGGATGCGCGGCCACCAGGTCCACCTCCCGAACAAGCCGCTCTCCCGCAAAGATCCGCAAGGTGCCGACCGCCTGGCCCTCGACCACCGGCGCCCGCAGCGGCCAGTTGTAGACGATCCTCCCCGTCAGCCTCTCGGGATTCTCGGAAGGCAGGTATATGTCGATGGGCTCCTTCGCGACAAGGTCGACATAGCGCGTCTCCCCTCCATAGATGCTGGCCTGCCCGACCACCTCGCCCGGAGCGAAGAGCACTTTGGTTTCGAAGGAGGAAAGCCCCCACTCGAGGATTCGGCGGGCCTCCTCCAGGCGTTCCTTGTCGCTGGCCAGTCCGCCCAATGCGAGAAACAGCCGGGTCCCGTCACGTTCGATCGAGGCGACTACCGCATAGCCTGCGCCCTCCGCATAGCCCGCGCCCAGGCCGTCGACACCCATGTTGAGCGCCAGCAACGGGTTCTTGTTCCGCTGGAATATCTTGTTCCATTCGAAATCCGGTTGCGCATACAGCGGGTAATATTCCGGATATTCCCGATGGATATGCCGTGCCAGTTCGACGAGGTCCCTTGCGGTCGTATAACTCTGCGCCTCCGGCAGCCCGGTCGCATTCCCGAACGTGGAGCGTCCCAGGCCGAGATCCTTCGCGCGTGCCGTCATCCGGGCCGCGAATTCCGCTTCGGTACCGCTGATGCCCTCGGCCAGGATGATGCAGCCGTCATTGGCGTTCTGGATCACGACGCCCCTGATCAGGTCGCTAACGGGGACCTCCGACTTGAGGGCAGCGAACATCGTCGTAGTTCCGGAGGGAGCACCGCCCTTGCGCCACGCGTATTCCGTCACCGGAAAACGGTCCTCCAGGGATATCTCGCCGCGTTTCAAGGCGCTGAAGACGACCTCCATCGTCATCAGCTTTGCCAGCGATGCGGGAGAGAAGGCCTGGTTCTCGTTGGCCGCGAGCAGGACGGTCCCCGTCTTCGCCTCCACGAGATAGGCCTGCCGTGCCTTCGTCGCGAAAGCCGGCGCAGCATCCTGCGCGGCTGCGAACTGCACCACCAGAAGCGCCTGCAGAACTGCGGATAGGATGAAGACCAAAAGCCTCATGATTGCTCCACGCATGCCCGGAGGACACGCGTATCAATATGATACGGAAGCCACAATCACGTTATGGTCACTGTGCGGTTTTTTTAGCCCGCTGCCGTTCCGCATGGGAGAGGATGGAGCGCTCCGTAAGGCCGTCGTTGCGGACCATGACCGCATCGAACACCAGTTCCACTTCCCTGACCGGCTCCACCACATAGGCCGAAGACAGGCTGGAAATGCCGGAGGCGACACCGTATCCAGGACGCTCCGAAGGCATAGGCCCTATATCGGGCAGCACGGTGAATGTTTCGGACGCATCCAAACCCTGGAACGGCGCCTCAGAGGGAGCGGCCGGGTCGCTCGGCGTCGGGCCGCGGAAAGCGACGGGCACGGGAACGGCTGCACCATAGCTCTGCAACTGGTCCCCCAGAGTTTCGTTGGATGCGACCATGACCCCCGTGGCAATCTGCCCTTCCGGCTGGATACCCGGAACCCGGTCGCCCTTTCGAACATAGGAGGCCATGAGATAGGGCATGTCGTGGCCGTCCATACGGGCTCGGCCCACATACTGGACATTCACCTTGGCCGTGCCGGTCCGTTTCATATCGAGCAATTCGGCAGTCTTCGACGACACGTCGATGATCCGTCCCGGGTGAAAGGGACCCCGGTCGTTGACCCGCACGACGACGGATGAGCCGGTCTCGACATTCGTCACCCTCGCATAGCTCGGAAGCGGAAAGGTCGGATGGGCAGCCGACAGGTGCTCCTTGTCATAGACCTCCCCATTGGCCGTCATGCGTCCATGGAACGCAGAACCATACCACGATGCAAGACCGGTCTTGTTATAGGCGGGATCCTCCTGCGGAACATAGGTCTTTCCCTTGACCTTGTAAGGCTTGCCCACGATGAAGCGGCCGCCGCCCTTCGGTACTGGCTTGCCCTCGGCAACCAGCCGCGGGCTCGCCTTGACCCCGTATTCCCTCTCGGAGAAATATTCCTTGCTGCGGGATTTGGACTTGGGCTGCTCACTGGTGGCGCAGGATGCAGCTCCGAGGCATATCAAGGCCACACCGATCCACCGCCTCGATTGCGATAATTTGCGTCCGCCCAACGTCAATTCCCCATGCCCTGCTTGACGTGCCGCAATCCGCTGCCTGCGCGCCTGTCATTCCAATTCTCGCTCAGCGCTTACCCGCGCGCTGCAACCTGCGCAGTGAATGTCCGCAAAGTGGCGAAAATGCGAATAAATTCTGGGGATAAGCGGCAATTTCGATTGCGATGGTTAGCGGAGGGTTAACCCGGCTCAGGCGTGGGACGCCATCTTGTCTGGAAATCGAGCGAGCCGACGAGTACCGTGCATCCACGCTCGTCTCGAACGGTGACGGTGATCTCCCCGCTGTCGGTGCCCGGCAATTCATCGCGGGCGAGATCCGTCAGTATCCGGCTGACCTCCTTCAATAGGGGCTCGCGGCTTTCGGGAAATACGGAACCCATCTCGTCGCGCGTCAGCCCGTCGCCGTTCGTCAGGTCGAAGAAATATCGTGGCATGCCTTGGTCTCTGCAACTGCTCGCCTACCGAAATGATGCGAGGCAACTTTGTTCCCGGCTTAAGTGTTCATCAGGTAACGGTTTTGATCCGTCCCGCCGGATGGGAAAGAAAGGACAATCATGATCGAGCCGCTCCTCCTGAACCTCGAGCATCGCGACGTCCTCGCTCCAAGCGAGCATGCGCTTTTGCGCAAGACGATGACCATGAGTCGGCGGATTGCAAAGGGTGATGACCTGGTCAGTGACGGCTCGCGCCCGACATGCAGCACCCTGTTGGTCCAGGGCTTTGCGGCCCGCTACAAGATAACCCGGGATGGGGGACGCCAGATCACGGCGCTGCACGTGCCCGGCGACTTCGTGGATCTGCACGCCTTCCTGTTGAAGACGATGGATCATGGCATCGTTGCCCTCTCCCCGTGCCACGTCCTGCTTGCCGATCATGCCGATCTGAGGCAGATCACCGAGAGCTCGCCCCATCTTGCACGGTTGCTCTGGCTGGACACGCTCGTCCACGGTTCGATCCATCGCGCGTGGATCGTCGCGATGGGGCGCCGCTCAAAGGCATCCCATCTCGCGCACATTGTCTGTGAGCTCTATGCGCGGCTGCAGATCACTGGAAACGTCGATGGACAAAGCTTTCACTTCCCGCTTTCCCAGGCGGAAATGGCCGATGTCATGGGACTTTCGCTCGTCCACATGAACCGGGTCATCCAGGACATGCGCCGCAACGGACTGATCTCCTGGGTCAACCAGACGGTGTCCATCCTCGACTGGGAACGCCTGCGGACACTGGCGGAATTCGATCCCACCTACCTCAACCTCTGGATCGAGCCACGATGAGGTCATGGTTGCGGTGTGAGGGTGCTTCCCAAACGCCGGGCCAATGCCGCGCTGCTCATGTTGACGCTACCCTGGCCAGCAGCTAAAGGCGTATGGAATGCGCCCGGACGTGCAGGCGCTGGAAGAGTGTCCGAGTGGTTTAAGGAACCGGTCTTGAAAACCGGCGTGCGGGAAACCGTACCGTGGGTTCGAATCCCACCTCTTCCGCCATCTGGCCGCCTAACTGTTTGATTTTCAGTCCGAATTCTGGCGGTCTCTCCTCTTGCGTACAAATCAGCGCGCAGGGCTTCTTGCCTTACGGAGAGCTTTCTTCGGCTTAGGAGGCGGTTTGGCCACGGGCCGATACTCTTGCCGGTTCTCCTCCCGTTGCCGCTCGAGCGTTTTCAGGCCCTCGAACAGCTGCGACTCCCCTGCCCTCGCCTGAGTGTTCTGTCCCAGGATCTTGGATGCAGCCCGCTGGAGCGATCCGAGCATGACTTCGTCCAGCGCCTCCTCCCATTCCCGCGTTCTGGGGGTGAGGCCTTTAGGAACCTCATCGGCGATCGACAGTATGTCCGAAATCTCCGCCGCTGTGGGCCAACTGCCACTGACAGCCCTGAATGATGAATAGGCTTCCACCACTGCCTTGCACTGAGCGCCAAGTTCCTCCGGTCGGCCGGCTCCGCGGGTAACTCGGATCAGGTTCGCCGCGAGTTCCTTTAGAGGCCATTGGAGCTCTTCCAGACCGCGCCGACGGTCGATTCGCTTTGGGTCGTTAGTCGCGGCGATGCGGAGAAAATGCGGCTTGTCTTCGTCTGACATTGCGGCCCCCCAGTTCGTGGAGGGCCACTCCAGCAAAGCGACAGATGATGGTCAATCATCAAGATTATGAAGTGACGAGGCTCAGGCCCCTTCTTTCATTGCCTTGAGTACAGCCTCCAAATGGGAGGATTGCATGTTGCTCATCCTGACATGGGTCAGGAGGTAATCGGCCTTGTTCTTCGCCTCTTCCGGGGTCACACAAACATGCGCGCAGACTGCCATCAAGGCCTCTAGCTCCGCTTCCGACAGCTCATCGTACCTTCGTTCAACGCGCCGGAGCTTGACCTCTTCTTCTCCATAGGCCGCATCGACGGCGCCCTGGTACTCCTTGTCCAGTTTCCACATCCGCTCTTCAACAGTGGAAAGAAGCTCCTCATCCACCTTCCCAAGGGCCTCGCGGAACTTCGAAATGTACCAGGTGATGGAGGTGGTGATCTGCTCCTTTACCCACTCACTGCCCCTGTGCATGTCGTAAGCCGTTTTGAACGGGCCGTGGAACAACTCGGTTTTGAACGCTGCTTTGAATGCGTCCTGCTGCCGCTCCTCCTCTTCCGCGATCTCCAGGAACTTCTCGCGGGCCTTGATGTGATTGCTGATCACCGTGAGCAGCCCCGGTGCTTCTGTCACTTCAGAGGAAACGACTTCCATGTTACGAGCAGCGTTAGCCATGATCGAACTCCTATTGGTTCGGTTGCGGTTAGGGCCGAGGCGGGAGCTTGCACCTTCCCTTCGGCCTGATTTTCGTATATAGGTAAATCAAATTTGAGTCAATTACCTATATGCGAAATTCAAAGATGGCGCGACGAGGCAGACCTACAGAGTTCCCGATCAAGAAGCTTGTCGCCCTGAACGACGAGCTGCTTGCGGCTATTGAAGCTTTCCGAGCAGAGGCGGATCCGCCGCTTAATCAGTCGGAAGTGATCCGACTGATTCTCCGTGATTGGTTGATTGGCAACGGCTACTTGACTAGTTCCTGAACGAAAGTTTACCGATAACCAGCTTATTCCCGCTCCGGGACACATACTCTTTCGTCAACTAATGTGATGCCATTCTCGAAACTGATAAATCGAGTACGCTGTCTTGATTCGATAGGTCATCAAGTTGCTGCCGCTTATATTCAAGCAGTCGCTGCGATCGTCGGATTGGCCGTCGCCCTGTACATCGGCTACCGTGGGAATGCCCTCATTGAGCAGAGCAACCTTATAGCCGCCCAAAATGCTGCTCTTAGCAACCGCATTGCCCTCTCCTCAGCGGAGCAGGTTCAAATGACGATGAGGCTAGAGGACCTGCAATATGCTTCGACTGTCGCCTTCTCACTGGTCCCGGTGTGTCGGGAAATAGCTGAGAAAGCGGCAAGCAGGTACCACGGAACGGTTTCGGTGCCAGACGAGCTAAGAGAGGCGGTGTTCCAACGGAGAACTACCCTTGAGGTCAGTGGCGAGTTGAAGAAGTTTGTTGTCATGATCGACAACATAAACAACCGCATCCACGGATTATTTGCGCCGTCCGGCGCCGCCGCATCCAGTGTTAAACGCGAGAATGAAGCTGTTATGCCGCAGCTTCAGAAGCTGGACGCTGACTGCAACAGCTTCTTTGCCAAGTTGCGTAGCTTGAAACTCTAAGCACCTCGCCTAACGGTAACTCGTTCTCATTCGGGCGCAGAGAGACATGTGCGTGCTTCAAAGAAGCCAACCACCTACGATGGCGTTGGTTTCATTTACTACGGCGTCACGAAGCTGCATTTCTGCGAATAGGTAATTCTCGACAGCTTCGACCATCTGTTTCCCATCCAACGGCCCGGTGACGCGATCCGCGGCCCGCATAAGACTTACAGTCGCCGATTCAAATTCCGTCATCACTGGTTCGTTGTGTCCCAGACGCCTGTTGAGGTCTTTCGCCACCCTTAGAACATCAAGTAGATGGCTCTGGAGTTGCACGGTGGCTTCCGGCGTCTTCGGCTTCAGGCCCTGGGCAATAGCAGCGAATTCGCGAAGCGAGTCTTCTAAGCCAGAGGATGCTTGGTTGAAGCTGTCGTAGTTTGCTGTGAGTGACTCTTTGTAGGCGCCACGTGCATCCATGTACTGATTGCCGAACCAGCCGATCAAGCCGCCGCCTATTACGAGTAGACCGTTCCTCAACCAGTCAGGCATCTTGGCGAAAAAGTTCATCACGGCTTAACTTCCACAGATGATGAGATTCCGGTTCGGACAGCTGCAGCACGCGCATTCTGGCAGGCTATGGCCCACTTATCGTATCCCAAAAGAGTTAATTGTGTCACTACCTGCCGCCTTACTAGCGCGGTACATGGATCGTTTGGAGGAGCTTGTGAATTCCCAAACGTGATTTGGTCGTTTACCGCAGCTGCGTGGGCATCAGGACCGACTGTGATCGCGATGTTCAGCATTGTTGCTATTACGATAGGGATGGCCACGGCAGATTTCAATGAAATGCCACCTGGCGAGTTTACGTTCGTGTACAGGTCCGGAGCTACATCCTCCGCCGAGAATGCGCCGTTGTAAAAGTCATAAACAGAAGCTTCTTTTTCGACCCGATCGAAGTTGGCGGCCACAAAATTGAAAAATGCTTGAATGAGAAAGTCATCGTTTGTCTGAAATCTGTCGGATGTCACCTCGAATCGCGCACCGTACTCGTCGCTGGTCATGTAAGACCCGTACGCCCTGCGAAAGATGGCCGGCCATGCAGGCTTGATTAGCGAGATCAGAGGTGAGGGCTTTTGTAGCGCGTCCAACGTTTGCGGAGGCAGCTTCGCCTTCTCAATCGAGGCCAGCCACCTAACGTAACGGCCACTAAGAGGACGCCCCTCGTACATTTCGATGTTTAGACTGCGAACATCGTTCGGCTCAGTTGTCAGTTCACCAATTTGGGCCATCGATCGAAACGGCGCCGGAGGGACTATGACGATGTCCCCCTTTTTCATCCCGCCAAAATACGCTCTGACTACTCGAACGATCTGCGCAGTTGAACGCGAAGTTGCCGTGTCCTCGTAGCTCGCAAGATCAAGGCTTGGGTAGTCAATATCTCTTTCTCCGCGCGTGAAGTACCGGCGGAGCTCAAACGACCTCTTCACCCTCTCTTCAAGGTCCTCGACGTCATCAATTTCAGTGAAGGGCGGAAGATCCAGCCCTGGCAGATCTGGGCCAACGAAGTTGTGGTCTACAAACCTTTGGAAGAAGCGATAGTTGCGTCCTGGCCGCGCCACGAAGATGCTGGTGTCGGAACCAATGACTTTGGTATGTATGTCAATGTTGATCATCAATCCCCCCTGTGACGGGAGGATCAGCATAGATTCGCGGATTTGGCGAGTCCAAATAATGGCAGGTACATCTCAAGGTAGGATCAAGTGGCGGCACACTCTTGACTCGCGTTAACTCGCCGCAGACGGTGGCCCGGAGCACAATAAGGCAGCTATGAGGGGGGAAGCATGGGTTGGAAGTTGGCGATCATGGCTACTGTCACGGCGTTGCTGGCAGGATGCCAAACACAATACCAGGACATGGGGGCTACTGGTGGTGTTTCCGCTATGCCGATCACAAGCGACACTTACCGCATCGTCTCACGCGGAAACGGATTTACCGACTCCACCACAGTGCAGGATTATTCTCTTCTGAAGGCAGCCGAGACAGCGCTGAGTACCGGCAATACACACTTTGCCGTGGTCTCTAGCGCGGATGCTACTCGCAACGAATATGGACAGACATCCGGTTATATGCAAACCAATGTCATCGGGAACACTGCCTACACCACTTATAATCCCGGGCAGACATACAACATCGTCAAGCCTGGCCAGGACCTGATCGTCAGGTTCTTCGACTCCAAGAAAGGCCCTGTTCCGCCAGGCGCGTGGTCGGCGCAGGAGATCTACGACAACATCAGCCCTCGCGTGATGCGGCCGAAGAAGCGCTGACAATGATAGGACGCGCTGTCGATGGATGGATGACTTGGCCGGTTTGGGCAAAGTGGGCGTCTGCTATCACCGCCCTGATGGTTCTGGACGCTGGAAGCATGGCTTGGGGCGAGCGTGATTTTGTCAGCGGGTTCTTTGAGGCCTTCATCGCGGTCATATTGCAGTGGGGCGGCATAGCGGCCAGCTTTGGCGGCGCCTTCTGGGCTGGTACGTCTGTCTTCAGGCGCACCGAGCGGCATCTGTTGGCCTGGCCTGCCGGCATCCTGATTTTCGCGGCGGTTGCTCTCTCGTTCCAGGAGATCGGTGCGTCGATACCGGGAGTGGGTTGGCGACTTGAGGCGATGCAAGACTCCAGCTGCTACACAGACTGGGACGGCCGCAGCAATCCTACGGTGTGCGAGTGAAGCGTAGGATATCGCCGTTTTGGATATTTGGTGGAGCGAGCGTCATCTGGCTCGCTATGGGGATTGGGCTGGGCTGGAGCGCGGCCTCTCCTGGAGAATGCAGTGGCACCTTCGCCTGTTTGTCGGCGAATGAGTGGGGCGATTTTCTCGCCGGTGTGTTCGCGCCCCTCGCGTTCTTCTGGTTGGTGGCCGCTGTTTTCATCCAGTCGCAGGAGCTAGGGGCTCAGCGTCAGGAGCTAGGACTGACGCGAGAGGAGTTGAAACTTACTCGTGACGAGATGCGTGAGCAGCGAGAAGTCATGAGAGCTCAGGCCGACGAAGCCAAGAAGCAAGCCGAATTTATCGCGGTGCAAACAGCGATCCTCGAGCGTCAAGAGCAGACTGCAGAGAAGGAGCGCGTCATATCCTCGTTCGAAGGCGCTTTGGCCGATATCGCAAACACCATCGACTACGACTTCAACGGAAAGATGGCCGCTTGGGGCTCTCATAGCAGCGGCGCTATGGCTAGGGTCAAGTTCTCCTCGGAAGCCAACGCTCGTGAAGAACTTACTCGGGAGTTCCTTTCCTTCCTGACGCAGACGGTGACGCATCAAGGGCTTGGTCCTCCGTATGGGATTTCGGCAGAACTGATGTCGTCAGCAGAATATCTGTTGGGCTACATTAGAAGAGCGCTCGAGCTCGCGCCTGCATGCGGGCCTCGGGAAGAGGTTGTGGTGAAGCAACTCCAACTTCGAGATCTGGAACAGGCATTGACGACAATGATAGACGCCACACGTGAAGCGATAATGCGCATGACTTAGTGCCCAGAAAGGGACTCTCACCGCTCCGGAAGCGCAAGACTATCTCCCGTCGCTGCTTCCACTCGATCGAAAAGTCGGCGGAGGTAAAAAAGGTTCTGCGCAGGCAACAAGGTTCTCGCGGTATGGAGATCACGCTTCGTGGCGCTACCCGTTGCAACTGAGCCGGCAACGTTGATCATATCCTGCACCGTTCCCAGCGATGGCCCCAGCAGTGACGCCGTGGCGTTACGGCTGGCGTAGCGGGAGATCTGCTTGCCAGTGATGGCAGAAAGACCAACTGTGCCGCGACTTACCTTTTCGGAGATTGCGTTCACTTCCATCAGCCATCCGGTCAGCCCAGATTTGTCGATCGCTTCGATAACCCATTGCGCCGGCTCGTCGGAGAGCTCGCGGTCTGCAAACCTCTCCTTCGCCCAATAGGAGAAAGCGCCAAGACCGAGGGACACCATTATGCCGTTCAGGGTGGCAGCGTCACGCTGCTGAAGTCCAGCGAGCATTATCCGCTGTGAGGAAGAGACCGAAAAGGATTTGAACTGCCCGATCGTTTTCCCAAGCTCCGTAGACATCCACAGCGGCTTGTCCTGGCCGGGGGTAACGATGATGCGGTCTACCTCTCTGACAACCGCAGCACGGAAAGCTTCTCTGGCGATCGCGTCATCCCAGTCTCCCGCCCTCGCGAGTAGTACGCCGCCCTGCTTCTGCCCGTACTTCTCGAACTGGGCGGTGATCCTGTGGGCCAGCACCACATCGATGCTGGCCGACGCGAGCCGGCGAACTTCAATGGGGGACGGGAAGCCCTTCGCCAGTCGCTCTGAGGAACGTAAGATGTTTGTCATGACGACCAAGCCGCTGAACTGCTTCATTGCCGCCGTCCACGGCGCCATCAAGGAGACCATCCCAAAGCGCGTAGAGACCGATGCAAGGCCACGCTCAAACGATGAGTGACGACCGAAATCATCAGTCACATCTGCGAAAGCCATGGCTCGGCTATCAAGGACCATATCGAGAGCAGTGCCCGCGGCTTTCACCTCCTCGCCCGCTAACCTCACGGCTTTAAAGTTCCTGATGAGGGGTATGAAACCGTCTCTGAAGGTGCTGGTAAGCCCATACTTCAGGATGACGCCCGCCATGTCCGGAAAAGCCGAGATCGTCATCCCACCGAGCATCCTCGCTGCAGGGCAGTACATATTCATAGGCTCAGCTCCTCGAAATCCGTCGCCGGCCAGCCGGGGATAAGCCCAGGTCTGATTGGAGGAACTGGATCCTCGTCACCGCGGAACGGCGCAAGCAATGCCAGCGCAGCCTTATCTCTGGAGCAAAGGTCGCCGGCCACGGAGACTTGGGACACTTTGTGCATTGCCTCTATGGCGCTCGCAGGGATTGGTGAAATGCAGGGTGGGTTCAACTGACCAACGATGTACACATCTTCATCTTGCCCCCGTTGCCTCCCCAGGAACAGTTTCACCACCCCGGCGTGCCCGCCTGATCCCAGCGCATTGACTAGATCAGAGAACGGACCGTCAAAGGTGCGTTTGAGGATGATTGACACCACGTCCAGCGGCTGGATCGCAGCTACATTGTCAGCTGACAGGAGGGCACCGTTGTCTATCAAGCGCCCCAGGCACCCACCGGCATACTGGAAATCATAAGTGTTGCTCATGTCTTTTCCTCAGTGCGTCGGACCAGGAAAGCGCTGTCCCGGCCGGTTCTTCGGGTTCTCGTTTCGCAGGCGTCCGTTCAATGGTCCGCCTGCCGAATAAAGGGCGGTGAGGCTTCTATCCACCGCCCTGAACCTGGTCCGGATGTCCTGGGGCGGGCGAACCGGCTCACCCATGCCTTGGCTCCTGCAGGTCTCGATGTTCACAGTCAGATTGCGCCGCCCTGCGCTCTCGAGGCGCATGTTGATCATCCCCAGGTCACGGCTGATCTCGTCGGCACGGAACAGCGCTTGCCTCGCTGCTTCTATGTGCTCGAAGAATTGCCGGTAAACATCCTTCAGGTCACCGCCCAGTGACGCAGCTCGCTTCCCGTATCCTTCGATATCCGCGAGGGTTTCACGAGCGATCGCGTCTTCCATCCGCCGAGTGGCGCCGGCAATGCGTTTCTCCAACGTCATGATCTGCGCCGCCATCGCTTGGCGGCGGTTGTTCACCTCGTGGAGATTGCCCTGGCCGAAAAGCGCTGCATCTTGCTCGTCTTCAAGCGCCTTGGCCTGCTTGACGAGGGCTTCACGCTCTTGCTCCATAGCCGCGATGGCCGCGGTGTATTCCTCGGACGTATTGCTGTCCCCCAGGGTAGAACCTGCGGGCTCCAGGTTGATCTTCTTCGCGGCGCTCATGCGGTTCTCCTTGTGCGGTAAGCAGCCAGTGGGTCGGAAAGGATCGCTTGCTTAGGTTTGGCTCTCAGCGGGTCACGCTCTTTGCCATCGAGGACAGCGGCATGTTCGAGTGCCCCGGCAGCCGCGTTGGCGATGTCGTCATGGGCACCTGGCGGATGGTCGATAGTGTCACCGCGAAGGCCGGTCTTCCGCTCCAGGCTCGTGAACTGCGCGATCATCTTCGGGTGATCCAGCAGCGAGCAGAGACCCGAGTTGATCCGAGGCAGAACGTCCCGGTAAAGGTTCGAGCGCGACTTCTCTGAAATCAGGTAGGTGATGCCGCGCTTGCGGAACTGCTCCCGTGGCCATTCCCCCGCGTAGCGGTCACCATAGACTTTCGTGATCCGATAGCTCGACAGCAGCGAGCAGAACTCTTCAGTGACGTTCTCGGGAGAGAACGGCGGCTTGATCTCCCGCACAGCATCAAGAACAACGCTCAAACCCTCTTTGTGGGCGATCCCCATGGTATAGCTGTCCTGGCTGCCGCCGGAGGGGTCTACGAAGCCAATATATCGCCAGCGGCGATCGTAGGGACGTTCATGAACGTCTACCTCGACGCAGTGCATCAGAGTCTCGCGATCAACGAACGACTGCAGATCTGACCGGAAATTGGCGCCGTACTCCGCTGACGCAGAGGCCGGGTCTGCCTCATACGCAGCGTCAATCTCCTCCTGGGGCACCGTTGGGTTCATGGTGCGAGTGGGAGCCTGCCATACGAGGACGTTGCCGTCCCGGCCGAAGTGCTTCTCCCTGGCCTCCCAAAGGACGCCACGACGGCTGTAGGGGCTTGAAGCACAGACCATCATCGAACCAGGGATGGTCAGCATGGCTGGCTTGAGAGCTGCGATAACCTCGCGATCCGGATTGGCGCTGTCTTCCGATCTCCAAAAGGCAATCTCATCTCCGATGGCGAGCGGGATGGTATAGCCGCGGACGGTGCGGAAGTTGGCGGTGGCAACTTCGATCGTGCTGCGGTTATCCAGCTCCACCGACTCCTCAAGCTTCCGCGTCACCATGGTCGCAAGGAGCGGTATGTTCTCCAGCAGGCCGCTCACGTAGCGCATGATGGTCCGGGCCTGCTTTCGATCCGCAGCGATCACCATGATCGTGGCTCGCTCGCCAGGCGCCAGGTATTGCCGATAGTCCCTGAAAGCCGCCGAGAAGACAGCCAGCAGCGCCATGTTGAAGGACTTGCCGCCGCGACGGCCGACAATCATCCATGCCTGCTTCGCTTGCTCTGTAGGCGGATGTTCACGTCCCGTGCATTCCTGGAATATCTCCTTCTGCTCGTCCGTCATCGGAAGACCGAACAGGGCGGCCAGGAAGGTCCGCCAGGCGACATAGGAAGAGGAGTCCTTGATCCACGGTTGGAAGAGATTCGGATCGTCCAGGGCTTCGAGGAGGTTCATGCAGAGACCTTTCCGCTGAGATAGCTCCGAAGGTCGGCGTTGATCGCCTTTTGCCGGCGCTCGAGCCCCAGATCGGCGAGGAGGCGCCGCTGTGCATTCGTGAGGCTCATGAACTCCGTCAGATCCACCGGCTCACCTGAAAGGTAGCTGGCAGCGGAATCCTTCAGCATCGCGCCAAGCAGGGCCACGTTGTCGATTAGCTCCAACTGCATCGCGCTTAGGTGTTCTCGACCACCAAGGTCAGAAACGATTGCATCGCGGAGGGCATAGACTGCCTTGGCGGCTAGGGTACGCCGATCCAGGTCCGCCAGGGTCTTGAGCCTTACCTTCGGTACGTCGGCGTTCTGATTACTCATATCGCGATCCAGGATAATGTAGGCTCAGGGGTTCATGGGCATGTAACCACAAGCCTATGGTCCGCGTCTGCCGGCTCAGGCGGTGAAGAATTGAAGGTCCGGACTGTGATCTGCGTGGTGCTGTCTACGGTCGCGTTGCCGAAGCTACTGCCGGAGCCGCCGAAGGCTAGATAGATGCCGTTCTCTCTCTGATCGGTCTGGTCCTTCACCAGGACGCGGTCGCTGACGGCTAACGCGACGTCGTCGATCGTCTGCAGACCCTGCAAGGAGATGTTGCCCATGGTGGCTACCCGACACGGCTCACGCTCACCTGAGAGAAACCGGACTGGTGCTGTTAGTGGCTGCGGCATTGCTGTCTCCTGAGAGGCTTCAGGCGGCAATTGCACCCTATCCAGCCCCTAATGAACCTGTTTCCGAACGCAATATCTCAAGAGCATGTTGTACCCTGATTTGTACGTAGGAACAAGTTGAGGATCATCAATACCCACAGAACAAGGGCTTTCAGCGGAAATGGTCTCCGTTGACGGATGAAAATGCAGCATTTGAAGGGCTGCAGAGGCTACGGAGGCCTCAGAGAGAAAAAGCTGGTTTTGCTGTGAAACTAGAAAGATCCAGCCTCACCGAATATGATTGCAAGCTGTTTCGGGATTCGAACTCAAGCAGTAACCGAGGCTGATAGGCGTCTCTTGGGAGAGGCGAGAGAACTCCAAAGCTCCCTCCCCTCCTAAGCCCCTTCGAAGCCACGAGAGTGGCGTGTCTTAGTCTGGGTTTTTGTTTTTGTTTTTGTCTGGTCTCTGTCTTTGTCTCATGTCTCGGTATTTGTCTCTGTCTCTGTCTCTGTATATCGATAGTCTTTGGATACGGTATCGATACCCTATGGACGGCTGAACGGGTCGCTCCTCCTTCGTTCGAGAGAAAGCGAGGGAGACGGCAGGTCCCGGACGTTGGTTTGCTCCCTCGCCTGTTGACGGCGCTCACGGACAGCATCGGCTGCTTCAAACTGCTCCTCCACCATTTCCCTTATCCGATCGCTCTCGATGCGCTCTATGACGCGCTGCGTGCCAAGGGCGTGCTTCTGGTTCATCGGCGGGTTGTGGACGAACCACTTCTGGATGAAGACCTCTTCCGTCTCGTCATCAAAGGCGATGAGTTCGGCCTGCTCCAAGCACGAGCGGGCGGAGACATAACGCTGCAGATCCCATCCTAGATCGGCGCAGGCATAGCCGTCCGGGAGCCTGAAGCTCCCGGCGCTGTTCTGGTGTTCGCAGGTAAGGAGGTAGAGGTGCAGAAGACGCTCATCATCGGGCACTGATTGAAAGGTCTTCGATCTCCAAACCGCTGGCGAGATCTTGGAGAACTCACGCGCCATGACGAGACCCTCCCAACCTGCGGAGATCCTGAGCCATCTTGCAGGCCTCGCAAGCCTGCATGGCAGTGAGCTTGAACTCGCTCCTCAGAACCTGGATCACGTCGCTGGGAGGCTCGGTCTGGCTGGATAGCCAAAGGGCGGCGATCGTGACGGCACGATTATCCGTCATGCGTCACCCCCTTCGGCTTCTTGTGAACCGCTCGGTGGTGGAGACGGCATAGCCAGCGAACGACCATCGGTCGGTCGTAATCGTCATGATGCCCCTCAGAATGAGGCGAGCCGCAGACTTCGCACGGCCCCTTGTGGATCAGCCCCTTCTTCAATGCGGAGCGGAGGGCTTGGTGTGCCCACAGTTCCTTGGGATGAGCCAAGTTCCACTTGGTCTGAGACGAGATCTTCTTTTCCTGCATCTCGCTCATCAGGCACCACCGATCCCGGCCAGCTGGCAGACGACTCGAGCCGTAGAGGGCGACAGACGGTGGCGCCGGCTGATGACTGAAACCGCCAGGTCCATTGCAGACAGTGAAGAGTTGCTGTAAATATCGGTGCAAGCCTTTGAGACGGGGCTTTCTCGGTATCCGCCGCTTTTGCTGAGGTGCGAACTCAGCTTGGCGGCGGTTCGCATTTTAGGAGGCGTCATGTGCACCTCCATCACGTTCCTTGACCCGTGATTCCTGCCAAGACGCAATCTCGTCGGCGAACCAGCCTGACGCTCGTCCGCCGGGGCTTAGCTTGATCGGCTTGGGGAACCTGCCCGCTGCGATGTGTTTGTAGAGCGTGGAATCTGCGTAGCCTGTAAGGCGTTTGACCTCGGGCTTGCGAATGATCTCTCTGACCATGTCTTCTCCTTCGAAACGTCCTTGGTTCTTGTTGGACATCCCGAAATTGAAGCGGGTCAGGGTGTAACTTGAGGAGGGCTCCTACACTTTCTGCTTTGTGAGCGACTGAAAGGCGTTCAGTGCTCCAGAGGCACGCTCTCTAGGTGTGAGTTCGTCCGCCTGTTTCCATATTCGCAGGGTGTCTTCATAGCTCTCCAATGACGCCGGAGGGACAGTTCGATCTCCGCGGGAAATCCGCTTCCGGTATTCCTTCAGCTTCGCGCTCTCGAAGTGAGGTCGAGAAACGCTGATGCGTCGGACAGCTGTTGCCAGGTCGTCTCCAGCCTCTTTGTGCAAGGATACAACGGCGGATGCAACGCCCCAGGCGTAAGCCTCATGCAGAGGAATCTTTGAGCCGCCTTCGTACTTGCTGACCGCGATGTGTTCATTCGAGATGCCGCGCATGGCGTCCGCCAGAGCGCCATCCAGATTGATCAAGGGAATGAGCAGTTGCGGGTCTGCCTCGCCAGCATCAACGAGCGCCTCAACATACTTGGTCACGGCTCCAACGGCGGAAGAAACACCCATCCTGACATCAGAATCGTATTGTCTTCTCGCGAACGCAAGTTCCTGAAGAAGCTCCAACTTGGGGTCACGCATTTGCCCTCTCCCGAAGCGGAACCACATCCGCGGACTTGGTAACGGCACCGCAGAATTTGGCCCAGTCTCTCATCAGCCGGCGTCGCTTCTCGAGCATATCGCCGCGCCGATACGCCGCCTCCACCTTGTCCGACACCGTGTGAGCGAGCGCCATCTCGCACAGCTCGTTCGGGTAGGCGGTCATCTCTGCGCACCAGTCTCTGAAGGTCGAACGGAAACCGTGAGTGGTAAGATCCGTCCGCTTCATGCGCCTGAGCGTCATCAGCAAAGACATGTTCGACAGAGGCTTGCCCTTCTTGTCTCCAATGAAGACGTAGTCGGAGTCCTTGTCGCTGACCAGTGACCTCAGTATCTCGACGGCTCTATCCGAAAGCGGAACACGGTGCTCACGCCCGGCCTTCATCCGCTCCGCCGGGATAACCCACATCTTACCTTCCATGTCGATTTCGGGCCATCGGGCGCCCACGGTTTCCCCCGTGCGAGTGGCGGTCAGGATCGCGAATTCGAGGGCTCGTGGACTGATGCCCTCCATGTCACGTAGAGAGGACATAAACCCGCCGATCTCCTGATATGGAAGCGCTGGGTGGTGCTTGACCGTCTTGACCTTCGATCGCCTGGGCAAGAGATGGTCAAGATGCCCCTTCCATCGAGCCGGATTCTCGCCTTGTCGATATCCCCGAGCTTTCGACCAATCGAGCACCTTCTCAATGCGGCCGCGCACACGGCTTGCTGTCTCCGGCTTCTCGTTCCAAATCGGCTGAAGCGCCTTCAGAACAAGCCCGACATCGACATCTGCAACAGCCAACTGCCCGAATACCGGGTATACATACGCCTTGAGGGTAGACGGCCATTGCGCAGCGTGCACTTCGTTCTTCCAGCCTGCCTGATGGCTTTCGATATATTGCCGTGCCGCTTCCTCGAAGCTCACCGTTTTCGCCTCTGCAAGGCGCCGAGCCTGCTTGACGGCCTTCTTCTCCTCGATGGGATCGACATCGTCTAGGAGCTTCCGGCGCGCTTCGAGTGCCTTCTCACGAGCCATCGCGAGGGTGACGGTATGCACAGGCCCGAGCCCCATCTTGCGGGCCTTGCCGTCTCGCATGAAGCGAAACAGCCACGACTTGGAGCCGCCCTGCGCGACCTGGAGATATAGACCAAGACCATCCGCATAGAGTCCCGGCCTGCTAGCCTTTTGAACTGCTACCGCCGTAAGCTTGTTGACCGCCCTCGCCACTGCATCTCTCCGCGTACGTTTTTACGTACAAATCTAACGTAGATTGCAGTGGATGTCTATAGACGTCAAGAGATCGGAATATCCCGCAGATACGCAGAAAGCACCGGACAATGAGACGTTAGTAGACGTTGAGAGTTAGGCGGAAGAAGGACACCTCTTCCGCCAACCGCCGCTTGTCCGACCCGGAGACATAGGTAACAGACTGTACCTAAGACATGGGTGACAACCTCGTGCCGAACGGGTTGTCGATGGTTTGCAATGTTCTCTGCTCCAGGTCGATATATCCGGATCATGGCGCATGAAGCTGACGAGCAAAAAATGTCCTCAAGCTCCTCCGTGTTTCGTGCTTCCGGTCATCAAGCACCTTCTCGCGGGTTAGCCGCCGGCTGTTCCTTTCGCTCCTTCCCGGTCTGCGCAGCGGATTATATTCCGCGCGAAGTTCTTCGCACCGTCACGTGTTGTCGAAGGTGTGGCAGTTACTTGTTTCGCGCGATGGTGTAGAATTGACGTCCGTCAACCTGCGACAGGCACAGGAGGGGAATCTATGCCACGTCTCGCAAATCTCTACTTCAAGACGGCAATCTGTTTCTTGTTGGTCGGCATCGTCATGGGGCTGCAGATGTCGATCGCCCACAATTATGCTCCGAGCGGCGCCCATGCCCATACGAATCTCCTCGGCTGGGTCACCATGGCGATCTTCGGAGGCTATTATGCGCTGAACCCGGCCAAGGCTGAGACGCGGCTCGCCATGCTTCAGTACTGGGTCTATACCGCCGGCGTCACGGTGATGGTTCCGAGCCTTTATCTGCTTCTGACAGGTCGAACGGCTTTGGAACCGCTGGTCGCCATCTCGTCCATCGTGACATTTGCTGGCGTGCTGCTCTTTGCGGGTGTCGTCTTCTCGCGGTCGCGCGAGGTGGCTTTTCCGGCCAGCCTCCCGTCCGCCTAGCATCGAAAAGGGGCGGTCTCCGGTTCCGACCGGACTCCGCCCCCTGACGTCCGTCCGTTGTCAGTCGGCGACAAAGGTCGGCGGCTCGACGCCGTAGTGCCGCTCTCCGCGGCCCAGCAGATAGACCTCCCGTTCAGGGTTCTCCAGGATCACGAACCCGGAGCTTCTCAGCATGGCTTCCATGGCGGCCTTGTTCGGAATGAACCAGTTGGTGGGATCGCCGGCATAGCGCTCCTCCACGAAGAACAGTTTGGGATATTCCGGCCGGTCGAACATGGCCCATTCGGAAAAATCGTAGTTTTCCGCCAGTTCCGGTATGCGTTCGTCGCCCCGCTGCAGGCACTGGAACAGCATCAGGTCGCCCATGGCATGCTCATAAAGCAAGTCGAGCGCCAGGAGCGGATGCCGCAGGTGATAGAGGACGCCCATGAAAATGACGAGGTCGAAACGCTCCTTGAGCTTCGGCACGTCGTAGACCGACATCTGACGGTAATCGATGTCCAGTCCCTCGTGCTCGGCGGCGAACTTTGCTTGTTTCAGGTAATGTGGATCGGAGTCGATGCCGACCACTCTACCGGCATTGCGCCGCTTCATCTCCATCGCATAGAAGCCGGCATTGCAGCCGACATCGAGGACGCTTCGTCCTTCCAGGTCTTCGGGAATCACGTGCTTGAATCCCTGCCACTTGAAGCTGGGATAGTCACCCAGAAAGTGCTCTGGTGCGGTCTCGATGCCGCGGATGCGCATGTTCTGGAACCACGGGCCCAGCTTCGCGATCCGCTGTTCCAAATCCCTTCCTGGAGTGCTCCGTGCGTCCATTCCTACGCTCCGATACGTGTTTCCGCGAATGTTCCGCTGTTGTCCTGCCTTGCAGCCTCGACTTTCGGAAGATGTGCCGCGAACCAGTCCACCGTCTGTCGCAGGCCGTCCGCGAGGGGCACGGTCGGCTCCCACTGCAGCAGCTCCTTCGCCCGGGCGATGTCGGGCCGGCGACGCTGCGGGTCGTCCTTCGGCAGCGGTCTCTGGGAGATGCCGACTGCGCCTGGCACCATGTCCATCACCATTCGGGCAAGCTCGTTGATCGTAAACTCCCCCGGATTGCCGAGGTTCACCGGCATCTCCGGGTTAGGCTTTACCATCATCAGCCGGATCAGTCCCTCTACGAGGTCGGTGACGAAGCAGAATGAGCGCGTCTGCTCTCCCGTCCCGTAGATCGTCAACGGCAGGCCCGAAAGCGACTGGACGATCAGGTTCGAGACGATACGGCCGTCATTTGGCTGCATCCGCGGACCGTAGGTATTGAAGATGCGCGCCACGCGTGCGTCCACCCGTCCTGCCCGCAGCATGTCGAAGCAAAGGGCTTCGCTCGCCCGTTTGCCTTCGTCATAGCAGGCGCGCGGCCCCGTGCAATTGACGTTGCCGCGGTAGTCTTCACGCTGCGGATGCTCCTCAGGATCGCCGTAGACCTCGCTGGTGGAGGCCTGCAGGAACGAGGCGCCATGACGTTCGGCAAGTGCCAGAAGGTTTGCGGTGCCGACCACGCACGTCATCATGGTGTGCAGGGGATCGGCCTGGTATTGGGGTGGTGAGGCCGCGCAGGCAAGGTTGTAGACATGGTCGACATGCTCCTCGACCGTGATGCTTTCGCAGATGTCCTGTGTGATCGCCGTGAAACCGGGATGGTTCATCAACGGCCTGATATTGTTCTCGGAGCCCGTCAGATAGTTGTCGATGCAGATCACTCGATGTCCGCGGGCAAGCAAAGCGTCGCACAGATGCGATCCGACAAAACCCGCTCCGCCTGCGACGAGCGCGGTCCCGGAAGTGTGAGCCTGTGTCCGTTGCAGCATATCTCTCAATCCTCTAGGCCGAAATGCGCCGGCTGGCCGGTTGTTCCGCGCCGGCCCGCAGCTCAAGGTCCAGCAGGGCGGCCACGAGTTGCCGCGACCGGGCAAGGCCGGTGTGGCTGCGCATGACGATCGTCCTTGCCTCTGCCGCGATCCGTGCCCGCTTGTCGTCATCGATCTGCGACAGCGCGTTCACGACATCCCCGGTGTCACGGGCGATCACGATAGCCTCCTCGTACGGCAGGAGTTCGTCTAGGCCGCGCCAGTGGTCGCTGATGATCGGAGTTCCGCAGGCCGCGGCCTCAAACAGCCGCACGCTCGGCGACCAACCGGCCTCTATCATGTCCGCGCGGGTTACGTTCAAGGTGAAGCGCTGGCGGGAATAGAAGGAAGGATGCTCCGCCGGAGGCAGGTGTTCGATACGCTCGACATTCGCCGGCCAATCGATGTCGGCGGGATATTGCGGCCCCGCCACCACGAAACGCCTGTCCGGCAGGCGCCGCGCCACCTCGATCAACAGCCGCTCCAGCGTCGGCTGCCGGTCGGGACTGTAGGTGCCGAGATAGCCCAGATCCCATTCGGGTCGTTCACCGGTGTTGCCGTAGCGGTCCGGATCGACCGAGCAGTAGAGTGCCACGGCATTTCGCGAGCCGTAGACCTTCTCCAGCCGATCGAGCACCTCGCCGCCGGAAAAGGAGAAATAGGCATCGAAGAGCGGGATCTGGCGGCGCGCCAGGTATTCCTCGTCACCGCGATCGAGCTTGGCCAGGGTGACCGGCGTGTCGATGTCGTAGAAGCAGAGACGCTTGGGGGAAAGTGCGGTCACGGCATCGATGATCTGCACGCCTTCCGGGATATAGGAGCCGATGACCACTGCATCCGCCGTGCGGATACGGTCGGCATGGGCTGAAAGAAGGTTGTCGAGGTCGCTATAGTACTGCAGTTCGCAGAAGTCAGGCTCCGGCAGGTCGCGCTGGCTCGCATACCAGGGAACGTCCCTCTCCAGAAACAGGACGCGATGCCCGTCCGCATTCAACCCGCGCAAGAGGGCGCGGAAGGTTGTGGCATGGCCGTTTCCCCAGGAGGATGACAGCGACAGCCCGAGGATGACGATATCGAGCGGCCGCGTCATTCGGCAGCCTCCAGCGTTTCCGCGTGCCGGCGGAACAGCAGGTCGACCTTGTCGGCTCGATGGGCATAGGTGTGCTCGGCCAGGACGCGCTGAAGCGCGCGTCGACCGATTTCATCGGCTCGTTCGTCCGAAAGGTCCGCCAGGATATCCGCGACTTCCTGGCCGTCCCGCGCGACCAGAATCTCCTCGTTCGGCTTGAGGAACAGCTCGATCCCCTCCCAGGAGTCGGTGATCAGGCAACCGCCGGCTCCCGCAGCCTCGAAGACGCGGGTAGCCGGGGAGAAGCCGTTCTCCGCCATGCTGGCGCGCGAGATGTTGAGAACAGCTTTGGGCGTTACGTTGAATGCGTTGTGATCCCGTGTGGAGACGTGGCCGATGTAGTTGATGTTGGGGGACATCGGCTTGTCGTGCCATCCGGAACCGCCGAGCAGGAAGGACTGCTGCGGAAGGCGTGCCGCCGGTTCGAGGAAGAACTGCTCGACACGCGCCTCCCGGTCCGGCAGGCGGTTGCCGAGAAAGCCGAGGTCGGCGGCGAAGCGAGGTTCGGCCGGCACCGGATAATGTGTCTGGGGATCCAGCGCATTGTAGATCGGAATGCATTCGCGCGCGCCGATGAAGCGGTAGGCCTCGACCACCGGATCACCTCCGCCATAGGTCAGAACCATGTCCAGTCGGGAGAGCGCGTTGCGCAGGGGGTGGTCGGGCGAGGCGCGCACTTCCGCCAGAGTTGCCGGAGCATCGACGTCCCAGAAGATTTTCAGTGCCTCCGGACGCGCCTTGCGCAGCAGCTCTTCCAGCAGAAACTCGTCTTCGAAGCCGACCCCGCTGGCCTTGACCACGACGTCCGCGGCTGCGGCGTCTTCCGTGACCGTCTTCAGGGCATCGATCGTAGCTTCGTAGACGACGACTTTGCACCACTCCGGCGGGTCCATGTCCCGGTTCTTTTGCCGGTCGTAGACATCCGGCTCGTAGAAGGTGATGTCGTAGCCCTTCTCGGAGAGCGCGCGCAGCAGCCCGCGGTAATAGGTGGCGGCGCCGTTCCAGTAGGCTGAAACCAGACTTGATCCGTAGAAGGCAATCTTCATTCTGCGGCCTCCGTCGTGGCGAGCTTCCTGGCGACCTCGGCGGTACCGCAGAGGGTAAGCACCGAGAACAGTTCGTCCACGCGGTGCCGGCAGGTGTGCCGCGCCCTGATGCGCTCGAGACCGGAAACCGAAAGCTCCTGCGCCAGTTGCGGATCGGCGAGGATGCGCCTGAGGCATTCCTTCATTTCCTCTCCATTTCGGGCCACGAGGAAATCGGCTCCCGGACGGAAAAGCTGTTCGGCATCGTTCCATGGTGCGGAAATCAACGGAATCCCGCAGGCGAGAGCCTCGAACACCCGGATCGTCGGTATCCCCGGCAGGTTCCGGACGTAAGGACGCCGGGGAATGTGCATCGTCACCCTGTGCTGAGCAAACGCGCGCGGCGCATCGGCATTGGCGATCCAGCCGCCGTAACCGATGCCGGCGCGGCTGAGCGAGGCCAGAGCCGCTTCGGGATACCGAACACCGCGCACGGTGGTTTTCAGCTGCAGTTCCCCGGCAGGCTGCACCAGGAATTCGGCAATCTCCGCCGTCCGCTCGTCGTCGCCCCAATTTCCGATCCAGATGAGATCGCCCGTCTTCTCGACCTCGGGCATAGGCTTGAACAGGCTCGTGTCGGCAGCCTCGTGCCAGGTGAAGACATGGCGACCCCACCCTGCCTTGAGATAGCGCTCCCGCAGGGTCTCGCCGAAGACCAGGATGCCGTCGTAGTCTTCAAGATCAAGGCCCGCGATATCCTCCTCCGACGAGACCGCACGATGGTGGGTATCGTGGAAAAGCAGGGTGAAGCGCCCGCCTTCGCGGCGAATGCGGCCGATGCTTGCGACCAGTTCCGGATCCGTCCATTCGTGGACGACGACGACATCGGCATCGGCAAGTGCCGCGGCATGATCAAAGGTTGGGCCGTAGATGTCGGCTTTGAGGTCCGGGAAGTTGTTGTGGAATGCCGTCATTGCCGCGGCACCCTGGTCCCGGATCAGATTCTCACGGCTCCAGGCGCCTTCCGGCTCCAGCGCAATCGCCTCATGGCCGCGACGGACGAGATCCCGCATCACACCCCGCAGGAAATGTGCATTGCCATGGTTCCAGTCGGAGATGAGTGAGTGGGTGTAGAAGATGAAACGCATGTCTACTCCGCTGCGTGCAGTGTTTTGTGGGGTGAGCGCAGCCCGGCGTAGATCTTCGCCATCGCCTGCGTCTGTGCCTCGACCGTGAACTGCAACGACCGCTCGTAGGCCTTGACGGCCAGCGCCGCCCGCAGGTCCGAATCCTCAGCCAGTTGGTTGATCGCCGCCGCGAAGAGCACGGGATCGCGCGGATCGGCGAAATACGCGCAGCCCTCCCAGATCTCCCGATAGGTGGGAATGTCAGAGAGTACGAGGGCCGCGCCCGCTCGGGCTGCTTCCAGCGGGGCCAAGCCGAATGGCTCATAGAGTGATGGGGAGGCGACGATCTTTGCCTCGTGCATCAAGCTCATGGTCTGCCCATGCGAGAGCTCTCCCCTGTGGAGGGCATGATGAATTGGCCGGCTTTGGCCGTTCGGCCCTTCGGTGGCACCCGCCATCAGCACCGGCCAACGGACGGAGCGCGCCGCCTCGTCGAGAACTGTCCCGTTCTTGCCGTCGTCCCACCAGCGACCGGCCGCAAAGACCACGTCCCGTTTCCCGGTGAGGATATTTTCGAGCCGGCTTCCGTTATGCACCACGTGCAACCGAGGAACCGGGCCATAGGCCTTTTCCAACATTGCAGCGTGGCTGAAGCTTGGGGATACCACCGCGTCCGAGTGGTCGAAGCCGGACCGGTTGAGCTCCTGCTGCCACTGCCAGTCTGTCGGTACGGGCGTGCCGCGAACCCCCGCGAACCAGGTGACGACACAGGAATGCGAGACGGTGACCACCGGAATGTCCGTCGCGATATTCGCAGCCTGCGACGGAAGATTGAGGTGAAGAAGGTCCACCCTCTCCTGCCGTCCCAGTTCGGCCAGCATCTCCGGAACCGCCGTCAACTGGCTCTTGTTGCGGGCAAGCCAGTCCAGCGGCGCGTCGAGAAGAATCAGTCGGCCGATACGCTCTGCCTCCTCCCTCTTGTCCTCCGTCGGCCCGGGACCGAGGCAGACGAACAGCGTCTCAGCCCCCAGGTCTCGAAGTCCTGCCGCGAGATCCATCGCGTAGCGCCAGACGCCACCGATGGAGTCGACCGTCATGAGGAGCCGCATCCCGTTCAAGGAGAGCACTTGCTGCATCACGCCGTGATCCTCTTCGGTTCGCGAAGGATCGGACGTCCACCGAAGCGATGCTCCACGAGCCATTCCGCCAGATGCCGGATGCCGCCCCGCCAGCGGACCCTCGCCTGCCAGCCGAGCTCGCTTTCCAGCTTCCGCGTATCGGCCACGAAGAAATACTGGTCGCCCGCACGCCACGGCCCGAAGGAGGTCTGCAGCGGCCGGCCGGTCAGCTTCTCGATCTCGCGCAGCACGCCGAGAATGCTCACCGAATTATGCGGTCCTCCGCCGAGGTTGAAGACATTGCCTTTCACCTGATCGATCGAGGCGAGCGTCGCGCGATAAGCCGCCACTGCGTCGTCCACGTGGAGAATGTCGCGCACCTGCTTGCCGTCGCCGTAGATGGAGATCGGCTCGCCGGCGAGCGCGCGGATGAGGAAGTGCGCGACCCAGCCCTGGTCCTCGGTACCGAACTGACGCGGCCCGTAGATGCAGCTCATGCGGAGAACT
Source organism: Pseudorhizobium endolithicum (assembly GCF_902153245.2). GTDB lineage: Bacteria > Pseudomonadota > Alphaproteobacteria > Rhizobiales > Rhizobiaceae > Neorhizobium > Neorhizobium endolithicum. Next base: position 150,276 of record NZ_CABFWF030000013.1, read on the forward strand.
GCGCTCGGAATGCCGAAGGACTTGGCATAGTCCAGGACATACTGATCCGCGACGCCTTTCGAGCAGCCATAGGGCGTGCAGAAGGACAGCGGACGCTGCTCGTCTATCCCGTGCGCGCGGATCGCCTCATCCGCCGGAATGTACCGGTCGTCGAGCTCAAGCATCTTGATGTCTTCAAGCGCGCCGTAAACCTTGTTGGTGCTGGCGAAGATGACCGGCGCCTTCCTGCCCGCCTTCCGGACCGCCTCGAGCACGTTGATCGTACCCCGGGCATTGGCCTCGAAATCATCGATCGGATGGGAAAGACTTGTGGTGACTGCTGTCTGTGCGGCGAGATGAAAGACCGCCTTGGCCTCGGTGAAGGCCGCCTCAATCCCTCGCATGTCGCGGATGTCGGCGAGGAAGGGATGGACCCGGTCGCCATGGCGCTCCCGCAGCCAGGCGAGGTTCTGGTCGACGCCGGGGCGCCCGAGGTTGTCTAGGATGACGACGTCCTCGCCCTCGCCCAGGAAGCTGTCGGCAAGATTGGAGCCGATGAAGCCGCTGCCACCGGTGATGACGACGGGCGCTGCGCCGTTTGCAATACGCGGCGCCGGAAACTCCGTGACCTCCCGGACACGGCCCACCCCGCCTTCCGTCAGCAGGCGGGCGAGAAGCTTCGGCTGTCCGTCATGGGTAATGGCGCCAAGGTGGTAGTGGCGCGGATCGAACCAAAGGCCTTCCTGCACCGCAACGTTCGGGGGTACGTCGGCCCATGAATACCAGTAGAGCCTGTCCGCGGGCACGTCGAGCGCCTTCGAGAAGCGGCGCACCTGCTCCATCTCGTCGTTCCGCCAGGTGGAATAGCCGGTCTCGGTTACCCAGATCTCGGCGTGCGGATTGTGGCGGTCGAGGATCCTGCGCATTTCGCCGAGATGCATGTCCCAGCCGCCCCAGCTCCCTTCTTCGCTGTCCCACGTGCCCGGGAAGCCATGGAACCCGACCGCGTCGACGACCCCGAGCACCCCCCGCTCCCCCATCAGGTTGAGCCAGAAGGGATCGAAAGGACAAGGACCGCCGAGAACCGGCTTGAAGCCCCGGTGCTTTGTCCAGTATGCGGCTCCCCCGACCATCTCGCAGAACAGCTGGAAATCGCCGTCTTCCCGCCAGTCCCAGTCGAGAAGGTTGTTCGGCTCGTTCCACAGTTCGACGTGGCGGAAATGCTTTCCGTAGCGGGTCAGGACATGGTCGATGAAATCGGCATAGGACTTGAGGTCCTTCGGAGCACCCGATGACCGGCCGGTCCGCGACATGGAGGGCGGCGTGTAGTGAACGCAAGGCAGAAGATCGATCTGCGCGCCGATCCGCGGGATCAGCCAGTCGAACCATTCCTCGCCCCCTGGGGCAAGGTATTCCGCCCAGGAAAGATGGGTTCGGAGATACGAAGCGCCGGTGGCGATGATGCCCGGCAGCATCTCCTCCGTCCGTTCGTATTCACCGGGCCGAAACCACTCGACGAAGCCGAACCGCTTCGACCCGACACCGCTGCTGGCCGAAGATCCGCCGGTCGTCATGATACGAGACCCCGCTCTTCCAGCTGCCGCCGCATCTCTGCGCCACGATCGACGGCACCGGTGCTGCGAACCCATTCGACAAACGGCCCGAGCGAGTTTTCCAGCTTGTATTGCGGCTTGAAGCCGAGCAGATCGCGCGCCTTGGAAATATCCGCGAAGCAGTTTCGGATGTCGCCGGAGCGCGCCTTGTGCATGATCTCTGGCTTGATTTCCGGTACGCCCATGGCCGCCGCAAGAAGCGTCGCCACCTCTTCTACCGTATAGGCTTGGCCGCTGCCGACGTTGATTACGTGACCATTGGCGCTAGGCTGCTCGAGCGCCAGCCGGAGGGCGCGGGCCACATCGCGGACGTGGACGAAGTCGCGGCGCTGCTGGCCATCCTCGAAGATGGTCGGCGGCTGGCCGTTGGCGAGGCGGGAGGCGAAGTTGGCCAGCACGCCGGTATAGGGATTCGAAAGCGCCTGCCCCGCTCCGAAGACGTTGAAGAGGCGCAGGGCCACGGCTTCCACGCCGTATGCCTCGCCGAAGATCAGTACCTGCTTTTCCTGCGCATACTTGGTCAGTGCATAGATGGAGGCGAGATCCACCGGCTTGTTCTCGTCGGTGGCGATGGGGGTGAGGGTTTCGCCGTTTGGCCCTTGCGGCTCCCAGCGGCCTTGCCGAACCTGATCGGCCTTGCGGCGAATGAAACCCAGCGTCTCGCCGCTGTCCGTCGCATACAGTCCTTCTCCGTAGACGCTCATGGACGAGGCGACGACGATGCGGCGGATCGGAAGGCCGATCATTGCCTCCAGAAGCACCGCCGTGCCCAAGTCGTTACCGCCGACATAGCGTGCAATCTCGTACATAGACTGGCCGACACCCACCTCGGCCGCGAGGTGGATCACCCCTTCTACGCCTTGCAGCGCCCGCACTACCGCATCCTTGTCGCGCACGTCCGAGCGGATCACTTCGGCCTGTTCCGGCACCTCCGCTTCAGCGTCGCCATGAACCTGATCGATCATGGCGTCGAGGATGCGGACCTGATAGCCCGCGGCAAGAAGCTCTTCCGCCACGTGCCGCCCGATAAAGCCACACCCGCCTGTCAGTAGGATTGTCGACATATGCTCACTCTTGGCTGGAACAAAATTGCGGTTTGCGATGTGAACCCGTCGCGCTACGAAAAGTTCCTTCTTCAATGACTTCTTTGTCTTCAATGACATCAACCGAACAGGGCCGCGATGTCCGGAACCCTTTGAACTCGATCGGCGTTTGAGGGCGTTCTGGATCAGAAAGCAAAGGCGCGGCCAATGGCGTCACCCCAAACCGAAGAAACCGGCGTCTGCTACAAGGGTAGTGCAGGTCCGCCGATTTCCAATATACTGGACCGGAACATCGACGCCCTCATCAGCAGGAGGGCGCAGGAGGAAAGAAGCCTCTCTCTGCAACAGAAGGCGGCAAATGCCATCACCGCCTTCGTCGGCAGCATGACTTTCATCTATATCCACGCGGTCCTGTTCGGGCTGTGGATACTCATCAACGTCGGCTGGCTGCCGATCCTGCCTGCATGGGATCCTTCGCTGGTCGTGCTTGCAATGGCCGCATCGGTGGAGGCGATCTTCATCTCCACCTTCGTGCTCATCAGCCAGAACCGGATGGCGGCTGAAGACGACAAGCGTGCGGACCTCAGTCTCCAGATCGCCCTGCTCAACGAGCATGAGACCACGAAGTTGGTAACCATGGTCTCCGCCATCGCCGAGAAATTGGAGGCCGATCCGCAGGTGGCAACCGAAGAGATCGAGGAAATGCAAAAGTCCGTTTCGCCGGAAGCCGTCCTCGAAGAGATCGAGCGGCAGAACAGCGACTGAGCGAGGTTCTTCATCTTCTTCCGGAACTCCTGCCGACCGCAGGAGTTGACGCCCGAGGCCGCCCCTCCGGGATCTGCGCGGCTTCTGAAAATCATGTTGAGGGAGACCCCCGAAGATGAACGTCATGACTGTGTCTGAGACCAGCTTGATGAACGCTGCCATCATAACCGGGCCGGGAAAGATGACTGTTGCGGCAGGACCATTACCGCAACCCGGATACGGCCAGGTCAGGATCAAGCTGGAAGGCTGCGGCGTTTGCGCGTCCAACCTCGCTCCCTGGGCAGGACCGGAATGGATGCAGTTTCCTACGGAGCCGGGCGGGCTCGGCCACGAGGGTTGGGGGCGTATCGACCTGCTGGGCGAAGGTGTCGAGGGTCTGAAGGTGGGCGACCGTGTCGCCGCCCTCTCCTTCCACGCCTATGCCACCCACGACGTTGCCGATGCCGACAAGGTCGTGCCTCTGCCTTCCGCACTCGCCGGCATGCCCTTCCCCGGCGAGCCGCTTGGCTGCGCGATGAACATCTTCCGCCGCAGCGAGATCAAGGCCGGGCAAACGGTGGCGATCATCGGCATCGGTTTCCTTGGCGCGCTGCTGACACAGCTGGCGACTGCCGCAGGCGCGCGGGTGATCGCCATTTCGCGACGTTCCTTCTCGCTTGATGTGGCACGACGCATGGGCGCAGCCGAATGTATCCCGATGGAGGATCACTGGCAGATCATCGAAGAGGTGAAGCGGCTGACGGACGGGACGATGTGCGATTGCGTCATCGAGGCGGTCGGCAAACAGTGGCCGCTCGATCTCGCCGCAGAACTGACGAAGGAACGCGGGCGTCTGGTCGTTGCCGGCTACCATCAGGACGGCCCACGCCAGGTCAACATGCAGATGTGGAACTGGCGCGGGCTCGATGTGATCAACGCCCATGAGCGTGATCCTGCAGTATACGTCCGAGGCATACGGGAGGCCGTCGAAGCGGTTGTGAGCGGCCGCCTCGACCCGTCCTCGCTCTACACCGACCGCTTCCCGCTGGAGCAGCTCGACGACGCGCTGAACAGCACCCGCGACCGCCCCGAGGGTTTTCTGAAGGCACTGGTGATCTACTGATGAACGAACTTGTTTCGGAACGTGCATTTTCCGCAGCCACCCGGCCGGCCCGTCTCGGATTCCTGGGCGTCGGCTGGATCGGCCGCCACCGCATGGAAGCGATCCTCTCCTCGGGAGCAGGCCAGGCCGTCGCCATCGCTGACGCCTCCAGGGAGATGGCGGAGGAGGCCAGCAAGCTCGCACCCGATGCTGCCGTTGCTTCCGGCCTGGAGGAGTTGCTCCGCCATGATCTCGACGGCGTCGTGATCGCCACCCCGAGCGCCCAGCATGCGGAGCAATCGATCCAGGTGCTGGAAGCCGGAAAGGCTGTCTTCTGCCAGAAGCCGCTGGGACGTGATGCAGGCGAGGTGGAGGCGGTCGTCACGGCCGCCAGGAGGGCAGACCGGCTTCTCGGCGTGGACCTCTCCTACCGTCATACGGGGGGCATGCGGCGGATCCGCCGCCTTATCCAGAACGCCGAACTCGGGCACATCTATGCCGTCGATCTGGTGTTTCACAACGCCTACGGCCCGGACAAGGACTGGTTCTACGACAAGGCCCGCTCCGGCGGCGGCTGCGTCATGGATCTCGGCATCCACCTTGCCGACCTCGCTCTGTGGGCCCTGGACTTCCCGCGGATCGATAAGGTCGATTCGCAGCTTTTCCATCAGGGACAGCCAATTGCGACCACGTCGGATCGGGTGGAGGATTTCGCCACCGTAACGATGCAACTGGAGACGGGGACCGTGGTGCGCCTCACCTGTTCCTGGCGGCTGCAGGCGGGTTGCGACGCCGTCATCGGTGCAAGTTTCTATGGTACCGACGGCGGGGCCGCGATGCGCAACGTGAACGGCTCGTTCTACGATTTCACCGCCGAGCGTTTCCGCGGGACCGCACGGGAGGTGCTGGTCGAGCCCCCGGAGGATTGGGGCGGGCGCGCCGCCATCGACTGGGCGCGCAGGCTCGGTGACGGAGCATGTTTCGACCCGGCCGCCGGCGAATATCTTGCAACGGCGGAGGCTCTCGACCGGATTTATCGCGTGGCGTGATCCGTGACCGCTACGACCCTGGGATTTCGTGCGCCCCTGAGAAAAATCACTAGATGTGGTGCCGGCGGCAATGGAGGACGGAACCTCTTGAAGGCGAGCGTGTTGTGAGACCCGAAGGAGTCTCGCATGCGCATTATCTTGGTTGTCATGCTCGCGTCTGTTCTGAGCATTCTGGCATTCAAGTACGTCGACCGCTCGATCGGCGAGTCGGACATCATGGCCTCGCCGATGGAAATGTCCGCGCAGAACTAGTGCGTTCAGCTGTTCGCCTCTGAGTAGTTCTTTCACTGCCGTAGGAGGATTTCTGTCATGAACCGGAACCACATCATCGCTACATTCGCGGCGGCAATGGCCATCTATGTCGTCGCGGTCTTTCTGTGGCCGTCGGAGATCGACCCATCCACCACCGATGCCGGATTGGACAAAACAGCCCGTCTGGCGGGATTGGCCGACGAGACGGCCTTCCAACAGGAACGATTCGGCGTGCCGTCGCCGGAACGGGTGGAGACGCGCGTCGAATAGCAAACATGCCCTGCGCAGGCCGGGGCATGGGTCTTCTGGTGTACGGGAACCGCCGGCGTCTTCCTGCTTGGGCGATACGGCGGCGTCGCCATTGGCCCTGACCCGCACATACCGCCTTCGACACTGGCATCTTCCTTGATTCCCCCGGATCCGATCATCACGCCGTCCTCTCGTGTGAGAACAACGGGCGACGGGCCTTCATAACAAGCGGATAACTTGGCGACCTGCCATGGGCGGCCTGGCACCACTCTCAGGTTACGGAAGTTTAAGTTGGTCTGGCTGCGCGGACATGTCATTGCGGACATGGACGGCAAATTGATCTGGCTCAGCGACAGCGAACCTGCCTGAAGTAAAAGCCGCGTACAGAAGGAAAAGCAGGGTGAAACTGGAAAACGATATCGGCGGAAGCAAGGCCAGCGCCGTACCGGATCTCGCCGCCATTCTTGCCGATCAACGCCGCAAACCGGGCGCTCGGAAAATCGGTTGGGGCATGGCTTTGCTCGTGCTGATCGCCGGCGGTATCGGCGGCTATCTGTATTTTCAGGGGGAAGCTCCATCCTTTACCTACACGACGCAGCCGGTCACGCGGGGAGACCTGGAGGTCATCGTCACGGCGACGGGATCCGTACAGCCGACGGACCAGGTGGATATTTCGAGCGAATTGTCCGGCACCATCCGCGCCGTCAACGTCACCTACAACTCGCCCGTCAAGGCGGGCGATATCCTGGCGGAGCTCGATACCAGCAAGCTGCAGGCGGACGTGGAGAATGCGCGGGCGCAGCTGGCTTCCGCCCGCGCCAACCTGCTTAAGGCCGAGACGGAGGTTGCTTCCACCAGGACGAGCTTCGACCGCCTGACCGGACTTGCGCAACGCAATGTCACCAGCCAGCAGGATCTCGACATAGCGCGCTACGCCCATGAGGCCGCTGTCGCCGCCAAGGCCGTCAGCGAGGCATCTGTCCAGTCTGCGGAGGCCAGTCTGCGCCTTGCCGAGGTCAACCTCGCCAAGGCGGAGATCATATCGCCCATCGACGGGGTAATCCTGACGCGCGACGTGGAGCCGGGCCAGACGGTGGCGTCCTCGCTCAATGCACCCGTGCTGTTCACCATCGCCGGAGATCTGCGGCAGATGGAACTTCAGGTGGCCGTGGACGAGGCCGATGTCGGGCAGGTGGATGAAGGCCAGGACGCCACCTTCACCGTCGACGCCTATCCCGACCGCAGCTTTCCCGCAAGAATCCAGACAATCCGCTATGCATCGGAAACCGTCTCCAACGTGGTGACCTACAAGGCGATCCTGACGGTCGACAACGACGATCTGCTGCTGCGGCCGGGCATGACGGCCACCGCGGATATCGTCGTCCAGTCCGTTGACGGCGCCCTGCTGGTGCCGAACACCGCGCTGCGTTACTCGCCGCCGGATGAAGCCCGTTCCAGCGGCGGCAACCTCCTGACGAGGCTCTTCCGTCCACCCCGCATGGGAAGTCGTGCCCGTCAGTCCTCTCGGGAGGGAACCGAACGCAGCGTCTGGCTACTTCGTGGCGGCATGCCCGAGCGCGTTTCAGTCGATACCGGGCCCTCGGACGGGCAGTCGACGGTCGTGCGTGGCGGCGAGTTGCAGGAAGGCGATCTGGTGATCACCGACGCGACCGCCCGTAACAGGTGAGCCGCGACCATGAATCAGTCGCTCATCGAATTCCGCCAGGTTTCCAAGTTCTACGGACGAGGCGAAGCGACCATCCGGGCGTTGGACCGGGTCGACCTGTCCATTTCCGCCGGCGAGTTCGTCTCGATCATGGGACCTTCCGGTTCCGGTAAATCGACCTGCATGAATGTCATCGGGGGGCTCGATGTGCCCTCCTCCGGCGATTATCTGTTTCAGGGAATTCCCACCGCAGACTTTTCGCGAACGCAACTCACTCTCCTGCGCCGGCACATGCTGGGCTTCGTCTTTCAGGGCTTCAATCTTCTTGCCCGCACATCGGCAGTGGAGAATGTCGAACTGCCGCTCGTCTATCGCGGCGTGTCGGCCCGCGAACGCAGAAAGCTGGCCCACAAGGCGCTGGAACAGGTCGGACTCAAGGGCCGCGAGGGCCATACCACCCAGGAATTGTCGGGCGGCCAGCAGCAGCGCGTCGCGATCGCCCGTGCGATCGTCACCGATCCGGCTGTCCTCCTCGCCGACGAACCGACCGGCAATCTCGATACGAAGACCAGCCGCGAGATCATGGAGCTGATTTCACGGCTCAACCGTGACCGGGGGATCACGGTCATCATGGTGACCCACGAGGAGGATATCGCTGCCTACGGCAAGCGCCTCCTGCGCTTCGTCGACGGAAGGCTCGCCGGCGACGAGATACGGGTGAAGGAGCCGGACCATGTTCTTTGAGACGGCCAAACTTGCCTGGCGCGCCATCAGCCGCAACCTCCTGCGTTCCTTCCTGACGGTTCTGGGCGTCGTCATCGGCGTGGCTGCCGTCATCGCGATGGTGACGATCGGCAACGGCACCACGGCTCAGGTTCAGGCCGAACTGGCACGGCTCGGCACCAATACTCTCTTCGTCCGCCCCGGCCAGTGGGGTCCCGGACGCGCCAGCGCCGAGGCGAAGCGTTTCGAGGATCGTGACGTGGAAGCCATCCGGCAGCAGATAGCCGGACTTCGCGCCATAGCACCCGTGAATCGGGGAACCGCCACGATCATCGCCGGGGGAGAAAATCGCTCGTCCAGCGTCATCGGCACGACGAACGACTATCTCATCGCGCAGGACTGGGAACTGGCTTCCGGCCGCAGCTTTCTGGCCGCTGAAGAGCGCGGCCAGGCCGCGTGCATCATCGGGGAAACCGTGCGACGGGAGCTCTTCGGCTCCGCCGATCCGGTCGGTGAGACGATCCGCGTCAGCAATGTCGCCTGCCCTGTCGTGGGTCTTCTGGAGACCAAGGGTCAGTCGGGAATGGGAGACGACCAAGATGATACCGTGATCATGCCCCTGAAGCTGCACCAGCGGCGCATCGGTGGCACCACGACGATCTCCAGCATCATCCTCTCGGCGCAGGACGGCGTCTCGACGGCGAAGGTCCAGGCGGATGTCCAAAGCCTGTTGCGCGAGCGGCGGCGCATCGCCATCGGCCGCGACGACGATTTCTCGGTCGCAGACATGTCGCAAATGGCGGCCGCGATGACCGGCACCACAACCCTCCTCACCGGCCTTCTCGGCGCGGTGGCGGCCGTGAGCCTGCTGGTCGGCGGCATCGGCATCATGAACATCATGCTGGTCTCGGTCACGGAGCGCACGCGCGAGATCGGCATCAGGCTGGCCATCGGCGCGCTGGAGAAACAAGTCCTGACGCAGTTCCTCGTCGAGGCGGTGATGCTGTCCGTTTTCGGGGGCGTTGCGGGGATCCTTGCCGGGCTGGGCCTGGCCTATGGCGCCGTGGGCTTCCTGAACGTGCCCTTCGTCACCAGCCCCGCCATCATCATCGTCGCCTTTGCCTTTTCGGCCGCGATCGGCGTCGTTTTCGGCTACTTCCCTGCGCGCCGTGCCGCCCGGATGAACCCTATCGACGCACTCCGCCACGAATGAAAAGGGGGCCGTGCGGCCCCACCATCGTCGTCTGCGGATGCGGGCTCAGCCGGCATGGGACTGAGCTTCGCGCTCCCTTGCCATCGCGGCCAGGTCGGCGGGCTTCAACTCCACCGATTCACCGCAGCCGCAGGCGGATGTCTGGTTGGGGTTCACGAAAATGAAGCCGGACCGCATCTTGGTCGTCTCGAAGTCCATCTGGGTTCCGAGGAGGTAGAGCACCGCAGACGGCTCCACCCATACGCATGCGCCGGCATGCTCGATGAGGTCGTCCTTCGGATCCGGAACAGTCACCAGATCGATCGTATACTCCATACCTGCGCAGCCGCCTTTCTTGATGCCGACGCGCACACCTTTCGCTTTGGGACCCGACTTGTCGACGATCGCCTTCACGCGCTCCGCCGCCGCATCGGTCATGGTCATCACTGCGAAGCCCATAGGCTCATGCTCCTTCTACAGCCGGCTTCAAGGGCCGGTGTTGCTGGATCGAATGTAGGGGCCGTCCGTAAAGGGATCAATACCAGCCGACGGCGACCTGAGCCTCCTCGGACATCCGCTCGGGCGTCCACGGGGGATCGAAGGTCATCTCCACTTCCACGCCGGAAACGCCCTCCACGGCACCGACCGCATTCTCTACCCAGCCCGGCATCTCGCCGGCGACGGGGCAACCGGGGGCCGTCAGGGTCATGACGATCTTGACCATCCGGTCGTCCTCGATATCGATCTTGTAGATCAGGCCAAGCTCGAAGATGTCGGCCGGAATCTCGGGATCATAGACGGTCTTCAGGGCGGCGATGATATCGTCCGAAAGCCGCGCGAGCTCTTCCTGCGGGATTGCCGACTGAACGATACCCTCGCGGGCGTCCCATTTCAGTTCGCTGTCTTCCACGGCCATGGCAAAAAGTCCTCAAGCAAAGAATGTGCGGGCATAGTCGAGCGCATCCGCGAGCGCATCGACTTCGGCACGGGTGTTGTACATGCCGAATGATGCCCGGCATGTGGAGGTGACGCCGAAGCGCTTCAAGAGCGGCATGGCGCAATGGGTGCCGGCACGGACCGCCACCCCGCGGCGATCGATCACCATCGAGACGTCATGGGCGTGGATGCCGGCAAGTTCGAAGGAGAAGATCGCCCCCTTGCCCGGTGCATTGCCGATGATCCGAAGCGAGTTGATGGCTTTCAGCCGCTCGGCGGCATAGGCGGCGAGACCGGCTTCGTGCCGCGCGATCGCATCGCGGCCGATCCTGTCCATGTAGTCCAGCGCATATCCCAGCCCGATCGCCTGGACGATCGGGGGGGTGCCGGCTTCGAAGCGATGCGGCGGGTCATTGTAGGTGATCCCGTCCTCGCTGACGTCGATGATCATCTCGCCGCCGCCCTGGAATGGCCGCATCTCCTGCAGCCGCTCCTTCTTGCCGTAGAGCACGCCGATGCCCGACGGACCGTAGAGCTTGTGGCCGGTCATGACGTACCAGTCGCAATCGATGTCCTGGACATCGACCGGCATGTGAACGGCGCCCTGGCTGCCGTCGACCAGAACCGGAATGCCGCGCTCGTGTGCGATCCGGCAAACTTCCTTGACCGGTACTACCGTACCGAGGGCGTTCGACATATGCGTGACAGCGACCAGCCTGGTCTTCTCCGTCAGGCATTTTTCGAAATCCTCGAGATGGAAGCCGCCGTCGTCATCCACGGGTACCCAGACAAGCTTCGCGCCCTGCCGCTCCCGGATAAAATGCCAGGGCACGATGTTGGAGTGATGCTCCATGATGGTGATGACGATCTCGTCGTCCTCGCCGATGTTCGGCATGCCCCAGCCATGCGAAACGGTGTTGATCGCCTCCGTCGAGGACTTGGTGAAGACGATCTCGTCGATGGAAGACGCGTTGAGGAAACGCCGTACCTTCTCGCGCGCCGCTTCATAGGCGTCGGTGGCTGCATTGGAAAGGAAATGCAGCCCGCGATGAACGTTGGCGTACTCGTTCGCATAGGCATGCGAGATCGCGTCGATCACCGCCTGCGGCTTCTGGGCGGATGCACCGTTGTCCAGATACACCAGCGGTTTTCCGTAGACCTCCTTCGCCAGGATGGGAAAATCCCGGCGGATGGCTTCGACGTCGTATTCGGTCGCTGGCGTGATCTGGTCCATGTCAGGCGTGCTTTTCCAGCCAGGCCGAGATCACGCCTTCCAGCGCCTCGACCAGCTTTTCGTCCTCGAGTTCCTCGACAATCTCGGCGACGAAGGCATTGACCAGCATGGCCCGTGCCACGTTCTCCGGGATCCCGCGCGAGCGCAGGTAATAGAGGTGGTTCTTGTCGATATCCGTGACGGTCGCACCGTGGCCGCAGACCACGTCGTCGGCGAAGATCTCCAGTTCCGGCTTGACGGAAAACTCGCCGTCGTCCGTCAGCAGCAGCGTGTTGCACGCCATCTTCGCGTCCGTCTTCTGCGCGTCCGGCGCGACCCGGATCATGCCTTGGAAGACACCTTTGGCCCGGTCGAACACGACATTGCGGATGATCTCGGTCGAACTGGTGTGCGGTACGTTGTGACCGAGTACCAGCGTGACGTCCGTGTGCGTCTCCTGGCCGAGCAGGTTGACGCCGCGAAGCGTCAACTCGCTGCCCTCGCCCTCGACGTCGATCCGTAGTTCCTGTCGCACCAGTTTGCCGCCGACATTGACGACGAAGAGCTTCAGCTTCGCTTCGGCTGCAAAGCGCACGCGGATCTGGCCGAGATGCGTGTCATCGGCGCCCTGCTCCTGCAGGATCACCCAAACCACGTCGGCGCCCTCTTCCAGTGTCAGGTCGCTGATGGAGGATACAAAGGCGGCGTCACCAGTCACCGAGCGGTGACGTTCAATGATCGTCGCACGGGAACCCGCGCCGAACGTCACCGGGAAGCGGGTATGAACCTGCCCTGCCCCGTGCAGCGCCTGCAGTTCGATTGGCGTTTCTACCGTTGCCCCGGCCGGCACGTTGATCTGATAACCGTCGCGGACAAAACTGCCATTGATCTTGCCGATCGCGTCGTCCTTGTCGCGGGCCGTCAGCGATTGCGCTGCCGCTCCACTGACGAGGGTATCGGCGAAACTGGACACCTCGGCGCCATCGACGGAAACGGACGGCGCGGCAGCACCCTGAAGGACCGGCAATACCTGTGCGCCTTCAATGAGCGAAGCAACGGGTTCAATCGTCGGCGCCACCGCGTTCGCGGCCGGTACAGCCCGCAGCAGCGTGCGCAGGTCCGTGTAGTGCCAGGATTCAATCCGGCGCGTCGGGAGCCCGCTTTTCTTCAAGTCGTCCAGCAGACGATCGCGGGTACCGGCAACAGCACCGTCGCCCGGCAGGCTCCCCATCTGTTCGTTATAGGCCTCGATCAGCGCCGTTTCGGCTGCCGTCAGGCGGTTGGTCATCTGAATGTTCATGTCTACATCCTTCCCGGGGTTAGGCAGCTTCCCCGATGATGTCTGCATAGCCATTGGCTTCGAGTTCGAGCGCGAGGTTCTTGTCCCCGGATCGGATGACCTGGCCCTTGTAGAGCACGTGGACCGTGTCCGGGACGATGTATTCGAGCAGGCGCTGGTAGTGGGTGATGACGATCACGGCGCGATCCGGCGACTTCAGCGCATTGACCCCGTCCGCGACGATCTTCAGCGCGTCGATATCCAGGCCCGAGTCGGTCTCGTCGAGGACGCAGAGTTTCGGCTCCAGGAGTGCCATCTGCAGGATTTCCGCGCGCTTCTTCTCCCCACCCGAGAAGCCGACGTTCAACGGCCGGCGCAGCATGGTGGGATCGATCTTCAGTTCGCCTGCGGCTTCCTTGACCCGACGCATGAACTCGGGCGTCGTCAGTTCTTCTTCGCCGCGCGCCTTGCGCTGCTCGTTCATCGCCACCTTCAGGAACTGCATGGTTGCGACCCCCGGAATTTCGACGGGGTACTGGAAAGCGAGGAAGATACCTTTGGAGGCGCGCTCCGCCGGGTCGAGTTCCAGGATGCTCTCGCCGTTGTAGAGGATGTCGCCCTCGGTGACTTCGTAGTCCTCGCGGCCGGACAGGATATAGGACAAGGTCGACTTGCCCGAGCCGTTAGGGCCCATGATGGCGGCGACTTCGCCGGCCTTCACGGTCAGGTTCAGGCCGCGGATGATCTCGGTGCCGTCTTCGGCGATGCGGGCGTGCAGGTTCTTGATCTCAAGCATTGTCAAATCCTCTCGGACGAATATCGTTGCGTGCTGTGCACGTATTTTATGAACAGGTTGCGTTAACCGACGGAGCCTTCGAGGGAAATCCCGATCAGCTTCTGTGCCTCGACAGCGAATTCCATCGGCAGTTCCTGGATGACATCCTTGACGAAGCCGTTGACGATGAGCGCAATCGCTTCCTCTTCCGGAATACCGCGCTGCATGACGTAGAACTTCTGGTCCTCGGAAATCTTCGACGTCGTTGCTTCGTGCTCGACCTGGCCCGAGGCGTTCTTGACCTCGATATAGGGAACGGTGTGCGCACCGCACTTGTCGCCGATCAGCAGCGAGTCGCAGTTGGTGAAGTTGCGGGCATTCTCGGCGCGCCGATGGATCGAGACCTGGCCGCGATAGGTGTTCTGCGACACGCCAGCGGAGATCCCCTTGGAGATGATGCGGCTCGACGTGTTCTTGCCGAGGTGGATCATCTTGGTGCCGGAGTCGATCTGCTGGTGGCCATTGGAAACGGCAATCGAGTAGAACTCGCCGCGGCTTTCGTCGCCGCGCAGGATGCAACTCGGATACTTCCAGGTGATCGCCGAGCCGGTCTCGACCTGCGTCCACGAAATCTTGGAGCGCGCGCCGCGGCAATCGCCGCGCTTGGTGACGAAGTTGTAGATGCCGCCCTTGCCCTGGGCATCGCCCGGGAACCAGTTCTGCACCGTCGAGTATTTGATCTCCGCATCGTCGAGAGCAACCAGTTCGACAACCGCCGCGTGCAACTGGTTCTCGTCGCGCTGAGGTGCCGTGCATCCTTCCAGGTAGGAGACGTAGGCGCCTTCTTCGGCGATGATCAGCGTGCGCTCGAACTGGCCGGTGTTCTTCTCGTTGATGCGGAAATAGGTCGACAGTTCCATCGGGCAACGGACGCCCTTCGGTACGAACACGAAGGATCCGTCGGTGAAGACTGCCGAATTGAGGGTCGCATAATAGTTGTCGGTAGTCGGAACGACCGAGCCGAGATACTTCTTGATGAGGTCGGGATGCTCGCGGATCGCCTCGGAGATCGACATGAAGATCACGCCGGCTTTCTCCAGTTCCTTCCGGAACGTCGTCACGACCGAGACCGAGTCGAAAACCGCATCGACGGCGACCTTGGACGTCTTCACGCCGGCGAGGATTTCCTGCTCGCGTAGCGGAATGCCCAGCTTCTCATAGGTCCGCAACAGTTCGGGATCGACTTCGTCAAGCGAGGTCGGACCGGTCACGTTCTTCGGGGCCGCGTAATAGTAGATGTCGTTGAAGTCGATCTTCGGGTAGTCGACGCGTGCCCAAGTCGGCTCTTCCATCGTCAGCCAGCGACGATAGGCGTCGAGGCGCCATTCCAGCATCCATTCCGGCTCCTGCTTCTTGGCCGAAATGAAACGGATGATTTCTTCGGAAAGACCCTTGGGGGCCTTGTCCACTTCGATGATCGTCTCGAAGCCGTATTTGTACTGATCGATGTCGATCCCACGGACCTGATCGATTGTCTCCTGGACGGCGGGCATACGCGTTCTCCAACTCTCAGCCGACGTCTGCCGGCACCTCTTTGTTCGGGCGGGAAGTTCCGCCCCTCATGTAATGGCCAAAAGGCGTGTTTCCCACCTTTCGGCAAGCGGAAAATTGCCTTTCCGCATGTTTCTTGCCGCTAGGCGGCCTTTCCCGCCGAAGGTCGCCGGCGGGCAATCTTCTCGAACGCCGCCAGCGCGGCGTCTATGTCGGCTTCACTCGTCGTGGAACCCAGGGATATCCGGAGCCCGCCGGTTTCTGCATCGAAGCCCATGGCCGAAAGGACATGGCTCTGGCCCACCTTGCCCGAGGAGCAGGCAGACCCTGCGGAGATCGCGATCCCTTCGAGGTCGAACGCGATCTGTCCGGTTTCCGACTTCAGGCCGGGCAGGCTGAAGAAGCACGTGTTGGCGATCCGCTCCACAGCATCGCCATGGATGATCACGTCGGCCGTTACCTGGCGCATTCCCTCCTCCAGCCTGCGGCGCAGGGCGGCGATTGCGGCATTGCGTTCGCTCAGTCCCTCAAGTGCTGCTTCCGCCGCTGCCCCGAAGCCGATGATCCCGTGGAAATTCTCTGTCCCCGACCGGTGACCCTTCTCCTGCCCGCCGCCGCGGATCAGCGGTGCCGGCATGAGCGCCTCCCCCCGTGTGACAAGCGCCCCCACCCCTTTCGGTCCGGCGATCTTGTGCGACGACAGGAGAAGGAAATCCGCACCGAGCTCGTTGATGTCAACCGTCATCCTGCCCGCAGCCTGGACGGCATCCACGACGATCATGCCGCCATGCTCGTGAACGAGGCGGGCAGCTTCCACCACAGGCTGGATCACGCCGGTCTCGTTATTCACGAGCATCAGGGCGACCATCGGCATGCCGAGAGATGCATCATGGGCCTGCAAAGCCGCCGCCAGGACATCGAGATCTACGACGCCGGATGGCGTAACACCGATCTGCACAACGGACTCCAGCGGAAAACGGCCGCCTTCGCGAACGGCCGGATGCTCGATCGCCGAGACGTAAAGCCGACCGATCGCCAGCGGCGATCGTCCCATCCGGAAGTCCGGGGTCAGCACCTGGTTTGCGGCCTCGGTGGCACTGCCGGTAAAGATCACATGCGCGGGGTCCGCGCCGACCAGGGCCGCCACCTGGCGCCGCGCCTTCTCCAGCGCCGTGCGCGCGGCCCGCCCTTCGGCGTGAACGGAAGAGGCATTTCCCGGAAGCTGAAGTGCCTCCAGCATGGACAGCCGTGCCGGGTCACCGATCGGTGCCGTCGCGTTCCAGTCCATGTAGACGCGCGTCCTAGCCATTGCCGGAACCGTTTCCTTTCCTAGATGTCTAGCCCAGCCGAACGCGGCATTCGATACTACCGCATTTTCCTTGAAATCTCGGACGGGCTTGCCTTATGAGACGTCGACCGGGCCAATGAGGCCCAAATTTCGAATGGTTCTAAACTGAGTTCTAGAAAAGCTGACAGGCTTCGTCAAGTCTAGACTTGGCACTTGGTTCGAAACCTGAACTGTGACCGGAGTACCTATGCCCGAAGTCATCTTCAACGGCCCTGCCGGCCGCCTGGAGGGCCGTTACCAGCCTTCGAAGGAAAAGAGCGCGCCGATCGCGATCATCCTTCATCCGCACCCGCAATTCGGTGGAACGATGAACAACCAGATCGTCTACCAGCTCTTCTACATGTTCCAGAAGCGCGGGTTCACGACGCTGCGGTTCAACTTCCGTGGCATCGGGCGCAGCCAGGGCGAGTTCGACCATGGCGCCGGAGAGCTTTCGGATGCGGCCTCGGCGCTAGACTGGGTGCAGAGCCTGCACCCCGATTCGAAGAGCTGCTGGGTTGCCGGCTACTCCTTCGGTGCCTGGATCGGTATGCAGCTTCTCATGCGCCGGCCGGAGATCGAGGGCTTCATGTCGATCGCGCCACAGCCGAACATCTATGACTTCTCCTTCCTGGCCCCCTGCCCGTCCTCAGGCCTCATCATCCATGGCGATTCCGACAAGGTTGCTCCGGAGAAGGACGTGCTGGGCCTTGTCGACAAGTTGAAGACCCAGAAGGGGATCCTGATCACGCACAAGACGGTTGAGGGGGCCAACCACTTCTTCAACGGTCAGGTGGACCAGCTACTGGCGGAGTGCGAGGACTATCTTGATCGCCGCCTTGAAGGGGAACTCGTTCCCGAACCGGCCGCCAAGCGCATTCGGTGACGGCGGCCGTCGGCGCATCTTTTTGATGGTCTATCGGACCTCGCCGCTGACGATCGAGAGCGCCGGCGGTGCCGGCCCGGCGCGCCGTACGCAGTTGCGGCCATCGGCCTTGGCCCTGTAGAGGGCCCGGTCCGCATCCCGCATGGCGTCTGGAAGGCTTTGGTCCTTGGCCAGTGCCGCCACGCCGAAGCTCGCGGTCGCCCTGAAGCCGGCGGGAAGGCCGGGGATCGAAAGCGACGCCATCGACGCCCGCAGGACCTCGGCAAGCGGGACGGCTGCCGCCAACTGGATGTTCGGCAGGAAGACGGCGAATTCCTCACCACCCAGCCGCCCCACGACGGCCGACGGGGGAACGCGGCTGCGCAGGAGTTCGCCTAGGGCTTCGATCACCGCATCGCCGCAGTGATGACCGTAGGTGTCGTTGATGTTCTTGAAATGGTCCAGGTCGCACATGATGACGCTGTGCGGGCTGGTAGGAGCGCCGCGCAGCAGCGTGGCAACGTGATTTTCGAACCCCCGGCGGTTGAGAAGCTTGGAAAGCGCGTCCTGCTCCGAATTGCTGCGCTCTTCGGCCATGATCTCCAGGACGAGAACGGCGAGGAGCATCAGGCCGGCGGTCACGACCATGACACCGGTCGCGCTCTGGGAGATGATCGCGTAGTTGGTGGTGACGTAGTCTCTTGCGGTCTCACCGGCTCCGACGACGACGGCAAGCGCCGCCTTCCCAACGAAATGGACGGCTGTCAGAAGCAGAAGCGCCGCAAGCGCCCAATCGACAGGAAGCTTTCGAGACGAGCGGAACACCGAACCGGCGCCCGACAATGCGAGCCAGGCGAATGGTGCCTGGTAGGTGAAGGCATGGGCGACGGTGCCGCGCGGCAGGTCGTAGATCATCAGGTCGATACCGCACCAGACGGCGAAGAAGAGGACTTGGCCGGACAGGCTTATCCGGTCGCCGTACAGTCTGGCGATGCCGACGCGCAGCAACTGCAATCCGCCAAGGACAGAGGCGAAGGCGCCGACGGCCGAGACCTTCACCAGGTCCGTATGCGCCACCATCAGCTCGAATAGCGTGGAGAAGGCGGCGACGGCAAAGCCCGCGGCAATCCATCGGGCCGCGATCCGTGAACGGCTTCGGGTGGAAACGACCACGAAGACGACGAAGAAGGACAAGGCGATGATGAAGTTGACCGCCAGGAAGAAGTTCGTGCCGTTCATAGCTGCTGAACTGCAGGACCGTGCAGCATCTCCGTTCAGGGGTCAGAAGTGTGCACGCCGACCTTCAGCGGCGGCGCAGCGGTTCGAGGCCGACGCGAATCAGCTCCTCTCGCCCGTCGGGCGGTAGCATACACCGCCCCCGAGGGGGGAGCCTACCCCCGTGGTTCCCGGGAACGTCAAGGGCAGACCCAGCAAGGATCGTACGGCAAGATAGGCCCAGGCCTCCGCCTCCATGGCGTCTCCGTCAAACCCTAGGTCCTCCGCTGTCGCGACCTTTGATCCTGCCTTGCCTGCGAGGATGGCGAGATCCTTCATCAGGACGCGATTCAACCGGCCGCCTCCGCACACGACATAGAGCGCCGGACGTTCCGGCAGATGCCGGACGGACCGCAGGATGGAGGCCGCCGCGACATAGGCGAGCGTCCGAGCTCCGTCGGCAAGCTCCGCCTCATCCGGCTGCGGCGGCAGGAAGTCGCTCCGGTCCAGCGACCGACGGACCGGCGCGGTGAAGAAGGAGGCGCCGAGATAGCGTTCCGCCAGGTCCGGGACGATGCTCCCTCCCGAAGCGATGGCGCCGCCCTGGTCGAACGGTATGCCTGCCTGGGCCTCGACCCACTGGTCGATCAGGTTGTTGCCCGGCCCGCTGTCGAACGCGATGATCTCGCCGTCCCGCCCCAGGAACGTCAGGTTCGAGATGCCGCCGATGTTGACGAAGCAGACCGGCTTCTCCTGCGTCGGCAGCGATGCCGCCAGTGCTGCGTGATAGGCGGGCACGAGCGGCGCCCCCTGCCCGCCGTGCAGCATGTCGTTCGCCCGCATGTCGCAGACAACGGCAATCCCGGTCTCGCGGGCCAGCATGGGCCCGTCGCCCAGTTGCACGGTCAGCGCCTGATCCGGTCGATGAAGCACCGTCTGCCCATGAAAACCGATGGCGTGGATCTGGTCCGCCGTCAGCCCGTTCTCCTTGAGGAACCGGCTGACGGCGGCTGCATGGCGGAGGGTCAGTTCTTTCTCTACGGCCTCGAGTGTGCCCGGACGCTCTGACCGGTCACGGATTGCCTGCGCGTCGGCCAGGGACTGCTTGAGCTGCTGGCGGAATCCTGCATCGTAGGGAAGTCCGAGAAAGGGACCGCGTTCCACCCTCTCCCGCCCGTCCGTCCTGACAAGGGCGACGTCGATACCGTCCATCGACGTCCCGCTCATCAGCCCGATTGCCGTTTTCATTCCGTTCATCGGTGGCACCCAGAATCAATTTTGAAGTGATTATGCCGGGAAACAGTGCTAGACGCCCGCCCGTACGTAAGAAACCCTTGCCAGAGATAGTCATGACCAGCTTCAAGTCCGATTTCCTCCGCACCATGCATGAGCGCGGCTTCATCCATCAGATTTCTGATGAGAGCGGCCTCGATGACCTGCTCGCGAAGGAGACGGTGACGGCCTATATCGGCTTCGATCCGACGGCGCCCAGCCTGCATGCGGGGGGGCTGATCCAGATCATGATGCTGCACTGGTTCCAGGCGACCGGCCACCAGCCCATCTCGCTGATGGGCGGCGGCACCGGCATGGTGGGCGATCCCTCCTTCAAGGAGGAAGCGCGGCAACTGATGACCCTCGACACGATCGAGAGCAACATCGCCTCGATCAAGCGGGTGTTCGCCAACTACCTCGACTATGACAAGGGGCCCAAGGGCGGTGCCAGCATGGTCAACAATGCCGAATGGCTTCGCGAGTTGAACTATCTCGAGTTCCTGCGCGATGTCGGCAGGCATTTCTCCGTCAACCGCATGCTCTCCTTCGATAGCGTCAAGACGCGCCTTGACCGCGAGCAGTCGCTGTCCTTCCTGGAATTCAACTACATGATCCTCCAGGCCTACGACTTCGTGGAGCTCAACAAGCGCTACGACTGCCGGCTGCAGATGGGCGGCTCCGACCAGTGGGGCAATATCATCAACGGCATCGATCTCGGTCACCGCATGGGGACACCGCAGCTCTACGCCCTGACATCGCCGCTGCTGACCACCTCCTCGGGCGCCAAGATGGGCAAGTCCGTCAACGGCGCCGTCTGGCTCAACCCGGACATGCTGTCCGCCTATGACTTCTGGCAGTACTGGCGCAATACCGAGGACGCCGACGTGGCGCGCTTCCTCAAGCTCTACACGACGCTGCCTATGGATGAGATCGCCCGGCTGTCCGCCCTCGGAGGTTCGGAGATCAACGAGGTGAAGAAGATCCTGGCGACCGAGATCACCGCCATGCTCCACGGTCGCGAGGCGGCGGAGCAGGCGGCGGAGACGGCGCGGAGGACTTTCGAGGAAGGCGCACTGGACGCCAACCTGCCCTCCGTCGAAGTGCCGCGTGGCGAACTGGAAGGCGGCCTCGGCCTGCTGACCCTGCTGGTCCGGGCCGGACTGGCTGCCTCCAACGGTGAGGCGCGGCGCCATGTGCAGGGCGGCGGCGTCCGTATCAATGATGTCACCGTCGCCGATGAGCGGAAGCTGATAGGCACCGACGACTTGACGGGTGAGGAGGTCGTGAAGCTGTCGCTCGGAAAGAAGAAGCACATCCTGGTGCGCCCCGCCTGAAGGGTTCCCGCGCAGATGCTTCCGGCCGCGATGCCACCATCCGGGGCCGCGTTCAAGGGGCACGTTCAGGTCACTGGAACTCGAATATCTGGCGGAAGATGCCGGGCGCGATGATCGACAGCGGGTTGACCGTCAGCCGCGGTTGCTCGAACGGACCTTCAAGCTTGAAGGTGATGCCGAGTAGGCCGCGGTCCCGTCCGTTGCCAAGGATGGCGCCGATGATCGGAAGCTCTGCGAACAGTCGGTTGAGCCCGTAGGCGGGCATGAAGGTCCCGGTCATGTCCATTCGGCCTGCGGCGTCCCGGAGCATCCCCTGGAAGCTGGCGCCGATCTGCTCGCCCCGGACGATGCCGTTTTCGATCGACAATGAACCGTCACGGTAGACCACCCGGGCAAAGCCGCGCTGGAACCGGGCGGAACTGACGTCGATGTCCCGCCGGACGGCGGCGTTCAGGCTGCGGCCGTCCTCGCCGACGGGTGTCGAAACCAGCGACTGCAGGCGCGATTCGTTGAGGAGCGCAAAGTTGCGGATGTCGATCGATCCACTCCACACGCCCCCCTGCTGCGCCCTCAATGTGACGTTGAGGAGCCCCCCGCGCATCCGGTTGTAGAGATCGGCGAAGCGGGCAACGGCGCCTGCGTCGCCACTGGTGATGGAAATCGCGGCTCCTTCGTTCATCCGGCTCACGACGGCTTCGCCGCTGGCGGTGACGGCGGAGAAGTCCGCCGCCGCGATGGAACCGTTTCTGGTGGAGAACAGCATCGCGACGTTCGACAACGTTTCCTCGCCAAAGCCGAAGGCCTTGTCCAGCTTCACGTCGACCGTGATGTCTTCATCTCCCTCGTCCCCTGTCTCGCCAGAAGATCGGAGCTTCTTCAGGATTGGCCTAAGGTCGGCGGACGACCCCGCCGCGGAGACGTGAAGTCCACCGCGCTGCCGCCTCAGATCCACGGAGAAATTGTCGCTCGGCGACAGCTTGAGCTGCGAGAATCGTCCCGATTGCAGCGATCCGTCCTGGAGCGTGAACTCCCCGCGGGCGCCGAACCCCTTGCCGTCGAGCTGGAAATTTTCGATCCGCTTGCTGCCTCCGACGTCCAGGACGTCGAACGTGGCGGTCGCCGGGACGCCATTGCCCTTTGTCCATCCGACGCCCGGAACCGAGAGGTCGGCCTGCGTGAGATCGAGCGAGATCGTCTGGCGATCGTTCTCCAGAAGACTGATCTCGGCGCGCATCGTCCCGTCCACGACGTCGTCGAGACCGGGCACGAGCTTCCTCCGCTGCGCGTTGTTGAGGGTCGCCACGATATGGCGCTCCCGTACGACGGGGGAGTTCTTGCCGACAGGTGCTACGAGGGTGACTTGCGACGGGACGTCATCGATCGACGCGTCCGCCTTCAGCCGCGCCGCCTGCGGATCGACCCGCAGAAGACCGGTGACGTCGGTGATCGTCCTGTCGGAAAATTTCGGCACGAGATCGACATCCGTCAGCGCTATCTCCGTGCTCCAGGTCGGCGCGGGAGGGTCATGCTCCGAGATGAGCCCCATTCGCGCCGTTACGTTCGCGCTCGCGGTCCCGACAAAATCCTCAGGCTTGAAATCCGTCTCCTTTAGGGCATTCAACGGCGCGAAATCGGCCAGTTCGGCGATCGCATCTGCCGCGCCGGAAACGGATAATTTCAGTTCGCCCATCAGCGGCTTGGCATAGGTGGAGGGGATCGTGAACTGCGACGTCCCGACGTCGACGACGCGTCCGGAGGGGAAGTAGGAGTTCGCCTTCTCGACATTCACGTTCATCAGCTCGCCGCGAAGGTCGAACCTGCCCTTCAGGTCGCGCAGCGGCGGGATCTCGCCTGGCAGGTTCATGCGGGCATTGTCGATATTGAAGGCGATCTGCAACTCGTTGGCATCGAGCTCCATGGGATGGTCCGGACCTCTCATGCGGCCTGCGGGAATGAAGACCGCGATCGAGCCCTCCGTGACCGTCCCGCCGAACATGTTCTCCAGCACCCAGTCACGGGCTTTGCGGGCCATCCAGAACGGCCACAGTTGCTTGACGCCGGTGACCTGCATCGTCGGCAATTGCGCTCCGAAGCTGATTTCGGGAGATTCGTCCCCAAAATGCACCCGCAGCGATCCCGCCATGCTGCCGAGCGGGCTTGAAACCAGCATGTCGTCGACCTGCAGCTCCCGCTCGACGGAGAGATATCGTCCCCCTGCCCTTAGATCGAAGATCGCCGGCGGTTCACCGGAGCCCTCCGCCTCGGCCCGAGCGCCGCTGATCAGAATACTCAATCCGAACCCTGGACGGGTATCGGAGGCGTCGAGGCGGTTCAGGTCGATAACGGCACCCACGAAGGGCAGAACCGTCGGACCGAAGCGAATCTCGGACGGGAGGAGTTCCAGCGAGTTCCTGGAGAAATCATAGGCCGCATGGATCGATCCCCCGGACAGTTGCTGCGCGACCCCGTCGAAGTAGAACAGTCCCGGAGACTGTCTGAGGGTTGCGGTGATGGCGGGCTTCGTCGATTCGCGTGCGCGCACGGCCGAAAGATCGAGATCGACGGTTCCCTGGACGCCGTCGCGTGGCGCACCGTCATCGGCCCGCCGCAGCAGGAAGGGGGTCATCTCCATTCCTGTCAGTGTCGCCGACAAGGCCGAGGTCACGCCATTGACCACGGACGCATTGGCCTTCAGTGCCGCCGCCTGCCCGTCCAGGGTCACTTCGCCCGTCACCGTGATCTCGCCGGGTCCGGAGCGGGCGAGGTCTATCTCGGCGATCTCCAGAGCCGTCGGCCTCCGGCCCGGTGCGGCCGGCAGCAGAACCTCGACACCCGAAATGCGGATAGACCGCGTTCCGGTCCTCTCCATGAGGCCGCGCGCCTCGTCGAGGCGCTGGAAGGATTGCTCCAGGAGTTGCGGAAGCCTGTCGACCCGTACCTGCGATAATGCTACCGGATCACCCGCCGGCAAGGCTCCCGTATCGAGGTGCACCCCATCGGCTTCCATATGACGGATCGAAATCCGGCCGGCCACGAGCGCGAGCGGGTCGATCGCCATTCGCATGGCTTCGGTGCGGGTCAGGTGAAGGCCGCTCGCCCGCTCCACGATATCGACATCCCTCGCCTCGAGGGCCAGGCGGAAATTCGAATCGAAACGGATGGCGGCCGAGCCCACGGTGGCCGCATATCGCGGCCCGATGGCGTTGTTCAACGCATCGCTGGCGCGGGTGGACAGCGTGCCGTCTACCACCCCTCCCTCGATCGCGACGAAGGCGCTGCCGATCGCCGTCAGAACCAGCATGAGCGCGAGGACGATCGTCCGTCCCACCCTTCGCATGCGTGAGCGGGGCGGCGGGCAGTGCACGATGATCGGATCCTCCGCCTGCGCCGAAGGAAGCGTGTCGAGCGGCTTAATGTCCTTCTTGTTGAAGCTGACCTTTTCGCCGCGGATTTCGGACATTAATGGTTGCGCCTGCCTCTATGCCGGCGGCTGATCCGGCCGCCAATCTGCACAATATACATGATTTGCGGGCTCATCCTTCAAGATACTGGCGAAAGAAAGGACAATCATGACCAAACTGAACACCGGTGATAGCGCGCCGGACTTCACGCTGCCGCGCGATGGTGGCGGCACTGTTGCCCTGCGGGATTTTCGGGGCCGCGACGTCGTCCTCTACTTTTATCCTAAGGACGATACCACCGGCTGCACGGCCGAAGCGGTCGCATTCACTGCCCTGCTGCCGCAGTTCGAGGACGCAGGAGCTGTCGTCATCGGCATCTCCCCCGATCCGGTCGCCAAACATGACAAGTTCGCCGCCAAGCACGGCTTGCGCGTCGTTCTCGCGTCGGACGAGGAAAAGGAAGTCTCGCAGGCATACGGGGTCTGGGTGCAGAAGAGCATGTATGGCCGCACCTATATGGGCGTCGAGCGCTCGACCTTCCTGATCGGCAAAGACGGCAGGATCCGGAACGTCTGGCCCAAGGTGAAGGTGGCCGGCCATGCGGAGGAGGTCCTGAGATATCTCCTGGCCGAATGAAGGACGGACCCACCGCCCGTCAATGCTCCATTAACCCTAACGGTGTGTAATCGCTCGCATCGGATGGCGCTCGACACGATCACGGGGACGGTGTTTTGGCAGGGACGAACGCAAGGCGTGGGTTCGGGGAGAAGGGCGTCGAACACGTCCTCATTCTCGCCAGCGGCGACAGGATACGGCACGTCACGATCCGTCCGTGGATGACCGGGCTAGCCATTTTCTTCGTCGCCCTCTTCACCGTCGGCTATCTCGCGGCGACCGCCTACCTGATCTTCCGGGATGATCTGATCGGCGCGGCTATGGCGCGGCAGGCCCGGCTGCAGCACGACTACGAGGATCGCATCGCGACCCTGAGGGCCCAGCTCGACCGGGTGACGTCGCGACAGCTCGTGGACCAGCAACTCGTCGAGGAAAAGGTCGAGAAACTCCTGGAGCAGCAGAGCGCGCTGTTTTCGCAGCACGGCAAACTCGGCTCGCTGCTGGACCGGGCCGCCGAATTCGGGCTGGTGACGCCGCCGGTGGCGCAGCCGCCGATTCCCGCTCAGCGTGAAGCGGCCCTTGAAACCGGCCACCAGGCGATCGATTCGCTCCTCTCGGAGCCCGGCCGGTCGCCCGCCGAGACGCCGAGCGCCCTGTCCTATGCACCTTTGCGGCAGGAACTATCCCATGATACCGAGCGCCTCTTCTCCGACGTGACCCTCTCCCTCAAGACTATCGAGCAGGAACAGATGGCCCGGATCTCCGAGCTGACCGTGGGGGCGGAGCAGACCGCGACCGAGATCGCCGCCATCATCAGGAAGACGGGAATCGACGTGGATGCGCTTGCCGAACCGGCGCCCGGAGGTCTGGGCGGTCCCTTCGAGGAGCCGGAAGCGCGGTCCACCGTCTTCAATGCCTCGCTCAACGAACTGGACGCCGCCCTGACCCGCCTTGAAGCCTTGCGCGGAACGGCGAAGACCCTTCCCTACGGAAGCCCGGCTCCCGGCCAACCGGTGACGAGCCGGTATGGAAACAGGATCGATCCGTTCATTGGCCGACTCGCCCTCCACGCAGGCATGGACTTTCAGGCGGAGACGGGTGCGAAGGTCCTGAGCACGGGCGCCGGAACCGTCATTTCGGCGGAATATTCCGGTGGCTACGGCAATCTCGTCGAGATCGACCACGGATATGGAATCACTACGCGCTACGGTCACCTGTCGCGTATCCTCGTCTCCAAGGGGGAGAAGGTCGAAGCGGGCTCCCTTATCGGGCGCGCTGGGTCGACGGGCCGCTCCACCGGGCCGCACGTTCACTACGAAGTCCGCCGCAACGGAAGTGCGGTCGATCCGGCACGGTTCCTGAACGCGGGAATGAAGCTGCGCACCTATCTGAACTGACGGGGCGCACCAGGATTTCCAGCTCCCGGAGTGGACCTGTTCACCACTGCGGCAAGCAGTTCACGCGGTTTCCTTGACTTCAAGGCCTTTTCCCCTTATGTGCCCGGCAGAGGTTGGGCATGTTTTATGTCGCGACCGTTGTGTTCTATGAAGAACCTGAACGGAAACAGATTTCCCTTTGACAACATTTGCTGATCTTGGCCTGAGCCAGAAAGTCCTCTCTGCCGTCACCGACGCTGGCTACACCACGCCGACTCCCATTCAGGCAGGCGCCATTCCGCCTGCGCTTCAGCGCCGTGACATCTGTGGCATCGCGCAAACGGGCACGGGCAAGACCGCCTCCTTCGTCCTGCCTATGCTGACGCTCCTGGAAAAGGGTCGCGCTCGGGCACGCATGCCGCGGACGCTGATCCTGGAGCCGACGCGCGAACTGGCGGCCCAGGTAGCCGAGAACTTCGAGAAGTACGGCAAGAACCACAAGCTGAATATCGCGCTCCTCATCGGCGGGGTTTCTTTCGACGAGCAGGACCGCAAGCTGGAGCGCGGCGCGGATGTCCTCATCTGCACGCCTGGACGCCTCTTGGACCATTGCGAGCGCGGTAAGCTGCTCATGACCGGGGTCGAGATCCTCGTCATCGACGAGGCCGACCGCATGCTCGACATGGGCTTCATTCCCGACATCGAGCGCATCGCGAAGATGATCCCGTTCACGCGGCAGACATTGTTCTTCTCGGCCACGATGCCTCCGGAAATCCAGAAGCTCGCGGATCGCTTCCTGCAGAACCCGGAGCGGATTGAGGTGGCGCCGCCCTCCTCCACCGCCAAGACCGTGACCCAGCGGCTGGTAGCGTCGCACCACAAGGACTACGAGAAGCGCGCTGTGCTTCGCGATCTCATCAGGCAGCAGGACGACCTGAAGAACGCCATCATCTTCTGCAATCGCAAGAAGGATGTGGCGGACCTTTTCCGGTCTCTCGACCGGCACGGCTTTTCGGTCGGTGCCCTGCATGGCGACATGGATCAGCGTTCACGCACCACCATGCTCGCCAATTTCAAGGATAACAACATCACCCTGCTCGTCGCCTCCGATGTCGCGGCGCGTGGTCTCGACATCCCGGACGTCAGCCATGTCTTCAATTTTGACGTGCCGATCCATGCGGAGGACTATGTTCATCGCATCGGCAGAACCGGACGTGCCGGTCGTTCGGGCAAGGCGTTCACGCTCGTGACACGCTCCGACACCAAATACCTCGATGCGATCGAGAAACTGATCGGCGAGAAGGTCGAATGGTTGAACGGTGACCTCTCCGCCCTGCCCGCTCCCATGGAAAGTCACGAATCTGACCGGGGCCGCAAGGGACGCGGACGGGACAAGGATCGTGACCGCGGAAGACGAGCCGATTCGGCCTCGAAGCCGGATGCACTCGTGGATGAAACAGTTGAAGAGGTTGTCGTGAACGCAGTAGCGGAACAGGTGAGACCCGAGCGCAAGGCCGACAGGAGACCGCAGCCGGGCAACCGGACAGGCCGCCAGAATCCGGCGAACGACGATTCGCGCGACCGGCGGTCGCGCCATCACCGCGACCACGACGACGGCCCCACTCCGGTCGGTTTCGGCGACGATATCCCTGCCTTCATGCTGATCGTCGCCAACGCCGGCAAGGCCTGATCGACATTGTCCGCCACACGACCCGGCATCGACTTTCCCGGCGTTGGCGCCGGGCTGGTGATCCTGCGCCCCGACGGCAAGGTGCTCCTGTGCCGCAGGCTGAAGGCGCCGGAGGCGGGCCACTGGAACATCGTGGGTGGCAAGGTCGATCTACTGGAGCGCTCCGAGGAAGCCGCCCGGCGGGAGGCGGAAGAGGAAACGGGTCTTCGCATCGGGCGAGTCGAGTTCCTCTGCACTGCCGAAGAGATCGTTGCTGCAGACCGTCAGCACTGGATTTCCCAGATCTATGTAACCACCGATTTCTCCGGTGAACCGTCGCTGACGGAGCCCGACAAGCTATCGCATATCGGCTGGTTCGACCGTCGCGAACCGCCCTCGCCTCTCTCGCAATTCGCTGCGACGGCCTTCGAGGCCCTGAATGCAAAGCTCAGCGGAGCCTGAGTGGCTTGCACTACTGCTTTCCTGACCTCACGGCGGCCTCGTAGGCCAGGCGCAGCCACTTTCCCATGACATCGGGATCGTCGAGTGCCTCGTCGGGCACCGTCCAGTAGGGCATCGCGACGGCTTTCCCCGTCTTGCCTTCATAGCTCCATTGGCTGGCACCCGCAGCCGCGAACTCGGGAGC
Organism: Pseudorhizobium endolithicum; assembly: GCF_902153245.2. Classification (GTDB taxonomy): domain Bacteria; phylum Pseudomonadota; class Alphaproteobacteria; order Rhizobiales; family Rhizobiaceae; genus Neorhizobium; species Neorhizobium endolithicum. The sequence goes on from NZ_CABFWF030000013.1 coordinate 179,362, forward strand.
ACTCGCGGCGTCGGCTTTCAGGAGGATTTCCCCGGTGGAAAGCTCCAGTGCGATGATCTGACCGTGGTGGTAGATGCCTTTGCCGCCGAACATACGGCGGATCGATACTGGGCCGAGCGGTTCGAACAACTCCTCGATTGCGGCATTATCCATCGCCCTTGGCCTCCAAGTGTCCCCCGGCGGCGATAACGGCTTCCACCGTATCGACGTCGACATGCGCCGCCGCTCCGATCTCTACATCGACGGTCGGAAGGCCGCAATTCTCGATCACGGCGCGCGCGCCCACGTCACCACGCAGAGACTGAACGTCCGGGAAGGTCGATTTGGGCAGGATCACCGGATTTCCGCGCTTTCCCTCGTGGACTGCACGGACGACGGCTTGCCCCCCGGCCTTGCGGAACGCCGCCATCATCCGGCGCAGGTGATCGGCGGTCACGGCCGGCATGTCCGCCAGCATGACGACAACGCCGTCGCATCGGTTCAAGGCCGGCAGGGACAATCCCGCCTGAAGCGAGCTTGCCATTCCCGACTCGTAATCGGGATTGAAGACGACGGTCAACGCCAATTCATCGAACGCTGCCTCAATGTCGCCGCGCCGGTGCCCGGTGACAGCCACCACGGGCGCCAGGCCGGCGGCAAGCAGTCGCTTGGCGCTCCGCCGGACAAGAGGCTCACCCTCGAAGGTGGAAAGTAGCTTGTGGGATCCGCTCCCGCCCATGCGCCGCGACTGGCCCGCCGCCAGCAGAAGTGCTCCGATCGAGATCGTGCCGGCTTGGGCGGAAGCCGTCTCGCGTGGCCTCGGCCGCTCGGGAATTTCGCCGAGCAGGCCGCCGACGCCCATTCGGCTGATATCCCGCCCGGACGGTTGCTCCCCTGCCAGTATCCGGTTCAGCACCCAGTCGAACCCGTTCTCCTTCGGAGAGCGCGCACAGCCGGGAGCTCCGATGACCGGGATAGATCCGATCCTTCCGAGCACCAGCAGGTTACCGGGGTCAACCGGCATCCCCACGCGCTCGACATGCCCGCCGGCTGCCCGGATGGCAGCCGGGATGACATCCTCGGGATCGGCGACGGCGGACGCGCCGAAGATGACGATCAGCCCCGGCGCATCGCCCTCGACCAGGTCCTTCAATTCGGTGGCAAGGCGCGCCTCATCGTGCGGGACCCTGATTTCCCTGTCGAGGTGACTCCCGGAGGCCGCCAGCCTTCGCTCCAGGAGCCGCGCCGTCTTCTCCATCACCGAGGTCTTCAGGCTAGGGAGTTCGGTCGCAACCAGCGTGACCCGGTGGGCGGTGAAGGGCTCGACGGAGAACGCGGGTACTTGCCCGAGGAGCTTGACCGCCTCCGCAACCTTGGCCCCTGAAACCGCCAGTGGGATGATTTTTACGGTAGCGATCATGTCGCCGGCGCGCACTGCCACGTAGTCGGCCAGGGTCGCGAGCGTGATGGCGGGATCTATGCCGTTCAACGCGTCCACCAGATCCCGATCGACGGTGAACAATCCGTTGACCGTCGAATGGACGTTCACGCGTCCCGTTGCCGCTGCCGAAAGCCGAAATGCCCCCGGCAGGAAGGCGGCGGATATTGCGCTGGCGGCCTCGTCTTCCAAGAGATCGCCGGGATCCAGCCGGACTGCCGTTATCTCCGTGACGCCGGTGGCGGCAAGAGCTTCGATGTCCTGCCCGGTGAGGATCCTGCCCTTGGGCAGTTTTCCGATGGACAGGCGGATGCTGTGGGCAAGGATGCATCCCTCAGCGTCCGACGGAGGCAGCCGGGAAAACCTCATGTCGGACTGCCGGTCATCTCGCGCCGGCGGAATGCCTGCACGACCTGCGCGAGGATCGCCACGGCAATCTCGGCGGGGCTGGCGGCGCCGATGTCGAGGCCGATCGGCGCTGCGATCCTCGCGATCTCGTCCTCGCCGAGCCCGCTCCGGGTCAAGCGGTCTATCCGCTTGGCATGGGTTTTCCGGCTGCCCAGCGCGCCGACATAGAAGCATTTCCTCCTCAAACCGTCGAGGATCGCGAAGTCGTCGATCTTCGGGTCATGGGTAAGCGCGACCAGTGCGGTGTATGGGTCGAGCGGCCGCCTGGCCAGCGCTTCTTCCGGCCATTCGGGCACGAGATCGACGTCGGCGAAGCGTTCGGGTGTGGCGAAGGCGGTACGCGGGTCTATGATCGTCAGGTCGTAGCCGGCCACGGGCGCCATGCGCGCCAGCGCCTGGCTGATGTGGACCGCGCCGATGACGACCATGCGCGGTGGGGGAAGATAGACGTTGAGGAACAGTTGGCGGCCTGCAATGTCGACGATCGAGGCCTTGCCGGTCATGAAGGCGATTGTCGCCGCATCAGCCAGGGGATCGGCCACGGGCTCGCCTTCGAGGATGACCTGCTCCCCCTGGCCGTCGAGGTCCGTTGCAAGGATCGCGGCCTTTCGAGCCTGTCGCGCGAGATTGAGCGCCTGCAGGGACCTGATCCACATCAGCCGAGCCTTTCGAGATGGACGCGGATCGTGCCTCCGCAGGAAAGGCCGACACGCCAGGCCGTTTCGTCGGCGACCCCGAATTCCAGCGTCCTCGGATGTCCCGTGGCGATGACATCGGCCGCCTCGCTGATGACCGCTCCCTCGACGCACCCGCCTGAGACCGATCCCTCGAAGTTCCCGTCGCCGTCGATGACCAGATGGCTGCCGGCCGGCCTGGGGGCCGAGCCCCAGGTCTGAATGACGGTGGCGATGGCCACCGCGCGGCCTTCTGCATGCCACGCCTCCGCAATCTCCAGCGGATCGAGTGCTCCAGCATCGCTCATGCGGCACTCCTTTCCCCCAGGAATCGGCGGGGATCGGCCGGTGCGGTGGCCTCGCCGTTCAGGGCTCGGGCCAGATCGGCAACGGATTGAAGGTTGTGGATCGGGCGAAGCTCGTCGACATGCGGCAGCATGGCCCGAACCCCTCGCGCCCTCGCCTCGAAGCCGTCGAAACGCAGCAGCGGATTGAGCCAGATCAGGCGCCGGCAGGAGCGGCGGAGCCTGTCCATCTCCCGTTCGAGCTCGTCCGTCCCCTCGCGCTCCAATCCATCGGTGATGAGAAGGACCATCGCCCCCTGCCCCAGCACGCGACGCGACCAGAGGCGGTTGAACTCCGCCAGCGTCGAGCCGATGCGCGTCCCGCCCGACCAGTCCGCGACGGCATCAGAACAGGCCGTGATGGCGTCGTCCGGATCCCGCCGGCGCATCTGCCGTGTAACATTGGTGAGCCGCGTTCCGAACAGAAAGGTCTGTACCCGGCTGCGCCGTTCGGTCAAAGCATGCAGGAAATGCAGGAACACCCGCGTGTACTGGCTCATCGAACCTGAGATGTCGGCGAGGACCACGAGCGGAGGCGCCACCTTCCGTCTCTCGCGAAAACGCGGGAGGATCAGGTCCCCGCCGCTGCGCATCGAATGACGCAAGGTGGCGCGCGGATCGAGCCGGAAGGAGGACGTGGACGAACGGAATCGGCGAGTCCGCCTTTCGTCCAGCGGCATCGCGAGGCGGGCGATCTCGCGGCGTGCGAGCGCCAGCTCCTCCACGGACATCTGCGCAAAATCCATCCGCTTCAGGACCTCTCGCGCGGAGGTCGTCAGGCGGGCATCCACGTCGATATCGGGAGGCGAATTGCTTTCGGACGAAGGCGGAGGAGCGGGTTTCGCCAATGCGTCCTCGACGCGGGTGTGACCGGATTTCGGCCGCGTCTTCTCCCCGCCTTCGGCGACCTTGGGCGACATCAATGCGATCATCTTGTTGACGAGGTCGCTGGACCGCCAGAAGAGGTCGAACGCCTCGTCGAAAACCGGCTGATCCTCGTGCCGGGTGAGGAAAACCGACGAGAGCGCCGCGTGGAATTCTTCCCGCGATCCGATGCCGATGGCCTCGATCGCCGCAATGGCGTCGGCGGAGGAGCCGGCGCCGCCCTTCAGGCCGGCACGGCGCAGGAGGCGCGAGAAATGAACCACATTCTCCGCAAGCTTCCCGCCATCGTTTTCGGAAAACGGCGGCCGGCTGCTGTCCTGTGTCCCGGACGACCTCATGCGTCAGCCCTCCGCCAGCAGTTCCGCCTTCACCTCCGAAAGCAGCCTCTGGCCCTCGCCGGTCTGGATGCGGGCGATGTCGTCCTGGTATTTCAGGAGCGTTCCCAGCGTGTCCGCCACCGTCTCCGGATCGAGCGCCAGCCGGTCCAGTTCCGTCAGTGCGGTCGCCCAGTCGATGGTCTCAGCGACGCCCGGACTCTTGAAAAGGTCGATCGTCCGCAGCTTCTGCACATAGGCCACCACCTGCCGGGACAGCCTCTCGTCGCAATTCGGCACCTTGCGGCGGACGATCTCGAGCTCCTGCCGGGCATCCGGATAATCCACCCAGTGGTAGAGACAGCGCCGCTTGAGAGCGTCGTGGATCTCACGTGTCCGGTTGGTGGTGATGATGACGATCGGCGGCTCGGCAGCCTTGATCGTCCCGAGTTCCGGAATGGTCACCTGGAAGTCCGAAAGGATTTCCAGGAGAAAGGCCTCGAACGCCTCGTCCGTCCGGTCGAGTTCATCGATCAGAAACACGGGTGCGGCCGCTCCGTCCCGCCCGAGGGCCTGCAACACCGGCCGCCGGATCAGATGCCGTACGTCGAAAATGTCCGCTTCCAGCCGCTCGCGGTCGCGGACGCCTGCCGCCTCCAGAAGCCGGATGTCCAGCATCTGCGCCGGATAGTTCCATTCGTAGACGGCGGAGGCGACGTCCAGGCCTTCGTAACACTGCAACCGGATCAGTTGGCGGCCAAGCGCCCTGGCCAGCGTCTTGGCGATCTCCGTCTTGCCGACTCCGGCCTCTCCTTCCAGGAAAAGCGGTCGCTGCATCCTGAGCGCCAGGAAGAGAACTGTCGCCAGTTGGCGGCCGGCGAGGTAATCATGCGCCTCCAAAAGGGCGATGGTCTCGTCGATCGAGGCTGGAATACGTGCTTCTTGCGTTTGCCCCATGTCTCCTCCTGGAGCCAATCTAGAGCGTACGGAAGCCCCGGTCCAGATACATGAGAGCGGGCCGATGAGGGCCGAAATGCATGCCGACGACCTCGCCGAACATTACGAAATGCGTCGAGGCCGGCTTGATCTCCGTTATCCGGCAATCGAACGAAACCAGCGCATCCGACAGGACGGGTGCCCCCGTCACCAAGGCCTGCCACCGGCCAAGCGCGAATCGGTCGTCTGCCGCGAGCTTGGAGAATCCGGCAAAGCCGGAGGCGAGCGGTTGATGATGTTCGGCAAGCGAATTGAGAGCGAAGACGCCGCTCTTGGCGAAGATCGCGTTGTTGGGATTGCTGCTGTTCAGGCAGACGAGAAGGCTCGGCGGATTGTCCGATACCGAGCAGGCCGCGGTGACCGTCACGCCGCGCCTCGTCCCCTCGAACTCCGTGGTCACCAGTTGGACATGGCCGGCGTAACGCGCCATCCCGTCGCGGTAGACCGCCGGATCGAACCTCTGCTGCTGTGTCAAATGCTTCTCCGTGGAGCACCGTACCCGTCCTGCGGACGCATATGGAGAAGCCTGCCGGACTTGTCTATGCCCGACCGGCCGCCGTATCCATCCGCTATATCCGATTCCCTTTGACGGCAACGGTCAGCCGGCTAAATGTGGAGCCTCGGAAAATGTAAGGAAGGATGATGCCCGTTCGACTGATCGCGGTTACCGCCGCTCTCTCGCTCCTGGCCGCGCCGATAGCGATGGCTGCGACGATTGCGGTCGTTGCCCCGCAGGCGGGGCCGTACGCCACGCTGGGGCAGCAGGTCCTGGCGGGCGCGCGGGCTGCCGCGAGCACCATGGGGCATACGGTGCTGCCGCTGGACGAGAACTGCGAGAGTGACGCGGCCGCCGTTGCCGATCGGATCATCGAAGGCAAGGCGGTAGCCGCCATCGGCTTCCTGTGCAGCGAAACCCTCGCGGGCGTCATGCCGCGGCTTTCGCAGGCCGCCATTCCCGCCCTTACCATCGCGGTGCGCTCCCGTATCCTCATGGAGGACGCCCGGCGGGAGGGCTGGCCGCTCTACCGCATGGCTCCCTCGGAGGGAGACGAGGCGGAGAAGATCGCCGAGGTCGTCCTGGAACGATGGAAAGCAGACCCTGTCGCGATTATCGACGACGGCACGATCTATGGCCGCGAACTCGCAAGCGCTGTCCGCCAGTCGGTGGAAGCCGGCGGAATCAGTCCCGTCTTCGTCGATACCTATCGGCCCGGACAGGAACAGCAGGTCGCGCTCGTTCGCCGGCTGCAGAAGGCCGGGGCGACCCATGTCGTCATAGGGGGTGACCGGAACGACATCGCAGTGATCGCAAGGGATGCGGAGAAGGAGAATATCCCGCTCCAACTCCTCGCGGGAGACACGATGCGCGCCGCCGACCAGCCCGTGCCTCTCCGCGACGGCGTTCTTGCCGTGGCGGTTCCGGACTACGCCGCGCGGCCGACGGCCGGGGATGCCGTCGCCGCGATCCGTTCCGCCGGCGTGGAGCCTGAGGGCTACGCATTGCCTGCCTATGCTGCAGTCCAGCTTGTCGACCGGGCCCTGTCGGAGGCGGTCGATACGCCGCCCCCGGAGAGGATCCGCCGGTTGCACGCAGATACGGTTGTCGGACCGATTGCGTTCGACGATCTCAACGACCTCTTCGAAAATCCGCTTCGTCTCCAGGAATGGCGTTCCGGCCGGTTTGTCGTGGTTGATATCCGGACGGAATGATTGTCCGCCCCACGGGGTGGTGCTACAGCGGCGGCATCAAAGCCGGAGACCTTCCATGACGCTGCCGATCCGTATCGCGCCTTCCATCCTCGCCGCCGATTTCGCGAAACTCGGGCAGGAAGTCCATGAGGTGACGCAGGCGGGCGCAGATTGGATCCATCTCGACGTGATGGACGGACATTTCGTGCCGAACATCTCCTACGGCCCGGACGTCATAAAGGCGCTTCGCCGCCACAGCACCGCATTCTTCGACTGCCACCTGATGATCACGCCGGCCGATCCCTATCTTGAGGCCTTTGCCAAGGCCGGATGCGACGGCATCACGGTCCATGCGGAATCAGGTCCCCACCTTCACCGCTCGCTCCAGACTATTCGCGCGCTCGGAAAGAAGGTCGGGGTCACCCTCAATCCGGCAACGCCGCTTTCCGTCTTGGAAAACGTTCTGGAGGACATCGACCTGATCCTGATCATGAGCGTCAATCCCGGTTTCGGCGGGCAGAAGTTCATCCCTGCCATGGTCGAGAAGATCCGCGCTGCCAAGGCGTTGATCGCGAGCCGCCCGATCGAGTTGGAAGTCGATGGCGGCATCACGCCGGAAACCATCGGTGCGGTCGCGGCTGCAGGCGCGAATGTTTTCGTGGCCGGCTCCGCCGTCTTCCAGGGCGGCAGCGTCGAAGCCTACCGCGAGCGGATTTCCGCTCTTCGGACGGTGGCAGCAGCGGCCTGATCCGGCCTATGCGTTGAGCTTTACGCCGCTTCTTGATACAGCGGCCGCAACTCTTGTTTTTATGGAAGGCCCACACCCATGATCCCGCGCTATTCACGGCCCGAAATGGTCTCCATCTGGTCGCCTGAATCCAAGTTTCGGATCTGGTTCGAGATCGAGGCCCATGCCTGCGACGCACTCGCAGCGATTGGGGTCATCCCGAAATCGGCCGCGGAAACGATCTGGGAAAAGGGCGGATCGGCAACGTTCGATGTCGCGCGCATCGACGAGATCGAAGCCGTCACCAAGCATGACGTCATCGCCTTCCTGACCCATCTGGCGGAGTTCGTCGGCCCCGACAGCCGTTTCGTGCATCAGGGCATGACCTCCTCCGATGTCCTCGATACCTGCTTCAATATCCAGCTCGTCCGGGCAACGGACCTGCTGCTGGCGGACATGGACAAGCTTCTGGACGCGCTGAAGCGCCGCGCCTTCGAGCACAAGGACACCGTTACCATCGGACGCAGCCACGGCATCCACGCCGAGCCGACGACCTTCGGCGTCAAGCTCGCCCAGGCCTATGCGGAATTTGACCGCAACAAGACCCGGCTCATGGCCGCTCGCGAGGAGATCGCCACATGTGCAATCTCCGGTGCCGTCGGGACCTTCGCCAATATCGATCCGCGGGTCGAGGAACACGTGGCGGCGGCCATGGGGTTGAAGGCCGAGCCGGTATCGACGCAGGTCATTCCCCGCGACCGGCATGCCATGTATTTCGCGACCCTCGGCGTCATCGCCTCCTCCATAGAGCGGCTGGCGATCGAGATTCGGCATCTGCAGCGGACGGAGGTCCTGGAGGCGGAGGAATATTTCTCGCCCGGCCAGAAGGGCTCGTCTGCCATGCCGCACAAGCGCAATCCGGTCCTGACGGAAAATCTGACCGGCCTTGCGCGCATGGTTCGCTCCTACGCCCTTCCCGCCATGGAAAATGTTGCGCTTTGGCATGAGCGGGACATCTCCCATTCCTCCGTGGAGCGGATGATCGGACCCGACGCGACCGTGACGCTCGACTTTGCGCTTGCCCGCCTGACCGGGGTCATCGACAAGCTGCTCGTATACCCTGAGAATATGATGAACAATATGAACAAGTTCCGCGGACTTGTTCACTCGCAACGTGTACTTCTGGCTCTCACGCAGGCGGGTGTTTCTCGGGAGGATTCCTATCGACTGGTCCAGCGCAACGCGATGAAGGTCTGGGAACAGGGCAAGGATTTCCTGGAGGAACTGCTGGCCGACGAGGAAGTGCGCGCCGCGCTCTCTGAGGAAGACATCCGCGAGAAGTTCGATCTGGCCTATCACACGAAGCACGTCGACACGATTTTCCGCCGGGTCTTCGGCGAGACGTGACATTTGAGGTGGAACGGCCGCTCGCGCCCGCGCGCGGCCGTCACCCGAGGTCCGCGACTGGGCGCCCCCCTTGCGGAAGACGCTTCGACGCACTTCTTCCCGTTATGCTTCCGCTCCCTTGACTTCATCCTCCCGATTTCTCACATCGGCGCCATTATGAAAGCATCCGAAGCCGATATCCTCATCATCCCCGGCTATACCAATTCCGGACCGGACCACTGGCAGAGCCGATGGGAAGCGAAGCTGTCGACGGCCCGTCGGGTCGAGCAGGCGGAGTGGTCCAAACCGGTCCGCGAGGACTGGGTCGAGCGCGTTGCCGAAGAGGTGAATGCCGCGATCCGTCCGGTCGTTCTCGTCGCCCATTCGCTGGGTGTCCCCACCGCAATCCATGCTATCCCGCATTTCCGCAAAAGGGTCGCAGGCGCCTTCTTCGTCGCTCCACCAGAAGTCGACAATCCCGCGATCCGTCCGAAGCATCTGATGACGTTCGGGCCCTATCCGCGAGCGCCCCTCCCCTTTCCGACATTGACCATCGCCAGCCGCAACGATCCGTTCGGATCGTTCGAGCACGCCGACGATATCGCCGCCTCCTGGGGTTCCCTGCTGATCGATGCGGGGGAATCCGGCCATATCAATGCGGAGAGCGGTCACGGGCCCTGGCCGGAAGGAACGATGGTGTTTGCGCAGTTCCTTGCCCGTCTGCAGCCCTGACGGTGCGCCCATCCTGAATGCAAAAAGCCGCGTCTCCCGACACGGCTTTCGGCAGCGATCGAACTGGGGGTGGAGGCTACTGCTTCACCTCGGCCACGGCATCCTGCAGGAATGCAAACATCTTCTGCCGGATGTCCTCATCCGAGACCGAAACGCCCGCGGCATCGAAGTCGGCGCGCAGCTTGCGGAACACGTCCTCTTCGCCGGCCTCCTGGAAATCGGCCTCGACGATGTCCTGGGCATAGGCATCGGCATCCCTGCCGAGAAGCTCGGCTGCCCAGCGGCCCACCAGCTTGTTGCGGCGGACGATCGCCTTGAACTTCTGTTCCTCGTCGAGCGCGAACTTGTTTTCGAATGCGCGCTCGCGATCTCTCATGTTGGTCATCTCTGTCTCCCGGTATCGGTGCTTTCGCGACCATAAAACAAAACCGCCGCCAAAGTGCAATGCGATTCGTCAAAGCCGATCGACGACCCCGGATGCCGAATTGACGACGCATTCCGCGTCTACGAAATGCTGCCCCATCGCTACGATCCGGACCGCTTGCCCGCAGTTCAAGAACGCGCCGAGGCGAGTTCGCACCGTGGGTGTACAAGGACGGGCAGAGGCATCGTTCGGTGGATCGGGAGACACCTTGGGGAGCGGCGGATTCGCGTCATTGTGATTCTCGCGCTTTTCCTTTAAGGGACCCGCTCAACCGACATTTCACTGCGCTGACCAGGCGCCAACAACGAGACAACAGAAAAATGAACCGTCGCCGCCGTATCTACGAGGGCAAGGCCAAGATCCTGTACGAAGGCCCGGAGCCGGGTACCCTTATCCAGTTCTTCAAGGATGACGCCACCGCATTCAACAAGAAGAAGCACGACGTCATCGACGGCAAGGGCGTCCTGAACAACCGCATCTCGGAATACGTCTTCACGCATCTCAACAAGATCGGAATTCCCACTCACTTCATCCGCCGCCTCAACATGCGCGAGCAGTTGATCAAGGAAGTGGAGATGATCCCGCTCGAGATCGTCGTGCGCAATGTCGCGGCAGGCTCGCTGTCCACGCGCCTCGGCATCGAGGAAGGCACCGTCCTGCCCCGTTCGATCATCGAGTTCTACTACAAGTCGGACGCCCTGAACGACCCCATGGTCTCCGAGGAGCACATCACCGCCTTCGGCTGGGCCAACCCCGCCGAACTCGACGACATCATGGCGCTGGCAATCCGTGTGAACGACTTCCTGAGCGGCCTTTTCCTCGGCGTCGGAATCCAGCTCGTCGACTTCAAGATCGAATGCGGCCGTCTCTACGAGGGCGACATGATGCGCATCATCCTGGCCGATGAGATATCGCCGGACAGTTGCCGGCTTTGGGATATCGAGACCAAGGAAAAGATGGACAAGGACCGCTTCCGCCGCGACATGGGCGGGCTGGTCGAAGCCTATTCGGAAGTGGCGCGTCGCCTTGGCATCATCAACGAGAACGAACCGATCCGGGGCACCGGTCCGGTTCTTGTGAAGTAAGCGACGGGGTGGGACAGATGATCAAGGCACGGGTGACGGTGACGTTGAAGAACGGCGTTCTCGATCCTCAGGGCAAGGCGATTGAAGGCGCGCTCGCAAGCCTCGGCTTCGACGGTGTCGGCCATGTCCGTCAGGGAAAGGTGTTCGACGTCGAGATCGATGGCGCCGACCGCGCCAAGGCGGAGGCCGACCTCAAGGCGATGTGTGAGAAGTTGCTGGCGAACACGGTGATCGAGAACTATACTATTGCTTTCGACTGACGGTCGTCGAGGCGTGCCGTGGCCGAAGTCAACCTGTACATGACGTTGGCGAGACACGAAACACGCCTCGCCCAGATCGAAAATCGCCTGGAGTTACGTGAACTCCAGGAAGCCCAAGCAAGGTTTGAGCCGCACCCATGAAATCAGCCGTCGTCCAGCTCCCCGGTCTCAACCGCGACCGTGACATGATCGATGCCCTGACCAAGATCTCCGGTCAGTCTCCCGTTACCGTCTGGCAGACGGAGACGAGCATCCCGGATGTCGACCTGATCGTGATACCGGGCGGCTTCTCCTACGGCGACTATCTGCGTTGCGGCGCGATCGCCGCCCGCATGCCGGTCATGCAGGCCATCCGCGAGAAGGCCGAACGAGGTGTCAAGGTGCTGGGGGTCTGCAATGGCTTCCAGATCCTGGTCGAAGCCGGGCTGCTCCCTGGAGCGCTGATGCGTAACACATCGCTCCGCTTCGTCAGCAAGGAGGTCCTGCTCGAGGTCACCAATGCTGACACCCACTTCACCCGCGCCTATGAAGAGGGTCAGATCATCCGCTGCCCGGTCGCCCATCACGACGGGAACTATTTCGCCGACGAGAGAACCCTCGCATCGATGCAGGACAACCGGCAGATCGTGTTCAGATACGCGGCAGGCACCAACCCCAACGGCTCGCTCAGCGATATTGCGGGCATCATAAATGCCGAGGGCAACGTGCTCGGAATGATGCCGCACCCGGAGAACCTTATCGAGGCCGCCCATGGTGGCAATGACGGGCGTGGGATCTTTGCATCGGCGCTCGATGTCATTGCGGCATAGTCATCTCGCCGTGACCGCCCGGCAGACGGCTCAGCAAGGAAATCCGATGCCGTTTCCCCCCGCGATGCGCATGTTTGTCATCTTTGCCGTTGCGGCAGCCGTATTGTCGTCCTGCCAGTCCCGAGGCCCGTCCGCACCTGCTGCCGAACGGGCAGCCCTGCCGACCATGGAACGGGTCGCGATGAACGCCAATGCTTGCTGGTTCAAGTCCGGCGACGCGGCCTTCAAGCCATACCGCCTAGCCCCGGAATTGAATTCCTTTTCGGGACGTCCGCGCATTCTAGCGGTTCCGCGGAACAGTCCGGAATCCCGCCCGGCGCTGGTCGTGCAGGCGGAGGGCAGCCCTGCCCGCCTCGATGCCTTTGGGCCGCTTATGTCGGGTGATACGGGTGAACGCATCCGATCGGATGTCCTGCGATGGGCAGCGGGAGGAAGAGGTTGCTGATTCCCTCGCGGCGGTGATCGTCGCGTTTCTGTCACAGGTTCTCAGGAAATCGCCGACGGTGAGGTCACGTCGAGTTTACTGTTGCGTGAATCAGCAGCGCCACCCTATGGTCCGCAACGGAATCGGGGCAAACCGGGGCAGCGCAACGCCCGTCGCCGGATGCCGATGGGAGCCGTGGCGGCGATGAAAAGAACTTTTAGCATAGGCATATTCTCCTCTCTGCTGTTCGCTGTGGCCGGCAACGCGGCCGATCTCGCTGCACCTGTTGTCGCCATAGACGCCGCGCCTCCAGAACAGCCGGCCAGCATTTTCAATGAAGCGCGTTTCGGCTCCCTCGTCTCCATCGAAGACGAGGATGGAGCCTTCGTCACCGGTCTCGTCCTCTTCGACCCATGGGGCCATGAGCAGGCGCAAGGATGGGACAAGCTACTCCGCCCCCGGCTACACGTCGGCGCCACGATATCGACTGCCGACGAAGCCAATCAGGTCTATGCCGGCTTCTCCTGGACGGCCAACGTCACCGATCGCTTCTTCCTCGAACTCGGATTCGGCGGAACCCTTCACGACGGTGACCTCGACCCTTCGGACGGCGGTGACAGCCCGAAGCTGGGTTGCCGCGCGCTTTTCCACGAATATGCCGCGGCCGGGTACAATGTCACCGAGAGCTGGAGCATCATCGCCCAGATCGAACATTCGTCCCATGCCGAGCTTTGCGACGGACCCAACAACGGCTTGTCGCGAGCCGGCATCCTCGTAGGTTACAAGTTCTAGAACCTGCAGGCCTGAAAGCTCTGTAGAAGCAAGGCGCGGAAGGAATTTTCCTGTCGCGCCTTTTTCGTGCTTGGGCTAAAGAGACGGCCAATGCCGTCCTCAGCCAGAGAAGATCATGAACATTCCCAACAGCATCGCGATCACGCCGGAACTCATCGCCTCGCATGGGCTGAAGCCGGAGGAATACCAGCGGATCCTTGAACTGATCGGACGTGAACCCACCTTCACCGAGCTCGGCATCTTCTCGGCGATGTGGAACGAGCATTGCTCGTACAAGTCTTCGAAGAAGTGGCTTCGCACCCTGCCCACCAAGGGGCCGCGCGTCATCCAGGGTCCCGGCGAAAATGCCGGCGTCGTGGACATCGACGACGGGGACTGCGTGGTCTTCAAGATGGAGAGCCACAATCACCCCTCCTATATCGAGCCGTACCAGGGTGCCGCAACCGGTGTCGGCGGCATTCTCCGCGACGTCTTCACCATGGGCGCCCGACCGATCGCGGCGATGAACGCTCTGCGTTTCGGGGCTCCGGATCATCCCAAGACAAGGCACCTCGTGTCAGGCGTGGTTGCCGGGGTCGGCGGCTACGGCAACTCGTTCGGCGTCCCCACCGTCGGTGGCGAGGTCGAATTCGACGAGCGCTACAACGGCAACATCCTCGTCAATGCATTTGCCGCCGGCCTGGCGAAATCCGACGCCATCTTCTACTCGAAGGCAGAAGGTGTTGGCCTGCCCGTCGTCTATCTGGGTGCCAAGACCGGGCGCGACGGCGTCGGCGGTGCGACGATGGCTTCCGCCGAATTCAACGAGTCGATCGAGGAGAAGCGCCCCACCGTCCAGGTCGGCGACCCCTTTACCGAAAAATGCCTGCTCGAAGCCTGCCTCGAACTGATGGCGACAGGTGCCGTGATCGCCATCCAGGATATGGGCGCGGCGGGCCTGACTTGTTCCGCCGTCGAGATGGGCGCCAAGGGCGACCTCGGCATCGAACTCGATCTCGACAAGGTGCCGGTGCGCGAGGAGCGCATGAGCGCCTATGAGATGATGCTCTCCGAAAGCCAGGAGCGCATGCTCATGGTGCTCAAGCCCGAAAAGGAGGAGGAAGCCAAGGCCATCTTCGTCAAGTGGGGGCTCGATTTTGCGATCGTCGGCAAGACGACCGACGACCTCCGGTTCCGCATCCTGCATCAGGGCGAGGAAGTCGCGAACCTGCCAATCAAGGAATTGGGCGACGAGGCCCCGGAATACGACCGCCCCTGGCAGGCAAGCAACGGCCGCCCGCCCCTGCCCGCCACCGAGGTTGCCGAACCGGAAGATTACAACGCCGCGCTGATGACGCTCGTCGGCTCGCCGAACCAGTCCAGCCGCCGTTGGGTCTGGGAACAGTACGATACCTTCATCCAGGGCAATTCGCTGCAGCGTCCCGGCGGCGATGCCGGTGTGGTGCGTGTCGACGGCCATCCCACCAAGGCGCTGGCCTTCTCCTCGGACGTGACACCCCGCTATGTCGAGGCCGATCCCGTCGAGGGCGGCAAGCAGGCCGTCGCAGAATGCTGGCGCAACCTCACCGCCACCGGTGCCGACCCCCTTGCGGCGACCGACAACCTGAACTTCGGCAATCCGGAAAAGCCGGAAATCATGGGCCAGCTCGTAGGGGCCATCCAAGGCATCGGCGAAGCCTGCCGGGCTCTCGAATTTCCCATCGTGTCCGGCAATGTCTCGCTCTACAACGAGACGAACGGCGTCGCCATCCTGCCCACCCCTACCATTGCGGGCGTCGGCCTGCTTCCCGACTGGTCGAAGATGGCGCGGATCGGCGGGATGCGTGACGGAGACGTCCTGCTGATGATCGGCACCGATGGCAGCCATCTCGGCTCCTCGATCTACCTGCGTGACGTGCTGAACTCATCGGACGGCCCGCCTCCAGTCGTGGATCTCGCCGCGGAGCGACGCAACGGCGATTTCGTGCGTGGCCTCATCCGCAACGGACAGGTTACGGCGTGCCACGATATCTCCGATGGCGGACTGCTGTTGGCGCTTGCCGAGATGGCAATGGCATCCGGAAACGGAATCGCCGCCAGCCTGGAGGGACAGCGCGGCCCGTCGCATGCGCTGCTGTTTGGAGAGGACCAGGCCCGGTACGTGCTGGCGGTCGCATCCGATCTCGCCAACTTCATCGAGGCCAGCGCGGAAAGCGCGGCGATCCCGTTCCGGAAGCTCGGCACGGTCGGCGGAGACCGCCTCGTCGTGGACGATCTGGTCGATGTCGGCGTGACGGACCTCGTCAACGCCAACGAGAGCTGGTTCCCCGGCTTCATGGCCTGATCGGGTGGCTTGCATCGGGCATTGCCCCACCTTTGACCGAAGCACGCCTTTCAGGCACTCTTCCCGGGTGAAGAGAAAGCCCGCGAATCTGCGGAACCAGCATCAAGAAGGAATACAGTATGCCGATGAACCCGGGAGACATCGAAGACATGATCAAGGCGGGGATTCCCGGCGCCAGGGTCATCATCCGGGACCTTGCGGGCGACGGCGACCATTATGCCGCCGAGGTCGTGGCGGAAGCCTTCCGCGGCAAGACGCGCGTCCAGCAGCACCAGATGGTCTATGATGCTCTGAAGGGCCATATGGGCGGCACGCTGCATGCTCTCGCATTGCAAACCTCTGCTCCGGATTGAGGCGGGAGGTCCGGGTCACGAGGCCCTGCATCCATAAGGCATTTTGATCGAATGATTGGCCTTCCGCGCTGGTAATCGCCCGGTCTCGTGCTATCTAAGCAGTGGAAATCCGGGCCTTGACCCCGGACAACAAAGGATTATCGACATGAGTGGCATTCACGAATTCATCGACAACGAGGTGAAGGCGAACGACGTCGTTCTCTTCATGAAGGGCACGCCGCAGTTTCCGCAGTGTGGCTTCTCGGGCCAGGTCGTCCAGATCCTGGATTACCTCGGTCTGGACTACAAGGGCGTGAACGTGCTGTCCGACCAGGAAATTCGCGAAGGCATCAAGCAGTATTCCAACTGGCCGACGATCCCCCAGCTCTACGTCAAGGGCGAGTTCGTCGGAGGCTGCGACATCGTGCGCGAGATGTTCCAGTCGGGCGAATTGCAGAACCATCTGCAGGAAAACGGCATCAGCGTCCGCGGAGCCGCATAGGCTTCAATAGCTGTGTTTTAGATCAGCAGTCGCATTGTCAGGCGCCGTCTCCGCGGCGCCTTCGTATTCTATGGGATTTTTTTCGTGTCAGTTGCACCACAGACATCGGCCGATCGCCTGGCCGGCATGAGCAAGGTCGAGTTCATCGCCCTTATGGCCATGCTGATGGCGCTTAACGCCTTGGCAATCGATATCATGCTGCCCGGACTTCAGGAGATCGGTGCGGCGCTGGGCGTGGAGAACGAAAACCACCGCCAGTATGTCGTCTCCGCTTATCTCTTCGGCTTCGGCTTTGCCCAACTCGCTTACGGGCCGATCTCCGACCGATTCGGGCGCAGGCGGCCGATGCTGGTCGGGCTTGCCATCTATGTAATTTCTTCCTTGGCAGTGGTTGCCGTTCCGTCCTTCGCCGGCCTGCTGGTCCTGCGCTTCATCCAGGGCATCGGTTCGGCGGCGATGCGCGTCATCACCATCTCCATCGTCCGCGATATCTATGGTGGCCGGGCGATGGCGGAGGTCATGTCGCTGATCATGATGGTCTTCATGGTCATTCCGGTTGTCGCGCCGGGGGCCGGACAGATCATCCTGTTCTTCGGCGAATGGCACCTGATTTTCGCATTCATGGCGGTGATCGCAGCCGCCGTCGGGATCTGGATGTATGTCCGGCTGCCGGAAACCCTGCATCCGGAAGACGTGCGTCCCTTCACGGTGAACTCGGTCCTTGGCGGTTTCCGCATCGTGCTCACCAATCGGGTGGCGCTCTGCTACACGATTGCCAGCATGTTCATCTTCGGCGCGCTGTTCGGCTTCATCAATTCGGCGCAGCAGGTCTATGTCGGCATCTATGGCCTGGGCGCCTGGTTTGCCGCCGCTTTTGCTGCAGTAGCCGTATTCATGGCGTTCTCGTCCTTCGTCAACGCCCGTCTCGTGGGGCGCTTTGGCATGCGCCGGCTGTCGCACGCCTCGCTCCTCGGTTTCATGGGCATCACGTTCCTGTGGCTGCTGGTCCAGGTCTTCGGACCGCAACCCATGCCCTTCCCGCTGTTTCTGGCGTTTTTCGCGCTGGCGATGTTCCAGTTCGGCTGGATCGGCTCGAACTTCAATTCGCTGGCGATGGAACCGCTGGGCCACGTGGCGGGAACCGCCTCTTCGGTTCTGGGCTTCATGGGAACGATCGGCGGCGGCGTGATCGGTGCGATGATCGGACAGGCGTTCGACGGCACGGCCCTGCCGATGGTCGCCGGCTTCTTCACCGTCTCGGTGATCGGGCTGGTATTCGTGTTGATCGGCGAAAAGGGCCGTCTGTTCCACGCACAGAACGCGCCGGTTTGACGACCACGATACCCGCGACGGGGGCCGCCCGGCCCCTTGTCAGATTTCCAGGATTTCTCGGCGCAGCATCTCCCAGCTGTCCTTGTCTGTTGCCGCCAGCAATCCGCCTTCCAGGTGATGGGGAAGATAGGCGGAGCCGTCGAAGCGGGCGACATACCCTCCGGCTTCCTGGGCGATCAGCGTGCCGGCAAGGTGATCCCAGGGCATGAGCTTGTTGTACATGATGAAATGCACATGCCCGCCGCCGAAGGTCCGGTATTCGTGCGCGGCACAGCGGTAGCTTGCGACGAAGCGCACCTTGGCGAGATTGCCGAGAACCCGCTCGCGCATCTCGCCGAAGAAGTAGCCGGCCGATGCCATGCCGACCATTTCGGAGATGCTGGTTGGGACGGCCACTGTCAGGCGCTGGTCGCCGCTCGCCTTGCGCAGATACGCCCCGCTGCCCTTCTCGGCGACCACCCAGTCGTCTCCCATGGGATCGTAGATGATCCCGGCGACGGTCTCTCCCTTCCAGACGACGGAGGCCATCACGCCGTAGGCCGGTATTCCTGACGCGAAATTGAAGGTTCCGTCGATCGGATCCACCACCACGGCCAGGTCGGCAGACGCCAGCCTGCCCACAAGCCCGGGGTCCGCCGCCACCGATTCTTCGCCGATGAACAGGGCGTCCGGCGCGATTGCGGCAACCTCCCGCCGAATCATCCGCTCCGCCGCCTCATCCGCTTCCGTCACCAGGTCGGTCGGCTCGCTTTTCGCGCGGACGTCATCGGTTCCGAGGTTACGGAAGCGTGGAAGGATTTCCGTCTTTGCTGCAAGGCGCAGGCAGTCGGCGAGCCTGGAGATATCGATAGGAGTGGTCATGGGATTCCTGCTCAGGATCGGGGCGTGGCGGCGAGGCCGGAGAAATCGAAGAGTTTCGGGTCGAGGAGATGGGAAGGGTTTGCGTGCGACAGCGCCCGCAGCATCGTATCCTTGCGGCCGGGCATGCGTGCCTCGATATCGGCCAGCATCGCCTTCATCGCGTTCCGCTGCAGCCCGTCCTGGGAGCCGCAGAGGTCGCAGGGAATGATGGGAAAGGCCATGGCGGACGCGAATTTCGCGATGTCGTCCTCGGCGCAATAGGCAAGCGGCCGCAGCACCATGAGGTCCCCCTCGTCGTTGAGCAGTTTCGGGGGCATTCCGGCGAGCCGGCCTCCGTGGAAGAGGTTCATGAAGAAGGTTTCAAGAATGTCTTCCCGGTGATGCCCGAGCACCAGCGCGTCGCATCCTTCCTCGCGGGCGATGCGGTACAGGTTGCCGCGGCGCAACCGCGAACAGAGCGAGCAATAGGTTGCGCCCTGCGGCACCTTCTCCGTCACGATCGAATAGGTGTCGCGATATTCGATCCGGTGCCTCACCCCGATCGACGACAGGTAGTCCGGGAGAATATGCTTCGGAAAATTGGGCTGTCCCTGGTCGAGATTGCAGGCGACGAGTTCCACCGGCAGGAGCCCCCGCCACTGCAGGTCCATCAGGATTGCGAGGAGCGAGTAGGAATCCTTGCCTCCGGACAGCCCCACCAGCCAGCGACGCTGGCCCTTCAGCATCTCGAAGTCTTCGAGCGCCTGGCGCACCTGCCGCAGCAGGCGTTTCCTCAGCTTGTTGAAGCTCACGGAGCGCGGTGCATGGGAAAAGAGCGAGGGAAGCTGCCCGTCGCCTTCCGCGTCCGGATCGTCCTCGATTGGAACAGCCGATCCCATCTCGTATCCACCTTACAGGAAGCGCCGATCAGCCGCCGAGCGCCGCTGCCACCGCTTCCACCGCCTCGCCGGCCTTTGAACCGTCCGGCCCGCCCGCCTGGGCCATGTCGGGGCGTCCGCCACCACCCTTGCCGCCAAGCGCGGCAGACGCGATGCGGACGAGATCGACAGCACTGAAGCGAGCCGTGAGGTCCGGCGTGACGGCCACCACTGCGCTGGCCTTGCCGTCTGCCGAGACCCCGATCAGGGTGACGACACCGGAACCGAGGCTTGCCTTGCCCTCATCGGCGAGACCCTTCAGATCCTTTGCGTCGATCCCTTGCAGAACCTTGCCGAGATACTTCGTTCCCGCCACCTCGCGGACTTCCTCCGCGCCGGTGCCGTGGTTTCCACCCATGGCAAGCCGCCGCTTCGTCTCCGCCAGTTCGCGCTCCAGCTTGCGCCGCTCCTCGATCAGCGCCTCGACGCGAGACACCACATCGGTCGGCTGGACCTTGAGGGTCGCCGCCAGCGCCTTGATCCGCTCGTCCTGCTCCGCGAGATAGGCGCGTGCCTGCGCACCTGTCACGGCCTCTATCCGCCGAACGCCCGCGCCGACCGCACTTTCCGAGACCACCCGCACCAGGCCGATATCCCCCGTTGCATTCACGTGGGTGCCGCCGCAGAGTTCGATGGAATAGGGCTTGCCTGCCTTTTCGCCGTCGATCGCGGTTCCCATCGATACGACCCGGACCTCGTCGCCGTATTTCTCGCCGAACAGCGCCATCGCACCTTCCGCGATGGCGTCGTCCACGCTCATCAGCCGCGTGGTCACCGGCGCGTTCTGGAGGATAATGGCATTCGCAATCTCCTCGACGCGGCGAACTTCCTCCGCGTTCATCGGCTTCGGATGGGAGATGTCGAAGCGCAGCCGCTCCGGCGCCACCAGCGATCCCTTCTGGGCGACATGCGTGCCGAGAACCTCGCGCAAGGCCTCGTGCAGCAGGTGCGTGGCCGAATGGTTGGAGCGCAGCTGCGAACGGCGGGCATGGTCGACGGCGAGCGTCACCGCCTCGCCCGTCCTCAGCGTGCCGGACGTAACCCTGGCGCTATGGACGAAAAGCCCCTCGCCCTTCTTCTGCGTATCCGTAACCTCAAGCCGCGCATTGTCGCTGGAGATGACCCCAGTGTCGCCCATCTGGCCGCCGGACTCGCCATAGAACGGCGTCTGGTTCACGACGACCTGCACGGTGTCGCCGGCCGAGGCCGCCTCGACCGCGCTGCCGTCGCGAACGATCGCCTGGACGACGCCTTCGGCCGTCTCCGCGTCATAGCCCAGGAATTCGGTCGCGCCGTACTTTTCCTTCAGTTCGAACCAGATCGTTTCGGTCGCCTTGTCGCCGGAGCCTGCCCAATTGGCGCGCGCCTCGGCCTTCTGCCGCTGCATGGCGTCGTTGAAGCCGGTGATGTCGACGCCGATGCCGCGGGCGCGCAGCGCGTCCTGCGTCAGGTCGAGCGGGAAACCGTAGGTGTCGTAGAGCTTGAACGCGGTTTCCCCGTCCATGCTGTCGCCCTTGCCGAGATCCGCCGTCGCTTCCGAAAGCAGGGTCAGCCCGCGGTCGAGCGTCTTGCGGAAGCGGGTCTCCTCGAGTTTCAGCGTTTCGGAGGTTAGCGCCTCGGCCCGGATAAGTTCCGGATAGGCGCGGCCCATCTCCTGCACCAGCGTCGGCAGGAGCTTGTACATCAGCGGCTCGCGGGCGCCCAGAAGCTGCATGTGGCGCATGGCCCGGCGCATGATGCGGCGCAGGACGTATCCGCGGCCCTCGTTCGATGGCAACACGCCGTCGGCGATCAGGAAGGCGGAGGAGCGCAGATGGTCGGCGATGACGCGGAAGCTAGCGGCCTGATCCCCCTCGGCCTTGGCGCCGATCACCTCTTCGGTCGCTGCAATCAGCGAGCGGAACAGGTCCGTTTCGAAGACGCTCTGGACGCCCTGCAGAATGCAGGCCATGCGCTCCAGGCCCATGCCCGTGTCGATCGACGGCCGCGGCAGGACCGTGCGCTCGCCGGGCGCCGTCTGGTCGAACTGCATGAAGACGAGGTTCCAGAATTCGAGGAACCGGTCGCCATCCTCTTCCGCCGAGCCGGGAGGTCCACCCCAGACATGCTCGCCCTGATCGATGAAGATCTCCGAACACGGACCGCAGGGACCGGTGTCCCCCATCTGCCAGAAGTTGTCGGAAGTGGGGATTCGGATGATCTTGTCGTCGGAGAAGCCGGCAATCTTCTTCCAGAGCGCCGCGGCCTCGTCATCCTCGGCATAGACGGTGACCAGCAAGCGGTGCTTCGGCAGGTCGAAACCTTCCGTGACCAGCTTCCAGGCCAACTCGATCGCCCGCTCCTTGAAATAGTCGCCGAACGAGAAATTGCCGAGCATTTCGAAAAAGGTCAGGTGCCGGGCGGTATAGCCGACATTGTCGAGGTCGTTGTGCTTGCCTCCGGCACGAACGCATTTCTGCGACGTGGTGGCCGTCGAATAGGGTCGGCTTTCCAGTCCGGTGAAGACGTTCTTGAACTGCACCATTCCGGCATTGGTGAACATCAGCGTCGGGTCGTTGCGCGGCACCAGCGGGCTCGACGACACCACCTCGTGTCCGTTCTTTCGGAAATAGTCGAGGAAGGTCGACCGGATGTCACTTACGCCGCTCATGCTACGCCCTTTTTTCCGCCGGATGCGGTCCGTCACTTGAAACCAGTGGCTTTTATCGCCCGCACCGGACACTGTCCAGCCAAACGCGGAACCGGCCGCACATCTTTGGAGATGGCGGCCGGCGGAAATTCATCGGAACGGAATGGGCGGATCAAAAGTCGCCGCCACCGTCTCCGTCGTTACCCGCATCCGGGCCTCCGTTTTCAAGGAAACGTTCGGCGATCAGGCCGGCGTTCTGGCGCAGCGCGATCTCGATCTCGCGCGCCAGTTCCGGATTGTCGCGCAGGAAGGTCTTGGCGTTCTCGCGGCCCTGTCCCAGCCTCTGGCTGTTGTAGGAGAACCAGGCGCCGGACTTCTCGACAATGCCTGCCTTGACACCGAGGTCGATCAGTTCGCCGGTCTTCGAGACGCCTTCGCCGTACATGATGTCGAACTCGACCTGCTTGAAGGGCGGCGCCATCTTGTTCTTGACGACCTTCACACGCGTCTGGTTGCCGACGACCTCCTCGCGCTCCTTGACGGAACCGATGCGCCGGATGTCGAGCCGGACCGAGGCGTAGAACTTCAGCGCATTGCCGCCCGTCGTCGTTTCCGGCGAGCCGAACATCACGCCGATCTTCATGCGGATCTGGTTGATGAAGATGACCATGCAGTTCGAACGCGAGATCGAGGCGGTCAGCTTGCGCAGCGCCTGGCTCATCAGGCGGGCCTGCAGGCCGGGAAGGCTGTCGCCCATCTCGCCTTCGATTTCCGCCCGCGGCGTCAATGCCGCAACCGAGTCGACCACCAGGACGTCGATCGCCCCCGAGCGCACCAGCGTATCAGTGATCTCGAGCGCCTGCTCGCCCGTGTCCGGCTGGGAGATCAGCAGGTTTTCGAGATCGACGCCCAGCTTCCGCGCATAGACCGGATCGAGTGCATGTTCGGCATCCACGAACGCGCAGATCCCGCCTTTCTTCTGCGATTCTGCGATCGTCTGCAGCGCGAGCGTCGTCTTCCCCGAGCTTTCCGGCCCGTAGATCTCGATGATCCTGCCCTTCGGGAGTCCACCAACGCCGAGTGCTATATCCAGACCCAGCGATCCGGTGGAAACCGTTTCGATCTCCACAACGTTTTCGTTGGAGCCGAGCTTCATGATCGACCCCTTGCCGAAGGATCGTTCGATCTGCGACAGTGCTGCGTCCAGCGCCTTGCTCTTGTCCACTGTTTTGTCCTCTACGAGCCGCAAAGAATTTTGTGCCATCTGATCCACCTTTAGGTTATTGACGCCGCGCAGGCAACGAAGCAGCCGATATCGCTCATGTACACGTTTTGTTCCATAATGGCAATCCCCCGCCATCTGCCTGTAAGAACTGCTTCTTTCAGCGCATGTTTCCGGATTGTTCCGGCTACGGGTGCAGCCTGCGGCCCCGCATCCGCCGGAGCCCTCCGACGGGGCCGCTGCGGGCGAATCGCCGCTGGGATTCACCTGTCATGAAGAAGCGGATTCTTGTGCTCGGGGGCGCCCATCTGGATCGCCGGGGAAGAATTGCGGGCGAGACGACCGCCGGGGCGAGCAATCCGGGATCGTGGCGCGAGGATGTCGGCGGCGGAGCCTTCAACGTTGCGCGCAACCTCGCCCGCCTCGGACACGTCGTGGAACTCGTGTCGCCGCGCGGCGGCGATGCGGCCGGTGAGAAAGTCGCCACCGCGGCGCTCGAAGCCGGTATCGAAGATCGACCCTTTGTCTTCCTGGACCGGGCCACTCCCAGCTACACCGCCATCCTCGAAGGGGACGGCAATCTCGTCATCGCGCTTGCGGATATGGCTCTATACGACCTGTTCACGCCGCGGCGGCTGCGGGTGCGTTCGCTGCGGGAAGCCATTGGCCGCGCCGACCTCATCGTCTGCGACGGCAATCTTCCCGCCGCCACGCTCGCCGCGCTTGCCGCCGAGGCGCGGCGGCACGGCGTACCTGTTGCCGGGATTGCGATCTCCCCGGCGAAGGTGATCCGCTTCCGCGACGCCCTTCCCTGCGTGGATTGCCTGTTCATGAATACTGCCGAGGCCCTTGTGCTTGCCGGCCCCTCGCCTGAGGCAGATCTAAGCTGGCCCGACCTGTTGCGTCCCCTCGGCCTCGAAAGCGGCGTCGTGACCAGCGGTGCCGGCCAGATCGTCGCATTCGCCGGCGACGAGACTTTCGCTTTGCAACCGCCCCCCGTTAGTGACATATCCGATGTCACCGGCGCCGGCGACGCGCTCGCGGCAGGCACGCTCGACGCCCTGCTGCACGGCTGCCCGCTGCCGGATGCCCTGGTGTCTGGCGTCGCTGCCTCCCGCATCACGCTCGCATCGCCCTATGCTGTCGCTCCCGAACTCGATCGGGACCTTCTGCGAAGCGCGGCGGCACGCGTCGTTTCCCCAGCAGCGGTAACCTGAACACACCCGGAGATCATCATGACAACGTCGACCCCCCATGTTCCGATCGTTTATTCCAAGGAGGTTGCTGCCGCCCGGAAAGACGGCCTGCCGCTGGTCGCGCTCGAATCCACCATCATCACGCATGGCATGCCCTATCCAGGCAATCTGGAAATGGCCCGCAGCGTCGAAGAAATCATCCGGCGTGGAGGCGCCGTGCCCGCGACGATAGCCGTGATCGGCGGCGTGCTGCATGTCGGACTGGAGCCGCAGGAACTGGAGGATCTGGCTCAGGCTCGCGACGTCATGAAGCTTTCGCGGGCCGATCTCGCATTTGCCATTGCTCTCGGCCGCACCGGGGCGACCACCGTGGCGGCAACGATGATGGCCGCCTCCCTTGCGGCGATCCGCGTCTTCGCGACCGGCGGTATCGGCGGTGTCCATCGCGGCGCGGAGGAGAGCTTCGACATCTCCGCAGATATCGAGGAGCTCGGCAAGACCGGCGTCATCGTCGTCTGTGCCGGGGCCAAGGCCATTCTCGACATCCCCAAGACCCTTGAGGTTCTGGAGACCCGCGGCGTGCCCGTCGTCACCTGCGGCGCAGACGAGTTCCCGGCCTTCTGGTCGCGCTCCTCCGGCCTGCCGAGCCCGCTTCGGCTGGATCGGCCGGAGCAGATCGCTGCCTTTCAGCAGGCCCGGCAGGCACTCGGCGTGGAAGGCGGCATGCTGGTCGCCAATCCGGTACCGGCAGCCGCCGAAATCCCGCGGGAGGAGATGGAGGAGTATATCGGCATCGCGTTGCAGGCAGCCGCCGACAACGGTATTGCCGCCAAGGCGGTCACCCCCTTCCTGCTTGATCACATCTTCCACCAGACCTCCGGGCGCAGCCTCAGGACCAACATTGCCCTGGTGGAGAACAATGCAGCCCTTGCGGCCCGGATCGCCGTCGCGCTCGCGGCGCGGTGATTCCGACCTTCAACCTCCGGGAGCAGATGTCCGTGCCGATCCTTTCCGCCGCCGCTCCGATGCGGGAGCAACGCATGGCACTGGCCTGCCTGGTCCTGGGAGGCATCGCCATCGGAGCCTCCCCGATCTTCGTCAGGCTGTCGGAGGTGGGACCGGTCGCAACCGGCTTCTGGCGGCTCGCCCTTGCCCTCATTCCCCTGTCGCTCTGGAGCGGAATAGCAAGGAACCATGACGAAGCCGCTCCCGCCGGCTTGCGGGACTATGTTCTTTTGATCCTCCCCGGCCTGGCATTGGCGATCGATCTCGTGGCCTGGCATCTCTCCCTGCACATGACGTCGGTGGCGAACGCGACATTGCTCGCGAACCTCGCACCCGTCTTCGTCACGCTGATCGGCTGGCTTGTCTTCAGGACCGCAGTCTCGCGGATATTCCTCCTCGGCCTGGCGCTGGCAATCGCGGGCGTCGTGACCCTCAAGGGCGGCCCTGCGGCCTTGGGAGACGGTGAGCTGCTCGGCGACGCCATCGCAACCTTCGCCGCCGTCTTCTATGCCTGCTATATCCTCGCCATCGGCCGCCTGCGCAGCCGGTTCGGAACGAACCGCATCATGATCTGGAGTTCGGCCTCGGCAGCGCTCGCGATCCTGCCGTTCGCCCTCTACTTCGAGGGGAACATCCTGCCGCACAGCCTGTATGGGTGGGGTATCGTTGCGGGGCTCGCCTTCATCAGCCATGCCGGCGGCCAGGTCGCGATCACCTATGCGCTTGCCTATCTGCCGGCCGCCTTCTCGTCGCTCACCCTTCTCCTGCAACCAGTCGTGGCCGCCATCCTGGCCTGGTGGATCCTGGCAGAAGCGGTCAATCCGTTGCAGGCGTTGGGCGGAGCAGTGGTACTCGCGGGAATTCTCGTCGCCCGACGGGGCTGAGGTCGGACCCGGCCCCGCTCTGCAACCCGCTCTCCGTTAGCCGTCGAGCATCTCGCGGACAGCGACCGCCAACTGCTTGAGCGAGAACGGCTTGGGCAGGAAGCCGAACTTCGCGTCTTCCGGCAGGTTGCGGGCGAAGGCGTCCTCCGCATAGCCTGAAACGAAGATGAACTTCAGGTCGGGGTATTTCTTGCGCAGTTCCCCCAGAAGCGTGGGCCCGTCCATTTCCGGCATCACCACGTCGGATACGACGATGTCGACCTTCCCTTCGAGTTCGTCCATGATCTCGAGTGCCTCTACCCCCGATCCGGCTTCGTGAACGGTGTAGCCGCGCGTCTCCAGCATCCGTTTGCCGCCCCGGCGTACGGCCTCCTCGTCCTCGACGAGCAGAACGACCGCGGAGTTTCCCGTAAGGTCCACCGGCTCCCGCGCCGGTACGGCGGGCGTCTCAGGCGCGGACGCCTCGCCATTCGCCGACGGAGCCTCGGCCGCCGGCGCCTGCACCTCGGCGACATGCCGCGGCAGGAAGATGCGGAAGCTGGTCCCCTGCCCGATCTCGGATTCCGGATAGATGTATCCGCCCGACTGCTTGACGATGCCGTAGACCATGGAAAGTCCGAGACCGGTGCCCTTGCCCACTTCCTTGGTGGTGAAGAACGGCTCGAAGATCTTGTCCATGATCTCCGGCGGGATACCCGTTCCCGTATCGGAGACCTCGATCATGACGAAATCCTCGACGGGAAGGTCCGCCTGCGGATACTGCGTCGTTTCCTCCGCCGTCACATTGCGCGTCTTGAGGAGAATCCGGCCGCCCTCGGGCATCGCGTCGCGGGCATTGACGCAAAGGTTGATCAGTACCTGCTCGAACTGCGACAGGTCGGTTCGCACCGGCCACAGATCCCGACCGTAATCCACCTCAAGCTTCACATTGGTGCCGGAGATCAGCCGGTCGACCAGCATCCGAAGATCGCCCACGACGTCGGTCAGGTTGAGGACCGCCGGACGCATCGTCTGCTTGCGCGAGAAGGCGAGGAGCTGCCGCACCAGCACCGCGGCACGGTTGGCATTGCGCTTGATCTCCATCAGGTCGGCAAAGCTCGCATCGGAGGGCCGGGCCTGGAGCAGCAGATGGTCCGACGAGAGCAGGATGGCCGTCAGCACGTTGTTGAAGTCGTGCGCGATGCCGCCTGCCAGCGTTCCCACCGCGTTCATCTTCTGGGTCTGCGCCATCTGGGTCTCAAGCGCCTTCTGCTCCGTCGTCTCGACGGCATAGACGATCGCGACCTCTTCCGGGGCCTCGTCGCTCTCGTCGATCACCGCATTGACGTAGAAGCGGATATAGCGGCTCTCGTCGCCGGGGTAACGGCAGTCGATCGGCGCGATATCCCCCTGCTTGTCCTTGGCGGCAGCGAGCGCATCCATCAGCGGCTGGCGAGCCCCTTCATGAATGATCGCCTCGAGATGGGCACCGGCATCGACGTCATCGCGTGATACGACCCCGGCGAACAGCCGCAGGAAGGGGGCATTGATGCGCAGGATCTTGCCGTTTCCGTCGACGGACGCAATCGCCATGGGCGTGTTGTTGAAGAAGCGGGTGAAACGCATCGCCGAGGCCGACTGGTCGCCTTCCGCACCAGGTTGGCGCGCCAGCACGATCGTCCGGCTTTCGCCCGGCGCGCCGTCCCGCATCGAGGTGACGCAGTGCAGCAGCCGGACAGGCACGCTCTGGCCGTTGGTGCGCCGCAGGTCGAGATCCAGGGTCTCGGTGCGCTGCAGCCCCGGCGCCGCCTGCACCGACTGGATGAGAGCCATGCCTTCGCCGGCCACAAGGTCGGCAATGGAGAGCGAACGCGGCACGAACTTGGTCAGGTCGATGCCCAGCCACTCGGCCAGCGTGGCGTTGATGTAGAATATCTCCCCCTTGCGGCCGGCCGAAAAGAACCCGGCCGGCGCATGATCCAGGTAGTCGATGGCATTCTGCAACTCGCGGAAGAAGCGTTCCTGGTCGTCGCGCTCCGAGGTGATGTCGGTGATCTGCCAGATGTCGTACTGGCTTCCCTTGCCTTCGCTTTCGCGCAGGTAGCGCGCCTTGAGGCGATACCAGTGCGCGCCGGATCCGTTGCCGGTGGCACGGCCGAGCGGCTGGGGGAGCCGGAACTCCTCGTGCCCTTCGCGCCCCTCGCGCAAGCCGTTGACCAGCCGGTACAGAGCCTCGCTGGATTCGCGATGGCGCGCCAGGAGCGGCTCGAGCGGCTGCACGGCGCTCGTATTGGCGGCGCCGGTGAGCCTGCCATAGGCGGCATTAGCATAGACAGTCCGCCCCTTGGCGTCCGTCACCAGGATGCCGTCGGGGTGGTTGGCGATGAAGCCGCGCGCAAGGGTGTCGGAGCGCGACTGCGGCATTACCTCGATGAAACCGATCACGGACGACACGAGGAAGAATATCCCGACCATCGCAAGAATGCCCAGGATGCCCAGAACGATCTCGTTGTCGAGCGCGCCCTGGAACAGGACGAAGGCTGCGGAAGCGCCGATCAGCACCAGGGCGAGCAGAAGGATCCGGATGATGGTACCGGTGCGGCCGCTCCGCTCGACCAGTGGCACCTCGTAGTTGCCGCCTTGCTGCAACTTCGTCATCAACCCCTCACACTCTTGGCCGCCGGTCGGCGCACGCCATGGAACTTCCGGCAGATTGCCGCGATTCTCTCTTAGCAAGTTGTGGATGAAGCCAAAAGCGCGAGCAGGCAGAAAAGCCGGGATAGAGCAGCCCCGTCCGTGGATGTGGCAACAGCATGCTTGCGCTCCGGTAGAAAGTCCGCCTCTAATTCGCCGAGACAGGCAAGGAGTAGTGCGATGATCGAGGAATTCATGGGCGCCTATGGAGGCCGGCTGCTGGTCGCCGTCGTGGGCGTGGCGATCGGCCTCGCCTGCCTGGCTGGCGTGCTCTGGCTGGTCCGCGGCCGTTCCGGCCCCTCGCCCTTCGTGCGCGGCGGCAAGAATAGACAGCCGCGGCTTCAGGTTCTCGATGCCGCCGCCGTCGATACCAGGCGGAGGCTCGTGCTGGTCCGGCGGGACGATACCGAACATCTCATCATGATCGGCGGTCCGACGGATATCGTCATCGAGAGCGGTATTTCCGCCGAGCGCCGCTCTCCCCTACCCGCGACGGAGCCCCCGGCCCTGCCGGCGGAGGCGCCTGCGGTCGCCCCACGGGCCGCTCCCCGTCCGGCACCGGAGATACGTCGCGAGCCGCTGCGGCCGGTGGTGGAAACGCCCCCCACCGGGCATGCGGCGCCCGCTGCATCCGTCGTAGCGGTCGAGGCGCCCGTTGTCGCCCCCGTCCTTGCCCCCGAGGCGCCGCGCGGACGGTCTCCCTCCCCACCCCCGACGTCAGCCCCCGACACCACCTCGGCTCCCTACGCCTCGTCTGCCCAGCCGATCCGGCGTGAGCCGGTCCTGGAAGAGGCCGCCGACATCCTCGATGCAGCGCGCCACAGGGTCCTTCAGGGGCCTGCCGTCCCGGTGCCGAGACAGTCCCCGGAGCCCGCGGCACCCCAGGCCGAGGCACCGGTTGCTCTCGGCAGCGATTTCGAGCGGATCCTGGAAGAGGAGATGGCGAGCAATCTTGCGGCCCGCGAGCGCGAGGCGCTTGCGCCGCGACCGGCGGACAAGCCGCCGCTGACCGGCGCCACGCCCGAACCCTCGCTGCAGGCCGAAGTCGCGCGGATCTTCGGCGAGATGTCTGTCACACGGGAGAAATGATGGTGGGCCGTATCTGAAACGGAAGGCCGGCCGCTTCCTGCCCGGCCTTCCCGTTTGCTCCTGTAATCAGGCGGCCCGGATCGGGCTGTAGGTATCGTCGCCCGGAAGGAGTTCAGACGAGGATGCGGCCCCGTTTTCCGTCTTGAACCGGTCGATCTTCTCCGTCAGGACGCCCACGCGCTGGCGCAGCCCGTGGATCTCGGCATTGTTCTCCTCCACCATCGCGGCGTTCTGCTGGGTGATCAGTTCCACCTCCTGTACAGCCTGCGTCACCTCGTTGATCCCGGTCGCCTGCTCGCCTGTTGCGGCAGAGATGGCAGCAACGAGCTTTCGGACGTCCGTGACGTGCGTGATGATCCGGCTGAGAGCCTCTCCCGTCTCCTCGACGAGTTGTACGCCGTTGCTGACCTGGGTCGAACTGGCGGAGATGAGCCCCTTGATTTCGCGGGCCGCTCCGGCGCAACGCTGGGCGAGTTCGCGGACTTCCTGGGCGACGACGGCGAAGCCGCGTCCGGCCTCGCCGGCACGGGCTGCTTCCACGCCGGCATTCAGCGCCAGGAGATTGGTCTGGAATGCGATCTCGTCGATGACACCGATGATCGTTGCGATCTTCTCCGAAGAGCGGCTGATCTCGCCCATCGCACCGACCGCGCGGGACACGACTTCACCCGAACGAACCGCAAACTCCTCGGTCTCGTTCACGGAAGCCGCCGTCTGCCGGGCGCTGTCGGCCGTCGACCGCACCAGGTCGCCCAGATGCCGCAGCGCGCGGGAACTCTGTTCGAGCGCCGAAGCCTGCTGCTCGGTACGCCGCGCCAGGTCGTCGGCCGAGGCTGCCAGGTTGCCGGTTCCAACGTCGATTTCCTCGGTGGTCGCCCGGACATCGTCGAGCGTAGCCCGCAGCGCCTCCACCGCCGTATTGTAGGTCCTGGCCATGGGGACGAAATCGTCCGCAAGGCCTTCGTCCATGCCGCGTTGCAGATCGCCCTCAGCAAGCTGGGTCAGGGCATCCGACAGTGCCTTGAGCGCCGCGTGCTGTTCGGCGGCGATCCGGGCCCGCTCCTCCGCGCGACGCGCCGATTCAGCGCTCGATTGCTCCCGGGCGGCGGCGGCCTCCTGCTCCAGACGGATGTTCTCGAGCGCCGCATCACGGAACACGGTGACGGAACGGACCATGTCGCCGATCTCGTCACCTCGCTCGCGGCCTTCGATGCTGACTTCGAGATCGCCTTCGGCCAGTCGCTTCATCACGTCGGTGACGCGGCGCAACGGTCCTCGCAGCGTCTCCACAAGCATCAATCCGCCGGCGATCGCCAGCAGGGTACCTACGACCATCGCGACGACCGAGAGGTTTGCCGAGCGCTCGCTGTCCTCCTTGCCGACCTCCTGGGCCTGCGCGATGAAAGCCTGCAGGCCCGCCATCCCCTCCGACAGCGTGGCGGAGGCCTGGGCGCGGGCTTCGTTCCATTGCGTCTCGATCGCCAGCATGGACGCCGAGGCGTCTTCGATCGCCGCGAGCGGCGCCTCGATGTCGGTTGCGAAGGCGCTCATGGCAGAGTTCGCGTTCCCGAGCTCGGAGACCGTGGCGCTGGAGGTGCGAAGTGTAGCGATATCGTCCAGAACGACCTGTCTCGCCTCGTCCGTCCGCTGTGCGCCCAGGCGCTCCATGTGCAGCTGCAGAGCATCCCCCACAGTCAGGGCCGTCTCCACCTGGGCCAGCAGGTTCTTGAGGGTCGTGACATCGCCTTCGAGCGTCGCGAACCGCTCGGCGGCGTCGCCCGACTTCTTCAGGACATTCTGCTGCAACTCGCTCTGGAAGCGCATGAAGCCGCTCGCGGCAACCCGAAGGCTCTGCGCCTTCTCGGGCGCCGGCGCAGCGGATGTCGCGACCTTGAGAAGATCTTCCGCCGCGGCGTGGATCGGGGCGAGGCCCGCCATGACCTTCTCGCTCACCAGGGACTTGATCGGGTCGAACTCCGCAAGCAGCGTCTGGGCCTGCACCTCGGCTGCCTTGGCCGTACCCTCGTCGGAGCCCGCATTGCGAACGGCGCTCCTCAGATTGTCGATGCGCTCGGCGATGGATTTATAGGCGAAGGATTCGAAGAGGGCGCTTTTCGCGAAGCGCTCCTGCCCCTCGAACTTCTTGCGAAGATTGCCGAGCCGCTGATCCACGCCCTGCGAGATTTCCTTCACCGCCGCAAGATGGCCCGAAATCTGTTCGCGATTGGCGTCACGCTGCTGCTTCAGATCCCATAGGGCCTCAGTCCGCTCGCGCATTGCCGGCGCCAGCTTGGTCACCACGTCGATACGTTGCCGGTCCGCTTGGCTGACCAGCAGCCCCTCCAGCACGTTGACACCCTTTTCCTGCCGATCGATCGCCTGTTGCAGCGCCGCCAGGCTGATGTCGTCCGGCTTCTCGCTGAAGTTCTGCAGGCTGGCCTGCAGGTGCTCGAAATCGCCGATGTTCTCGATCGTCGCCCGGGTTACGGTCATGTGCCCGTTCAGCATGTTAGCGGTGTAGTAGCCCGCCAAGCCGACACCGGCGATCAGCAGCACAAGCGGCACGACGAAAAGCAGAACCTTGGTGACGATGCGGCGGCTCTGAAGAATACGGTCGATGAAGGACATGCGGACCCCGATGGAAATATTGCCCACCCTGCCTAAACATCTACAAGGCGGCCTGCCGAAGCTCCCGCATCATGCTGGATCGCCCCACACTTCACCATAACCTGTTGATCAACGGTTAATCGGAAAGCATCACCTTCTGCTGCCCAGAATTTGGTCAGCCACCGCGGATATAAACTGCCATTGAAGCCATCTCCAGGCCGAACTGGTCTGGCCGCACGGGGAACGATGCACTAAATCATCCCGCTGCACGGGAAGGAATCGTCAATGACATCGACAGAGAACTCGCGAGGCGCGCTTTACATGTCGCTCGCCATGGCTTCCTTTACCTGCAATGATGCCTTGGTGAAATCCGTCACCTCGTCGCTCAGCGTCGCCCAGATCATAATGGTTCGCGGCATCATGACGACGGTCTTAGTTTACTTCGTTGCCCGACGGCTGGGAGCGATCCGGCCCCTTTCCGTGATGCTGCAGCCGATGATTCTGCTTCGGACCTTCTTCGAGATCGGCGCCACCTTGACCTTCATCAGCGCACTCGGGCGGATCGACTTCGCCAACATCTCCGCGATCATGCAGTCCCTGCCTCTCGCAGTGACGCTCGGAGCAGCACTTTTCTTGGGCGAGCCCGTCGGCTGGCGCCGCTGGGCCGCGATCCTGGTCGGGTTCGTCGGGGTGCTGATCATCCTGAGGCCGACCGGTGACGGGTTCACATCGGCGTCGATCCTTCTGCTGGCGGCGGTGTTTTTCACCTCGGGACGCGATCTCGTTACCCGCCGCATCGTCGCGGATGTTCCCTCGCTGACGGTTACCCTGTTCACCGCCGCGGCGAATACGGTGGTGGGCGCGCTGCTGATCGCGCCGATGGGCGGCTGGCAGCCGATGGACCTGGAAACCTTCCTGCCCCTCGTGATTGCGGCGCTGCTCGTCTTTTCAGGCTATCAGGCCGTGATCATGTCGATGCGGACCGGCGAGATTTCCTTCGTGGCCCCCTTCCGCTACACCGGGCTGATCTGGGGCCTTGTGCTTGGCGTGCTGTTCTTCGGCGAACGGCCGGATGTTTTCGTATATTCCGGTGCCGCCATCATCATCGCTTCCGGACTTTACAGCTTCTACCGGGAAGGCAAGCGCCGGCGGGAGGCCATGGGCGGGGAAAGCCCGGCCTCGCCTCAGGCGGAATAGCCGATCGGAACCAGCGGATGACGGGAGCTAACTTGAGCAAGACGCGCTTTCTGGACAGAACGACCCCGCCGCATATCGCGACGCTGGTGCTGGCCGCCGGCCTGGCCGCGATGTCCATGAACATCTTCCTGCCATCGCTCGCCTCGATGGCGGAGCATTTCGGCACGAGCTATGCGGTGATGCAGTTCGCCGTCTCCGGCTATCTGGCAGGAACCGCCGCCATACAGATCGCCATCGGCCCCTTGTCTGATCTCTTCGGCCGTCGGCCCGTGCTGATCGGCGGCATCGTCCTTCTGCTGCTCGGCACGCTGATCTGCACCTTCGCCCCAAACGTGACGGTATTCATGTTGGGTCGGCTGATGCAGACGGGCGTGGTCGCCGGAATCGTCCTGTCGCGTGCGATCGTCCGCGACATGGTGCCGCTGGACGAAGCGGCTTCCATGATCGGCTACGTCACCATGGGGATGTCCCTGGTGCCGATGGTCGCACCGACCCTGGGCGGCGTGCTCGATGACCTCTACGGCTGGCAGGCGAGCTTCATGGCGATGTTCATCGCGGGCCTTGCCGTCCTGCTTCTCGTCTGGCGCGACCTTGGCGAGACCAACACGGCGCAATCGGCAAACGTCGCGGAACAGTTCCGCAGCTGGCCGCAGCTGCTGCGCTCCCGCCGATTCTGGGGCTATACGCTGACCGCCACGTTCTCCTCGGGCGTCTTCTTCAGCTTCCTCGGCGGCGCGCCCTTCGTCGGCAGTGTCATCTTCCGCCTGTCGCCCTCCGCACTCGGGCTCTACTTTTTCACGATGGCGGCGGGCTACATGCTCGGGAACTATTTCTCCGGCCGTTATGCCCGCCGCTTCGGAATAGGTCCGATGATGCTCTCGGGAAACATTGTCAACGTGATCGGCATCGGCATGGCCTTCGTGCTGGTGGCGTTGGGCGCCGGTCATCCGTTCGCCTTCTTCGGCCCCCTCTCCCTGATCGGCATCGGCAACGGGCTGACGCTTCCGAGCGCCAATGCCGGCATGGTCAGCGTGCGCCCCCATCTGGCGGGCTCCGCATCCGGACTGGGGGGGGCGATCACGCTCGGCGGCGGCGCGGCCCTTTCCGTCGTCGCCGGCTCGGTGCTCACGCCGGAAACCGGAACCGTTCCGCTGCTGGCCGTCATGGGGCTGACCGCCGTCGTCGCGCTCGCCGCCACGGAATATGTCCGCTGGATCGACCGCAGGGAAGGCGCATTGACGGGCGACGACGGAAGATGACACCCGCCGCGCCCCCCGCCCTGATCCTCGCCGGCGGCAGGTCGAGCCGGATGGGCAGGGACAAGCTTTTGCTCCCCTTCGGTGAGGACAGTTTTCTCGGTCATATCATGCGCCGGCTTGCGCCTCAGGTGTCGGGGATCGCGGTGAATGCTCCGCCGGGCCTCCCGCTGCCGACCGGCATAGAGGCCATACCGGACACCCTGCCGGGCCAGCCGGGTCCGCTTGCAGGCGTCCTTGCGGGCCTGCGCGATCTCGCCGGGAAAGCAGGCGAGCAAACACATCTCCTGACAGTCCCCTCCGATGCGCCTTTCTTCCCGGATGATCTTTGCGGGCGGTTGCAAGCCGCGCTCGTCGACGGCAAGACCGTCGCGGTCGCCGCTTCGGCGGGGCGGATGCACCCGGTCTTCGCGCTATGGCCCCTGGCGGTGGCGGACGATCTGGAAGCCTGGCTCGGCAATCCGTCCCATCGGCGCGTCTCGGATTTCCTCGCGCGTCACCGCGTGGAGACGGTCACGTGGGACATGCTCCAGACCCCGATCGGCCCGCTCGATCCCTTCATGAACGTGAACGCGCCGGCGGACCTGCAGGAAGCGCTTCGTTTTCTGGAGGTAGCGAGATGACACGCCCGCGCGTCTTCGGCATCGCCGGCTGGAAGAATTCCGGCAAGACCGGACTGGCCGTCCGCCTGGTGGAGGAATTCACCCGCCGCGGCTACCGCATCTCAACGATCAAGCACGCTCACCACGATTTCGACATCGATCGGGTGGGTGCCGACAGCTACCGCCATCGCCAGGCGGGAGCGCATGAAGTGGCGCTGGTATCGGGCACCCGTTTTGCCGTCATGCACGAGTTGCGGGGCGCTCCGGAGCCGTCCTTCGAGGACATCCTGGCGCGCCTGTCGCCCTGTGACCTCGTCCTGGTCGAAGGCTACAAGCGCGAGCCGGTCCCGAAGATCGAGGCCCGGCGGCGAGAGGCCGCCAAGCGCGAGCCCCTGGCGCCCTCCGATCCGCATATCGTGGCAATAGCGGCGGATCACCCGGTGGCGGATGGTTCCCTGCCCGTCTTCGATCTCGACGACACGGAGGCGATAGCCGATTTCATCGCCGCCGCCGCAGGACTGCCGCCCAGGCCATAACGCGGTCCGCAGGTCTATGAAAATACGAAGGGCCGGCGTGATGCCGGCCCCTCCCGATCATGAAGTCAAGGCTCAGCCGTTGACGACCATCCGCTTCTCGTCGCGGCCCGTCTTCATGCGCTCCGCCAGCAGGAAGGCGAGTTCCAGCGCCTGGTCGGCGTTGAGCCGTGGGTCGCAATGGGTGTGGTAGCGGTCCTGAAGATCGCTTGCCGTCACCGCACGGGCGCCACCGGTGCATTCGGTGACGTCCTTGCCGGTCATCTCGATATGGATACCGCCCGGATGCGTGCCTTCCGCCCGGTGGATCTGGAAGAAGCTCTCCACCTCGGAAAGAACCCGGTCGAACGGGCGGGTCTTGTAGTTGTTGAGCGTGATTGTGTTGCCATGCATCGGGTCGCAGGACCAGACGACCTTCCGGCCTTCGCGCTCGACGGCGCGGATCAGCTTCGGCAGGTGGTCGGCGACCTTGTCGTGGCCGAAGCGGCAGATCAGCGTCAGGCGCCCTGCCTCGTTTGCTGGATTGAGCGCGTCGATCAGTTCCAGCAGGTTGTCGGGCTGCAGCGACGGGCCGCATTTCAGGCCGATCGGGTTCTTGATGCCGCGGCAGTATTCCACATGCGCGTGGTCTGCCTGGCGCGTACGGTCCCCGATCCAGATCATGTGACCGGAGGTCGCGTACCAGTCGCCGGAGGTGGAATCGACGCGCGTCAGAGCCTCCTCGTATCCGAGGAGCAGAGCCTCGTGGCTCGTGAAGAAGTCGGTCTCCCGGAGGCTCGGATTGTTGTCGGCGCTGATCCCGATCGCCTTCATGAAGTCCATGGTTTCGCTGATGCGGTCAGCGAGCTTCTTGTAGCGTTCGCCCTGGGGGCTATCCTTGACGAAGCCGAGCATCCACTGGTGGACGTTCTCCAGATTGGCATAGCCGCCCATGGCGAAGGCGCGCAGGAGGTTCAGCGTTGCCGCAGACTGGCGGTATGCCATCATCTGCCGCTCCGGATTGGGAATGCGGGCCTCTTCCGTGAACTCTATGCCGTTGATGATGTCGCCGCGGTAGCTCGGCAGTTCGATGTCGCCCTGCTTCTCGATATTGGAGGAACGCGGCTTGGCGAACTGGCCCGCGATCCGGCCGACCTTGACCACCGGCTGCTGCGCTCCGAAGGTCAGCACGACGGCCATCTGCAGGAAGGCGCGGAAGAAGTCGCGGATCGTGTCGGCGCCATGCTCCATGAAGCTTTCCGCGCAATCGCCGCCCTGCAGCAGGAAGCCGTTGCCCTCTGCGACATTGGCGAGATGCTTCTTCAGTCGGCGTGCCTCGCCCGCGAAGACGAGCGGCGGGAAGGTGGCGAGCTGGGCTTCCGTGGCCGCGAGCGCCGCCGCATCCGGATATTCCGGAACCTGCTGGATCGGTTTCTGCCGCCACGTGCTCGGGGTCCAGTTCTGTGCCATGTCGCTCACCTGTCGCTGTCCGGACGCCTCGCCCGGCCGTGTCTCGAATTTGGGGCGGCTTATAAACCGTCCGATCCGACTTGCCTAGCATTTTAGCGCGGCCTGTCGTGCCGCTCCGCCTGACATAGGGAACGGCGGCGAGGATCCGTTAATCATCTTCGTTTCCCTTTTGCTGAGATAGTCCCGGCTATCTTCTCGGCATTCCGGCCGCATGACGCATGGCCGCGCCCACCGCCGCATGATGCTGATCGGTGATTTTGCATCATGTTTGAAGGAGGCAGCGCGTGCTCGCTTTGACGAAGCGTCTGTTGGCGGACCGTACCGGCAATTTTGGTGTCATGACCGCGCTTCTGGCGGTTCCGCTCACCGGCGCCGCCGGCCTGGCGATCGATATAAGCCACGCACTGTCACTGCGCACGCAACTCTATGCTGCCGCCGACGCCGCCGCCGTCGGCGCGATATCGGAGCAATCCCCGGCGGTGGCCGAGGCCATGGCCATGCAGGGCGACGGCACGATCACGGTGGGATCGAGCGATGCCCGGAACATCTTCGTCAGCCAGATGCATGGCGAAGCGAGCGAACTCCCGCTCAATCTGGAGATCGTGGTCACCAAGACAGGCGCGGTCATCGAGTCCCGTGTCGACTTCAGCGCGGTCATGCCGACGACCTTCATGAAGGTGCTGGGCAGGGAAAGCGTGACCATCGGCGGCACGGCAACGGCGCGCTACCAGACGCCGGCTTTCATGGACTTCTACATGCTGCTCGACAACACGCCTTCCATGGGCGTCGCTGCGACCAAGGACGACATCGCCCGTATGATAGACGTTACGGCGAACGGCTACCGCGGGCCGAAGAATACCGGGGCCGACAAGAAGTGCGCCTTCGCCTGCCACATCGTCTCCGAAAGCGGAGTGGCAGATCCCTACAGCTACTACAATGTCGCCCTCGCGGAGAAGATTCCGATCCGGATCGATGTGGTCGCGGAAGCGACGAAGGCGCTGATGGAGACCGCCAAACGCACTCAAACCGTGGACAAGCAGTTCCAGATGGCCGCCTACACCTTCGGAGAAACGGCCAAGGACGCGCAGCTCTTCGAGGTGGCGCAGATCACCCCCAACTTCGATACGGTGGCCGAGGCCACGGAGAAGATCAAGCTGATGAGCATCCCCTACCAGAACTACAACAAGGATCAGCAGACCAGCTTTGACGACGCTCTGGAGAGGATCGGGGACAAGATCACAGGTCTGGCCGGAACCGGAAACAGCGCCGCCGACCGCCAGAAGATCGTATTCATGGTTTCGGATGGGGTTGGCGATCACTATAAGCCCACTGGATGCACAAGCCCTAAGGGTATCGTTGACAACACCCCCGGGCGCTGCATCGAGCCGATCGACACCAAGCACTGCGACGACCTCAAGAAGCGAAACATCAAGATCGCGATCCTCTACACCACCTATCTTCCGCTGGAGGAGAACGATTTCTGGAGGAGGTGGGTGAAGCCGTTCGGCGACAAGATCGGCTCGAAGATGCAGGAATGCGCCAGCCCCGGCTACTATTTCGAGGTGTCCCTCGAACAAGGGATCGAGGACGCTATGAAGGCGCTCTTCCACAAGATCGTCAGCACGCCCCGCATCACCAGCTGAGGCGGAACGTCAGACGCGTTCCCCGTTGCGGACCCGGTAGCTCGGCGCGTACATCGTGACGAGTTCTTCCGCGGCGGTCGGGTGAACCGCCATCGTCCGGTCGAAGTCCTCCTTCGTGCAACCCGCCTTGAGCGAAATCCCGAGAAGCTGCGCCATCTCGCCCGCATCGTGCCCCAGCACGTGGGCGCCGACCACCTTGCGGCTTGCGGCGTCGACGATCAGCTTCATGATCATCTTCTCCGCACGGCCCGAAAGGGTGGCCTTCATGGGGCGGAATTCGGCCCGGTAGACCTCGACTTCCGGATAGCGCCTGCACGCTGCCTCTTCCGAGAGCCCGGCGGTGCCGATCTCCGGCTGCGAAAATACCGCGGTCGCGATCAGGTCGTGGTCCGGCTTCGTGGGATTGTTCCTGAACTCGGTCTCGATGAAGCACATGGCCTCATGGATCGCCACCGGCGTCAGTTGTACCCGGTCGGTGACGTCGCCAAGCGCGAAGATGTGCGGAACGTTGGTGCGCGAATAGTCGTCGACGACGATCGCCCCGCGCTCGTCTGTCGCGACGCCGGCGGCCTCCACCCCCAGGCCGGCGGTGTTCGGATCGCGTCCCAGGGCCAGCATCACCGCCTCCACGGCAAGGGTCCTACCCTCCAGCGTGCGTGCGACAAGCCCGCCTGACGGCGATTTTTGGACCTCCTCGATGATGTCGGTGCAGATGATCCTGATGCCCTTCTGCTCCATCGCCTTGTGGAGGCCCCGGCGCATGTCCTCGTCGAAGCGCGAGAGGATCTCCTTGCCCCGATAGATGAGGGTGGTTTCGACCCCGAGCCCATGGAAGATGTTGGCGAACTCCACGGCGATGTAGCCGCCGCCGGCGATGAGGATGGAGCGCGGCAGTTCCGGAAGGTCGAAGGCCTCGTTGGAGGTGATGCAGAGTTCATGGCCGGGCAAGGCCGCGTGCGGGTTCGCCGTTCCTCCCGTCGCGATGACGATCCGTTCGGCCGTGACCGTTCTGCCCGTCTTGACCAGCCGGATCGTATGGGCGTCGATGAGTTCCGCCCGTGTCTCGAGTATTTCTGCGCCGGCATTTTCCAGGCCGCGGCGGTAAAGTCCCTCGAGGCGGGCTATCTCGGCATCCTTGGCGGAGACGAGCTTCTTCCAGTCGAAGCTCGTCTCGCCCACGCTCCATCCGAAACCGGCCGAATCCTCGAAGTGCTCCGGAAATTGGGAAGCGTAGACGAACAGCTTCTTCGGCACGCAGCCGCGGATCACGCAGGTGCCGCCGAAACGATATTCCTCTGCAATGGCGACCCGCTTGCCCAGCGAAGCTGCCAGTCTCCCTGCCCTCACCCCTCCGGAGCCTCCACCGATCACGAAGAGGTCGTAGTCGAACGCGGTCATGCTGAGCTCCTTCATCGGCAATGGCAGTGGGTTCCATATAGGCGGCCCGCCCGAAAAAGAGAAAGCCCGGATCGCTCCGGGCCTCATTCTCTCGCTGGCTTGG
Organism: Pseudorhizobium endolithicum; assembly: GCF_902153245.2. GTDB lineage: Bacteria > Pseudomonadota > Alphaproteobacteria > Rhizobiales > Rhizobiaceae > Neorhizobium > Neorhizobium endolithicum. Next base: position 220,481 of record NZ_CABFWF030000013.1, read on the forward strand.
GCCTTACTGTTGCGGCTGCGCTTCCGCCGGCTGCTCGACTTCCGGTGCCGGAGCCTCCACGGGTGCGGCGTCGATGGTGCCGCGCAGCTTTTCGCTGCTCTGGTTGGTGAGGTCTCGGGAAATCCCATTGGCCCAGATCTCGGCGGCCCTGCCCAGCTCGCGTGCTACCAGCGGGCCGTTCGACAGGAGCTTCTTGCCCGCTTCCGTCGCGTAGAAGGCGGAAATCGCCTTCAGCTCTTCCATCGTGAAGGCCTTTGCATAGATCGTGGCGGCTTCACGCTCGAGGTCTGCACGACGCGGTGCAAGAGCCAGCGCCTGCTCGTCGACGACCGCGGATATCTGCTCCTGGAAGTTCGGAGAGGCCTGGATGAACTGCGCCTTCAGCCGCTCTGCGAGGCCCGGAAGAATGTTGTCGTAGCGATTGGTGGCATTGATCGAGGCGATTGCCTCGCGGGCGGCGGCCAGATGTTCCTCGGAAATATCCTGCGCACGGACCGGCACTGCGATGCTGCCCGCAACCATCAGGGCAAGAGCTGTGGCGCGCCAGAAAACAGCGTGTTTAGTCATCAAAATAGTGCTCCTGTCTTTCATTGTGCCTTGAGCGTCCGCGCGCCGGTTTCGCCAGCAATGATCGCAAAGGACGCGAGATTGATGAACAGCCCGTGCTCAACGACGCCGGGGATGGAATTGAGTTGGATGGCGAGAGCCTCTGCATCAGGAATACGGCCAAAAGATGCGTCGAGAATATGGTGACCGCCGTCGGTCGTGAAGCTGTCCTCTCCGGATTTGCGGAGCTGGATATCACCGGTAAGGCCGAGGCGCCCGGCAAGCTTCTCGATGGCGATGCGGGTGGCCACGAGGCCGAAGGAATTGACTTCGATCGGCAAGGCGAAGGCGCCCAGCATCTCCACTACCTTGGACTCGTCGGCAATGACGATCATGCGTGAGGAAGCGGCCGCCACGATCTTCTCGCGCAGGAGGGCGCCGCCGCCGCCCTTGATCAGGCGCAGTTCGCCATCGACCTCGTCCGCTCCGTCGATCGTAAGGTCCAGTTCCGGCAGCTCGTCCAGCGACTTCAGCGGAACTCCGAGTTCGAGGCAGAGCCTCGCCGTTCGCTCGGAGGTCGGGACACCCTGGACCTGCAGTCCGTCCGCAACCTTCTCGGCCAGCAGCCTGACGAATTCTTCGGCCGTCGATCCGGTGCCGATGCCAAGCCGCATGCCGTCTTCGATGTGCGCCAACGCCGCTTCCGCAGCCTTGATCTTCATTTGCCGGGCGTCCATGCGCCAGAAGCTCCCCGTTGTTTCGCCGTTGCTGTTTACACGCCCGCCCCCGCAAGGAAAAGTCCCTTCACGCCGCTTGGTGTTTGCTTTCGCCGGTGCAGTCACCTATGCGGGATCGGCAGGACAATCGGGCACGGAGGCATGCATGACTGCTCCATTGGTGATTTTCGACCTCGACGGCACCCTTGTGGACACGGCGCCCGATCTCATCGCCAGCCTGAACCACACGATCGCCGCCGCCGGCCTCGCCCCGGTCACCTATGCCGATCTTACCCATCTCGTCGGCCAGGGCACGCGGGTGATGATCCGGCGGGCGTTCGAGCTGCGCGGCAGGCATATCGGCGATGACGCGATCGAACCGCTCCTCGACCGTTTCCTGGAGCACTACAAGCGGGAGATGCCGGGCTCGAGCCGTCCCTATCCGGGGTTGACGGAGGCGTTGGACCGGCTTTCGGAGGCCGGGGCGAACCTGGCCGTCTGCACGAACAAGCTTGAGGAGCTTGCCGTACCGCTGATGGAAAAACTCGGGCTGCTGGACCGCTTCATCACCGTGACCGGTGGCGACACCTTCCCCGTCCGCAAGCCGGATGCCCGCCACATCCTCGGCACGATCGAACGGGCCGGCAGACGCGCCGACCAGGCGGTCATGATCGGCGACAGCATCAATGACATTCTCGCGGCGCGCAATGCCGGCATCCCGTCGATCGCCGTGACCTTTGGCTATTCGGACGTGCCGGTAGCCGAGCTGCAACCGGACCACGTCATCGACCACTTCTCCGAACTCACGACGTCCCTGGTCGACCGGTTGATCGGAGCCGGACAGGCGGCAACGGCCGCCCAGGCATGAAAAAGGCGGCCCGCAGCCGCCTTTTTCATCATCGGGTTAGAACCAAATCAGGACACGCGCGCCGTGCTGGTAGCCTTCAGCGCCTTCAGCGTCGCCGCGTCCCGATCGTAGACGTCATCGAAATATTCCACCACGCCGTCCTTGTTCGGCCAGGCGGTGAAATAGGCCACGTAGACCGGGATCCGGTCGGAAACCGTTTCCCCGATATTCTTGCCCTTGGCGATCTTCGCACCGATCTCCTGCTCACTGACGCCGAGGACTGCAGCCGCCATCTTGCGGGGCTCGGCGAGGCGAATGCAGCCATGGCTCAGAGCCCGCATGTCACGCTTGAAGAAGCTCTTGGAAGGCGTGTCGTGCATGTAGATCGCATGCTCGTTCGGGAAGAGGATCTTCAATTCTCCGAGCGCATTGTCGCTGGACGGCGGCTGGCGCACGGCGATCGATTGCGTGGAGCCGTACCAGTTCACGCTGGTGGACGAGACGGGACGGCCGTTCACCTCCACCTGATAGCCCATGCGGTCGAGATAGGACGGGTCGGCCCGCAAATGCGGCAGCATTTCGTTGATGATGATCGACTGCGGCACGCCCCAGTAGGGGTTGAACTCCACCGTCTCGATCTGGTCCTGGAAGAAATAGGTCTGGTTCGCCTTGGAGCCGATGACGACGCGCATGGAGAACTGCTCCGTGCCCCCGTCATGGTAGGAGGCGGTATAGGCGGGCTGGTTGATGAAGACATGGCGCCCGCCGAGATCGGCGGGCAGCCAGCGCGCCTGCTCCATGGCAACGGTCAGCTTGTCGATCTTAGCCGCAACCGAGTGGCCGACCATCGCCCGGACCGTGGCGGGACCGATGACGCCGTCCGGCTTCAGCCCGGCCTCGTCCTGGAACCCCTTCACCAGGTCGACGACCGCCGGCGTGTACTGGTCATCCTGCTGATAGCTTGCCAGGAACGCCGAGTGCTTTTCCTTCAGCGCATCCGAACCATGCTTGCGGATGGCCGCGACGACATTGGCGAGTTCCGGGCTGGTGGCGCCGGGCTTCAGCAGGAGGTTCTCCGGCAGCGCGATACGCTGTCCCTCGTCCGCCTCCTCTGCCCGCAACCTTGCGAGTTCGTCTTTCAACGCCAGGAAATGGTCGCTCTGCGGTATGAGACCTTCGAGGTAACCGGCCGCATCCTCGCCGGACCTGATGAAGGGAAGCACGAGCGAAAGCTTCACATCCTTCCGCTTGAAATCGTGGTAGCCGGAGATCCGGTTCGGATCGAGGCGACCACGGATCATGTCCTGCGCGAACATCAGCGCTTTCGCTGAGAGCGCCAGCTCGAACTGCATGAGGGCGCGATCGTGATCGCTGCCTACCGGCGTCTTCGAGGCGTCGGAAACGGTCGCTGAGACCGTTTGGGTGCTGGCGGTCACCAATTCGGGCGGAGCGAGGCGGTAGTCGGCCGGATCAAGGCCGAACTCCTGCGCGCGGTCGAACAGCGCCAGAACGTCCCGACCTTTCTCATTGATGTCGCCGGCCGAGATCCAGAGCGGTTTGGTGCTCTTGCCGTAGAACGCCTCCAGGGCAGCGGCGATATCGGAGGGAGCCGACACCTTCGCCTCCGCCAGCAGGCGCTCGGGACCGGTGGAGGCGTTTGCGGCGAAACCGGCGGTCTTCACCAGGCGCGCCGGGTCCGCCTTGTAGACGTGATACTTGGGGCCGGAGACCTTCGGCAGCGGCTGGGGATCGATATTGCGCGGAGCCTGGCGCCCGGCATCCACGCCGGGCAGGCCGGAATCGTAGCTCGGCGCGCGCTTGCCCGGTCCGCCCCGGATGATGTCCATCAATGTCAATGCTTGGGCGGGTGCGACCCCGGCTGCAATGACGGAGACCGTCGATATGAACGCCAGTGCAATCGAGCTTCGCTTGGATGTCGTCTGCAATTTATACCCCGTCGCCTGAATCAGCCGTTGAACGGTCTCCCGGACGCTGTAGCGGAACGCGGGAGTCATGGAAAGAACGCGGCGCATCCCCGGGTGAGCGCGGACGCACTCCGCCTCGGTCGGGCCGCCTGCGCAATGTTAAGAAAATATTCGTTAAATTTTTACTGATGGGAAAGAATTCGAGGCTGACCTGACGCGTCCGCGGCGTTCACTAAATCGGCGCCAGTGTCATAAAAGGCACGGGGTCGGGCATGGCGGCGCGGCGGCGGGGACAGACGCTTCTCCGAATGCTGCGACCTTCGTTCACAAATCGGGTCGACGCCCTTGCACACCCGCGCTTTGTTGAATAACTCCGCTGCTATCATTCCGAGCACCAGAGGCATCAAAAATGGCATCCACTCGTACAGAAACCGACACCTTTGGACCGATCGAGGTTGCCGCCGACCGATACTGGGGCGCGCAGGCGCAACGCTCGCTCGGCAATTTCAAGATCGGCTGGGAGAAGCAGCCTGCCTCCGTCGTGCGCGCCCTCGGGATCGTCAAGCAGGCCGCCGCCCGCGCCAACATGGAACTCGGCGGTCTGGACAAGGAAGTCGGAAACGCGATCGTTGCGGCGGCCCAGGAGGTCATCGACGGCAAGCTGAACGACCATTTCCCGCTCGTCGTCTGGCAGACCGGTTCCGGCACCCAGTCCAACATGAATGCCAACGAGGTCATCTCGAACCGCGCGATCGAGATGCTGGGCGGCGTCATGGGCTCCAAGAAGCCCGTGCACCCGAACGACCACGTCAACATGAGCCAGTCGTCGAACGACACCTATCCGACCGCAATGCACATCGCCTGCGTCGAGCAGATACACCATCACCTCCTGCCTGCGCTCAAGCACCTGCACCAGGCGCTTGAGGTCAAGGTGAAGGCCTTCTCGCACATCATCAAGATCGGCCGCACCCATACCCAGGACGCAACGCCGCTGACGCTCGGCCAGGAGTTCTCCGGCTATGCGGCGCAGGTGGCCTCCGCAATTGCCAATATCGAGCTGACGCTGCCGGCCCTTTCGCGCCTCGCACAGGGCGGCACCGCTGTGGGAACCGGCCTGAATGCGCCGGTCGGCTTCGCGGAGAAGGTCGCCGAGGAAATCTCCGGGATCACCGGCCTGCCCTTCGTCACCGCACCGAACAAGTTCGAGGCCCTCGCCTCGCACGATTCGATGGTTTTCTCGCACGGCGCCATCAATGCCGCGGCGGCTGCGCTGTTCAAGATCGCCAACGACATCCGCTTCCTCGGTTCAGGCCCCCGCGCAGGTCTCGGCGAACTGTCGCTGCCGGAGAACGAGCCCGGCTCCTCCATCATGCCGGGCAAGGTCAACCCGACCCAGTCTGAGGCGCTCACCCAGGTCTGCGCCCACATCTTCGGCAACCATGCGGCGCTTACCTTCGCCGGCAGCCAGGGCCATTTCGAGCTGAACGTCTACAACCCGATGATGGCCTACAACTTCCTGCAGTCGGTGCAACTCCTCGGCGACGCCGCCGTGTCCTTCACCGACAACTGCGTGGTGGGCATCGACGCCCGCGAGGACAACATCAAGCGCGGGGTGGAGAACTCCCTGATGCTGGTCACCGCCCTCAACACCCGGCTCGGCTACGACACCTGCGCGAAGATCGCCAAGACGGCACACAAGAACGGCACGACGCTCCGCGAGGAAGCGGTGGGCGGCGGATATCTCACCAATGAGGAGTTCGACCAATACGTCCGTCCGGAGAACATGATCGGCCCCCGCTGATGGCGGGCTCCTTCGGACAGCGCGTCGCGCGCTGTCCGAAGGGAACGGCACGACCGACTGGTTCAGAATAAGCTAATAAAACAGCCGCTCGATTCTCTCGTCTTCCTTAATTGTTTTAGAATATATTTGTTATAAACATTCAGACTCGAAGTGTTGGGGAACGCGCCGGGGGACTTGATGACGACGACTGCGCAGAAGGCGCAAGCGAACGATGTTGTTGGCCAGATCATATATGCGCTGCGGACGATGGGCGTCGCGCCGATCCCTCGCAACTATCAGCTTTTCTATGAAGCCTACATCGGCTCCAACACGGCCCTGACCCAAGATCTGGCTGCTCTCGGCAGCCGAGCCACCCAGGAGGAACTGGACGCTCTCTCGGCACAATACATCGGCACCGGCCACGCCGAGGTGATCGAAAGGGCGCACGGCAAGCTGCTGGTGGAGCTCGAGGGCCTGCTTCGGCTGCTCCGCCAGGAGCAGCGGTCCATGGAAAGCTACACCAAGCTCCTCGGAGAGACCGCGACCCGCATCAACTCCAAGGCTAATTTCTCCAACGACATCATCGGCAACGCGATCGCGCTGCTGACCACGGCGACCACCGACACGATCGCGCACGGAGAGCGGACCGTCGACACGGTCGCGGAACACTCCTTGGAGATGGATGAAGTCCGGAAGGAGCTCGATGAGTACAAGCGCATCGCCAACACCGATTCGCTCACCCGCCTCAGCAATCGCCGCGCCTTTGACGACAAGCTCACATCGCTCTTCGACAGCGCCGGCAACCTGCCGGTCACCGCACTCGTCCTTGCCGATATCGACAACTTCAAGAAGATCAACGATACCTACGGGCATCCGGTTGGGGACAAGATCCTGGCAACCGTCGCGTCCGTTATCCGCGCCAATGTCCGCAAGGACCTGTTCGTCGCCCGCACGGGGGGCGAGGAGTTCGCCATCATCGTGGAAGGCAATACGGCCGAAGAGGTGATGCTGATCTGCGAGCGCATCCGCTGTGCGCTGGAGACACGCAGCTTCCGCAACTCCCGCTCGGGCGTCCAGTACGGCCCCATCACCATCTCGCTGGGCTATTCCATGGGTAGCCAGGCCGAAGACGCCGGCCATCTCTATGCCAATGCCGATGCGGCGCTCTATCACGCCAAGCATAGCGGCCGGAACCGGACCGTCCTTTTCGAAGAGGCGATGAGCCGGGACTATGCCGGCAAGAACTGGCTTATCTACCGTAACTGAGCGCTTTGCAGGGCCGCTGCTACCACATGGTAGCGGCAGCCCGTGCCGCCCATTCCCGATCGTAGGTCCCCTGGTCGAAATCGGCCTTCGCAGCCTTGAGCAGCGCGCCCGGTGTCGGCAGCGTCGCAGGGTCGACAAATCGCTCCGGGTTCCAAAGCTCGGCCCGCATGATGGCGCGCGCGCACTGGAAATAGACCTCGGCGATGGTGATGACGATCACGCTGCGCGGGTGACGGTTCTCCATTTCAAAGCTTGCCAGCAGCGAAGGTTCGACGGATATGACGGCCGATCCGTTGACGCGTATTGCCGTATTCGAACCGGGAATGAGGAACATCAGCGCCACGCGGGGGTCGCGGACGATGTTCATCAGCGAATCGATCCGGTTGTTGCCGCGCCAGTCCGGCAGCAGCAGCGTCTGCCCGTCCCCGATCCGAACGCATGTTCCGACATCGCCGCGGGGCGAACAATCCAGTCCTTCCGGACCCGCCGTAGCAAGCGCTACGAAGGGCGACGCCTCGATCATCCGGCGATACTCGTCCGTCAACGTCCGTGTCACCTTCACCCGGGAAGCGTCGGAGACGTCGCCATAGATCTGCTTCAGGTCTTCAATGGTGCGGATGATCGCCATGCTGCCCCTCGCCCCTTCCATGGGTGAATGATGCGACACTATGGTGACGGCCGGACAGGTTCAACCTCAGGCGGCGGTACTTCGGCGGTCTCCCTTGTCGTCCATGACAAGAAATCCGACCACCGTATCGATGACCTCGGGCGCGGCGATGATCCGCCGGTGCCCATGGCCGTTCGCCCAGTGGATGCGCGCCGACGGGACGGACGCGTAACGCCGTGCGTGAGCGGCATCGACCTCCTTGTCCTCCTCCGCGTGAACCACGAGGAGCGGTGTCCTTATCCGTTCTGCGATCGGGATGGCATCGAATTGCGACAGGGGCGCGCCCGCGACCGATTCGGCATGTTCGATGAGGCTCGTCCGAACCGACTGGTTGAGGCCCAACATCTGCGAAAATCCATCGAAAAGCCATTCGATCCGGGTCGGCGAGCCGATCACGGCCATGCGCTGCGGCGAGATCCGGCCGGCGGCGGGCATGATTCCGCCAGCGGCCAGCAGTAGGCTCGCGCCGCCGAACGAGTGCCCGACGGCACCGTCGAAAGGCCCGAAATGCCGCTCCGCCTCGACAATCGCCTCCACGGCCATGCGCATGTTGAGATGCCGGCCAGTTGAGCGTCCATGGCCGGGAAGGTCCAATACCACGACATCCGCACCACCCGCCGCAAGCCCCTCCGCGAGGCCGGAAATATAAGCCGCGGCCGATCCCCATCCATGCACGACCAGCATACGCTTTCGGGGTGCGGCACCGGCGCCCTGGAGGAGGTAGGCCATCACTCTTGCTTTTCCGACCCGAAACGGCATGGTTTGCGCGGCAGCCAGACGTCTGCTTCCCTCGGAGTGAACCTTGTGGGCCTTGGCGCCGGCGGGTTTGCGCGCAGGAGTAAGGCAGAAAAGCTGGAAGGCGAGCCGGGCGGTCGCGCGCGGTGCGAGCCGTCCGCCGATGGAGAAAAGAGGACGAATGGCCTTGATTGCGATCGGCGGCATGAGGAAGACCTCTAGAATGTTCAATGATGAACAATAAAGTACAGGAATGAACAAAAATCAATCCCTGCCGTGGGACCACCCGCGCTTCAAGAGCTGGATCGCGGTTGCGCGCGCCTGCCAACTGATGCAGACGGTGCTGACGCGCGAACTGGCGCCGCTGGACATCAAGCCCCCTCACCTGGACATCCTGGTGAACCTCTATCGGTTCGAGGGAATCTCCCAGCAGGAGCTTGCCCGCAAGCTGCTCGTCGGCCGCTCCAACATCAGCATGACGCTGCCGCAGATGGAGCGGCGCGGGCTGATCGAACGGCGCGGCGACGCAAGGGACAAACGGGTTCTGCGCCTGTTTCTTACCGACGAAGGCCGGCGGGTAAGCGAGAAGGCGATGGCAATCCAGACAACGCTGATCGAGCGCATCCTCTCGGCCACGCCCATAGACGAATGCCTTGCCATCGCGGGCAACATGGAGCGGGTGGTCGAAGCGCTTCAGTCCGAAATTGCCGAGAATGGCGAGTGACCCCGCCGTTCAGAGGCCTCGCGCAGGCGGATCACGGGTCAGTCCCTTCCCGATGAGTTCCCGCTCGTAATCGGCAAACAACCGTTCGCCTTCCTCTCCGAGTTCCCGCAGATAGGTCCAGGTATAGATGCCGCTGCCGTGACCGTCGTCGAAACCGATGCGCACGGCATAGTTGCCTGCCGGCGTCAGGTTGGCGATGCCGACATTCCGCTTGCCCGGCACGGTCACCTTCTGGCCCGGACCGTGTCCCTGCACCTCGGCCGACGGCGACAGCACCCGGAGCATTTCCGCCGCCAGCGGATAGGACCGTCCGTCGTTGAAAGTGACATGGAGCACCCGCCGGTCCTTGGCGACGCGCAATTCAGTTGGCCATAGATCCGACATCTCTCTTCCGCTTCCTTCCGAGCAATAGGAGAGCACTAGAGGCTTGCGCGCCGTCTCGCAACCGGCTTGCTCTTGACGCGAGCGGCAATGCCGCCCACTTTGCCCGTTCAGGAGGAAAGACTTGAACACTCTGCCAGGACCGCTGGGCAATGCCCGTCCGCTTAGCGCCGAAGGGGCGCCGATGATCGATCCGTTCGGTCGCGCCGTCACCTATCTGCGGGTTTCCGTCACGGATCGCTGCGACTTCCGCTGCACCTATTGCATGGCGGAAAACATGACATTCCTGCCGAAGAAGGACCTGCTGACGCTGGAGGAACTGAACCGGCTCTGTTCCGCCTTCATCGCCAAGGGCGTGCGCAAGCTGCGCCTGACGGGCGGCGAGCCGCTGGTGCGCAAGAACATCATGCACCTGATCCGTGAGCTCGGACGCCATATCGACACCGGCGCACTTGAGGAACTGACCCTGACGACCAACGGATCGCAGCTCGCGCGCCATGCGGAGGAGCTCTATGCCTGCGGTGTCCGTCGCATCAACGTGTCCCTTGACACCCTCGACCCAGACAAGTTCAGGACCATCACCCGCTGGGGCGACTTCTCCAAGGTCATGGAAGGCATCGATGCCGCCCGGAAGGCGGGCCTGAAGATCAAGCTCAATGCCGTGGCGCTGAAGGATTTCAACCAGCACGAGATCCCCGACATGCTGCGTTTCGCCCATGGCCTCGGCATGGACATGACCGTCATCGAGACCATGCCCATGGGAGAGATCGAGGAGGACCGGACCGACCGCTACCTGCCTCTCTCGGAACTGCGGGCGGACCTGGAGCGGCAGTTCACGCTCATCGACATCCCCTACAGGACCGGCGGCCCCGCCCGATACGTGGAGGTTGCCGAAACCGGCGGGCGCCTGGGCTTCATCACGCCGATGACCCATAATTTCTGCGAAAGCTGCAACCGGGTTCGCCTGACCTGCACGGGCACGCTCTACATGTGTCTCGGCCAGAACGACGCCGCCGACCTCCGCACGGCGCTGCGCGCCTCCGAGGACGACGCCCTCCTGTCGCAGGCGATCGATGAGGCGATCCTGCGCAAGCCCAAGGGCCACGACTTCATCATCGACCGCAATCACAATCGTCCGGCCGTCGCGCGGCACATGAGCGTCACCGGCGGATAGGCGCCGCCCGTCCGTAGCCCGTTTCGTCGATCACGTCGGCCGGGGCCGTTCGCCCATGAAAAAAGGGCGCAGTTTCCCGCGCCCCCGACAACGTGGTAACTCGGCCCTGTCACTCGTCGCGGTAGACTTTCTCGCGACGTTCGTGCCGTTCCTGGGCCTCGATCGACAAGGTGGCGATCGGGCGGGCATCGAGACGCTTGAGTCCGATGGGCTCGCCGGTCTCCTCGCAGTAACCGTAGGTGCCGTCCTCGATACGCTGCAGCGCTGCATCGATCTTGGCGATCAGCTTGCGCTGGCGGTCCCGGGCCCGCAGTTCGATCGCCCGGTCCGTCTCCGAGGACGCCCGGTCGGCGAGGTCCGGATGGTTGGCGCTCTCCTCCGCGAGATGGTCCAGCGTCTCGCGCGCTTCCCGAAGGATGTCGTTCTTCCAGGCAATCAGCTTCGCCCGGAAATAGGCCTTCTGGCTTGCATTCATGAACTCATCGTCTTCCGAGAGCACATAGTTGCTAAGATCGATCTTCTCACTCACGCGATTCTCCCGAAGAACATCTCAAGGCGGGCTCTATATCCCAATCCGCCGTCGCCCTTCAACCCTGTTGATCCCCTTCCCGCTATTTTTAAAACTGTCAAATTATTGTGCTAAGCGCCTAATATTTAACCGGTTTATTCTGTGCGGCGGGCACCTCTCCTTTGCGGTCACGCCATTCTTGCTCCGATACTCCTCCTGACCATCGTCTTGGTTGACGCGCCTTTCCGCCACAGGTACCCATCCGCCAGGATCAGTACGGGCAGCGGAAAGATGAACAGAAGATCCCCCTCGCGCATCTATTTGCTGCGTCACGCCAGATCGGCCTGGGCACAGCCCGGCGAGCGGGATTTCGATCGGCCGCTGGACGAGGAGGGTTTCGCCGAAGCCGAGATCCTCGCCGACAGGGCCGTCGATCTCGGCTACCGCCCGGTCCGCATCGTCAGTTCGACCGCGTTGCGGTGCCGCCAGACGGCCGAAGCCATGCGCCGCGCCCTGGACCACGACCTGGAACTGCTTTTCGCAGACGAGCTCTACAACGCCTCCTACGATGTCTATCTGGAGATGATCGCCAGCACGAACGATGCCGAATCGCTGATGTTCATCGGCCACAATCCCACGATCGAGGAGGTGCTGGAGAGGCTTGCGGGGAGCGACCGGACGGCCGCGGCGATCCCGACGGGCTATCCGACCGCGGGTCTGGCCGTACTGGATCGCCCGCAAGGCTCCGATGGGCGATACTGGGATATCGTGGATTTCCTGACCGCGTGAAGCCGGCCTGCGGCCGTCTTTCATCGCCGGAATGTCGGCCCTATATAGGCGGAAACAAAGGAACTCGCCTTGCCGCCCTCGTTGACCAGCCTGACCGACGACGCCCGAATCGCGATCGACAATCTAGCCGACAGAGCCTCCTCCCTCGTTCATCCGACGGTGCGCCTGGGCGTCACGGGCTTGTCGCGCGCGGGCAAGACCGTGTTCATCTCGTCCTTGGTGCACAACCTGCTCAACGGAGGACGCCTGCCGCTTTTCGAGCCGGTCCGGTCCGGCCGCGTGTCACGCATCCGGCTCGAGCCGCAGCCTGACGACGCCATTCCCCGCTTCCAGTACGAGGATCACATCCAGTCCCTCATTCGCGAACGGACCTGGCCGGATTCCACCAGGGCCATCTCCGAACTGCGCATAACGCTCGACTACCAGAGCGCCAGCGGATGGAGCCGCCTGTTCTCGCCGGGACGCCTGTCCATCGACATTGTCGACTATCCCGGCGAATGGCTGCTCGACCTTCCGCTGCTCGCCCAGGATTACCGCACGTTCAGCGCCAATACTGTGGCTCTGGCCCGCACCGGCATCCGCGCCGAACTTGCGAAGGAATGGCTGGCGCTCGCGGGTAGTCTGGATGTCGATGGGCCGGCGGACGAGCTGACCGCACGCCGTCTTGGCGAGGCCTTCGCCGCCTACCTTTTGGCCTGTAAGTCGGATGAACGCTCGCTCTCGACCCTTCCGCCCGGTCGCTTCCTGATGCCCGGCGACCTCCAAGGTTCCCCGGCGCTGACCTTCGCACCCCTCCCCCACCTGCCGGACCAGCCGGCGCCGAAGGGCTCGCTGCGGGCGATGATGGAGCGGAGGTACGAGGCCTACAAGACCATCGTCGTCAAGCCGTTCTTCCGCGAGCATTTTGCGCGGCTCGACCGCCAGATCGTCCTGATCGACGCCCTCCAGGCCATCAACCGAGGCCGCGAGGCCGTGCAGGATCTGGAACGAGCTCTCGGTGACGTGCTGGCGTGCTTCCGTCCGGGCAGCAACAGCCTCCTGTCGTCTCTCCTCGGCCGCCGGATCGACAGGGTCCTGGTTGCCGCGACGAAGGCCGACCATCTCCATCACGAAAGCCACGACAGGCTGGAGCGGATTACCGCCCGCCTCGTCGATCGCGCCATTCAGCGGATCGGCATGGCCGGTGCGGGGATCGAGGTCATGGCGATCGCCTCGGTGCGGGCCACCCGCGAGGCGACGGTCAGCGAAGGCGGCCACCAACTGCCGGTCATTGTCGGCACGCCCATGGCCGGCGAAAAGATCGGTGGCGAAGTCTTCGACGGAAAACGCAAGACCGCCGTCTTTCCCGGAGACCTGCCGCGCGATCCGGAAGTCCTGTTCAGGAGCCTGGAATCACCGGATTCGGAAATGCCCGACATCAACTTCGTCCGGTTCCGCCCACCGGCACTCGAGGAGACCAGCGGCGGGCTGAAGCTGTCGGTTCCCCACATCCGTCTGGACCGGGCTATGCAGTTTCTCCTGGGAGATCGCCTCGCATGACGGCTTTGGACAACAACGGGCGCCGCCCCGGCGCCTTTCGCATCGACGAGGAGGCAGGCAGCCCGTCCGCCTCCGCGGTTCGCCGTGCCCCGAGAAGCTTCGAGGGAAACGTCATCGTCACTCCGGACGAACGGGATCCCTTCGTCACGCCGCCCGAACTCGCGGGCCAGGAAGTACCGGTTGCGGAACCGCGGAGCCGCCGGCGGTTCTCCTTCGCCAACGTTGCCCTTGCCGCCTTCGGCACCTTTCTTTCGCTTGCCTTCGGCCTGTGGGCGGATGGTGTGGTTCGCGACCTCTTTACCCGCTCCGACTGGCTCGGCTATGCCGCGCTGACCGTGCTTGCAATCGGTCTGCTGGCGATCGCCGTCGTCGTCGGCCGCGAGGTCACCGGCCTGATGCGGCTTTCGGCGGTCCAGTCCCTCAAGGCGGAGGCGGAAGCGGCGGCGACCGCCCCGCTTCCCGGCCCGGCCCGCGCCGTGGTCGCAAGCCTCTCCGGCATCCTGTCGCATCGTGCCGAGACGGCCAGGGGACGAGCGGTGCTGGACGCGACCCGGGACGAGGTCATCGACGGCCCCCAACTGATCGATCTTGCCGAACGGGAATTGCTTGGTCCTCTGGACCGCCAAGCCCGCGCGCTGATCCTCAACGCCTCTAAGCGTGTCTCCGTCGTCACCGCCGTCAGCCCCAGGGCGATTGTCGATCTCGCCTACGTGGTCTTCGAGGTATCGCGCCTGGTGCGCGCAATGGCGGAGCTCTACGGAGGCCGGCCCGGCAGGCTCGGATTGTTTCGGCTCATGCGCGATGTCGTCGCGCATCTCGCGGTCACCGGCTCGATTGCGGTGGGAGATGGTCTGGCGCAGCAGGTTCTGGGGCACGGCGTGGCCGCGAAACTGTCCAAGCGTCTGGGTGAAGGTGTCATCAACGGCCTCCTCACCGCGCGGATCGGCATCGCGGCGATGGACCTCTGCCGGCCCCTTCCCTTCCGCGCCTTGAAGCGACCGGGGATCGGCGACTTCCTCGCCGATCTCGCTCCTCTCGGCGGCAGCCGCGACGAGCGTCAGTGACCCTTTTTAGTCCCGGCGGCAGGCGCGTGGATACCAGTCGTTAACCATTCCGGCCGTAGATTGCATGCTCGCAAACGGGTTGGCACTCGCCGGGAAAGACACATGTATCTGCGCACCTTTTCGCTGATTGGCGGGCTTGCCGCCGCACTTGTCGCCACGTCGGCGCTCGCGCCTGCCGCATCGGCAGCCCCACGCGACAAGGCCTTCTTCCAGACGGTCGCCGGCACGTGGAAAGGGCCCGGCGAGATCGTGGCGGGCAAGTACAAGGGCACCAAGTTCAACTGCAACCTGACAGGCGAAGCGGTGGCCGATGCCGCCGCCGGCATCAAGCTTGACGGGACCTGCCGCGTCGGCGTCTTCAAGCAGCCCATGTCTGCCGTCATCACCCAGAACGGCAAGGGCTACAAGGGCAAGTTCCTCGATGGCGCCGAGGGCAAGGGCCTCGACATCATTTCGGGCGCGGTCAACGGCGACAAGGTCGTCGTCGGCATCAATCGCGCGCAGCTGAACGGCGCGATGGTCGCCAGCCTCCGCGACGAAAACACGATGAACATCACCATTTCGGTCAAGGTCGAGGACCAGATGATCCCGGTCATCGGACTGACGCTCGACCGCGACCTCGATACGATCGCGGTCGGCTCCATCCGCTGATCGCCGGCGCCCGCTATCGCTGCCGCCACCAGTCGCCGGTCTCGCCGACCACCTGGATTCCACTGGTGTCGGCCGTCTCCAGCCATTCCGATACGGTCTTGACTCCAATGCGCATCTTCGGAGCGATGTCGGCGAGCGGCATCAGCACAAAGCTCCGTTCGGTCATACGTGGATGCGGCAGGGTGAGCCGGTCGCTCTCGGCCTGTCGTCCCTCGTAGGCGAGGATGTCGATATCGATCGTCCGCGGCCCCCACCGCTCCAGGCGTTCCCTCTTCATGCCGCGCTCGATCGAAAGGCAGACGTCCAGCAATTCCTCCGGCTCCAGCGAGGTCGCGATAACGGCGCAGCAGTTGAAGAAGTCGGCCTGGTCCGTCTTGCCCCAAGGCGGCGTCTGGTAGAGGCGCGAGACCGCTTCGATCCTGCAATCGGCGCGCTCGTCCAGGCACCTCAGCGCCTGCGCCATCGCCGCCGGAGGATCCCCGATATTGCCGCCGAGCCCCAGGGCGGCCTTCGCCGTCATGCCGTTCAAGGCCGATGCTCGACACGCACTTCGGCGTAGTCCAGGACCCCCTGGACCGGGGCGCTCGGCTTGCGCAGGGTGATCGCCGTCCTGACGATCTGTGGAAATGTGTCACAGAGTGCCCTGGCTATGTCCATCGCCAGCGCCTCGATCAGCTTGCGCTGTCTGCCCGTAACGACCTTCTCGATCAGCGAAAACGCCACGCCGTAGTCCACCGTATGCTCCACGAGGTCGGTGCTGAGCACGTCGCCGGCCTCGACCTCCATCTCGGCATCCACGAAGAACCGCTGTCCCAGCCGGTTTTCCTCGGGAAGCACGCCATGCCGCGCGAAGAAGGCGCAGTTCTTCAGGGTGATCACATAGGTGCTCATGGTGTCCGTTCCGTTTCCTGGGCTTGCAGCACCGCGTCGGCAATGGCGAGTGCATCGCGGTTGGCCGCAACGTCGTGGACCCGGAAGATGGCGGCCCCGGCCAGACGCAGGATCGCCGTGGTCGCGGCCGTGCCGACATCCCGGTCCGATGCCTTCTCCCGCCCCGTCGCCGATCCGATGAAGCGTTTGCGAGACGTGCCGACGAGCCAGGGCAGGCCCAGCGTCTGCAGCTCACGGAACCGGGCCATCAGTTCCAGGTTTTCTTCCGCATTCTTGGCGAAGCCGAAACCGGGATCGAGCACGACCGCGTCCCGGTCGACGCCCGCGGCGTCCGCTATGCCGAGCGACACGCCGAAGAAGCGCCTCTGGTCCTCGATGACGTCCGTGGCGATTTCGCCTTCCCTGCCCCGTCCGGTATGCATGATGCAAAGACCGGCTGCCAGCTCCGCAGCCACGGCGGCCACATCGGGTTCGCGCTGCAGGCCATGGACGTCGTTGATGACATGCGCTCCGGCCGCCACCGCCAGCCGCGCCGTCTCCGCCCTGTAGGTGTCGACGGAAATCAGTGCATCCGTCTGCCGCGCAAGCTGCTCTATCACCGGCAGCACCCGGTCCTGTTCTTCGACCGCGCTTACCGGAGCCGCCCCCGGGCGCGTCGATTCCCCGCCCACGTCCAGGATGGCCGCGCCCTCGCCGGCGCAGGCGAGCCCATGAGCGACCGCATCCTGAACCGCGAGATGCAGTCCGCCGTCGGAAAAGGAATCCGGGGTGACGTTGATGATCGCCATGATATGGCCGCGGTTGCCCAGTTCAAGCACACGGCCCCGGCCGACTTTCCAGTCCC
Organism: Pseudorhizobium endolithicum; assembly: GCF_902153245.2. Lineage (GTDB taxonomy): Bacteria > Pseudomonadota > Alphaproteobacteria > Rhizobiales > Rhizobiaceae > Neorhizobium > Neorhizobium endolithicum. The sequence continues at coordinate 237,528 of NZ_CABFWF030000013.1, forward strand.
TGGAGAACCGCGGCGCCGGTTCGGCATCATTTCTGCGGGAGTAACGCAAATTTATCTGCCTCTGTGTTGCGCTGTCGACGCCTATGCCCCAAGCTTCAATGAAGTTCAATGTCCGCAGGCCGCAGAATGTCCCTGATTCCCCGTTTCCGCCGTGCCGTCGGCGGCGTTCTTGCGTGCCTGATGCTCTCCACCACCGCCGGCGCCGACCCGCTGATCAGCAAGACCTACGGCTATTTCAGCATCGGCGGCAGGACGGCCGAGGATCTGGACCGCGAACTGGAGAGACGCGGGCCGATGACACGCGCCACGGGCCATCGTCATCCGGGTGCCACCGAGATCAAGTTCGGTGGTGAAGTCACCTATATCGAGCGCGGCGGACGCTGCACCGTGGGGGGCGCGAAAGTGACGCTCCGCACGCACCTCATCCTTCCGCGCTGGAACAACAGGCGCGGCGCGGGAAAGGATCTGCGCTTCATCTGGGACACCCTCTCGGCCGACATCAAACGTCATGAGGAGCGCCATGCGGAAATCGCGCGGAGCTATGCGCGGACGCTGGAGCGCGACCTCCTGAAACTTCGGCCGGCGGCGAGCTGCGAGAAGCTGGAGCAGGAGGTCGGTTCCGTCACCCGGCGCGTGCTGGAGGCCCATGACCGCGATCAACTGCGGTTCGACGTGGTGGAATCGAAGAACTTCGACAACCGGATGATGCGGCTTCTCAAATACCGGCTGGGGCAGAACGGCGGCTAGCCGACGCCACCAGGCGGTCGTCTTCCGCAGATGTCAGGCTTGCCGTTCCGGCACATTGACGACCAGGCCCTCAAGCGCATCGGTCATCTTGATCTGGCAGGAAAGTCTCGACGTGGGTCTCACCTCATAGGCGAAATCCAGCATGTCCTCCTCCATCGGAGACGGCGGGCCGACAGTATCCGCCCAGGCATCGTCCACATAGACGTGACAGGTGGCACAGGCGCAGGCGCCGCCGCACTCGGCCTCGATTCCTGGCACGGAATTGCGCACGGCATTCTCCATCACCGTCGATCCGTTGCTCGCATCGATATCGAAGCGCGTTCCGTCGAAGGCGACGATCGTCAGTTTCGTCATGATCAGGAAATCCGGTAAGAACAGTCTCTAGGCGGGGCCGGTCTTCGGCCAAATCCGCCGGACAGTCAACATAGGAACCTCTCCCGGCACCGGCAATGGTGGCCGGAAAAGCTTACCGGGAAAGCTTCAGGATGAAGTTTTCGGCCTCGACCACGGCAGCGCTTAACTTGGAAAACAGCAGCGCGTCCGCCCCCTTCTCCTCGATGCGCATCGCTGCGTCCGCCACGGTAAAGGCGCCGACGGAGTTTGCCGCCCCTCTCAGCCTGTGGGCGGCGGCGCGGACGGTGGCCTGATCGGCCCCGCCCATCTCCTGCAGCGCCCGCCTTGCCTGCCGGGCGAATATCTGCAGGATCTCGTCCTCGAGGCACCTGTCGCCCATGGTCTGCCCGGCAAGATGGACGAGATCGATAGGCCGGGAGTGTGAGGGACAGGCCGCGCGATCGCTGACCGGAACCTCGAATGCAATAGCTGGCACAGCCATGATGCGGATACCTCTTAACCTGAACTGCTTCGACCTTGCCCGCCAAGGCGCTTCATCCGGTTAAATTCGCCCCCGCGATGCGCCGGATTCTGACGCTATGGTTAATTTCCGCTAAGATCCTTGATTTATGGGGCTTTCGGCGGATTTTATGGTTTAAATCCTGTTAACAACCCGACGCCCCCTTTTAACCGCTCCGGGTGCCCGAATTGTTTAGCTACCGTAGATGTGTCACTACAATACAGTTGGAATGGCGAGAGTCCCCTCCCGCCTCCAGGGATGGCCCGGCGGTAAGTTTTCCTTATCATCCGTTTGGAAGAAGGCTATCCGGAAGTGAAATGAAACGGGAAATACCGACATCATGACGGTGCGGGTTTCCGGCAGGCAGTATCTCATCTTTCCTTCTGCGGGCGGGCAGAGCGGAGACGGGGTGGCCGGGCGAGTATGTAGCGAGGCGTAACCGCATGGCGAAGAAGACGACCAGCGAGTCGATCGATGAAACGGCGTTCCAGGCCCTGGAAGACGCTTTGAAGATCGACTTCATTGACGAGCAGGAGGCACGCCGGCCGGCGCCCTCCCCCGCTCCGGAGGCGAGAGTGTCTGAGACCAAGCAACGTGCCGCTACCAACCGTCCCCAAAACCCGGCGGAACCACCCCGTACTGCGGCTGCCGAACCCGCGGCGCGCGCGCCGGCATTCGAGCCGGCGAACGACGGCAGCCGGCGCAGCTCGATCAACCTCCTGAAATCGCTCGAGGGCGGCACGATGCGCAGTTCCCTGCGCAACGCGACCATCGTCTCCGTGCTTTGGGCGGTCGGCGGCCTTGGGCTGGCGCAGCTCTTGTATGGCGCGCAGATCTGGCAGGCCGGCTCCCTCGCCGGTCTTGCGGCGATCCCCGGCCTTGTCGCGATCCTCATAGGCGTGATCGTTCCGATCCTGCTCTTCTTCGCCTTCGCAACGATGATGGCGCGCGCGCAGGACATGCGCAACGCCGCCCGCTCGATGGCGGAGGTCGCGCTACGCCTCTCGGAACCGGAAACCATCGCCTCCGAACGCATCATGTCGGTCGGTCAGGCCGTTCGCCGCGAAGTTTCGGCCATGAACGAAGGCATCGAGCGGACGATCGCCCGTGCCACCGAACTTGAAACTCTCGTACATTCCGAGGTCAACGCGCTGGAGCGCAGTTACGCCGACAATGAGCTGCGGGTTCGCGGTCTCGTCCACGAACTGGGTGCGGAACGCGACGCCATCGTCAATCATGCCGAGAGGATCCGCTCCTCGATCGTCGGCGCCCATGAACAGCTGAAGGAGGAGCTGTCGCTCGCGACGGAGGAAATCTCCGTCCGTCTGGCGACGTCCGGTGAGGCCTTCGCTTCGCTGATCGACACGCGTGCAGCAGCCCTGACCGAGAAGACCAACGCGGCCGGCGAAGCATTGGGCTCGTTGCTCGCCGCCAAGGCAGAAGATCTGGTCCAGACCCTGAGCTCTTCCGGCATAGCGCTCGCCAGCGAGTTCGACGCCCGCCTCGACCACCTCTCGATGACGCTGGCCGAACGCGGCCAAGCATTGCTGGGCGACTTCGAAACCCGTGCATCGACCCTCGACGCCAATACCGAGAAGCTGAACGCCGCCCTTGCCGACCGCACCAGGCAGCTCAACGAGACGCTGATCGCCCGCACGCGCGAGATCACCGAGGGTCTGGCCGAGGGCGAGCGCTCGATCACCGGCTCGCTCGACAGCGTCATCGCGTCCCTCAACCGCGCGCTTGATGACAAGGGAGCATCCTTCCGGCAGAGCCTACAGTCCGCCGCCGACGACGCAGTCATGGACATCGACCTGCGCACCGGCCTCTTCGAGGAACGCATGCAGGCGACCGTGGGCCAGCTCAGCACCTCCTTCGACCAGGGACTCAGCCAGTTCACCACGGCATTCGACCAGCGGGCCGGCAGTCTCGACAGCAAGCTCATGGACAGCCTCGCCCGGATCAACGAGACGGTCGCCGGCGGCTCCGAATCCATCGAAGGCATCCTCAGCAGCAGCATAGCGCGCATTGGCAGCACGTTGACCGACCAGTCGCTTGCCCTGGAAACCGCGCTCGGCGCCGGCCAGGAAATGCTGGACTCCATGCTCGATAGCCGGGCGCGCGAGTTCAACCAGTCGCTTGCCGCCCGCACCAGCGAAATCAACAGCGCGTTCGGCGCGACACGCGAAGCGATCGACGGTACCCTGAACGAGCGAAGCGCCGCCCTGATCGACGCGCTGAGCGAGACGCAGAATCGTTTCGAGCAAACCTTCGGGCAGCATTCGGACGCAGTCATCAACGCGCTCGAAAGCGGCCAGCAGCGCCTGTCCGAAACGCTGGAGGCCGGCACGGCCGGTATCGCGGCCACCGTGTCGGACGCACCGGAACGTCTCGCCAATCTCCTCGACGAACGCACGGCCGCCATCGCCCGGCATCTGCAAGAGGGCGAACAACGCCTTGGTGAGGGCCTGGACCAGCGCGTCGACGGTCTTGCCCAGACGCTCGCCGCCACCGGTGACCGGATCGGAGAGCTCCTCGACGACAAGACGATGGAGATCAGCACCGCCTTCGCGCTGGGCGAGGATCGTATTTCCGACATCCTGGGCAATCTCGCAGATACGCCGGAACGCCTGTCGACGGTACTGGACGAACGCGCGGCCCTCATCGCCCGACATATCGAGGAAGGCGGCCAGCGCCTCGGCGACGACATGGATCGGCGCGTCTCGGACCTCGCGCAGGCACTGTCCGCCAATGGCGACCGGATCGGGGAACTCCTCGACGACAAGACGATGGAGATCAGCACGGCCTTTGCTCTGGGCGAAGACCGGATCGCGGGCATCCTCAGCAATCTGGCCGACACGCCCGAGCGCCTATCCGGCATTCTGGATGAACGCGCAGCCTTGATCGCCCGCCATATCGAGGAAGGCGAACTGCGGCTCGGGGAAGGCCTTGATCGCCGGGTCGCCGATTTCACCCAGGCGATCGCCGCGAACGGCGACCGTATTGGAGAAATCTTCGACGACAAGACCATGGAAATCAGCACCGCCTTCGCTGTTGGCGGAGACCGGCTGTCAAGCATCCTGGACGAGAAGGCGACTGAACTGGCCAGGTCTGCATCCGAGGCTGGCAACCGCATCGAGCAGTCCATCAGCGAAGCCTCGGAACGGGTCGGCGGCATTTTCGGCGAAGGTTCGCGCCGTTTCGAGGAGAACCTGTCGGGTGGAGCGGAGCGCCTCGAAACCGCCCTTGCCTCCGGACAGGAGCGGATTGCAGCCACTCTCGGGCTCGGCCATCAGCAGTTCACGGATACCGTGGCGTCTGCCAACGAGCAGTTCGAGGAGACGCTTGGCTCGAGCTACGAACGCCTGCGTGCGGTGCTGGAGGAGCGCGGCAACTCCATCTCTTCGGCCCTCGACCAGGCACACGAGCAGATCGCCGATCTCATATCGGACCAGGTCACGACGATCGGGACCACGATCGCCACAAGCGCCGGCATGCTGGAAATGTCGCTGGAGACCCAGCAGGACGCCCTGCGGACTGCGATCGTCACCGCCGGCTCCGATCTCGAGCAGAGGCTGACGACGACGACCGGCGAAATCGCCGGCAGGCTGCACGATGCCGCCCGGGAGATCAGCCGCTCGGCCGACGATCTTTCCGGACGCATCGAGAAGACCGTCAGCAGCGTCGCTGATCTCGTCGACGGCGCCGGCCGCGATATCGGCGAAACGCTTGCGCAGCGCGCGACGGAATTCGAACGTGTCAGTACCGAGGCGCACGAGCGCATCGCCGGCACGATGGAAAGCGGCACCACCCGCCTCGATGAGCGCCTGTCGACCATGGACAGGGCGCTGACGGTCGGCCTCGACAACGTCACCCGCACCATCGAGGGCAAGGCTGCCGGCCTTGCCGCGACGCTGCGCGAAGCGGTAAGCGCGGCTGCCGCCGGCATGGACAGCGAAGCGATGCGCTCCGCCGAACTGCTGACCCGCACCGGCTCCGAATTCACGGAGGAACTGGCCAACCGCAACGCCGAGTTCACCCGCTCGATCGAAGAACGTTCGAGCGAGATCGTCAACCGCATCTCCGAAACGCAGACCCGCTTGGCCGGCCAGGCCGCGACTGTCGCCCAGGCCTTTTCCGAGGCCGGCAGTGCGATCGTCCACAAGGTTTCGGAAGCAGACACGCTCGTCAAGAAACAGGTGGCGGCGATCTCCGAGGCTCTCAACGAAGCGGAACAGGCGCTTCAGCAGCGCGGCGGATCGCTCCGCGGCACCCTGTCGGAAACGGCGACGGAACTACAGTCCGCCATGGAAGCGGTCGACAAGGCGCTGGCCGCCCGCGGCGACGCCATCCGCTCGGCACTCGACAGCCGCACGCGCGACCTCAACTCCATGCTGGCCAGCCGGACCACGGAGCTCTCTCGTCTCATCGAGGAACAGGCAAAGCCGGTCGTCGACCAATATTCCGAAGCGAGCCGGTCGGCCGCCGAACAGATCGCCCTGGCAGCGCAGGAAAGCACGGATCGCCTCGTCGCCGTCGCCGGCGAAAGCAGCAGCAGGCTCCGGAACGAGAACAATGCCCTCGTGGATGCCATTGCCGCACGGACCAACGAAGCCCTCTCGGCTCTCGGCCAGCGGGCGGAGAACACGGCGGGCGCCATCTTGGCTGTCGAACGCAGCCTGTCGGGCAGCGTCAACGCCCTGATCGACCGGCTCGCCGAGAGCAACAGCGGCATTTCGGACCTGATCCAGAAAGCCGCCGTCGACATCACCTCCGCAGCCGATGCGGCCGCGGGCCGCCTGGCGAGCGTCGACGAGAAGCTGGAAGCCACCGCCACCCGGTTTGCCGAATCGGCGGGCCATGCGGCCGACATGGTGTCCGGCTCCAGCCGCCTGCTCGAGAACAACATCGATCGTCTCGCCAACATCTCTGGGGAAACGCTCAACCAGGTCGGTGGTATCGTCGGGCGCTTCGACGAGCACTCCAAGGTGCTGGCTCAGGCATCCGAGCTTCTCGGGGCGGCCCAATCGAATCTGGCCAACACGCTCGACGAGCGTCAGACGGCTCTGCGCGGCCTCTCGGTCGGCCTCGTCAAGCGCTCCGAAGAAATCGAAGCCACGATGCGCAATCTCGCAACCCTGGTGGAAGGCGCGTTCGAACGCGCCGAGGGTCGCTCCTCTCAGGTCGCCGCGCATCTGCGGGAAAGCCTGCAGGGCGCGTTCGCCGAGATCGGCCGCACGCTTGGCGAAACCCAGCAGCGTGCGGATCTCACGGCCGAGGCGATGCGCTCGGCGCTTCTTGGAGCCAGCGAAGAAGCGAACCGTGCAATCGACACGACCATGGCCGGCGCCGAGGAGCGGGCCCGTGGCCTGTCCGAACGCATTCGCGGCGGCGTGGAGGCATCGCTTGCGGACGTCGAACGCATGCTCGGTGACGCCGCCAACCGCTCCGACAGTGCCGCCTCCCACCTGCGCGACACCTTGCGCAAGTCGGTGGAGGAGGCCGTCGGCCGCTTCGCCGGGGCGACGGACGAAATCCGCCGGTCGGCCGAGCAGATCCGTGAAGAACTCGACAGCACCCGTTCCGAACTGAAACGCGGCGCCTTCGACCTGCCTGAAGAGGCCAAGGAAAGCGCCGCGGCCATGCGCCGGGCGGTCTCCGAGCAGATTAAGGCGCTCCAGGACCTCTCGCAACTCGTCGGGCGCTCCGCCCAGACGCTTGAGGTCTCGCAGCCGGCTCCCGTTCGTCCGGCACCCCAGGCGGCACAGCAGGCGGCACCGCCGGCGCCCGTGTCCGCACAGCGCCCCCAGGCGCCCGCACCGCAGCTTCCGTCGCAGGCCAGCGTCCCGTTCCGTGGCGACACCCTGTCCACGGGATTGCGCGGTAGCCTGAACATGGATCGGGCGGCGACTGCCCGGCCTTCCGAGCCCGCCCCGCGGCGGGACGAAGGCGGCTGGATCAGCGATCTGCTCCGCGGCGCCTCGCGTGAGGAAGCCCCTGCCCGGCCCGCCGCACGGCCGGCGGAGCAGCCGGCGCCCCGCGGCAATGGCGACAACCGCAACCCGCGCCACATGGTGGAATCGCTGAACTCGCTGTCGGTCGACATTGCCCGCGCCATCGACCACGACGCCTCCGTCGAGCTATGGCGCCGCTACCAGCGGGGCGAGCGCGATGTCTTCACGCGCCGCCTCTACACGCTGAAGGGTCAGCAGACCTTCGACGAGATCAAGCGCAAGTACGACCGGGAGCCTGAGTTCCGCACCGCGGTCGACCGCTATATCGCCGATTTCGAGAAGCTGCTGGCGGATGTGGCTCGCACGGACCCGGACAAGACCGTGACGCAGAGCTACCTGACCTCCGACACCGGTAAGGTCTACACCATGCTCGCCCACGCGGCCGGACGCTTCAGCTGAGCCGGCAGGAGCCGAACGAAAATGGCCGCCCTCGAGGCGGCCATTTTCGTTCGTGATGCTGCAGCCTGTCACATGGCCCGCAGCGACCATTCCACGATTTCCGCACCGACCTGCGCGAAGGCGCGATCCAGGGCTGCGATGAAGTCGCGGTTCTCGGAACCCGAGACCGGAGCGCTCGCCCTGAACACCTGCTGGGCGCGCACCGTGCCGTTCCGGTCGTTGAGAATCTTCACCGAAATTTCGACATTCGCCACGTCGGCACCGCTGGTATCCACCTCGAAGGTGCGGATCTCCGTCACGACCTGGTAGTCGATGGCAAGCCCCTGGCCGGGCTTGCCGACGCCGCCCAGCCTGCCGCTGTTCTCGAAAGCCTCCACCAGTTTCGACTGCACCATGCGCGGCAGCCGGTCGCCCCATTGCGAATTGGCAAGGTACTGGATCTCGGCCTCGGACACCCGGACCACCACCTGGTCGCTGTCCAGCGGTTTCAACGCCGTCGGCTCAGGCACCAGGATCTGGCGTCCCCGCACCGCCGGTCCCGTGCCCGCCGGCGTGATGGACAGGTCGAAGGTGTCGTTCTTGGCCTTCGAGCCGCATCCGCTGGCGAGGATCACCACGAGGGACAGCACCGCCCATGGCGATCGTCTGAAAGAGCTCAAACCTGTCATGCGAACTCCGCTCCTATCGACGCGTCCTGCCGTCGTACTGCTTCACCGTTTCCCCGCCGAAGATGAGCCGCTGCGGGTTCTCGTCGAAATTGCTGATCGTCTCGTTCAGGCTGCGCACGGTGCGCCGCGTGTCGTCCACGAGCGTCTGGATGTCCCTCAGGCCCGTGGCCGAGAAGCGCTGCAGGTTGTCCGCAATCGGCCCGACGCGGGCGTTGATGTTATCCGCCACCGTCCGGAAGGATTCCAGCGTCCTGCGCGCCTCGGCGAACAAGGATTCCGAATCGTCGCTGGTCAGCAGGTTGTCCACCTTGGCGAGAATGCCGTCGACGCGGTTCGACGCGTTGTTGAGCTTCTGGGCGAGGTCCGTGAAATCGCCGATCGCCCGGTCGATGTCGTCGCGCCGTGCCGCGACGTCGTCGACGACGCCGCGCGCCGAGGCGATCGCACTGCGGGCATCCTCGCTGGCGGCGGTGATGTTGTTGACGGCCGTGCCGATGTTCTGCGTGTCGATTGCCGCCATCAGGTCGTCCGCGCGCCTCAGCACCGACTGGGCGTCCACCGTCGCGCGCTCGAAACCGGCCGCAGCATCGCGCACGCTTTGCGCGATCTCGTCGAGATTGTCCGAGGCATCGGCGATGTTGCGGGTCGTCCGTTCCGCATTGGAAACCACCTGGTTGACCTTCTCGGCATCCACCGCGCGGACCAGTTCTTCCGCCGCTTCCAGCGTCGAATCCAGCCGCTCCGACACGCGGTTGAAGGTGCCGGAAAGGGTCGACATGCTGCTCAGGAACTCGTCGATCGCGCCGGAATTGTTGCTGAGCGAGGCGGTGAACGTCTCCGCATTGCGGATCGTCTGGGTGAGCGGTCCGCGCGCGTCGGCAACGAAGCCCTGGATGTCGCCGATCGCCTGGTTGGCGCGGTCGAGGATCTTGTCCGCGGTGGCCAGCAGGTTTGTGACGCTCGACTGGTCGGCGATGAGCACGGCTGGGCGTTCGGTTTCCATCGCCTTCTGCAGGATGTTCTCCTCGCCCTTGTTGCCGCCGGAAAGTTCGATGTAGGCGGCCCCCGTCAGGCCCTGCACTTCCAGAACCGCGCGGGTCGACGGATAGACCGGCGCGTCCGCGCGGACCTCGGTGAAGGCGATCGAATATTGCGGGTCATCCGGATCAATCGAGAGATTGCGGACCGAGCCTACGGGAATGCCGTTGAAGCGCACCGGCGAGCCCACCGACAGGCCGTTCGCGGAGCCGGGAATACGGATGGCCAGTTCGGCCGTGGGCCCGCCGCGGCCGGATTGCGCCATCCAGTAGACGAAGCCGAATGCGGCTGCGATCACCAGCAGGGTGAAAAAACCGACGATCGCGTAATTGGCCTTGGTTTCCATGGCGTCAGTTCACTTCTTCTTCAGGCTGGGCGGCGGGCTGATCCGGCCTCACGACCGAACGGGCGCGCTTGCCGCGGAAGTAGGACTGAACCCACGGATCGTCGAATGCGAACATGTCTTCCAGCGTCCCTTCCACCAATACCCGCTTCCCGCCCAGGACGGCAATACGGTCGCACACCGAAAAAAGACTGTCGAGATCGTGGGTTACCATATAGACGGTCAGCCCGAGCGTATCCCGCAGCCGGGCGATCAGCAGGTCGAATTCGGCCGCGCCGATCGGATCGAGGCCGGACGTCGGCTCGTCCAGGAAGACCAGGTCCGGGTCGAGCGCCAGCGCCCGTGCCAGCGCGGCACGCTTGATCATCCCGCCCGAGAGTTCCGATGGATACTTGTCCGCCGCATCCGGCGCCAGCCCGACCATCTCGATCTTCAGATAGGCAAGTTCGTCCATCAGCGATTGCGGCAGGTCGAGGTATTCGCGCATCGGCAGCTGGATGTTCTCCTTGACCGTCAGCGAGGAGAACAGCGCCCCATGCTGGAAAAGCACGCCCAGACGGGTATCCAGCGCCATGCGCTGTTCCTCGTCGGCCGTATCGTAATCCGTCCCCAGGATCTCGATACTGCCCGACCGGCGGGGTAGAAGCCGCAGCACTGTACGCATCAGCACCGACTTGCCCGTCCCCGAAGCTCCGACGAAGCCGAGGATCTCGCCGCGGTAGACGTCGAGGTTCAGCTGGTCGAGCACGATGTTGGAGCCGAAGCCGACCGTCACGTCGCGCACGGACAGCACCACCTGCCTCTTCTTCGCCGCCATGGATCTTTCGTTCGCGTCCGTCACTCCGCCTCCTAGAAATCGATCGCAGAGTAGAAGATCGCGAAAAAGGCATCCATGACGATCACGGCGAAGATGGACTTCACTACCGATGCCGTGACGTGCCGGCCGAGCGATTCGGCGCTCCCGCCGACCTTCATCCCTTCGACGGCGGCGACGATCCCGATCGCCAGCGCCATGAACGGCGCCTTGATCATCCCCGAGGCGACGGACGTATGGTCGATCGCCTCGTGGAGGCGCGACAGGAAGGTGTCGAAGGTAATGCCGGAATAGGTGAGCGCCACGACCGCCGCTCCGTAGAGCGCCGCGAAGTTCGCGATGATCGTCAGCAGCGGCAGCACGATGGTCAGTGCCACGAGGCGCGGAAAGACCAGCACCCCGACCGGGTTGAGGCCGATGACGGTCAGCGCGTCGATCTCCTCGCGCATCTTCATCGAGCCGATCTCGGCGGTAATGGCGCTGCCCGACCGGCCGGCGATCATGATCGCCGTCAGGAGCACACCGACCTCGCGCAACTGGAGGATGCCGACGAGGTCAACGACGAAGATCTCGGCGCCGAAATAGCGCAGCTGGAACGCCCCTTGCTGGGCGATGATGGCGCCGATCAGGAAGGACATCAGCGCGATGATGGGAACCGCGCGCACGCCCATGTGGTCGATCTGGTTCACCACAGATGCCGGCGAGATGCCTCCGCCCCGGCCGAGCTTCATCTGCGCGCCGCGGACCGCCGATCCGAGGATGTGCATGGCGGCCACCATGTCTCCGGCGAGCTCGCTGACGACCTTGCCGACGGGCGTAAACATGCGCTGGAAGAGCGATTCTGCCGGACCGGAGGGAGCCGACGGAGCGGGCGCCTTCTCTGGCAGGACTGCGATCAGTTCGTCGATCGCACCATGGGCGCCCGACAGCGACACCTCCCGTCCCTGCGCCTGCTTCGAGCTGATCAGCCGGCGAATCAGCCAGGCTCCGGCGGTATCGATCGCCTCCACCTCGGAGACGTCGACATCCACGCGCCCCCTGCCCGGCGCCCTTTCAAGCTTGTCGAGCGCCGGCAGCACATGAGCGATGCTGTGGTTGCGCCAATCGCCACGCGCAACAAATCGCTCGCCGTTGCCCCCGGGCATCGCTTCGGCAGCCAATTCGGCAACCCGGGTTTCAGTCGATTGTAACGGCACTGGCATCTTTCGTGGTTTCGGCGCGGGAACTGCGGGCGGCGTGTTGATCGCGCAGGACAACCGGCAATATAACCTCCTCCACCGGAAATACTATGTGCGGGACGTTCAAAAGCATGCGCCGTAACCTCGAAGCAACAATAGAAACCTTCCCGATCGCCGGCCTCTTCACCATTTCGCGCGGATCGAAGACGGAAGCGGAAGTCGTGACCTGCGTGATCGAGGAAAACGGCGTCTTCGGTCGGGGCGAATGCGTCCCTTACAAACGATATGGCGAAACGGTCGCGGGGGTTGTGGCGGACATACGCTCGGCCGCAGGGGAGATCGCGCGACGAGGTGCTGGGAGGGAGGAGCTTCAGACGCTGATGAAGCCCGGCGCCGCCCGCAACGCCGTCGACTGCGCCCTTTGGGACCTCGAAGCAAAGCTTGAGGCGACCCCCGTCTTCCGGACGCTCGGCATCACCCCGGAACCGATCACGACGGCATTCACCCTGTCCCTCGGCGAGCCCGGCGCGATGGCCGCCGAAGCCGAGAAGAACGCCCATCGGCCGCTCCTCAAGGTGAAGCTCGGCACGGCGGACGACGAGTCACGCATGAGGGCGGTCACTTCGGCCGCCCCGCGATCGCGCATCATCGTCGATGCCAACGAGGGTTGGACCGAGGAGAACATCGAGGACCATCTGCGGATCGCCCGCGAGGTCGGCATTGCGCTTATCGAACAGCCGCTGCCGGCGGGGCGTGACGGGATGCTGACCCGCATCGATCGGCTCGTGCCGGTCTGCGCCGACGAGAGCGTTCACGCCACGGACGATCTCGGCGCACTCCGCAACCGCTACGACGCCGTCAACATCAAGCTCGACAAGACCGGTGGACTGACGGAAGCACTGCGCATGAAGGCGGAGGCGAAGCGCCTCGGCTTCCAGGTCATGGTCGGCTGCATGGTCGGCACTTCGCTGGCAATGGCGCCGGCCGCGCTCCTGGCGCAGGATGTCGAATATGCCGATCTCGACGGGCCGCTGCTGCTCGCCCGCGACCGGGAGCCGGCCTTGCGTTACGAAGGTTCGACGCTCTTTCCGCCGCCTTCCGAGCTCTGGGGCTGAAGTCGCGCCGCCAGCACGAGCAGTAGCAGCCCGACAAGGGCGGTCAACGCCATTGCCGGATAGCTCGCCGCGCCGTAGGCGCGGTAGAGGGCGCCGGAAAGGAATGTCGCCAGCGCCAGGAACGCGCCGTTGTAGAAGAAGTAGGTGCCCTGCATCGACGTTTCCTGCTCCTCCTGCACGGCCTCCACAAGCTTGTGCTGCACGCCGATATGCAGGAAGGTGAAGGTGAAGGCGTGCATCGACTGCAGGAGCAGGTAGCCTGCGAACCCGAGGGGCATCGGAAACAGCGTCCATCGAACCACCGCTACGGCGCAGCCGAGCCGCATCAGCGTCCAAGGGGAAAAGTGGCGGGCGATGAGCGCGGACGCGAAGAAGACGACGATCTCCACGACGACGGCGGTGCTCCAGAGGATGCCGATCTCCGTCCCGCCGAATCCCATGTCCTGCCAGTGGATCGCACCGAAGGCATAGAACATCGCATGGCTCGCCTGGGCAACCGATGCGCCGATCATCAGCATGTGCAGGTCGAGCCGCCCCAGCACACCCGGTTTCCAGCGGCCGAGGCTCGGCGAGGGCTTTCGCAGGCGGCCGATGCGTGGCGCCGCGAAGGCTGCAGCGACCGTGAGAGCGAAGGCGACGCTGGCAACCGCCGGCAGCACGCCGCCGCCCCAGAGCCCGATCAACCGGCCCATCAGCAGGCTCATCGCCACGAAGCCGATCGAGCCCCAGACCCGCAGCAAGCCGTACTGGAAGCCCCAGCGCCGCACCCCGCTGACGGCAATCGAATCGACCACCGGAACATAGGCTGCGAAGAATGCCGCCTGCAGGCTGTAGACGATCAGGACGGGCCAGAAGCCCGTCACGGCGAACAGGGCGATCGCGGTGAGGAATGAAAGGATGCCGGACCAGACCAGCACCCTCGACCGTTCATGGAGCCGGTCGGCGATGGCACCGACGACCGGCGCCGACACGATCCGCACGATCATGGGAACTGCCAGAATGATGCCGATCTCGAACTCGCTGAAGGCAAGCGAGTTCAGCCACACGGGAAAATAGGGAAGAATGATCCCGTTCACGCCGATCGGAGCCGCAAACGCGAGTGCGCAACGCAGGTGGAAGTGCCGAGGCGGCGGCTCGGGCGACGTGCCAGTGATCACGGGAGCAACAGGGAATCAGGTTCGGGAAGACGACCCTAGCATGGGTCGGGCGCCCCTCCTGTGGCAGAAAGGCAATGCCGCCGGGGAATATGCCGCTCAGGCAGCCCTCATGTCGCTGACGATCACGGCCGGAACAGGGGGCGAGGCCGGCACGGACACGAGGCCATGCCAGTGGATCATCTCCATCGTGCCGTCATGATGCTCGGCGACCGCGGTGCAGCTTTCGACCCAGTCTCCGGTGTTGATGTAGCGGATGCCGTCGATCTCCTCCATCACAGCGTGATGGATGTGGCCGCAGATCACGCCGTCGACATCGTTGCGCCGCGCCTCGTCGGCCACCACGCCCTGGAACTCGCCGATGAAGTTCACCGCCTGCTTGACTTGCAGCTTCGCCCAGGCGGAAAAGGACCAGTAGGGCATTCCCAGCCGGCGGCGGACTGCCGAAAGGCCGATGTTGATGGCGATGGCCGCGTCATAGGCCCAGTCGCCGAGATAGGCGAGAAGCCGGGCATTGCGGACGACCACGTCGAACTCGTCGCCATGCAGCACGAGGTAGCGCTTCCCGTCGCCCGCCTCGTGGATCATCCGCTCCGCTACTTCGATGCCGCCGAAATGGGTGCCGGGAAATGCGCGCAGGAACTCGTCATGGTTCCCCGGAATATAGACGATGCGGGTGCCTTTGCGCGCCTTGCGCAGCAGTTTCTGCACGACGTCGTTGCAGCCCTGCGGCCAGTGCCAGCTCCGCTTCAGCCGCCACCCGTCGACGATGCGACCAGGACGATCGTGTCCGCCTCATGGCAACGGAGGAAGTCGAGCAGGAGGTCGGTGCGGGCGGCCTTGGAGCCGAGGTGGACGTCGGAAAGGAAGATCGTGCGGAAATGCCTTGCGTTCGCCATCGCGGTTACTGTCCTTGTCATTGCGATCCTTGGCTCCCGCCTCCAGACCAGACTCGTGTTTCAGGAGCATGACACGCCGGCGCGGCCATTGAAGCCTCCTCCACGGGCTCCCGAAATTACTGCTGTTCCCCGTCGGCTATTGTTGTAAGGAAGGCCGGACCAAGCATTGAACGAAAGACGAATTCCGGAGGCGCCAGAGGCATGCAGGACAACGCGAACCCCAACGGTACGGTAAAATCCGGCGATCTGGACGAGCAGGCCCTTTTCTTCCACCGCTATCCGCGCCCCGGCAAGCTGGAGATCCACCCGACCAAGCCGCTCGGCAACCAGCGCGACCTCGCCCTCGCCTATTCTCCCGGTGTCGCCGCGCCCTGCCTCGCCATCCGCGACGACCCGAATTCAGCTGCGGACTACACTGCGCGTTCCAACCTCGTCGCCGTGATCTCCAACGGCACGGCCGTTCTCGGCCTGGGCAATATCGGCCCGCTGGCCTCCAAGCCGGTCATGGAAGGCAAGGCTGTCCTCTTCAAGAAGTTCGCCGGCATCGACGTCTTCGACATCGAGATCGACGCCAACGAGATCGACTCCATGGTGTCGACCATTTCCGCGCTGGAGCCGACCTTCGGCGGCATCAACCTCGAGGACATCAAGGCGCCGGAATGCTTCGAGGTGGAGCGGCAGCTCCGCGAGAAGATGAACATTCCGGTTTTCCACGACGACCAGCACGGCACCGCGATCATCGTCGCCGCCGCCATCCTGAACGGCCTGGAACTGGCCGGAAAGAACCTCGCCGACGTCAAGATCGTCGCCTCCGGTGCAGGTGCCGCGGCTCTGGCCTGCCTCAACCTTCTCGTCTCGCTCGGCGCCCGCAAGGAGAACATCTGGGTCCACGATATCGAGGGTCTCGTCTATCTCGGCCGTGAAGCGCTGATGGACCAGTGGAAGGCGATCTACTGCCAGGACAGCGAGAAGCGCAGCCTGCACGAGAGCATCGAAGGCGCCGACGTGTTCCTCGGTCTCTCCGCCGCCGGCGTGCTGAAGCCCGAATTGTTGGCGAAGATGGCCGACAAGCCGCTCATCATGGCGCTCGCCAATCCGACGCCGGAGATCATGCCGCAGCTCGCGCGCGAGGCACGGCCCGACGCGATGATCTGCACCGGCCGGTCCGATTTCCCGAACCAGGTCAACAACGTCATCTGCTTCCCCTATATTTTCAGGGGTGCCCTCGACTGCGGCGCACGCACCATCAACGAAGAGATGAAGATGGCGGCGGTGCGGGCCATCGCCGCCCTGGCGCGTGAGGAAGTCTCCGACGTCGCGGCCCGCGCCTATACCGGCGAAACGCCCGTCTTCGGCCCCGACTACCTCATCCCCTCGCCCTTCGACCCACGTCTCATCCTGCGCATCGCGCCGGCGGTGGCGAAGGCTGCCGCGGAAACCGGCGTGGCAGCCCGGCCCATCCAGGATTTCGACGCCTATCTCGACCAGTTGAACCGCTTCGTGTGGCGCTCCGGATTCATCATGAAGCCGATCTTCAGCGCCGCGAAAAGCGCGGAGAAGAACCGCGTCATCTTCGCCGAGGGTGAGGATGAGCGCGTGCTGCGCGCCGCCCAGGTCCTCTTGGAGGACAAGACGGCGCGGCCGATCCTGATCGGCCGTCCCGGCGTCATCGAAACGCGCCTGAAGCGCTTCGGCATCCGCATCCGTCCGAACGTCGACTTCGAGGTCGTGAACCCCGAGGACGACCCGCGATACCGGGAGTATGTCGACGACTATTTCGCGCTGGTCGGGCGCGCCGGCGTCAACCCGGAAGCGGCCCGCACCGTCGTCCGCACCAACACAACGGTGATCGGCGCCCTTGCCGTGCGCCGCGGCGAGGCGGATGCGCTCATCTGCGGCGTTGAAGGCCGCTACGACAAGCATCTGCGCGACGTCAACCAGATCATCGGCAAGCGTGCCGGCGTCCACGCCTTCTCCGGCATGAGCCTGCTGATCTCCCAGCGCGGTGCGATCTTCTTCACCGATACTTTCGTCACCTACAATCCGTCGGCTGCGGAAATCGCCGAGATGACGATCCTCGCTGCCCAGGAAATCCGCCGCTTCGGCATCACGCCGAAGGCGGCGCTGATCAGCCATTCCAACTTCGGTTCGCGCAATTCCGAGAGTGCGGCGAAGATGCGCGAGGCCCTGGCGCTCCTTCGCGAGCAGGCACCGGATCTCGAGGTGGACGGCGAAATGCAGGGCGGCTCCGCCCTCTCGGAACCCTTGCGCAAGCGCGCCATGCCCGACAGCACCCTCACCGGCGAAGCCAATCTCCTGGTCTTCCCGAACCTGGATGCCGCCAACATCTCGCTCGGCATCGTGCGGTCCATGATGGACGCGCTGCATGTCGGCCCCATCCTGCTCGGCGCAGCCATGCCCGCCCATATCCTCTCCACCTCGGTCACCTCGCGCGGCGTCGTCAACATGGCGGCGCTGGCGGTGGTCGAAGCGTCGCAGGGCTGATCCTTCTCCTGTTATGATAATCTCAACCGGCGGCGCCGATGATCGCCGGCAGAGATTGCACCGACAGGAGAGGTCATGTTCCTTCGCCTTACCGTGGTAGCTGCCGTCCTGGTTGTTCCCTTCGCGGCTAGCGCACAGACCTCGGACATCTGCCGGAGCCTTGAGCGGCGGCTGGCGATGCTGCCGCAGGTGATCGGCAGCACCGCCGAAGTGCGCCGGCATGCCGAAGCGCTCCGCTACCATGACGGCGAGATCCGCCACCTGCGCACGCAGATGCGTCGGGCCCGCTGTGGCGCAGGCAGCATCGTCACCTTCGGGCAGCGCGACGACATCTGTGGTGAGATGGCGCAGGCGCTGCGCGAACTGGAACAGGTGCGCGACAGCATTGCGGCACAGCAGTCGGCCGCGCGGCAGATCCTGCGTCCGAACGGCGAGCGCAATGCCATCCTGGCGGCCTTGGATGCGAACGGCTGCCGCACGGATACCGCCGCCGAACCGCTTCCCGCGGCACTCGAGCCTTCTCCTCCTCCTCGGGAAGAGCCGCAGGAGCGGCCCTATTCCGGCATCACGGTGCTCTCGCCAAAGGCAGGCACCGCGCCCGCCGCAGCGCCTCCTCCGCCGCCCGAGGAACGGCCCTACGACCCGTCGAGGAAGGTGCGCACCGTCGGACCCGTCTTTCTCCCCGACGAGAGCTCGATCGACCTCGCCAACCCCGCCGGAGCAGGCCCGCAGCCCCGGCAGTGATGTCAGCGGTCGCCCCAGCGGTCGCGATATACCAGTTCCTCCAGCGGCAGCCGTTGCCGCCAGCCCTTGACCGCCAGTTCCGGCTCGCGATAGAGCTGCTCTACATAGCCCAGGCACAGCCAGGCGACGATCTCGACCCGCTCCGGAATGCCGAGCAGCAGGCGGATGTCCTCCTCGCGGAAGATGCTCACCCAGCCGAGGCCGACGCCCTCCGCCCGCGCCGCAAGCCAGAGGTTTTGGATGGCGCAGACGGTGGAATAGGCGTCCGTGCGCAGATTGTGGGTGCGCCCGAGCACCACTGGTCCTGCCCGGTCAGGATCGCAGGTGACGCAGATCGAGACGGGCGCCTTGCGGATGCCCTCGAGCTTCAGGTTGCGGTAAGCTTCCTGCTTCTCTTCCGGAAACATCGCCGCCGCCTCCTCATTGGCGCGGGAGAACGCCTGCCATGCCGCCTCCCGCACGCCATCGTCCCGAACAATGATGAAGTTCCAGGGCTGCATGAACCCGACCGACGGCGCGGCATGCGCCGCCGCTAGCAGGCGCTGCAGCACCTGCTCGGGCACGGGATCGGGCAGAAACTGGTCGCGGACGTCGCGGCGGGTCTCGATGGCACGGTAGACGGCGGCGCGTTCGTCGTCGGAAAAGCCGCCGGCCGCAACCAGCGCATGGGAATAGGCATCCTGCATCGTCAACTCCCCAACAATGCTGCCGCACCCGCAGGCGTCCCGCGGGCGCGTCGGAAACCGCAGCTACCGTCCGCGCAGCCAGGTCTGTCCTGTCAGGCCGGTCTTCTGACTTGGCTTCCCTCGCCCGCCGCGGCCTTCCCGGATGCGATCCAGTGGCCGTGCATTTGCGGCGGGCGTCCACCTCACAGCGTTGGGCACGTTCCGGCTCTTCCCCGGATTCCCGATTCTCCGGCCTTGCGGCCGGCACCTGACGAAGACTGTATGACCGAGGTCGCCGCCGCAGGGCAAGAGGTCAGACGACGGGAAAATACCGGACATAGGCAAATGCGCTGCCGTCCGGCGCCCAGTTCGGCGAATTCATCGTGCCCTGCCCGCCGAAGAGCTCGAACAGGGTCTCCGCATTGCCTCCGTCGGCGTCCATCATCCGGATCCGCACCGGCAGGTCGCGCGGATGGTCGAAGACGTCCGCACCGTAAGACAGGAACACCACCCTGTCACCTCGCGGTGACGGGTGGGGAAACCAGTCGCCGTAGGCGCTCTCGGTCATCCGCTCGGCCGTTCCCCCGGCAACCGGGACCCGCCAGATCTGCATCAGCCCGGTCCGGCTGGAGTTGAAATAGATCCAGCGTCCGTCGGCAGAATAGTCGGGTCCGTCGTTGCGACCCTCGCCGAACGTCAGCCGCCTTTCGTCGCCACCCTCGACGGCGATCGTGTAGATGTCGAAAAGGTCGTTCCGTATCCCGCAATAGGCGAAGCGCCGTCCGTCTGGAGACCAGCCGTGCCAGTAGGAAGGCAGGTTCTTCGTCACCAGTCGGGGCTCGCCGCCGCCGGCCGGCAGCACATAGATGGCAGACTGGCCGAATTCCACCTTGTCCGAGATCGCGATCAGCGAGCCGTCCGGCGAAATACCGTGGTCGTTGTTGCACTGGCGCGCAAAGCTCGTCTCCACCGGCTCCGGCCGCGCATCGCCGGCGAGCGGCAGCCGGTAGAGGCGCCCGTCGCTGTTGAGCATCAGATGACGTCCGCAGGGCGACCAGTTAGGAGCCTCGAACAGCGCCTCCGTCTGCCATACAACCCTGCTCCGGCGTGTCGCGAGGTCGTAGAGCTCGACGGAACTGCGCATCGCCTACCGGTCCCGGAAGCGGTTGGTGATCGGGTAGCGGCGGTCGCGTCCGAAATTCTTTCTGGTGATCTTCACGCCCGGCGCCGATTGCCTCCGCTTGTATTCGGCGAGGTAGAGAAGATGCTCGACGCGGTGCACAGTCGCAACGTCATGACCCCGCGCGACGATATCCTCCACCGACATCTCCTGTTCCACCAGGCATTCCAGGATGTCGTCGAGCACCGGATAGGGAGGCAGCGAATCCTGGTCCGACTGGTTCGGCCGCAATTCGGCCGAGGGCGCCTTGGCGATGATATTCTTCGGGATCACCTCCCCGCTCGGCCCCAAGGCGTTGGGCGGCAGGTTCCTGTTGCGCCAGTCGGCGATCGCGTAGACCTGCATCTTGTAGAGGTCCTTGATCGGATTGAAACCGCCGTTCATGTCGCCATAGAGCGTTGCATAGCCGACCGACATCTCCGACTTGTTGCCGGTCGTCACCACCATGGCACCGAACTTGTTCGAGATTGCCATCAGGATCGTCCCGCGCGCGCGGCTCTGCAGGTTTTCTTCGGTGATGCCTTCCTCCGTGCCTTCGAAGAGTTCGGAGAGCGAGGATAGGAATCCCTCCACCGGTTCCGCGATCGGCACGATGTCGTAGCGCGTCCCGAGCGCCCTGGCGCAGTCGGCAGCGTCCTTGAGGGATTCCTCGGAGGTGTAGCGATAGGGCAGCATCACCGTGCGCACCCGTTCCTCGCCCAGCGCATCCACGGCAATCGCCGCGCAGACCGCCGAATCGATGCCGCCGGAAAGCCCCAGCACCACGGATTTGAAGCCGTTCTTGTTGACGTAGTCCCGGAACCCCAGCACGCAGGCGCAGTAGTCGGCCTCCTCCTTTTCGGGAAGGCGCGCCATCGGCCCGTTGGTGCAGCGCCAGCCGTCCTGGCCCTTTCGCCAGTCGGTCACCGCGATCGCCTTCTCGAACTGGCTCATCTGGAAGGCCAGCGCCCTGTCGGCATTGAAGCCAAAGCTCGCCCCGTCGAAGACCAGTTCGTCCTGGCCGCCGAGCTGGTTTGCATAGATCATCGGCAGGCCGGTCTCGATCACCTGCCTGAGCACCACCTGGTGGCGGACATCGACCTTGCCCCGGTAGTATGGCGAACCGTTCGGCGACAGCAGGATTTCCGCGCCGCTCTCCGCAAGCGTCTCGCAGACACCGAGATCGCCCCAGATATCCTCGCAGATCGGGATGCCGAGACGCACGCCCCGGAAGTTCACCGGCCCCGGGATCTCGCCCGCGACGAAGACCCGCTTCTCGTCGAACTCGCCGTAGTTCGGCAGGTCGACCTTGTCGCGAACAGCGACAATTTTGCCCCCGTCGAGCACGGCGACGGAGTTGTGGCGGCCGCGCTCCGCCTGCCGCGGAAAGCCCATGATCACGCCCGGACCGCCGTCCGCGGTATCGGCCGCCAATGCCTCCACAGCCCTCAGGCACGCCTTGAGGAATGCAGGTTTCAGGACCAGGTCTTCGGGCGGGTAGCCCGACATGAACAGTTCGGTGAAGAGCACCAGATCCGCCCCTTCGCGGGCGGCCTCGGCCCTCGCCTCCCGCGCCTTGGCGAGGTTCTGGACAACGTCGCCGACGGTCGGGTTGATCTGGGCGACGGCGATGCGCAACGCGCGGCTTTCGGGCTCTTCCTGGGTCATATCCACGACTTAGCGCAGGCCGGAAAACTCGGCAACGGCGCAGTCGGGCAGATCGTGCATGGGGATGATGCAACTTTGTTGGCCGGAAGGGGTTCACCTCCGGTTCATGACGGTTATGTGACGGTTTCATGACAAGGGAAATGCGTGGAGTACGACCGTGGCCGAAGCCGCCAAGAGACCGGTATCATTCGCAAAGACTCCGACCGGCGCTCCGGCACGGAATTCGTGGGCGTTTCATCATGGTGCGGTTGTCGGCCTGCTCTTCATCCTGTCCGTCGCTCTCGTCGCTGCCGTCGAAGCCTTGGCGGGCCGGGATTTGGAAGCGGTTCCGGCATTCCTGCTGTCGCTGCCCGGCTTGACGACGACGGTCGCCGTTTTCGTCGTCGCCCTTGCCCTGGACGTGGCTATGGGACGGGCGTTCCGCTCCCTGCTTCTGATCGCGCCTTTGACCCTTTTGCTCGCCTTCATATCCGGCGAAAAGCAGAAGTATCTCTCCGATCCTCTCTATCCCTCGGACCTTCTCTTCGCCCGTCAGATCAAGGAGTTGCTGCCGGTCATGGTCAGTGCGCAACCGGTGCTCGCGGCGGGCCTATGCCTGGTGACGTTGCTGGCCCTCGTGCTGCTCTGCTATTGTGCCTTCTTCGCCTGGAACCGCTTTCCGCTGCTCTCCTCGCGCGCCCGCCTCTTCCGCCTCGTCTTCTCCCTGCCCTTCCTCCTCGGCTTCACGCCGATGATGAAGTACACCGACTATTCCTGGCTGCGGGATCGGCTGTCGATCACGCCCATGATGTGGGACCAGGCGGCGAACTACAGCCACAACGGCTTCCTCATCGCCTTTGCGTTCAATGCGCCGATGTCGCACGTCACGCCGCCGGCCGGCTATGGTGCCGAAGCCATCGCCGGTCTGCCGATCGATCCCTCCGCATTTGCCGTATCGCGCAAGCCGCCGCCCGATGTCATCGTCATCATGAGTGAGTCACTATGGGATCCGACCAGGCTGCCCGGCGTCGATTTCGCGTCCGATCCCATGCCGACCATCCGCAAGAACCAGGCGGGCAATGTCTTCTCGCCCGAGTTCGGCGGAATGACCGCCAATGTCGAGTTCGAGGCGTTGACGGGCTTCTCCAACGCCTTCCTTCCCTATGGAAGCATTCCCTACCAGCAATATCTCCGCCGGCCGGTCCCGTCGCTTGCCCGCTTCTTCCGCGAGAAAGGCTACACCTCGGTCGCTCTTCATCCGTTCGAGGGCTGGTTCTGGAACCGCAACAATGTCTATCAGCATCTCGGCTTCGACACGTTCCTCTCCCAGGACCAGTTGCCTGAACTCGAGAAGCGGGGAATGTTTGCCTCCGACACAGCGCTGGTGGACCAGATCATCCGGGTGGGCGAAGATAGCGAAAGCCCGCTCTTCCTGTTCGCGGTCACCCTGCAGGGACATGGACCCTATGAGGCGAGCCGATATCCCAGGCCGCAGGTGAAGGCCGAAAGCACCCTATCCGCAGGCGCGACGCAGCAGGTGGAAACCTATGCCGAAGGCGTCCGTGAAGCCGATTCGAGCCTCGCGCGGCTGATGGACTGGGCGAAGGAGCGCCCGCGCGAAACCATTATCGTGCTCTTCGGCGATCATCTGCCGCCGCTCGGCCAAGCCTTTGTCGAAAGCGGCTACATGCAGGATGCCGTGGCGACACGCCGTGCACCGCTCGAAACCATGCTTAAGGAGCACGAGACACCGCTGATCCTCTGGTCTTCCCGGACCGGACCGCGAAAGGACCTCGGCACCATCAGCCCCGCCCTTCTTTCCCACCACATCGTGGCATCGGCGGGCTTCAACGATCCCTTCTACACGGACTTCCTGGGCAGGATAGCGGATCGCTTTACGGTCATCGACCGCTACATGCTGGTCGGGGCCGACGGCGCGTCGAGGCCCGGCTGGGCCGACGGCAGCGAGGCCACGCCTGCGCTGCTCGGCGAGTACCGGCTTCTGCAGCACGACATGATCTTCGGAGATCAGTTCGCCCGCGACCGCTTCTTCCCGGCCTTGCGGGAGGCGGAGACGTCCGGCGAGGAACCGGTGGCCGCCCTGTCTCAGGGCCCGCGGCTGCCGGGATAGCGCGGCCGCCCGTCCTCCGGCAGTTCGTAGAAGTCGGCCTTGTCGTCGCAGAAGATGTGGTAGCCCACGGCAAGCCCGCTCGGCTGGTCGAACGCGCCGGCAAGGATGGAGACATAGTCGGCGCCATCCTCCTGCCAGAACAACGCGGAGCCGCAGGTCGCACAGAAGCCGCGGCGGGCACGGTCGCTCGCGCGGTACCACCGTAGATCGTCCTGCCCCTCGACCTCCAGGTCGGCAACTTTCACATTGGTCGCCGCATCGTAGAGCCCGGTCTGGCGCCGGCAGTGCGAACAGTGGCAGGCGATGATTTCGCGTAACGGCCCGCGCGTGACGAACGACACCGTGCCGCACAGACAACGGCCCCTGTTTTCCTGCCCCATGACTATCCTCCGCTGCCGTCAGCCTAGGAATGCGGTTCCTAAGGTCAAACGCATTCCGTTGATCCTAAGCATCAACCGAAGATGCCAAAGCCGCCGGATCGCTCCGGCGGCTTTGGCATCGAGGATCGGCAGTGTTTTACTGGTTGGACGCGACCGGTTTCACCAGCGGCGTGATCCGGCGGATCGTGACGCGGCGGTTTTCCTGCTCGGCACCTTCCGTCCTGATCTTCAGGTAGCGCTCGCCATAGCCCTGGGTTGTCAGGTTCTCCGGCGGGATGCCGAAGGCCTCCGTCAGGACCACGGCCACCGATTCGGCGCGCTCGTCGGAGAGGATGAGGTTGCTCTCATCCGAGCCCACCGCGTCGGTATGGCCCTCGATCAGGAAGGTCTCAGCCGGGTTGTCCTCGAGGATCTTGTTCATGGCTTCCGCCACCTTGCGCAACGAGGTCGCCTGGTTCATCGGGATCTCGGCACTGCCCGTGGCGAACTTGATCGTATCGAGGTCGATCCTCCGCGCCTTGTCGCGGATACGGGCCGAATACTTCACCTCATCGATCGAGTAGACCCGCTCGACGCGTTCCACCGGCGGCTGATCGAGAAACTCGTAGTAATCGCGGTCAGGGTCGCTGGAGGTATCGATGATATACTCGTCGAGCGGCACCGTCAGGCGCATCGGCGGCAGCTCGCGGCCCGGATCGCGCCAGACATACTCCTCGTCCTCGTAGAGTTCGGGAGCGTAGTAGAGCACGTATTCCTCGCCATCGATGATGCGCGACCGCTGCACGACGACACCATAGCTGTTGCGGATCGTCACCACCTGCACGCCGCCCGGCCGTTCGACCACCTCGCGGTAGCGCTCGCCCGGCAGGCGCTCGTAATAGACCTCGCCGCCGTCGCGGTAGAAGCGGCGGGAATCGTCATGGCGCACGATCGTCCGGTCGTCGATGGAGATGATCACCCGCGTGTCGTCGTCATCGCGGCCACGACGATCACGGTCACGCCGGCGGTCGCCGTCCCGATACTCCCAACCTTCGATGCGGCGGAATTCCGGCCGGCCGTCGATCCGCTCGCCCTCGAAGGAGGTGGCGGCGCGAAGCTCCAACGTGCCCCGTTCCTGCAGGGGTGCCTGAGCCTCGGCGTCGGACGTGGGGGGCGCCGGCGCAGCGGCTGCGGCAGCCGGCGCTTCCGCCGGAGCTCCGGCGGCCGGAGCTTCGGTCGTGGTGGTGGTGGTCGTAGTCGTTGTTGTGGTCGTTGTTGCGGATTCCTTCTGGCTGTCCAGCACGGCAGCGCCGTTCTCGACCGGCAGCACCACGGTCTCGCCCTCCTCGGCGGAAGACGGATCCTCGGCAAGCTGCTGGGCGCGTTCCACCTGCTCGGGCGTCGTCGCTACCGCCGGCTCGGTCGGCTGGCCAGCGGCACCGGACTGCTGATCCGCAGCGCCGCCGTCCGCGGGTGCGGCTTCGCCCTCGGCGGGCACGGATTGCTCCGGCGCTTCTTCGGACTGGGCCGCGGGCGCATCGGCAGCCGGAGCCTCCGGAGCGGCGGGCGCTTCGGTGGCGTCAGGCTGTTGTTCGCCTTCGGCCGGAGCCTGCTCTTCCGCAGACGGTGTCTGCTCTTCGGCGGCCGGCGCCTCGTCCGTAGCAGGAGCCTCGTCCGTCGCGGGGGCCTCTTCTGCGGCAGGAGCCTGCTCCGTCTCCGGCTCTTCGGCCGGGGCCTCTTCGGCCGGCTGCTCTTCCTGCGCCGGTGCCGTTTCCGCGGCGGGCTCTTCGGCTTCGGGTGCGGCTTCGGCTTCAGGCGCTTCCTCCGCCTGTGTCTCGGCCGGCGCCTCGGGTTCGGGCTCGGGCGCTACTTCGGGCTCCGGCGCAGCTTCCGGTTCCGGCTCGGGTGCGGCCTCAGGCTCAGGCTCCGGTTCAGGTTCCGGCTCGGGCGCTACCTCCGCAGGTGCCTCCTGCTGTGCTTCGGGGGCCGGCTCCGGCGCCGGTTCTTCGGCCTGCGGTTCTTCGGCCGGCGGCTCTTCCGCGGGAGCCTCCTCGGCCGGAGCTTCCTCCTGCTGCTCCTGCTCTTCCTGCGGGGCGGCTCCCGGCGGCAGGATCAGCTGCTCCTGGACCTGGATGACGTCGCCCTGCACTCCGGTCTTGAGCGGCACCGTCAGCGGCACGGCGGCGGCCGGCTGCATCATCAGCGGCAGCGACACGATCGGCGCCGCGACACTGGCGAACAGTCTGGATTTGATGGACATCGATTTCTCCTCGACTAGGGATGTCGTCCCTTCTTCACGCGTCCTTATGCCGGACGTCGAGCGCAACAGCGCGGGCGCTCAACGGCGCTCCGCCCGATTGGTTCCCCCTGAGGGTGGGACTGCAGGCCTGAACCTCCGGTGAACGGCTCCGTGGCGGAAGGACCGGTCAAAGACCCTGGCGCCGGCCCCGCGACCTGCACGTAAAATGCCGTTGCATTTCGCCGTCAGCCGGTATCTAAAAAAGCATGGCCGAGCCCCCGGCTCCGGCCCATCCGGCATGGACAGGACAAGATCAACAGCCGTGCCGGCCGCCAACAGAGAGGATCAAAATGCGTATCGCTCCCCAATTTCTCGCCGCCGCCTCGATTGCGGCTCTGGCCCTTTTCGCCGGTTCCGCATCGGCGCAGGAAAAGGTCGTCATCGCCACCGAAGGCGCCTATCCCCCCTTCAACTACACCGATACCGACGGCTCCCTGAAGGGCTTCGATGTCGACATCGCCAACGCGCTCTGCGAGCAGATGAAGGCGAACTGCGAAATCGTCGCCAACGACTGGGACGGCATGATCCCGGCGCTGCAGGCCAAGAAGTTCGACGCCATCATCGCGTCAATGTCCATCACGCCTGAACGCCTCCAGCAGGTCGACTTCTCCAAGAAGTACTACAACACCGGGCCGGCGATCGCCGTGCCGAAGGATTCCGAGATCACCGACCTGGAAGGCCTCAAGGGCAAGACCCTCGGCGCTCAGACTTCAACCACCCATGCGAACTATGCCGAAAAGCACATGCCGGATTCCGAGCTCAAGCTCTATCCGACGGCAGACGAGTACAAGCTCGACGTCCAGAACGGCCGGGTCGACGCCGTGATCGACGACGTCGTCGTCCTGTCCGAATGGGTGAAGTCCGACGAGGGCGCCTGCTGCAAGATCCTGACCCCTCTCACTCCCGACGTGGAGATCAACGGCGAGGGCGCCGGGATTGCCGTGCGCAAGGGCGATCCGCTGGCCGACAAGTTCACCGCGGCGATCGCGGCCATCCGCGAGAGCGGCAAGTACAAGGAAATCAGCGACAAGTACTTTGATTTCGACGTCTACGGCGAATAAGCTGCAGATAACCCCGAGAAGATCGGTGGACGGCTTGCCCTTCCGCCGATTTTCTTTTTTAACAGAGGCACGATAACAAGCGGCGAAGCCGCAAGGGGAAAGCATTTTGATGAGCGGATGGTTCTCCGCCCTCGCCACGGCGCTCGATCCGCTCTGCGGGCAGGTCGGTATCTTCACGCTCCTCGGCGGTGACGGCCTCGTCAGTTGCGGCGCCGGCGGGTGGGGCGACGAGATCGCCTTCGGCGTCAAGGTTACGATCACTCTCGCCGTCGCCACCCTTCCCTTCGGCCTCCTGCTCGGCTTCCTGATCGCGCTCGCTGCGCAATCCGAAGACAAGTTGCTGCGCGCTGCGGTCGGCGTATACACGACGATCTTCCGCGGGCTTCCTGAACTGCTGACACTCTTCATCGTCTATTACGGCCTGCAGTTGCTGCTCCAGTCCATCCTCGGCTGGATGGGCGTCGAGCAGCGGATCGAGATCAACGCCTTCCTCGCCGGCATGATCGCGCTGGCCGTGGTATTTTCCTCCTATGCGTCCGAAGTGCTGCTCTCGGCATTCCGGGCCATCCCGAGAGGTCAGTACGAAGCGGGTGACGCGCTCGGCCTGCATCGGTCGCGAACCATGATCCTCCTCATCCTGCCGCAACTCATCCGCATCGCCCTGCCCGGCCTCGGCAATCTCTGGATGATCCTGCTCAAGGATACGGCTTACGTATCGATCATCGGCTTGTCGGATATCGTGCGCCAGACAAGTGTTGCGGCCCGGGTCAGCAAGGAGGCATTCTTCTTCTATTTCCTGGCCTGCCTGCTCTATCTCGTGCTGGCGATCCTCTCCTCCTTCGGGCTCAGCTTCATCGAGCGCTGGTCCAGGCGCGGCGAGGCGCGCCGATGAGCTACGTCCGGGAACTCATCGCCGCCCGGCCGGCGCCGCCTGCACCCCGCAAGCCCCTTACGCCAGCGCGCGTTCTCGCTCTCGTGATCCTTGGTCTTTGGGTCGCCCTGGCCCTCGCCATGTTGGCAATGGTGGTAACGGGCTGGGACGAAGCCAAGTTTCTCCGCTACGGCCCACGTTATCTTTCCGGTCTCTGGACGACGGTATCGCTGGTCGGCCAGGCGGTTATTCTTGGCGCAATCCTGTCGCTGCCGCTCGCCTTTGCCCGGATGTCGACCAATCGCGTCATCGGCGGCATCGCCTATTCCTACGTCTATGTCTTTCGCGGTACGCCGCTGCTGGCCCAGCTCTTCCTCATCTATTACGGCCTTGGCAGCTTTCGGCCGCAGCTGGAAGCCGTCGGCCTCTGGTGGTTCTTCCGCGAGGCCTGGTATTGCGGGCTCCTGTCGCTCACCCTCAACACCGCAGCCTATCAGGCCGAAATCCTGCGCGGCGCGATCGAGAGCGTGCCGCGGGGGCAGCATGAAGGCGCGGCGGCACTTGGCCTGCCGAAGAGCGTGGCATTCCGCAAGATCATCCTGCCGCAGGCGCTGATCGTCGCGCTTCGGCCCTATGGCAACGAGATCATCCTGCTGATCAAGGGCTCGGCCGTCGTCGCCATCGTCACGGTCTACGACCTGATGGGCGAGACGCGCTATGCCTTCTCCCGTACCTTCGATTACCAGACCTATCTGTGGGCGGCGATCTTCTATCTCGCCATTGTCGAAACGCTCCGGCACATCTGGGCCTGGCTGGAAGCGCGGCTTACACGCCACCTGAAACGCTGAGGGGCGCTTCAGGACGAATTCATCCTTCATTGAAGGCTGCGGCTCACACATGCACCTCGCCGTGCGCCAGTTCGCCGTCGTCGGAAGCCTGGTGAAGCGAGGCGTAGAAGATGAAGCCGTAGAACGCGGCCACGACGACGAGTACGCTCCATCCCGGCAGCGGGCCGAGAGCCGCATTGTGCACGGCCTCGCGCCAGGAAAACACCAGCTCGGCCTCCGTCTCGTCCGGCAGGAGCTTCGGCGTCGAGATCTTCAGGCCCCAGGCCAGAAGCAGGATCAGGTACATCCAGGAATAGTTCCGCCGGATGCGTCGGAACAACGCATCCCGGTAGCTGATCAGGAAGCACGGTGTTCGCAGGCTCTTGGCGATCGCCTCCGCCCAGTCGGGCTTCAGGTCCGCCTGCGGGAAGAGCGCCTGGGCGAAGTAATGCCGCTCCAGCTTCCTCACCCGCGCCCGGTAGACATCGAAGAAGCGGTAGCGCCGCGCTTCGATCAGCAGCAGCAGCGAAACGAGCAGCATGGCGAACAAGACCACGCTGTGATGCGCCGTCGGAGTCGAAAGCGATACGGACAGTAGCGCCGCCACAACCGTGATGGCCCAGTTCGTAGTGCGGTCGATGCGGTCGCGCCAGCTCGTCATCCGCCCCATCTCGCCGCGATAGTAGTGGATGATCATGTTGGCTTTTTCGGCGGACGTGATCGGCAGCGAGGGTGCCCGCCGCTCGATCTTCTCCTCCAGCGCCGTCTGGCCTTGATTGGCTGCCATCGTCCTTTCTCCGGCTGGCGCCCTTCCGGGCGGACCGGGATGAACGATCCGGCAGCCGCCTGCGTTCCCCCCGCTCATTGCCAAACCCCGCGAACGCGCCTAAAGCGGCGGCAACGACGGAGAACGCCCATGAAGAAGATCGACGAGGAAGCGCTGGCGGAGGCCTATAACCGGGCGCTGGCCCTGGAGAAGGAAGGCGACGTCGATGCCGCCGTGAAGGCCTACCAGGAGGTTCTGGATATCGATCCGGAAGATCACGGCGGCGCGGCCGTCCGCATCGCCGCCCTCGGCCGCGGCGAAGCACCGCCCAGGGCGCCCGACGCCTATGTGGAGACCCTGTTCGACCAGCATGCCGAGAGCTTCGAGGACATACTGGTCGACCAGCTCGGCTATGCGGTTCCCGTCATGGTCCGCCAGCGCCTGCAGGCGCTGAACCTCGGCCCGTTCAAGCGCATGCTCGACCTTGGCTGCGGGACCGGCCTCACCGGCGGCGCATTGCGCGACATGGTCGACGACATCACAGGCATCGACATTTCGGAAAACATGGTCGAGATCGCCCACGAAAAGGATCTCTACGAGACGCTTTACGTGGCAGAGGTCGAGGATTTCCTCGAGGACAACGACGACGATCCCTTCGATCTCGTCACCGCCACCGACGTCCTGCCCTATCTCGGCGCGCTGGAGCCGCTGTTCTTCGGTGCCGCCGAGAACATGCTGCCGGGCGGCATCCTCGTCTTCTCCTCCGAAACGCTGCCGGCGTCCGACGGACGCAACTATATCGTCGGACCACACCAGCGCTTCCTGCATTCCGAGGCCTATATCCGTGCCCGCCTGTCCGATACCGGCTTCGACATCGTCGAGATCTCCGAGATCAACGTCCGCATGCAGGACGGCCAGCCGAGCCCGGGCCATCTGGTCATGGCGAAGCTCAAAGGCTAGGGTCTCCTTCAGGAGGAACCCGATGACACCGCAGCGCTACCTTCTGGCTCAGGCCTACAACAACGCCTGGGCCAATCATCGATTGCTGAACGCCTGCCGGATGCTGTCGCCGGAAGAACTGGCGGCTCCCCGCGTGAGCTTCTTTCCTTCCATCATTCACACCCTCAACCATATCCTCACGGTCGACTGGCTCTATATCAGCGCGCTGGAAGGCGATTGCATCGGCAGCGCCGCGTTCGAGCCGGAAATCCCCTTCTCCCGTATCGTCGATCTGGAGCGCGAACAGCGTGCAGCGGATCGGCGCCTGATCGATCACTGTCGGCTCCTCGACCGCGAGATGTTGCTGGCGGAGGTCCATATCCCGCGTAAGAGCCATGTCCAGGTCGAACGAACGGACCGCATCCTGCTGCATCTCTTCCAGCATCAGATCCATCACCGCGGACAAATTCACGCCATGCTTTCGGGAACGTCCGTCGCTCCGCCGCAACTGGACGAGTTCTTTCCCGCCGACCCGGCCGAAAGGGCCCTGCGACGAGCGGACTTTCTGGAACTCGGCTTCACCGAAGAACTCATCTGGGACTGACCATGCTCTATTTCGTCATCAAATCCCTGCACATCGTCTCCGACATCGTCTGGGTCGGCGGCATGCTGGTAAACGCCTTTGTCATCGCCATGGTACCGCCGACGATCCGCACCGGCGTGATCTCCGCGCTCAGGCCCTTCGACCGGAGGGTGACCAGCATTGCGGAAGGCGGAGCCTGGCTGTTCGGCATCATCCTTGCCGTCTGGTACGGCTGGTACGCGACGGGCTGGTTCGGCTTCAAGTTCCTGCTCGTCGTCATGCTGTCGGCGCTGCACGGAATGCAGGCAGCCTGGCTGCGCCGCATGGAGGCGGATCCGCATCTCGATCCCCCCGCCTTCGTCAGGGTCGGCATGCCGGTCGTGCTCGTCTCCGTGGTCGCGATCGTTCTGCTGGCGGTGGTGAAACCCTTCTGACGGCATTGAGACGGCAGCGCGATTCCGTTAGGTCTGTGTGAGGAACAAGCAGGAGGAAGACATGGCGAAGGTGGCATTCATCGGATTGGGTGTGATGGGGTTCCCGATGGCGGGCCACCTGAAGGAGAAAGGCGGCCACGACGTCGCAGTCTACAACCGCACCTCCGCCAAGGCCGAGGAATGGGTGAATAAACATGGCGGGCGATCCGCCACCACGCCGGCCGACGCCGCCCGCGATGCCGACTTCGTCTTCACCTGCGTCGGCAATGATGACGACCTCCGCTCCGTCACGCTCGGGGAAACCGGCGCGATTGCCGGCATGAAGGCAGGCGCCGTGCTGATCGACAATACCACCGCCAGCGCGGAGGTTGCCCGCGAACCCTACGATGCCGCGAAGGACAGGGGCATCGACTTCATCGACGCACCCGTCTCCGGCGGCCAGGCCGGCGCGGAAAACGGCGTCCTGACGGTCATGTGCGGCGGCGACCAGGACGTGTTCGACCGCGCCAAACCCATCATCGAGGCCTATGCCCGCATGGTGGGACTGATGGGGCCGGTCGGCGCCGGCCAACTCACCAAGATGATCAACCAGATCTGCATCGCCGGCCTCGTCCAGGGCCTTGCGGAAGGGATCCATTTTGGCAAGAAGGCCGGTCTCGACATTGAAAAGGTTGTCGAAGTCATCTCCAAGGGGGCCGCCGGCTCCTGGCAGATGGAGAACCGTCACAAGACCATGGATCAGGGCAGGTACGACTTCGGTTTCGCCGTCGACTGGATGCGCAAGGATCTCGGCATCGTGCTGGCCGAGGCGCGCCGCAACGGCGCCAAGCTCCCCGTCACTGCCCTGGTCGACCAGTTCTACGGCGACGTGCAGTCCATGGGCGGCAATCGCTGGGACACGTCCTCGCTGCTCGCCCGGCTGGAAAAATGACGCTCGGGCCCGGCTCCGGCGCGGATGACATCGTCCGGCATCTGAAGTCGCTCCGCAACGAGGCAAGCATCGCCGGCATGGCCCGCTTCGGCATCGACACCTCCACCGCGCTCGGGATCACGACCCCGCAGATGCGCTCGGTTGCCCGTCAGGTGAAGCGCAACCATGAACGCGCGCTCCAGCTCTGGCAGACTGGGCTGCGCGATGCCCGCATGGCTGCGATCCTCACTGCCGATCCGCACCGGCTGACGAGGGAGGAGGCCAGTGCCTGGGCGGCAGGCTTCAATTCCTGGGAAATCGTAGACACCGCCGCCGACCTTTTCACGCAGACGTCCTTCTGGCCGGAATTGATCGCGCAGTTCGCCGCGGACGAACGCGAATATGTACGCCGCACCGCCTTCGCGATGATCGCCGGCGCGACCGTACGTAAAAAGCAGGAGCCGGATGAAAGACTGCTCGCCTATCTGCCGTTGATCGAGGCGCACGCGACGGACCCGCGCAACTTCGTCAGGAAGGCCGTGAACTGGGCCTTGCGCAATATCGGCAAGCGCAACCGCGCCTGCCATGCTCCGGCGCTCGTCCTGGCCAAGAAGCTCGCGGCGAGTGATGACAGGACCGCACGCTGGATCGGCAAGGACGCCGTGCGCGAACTGATGAGCGAGAAGTCTCGCCCGCCTGAAATAGGCTCAGTCCTCGCCGGACTTCTGGTCGAGCACCATGTAGTCCAGCGGCAGTTCCGTCGTGTACTTGATCTGCTCCATCGCGAAGGCGGAGGAGACGTCGCGGATCTCGATGCGCGCGATCAGCCGCTTGTAGAAGGCGTCATAGGCGGCGATATCCGGCACCACGACCCGCAGCAGGTAGTCCACGTCGCCGCTCATCCGGTAGAACTCCACGACCTCCGGGAAGTCGACCACCACTTCGGAGAAGCGCTTCAGCCACTCGATGGAATGGCTCGCCGTGCGGATGGAGACGAAGACGGTGACCTTTGTGTTCACCTTGACCGGGTCGAGCAGCGCCACGCGCCGGCGGATGACGCCTTCCTCTTCCATCCTCTGGATGCGGCGCCAGCAGGGCGTGGTGGACAGGCCCACCTTCTTTGCGAGGTCGGCGACGGCCAGGGTGGAATCTTCCTGGAGGATACGCAGGATTTTACGGTCAAGACGGTCCATCAGAGAGCCTTTCGGAATGATATTCTCC
Organism: Pseudorhizobium endolithicum; assembly: GCF_902153245.2. Taxonomy (GTDB): domain Bacteria; phylum Pseudomonadota; class Alphaproteobacteria; order Rhizobiales; family Rhizobiaceae; genus Neorhizobium; species Neorhizobium endolithicum. Next base: position 271,871 of record NZ_CABFWF030000013.1, read on the forward strand.
GCTATAGCTCATTTCAGCACATACCGGCGAATTTTGTTTTAACGCGTTAGGATTTCCACATGCCGTTTCAGGACCGGCAGCACATCCGCCTCGAACCAGGGATTGCGCTTCAGCCAGCCGGTATTGCGCCAGCTCGGGTGCGGCAGCGGCAGGATTCGCGGCCCCTGGTTCACAAGAAAATAGTCCCGCCAGTTGCGGACGGTCTCCGTCATTCCCTTGCTTCGCCTCGTCCCCAGATGCCAGGCCTGCGCATACTGGCCGATCGCCAGCACCAGTTCGATCTGCGGCATTGCGTCGATGACGGCCCGCCGCCAGAGCGGCGCGCATTCCCGGCGCGGCGGCAGGTCGCTGCCTTTCTCGTCATAGCCGGGAAAGCAGAAGCCCATCGGCACGATTGCAAAACGGTCGGGGTCGTAGAACTCCTCCCGGCCGACCCCGAGCCACGCACGAAGGCGATCTCCGGAGGCGTCGTTGAACGGCAGCCCGCTTTCGTGGACGCGGAGACCGGGAGCCTGCCCCGCGATCAGGATGCGCGCCTTGCGCGACAACACCGCCACCGGCCGCGGTTCGTGCGGCAGCCGGTCGACCGGACCGCGGGCAGGAGCGTCGAGACAGAGACGGCAGGAGGCGATCGCCGCCCGCAGTTCCTCCAGGCCGTCGCCGTGCCCTTCGATCAGTTTCGCCCGAACCATCCTTTCAGCCATGCCAGGAAACCCTCCGCCGCGCTCGGATCGTCCATCATTCCATGCCGCACGCGCCAGTCGCGCGGACGCTCGAATTCACCTGTCCAAAGACCCTCGCCGCCACTGCGCGCTTCGGCCTCTTCCGACGAATAGTCGCCCGAGGCGACCGCCATGCCGGCCTTCACCAATTCCGCGTTTATATCTAGCCCGCCGTTACGACACCGCACGAGCAGCCGTCCGTAGCGGTCCCGTTCCGATCCGGAGCACACGACGGAAGCGGCGGAAGTAAGGCGCTCCAGCGTCGCCCGTGCCTCTTCCCCGCACCGCCAGTTCCGGCCGCTACCGTCTTCGCAGGTCTGCCGCGCCTCCGGAGCATCAAGCCCTTCGAGCCGCAATCGCTCCGCACCCGCCGCCAGCGTGTCCCCGTCGACTGCCACGAACGGCCCGGAGATAGACACGGCGGCGCTGTCTTCGAGCCGGGCGGCGATGAGGGCGCCGAGAAAAATCAGTGCGAGGAAAAGCCCGGCATCCCTCACCTTCCGAATTATTCGCGTCACGATCCCGCCTTAATCAACAACAGAGCCTTCAGAGAAATGGCAAACAAAACCTTGCCCGGCAGGATCTTCTTAAGGTTTGCGCCCTAGGCTCACAACCATCGGGGAAATCTATCCAGTGGTCATGAGTAACGGCGCCAGCGCCTCGGCGGACAAGAACATCGTCGACCTGTCTCGCAGTCACCGCAACAAGGCGGTGTCGAAGACCGTCCGCGCGACCCGGGAACGCCTGCAGGCCAGCGGCGGCAGCGCGCCGGTCTTCGATCGCGACGTGCTGGCGATCCACATCAAGGCGGTTCTCCAGAGCGCCCTGGTCACGCCCCTGTTCGTGGCCGTGGTCACGGCCGTCGGCCTCTACGTCAACCCCGTCGCAAACCTTTTCGGCTGGGCCCTGCTCGCCCTCAGCGTTCATGCCATCAACGTGCTGATCGCACGCCGCGCCAGTCGGGTGGAGATCACGGCGGCCGACACTGGCAAGTGGCGGCGCCGGCTTCTGATCGGCCAGTTCCTGGTCGGCGGCGCCTGGGCGGTGTTCGCCATTCAGGATTGCCCCGCCTGCACCGGGGATGGCTATTATTTCTATCAGGGCATGGCGCTTCTCGTGGCCATCTCCATCAGCGCCATGAACGGCGTGATGCTCCGCCAGGGCGTGCTGTTCGGCTTCCTGCCGCTGGTGGGCACCCTGCTCGTGGCCGCCTTCGTCTCCCGCCATCCGCTCGATATCGGCATGACGGCCATGTGCGCCGTCGCAGTCGTGTTCTTTCACTACATCTCCGAGCGTCAATACCGTTCCAACCTCACGCTGATGTCCTATCAGTGGGAAAAGGACGACCTGATCGCCGAACTGGAGGTGGCGAAGTCCATGTCCGACGAGGCCCGCCGCCGCGCCGAGGACGCCAATCTCGCAAAATCGCGTTTCCTGGCTTCCATGTCGCATGAGTTGCGCACGCCTCTGAACGCCATCCTGGGCTTCTCCGAGGTCATGAATTCGGAACTGCTGGGCCCTCTCCCCAACCCGACCTACCGGGAGTATGCAGCCGACATCCACCGCTCCGGCGAGCACCTTCTGAACCTGATCAACGAGATCCTCGACCTGTCCCGCATCGAGGCCGGGCGCTATGAACTCAATGAGGAGGCTCTCTCCCTTCTCGACATCGCCGAGGACTGTATCGGCATGGTCCAGTTGCGGGCGAGTGCCAAGAACATCGCGATCCACGAGCAGTTCGAGCCCACCCTGCCGCAGATATGGGCCGACGAGAAGGCCATCCGCCAGGTCATCCTCAACCTGCTGTCCAACGCCGTGAAGTTCACCACCCAGGGCGGGGAGATCACCGTGAAGGTTGGCTGGACCGCCGGCGGCGGCCAATATGTCGCGGTGAAGGACAACGGTCCCGGTATACCGGAGGAAGAGATCCCGATCGTGCTCTCCGCCTTCGGCCAGGGCTCGATCGCCATCAAGAGCGCCGAACAGGGCACCGGGCTCGGCCTGCCAATCGTCCAGGCGATCCTGGCCAAGCACGACGGCCAGTTCGTGCTGCGCTCTAAACTGCGCGAGGGAACGGAGGCGATCGCCATCCTCCCCGCCACCCGCGTCCTGCAAAGCCTTCCGGCCGTCGAGGACGCCGCCCCGGTGGAGCGGCGCCGCAGGTCGTTTGCCTGAATGTCCTACCGGACGATCCGCAGGAAATCCCTGTCCTGTGCGAAGTCCTGCAGGTCGTCGTCCCGCTCGTTCTCCCTCGTCAGCGCCGCCAGATGACGCCGGTATCCGGGATCGAGATCCACGGCCCTGCGCGCTGCGTTCAGAACGGCCCGGCGCACCTCTGCGAGCTGTGCCTTCGGTGCCTCGTTCAACAGCAGCTGATGGTGCCGCTGGCCGTTGGCCGCCGCCATCAGATACCAGTAACGCGCCATCTGGGAGGCAACCGTGTCCTCCAGGTTCTCGCCAATCTCCAGCACGCGGCGGTAGCCATCCTCCTCGTACAACAAAGCATTCAGCACATGCATGGTCTGGTCGAGGGATATCCTGTCGACATTGGCGATATAGCTCATCACGGAGCCTCCATTCTTCCCCGCGAGCTCCTTGGCGATGGAGCGGATCTCGGCGGTATCGACCGGAAGCTCCTCGTCACCGACCCGGCTCATCAGTTTCTCGACGTGCAGGAAGAGCGGGGAGAGATACAGTCTGGTGTAGAGGTAGAGAAAGACGAAGCCCGACACGAGCCCGACAATCAGAATGAACGGTCCTGCCGCCGCCAGGCTCTTGGAACTCTCCGCTTCAAGAAAGCCGGTGAAGGATCGCAGATGTGCGCCGATGGAGGTAACCTGGCTCAGGCCGACGCCGACGATCATGGTTGTCAGCCATTCGGAGATCCGCTCGAGATTGGTGTTCGAGCCCAGAAGCCGGCTGTTCGCCGCCGCTTTCGCGCCCTCTCCTGCGCCGGCGTTAGCTGCTGCCGTGCCGGTGGAGAGCACTCTCGGTACCGAAAACAGGAACCCCAGCGACGCGCCTGCGGCCGACGCCGCAAAAAGAATAAGTCCGCCAAGACCCACGGCGCCGGCCACGCCCCTGAACTGGGACAAGACGAGGCACACTCCGGTGACGACAGCCCCGATCATGCCGATCAGCGCCAGCAGAACCGCATGCTGATCCCTCTGCCGCGTCTCCCGATCCGCCAGCCATCGTCCCCTGAGCATACCCAACATATCGACCCCTCCCGGTTGTATTGACAAATGAATACAACCAAAGATAACGAAGGGTCAAGATGCCCCATTCCGTGCGTCGGTGACTTAGCCAAGAAGTCGGTCGTACAGGCACCACAGCACGAACAAGCCGTTTGCACACAACAGGCAGAAGACTGCGAAGGAACCCAGGTCCTTGGCATGCCGGCCGACAGTCGAAATTTCCGGCGAGATGCGGTCCACCAGTTCCTCGATCGCCGTGTTCAGAGCCTCGACGCAGAAGAGAAGCAGCATCAGGATGATGAAGATCAGGTAGTGGACGGGCTGCACGCCGATCAACAGGAAGAGCAGCAGTCCGAGGACGAAGGCGACCACCTCTGTTCGGAATGCCTCTTCCTGCCAGACCCGTGCCAGGCCCTGCAGGGAATAGCGGGTTGCGGCGAGCACGCGCCGCGGCCCGCTCGCCTTCCTGATCCCGCTCTTCTGTGGTGCCTTCTCCAAGATCAGTGCCCCGCGTTCACGCCCGCCTGGGCGAAGGTGGCCATGCCGGAATGGCAGGCGGCGGCGGCCTTCACGATGCCGGCTGCGAGCGCCGCGCCGGTGCCTTCGCCGAGCCGCATGCCGAGCGCCAGGAGTGGCGTCTTGCCAAGCTTCTCGACCGCCTTCAGGTGACCCGGCTCGGCCGAGACATGGCCGATCAGGCAATGGTCGAGCGCCGATGGATTGGCCGCCTTCAGGATCGATGCCGCGGCCGTCACCACATAGCCGTCGAGCAGCACCGGAATCTTCTCCATCCGCGCGGCGAGGATCGCGCCGGCGATAGCCGCGATCTCGCGGCCGCCCAATCGCCGCAGCACTTCGAGCGGGTCCTTGAGGTGGTCCTTGTGGAACTCCACCGCCGTCTTCACCGCCTGCACCTTCCGCTCCATCTGGACGCCGTGCGAGCCGGTCCCCGGTCCCACCCAGTCCTCGGCCTCCCCGCCGTACAGGGCAAGGTTGATGGCCGCCGCGATCGTCGTATTGCCGATACCCATTTCGCCGACGCAGAGAAGATCGGTGCCGCCGGCGATCGCCTCCATGCCGAAGGCCATGGTCGCGGCGCAATCGCGCTCCGAAAGCGCCGCCTCGCAGGTGATGTCGCCGGTCGGATAGTCGAGCGCGAGATCGAAGATCTTGAGCCCCAGGTCGTAGGTGACACAGATCTGGTTGATCGCCGCGCCGCCGGCGGCGAAATTCTCCACCATCTGCTGCGTGACCGACGGCGGGAAGGGCGTGATGCCGTGCTTCGTCACGCCGTGATTGCCGGCAAAGATCGCCACCAGCGGGCGTGTCACCGCCGGGGGACGCCCCGTCCACGCCGCCAGCCACATGGCGATCTCCTCCAGCCGTCCGAGCGAGCCCGGCGGCTTCGTCAGCTGCGCGTCCCGCTCGCGGGCAGCGACCAGTGTGCGGGAGTCCGGACCCGGCAGGTTCTGCAGCAGGGTCCGGAAGTCGTCGAATGGCAGGCCGCTCACGCTCATGGGGATGCTCTCTTTCGTCCTCGGCCGGCTGCTTGTCTTTGCCGGCAAATCAGGCTTTGGTGCTCTCATAATCGGGCAGGCACGGAGGGACAACTGCCAAACGCGAAGGAATTCCTCACCGACCTTGCCCGCTCGCTCGGCTTTCTCAGCCGTCTGCCGGTGCCTGCCCGTTTTTTCGAGGGGCATGACGGCTCCGTCAGCCGTGCCGTGCGGGCCTTTCCGGCCGCAGGCGTTCTGATCGCCGCCGGGCCGGCGCTCGTGCTCGCGCTGTTGCTGCAAATGGACGCGGATCCTCTCTTGCCGGTGGTCGTCGCGCTCACGGTGCTGACGATCCTCACCGGCGCATTGCATGAGGACGGCCTTGCCGATGCGGCCGACGGTTTCGGCGGTGGCAGGGATCGGGAGCATGCGCTGTCGATCATGAAGGACAGCCGTGCCGGAAGCTATGGCGTCATCGCCCTCATCCTGTCCCTCGCCCTGCGGACGGCGGCCCTCGCCGCCCTCGCCGAAGGAAAGGCTGCACTTCCGGCCCTGGGATTGATGGCTGCGGCGGCAATCAGCCGAGGCCTGATGGTCTGGCATTGGGCGGCGTTGCCGTCGGCGCGCCCTAACGGGGTGGCAGTCGCCGCCGGCAGGCCGGCCGCGGCTTCCCGCACCTTCGCCCTCACCAGCGCGGCCCTCCTCGCGCTGCTCCTCCTGCTGCCGGCGGTCTCTCCCGTCCCTGTCCTCCTTGCCGGCGCCCTTGCAGCGCTTGCCGCTCTCGGTGTCACCCGGCTTGCGACAAGGAAGATCGGCGGCCACACCGGCGATACGATCGGCGCCACGCAGCAGGCCAGCGAGATCGTGTTTCTCGCCTCCCTTGCACTCATCGCCTGAACCGCCGATATGTCAGCCATGATCTCGCCCTGCATCCTCGTCTGCTCCATCGACGACAAGACCGGCTACTGCTTCGGCTGTGGACGCACCCGCGACGAAATCGCGGGCTGGATGAAGTTCAGCGAGGGGGAGCGGCTGGCGCTGATGGAAATTCTGCCTGCACGGATCGATACGGTCGAGCGGAAGCCCCGCCGCGAAACGAAGCGCCAGCGGCTGGCGCGGGAGCGGGCGCTCCCGTGAACGGTCTCACCTTCGTCCTTCTCGTTCTGGGTGCGGGCCTTGCCCTTCTCCTCGTCAACCACGACAGCGGCCAGACCTTCGGCATGGCGAACGAGGATTTCGGCCGGATGATCTACCTCGTGCCGATCGCCGGCTTGCTCTCGGCCGGCCTGCTCGCCGGACGCCGGGGCAACCTTGGCCAGATCCTGCGCTACATCGCCGTCTGGCTCGTCATCATCCTCGGCCTCGTCGCCGGCTACCTCTATCGCTACGACCTGCAGCAGATCGGCGCCCGCCTTTCCGCCGGCCTTGTTCCGGGAAGCGCGGTGGAGGTCAGCAGCCGGGACGGCATCACCGAAGTCGTCATCCATCGCGGCACCCGCGGACATTTCCAGACGACGGTGAGCGTGAACGGCCATCCGGTCCCGATGCTCGTGGATACCGGCGCCAGCGCCGTGGTCCTGTCCTACGACGATGCCGAACGGATCGGCCTCGACCCGCGAAGCCTTGCCTATTCCGTGACCGTTTCGACAGCCAATGGCCGGGCCACCGCTGCCCCGGTGCGGCTGGCCGAGATTGTGATCGGCCCGATCGTGCGTCGCGACCTGCGTGCCATGGTTGCCGAGGAAGGCCGGCTGGACCAGAGCCTTCTCGGCATGACCTTCCTTTCCACGCTGGATTCGGTCCAGATGCAGACCGACGAACTGCGTCTGCGCGACTGACGCCTCTCCTCTGAAGGAGTGATACAGTCCTGGCGCCTGCGTCAGAACGTCGTTTTGTCAACTTTGCCGGATGGGCTATAAGCCGGCCATGTCTACAAAGATCCTTCTTCTCCTCCTCACCCTCGTTGCCGCCGCTCTTGTCGTGTTCGGAGCCGTCACCATAGGCGTCGCCCAGGCGATCACCATGCTGGCGCTGGTGTCGATGCTCGTCGTCTTCGTGTTCCTGGTCCGCGTCAGCATGCTCTGAGGGTCGCGGAGGTCAGATCTTGCTCGGCTGTTTGCCGGCGCGGCCTAGGTCCTGGCCATGATCTTCTCCAGCCACCCGAGCATCACCACCGACACGACGAAGGCGCCCCGGTTGGTCGTCGCAGCGCTCCGGAGCAAGACGTCTCTGCTGCGGCAAACGGGCATTCTCGCGCCTCCGTGATCACGCTCTCATGATCACGAAGGACAACCCTCAGTTCCGCAGGCGGTAGCCCGTCCTGAATATCCACGCGACCAGCGTCAGGCAGAGCGTCAGGAACAGCCCGATCATGGCGAGGCTGATCAGCGGATTGACGTCGGCGATTTCGTAGAAGCTCCAACGGAAACCGCTAACGAGGTAGAGCACCGGATTGAAGTGGCTCACCGCCTGCCAGAACGGCGGCAGCATGTCGATCGAGTAGAAGCTCCCGCCGAGGAAGGTCAGCGGCGGCACCACCAGCATGGGCACGATGTTGAGCTGTTCGAAGTTCTTCGCCCAGATGCCGATGATGAAGCCGGCGAGGCTGAAGGTGATGGCCGTCAGCACCAGGAAGACCACCATCATCACCGGATGGGCGATCGAGATGTCGACGAAGAACGAGGCCGTGGCGAGGATGATCAGCCCGATGATCAGCCCCTTGCTGGCCGCGGCTCCCACATAGCCGATCAGGATCTCGGTCATCGCGATGGGCGCCGACAGGATTTCGTAGATGGTCCCCGTGAACTTCGGGAAGTAGATGCCGATCGAGCCGTTGCCGATGCACTGCGTCAGCAATGTCAGCATGATCAGGCCAGGGGTGATGAAGGAGCCGTAGGAAACGCCGTCCACCTCCTGGATGCGCGAGCCGATGGCCGTGCCGAAGACGATGAAGTAGAGCGAGGTGGTGATGACCGGCGAGACGACGCTTTGCAGCAGCGTGCGGCGCATCCGCGCCATCTCGAACAGGTAGATGGATTTGATCGCTTCGTAATTCATGCTCTCTGCCCCACCAGTTCCACGAAGATGTCCTCCAGCGAGCTCTGCCGGGTGGACAGATCGCGGAATTCGATACCCTGCGCCGCGAGCGATCCCAGAAGGGTCGCAATGCGCCCCTGCTCCGCTTCGCCCTGGTACTCGTAGATCAGCGCGCCGCCGTCCTCGGCGAGTGCTACATTGTAGGAATCGAGCCCCGGCGGCAGTGCTCCAAGTGGCTCGGCAAGCTCCAGCCGCAATTCCTTGCGCCCGAGCTTCCTCATCAGCGCCGTCTTGTCCTCCACCAGCAGCAGCTCGCCGCCGTTGATGACCCCCACCCGGTCGGCGATCTCCTCGGCCTCTTCGATGTAATGCGTGGTGAGGATGATGGTGACGCCGTCCTTGCGCAGCCGCTCCACCACCTGCCACATCTCCCGCCGCAGGTTGACATCGACACCGGCCGTCGGCTCGTCGAGGAAGAGGATTTCCGGCTCGTGCGCCAGCGCCTTGGCGATCAGCACGCGGCGCTTCATCCCGCCGGAGAGTTCGCGCAGCATGTTCTCGCGCTTCTCCCATAGCGAAAGATCCCTGAGGATGGCTTCGATCCTCGCCGGATCGGCCTTCTTGCCATGCAGCCCGCGAGAGAAGGTCACCGTGTTCCAGACCGTCTCGAACTGGTCCGTCGTGAGTTCCTGCGGCACCAGGCCGATCATCGCCCGTGTCCGGCGGAAGTCGCGCACCACATCGTGGCCGCCGACCAGCACCTGGCCGTCGCTTGGATTGACGAGACCGCAGACGATCGAGATCAGCGTCGTCTTGCCCGCACCGTTCGGCCCGAGAAGCGCAAGGATCTCGCCCTTCCCGATGTCCAGGTTCACGCCCTTCAGCGCCTGAAACCCGTTGCCATAGGTTTTGGCCAGGTTACGGATGGATACGATGGGAGCCATGCGGAGTTCTTTTGCGAAATGTGTTTGCGGGAAGTGGCGCCAATATAGGCATCACTCGCCCTGAAACCATCCCCGATAGAAGAACATTGCGTTCACGATGGCGGACCAATCTCGACGAAACGCCGGCGTGCCTTACACGATGATCGTCGCGAAGAACTGCAGCGAAACGAGGATCAGGAAGATCCCGAAGCCGATCTCCAGCTGCCGCTTCGACATGGCATGGGCGAGCTGCGCGCCGAGCGGTGCCAGCGACAGCGTGATCGGGATCAGCAGGGCGACTGCGAGCCAGTTGATGTAACCGGTCGAAAACGGCGGCAGGCCGTAAACGCCCAAGCCGCCCCAGACATAACCGGCGAGCCCCGGCAGCGAGATCAGCACGCCGACCCCCGACGAGGTCGCCACGGCCTGGTGGATCGGGCGTCCGTAGAGGGTCATGAATGTATTGTTGAGCACGCCGCCGCCGATCCCCATCAGCCCGGACAGGATTCCGATGCCCGTTCCCACGGCAAACCGCGCCGGCCTGCCGGGAAGGTCGGTTCCCAGCCGCCAGCTTGCCCGGTTGAAGATCATCCGGAAGGCCAGCGCCAGGGCGATGATCGCAAAGATCGCCCGCAGTTCGGCGCTCGACGCCCTCGCCGCGACATAGGCTGCGGCGAGCGTACCAAGCGGCACGGCGATGATCCACCCCTTCAGCAGCGCCGTATCGACCGCCCCGCGCTTCCGATGCGCCATGAAGGAGCGGATCGACGTCGGCACGATGATCGCGAGCGAGGTGCCGAGCGACAGTTGCATGCGCACCTCCTCCGGCACGCCGAGAATACCGAAGACGTGAAAGAAGATCGGCACCAGGACGGCGCCGCCTCCGATCCCGAACATGCCGGCCAGAAGGCCTGCAAGCGCTCCCGCTGCGGCAAGAGCCACGACGAAGGGAAGAAGTTCGGAAAAAGGAGGCATCGGTGTGACCGGAAATGCTGCCGCGACGCGGCCTGGGTTTCACTGCGGCACTGTCCTTGGCACCTTGCGCCCCCGGTGACAAGCGGGTTCGGCGGCAGGCGGTACGCCTGATCACCTATTGCGCAACACCGACCGCCGCGGCATCCGCTAGTCGCAGTATTTCGATCCGGACCTGCGGGCGCGCAGATCGAAGTGGAAGTGGTTCCAGTGCTCCTTGTTGCTGCCGGGACCCAGGACCGTATGGAAATACTTGCAGCTGTCGTCGCGGACGGTGTTCAGCAGGCCGCGCTCCCGGAAGGCGAAGATGTTCTTCTTGCGCACGTCGATCCGCTTGCCGTTCTTCAGCACGAACTTGCCAAGGTCGATGGCGTTGCCGCGCGCATGCTCCGACATGGGGTTGCGCTTCTGCCGGCTGTTGTTCATCCGCCGGCAGGAATAGCCGCCCATGGACTCGATGGTCTTCACGCCGGAAAGGTAGCGGTAGCGAGAGGATGGGGCGAGTTCGAACTTCACCCACTTCGCCAGCGCAAGCGTCGTCTGGCAGTTGAGCTTAGTCGCCGGCTTCAGGGCGATGTTGCCGGAAAACCCGCTGAGCAGTACGGGATGCTCGATGCCGCAACTCGGACCGTCGTGGATGGGCGGAATGTCGCGGAACTGAACCCCGAGCCGGCGAAGCTCGGCCCGGCAGCTTACCTCCGACTGCGGCATGACCGTCCGTGGCCGGATCGGCTGCCGCTCGCTCATCGGATTGTCGGGCGCCAGCATCGAAACCTGCTGCGGCTCCTGCGGCGGCAGCCGCGTCCGCGCCACGACCGGCGAGTGGTCGCCCCATACGAGGTTGCCGCCGCCCTGCCCGTCCTGCATCCCGGCGCCCTGCCGCTTCGGCGGAATGCTGATCATCTGGTCGTTCTGTGGAGAAGGCATTCCGGCATTAGAGCCGAGCGCCACCGGATTGTCGGTTCCGATGCCGTCGACCACGGGCTGCGCCGTCGCGCCCTCGGCGATCATCTGGTCCTGCTCCTGCGCTAGCCCCGTCACCTGAGCCCCGCCGCCGTCGACGAAGCCGAACTGGGCATCCATGTTGACGCCCTCCTCGGGGATGACCTGCCCCGCGCTTCCGGCTGAAGAGAGCGGCATCGCCTCGTCGCTGTCGATCATCGGCAGTTCGCCCGCCCGTGCGGTGGACGCAGCTGCGGGAGCATTCTCCAGGGGAGCCGATTGGACGGGCAGATCTGCGGCATAGGGATCGACATAGCCGCCACCGGCCTGCGACACGGGGGCCACCGGCGCCTGGTAGGGCTGCTGCGACGCGGAAGGCTCGGACATCGGCCCGATCGAGCTGACGCGGGTCTCGCCGTCGACGCTCGCCGGCGGCACGAGGCCTTCGGCGGAACAGCTCGCCAGCATCGTCGTGATCATCAGCGAGGCGAGAACCCGCCGGGAAAGGGAAGCATACGCCATACCAGTTGCCGCTCACGGTGCCGAAATGGCACATCCCGAGAATCTACGTCGATGCGGTAAACGAAGGCTTGAGAAAACAAGGCAGCATAAGGGTATCTTCGAGGCGAACGGCCGGTGGATTCGTCCATCGCCCCGCAGTATCGGCCTTCCGTCCCTATCCTTCGCCCCCAGGGGACGACCGGCCGCTTCAGGCTGCCCGGCATGGAAGACCCGCCGGAGCTTCCCCCGGCGGGTCCTGGATGTCCTGCCCGGATCGTCAGGCGGCGCGCGTCGCGTGGCCCAAGCCGTAGGCGCCGTGGCCGCTCTCCAGCCGGAAGGCCGACAGCAGGCTCTGGAGATGCAGGCTCTGCTCCGCCAGCGTCTGGCTGGCGGCGGTGGTCTCTTCCACCATCGCCGCGTTCTGCTGCGTCATCTGGTCCATGTTGTTGACGGAGGAATTGATCTCCTGCAGCGCGGTCGCCTGCTCGCGTGAGGCGGTCGCGATCGTCTCCACATGCGAGTTAACGCGTTCGACCAGTTGGGCGATCTCGATCAGGGCATCGCCGGTCGAGCGGACGAGCGAAACGCCGCTCTCCACCTCGCGGGCCGAATTGCTGATCAGCGTCTTGATCTCCTTGGCCGCGTTGGCCGAACGCTGTGCCAGTTCGCGCACTTCCTGTGCGACGACGGCGAAGCCACGGCCGGCCTCGCCCGCACGGGCGGCCTCGACGCCGGCATTGAGCGCCAGCAGGTTGGTCTGGAAGGCGATCTCGTCGATGACCGAGATGATCTGGTTGATGCGGCTCGACGAGTCCTCGATCCGGCCCATCGCGTCGACCGCGTTGCGGACGATCTCGCCGGAGCGTCCAGCGCTCTGCTTTGTCTCGGCAACCATCAGGCGCGCTTCGTTGGCCCGCTCCGAGGCGGTCCTTACGGTCGCGGTGATCTCGTCGAGAGCGGCAGCGGTCTCCTCCAGAGATGCGGCCTGCTGCTCCGTCCGGCGCGACAGGTTGCTGGTCGCGCCGCTGATATCCGCTGCGCTGTCGCGGACGACGTGGCTGGTCTCGGTGATCGCCTGCACCGTCTGGCGCAGCGAGCTTACCGCATGGTTGAAGTCTTCGCGGATCTTGGCGTAGTCGGAACCCAGGTCTGCCGCACTGACGGACAGATTGCCCTGCGCCAGTTCGGAAAGCGCCCGGCCGAGCTCGGCCATTGCGCGGGCCTGGCGGTCGGAGGCTGCCGACAGCACCCGTTCGTTCGACGAGCGCTCCTCTGCAAGCGCACGTTGCTGCTCGCTTTCGCGCTCCTGCAGGGCGATACGCTCCTCGACCGCATCCCGCAGCACGACCAGCGCGCGTGCCATGTCGCCGATCTCGTTCTTCTGCTGCGTGTGGGGAACGGTGACGTTCGCCTCACCGTCCGCGATGTGCTGGAGCACGCCCTTGACCTGGCCAAGGGGTGCCGTGACGCTGCGGATGACGAAGAAGGCGCCTCCGATCAGGACCACGGCGCACAAGCCGAAGATCGAGGCATAGGTGACGAGGTTGTCGCGGAACATCGCATGCAGGTCGTCGACATAGACGCCAGTACCGACGATCCAGCCCCAGGGTTCGAAGCCGATGACGTGCGAGTACTTCTCGACCGGCTCCTCAAGGCCCGGCTTCGGCCAATAGTAGTCGACGAAGCCCTGGCCGCTCGCCTTGACCGTGTCGACGAACTCCACGAACAGGTGCTTGCCGTTGGGATCCTTGTTCTGCGACAGGTCCGTCCCGTTCAGCTTTGCGTTGATCGGATGCATGACCATGTAGGGCCGCATGTCGTTGATCCAGAAATAGCCGCTCCCGTCGGCATAGCGCATGGCGCCGATTGCCTTCATCGCCTCCGCCTGCGCCTGTTCGCGGGTGAGCGCACCCGAGACCTCCAGGGCGTGATACTGCTTCAGGACGCTCATGGCAATGTCGTCCATGTAGGCGAGCCCCGCCTTCCGCTCCTTCTCGGAGGAGGCATAGCTCTGGAACAGGCTCAACGTCAGCGCGCCCCCGAGGATGATGAGGGACAGCGCGATGAGAAAGTACATTCTCGCGGAAATGGTCAGGCGTTGCATGGGATCCCCTCCCCTTTTGTGACATTCTGTAACAATATCTAGCCCATGAAAGTTACTGGGTGGTGAAGGGCTTCTTTCTCGCCTCATGCGCGAATTAGCTACGACTAAAGACTAATGGAGCTCGCCGGCCCACCCTTTCGAAGAACGTAACTGGCCCGCCGACGCAGAATCGGATTTCTTGTCGGCGAAAGGAATTCCTCCATGACCGACAGTCCCCGCCCTACGGGCGAACTCACGCTCCGCACGCTGGCCATGCCGGCCGATGCCAACGCCGCCGGCGATATCTTCGGCGGCTGGGTGATGTCGCAGATGGACTTGGCAAGCGGCATCCGCGCGGCCGAACGCGCCCGCGGCCGCGTCGTCACGGCCGCCGTCAAGGAGATGGCGTTCGAACTGCCGGTGAAGATCGGTGATACCCTGAACGTCTATACGGAACTCACCCGCGTCGGCCGCACGTCCATCACGCTTCAGGTGGAGGCTTGGGCTCACCGTGCGCGCCACCGCGTGCTGGAGAAGGTCACCGCCGGAACCTTCATCATGGTCGCCCTCGACGAGGAAGGCCGGCCGGTCCCTGTGCCGCCTGAAGAATAGGCGCCAAGAGCGCTCCTCCCGACCGGAGATCGAGATCACGGGCAAGTCCTGCCCGATGCGGCCGCGGCCGGCCGAGATCACCCGGCTGCACCGTCCATCGCCCGCTCCAGCACTCCATAGATCCGCGGATCGCGGCACTGCGCCACGTTGAAGCGCATGAAGCGCTTCGCCGACTGCGAGACGCTGAACACGTTGCCCGGTGCCAGCACCACGTCCTCCGCCAGCGCCCGCTTCGCCACCTCCGCCGCGTCCAGCCCTTCGGGCAGTTCGCACCACAGGAAGATGCCGCCGCGCGGTTCGATCCACGGCCGGATGCCGAGCCCGCTGAGCCGCACGGCAACGTCGCCGCGTGCCCGCGCCAGCCGCTCGCGCAATCCGTTGAGGTGGCGCCGGTAGCTGCCGTCGCGCAGGATCGCGTAGACCAGTTCCGCAGAGACCGGATTGCCGCCGAAGGTGGTGGCGATCTTGAGGTCCGCCAGCCGCTCCATCCAGTCGCGCCGCGCGGCGACATAGCCGCAACGCGCCGCCGCCGTCAGCGTCTTCGAAAAGCTGCCGATCTGGATCACCCGCTCCAGCCCGTCGAGCGCCGCCAGCCTTGGCACCGGCTCCTGGCAGAAGTCGCCGAAGATGTCATCCTCGATGATCGTCAGTCCCGCTTCCTCCGACAGCGCCAGCAGCCTGTGGGCGATCGCCGGCGTGAGCGATGCCCCCGTCGGGTTCTGCAGGCCGGAATTGGTGATATAGAGCCGCGGCCGGTGGTGGGAGATTGCCGCCGCAAACGCCGCCAGGTCCGGCCCCGTCGGCGTCCACGGCACCCCGACGACCGTCACCCGGTGGGCACGCAGAAGCGCCAGGAAGTTGAAGTAGCAGGGATCGTCGACCAGCACCGTCTCGCCCGGCTCGACGAGCAGCCGGCAGAGCATGTCGATTGCCTGGGTGCCGCTCTCCGTCAGCAGGATCTGCTCGGGCGGCGCCGCTACGCCGTGCTCGCCGAGCCGCTGGGAAAGCAGCTGGCGCAGCGGCCGGTGTCCAAGCGGCGTGCCGTAATCCGTCAATGCCTCGGCGCCTGTGCGGGAAAGCCTGCGCAGCGCGCGCCGCAACTCCTCCTCCGGCATCCAGGAGGAGGGAAGCCATCCGCAGCCCGGCTTTGGCACATCGTGGCCCGCCTCCAGCGACTGCCGCGATACCCAGAACGGGTCGACCGCCCGGTCCAGTTGCGGCCCGATCTGTGCCAGCGATAGCGGCTGCTGGCGGCGCAGCACGTAGAAGCCCGATCCCCGCCGCGCCTCGATAACGCCCTCCGCGACCAGCCGGTCATAGGCCTCCACCACCGTCGAAGCGGAGACCCCCATGGTGCCGGCGAAGCTTCGAATGGACGGCAGCTTGGCGCCGGGAAGAAGCGACCGCCCGGCGATCCTCTGGCGGATCGCCGCCGCCACCCGCTCCACCTGCGTGCCGGCCCGACTCGTCGAGACGTCCATCCGTACTGCTCCCGTTACCATAACAGTTTGCCGGAAGTGTAATGGACTGTTGCTGGGGAATCCATCCCGCAGGCTCTAGGGTCGGATCCTGACGTCCCGACCGCCCCAAGGCGATGCCGGCACGCATCCGACACCCCGAGAACCCGCCGAGGAGACCGAGCAGCCATGGACAGGACCACAAGCGGCTGGATCAACGGATTCCTCGGCGTGCTGATCTTCAGCGGCTCGCTGCCGGCGACCCGAGCGGCGGTCGCGGATTTTCACCCCCTGTTCCTGACGGGTGCGCGCGCCGCGATTGCGGGCTGGCTGGCGATCCTGTTGCTTGCCGCCTTCCGCGAGAAGCGACCAGCGCGCACGGACCTGCTGCCGCTTGCCGTCGTGGCGCTCGGCGTCGTCGTCGGCTTCCCGCTGCTGACCGCGCTGGCGCTGGAGCACGTCACCGCCGCCCGCTCCATCGTCTTCGTCGGCCTCCTGCCGCTCGCCACCGCGCTCTTCGGCGTGCTGCGCGGCAGCGAGCGCCCTAAGCCGGCCTTCTGGCTGTTTTCCGGCCTCGGCAGCGCGCTGGTTGCAGGGTTCGCCCTTTCGGGCGGCGGCACCGCGTCACCGCCCGGCGACATGCTCATGCTGGCGGCGATCCTCTTGTGCGGCCTCGGCTATGCCGAAGGCGCGCGCCTTTCCCGCCGCCTCGGCGGCTGGCAGGTAATCTCCTGGGCACTGGTCCTGTCGCTGCCGGTGATGGTGGCGCTCGCGGTGACCACCCTGCCGCCCACGCTTCAAGCCGTCGGCCGCCCGGCCTGGCTCGGCCTCGCCTATGTCTCCCTGTTCAGCATGCTGATCGGCTTCGTCTTCTGGTATCGCGGCCTGGCGCTGGGCGGAATCGCCGGCGTCGGCCAGTTGCAGCTTCTGCAGCCCTTTTTTGGCCTGGCGCTCGCCGCCACGCTACTGGGTGAAGCGGTCAGCCCGGCCATGGTCGCGGTGACGCTTGCCGTGATCCTCTGCGTGGCCGGCGCAAAGCGCTTCGCCCGCTAGTTCAGGCCGCCGTCTTTGACCGCCCCGCCGGCCAGCTCGCCAGCGCCTGCTCCGCCACGCCCTCCAGCACTTGGCGGCTGAAACCTGCCTTGGCCTGCACCGCCATGCCGTGCGTCACCGCCATCAGGAAGGCAGCGAGTGCCTCGGGCTTGGCCGTCTCCGGCAGATCGCCCTCGGCCTTCGCCCGCTCGAAGCGTTCGCGAATCTCGCCTTCGGCGATCGCTCGCCCCTCGATCAGCACCTGCCGCACCGGCTCGGCATCGTCTGAGCCCGCCAGCACGCCGTTGATGAAGAGGCAGCCTCTGTGGTCGTCGAAGCGGGTGTTGAGGTCGATCGCACCGTAGAGAATATGCGCCGCCACCTCGCGCGCCGTCGGCAATGCCAGCGCCTCGGGAATATACTGCAGGAACCGATCGTAATAGCGCTGCAGCGCCTTGCGGAAGAGCTCTTCCTTGTTGCCGAAGGCGGAATAGAGCGCCGGCCGCTCCACGCCCGCCGCTGCCGTCAGGTCCGCATAGGACGCGCCCTCATAGCCCTTGCGCCAGAAGACGCAGAGTACGGCGTCCAGCGCCTTGTCGATGTCGAATTCGCGATGGCGTCCCATCAGCTCGATCCATCCTGTTTCATAACGACCATTATTAAACCTCTTGACGCCGCTGGTCAAATTGCATACCGATCGTTATCGTAATAGTCGTTACGTAAACGCGCTACCTCTCCCGACCGGCGCTCAACCTTTGCAGAAAGGCATTCCCCATGTCCGACACACAAAAGACGCTTCAAGGCAAGGTCGCCCTCGTCACCGGCGGCTCGCGCGGCCTCGGCGCCGCGACCGCCGAAACGCTTGCCGCCCACGGCGCAGACGTCGCCATCAGCTACGCCGCCTCTGCCGAAAAGGCCAATGCCGTCGTGGAAAGGCTGAAGGCCAAGGGCGTCCGGGCCCTTGCCGTAAAGAGCGACCAGGCAGACCTTTCCTCCGCACGCCCCCTGATCGATGCCGTCCTGGCCGAATTCGGCCGGCTCGACATCCTCGTCAACAATGCCGGCATCGCGGTTCAGGGCCAGACGGTGGACGACCCGTCGCTCGATTGGGACAGCTATAACCGCCAGTGGCAGGTGAACGTGCTCGGTACCATCGCCAACACCCGCGCCGCAGCCCCCCGGCTGTCCGATGGCGGACGCATCATCTTCGTCGGCTCCGGCCTCGGCTCCCACGTCGTCTTCCCCGGCGTCGCAGATTACGCCGCCACCAAATGGGCGCTCGCCGGCTATGCCAAGGGCATCGCCCGCGATCTCGGGCCGCGGAACATCACCGCGAATGTGATCCAGCCCGGCATCATGCCGACGGACATGGCCGCCGATGTCGCCGGCGAACTTCCTAACCGCGACGCCATCCTCGACATGCACCCGATCCGCCGCATCGCGACGCTGGAGGAAGTCTCCGAAACCATCGCCTTCCTGGCCGGCCCCCATGCGGGCTACATCAACGGACAGCAACTCACCGTGGCCGGTGGCCTGGGGATCTGACCCCAAGAGACGAATCCCTATCCCGGGCGAAGGCGGCCCGGGATGGGGCGGCGGGGTGTATCCATTGACGCCGGACCTCCCGATCGCCACATGCTGCCCGCATGTCGAAGAGCAAGAAAGACACCGAACCCCCGGCGCTGGTTAAGACCTGGAGCCTGCCGGCGGCAGCAACCTTCGGATCCACCGTTCGCGCCAAGGGCATTCTGCTCGAGATCCGCGCCCGCTTGCCGATGGCAGCCCGCAAGGCGCTCGACTACACCGTCGCGAACCTGACGCTGTCCATGTCCGAAGGCGACGAGGCTGAGTTCCGCTGCGCCTGCGCCATCGTCTCGCAGGCGCTCCAAGCCATCGAGGACCTGCCGGTGATCCCGCGCGAGATCGAGGACGTCCTGTCGATTTCCACCACCGAACGCCATCGGTGGCTGGAAGACGGGCGGCTGCAGAGCGCCGGCACGCGCACCGTCAAGCTTCGCGGCCGGGCGCGCCAGATCACCTTCCACGTCTTCGACCCGCAACTCCTCAAGGACCTGCTCGACCAGGGCACCGTGGACGAATGGCGTGAGCACGACAAGGCAGCGGCAGCGGAGAACCGGCGGCGCGCCGCCTTCAAGGCCAAGCTCACCCGCTCGCTGAAGAAGGGCAAGGGGACCCGGGACGCCTCCGCCGACGGGGAGGACGACACCCCGCCCCTTGCCGGCTGGGACGAGTTCGGCCTCGACGGCCTCCTTCGCTGATCGCCCGCCGCCCGATACCCGTATGGCCAGGCTGAAAAACATGCTAAGCGCCAGCCAGACCACAACGACAGGAGTTTGACGGTGACAGAACTGACCGTGGCCGAGGCAACCGACCGCATCTACCAATCGCTTGCGGCAGACAATGCCGACCTCGACACCCATATCGCCACCCTCAAGGCCGCCCTTGCGCGCGAAGGCAGGAAGGAAGCCATCTTCGACCCGGCAAGACTTGCCCAGAACAACCGCTCCGGCCGCAAGCTGATGCAGGCCTATTTTCGCCAGCGCGGCGTGACGGTGAAATTCGAGGGCGCCTGACGCGCTGCCCGATACCGGCCGGGGCTGTACAGCGGCCCTGCGCTTTCCTCCGCCCGGCTTGACCTTTCGCCTTCCCGGCATGACAACAAGCGGCATCTCTGGAGGAGAAGCCCATGCCCCGATTTCTTGCAGTCTACACGATGAAGCCCGAGGACCTTGCGGCTTTCCGCAGCCTGCCCAAACCCGAGCAGGATGCCGTTGATGCGGCCGGCGTGAAGCAATGGGCGGCCTGGGAGGACCGCAATGCGGGGCGATCCTCGACCGCGGCGGCATGGTCGGCAGGACGACGCGGGTGACGAAGAACGGCGTCGCCGAAGCCCGCAACCCCTTCTGCGGCTATCTGATGGTCGAGGCGGAAACCGCCGAGGCCGCCGCGGACCTCTTCCTGGACCACCCCCACATCACCGTCTTTCCCGGCGACGGCATCGACATCATGCCCTTCGTCACCTGAAGCCGCTCCCGACTTCCCGCCCGAACTCTTGCCGAAGAGACGCGTTGACCGCGAAGCCGCGCAAGGCGACACTCCACCATCGTCTAAAAAGGGAGGCATGCATGGAAGAACCCGGCCGCTGGCGTCAGATGCGAACCGCACCGAGGGATGGCAGCCGCATCCTCGTCACCATCCGACCCTCCGAACAGGGCGCGGGCGCCGTCGATCTCGTCTACTGGTCGAAGGGCGACCAGTACGGCGGAGAAGCCTGGCGCTCCTCCGATTCCGCACCTGGCGCCATCATCGAATATGCGGAGCCGGAACTGAAATGCTGGATGCCCCTGCCCGCCGCCAATGACGAGCAACTGGCCCTGCCCACCGCCTGGGAGGGCGAGGACGAAGAGGAACTGGACGGGTCGGGAATTTAGGATTTGGATTGCGGGCGCCTGCAGAGGTATCGCCTCCCATCCCGCCGGCGCCGGGGACTTCCGAGCCCCCTCTATCCCTTGCTAGCTTTTGCTAGCCCCTCCTAGCCCTTGGCCGTCGGCATCTCAGGGCGGGCGGCAAACCTCGACCCGACGTCCGGAGCGACCCTGCCCATGCCTCGCCCCTGCGGCCGGCCTGCTGCGTCGGGCCATCCTGCCTGGGTCGCGCATCCACGACGAGCAGCACAGGCTTCGAGCTTCTTTGCCCAAACGGCGCCGATGACGGTAGATCGGCCTAGGCGCTACGACCTCGGCTGTACAAATACTGATCCGGCCAGACTAAGCTCCTTCGATCGCCGTAACGGGACCCGTTCGAGGACGCGGAAGATCCGCGGCGCAATTCCGAACGCCGGGGCCTCGCGCCCAGGCGCCAGATCACCTGGCGCCGTCCATGCCCGCCGATCAGGGATGATGCGGTTCGTCATCCCGTAGCTTTCGGCAAGTCCTTCGCTTCCGGTGAACATTGGATGGCCGACCCATGATCTGCGCCGGCCGCAAGGCGGAATTGGCTGCGGACTATCCGCGTGGCGCTTCGGGTAAGGCGTGTGGAGCACGGCTGCCCTATTGGCTCAGCGCGTCTTTTTCCAGGCCGTCCAGGCTGCCAGGCAGACGGACAGGATGAGCGCATTTGCGGCAATGCCGGCGGCCACGGCCATCGCCATATCACCCGTTCCGGATGCGTCCCGTGCCGTCGTCAGCGGCAGCAGGATGGCGATGAAGACCACCCCAAGCCCCAGGGGAACGACCATTCCCGTTGCAGCACGGGTCCTCAGCGCCGTCACGAGAAGAAAGAAGATCATCCCGATGCGGAACGGATCGATCAGTTGAGACGCCAGCAATTCCACAGTTTCCATTCTCCATGCACGACCTGCACTATCGGCTGGTGCCGGGCAGCATCGGCAGGCCGGTTCCGGAACCGGCCTGCGCGTTTCGGACTATCTCGCGTCGTCGGCGAAGATGTCCTTCTTGTGGGTACCGCCCGGCACGAACAGGGCGCCGATTACCACCGTCGCGGCGGCGATCACGATCGGGTACCAGAGCCCGCCATAGACATTGCCCGTCTGCGCGGAGATGGCGAAGGCCGTCGCCGGCATGAGGCCGCCGAACCAGCCGTTGCCGATATGGTACGGCAGCGACAGGCCGGAATAGCGGATGCGGGTGGGGAACAGTTCCACCAGCATAGCCGCGATCGGGCCGTAGACCATCGTCACCAGCACGATCAGATAGGTCAGGATCAGCACGACCGTGATCTTCTGGCCCGTGAAGATGTCGAAGAAGTGGGCGGCCTTCACCACCGACGTGTTCGCATCGGCCGAGAGCGGATAGCCCGCCGCCGTCAGCGCGTCGTTGACGCCCTTGTTGAAGGCCGCCGTGGCGTTCTTCAGGTCGTCGCCCGTCAGTGCCGCGCCATCATAGGCCGGGATGACGGTGTCGCCGATCTTGATCTGCGCAACCGTTGCCGCCGCGTCCTCGACGCTCTGGTAGTTCACCGAGTTGCGGGCAAGCGTTGCCTTCGCGATGTCGCAGGACGAGGTGAACTTCGCCGTTCCCGTCGGGTTGAACTGGAACGAGCAGTCCTCCGGCGAGGCGGTGACGGTAACCGGCGTCTGCTGTGCTGCGTGAAGCGCCGGGTTCGCCGTCCGGGTCAGCAGCGGGAAGACGAAGCTGTAGGTCAGCGCCGCGATCGCGCAGCCCGCCAGGATGATCGGCTTGCGGCCGATCCTGTCGGACAGCGAGCCGAAGAACACGAAGCCGCCGGTGCCGAGGATCAGCGACCAGGCCACAAGCACGTTGGCCGTGAAGCTGTCGACCTTGACGACGTTCTGGATGAAGAACAGCGCGTAGAACTGGCCCGAATACCAGACGACGGCCTGGCCCGCGACGAGGCCGAACAGCGCGATCAGCGCGATCTTGCCGTTCTTCCAGGTGCCGAAGGCTTCCCGCAGCGGTGCCTTGGAAGCCGCGCCCTCTTCCTTCATCTTCTTGAAGGCCGGGGATTCGTTCATTTGCAGGCGGATGTAGAGCGAGATGGCCAGGAGCAGGATCGACGCCAGGAACGGGATGCGCCAGCCCCACAGGTCGAAGGCCTTGATCATCTTCGGGCTGCCGTCCGGGTTGAGCACCGCCGCACCGGCCGCATCGAGAACCGCCGTCGGCGCCCAGTTGGCGTTCACATAGCCCTGCACGGCCAGGATCACGATCAGCGACAGGAGCAGGCCGAGCGTTGCCGTGGTCTGGATGAAGGAAGTGAAGTAGCCGCGCCTGTTGGCAGGGGCATGTTCGGCCACGTAGACGGCCGCCCCCCCGTATTCGCCGCCGAGCGCCAGGCCCTGCAGCATGCGCAGGATGATCAGGATGACCGGCGCCGCAGCCCCCCAGCTGCTGTAGGACGGCAGCATGCCGACCAGGAAGGTCGACAGACCCATGATCAGGATGGTCATGAGGAAGGTGTATTTGCGGCCGACGATGTCGCCGAGCGCACCGAAGACGAGCGCGCCGAAGGGGCGCACGATGAAGCCCGCCGCGAACGCGAGAAGCGCAAACACGTTGCGCGTCGCCTCCGGGAAGGCGGTGAAGAACTGCGCGCCGATGATCGCCGCCAGTGAGCCGTAGAGGTAGAAGTCGTACCATTCGAAGATGGTGCCGGCGGACGAGGCCATGATGACCTTCCGCTCCTCCCCTGTCATGGGACGCGAGCGGTCCCTGATGTTCATGTCTGCAACTGCCATTATTCCTCCTCCATGAATGCCGGCTGCACGCATCGATGCCTTCAGCGTTCAACTGAAAACCCAAAGCTCGTCTGCGAGTGTAAGAATTGAGATCCAACGCAAGGGAGGCGCATGTTTCGCCTCACAGGTGCCGCGAGCGTAGCGGCGGGGTGCGCCTGGTGATCCTCCAAAAATCGGCACATGCCGACGGATATAGTTCTACCACCCTTGGCAGAAGGGCGTGAGATCAACCTTCGTCTAATGGCGGTGGGAAGAGTTGTGTGCCGGTTCCGTGAGTCCGCTCTTGGGCGTGGCTCCCGGACCTGCGCCCGAAATATAGGCACCCCCCGGTAGCTCATCGATGCGAGCCCATGCCGGCTCTCGCCCTGCAGAAGCGTCGGCCAAAAGGCCGCCAGGGCGATGCTCCACCGTCATCCCGACGGGAGGCAGACATGGAACAACCGGCCCGCTGGCGCCGGATGCGAACGGCACCCGAAGGACGGCAGCCGCATCCCCGTCACCATCCGCCCCTCCGGACAGGGCCCGGAGGCCGGAACCTCGCCTCCTGGGCCAGGGGCGCCGGTACGACGGAAACGCCTGGCGCGCCTTCGATGCCGTGCCGGCCGAGCGCATGGGAGGACGAGGCGGAGCTGGACGGTTCGGGGATCTGACGGCGAACCCTCGTCCGTCCCTCAGACCTCGTCCCGCAAGGCACGGGTGATGAAATCCTCCGGGTCGCTGGTGAAATCCTGGTAGAGCCGGAAGTGCCGTGTCTGGCGCAGCTCCGTCTCCGCCAGGCCCCCGCGCGTGATCTCCAGAAGCCGCGCCCCCGGCACCGCCATCAGGATCGGCGAATGGGTCGCCATGATGATCTGGGCGCTCGCCGCCGTCTGGATCTCGTGCAGGAGCCGCAGCAGTTCCAGCTGTCGTTTCGGCGAAAGCGCGCTTTCCGGCTCGTCGAGAAAATAGATGCCCTGCCGGCTCATGCGCTCCTCGAAGAAGCGCACGAAGCCCTCGCCATGGCTCCAGGACAGAAAGTCCGGCGGTGCCGCATTGGCATCGCGCGCGGCTTCGTCGAGGAAGCGGGCGACCGAAAAGAAGGATTCGGCGCGAAAGAACCAGCCGGCCGTCACCTTGGGCAGCCAGCTTGCCCGTAGCGCAGAAGCGAGCAGCGCGCCGCTCCGGTCCACCGCGCGGGAATGGTCCAGCGGCCTGTAGCCCTTGCCGCCCCCTGCCTCGTCATAGCCGCAAAGTGCCGCCACCGCCTCGATCAGCGTCGATTTCCCCGTCCCGTTCTCCCCCACGATGATCGTCACGGGCGTTAAGAAATCGAGGGAAAAATCCCCGTCGAGCCAGGGAAGGTTGAACGGATAGTCACCGCCGAGGCTTGCATCCTCGCGTACCGAAAGGCGCTTCAGATAGGGCGCCGGCAGGTTCGTCAATCTGGTCTTTCGCATCGCAGCCATGGCCCCGCCAATCTCCAGAGCCCTTCGTGACAGGCGCAAGACGGACTATCAAGGGCCGGCGCCCTCGAATGCAGTCAAGGATGGCGGATCGGCAGCTTGGCGCGTCTGCCGCTTCGGACCCTGCGGCACGATCCGTTCAGGATCGGGAGATCCCGGGCCTCGCACCGCCGGGCTCATCGCGCGGCTCACCCGTCGCAGGAAATCGCAACGAGCTCCAGTTCCTGCCCCGCGACCGAAACGACGTCCCCCACCCGCTTGCCCATCAGTTGCCGGGCGACGGGAGACACATAGGAAATCGTGCCCGCCTTGGGATCGGCCTCGTCCTCGCCGACGATCCGGTAGCGCTGGACCCGCCCGTCCTCGCGCGAAAAGGTCACCGTGCTGCCGAAGGCCACGACCTCCGACGCCACCGGCTCGGGCATCACCTGCGCCGTGCGCACCCGCTCGGTGAAATAGCGAAGGTCCCGCAAAGGCCCCGCCGCCTGCCGCCGCCGCTCGTTCACGTCCTCGATGGCGCTTGCCGCCCCATAAGCCTCGCGCGCCTCCTCCAGCTGCCGCTTCAAGGCCTCCAACCCCGCCTGCGTCACCAGGTTCGGATGCGGCGAGACCGGACGGTCCGGCAACAACGTCTCCGCCGCCGTTTCCGCACTCTCTTCCTTGACGAAGGCAACGCTCATGGGTGGTTGGCTCCTTGGCTGATGCTTTTCCTCGGTCCGGATATAGGCCGGAGGCCTGAACTCCTCCAGCTTTCAATGCGGCACGCATGAAACAGCTGAGGTGGAATATCTTCAATCCTCCCGCAAGTGTTTGCGGGTGCCCATCACATGTCGCCCGATTCGCCTTAGCCTCTTTTCCAGATACAAATCGAGGGATACTCCTAAGATCGGGACAAGTAGTAGGGTGAGGGAATGGCGAAGGGAATCTTCTACCACAAAGTCGACAGCACTTATGACGACGTCACGGGCATCCGCTACCACTTCCCTAAAACTTATTTGTCTCGTGTTCGGCAGACGGTTGGGGACTGGATAATCTACTATGGTCCACTCCCTCGGATGCGCAGCAGATACTATTCAGGCCTAGCGCGGGTCTCATCAGTTAAGCCGGATCCACGTACCGCGGACCACTTTTACGCTCATCTTGAAGAGTATTTGGACTTCGATGCGCCTGTAGATTACGTGGCCGGCGGTGGATTCGAAAGGAAGCTCGTCGGACCAGATCTATCCATTAATCCCGGGCGCAGTGTACAAGCCGTTCGTGTCATCGAAGAGGAGGAGTTCGCTTCGATCGTCGCGGCAGGCCTTGGACAGGAAGACGAATGGCCCGCTCGTTTGGATAGCAAGACAATCCTCCACTTGGAAGAGGCGCCGCAGTCCTACTATGATGTAGGTGATTTCGAGCGACCCATACTGCTGCAGACAATCAGCCGGCCCTTCCGCGACGCCAAGTTCCGACAACATATCCGTACAGTCTACGATCGTACCTGTGCGTTTACCGGTTTGCGTCTCATCAACGGCGGCGGTCGCCCTGAGGTGGAAGCCGCACATATCATCCCGGTGGAACGCGGCGGAAATGACTCGGTGCAGAATGGTATCGCTTTGTCCGGGACAGTTCACTGGATGTTCGATCGAGGCCTGCTTTCAATGGGGGATGACTACAAAATCCTCTGCTCACGCCAGCTCAACGAGGACGTGTCGCATCTATTAACAAAGGATCTAGTCGCTCGTGTACCCACCGAACCGCGATATCGACCGCATCCTCGTTACCTCAGTTGGCATCGGGAGAACGTCTTCAAGCAGTAGCAGTTGAACTCGTCGGCGAGGCAGCTCAATTGGCTTTACGACCGCCTTCACCCGGAATTCGAGCGTCGATTGTCGCCTAAATTCCGAGCTGAACAGTTCGCCTGCGATGGAGAGGCTTAATGATCTTCAAAGATGTAGGCACAATCATGCCAGTTTGGCAGATCCGCCGGGTGGATCCGGGATACATCTACATTGTAGAGAACCACGGCAAATACAAGATCGGGAAGTCCAAGCGGCATAAGAATCGGCTCAGGGCGGCAAAGACCTGGCTGCCCGACATGACTTTAGTCGGTCAAAAACCGTTTTGGGGAATGTCGCACCACGAACGGTGCCTGCATACTGGTTTCGCAAGCTACTGGTACGCGGGAGAATGGTTCGATTTTACCGGCGACGACGATGCCTTAGATTTGCTGTTGGAGGGTTTCAAGGCGTTCACCGACGACGACCCGGACAGAAATTCTGTAGATTTCATCTACTGGTTAAATGGCGAAGGAATGGCCGAGTTCCTTATGGAACAAGCAAGCCAGAAGCTTTCCTTGCCGAAATTTCTAAAGCAGGAATCCATGAACCAGAAGCCGCGGCGCTAGGTCTTCAGACAGAGCACGATTACGTCTGCGAGACTGTCCCACATCGATGAGAGATGCTCAGGTGATGGTGCGAAATTAGGTGAATGCACGTATCGATTTAGAGTGTCTGCCGAAACGAGCTTGTCGCCCTGTTTGAATTTCCTAAGCACATCCATCTGTTTGCTGTTGATCTGGCCCTCCGCCAGCAGATGTTGACCTACCTTTTCGAGTCTAACTGCGAGCTTATCCTTGTCCTGGACCGGCACCTTGGCCGACGTGATATAATTCTCTAAGGCAAGCTCTATAAGCACACGGAGCAGAACCGAAACCGCGTTTGGGTGCTTCCTGAGGTCGAGGTGAAACTGCAATTCCTCCCAAATCTGATGGTGTCGTTGGAGGCGACCTGGCCAAGTCAGACCGAAATCCTTAGGAGGGATGAGGGTCGACCGTATGGTGGGGACGGCCCTAGCGGTGGGTTTGGCTTTGACCTGCTTTGGCGTATCCCTCACGGCGGCGACGATGGCATGGTGGGGGCCGGGAAGGACACCTTCGCTTTCTAGCCGGTTAAGATATGCTTCCTTGCCGTCCACGTCCCAAAGATGACCCAGGACTACTTCGCGGGTGGCAAGGTCACTCGCGATACGCGCCAGAGCCCCAAGGGTCGCTGTTTCATCATGAGTGAATTCGAACCGCCCTCCCTTCATGCTGATCCCAACGCGGTTTCTAAAGGGCTCAGCTGACAGAAGGCGATTCAGCGTCGATCGCGGCACCTTCCTCCGAGACGGCAATAGATTGGCGCCTGCCAATCGTTGTTCGATTTCGTCTGCGATGCTGGGTCCGTTGCCCTTCCCAGTACGTGCCACAAAAGTGGCCTTCATTCTGTCGTCCCACGTGCTTTGGCCGACCCCGCTCTGAGAGCCTGTATGCCGACGAAAGAGGATTTCGTCGATTCGATCTCGATCAGCTTCGACCTGGCACTGAATGCTCTTGGGAAAGCCAGCCGTCCATCGAGAACGTTCCTCTCGGAAGAACTCTTGAAGCTCAACCGTCGGCGCCCGACGAGGATCCTCAAGGAGTTTCAGGCACGTCACGCGCCGGTTTCCGTCGAAGACTACAAATTTCCCATTTTCGGGGGAGACCAAAGGAAGCTCGTAGATTTCCTTTCGATCTACAATGTCCTTCGCGAGATTGCGCATATGCTGTTCGCGCTCCTTGAAGAGCCAAGCAATGGCAGCCGTTTCGTTCTCAAGTTCACCGTGACGGTCGTTGGCGCGATTTACTACGAGCGAGCCAAGCGAGAGATTTCTGATAGCCATTATTTCCCCCGATCAACGCTACCATTTATATTTCTCTTGGCAAGGTCGCGAATTTTCCCGCGGACGCCTCCTAGATCGAATCATAGGTACCCCTGTCGGAATCCCCTCTCCCCATCCGTCCTTGCCGCATATAACCTCGCCGGCGCCACCGCCGGCCTTGTTCGGGAGAGGGTCATGGCAAGTGCATATCGTTGGGTGATTGTCGCCGCCGGCGGGCTGATGGGCTGCGTGGCGGCGGGCACCATGTTTTCGCTGGCGATCTTCCTGGAGCCGGTGGCGAGCGAGACCGGCTGGTCGCGCGCCGGCATTTCCACCGCCATGACGCTGAACTTCCTGGTCATGGGCCTCGGCGGCTTCCTCTGGGGCTCCCTCACCGACCGTTTTGGCGCCCGGATCGTGGTCCTGATCGGTTCGGTCTTGCTCGGCCTGGCGCTGGTGCTGGCCAGCCGCGCCGAAAGCCTTCTCGCCTTCCAGCTCGCCTATGGCACACTGGTGGGGCTTGCCGCCAGCGCCTTCTTCGCGCCGATGATCGCGGCGGTGATGACCTGGTTCGACGAGCAGCGCGGGCTTGCCGTCTCGCTCGTTTCGACCGGCATGGGCATGGCGCCGATGACCGTCTCGCCGCTCGCCCGCACCCTCATCTCCGCCACTGACTGGCGAACCGCCATGCTGATGATCGGGGTCGGCGCCTGGGCGATCCTCTTGCCGACGGCACTCCTGATCCGCCGCCCGCCGGCGCTGTCGGCGGGGGACGAGGCGGAGGCCGTCGAGGCCCGCCGCCAGCCGCTGTCGCGTCTGCTGCTGACGCCGCAATTCCTCGTGCTCGGCTTCACCTTCTTCGCCTGCTGTGCCGCCCATTCCGGGCCGATCTTCCACATGGTGAGCTATGCCATGCTGTGCGGCATCGCGCCCATGGCGGCCGTCAGCATCTACAGCGTCGAGGGCCTGGCGGGGCTCGGCGGCCGCGTGCTCTTCGGCGTGCTCGCCGACCGGATCGGCGTCAAGCCGGTGCTGGTCACGGGTCTCCTTATCCAGGCCGCGGTGATCTCGGCCTATCTTGCCGCCGACGATCTCACGAGCTTCTACACGCTGGCGGTGATCTTCGGCGGCACCTATGGCGGCGTCATGCCGCTCTATGCGGTGCTGGCGCGGGAGTATTTCGGGCCGCATGTGGTGGGCACCGTCTTCGGCGCCGCCACCATGCTCTCCTCGGTCGGCATGGCCTTCGGCCCGCTCGCCGGCGGCTGGGCCTTCGACGCTTTCGCCAGCTACCAGTGGCTGTTCATTGGCTCCGCCCTCGTCGGCCTCGGGGCGGTCGCCATCGCGCTCGCCTTCCCGCCGCTGCCGGGCAAGGATGCAGAACCGGCCGGCGCCGTGGCCTGAGAAACCTTGCCGCCGCCGGTCCTTCGCCCTAGCCTCCCGTCACGACAGGAAGGAGCGCATCATGGACGACGTCACCGGCGGCTGCCTCTGCGGCCAGGTCCGCCTTTCCGCCCGCGGCAAGCCTTACCGGGTCGGCCTCTGCCACTGCCTCGACTGCCGCAAGCATCACGGCGCCCTGTTCAACGCCACGGCGATCTTCCCCGCCGAAGCGGTGACGATCTCAGGTGAGACGTCGGAGTATCGCGGCCGTCATTTCTGTCCCCGCTGCGGTTCCTCGGTCTTCGCCGTCAGCGGCGACGAGGCCGAGGTGGCGCTGGGCGCGCTGGATGCGCCCGACCGGTTCACCCCCACCTACGAGCTCTGGTGTATCCGCCGCGAAGCCTGGCTGCCGCCCTTCCCCCTGAAGCACCATTACGTCCGCGACCGCGAGAACACCGGCCGCACGGAGGACTGACGTCACCGTCCGGCGACAGCGTTCTCGCGTTTCCCTTTTGTACTCATTTTCCGCCGCCGCCCCCTTCACTTTCCCCCGGACTCTCGCCATATTCCGCCCATGGCCAGATCCCCCCGCAAGTCCCCCGCCTCGAATGGTTTCGAGGAAGCCCCGCAATCCGGTTTCGAAGGCGCGCCGCTGTCCGGCAGCGTGTCCGACTGGGTGAAGCAGATGGAGGCGGAGGCGGAAGCGTCGGGCATCGAGACCCAGCGCGAGATCGCCTCCAAGGCCGGCAGCCACCGGGCGAAGATCGCCCGCGAGCGCCGCCGAGAGGCGGAGAAGGCCGCCGAAAACGACGTCGTCCCGGACCTCCTGATCCGCAAGGGCGGCAAGAAGGCGGCCTCGAAGCCGACCACCGCGAAGAACACCACCGCCTCCAAAACCGCCCGCGGCGTCTCCATCGGCGCCTCGTCGGACCCGGCCACCCGCGCCGCCGCCGGCCTCAATCCGGTCGCCGGGCTGGACGTGAGCCTCGAGGAAGCGAAGTCACTCGCCCCCGGCGCCGTCACCGCCACGGTCGACGCGCTCGCCAAGCTCATCGAGTCCGGCAACCCGCTGTTCAAGGACGGCAAGCTGTGGACGCCGCACCGCCCGGCCCGGCCGGAAAAGTCGGAGGGCGGCATTTCCATCCGCATGGCGTCGGAATACCAGCCCGCCGGCGACCAGCCGACGGCGATCGCCGACCTCGTCGAGGGCATCAATACCGGCGAGCGCTCCCAGGTCCTGCTCGGCGTCACCGGCTCCGGAAAAACCTTCACCATGGCCAAGGTGATCGAGGCGACCCAGCGCCCGGCCGTCATCCTCGCCCCCAACAAGACGCTCGCCGCCCAGCTCTATTCGGAATTCAAGAGCTTCTTCCCGGACAATGCGGTGGAGTATTTCGTCTCCTATTACGACTACTACCAGCCGGAAGCCTATGTCCCACGCTCCGACACCTATATCGAGAAGGAATCCTCGATCAACGAGCAGATCGACCGGATGCGCCACGCCGCCACCCGCGCCATCCTGGAGCGCGACGACTGCATCATCGTCGCCTCCGTGTCCTGCATCTACGGTATCGGCTCGGTGGAAACCTATACCGCCATGACCTTCCAGATGTCGGTCGGCGACCGTCTCGACCAGCGCCAGCTGCTCGCCGACCTCGTCGCCCAGCAATACAAGCGCAAGGAGATCGATTTCTCCCGCGGCTCGTTCCGCGTCCGCGGCGACACGATCGAGATCTTCCCCGCCCACCTGGAGGATGCAGCCTGGCGCATCTCCATGTTCGGCGACGAGATCGACGCGATCACCGAGTTCGATCCGCTGACCGGGCAGAAGACCGGCGACCTGAAGTCGGTGAAAATCTACGCCAACTCCCACTATGTCACCCCGCGCCCGACGCTGAATGCCGCGATCAAGTCGATCAAGGAGGAGCTGAAGCACCGGCTGGCCGAGCTCGAGGCCGCCGGACGCCTCTTGGAAGCCCAGCGGCTGGAACAGCGCACCCGCTACGACATCGAGATGATGGAGGCGACCGGCTCCTGCGCCGGCATCGAGAACTATTCGCGCTATCTCACCGGCCGCCGCCCCGGCGAACCGCCGCCCACCCTCTTCGAATACATCCCCGACAACGCGCTGATCTTCATCGACGAAAGCCATGTCACCATCCCGCAGATCGGCGGCATGTATCGCGGCGACTTCCGCCGCAAGGCGACGCTCGCGGAATACGGCTTCCGCCTGCCGTCGTGCATGGACAACCGGCCGCTGCGCTTCGAGGAATGGGACGCGATGCGGCCGCAGACCGTCGCCGTCTCCGCCACGCCTGGCAACTGGGAGATGGAACAAGCCGGCGGCGTCTTTGCCGAACAGGTCATCCGCCCGACCGGCCTCATCGATCCGCCGGTGGAAGTGCGCCCCGCCCGCTCCCAGGTGGACGACGTGCTCGGCGAGATCCGCGAGACCGCGGCGAAGGGTTACCGCACCCTCTGCACCGTGCTCACCAAGCGCATGGCCGAAGACCTCACCGAATACCTGCATGAACAGGGCGTGCGCGTCCGCTACATGCATTCCGACATCGACACGCTGGAGCGCATCGAGATCATCCGCGATCTCCGCCTCGGCGCCTTCGATGTGCTGGTCGGCATCAACCTGCTGCGCGAGGGCCTCGACATTCCCGAATGCGGCTTCGTCGCCATCCTCGATGCCGACAAGGAAGGTTTCCTCCGCTCGGAAACCTCGCTGATCCAGACCATCGGCCGCGCGGCGCGAAACGTCGACGGCAAGGTCATCCTCTATGCCGACACCGTCACCGGCTCCATGCAGCGGGCGATGGACGAGACCGCGCGCCGCCGCGAAAAGCAGATGGCCTACAACGAGGAACACGGCATCACGCCGGAATCGGTGAAGCGCAACATTTCCGACATCCTCGACTCGGTCTACGAGCGCGACCACGTCCGCGCCGATATCTCCGGCGTCTCCGGCAAGGGCTTCGCCGATGGCGGCCACCTCGTCGGCAACAACCTCCAGGCGCATCTCAACGCGCTGGAAAAGGACATGCGCAACGCCGCCGCCGATCTCGACTTCGAAAAGGCCGCCCGCCTGCGCGACGAGATCAAGCGCCTCAAGGCGGTGGAGCTGTCGGCGATGGACGATCCGATTGCGCGCCAAGAGGCGTCGAGCGCCGAAGGCGCGAGGGGGACTGGAAAGAACGAGGCACGGGCGCAGGAACGGAGCGGCAAGCGCGGCTCCTCCTCTCCCCTTGTGGGAGAGGATAGTTCGCCCCGCGAGGCGCAGCCGAGCGGTTCGGCGAACTTGGTGAGGGGGGAATCCTCCTACTTCGCCAAGCCCACCCTGGACGACATGGGCCGCGACATCGCCGAACCCTCTTCACCGACCCGCGGGCCGCTCTTCCGCAAGAACACGCTGGACGAAATGACCGTCGGCCGCACCGAAAAACCCCTCCCCGGCAAGCTGCCGGCAAAGCCGGGCGCGCAGCGCCCATCCTCTCCCCTTGTGGGCTCCGAAGCGGTGGCGGAAGGCCAGAAATCGATGAAATCGATTTCAGCGCACGCAGGCCTGAGCGCGACGCCGGGCGAAGGCGATGGAGCCCAAGAGGCGCAGCCGACTGGCGAGGCGAACTTGGTGAGGGGGTCGGGCCGGCGCTTCTCGCCGCTGCTTGAAGGCCAGCCGGAGCGCGGCGAGCACCAACGGGACTCCCTCCCCCTTGTGGGGAGGGTTGGGGAGGGGAAAGCTGACGACCCCCGCCCCGTCATCCGCGGCAAGGTCGGCGTCGGCTCCTACGAAGATTCCGGCGAACAGAAGCGCAAGGGGCGGACCAAGGGCAAGACGGGGCGTCCGGGGCGGTGAGGAAACGCAGCCTCCATCTACCCCCTTCTGGGTTCCGAAGGGGTGGCCGAAGGCCAGAAATCGATGAAGTCGATTTTCGGCGCACGGAGGCCTGAGCGGGACGCCGCGCGAAGGCTACAATGCGATTTTCAGCATCTTAGCTCCAGCTAAGTGCAGAAATCGCAAGTGAGGGGATAGCTACTCCACCAACATATCAAGATTTAGGCAGCCAAACTTGTCGGCCGGGGCGGCACGAATTTCTCCAAGTGCTGTTAGCGTTGCAGGTTATTGCGGCACGAAGCTGCCGTCTCCTCATTTGTGACCCGTCAACCAAGATGCCCCTCATCCACCGTGACTACTCTGTTTCCGACGATATTCAGATCATCATCTTCCAGGACCGCATTGAGGTTAGAAGCCCTGGGCGCCTGCCGGGGTTCGTGACAGTTCACAACTTCCTTGATGTTCGGTACAGCCGCAACTCGAAGATCGTACGCACCCTAGCTAAGTACAAAGACGCACCGAATAAGGACCTTGGCGAAGGCCTCAACACCGCTTTCGAGAAGATGAAGGAGTGGAAGCTGAAAAGCCCCACTCTCCGGGAGGATGGCAACTACGTAGTCGTGACGATCCCGCACACGCCGCTTGCCACACCTGAAGAACTTGTTCTTGAGTTTCTCGAGACCCATCCAGAGATCAGAAACCGGCAGGCACGTGAGATAACCGGCATTCGTTCTGAGAACCAGATGAAAGAGGTGTTCTACCGCCTCAAGGTAAAAAATCTGATTGAGCTGATCCCTGAGAGGAAGGGCAATGCAGCGGCTTGGCGATTAGTGAAACCGAGTATAAGTCCAGACGTCGACTCTTAATACGACATGGGAAAGGGCGGCTCCAACTTAACTGCGGCCGCCCCCCACTCCAATGAAAGTCCCCCAGTAACTCCTCACACTCTTCTTATTCCTGTGCTTGTCACAGGAATCCAGCAGCGGCGCGTCTGCTGCGCAGGACTCCTTAGACATTCCACTCCCCACGAGCGGTTCTCCCGCCGTGCAGACGCACGGCGGCTGGATCCCGGCTCGAGGCCGGGATGACGGAGGAGAGGCGCGGCACCTTCCTCACGCCAAACCGCACACCCACCCACCAAATATCAACCACTTACCCCCCTCCTCATCCCCGTCCCCCAAACCTCACCCCATACTTACCCCGTCCCGCCCTCGGATACACCAGGAGGCGTCCTGGCGAGGCGGGGCCGGCGCTGGTGGTGAGGAAACGACGTAAGTCCTCATCATCGGGGTCGGCGGAAAATGGTCTCCCTCCGGCGACCGGGGCGGAAGAAATGCAGTCGGACCGACGTTTCTTTCGATTTCCCGTTATTGCGCGCCGGGTGTGCCTGTGAGGCACGAAGGGTGACGGGGCCGCGCCGGGCGGCGTCCGAGAAGTG
>NZ_CABFWF030000013.1:306855-307065 GCF_902153245.2 Pseudorhizobium endolithicum
GGGCGTCATGCCGGACGGAACCTCCCGTTTTTCCATCAACGGTGAAAAGCTGCACCACTACATGGGCTGCTCCACCTTCGCGAACTATACCGTGCTGCCGGAGATCGCGGTTGCCAAGATCAACCCGGATGCCCCCTTCGACAAGGTCTGCTATATCGGCTGCGGCGTGACCACCGGCATCGGCGCCGTCATCAATACGGCGAAGGTTGA
>NZ_CABFWF030000013.1:307075-307219 GCF_902153245.2 Pseudorhizobium endolithicum
ATGCTCGACCTTCGCGAACTACACCGTGCTGCCGGAGATCGCGGTTGCCAAGATCAACCCGGACGCCCCCTTCGACAAGGTCTGCTATATCGGCTGCGGCGTGACCACCGGCATCGGCGCCGTCATCAATACGGCGAAGGTTGA
>NZ_CABFWF030000013.1:307229-307427 GCF_902153245.2 Pseudorhizobium endolithicum
TGCCGACCCGGAAGGCCTGTTTCCCGCCATTCTCGGGCACGAGGGCGCCGGCATCGTGGTCGATGTTGGACCGGGCGTCACGTCGGTGAAGAAGGGCGACCACGTCATCCCGCTCTATACGCCCGAGTGTCGGGAATGCCCCTCCTGCCTGTCGCGCAAGACCAATCTCTGCACGGCCATCCGTTCGACACAGGGCCA
>NZ_CABFWF030000013.1:307437-443151 GCF_902153245.2 Pseudorhizobium endolithicum
GATAGGCTCCACGGCGATCGTCTTCGGCCTCGGCGGAATCGGGCTCAACGTCATCCAGGGCCTGCGCCTTGCCGGCGCCGACATGATCATCGGCGTGGACCTCAACAACGACAAGAAGGCCTGGGGCGAGCGCTTCGGCATGACGCACTTCGTCAACCCGAAGGAGGTCGGCGAAGAGATCGTCCCCTATCTCGTCAACATGACCAAGCGCGGCGCCGACCAGATCGGCGGGGCCGACTACACCTTCGACTGCACCGGCAACACCAAGGTCATGCGCCAGGCACTGGAGAGTTCGCACCGCGGCTGGGGCAAGTCGGTCATCATCGGCGTTGCGGGCGCCGGCCAGGAGATTTCCACCCGCCCCTTCCAGCTCGTCACCGGCCGCACCTGGATGGGCACGGCCTTCGGCGGCGCGCGTGGGCGAACCGACGTGCCGAAGATCGTTGACTGGTACATGGAGGGTAAGATCGAGATCGACCCGATGATCACCCACACCATGCCTCTCGAAGACATCAACAAGGGCTTTGACCTGATGCATGGCGGCGAGAGCATCAGGAGCGTCGTGATCTATTGATGAGCCCGCAGGCCTATCATGTCGACGTGCGGAGACTTGACGCATTTTCCGCGCTCGATCTGCACGCGATGCTGAAGCTGCGGGTCGACGTCTTTGTGGTCGAACAGAACTGCGCCTACCCGGAACTGGACGATCACGACCTTGAGGCACTGCATCTGCGGCTTCTCGACGAGGACCAGGTCATCGCTTGTGCCCGCTTCTGGCAGCCGCCGGATGCACCTCCGAGGATCGGGCGCGTGGCCGTTTCGCAGGCCCATCGCGGACAGCGGCTGGGAGAGGCCCTCATGCGGGAGGCCATCTCGGCCTGCCAGGATCGGTTCCCGCGTCAGCCCATCGCCATTTCTGCGCAAAGTCATCTCCAAGGCTTTTATGGTTCGCTGGGATTTGAGAAGGTTTCGGAGGAATACGTCGAGGACGGGATCTCTCACGTAGATATGCTGAGGGCTGCAATGTGATCTACGTCGATGCCGATGCCTGTCCGGTCAAGCCGGAAATCCTCAGGGTTGCCGAGCGGCATGGCCTGGAGGTGACATTCGTCGCTAATTCGGGTCTGCGTCCTTCGCGGGATCCGATGGTGAAGAACGTCATCGTTTCCGGCGCCTTCGACGCGGCCGACGACTGGATCGCCGAGCACGCCGGGCCGGGTGACGTGGTTGTCACGGCGGACGTGCCGCTCGCCGGCCGCTGTGTCGCCAACAGCGCCCTGGTGACCGGACCGACCGGCCGCGTCTTCGACGAGACGAACATCGGCGTCGCGACTGCCATGCGCAACCTCGGTCAGCACCTGCGTGAGACCGGCGAGAGCAAGGGCTACAACGCAGCCTTCAGCCCCCGCGACCGATCGCAGTTTCTCGAGACGCTGGACCGCCTCTGCCGCCGCGCCAAGAACGCAATGATTCCAGGAGACAAATCATGAAAGTCATCTCACAGAACACCGCCTTCGGCGGCATGCAAGGCGTCTTCGCGCACGAGTCGAGCGCCTGCAACTGCGAAATGACGTTTGCCGTCTTCGTTCCGCCGCAGGCGATCAGCGAGCCCCGCCCCGTTCTGTGGTACCTTTCCGGCCTCACCTGCACCCATGCGAACGTGATGGAGAAGGGCGAATATCGCCGCATGGCGGCGGAACTCGGCCTCATCATCGTCTGCCCGGACACCAGTCCGCGTGGCAACGACGTAGCCGATGAGCTTACCAACTGGCAGATGGGCAAGGGCGCCGGCTTCTACCTCGACGCCACGGAGATGCCGTGGTCCGAGCATTACCGGATGTACACCTACATCACGGAAGAACTGCCTGCCCTGGTCAGCCAGCACTTCCGCATGGACATGAGCCGCCAAGGCATATTCGGCCATTCGATGGGCGGCCATGGCGCCATGACCATAGCACTGAAGCACCCAGACCGCTTCAAGAGCTGTTCAGCCTTCGCTCCTATCGTTCAGCCTTCGACCGCCGACTGGTCTGTGCCTGCCTTCGAGAAGTATCTTGGGCCGGATCGTTCCACCTGGCGACGCTACGACGCCTGCGCGCTTGTCGAGGACGGCGCACGCTTTCCCGAGTTCCTGATCGACCAGGGGAAGGCGGACAGCTTCCTCGACAACGGGTTGCGCCCCTGGCTCTTCGAGGAGGCCATCAACGGAACCGGGATCGGGCTGACGCTTCGGATGCACGAGCGCTACGATCATTCCTACTACTTCATCTCGACCTTCATGGACGATCACTTGAAGTGGCATGCGGAGCGGCTTCGCTAGCCTTTCGGGCAGGGCTCCCATGTCTTCGCGGGACTTGCCCCGGAGGACAATCATTGCCATATGCAACCTCGGCAGACGGCTGCCGCCGGCTCGGCCGGCAACGATCGCGGGGACGGCCTCGCTCCTTGAAACGGAGTAGGCAATGGCCTGGCTTCTTCTTACACTCGCGGGACTCTTTGAAATCGGCTGGGCGATCGGCCTGAAATACACCGGCGGTTTCAGCCGCCCTCTCGCCACCGTCCTGACAGTATCCGCGATGGTGATTTCCATGGTCCTCCTGGGACTCGCGGTTCGCTCCCTGCCCGTGGGCACGGCCTATGCCGTCTGGACGGGAATCGGTACGGTCGGTACCGTCATTCTCAGCATATTCCTGTTCTCCGAACCCGCGACCGCACTTCGCCTCGGCTGCATCGCAATGATCATTGCCGGGATAGCAGGACTGAAGTTCGCAGCCTGATTCACATCGTCAGCGAACGGCAATAAGGGCTGTCGCGAAGGCGGTCGAAGGCTCGAGCTCGAGCTTGAACTCGCGGCCGATCCGGGCCGCGATCCGCTCAGCGAGCAGGCCGTCGACCGCCTCCTTGCGTATGGCGTGAGCCGAAACATCGAAGGTTCCTTGCGCAATCACATCTCCGTTTGCGACCGCGATTGCCTCAACGGTCACGGTTGCCGAGCGTCGGACCCCGACGATGGTGGGGATGAAATCAACTGCTTCTATACGCACGGCCAGAACGGCCCGCGGCAGAGGGGTCGTCCGGACCGTCGAAAGAATCGCTTCGTTGACCAGCCTGTCCGTTTTCGCCACCAAAGGATGCGGGACGTCACCCCAGGCGGCAACAAAGGCCGCACGTACGTCGTAGAGCAGGCTCTCCCGCTCCTTCCCGTTCCTGTCGAGGCGAAAGGACATCAGCGCCAAGGCTGCGGCTACGATCAGGAGGCAATAGGGAGCGGAACGGCGCATGGGAGATCCGGTTTGGGTATCCCGGATCCTGCCCTGACTGCGTTAGCGGAGGATTAAGAGGGCGCCCGCAGGCTCAGGAAGGCGGACGTCGCCGCCCTGAATTCCCCTTGTCTCTGGCTGCGGCGCGCCTGCGCCTCGGCGTCCGTACCCCAATGTTCATTGGTCCAGTCCTCGTCCAGATGGGCGAGCGCCCAGGCATCGTCCGGCGCGAGCCGCGCCTCCGCGACGGCGAGGGCCAGGATGGCCGACCCCGTTAGCGTCGTCACCGTGTGGAGACAGGCCAATTCGATCGGCGTATCGTATTTCTTCAACGTCACGGCAAAGGCGGCGGTGGCTTCCCGCGGCTGCTCCTGCGGCATAATTCCTTCGACCAGAATGAAGCGTGCGCCGAGATCGCTCGCCGCCCAGTCGATGATCGGATCCCACTTGTCAGCCTGCCGGGCCACCAGTTCTTCCGGGCTTTCCGCCCTATAGCAAAGGAGGTCGCTGGCCGAGAACCTCAGAATATCCTCAAAGACTGCCTGCGGATCGGCCGCCACGCCGTCGATGGCGGTGTTGACGAGCTTGGTGACGGGCATGGTGGCCGGATCCACCTCCTCACCCTGCGCCGCCCATTCGACGCGTATCAACTCCGCCAGAGCCGCCGTCGGCGCGACGAGCGGGTTCTTCGCAGGAGTTCTGACCGGGCGCCCGTCCAGAAGAATCGCAAACCCACCCTCTTCCTGGGAAACGGAGACGTCGGAATAGAAGCGCTTCGGCAGCGGGCGCTTCATCTGGATCTGTGCTCGTCGTGTCGGGTCCGGATGACTTACGTCCGGAATGTCGAAGATCTCACGCATGGACAACCTCAGCCGATATGGGCAAGCAACTCGCCCGGATGGTCAACGACCGCATCCGCTCCGGCGTTCCACAACTGGTCCACCGACGCATAGCCCCAGGACACGCCGACCGCCTTCGCGCCTGCCGCCTTGGCCATCTGCATATCGTAGATCGCATCCCCGATGACAACCGTGTCCGCAGGTACCATGCCGGTCTCGTCGCAACACTCCGTCACCATGGCGGGATGCGGCTTCGAGGGGCAATCGTCGGCCGTCCGCGACACGACGAAAAACCGACGGTAGCCGTGCGTGTCGAGGATCAGGTCGAGCCCCCGCCGAGATTTCCCCGTGACGGCGCCGATCAGCAGATCCTTGCGAGGGCCGATCTCGCCGATCAAGTCACCGATGCCGGGAAAAAGGAGCTCGCGGAAGTCGAGGTCGCGGCGGACAGTCGTGAACAGGGACTTGTAGTAGGCCATCATCGCGACATCTTCCTCGTCGGCATGGGGCTTGCCCTGCATGCGGGCAATGGCGATGTCGAGGGTCAGGCCGATGATCGCCCTGGTCTGCTCAGGCCGCGGCTCCGGCTTCCGGAAGTGAAGGAAGGTACGGCGCATCGTTTCGTGGATCAGAGAGGCGCTGTCGACGAGCGTGCCGTCGCAATCGAAGAGCACGAGTTTCATTGTTCACCGTTCTGATCGGCTGCAGCCTGGTCAAAGCCCAGCAGGTTCCAGCTTTGCATCATATGCGGCGGCAGAGGCGCCGTTACCTTGAGGCGGCCGCCGGACGGATGTGGGATGTCGATGTGGCGGGCGTGAAGGTGCAACCGCTTCTGGACGCCTCCCGGAAAATCCCAGTTCGGATCATCGATAAAATATTTCGGATCGCCGATGATCGGATGACCGATATGAAGCGCGTGAACGCGCAACTGATGGGTGCGGCCCGTATAGGGCTCCATCTCCAGCCAGGCCAGTCGCTGCGCGGCGGCTTCGACCACACGGTAATAGGAGACGGCGTGGTCCGCGCCCTCCTCGCCATGCCTGGCGACGCGCATGCGGTCGCCATCGGGTGTTTGCTCCTTTACCAGCCAGGTCGAAATCTTGTCCTCGCGTTTGCGCGGCACTCCCTTTACCAGGGCCCAGTAAGTCTTCTTGGTATCGCGTTCGCGGAAAGCGGCCGTGAGTTTCTGAGCGGCGCCGCGCGTCCTTGCGATGACGAGAACGCCGGAGGTGTCCCGGTCGAGCCGATGCACGAGCCGTGGCTTCTCGCCCTTCTGGTTCGTCCAGGCGTCGAGCATCTGGTCGATGTGACGGGTAACGCCCGAACCGCCCTGCACGGCCAGTCCGGCCGGCTTGTTCAACACGAAGACCTTGTCGTCCTCGTGCAGCAGCATGCGTGAGAGGAGTTCGGCGTCGCCCGAATGCTTGAGGTCCTTGGAGGCGATCGGACCGCTCTTCCTGGCATCCACATCCAGCGGCGGCACCCTGACCGTCTGGCCCGGCTGGATCCGCGTATCCGACTTCACCCGGCCGCCGTCGACCCGCACCTGTCCGGATCGCAGGAGCTTCTGCAACGCACCGAAGCCGAGCCCGGGATAATGAACCTTGAACCAGCGGTCGAGGCGCATGCCCGCTTCGTCCGCCTCAACGCGGATGTGCTCGATGCCTGCCATGGGGATCTTTCTTCTGATGCCGTTTGGTGCCGTTCGGGCGTCTTTAGAACATCGACCGGCCGAGCGCCAGTCCGCCGAGGACGGCAGCAAGGGAGAGGCAGACGCTGGCCAGCACGTAAGTCCCGGCAGCGGCGAGCGCGCCCCGCTCGAAAAGCGCGAGCGCGTCCAGCGAGAATGCCGAAAAAGTGGTGAAGCCACCGAGGAAGCCGGTCATCAGGAAAAGCCGCATCTCCACGGATGCGTCGAGCCGCCGCGCGATCAGTTCCGCAAGCAGGCCGATGACGAACGACCCCGCCACGTTGACGACCAACGTGCCCCAAGGGAAGGCCGGCCCGAGGATGCGCAGGCTCCAGTGCCCGACAACATGGCGGCAGACCGAGCCTATGGCGCCGCCGAGGGCAACGAGGAGCACATGAAGCATGTTCAACAGTCCGATCCCGGCGCACGAAAATGAACAATGGGTAAAATGCCGAGTGATTTCTTAACAGGGAACCAAGCGGGACCGAACTAGGGTTTATGCTGGAGCAGTGGATAAACTCGCATGACCCTGGTTGTTTCAGTTTCGGCCAACACGGCGGCTTACGCAGCGGATGCGTTGAAGCCGGCGCGCCGGCTGTCGGCCAAGGACGAGGCCCAGGATATGCGCATCACCGCCGACCGGAACATGCAGCGCGATCGGACCGGTCATCCTACCGTGGAGCAGCTGATACCCGCCTCGGCCGTCGATTTCGATCTGCTTGCGCCCGAATACCGGCTGCACCAGCAGGCCACGCTTGCTCAGGTTCAGGCGGCCTATCGTAGCCTCGAAGATTGAGGCATCCCAAGACATCACCGCATACTTCGCATGGCCGTCGGCCGGAAAAGGCAATACCGCCGTCTCGTGGAGACGGCGGTATTGTGGGGCCCGGCAAGCCGGGAGGAGCGGCGGCGAATCAGTTGTGCTGATGCGCCTTGGGGGCTGCCCCCCTCACCGGAAGCTTGATGTCGACGCTGCCCGCCTTCTCGAAGGTCAATGTGACCGCAACGGTGTCGCCCTCCTTGAACGGCGTCTTCACCTGCATGAACATCATGTGGAGTCCGCCCGGCTTCAGCTCGACCGTTTCACCGGCAGGCACGTCGATGCCGTTGTTGAGCTTGCGCATCTTCATGACCTCGCCCTCCATCGCCATCTCGTGCAATTCGACGGTCTCGGCGGCTGCGGAGGTCGCGGAAACGAGGCGGTCGGCGCCACCGGTATTGCGGATGGTCACGAAGCCGCCGCCGACGGGCTGTCCCGGCAGCATTGCGCGGGTATAGGCATCCTGCAGCTCGATGTCTCCGACCTTGACGGAGGCCGGCGCCGCCATGTGGGCATGCCCCTGTTTTTCAACGACCTTGACCACCGGCGCCGGGCTCTTCAGGTCATGCGCATCCTCACCGGGAGCCGCAATCTCGGTCCATGTCACGCTGGCATCACCGCCGCAAAGCTGCGTGGTTGGGAAAGCCAGTTCGGTGCCGGGAGCAACGCCGGAGATTTTCCCGCGGACGACAAAGACATCATAGTATTCGTCAGGCAATTCGCCGCCCTTCCAGCGAATTTCGGCAGGCCCGGCGCTTACCTTGGTGCCGTGATTGTCGTAG
Organism: Pseudorhizobium endolithicum; assembly: GCF_902153245.2. GTDB lineage: Bacteria > Pseudomonadota > Alphaproteobacteria > Rhizobiales > Rhizobiaceae > Neorhizobium > Neorhizobium endolithicum. Next base: position 314,829 of record NZ_CABFWF030000013.1, read on the forward strand.
GTCTTCTGGTATTCGCCCTGGATGACCTCCAGTTCCCAGCCGGGCTTTGGCTGCGGCTTGGCGAAGACAAACCCTTCCGGCAGCTCCATGCGGACTTCGTTCGTCGCCTTCCCGTCGCAGCCGTGGGGTACCTGCAACTGCATCACGGCATAACCTTCTGCGGTGACGCTGGCATTGGTGAAGGTGGCATGGGCATTGGCGGTTCCTGCGGCGGCGAGAACAGCGAGGGCCGACAGCTTGATGGTCTTGAGATTGGTCATGGTCTTGTATCCCCTGCCGGCTGCGGCGCTCCTGGCCGCGGATTCCGGACGTGTTGATCTGATGAGAGGTGGACGCAATCAGATCGGCAGGGGTGGTGCCCGTGAACTCGGTCGCGCGAGGGCCGTGAAGCCGACGCGCAGCGACTCGACACGCAAAGGATTGAGGAGGAAGGCCTGTTGCAGCGGTACGCCCAGGCCTTCCGCCGGCGGCGGGAGGATGATCGAGGCCGCCAGAAGGCAGGCTTCGCAGGTCAGGCGGAGACCCTCGTCCCGATGGGGATCGTGCGCCCCCCGCTCACCGTGATCGGCGCAGATATCCGCGAAGCTTCCATCGGGAAGCCTGTAGGCCTCGCTGAAGGCCTCGCCGGGCAGCATTGCCTGAACCGGCCGGTGGGCGAACCCCAGAGACAGGAACAGCATCGCGCAGAAGATGCGCAGCGCGTTCGTCATTGTCCGGTTCGGAAAGACCATTGTCCCGCTCGTCGAGGCTCGGTGCCACTTAACTCACAGCTAGACAAAGAGCAAATCGTTCCGCCCGTTTCTTTGCGCCGCATCAATCTCGCAGGTATGGAACGAAAAACTTTGCAGGTGCACCACTAGACCCTTGCCAAGGACCCGACCTCCCGGATAATGGGCGGCACGTTCATTGGGAGAAGCCGCTTCATTGCGGTGCCGAAGGAGCAACCGCCCCGGAAACTCTCAGGCAAAAGGACCAGCGAACGGCCTAACAGGACTCTGGAGAGAGGCCCGTCGATAGACGTGGCACGCCGAAGGGATAACAATCTCAGGCGACAAGGACAGAGGGGGCTCATGAACCGGGCGCAATCGCGCCGTCAGATGAGCTTACGCGCGACCACGCGCCCTGGAGGCACTTTTGGATCAAGCCCCTGCCCTCAAGCAAACGCCGCTGCACGCCCTGCATCTTTCGCTCGGTGCTAGGATGGTGCCCTTCGCCGGCTATGACATGCCGGTGCAATTTCCGCTCGGAGTGATGAAGGAACATCTCCATACCCGCGCCGCCGCAGGCCTTTTCGACGTGTCCCACATGGGACAGGTCGTCGTCAGGGCGGAGAGCGGAAGCTATGCTGATGCCGCGCTTGCGCTGGAAAAGCTGGTGCCGGTCGATATTCTCGGCCTGAAGACGGGACGCCAGCGCTACGGTTTCTTCACCGCCGAGAACGGCGGCATCCTGGACGACCTGATGATCACCAACCGCGGCGATCATCTTCTCGTCGTGGTCAACGCCGCCTGCAAAGATCAGGACGTCGCGCATATGAGGACGAACCTTGCCGGCTGCGGGGTGACGCTTCTCGATGACCGCGCGCTGCTTGCCCTGCAGGGGCCACAGGCGGAAACGGTACTTGCCTCCCTTTGGGCCGGCGCGAGCGGGATGAAGTTCATGGACGTCCACGACGCGGCCATCCTGGGTGTGGACTGCATCGTCTCGCGCTCGGGTTATTCCGGCGAGGACGGCTTCGAGATTTCCGTCCCTGCGGTCAAGGCGGAGGAGTTGGCGAAGGCATTGCTCGCCCATCCGGATTGCGAGGCTATCGGATTGGGCGCCCGCGACTCTCTACGCCTCGAGGCTGGCCTCTGCCTGTATGGCAACGACATCGACACGACCACGTCGCCGATCGAAGCGGCGCTCGATTGGGCGATCCAGAAGGTACGGCGCCCCGGCGGCGAGCGGGCCGGCGGCTATCCCGGCGCCACGAGAATCGAGGATGACCTGGCGCAGGGTCCCATCCGCCGCCGCGTCGGCTTGAAGCCTGAAGGCAAGGCGCCCGTGCGGGCTCATGCAGTCCTCTACGCCGAGGGCTCTCCGGAGTCACCGATCGGTGAAGTCACCTCCGGTACGTTCGGGCCCACTGTCGAAGGCCCGGTTGCCATGGGGTACGTGCCTGCACCTTTCGCCGAGCCCGGCACCCGCGTCTTTGCCGAGGTGCGTGGCAAGTACCTGCCGCTCACCGTCACTACCCTTCCCTTCATCACCACCACCTACAAACGCTAAAAGACCTCCGGAGAGAACAATGCTGAAATTCACCCCTGAACACGAATGGCTGAAGCTCGAAGGCGACGTTGCCACTGTTGGGATCACTGCCCATGCCGCCGAGCAGCTGGGCGATCTCGTTTTCGTTGAACTGCCCGAGGTCGGCGCCGAGCTGACGAAGGACGGCAATGCTGCCACCGTCGAGTCCGTCAAGGCAGCATCCGACGTCTATTGTCCGCTGGACGGGGAAGTGACGGAAGTAAATCAGGCAATCGTCGACGACCCCTCGATCGTCAACTCGGACCCGCAGGGTGCCGGCTGGTTCTTCAAGCTGAAGCTGAAGAATCCTTCCGATGCCGATGAGTTGCTTGACGAAGCAGCCTACAAGGACCTGATCGGATGAGCGACTCCACCGACTTCCACTTCACCGATTACCAGCCCTACGATTTCGCAAATCGCCGGCATATCGGCCCCTCGCCGTCCGAAATGGCGGAGATGCTGAAGGTGATCGGCTATCCCACGCTGGATAGATTGATCGAGGCCACTGTGCCCGCCTCCATCCGTCAGACGGAGCCGCTGACCTGGGGAGCGGCGCTGACGGAGCGCGAGGCGCTCGACAAGCTGCGCGAGACGGCAAACAAGAACCAGGTTCTGGTCTCTCTGATCGGCCAGGGGTACTACGGCACGATCACACCACCGGTCATCCAGCGCAACATCCTCGAGAACCCGGCATGGTACACGGCCTACACGCCCTACCAGCCGGAGATCTCGCAGGGACGCCTGGAGGCGCTCCTGAACTTCCAGACGATGATCTGTGATTTGACCGGCCTCGACGTCGCCAACGCTTCGCTGCTCGACGAGGCCACCGCCGCCGCCGAAGCCATGGCGCTCTGCCAGCGCCAGGCGAAGACGAAGGCCACCGCCTTCTTTGTCGACAGGGAATGCCATCCGCAGACGATCGCACTGATCGAGACGCGGGCGGCACCGCTCGGCTGGAGGGTGATCGTCGGCGACCCGGTGACCGATCTCGACCCGGTCGACGTCTTCGGCGCGATCTTCCAATATCCCGGCACCCACGGCCATATCCGTGACTTTTCCGGCCTGATCGCCCGCCTGCACCAGACCGGTGCGGTCGCCGCCGTGGCTGCGGACCTGCTGGCGCTGACGCTCCTGAAGTCGCCCGGCGAGATGGGCGCCGATATCGCCATCGGCTCCTCGCAGCGCTTCGGCGTGCCGGTCGGCTACGGCGGTCCGCATGCGGCCTATATGGCCGTGAAGGATGCCCACAAGCGGGCGATGCCGGGCCGCCTCGTCGGCGTTTCTGTCGACGCACGCGGCAACCGGGCCTACCGCCTTTCGCTGCAGACCCGCGAACAGCACATCCGCCGCGAGAAGGCGACGTCGAACATCTGCACCGCGCAGGTCCTGCTCGCCGTGATGGCCTCCATGTACGGCGTCTTCCACGGCCCGGACGGACTGAAGGCCATTGCCCAGCAGGTCCACAAGAAGGCCGTCCTGATGGCGAAGGGGCTGGAGAAGCTGGGCTATACCATCGAACCCGATACCTTCTTCGACACGATCACCGTCGAGGTGGGCCACATGCAGGCGCTAATCCTGCGCGCGGCCGTCGCGGAAGGTGTCAACTTGCGCAGGGTCGGCACGACGAAGATCGGCATGTCTCTCGACGAGCGGACCCGCCCTGCCACGCTGGAGGCCGTCTGGCGTGCCTTCGGCGGCAATTTCAAGGTTTCGGACTTCGATCCGTCCTACCGGCTGCCGCAAGACCTTTTGCGCAAGTCGGCCTACATGACGCATCCGATCTTCCACATGAACCGCGCGGAAAGCGAGATGACCCGCTATATCCGCCGCCTCTCGGATCGGGATCTGGCGCTCGACCGGGCGATGATTCCGCTCGGCTCCTGCACGATGAAGCTCAATGCGACGGCGGAAATGCTGCCGATCACCTGGCCGGAATTCTCCGACATCCACCCCTTCGTCCCCGCCGACCAGGCACTTGGCTACAGGGAAATGATCGATGACCTGTCGGCGAAGCTCTGCCAGATCACCGGTTATGACGCCTTCTCCATGCAGCCGAATTCCGGTGCTCAGGGAGAATATGCGGGCCTTCTCACCATCCGCAACTACCACATCGCCAATGGCGACACGCATCGTGACGTCTGCCTCATCCCGACCTCCGCGCACGGCACCAATCCTGCTTCGGCACAGATGGCAGGCATGAAGGTGGTGCCGGTGAAGGCCAAAGAGAACGGCGACGTCGACCTTGAAGACTTCCGCGCCAAGGCGGAGCAGCATGCGGAAAACCTTTCCTGCTGCATGATCACCTATCCGTCCACCCACGGGGTTTTCGAGGAGACGGTGAAGGAGATCTGCGAGATCACCCATCGCCACGGCGGCCAGGTCTATCTCGACGGCGCGAACATGAACGCCATGGTCGGCCTCGCCCGCCCCGGCGACATCGGCTCGGACGTCTCGCACCTCAACCTGCACAAGACCTTCTGCATCCCGCATGGTGGCGGTGGCCCGGGCATGGGCCCGATCGGCGTCAAGGCGCATCTCGCTGCTTACCTGCCCGGGCATCTCGCCTCGGATGGCCGTGAAGGGGCCGTCTCGGCGGCGCCGTTCGGATCGCCGTCGATCCTGCCGATCTCCTGGTCCTACTGCCTGATGATGGGAGGGGAAGGCCTGACGCAGGCGACCAAGGTGGCGATCCTCAACGCCAACTACATCGCCGCCCGCCTGAAGGGCGCCTATGACGTGCTCTACAAGTCGGCAAACGGCCGGGTTGCGCACGAGTGCATCATCGACACCCGCCCGCTCAATACCTCTGCCGGCGTCACGGTGGACGATGTCGCCAAGCGCCTCATCGACTGCGGCTTCCACGCGCCGACCATGAGTTGGCCGGTCGCCGGCACGCTGATGATCGAGCCGACCGAGTCGGAGACCAAGGCAGAGATCGACCGCTTCTGCGATGCGATGCTGGCTATCCGCGAGGAAGCCCGTGCCATCGAAGACGGTCGCATGGATAAGGCGAACAACCCGCTGAAGAACGCTCCTCACACGGTGGAGGACCTGGTCGGCGACTGGAACCGCCCCTATTCGCGCGAGCAGGCCTGCTTTCCGCCGGGCTCCTTCAGGGTCGACAAGTACTGGTCGCCGGTCAACCGCATCGACAATGTCTATGGCGACCGCAACCTCGTCTGCACCTGCCCGCCGATGAGCGAATACGCTGAAGCGGCTGAGTAAGACATCCCCATGTAAAATCGCCGGCCCTGAACGGGGCCGGCGCCCTTTTGATAAACAGCCTCTGTATTTATTTCGCGCCAGCCCTTGTCTGGGCTCATTTAGGCGCTATGTTTACATCATCGAACTTTGCTAGCGACTTTTGTCCTCAGCCACGGCTGTTTCAGATTTCCTCTCAACGTCGATTTTTAGATCGGTCGAATACGACCGGGCCCACCAACGATTGAAGGAAATCGTCATGAATACAGGTACCGTCAAGTGGTTCAACAGCACCAAGGGCTTCGGCTTCATCCAGCCCGATAATGGCAGCCAGGACGTTTTCGTCCACGTGTCTGCCGTTGAGCGCGCCGGCATGCGTGGCCTGACCGAAGGTCAGAAGATCAGCTACGACATCGTCCAGGACAAGCGTTCGGGCAAGAGCTCTGCAGACAACCTGCAGGCCGTCTAAGGAATTTCATTGCCCGCGTGACCACGGATGTACTGGCACGCATGAGGCGATGATTTGGAAGGTCGGGAGCAGTCCCGGCCTTTTGTTTTTCACACATGGGAGACTATCATGTCTGACCCAATCTATGCTGTCGGTGACACCGTTTTCCTGAAAAGCGGGATCCTTCGCACGATGTCACCGGAATTGGCATGCCGCATCATCTCGGTCCTTCCAGAGGCACAGGGCGTGGTTCAGTATCGCGTCCGCTTCGGAAGTGAGACGTTCGAGCGCCGCGTGACCGAAGCCGACATCGGCCGTGCGGCTTCTCCTATGTCCAAGGGACCAGGTCGACCCACCTCCCCTTCGGCCACGTCATCCTGGGTCAATCCGAACTCCATCAGGATCAAGAAGTAGCGGCCCTAGGCCGGAAAGGAGATATTTTTGCAGGTACTCGTTAGAGACAACAATGTCGATCAAGCCCTTCGTGTTCTGAAAAAGAAGATGCAGCGCGAGGGCCTCTTCCGTGAAATGCGGGCGCGCAGCGCCTATGAGAAGCCTTCGGAGAAGCGGGCACGTGAGAAGGCTGAGGGTGTTCGACGGGCACGCAAGCTGGCCCGCAAAAAGGCACAACGCGAGGGCCTGCTTCCGGCACCGAAGAAAAAGGTCGTCGCCCGTAGCCGCTGAGGCATGACATGACGCGGTCCTTCGCGGCCGCGTCCATACCTTCGGAAAAGACAGGAGGAGCATCCTATGACCGCCACCAAGGAAGAATTCTTCAAGCCCGGAAAGCTATCGGCTCAGGCGAAGGCAGAACAGACCAACGCCGTCGTCCGCGACATTCTCGCCGCGGAGGCCACGGCTCGTGAGAAGAAGACCGAGAAGTTGAAGGCGTTGCGCCTCGCTCAACCGGCACCCGATGAAGCGCCGAAGAAGCGTGGTCGAAAAACATCGAATACCTAGTTCAGGAGATGTCCGGCACAGCGAAAGATCTCTGGTGCAGGATCTTCGTGTTCCGCTGACAGCGCCGGGTGAAGCATTAATCCGATGCTGGAACTCAACAGGAGAGGCATGATGGAAACCAACAACCACGACGGACTCTGGAACAAGGTGTTCAACGTCGATTCCCAGGCGGGAACCGGACGCTTCGTCGCGCTGGTGGCGGTCTTCGTCATCATCGGCGGCGGCCTGTCCTGGCTGGCCGGCTGAAACGCCTGTATCCGGCGTTGCGGCGTTGAAATTCCTGCCCATGCGCTCAGGGCGTTATCTTAGCAAGTCCTGCACAAGCCACACTCGCTAGATGTGCATGCCTTCCTGGTCACCGCAGTTGAAAGCGATTGTGACCCGGCGTGCCCATGGATAGCGAGATGCTGCAGCAGAACCCTTTCCCCTCTACGGTGCCGCTTGCACCAGACGATCTGAAGCTGTTGCAGAAGTTTCTGCAAGCCTGGTGCGAAGAAAACGGGGTGGATGCGACCGCCGAGTCGGCCGCGGATGTCGCGTCTGCCCTCATCGACTGGTACCAGTTCAAGGTCCACGATCGAAGCATCCTGAAGCTCGAACCGGAAGAGGTTGAGCCTGTCACGGACCGGCTTCAGCAATTGGTACGGCAGTTGGACAACAGCTAGCTCGACGTATTTTTTGCCGGAGCTTATCTACCGCATCCCGGTGTGGCCGGCGCTATGGCCTTATCCCACAAACGCCCTTTCGATGACGAATTCGGCGGGCTGGCTGTTGGCGCCTTCGGTCAGCCCGGCGGCTTCCAGCAAGGCCTTGGTGTCCTTCAGCATCTCGGTGGAGCCGCAGATCATGCCGCGGTCGGTCGCCGGATCGAGCGGCGGCACGCCGAGATCGGTGAACAGCTTTCCGCTCTCGATCAGGTCAGTGATGCGGCCCTGGTTCGGGTAGGAGGGGTCGCGAGTAGCGGTCGGGTAGTGCTTCAGCTTGTCTCCGACGATCTCCGAGAGGAATTCGTGGTTCCTGATCTCCTCCATCAGGTCGAAGCCGTATTTCAGCTCCGCCACCTCACGGCAGGTATGGGTGAGGATCACCTCGTCGAACTTCTCGTAGGTCTCCGGGTCGCGGATCAGGCTGGCGAAGGGCGCGATGCCGGTGCCGGTAGAGAACATGTAGAGGCGCTTGCCGGGGGTCAGCGCATCGAGCACCAGCGTGCCGGTCGGCTTCTTGCGCATCAGCACCGTATCGCCCGGCTGGATCTTCTGCAGATGGGACGTAAGCGGGCCGTCCGGCACCTTGATCGAGAAGAATTCCAGCTCCTCGTCCCAGGACGGGCTGGCGATCGAATAGGCGCGGTAGATCGGCTTGTCGCCGACCATCAGGCCGATCATGGCGAACTCACCGGAGCGGAAGCGGAAGCCCGCCGGGCGCGTCATGCGGAAGCGGAACAGGAACTCGGTGTAATGCTCGACCGCCAGCACCGTCTCGGCATAGACATTGTCCGGGATGGCGGCCGGCTTGGTGGCAACGAAGTCTTCCGTCTTGGCTGGAGCGTTCATGCGGTTCGCGTCTCGCTTGATCCTGTTGTCTGCCCGAGCGAAATATACCATCCGCCCCGGTATTTGAAGGTATCCGCGTCCATAAGCCGCGGATGCCCGAGAAAATATGCCCGGAAGAACCCGTCTCCTTCAGGATGCGACGGAACGTCGGCGCCAGCTGTAGGATGGACCGTCCGCCGCGGGACGGGCTGCAGGTTGATAATGAACGGGAATGGCAGGCAGTCGCCCTTCCTCGAGTCGCCTCAGTGCCGTCTCGTTCGTTACCGCGAAGCTGTCGATGCCGACCCGCAGCATCAGCGGGACCTGGTCGATCAGGACGTCTCCCACAGCGCGCAGTTCGTTCTTGTAGCCGAGCCGCTCGCGCAGCAGGGACGCATGGGAGAACGCCCGACCGTCGTTGAAGGCCGGGAACTCCACCGCGACAATCCCCAGGCGGTAGAGGTACGGTTCGAGCCGGCGCACGTCGTCCGCCGGCCGGATCAATACGCCCAAGCCGACGTCGTTGCTGGCATCGGCCCTCTCGATCAACGCATCCAGCGTCAGCAGCGGCTTCTGCTCGCCGGCCGCCTTCACCTCCTCCGTCTCGATCACCCAGGGGTCGTTCTCCACGAAACCGGTTTCTCTCCAGATCCTTGTCATCGCCCGCTCCCTCACGCCGCTTCCGCCGCCGAGCCGTAGAGCGCATCCTTGAACGGCTGCGGCCCGACGCGGCGATAGGCTTCCAGGAACGTCTCCTCCTTGCCCAGGCGCAGCCCGAGATAGGTATCGACGATCGTCTCCACCGCATCGGTCACCTTTTCCGGCTCGAAGCCGCGGCCGATGATCTCGCCGATAGAGGTGTGTTCGTCGCCGGAGCCGCCGAGGGTGATCTGGTAGAGTTCCGCACCCTTCTTCTCGACGCCCAGCAGCCCGATATGGCCGACATGGTGATGGCCGCAAGCGTTGATGCAGCCGGAGATCTTGATCTTCAGTTCGCCGATCTCCGCCTGCCGCGCCGGATCGCCGAAACGGGTGGAAATCGCCTGCGCCACGGGAATGGAGCGGGCATTGGCCAGCGCGCAGTAGTCGAGCCCCGGACAGGCGATCATATCGGTGATCAGGTTGGAATTCGCCGTTGCCAGCCCCTGTGCCACCAGCGCCCGGTAGACGGGTTCGAGGTCCGCCAGGGCCACATGCGGCAGGATGACGTTCTGCTCGTGGCTGATGCGGATCTCGTCGAAGGCGTATTCTTCGGCAATGTCTGCAATCGCATCCATCTGCTCGTGCGAGGCGTCGCCGGGGATGCCGCCGATCGGCTTCAGCGAAATGGTCACCATGCCGTAGTCAGGATGCTTGTGCGGCTGCACGTTCTGGTCCACCCAGCGGCCGAACTCGGCATCCTGCTTCTTCCAGCCTGCGAGCTGTGCCCAACCCTCGGCCCGCTCCGGCAGAGCGGGCGGAGCGAAATAGCGGCCGATCGCCTCGATGTCCGTCTCGGGCAGCGTCAGTTCGTTGCCCTGGAGGTGCGAGAATTCCTCTTCCACCCGGCGCGTCATCTCCTCGACACCGATCTCATGCACGAGGATCTTGATGCGGGCCTTGAACTTGTTGTCGCGGCGGCCGAAGAGGTTGTATACCCGCACGATCGCGGTGGTGTAGGTGAGCAGGTCCTCTTCCGGCAGGAAGTCGCGGATCTTCTTGGCGACGAGCGGCGTGCGCCCCTGCCCGCCCCCGACATAGACCGCAAAACCGAGCTGGCCCTCGTCGTTCTTCTTCAGGTGCAGGCCGATGTCGTGAACCTGGATCGCCGCGCGGTCGCGCGGGGCGCCGGTGACGGCGATCTTGAACTTGCGCGGCAGGTAGGAAAACTCCGGATGAACGGAGGACCACTGGCGTAGGATTTCCGCATAGGGCCGTGGATCAGCCACTTCGTCAGCGGCGGCACCCGCGAAGTGGTCCGCGGTGACATTGCGGATGCAGTTTCCGGAGGTCTGCAGCGCATGCATCTCCACCGTCGCCAGCTCGTCCAGGATGTCCGGCGTGTCCGACAGCTTCGGCCAGTTGAACTGGATGTTTTGGCGGGTGGTGAAGTGGCCGTAACCTCGGTCATACTTGCGCGCGACATGCGCCAGCATGCGCATCTGGCGGGAATTCAGAGTGCCGTAAGGGATCGCGATACGCAGCATGTAAGCGTGCAGTTGCAGATAGACGCCGTTCATCAGACGCAGAGGCTTGAACGCATCCTCCGCCAATTCTCCGGAAAGGCGCCGGTTCACCTGGTCGCGGAACTGCTCGACGCGGCTCCTGACGAAGGCGTGGTCGAACTCGTCGTAACGGTACATGATATCCTCAGACTGCGATAAATGCGGCGTCGGCCGGACGGAAGCCGGGGGCGTATTCCATGGTGGGACCGGCAGCGCGGATGCGCTCGCGCAGGCGGATCGGCCAGAGCTGCCCCTTTACCTCCTGCACGTCGATGACATTGACGTCAACCACCCGGTTGGCTGCGAAGTCACGCTTGCCGATCGCCTCGAGCGAAGCCACAGCCTCCGCGTGGCGCGCAACCAGGGCTTCCTGCAGGTTCTCCGTCCACCGGCCGTTGGCATCGAGCCACACGGCAATGCCGTCGCCCAGGCGATTGGCGGTCAAGACCTTGTCTGTCATGCTTCCATTCCCATCTCGGCACGAGCCGTCGCGGTCGAGGCGGACAGAGGCTCGGATCGTTCAAAATTCGCACCGGCGACAGCTTCGCCGATGATGACCATCACCGGGCCGGGGAGATCGTCCCTCGCCTCCAGATCAGGCAGTTCCTTCAGGACACCGTGGAAGAGCCGGCGATAGGCGCGGCTCGCATTCTCCACGACGGCGACCGTGGTGTCCGGCGAAAGGCCCGCGGTCATCAATCGTCCGGCGACGGAGGCGGCAACGGTGCGTCCCATATAGACGGCGATGGTGGCACCGGAGACGGCAAGGCTCATCCAGTCGGGCAGGACGTCGCCCGTCAGGTCGTGCCCGGTGGTGAACACCAGCGACGAGGCCACTCCGCGCAGCGTCAGCGGCAGCTCGAAATCGGCAGCCGCGGCGAAGGCCGAGGTGATGCCCGGCACGATCTCATAGGATATACCGGCCTCGCGGAGTGCAGCCATCTCCTCGCCGGCCCGGCCATAGACGAGCGGATCGCCGGACTTCAGCCGAACGACGCGCCTGCCTTCGGAGCCGAGCTTCACCAGCAGACGGTTGATCTCGTCCTGCGACTTGGAATGGCAGTTCTTGCGTTTGCCGACCGGCAGACGCTCCGCATCACGGCGCCCCATGTCGACGATCGCCTGCGGCACCAGCGCGTCGTAGACGATGACGTCAGCTTCCATCAGCACCCGCTGCGCACGCAGCGTCAGGAGGTCCTCCGCGCCGGGACCTGCGCCGACCAGCCAGACATGGCCATGGACGCGTCCGGATGCCGACAGGAGTTCGTTTGCGGAACGGCGGGCCGCAGACAGGTCGCCGGCACCGACATCGTCGGCGACGGGACCGGAAAAGAAGCGGCGCCAGAAGACGCGGCGCGATACCCCCTTCGGAACCAGCCGCTCAACCGCATCCCGATAATCGACAGCGAGGGCAGCCAAGCGGCCGAGCGATGGCGAGAGCATCTGGTCGATGCGGGCGCGGATCATCTGCGCGAGCACCGGCCCTGCACCTTCCGTGCCGATCGCCACTGCGACGGGGGCACGATTGACGAGCGCCGGCGTCAGGAAATCGCAGACGTCCGGCTGGTCTACCGCATTTGCGGGAACACCTCGCGTCCGAGCCGTCGCCACGATGGCCCGGTCCTGCTCCTCGTCACCGGTTGCGGCGAACGCCAGCACGGCATCCTCCAGTTGCGAGGCGGAAAAGGCCTCCTCGACCATATCGATGGCATGGGTCAGCAGGAACGCCCGATAGTCATCCGCAGGATCAGCGGCGTACGCGACAATGCGCGCGTCGGTATTGCGCAGCAACCGCACCTTGGCAAAGGCTTCATCACCATTGCCGAAGATCGCAACCTTCCTGCCGCTGACGCGGAAGAACGCCGGAAATGTCGTCAATCGTTCGGTGGACATCAGGACTCCCAGTCTTGGCCGCTCACTATCGTTTATCGCAGCCCCAGACGGAAGAAACCGTTATGCCACTTGTCATGCCAGCAAACATTTCTGTTCTCGCTCTCTGCCGTTCTTGAGTAAAAGCCACCGATCACCCGCAGGCGCCCGGCGTGATTCCATCGCAGGGAGCGCCAAGCTTGTAAGGAAAAGCCCATGTCGCTCGCCGGCCGCCTTCTCGACGTGATGGAGCAGGACATCCTGCCGCTGACCGAACGCGGCGTTGCCGCCGGCAACAAGGTCTTCGGCGCCGCAATCCTCAGGAAGTCGGACCTCTCCCTGGTGCTCGCTGAGACCAACAACGAGTTGGAAAACCCGCTCTGGCACGGCGAGGTGCATACCTTGAAGCGCTTCTACGAGATGGGCGAGAAGCCGGACACCACGGACCTCATCTTCCTTTCGACGCATGAACCCTGCACCATGTGCATGTCCGCGATCACCTGGGCGGGGTTCGACAATTTCTACTTCTTCTTCAGCCACGAGGATTCCCGCGACGCCTTTGCCATCCCGCACGACCTGAAGATCCTCAAGGAGGTTTTCGGGCTGGAACCGGGCGGATACCGCCGCCGGAACGCCTTCTGGCACTCACACGCACTAACCGAGATGATCGAGTTGGAGGCAGAGCCGCAGAGGGGCCAGTTGAGGGCACAGGCGCTACGGCTCCGCGACGCCTATGACCGCCTGTCGGCTGCCTACCAGGCCGGCAAGGACGACAATACTATCCCGCTCCGCTAACCGACGCAGGAAACGACCATGGAAGCCTCACGTGACATTTCCCGGCTGATCGAGATCATGGCGGCGCTCCGCGACCCCCACACCGGCTGCCCCTGGGACATCGTTCAGACCTTCGAGAGCATCAAACCCTACACGATCGAGGAGGCCTATGAGGTGGCCGATGCGATCGAGCGCCGAGACCTCGACGATCTCTGCGAGGAACTCGGGGACCTGTTGCTGCAGGTCGTCTACCATGCCCGGATGGCGGAAGAAGCCCGTGAGTTTTCCTTCGGCGACGTCATCCATGCCGTCACCCGAAAGATGATCCGCCGCCACCCGCATGTCTTTGCCGTCTCGGATGCCTCAACGCCGGATGCGGTGAAGGTCCAGTGGGACGAGATCAAGGCGGAGGAAAAGCGTGAGCGCGCCGAGCGCCGCGCCCGCCGCGGCATCACCGAGGATTTCAGCCGAGGCTTTCTCGGCAGCGTCCAGCGCAGCCAGCCGGCGCTGACGGAGGCCTTGAAGCTGCAGCAGAGGGCGGCCAAGGTCGGCTTCGACTGGTCGCAAGCGGAACCGATCCTCGACAAGATCGAGGAAGAAATCGGCGAATTGCGGGAGGCCCTTCGCGGTGGGCGGAAGGAGAAGGTGAAGGAGGAACTCGGAGACCTGATCTTCGCCTTAGTCAATATCGGCCGCCACGTTGATGCAGACCCCGAGGACGCACTGCGAGGCACGAACACGAAGTTTCGGCGTCGTTTCAGCTATATAGAGAAAGAACTTAATAAAGCAGGCGAAACGCTGGAGGCGGCAACGCTGGAGCGGATGGAGGCACTCTGGCAGGAAGCCAAAGGCGGCGAGCGGTAGCGGGAGACGACTTCGCCGCGGCGCCACGGATCTACCGGTCGTGCATGCCCTTGCCGGCCAAAATCCTGTCCCTGTGTTTCGCAATCCGGGCCGAACGTGTTTCTGACTGCTTGGCCTGCGAGACATGGAGGACATAGCCGCGTCGGCGGCCGGGGGTCAACGCGTCGAAGGCGGCTTGCAACTCAGGGTCCGCTTCGAGAGCATCGACAAGTTCATCCGGATAGGCGAGATCGTCCTTCGGAAAATTGACCTTGGCGCCTGCCTCCTCCAACGCGGCCGCTTCAAGAACATAGTCACGGATGATCCGCTCCTGGGAGGCGATGTCGCTGACATCGGTAAACCGTAGCACGCGGGATGAGCGCGAGTTCTCGCCGGGCGCCACGAGCAGCCCCTCTGGGTCCTTGAGGAGCACGCCCTTGAAGAAACCCAGCGTGGCGCTGTCCTTGAAACCCCACAGCAGCGCGACATTTCCGCCCTCGGCCGTGTAGCAGGGCGAACTCCATTTGAAGGTTTCGGTAAGCCCGCAGTCGAGCAATATTCGCCTCAGTGCCAGAAGCTCCTGCCTCCAACGCTCCTGCTCCGCAAAGAAGGCGTCGATCCTCCTGCTGTCATCGTCCATCCATCCCTCCCGTTTTCGGCAGCCCGGATCGTAGCAGGATGAGCGCCGGCCGCTCAACAGCGGAGAGTTCGAAGAAGCGCCAGTCCTACCGCTCCCAGTCCTCCTTGGGCGGCTTGGGCCCGTTGCCGAGCTTACGCTCCAGCGCCGCGGCCTGGCTTTCGGAGAGCCGGACGTCGAGTTCCACCGAGCCGTCCTCGAGATCCCTGCGTTCGTCGACCATCGCGTTTTCGTAGATCCAGGAAACGAGCGACAGCTTGTCTGCCGGTATGGTGACGGTGGTTTCCGTCAGCACGCCCGACAGGCGCCGGGCGATTTCATCCAGCAGATCACCGACGCCTTCGCCGGTGACCGCCGATAGCGCCATCACGTCTTCGCGGCCGTTCGCCCGCTCCGCCAAGGCGTCGTGCGCTTCACGGTCAAGCCGGTCGATCTTGTTCCAGATCTCGATGATCCGCTCCTCCCGTTCCTTCTCGTCGATGCCGAGATCGGAGAGGATGCGCAGGACGTCGGCGGACTGGGCGGCGTTGTCCGGATCGGACATATC
Source organism: Pseudorhizobium endolithicum (assembly GCF_902153245.2). Lineage (GTDB taxonomy): Bacteria > Pseudomonadota > Alphaproteobacteria > Rhizobiales > Rhizobiaceae > Neorhizobium > Neorhizobium endolithicum. The sequence continues at coordinate 330,133 of NZ_CABFWF030000013.1, forward strand.
GCGGACGTGCAGGATCAGATCCGCCTCCAGCACTTCTTCGAGCGTGGCGCGGAAGGCGGCCACGAGGTGCGTCGGAAGATCGGAAATGAAGCCGACCGTGTCGGACAGGATGACTGTGCGCCCGTGCGGAAGCTTCATGCGGCGCAGTGTCGGGTCGAGCGTCGCAAAGAGCATGTCCTCGGCGAGCACGCCGGCTCCGGTGATCCGGTTGAACAGGGTCGATTTTCCGGCATTGGTGTAGCCGACGAGCGCCACGATCGGGTGCGGTACCTTGCGGCGCTTGGCACGATGAAGCTGACGGGTGCGGACGACCTGCTCAAGCTCGCGCTCAAGCTTGACGATACGCTCCTGCAGCAGCCGACGGTCCGCCTCGATCTGCGTTTCACCCGGACCGCCCATGAAGCCCGCACCACCGCGCTGCCGTTCGAGGTGGGTCCAACTGCGGACCAGGCGACCCTTCTGGTAATTGAGGTGCGCGAGATCGACCTGCAGCGTACCTTCCTTCGTGGAAGCGCGGCGACCGAAGATTTCGAGGATGAGCCCTGTCCGGTCGATGACCTTGGCGTTCCATTCCTTTTCGAGATTGCGCTGCTGCACCGGCGTCAGCGGATGATCGACGATCACCAGCCCCGCGTCGTGCTCGTCGAGCAGCGCCTTGATCTCCTCAATCTTGCCCGTGCCGATCAGGGTGGCCGGCCGGGGCTGAGACACCTGCACGATCAGTCCCTGCACGATGGTCAGGTCGATCGCCCGGGCAAGGCCGATCGCCTCCTCAAGCCGCGCTTCATCGGAGCGTTTCGGGGCAGGAAGAGCGGCCTCGGCCTGGCCGGAACGACCGGCACGCGCCTGCTTCAGCACCGGCACGACGACCACGGCACGCATGTCGTCCCGGCGGCGCTGGGCCTCCGGGATCATCGATTCATTCGAAGTATCGCGATGGGTAATCTGCTGTTGTCCCGTTAAGCGGCGTTTTCCTCGCTCTCGAACATCTGCATCGGCTGACCGGGCATGATGGTCGAGATCGCGTGCTTATACACGAGTTGAGAGTGGCCGTCACGGCGCAGAAGAACGCAGAAATTGTCGAAGGAAGTGACGACACCGGTCAGCTTCACGCCGTTGATAAGGAAAATGGTCAAAGAAATCTTTTGCTTGCGGACCGTATTAAGAAACAAGTCCTGCAAGTTCTGAGAACGTTCCGCCATAGCGCCGCTTCTTTCTTTTTTGCCGGCATCCTGCCGGGATTTTGATCACGCCTTTGGAGATGCTCGGGAAGCGTCCCTCGTGCTCCCCTCCCCGTACAATTCCTCGTTACCAAATCGTCGTCTTTTCCGCAATGTCCAAAAAGGCACCCCGCAGGCTGGCCGCGACACTGCCGGGATGGCCATTGGCGATCGGCTTGCCGTCCACTTCCACGACAGGCACGCAGGATCCGGTGGCCGAGGTCAGGAAGACTTCCCGTGCCCCCAGCATCTCCTCTACCGAAAATTCCCGCTCCTCGACGGGCAAACCGATGTGCTCGGCGACGTCAAGCAGCGTCGTGCGGGTGATTCCCCTCAGAATTCCGTGCTCCGCCGGACGCGTCACGAGGGATCCTTTCCCGTCGACGATCCAGACATTGGAGGAGGCGGCCTCTTTCACGTGGCCGGCGGGGTCGACAAAGATCGCATCCTGCGCGCCGCCGTCCTTTGCCTGCTGCTTCGCAAGGACGTTGGGGAGCAGCCCGACGGTCTTGATATCCACCCGGTCCCAGCGATTTTCCGGCAGCGTGATGACCTTTATCCCCGTCTCGTACTTGCGCCCCATGGGGGCGGGATCGACGGACTTCGCAGTGATCGTGATGGTCGGAGGCGTAGTCTCGGCAGGGAAGTAATGATCCCGCCTGGCGACGCCCCGCGTCACCTGGAGGTAGAAGAGGCCATTCCTGACGCGGTTGCGCCGCAGCACTTCCCGAATGACGACCCTCAATGCCTCACGTCCCATCGGGCTTGCCATCCGCAGCTCGCGAAGCGAACGATCGAGGCGGTCGAGATGCCTCGTCAGGTCGATGATGAGCCCGTCACGAACTTCGCAGACCTCGTAGACGCCGTCGGCGAACTGGAAGCCGCGATCCTCGATATGAACGGCGGCATCCGGATGCGGCAGGTAGCGGCCGTTGACATAGGCTATTCTCGACATGGCTTCCCGTTCCGATTGATGCTTAGAAATATTGAATGGAGACGCGGAACATCTGCTCGACGTTCTTCACCGCCTCGGCGCTAGAGAAGAGGACGACGCGATCCTTCGCCTTGATCTTGGTGTCACCGCTCGGCCGTATGACCGTGCCGCCGCGGTAGATGGCGCCGATGCGGATTCCTTCCGGCAGGTGAAGCTCGCGGAACGGCCTGCCGACCAGCGGCGACGTCTCCAGTGCCTCCGCCTCTATCACCTCTGCCGACCCCTGCTGCACGGCATAGACCGACCGGATCCGCCCCTTGCGGACATGCTGGAGCACGCGGGAGATCGTCACAGCACGCGGGTTGATCTGAGCATCGATCCCGAGAGATTCGGTCACCTGGTTCAGGGATGAACTGTTGATCAGGACGAGGTTCGACTTGCAGCCGAGCGATTTGGCCATGACCGCGCCCAGGATGTTGATCTGGTCGCTGTTGGTGAGGCTGACGATAAGATCGGCATCCTGGACATCGGCCTGCTGCAGGATGTTCTGGTCGAGGGCGGAGCCGTGCAAGACCACGGTGTTGCGTAGCTGCTCCGAGATCATTGCCGCGCGGTCGCGGTCGCTCTCGATGATCTTCAGCCGGGTTCTTGGCTGGTGTTCCTCGATCGTCCGGGCGACGTAGTGACCGATATTGCCGCCGCCGGCGATGATGATGCGGCGCGCTTCCTGCTCTTCATGGCCGAAGAGCCCGAGGGTCCGGCGCACATGCTCGCGTTGGCAGATCACATAGGCAAGATCGCCCACCTGCAACTGGTCGCTCGATCGCGCAATCGTCAGCCGCGCGTCCCGGAAGATGCCGACGACCGTCGCCATCAGGTCGGGAAAGAGCTGGCTCAGTTGCTGAAGCGGCGTGTTGAGAACCGGGCAGTCCTCCATGCATTCGATCGCCACCATGGCGATTGAATCCTCCGCGAAGCGGACGATGTCGGTCGCTCCGGGAAAAGAAATGCGCCGCAGGACCATCTTCCCGACCTCGATCTCCGGCGAGATCGTCACGTCGATCGACATGTTCTGACGGCTGAAGAGATCGGCATATTCCGGCAGCAGGTAACTTTGGGCACGGATCCGGGCAATCTTGGTCGGCACGCTGAACAGCGCATGCGCCACCTCGCAGGCGACGATGTTGACTTCGTCGTAGAGGGTCACCGCGATGATCATGTCCGCCTGCTCGGCGCCCGCCTTGGCGAGCACGTCGGGATGAGCGCCGTGGCCGACATAGCCGCGCACGTCCAGCGTCTCGGTTATGGCGTTGACGAGCGAGGCGGAGGTGTCGATGACCGAGACGTCGTTGTCTTCCTGCGACAGACGCTCCGCAATGCCGTATCCGACCTGGCCGGCACCGCAAATGATGACCTTCATATTGCTTCTTTCATCGCTGGTTGCGGCTGAAACGGACGCTAGACCCCGAGGGACTTGAGCTTGCGGTGCAGAGCCGACCGTTCCATGCCGACGAACTCGGCTGTGCGGGAGATGTTGCCGCCGAAGCGGTTGATCTGCGCGACCAAATAATCGCGTTCAAACATTTCCCGCGCCTCGCGCAAGGGCAGCGTCATGATGTGATGGTCTCCCTGCGAGGAGACTTTCGGAAGCATGTCGCCAAGGTCGGTCGGCAGCATGTCGGCCGAGATCGCCGTGTCCGGCCCGTCGGAACGAGCCAGGATCATCAGTCGCTCGATATTGTTGCGCAACTGGCGGATGTTGCCCGGCCAGTCATGCGCCTGCAGCACCGCCATGGCATCCTCTCCGATCCGGCGCGGCCGGATGCCGGCCTGCTCGGAGATCTGCCGCATGAACATGTCCACCAGGAAAGGTATGTCCTCGCGCCGCTCGGCGAGCGCCGGCACCTTCACGGGGACCACGGCCAGTCGGTGGTAGAGATCCTCCCGGAAGATGCCCTCGGCAATCAGGTTCTCCAGGTTATAGGCGGTCGACGAGATGATACGCACGTCCACCTTGACGCGCTTGGAGCCGCCCACCCGCTCGAACTGCTGGTCGACAAGGACGCGGAGGATCTTGTTCTGGGTTTCGCGCGGCATTTCGCCGATTTCGTCGAGGTAGAGAATGCCCCGATGTGCCTCCTCCAGCGCGCCGATCTTGCGCGGCTGGCCGGGCCCGCCCTCCGTGCCGAACAGGGCAACCTCCATCCGGTCCGGCGTGATGGTCGCCGCATTGAGCGCCACGAAGGGGGCACCGGCGCGCGCCGACTTCTTGTGGATCATGCGGGCCACGAGTTCCTTGCCGGCGCCCGAAGGGCCGAGGATCATGATGCGGCTGTTCGTCGGCGACACCTTTTCGATCGTCTGGCGAAGCTGGGAGACGGCGACCGAGGTTCCGACCAGCTCGACGGCGTCGCCCGCCCGCTTCTTGAGCTCGGTCACCTCGCGCTTGAGCTTCGAGTTCTCGAGCGCCCGCTCGGCGATGAGGATCAGGCGATCCGCCTTGAAGGGCTTCTCGATGAAATCAAAGGCGCCGCGCTTGATGGCGGATACGGCCGTCTCGATATTTCCGTGGCCGGAGATCATCACGACCGGAAGGTCCGGATGACGACCCTTGATCTCGTCGAGCAGCGCAAGTCCGTCGAGCCTTGAGCCCTGCATCCAGATATCGAGGAAGACCAGGCGCGGCACCCGATCGGAGATGGCGGCGAGCGCGCTGTCGCTGTCGTGGGCCGTCCGCGTTTCATGCCCTTCGTCGGACAGTATGCCCGAGACGATCTCGCGGATATCGACCTCGTCGTCCACGACCAGAATATCAGACGCCATATGCGAGTTCCTTGTCATTTCCAGTTCCGGAGCCGGCAGCCGACGCCACATGCGGCAGCAGCACCCTGATCATGGCGCCCCGGCCACGGTCGAATTCGACTGGAGCATCATGCAATTCGAGCTGGCCCCCATGCTCCTCGATGATCTTCTTGACGATCGCGAGCCCCAGCCCCGTCCCCTTTTCCCTCATCGTCATGTAGGGTTCCAGGATCCTGTGCCGGTTCTCGGTCGGCAGGCCGTTGCCATTGTCGATGATGTCTACGACGAAGCTGTCGCGGCTACGGTCGAAATTTGCCCGCACCCACACCCTCCGGCCATCCCGTTCCTGATCGCTGGGCACGGCCTCGATGGCTTCTACAGCATTTTTCACCAGGTTCCCGAAGGCTTGGCCCAGCATGCGGGCGTCGAACATCCCGAGCAGAGGCTCCTCCCCGAGATCGCGAACGAACTCGACGTGAGTCGTTCCCATTTCACGCAGGAAGATGGCATCGCGAAGGATGTGGCGCAGATCGGTCTCCTCCTTGGCGGGTTTTGGCATGCGGGCGAAAGATGAGAATTCATCCACCATCCGACCGATATCCCCCACCTGTCGGACGATGGTTTCGGTGCACTGGTCGAAAACGGCGCGGTCGTCGTCGGCGATCTGCTTGCCGTAGCGACGCTTCAAGCGCTCGGCCGACAGTTGGATCGGCGTCAATGGGTTCTTGATTTCATGGGCGATGCGCCGGGCCACATCGGCCCAGGCGGTAGAGCGTTGGGCGATTACGAGATCGGTGATGTCGTCCAGGGTAATGACGTAGGAATCGCGTGACGAACTCTGCTCCTCGCGGGTCACCTGGACGCTGAGCGTCCGCTCCTTGCCGCTGCGCGTCAGGTTCACCTGTTTTCGGAAATCGTTCCTCGACCGGGCGGCGGCCTCCGACAGGACATGATCGAGCTCCGGCACCACTTCCGACAGGTTCCGCCCGATCAGTTTTTCGGCGGGCAGTCCGAGGAACACCTCGGCGGACGGGTTGACGATGGTGATGCGGCGGTCATCCTCCACGCCGATGACGGCGGCAGTGACGCCCGAGAGAACGGCCTCGATGAAGCGGCGGCGATCGTCAACCTCGTCCTTCGCCTCGAGGATCTCGTCCCGCTGGCTGCGGATCTCGGAGATCATCTTGTTGAAGGTGCGCGACAGGTTGCCGACGTCGCCATCTGCGGCGCGCACCGGCACGACCACATTCAGATCTCCGGAGGCGACGCTATCGGCCGCACTGATGAGGAGACGGATCGGGCGAACGATCCGGTCGGCAACCGCGATCGCCGTCCAGATGGCCGCAAGGAGGACGATCAGTGCAAAGCCCAGATAGAGGATGGCAAATGCGAGCTGCAGCGATGTCCTGCCGGCCTCCATCGCCTGGTATTCGGCCGTGTTGTCCTCCATCAGCCGCATGGCGGACATGACCTTCGGATCGACGGCGCGGATGGTGTAGAGAAACGATCCTGGCAGCGCATCTAGCTTGATGATGGCGCCGACGAGGTTCGTGACGCCGGGCGGAATGAGCGTGGGCTGGCCTGCCGCCGCCTTCTGCAGTGCGTCCTGCGGAATGGCGGGAAGCGGCCGTTCCGTCTTGATATCCGCCTGGGCGATCGCCGATCCGTCCTCCCGGACCAGGAAGGCTCCGAGCATGCCGCGGCCCCGCGCTTGGCGGGTCATGAGGTCCACGAAGCCCGTGCGATCCAGGTAGAAGGTCGCCCGGTTGCGCTCCAGGTCATTGGCCATGGAAACCGTCTGACCCTGAAGATAGCTGGCATTCTCCATCATGTAGGCCTGCGCCACGTCGATCGAAGACTTGACGATCGATTGCGTGCGGATGGAGAACCAACGGTCGAGGCCCGCGCTCAGCGTGATACTGGCGAACAGGGCGACAAGAACCGCCGGCGTGATCGCGACGATGGAGAACAGCACCACAACGCGGATATGAAGCCGAGCAGCCGCGCGCCCTCGGTTGCGGGCCTTCAGCAGACGGCTGACCTCGCGGGCGATAAGGTAGATCAGGCCGACGATGAAGATCCCGTTCAGCACGGCCGAGGCGATCACCACCGGCGTCGTCGGGGCAATGGGCGTCAATCCCAGAAGCACGAAAAGCGTCAGGATCGCGCACAGCAGTGCCCCGCCAGCGAGAAGGAGACCCGGCAATGCGAAGGAGGCACGACGGTCTTGCGCAGCAAGTTCCGATCCGGCTTCATCCGCGGGCGACATGACGCCCTCGATCATTGCATCAAACTCCTTGCAACCGATGTCCGGTCGGGATCGCTAACGCGGCTAAGAGGGCGAGTGCGTCACTGCCACACCGACGGTGCGGCAGACCGGTGCGTGACTAATGAGCAACGCATTGTGGCGAAATTGCAACGAATCCTGTTGAGCTGTCAAGCGAGTATCACGGGCTGCGGGAGCTTCGATAGACGGAAACGCCGAGTTCGCGGATCTTCTTGCGCAGCGTGTTCCTGTTCAGTCCAAGCAGGTCGGCCGCCTTGATCTGGTTGCCGCGCGTTGCCGTCAGTGCCGCCAGGATCAGCGGGTACTCCATCTCCCTCAGAACCCGGTCGTAAAGGCCGGGGGGCGGCAGGCTGTCGCCGAAGCCGGCGAAATAGCTGCGCATGTTTTCCTCCACCGCCTGCGAGATCGTCAACGCCTCGCCCCGGCTCGTCATCTTGTCGATGGGGCTGTCCGGCGCGTCCGACCGCAGTTCCGCCTCGATGATCTCCCGGGTGATGACGTCCTGGGGATAAAGGGCCATCAGGCGGCGCATGAGGTTCTCCAGCTCACGCACATTGCCGGGCCATGCATAGGCCTTCATGGCCTCCAGCGCCTCGTTGTCGAAGCGTTTGACGTCAAGGCCTTCCTTCTCGCCCATCTGCATGAAGTGGCGAACGAGGTCGGGAATATCTTCCGCCCGGTCGCGAAGCGGCGGCAGGCGCAAGGGGACGACGTTCAGTCGGTAATACAGATCCTCGCGGAACAGGCCCTGGTTGATCAGCTGCTTGAGGTCCTTGTTGGTGGCCGCGACGATGCGCACATCCGTGCGGATCGGCGTGCGACCGCCAACGGTCGTGTATTCGCCCTGCTGCAGCACCCGCAGGAGGCGCGTCTGCGCGTCCATCGGCATATCGCCGATCTCGTCGAGAAAAAGCGTTCCGCCCTCGGCCTGTTCGAAGCGGCCGGTGGAACGCGACTGCGCACCGGTGAAGGCGCCCTTCTCGTGGCCGAAGAGCTCCGATTCGATCAGGTCGCGCGGTATTGCGGCCATGTTGATCGCCACGAAGGGACCGTTCCTGCGCTTGCCGTAATCATGCAGCGCGCGGGCGACCAGTTCCTTGCCGGTGCCGGACTCGCCGGTGATCATCAGCGTCAGGTCGGTCTGCATCAGGCGGGCCAGCACGCGGTAGATTTCCTGCATCGCCGCCGAACGGCCGACCAGCGGCATGCCGTCCTGCATGTCATCGTCGAGCCGCGCCGGCTTCTTCTTCGGTTCGGCGAGAGCACGCCCTATGATGGCTATCAGCTCGGTGAGGTCGAAGGGCTTCGGCAGGTAGTCATAGGCCCCTTTCTCGGAAGCCTTGATCGCCGTCATGAAGGTGTTCTGGGCGCTCATGACCAGGACGGGAAGATCGGGCCTCGCCTTCTTGATGCGCGGCAGGAGGTCGAAGGCGTTCTCGTCCGGCATCACCACGTCGGTGACCACCAGATCGCCCTCGCCCGCCGACACCCAGCGCCACAACGTTGCCGCGTTCGAGGTGATGCGGACATCGTAACCCGCCCGTGTCAGTGCCTGGTTCAGGACGGTACGGATGGCCGCATCGTCGTCTGCAACTAGGATCGTGGCAGTCATTTCGCTTTTCCTGTGGTGGTAAGGGAGGCAGCCGGCTCGACGCTACTCGCTTCCTTGTGCATTGGCATCAGCACCCGGAAGACGGTTCGGCGGCTCTGGCTGTCACATTCGACGATGCCGCCGTGCGCGCCGATAATCTTGGCAACGAGCGCGAGCCCCAAGCCGGAACCGTTGGTCTTGGTGGTGACGAAGGGATCGAATAGATTGGGAAGGAGGTCGGTGGGAACGCCGGGTCCGTTGTCGATGACGCAGAATTCCAAAGGCAGCGATATCTTCTCGCGCGATCCCGCGACCGACAGACGAATGCCCGGCCGATAGGCTGTTGTCAGCAAGATCTCGCCGTCCGCCTCATCCCCGACCGCCTCCGCGGCATTCTTGACGAGGTTCAGGAAGACCTGCACCAACTGGTCCCTGTTCGCGTAGACCGGCGGCAGCGACGGGTCGTAGTTCTCCGAAATCCGGACGTCGCGTCCGAAGCCGGCCTTTGCGATCGCCTTCACGTGATCAAGGACGGAATGGATATTGATCGGCTGGCGGTCAACGGGCCGCTCGTCGGAAAATACCTCCATCCTGTCGACCAGAGAGACGATGCGGTCGGTTTCATCGCAGATGAGCCGGGTCAGCGATCGATCCTCATCCGGCACGGACGTCTCCAGGAGCTGTGCGGCGCCGCGGATGCCAGAGAGCGGATTCTTTATCTCGTGCGCGAGCATCGACGCCAGACCGGTGACCGAACGGGCCGCCGCACGATGGGTCAGCTGCCGGTCAATCTTGTCGGCCATGGAGCGTTCCTGAAAGACGACGACCACACAACCCGGCTCGCTCACCACCGGTGCCACGTAGAGGTCCACAAGCTTGTCCTGCCCCAGCCGCGGCGACGAGAGGTCGACGCGATACTCGTTGACCGGTGCCTTGCGCTCCCGGACCTGATCGATCAGCGCCAGAAGCGGGCTGCCGAACGGGATGAGGCCGGATATCTCATGGCGGGCAAGCTGGGCTGCGCTGGCCCCGAAAAAGGACTCGGCCTCCCAGTTGGCAAAGGCGACATGGCCGGCCCTGTCGACCAGGATCACGGGGTTCTGCACGGAGTTGAGGACGGCCAGCGCCAAACCGTTGTCACCGGCCGGAGATTCGATGGCAGTCATGCCGCCTCCCTTGAGATCGGCGGCGTGGAGGCCGCTAATGCCTGCATCATTCGCCGCATGACGTCCTGCGGATCGGTAGAACGGAAAATCGCCGCCTTCTCATCGCCCGCCACGGCCGGCGCCAACCGGTCGAGATACCAGCCGAGATGCTTGCGGGCGTGACGCAGCCCGGCTTTGCGGCCGTAGAAACGCAGCATCGCATCGTAATGCCCGGCAACGATCTCGGCCTGTTCGCCTCGCGATGGAGGCCGATATCCGGCGAGCGCCCCGACATGCCAGGGTCTGCCTTGGGCGCCCCGGCCAAGCATGACCGCATCCGCTCCGGAACGGAGCAGGATCTCAGCGGCATCTTCCGCGGACTGGACGTCACCGTTGGCGATCAGCGGAATCGAGATCACGTCGCGGACTCTCCGAATGGCATCCCAGTCGGCCCTGCCCTCATAGAACTGCATGCGCGTGCGCCCGTGGATGGTGATGAGTTGGATACCCGCCGCCTCGGCGCGGCATGCGATCTCGGGAGCATTGATCGACGTCTCGTCCCAGCCCAGGCGCATCTTCAGCGTCACAGGTACTTCTACCGCCTTTACCGTCGCCTCGATCAGCGACAGCGCCAGCTCCGGGTCCCGCATCAGCGCAGAGCCCGAATAGCCGCCCGTCACCTTCTTTGCGGGGCAGCCCATGTTGATATCGATGATGTCGGCACCGTTGTCAGCAGCGATCCGCGCCGCTTCCGCCATCCAGTGCGGTTCGCGCCCCGCGAGCTGGACCATATGAGGGCCGAGCCCGGCCCGCTTCAGGCGGGCCCAGGATTCACCCCGGCTCAGGACCAGTTCGCGGCTCGCGATCATTTCGGTCACCACGAGGCCCGCCCCCCAGCGCCAGGAAATCTCCCGGAACGGCAGGTCCGTGACGCCCGACATCGGCGCGAGCACGACACGGTTCCGGATGTTTACCGTTCCGATGCGGAACGAAGCAGCGAGACACGGAAGCAATTGATGATCTTTCGGGCATGCAATTCGAATGCATGATTTTTAGCCATACTTTCTGTAGATCACAAGAGCAATCACGGAGAAAGGATAAATGGTAGCGGCTGGCAAAATGCCTTGTGAGTCTATAGGTCTCGACTGTCAACTCTTTGTGTCAGAACAGGCATCGGACGAGAAGCGCATGCAAATAGGGATCGTCATCGTCGCAGCGGGCCGCGGAGAACGCGCCGGGATGGAGGATGGGCCGAAGCAATATCGCCGGATAGGAGGCAGCGCCGTCATCGCCCACACCCTCGAGGTGTTCCTGACATGGCACCGGGCGACGGTTGTCGTCGTTGTCATCCATCCCGACGACCGCGATCTGTTCGAGAAAGCCATAGCCAGGATATCCGGCGCCGACCGCGTGCTCACAGCCCTCGGCGGAGCGACGCGCCAGCAATCGGTGCTGGCGGGACTAGAGGCGCTTGCTACGGCAGAGGCCACGCATGTGATGATACACGATGCCGCCCGGCCCTTCATCGATCATGCGCTTCTCGAGCGCATCGCCGCGCGCCTGGATGCGGGAGACGAGGCGGTCCTGCCTGCGCTGCCCGTTTTCGACACGCTGAAGCGGGGGGTGGGCGGAATTGTGCAGGAAACGGTGCCCCGGGACGGTTTGTTTGCCGCCCAGACGCCGCAGAGCTTCCGGCTTCCGACGATCCTGCAGGCGCATCGCGATGCAGCCCACGCCGGCCTCGAAGCCTTTACGGACGACTGTTCCATTGCCGAGTGGTCCGGAACCGAGGTGAAGCTGGTCGAGGGATCCCCGGACAATGTGAAACTGACAGTGAGGCGAGACATCATCATGGCGGATCAACGAATGGCTGGGGCTACAATGCCCGACGTACGCACCGGCAACGGCTATGACGTTCACCAGACGGAGGCCGGCGACGGCGTCACCCTCTGCGGCGTGTTCATCCCTCACGACCAGGGGCTCAAGGGTCATTCCGACGCAGATGTCGGCCTGCATGCGCTCACGGATGCGCTGCTCGCCACCTGCGGCGCAGGCGACATCGGCGATCATTTTCCGCCGTCCGATCCGCAGTGGAAGGGCGCGCCTTCGCGGATCTTCCTCGCGCGCGCCGCAGAGATCGTCCGGCAGAACGGCGGCACGATCATGAATGCCGACGTCTCGCTGATCGCGGAGGCACCGAAGATCGGGCCTCACCGCCAGGCAATGCGGGAAACCATGGCGGGTATACTGGAAATCTCCGTGGATCGCTGCTCCGTCAAGGCGACGACCAACGAGCAGATCGGCTTCATCGGCCGCCGTGAAGGTATCGCGGCGATCGCCACCGCAACCGTCATTTATCGCGACGGTGCGTCATGAGCCCGTTTCACTCCGGGACGGAGGAACTCGCCGCATCCGTCGTCCGCCGCTACAAGGCGGGCGGACTGATGCTGGCTGCCGCCGAATCCTGCACCGGCGGGCTGATCGCCGCCGCCCTCACGGAAATTTCCGGCTCCTCCGCCGTCGTCGATCGCGGCTTCGTCACTTACACCAACGAAGCGAAGATGGACCTGCTAGGGGTTTCACCGGCGACGCTGGCCCGTTTCGGCGCAGTCTCGAAGGAAACGGCACTGCAGATGGTGCATGGAGCGCTCTATCGCTCCCGCGCGGACGTGGCGGTGGCCGTTACCGGAATTGCCGGACCGACCGGAGGATCGCCTGAAAAACCGGTGGGGCTGGTGCATCTGGCGGCGCAGACGAAGACGGGCCTGCTCCTCCACCGCGAGATGCACTACGGCGACATCGGACGGAGCGGCGTGCGCATGGCAACGCTTCGCACGACACTCGACATGCTCGTCGAGGCGGCTCAGGCTGCGGCGTAGATCTTGTCGGCACGGGTCTCGAAGGCTTCGGCGAACATCCGGAAGGCGCGATCGAACATCGACCCCATGAGGGCGCCCAGGATCATGCTCTTGAATTCGTAGTCGATGAAGAAATGCACAACGGAGCCGTTGGCCGCCGGCTGGAAGCGCCAGCGGTTGTCGAGATACCGGAACGGCCCCTCGATGTACTTCACGTCGATCGCCAGCTCTCCCGGATTGAGGAGAACCTGCGTCGTAAAGGTCTCGCGGATCGCCTTGTAACCGACCGTCATGTCGGCAATCAGCAGCGCCTTTCCGTCCCGCTCCTTTCGGGAGCGGATGGCCAGGGCTTCGCAGAGCGGCAGAAATTCCGGATAGCGCTCGACGTCCGCCACCAGATCGTACATCTGCTGGGGCGAGTGCTTGACGGGACGGTGGGTCTCAAACTTGGGCATAGCCGAGAGCTAATGTCGAAGCGGCACGATGGCAATAGCCGGCGCTCGGTTACCCGTCCGTTAGAGTACACCACTTACTCCGCCGCCTGCAGCAGCTTCCGCTCGCGCGCCACCTTCAGGCGCGCGAAGTCGTCGCCGGCATGGTGGGACGAACGTGTCAGGGGGCTCGAAGACACCATCAGGAAGCCTTTGGTGTAGGCCACCGTCTCGTAGGACTTGAACTCCTCCGGCGTGACGAAGTTCATCACCTTGTGGTGCTTGCGGGTCGGCTGCAGGTACTGGCCGATCGTCAGGAAGTCGACGTCCGCCACGCGAAGATCGTCCATTAACTGCAGGACCTCGTTCCGCTCCTCGCCGAGGCCCACCATGATGCCCGATTTGGTGAACATGGTCGGATCCAGCTCCTTCACCCGCTGCAACAGGCGAACGGAGTGGAAATAGCGGGCGCCGGGGCGCACCGTCAGATAGTTGCCCGGCACGGTTTCCAGATTGTGGTTGAAGACGTCGGGCTTGGCGGCGACGACACGCTCCAGCGCCCCCGGCTTCTTGAGGAAGTCGGGCGTCAGGATTTCGATCGTCGTCGACGGCGAAGCCGCACGGATCGCCCAGATCACCTTCTCGAAATGCTCGGCACCACCGTCGGCCAGATCGTCGCGATCCACCGAGGTGATGACGACGTGGCTGAGGCCCATCTGCCTGACGGCCTTGGCGACGTTCTCCGGCTCATTGGGGTCGAGAGCGTTCGGAATACCGGTCGCGACGTTGCAGAAGGCGCAGGCGCGGGTGCAGATCTCGCCCATGATCATGAAGGTGGCGTGCTTCTTGTCCCAGCATTCGCCGATATTCGGGCAGCCGGCTTCCTCGCAGACGGTGACGAGCTTGTTGTCCTTCACGATCGACCGCGTCTCGGCATAACCCTTGGAGACAGGCGCCTTCACCCGGATCCATTCCGGCTTGCGCAGCACTTCCGTATCAGGGCGATGCGCCTTTTCAGGGTGGCGCACACGCTTTGCGTCGTCCGCGGTGGTTCTGTCGAGAATGGTCACCATCACTTACCTGCCTTTGCCGCCATGGCGGCTGCCGTCAACGACGGACGAGTTTCGCGAGGAATAACAGAAGGCAGGAGCCGACGAAACCTGTCACCAGGAAACCCAGCCATCCGTCTGCAACATGGATGTTCGCGCTTTCGAAAGCCGCATTTGCGACGACTGCGCCGACGATCCCGATCACGATGTTCATCAGGACGCCGAAGCGCATGTCCATCAGCTTGCCGGCGAGCCATCCCGCCAGGCCGCCTATGACGATTGCCGCAAACCAACCCACGCCTTCCATCACCAACCCCCTGTTAAAGTTCCGCATGTGGGAGATGCCGGGACCCGAGACAAGCCGGCATCCGTTGCCGTTCAAGCGTTCAACGCCCGGTCATAGGCGTCGAGCACGCTTTCCTTCATCGTCTCCGAGATGGTCGGATGCGGGAAGATCGTGTGCATCAAGTCCTCTTCCGTCGTTTCCAGGTTCATGGCGACGACGAAGCCCTGAATGAGTTCCGTCACCTCCGCGCCGACCATGTGGGCGCCGAGCAACTCGCCGGTCTTCCTGTCGAAGATCGTCTTGACCAGTCCCTGGTCTTCGCCGAGCGCAATCGCCTTGCCGTTGGCGACGAAGGGGAAGCGGCCGACGCGGATGTCACGGCCCTGCTCCTTGGCCTTGGTTTCCGTCAGGCCGACGGACGCGACCTGCGGATTGCAATAGGTGCAACCCGGGATCTTCGCCTTATCCATCGGATGGACGTTCGGCAGGCCGGCGATCTTTTCGATGCAGATCACCGCCTCGTGCTCGGCCTTGTGGGCGAGCAGCGGCGGACCGGCGACATCACCGATGGCGTAGACGCCGGGCACATTGGTCTTGCCGTAGCCGTCGATGACGATGAAGCCGCGATCGGTCTTCACGCCGACCGCCTCCAGGCCGATGCCCTCGATATTCGCCTGCACGCCCACGGCGGAGATCATCCGGTCGGCGGTGATCTGTTGCGTCTTGCCGTCCTTCAACTCGATCGTGGCGGTAACGGAGTTAGAGCCCTTCTCCACCTTGGCCACCTTGGCTTCCAGCAGGATCTTCATGCCCTGGCGCTCGAACTGCTTCTTCGCCAATGCGGAGATTTCCTCGTCCTCTACCGGCATGACCTGCTTCATGATTTCCACGACCGTGACGTCGACGCCCATGGTGCGGTAGAAGCTCGCGAACTCGATGCCGATCGCGCCGGAGCCCATGACGAGGAGTGACTTCGGCATTTCCTCCGGCTTCATCGCCTCGAAATAGGTCCAGATCAGCTTGCCGTCGGGCTCGATGCCCGGCAGCGCGCGCGGGCGTGCGCCCGTTGCGACGATGATGTGCTTGGCGGTATAGGTGCCCTCGCCCAGCGTGTTCTTCGGCACCGGACCCTGCGGCTGGACGATCGGCTTGGTGACCTTGCCGACCACCACTTCGCCCGGCTTGGTGATCTTCGCCTCGCCCCAGATGATATCGACTTTGTTCTTCTTGAACAGGAAGCCGACACCGTTGTTCATCCGATGGGCAATGCCACGCGAGCGGGCAACGATCGCCTTGATATCCGGCTTGATCGAACCTTCGAGGGTCAATCCGTAATCCTTGGCGTGGCTGGCGCTATGCATCACGTCCGCGGAGCGGAGCAGCGCCTTCGTCGGGATGCAGCCCCAGTTGGAGCAGATTCCGGCGAGATGCTCGCGCTCGACGACCGCAACCTTCATTCCGAGCTGGGCGGCACGGATCGCCGCGATATAGCCGCCGGGGCCGGAGCCGATGATGATGACGTCATAAGCGTTGGACACGGGCCTTCATCTCCTTTTCTGACTGGACGGGCCAACCGCAGTTGGCCCTCTGCCCAGCGGGATGAAGCATCAGAGGCATCACGCCCTGACCAGCATCCCGTAGATTTCATCCTTCAGAACCATACGGCGCTTGCGCATGTCTTCCATGTACGCGTCGCCGACCGGTTCAACCTTGGTTTCTGCCCGATGGACGGCGCGGTTGACGTCGCGGTAATCCTCGAGGAGCTTGGCGAAATGCTCGTCACTGACCTTCAGCGCGTGCATCTTGCCGACATATTCCGGAAATTCGTCGTGAATTTCGTGAGGCGTGTTCGCCATGGCTGTATCTCCTCTTGCGCATCAACTGCGAGGACCAGCCTAGTGAGCATGCCCGTCTAGTCTTTGATCGTGGTCAACTCCGTCTGTGACTGTGTCATATCCCGAGCATCATCCGGACGATCGGCTCAAGGCCGCGGCCCAGTGCGCGGGTGTTTTCGGCATCGAGATGCACACCATCGAGCGGCGTCGTGCGCGCAACCGACGCGGCATCGTAAAAGCCGCAGCCAAGCTCGTCTGCCAGATCCCGGTAAAGCGAAGCCAGCATGGCCGACTGCTCTATGCCGCCGGCAAACATCGCCGCGAAGATCGGATCGGCCGTCTCGCAAAGGGGCGGCGGCGAGACGATCAGGATGTCCGGGGCGTCGTAGTCAAACGACCATTCGTGATGGCGAACGAGCGCGACAAGGCGCTGGATTCCCTGGCGTGCCGCAATGGCCGTTCCGGCAATGCCCGGCTTCATGTCGTTGGTGCCGAGCATGATGATAATGAGATCGAGCGGCATGTGGGTGTGCAGGACCGTCGGCAGGGTCTTCACGCCGTTGCGGTCGCAATCCGCCAGATGGTCGTCATAGCCGGTGGTGCGCCCGTTGAGGCCTTCCGCGATGACGTTCACTTCGGGACCGAGGGCCGAGGCAAGAATGCTCGGCCAGCGATCCTCAAGGGCATGGCGGCCAGAGCCGGCTGGGTCATAGCCCCAGGTAAGCGAATCGCCGAAGCAGAGGACGGACTTGGTATCGCTCATCAGGCGACCAATAGTCGGCAGGCTGGTCTGTCGCGATCTGCCATCACTTGTCCTTCATCAGTGCTTCCACCTTGCGCTCCAGCTCGAAGATCCGCTCCTCGAACTCGCCGGTGACAAGCCTCGACATCATCGTATCCGCCTGAAGTGCCTGACGGATGGTCTTCTGCCCGCTCTCCAGCTTGTCCAACTGCTGTTTCATGTCGTGCATATCAGTACGCGTGTCACGAATGTCGGCGCGTATCTCGCGCAGCATCGGCATGATCATATCGACAGGTTCATTTGCCATCGACACTCTCCCTGAACGGGTGTTCCTACCGGATGAATATGGAGATCCTGCCTGCGAAAGTCACGGTACCGCCACTCGCGGGCGGAAGAGTTCCTCCCGGCGCGCCGGGAGGAATATGCACTACACCAGCATCGCCATCGGGTTCTCGATGTAGCGCTTGAAGGCTGAAGCCAGCTCCGCACCGAGTGCGCCGTCGATGACGCGGTGGTCGAAGGCGAAGGTTGCGGTCATCACCGTGCCGACCTTGATCTCGCCGTTCTTGACGATCGGCTTCTCCACGCCGGCACCGATCGAGACGATCGAGGCCTGCGGCAGGTTGATGATCGAGGTGAAGTTGGACACGCCGAACATGCCGAGATTGGAGACCGAGGTCGTACCGCCCTGGTATTCCTCCGGCTTCAGCTTCTTGTCGCGGGCGCGACGGGCGAGATCCTTCACCTCGTTGGAGATGGCGGAGAGGGTCTTCGTTTCCGCCTTGCGGACGATTGGCGTGATCAGCCCGTCCGGGATGGCCACGGCAACGCCGACATCCGAATGCTTGTGCAGCACGCGAGCCGTAGACGTCCAGGAGGCATTCGCCATCGGGACATCGCGAAGCGCCAGCGCCATCGCCTTGATGATGAAGTCGTTGACCGAGAGCTTGAATGCCGGAACGTCGCCCTTCTCCGTCTTCTTCACCGGCGCCGACTTGTTGATCTCCGCGCGCAGCGCCATCAGCGCATCGAGTTCGCAGTCCATCGAGATCGTGTAGGACGGAACTGTCTGGCTCGACTCGGTAAGGCGCGAGGCGATCGTCTTGCGCATGCCGTCATGCGGCAGGAGTTCGTAGGAGCCTTCCTCGAAAAGACGCAGCACGGCGTCGTCGGACGGACCCTTCGCCATGGCCCGAGCCGGGGCGCCCGTAGCACCTGCCTGCGGCGCGGCAGCAGGAGCAGCCTTGCCGGTACCGGAGGCGACGGCCTTTTCGATATCCGCCTTCACCACGCGGCCATGCGGGCCGGATCCGGTGACGGCCGAAAGATCAAGGCCGGCTTCCTTGGCGAGGCGACGGGCAAGCGGCGAGGAAAAGACGCGTTTTCCATCGGCAGCAGGCGCCGAGGTGGACGGCGCCGGAGCGGCATCCGCAACCGGCTTGTCACCCCTCGGAGACTCGGAGGCCTTTTCCGAAGGCGCAGCCTCCGCCTTGGGTGCCTGGGCTTGGCGTGCCTGGGCCTTGGGTGCCTCCGACGTAGGTGCATCACCGCCGCCAGCGGATGCGGCGGCCGAGACATCCTCACCTTCTTCAGCAAGGATGGCGATCAGCGCATTGACCTTGACAGCCTCCGTGCCGGCCGGGACGACGATCTTCGCCACCGTTCCCTCATCCACGGCTTCCACTTCCATCGTCGCCTTGTCGGTCTCGATCTCGGCGATCACGTCGCCGGGAGCAACCTTGTCACCCTCCTTGACCAGCCACTTGGCGAGATTGCCCTCTTCCATGGTGGGGGAAAGGGCCGGCATGGTGATGTTGATCGGCATCGGACGCCCTCCCTTACTTGTAGCAGACGGTCTTCACCGCCTGGACGACTTCAGCGACGCTCGGCAAGGCGAGCTTTTCAAGATTGGCCGCATAGGGCATCGGCACGTCCTTGCCGGCGATCGTCAGGATCGGCGCATCGAGATAGTCGAAGGCCTGCTGCATGACGCGCGTGGCGATTTCCGTACCCACCGAGTTCTGCGGATAGCCTTCCTCGACGGTGACCAGACGGCCGGTCTTCTTCACCGATTCGATGACGGTCGGCAGGTCCATCGGGCGCAGGGTGCGAAGATCGATCAGTTCGACGTCGATGCCTTCCTTCTCCAGTTCGGCGACGGCCTTGGTGGCATAGGTCATGCCGATGCCGAAGGAGACGATCGTCGCGTCCTTGCCCTGCTTGTGAATGCGGGCCTTGCCGATCGGCAGGACGAAATCATCCAGCTTCGGCACGTCGAAGGACTGGCCGTAGAGGATCTCGTTTTCCAGGAAGATCACCGGGTTCGGATCCCGGATCGCGGCCTTCAGCAGCCCCTTGGCGTCTGCGGCCGTATAGGGCATGACGACCTTGAGGCCGGGAATGCTCGAATACCAGGCAGCATAATCCTGGCTGTGCTGGGCGGCGACGCGGGCGGCCGCACCGTTCGGGCCGCGAAAGACCATTGGCGCGCCCATCTGGCCGCCGGACATGTAGAGCGTCTTGGCGGCCGAGTTGATGATCTGGTCGATCGCCTGCATGGCGAAGTTGAAGGTCATGAACTCGACGATCGGGCGAAGGCCGGCCATGGCCGCCCCGACGCCGACGCCGGCAAAGCCGTGCTCGGTGATCGGGGTGTCGACGACGCGGCGCGCACCGAATTCCTGCAGCAGGCCTTGGGTCACCTTGTAGGCACCCTGGTATTCGGCGACTTCCTCGCCCATGACGAATACTGTCTCGTCACGACGCATCTCTTCCGCCATCGCGTCACGCAGGGCTTCGCGCACGGTCGTCGACACCATTTCCGTGCCTTCCGGAATATCCGGATCGCTTGCCACGTTGATCTTCGGCTGAGCAGGGACCTTGTTGTCGGCGGAGGAGGCCGGCTCGTCCTTGGCTTCGCGAGCCTTGCCGCCTGCAGCGTCCGAGGTCGCGGCCGGCGTATCGGCATCAGCCTTTGCCGCTTCCGGCTGGGCGGGCTTTTCCGCCGAAATGGAATCAGCGTTCTCGCCTTCCTGGAGCAGCACGGCGATCGGCGTGTTGACCTTGACGTTCTCGGTGCCGGCCTCGACCAGCAACTTGCCGATCACGCCTTCATCCACGGCTTCCACTTCCATGGTCGCCTTGTCGGTCTCGATTTCAGCAATGACGTCACCGGACGCGACCGTGTCGCCTTCCTTCTTCAGCCACTTGCTGAGGGTGCCCTCTTCCATGGTCGGAGAAAGGGCGGGCATGAGGATATCGATTGGCATTCTAGTGTCCCTCCCCGTCTCAGAGCAGAATGTCGGTGTAGAGCTCGGAAACGTCCGGCTCCGGATCGTTCTGGGCAAAGTCGGCGGAGTCGGAGACGATGTCGCGGACATCCTTGTCGATCGTCTTCAACTGATCTTCCGAGGCCCAGCCCTTGTCCAGCAGGCGGTTCTTTACCTGCTCGATCGGATCGTGTTCCGAACGCATCTTCTGCACTTCGTCCTTGGAGCGGTACTTCGCCGGGTCGGACATGGAGTGACCGCGATAGCGGTAGGTCAGCATTTCGAGGATGATCGGGCCCTTGCCGGAGCGGCAGTAGGCGACAGCCTCGTCGGCCGCTGCCTTGACGGCGCGGACGTCCATGCCGTCCACCTGGTATCCAGGAATGCCGAAGGAGGCACCGCGCTGGGAGAAATCGGTCTGCGCGGAGGCGCGCGAGACGGAGGTGCCCATGGCGTAGCGGTTGTTCTCGATCACATAGACGATCGGCAGCTTCCACAGGTTGGCCATGTTGAAGCTCTCGTAGACCTGGCCCTGGTTGGCGGCGCCATCACCGAAATAGGCAGTCGAGACGCTGTCATTGCCGCGATACTTGTTGGCGAAGGCGAGGCCCGTGCCGAGGGAGACCTGGGCCCCGACGATGCCGTGGCCGCCATAGAAGTGCTTTTCCTTGGAGAACATGTGCATGGAGCCACCCTTCCCCTTGGAATAGCCGCCCCGGCGCCCCGTCAGTTCCGCCATGACGCCACGAGCGCTCATGCCGGTTGCCAGCATGTGGCCGTGGTCACGATAGCCGGTGATGACCTGGTCGCCTTCCTTGAGCGCCATCTGCATGCCGACGACGACCGCTTCCTGGCCGATATAGAGGTGACAGAAGCCGCCGATGAAACCCATGCCATAGAGCTGGCCGGCCTTCTCTTCAAACCGCCTGATCAGCAGCATGTCGCGATAAGCCTGGAGCTCCTGCTCCTTGTCGAACTCGGCGATGGTGCCGCCGTTGAAATCCTTCTTTGCAGGCTTCGCCGCGAATGTGCGGCCGGATCCAGACGCGATTTTTCTCGGCGCCATTCATCCCTCCCTCTGTGCTGCAGTTGTCTCGTTTCGGGCCGCTAACATAGGGAAGAAACAGAACACCAGCAATGCTATAAATGCATGGCTCGCATTCGTGGCAACTTGCTGATATCATTAACGGTTTCGGGATTAACCCGAACTCGGTTAATCTAGAAGTAATTGTTGAAGATGACGATTTCGTCTTCGCGCGAGACGTTCAACTGATACCGCGCGATCTCGTCGAGCATGTCCTTCTCGAGCGAACCGTCGCTCAGCAACTGGACCTGCCGCTCCAGCGCCTGCCGCTTCTCGGTGAGCCTGGCGAGTTCCGCGACCCTCTCAAGCCGCTGCCGCTCGAATTGTTCCGTGGCAACCAGACCGAGGTCACCGTTCACGGAATGGTAGCCGAAATAGGAAAGGAAAGCGACAGTGATGAGCGGAAGGACGAACCGCCCGAGTTTTCTTTCCTTGTGGTGCTTGGTCCACATGGCGCGCGACACCTTTGAAACGCATTACGTCGCGCCCAAACTCGCAGAACATGCTTAAGCAATGGTTGACCGGGCTCGGACAGAGAAGGGCCCGCATGCGGGATGCGGGCCCTTCTCTCTTACTTGGATTGCGTGCGGCACTCCGCCAAGCGCCGGCCTGGAGTACCGGCGCGAGGAGAACTCAAGCCTTCAGGATGGACCGGCCTGCATAGACGGCCTGCGGTCCCAGCATCTCCTCGATGCGGATCAGTTGGTTGTACTTGGCGAGCCGGTCCGAACGCGACAGCGATCCCGTCTTGATCTGCCCGCAATTCGTGGCGACCGCGAGATCGGCAATCGTCGAATCTTCCGTCTCGCCGGAGCGGTGCGACATGACCGCCGTGTACCGGGCTTTGTGGGCCGTCTCGACCGCATCAAGCGTCTCGGTGAGCGAACCGATCTGATTGACCTTCACGAGGATCGAGTTCGCGACCCCCATCTTGATCCCATCGCGCAAGCGGGCCGAATTGGTGACGAAAAGGTCGTCGCCGACAAGTTGGCACTCGGAACCGACGAGATCCGTCAGCGTCTTCCAGCCGTCCCAGTCGTCTTCGGCCATGCCGTCCTCGATGGAGATGATCGGATACTTGCCGACGAGTTCGGCCAGGTATTCCGCCATGGCACCGGATTCCAGCGTACGGCCCTCGCCCTCCAGGGCATATTTTCCGTGCTTGAAGAACTCGGTCGAGGCGCAGTCGAGTGCGAGGCAGATGTCGTCTCCGGGACGATAGCCGGCTTTCTCGACCGAACGCATGATGAAATCGAGCGCATCGGAGGCGCTGTTGAGGCCGGGCGCGAAACCGCCCTCGTCGCCGACATTGGTGTTGTGGCCCTGCGCCGCCAGTTCCTTCTTGAGGACGTGGAAGACTTCCGCGCCCATGCGCACCGCGTCGCGCAGCGTTTCGGCGCCGACGGGCATGATCATGAATTCCTGGAAGTCGATCGGATTGTCCGCATGGGCGCCGCCATTGATGATGTTCATCATCGGCACCGGCAGGAGATGGGCACTCGCGCCGCCGACATAGCGGTAGAGCGGCAAGCCCGAGGAATCAGCCGCAGCCTTGGCGACCGCGAGCGACACGCCGAGGATGGCGTTGGCGCCGAGACGCGACTTGTTCGGCGTGCCGTCGAGCGCGATCATCGTCTTGTCGATGTGGATCTGGCTTTCCGCGTCGAACCCGCCGATCGCGTCGAAGATCTCGGTGTTCACCGCCTCGACCGCCTTCTCGACACCCTTTCCGCCGTAGCGCTTGCCGCCGTCGCGAAGCTCGACCGCCTCATGCGCGCCGGTCGACGCACCCGAGGGAACCGCGGCGCGGCCCATGCTGCCGTCTTCCAGATAGACGTCGACCTCGACGGTCGGATTGCCGCGGCTGTCCAGGATCTCACGCGCGATGATGTCGGTAATGGCAGTCATTGTCTCTCCCCGAGGTGAAGCTGAAGCCCTTTGCTCATCGAAGATGTCTCTTACTCGATGACAGGCAAATTACAATTACGTCCCGATCAGGCGGATTTCGCCACGGCATCCAAGGCGAGCAGCTTCTCCAGAAGCCGCCGCATATCCTTCAGGGGCACCATGTTCGGCCCGTCGGACGGCGCATTGTCCGGATCCTCGTGCGTTTCGATGAAGAGTCCGGCAACGCCCACGGCCACGGCCGCACGCGCCAGCGTCTCGACGAATTCACGCTGCCCCCCGGAGGAGCCGCCCTGCCCGCCCGGCTGCTGCACCGAATGGGTCGCGTCGAAGACGACTGGCGATCCCATGGCCGCCATGATCGGCAGCGAGCGCATGTCGGAGACGAGCGTGTTGTAGCCGAAGGATACCCCCCGCTCGCAGAGCAAGACGTTGGGATTGCCGCTGGCGGTAAACTTCGCCTGGACGTTCTTCATGTCCCAGGGTGCCAGGAACTGGCCCTTCTTGACATTGATGGTACGGCCGGTCCTGGCGGCCGCGATCAGAAGATCGGTCTGGCGGCAGAGGAAGGCAGGGATCTGGAGGATGTCGACCGCAGGCGCCACGAGCCCGCATTGCTCCTCGGTGTGGATGTCCGTGAGAACGGGAAACCCGAACTCCTTCTTCAGATCGGAAAAAATCTGCAGGGCCTTTTCCAGGCCTATTCCGCGCTTGCCGGAAAGCGAGGTGCGGTTGGCCTTGTCGAAGGAGGACTTGTAGACGAGGCCGATTCCGAGATCGCCGCAAAGCTCCTTCAGCGTACCGGCGACCATGAAGGCGTGATCGCGGCTTTCCATCTGACAAGGCCCGGCGATCAACGAGAAACGCGCGTTCTGGGAGAACAGCACGCGGCCCTCGCCCTCGCCGACAAGGACCTCAGAATTTGGCTTCACGTCCATCGCAGCACTCCGAAGGCAATCATCCTGTTCCGCCTCGGCTCTCGCCAGCGGACGCGACGTCATTAGCAGCAAGTATGGGCTCTGTCACGGCAGGATGGATGCGGATGCCGCAGGCAGGCGGGAACTTTCCCCTTGCAGAACACATGCGGAACAGATAGATTCCGTTCCGGATTTGTTTCATCCCGAAGGAACCCGGATGCTCACGCGCAAACAGCAGGAACTGCTACTCTTCATTCACGAGCGGATGAAGGAATCGGGCGTGCCGCCCTCGTTCGACGAGATGAAGGACGCGCTCGACCTTGCTTCCAAATCGGGGATCCACCGCCTCATCACGGCGCTGGAAGAGCGCGGCTTCATCCGCCGCCTGCCGAACCGGGCCCGGGCGCTGGAGGTCATCAAGCTGCCGGAAGCCTACAGCAGCAGCCTGCAACCTCGCCGCGGCTTCTCGCCGAGCGTCATCGAAGGCAGCCTCGGCAAGCAGAAGCCGACGCCCGCTGCTCCGGCAAAGGCGGCCAACGACGAAACCTCAAGCACAAGCATTCCGGTCATGGGGCGCATCGCAGCCGGCGTTCCCATCTCCGCCATCCAGAACAACACACACGACATCGCCGTTCCGGCGGAAATGCTCGGCTCCGGGGAACACTACGCACTGGAAGTGAAAGGTGACTCGATGATCGAGGCGGGCATCCTCGACGGTGATACGGTCATCATCCGCAATGGCCAGACCGCCAGCCCCGGCGATATCGTCGTGGCACTCGTCGACGACGAGGAGGCGACCCTCAAGCGCTTCCGCCGCCGCGGCGCCTCGATCGCACTGGAGGCGGCCAATCCTGCCTACGAAACGCGTATCCTGCCGGCGGACCGTGTGAAGGTTCAAGGCAAGCTCGTTGGTCTCATCCGCCGCTACCACTGATCAGCTTCGCCTCGAGAGGACGGAACCGGCGCCTCGAACTCTCCGGTCCTCCAGTCGAATAAGCGGTGCCTGGACCAGGGACGGTCAATGCCGGCCATGGCGGCGACGATCGTCCATTGGTGACTGTCCCGGCTGCCGTTGAGGCTGATCTCCAGGGAGCCCGCTCTTCTCAACGTAGCGCCGCTTATCAGTCTTGCGCCGGACCGACATTGGTCGAAGGGGGCCCGCGGTGCGACGACCAGCACCGCCAGATCGCACGCGATGCCGGCAATGCGGCCGTCCTCCACCACGGCGATGGCCACGCCTTCGTCGGTCACAGCCACGCACCAGGCCTTCGGCAGGCATTGGAAACGGCCGGCATCCGCACCTGCCGCAGCAAAAGCTTGCCGCATCGCCGCGCGGTGGCGATGCCGTTGCTCATCATCGAACGCGCCGCCGTCCTTCTCCTTTCCGGTTGCGCTCAGGCCTCCCTCTCCAACGCCCTTGGGGGCAATGTCTTCGCCCGGTGATACGACAGGCTTTCGCGGATCGGTGAGCAACAGGGCCCGCCGCCACTGGTCGAAGACGAAACCGGGCGGGCGGGTGCGATTCGTGGCAGGCGACGGCTGTAGGGTCGCGACAAGCGTGCCGTCATCGGCAACGAGGATATCCGGAAGCGGTGCGCGCTGCGCCTGCCAGGACAGCAGAAAGGCTGTCGCAATCAACGGGATGCCCAATAGCCTCAACTTCGTGCGGAGGAGTGTCAGCAACAGAAGCCCTACCGAGGCGACCGGCAGAAACCAGGGATGCTGGCGGCCCACACCGACATCTCCGCCCCAGGACGACACCGCTTTCGCCACATGGATGACCGCTTCCAATCCCGCTCCCATAAGCTTCAGAAAGGGCGCATCCAGCCCGAACGGCATGAGCAGCATACCCACAAGGCCTGCAGGCATGACCAGAAAGGAGATGATCGGCATCACCGCCAGGTTGGCGACCAAGCCGTAGCCGGACAGCCGATGGAAATGGTCCATCGAGTAGATCGCCGTCGAAAGCCCTCCGATCAGCGACGTTGCGAAGATGCCGGCCATCAGGTGCCAGACCGTCAGGAATGGCGCCAACCGGCCGTGCCCGGTCGGAAAGGGGTGGGGTTCCCGGTGGCTCTGGCGCCTGCTCCAGAACGCATAGCCGGCGATCAGCGCCGCCGTGGCGGCGAATGACATCTGGAAGCTCGGCCCCATGACCTCGGACGGCGACACCAGCAGAATCACGATCGCGGAGATTGCCACATTGCGCAGGCTGATGGCCGCGCGATCGACGAGGACGGCGATCAGCATCACGGCCATCATCAGGTATGCGCGCTCGGCGGAAACTGCGAAGCCCGATATGAGGTAATAGACGGTCGCCATCAGGAGCGCTCCGACCGCGGCGATCTTCTTGATCGGCCAGGCCTGTGCGAAACCGGTGAAGAGCCCGAGGCCGCTGCGCAGTCCGATGAAGAATATGCCGGCGGCGAGCGCCATGTTGAGACCCGAAATGGCGACGATGTGGGCAAGCCCCGATATGCGCAGCGCCTCCGTCGTCTCCTCCGAGATGGCACGTCTCTCATCGGTGACAATGGCCGCCGCAAAGGCGCCGGCATCGCCGGCGACGGTCGCACGGATACGGTCGGCGATCGTTCCGCGCAGTTCGAATATCCGTTGCGAGAGCCTCTCGCTCCAATCTCGCTCGTCGGCTTTCCGCGTCCCCGCGGGCTGAGGCGCCCCATAGAAGAAGCCGACCGCTCCTATGCCGTCGTAGTAGGAGCGAAAGGCGAAGTCGTTCAGTCCCGGAAGGGCCGGGCCGGATGGAGGCGAAAGGCGCGCTCGCCCCCGCAGCACATCTCCGGCCTCGAAAGGCCGGTGCTTCGCGCGGGCGAGGAGTACCACATCCTCCGGGGGCCGCTTGAGGATCGGCCGCTCTGTCGCGTTGACGCGGATGAAATAGCGCCAGCGGCCCTCTCCCGCCGGTTCGCGCCGATGAACTTCCCCTACCACGCTGGTGGTGACGGGGGAGTCGAGGATTACCGTTGCACGCCGCCACGTCTCGACTTCCGCGGCGGCCGCCCCGATGAGAAGAAGGCTGAAGGAAAGAAGAAAGCTACGGATCCTGCCGAGAGGAGACGCGACGGAGAGCGCAAGCAAGGACAACGGGAGAAGCGTGAACACCAGAAAGGCAGGAGGATCACGGGGCAGCGCGAACCAGACTGCCGCGCCACCGCCTATCAGGACCGGGATGAACAGGAAGGCATGACCGTGGGAGACCTCCTCGTTCAGCGCCTTCTGCAGCTTCGCTGCCGAAGGCTCCCGGGACCACCCGGAATCAACCCTTTTGCGCCTGCTCAACAGCCTCAGCGGACCGGCAAGACGGCGGTCGGCGGACACGTGATCTCCGGTGGCGGCAGAAACGAGCCGGGTCGTACCGCGTGAGGATAGATCCCCCGGTTCGGTTCGTTCCCGAACTGCCCCCTCCTGCGACATCGGCACCCACCCAGCCTCGCATGAACCATGCAACCGCCACGATGAAATTGCAACCCCAACCTGTGCAACGGTTTCTCAGCGTCTTCGTCGGATCAGCCTTCATGACTGATTTTTAACCGCAAACTGAACGTCAGGGCAGAAGCGATTTCGGCACTGCACAATTAGACATCAGCAGTGCTTGGCAGCAGGCGCCGGATCATATAGCAACACATTACGCTTAATTCTTGTGGCGTTTTGAGACGCCACGCCGCCAACAGGTTGGAGGATCAGCATGACGGACAAGAGCGCAAATCTGGTTTTGGGCAACAAGAGCGTCGAACTGGCGGTGAAGTCCGGCACCATCGGTCCCGACGTCATCGACATAGGCTCTCTCTACAAGCAGACCGGAGCCTTCACCTACGATCCCGGATTTACGTCAACCGCATCCTGTGAGTCCAAGATCACCTATATCGACGGTGAGGAAGGCGTGCTCCTGCATCGCGGCTATCCGATCGAACAACTGGCCGAGCACGGCGATTTCCTCGAGACCTGCTACCTCCTCCTCTACGGCGAGCTGCCGACGGCGGCGCAGAAGAAGGACTTCGATTATCGCGTGACGCACCACACCATGGTGCACGAGCAGATGACGCGCTTCTTCACCGGCTTCCGCCGGGATGCGCATCCGATGGCCGTGATGTGCGGCTGCGTCGGCGCGCTCTCGGCCTTCTACCACGACTCGACCGACATCACCGATCCGCACCAGCGCATGGTCGCTTCGCTGCGCATGATCGCCAAGATGCCGACCATTGCTGCGATGGCCTACAAGTACCATGTCGGCCAGCCCTTCGTGTATCCGAAGAACGACCTCGACTACGCGTCGAACTTCCTGCACATGTGTTTCGCGGTGCCGTGCGAGGAGTACAAGGTCAACCCCGTCCTGGCGCGCGCCATGGACCGCATCTTCATCCTGCACGCCGACCATGAGCAGAACGCCTCGACCTCGACCGTGCGTCTCGCCGGCTCCTCGGGCGCCAATCCGTTCGCCTGCATCGCGGCCGGCATCGCCTGCCTCTGGGGTCCCGCCCATGGCGGCGCCAACGAAGCTGCGCTCAACATGCTGACGGAAATCGGCAGCGTCGACCGCATCCCCGAATATATCGCCCGCGCCAAGGACAAGAACGATCCGTTCCGCCTTATGGGCTTCGGCCACCGGGTCTACAAGAACTACGACCCCCGCGCCAAGATCATGCAGAAGACCACCCATGAGGTCCTCAGCGAGCTCGGCCACAAGGACGATCCGATGCTGCAGGTCGCCATGGAGCTCGAGCGCATCGCCCTGACCGACGAATACTTCGTCGAAAAGAAGCTTTATCCCAATATCGACTTCTATTCCGGGATCACGCTGAAGGCGATGGGCTTCCCCACCACCATGTTCACGGTGCTCTTCGCCCTTGCCCGCACGGTCGGCTGGATCGCCCAGTGGGCGGAAATGGTCGAGGATCCGCAGCAGCGCATCGGACGTCCGCGCCAGCTGTACACGGGTGCCCCGAAGCGCGATTACGTGCCGGTTTCCAAGCGCTGAGCGCAGGCCACTAAAATGTCTGAAGCCCGGTCATTGACCGGGCTTCTTTCTTTCCAGGAGCTCAAGGACGATGCCGGCCGCGGCTTCCCCCGGCGGCACCGCGGTCTGCAGGCGCTGCCATGTGAGATCGAAGCCTTCCAACATCGCCCGACGCTGCAGCGTATCGGAGGCAAGCCGCTCCATCCAGCGGCTGAGGCTTCCGGGGCGAACGACCTCGTTGAGATATTCCGGTATCACCGTATAATCCGCGATCAGGTTGGGAAGCGCTGCCGACCAGATCTTGATCCGTTTCGAAAGCAGCGTGATCAGCCAGTCCGCCTTATAGGCTGAGACTGCCGGAACGCCGCACAGCGCAAGTTCCAGCAGCACCGTTCCGGAGGCAGCAAGCGCGGCATCCGCCTCGGAGAAGGCATTCCATTTCTCTTCGGGGGTGACGCTGATTTCAGGCGCGACCGGCAGAGTTCCCGCAATCTCCCGGACCAGCGCCTCCTGCCGCGGTACGGTCGGCAGAACGAAGCGAGCGGGTCCGTTGCGCGCCGCAAACTCTGCCGCTGCTTCACCGAAAACGGGAAGCAGGTGACGAATCTCGGCGGAACGGGAGCCGGGAAGAAGCATGATCGTCCGGCTCTCGCCCGCCTGCCTGGCTTGCCGCTCCTTGCGGATGGCCCGGACTCTCGAGACATCCGGATCGCTCGTCAGCCGGTGCCCGACAAAGGTTGTCGGCGGCCCGCCGAGGCGACCCATCGCAGCCGGCTCGAAGGGCAGCACGGCCAGCACATGATCGACATAGGGGACCATGGCCCTGGCGCGGTATTCCTTCCAGGCCCAGACGCTGGGGCAGACATAATCGATGATCGGCAGGTGGGGCAGCGCCGCGCGAACGCGTTTTGCGACGCGATGGGTAAAATCGGGGCTGTCTATGATGACGAGGACATCCGGTCTGGCGGCTACAATCGCATCCGCCGTCTGCCGGATGCGGCGCATCAGTTGCGGCAGACGGGCAAGAACCTGCGTCAGCCCCATGATGGAAAGCTCGGAGAAATCGAAGAGAGACCGCAGACCTTGCGCCTGCAGGGCATCTCCGCCGACGCCGACCAGTTCCACACCGCCGGCGCGAGACGCCTTCAACGCCGCCACAAGATCGGCGCCAAGAAGGTCGCCCGACACCTCCCCTGCCACGACAGCCACCTTCAGCATCGCCTCGGCCATCACAATCCTCCTCGTGGAAGCCCGGCATCAATACCACATACGAACAGACCGGCGCCCTCTGCCGCTCCAAGGACCTCCCGTTCATCCAGCACGAGCGAACGCCCCGCCTCCACCGCAATTCCGGCAAGCCCGGCACGGGAGGCGTTGGCTATCGTCGACAAGCCGATCGCCGGAAGGTCGGCGCGAACGTCCTGCTGGGGTTTGCAGAGCTTCACCAGAACACCCTTCCGCCGTTTCGAGATGCGCCCTTCCCGGCGCAGGCTCGCGACGCGATCTAGCATCTGGTCGGTTCCTTCAACGCCTTCCAGCGCGACGACCCTGCCGCCAATGCTCACGGCGCCCTGCCCCACATCCAGCGCACCAAGGGCGAGCGCGGCCTTCACTGCCTCCTCGATGTCACGCACGTCCTCCTGCGATGGGCTGATGGAGGTCAGGGTTCCCGTCCGTGCCAGGAGATGCGGAGCCACCTCATGCGCTCCGATGACCCGGCAGCCCATGCCTTCGAAGAGCTTTATGACCATCTGGAGCACGGTGTCGTCACCACCGGACAACAAGGTGCGCACCACCGACGGAACGCGCAGCAGCGTGCGCAGCGTCGGACGAATATCGCGCAGATCCGGCCGCCGGCGCACAGCGCCCGACATCACGACCCGGTCTACGCCCTTCTGACGGATGAAACGCTCTATTCCGGCAAGGTCGCCGACGCCCGCCGTCACCGTCTCAAAACCATCGAACGTCCTATCGGCCTCGCTCGCCAGAGCGACGATGACCGGATCCTCGCCGGCGGCACGCGCGGCCTGGGCCAGATAGAGCGGCAGGTACCCCCAGCCCGCGACGATCGCGAGCCGTCCCCTGGTTCGGGACGGAGCGGGCGTAGTCATGCCGTCAGGCTTTGCCACGGAAGGGAGAGGAGATCGCGCGATCGCTTTCGGCCGCAATGAAATCAAGGATCTCGACCACTTCCTTGCAGTCCGCATATTCGTCGCGGATGGCAGCCGCATTGTTGCGGATGTTGCCTTCGCCCTCGAAGATCTGCTTGAAGGCGCGCCGAACCCGATGGATCGTCGCCCGCTCTATGCCCGCGCGCGTCATACCCACGACGTTGAGCCCGGCAAGGATACCTGGGTTGCC
Organism: Pseudorhizobium endolithicum; assembly: GCF_902153245.2. Taxonomy (GTDB): domain Bacteria; phylum Pseudomonadota; class Alphaproteobacteria; order Rhizobiales; family Rhizobiaceae; genus Neorhizobium; species Neorhizobium endolithicum. Next base: position 361,821 of record NZ_CABFWF030000013.1, read on the forward strand.
GTTGAGCATCCCGTAGGGAATGACGTCGTAGCTCACTGCCGACAGGCCGCCGATGAAGGCGTTGCGGCCGATGCGGCCGAACTGGTGAACCGCGGAGCCGCCGCCGAGGATGGCATAGTCGTCAACCTTGACGTGGCCGGCGAGCATCACGTTGTTGGACATGACGATACCGTTGCCGAGTATGCAGTCATGGGCGACGTGCGAATTGGTCAGGAAGAGGCAGTTATTGCCGATCACGGTCTTTCCGCCACCGCCGACAGTGCCCATGTTGATCGTGACGCCTTCCCGCATGGTGCACTTCTCGCCGATGGTCAGGGTGGAATCCTCGCCGGCTTCATGAAGGCTCTGCGACACGCCGCCGATCACCGCCATGGGATAGATGCGGCAGCCCCGGCCGATCTCCGTCTTGCCGGTCACCACGGCATGGGAAATGACCTCGACGCCGTCCTTCAGAACGACATCCTTGCCCACGGTAGAAAACGGACCAACCACCACATTTTCGCCGAGGGTGGCACCGTCTTCGACGATGGCCATCGGATGAATGCGAGCCGTTGAAGCGATCCTGCTCATTCGCCACCCTTGCGGCGGATCATCGCGCCGATATCCGCTTCTGCGACGAGTGAACCATCAACGTAGGCATCGCAATGGAATTTCCAGATGTTGCCGCGCTGCTTCTGCTTCTGGACCCGGAACTCGACCCGGTCCCCGGGCACGACCGGCTTGCGGAAGCGGGCATTGTCGATCGTCATGAAGTAGACCAGATCGCCGCCCTGCCCCTGCTTGCGGGCACAGATGGCGCCGGCCGTCTGGGCCATGCCTTCGATCAGCAACACACCGGGCATGATCGGCTGCTCGGGAAAATGGCCAGTGAAGTGCGGCTCGTTCGCCGTCACGTTCTTGATCCCCACCGCCGAGTCGTCACCGTCGATATCGACGATCCGGTCCACGAGCAGGAACGGATACCGGTGCGGCAGAAGCTTCATGATCTCGAGAATATCGGCCGATCCGAGCGTGGCGCCGGTCTCTTCACTCATTCCTGTCTCCTCTACGCTTCGCCCGCTCGTCGGAACGCGCCATTGCCTCGGCGACATCCCGGAAGAAGTCCTTGAGCGGACGGGCCGGAATACCGCCGACACGGGCACCGGCGGCAAGATCCGACATCACGCCGCTCATCGCGGCAATCTGGGCGCCATCGCCGATGGTGATATGGCCGTTGACGCCGCTGGCGCCGCCGATCATTACGCCGTTGCCGATCACGGTCGACCCCGCGATCCCGACGCCGCTGACGATCCCGCAGTGCCTGCCGATGCGGACGTTATGGGCGACCTGCACCTGGTTGTCGATTTTTGTTCCCTCGCCGATCACCGTATCGTCCATGGTTCCACGGTCGATCGTCGTATTGGCGCCGATCTCGACATTGTCCTGGATGATGACCCGGCCGATCTGGACGATCTTCAGCATTCCGCCCGGACCGGGCGCATAACCGAAGCCGTCCTGCCCGATGCGGGCGCCATTGTGTATGATCACGCCGTTGCCGATCAAAGACGCGACGACGGTTGCGCCAGGAGCGATCGAGCAGTTGCGGCCGATCTTCACATCGGCGCCGATGACGCAGCCTGCGCCGATACGGGTGCCGGAACCGATCTCCGCCCGAGCGCCAACGACGGCCATGGGCTCAACTTCGACGTCAGCTTCCAGCTTGGCCGTCGGATCCACGAACGCAGCCGGATGAACACCGCCCGTCCCGGCCACGGTCGGCGATGGACGCATGGCAACCGGATGCAACAGGGCGCCAGCCCGTGCGAATGCCGTATGGGGCGCAGGCGTCAGAAGAACGGCGATGTTTTCCGGAATCAGGGACTGCAGGGATGCATCGCACAAGATCGCTGATGCCTTGCAGGTCGCCAGTTCGTCGCGGTCTCGCCGCGAGCGAAGATAGCAGATCTCGCCTTCACGCCCCCGCTCCAAAGGCGCGACGGAACGGATAGTCCGGTCGCCGGCGGCTATATCAAGCAGTTCTGCCCCAAGATGGGCTGCCAGCTCACGTAGGCTGATTCCATCGTGGGGCGGAAAAAATTCGTTCGAATCCATCAGGCCATATAACTCCGGATCAGATCTGGCCGCAGTTCTGTCAGCCGTGATCAGAACTGGTTTGCCATGCTGAACCGGAATTCCTGGGTTTCGTCAAAGTCTTCCTTGACCACCGGTACGGCGTAGTCGAAGCGGATCGAACCGAAGGGCGAGGCCCACTGGATACCCGCACCAACGGACGCACGCCAAGCCATGCTCGTTCCTTGGACGGTTTCGCCGCTGGTATCCACATCGTTGCCGTACAAGGTACCGGCATCGGCAAACACCGCTCCGCGAAGACCGAAGTCTTCCGGGAAGGCCGGCATCGGGAAGGTCACTTCGGCCGACGCCGTGAAGTAGGTCGTGCCACCGATCGCATCGCCGTTCAGCATGCGCGGGCCGATACCCTGGTTCTCGAAGCCACGGATCTGACGGCCACCGACCATGAACTGGTCGAACACGTTGAGGTCGTCTCCTGTTCCAACCACATGACCGGCACCGACGGCAACGGAACCAATGATGTCCGCTTCTTCCGACAGCAGGTGGAAATAACGGGCGCGGCCGTAGATCTTGTAGAATTCCGAATCGCCGCCGAGACCGGCATATTCGTGCGTCGCCGAAACGTAGAAGCCTTCACGCGCCAGCTTCGTGTCGTCGAGCGTGTTGTAGGTGAGCGTCTGGGACACCGACGACTGAACGAATTCGCCTTCGTTGATCAGATCCTCGTATGGCGCAGAAAGATTGTCGCCTGCCGTATTCGGCGTGCCGGCCTGCCAGTCGCCGTCACCCTCATACTCGATCTGCTTGTAGGTATAGCGGAACGTCGTTGCCAGATCCTCGGTGATGGGCGCCGTCACACGCAGCGTCACACCCTGCTCGTCGTAGTCGTAATAGCTTTCCGACGAGGTCTGGTTCTTGAAGAGGTCGAAGCCGGCAGCCAGACGGTAACCGAGGAAATAAGGCTCGGTGAACGAAAGGTTGTAGCTGCGCGCATCGTCCAGACCGCCACCGACGGCGACGCGGATGAACTGGCCGCGGCCGAGGAAGTTCTTCTCTTCGATCGAGGCTTCGAGGATGAGGCCATCGCCACCGGCCGAATAGCCGGCACCAATGCCGAACGAACCGGTCGGCTGATCCTCGACGTCGACAATCACGACGACGCGGTCGGAAGCCGACCCCTGCGACGTGGAGATGTTGACGGTTGTAAAGTAGCCGAGAGCCTCGAGACGGCGCTTGGCGCGCGAAACCATCTGCTGGTTGAACGCATCGCCTTCGCTGAAGTCGAACTCGCGTCGGATCACGTAATCGCGGGTGCGCGTATTGCCGCGGATCTCGATCCGCTCGACATAGGCGCGCTCGCCCTGGTCGACGAGATAGGAAACGCCAACGGTCTGGGTTTCGAAATTGCGGTCGCCACGCGGTGTCACCCGAGCAAAGGGATAGCCGGCCGACGCAACGCGCTGGGAAATCGCCTCCATCGACTTCTGGACGTCGCCGGCATCGTAGACGTCACCCGTCTTCGTGCGAACGAGACCTTGCAGGTCTTCGGAGCTCACGCCGTCCACCGTCGATTCGACGACCACATCGCCGAACCGGTAGCGGGGACCTTCCTCGACGGTGAAGGTGATGTTGTACTGGTTCGACGTCTCGTCGAGCACCGCTTCCGAGGAGATGATGCGGAAGTCGGGATAGCCGTGATTGTAGTAGAACTGGCGCAGCGCATCCTCGTCCGCGCGCAGCTTGTCCTGGCTGTAGACGTCCTTGCGGGTCAAGAAGGACAGCGGCCCGGATTCCTTCGTCAGGATGACCGATTGGAGACGACCGTCGCCATAGGCCTGGTTGCCCACGAAGTTAATGTCCGCGATCTTCGTGCGGTCGCCTTCGTTGATCACGAAGGCTACGTTCACGCGCCCCTCGCCGACCGGAGCCGTCTGGGTGGTGATCTCGACATCGCCGCGGCCGATCGCGGAATAGGCTTCGCGCAGACGCTCGATGTCGGCGTTGATCATTTCCTGATTGTACGGACCGAGCGACTGGGTCTGGACGACAGCGGCAAGCTTATCGTCCTTGATCTTGCGGTTGCCGTTGAAGACGACCTGGTTGACCAGCTGGTTCTCGCTGACCGAGACGACAAGGGTGCTGCCCGAAACGCTGATGCGCACATCCGAGAAATAGCCGGTAGAGTACAGACGCTTCACCGATTCATCGATATCGGCATTGGTGAAGCTGACACCCGGCTGGATCGTCAGGTTGGCACGGACAGCCTCTTCCCCGGCGCGCTCTGCCCCTCTCACCTGAACACTGCGGATAACGGCCGCTTGCGCGACGGAAGCTGAGGCAAGTACCGATACGCCTGCGCCCGATGCAACAACACTAGCAGACAGCGCAAACGCCGACACTGCGTTCAAAAACCTTGAACCAGCCTTCATTTCAAATCTTACCTTTTCCCGTTGTCCCTCGGCGGGTGAAGCCCGACTCCGGCCACACGTGTGTCGTTTTACCTTCTTTTGCCCTACAAGCAAGGCATCACGTTAAATTCTGTTTACTTCCTTGCCGCCCGTGGCAACACGGACACGCACAGTTCAAAACACGGTAAACAAACAGTTTTCATCAAATTCAACCGATCCACCGGCCGATGGTGTCGTTCCAGGTGGCAAACACCATCAGCGTCAGGATCATGGCGAGCCCGAACCGGAAGACGACGTCCTGAACCCTTGGGCTCAGCGGCCTGCCGCGCACTGCCTCCAGGGCATACATGAGAAGATGCCCGCCATCCAGGACCGGGATGGGAAACAGGTTCATCAAGCCCAGCGACACCGAGATGACGGCCGCGAAGTTGAGGACCGCCGCAAAACCGAGGGTCGCCATCTGCCCCGTCGTCTCCGCAATGCGGATGGGCCCGCCGATCTGGTCCGCGCTCATGCGGCCGGTGAATATATTGCCAAGGTAGCTGAACGTGCCGCTGATGATGTGGCCCGTTTCGCGAACACCCTCCACCACAGCCTCGACCGGTGAATAGGTTTCCAGGCGGAAATTCCCCCGCTCGGCATTGGTAACGATGCCGATCTGGCCGAGCTCGACCTTGTTGCCGAACTGGTCGGTGATCTCCGTCCGCTTCGGCGTCACCGGGAGTTGAATCTCACGCCCCCCGCGCTCCACGGTCATGAGGATGGTCGTCTCGGGACGCACGGCGACATAGCGGCGGACATCGTCGAAGGTCCGGATCGGCTCTCCGTCCAGCGCCACCAGAAGATCGCCCGGCTCGATACCCGCAGAGGCCGCAGCACTTTCGGGGCGAACCTCAGCCACGACAGGATCAGAGACCATCTTGCCATAGGTGACGAACAACGCGGCGAAGATGGCAATCGCCAGGAGGAAGTTGGCGATCGGGCCGGCTGCGACCGTGGCCGCCCGCTTCCACAGCTTCGCGCCGGCGAGCGTCCGCGCACGCTCTTCCGGCGTGAACTTGTCGAGATTGGCCATATCCGGCACGCTGGCGGCATCCTCGTCGCCGAAGAACTTGACATAGCCGCCAAGCGGAATGGCGGACAGCTTCCAGCGGGTACCGTGGCTATCCGTGAAGCCTACCAGTTCCGGACCGAAGCCCACCGAGAAGGCCGTCACCCTGATCCCGCACCAGCGGCCGACGAGATAGTGGCCCATCTCATGGACGAAGACGAGCACCGACAGGACGATGATGAAGGGAATGATATAGCCCGTGAGAAGCCCGATGATCGCCATCATGTCCATCCGTCCAATCGATTTGCGGTTGTCGCCGGTCCAGCTTCTATAAACCGAACAGGAAGTTGCCGACCGTCACTCCGGCCCGGCCCGTCAGCGGGCCATAGGCAAGCGTGAGAAGAAACACCGCGAAGCAGGCAAAAACGAGACCATCGACCCGGTCCATCACGCCGCCATGCCCCGGGATAAGCTTGCTGGAATCCTTCACACCGAAGCGGCGCTTGATGAAGGACTCAAAAAGATCGCCTATCTGGCTTGCGACCGAGAGGACCAGCGCCAGGACGATAATCCACGCGGATACCTTGCCGAAAAGCCCCAGGGTCAGCAACAGGCCTGCAATGATCGCAGAAACCGTGCCGCCGATCGCCCCGGACCATGTCTTGCCGGGCGATATGCGGGGAGCAAGCTTCGGTCCCTTGAGGGCTCTTCCGACGAAATAGGCGAGGATATCCGTCGCCCAAACGACGGTAAAGACGAAGAGGATCGCCGCCAGCCCCGAGAACCCGCCTTCCCGAATTGCTCCAAAAGCTACGCCGCTGAGACCGGAATAGACGACGCCTGCGGGCAGCCACCAGGTCCCGCCGCCGACAACGACGATCAGTGCCATCGTGACGGCCAGCCCGCTGAGCAGCGGCATGCTCATATCGGCGTCGCCGAAGGCTATGTTGGCGGCGAGAAGGATAATCCCGACCCACGCGACAAGGTTACCGGTAAAATTCTTCTCCGTGAGCTTGGTGATCGTCGACCATTCGAAATAGATCAGCAGCGAGATCGCTGCTGCCAGCAGGCGAAAGGCCAGCCCGCCGACCCAGGTGGCTGCCAGAACCACGGCGGCCATGACCACTCCGGAGACAATCCGGCGCTTGAGTTCGGGACTCATTAGCCAACCACCGCGGTTGTGGCACTGGAAAGTCCACCGAAACGGCGATCCCGTGCCGCATAGATCCGCAACGCCTCCTCGAACTGCTGCCGATCGAAATCAGGCCAGTAGCACGGCAGGAAGACGAGCTCGGAATAAGCAGCCTGCCAGAGGAGGAAGTTCGAGAGGCGCTCTTCGCCGCTGGTGCGGATTATAAGGTCCGGATCGGGAATACCGGCCGTGTCGAGACGGCTGCCGATCGCATCGGAATTGATATCCTCGGGCTTGAGAAGACCTGCCTGGACATCGCGTGCAAGCCTGCCGACGGCTCGGGTGATTTCGTCGCGGGCCCCGTAGTTGAAGGCGATGACCAGCGTCATCGCCGTATTTCCGCGCGTCGTCTCCTCCGCCTCCAGCAGCAGCGGCAGGATATCGCTACGAAGCTTCTCCCGCTCACCGATGATACGGATGCGGATATTCTCGCGGTGCAGATCCGCCAGATCACGGCGGATAAATCTGCGCAGCAATCCGAGCAGATCCTCGATCTCCGATTCCGGCCGCGACCAGTTCTCGGAGGAGAAAGCGAACAGCGTCAGGAATTTCACGCCCGTTTCGCCAGCGGCTTTCACCGCCTCGCGAACCGCCTCGACGCCCTTGTTGTGGCCGATCGTGCGCGGCAGGCCGCGTTGCTTCGCCCACCGTCCGTTGCCATCCATAATGATGGCGACGTGCTGCGGGATGACCGGTAGATCGAGGTTTGCCATGTGAGTTCCGGTTATCGGATGCCAAGGAGTGCGATGCAGGCCGGACTAGACCTGCATGATTTCCTTTTCCTTCTCGCCAAGCAAGCGATCGACCTCGGAAATCGTATCATCTGTCATCTTCTGGACCTTGTCTGACAGGGATCGGCTTTCATCCTGACCGATGTCACCGTCCTTTTCGGCCTTTTTCAGGGCGTCCATCCCGTCGCGACGAACATGGCGAATCGCGACCTTGGCCTTCTCCGCATAATCATGGGCGACCTTCACGAGCGACTTGCGGCGCTCCTCGTTCAGTTCCGGGAGCGGGATGCGCAGGTTCTGGCCATCGACGATCGGGTTGAGCCCCAGATGGGATTCGCGAATGGCCCGGTCGACGGCGCCGACCATGGACTTGTCCCATATGGAAACGCCGAGCATGCGGGGCTCCGGCACGGTGATGTTGGCGACCTGGTTCAACGGCACCCGCGAGCCATAAGCTTCCACGGTCACCGGATCCAGGATGTTGGCGGATGCGCGGCCGGTCCGCAGCGAGGCGACGTCGCCCTTGAAAGCGTTGATTGCACCTTCCATGCGGCGCTTGATGTCGTTGAGATCGATGGCTCCAGTCATCCGTCTACTCCCTTATTCTTCTTGGCTTGCGAGACTTCTTCAGTTGTCGGAGACGATGGTCTTGCGGCCACCGCCGGTCAGTATCTGCGCGAAACCGCCCTTCTCGTGGATCGAGAACACGATGATCGGGATCGCATTTTCGCGTGCGAGCGCAACGGCCGCCACGTCCATGACGGCCAGCCCCTTTTCCAGAACCTCGCCATGGGTGAGGCTTTCGAAGCGGGTCGCCGCGGGGTCCTTCTTCGGATCGGCCGAATAGATGCCGTCCACCTGGGTCCCCTTGAAGATGGCCTCCGCGCCGATCTCCGCCGCGCGCAGCGCCGCGGCCGAATCGGTCGTGAAGAAGGGGTTCCCTGTACCACCCGCAAAGATCACCACGCGGCCCTGCTCCAGATGATGGAGCGTGCGCAGTTGCGTGAAGCTCTCGCAGATCTCCGGCATGGCGATGGCCGAGAGGACAACTGTATCAATGTCGAGCTTGCGCAGCGATGTCGCAAGCGCCAGCGCGTTGATGACGGTGGCTAGCATGCCCATGTGATCGCCCGTCACGCGATCCCCGCCCTTGGAGGCGACCGCGACGCCGCGAAAGATGTTGCCTCCGCCGACCACCACGCCCACTTCAACGCCCATCGCCCTCGCTTCTGCGATATCGGAAGCGATGCGATCGGCCACCGCAACGTCGATGCCGAACCCCTGGCTGCCCATCAGGGCTTCACCGGAGGCCTTGAGAAGAACGCGCTTGTAGATAGGCTTTGGGGACATGGGCACTCCTGGCGATCAAATGGCATGCGGATACACGAAGGGCACCGCGTTGTCACGCGATGCCCTTCGCTTTCACCAATCGAATGAAGGTGTCAGCCCTTGGCGGCTGCAGCCACTTCAGCTGCGAAATCCGACTCTTCCTTCTCGACGCCTTCGCCGAGGAGGAGGCGGACCATGCCGGTCACCTCGATCGGAGCGCCGACATCCTTCTCGGCTTCCTTGACCGCGGCGCCGACCGTCAGCTCCGGGTTGATGACGAAGGCCTGCGAGAGAAGCGCCACTTCCTCGAAGAACTTGCGCATGCGGCCCTCGACCATCTTCTCGATGATGGCATCCGGCTTGCCGGAAGCGCGCGACTGCTCGATGAAGACGTTGCGCTCGCGCTCAGCTACGGCGGCGTCCACTTCCTCGGCGCGGATGGCGAGAGGTGCGGTGGCGGCGACATGCATCGCGACCTGACGGCCGATAGCGGCCAGCGCGTCCTTGTTGCCGGTCGACTTCAGCGCCACGAGAACGCCGAGCTTGCCGAGGCCGTCCGCAGCGGCGTTGTGGATATAGGTGGCGACGATGCCGTCATCGACGGAAAGCATGGCGGAACGGCGGAGGTTCATGTTCTCGCCGATGGTCGCAACCGCGTCCTTGATGGTGTCGCTGACCGACTTGCCGGAGGCCGGATAGACCGCTGCGCCGATGGCCTCGACGGAACCGTCGGTGGAAAGCGCAACCTGGGCCACGCCGCGAACGAGATCCTGGAAGGCATCATTGCGGGCAACGAAGTCGGTCTCCGAATTGACTTCGACCACGACGGCCTTGGTGCCGGCGCTGGCAATACCGATCAGGCCTTCGGCGGCGGTACGGCCCGACTTCTTGTCGGCCTTGGCAATGCCCTTGGCGCGCAGCCAGTCGATCGCCGCTTCCATGTCACCATTGTTTTCGGCAAGTGCCTTCTTGCAGTCCATCATGCCTGCGCCGGTCTTCTCGCGCAGTTCCTTCACCATTGCGGCTGTGATTTCGGTCATTGTGTGCCTCTTGTTTCAAGATCGCCCAGGCCGGAAAATCGTCGGCAAAGGCAGCGTTGGGGACGAATGTACCCGGAAGTGTGACAGGGTCATGAACCCTTGCCGGGGAGATGCGCCTCGACCCGGAGAAGAAAGGCGGCGCAAGCGCCGCCTTCGCTGAGATCAGGCCTGCGCCTCTGCCTCGCCCTCGAGGGCCGGCTCGATCGGGGCTTCGGCGGATGCGCCGAGGTCGCGGCCGGAAGCACCCTGCTGACGTGCGATACCGTCGATGGCAGCGCGTGCGATCAGGTCGCAGTAGAGAGCGATGGCGCGCGAAGCGTCGTCGTTACCCGGGATCGGGTAGTCGATCAGGTCCGGATCGCAGTTGGAGTCGATGATGGCGACGACCGGGATACCCAGACGCTTCGCTTCGTCGATCGCGATCTTTTCCTTGTTGGTGTCGATGATGAACATAAGGTCCGGCGTGCCGCCCATGTCACGGATACCGCCGAGTGCCTTTTCCAGCTTCTCGCGCTCGCGCTCGAGGTTCAGGCGCTCCTTCTTGGAGTAGCCGGAAGCTTCCGACGACAGGATCTCGTCGAGCTTGCGCAGGCGCTGGATCGAGTTCGAGATGGTCTTCCAGTTCGTCATCATGCCGCCGAGCCAGCGGGAGTTGACGTAGTACTGAGCCGAGCGCTTGGCGCTGTCGGCGATCAGTTCGGACGCCTGGCGCTTGGTGCCGACGAACAGAACGCGACCGCCACGGGCGACGGTGTCAGAAATGACCTGCAGGGCGCGCGACAGCATCGGCACGGTCTGCGCGAGGTCGATGATGTGGATGTTGTTGCGATCGCCGAAGATATACGGCTTCATCTTCGGGTTCCAGCGGTGGGTCTGGTGGCCGAAGTGAACACCAGCTTCCAGAAGCTGGCGCATGCTGAAATCAGGCAATGCCATGCCTTTTTCTCCTTTTCCGGTTGAACCTCCGCAAGGCGAACAGCACCCTCTTCGAGGGCGCCACCGGCGGAAAAGCCCGGATTTCTCCCGGACGATCCCATGCCCTACGTGTGGAATGGTGGTGCGCATACAGCCGATCCCGCCAAAAGGCAAGGCCAGGGCGGAAAATAACGTCGCGCGTGGCGCTTCCGGTTACTGGCCTTCCGTCGCCAGTTGCCCCATCTCCGCCAGCAGGGAATCCTGGCCGTCCGGCCCGATCCGGTGAATGTCGTCGATGACGTACCGGCCGTCTTCCGCCACCACGTCGAACAGAACCTCGTTCAGGCTGTCCCTGAGTTCCACCTGGTCCAGGCAGCGCCACAGCTTGAATGTCACCTTCACCGGCGTCTTTCCGTCCTGTGCACCAGCAGGATGGATACTGACATCTTCCAGAGGGCAGCCGTCCTGCGAGGCGGTGACGACATCATAGCCGAAGGGGTCCCCCGGACCGCCGTCTTCCGTCTCATAGGCGGGCCGTTTGGCCGCCTCGCGGTAGGCCGCCTGGAACCGGAGGCTGAACAGGCGTCGCAGCGGATCCTCGGCAAAGAGGTAGCTCCATTCGCCGTCCGTGCTCGCCCAGTTGCGGGTGGTAACGTCCATCACCTCGCGAACGGGGTCCGTTGCCCCGGCCGCCGGAGCGGCGGTGGCAAGGGCACAAAATGCCGCTGTGAGCAGGAGTATCCGCATGACGATGTTCGACTCTTGTTGAATGGCACGATCTTCCACCACCGCACCGATTCTCACAATGGCGGCGGACACACCCGCCGCCGGTCCGGTACGGCGAAAAAAGCGCTCCGACCAGCGTATGACTTTGCGTTCCGGTCCCTGGATGCTATAGCGCAGCGCACATTCGTGTCCAATCTGCCGGGGAACCGCTGCCGGCCAGCATTCGAAGAGGAATCCATGCAAAAGATCAAGGTAGCCAATCCGGTCGTCGATCTCGACGGCGATGAGATGACCCGCATCATCTGGCAGTTCATCAAGGACAAGCTGATCCTGCCCTACCTCGATCTGCCGATCGAATATTACGACCTTTCCGTCCAGAACCGCGATGCCACGAACGACCAGGTGACGGTCGATGCGGCCAACGCCATCAAGAAGCATGGTGTCGGCATCAAGTGCGCGACCATCACGCCGGACGAAGCCCGCGTGGAGGAATTCGGCCTCAAGAAGATGTGGAAGAGCCCGAACGGGACGATCCGCAACATCCTCGGCGGCGTGATCTTCCGCGAGCCCATCATCATGAAGAACGTGCCGCGCCTCGTGCCCGGCTGGACCCAGCCGATCATCGTCGGCCGCCATGCCTTCGGCGACCAGTACCGCGCCACCGACTTCAAGTTCCCCGGCAAGGGCAAGCTGACGATCAAGTTCGTCGGTGAGGACGGTCAGACGATCGAGCACGACGTGTTCGACGCACCGTCCGCAGGTGTTGCCATGGCGATGTACAACCTCGACGATTCGATCCGCGATTTCGCCCGCGCCTCCTTCAACTACGCCCTCCAGCGCGGCGTGCCCTGCTATCTCTCCACGAAGAACACCATCCTCAAGGCCTATGACGGCCGCTTCAAGGACATCTTCCAGGAAATTTACGACGCGGAATTCAAGGCGCAGTACGAAGCCAAGAAGATCTGGTACGAGCACCGCCTGATCGACGACATGGTTGCAGCCGCCCTCAAGTGGTCCGGCGGCTATGTCTGGGCGTGCAAGAACTATGACGGCGACGTGCAGTCGGACATCGTCGCACAGGGCTTCGGCTCGCTCGGACTGATGACCTCGGTGCTGATGACGCCGGACGGCCAGACGGTCGAGGCAGAAGCCGCCCACGGTACGGTGACCCGCCATTACCGCCAGCACCAGAAGGGCCAGGAGACGTCGACGAACTCGATCGCCTCGATCTTCGCCTGGACGCGTGGCCTCGCCCACCGCGCCAAGCTCGACGACAATGGCGAACTTGCGCGGTTCGCCTCGACGCTGGAGCGCGTCTGCATCGAGACGGTGGAATCGGGCTTCATGACGAAGGACCTCGCGCTCCTCATCGGTCCGGACCAGCCGTGGCTCTCGACCACCGCCTTCCTCGACAAGATCGACGACAACCTCAAAAAGGCCATGGCTGCCTGACAGCCTTGCAACCACGACACGATAAGGCGACGGCGGGAGAAATCCCGCCGTTTTTCGTTTCCTTTCGCAACCCTCTGCTCTCTCCCTTTTCGAGGCTCCCGGCTCGGGGGACGGCGGCCGCGATCGTGTGGCCCAGGCGCTGGAATACTGCCTGACGGTGCGAGTTGATTTCCAACGCGCGCTTCGCTAGAACATATGGCGAACGGAGGAGAGCCATCATGACGGACGAACTTGTTCTCTACACCAACCCGATGTCGCGCGGCCGGATCGCCCGATGGATGCTGGAGGAGGTCGGCGTCCTCTATCGCCGGGAAATCCTCACCTTCTGCGGCACCATCAAGGAAGCCGACTACCTCCGGCTCAATCCCATGGGCAAGGTCCCGACGCTGCTCCACGGCGAAAAGGTCGTCACCGAATGCCCCGCGATCTGCGCCTATCTGGCTGACGCTTTCCCGCAGGCGGGGCTTGCGCCGCCACAACGTGAGCGGGCGGACTATTATCGCTGGCTCTTCTTCGCGGCCGGTCCGCTGGAGGCGGCTGTCAGCAATCGTGCCCTCGGCTTCCAGGTCCCTGAGGATCGTCGCGCCATGATCGGATACGGGAGCTATGCGGAGGTAATCGAGACGCTCGAAAATGCGCTCACCGACCGCAGCTACATCGCCGGCAGCAGCTTCACGGCGGCCGACGTCTATGTCGGCTCGCACCTGATGTGGGGCATGCAGTTCGGTTCGATCGACAAGCGGCCCGCGTTCGAGACCTATGTGGCGCATCTCCACGACAGGCCGGCGCACCTGCGGGCGACCGAACTCGATGATGCCGACATGGGGGTACTACAGGGGGCCTGACTGCCTCCCGACCGCAATCGGAGGGCGACGAGGCATCAGGCCGCAAGACCCGGCGCCTCATAGCCCGTCCGTTCGACATATTCCCGGTAGCCGCCGTCATAGCGGTGCACGCCATCGGCCGAGATCTCCAGCACGCGGTTTGAAAGCTCGGATAGGAAATGCCGGTCGTGGCTGACGAACAGCATGGTACCTTCGTACTCGGAGAGCGCCCTGATCAGCATCTCCTTGGTGTCGAGGTCGAGGTGGTTGGTCGGCTCGTCAAGAACCAGGAAATTTGGCGGGTCGAACAGCATCGCGGCCATGACGAGGCGCGCCTTCTCTCCGCCCGACAGGACACGGCACTTCTTTTCCACATCGTCCCCTGAGAATCCGAAGCAGCCGGCGAGCGTCCGCAGCGTTCCCTGCCCTGCCCGCGGAAATTCCGACTCCAGCCATTCGAATACCGTCTGCTCGCCATCCAGGACGTCCATGGCGTGCTGGGCGAAATAGCCCATCTTGACGCTGGCGCCGATCGTCACCGAGCCCTGGTCCGGTTCGGCGGAACCTGCGATCAGCTTCAACAGCGTCGACTTGCCGGCGCCGTTGACGCCCATGATGCACCAGCGCTCTCTGCGGCGGATCATGAAGTCGAGCCCGTCATAGATCGTGCGGCTGCCATAGGCCTTGTGGACGCCCTTCAGGCTCGCGACGTCTTCCCCCGAACGAGGCGCCGGCTGGAACTCGAAGGCGACCGTCTGGCGCCGGCGGGGCGGCTCCACGCGCTCGATCTTGTCGAGCTTCTTCACACGGCTCTGCACCTGGGCCGCATGGCTCGCCCGCGCCTTGAAACGCTCGATGAACTTGATCTCCTTGGCAAGCATCGCCTGCTGGCGCTCGAACTGCGCCTGCTGCTGCTTCTCGTTCTGCGCCCGCTGCTGTTCGTAGAAACCGTAGTCGCCGGCATAGGTATTCAGCGAGCCGGCATCGATCTCGATGATCTTGTTGACGATGCGGTTCATGAACTCGCGGTCGTGCGAGGTCATCAGCAGCGCGCCGTCGTAGTTCTTCAGGAACTGCTCCAGCCAGATCAGGCTCTCGATATCCAAGTGGTTCGAGGGTTCGTCGAGCAGCATGACATCGGGGCGCATCAGGAGAATGCGAGCCAGCGCCACGCGCATCTTCCAGCCACCCGAAAGCTTGCCGACATCGCCGTCCATCATCTCCTGGCTGAAGGAGAGGCCTGCCAGCACTTCGCGCGCCCGGCTTTCGAGCCCGTAGCCGTCAAGCTCCTCGTAGCGTGCCTGCACTTCCCCGTAGCGCTCGATGATCTCGTGCATTTCGTCCATCCGGTCCGGATCGACCATCGCCGCCTCCAGTTCGCGAAGCTCGGCCGCCACCGTACTGACCGGCCCTGCACCGTTCATGACCTCGGTTACGGCACTGACGCCGGACATCTCGCCTACATCCTGGTCAAAGTAGCCGATCGTCACGTTCTTCTCGACGGAAACCTGACCCTCGTCCGGGCTTTCCTGGCCGGTGATCATGCGGAACAGCGTCGTCTTGCCGGCGCCGTTCGGCCCCACCAGGCCGATCTTCTCGCCGCGATTGAGGGCAGCCGAGGCCTCGATATAGAGGATTCGGTGACTATTCGACTTGCTGATGTTTTCGATGCGGATCATGGCGGGACAAATTCGGGAGGGACAACAAAAAAGCCGGATCGTTGCCGACCCGGCTTCTCGATTTACGCGAACCGAGGATTATTCGGCGCTGTCGTCAGCGGCCTTCTTCTTCGGCGCAGCCTTCTTCTTCGGAGCCGGAGCCTCATCGGCACTCGCCTCTGCAGCGTCTTCCTTGGCGGCAGCCTTCTTCTTCGGCGCAGCCTTCTTCTTGGCAGGCTTGTCGGCGGCGTCGGAGCCTCCCTCGTCGTCGGCCAAGAGCTCTTCCTTGGAAACCTTCTTATCGGTCACGTCGATCTCGGAGAGCAGCTTGTCGACAACCTTCTCTTCGAAGATCGGCGCGCGCAACGATGCGGAGGCACCCGGCGTATTGCGGAAGTAGTCGAGGATTTCCTTCTGCTGGCCCGGGAACTGCTGCAACTGGGCAAAGAGCGCGCGCTGCATTTCTTCCTCGGTCACCTCGACGCCGCCCTTCTCGCCGATCTCGGAGAGAACGAGGCCGAGACGGACGCGACGCTCGGCAAGCTTGCGGTATTCCTCGCGTGCTTCCTCCTCGGTCGTGTCTTCGTCCTCGAAGGTCTTGCCGGACTGGGCAAGATCGGTGTTGATCTGGCGCCAGATGTTCTCGAACTCGGCGTCGACAAGGCCCTGCGGCGTGTCGAACTTGTACATCTCATCGAGCTGGTCGAGGATCTGACGCTTGACCTTCTGGCGGGTGACGTTGCCATACTGGCTCTCGATCTGGCCGCGGACGATCTCCTTGAGCTTGTCCAGCGATTCAATGCCAAGCTTGGAGGCGAGCTCGTCATTCAGTTCCAGTTCGGCCGGAGCTGCCACTTCCTTGACGGTGACGTCGAAGGTGGCTTCCTTGCCCGCAAGGTTCGCTGCCGGATAATCGGCCGGGAAGGTCACGTTGATGGTCTTCTCGTCGCCCGCCTTGACGCCGACCAACTGATCTTCGAAGCCGGGGATGAAGCGGCCGGAACCGAGTACCAGCTCGGCATCCTCGGCAGCGCCGCCGTCAAAGGCTTCGCCGTCGACCTTGCCCAGATAGTTCATGGTGACGCGGTCGCCGTTCGCGGCCTTGCCCTTCTTGGTTTCGTAGGTGCGGGCGCTTTCGGCGATCTTGAGGATCTGCTCGGTCACTTCCTCATCCGAAACATCGACGACCTCGCGCACGACCTTGATCCCGTCCGTCGACTTCAGCTCGATCGGCGGGATGACTTCGTAGGAGAGCGTGAACTCGAAATCGGCCTGGGCGCTGAGGATCTTCTCAGCCTCCGCCTCGTCTTCGGTCATCGTGATGGATGGCTGGGTGGCGGACTTCTCGCCGCGCTCGGAAAGGATCTTCGTCGGGCGCTCGCGAACGATCTCGTTAACCAGTTCGGCCATGATCGACTTGCCGTACATCTTCTTCAGATGCGCGACCGGCACCTTGCCCGGACGGAAGCCGTTGATGCGGACCTTGTCCTTGGCATCGGCGAGGCGCTCGTTCATCTGCGCTTCCATGTCCTTGGCCGGAATGACGACCTTGATTTCGCGCTTCAGCCCTTCAGCGAGCGTTTCGGTAACCTGCATTTTAAAACCTTCATATCGTGGCGGCGGTGCTCAGACAGCCGTTGGTTTTCGATGAGCACGACGCCGGAACCTGAGTGACCGGCCGCGACTTCTGGAACGCTGATCTCTAGCCGGTAACGGCTCCCGATCCGGCTCCTGCGGCTCTGGTGCGGGTAGAGAGACTTGAACTCCCACGCCTTGCGGCACCAGAACCTAAATCTGGCGTGTCTACCAATTTCACCATACCCGCGCTCCAGCCGCGCAAAATCCCCGCGAGGAGGCTTTCGGAGCGCGCGTCTCTATATCACCCGTTTCCCCCGGCGCAAAGGGAAAATGACAGCTGTACGACGACGCCGGACGCAGTCGGGGGAACCGATCCCGACGCCCCGCCCTCCTGTCATTCATCCTTTATTAACCGTCGGCATATAAGCTTGTCCTAAATCGAAGACGCCTCCGCTCGACCCGCCCCTTTGGCGACCGTGGGAGGCGATCGGAAAATTCGGCGGCACGCATCCTCCTCCTCTCGCGTGCGGCCGGACGCTGGCAGCTCCTCCTCGAGGCCAGCTTTGCAAATAGCGCCTGCCGGTATCCTCCCCCGGCAGGCGCTATTTGCATCCACTGCCTGGCAGTCTCCAAGCAACCCCTGAGCGCCCCGCGCGATGCAATGCGTGACGTGCATAGGTGGCATCCATTCTTGACGCTGTCATCTCTTCGCACCGCAACATATATATCGCTCATGAGATTAAACCGGCGCCGGGACGGGAGCCGGAAAGAACGAACAAAGGGCATGAAGATGAACATCGCACGCAAACTCAACAACTGGCGCAAGTATCGCGAAACTGTGAACGAACTCGACCGGATGAGCGACCGCGAGCTGCACGATCTCGGCATCGGCCGCAGCGACATCCGCCGCGTTGCGCGGACCGCCGTCGGCTTCTGACACGGACGCAACGTCGTCTGACCTTGAGAACGCCCCGCACGGGGCGTTTTTTTTATGGGCAGGCATAGATAAACAGGCACAGATGAAGCTGCCGCTTTTCTCGCCGTCGCCTTCTTCTTCATCAAGATCCTGCGCATTTGCATGGCAGTCGCCTATTTATTGCACTGCACATTGTTATTATTCGCGCGTATAAGTTTCTCATCGCCGGACGCAAGACCGGTTGAAACTTGAGGAAACCACGATGAACCCGCTTCGCCTTGCCAAGAACTGGCTCAACTACCGTCGGACGGTCAACGAGCTTGGCAGCCTTTCCAACCAGGCTCTCAACGATATCGGCCTGACCCGTTACGACATCCGTCACGTCGCCGCCCGCTCCTTCCGCTAAGCTGCACTGACCCCACCGCTTCGGCGGTAGCCGCAGAGCCTGGACGGACAAACGCTTCGACTTCATGGGCACCCGCCAGGGTGCCTCAGACTGCTGACAAAGTCCTTTCGGATCTCACTTCCGCGACTTTGATTCTGATCCGTTCTTCTTTCGATTCAGAGACGTTCCGTGGATCTTGGTCTTTGCGGATGGGTGTCATGGGTTTGTCAGCAAACTGGGGCACCCGCCAGGGTGCCTTTTTGATTCCGGTCAGGTCGCAGGCGTGATATGAGCCCGGCCATGAAAGACATAGCTTCCTCCCCCATCCACGTCGTCGGCGGCGGCCTCGCCGGCTCCGAAGCCGCCTGGCAGATCGCCCAGGCCGGCATACCCGTCATCCTCCACGAGATGCGCGGTGTTCGCGGCACCGATGCCCACAAGACGGACGGCCTTGCCGAACTCGTCTGTTCCAACTCCTTCCGGTCGGACGACGCCACCTCCAACGCGGTCGGCGTCATCCATGCCGAGATGCGGCTTGCCGGCTCGCTCATCATGGCCTGCGCCGATCGCTACCAGGTGCCGGCCGGCGGCGCGTTGGCGGTGGATCGGGACGGCTTTTCGCAGGCCGTGACCAGTGCCATAGACGGCCATCCGCTCATCACGGTCCTGCGCGAGGAGATCCAGGGACTTCCGCCGAATGATTGGGATCTGGCGATCGTCGCTACCGGTCCCCTCACCTCGCCCTCGCTCGCCGCCGCGATCCAGGCCGAGACAGGCGAGGATTCGCTTGCCTTCTTCGATGCCATAGCGCCCATCGTCTACCGCGACTCCATCGACATGGACATCTGCTGGTACCAGTCGCGCTACGACAAGGTCGGCCCCGGAGGTACGGGCAAGGACTACATCAACTGCCCGATGGACGAGGCGCAGTACAATGCCTTCATCGATGCGCTCGTCGCGGGTGATACGGTGGGCTTCAAGGAATGGGAAGGCACGCCCTATTTCGACGGCTGCCTGCCGATCGAGGTCATGGCCGAACGGGGGCGCGAGACGCTCCGCCACGGGCCGATGAAGCCCATGGGGCTGACGAATGCCCATAATCCGACCGTGAAGCCGTATGCCGTCGTCCAACTGCGACAGGACAATGCCCTCGGCACGCTCTACAACATGGTCGGCTTCCAGACGAAGCTGAAATACGGGACGCAGGCGGAGATCTTCCGGATGATTCCCGGTCTGGAAAAGGCCGAGTTTGCGCGGCTCGGCGGCTTGCACCGGAACACCTACATCAACTCGCCGATGCTCCTCGACGGAACGCTGACGCTGAAGAGCCGGCCCGGCCTGCGTTTCGCCGGCCAGATCACCGGCTGCGAAGGCTATGTGGAAAGCGCAGCCATCGGTCTGCTCGCAGGCCGTTTCGCGGCGGCGGAACGCAAAGGCATCGTACTGGCGCCCCCGCCGGCAACAACCGCCCTGGGCTCCCTGCTCGGCCATATTACGGGTGGGCATCTCGTTTCCGACGACGAGCCCGGCAAGCGCTCGTTCCAGCCGATGAACATCAACTTTGGCCTGTTTCCCGAACTCGAACCGGGTGCGATCACGAAGCCGGAGGGAATCAAGCGCTTCCGCGGCAAGGACAAGGCGATCATGAAGAAGCAGTTGATGGCCGCGCGGGCGCTCCGCGACTGCGCCGGCTGGCTTGAAGCTGCGCGCTCGGTCGGTCAACCGGCCTCGTCTGCGGCACTCCTGTCGGCCGATGCAATGTAGTTGCCGAGCAGCCAGAGCGAGACTTCGGCGGCTTCCGCTTCCGTCCTGAAGACGAACTCGCCGTTGTTGCCCGGCGAGTCGAGAAAGTCCGCGGAAAAGCCTCGCGGGTCCTCCAGACCCTGGACCCGCACCCTGCCCGGCCTTATCAGGTGGCAGGTGTAGTGTTTCGCATGGCTGCGCATGATTCCGGTCTTGCCGTCATGCAACCTCACGAAGATGGCGCTGCCATCTGCCGTGCCGTGGAGCTCCCGGATGGCCTCGTTCGGAAACGCGCGCCCGAATTCGATGAGCGCAAACCCGAAATCGTGCAAGCCCTCCCCATCCGGATCGCGCCGCGCCATTCGTGTCGCATAATAGGCGAACAGCACGATCAGCACGAAGATGATGGACCAGACGATGATGGAATCCACGTCGAACTCCTCGCAGTTGCAGACCCCAGCACTCTAGACGCCGAGACTTGCGTGAGTATTGGCCGGGCGTCAGAACCGCTGGAGAAATTGCGCTTTCGCCATGCGCAACTGCCGGCGCCACTGCGGCGGCTGGATGTTCCGCTCGAATATCTGCGCGCCCGCCCGCATCGCCTTGCGCAGAACCGGCTCGGCCAGGGCGACCGGCAGGAAGGCAGGGAACACTGCTTTCGACACCGCCCCTGCGCTTCTCGCCTTTGCGAGATGCTCCAGCCCCAAACCCGCGAAAGCTTCTATCGCAGCCGATATTCGGGCGGGATCCCGACCCGCCAGGAATGCATCGCGATCAAGACCGGTGGCATTCAATATCTCCAGGGGCACATAGAGCTGGCCGCGCTGACGGTGCAGGGGCATCAGGAGCAGGAGCCCGGCAATCGCCTGCGCAACGCCGGCGTGTCCGGCAGCCTCGGCGGAGCGCGCCGCGTCGTCAGCCGACAGCACAAGGCTCGCCAACTGGATGAGAGCAGAGGCCGTCTCGCCGGCATAGCCTTCCAGCTCGTTTCGGGTCGACAACGGATCGTCGTACAGATCCCCGATCCGCGCATCGATCATCGCGACGAGGCTTTGCCTAGGCAAGCGGTAGCGGTCGACTTCCTCCAGAAGGGCCGCCGCCACCGGGTTGGCGCCCGCATCACCGTGGGCGCTACCCTCCAGCAGATCGCGCCACCACTGCAGGCGTATTTCTCCGGGCAGAGCCTCGCGGACCACATCGCGCACCCGAGCAAGCTCCGCATTGAAGGCATAGAGGGCCGCGAGCGGCCTCCTCTTGTCCTGCGGCGACAGCAGACAAGCGAGATATCGGTCGCGATCCGTATCCCGCAGCGTTGCGAGAAGTATATCCAGATCGGTAGCCAAGTCCGTCACACCGCGACAAGAGCCGCGGCCACCGCGCGCGATTCCGCCAGCATGACATTATAGGTTCGCACGGCGGCTCCCGTGCTCATCGGGTCGGAGGCGATGCCGCGCGCCTTGAGTGCCGCCTTCAGCGACTGCGGCAAGGGGCGCAATTCGCGACCGGTGCCGACAAGCAGCACCTCGATCTCGCCCGCCTCGTCGAGAACCTTCGACAGCGCCTCGGCGTCCAGTGCGTCGCCCTCGGTAAAGTCCCAGCCGTGAATGCCGGAAGGCAGGCACAGGAGCGAGCCGCGATGCGACATCTCCGCGAAGCGGAAGCCCCCATTGCCGTAGGCATCAATCGGCGCACGGCCCGGAAAATGGGCGTCGCGAATCTCAATTCCTTTTGGCACCGTTTCGTGCCTCCATAGAGTTCATCCGCCGTCGAGGCAGGCGGCGCGCACCGAGCGCGCCACCTCTCGGATCAGGATGCGGCAGCGTCGGTCTTGACCGGTTCGCCCTTCACCCGCACTTCGGCGACATAGGCACGCAGCGCGCGGACCTTCACGCCTTCGGCGATTTCAACCTCGACCTCGTTGTCGTCCACGACCTTCGTGACCTTGCCGGCAATGCCGCCACCAAGAACGACGTTGTCGCCGCGGCGGATGTTGGAAAGCATTTCCTGGCGCTTCTTCATCTGGGCGCGCTGGGGACGGATCAGGAAGAAGTACCAGACCACCATGAGCGGTGCGAAGAGGAAGAGCATTTCGAGACCGGACCCCATCGCAGACGGAGCTGCACCCTCGGCCTGGGCAAATGCTTCAGTTATGAACATCGAGTACTCCATGATTGGCAGGAGCCCAATGCCCCCCTTCTTGCAAGTGGCCGGAATATAATTGCGATCACCCCGAATGCAACAGAAACAGGTTCCAGCCCGTACCAAATCCACGACTGCCTGGCTTTTGAAGATGAAAGGGCCGTGCTAACGGCGGCAGGGTCACCCATAGACGCGCGCCACCAGGAGGAACCACGTGACCGACGAACTCAACCAGCGCCTTCTCGCCGAGGTGAAGCGCCTGGCGGACGCCCTCGAGCGGCTTGCGGGGCCGCCGCCCTCCGAAAACGACTGGTCCTCCGCTGATTGCTTCGTCTGGATTCCGGCCAACCAGCGCCTTCAACCTGTCCCCCGCCCGAACAGGGTTGCCTTGTCGCTGATCCGCGGCGTCGACCATGTGCGGGACATCCTGCACGAGAACACGCTGCGGTTCGCCGAGGGTTTTCCCGCCAACAACGTCCTGCTCTGGGGCGCGCGCGGCATGGGGAAATCTTCCCTGGTGAAGGCTGTCCACGAGGATGTCCGCGCGTCAACCGGCAGCTCGCTGAAACTGGTCGAGGTGCACCGCGAGGATATCGCGTCCCTGCCTGCCCTTCTCGATATCCTCAAGACGTGCGGTCATCGCGTCATCGTCTTCTGCGACGACCTGTCCTTCGACCACGACGACACGGCCTACAAGTCCCTCAAGGCGGCGCTCGATGGCGGCATAGAGGGCCGGCCGGAGAATGTGCTCTTCTATGCCACGTCCAACCGCCGCCATCTGCTGCCGCGCCACATGATGGAGAACGAGCAGTCGACAGCCATCAATCCCTCCGAGGCCGTGGAAGAGAAAGTATCGCTGTCGGATCGCTTCGGCCTGTGGCTCGGCTTCCACAAGTGCAGCCAGGACGACTACCTGGCCATGATCGACGGCTATGCCAGCCACTTCCGCCTTCCGCTTGAGCGCGAGACGCTGCACCACGAGGCACTCGAATGGGCGACGACACGCGGCGGCCGCTCGGGACGCGTGGCCTGGCAGTATATTCAGGACCTTGCAGGCCGGCTGCGGGTGCCGCTGCACGCCGGATAACGAAAAGCCCGGACGGGCCGGGCTTTTCCTCCTTCCCTGAGACGCACTACTCTATTCAAGGAAAGTGATCGGGTTGACCGGGGTGGCATCCTTGCGCACCTCGAAGTGGACCTGCGGGCGCTTGGCGTCGCCGCTCATGCCGGAGCTTGCAATGGTCTGGCCGCGCGTGACCTTCTGGCCGCGGGAGACGTTGAGGCTGCCCGCATGGCCGTAGACGGTGACCTTGCCGTCGTCGTGACGGACGAGGACGGTATTGCCGAGCTGCTTCAGGCCGTTGCCGGCATAGATCACCACGCCGTTCTCGGCGGCCTTGATCGGCGTGCCTTCCGGCACCGAGATGTTGATGCCGTCGTTGCGGCTGCCCTCGACGTTCTGGCCGAAGCCCGCAATGACCGCGCCGTTCACGGGCCAGCGGTACTTGCCGATACCGGTCGACTGGGGAGCTGCCGTGGTGACATCCGACTTAACCGCAGCCTCTGAGACCGACGCGGTCTCGACTGCCTTTTCGGCCGCGGGGGATTGACTCTGGGCGGGAGCCTTGGTGGGAGCTTGTGTCGCCTGCGTTGCGGCAGGTACTTCCTGCACCTTCGCAGGCTTCTCCGGCACCGAGGCCGTCTTCACCGGGTCCGTGGCGGCAGGCGCCGAGGCATCCAGGTTCAGCACCTGGCCGATCCGAATGCTCTCGTTGGTCAGGCCATTGGCAGCCTTGAGCTGATCGACCGTCATGCCGTTGGCGCGGGCGATCTTCGTCAAGGTATCGCCCGGCTTTACGGTGTAGGTGCCGCCTGCGCCGGATGGCGGAGTGAGCTTGCCCGCCTCGGAGGAGGCCTTGTCGCGGGTTGCGCCCGGCAGAACGGCAACCTTTTGCTCCTGCTGCTGTACGGGCGCCGGCGCCTTGTTCTGCAGGTCGATTTCGCCTGCCGCGACCTTCGCCGAGTTGCTCGCCGGACCGAAGGTCGGGATGATGACGGACTGCCCAGCGACAAGGTTACCGCCGTTGGCGCGGAGGATCTCACGCTCCGGAACGCCGTAGCGCCGAGAGAGCGTGGCGGCGGACTCACCGGCCTTGAGCGTCACCCGCGGCGCGTTCACCGTCGACCAGCCGGAGGATGTCTTTACCGTACCAGTGGTGACGGGATCGGCGTCAGCGATGCCGGGCCGTGCCGGAGCCGGGCTCGCTTGTCCGCCGGAAGGGAAAGGCTGAGCCATGGCCTGCTGGCGGCTCGACAGATCGCCGCGAGAGGCCGTCGAACCTGCCGGAGGCGCGAGTTCCCCGCGCTGGACTGTGGCGGGAGCCGAAGCCGTGCGGGCAGCGGACGGAATGGAAACGTAGTCGCCACCTGCCGGCGGATAGGGTTGACCCATTGCAGCACCCTGGCCGCCGTAGCCGGCGCCCGGAGCCGACGCGACCTCGCCGCGAGGCGTCGGGGCCTGGCCATAGGCGCCACTTCCCTGCCTTTGCGGGATCGACGCCGTCGTGATGGAATCGGTGCCGGAAAACAATCCGGAAAAGCGGGTCGCGTCGGAACTGCAGCCGCTGGCAGCACTGGCGAGCAAGACGGCACCTGCAATCCGGAGAAGCGATTGACGGGACTTGAGCGAACTCTTGATACGCATGACTCGACCTAACGTGACGCAACCATCGTTAGGTGTGATTAAAACCCGTTAGTCTTACTGGCGGGTTAAAGCCGGGATATCGAATTTGATTTTTTGCTAATTTGGTAACCATGCTGCGCCGGGCGGTGCGCCAGGTCACAGTGCTGCCGCAATATGGGGCACGAGCGGCAGGTAGGGTACCGGGAAAAGATCCTCGCGGTCGAAGCGGCTTCCGGTCTTGGTCAGGCGCATCATCAGGCAGGTACCGTCCTCAAGCATGAGCGGCGCGATCATCGAGCCGCCGGATACCAGTTGCTCGGCATAGAAGCGCGGCATGGACGTGAAAGCGCCCGTGACCAGTATCCGGTCGAAGGTCCCCTCCCCTGGCATGCCCTGAATGCCGTCCGCCTGCCGGACCACGACATTGCGCAGACCGAGTTTGTCAAGACGTCCCTGAGCTCCCGTGACGAGGGTCTTGTAGCGGTCCACGGTCAGCACCCGTTCCGCAAGCCGGCCGAGGACCGCTCCGGTGAACCCGCTGCCGGTACCGATCTCCAAGACACGCTGGCCGGGCTTCACCTGCAGCCGATGGAGAAGCCGGACGGCAAGATCGGCGCCTTCCATGAAGGATCCGCATTCGATGGGTATCGTCCGGCTGGAATTGGCTTCCGTCCCCATCATCGACGGCACGAATACGGAACGCGGCGTCTGCTCAACCGCCGTGAGAAGGTCGAGGTCGGAGATGCCTTCCGCCCGCAGACGCAGCACGAGCGCGGCAAAACCTTCCTTTTCCACCATGCTGGACTTCAATCGGCCACTCCGAATCCCAGTGCCTGCGCGACCCGATCCTGTACCGAATGGTCCGTCAGGTCCAGCTTCAGGGGCGTGACCGAGATCCTGTTGTGCTTGAGCGCATGGATGTCGGTCCCCTCCCGGAAGCGCCCCAGCCGCTCGCCAAAGCGAAGCCAGTAGTAGGGCAGGCCCCGGCCGTCGCGGCGGGCGTCGATCGTCAAGCCGAAGTCGAGCTTTCCCTGCGAGGTGACCTGAACCCCCTGCACGTCCTTCGGCGGACATTTCGGGAAGTTCAGGTTCAGGAAGGTCCCGTCGGGCAGGTCGACATCGCTCAGCTTGCGGATGAGATCGGGAGCGTAGGCTTCCGCAGTTTCCCACGGGACGATTCGCCCGCCCTCGGCGTCGTGATGATATGCCTGGCTCAGCGCAAAGGACCGCACCCCCTGCAACGTCCCCTCGATCGCCCCGGCGATCGTCCCCGAATAGGTAACGTCGTCCGCCATATTGGCCCCGGCATTGACGCCGGACAGCACGATGTCCGGCCTTTCCGGCATCACTTCGCGGATGCCCATGATGACACAATCGGTCGGCGTCCCGCGAAGAGCAAAATGCTTGTCCGCCACCTTGCGGAGGCGAAGCGGCTCGGAGAGCGTCAGCGAATGGGCAAGGCCGCTCTGGTCGGTCTCCGGTGCCACGATCCAGACATCGTCCGTGAGCTGACGGGCAATCCGCTCCAACGCGGCGAGGCCTTCTGCATGAATGCCGTCGTCGTTGGTGAGCAGGATGCGCATCAGGCGACCCGCTCGATCTTCTTCAAGCCGCCCATGTAAGGGAGGAGCGCGTCCGGCACGGTGATGGAGCCATCCTCGTTAAGATAGTTCTCCATCACGGCGATGAGGCAGCGGCCGACTGCCGTGCCCGAGCCGTTCAGCGTGTGTACGAACCGCAGGGCCTTGTCGTCCTTCACGCGATAGCGGGCATTCATCCGGCGGGCCTGGAAATCGCCGCAAACCGAACACGAGGAAATCTCGCGATAGGTGTTCTGGCCCGGCAGCCAGACTTCGATGTCATAGGTCTTGCGTGCACCGAAACCCATGTCGCCGGTGCAGAGCGTTACGGTCCGGAAATGCAGGCCGAGGCGCTTCAGGACGGTCTCGGCACATTCCGTCATCCGCTCGTGCTCGGCGATCGAGCTTTCGGCGTCGGTAATCGAGACGAGTTCGCACTTCCAGAACTGATGCTGGCGCAGCATTCCCCTGGTATCACGTCCGGCCGAACCGGCCTCCGAGCGGAACGACGGCGTCAGCGCCGTGAACCGCAGCGGCAGTTTCTCCTGTTCCAGGATCTCGCCCGACACGAGATTGGTGAGCGACACCTCGGCCGTCGGGATAAGCCAGCGGCCATCGGTCGTGCGAAACAGGTCCTCGGCAAACTTCGGCAGTTGCCCGGTGCCGTACATGGCCTCATCGCGCACCATCAGCGGCGACGAAACTTCCGTATAACCGTGTTCCATGGTGTGCAGGTCGATCATGAACTGGCCTAGGGCGCGCTCAAGCCGTGCCAGCGGCCCAGTCAGGACCGTGAAACGGGAGCCCGAGAGCTTCGCCGCCCGCTCGAAGTCCATGTAGCCGAGTTGTTCGCCGATCTCGAAGTGTTCGCGGGCCGCATGATTCCAGCCGGGCTTCTGCCCGACGACGTGCTTGACCACGTTGTCGTTCTCGTCCTTGCCGACAGGAACGTCGTCGAGCGGGATGTTGGGCACACGGGAAAGGGCGTCATCGAGGGCCGCGACGACCTCACGTTCCTCCTGCTCGGCCGCAGGCATGGTGTCCTTGATCTCGGCCACCTCAGCCTTCAGCCGCTCGGCAAGCTCCATGTTCTTCTGCGCCATTGCGGCGCCGATTTCCTTGGAGGCGGAATTGCGGCGCGACTGCATGTCCTGAAGCGTCTGAATGGCGGCGCGGCGCTTGTCGTCGAGCGCCACCAGGGTGGCGGCCATCGGTTCTGCGCCACGTTTTTCCAGCGCTTCGTCCAGCACCTGAGGATTGTCGCGGATCCACTTGATATCGAACATCGTTCCTGGCCTTTCGAGCGGAACGCAGCACTCTCGCGGGCAAGGCAGAAGGGCCTAGGCCTTGTCCGTTTCGGCAAGGTCCGACGCGGCGGATTCGGCAACAGCCTCCTCGGCGCGCTTGCGCTCGACGAGTCGCGCAGCGTAGATGGAAATCTCGTAGAGAAGGATGGTCGGCAGCGCAAGACCGATCTGGGAAAGCGGATCGGGCGGCGTCAGGACTGCCGCGACGACGAAGGCGATCACGATCGCGAACTTCCGCTTCTCGCGCAGCCATTCGCTGGTCAGCAGTCCCACCCGCGCCAGAAGGGTCGTCACTACCGGCAACTGGAAGACGAGGCCGAAGGACAGGACCAGCGTCATGATGAGGCTGAGATATTCCGAGACCCGCGGCAGGAGCGAAATGGCCATTTCCCCCTCCGCCGGCGTCTGCTGCATGGCGAGGAAGAACCACATCACCATCGGCGTGAAGAAGAAGTAGACGAGCGCGGCCCCCATCAGGAACAGGATAGGCGATGCCACCAGGAACGGCAGGAAAGCAGCACGCTCGTTCTTGTAGAGGCCCGGCGCCACGAACTTGTAGAGCTGCGACGCGATCACGGGAAAGGCGATGACCACGGCGCCGAACATCGCCACCTTCACCTGGGTGAAGAAGAACTCCTGCGGGGCGGTATAGATCAGTTCCGACTTCGCTACATCCATTCCCGCCCACAGGACCGCCCACTTGTACGGCACGACAAGCAGGTTGAAGAGGTCCTTGGCGAAGAAGAAGCAGAGAATGAACGCGACGAAGAACGCCCCGAGCGACCACATCAGCCGTGTGCGCAGCTCGATGAGATGCTCGATGAGCGGCTGCGGCTTATCTTCGATGTCACCGCTCATGCGTCATCCTTCGGCGTGTCAGTTTTCCTGGGAGAGCGTGTCCTGGCGGAGGGCTTGGAGGCCGAGGTGACGGCGGGCGCTTCCGCCGCGCTTCGGCGCTTCCGCTTTCCCGCATCCTGCGGCTGGACATCCGCACCGGCTGCCTTTGAACTCGCCTTCTTGCGCGAGCTCTTGACCGGTGCGGGCTTGGCACCCTCCCCCGTCACCGGGGCTGCCGGGCCAGCAACGGCCGGCGGCGTCGAGGGCAGCGTCATGGTGGGCGCCGGTACCGTGACCGGAGCGGGCTGTTCAGCGGGGACCACGCCCTCGACTGCCTTTTGCGCCTCTACATCCTGCTTGTCACCGGCGGAGGTCGTTTCGACACGCGTCGATTTCTCCAGGTCGGTGCGGATATCCTGCCCCATCTGGCGCAAGGGATTGATCGCATCGCGCAACGCGTTGGAGGGATTGAGCTTCTGCGCATCCGCAATAGTCTTGCGGACCTCGTCCATTTCCGTCTCGCGGAGAGCTTCATCGAATTGCGTGCGAAAATCGCCGGCCATTCTGCGCAACGTGCCGGTCATCCGTCCGAAGGCGCGCAACATTGGCGGCAGATCCTTCGGACCGACGACCACGATCAGAATGATCCCGATAACGAGAAGCTCGGTCCAGCCGATATCAAGCATTCAACAAGGCTCCCCGAACCCGGTCCGTAAGATCAGGTCCGAGTGCTTTCCTTGGTGTCTTCGGACTTATGCTCGACGGTCTTCGTCGTCTCAGGCGTATCGTCCTCGCTGATGCCCTTCTTGAAGCTCTTGATGCCCTTGGCGACATCGCCCATCAGTTCCGGAATCTTGCCGCGGCCGAAAAGCACCAGCACGATGATCAGGACGATCAGCCAATGCCAAACACTGAAGGAACCCATAACTGCAACTCCTAATTTTGCGTTGTCCCGATTTATGCTGTTTGGGTCGCTTTTTCAAACACCAAAATATCCTGCGGCGCGACGCTTATGGTCACATCGATCAGTCCCGGCGGAAGCAGATCGGCGCGAATACGAGCCCTGACCGGTTCCTCCCGGCCGAATATGGCCAGATTCAGCAGTTCCACGACGCCGAGGAACCGGCGCGACTGGATTCTCGCCTCGATCGCCCCCCCCTGCGGCATAACGCGCACATCAGAGAGGCGCACGGCCACAGCGGCGTGTGTGCCATCCGCAAGATGTCCGGCGGGCGCCTTCCCCAGCGGCGTTTCCACCATTCCGCCCGCCACGACCGCCGAAAACTCGTTGATCTCCGAGAAGAAGGCGGCAGCAAAGAGATCGCGGGGCTCGCGATAGAGTTCGCCGACACTGCCGACCTGGACCAAACGACCATCGCGCAGAAGCGCAATCCGGTCGGCCATCCGCATCGCCTCCTCCGCATCATGCGTCACGACTATGGCGGTGGCGCGGCTTTCGCGAAGAACATCCAGCGTGTCCGCGCGGATACTGTCCTTCAGACGCGAATCGAGGCCCGAGAACGGCTCATCCATCAGGAGCACGCCGGGCCTGGGAGCAAGCGCCCGCGCCAGCGCCACCCGCTGCTGCTCACCTCCGGAAAGCGCATGCGGGTATTTTGCTGCATAATGGCCAAGTCCGACCCGCTCCAGCGCACTCCGTGCAGCGACAACGGCATCGCGTGTCGGCAGCGCCGTCAGTCCGAAGCGGACATTGTCCAGCACGGTCATATGCGGGAAAAGCGCAAAATCCTGGAACATCAGGCCGATGCCCCGCTTTTCCGGCGGCAGGAAGACGGCGGGACCGGATGCCTCGCGGCCATCGATCACCACCCGCCCCCGGCTTTGCACCTCGATGCCGGCGGCGATCCGAAGCAGTGTCGTCTTTCCGGAGCCGGAGGGGCCGAGCAGGCAGAGAACCTCCCCCGGCTCTGCCGTCAGCGAAATGCCGCGGATGGTTTCCTTGCCATGATAACTATGGTGGATATCCTCGAAGCTCAGTTGCGACGCGAACGAGACCGCGGTCGTTCGCCTCGTCTTCTTGTCCCGATCGTCCGCTTCCAAAGTCATCCGGCGCTCGCAAGCCTCAACCCGCGACCGGGCCTGAAGAAAGATGACTTCATTCCTCTTCTTCGCCACCGGGTGTCAAGAGACCCAGTTCCTCAAGGTCGAGTTGCGTGATGGGATCCTCGTCCTCGGCAAGGTCATCCGACAGGCCGGGCAGCGGCACCTGGAAGTTCGGCGGGATGCGGCCGGACAGGAGGCCGGCGCCCTTCAACTCCTCCAGACCCGGCAGGTCGCGCAGTTCCTCCAAGCCGAAGTGATCGAGGAACGCCGGCGTCGTGCCGAGCGTGACGGGGCGGCCGGGTGAGCGCCGGCGCCCGCGGAACCGGACCCAGCCGGCTTCCATCAGCACGTCGAGCGTTCCCCTGGATGTCTGGACCCCGCGTATCTCCTCGATTTCCGCCCGCGTCACCGGCTGGTGATAGGCGATGATGGCAAGCACCTCCAGTGCGGCCCGCGAAAGCTTCCTGGTTTCGCCGTCGTCCTTGCGGATTACGAAAGAAAGGTCGGCTGCGGTGCGGAATGCCCACCTCTCACCGCTGCGCACGAGGTTGACCCCGCGCAGGGCATAGTGATCCGCCAGGCGTGCCATGACCGCCGGTATGTCGGCGCCGACCGGCAGGCGTTCGGCGAGAAATCCTTCGGACACCGGTTCTGCGGAGGCGAAAACCAGGGCCTCGGCGATGCGCTCGACTTCCGCGAGCGAGTAAGGTTCCGGCCCATCCGCCGTCCCCGCCTCGCCTGGATGGCCGTCTCCGTCAGAAGCTGTCAACCGCCGCCTCCTGAACCGATGCCGGTTTGCTACCGCTTCGCAGATAGATCGGGGCGAAGGCCTCTTCCTGCCTGATCTCGAGCTTGCCCTCGCGCACCATTTCCAGCGAAGCAGCAAAGGCGCTGGCCGTGGCCGTCACGCGGTCGGCCGGCGGCAGATATTCGAGGAGGTAGTGCTGCAGGGCTGTCCATCCGGTGATCTCGCCCAGCATCCGCGTCAGCAGTTCCCGGGCGTCGGACAAGGCCCATACCTTCCGCTTCTCGATGGTGACCTGCGTCACGGCATTGCGCTGGCGGAGGTTCGCATAGGCAGAAAGAAGATCGTACAGGCTGGCGTCATAGGCCGAGCGGATCTGGTGCGGTATGTGCTCGGGCGCGCCGCGGACGAAGATGTCCCGCCCCACGAGATTGCGGTTGATGAGCCGGGTCGCCGCCTCGCGCATCGCCTCCAGGCGTTTGAGCCGGAACGCCAGGGTGGCGGCCATTTCTTCACCACTGGGACCGTCGTCGCCCTTCACCTGCTGCGGGATCAGCAGTTTGGACTTCAGGTAGGCAAGCCATGCAGCCATCACGAGATAGTCGGCCGCCAGTTCTATCCGTACCCGCCGGGCGCTCTCCACGAACGCCAGATACTGTTCGGCCAGTGCAAGGACGGAAATCTTCGCCAGGTCGACCTTCTGCGACCGCGCCAGGTGCAGAAGCAGGTCGAGAGGTCCTTCGAACCCGCCGACGTCGATCATCAGCGCCGGCTCGTCGGCAGCCCTCTCGGGCGTATCCTGCCAGAGCTTGTCCATGGGAATGGCGCCCGGCGCGACGTTCATAGCGACCCTCCCAATCCTGGCTGCGGCGTCAGGCGGTGGCGAAAAGCCCCTGGAATTCCTGGCGCAATGCGGTTTCATCTGCTTCGTCACCGGGACCGAAGGCGGCCTCGACCGCCTGCGCACGCTGCAGCGACTTTCCGGCCAGCGGCTGCGCCTCCGCGACGACGGCCCTCATTTCGTCCATCACGCCGTTGCAATGCAAGATGATATCGCAGCCACCCCCAGCTATTCGGCGCGCACGCTCACCAATGGTGCCCTTGAGCGCGTTCATGGACGTGTCGTCCGACATCAGCAGGCCGTCGAAACCGATGCAGCCGCGAATAATGTCCTCTATGACCTTGGGCGAAGTGGTCGCGGGCTGATCCGGATCGAGGGCGGTGAAGACGATATGGGCGCTCATCGCCATCAGTTCGTCCTTCATGGCCCGGAAAGGCAAGAAATCATGGGCTTCCAGTTCGGCGCGCCCGGCATGAACGATCGGCAGTTCATGGTGAGAATCCGCCATGCCCCGTCCATGGCCGGGAATATGCTTCATGACCGGCAGCATGCCTCCCGCCTTCAGGCCAGCCGCGGCCGCCTGCCCCATCTCGGCGACCACCTGCGGCTCGAAGCCGTAGGCGCGGTCTCCTATGACGTTGCTGGCGCCTTCGACCGGCACGTCAAGCACCGGCAGGCAATCGACATTGATCCCGAGCCTCGTCAGGTCGAAGGCATGCAGGCGGGACATCAGCCATGCCGCCCGCAGTCCAGTCTGCCTGTCCTGCCGATGGAGAGCGCCGAGCGCTTCGGCGCTCGGATACTTCTCCGCGAGCGGAGGGCGAATGCGCTGGACGCGCCCTCCCTCCTGGTCGATCAGCACCGGCGCATGCGGGCGCCCGACCGCCTCGCGCATGGACGCCACCAGATCCACAACCTGCGAGGCCTCCTGGACATTGCGGGCGAACAGGATGAAGCCCCAGGGGCGTTCGTCCCGGTAGAGGGAGATCTCATCGGCGGTGAGTACCGTCCCGGCGGCTCCCAGAATCATTGCTTTCGATTCGCTCATCGCATGATCATAGAGTTCCCGCGCAGCAATGCGAATAGTTCAACGAAAACGGGGCCCGAAGGCCCCGTTGATGGGATGAATTGACCGGCCCTTACTGCGCCACAAGGCAACTGCCACCTGCGGCGCGGTACTTCTCGCACAGCGCCACGGCATCGGCCTTGCTGCCGGCCGGGATGCGGACACGGTAGAAGGTTCCCTTTCCGGCGATCTCGGCGCGCTTGATGTCCACGCCACGACCGCCAATGACCGATCCGAACTTCGCAGACAGGTTGTTGTAGGATTTTTGCGCATCCGCCTCGCTCGGCAGCGACGCGATCTGGATGACGTAACCACCCGGTGCGAGCTCGGCCACCTGCTCGGCCGGAACTGAGGCGGCCGGCGGATTTTCCTGCGTGTTCTGCAGGTTGCCCTGGTCACTGACCGCCGCCACGATATTGACCGGCTGCTGGGCCGGGCGCGCCGTCGGGACCGGTGCCGTGTTCGCCTGTCCGGAACGAGCCTGGTCCCCGACCTCCGTCGCCGCAGGTGTGGCCGCCGCCGCATCGGTGGAAACCGGCACCAGGCCGGCCGTGTCATCCGGATCACCGGCCTGATTGGCAGCCGGCTGCGCGTCCGGTACGGAGGCGGTCTCGACGCTCTTGACCGATGCAGCAGGGACCTTGTCCGTCGTGACGGGAGCGGCAACAGCGGCTGCCGGCGCTGGCTCTGCCGGGATTTCCTGCTCGACCAGCGTGCCGTCGGGGCGGACGATCATCGTCTTGACCCGACGCGGCATGACCGCGACCGGCTGCTCTTGGCCTTCCGGCGCCATTGCCGCGACCTGTTCGTCTTCCGGAAGCAGCCGTTCCTCCGGAGCCTGCTCCGGCAAGGCGGCATCCGCAAGCTCACTACCCTCAAGCGGCAGGGAATCCGTCATCAGAGTCTTCTGGACGACATCGACCGGTTCCTCGCTGGCGGAAATGAGGGCTTCCTGCCTGGGCGTTTCAACCGTGGCACCGGCGACTCGATCATAGACCGCCTTGTCCTGGTTCGGAACGGTCTTGCCACCCGGGTTCTCGGGCACGACCTTGATCGGATCCGGGTCGGCAGCGATCACGACCGGCTCTCCGCCGGCAACGGAACCGCCTTCTCCGCCGAAGAGCGCGTAGGCAATCGACCCGCCGGCGATCACGACGCCGGCGACCGCCAGTGGGACCGCCATGGAGGAGAGCGATCGGCGGCTCTCCTGGGAGGATCGGCCGGATGAACGATCGAACGCTTCGGCCGCCGCCGGTTGTGGCGGCAGCGGAGCCGTCAGACTGCGACGGAAATCCTCCTCAAGCGCGCGCTCAAAATCATCGAGATCCGGATAGGTGGCCGTTGGAGCGGGCTGGACGACCTGCTCGCCGCCCGCATCGGAAGAGGACGCCTGTTCAGTGCCCACCATATCGGCATGGACGCTACCCTGCAGCAGGGACGCAAGTTCCGAATCGAGGTCGATATCGTAGTCGTTCCGGTGAGCAGGTACCGGTTCCTGCTCCTCGAGCTGAAGTTCCGGCACATCGAGCTCTGCAACCGGCTCCGGATGCTCCTCGCTTTCCGCGATCAGCGAGGGATCGAACGGAAGATCTGCGACCTCGTCCATTTGAGGCTGCGCCTGCTCGACAAGGGAAGCCTGAGGGACAACGGGCACGGGCTGCGGGGCGACGGGCGGCAATTGTGACGGCGCCGGGGCAACACGTGCGACAGGCGACCAGGACGCCGTATGACGAACCGGTTCCGCCGCCTTCGGGGCCGCCACCGGCGCAGCCACCGGGGGCTCCGAAAAGACGTTGAGCTCGTCGTCGGACATGATGTCGGAAAGATCGAACTCCAGATCCTCCAGCGCCAGCTCGAATTCGTTGTCGATCATCGCCTCGATCGCGAGGTCGCCTTCGGCAGGGATCACCCGAGGCTGGACTTGTTCCGTGGCGGCGACCGCAGCGACGGAAACGGGGGCGCTTGCAGGAGACGCATTGACGGCGCCTCGCTGCTCATCCTGCCAGCGCGACCCCACCGTCATCGGCGCGTTCTGCGGAGCCGCTGGAATCGGGTAACGGGAGACATCCTGGATCAGGGCGTCCAGGACCGACAGGTCTTTTGAAACCGCCGCCTGATCCGCCCCCAGGGCCGCAGCAAGAGGCTCGGAAGCATCGGACGGCAGAGTACCCTGCGGCGCCGGGTCTTCGGACTGCGTCAGCGCTTCCGGACCATTCGTTCCATGGATGGACGACGGAGCATGATCCACAGCCGGGCTTTCGGGGAAAGAGGTCGCCCCAGGCATCGGTGTCGAAGCAGCCGCATCCCCGCGAGAGACATGGAAATTCGCCAGCGGCATTCGGAAAGCGGGGGTATATGTTCCGCGTTTGCGGCTATCTGCCGCCATAACGCCCCCGGTGTCCGGCGCACTGGCCGGAACGGGCTCTCCGACCGCCATTTCGAGTTCGTCAGCCAGATCCAGTTCAGGCCCGGCATCGGATTCCGGGTGGAGGTCAGACAGGTGTATTTGCGGCTCGGATTCCTGCGGGGCGAAAATGCCCTCCTCGACGGGAAATTCCTCCGAGAGGTTCACGTCCTGCGCTTCAACGATTTCCGGCCCCGCCAGAACCGGCGCGGGCTCCATGAACCCATCGTCTTTTTCGCCGGCCTGCGGCTCAACTGCGAAGTCTTCTTCCACGGCGGACCAGTCGAGCTCCAGAACATCGTCCCGCGAGATCGTCTCGTCAGCCACCGGCTCGGAGGGTGTCCGCTCTTCTGCGACAGGTCGGTCGAACTGCAGGGACGACTCCTCGACTGCCGGAGCGACCGAAGCCAGAAGCGGCTGATGCGGCCGGGGCGCCTCATACCGTTCGAACTCGCGAAGCAGTTCATCCTCAAGGTTGAAGGCAGGCTCGCGACGCTCCGCCACCGGGGACTTGGGCGCCGGGGGCTTGGGCACCAGGCGCTCGTCGTATCCGACTATGCGAGCCAGTTCCGCCAACGGATCGTCATCGGCAAAGAAGTCCGGACCGTCATTCCGGCTACGCGCAAGGTTGTTGTCTGCCATTACCTCGTCCACCCACCTACACTTACAAGGGCACTGCCAGTGCTTTGTGGGGAAATGGTGGCGATACTATCGCATTTCTTCCGGCGCGGCAGTGCCCGTAATGGCCAAGCCCGACTTCAAAACAGAGGCGACAGCACGCACCAGCCCAAGTCTGGCAATACTCAATTCTCGGTTCTTATCGTTAACAAAACGTAAGTCAGGCTGCTCCTTGCCCTTGTTCCAATGGGCATGGAAGAAACTTGCCAGATCGTAAAGGTAGAACGCAAGTCTATGGGGCTCCTGCGACTGTGCCGCAGCCTCAATTATCCGTGGATATTCGGCAATCTTCGCAACCAGCTGGATTTCCTGATCATCCGTGATGCGGCCGGCGGCCGCCGCGAGATCGAGCGATTCGACATCCAGATCGGGAAAAGCCTCGCTGGCCTGCCGAAAGACAGACATGCACCGTGCATGGGCATATTGCACGTAAAAGACGGGATTATCCTTCGACTGCTCAGTCACCTTGGCGAAATCGAAATCCAGCGGCTCGGAATTCTTCCGGTAGAGCATCATGAACCGAACGGAATCGCGCCCCACCTCATCGACCACGTCCCGCAAGGTCACGAAATCGCCGGAGCGCTTCGACATCTTCACCGGCTCGCCGTTCCGGTAGAGCTTGACGAGCTGGCACAGCAGCACCGTCAGCTTCGACCTGCCCCCTGAAATCGCCCGAGCAAGGGCCTCCAGCCGCTTCACGTAGCCGCCGTGATCGGCGCCGAGGACATAGATCATCTCGTCATAGCCGCGGTCGAACTTGTCCTTGAAATAGGCAACGTCGGCCGCGAAGTAAGTATAGCTTCCATCCGACTTGATCAGCGGCCGGTCTATATCGTCGCCCACTTCGGTGGAGCGGAAGAGCGTCTGCTCGCGATCCTCCCAATCCTCCGGCAGCTGGCCCTTCGGAGGCGGAAGCGTGCCCCGGTACACGTGGCCCTTGAAGGTGAGGTCGTTGATGGCGGTACGGATACGTTGCGCGCCGCCGGCGTGCAGTTGCCGCTCTGAAAAGAAGACGTCGTGATGGACGTTGAGGGCCTGCAGGTCGTCACGGATCATGGCCATCATCGCGTCGATGGCCCGTTCCTTCACGATCTCCATCCAGTCCTCTTCCGGCATGTTGTGCAGCCGGGGACCGAACTCCTCCGCCAAGGCCTTTCCGACGGGGATCAGGTAATCGCCCGGATAGAGGCCGGAGGGGATCTCTCCGACATCCTCGCCCAGGGCCTGCCGGTAGCGGATGAACACCGACCTGGCGAGGACGTCGATCTGACTGCCGGCATCGTTGATGTAGTATTCCTTGGTGACCTCATAGCCGGCGAAGGCGAGAAGATTGGCCAGCGCATCGCCGACCACCGCGCCGCGGCAATGGCCGACATGCATGGGACCGGTGGGGTTGGCGGAGACGTATTCCACATTGGTCTTGCGGCCGGCGCCGATCGTCGAGCGACCGTAGTCCGTTCCCGCCTCGATCATCGCGGCCAGCAAACGCTGCCAATACCCCTTCGAAAGCCGCAGGTTGATAAAGCCAGGCCCGGCGACCGATACCTCGTCCACGTCCGGGTCCTGCTTCAGGGCCGCGCAGACCAACTCGGCCAAGGCCCTGGGATTGGTTCCCAACGGCTTCGCCAAAACCATCGCCGCGTTGGTTGCCACATCCCCATGGCTGGCGTCGCGCGGCGGTTCGACCGTGATACGGCCGAAATCAACCTCTGCGCGCTTTTCCTTGATCAGGTCGATGGTCTCGAGGGCATCCTTGATCCGGGTTTCGAAGTCGGCGAAGAGGTTCATGTGTCATATCTCCGCGGTTCGCGGATTCCTTGATAAGCCGTTGCTACTGGCGCGCTGCCTAACGCAAATCGGGAGTCCGGTCAAACAACTCCCCATGGGCGCGGATGGCATAGGAGTCGGTCATGCCGGCAAGATAGTCACCCACATGGCGGGCCCGCCCTGGTTGCGAAAGACCCGCGATATGCTGCACCCAGTAATGGCTGCGCATGAGCGAAGGGTTTTCCATGTAGGCGCCGAAAAGATCGGTGACGATCTGGGCCGCACCGGCCCGAATCCTCATGATTTCCGGATGCCTGTAGATATGGGAAAACAGAAGCTTCTTGATCAGCCGGTCCGTCTCGGTCATGGCCGGGGAAAAGGTGGCGATGACGCGGCCGCATGTCCGAACGTCGGCACAGGACCGGGGCCGGATCTCGCTGAGGTTCTGCTGCGCAAATCCGATGACGTCCTCCACCATCCTGGTGATCTGCCGGCGGGTGATCTCGTGCGTGAAGCGGCTGGGCTCCAGGTGGGGGTAACGGTCCCTCACCTCCTTCATCAGCGAAGCGAGGAAGGGCACCTCCTCCAGCATATCGAAGGTCAGGTAGCCCGCGCGCAGACCGTCATCGATATCGTGCGTGTTATAGGCAATATCGTCGGCGATCGCTGCCACCTGCGCCTCCAGGCTCGCAAACGTGGAGAGTTCCAGGTCATGGAGTGCGCAATAGTCGCGAATCGGCTGCGGCAGTGGACCGCGCGTCCCCTCGCCTTCCGGCGTCAGCAGCGGGCCGTTGTGCTTCACCAGCCCCTCCAGCGTCTCCCAGGTGAGGTTTAGACCGTCGAAATCCGCGTAGCGGCGTTCGAGCTTCGTCACGATCCGGAGCGACTGGGCATTGTGGTCGAACCCGCCATAGGGCCTCAGCACCTCGTCCAGGGCGTCTTCGCCGGTATGGCCGAAGGGCGTGTGGCCGAAATCATGCACCAACGCCACCCCCTCGGCGAGATCCTCGTCGACTTTCAGTGCCCGTGCCAGCGCGCGAGCGATCTGCGCCACTTCTATGGTGTGGGTAAGGCGGGTGCGGAAGTGGTCGCCGTCTGGGCTGATGAAGACCTGGGTCTTGTGCTTCAGACGCCTGAATGCAGTCGCATGGACGATGCGGTCGCGGTCACGCTGGAATTCGGATC
This sequence comes from Pseudorhizobium endolithicum, assembly GCF_902153245.2. Taxonomy (GTDB): domain Bacteria; phylum Pseudomonadota; class Alphaproteobacteria; order Rhizobiales; family Rhizobiaceae; genus Neorhizobium; species Neorhizobium endolithicum. The sequence goes on from NZ_CABFWF030000013.1 coordinate 401,135, forward strand.
GGGTGAGGCTGCCGTCTTCCGGAAGAAGCCGGCCGCGCGAAGCCCACGGGTCAGCGGCATAAACCGCCTTCTCTCCGGAGCCGTACCCGAGGCTTTTTCTGTCCACTGCCACCATGTTCTTGTCCGGTCTCGTCTCTTTCGCCGCCATTGACGTGCCATTTAAGGCTTCATACCTATAGTGCAATGCGGCGCATAGCCGAGCCCATGAACCTTTCCCGAGCCTTGACCTCGGCAGGAGCAGAGATGACCATTCCCAATGTCACCCTTTCGGATGCGGCAGCCACGCGCATATCGCAGATCGTGGCCGGTGAAGCGGGCAAGCAGGCACTTCGGGTTTCAGTGGAAGGCGGCGGCTGCTCCGGCTTCTCCTACAAGTTCGACCTTGCCGACGCGCCGGAGGCCGACGACGTCGTGATCGCCAAGGGCGACGCGAAGGTCCTCATCGACAGCCTTTCGCTCGTCTACATGGAGGGCTCCGAGATCGACTTCGTCGACAACCTGCTCGGGCAGTCCTTTCAGATCAAGAATCCGAACGCCGTCGCAAGTTGCGGCTGCGGCACGAGTTTTTCCATCTGAGAAAAGAAGGCCGACTGCAGTCTTTCAAAGTCCGCCCGGTTCGTTAAAAGGAAGCGAGCACGAGGAGCGGACATACCCATGAAGATCGCCACCTGGAACATCAACGGCGTCAAGGCTCGCATCGACAATCTGCGTCAGTGGCTGACCGACTCGAGCCCGGACATCGTGTGTCTTCAGGAAATCAAGTCGGTGGACGAGAACTTTCCGCGGTTCGAGATCGAGGCGCTCGGCTACCACGTCGAGACCCACGGGCAGAAGGGCTTCAACGGCGTGGCGCTCCTCTCAAAGATCCGGCCGGATGAGGTCGTTCGCGGCCTGCCGGAAGGCGACGGCGACGACCAGTCCCGCTATATCGAAGGGGTCTTCTCCGTCTCGGGCGGCGCGATCCGCGTGGCCTCGATCTACCTTCCCAACGGCAACCCCGCCGACGACCCGGTCAAGTATCCCTACAAGCTGCGGTGGCTGGAACGCCTGCGGACGCATGCCGCCAATTGCCTGGCGCTGGAAGAGCCGCTGATTCTGGCGGGTGACTACAACGTCATCCCCGAACCCCATGACTGCTTCGACCCGGCGGCCTGGGCGACCGACGCCCTGTTCCTGCCCGAGACCAGAGCAGCCTTCCGGCGGCTTGAGACGCTGGGGCTGGTGGACGCCGTGCGGACGACCACCGACGCGACGAAACTCTACACCTTCTGGGATTACCAGGCCGGCGCCTGGCAGAAGAACAACGGCATCCGGATCGATCACATGCTGCTGTCGGCCGAGGCCGCCGACCGGCTCAGGTCCACCGCGATAGAGAAACACGTTCGGGCGTGGGAAAAACCGTCCGACCATGTGCCGGTGACGGCCCTCTTCGACTTTCAGCCGGCCTAGAAGCGGTTTACTCCGCGCCCCGGGCCAGTTCCTGTGACAGGGCGACTGCGACGCGCCGGTCTTCCTCGTTTGCCACCGAGAATGCCTGCTCCTGCAATTGCTGCATCCAGCCGCAATCCTTGGGGCTGCACCGATCGAGTGCTGCGGTGAGGAAGGCCAGTCCGCGAACGGTATGCCCCTCCTGGAACAGGACGTCGCCGAACACTGCCATGGCGCCGGGGTGTCCGCTCTTGCGGGCCTGGTTCAGCCATTTCTTCGCCTGATGGATATTGGCGCCTCCGCCTTCGCCGGCCAGCATCATGCGCGCCAGCTCGAACTGCGCCTCGGCAACGCCGAAGGCTGATGCCGCCTGGAAGTAGAGCTGCCGAGCCTGCAACAGATCCCGCTTCACCGGGGTGCCCGGTATCCCGTCGCGGTAATAACCCGCAAGCGACATCAGCGCGTTGATGAAGAAGCCGGTATCTTCCGAACCGGGCTCGACCCCTGCGGCTGCGATCTCGTTGTAGATCTTGAAGGCTTCGAAATCGTCCTTGGCGACGCCATCGCCATAGGCATACATGTTGGCGAGCGCCCAGCGCGAACCGGTGTGGCCCTTTTCAGCGGCGTAGCGATAGGCCTCGACCGCATCCTCCTTCTGGCCGTTCTTGTAGGCATTGAAGCCGAACTTGAAGAGATCGAACGGCCCGGATTCCTTCGTCACGCCCGACTTGATGTCGAAGGCGGCAGACGACCCGGCCATGATGGAGGCAAAGGAAAGCCCCAGAAGCAATACACGCATGGAACCCTTAGACGACAAGGACATCGCTCAAACTCTTCCGGCCAAGTAGTGGGCGGCAGTGCCGGTCCGCCTCCGTCTGATCGCGCCCGCACGGACGCCGTTTCCGGCCAGTCCCCTTACAAGGACCGGCTTTACCGGAAGAGATCCACCGTAGATGCCTTTTTCGGCAAGACTAGGACGCGGCGGCGTCACAATAGAGGCTGTTGCCTTGGATCCGCCGCGACAGCCCCCCGACCGCGCGCGCCCATGATCTGCGATGAATAACCCGCCCATGATACTCCAACTCACGCGCCCCGCCCCCGCGGTCCGCCGCTTTCGACCCTATCGCTGCTCCCCGTTTGTGGCGGGAAATGGACATATTCGCCGCTCCCGCCACGCTCACAGACTCTCTCAAACAGATGTTGCCAAATCGTCACAATCTTCTCGGCCTTCCGGATGGATGTACCGGCCTCGGCATAAAAAAAGCCCGGCGCAAACCGGGCTTTTCTTGGATAGATCCCGCAATCAGAAGGCGATGCGGTAGGAGCCGGAGACGGCATAGGCCCAATCGCCATCGGCCGTCGCATTGTAGACGGCCTCGTCGGCAGTCGACTGCTCGCCTTCCGTCAGATAGCTGACGGCACCGCCGAGGCGGAGCTCGCCGGGGCCGGCCTTGATCGAAACACCGGCGGCAACGGTCCAGGTGTCACTGTAGATGTCCGCGCCGGTATCGACGCCACGGTCCCAGGTCAGGTTGACGGTGCCGGATACCGTTTCGGTGAAGGCATGGCCTACGCCGGCCTGGATGGTCCAGCCATCGCGCCAGTTGTAGACGTCCTGTTGAGGGATGTATCCCGGCCCGACACCAGGAGCTAAAGCAACAGGAGTGAATATAGAGTAGTTCAGGTTATCCATCACGCTCCAGTCGGTCCATTTTACTGAGCCGTAGACCAACCAGCCGGGCGCAACACCGCTCTGTACGCTGAGCTTGAGCGACTGCGGAAGAGTGCCGCTGCCGTAGGCATCTCGAACACCCAAAGGTTGAAGCGCAGGAACACTGCCAGCGCCCCAATCGAAGGTTCCCTCGTCTGCATCATGTTCGATCTTGGAGCGGTACATAAGTTGCACCCGCATCGCATACTCCGGAATATCGTATGCGACGCCCAGTCGGTACCCGACGGCTGAGTCGTCTTCCAGCTTCAGATCACCGCGAAAGGCATCAGCCTCATACTCGAAGTCCTGAAGGAAGACGCCACCGAGGAAATGCAGTCGACCTTTTCCGACTTGAGCCCTGATGTCGCAGGTCGCACCATATTCGTTGGTGATAAATTCTTTGCGGCTCGCACCGGTCCCGCCTCCCGCACGGCTTGCCGCCTGCGCCTGCGATCCATACTCTGCATCCGCCCCGAAAGGCTGGGTGTAGGTAAACGCGCAACCGAAATTCTCGGACGCATCAAACTTCGCTGCAAAGCTCGGGATCCAGTAATCCTGTGAAAACCGGCTATCGGTCGCGTCGGCACCATTGATCGTCGAATACTGCCGGTGCGGCGAGACGTAGGTCACTCCCGCACGTCCTGCGATGTTTCCCTCTTCGAACAGGATATCGGTATCGGCTTCACCGCGATTCCAGCCACCGGCCAGCGCCGACGTCTGAAGCAGGCAGCCCGCCGCGAGTGCCAAAAGAGTCTTGGAAACCAGTTTTTTTGTCATCTTCTCCCACCTCCCGGTATGCAATTTGTGAGACTGTAGATGCTTCAAGGGAAATGACAACTTTCCGTGAGCACCGGCACCCACCGCCATACAGCTGCCGGTTTTACGTGAAGTTTTCGGGAACACCGAATTTTATGGCGCGAAACAAAAAATCTTTCGGAAAATCTGCCTTCCGACGGCACGATTTGGAATTTTGTTCCCCCTTGCGAACATACTGTTTCATCTTTGCAACATCCGCGCCACTCGGTTGACGTGTACGGCAGAAGGACCGCAGGTTTCGGCCTGAAACGGAAAAAGCCCGCAGCGGATCTCGCTGCGGGCTCTACAATCAGGAGGAGACGGATCAGCCGGCTTCGGCGATTCTCTGCGCTGCCGTACGAAGGGCGCTCAATTGCACCTCGAGCTCGGCATAACGCTCGCGCTCGGCGGCCACCACTTCCGGGTCGGCGTTCTGCACGAACTTCTCGTTCGCCAGTTTCCTTGCTACGCGGTCCATGTCCGCCTCGGTCTTGCCGATCGCCTTCTCGATACGCGCCTTCTCCGCTGCAAGGTCGATCAGGCTCCCGAGCGGCAGGCAGGCGATGGCCTCGCCCACGACCACCTGCGCCGCACCCTTCGGTGCCGTGGAGGCGGTCTCGATGCTCTCCACGCGGGCCAGCCTGCGGATCGCCGCATCGTGCCGCTTCAGCCGCGCCTGGGTGGCGTCATTGGCGGCGACGACGATCAGCGGCGCCACTGCAGCGGGCGGCACATTCATCTCGGCGCGGGCCGAGCGAAGACCGGAAACGAGGTCGACCAGCCAGTTGATCTCGGCGGCGGCCGCCTCGTCGGCGAATTCCGGCGCCGGCCAGTCGGCGTGGCAGAGCAGGGTGTCGCGGCTCGCCGTATGCGCCCAAAGCTCTTCCGTCATGAAGGGCATGAACGGGTGCAGGAGCTTATAGGTCTCCTCCAGGACATAGGCGGCGCAGGCCTGCGCTTCCGCCTTGGCCTTCTCATCCTCGCCCATGAAGACCGGCTTCAGCAGTTCCAGGTACCAGTCGCAGAACTGATTCCAGACGAAGCGGTAGAGCGAACCTGCCGCATCGTTGAAGCGCTGGCTCTCGATCGCCTCCGTCACGTCGCGGATCGCCCCGGCAAGCTCCGTCAGGATCCAGCGATTGATGGTGAGCGTTGATGTCTCCGGGATGAAATGCGGGTCACGCTCAACGCCGTTCATCTCGGCGAAGCGGGTCGCATTCCACAGCTTCGTGCCGAAGTTGCGGTAGCCGGCGATACGGGCCGGATCCAGCTTCACGTCCCTGCCCTGCGCCGCCATGATGGCGAGCGTGAAGCGCAGGGCGTCTGCCCCGTATTCGTCGATCAGTTCCAACGGATCGATGACATTGCCCTTGGACTTCGACATCTTCTGGCCGTTCTTGTCGCGAACGAGGGCATGCACATAGACCGTGTGGAAGGGAGCAACCGGATTGCCGTCCTCGTCCTTCATGAAATGGAGGCCCATCATCATCATCCGGGCGACCCAGAAGAAGATGATATCGAAGCCGGTCACCAGCACGCTGGTCGGATAATACTTCTCCAGTTCCTTCGTCTGCTCCGGCCAGCCGAGCGTGGAGAACGGCCACAGCGCCGAGGAGAACCAGGTGTCGAGCACGTCCTCGTCGCGGGTCAGGATCTCTCCCGGACGGAAATTCTCCAGGAGGTCCTCGACATAGGCCTTCATCGGCCCTTCATGGGCGATGTAGTGCTGGATCGCCGCGTGCAGCGCCTCTTCCTCCGTCTTCTCGACGAAGACCTGGCCATCCGGCCCGTACCAGGCAGGAATCTGGTGGCCCCACCAGAGCTGGCGCGAAATGCACCAGGGCTGGATGTTCTCCATCCACTCGAAATAGGTCTTTTCCCAGTTCTTCGGGACGAAGTTCGTGCGGCCTTCGCGGACGGCGGCGATCGCCGGCTTCGCGAGCGTCTCGGCATCGACGAACCACTGGTCGGTCAGCATCGGCTCGATGACCACGTTGGAGCGGTCGCCGAAGGGCTGCATGATCTTCTTGTTCTCGACATAGGGCACGTCATTGCCCTCCGCGTCCTTGGCCGTGACCGCCAGGCCCTCTGCATTGATCGCATCGACGATCCGCTTGCGGGCCTCGTAGCGGTCGAGGCCGCGATACTCGTCCGGCACAAGGTTGATGTCGTCGACCTCAGACTCGGAGGGCAGTTCGCCCGACCTGGCGATCTCCAGCGCGCGAGCGGCATAGACGGCATAAGGCTCGCCGTCGTCGCGCAGACGGGCTTGGGTATCCATCAGGCGGTAAAGCGGAATGTTGTTGCGGCGAGCGACCTGGTAGTCGTTGAAGTCGTGCGCGCCGGTGATCTTTACCGCCCCGGAACCGAAGGTCGGGTCCGGATATTCGTCGGTGATGATCGGGATCAGGCGGCGATGGTCCTTCGGCCCCACCGGAATCTCGCAGAGCTTGCCGACGATCGGCCGATACCGTTCGTCGGAGGGATGAACGGCGACCGCGCCGTCGCCCAGCATGGTTTCCGGACGGGTGGTCGCGATGGAGATGTAGTTGCGCTCCTCCTGGAGGAGGATATTGCCGTCCGCATCCTTCTCCACATAGGTATAGGTCTCGCCGCCGGCGAGCGGATACTTGAAGTGCCACATGTGGCCGTCGGCTTCGCGGTTCTCCACCTCGATGTCGGAAATCGCCGTCTCGAACTTCGGGTCCCAGTTGACCAGCCGCTTGCCGCGATAGATGAGCCCTTCCTTGTAAAGAGTTACAAAAACTTCAAGAACGGCCTGCGACAGCCCCTCGTCCATGGTGAAGCGCTCGCGCGACCAATCGCAGGAGGCGCCGAGCCGCTTCAACTGGTTGAAGATCAGCCCGCCGGATTCCGCCTTCCACTCCCAGACCTTGTCGATGAAGGCCTCGCGGCCCATCTCGCGACGGCCGGGCAGTTGCCGTTCGGCAAGCTGGCGCTCGACCACCATCTGCGTCGCGATCCCCGCATGGTCCATGCCCGGCTGCCACAGCACATCCTTGCCGCGCATGCGCTCGAAGCGCACCATGATGTCCTGCAGCGTGTTGTTGAGCGCATGGCCCATATGCAGCGAGCCGGTCACGTTCGGCGGCGGGATGACGATGGTGAAGGTCTCGGCACCGGGCTTGGCATTGGCGCCGGCGCGGAAGGCGTCGGCCTCGTCCCAGGCAGCAGCGATCTTCGGTTCTACGGCGGCGGAATCATAGGTTTTATCGAGCATTTTCCGACCAGATTTCGAGTTCTTGTGTGGTCTGGGTGTAAATAGGACCGGCAGTAGCGAGTCAATAAAAAAGCCGCCCCGTCGCCGGAGCGGCCCTGCCGGAGGCGCTTGCTGCCTCAGCGGCGTGGGCCGCGTGCCACCCGCTCGATTTCCTCGCGCACGAGACGTTCCACCAGCGTCGGGAGGTTATCGTCCAGCCAGGCCTGCAGCATGGGACGCAGCATCTCCTGCGCCATGTCCTCCACCGAACGCTTCTCGATGCCGTCGAAGACAGCCGCCAGTTCGCCGAACGAGCGGGCAACCTGCTCTCCCGCCTCGTCGGAAAGAAGCGCCTCGACCCTGGCCGGCAGGCCGGCTGGCTCGGGCCGCGGCGCGACGTCTGCGCTTTGGGCTGATACGGCTACGCTCAGGGGTTCCGGCAAGGAGGCCTCGACGACGGACCGTGGCGCCTCGGCACCCATCTCGCGTCCCCCGTCCAGAACCGGCGCGGACTCGATGCTCCGCTCCTTGTTCGGCACCGAGGCCGCAACCGGCGGCAGGGAGCCTGCCGGCACAATACCGATGGAGCTGTTCTCCTGCCTTGCGGATGCCGCCCTCACCCGTGCCGCGACGTCGGCGAGCGACATGGACCGTTCCGACTCACGATCGGCGGCCGTGGTTTGCTGCACCTGAAGCCGGAGCGGCTGCCCCGGATCATTGGCCGCCAGTTCCGTCACGATATCGAGGTCCCCCTCGTCCAGTTCGTCGTCGGCATAGACGGGCGGAAGGCCGGTTCCCACGGCGCTTGCCGGCTGGGGCTCGTTGCTCTCGATGATCCTGCGAATGGAAGCCAGTATCTCTTCCATCGAGGGTTCACGCGCTACATTCGGCTGAGCCATCTTCTTCCCCGCAACTGCCTGGAGCATCCCGGCCGTCCAACGCGACCTGATTCGTCCTCAGTGTACGAAACCGGGCAAGGGAAACAATCGCAGGAGTCCCAAAGGCTTGCGGGATACACAGAATTGTTTTGCAGGTGAGTCCGGACGGCCACACGCATGCGGCCACCGGCCGGGATCAGAAAACGAAGCTGCGCTCGCGACGGAAGCCGGGCAGCGGCTTTACGGACGCGTTGAAGTGGCTGCCTTCGGAAACTGTGCCGCGCTCCTTCACGAGAAGCCTGGCCTGCGCGGCATTGCCGTAGCCCACCACGGCGACCAGCCGGCCCCCGTCGCGCAGCTGTTCCAGCAGTTCCGCCGGGACCTCCTCCACCGCTCCGTTGACGAAGATCAGGTCGTAGGGAGCCTCCGCCGGATACCCCTTCTCCATCTCACCGTGGACGACGGCGACATTGTCGTAACCCAGACGCGACAGTACATCGCTTGCACGCGCGCACAGATCCTCATCGGCGTCAAGCGAGACGACCGATCCCGCAAGCTGCGAAAGAAGCGCCGAGACATAGCCGGTGCCACAGCCGACCTCCAGCACCAGATCGTCCTTGCCGATGTGAGCAAGCTGCAGCAGCTTGGCGAGTGGCGAGGCTTCCATTAGATAGCGGCCGGGCGCGATCTCGATATCGTCGTCGATATAGGCGATCGGCTTCAGGTTCGCCGGAACGAATTCCTCGCGCGGAACCGACAGGAAAGCCTGCAGCACGGAGTGGGAGGTCACGTCCGTGGTGCGGATCTGGTTGTCCACCATCTTTGTCCGTGCCGATTCGAAGTCCATCATCCCGGTTGTCCCAACTTGACCTTGCTCGCGCCGTCTTTACTGGGGTGGAGCGCCGCTTTCAAGTCGCGCGCCGGCTTCCTCGTCAAAAAGCATCCCGAGGCGACATCCCGCCGCGTCTCGACCTTGTTCCAAACCGCCTCCGGAAAACGATCGAGACCCCCTCCTTTTCCCTTGCGCCGCATTTCGATTCGTTCTAAACGCCCCGTCACCACACGCTTTTTAGCACCGGATGGCCTCGTGGCGGAGTGGTGACGCAGAGGACTGCAAATCCTTGTACCCCGGTTCAATTCCGGGCGAGGCCTCCATCCGATGACCGCCCTCTTCGATCCATCGATCTCCGGCGCCGGCTGACCAGCCAGGGCCGTGTCATGTCTCTGAGGAGACGAGAGGCGCATAAGCAGGCCAATAGCGGTCGGAGCGGAAGTCGGCCGGGATAACGCCCAGCGCCGAAAGGGTATCAGCGACGAAATTGATCTGCATGGCGAGGTACCGGATCTCTCGCGGAACCGGCACGCCCGTCATCCTTTCCCGGTTCGACAGGCGCTCGTAGTCCAGCGCACGCAAACGGCGGTCCGCCTCCCGCCTCACCTCGTCGGCCCTTGCCGGCAGGATCGCGACAAGATCCACCGCCTCGGCATCCCGCCGCCCGCCTTCTATCACCCTGAGATTCATTGCCGTCCCCGTCTGTCCACGCAGCCAGCTTCCGTGATTCGAGCTGTTCCCCTCAAGAACGAGATCTCGCCCTTGATTATTGGCCTGAGGGCCAGGATCGGCTACACTGGGAACGTCGCGAGGCGGGGGGAGACTGCCATGTGACGCCGAATGGCGCAGGAGGAACCGCCATGCACTACCTGGACTTCATGACCAGCCTCAATCCGTTCGTGCTTGCACTGCTTGTTCTTGTGCTGCTCTGCGGCGCCTATGACCGCTGGTCTCAGCCACACTAGCGCCGTGACAAAGAACACGTGATCCGGCCGCGGCTTTGCTCGTGGCGGGAATACTGCTATCCATCCGTTCTCCCACAACCCGGAGCCGGACATTGCAGGATCACGCACAGTTTGAAGACAGCACCGCCTCGCTGAGCGCGACGCTCAGGGACGTCATCTCGCGCATCGGCGGCTCGTCGGTGACATTGCGGGATCTCATGTCCGCGGTCGGAGAACATGGGCTGCTTTTGCTCTGTGCGGTTGCGGCGCTGCCCTTTCTGATCCCTGTTTCGATTCCCGGCGTCAGCACCGTCTTCGGTTTCGCGATCATCCTCATCAGCCTAGCGATCACCTTCAATCGCATGCCCTGGCTGCCGAGGAAGATACTCGATCGGAAGCTCGATTCGCAGAAACTGGTGCCGGCCCTGGAAAAGGGTGTCTCTATCGTTTCCCGCCTCGACAACTACCTGAGGCCGCGGATGAGCTCTGTGGTCGAAGGTGGGGCCGTCAACAGGCTGAACGGCCTGGCCATCGCCTTCAGCGGCGTCTTGCTCATGTTCCCGCTCGGCCTCATCCCCTTCTCCAACACGCTTCCGGGGATCGCCGTCCTGCTGATCGCCACGGGGATGATGCAGCGTGACGGACTTGTCGTGCTGGCCGGATACGCCTTCATCGCGATCACCGTCATCTATTTTTCCGTGCTGGGCTTCATGGCGTTCAGCGCCGGACAGGGTGTGGCCGCACTCCTGGGCTAACGCTCCTGGCGCCGACGTTCCCACCATACCGCCAGCCGGCGCCGCTTGCGGCGAACGGAGGGAAGGTCGTGCGACAGCACGATCAGGCCGAGCGGCACCATCCAGAAGCCGAGAACGGGCAGGAAGCCCAGCGTTCCGCCGACGATCAGGACACCGCCCACCGCCATCCGGCCGGCTCGCGAGCGCGGCATCGGCAGATGCCAACCGCCCAAGGCCAGCTTGCCGCTGGCCGGGTCAATTCCAAAGCGCTTCGTTTTACGCGTGTGCGGCACGATCCTGTCCACAGGTAACCTCTGTTCGAGCGGTTCAGATGGTGCGGACAGGGCCCGGAAACAAGCGATCCGCATATTTTTCAAAAAAGCGCTTGGCAAACCGGGAAAGCATTTGTATTACCCCGCTCGACGCCGCGCCAAGCGCGTGTTCCCTGGTAGCTCAGCGGTAGAGCACTCGACTGTTAATCGATAGGTCGCCGGTTCGAATCCGGCCCGGGGAGCCACTTCCTTCAAATCCTCCGACATTCGGTCGCGCCATGCGTCCGCCGACCGACTCGCGCCTTGCTGCGAGCATGACGTCGCGGAACGAAAATCAAAGCATCACGTTCACTGCCCCATGGCTCTACAAGAAAAGGAGATCGCCATGAGGAAGCTCGTTATGATTGCCGCCGCCGCAGGTCTTTTTGCAGGCGGTGCGATTGCCCAGGAGAGCACGGTTAATGGCGCCGTCGGCGGTGCAGTCACCGGTGCTATCGTCGGCGGTCCGATAGGCGCAGCCGTCGGTGGCGTCGTCGGGGCGGCCGCCGGCACGGCAATCGACCCGCCGCCGGAGCGTGTCGTCACTTATGTCCGCGAACAGCCGGTTCCGGCCCAGCCGATCGTGGTGGAACGCGAAGTGGTGGTGGGCCAGCCCCTGCCACAGACGGTGGTCCTGACGCCCGTTCCGGAAGCGCCGGAATATGCCTATACCTACGTTAACGAACGCCGCGTCATCGTCGATCCCCAGACCTACACGGTCGTCCAGGTCGTCGACTGACGGCCGATACCCATGAAGCGACCAGGCCCCGGCAGCGCCCGGGGCTTTGTTCGTTTGCCCAGCCTGGCTGCACTCGTCGCATCCGCGGAAGACGAAGGATACCCGCTCATGTCAATCTACTATCGCTACAGCGACGCCAACGCCCTTGAGGGCACCATCGTGGTCAGCCTCTATCGTTCCGGAGACGAAATTCGCGCCTTCATAGAGGAGGTCGCGGAGCCACAGACCGGGGAGACGATCTTCCCGGCCGAAGAGATGGAGCCGGAGGCCGCCTTCCGGATCGCCGAGAACAAGAACCGCGACCCCAGCAGACCTGTGCTCGTTGAACTCAAGGAGGGGATCACGTGGAATGACGCATGGGGCGAATTACGGTAATCGAGTTGCTCCTTTGGAACAACCCTGCCGGTCTCCCGTTAGGCGGGTGTAACGGAGAACCCGCTGGGAAACCGGCTCTAGGAGGAAAAGAATGATTACCAAACTTCTGACAGTATCCGCCTTTACTCTTGCACTTGCAACGGGCGCCATGGCGCAGACGAGCGGGAGCGACACCGGTGATTCCGGCAGCGATACCGGCAGTGCGGCCGACTCGGCCACAACCGGTTCCACGACTGGCTCCGCCGCGAACAACACGAATTCGGGCGATGGTACGAGGGACGACGACCGTTGCACCGAGACGAGCGCCGAAGCCACGAGTTCCACGCCGAGCGGCACTATGCCGGATGCTGCTTGCGAAGATTAAGCCCGTCCCGGCTATCGCACTTCAAGGGCTGGCTCCCGGGTCGGCCCTTTTTCATTTACCAGCGGTTCCTCTTCCGTTCCGAGCGATCAAATTTTTCGGCCACTCCCCCGTCCGTAGAAGAGCGTTTCTTGCCTTGCACATCTTGTCCGTCAACAAGAGCGGTTTTACATCTAGGCGAACCCATAAGGCTTTCTTCATGACTCCCCACCCATCCGTCCTCGACGTCATCGGCAACACGCCGCTCATTCGCCTCAAGGGGCCGTCAGAGACCACCAGCTGCGAGATCCTGGGCAAGGCGGAATTCCTCAACCCAGGCCAGTCGGTGAAGGATCGCGCCGCCCTCTACATCATCCGCGATGCCGAGAAGAAAGGCCTCCTGAAGCCCGGCGGCGTCATCGTCGAGGGAACGGCCGGCAATACCGGCATCGGATTGGCGCTCGTTGCCAATGCACTGGGATACCGCACGGTCATCGTCATCCCGGAGACCCAGAGCCAGGAGAAGAAGGACGCGCTGCGCCTGCTCGGGGCGGAACTCGTCGAGGTGCCGGCCGTGCCATATCGCAACCCGAACAACTATGTGAAGGTTTCCGGACGACTGGCCGAAGAACTGGCGAAGACGGAGCCTGCAGGCGCCATATGGGCCAACCAGTTCGACAATGTCGCCAACCGGGAAGCCCACGTCGAGACGACGGCCGCGGAAATCCTTCAACAGACGGACGGAAAAGTGGACGGCTTCATCTGCGCGGTCGGTTCCGGCGGCACGCTTGCCGGCGTTGCGAAGGGGCTGCGTGCGGGCAAGCCCGGCGTCAAGATCGGCCTTGCCGACCCCGAAGGCGCAGCACTCTATGAATACTATGCCCACGGCGAACTCAAAGCCGAGGGCTCCTCGATCACCGAAGGGATCGGCCAGGGTCGGATCACTGCCAACCTTGAGGGCTTCAAGCCGGATTTCGCCTACCGCATTGCGGACGCTGAAGCGCTTCCGCTGATCTTCGACCTCGTCGAACAGGAAGGGCTGTGCCTGGGGGGCTCGTCCGGCATCAACGTCGCCGGCGCAGTGCGCATGGCGCGGGACCTTGGTCCAGGTCATACGATCGTCACCGTCCTCTGCGACTACGGCAACCGCTACCAGTCGAAGCTCTTCAATCCGGATTTCCTGCGCTCCAAGGGCCTTCCCGTGCCGCAATGGCTGACCCGCAAGAGCGACATCACCATCCCCTTCGCAGCGGTCTAAGCTCCCATGCCCGTCCAAGCCCTGTTTCGCGACGACTTCTACAGGAAGACGGCCGAGGCCGTTGTCACCGCCATACACGACGATGGGGGCATCGAGCTCGATCGAACCTGCTTCTACGCGACATCCGGCGGACAACCGGGCGACACCGGCCTTTTCGAGCGGGCTGACGGCAGCCGGATCCGGATCGCAGGGACGCGGAACGGCGCCAGCAAGGATATCATCATCCATCTTCCGCGGGAGGGCGAACCGTCGCTTCTGGTCGGGGAAAACGTGCGCCTTCATCTGGACTGGGAGCGCCGACACCGCCTGATGCGGATGCATACCGCCTGCCACCTGCTCTCGGTCGTCTGTCCCTACCCTATCACCGGCGCGGCCGTTGGCGAGGAGGAGTCGCGGGTCGACTTCGACATGACCGATATCATCGACAAGGACGAGGTGACGGCGCGCCTCATGGAACTCGTGGCACAGGATCATCCGGTCTACGTCCAGTGGATCACGGACGAGGAACTCGCGGCCAATCCGGGTATCGTCAAATCCAAGAACGTCCGGCCGCCTGTCGGCCTCGGGCGCGTCAGTCTCGTCTGCATCGGCGAGAACTCGAGCGTTGACAGCCAGCCCTGCGGGGGGACACATGTGGCGCGAACCGGCGAGGTGGGCCAGATCCACATCGCCAAGATCGAAAAGAAGGGCAAGGAGAACCGGCGCTTCCGCATCCGGTTCGGTGAGGCCGTGGCCGGCGGCTGATGCCTGCAGGGAGGACCGTCATGACAGAGACCAGCCGCTTCGTCGTTTCATCCGGGTGGCTCGCGGGGGAGATGGGAAGCCCAGACCTCCGCATCGTCGATGCCTCCTTTTACCTGCCGGCACAGAAGCGTAACGCGGATGCCGAGTATGCCGCCGGCCACATCCCCGGCGCCGTGCGCTTCGATCATGACGCCGTGGCCGATCACTCGACCGACCTGCCGCACGTCGTTCCCTCGCCCCAGGTCTTTGCGGAAGCCGTCGGCAAGCTCGGCATCAGCGAGAACGACCGGATCGTCATTTACGATGGTCCAGGCATCTTCTCGGCGCCGCGGGCCTGGTGGCTTTTTCGCATCATGGGCGCCCGCAATGTCTTCATCCTCGATGGCGGCCTCGACGGCTGGAAGGCGGAGGGCCGTGCGCTGGAAGCAACCGTCCCCTCACCCCGACCTGCTGTCTTCACGCCGCGGTTCCGGCCCGAGAAGGTCGTCGATCTTCAGACCATGCGTCGTATCGTTGCAGACGGTTCCGCCCAGATCGCCGACGCACGGAGCGCAGGTCGTTTCGCTGGCACGGAGCCGGAGCCGAGGGCAGGCCTGCGGTCGGGGCACATGCCAGGCGCGCGCAATCTGCCCTCCGGATTTTTCTCCTCCAACGGCAAGCTGAAGTCCTTGCCGGAATTGCACGACATCCTGAGAGATGCCGGGCTCGACCTTGACCGTCCGGTCGTTACGAGCTGCGGCTCCGGGATCACGGCGGCGATCATCACGCTGGCGCTGGAATCGCTCGGACAGGAGGACAACCGCCTCTACGACGGATCGTGGACGGAATGGGGAGGCCAGGCCGATACGCCCGTGGTTTCCGGACCTCCGGATCCAGGGGCGGCATAGGCTATGGGCAAGAAGGCGGGGCCGCTCACGGCCCATGTCACCAAGCTCGCGATGACAGCGCCGCCGAGGGCGAGCCTGCCGGTGCCTGTCAACCTGCAGACGGCAATCATCCGCGCGCCGCAGATTCCGCTTCACTACTACCGGTATCTCTACCGGCAGGTCGGCAAGCGGTGGCACTGGTACCAGCGGCTGCGGCTGTCTGACGATGATCTCGCGGCCATCATCCATGATCCCCAGGTTTCCGTTACGGTGCTGTACGTCAACGGCGCCCCCGCCGGCTTCTTCGAGCTTCGCAAGCAGAGCGAAGAGATCACCGAGCTTTCCTATTTCGGCCTCTTCGAACATGCGATCGGGCTCGGGATCGGCAAGTGGTTCCTGGCCCAGGCGCTCTACGCCGCCTGGCAGGACACTCCGCAGAAGGTCACGGTGACAACCAACACGCTCGATCATCCCCGCGCCCTGCAGCTCTACCAGATGATGGGCTTCACGCCTGTCGCCACCTATGAGGCGATCGTGCATCCGATGAGCGACGCGGAGCTCCTGAAGGTGCTGGACGCCTGAGGCAAGAAACGGGTGGCGGACGCCCTGCCTCTCCGGCATGCCGGAGGTGGACACACAGGGGAGTTCACCATGACAGTTTCATTCCATGCCATTCCCACGGAGGATGCCGAGCATCTGCGAAATGGCGGCAGCGACGCCTATGGACGCCTTCCGGAAACGCTGATTGCCGACGGCCCCGGCTATCCGTGCCGCCATTGCCTGACGGCCATTGCGACGGGAGACGAACTCCTGGTGCTCGCCTATCGCCCCTTTCCGCAGCTTCAACCCTATGCGGAGACCGGGCCGATCTTCCTCCACAAGAAGCCTTGCCGGCGGTATATCGCGTCCGAGGTACTTCCGCCGGCGCTCTGCAGCTCCGACTATATCGTCCGGGGTTATGGCAAGGATGACCGGATCGTCTACGGCACGGGTGCGGTGACGCCTGCGGACAGAATCGTTGCTCGTGCCGCCGAGCTCCTCTCTCGCGACGACATCGCCTATGTTCATGTTCGTTCCGCCCGCAACAACTGCTACCAGTGCAGGATCGACCGATCGTCCAGCGTCGGCTGAACGATCCTGGCCGATAGAAGCGCGCACAAGCGCGGGACCGAGAGCACGGCAATCGGCCAGGATCGTTCAGCCGATACACGTTAGGCCCTCCCGCTCCTGATCAACCCTGATTGGGCTTCCTGTCCAGGTCCTCGGCCACCTGCAGGAGCAGTTTGACGATCTCGCCGGCACGCCGCTCGTCATCCTCCAGCGCGCGCGCAATCACCTCGCGCAGGTTCAACAGGGCGGCGTCGACGCTGCGCGGCAAGCCCGGACCTCGGTCGCTGCTTCGGTCGCGCTGCTCCTGCCGCTGGCGCACCTTGTCGGCGAAATGCGACAGCCGCTCCAGTATGGTGCCGGCGATGCTGCGGTTCTCGTCCAGATGCGCGCGCCCCTCCTCGGTGATCGCATAGCGCTTCTTGTTACCCTGCTGTTCGGCCGAGACATAACCCGCCTCCTCCAGATAGGTCAGCGTCGGATAGATGACGCCGGGGCTCGGTGCATAGAAGCCGTAGGTCAGTTCCTCGATGTGCTTGATGATCTCATAGCCATGCCGAGGCTCCTTCTCCACCAAGGCGAGGACCACCAGCCGCAGGTCGCCCTGCATCAGGAACCGCCCGATCCGGCCGTCGCCCGCGTCGCCGAAGCCGCGCCCGTGTCCGCGGTCACCCCCATGCCGTCCGCCTCCCCGGCGGAACGGTCCGCCGGGCGCAGCAAACAGCCCCTCCAGTCCCCTCCGGCCACCATGGCCCCGATGCGCTTCACATCCATGCTTGAACATCACGTTATTCCCTTGCGTGAGTTTCGATATATCTAAGATATTATCTTGCGGAGCGCCTTTCAAGCTTGCGGAATAAAAAAGCGCCCGCTTGAAGTGCCGACGCTTAGAGTTCTTTTGCCCTCAGAGGACCAGGCGATCCTGTTTCCGGGTATCTTCGATATATCTTACGCGACGTTGAGCAGGCTGTCCGGCGCGGATAGCTCATAGCCCAGCGCTTCGGCAACCGCGGCATTCGTGATACGGCCCCTGTGGACGTTGAGACCGTTTCGCAGATGCTTGTCTTCCGCGATCGCCCGCAGCCCCTTGTCGGCAAGGGCCAGTCCGTGATGCAGCGTGGCATTGTTGAGCGCACGAGCGGAGGTGACCGGCACGGCACCGGGCATGTTAGCCACGCAATAATGGATGATGCCGTCCACTTCGTAGGTAGGCTCGGAATGGGTGGTGGCGTGGGAGGTCTCGAAGCAACCGCCCTGGTCGATGGCGACATCCACCATCACAGCCCCTTTCTTCATGCCGGACAGCATCTCGCGAGTGACGAGTTTGGGAGCCGCCGCGCCGGGGATGAGTACCGCTCCGATGACGAGATCGGCCGCGAATACCTCTTCCTCCACGGCATCGATGGTCGAATAGCGGGTATGGACCCGTCCGTTGAAGATGTCGTCCAACTGGCGCAGGCGCGGCAGCGACCGATCGATGATCGTGACATCGGCGCCGAGACCGACCGCCATCCGGGCGGCATGGAGACCCACCACGCCACCACCGATCACCGCGACCTTGGCGGGCAGCACGCCGGGCACGCCGCCGAGCAGGATACCGAGGCCGCCATTCGCCTTCTGCAGAGCCGTCGCGCCCGCCTGGATGGCGAGGCGCCCGGCGACTTCCGACATCGGGGCCAGGAGCGGCAGCCCGCCACGGTCGTCGGTGACGGTCTCATAGGCGATCGCGGTCACCCCCGAAACCAACAATCCCTTGGTCTGCTCCGGATCCGGCGCCAGGTGGAGATAGGTGTAAAGGATCTGGCCGTCGCGCAACTGCGCCCATTCGGCCGGCTGCGGTTCCTTGACCTTCACGACCATGTCGCATTTTTCGAAGATGTCCCTGGCGGAGCCGACGATCCTGGCTCCTGCGGCGGCATAGGCGTCATCGCCGGCGCCGATACCTTCGCCCGCTTTCGTCTGGATGAGGACCTCATGGCCGTGGGCCACATATTCCCGCACCGCGCCGGGGGTGAGGCCCACACGGTATTCATGGTTTTTGATTTCCTTCGGGCATCCGACACGCATTCAGCGTTCCTCTCTCTTCTTTGGCTCGCGGCCTTTTCCGATCAAAGAACGAAATCAGAGAATGGCGTGAATGTCCTTGCAAAGGCAGGCTTCAGATGCTTCCGTTCACGCAGGAAATTGCACCTCGGCCACGTAATTCGGGAGAATCTTGCGCATGTCTCAGCCGGACACGATTGATCTTGCAATCATGCGGATTCTCCAGCAGGAGGGCCGTATCTCCAACGCGGTCCTTGCCGATCGTGTCGGCCTGTCGCAATCGGCCTGTTCCCGCCGCCTGACGGCGCTCGAAAAGAGCGGCGTCATCAGTGGCTATCATGCACGGCTGTCGAACAAGGCCCTGGACTACAAGATGATGGTTATCGTCCACATCTCGCTATCCGGGCAGTTTGCCAAGACGCTGACGGAATTCGAGGCGGCCGTAAAGCGCTGCCCCAACGTGCTGGTCTGCTACCTGATGTCGGGCGAATACGACTACATCCTGCGGGTCGCCGCCAAGGATCTCGAAGACTACGAGCGCATCCACCGCGATTGGCTCTCGGCACTGCCCCACGTCGTCAAGATCAACTCCAGCTTTGCGCTTCGGGAAGTCATCGATCGGCCGAATGTCGGACTATGAACTCTTCAAATTCGAGCGAATGAAGCAAAAGGACTTCAACATCTCTCTGCTAATACATGGACGCTGTATATCGGGGGAGATGATCCATGGCACAGAATAACCTCGGCATGACAAACCGCGCTGCGGCACGCACGAAGACTCGCATCTATGGAACCGTCAAGTATTTCAACCAGTCCGCGAAAGGCCGGGTCGTGGATCTTTCGGCGACGGGAATTGCGCTGGAACTGCAGGAAGCCTTCGGCGCTGCCGACGGCAGCAGAGTCAAGATCGAGAGCGAGGAGCTCGGCTTCATGGAAGGTACGGTCCGGTGGTGCCGGGGCAGCCGGATCGGCATCCAGCTTCACCTGAACACCAATGCGCTGGCACAGGTGTCCTCCTATTTCCGCTTTTTCCACAAGGATGTAAGGCCCGTTCTGGCACGATAAGCTGCCGCCCGTGGCGGCACCTCCCCCGTCATTTTGCCGATGTACTTCCGTGCGATTGCGCATAATCTCGCTTCGGCAAAATGATCCAGGGAGCCCATCATGCCGCACACCCCTCTCCTTCCGATGACCCGCCGTTCGCTGCTCGGCGGCGTCGCCGCCACGTCGGCACTCGTCATGCTGCATCCGTTCGCGGCCCGCGCCCAGGCAAACCAGGCGCATCTGAGGATCATGGAGACGACGGACATCCACGTCCATGTCCTGCCTTATGATTATTACGGCGACAAACCCAACGACACGATGGGCCTTGCCCGCACGGCTTCCATCATCGATGCGATCCGTGCCGAGGCCGGCAATTCCATGCTGATCGACAATGGCGACTTCCTGCAGGGCAATCCGATGGGCGACTACATCGCCTACGAGCGCGGCATGAAGGAAGGCGACCGGCATCCGATCATCCAGGCGATGAACGTGCTGGGCTATGATGCCGGGACGCTCGGCAACCACGAGTTCAACTACGGCCTCGATTTCATGTTCAAGGTCCTGGGCAGCGCCGGCTTCCCATACGTTTGTGCGAATCTCACCAAGGGCATGCTGGCATCGGATCCCAAACAGGATGAACTCTTCTTCAAGCCCTATGTGATCCTCGAGAAGCAGATCCGCGACGGCTCCGGCGCGACCAGCCCCGTCAAGGTGGGCATTATCGGCTTCGTGCCGCCACAGATCATGGTCTGGGATGCCAAGCACCTGGAAGGCAAGGCGCAGACGCGCGACATCGTCGACGCCGCGAAGGCCTGGGTTCCGGTCATGAAGGAGGAAGGGGCGGACATCGTCGTCGCGCTTTCCCATTCCGGAATCGACGGATCGGGCATGAGCGAGCGGATGGAGAACGCCTCGCTCTACCTTGCCGGCGTCGAAGGAATCGATGCCGTCTTCACCGGCCACCAGCATCTCGTCTTCCCCGGCCCCAAGGATTTCGAAGGCATTGCCGGCGCGGACGCGGCGAAGGGCACGCTGATGGGCAAGCCCGCCGTCATGGCTGGGTTCTGGGGCTCGCATATGGGCCTGATCGACCTGCTGCTCGAAAAGGACGGCAACATCTGGAAGATCGTCGACTTCACCACCGAAGCCCGCCCGATCTATCACCGCGACGAGAACCGGAAAGTGATCGCCGACGTTGAGGACAAGCCGGAGGTTACGGCGGCGGTGAAGGAGGAGCACGAGGCGACGCTCGCCTATGTCCGACGTCCGGTGGGCAAGACGTCGGCGCCGCTCTACTCCTACTTCGCGCTCGTCGCCGACGATCCCTCGGTGCAGATCGTCTCCAATGCCCAGACCTGGTACATCAAGGAAATGCTGAAGGACGGCCCGTACAAGGACTATCCCGTCCTCTCCGCCGCTGCACCCTTCAAGGCCGGCGGCCGTGGCGGCGCCGAATACTATACGGACGTGCCGGCGGGCGACATCGCCATCAAGAACGTCGCCGACCTCTACCTCTATCCAAACACCGTGCAGGCCGTGCTGATCACAGGCGAGCAGGTCCGGAACTGGCTGGAAATGTCGGCCGGCATGTTCAATCAGGTGGAGCCGGGCGCGAAGGATGTGCCGCTCCTCAATGCCGGCTTCCCATCCTACAACTACGACGTCATCGATGGCGTCACCTACCAGATCGACCTGTCGCAGCCGGCGCGCTTCGACAAGGACGGCCAGCTGGTCAACCCCGATGCGCATCGCATCGTCGACCTCCAGTTCGAGGGCAAGCCGATCGATCCGGCGCAGAAGTTCGTCGTAGCCACCAACAACTACCGCGCCGGCGGTGGCGGCAAGTTCCCGGACATCGCCGGCGACAAGGTGATCTTCGTCGCTCCCGATACCAATCGCGACGTGATCGTCCGCTACATCGTCGAGCAAGGCACGATCAATCCCTCGGCCGACGCCAACTGGTCGTTCAAGCCGATGGCCGGGACCACCGCGATCTTCGAGAGCGGGCCGAAGGGCCGCACCTATGTCGCCGACATCAAGGGAGCGAAGATCGAGGACGCCGGCGACGGCGCCGAGGGTTTCGCCAGATTCAGGCTCGTCCTCTGACGTCACCGGCCAGCGACAGGAAGGCTGCCCTCAGACCGCCTTCTGCCGGTCTTCCTTGAGGAGCCGCAGCAACAGCCCAAGTTCCGGCGGCGGCTCCCGCTCCACCCTGTGATAGTCGCTGCCGTCGCGGTTGCGCCTCATCAAAGAAAGGTCGACCAGGTCGCGGCGCAGCAGCGCGGGATCCTGAAACAGGTGAAGCGTGTTGAGAAACACACCCATTTCGCGTTCGGAAAAGTGCTGCCCCGCCGGAATTTTCGACCACAGGAACCAGAGGCACAATTCCTGCTGGGAACGCTTGCCGGGCCAGCGAAGGATGCGGCCCTCGGCATCGAATACACGAAGGGTCCTTTTCACCCGTGCCTCGTCCGCCGCAGGAGGGGCGTCGTCCTCCAGACGCCATTCCTGAAGCGTCTCCGCGGTCTTGAGGGTGGAGCGAAAGTGCTGGAAGTTGCGATATCCGCCGGCGCGGCTCAGGAGATTGAGCATCTCCACGTGGCTCGGCTTGTGGTCAAGCCTGCCGATCTGCTCACGCAGCGCGCGCGCAAAGGCCGAAATATCGGCGACTTCCATCGGAAAGATGGTTCTGGTCATCTCTTATCCTCGATGCGCCGTTCCGCTTGGGGATGTCACTGGTCGCCGTCTTGTCGACTTCGGCACGGGATAAGTGCTGATGATCTTGAACGATGCAGGTTTAGCTTCCCTTCAAGGGACGGCGACGCCTCGGTGAACTGCTGACCGTGCCCCATGTTTAATGTCGGTGGCGCCATCCGTCAATCAGCTGGGCATGCTGCTCACTCTGCTGCCGGTAGCTTTCCCATCGCCACCAGGTTCGGCACCTCATCCCGCCCCGGGCAGTTCGACAGCCGCCCCTGGAAGGCCTGGATCAGCCAGGCGGCCGCTGGGCCCGGCGGGTTGGAAACCCGACGCAGCGCGTAGATCGGATATTCTCCTTGTTCATAGGCATCGATCTGCAGCGCCACCAGTCGGCCGGCATGAAGGTCTTCCCGTACCAGCGACGCCGGCAGGCCACCCCATCCAAGTCCGCCTCGAATGAGCTGATGCTTGGTGGCGATGTCGCTCACCCGCCAGGTCTTGTAGGACAGGACGTTGAAATCGCGGCCCTTGGTGAGACCCGATGCATCGGTCACCACGAGCTGCGTTTCCTCCCGTACGTCGTTCAGCGTCAGCGGCCGGCCGAGTTGACCGAGCGGATGGTCGGCCGCCGCCACCGGAACCATGAAGGAGTGTCCGATCTTCTCCGCGATGATCGTGTCGTCCGGCTTGAGCAGCGCTCCGCCGAGGCCGATCCCCGCGCGGCCGGCGGAGACCATGTCCATGACCATACCGAGCTCTCCGACATTGAGGCTCAGCGCCACCATCGGGAAACGCCGGCCGAACTCGCGCAACACGCCCACCATTGCATCGGATGGCACCATGACGCTGATGGCGATGGACAGCTCCGGTTCAAGCCCCTGCTTCATGCTCTTTGCCCGCGCCCGCATCACCTGCAGGTCGGCGACGATCCGCCGGGCGTCAGGCAGCATGGCGCGGCCCGCTTCCGTCAGCCGCGGCTGGCGGCCGCTGCGCTCGAAGAGTGACACTTCGAGCTGCGCCTCCAGGTTGCCGATCGTGTAGCTGATCACCGATTGCGCCCGATTGAGCCTGCGTGCCGCAGCCGAAAAGCTTCCCGTTTCGGCGACGGCGAGAAAGACCTGCAATTGGTCAAGCGTGGGGTTGGCTTCCATTCCACGTATCCAATTGGTCGATAGATGGCTTCGATATTATTCCGGTTCAATCGATGGATGTCCATACCTATCTCTGAGCGGACAGCGAGATCCACCTCGCCGATGACCTCCCAAGCCGAAGCCAAGATACCAAGGAAGAGTGCCATGTCGTCCATCCTCCTCGTCACCTCGAGCCCCCGCGGCGAAACCTCCCGCTCCACCAAGGTTGCGCGCGAATTGGCGGATGCCCTTGCCGCCGGCGGCAAGGCGGTCGTCCGTCGCGACCTCGGCGCCAATCCCCTGCCGCACATCGATGCGGTCTTTACCTCCGCCATCCGCAAGCCCGTCGAAAGCCGTTCGGAAGCCGAAGCCGCTGCCGCCGTCCTGTCGGATGTGCTCGTCGATGAACTGCTGGCCGCCGACACCGTCGTGATCGCCACCGGCCTCATCAACTTCAACATCTATTCCACGTTGAAGAGCTGGATCGATCATGTCGCCCGCTCCGGCAAGACCTTCCGCTACACGCAGAACGGTCCGGAAGGACTTGCCACGGGCAAGAAGGTCTATCTCGTGGTCGCCTCCGACGGCATCTACTCGCAGGGTCCGGCGACTGCGATGAACCATGCCATCCCCTACCTCAGGACGATACTGGCCTTCCTGGGCATGACGGATGTCGAAGTCGTGCAGGTAGAAGGTCTCGCTTTCGGCGAGGAAGCCGTCGACAAAGCGATGGCGGATGTCCAGGAACGCATCAGCGAACTCGCCCGCGCCGCCTGACGCTTGCGGATCGGAGCGGCCGGCTCAGCCGGCCGCCTCGGCCACGTCGCGAACACCATCCGAGGCGCGTCTGTCCGAGGCCGAGGCTGACCCGGCAGCCGACGGATAACGTGGCATATTGACCAGTTGTACGGCGAGTGCGGCGGAAACCTCCCGCTGCAAATCTGCCACCGGCTTCGGCCTTCCGAGCAGGTATCCCTGAAGCTCGTCACATCCGGCCTGCGCCAGGAAGAGCGCCTCCTCGATCGTTTCGACCCCTTCCGCGACGATCTTCATACCGAGGCCGGTACCGAGACTGATGATCGTGCGGACGATGACGGGAGCATTCTCCGCCTGTCCGAGGTTGTTGACGAAGCTCCGGTCGATCTTGATCGTATCGAAGGGATAGCGGTTCAGGTAGCTGAGGGAGGAGTAGCCGGTACCGAAATCGTCGAGCGCAATGCTGAAACCCAGGCCTTTCAGCTCATTCAGGACCAACACCGCACGCTGATCGTCGTCGATCAGGACACTTTCCGTGATCTCAAGCTCGATCCGCCCCGGCTGCACGCCGGTGCGCGCCAGCAAGGCCCTCAGCTTCGGAAGGAACTCGGGATGCCGGAACTGAAGGGGGCTCACATTGACGCTGATGTGCCCGTCGATGCGGTCTAGCAGACGGCAGGCCTGTTCCAACACCCATTCCCCAAGGGGGATGATTTGTCCCGATGCCTCGGCTACAGGTATGAAATCGGCGGGGCTTACCATGCCTCGCTCCGGATGATGCCAGCGCAACAGAGCTTCATATCCGCTGATCGCCGCCGTAGCGGCATCCACCCTCGGCTGCAGAAACAGTTCGAACTGGCCCTGCTCCAGCGCATCCGACAAATCGGCCTCCAGCTGGCGCCGCCGTTCCAGCATGTCGTTCATTCCGGACCGGAAGATGACGCTGCAGTTGCGGCCCGAGGACTTGGCGTGGTGGAGCGCGACATCTCCGCAACGCATCAGGACGTCCACGTCCTGCGCATGTTCGGGGCACAGGGCGCCACCGATGCTGACGGTAACCGTCAGCATGTCGTTCATCATGATATCGACCGGCTGACGCATGGTGCCGATCACCGAGCGCGCGAAGAGTTCCAGTTCCGCCTCGCTGCGGATCGTCGGCAGGACGATGGCAAACTCGTCGCCGGCGAGCCGCGCTACCAGCCCGTCGTCGCCTGCGGCCGCCGACAACCGCCGCGCGACTTCGGCGATCACCACGTCGCCGGCATTGTGCCCGTAGATGTCGTTGATGCTCTTGAACCGGTCGATGTCCACGAGCAGAAGCGCGAACGCCTCCCCCTGGCCGGCCAGTTCCACCAGCCGCGACAACTGTTCCGCAAAGAGCGAGCGGTTCGGCAGGCCGGTCTGCGGGTCGTGGAGGGCGAGATGACGGATCCGCTGCTCGGCATGTCTGCGCTCGCGCAGATCGACCAGACAGGTGATCCGCGCTTTCCTGCCCCGATAGATGATGTCGCGACCCCGCGCCTCCACGGGTATTTCTTCGCCGCTGGCAAGCCTGACGATGATCTCGTGGCTGCTGTTGTCGTTCATCTCGACCATTTCCCGGACGCGCGCATTCTCGCCGTCGTGGAGGAAGTCGAAGATGGAGCGGCCGATCAGCTGATCGAGAGGAAGGCCGATCAGCGTCGCAAGCTGTTCATTTCCGTCGATGAGCACGCCGTCGCGGTGGACGAGGATCGCTTCGAAGGTTGCGTTTGCCAGTGCCGCGACCCTTTCCGCCTCCTCGTGATCCCGCTTCAGATGCAGCAGTTCGGCCCGGCTGCGCTCCTCCGCCTCCATATTGTCCATCAGCCGGTTGAAGAGGCCGGTCAGTTGCTCCGCCTCATCTCCCGGGACCACCGGCAGCCGCTGATCGAGATTTGCGGTACCGTCCACCAGCCGGGCCAGCGCGCCTTCGACATGCCCCACACCCAGTCGCGTGCCGTGCTCCGTGATGTTCAGGCCGTCCTCCTCACCCTGGCCGGAAATCCGGATGGTCATCGTCCTGCCCAGGATCCAGAAGAAGGCGTAGCCCAGACCGAACGACCAATAGAAATTGATGCCGATCCCGACCAGTTGGACATGAAGCTGCGCCAGCCGTCCCCCGGCCGGCAGTTCGCCGAGTGGCGCGAGAAGCGCGACGAGAAGGGTTCCGGCCACTCCGGCGAACGCATGGACGCCGACCGCACCCACCGCGTCGTCGAGCCGGAACCTGTGCGCCAGCATCGAATTGCCGTAGATCGCCACCGCACCACCGATCGCTCCGACAAGCAGTGCGCTCCGCGGATCGAAGAGATGGCAGCCGGCAGTCACGGCGACAAGCCCGCCGAGCATGCCGCAATTCGACTTCTCGGGCAGGATCACGCCGTCCTGGTAATAGCCGATGACATAGCCGACACAGGTTCCCATGCCGCCCGCAAGGATCGTGTTGAGGAGGATGGCCGGTACCGCCTCGCTCGCCGCAAGCGTGGAGCCGCCGTTGAAGCCGATCCAGCCGATGAACAGCAAGAGGGCGCCGGTTGTGGAAAGCACCGGACTGTGGCCGGCGATCCGCACAGGCGTACCATTGGCATTGAACCGTCCCAGGCGCGGCCCGATGACCAGGCATGCCGCAAGCGCCATCCAGCCGCCTGTGGAATGAACGACTGTAGAGCCGGCAAAATCGACGAAACCCATCTCCGCCAGGTATGCGGAGGAGTTGTGAAACAGGGCAGATCCCCAGGCCCAGTGGACGAAGACGGGATAGATGAAGCCGGACAAGACCAGCGAGCCGAAGACATAGGCCGAAAGCTTCATGCGTTCCGCGACGGCGCCGGAGACGACCGTGGCGGCCGTACCGCAGAACATCACCTGGAACACGAAGAAGGCCGCCTGGTCTGCCGTCAATCCGTGCAGGAAGTAGAGGTCGCCGTCGTAGCCGAAGGGTAGACCTCCCGACCGGCCGAAGGCGAACATGAACCCGACGGCGGCGAAGGCGATCACCCCGAACACGAAGTCAAGCAGGTTCTTCTGGGCGACATTGATGGAATTCTTGGACCGCACCATGCCGGCTTCGAGCAGCAGAAACCCGACCTGCATCAGCATCACCAACCCTGCCGCAAAGAGTATCCAGACGACATCCAGGGAATGCAGGGAGAGGCTCCCATCGTCCGCCGACGCAGGATCGGCACAGACAGCGAACAGAAGAAACGAGCACGTCAATCGATAAAGAAAATGTCTACCTGGCGTCATCAAGCAGAACCAAAAATAAGAATTGCAGTAAGATACAGCTCTATCTACCGCTGATGCTTTAATTTTTGGTTTGGCAATAACCCCAAAATCGGGGGGAGAAATCCTGGATGCCGAATGCCCCTGAATGGGCTCAGGCGTTGCGGGACTTCTCACCGTCAGAAAACAGCGACGGGCCGTTCTGGTCGATGATCTGCCGGGCCTTGCGGAAGGTGCAATCCACCGCCTCCTCCATGGAGGTGAAGACGTCGGCCCGGATGAAGTTCCGGACGAACACCTCCCCGCCCACATCCTTTTCTATGCGTCCGGCCAGCCGAAACTGGCTTCCCTCGCGGATCGGGGAAGCGTGGATCACGCAGTCCCCATGCACCTGCGGTTCCGCGGTGACTGCCGGGGCGTCCGCCTTGGCGGAGCCGGAAAAGAGCGAAAGAATGCCGGAAAGAAACGAAGCCATGGCCGATGCCTAGCACAAACGACCGGCGCCCGGAAGCCACTGCGGACCGGGAAGGCGGACCCGGCGACGAGGGTCCGGCCGCTCTCAGATGATGAGGTTTGCCAGGATCTCGTTCTCGGTGATGTCCTGGTAGCCGAGATCCGCCGCCTCGAAACGCTGAAGAAGCCCCTTGAAATTCTCCGGGTCCTTCGTCTCGATGCCGATCAGGATGGAGCCGAAATTGCGGGCGGACTTCTTGAGGTATTCGAACCGGGCGATATCGTCCTCCGGCCCGAGCAGATTGAGGAAATCCCTCAGCGCGCCGGGACGCTGGGCCAGACGGAGGATGAAGTATTTCTTCAGGCCGGCATGGCGCATGGCCCGTTCCTTGACATCCGGCAGACGCTCGAAATCGAAGTTGCCGCCGGTGACGACGGCGACCACCGTCTTGCCTTTCAGCCCGTCGGCGCCGAGCATTTCCAGGGCGGTCAGCGAGAGGGCACCCGCAGGCTCCAGCACCAGCCCCTCGATGTTCAGCATCTCGGTGATCGTCACGCAGATGGCGTTCTCCGGCGCCAGCAGGACCTGGTCCGGGCGGAAGCGCTTCAGCGCCTCGAAGTTCAGGTCTCCGATACGCGCGACCGCGGCGCCGTCCACGAAATTGTCGACCTTCGGCAACCGCACCGGCCGGCCCTCCTCAAGGCTGCGTCTGAGGCTGGGGGCGCCCTGCGGCTCGACCAGGACGAATCCTTCGTCAGGGACCGGATCGCCCAGATAGCCGGTGACGCCCGCGGCAAGCCCGCCTCCACCGACCGGCACGATCACCATGTCGGGCCGGACGCCCTCCGGAAGCTGCTCCATGATCTCGGCCGCAACGGTCGCCTGCCCCTCTATGATGTCGGGGTGATCGAAAGGCGGCACCATCACCCCGCCGGTTTCCTCGACATAGGCGTGGGCGGCGGAATAGCACTGGTCGAAGATGTCGCCGATCAGCCGGATGGTGATGAACTCGCCGCCGAACATGCGGGTCTTGTCGATCTTCTGCTGCGGCGTCGTCACAGGCATGAAGATGATCCCCGGCACCTGGAAATGACGGCAGACGAAGGCAAATCCCTGGGCGTGGTTGCCCGCGGAGGCGCAGACGAAGGTCCTTCCCCTCGCACCCCCTGCCATGGCCTTGCGGAAGAAGTTGAAGGCACCCCTGATCTTGTAGGATCTGACGGGGGACAGGTCCTCCCGCTTCAGCCAGATATCGGCGCCATAACGGCGGCTGAGATGTTCGTTCAGTTGCAGCGGAGTTTCCGGGAAGATTTCCCGCAATGCCGTTTTCGCCTCTTCCACAGCCTCTTTCGTCACGACCGCTCCGTAGATTGAATTTCGCCTGGGGTCCCGCTATGCCATAGCCAGCCGGGAGAGACAAAACCATCTTTCGGAAGCGCCGTGAAACCGGGACAAGAAATTGAACGCCAGTCTCCTCCGCCCGGCCATCTACATCGCGGCTCTGTGCGGCCTCTATCTGGCAACCGCCATGTTCCTGCCGGCGATGGTCGATCTCTACTACGGCCACAAGGACTGGCAGGTCTTCGCGTTGTCCGGCTTCATGGTCGGCGGCCTGTCCCTGATGACGGCGCTCGCCACCCGCGGCCCGCCGCCGGCGTTCAACAAGCGCCTGGGTTTCCTGCTCGTCAACCTCCTCTGGGGCGTTTTCTCGCTCGTCGGCGCCATTCCGCTGTTCCTCGCCGAGCACGAACTGAGCTTCGCGCAGGCCCTGTTCGAGTCGGTCTCGGGAATCACCACGACCGGATCGACCGTGATCGCCGGTCTCGATACCCTGCCGCGCGGGCTGCTTCTGTGGCGCTCGCTGCTCTGCTGGCTCGGCGGCATCGGGATCGTCGCGCTGGGCATCTTCATCCTTCCGTTCCTGAAGGTCGGCGGCATGTCGGTCTTCAAGCTCGAATCGTCAGATACCAACGACAAGCCCTTCGCCCGCCTTGCCAGCTTTACGCGGGCCTTCCTGGCCATCTATGTGCTGCTGACGCTCGTCTGCATGATCGCTTACGACCTCGCGGGAATGAGCCACTTCGATGCGCTCAATCACGCCATGTCGACCGTGGCGACGGCGGGCTTTTCCACCCGGGACGCCTCGTTCGCCTATTTCGACAGCGAAGCGATCCTCGTCATCGGCACCATTTTCCTGACGATCGGCAGCCTGCCCTTTTCCGTCCTCATCATCCTGGCGGTGCGGCGGCGCCTGAACACGCTGCGCGAGCCACAGATTCTCGTGTTTCTCGGCTATCTCTGCGCATTCTCGATCATGCTGGCCGTCTATCACCACCTGCGCAACGACGTTGGCCTGGGGACCGCCCTCATCCATTCCTTCTTCAACATCGCGTCCATCCTGTCGACGGGCGGGTTCGCCAGCGACGACTACACGCTCTGGGGGCCCTTCGCGGTGGTGCTTGCCTTCTTCGCCACAGCCATCGGCGGATGCTCGGGATCGACGGCCGGCGGCATCAAGACCTACCGTTTCGTAATCATCTTCAACATCATCCGCAGCGGGCTGAAGCGCCTGATCTATCCCAACGCGATTTACCCCGTCCGCTACGGCAACATCACGGTGGACGCGGACGCCCAGCGCGGCGTCTTTCTCTTCGTCAGCCTCTTCCTGACGCTGTGGGTGCTCGGCAGCATGACCATGGCGGCCATGGGCTACGACTTCCTCACCGCCGTATCGGCGGCCCTCACCTGCCTCGCCAATGTGGGGCCGGGCGTGGGGCCGGTCATCGGCCCCGTGGGGAACTTCTCGACGATCAGCGACCCGGCCCTCTACCTGCTGTCGCTCCTGATGCTGCTCGGGCGCCTCGAAATTCTTACCGTCCTTGTCCTTCTGACCCCGGTGTTCTGGCGACAGTAGGCCACCGTCCGGACTTTCAGCCGCGGCGCCCCTTCCCTTTCAGCCGCCGCAGCTTTAAGGAAGCCACTCGTTGCGGACGTGGCGAAACTGGTAGACGCAAGGGACTTAAAATCCCTCGACCTCGGTCATACGGGTTCGACCCCCGTCGTCCGCACCAGCACCTGAAGAATGCGACCCCCTCAGCAGTTGTCGAGTTCACCGGTCGCGCCGGCGGAGCCGGAGGCGCCGATGCCGGCAACGCCCGAACTGCCTGCCGTCCCGGTTCCCTGCATTGAGGTGTCGGCGCCGCAGTTGTCCACACTGCCGCTGGCGCCAGCGCCGGCGCTGGCGCCGGTACTGTTCGTCGTCTGGTCGTCCACTCCCGGCAAGCCGGTCACTGCGCCCGAGGCATCCGTGGTACCGGCAGCGCCGCCCTGGAAGCTTCCGCTGGCTCCATTCTGCGCGGAAGCCGCCGTCGCCAGACCGAGCGAAAGGACAAGGGCACCCAGCATTCTCTTCATCGCACATCTCCTCCTGAGACTCGCTTCGCCTGCAACCGTGCAGGTGGGGAAATGTTCCTCGGGTGGTTGAAGCCCGCGGGAGGAGATTTCTTGCCAGGCGTACCGAAAATGTTCCAACTGCACTCGCACGCCGATGGGACGCATGCGATGGACGGGGCGCCCGATTGAGAAAGCCGGGCTTTTCCCCTTATTGCCCTGCCCCGCGGCGGGGCTTTTTTTTGGAACCATCGCCGATTTGCTCCGCTCCGGGACGGAGCCTCAGGGCGATTATCAACCGATCAACCACGCTTCCCGAAACGCGTCGACAGACGCTCCCGACGCGCCATCTAGCAAGGGCCGCGTCCCCATCATCGCGGCCGGGAGCCTCGGACGCCCCCAGCCCCCCAACCGAGGCTCCCGTCAGCTTGCAGCAAGCCTCGCAGGATAATCCGTTTCCTGCCGGTCCGCCCGGCATTCGGAGGAAGCCGGCTGCCCCGCCCGGCTTGCCGGCTTCCTTCTCATCATCCTGCGGAAACGGAAAAGGCGCAGTCTCGCAACTGCGCCTCGGTCTGCTAGAAGCGGCTCCCCGTCAGCCCGCAAGTTTGGCGGCGAGCTTAGCGACAAAGCTGCCCTGATAGCGGGCGCCGTCCAGTTCGACTGCGGAGGGCTGGCGCGAGCCGTCGCCATCCGTGATCGTGCTGGCGCCGTAGGGCGAGCCGCCCTTGACTTCCTCCACGCCTGACTGCCCCTGGAAGGCGTAGGGGAGACCGGCTACCGCCATGCCGTGATGCAGGAAGGTCGGAATGAAGCTCAGGATCGTCGATTCCTGCCCGCCATGCTGCGTGGCGGTGGACGTGAAGGCGGATCCCAGCTTGCCGACCAGCTTGCCCTCGGCCCAGAGGCCACCGGTCTGGTCCCAGAAGTTGCGCATCTGCGAGGCGACGGTCCCAAAACGCGTGCCGGCCCCCACGATGATGGCATCGTATTCGGCCAGTTCCGCAACGGTCGCGACCGGGGCTTCCTGGTCGAGCTTGTAGTGCGACGCCTTGGCAACCTCTTCCGGCACCAGTTCCGGAACGCGTTTGATCACGACCTCGGCACCGACAGAGCGCGCTCCTTCCGCAACAGCCTTGGCCATCGTCTCGATGTGTCCGTAAGCGGAATAGTAAAGAACCAGTACCTTTGCCATGCTGTCGTCTCCATCGTTGTCGGTTAAACGGGTTGCATGACTGATCTAGACCTCCGGCGGCCTAACTGCAGCCCCTGCATCGGTCGACGCACTGTTCGCTATATGGAGACGAACCGGCTGCGTCCCATTCCGTTCCGTGAACGGTCCTCCAAATTGCCTCCTTCATCCGCTTTGCATTTCGTCGTAGGAGACGGTTGCTACCGCCTGATCCCTGGGAACCGCTTCATGGCACAGTCCGCCCCGCATACCGCCGTCGTCACCGCCGCCATGCTCGCCATCGGCGACGAGCTCCTTTCGGGCCGCACCAAGGACAAGAACATCGGTCATCTCGCCGATGTCCTGACGCTCGCGGGGATCGACCTGAAGGAAGTGCGGATCGTCGCCGATGAGGAGGACGCGATCATCGAGGCGTTGAACGCCCTTCGCCAGCGCTACGACTACGTCTTCACCTCAGGCGGCATCGGGCCGACCCATGACGACATCACCGCGGATGCCATTTCCAAGGCCTTCGGTCTCGCCTGCGTCCACGATGCCGAGGCGATGCGGCTGCTTGGCGAAATGTATGCCCGCAGGGAAATGGAGTTCACAGAGGCGCGGCAGCGGATGGCGCGGATGCCCCAAGGGGCCCGGCACATCGCCAATCCGGTATCGACGGCCCCCGGCTTCATCGTCGGCAACGTCTACGTGATGGCGGGCGTGCCTCAGGTCTTCCAGGCCATGCTGGACAATGTGCTGCCGGAACTGCGGACCGGTTCGCGGATGCTGTCGCGCGCGCTGGCCTGCCCGTTCGGAGAGGGCGACATCGGCACACCCTTGGCCGCGATCCAGAAGGCGCATCCGTCGACGAGCATCGGCTCCTATCCGAAATATGATGGAATGCGGTTCTCGACCGAAATCGTGGTCCGCGCCCGCAATGAAGCAGACCTGGCCGCCGCGGCGTCGGACGTGGAGCAGATGATCCTTTCGCTTGGGGAAAGCCGGCCGCCCCCGATCTTCACTGCGGAAGCCTGAGTGCTCCGTCCTGTTCCAAGGTTGACCAACATCAAGGAAAGCCGCAGGCTAGGTGACAAGACTGGTTCCACACCGTGAGCATCAGCAAGGGGACCCACCATGAGCTACAAGACCATTCTCGCCGTTCTCGACACGCCGAGCCACGCGCATCACATCACGGAGTACGCGCTGGCCCTTGCCCGGCAGTTCGACGCGCATGTCGTGGGCGTCCACGCCGAGACCCTGGCAGCGGTCCCGCTGATCGCGCCCATGGAGATCCCCGATCCGGCCGCCATCGAGGCACTGCAGCAGGCCGCGCGCCGCGAGACGGCGGAAGTCGAGAAGGTCTTCCGCGAGCGCATCGCCCGTGAAGGACAGTCTGCCGAGTGGCGCAGCTTCGTCTCCTCGGCCGGCTACGGCGCTGCTACCGTGATGGAAGCGGTGCGGGCGGCCGACCTCATCGTCGCCAGCCAGGGCGACCCGGCCAACGACAACCGTTCGGAACTGGAGAACCTGCTGTTCGACAGCGGCCGGCCGGTGCTTCTCGTCCCCTATGTCATGAAGGCTCCGCGCGCCATCCGCAGCGTCATGATTGCCTGGAACGGATCGCGGGAAGCCTCCCGCGCGGCCTTCGATGCCCTGCCCTTCCTCAAGGCGGCCGAGAGCGTCGAGATCTTCTGCGTCGATGCACCGGAGCGGCCGAATCAGGTGAAGGATTTCGTGGGCGTCGAGCTGGCGGCGGCGCTTGCCCGTCACGGGGTCAACGTGACGCTGACGACCCAGGAAAGCGGCGGTCTTTCTGCCGCCGCCGCCATCGAAAACCGTCTCGCCGACAACAGCGTCGACCTGCTCGTCATGGGCGCCTACGGGACTTCGCGCTGGTGGGAGATGCTGTTCGGCGGCGTGACCCGCAGCCTGCTGGAATCGATGACGGCACTTTCGCTGATGTCGCGCTGAGCGCACGCTTGCGTTCGACGCCGTAGTCCGGC
Organism: Pseudorhizobium endolithicum; assembly: GCF_902153245.2. Taxonomy (GTDB): domain Bacteria; phylum Pseudomonadota; class Alphaproteobacteria; order Rhizobiales; family Rhizobiaceae; genus Neorhizobium; species Neorhizobium endolithicum. Next base: position 435,348 of record NZ_CABFWF030000013.1, read on the forward strand.
TAATAGCGGGGGCACTTCATGTGCTCTCGCTAATGGCTCCTTCCATGTCTCTTCCCGAAAAAGCCTTTCCCGTTTCCTGGGACCAGTTCCACCGCGACGCCAGGGCGCTCGCCTGGCGTCTTGCCGGCCTCGGCCAGCCGTTCCGTGCCATCGTCTGCATCACCCGCGGCGGTCTCGTACCGGCGGCCATCATCTCCCGCGAGCTCAACATCCGGCTCATCGAGACGGTCTGCATCGCCTCCTACCACGACTATACGAGCCAGGGTGAAATGAACCTGCTCAAGGGCATCACTGCCGATCTCACCACCGACAGCGGCGAAGGCGTGCTGGTCGTGGACGACCTGACCGATACCGGCAAAACCGCATCGGAAGTGCGCGAGATGCTGCCGAAGGCGCATTTCGCCTGCGTCTACGCCAAGCCCAAGGGCGTTCCGACCGTGGATACCTTCGTGACGGAAGTCAGCCAGGATACCTGGATCTACTTCCCCTGGGACATGGGCTTCACCTATCAGGAGCCGATCGCCAAGGGCCAGAAGAGCTGACATCGACCCTACCTGGCGAAACCATCGCGGCTTGATCGCGTTAGGGCGGCACGCGGCATCCCGCCGCCGTGGGTGTTCTCCGTGCAGGGGTCTTTCCTATCCGTCTTCGCCATCGCGCTCGTGGCCGGCCTTGCCTCGCCGGCCGGCGGTGCGCTCGCCATCTGGCTGCGCCCCTCCACGCTGCTCCTCTCCGTCTCCGTCGGGCTCGCCGCCGGCGTGCTGATCGGAACCTTCGCCTTCGAAATGATGCCGAAAGCCTTGGAGGTGTCCTCGCTGCCGGTCGCCTCCTTCGGCTTCGCTCTTGGCTTTGCTCTGATCTACGGGCTCGATTTCTACGTCAACCGCGGCATGATGGCCGGGCCGGAGGCGCAGCAGCGCGAAAGCGTCGAGCAGGCGCTGAAGCGCAAGCGGCCGCGCAGCAGCAACGCCGCCGTGCTTGCGGGCGGCACCAGCAGCGAGGAACTCGTCGAGGGAGTCGCGATCGGCGTCGGTGCGGCTGCCGATCCGAGCGTGGCCCTCATCGTGGGACTGGCGATCTGCGTCGACAATATCAGCGAGGCGATGAGTATCGGCCAACTGATGCTGAGCGAGGGGAAGGAGGGCGTCCGCCGGCGGATCCTCGGCTGGACATCCCTGATCGGCGCCTCCCTGTTCATCTCTGCCATGGTCGGGTGGTTTCTCCTTCGGGGACTGCCGGAAGCGGTGCAGGGCTTCCTCTTCGCGCTCGGCGCCGGCGGAATGTTCTACCTGACCGTGACCGACGTCATTCCGGAGGCGGAAGCGCGGCAGTTTCAGCAGTCGTCGGCGATCGCCACCGGCATCGGCTTCCTGCTGGTCATGGTCTTGTCGGAACTCACGTGAAGACCCTGTTGCATGCCGGATACGCCTGCGACCCGTTGCGACGGAGCGACAGCTCTCCGATGGGCCTAGAAACCTGTAAAACCCCGAGCCACTCCCGGATCAACCGGCACGGCAGCGTGCAAGTTCCTGACTTTCCTTACAGATTCTTCTGTCCCCGTTTTCCACAGGATGCCGACACAATATCTTGTGGTTAAAAATGTATGGCGATCTATGCCTTGACGAATCTGCCGAGCGGGAGGAAATTGCCTTCATGTTGCGGCGGCGACTGGACCGGATGTAACGAGGGCCGGTTCTTTCATCGAGTTTCAGCGGAATGACAATGGCGGACCCGGCTATGAGGGGCGGTTCGCCGAGCAGATTTCCGTGCCCGTTCGATGCCTGCCGAAACATGCGATGGGGACTGGTGAAAACCACGTGTTAGTACTATATTTAGTATTGCAGCCCACCCTCATCACAATATACAGGTCGGTATCCCAGTGATTCACCTGGATGATGAAGTTTCCCCGGCTGCCCATGATGGCGAGCAGCCGGACCGAATATCCGTGCCCTGACGGGCCAGCAGACGAGGGACAAAGGCAATGCGCATCGAACGTCGTTTCACCACGCCCGAGACAGGCGCCTATGGCGGGATCGAGTTCCGCAAGGCGGTCAGCGAGATCCGCAATCCGGACGGCTCCATCGTCTTCCGGCTCGCCGATATCGACGTGCCGGCGCAGTTTTCCCAGGTCGCGACCGACGTTCTGGCGCAGAAGTATTTCCGCAAGGCGGGCGTGCCGAAGATCCTCAAGAAGGTGGAAGAGAACGACGTCCCTTCGTTCCTGTGGCGGTCCGTCCCCGACCTCGATGCTCTGAAGGCCTTGCCGAAGGAAGAGCAGTACGGCTCCGAAACCGATGCGCGCCAGGTCTTCGACCGCCTTGCCGGCACCTGGACCTACTGGGGCTGGAAGGGCAAGTATTTCTCGTCGGAAGAAGACGCCCTCGCCTTCCGCGACGAACTCGCCTACATGCTCGCCACCCAGCGGGTCGCCCCGAACTCGCCGCAGTGGTTCAACACCGGCCTGCACTGGGCCTACGGCATCGACGGCCCCGGCCAGGGCCATTTCTATGTCGATCCCTTCACCGGCAAGCTCACCAAGTCAAAGTCGGCCTACGAGCACCCGCAGCCGCATGCCTGCTTCATCCAGTCGGTCGAGGATGACCTCGTCAACGAGGGCGGCATCATGGACCTGTGGGTGCGTGAAGCCCGCCTCTTCAAGTACGGCTCCGGCACCGGCTCCAACTTCTCCTACCTGCGCGGCGAAGGCGAGAAGCTTTCCGGCGGCGGTCGCTCCTCCGGCCTGATGAGCTTCCTCAAGATCGGCGACCGCGCCGCCGGCGCCATCAAGTCCGGCGGCACGACGCGACGCGCCGCCAAGATGGTCGTGGTGGACATCGATCATCCGGATATCGAGGAATACATCAACTGGAAGGTTCGCGAGGAGCAGAAGGTCGCAGCCCTCGTCACCGGCTCCAAGATCGTCGCCAGGCACCTGAAGGCGATCATGAAGGCCTGCGTCAACTGCGAAGGCAGTGACGACGACTGCTTCGACCCCAACAAGAACCCGGCGCTGAAGCGCGAGATCCGCGCCGCCAAGCGCGACCAGGTTCCGGAAAACTACGTCAACCGCGTCATCCAGTTCGCCCGCCAGGGCTACAAGGATCTCGAGTTCAAGACCTATGACACCGACTGGGATTCGGAAGCCTATCTGACCGTCTCCGGCCAGAACTCCAACAATTCCGTCTCGCTGAAGGACGACTTCCTGCGCGCCGTGGAGAACGACGGCGACTGGAACCTGACCGCCCGCAAGGACGGCCGGGTGATGAAGACGCTGAAGGCGCGCGACCTCTGGGAGCAGATCTCCTACGCCGCCTGGGCGTCGGCCGATCCTGGCCTGCACTTCAACACGACGATGAACGACTGGCACACCTGCCCGGCGGCAGGCCCGATCCGCGCGTCCAATCCGTGCTCGGAATACATGTTCCTCGACGACACGGCCTGTAACCTCGCCTCGCTGAACCTCCTGCAGTTCAAGGACAAGGCAACCAAGCGCATCAACATCGCCGACTACGAGCATGCCGTGCGCCTGTGGACCGTCGTCCTGGAAATCTCCGTGATGATGGCGCAGTTCCCGTCGCGCCAGATCGCCGAACTCTCCTACGAATACCGCACGCTCGGCCTCGGCTATGCGAATATCGGCGGCCTCCTGATGTCCTCCGGCATCCCCTATGACTCGGCAGAGGGCCGCGCCATCGCCGGTTCGCTGACTGCGATCATGACCGGTATCGCCTATGCGACCTCCGCAGAGATCGCCTCCGAACTCGGCCCCTTCCCGGGCTTTGCGCCGAACCGCGACAACATGCTGCGCGTCATCCGCAACCACCGCCGCGCCGCCCATGGCGAGACGGCGGGCTACGAGGCGCTGTCGGTCGATCCGGTCGCTCTCATCCACGCGGAGAACCCAGACCAGGATCTCGTCGCCCATGCCAAGGCCGCCTGGGACAAGGCGCTGGAACTCGGCGAGAAGCACGGCTACCGCAACGCCCAGACCACCGTCATCGCGCCGACCGGCACGATCGGCCTCGTCATGGATTGCGACACCACCGGCATCGAACCGGACTTCGCGCTGGTGAAGTTCAAGAAGCTCGCCGGCGGCGGCTATTTCAAGATCATCAACGGCGCCGTTCCGGAGGCGCTGCGCACCCTCGGCTATTCGGAAAGCCAGATTGCCGAGATCGAGGCCTATGCCGTCGGCCACGGCAATCTCAACCAGGCGCCCGGCATCAACCCCGGCTCGCTCAAGGCCAAGGGCTTCACGGACGAGAAGATCGAGGCTGTCAACGGCGCGCTGAAGTCGGCCTTCGACATCAAGTTCGTCTTCAACCAGTGGACGCTCGGCGCCGATTTCCTGAAGGACACGCTGAAGGTTTCCGACGAGCAGCTCGCCGACATGAGCTTCAACCTGCTCGAACATATCGGCTTCTCGAAGAAGGACATCGAGGCCGCCAACATCCATGTCTGCGGTGCGATGACGCTGGAGGGTGCGCCCTTCCTGAAGGCCGAGCACCTGCCGGTCTTCGATTGCGCCAATCCCTGCGGCAAGATCGGCAAGCGCTACCTGTCGGTCGAAAGCCATATCCGCATGATGGCGGCCGCCCAGCCCTTCATCTCGGGTGCCATTTCCAAGACGATCAACATGCCGAACGAGGCGACGGTCGAGGATTGCGGCAATGCTTACATGCTGTCCTGGAAGCTGGCCCTGAAGGCCAACGCGCTTTATCGCGACGGCTCCAAGCTCTCGCAGCCGCTCAATGCCTCGCTGATCGACGACGAGGATGCCGAGGAGGCGATCGAGGACCTGATCCAGCAGCCGGTCGCCGCCCAGGCGGTCACCATCACGGAGAAGATCGTCGAGCGCGTCGTCGAGCGTGTCACCCGCGAGCGCGAAAAGCTGCCGAACCGCCGTCCGGGCTATACCCAGAAGGCCAATATCGGCGGGCACAAGGTCTATCTGCGCACCGGTGAATTCGGTGACGGACGCCTTGGCGAGATCTTCATCGACATGCACAAGGAAGGTGCTGCCTTCCGCGCGATGATGAACAATTTCGCCATCGCGATCTCGCTCGGCCTGCAATATGGCGTGCCGCTGGAAGAATATGTGGAGGCCTTCACCTTCACCAAGTTCGAGCCGGCGGGCGTGGTGATCGGCAATGACGCGATCAAGAACGCCACGTCGATCCTCGACTACGTGTTCCGCGAACTTGCCGTCTCCTATCTCGGCCGCCATGATCTGGCCCATGTCGACACGTCCGACTTCTCCAACACCGCGCTCGGCAAGGGGATTTCGGAAGGCAAGACCAACCTGATCTCCACCGGCTGGACACGTGGCTACAAGCCGACCCTTATCCAGGGCGGCCAGTCGAGCTCTTCGGACGCCAAGGGATCGGCCACCGCCGCCCCGGCCAAGGCCTCCGCGAACGTGACCTCCTTTGCCGGCTCCGCCGCCCGCAAGCTGGAACCGACGGTTGCTGCCTCCACCTCCGAAATCGTCGCCTTCAAGCGCGATTACGAGGAGCGGGCACGAGAACTGGCCGAGGAGATCGCCGAGGAAGTCCTGGAAGAGATCGCCACCGAGGAACAGCAGGCGGCAACCGCCCTCTTCTCCGACAAGGCCGCCGCCGACGCCGCTGCCGCCAAGACGGAGGCCAAGAAGGTGGAAAACGAACGCCGCATGCGCTCGATCGCCCAGGGCTACACCGGCAACATGTGCTCCGAGTGCCAGAATTTCACGATGGTGCGGAATGGGACATGCGAGAAGTGTGACACGTGCGGGGCGACCAGCGGGTGCAGCTAAGCAATGTTAGTGGCGAGTCTCCGGTAAAGATTGAAAGGGCGCGCTTTGCGCCCTTTTCGATTATACTATCCCTTGTGAGGACGCGATGAATAGAACGTTCTTCATCGAAGAAAGTGGCCTTCCTGACCTTTCCCAGTTGATGCTTGCAACTATCAATGCACTCCGAGCTCTAGGTGGCTCTGCTGCCATTGACGAGCTTAATGATGCTATTACCGAGAGAGAAGGAGTAACAGAGGTAGAACAGAGCTACCTCATGCCCAATGGCAGGGATCAAAGGCTTGCCTACTATCTCGCTTGGGCAAGGACGTTCCTTAAACGTGGTGGAGCCTTGGAGAACTCGGCTCGGGGTGTATGGAGCCTGACCGAGGCTGGGTACGCGATCACCGACAAAGTTCAAACCATCGCTATATACAACAAGGTCAACGAGGAAGAACGCGAACGCGCTAAAATCCGACGGCAGAAACAGCGGTCGTCGAGCCAGGAAGCAGTCGTATCCAGCGACATCAATTCCGACGAATTTAACGATGATACGGTCGCTACAAGTGACTGGAAGCAGAACCTCATTGAGTGTCTACTTCAGATAGCTCCCTCAGCATTCGAACGTTTAGCTCAGCGGCTGCTCCGCGAAGCCGGTTTTGTCAAAGTGGAAGTCCGTGGGAAGTCGGGAGACGGTGGTATCGATGGAGTTGGAGTGCTGCGGGTTAATCTCGTTTCATTCCAGATTTATTTCCAATGTAAGCGTTGGCAGGGGAGTGTCGGCGCTCGCGAGATCAGAGACTTTCGTGGCGCTCTCCAAGGAAGAGCGGATAAAGGACTTTTCATCACTACTGGTACATTCACGAGCCAAGCTTCGGATGAAGCCACACGCGACGGCGCCATTGCAATCGACCTGATCGACGGCGACCGGCTATGTGACCTCCTCAAGCAGTTCGAGTTAGGCGTGCAAACTACACTGGTAGAAACCGTTAAAGTGAACAGCGACTGGTTCGGGAGCATTTAGGACGGCTTTGCACTGGAACGTCATCCGAAGCTAGTGGCCGATATTTCCATCGGAGGCGAGCGGTGCGGCACTCTGCTCTCCCTCTCCCCTTGTGGGAGAGGTTACAAAATCACGATCTTAGCTTCAGCTAAGTCGTAGATTTTGTTGGTGAGGGGGTCGGACGGCGAGCACAACAACAGCCCCCTCACCTGCAATTTCTAGCACTTAGCTGACGCTAAGATGCTGAAATTGGCATCCTCTCCCACAAGGGGAGAGGATAAGGTCTCACGAGCCGCCATCCCGCAGCTCCGCCAGGATCCGCAGGCACACGGCGTTGATGTTCTCCTCCACCTCCTCGTTCCAAAAGCGCAGCACCCGAAACCCTTGGGACCGGAAGAAGGCGTCGCGTACTCCGTCCGCCCGGCTCTCCGCATGCTGCCAGCCGTCCATCTCGACGATCAGCCGGCGCTCGAAGCAGACGAAATCGAGTATGTAGTGTGCGAGCGGAACTTGCCGGCGAAACTTGGCACCTTCCAGCCGCCGGTCGCGTAGCGCCTCCCACAGCATGTCCTCCGCCCGCGTCGGATCTCTCCGCATGTCGCGGGCGCGGCCTCGGTTGATCGGCGGCGGCTGGTGGCGCATCGCACTCCCCCCAAAGACGAGAAGAGCCTAGCATGATCCCCCTCACCTGCAATTTCTAGCACTTAGCTGAAGCTAAGATGCTGAAATTGACATCCTCTCCCACAAGGGGAGAGGAGCCGGTGCGGCACCTTCGACGCTCGTCCTCTCCCCTTGTGGGAGAGGATAGTTCGCCCCAAGAGGCGAAGCCGATTGGCGAGGCGAACTTGGTGCGGGGGACGTTTCCACTCACCTCCATCAACAACATCAACAGGTTATCGAAAACTGCATCCCCATTCATCCCCGTCCCGCAAACCTCACCACATACTTCCCCCGTCCCGCCGCGGATACACCAGGAGGCGTCCTGGCGAGGCGGGGCCGGCGCTGGTGGTGAAGGGACGACGTGAACCTTC
>NZ_CABFWF030000013.1:443161-443923 GCF_902153245.2 Pseudorhizobium endolithicum
CCGGAGTCGCGGATAACAACCGCCGAACGGGGCGCTGAGAGGTGCCACATAAACTAACTTTACGAGGCAGCTTTCAGCGCCCCGTCCGATTGAAATTCCGAGATCGCCAAGGGAGGAGTCTGTCTTGCTGCAACATCCCCCTCACCAACAAAATCTGAGGTTTAGCCTTCGGCTAAGCCCTCGATTTTATAACCTCTCCCACGGGGGGAGAGGGAGAGCCGCGGCGGCGCCTCCGCACCATCTCTCCCCTGGTGGGGTGACTGGTCGGCGCAGCCGACGAAACGATCCAGTGAATCGTTTCGAAACACGAACGCCCGAAGCCCCGCGCAGGGCCGGCGATTTCAGCATCTTAGCGTCAGCTAAGTGCTAGAAATCGCAAGTGACGGGTCCTGCAACCACCGCAACCCAACAAGGAGCACCGCATGTCCCACCCCCCGTTCCACACCGCCATTATCCGCCAGACCGCAACCTCGCTTCGTGCGCCTGTCCATTGCCCGCGCCGGGCCTGCCGCCGCGCCGGCGCCTGCCAGGGGACGATCGACGCCCGCTACGAGCCGCCCTGCGTCACCCGCCTGACCGGGGACGACCGGGCCTTCTTCCGTGGCCAGATCGGCCTGTCCGTCCTTGCCGCCAACATCTTCCAGGGAAGGCGGCCGCCCGTCCCGCTGGAGAACAACGAGGAGGCTCCTGCCGATTTCCGCCAGATGCGGGAAGGACGACTGCAGCTCGTTCTGGAAGGTCGTCGGGCGAGCGATGAAATAG
>NZ_CABFWF030000013.1:443933-446016 GCF_902153245.2 Pseudorhizobium endolithicum
TAGCTTTCAGCGCCCCGTCCGATTTGAAATTCCGAGATCGCCAAGGGAGGAGTCTGTCCGCTCGTCATCCCGAGCTTGCTCCGAGGACAAGGGAGGAAACCCTCTTGCTGAAAGCCCGTCTAGCACCCCATCTTCGTCTTTGCGACCAGCACACCGGCCCTGAAGGCGATGACGACGCTTGTGGACCGGCGGCGCGTGAAGACGAGCGGCAGAAGCAGCATGGCGGCTCCGAAGGCGGCGTCGAGCGAGGTGGCCGGGCATCGTCAGCACCGGCTTCCAGCGGGCCGAGCCGGAGGCCCTGCCACCGAAGGCCCTTCCCAAATGCCCTCATCGAGAGCGGCCGGTTTGAACAGGTCGTCGCAACACTTCTCGAACAAGCTGTCGGTTCCTGAAGTCGCGCCAGCCGTCTGCCAATGTCAGCAACATTCGATCTCACTCGACGCCTGCGGTTTCGGATAAATGATGGTTCCGTCCCCGCGTATCGTCGCACCAGCGGTAAGGCGCGCCGGTGAGGTTCTGTCTCCTTCCATCAGATGGTAGACATCCACTCCCCGTTGCAGGAGATAGTCGGCGACAATCCTTCGATGGCAACGCCACCAGACCGCTTCGGCGCACATGATGGCACAACGACGGGAAGTTCCCAGGAGCAGGAGTTGCTCTAGCCCTTCCCGGAAATCCGCAGTGAGGGCATAGTCCGCGTAGTTGTGGAAGCTTCTGTTGTTCCAGAACGCGTTCACATCCTGCTCGATCCCTTTCTCGCGCTTCCGTCTGCCGCCGAGCTGGGGGATATGCGTGTAGCCGATCTGGTAAGGCTCCAGTGCGGATCCCAATACGTCTTCGTTGTATTGCGGATTGGTGCGCGATCTCCTGATCGAGCGGACATCTACGACAACCTGGACCTCAGCCACCCTCAGCAGTTCCACAAAGACTGGAATCGGCCGCGTGGAGTGGCCGATGGTGAAGAAGGAGGCCTTATCCTCGCCCAGAGGGGCAAGGCTCCGCTCATGCTGGTGAGTCCTCTCATCCACAAGCATGGCGCGGAGCCTTGTCGTCAGGAAGCCATGGGGGGCATCGGCTTCTTCGGCGTGCCGTGGAGCCGTGGATCGAGTTGCGCAAGCTCCTCGACCGTTTCGCCAAGGGGCTGTGGGTCCGCCAGGAACTGGAACTCGCCCTTGCCGTCGGGCGAAGTGCCTGCAGCCCAGGAGCCGCGTTGACTTTCAGCTCCGTCGGAGCATCTCCAGTATTGATAGGCGACCTCAGACTTCTCGCGATCCTGGGGGAAACTGAAGGGAGCCGGCGTCTGTTCAAGACCGTCGGCCTCAAGCTCCCTGATCGCCGCGAGCCACTGGTTCTGGTGCATCGTGTCCCGCGCGATCAGGAAGGATAGCATGTCCCGGACGCCCGGATCGCTCGTCATCTCGTAGAGCCGGCACACCTGGAGTCTTCCCTGCGATTCCGCCGTCAGGTTGAAGCGGAAGTCGGCGAGAAGGTTGCCGGAGGCGATCGTGTAGCGGGAATTCCAAGGATATCCGACGCTGTCGGTCGGAGTTGCTCCCATTCCTGCAACGATGGCGTGTTGCGGATTCATACCGGCAAGGATCGCATCCTCCACACGTGCGCCGCCCATGACGGCACCGATGACGGAGTCCTTTGCCGCATCTTCTTGTGTTTCCACCGGGGAAGTCTCCAGCAACCGGGCAATCATGGTTGCAAGCATCTCGACATGCGCGATTTCTTCCGTCCCGATATCGAGGAGCATGTCACGATACTTCGCCGGAGCACGGCAGTTCCAGCCCTGGAAAAGATAGGTCATCATGACGCTGATCTCGCCCCACTGCCCTCCCAGCACCTCCTGAAGTTGCTTGGCGTAGACGGGATCCGGCCGCTCCGGCCGCGCATTGTACTGGAATTGGTTCGTTCTGAAGAACATTCGTCTCTCCTTTGCTTGGGCACAGCCACGGCCTCCCGAACACGAAGAGTTGCATCGGGTTCCCTCGCGCGGGGATCGTGTCCCAGGACGTGGTGTAGCTTAGACGACCACGGCTCATTCCCGAGGGCCGGATGAGTGTCAGCTTGCTGCTGG
>NZ_CABFWF030000014.1:0-325000 GCF_902153245.2 Pseudorhizobium endolithicum
GCGTCACCATCTCGAGAGCTGTCTGTTCGGGAGCAGGTTTCTTCAACATGTCCCAGTGAATCACAAAACCCCCAGCCAGGTCAGGGGTTTGTCAGCAGTCTGAAGCCCCGCATCGCTGCGGGGCTTCTTTTTTTGTGCCTACAGGTCCCTAGACGGCGATCTTGCCGCCACCGACCTTCGTGATGGCAAGCACCGACGGGCGCACCGGCATGTCGTCCTTGAAATCCGGCCAGCGGGTCGAGAGGTCCTCGTAGTAGGACGGACGTCCATGGCCGCCCCAGTCCTCGCCGCCATCGCCCGGATGCTGTACGGCGACGAAAGCCGTCTCGTCGTCCGGCGTGAACAACGGGCCGCAAAGCTCGGCGCCCACCGGCACGCGGAAGAAGAGCCTGGACGTCGCCCGTGCGTCGCCCTCCGTATCGACTGCCCACAGGCCATCCGTGCGGCCGGTCGCCTCGTTGCTGTTGCCGTCGGTGGAGACCCATAGGCGGCCGGCGGAATCGACCGCGCAGTTGTCCGGCATACCGAACCAACCGTTTTTGGTCGTTTCGGTCGAGAAGGTGGCGCCGACTTCCGCGACGGAAGGATCGCCGCATTTCAGCAGCACTTCCCACTTGCCCGAGGTTGCGGAGAAATCCCCGTCAGCTTCCGAGATTTCGATGATGTGCCCGAAGGCATTCTCGGCACGCGGATTGGCCGCATCGACCTCGTCGGCCTTGCGCTTCGTGTTGTTGGTCAGCATCACGTAGACCTTGCCGTTCACCTCGTTCGGCTGGACATCCTCCGGACGGTCCATCTTCGTGGCGCCCAGCACATCGCCGGCGCGACGTGTCTCGATGAGGACGTCGGCCTGGCTGGCGAAGCCGTTCTCCGCCGTCAGCGGTCCCTGACCGTGCACGAGCGGCAGCCATCCCATGCTGCCGTCCTCGTTGAACTTCGCGACATAGAGCGTGCCGGCTTCGAGCAGGTCCATGTTCGCTGCTCGGTCATCGGGATTGTACGTGCCCTCGGTGACGAACTTGTAGACATAGTCGAACCGTTCATCGTCACCGAGATAGAAGACCACCTTGCCGTTCTTCGCGACGATCGATTCGGCACCCTCGTGCTTGGTGCGCCCAAGCGCCGTGCGCTTCTTCGGGACCGAGTTCGGATCGGAGACGTCCACTTCGACGACCCAACCGAAACGGTTGGGCTCGTTCGGCTCCTTCGAGAGGTCGAAGCGGTCGTAGAAACGGCCCCACTCGTAACTCCCCTCCGGCACGCCGTAGCGCTCGTAGTTCGACGCCTCCGGATGGCCTGCCGGCAATTCGCCCATGAAGTAGCCGTGGAAGTTCTCCTCCGCCATGATGTAGGTGCCCCAGGGCGTGACGCCGCCGGCACAGTTGTTGAGCGTGCCGATGACCTTCGTCCCGGTGCTGTCGGCCGAGGTCTTCAGACGATCGTTGCCGGCCGCCGGACCGGTAATCTGCATCTCGGTGTTGACGGTGATGCGCCGGTTGTTCTTGCCCTCGCGGACGACCTGCCATTTGCCGTCGACCCGGCGGATTTCGACGATGGTGCCGCCATGTGCGGCCATCTCCACATCGACCTGTTCCTGGGTGAGCGGCCCCTGCTCCAGCTTTCCGTCGACGACCTTGACGAGGCCCGGAAACATCAGATGCGGGTTCGTATATTCGTGGTTGACGACCAGAAGACCGTGATCTGCCGCACCGCCGAGCGGGATGAAGCCGACATAGTCGTTGTTGTAACCGAACTGCCTTGCCTGGGCCTCGGCCGTCTGGTTCACGGGATCGAACTCCGGTGAGTCCGGGAACAGCGCATCGCCCCAACGCAGGAGAACATCCGCATCGTAGCCTTCTGCGACGTGGTGGTTGGCATCGACGCCGGCTTCCACCTCCGGGAAGGAAAAGGCCGATCCGGTGGCGGCTCTTGCCTTTTCGGCGGTCATCAGGGCAACGGGGCTGACGGTTGCCGCGATAGCGGACACCGCAAGCGATCCCTGGAGGAAATCGCGGCGGGAGAAGCGGCGGCTTATGATCTCGCCCATCGTCGGATTGAGGCTCGAATTGTGGCCATCGCCATCGGCTTCTTCCAGCTGGGTGGTCGGGAACATCTTCGGACAGAGGTCTTCGGTCATGGCAGTCTCCTTGACGCAATCGTTGTTCGACGCGTGGCAACCTAGAAGCGCTCCATTACGGTTATGCGACATCCGCCGCCGGCCGCTACAACACGCGCACGACCGTTCCGGCCCGCATGAAGCGGAGCAGCCGCCGCATGTCCCTGAGGCTGACCGCGATACAGCCTGCCGTCGGCTGGTAGCCGGGCCTGATCAGGTGGAAAAAGATCGCCGAGCCACGATGTCGCCGCCGGGAGGAAATGTTCCAGTCCAGCACGATGCAGACGTCATAGAGGCCATCCTTCCGCATCATCTCCTCGTGGCTCGGCCGAAACGGCGCCCTGACCAGCCGGTTGTAGCTCGGATGATCCGGCTGATCGCACCACAGCATATCCTTCGATATGCGCCGCATCGGCAGGCCCGTGTGGAGGGACCGGACGCGATCGCCGCGGGTGAAACCATGGAGGACCTTCATGGCGGCAATGGGTGTCGCGCCGTCGCCCTCCCGCTTGACGGCGGTGCGTCCCGACCGGCCGAGGGCAGCCGGAACGGTGATGCCACCCAGGGTGACGGTGCCCCGCGAGCGGTTTCCGGGAGCCGCCCGGACGGTGACGACCGGCATGGAAACCCGTCCGCCCCTACGCAAATCGGCCATATTCCCTCACGAATTCTTGCTTTGAAGATGATTTGGTTTGAATTCATAGCACGATGCGACTTAGATCAAGTGCCTGAACCGATTGCTCTCTCTCACACAGTCGAAGAAGAGCGGATAGAACAAGAGGCAAGAACATATGGCAGCTCGTACGATATTGCTGGTGGACGACGACGACGACCTGCGGGAAACGCTGACGGAACAGCTGTCTCTGTACGAGGAATTCTCGCTTCTGCAGGAGCCGAACGCCAGCAGGGCGATGCAAGTCGCCAAGTCGAGCCAGGTGGACCTGCTGATCATGGATGTCGGCCTTCCCGACATGGACGGTCGGGAAGCGGTGAAGCTGCTGCGCAAGAACGGCTTCAAGGCACCGATCATCATGCTGACCGGCCATGACACCGATTCCGACACGATCCTGGGCCTCGAGGCCGGTGCCAACGACTACATCACCAAGCCCTTCCGCTTCGCCGTCCTGCTTGCGCGCATCCGCGCGCAGCTCCGCCAGTACGAGCAGAGCGAAGACGCGACCTTCACGGTCGGTCCCTATATCTTCAAGCCGAGCCAGAAGCTGCTGACGGCCGACGACGGAAAGAAGATCCGGCTGACGGAGAAGGAAGCCGCAATCATCCGCTATCTCTACCGGGCCGGCCAGAAGGTCGTGACTCGGGATATCCTCCTGGAAGAGGTCTGGGGCTACAACTCCGGCGTGACAACCCACACCCTGGAGACCCACGTGTACCGGCTCCGGCAGAAGATCGAACGCGATCCGTCCAACGCCGAAATTCTCGTCACCGAGAACGGCGGCTACAAGATCGTTCCCTAAGGCATCCGATGGCCCTCAACGACGACATCCGGCTTCTATCGCAGGTCACACTCTTCCGGCAGCTCACCGACGACCAGTTGCGGCTTCTGGCCTTCGGCGCTGAACGCCGGGCCGTTGCGGCGGGACAGGAGCTGTTTCGTGAGGGGTCTCCCGCGGAATGCGCCTTCGTGGTCGTCAAGGGCGCGTTCGAGCTCTACGCCTCCGACCGGGGCACGGCGCGCCTCCAGGATGTCGCGGTGCCGGGAACGCTTCTCTCGGAGCTTGCGCTGGTGACGATGGTGGAGCGGAAGTTCACGGCGATCGCCGTGGAGGATGCCGAAGTCCTCCGTGTCACGCGGACGCTCTTCCACCGGCTCCTCGAAGAATACCCGCAGGTGGGCCGCATGGTGGAAGGCCGTATCCGCGACAACATCGTGGCCATGGCAAGCGCAGCCGCCGGGCTGCAAAGCCGGTTCCGCTGATACTCAGAACTTGAAGACCGCGGTCACCGGCACATGGTCGGATGGCTGGTTCCAGCCCCGCGCTTCCTTCAGCACCTCGATGCGGTCCAGGAACGGCCCCAGATCATGCGACGACCAGATATGGTCGAGCCGCCGCCCACGATCGGCCGCCGCCCAGTCCTTGGCCCGGTAGCTCCACCAGGTATAGAGCTTTTCCTCCGCCGGCACGTGCTGGCGCATCAGATCCAGCCACTTGCCCTTGCTCATCACCTCGAGCAGGCCTTCGGTCTCGACGGGCGTGTGGCTGATGATCTTCAGCATCTGCTTGTGCGACCAGACGTCGTGCTCGAGCGGCGCGATATTGAGGTCGCCGACGAGGATGGACGAAATGCCGGGAATGACATCCGCCTTCAGGCACTTCATCTCCTCCACGAAATCGAGCTTGTGGCCGAATTTCGGATTGACGGTGCGATCCGGTTCATCCCCGCCCGCGGGCACATAGAAATTGTGAAGCCGGATGCGACGCGAGCCGCGTTCGAAGATTGCCGAGATGTGACGTGCGTCGCCGACGCCGCAGTAGTTCTGGCGATGATCCTCAGCCAGCGGTACCCGCGAGGCAATGGCCACGCCATGATAGCCCTTCTGGCCGTGGATGATGATATGGGCGTAGCCGAGGTCCTTCAGCGGCTGCAGCGGAAACTCGTGCTCCTGGCACTTGATCTCCTGGAGACACAGGATGTCCGGCTGGTGACGGACGATGAACTGCTCGACGATGGGCATGCGAAGCCGCACCGAATTGATGTTCCAGGTGGTGATGGAGAATGTCATTCCTAAACCTCAGGCGGGATGCCGCAGGGTTTAGGGGATTTCACCGGGCGGGTGAAGCAAAAACGGCGACCTTCTGGAATCCGGAAGGCTTAGAGCTTGCGGACTTCATCGTAGGGAATACGGAAGACCCGTTCATCGAAGCCGACGCCATTCTTGACGTTGTAGATCATCACCGACGTGTCCTTGTTCTGGGCGTCGGTTATGGTCCATTGCCTGAGCTCGAAGGTCTTCGAATCGAACATCATCGTGATCGTCGAATCGCCGAAGATGGTCCTGTTGCCGAGCACGATCGTCGTCAGATCGGGCTCCTCGCGGACGTCGCGGACCATCTGGTTCGACAGGTCGATGCGTTCGGCAAGGAGCAGGCTGAGCGGGGTCTTGGAAAGCGGGTAGAGATCCCAGGTTTTCAGCTTCGTATTGCCGATGACGACGTTCTTGCCGTCGGCGATGACGCGGATAGGCGAGGGATCCTCGAAGTTGAACCGCAGCTTGCCGGGACGCTCGATGAAGAATTTCCCGCCCGTCTGCTCGCCGCGGGGACCGAACTGGACGAATTCGCCCATCATCGTCTTCACCGAAGAGAAGTGGTCCGCGATCCGCTGGGCCGCCGCAGAGCCGCCGGCACCCTGTGCGCCAGCACCTCCCGGCATCAGTGCCGCCGCGGCAAAACCAAGCAGGCCGGCAGAGAAGGCCCTGCGACTGACAGCTTCCGGCGCAGGAAAATACGCGGTCTTTTTCTTCATTCTGTTCTCCTTCAACCGCTTCCTGAAATCAAAAGGCGGCGGCTTGATGACAACGCGTCGCCAGCGATCAGCGTTCCAGGATGTCCGCCTCCGTGGGCACCAGGATTTCGCGCTTTCCGGCGTGGTTGGCGGGCCCGATCAGCCCCTCCTGCTCCATCCGTTCGATCAGCGAGGCTGCACGGTTGTACCCTATGCCCAATCGTCGCTGGATATAGGAGGTGGAGGCCTTGCCGTCACGCAGGACGATGGCGACCGCCTGATCGTAGGGATCCTCCGACTCGGACAGGTTGGCGGTTCCGGCCGGGCCGGCCCCATCCATATCCTCGTCCTCGTCCGCCGTGATGGCGTCGAGATATTGCGGCGCGCCCTGCGTCTTCAGATAGGCGACAATCTCCTCCACTTCCGTATCTGAAACGAAAGGTCCGTGAACGCGCTGGATACGCCCGCCGCCGGCCATGTAGAGCATGTCGCCCATGCCGAGCAACTGTTCGGCTCCCTGCTCCCCGAGAATGGTGCGGCTGTCGATCTTGGACGTGACCTGGAAGGAGATGCGAGTCGGGAAGTTCGCCTTGATCGTGCCGGTGATGACGTCGACCGAGGGGCGCTGCGTCGCCATGATGACGTGGATGCCGGCTGCTCGCGCCATCTGCGCCAGACGCTGCACGGCACCTTCGATGTCCTTCCCGGCGACCATCATCAGGTCGGCCATCTCGTCGATGATGACGACGATGTAGGGGATCGGCTGCAGGTCGAATTCTTCGGTCTCGTAGATCGCTTCGCCCGTCTCGCGGTCGAAGCCGGTCTGTACGGTCCGCGTCAGCACCTCGCCCTTTGCCAGCGCCTGCTCCACCCGGCTGTTGAAGCCGTCGATGTTGCGCACGCCGATCTTCGACATCTTCTTGTAGCGCTCTTCCATCTCGCGGACGGTCCACTTGAGCGCCACGACCGCCTTCTTCGGATCCGTCACCACGGGCGAGAGCAGATGCGGGATGCCATCGTAGACGGAAAGCTCGAGCATCTTCGGGTCGATCATGATGAGGCGGCACTTCTCCGGCGTGTAGCGGTAGAGCAGCGACAGGATCATCGTGTTGATGGCGACCGACTTACCCGATCCGGTGGTACCGGCGACCAGCAGATGCGGCATCTTGGCGAGGTCGGCGACCACCGGCTCTCCGCCGATCGTCTTGCCGAGCGCCATGGCGAGCTTCGCCTTGCTGGATTCGAAATCCTTGGAGCCGATCATCTCGCGCAGGTAGACGGTCTCGCGCGTCCGGTTCGGCAGTTCGATGCCGATCGCGTTGCGGCCCGGCACCACCGCCACGCGGGCGGCGATCGCGCTCATGGATCGGGCAATGTCGTCGGCCAGGCCGATGACCCGCGAGGATTTGATACCGGGCGCCGGCTCCAGCTCGTAGAGCGTCACCACCGGGCCGGGGCGGACGTGGATGATCTCGCCCTTGACGCCGAAATCTTCCAGGACCCCTTCCAGCATGCGGGCATTCTGCTCCAGCGCGTCGGCGGACAGCGTTGCATCGCGGGCGACCGCCTTGGGCTCCGCCAGGAGATGGACGGAGGGAAGCTGGAAGCCGTCCGGATCGATGAACGACGCCTGCGCCTCGCGGGCAACGCGCGGGCTGGGTTTCGGCGACGGCGGCGGGGCTACGACCCGCGGCTGTGCCCGGCCGGATCCGACGGCCGCAGGGCGAGTTGCCGCGGAGAACGGAATGTCGTCCTCATCGTCCAGAATACCGGCAGGCCGGACCGGTGGCTCGTCATCGAAGTCGTCGTCATCATGCGCCATGGGCGGCGCATGGATGGCGCGGCGGGCGGGGACATCGCGCGCCGGCCCCTCAAGCGACGGTTCGACGCGATGCAGGCCGGCAGCCGCGGCCTTCGGGCGCACGGGTTCGTTGAGCGTGCCGAATTCGTCCTCGTTGAAGTCGTACGGCTGGTCGAAAGTGCTTCGCGCCGGCTTGATGCCGAACAGGCGCCGCATCCGGGCCTGGGCGATGTACCAGGAGTGCGCGATGGCGCCCAGGGCGAGAAACCCGCCGAAACCGCCTTCGTCCTCCTCGTCCTCCTCGACCGGACTGCGGCGGACGGCCGACGGGCTGGCGGGCACGTATTCCTCGTCCTCGTCATCGAAGGCCTCTCCGATGAGGCCGGACGCGAAGAGCAACAGCCACCCTGCCGGCACGGCGAAGAGCATGCCCAGGATGGTCGCCAGCATGCCGGTGGGGTAGGCGCCGACGAAGAGGGCCGGGAAGCGGAGGATCATGTCGCCGATGACGCCGCCGATGCCGTTCGGTATCGGCCATGTCAGCGGAGCCGGAAAGCACCCGAGCGATGCGGATGCAAGCAGGGTGCCGCCCGCCCATGCGGCGAGCCGGGCCGGCACGCGATTGAACTCGCGCCCGGAGATGAGGGCCAGAGCGAAGGCGAGGACCGGAAGGAGCGCCACCAGGCTGGCTAGGCCCAGGAACTGCATCATCAGGTCGGCAAAGGCAGCGCCGGCATGGCCGAGTAGGTTCCTCGGCTCGTTGTCGGTCGCATAGGAGAAGCTGGGGTCGGAAACGTTCCATGTGGAGAGTGCGGCCACGGCCAGCGCAAGCCCGATGAAGATCCCGAATCCCGCAAGGGCCATGGCCTGCCGGATGACGAAGGCGGCCAGCATGGCCCGGGCCGTACGGTTGCCCATTGCTGCCGAATTGCTTCTACCCATCACTCTGTCCGCTGTTGCCACGTGGAAGGCCGGCGGTTGACCAGGGCACACACCGGCATAGTGCATGGAAGGTACCGTGCTGATGGTTAATGCGACTTTAACCAGAGATCAGGTGGGCCGGCCGGTACGGCCATAGCTACAAAAAAGCCCGGACCGAGGTCCGGGCAAATGCGGCCACCGGAACGGCGGCCGCGACGGGAGGTTCTGCGGCGACCGGCGCCGCCGCAATCTCGATCAGGAGTGATAGGCTGCCTCGCCATGGCTCGCCAGGTCGAGACCTTCGCGCTCGGCTTCCACGGAGACGCGGAGGCCGACGATGACGTCCACGATCTTGTAGAGAATGAACGAGACGATGCCGCACCAGACGATGGTGATCACGACGGCCGTCAGCTGGGTCATGAACTGGCCGCCCATCGTCACGCCGTCGGCATAGCCGATCCCGCCGAGGGAGGACGAGGCGAAGATGCCGGTAGCAAGCGCGCCGAAGAACCCACCCACGCCATGGACACCGAAGACATCGGCCGTATCGTCATAGCCGAACTTGTTCTTGATGACGGCGATGAAGAAGTAACAGATGGGCGAAACGAGGATGCCCATGACGATGGCACCCATTGGACCGGCGATACCGGCCGCCGGGGTGACGGCGACGAGACCGGCGATCATGCCGGAGGCGGCACCGAGCATGGAGGCCTTGCCGCGCGCGAAGGTTTCGACGACGCACCAGGAGAGAATGGCCGCTGCCGTTGCGACGAAGG
This sequence comes from Pseudorhizobium endolithicum, assembly GCF_902153245.2. Lineage (GTDB taxonomy): Bacteria > Pseudomonadota > Alphaproteobacteria > Rhizobiales > Rhizobiaceae > Neorhizobium > Neorhizobium endolithicum. Next base: position 9,080 of record NZ_CABFWF030000014.1, read on the forward strand.
TGTTGACCGCAGCCAGCATCGCACCGCCGGACGCTTCGAGGTTGGAACCCGCGTTGAAGCCGAACCAGCCGATCCAGAGCATCGCGGCGCCGACGAGCGTCAGCGTCATCGAATGCGGCGCCATCATGTCCTTGCCGTAGCCGATGCGCTTGCCCACCAGGAATGCGCCGATAAGACCGGCAATGCCGGCATTGATGTGGACGACGGTCCCGCCCGCAAAATCAAGCGCGCCCATGCCGAAGAGAAGGCCGTTCGCATCCCAGACCATGTGAGCGATCGGAAAGTAGACGAAGGTCACCCAGAGGACGCAAAAGAGGACGGCTGCCGAGAATTTGATGCGTTCCGCGAACGCGCCCACGATCAGCGCCGGCGTCAGGGCGGCAAACGTCATCTGGAACATCATAAAGACGAATTCCGGAATGACGGCGTCCGAGAAGGTCGCGGCCGTGGAGTCCATCGTCACGCCAGACAGGAACATCTTGGCGGTACCGCCGAAATAGGCGCTTTCCGAGCCGCCGAAGGCGAAGGAATAGCCGTAGATAACCCAGATGATCATCATGGCGGCCCCCACGACGGTGCACTGCATGAGGACCGACAGCATGTTCTTTGCCCGCACGAGGCCACCGTAAAACAGCCCGAGCCCCGGCATCAGCATGAAGAGAACGAGAAGCGTGCAGATGAACATGAACGCGGTATCGCCCTTATCGGGGACCGGCGCAGCGGCAGCCGCCTCGGCAGCTGGCGCTGCAGCGTCCTGGGCAAAAGCGATGGCCGGCGCCATCAGGGCTGCAGAAACCGCGCCGAGGCGACCGAGCGAGGTGGTGATCCTTGAAAATTGCATTGGTAGCTCCCCAATCAGCCGTTCGTTAAAGCGCGTCCGCGCTGGTTTCGCCGGTCCGGATACGCACGGCCTGCTCGATCGAATAGACGAAGATCTTGCCGTCGCCGATCTGTCCGGTCTTGGCGGCCGACGCTATGGCGTCCACCGCCTTCTCGACCACGTCGGAAGGTACCGCGACCTCGATCTTCAGCTTCGGCAGAAAACTCACGGCGTATTCTGTGCCGCGGTAGATCTCGGTATGTCCCTTCTGCCGGCCGTACCCTTTGACTTCGGTTACGGTCAGGCCCTGGATACCGACGGCTGTGAGCGCTTCGCGCACCTCGTCCAGCTTGAACGGCTTGATTATCGCCATCACGATTTTCATCTGGCTTTCCCATCCTCTGTTTGTCCGGCCGAGGCCGGATTCCCTCATCGCCTGCGGACTGACCAAGGCGACTGGATGGTTCAGATACAAAGGACGTGCCAGATCGCTACTGAGGATCTAGATCCTTGTATAATAAGCAGAAAATATCGCTCCGCCCAAAGCAGAGGCAGAACAGGACTGGAGGCATGCCCAAGATATAGGCAAAGTTTCGGAGATGCTGAATATCTACTCATCTGCCCGTTTGCGAATCAGTCCCTCCTGCGCAACGGAGGCGATCAATTCGCCCGAGCGCGTATAGAGGCTGCCGCGCGTCATCCCGCGGGCGCCCGACGAACTGGGGCTGTCCTGGGTATAGAGGAGCCAGTCATCCAGAGCACAGGGACGGTGGAACCACATCGCGTGGTCGATACTTGCGACCTGCAGTTTCGGATCGAAGATGGATGTGCCGTGCGGGTAGAGCGAGGTATCGAGCAGCGTCATGTCCGAAAGGTATGCCAGGACACAGGCCTGGTAGTGACGCTCGGCGGGCACCGTTCCCACGGCCCGTACCCATATGTCCTGCCGCGGTTCCAGCTTGTCCTTCGTCAGGTAATGCACCAGCGAAACCGGGCGGATTTCGATCGGCCGATCCTGGCTCCAGTACTTGCGGACCACCGCCGGAGCCTGCGCCAGGAAAAGCTCCTTGAATTCCTTCTCGCCCATCAGTTTTTCGGGGGGCGTGACGGGAGGCATGGCCACCTGGTGATCGAAGCCCCCCTCTTCCACCTGGAAGGAGGCCGACATCGAGAAGATCGGCCGGCCATGCTGGATCGCGACGATCCACCGGGTCGCGAAGCTTGATCCGTCGCGGATGCGCTCCACCTGATAGACGATCGGCACCGCCGGATCGCCGGGCCGCATGAAATAGGCATGCAGGGAATGGATGAAGCGGCTCTCGTCCACCGTCCGCTGCGCGGCCATCAGCGCCTGGGCGATGACCTGTCCGCCGAAAACCCGCTGCCAGCCCACCTGCGGGCTGCTGCCGCGATAGAGGTTCTCCTCGAGCTTTTCGAGGTCGAGCGTCGACAGGAGCTGGTCCATGGGGGCTTGCCGTTCTGGCTGACGCGACATTCTGGGAACTCCGGCATAGGAAGCAGATGCCGGATGATCTATATGGGCGGTGTGATCTTCTCAAGTCTCACGGAGTGCACGGAAAATGCGTGATATGCTTGTGGTCGGCGGGGGCTATGTCGGATTGTCGGCCGCGGTGGCGGTGAAGCAGTCGGCGCCGCATCTTCAGGTGGAGGTCATCGAGGCGGCTCCGGAGCATGTCTGGCAGAAGGACGAGCGGGCCTCGGCAATCATCGCGGCTGCAAGCCGGATGCTGGAGGTTCTCGGGGTCTGGGGGGAAATCCTGCCCGAGGCGCAACCCATCAACCGGATGATCGTCACCGATTCACGCACATCGGATCCGGTTCGCCCCGTCTTCCTGACCTTCGACGGCGAAGTGGACGAAGGCCGCCCATTCGCCCACATGGTCCCCAATGTCGCGATGGTTCGGGCGTTGCGGGGCGCCTGCGAGCAGCTGGGGATCCCGATCCGCCACGGGCTTTCCGCCACCGGTTTCCAGACGAGGAGCACCCGGAACGAAGTGACGCTGTCGGACGGCGGCACTATCGACACCCGCCTGCTGGTGGCCTGCGACGGCGTCAGGTCCCGACTGCGGGACATGGCCGGGATCAAGACGGTGAGCTGGAACTACGGCCAGTCGGGCATCGTGACGACCGTCGAGCACGAACGACCGCACGAGGGCGTTGCGGAAGAGCATTTCCTGCCGTCCGGCCCGTTTGCAATCCTTCCGCTCACCGGCAACCGTTCCTCCCTCGTCTGGACCGAACGCACGGCCGAGGCGGAACAACTGGTCGCTTCGGACGATCTCGTCTTCGAAGAGGAGCTGCAGCGCCGCTTCGGCCACAAGCTCGGGCAGATCACGGTCGCCGGCAGCAGAAAGGCGTTTCCGCTGGGACTAACCCTCGCACGCGCCTTCGTGGCGCCGCGCTTCGTGCTGGCCGGGGATGCGGCCCATGGCATCCACCCGATTTCCGGCCAGGGCCTCAACCTCGGATTCAAGGATGTCGCCGCACTGGCGGAGACCGTGGTCGAAGCCGACCGGTTGGGCCTCGACATTGGCGCACTCGACGTCCTGGAGCGCTACCAGTCCTGGCGCCGCTTCGACACCTTCCGGATGGGCGTTACGACCGATGTCCTGAACCGCCTGTTTTCCAACGACATGACGCCCGTCCGGATCGCGCGCGACATCGGCCTCGGGATCGTCGAGCGGCTGCCGCGGCTCAAGTCCTATTTCATCAGCGAGGCTGCAGGCATCACCGGCGAGGATGGACCGAGGCTGTTGGCCGGCAGCGCGATCTAGAACTACTCCTCGATCCTGCGGGCCTCCGAGACCAGCATGATCGGCACGCCGTCCCGGATGGGATAGGCCAGCTTCGCCTTCTCCGAGACCAGCTCGCTGGTCTCGCGGCTGAAGGAGAGGCGCGCTTTCGAGAGCGGACAGACGAGAAGCTCCAGAAGCTTCGGATCGACCTTGCTTACACGCTCGTCCATGGCACCTACTGCAGCACGGTGTCGGAATCGCCCGGCCCGCGGGCGAGCAGGATTTCCGTGATGGCGATCAGGGTTTCCGCCCGCGTCTTCAGGTCCGGCGCCTCGAGAAGCGCCTGTTTCTCGGCGGGGCCGAAGGGCGACATCATAGACAGCGAGTTGACCAGGGTCCGGTTTCCCGCCCGCCCCACGCTTTCCCAGTCCGCCTCCAGCTTGTTGGCATCGAGGTAGGCCCGGAAGACGCGCAGCAGCTCGGCGCGATCCACCGCCGCCTCGTCGTCCTCGGCCGACAGGTCCGCCAGTAAAGGCGCAATCCGAAAGGTGCGGTAGGGATGTCCTTCGCCGATTTCCTCCAGAAGGCGGAAGCGGCAGACGCCGCTGAGCGAAGTGATATAGCGGCCGTCACCCGTCTCGGCGAAGGAAGTGATGCGGCCGATGCAGCCGACACAGCTCAAGGCAGAGCGCGAACCTTCGCCGTTCTCCGCCTCCGAAAGCGACGGCTGCACGATCCCGATCAACCGGTCCCCGGCAAGCGCCGCGTCGAACATGGCGAGATAGCGGGGCTCGAAGATGTTGAGCGGCAACTGGCCGCCCGGAAGCAAGAGCGCTCCCGTCAGGGGAAAGACCCGAACCGTCTCGGGGAGGTCCTCCCGCTTCACATATCTGGCATTTCCCACGATCATGGGGTCCCAACCTCCCGGACCACGACAGCGCGGCGGCAGCGCCGCCAATGGCGATAATGTGGGGCAGCCGGCAGGGATCGCAAGGGCGGCTTGCCGGCGCGTGTTTCACGAAAACAGGATGGAAGACATGCGTCGCCGGGCGGTCAGCGTGGCCGGGTCCTTCGGCCCCCAGGCCTCGAAGAATTCGACCAGTTGGCGGCGCGCGCCGTCTTCCTCGAACTCCCGGTCCTTGCGCATGATGTAGAGCAGATGCTCCGCCGCTTCCTCGCGCTTTCCCTCCGCATTGCGGATCTTGGCGAGCTTCATGCGGGCCTCGTGATTGTCCGGATGCAGCGAGAGTTCATGCTCCAGCGCCGCAGGATCGCCGAGCTTGCGGGCCTCCTCGAACTGCTCCAGCTTTTTGGCCACCGCCTGCACTGCCGGCTCCCTGGAGACTTCCTCCGGAAGCGAAGCCAGCATCTGCGAGGCGCGCGCCAGGTCGCCGAGCTCGATCATGCAGCGCATCATGCCGGCGGCAGCCTTGGCATTGTCCGGATCCGCCTGCAGGACGGCGCCGAAAAGCTGCGCGGCACCCTGAACATCCCCCGTCGTCAGAAGCCCGTCCGCTTCGCCCAGCACCGCTTCGATCTCGGCGGCACGGTCCGCGCCGGCCGGGCCGGCAACCTTGTCGATGAACTGCCTGAGCTGGGTTTCGGGAACGGCGCCCATGAAGCCGTCGACCGGACGCCCGTCTACGAAGGCGACGACCGCCGGGATCGACTGGATGCCCATCTGGCCGGGAATGGCCGGATGATCGTCGATGTTGAGCTTGACGAGCCGGACGCGGCCCTGCGCCTCGTTGACCACCCGCTCCAGCACCGGCGTCAACTGCTTGCAGGGGCCGCACCAGGGCGCCCAGAAGTCGACGAGGACCGGCTGGCGGCGGGACTCCTCGATGACGTCGGCGCCGAAGGCAGCCGTCGTCGTATCCTTGACGAAGGAGGCGGCAGGTCCGCTCCCGTTCGTCGGCGCAGAGCCCCCGAATTGCGCCGAGGCCGTCATCTGCCCGCCATAGGAGCCACCGTAGGGATTGTCTGTGCCGCTCATGAAGGTCTCCCGCGATCGTCTTGCCGTTATATGCCGCGAAACATCGTATGTCAGTCGGTCAGTTTCAAGACAAGCGGCGGATGGCCTGTCGCTTCCAGGAAACGCAGCAGATCCTCCCGGCGGATCGAGGTCGTGGCGTCGTTGGAAAGCGGATGCGCGTTGATGATCTCGTTCCTCATCAGGTCCTCGTCCAGGATGAAGGTGACGTTGCCCCCGGTATCATTGAATGCCCCCAGCACCGTCACCGAGCCCGGCACGACGCCGAGATATTCCATCAATTTTTCCGGCCGGCCGAACGAGACGCGGCTCGCTGCCCCGATGACCTTGTGGATCGTCTTCAGGTCGACGGTTGCGTTTTCCTCGACCGTCAGGACGAAGTACCTGTCCTTCTTGTCCTTCACGAAGAGGTTCTTCGTGTGGCCGCCGGGGATCTCGTCGCGCAGCGCGACGGACTCCGCCACCGTGAAGACGGGAGCATGCCGTTTGGTGGCATGGGAAATCCCGAGCGCGTTCAGAAAGGCGAACAGGTCGTCGGGGGTCTTCAAATCGGGCAGAGGGACAGCATCGCTCATGATCGACCAAGGTTCTCCTGCGTGTGGACTATGACGCGCAACGGCGATGCCTGGCTTATCGCGCCGGTGGAGCCCCGACAAGCACAAGATCTCCCGCTCCTATCCACCCTCGACCATTCGAAGATCGCCAAAGCTCGCCCCTTCCCGCCGCCGCCAAAAATTCTCCGCCACACTGACATTTCCCTGTTGCATTCGAAAATCACTTGGGCCATATAGCGCCCGTCGCCGGCAGCGCCGCGACCCACGGTCCAGCGTCTACCCCGGATCGCGGTTTGATGAGCGGGTGTAGCTCAGGGGTAGAGCACAACCTTGCCAAGGTTGGGGTCGAGGGTTCGAATCCCTTCGCCCGCTCCAGTTTTCATATTTTCCAGAGAAAATCGCCATTTGCCTGTTCCGAGGACATCCGTAACAGCTCGAAGGCACCTGCGTTCGGATATCGACGGGCCGCGGCCCGACCGCCGGAAGGGGCCGGGTCGCCCGGGGCCGGACGGCTGTCAGTTCTTTGCGAACACGTAATCCGTTTCCTGCCGCAGCACCTCGCCGGGCCGGAGCACGCCGTTCGGGAAATTCGGATGGTTCACGGCATCCGGCCATACCTGCGTCTCGAGACAGAAGCCGGCGAAGGGACCGTAGCGGCGGCCTTCCAGCCCCGGCACCGGGACATCGAGCTTGAAGCCGGAATAGAACTGGATGCCGGGCTCCGTCGTGCGCACCTCCAGCGAGACACCGGAATGCACACTGCGAGCCAAAGCCACCGAACGCTTGACCACCCGCTCTTCCGACAGGCAGAAATTGTGGTCGAACAGAACCTGGCTGCCGCCCTGTTTCCGGTTCATCGGCCCCATGGCCCTGAGGTCGAAGACCGTTCCATCGACCGGCAACAGCCGGCCCGTCGGGCACTGGCGCTCATCGACCTCCACGATGTCATCGGCGGCGATCATGATGTCGTGGCCTAGGGGGGTTTCGTGGCCGTCGAGGTTGAAATAGGTGTGCTGGCAGATGTTGCAGGGCGTCGGCTGGTCCGCGGTCGACTCGTAGAGCACGTTGAGCGCACCGTTGCCGGCCAGGTGATAGGTGGCGGTGACGGTGCAGTTGCCGGGATAGCCGGCGCGGCCGTCGGGGTCGGTGATCCGCAGCACGACCCTGTTCTCCGCAAGATCAAGAATGTCCCAGTTGCGCTTGGCGATGCCGTCGCTTCCGCCATGCAGATGGGTGACGCCCTTCTCGTTGAGTTCCAGCTGGTAGGACTCGCCGTCCAGTTCGAACTGCCCCCCGGTGATGCGGTTGGCGCAGCGCCCCGGCGTCGCTCCGAAATAGGAGGAATAGCGGGGGTAGTCGTCGAAGGTATCGAAACCGAGAACGAGCGGTGCTTCGTGTCCCTCGAGGCGCAGATCCTGGATGACAGCGCCCCAGGTCATGACATGCGCGGTCAAGCCGCCGCCGCGGATCGCTACCCGAGAGACCGTTTCTCCGCTTGCAGTCGTTCCGAAGACTTCGCGCTCAGCCATTGCATGCCTCCAAATCAGCTTGGGCGAACCTGATCGATTTCTTCCGCCCGCGCAATCGGCAAGACGTCATCGGCTGAGGGCGCGGGTTGCCTGCTCCAGGCCGCCGAGGGTGAGAGGATACATCTGTCCCGACAGGAGATGCCGGACGAGGCCGATCGAGTGAGTATGCTGCCAATGTCCTTCCGGCACCGGATTGAGCCAGATCGAGCGTCGGAAATGCTCCGTCATGCGCCGCAGCCAGACCTCGCCCGGCTCGCGGTTCCAGTGCTCCACCGAACCGCCCGGATGGGTGATCTCGTACGGGCTCATGGAGGCGTCGCCGACGAAGACGACGCGGTAGTCGCTGCCGAAACCGTTGATGATCGTCTCCGTCGCGATCCGTTCGGACCGGCGGCTATTGTCCTTCCACACGCTTTCATAGAGGCAGTTGTGGAAATAGAAGTGCTCCAGGTGGCGAAATTCGCTTCGCGCCGCCGAAAACAGCTCCTCGACGTCGCGGATATGATCGTCCATCGAGCCTCCGACGTCGAAGAACATCAGGAGCTTCACCGCATTGCGCCGCTCCGGCCGGGTGCGCACGTCCAGATAGCCGTGCTCCGCCGTCGACCGGATCGTGCCGGGCAAGTCGAACTCCTCCGCCGCTCCCTCGCGCACCCAGCGCCGCAGCCGGCGCAGCGCGATCTTGATGGTGCGGGTACCGAGCTCGACCGTATCGTCCAGATCCGCGAACTCCCGCCGATCCCAGACCTTCACCGCACGGCGATGACGCGAACCGTCCTGCCCGATGCGCACCCCTTCCGGATTGTAGCCATGGGCGCCGAAGGGCGAAGTGCCTGCAGTGCCTATCCACTTGGAGCCGCCCTGATGGCGACCCTTCTGCTCTTCCAGCCGCCGACGAAGGGTCTCCATGAGCTTGTCGAAACCGCCGAGAGCCTCGACCAGTCCCTTCTCCCCCTCCGTCAGGTGCCGTTCTGCCAACTTCCGCAGCCATTCCTCCGGCAGGTCGGCCGCGGCAGGCCCGGAGCCGCCAACTGCAGATTGGAGACCGCGAAAACGGGCGGCGAAGACCCGGTCGAACCGGTCGATATGACGCTCGTCCTTCACCAGGCAGGTACGGGCGAGGAAATAGAACGCCTCGACATCGAAATCCGCCAGCCCCTGCTTCATCCCCTCCATGAGCGAGAGGTACTCCCGCAAGGTGACCGGGACCTTCGCAGCCTTCAGCTCGAGGAAGAAGGAAAGCAGCATCCTAGACCGTACCGATCTTCTCCAGCTCGTACGACGTCGTCTGGTAGATCTCGTTGATCCAATTACCGAACAGGAGATGGGCATGGCTGCGCCAGCGGTTCTGAGGCGGCAGCGTCACGTCGTTGTGGGGGAAGTAGTCGTGCGGCATCTTGATCGGGATGCCGGCGTTCACGTCGCGGAAATATTCGTCCGCCAGGGATGTGGAGTCGTATTCGACGTGGTTGAACATATAGAGCCGCCGCCCCTTTGCCTCTTCCACGAGGCATACGCCCATCTCGTCCGATTCCATGAGGATCTTGAGGTCCGGCACCTTCTCGATGTCCTGGCGCCGCACCTCGGTCCAGCGCGACACCGGCACCTGGAAATCGTCGGAGAAGCCGGTCAGGTAGACCGATGCAGGACACAGGTTGCGGTGCCGGTAGACACCAAACGCCTTCTCCTTCAGCTCATGCTTCGGCACGCCGTGGAAATGGTAGATCGCCGCCATGGCGCCCCAGCAGACATTCATGGTCGAATGGACGTTGGTGGTGGTCCAGTCGAGGATCTGCTGCATCTCGTCCCAGTAGGTGACGCTTTCGAACGGCAGTGTTTCCACCGGCGCGCCCGTGATGATGAAGCCGTCGAACTTGCGGTCCTTCACCTCCTCCCACGTCTCGTAGAAGGCGAGCAGGTGCTCTTCGGAGGTGTTCTTCGCCTTGTGGCCGCCGATCCTGACCAGCGACAGCTCCACCTGCAGCGGACTGGCACCGACCAGCCGCGCCATCTGCATCTCGGTCTTGATCTTGTTGGGCATGAGATTGAGGAGCCCGATCTGCAGCGGGCGGATATCCTGGCGGATGGCGACTGTCTCGGTCATCACGCGCACACCCTCTTGCACGAGGATTTCGAAAGCCGGCAGCGTATCGGGAATCTTGATCGGCATCGCACACTCACAAAACAAAAAGCCGGCGGCGAACAAATCGCAACCGGCGCGTGAAAGTCGACTTCGCGCGGCCCTTTAGCGACTTGTTTAACGTGGCTGCAAGCCGGCCGGCCAAATCACCACGGAACAGCGTTCAATTACGCCCGCGGGTGCCAAAGGTCAAGAAGTGCCGCCTATCGCTCCCGACGGGCCAGGAACGCCATCCGCTCGAAGAGGTGCACATCCTGCTCGTTCTTCAGAAGGGCGCCGTGCAGTTTCGGCAAGGCCGTCTTGATGTTGGCCGCAAGATCGGCGGGATCGACATCATCGGACACCAGCAATCGGATCCAATCAAGCGCCTCCGACGTCGAAGGCTTCTTGCGCAGTCCCGGCATCTCGCGGATCTCGAAGAAGCGCGCCAGGGCTTCCCGGACGAGGTCCTGCTTGATGCCGGGATAATGAACCCCGACGATCCGAGACAGCGTATCGGCATCGGGAAAGCGGATGTAGTGGAAGAAGCACCGGCGCAGGAAGGCGTCGGGCAGTTCCTTTTCGTTGTTCGAGGTGATGATCACGATGGGACGCACCTTCGCCGTCACCGTCTCCCCCGTCTCGTAGACGTGGAACTCCATCCGGTCGAGTTCCTGCAGGAGGTCGTTGGGAAACTCGATATCGGCCTTGTCGATCTCGTCGATCAGCAGAACGGTTTTTCCCGGCGCGGTAAAGGCCTGCCAAAGCTTGCCCTGCCGGATGTAGTTGCGCACGTCGTTGACGCGCTCGTCGCCGAGCTGGCTGTCGCGCAGCCGCGAGACGGCGTCGTATTCGTAGAGCCCCTGCTGCGCCTTCGTCGTGGATTTTATATTCCACTCGATCAGGTGCAGACCGAGCGCCCTGGCGACCTGCCGGGCAAGCTCTGTCTTTCCGGTGCCCGGCTCGCCCTTGACCAGAAGCGGCCTTTCCAGCCGGATGGCCGCGTTCACGGCGACCATGAGATCCTTGTCGGCGATATAATCCGCGGTACCGTGAAACTGCATGAACTACCCTTGTCGTATTCGCCGGCAAACTAGAAGCTCGACCCTCGGCAGGCAAGCCGCTTTGCCTCCGGCCCGGTTTCGGCTAAGGGCATCGATCATGACCGGTTCGACCTTCACCATCCTGCTTAGCGGCGACCTTACCCTGACGCCACGCCTGCGCGACACGTTGGCGAGGAGCCGTTTCATCGCGGCCGACGGCGGCATGCGCCATGCGGCTACCCTGCAGGTCGAGCCGGAGCTTTGGGTGGGGGATTTCGATTCCACCCCCCGGGAACTGGTCGATGCCTGGCCGCGCGTGGAACGGCAGCCCTATCCGCCCGCAAAGAACGAAACCGATGGGGAGATCGCAACAGCCGAAGCGATCGAAAGGGGTGCGCGCCGATTGATCCTTGCAGGCGCGCTCGGCGGAGAGCGGAGCGACCACGCGTTGCAGCACTTCCTGCACGGCATGAGCCTTGCCGAACGGGGCCTCGACGTGCTTCTCACCTCCGGACGCGAGGAGGGTGTGCCTCTGATACCCGCGGTATCGAGGGTCATGGACCTCCCGAGAAGTTCCCTCTTTTCGGTGATAGGCCTCTCCGATCTTCACGGATTGACGATCAGCAATGCACGCTATCCGCTCGACAGCTTTTCTTTGCCCTTCGGCTCGTCGCGCACCATATCGAACGTCGCGGAAGGCCCCGTCCGCTTTTCCCTTGATCGCGGCAGGGCGATTATCCTCGCCCGCCCCTATGACCTGACCGGAGCCTGAAGCATTGGCACCCCCGATCCTGAAACTCGACGATATTCACCTCAGCTTCGGCGGAACGCCGCTTCTGGCGGGTGCCGGCCTGCAGGTCGAGCCGGGCGACCGGATCTGTCTCGTCGGACGAAACGGATCCGGTAAATCGACCCTGATGAAGATCGCGGCCGGGATGGTAGAGCCGCAGTCCGGCGAGGTCTTCCGCCATCCCGCTTCCACGATCCGCTATCTCGAGCAGGCCCCGGATTTTGCCGGCTACGCGACGGTTCAGGCCTATGCGGAAGCCGGCCTCGGTCCCGGCGACGATCCCTACCGGATCACGTACCTCCTGGAGCATCTTGGCCTCACCGGCGACGAGGATCCGCGCCAGTTGTCGGGTGGCGAGGCCCGGCGCGCCGCCCTCGCACGGGTGATGGCACCGGAGCCGGACATTCTCCTGCTCGACGAACCGACCAATCATCTAGACCTGCCGACGATCGAGTGGCTGGAAGACGAGTTGCGAAAGACCCGCAGCGCCCTGGTGCTGATCTCCCACGACCGCCGGTTCCTCGAGAAGGTCTCGACCGCGACGGTATGGCTCGACCGCGGCACCTCCCGCCGCCTCGACCGCGGGTTCGCCCATTTCGAGACCTGGCGTGACGAGGTGCTGGAGGCCGAAGAGCTGGAACAGCACAAGCTCGGCAAGGCGATCGAGCGCGAGGAGCATTGGCTCCGCTACGGGGTTACGGCACGTCGCAAGCGCAACATGCGCCGGCTCGGAGAACTGCAGAACATGCGCGCAGCCTATCGCGGCCACAAGGGACCGCAGGGCACCGTACAGGCTCAGGTATCGGAGGGACGCGAATCCGGCAAGTTGGTGATCGAGGCGGACGGCATCACCAAGAGCTACGGCGAACGGACCATCGTCGCGCCTTTCTCCATCCGTGTTCACAGGGGCGATTGCATCGGCCTCGTTGGACCGAACGGCGCCGGCAAGACGACGCTCCTGAAGATGCTGACCGGTCAACTCCAGCCTGACGCCGGCATGGTCCGGCTGGGAACGAACCTCGACGTTGCAACACTGGATCAGAAGCGCGAGGAACTGGATCCCGACGACACGCTTTCCCACTACCTAACAGACGGGCGCGGCGAGACCCTGCTGGTCAATGGCGAGCAGCGACACGTCGCAGGATACATGAAGGATTTCCTGTTCCAGCCGGAACAGATCCGCACCCCGATCAAGAACCTTTCCGGCGGCGAGCGGGCCCGGTTGATCCTGGCGCGGATCATGGCAAAGCCCTCCAACCTGCTGATCCTTGACGAGCCGACCAACGACCTGGACATCGAGACGCTGGACCTCCTGCAGGAGATCGTGGCCGGCTATAACGGCACCGTGATCCTGGTCAGCCATGACCGCGACTTCCTGGACCGTACCGTCACCTCCACCATCGCACCGGCCAATCCGGAAGCGCCGGACGGCCGCTGGATCGAATATGCCGGCGGCTATACCGACATGCTTGCCCAGCGCCGCGGAGCGCAGGAGGAACGGCGACGCGCCGAAAGGCAGGAAAAGCCGAAGGCCGAACCCGCGTCGCCTGCGCCTGGTTCACCGAAGAGCAAGGGCAAGCTTTCCTTCAAGCAGAAGTTCGCGCTGGAAAATCTGCCCAAGGAGATGGCGAAGGCCGAGGCCGACATCGCCGAACGCGAACGGACGATGGCCGACCCTGCTCTCTTCACGCGCGACCCTGCCGCCTTCAACAGGCTCGCGGCGGAACTTGAAGGCTTGCGCAACAGCCTGAGCCGCATGGAAGAGGAATGGCTGGAGCTCGAGATGCTGCGCGAGGAACTCGAGGGCCAGCCTTAACGATCTGTTAGCCATACCAAAGGCTTGGCTTCGGGGGCAGTGGCTCAATCCGGAACAATATCTGCAAGTCTTCGTTCGGGTGGCAGTGTCGATCTGATACGCCAGAGATCGACCGGCGGAACCAGCAGGAGAAGAGCGATGCTGACAAGTGTACCGAGTGGTTGGCAGGTCCGGGACTCCTCCGATCAGCGCGTGCTGATTGTCGAGGACGAGTTCCTGATCGCGCTGGATGTCGCCGAGACGGTCGAGGCGATGGGCTTGCAGGTGGTTGGCTTCGCCAATGGCCGCAACCATGCCATGGCTCTGGCCCAGAGCGCCGATATCGCACTCGTGGACGTCAATCTCGCCGACGGACGGACAGGGCCCTCGATCGGCCGTGAACTGGCCGAGAAGTACGGGGTGACGGTCATCTTCATGACCGCCAATCCCGAAGAGGTGGAAGGGCGCGACGATGGGCCGCTCGGCGTGCTGACGAAGCCGGTCATGCCGCATGTGATCGAACAGTCGATCGGTTACGCCGTTGCGGACCGAACGGGAGGAATGGCGACCCTTCCGCGGGAACTCAGGGTATTCCAACGCCACCATTGACCCCAAGGGAGCAGCTTGCCAAGCTCCTCCCCGCTCGCTACATCTTCACCGCTCTAACGGGGTGCCGCACAGGCGGCTGAGAGGCATTGTCCAACCCGCTGAACCTGATCCGGTTAGAACCGGCGGAGGGATTAGACGGCTCTTCATCGGCGCCCGATCCTTCTTGCAGCATCGAGGAGGTACCGATGGGAAAATTCCTGCTTCCCCTTATTTTCGCCGTGGCCTTCGGCCTGCCCGCCAAGGCGCAGGACCAGGTGCTGACGGTCTATACCTATGAGAGCTTCACGGCCGACTGGGGCCCTGGACCAAAGGTGAAGCAGAAGTTCGAAGAGACCTGTTCCTGCACGGTGAACTTCGTGGCTGTCGCAGACGGCGTGGCCCTTCTCTCCAGGCTGAAGCTGGAGGGGCAATCCAGCCAGGCGGATGTCGTGCTGGGCCTCGACACCAATCTCGCCGGAGAGGCGAAAGCCACTGGATTGTTCGAGCCGCACGGTCTCGACACGGGAGCGATCAGTGTGCCTGGCGGCTACAGGGACGATGTCTTCATTCCCTACGACTACGGCCATTTCGCAGTCCTCTATGACACCGAAACCATGAAGACACCGCCGGCGAGCCTCAAGGATCTGGTCGAAGGGGACGCGTCCCGGAAGATCGTCATTCAGGATCCCCGGACCTCCACGCCCGGACTTGGCCTGCTTCTGTGGGTTAAAGCAGTCTATGGGGAGGACGCCGGCGAAGCCTGGTCCAAGCTGCGCCAACGGGTGCTGACCGTCACTCCCGGCTGGTCAGAGGCCTACGGGCTGTTCACCAAGGGGGAGGTGCCCATGGTCCTCTCCTATACGACGTCGCCCGCCTACCACATGGTCGCGGAGGACAATGCGCGCTACCAGGCCGCGGCCTTCGCCGAGGGGCATTACATCCAGATCGAGGTGGCGGGCCTCGTCACCATGTCCCGGCAGAAGGAACTGGCGAAGGAGTTTCTGCGTTTCATGATGTCGCCGGCTTTCCAGGACATCATCCCGACCACCAACTGGATGATGCCGGCGGGCGAAACGGCCGAGCCTTTGCCGCCCGCATTCGACCGCCTCGTCAAGCCGGCGAAAACGTTTCTGATGGATCCGGCGGAGGTGGCCGCGAACCGTCAGGCCTGGATCGACGAATGGCTCACCGCCATGAGCGAGCGCTAGTAGCGCCGGATGCTGACGACGGCGGAAAGACGGACGGCCATCGGCACAGGACTATCGGCCTTCGCAGCCCTGGTGGTCTTTGTCGCCCTTGCCGTCTACGCGCTCTTCAGGCCGGATCTACCGCCCTCGCAAACATCCTTCTGGACGCCTTACACCATGCGCGTCCTTCGGTTCACGCTGCTCCAGGCCGGACTATCCACGCTTCTTTCCATCGGGTTGGCAGTTCCCGTGGCGCTGGCACTGGCGCGCCGGCCCCGTTTTCCCGGCCGGCTGTGGATACTGCGGCTGATGGCGGTTCCCATGGGGCTGCCGGCATTGGTGGCTGCTCTTGGCCTGATCACGGTCTGGGGTACCCAAGGGATGGTGAACGACCTGCTCCTCGGCTTCGGCCTCGATGAGCCGGTCAATATCTACGGGCTCGGCGGCATCCTTCTGGCGCATGTCTTCTTCAACCTGCCGCTGGCTTGCCGCCTGATGGTCGCGTCCTTGGACCGGCTTCCCGGCGAGTACTGGATGCTGGCCGCCCAACTCGGCATGAAGCCCGCGGTCATCTTCCTCCGCATCGAGTGGCCGGCCCTTTCCCGCATCCTGCCCGGCATCGGCACCTTGATCTTCATGTTGTGCGCCACGAGCTTCACGCTCGTTCTGGTGCTGGGCGGAGGACCGGCGGCGACAACCCTGGAAGTGGCCATATACCAGGCGCTGCGTTTCGACTTCGATCCCGCCCGTGCCATGACGCTGGCATTGCTTCAGATCGGCGTGACCGCAGTGGTTCTCGCCGTCCTGTCATTGCTTCCTGCAGCCGAGGAAGCGTCAGTCACCACCGGCCGCCGCAGCCGCCGGTTAGACGGCCGGGGCACGGCAAGCGTGATCTGGGATGCCGTTATGATCTGCTGTGCCACGCTCATGCTTCTGCTGCCGCTGGGCGCAATCGTCTGGGCAGGTGTACGGGCCGACTTGACCGGCCTTCTCACCAGCACCGCCTTCCGCCAAGCCCTGGCGACGAGCACCATGGTCGCCCTGTCGTCGAGTATCGCGGCACTTCTTCTTTCGGTTGCGATCATCGGCGCCCGTCTCACCGTCCGGGAAACCAAGACGCCCGGAAAGCCGCTTCTGGCCCTCTCGGCCGCCCTCGGGACCGCGCCCTTGCTGGTTCTCCTGGTCCCGCCCGTCGTGCTCGGCACCGGATGGTTCCTGCTTCTGAGGCCCCTCGCATCCGGTTCATCCCTCACTGCCGGCCTTGTCGTCTCGATCAATACCCTGATGGCGCTGCCCTTCGTCATCAGGGTGCTGGAACCCGCCATGCAGGAGCATCGCCGGAAAACCGGCAGGTTGACCGCCAGCCTGGGCATCTCGGGTTGGGCCAGGATCTGGCGGATCGATCGCCCCGCACTCATTCGGCCTGCCCTGCTCGCACTGTCTTTTGCGATGTCGCTATCCCTGGGTGACCTGGGCGCGGTCGCACTTTTCGCATCCAACGACTTCGTCACGCTGCCATGGCATCTATATAGCCGGCTGTCGAGCTACCGGACGGCAGACGCAGATGGCTTGGCGCTCCTCCTCGGCGCGCTGTGCCTCGTCCTGACGCTTATCGGGACCTCCGGATATGAAAGGCGCGGAAACAGCCATGGGTAACATCTTGGAGGCGCCGGAAATCCGGCTGGACGCCGTGGAGTTGACACTGGGCGCGACCCGCTTTCGGCTGGACTGCCGCATTCCCGCGGGAGCGATCACCGCCGTCGCGGGACCCTCAGGCGCCGGCAAATCGACGCTGCTCAACCTCATCGCGGGCTTCGAGACCCCCACAAACGGTCGGGTACTCTTCGACGAGAAAGACGTGACCCCGCTTCATCCGTCCGAAAGGCCGGTTTCCCTGGTCTTCCAGGACAACAACCTTTTCGGACATCTGGATGTCTTCACCAATGTCGCCCTCGGCGTTCGTCCCTCGCTCCGACGGCTGGGCCCGCCGGAGCGGGAAGCGGTTTCCGCCGCTCTCGTGCATGTGGGGCTGGCGGGGATGGAGCACCGCCTTCCGCCCAGCCTCTCCGGTGGCGAACGGCAGCGCGTCGCCTTCGCCCGCGTCCTGGTCCGGCGGAAACCCGTGCTCCTGATGGATGAGCCGTTCGCCGCTCTCGACCCCGGCCTGCGCCTCGACATGGCTTCGCTGCTGTCGCAACTTCACAGGGAGACCGGAAGCACCGTGGTGATCGTCACCCATGATCCCGAAGAGCTGAGGCGCCTGTCCACCCACGTCCTGTTCATGGATCGAGCAAACATCCTGCTCCAGGAGCCGACCGCGGATTTCTTGTCCCATACCGATATGCCGATGGTCTCGCAGTTCCTCGCGGGTTAACCGCGCTGCCACAATTTGGTCGTGGCGCGGTGGCATCGCAGCAACAGCATCTTTTTGAGTGGGGCGGGGCGCCTATCTGTCAAACGAGCGCTGTAATTGCGGCGTGAAAGTGGATAAGCAACAGGAAAGAACAGTCGAACTCGTTCAGGATGGGGCATCCCGACGGACGGCCGGGCAGCGGGTCTTTGGAATGACAAATCCGAAATCGACGGTAAGGATCGAAATGCCGGCACTTCCGCGCACCTGCCATCGCCGGACGACGAGGAGCCTTGCCGCTGTCCTCGCCTCTGCGGCGATGCTTGCGGGCTGCCAGTCCATACTGGATCAGGCCTACCAGCCGAACGTCGCCCCCTCCGATTCACCGCAAATCGTAGACGAGGTCCAGAAGAACGATCCGCGGGCGCAAATGGGAGCGCGCGAACATCCGCGGATCGTGGCGAGCTATGGTGGCGAGTATCATGACGAGAAGACGGAGAAGCTGGTCGCCCGCATTGCGGGAGCCTTGACCGCCGTCTCTGAAAATCCGTCGCAGTCCTACCGGATCACGATCCTCAACTCGCCTGCGATCAATGCATTCGCTTTGCCCGGAGGGTACCTCTATGTGACGCGCGGGCTGCTTGCCCTTGCCAATGATGCCTCCGAGGTCGCGGCCGTGCTCTCCCACGAGATGGCGCATGTGACCGCCAACCATGGGATCGAGCGGCAGCGGCGGGAAGAGGCCGAGGTGATCGCCAGCAGGGTCGTGGCGGAGGTTCTTTCCAGCGACCTCGCCGGAAAGCAGGCCCTCGCCCGCGGCAAGCTGCGTCTCGCCGCCTTTTCCCGCCAGCAGGAATTGCAGGCCGACGTCATTGGGGTCCGCATGCTGGGGGAAGCCGGCTATGATCCGTATGCGGCGCCCCGCTTCCTCGATTCCATGGCGGCCTATGCGCGTTTCTCGTCCGTAGACCCTGATACGGACCAGAGCCTCGATTTCCTTTCCAGCCACCCCAATGCGCCCCAGCGCGTCGACCTGGCACGCCGTCACGCCCGCTCCCAGGGAATGGAGGGCACCGTCGGCGATCGCGGGAGGGACTATTATCTGGCCGGCATCGATGGCCTTCTCTACGGGGACAGCCCCGAGGAGGGCTTCGTGCGCGGACAGACCTTCCTGCATGGGGGGCTGGGCATACGCTTCGAGGTTCCCGCAGATTTCCGCATCGACAACAAGGTGGATGCGGTGCTCGCCACCGGCCCCGGAGAAACCGCTGTGCGCTTCGACGGCGTGGATGCCGGAGACACCACAAGCCTGGAGAATTACCTGACGAGCGGCTGGGTTGCCGGTCTGAAGCCGGAGACGGTGAGGGCGGCGATCGTGAATGGTCTTCCTGCGGCGACGGCACGCGCCTCCGCCGAACGGTGGGATTTCGATGTGACGGTCATCCGGATCGGAGATCAGATCTTTCGCTTCTTGACCGCCGTTCCAAAAGGCAGCCCTGCGTTGGAAAGCGTATCTCGGGTTCTCACATCGAGCTTCCGGCGGATGACACCACAGGAAATCGCCGCGCTGAAGCCGCTGCGCGTGCGCATCGTGACTGCGAGGTCAGGGGATACATTGGCAACGCTTGCGGCGCGCATGATGGGGACCGACCGCAAGCTGGACCTGTTCAAGCTGATCAATGCCATTCCGGCAGGAGGAACCATTTCCCCCGGCCAGAAGGTCAAGATCATCTCCGAGTGATAGCGGCCTTCAGCAAGCCGCCATCTGCGGGTTTGCCGAGACCAGCGCCGATTTCAGCTTCTCCATCGCGCGGCTTTCAATCTGGCGTACGCGCTCCTTGGAAATCCCCAGCTCGGCGCCGAGGGCTTCCAGGGTAGCTCCCTCGTCGGTAAGACGGCGCGCCCGGATGATCTTCTTTTCCCGGTCGTTGAGCTTGGTCAGCGCGCCGTGCAGCCAGCGCATGCGGCGCTCGCCGTCGATCATTCCCGACACCTGTTCATCCGGCAGGGGCTCGCCGCTCGCCAGCATGTCCAGGCGTTCGCCGCTGTCTGAATCGCCGGCTATGGATGGCGCCTGCAGGGACGCGTCATTGCCGGAAAGACGGGCGTCCATGGTTTGCACATCCGCCACACTGACGCCCAGCGCCGCGGCGATTTCCTCATGGATCGCGCGCGATGTAAGGTTGCTGTCGCCGCGCGCCAGCTTCGCACGCAGACGCCGGAGATTGAAGAACAAGGCCTTCTGCGCCGAACTCGTACCACCGCGGACGATGGACCAGTTACGCAGGATGTAATCCTGCATCGACGCCCTGATCCACCAGCTTGCATAGGTCGAGAAGCGAACATCACGCGCGGGTTCGAAACGGGCTGCCGCTTCGAGAAGCCCGACATAACCCTCCTGAACCAGATCGCTCATCGGCAATCCAAAGCCGCGGAACTTGGATGCCATGGCGATCACGAGGCGCATATGAGCGAGCGCGATCTGGTTGCGGGCATCCTGGTCCCGGTCGTCCTTCCAGCGGATGGCCAGATCCCGCTCCTCATCTCTGGCCAGGTAGGGAGCCGACATGGCAATCTTGATCATATTGCGGTCCGCGGACATGGCTTTCATGGAGTTCTCCGTGAAGTTGGCTGACTTCGACAAGAGGCCGGTTGCGCAACGCGTGACGAAGGTTCGCCACGGAGGTTCCCCAACTGTCTCCCATCTCCTCTTTGTTCCCGAGGAGGCCTTGCCATTGGGAGGCAGCCCCCTAATTCTTTTGATGAGGATCGGTTCGCTGAAGCGTCCGAAGACGGGAGCAGTTCGCCGTTCCGGCGGGTTAACGTCGCGCCGGCGGAAAAGTTCCAATAAAAAACCCGGCTCAAGGCCGGGTCTTTTGTTGGGATGAACGCTGCTGTTACGCCGCCTCGTCCTGAGACTCGTCTTCCTCTACCACCTTGCCACGCTTCGGCCCCTTGGCGAGATTGACCTCGATGAGACGAACGGCTTCAGTATCGGACATCTTGTTGACCGCGGCGATCTCCCGCGCCATCCGATCCAGGGCAGCTTCATACAGCTGACGCTCCGAATAGGACTGCTCCGGCTGATTTTCGGCGCGGTAAAGGTCGCGCACCACTTCGGCGATGGAGATCAGGTCCCCGGAATTGATCTTCGCATCGTATTCCTGGGCGCGGCGCGACCACATGGTGCGCTTGATGCGGGCCTTGCCCTGGACAACCTTGAGCGCGCGGTCGACGAAATCGGTCTCCGACAGCTTGCGCATGCCGATGCTGACGGCCTTCGCCACCGGCACCTTCAGCCGCATCTTGTCCTTCTCGAAATCGATGACGAAAAGCTCGAGCTTCATGCCCGCCACTTCCTGCTCTTCGATAGCGGTGATCATGCCTACGCCATGGGCGGGATATACGATTGCTTCACCGGTCTTGAAGCCCTGGCGTGCCGGAGATTTCTTCTGCTGGGTGGTCATACGTTTCACAAACTCCCTGTTACGCACCCGGTAAACGACCGGGGCCGGGTCAGGCAGGCCCGGATGAGACGGGGGAAACCGTCGGGTCACTCAATACTGGTCCGACCAACGTGCGCGAAAAAAGAACTCCACCGCGAACCGCGAAGACATATACAGAACGGCAATGTCACGGGAACCGCGTTGAATGATCTGTTACTTTCGTGATGTTTTTTGGGCACGCAAGTGCCGCCTTGTGGAACAGTGTCTTCTGTCTACCACAAAAAAGTGCGTAAATCAATAATTTGCTTTTGTAAGCGGTCAGACGAGATCAACTGCCGCGTGCTCAAGAGAGAGACAAGACCGCAGTTTGACCTCTTGCGGAAGACAGCGAAGCTTCTCCCTCAATCTCCCTGGCCCGGCTCCGGGGAAAAATACTGCTCGAATTTGCCAGCTACGCCGTCCATCTCTTTCGCTTCCGGCATGGGATCCCGCTTGACGGTAATGTTAGGCCAGACCTGGGCATATTCCGCGTTGACCTTCAGCCACTTGTCCAACCCCGGCTCCGTGTCCGGCTTGATGGCCTCTGCCGGACATTCCGGCTCGCAGACCCCGCAGTCGATGCATTCGTCCGGATGGATGACCAGGAAGTTCTCGCCTTCGTAGAAGCAATCTACCGGACAAACCTCGACACAATCGGTGTACTTGCAGCGGATGCAGTTGTCAGTCACGACGTAGGTCATGCGGCACTCCAGAAATCGCGGTCGCGCGGGTTTCGCCTGGGAGGTAGGCAAAACCGCCGGTGCGGATGCAAGATTCCGCGGCCGGATCGGACCGCCGGCGCACCCGCGTTCGAGTGTGAGGTAGAACCTTTCCCGGCCGTTAGCAAGGATAAACCTTCTGCGGAAACCGCCGTAGGAAGAGCATTATTCTCCGCGAGATAAGCCTGTTCGAACGGCCGCCCCGGATGTCGAAGCCCTGGCACGGCCTTCACGGCTTCGGTCGTCTTTGCGCCCGCTCGAACGGCGTCAGGACCTTCTGCTCGCCCAGACTTTCGGAGATGTCGGAGTAAAGCAGGCGCGCCTCCTCGAAGGGGCCTCTGCGTGAGCCTCCCGCGCGGACGACCAGGAGGACATCCCGCCGCTCCAGCGCAATACCCACCTTGTCCCCCGGCCGCACCGTCAGGCTGGACTGCCGAGCCACCGCACCGTTCACCGTGACCGAGCCGGCGGCGACAAGCGACTGGGCGATGGACCGCGACTTGACCATGCGCGTGAAGAAGAGCCACTTGTCGATGCGCTGGGGCGAACCGTCGGGTAGCTCGACTTCCTCCATGGCCTACTTCTTCATCTGTTCCTTCAGCGCGGCCAGCTTCGCAAAGGGTGAATCCGGATCCACCGGCTTCTCCTTGCGGGGCGGCTTGGCCTCGAAACGCGCCGGCTGCGACGGTTTGCCGCGCTCTTGACGATCAGGCCGTTCGCCGCGCGGGGGCCGGTCGCTCTTGCCATCCGGACGGCGGCTCTCCCGGCCGGGCCTGCCGCCTTCGCGAGGGCCGTTCTCGCGAGAACCGCGCTCTCCCTGAACGCGACCTTCGCCGCGGCGCTCTTGACGGCGGTCGCCCCCCTGGGGACGCCCCGTCCGCTGGTTCTCGTTGCGGCCGCCGCCGGGGCGCCAGAGAAGAACCGGCTTCGGCGCCTCGGGCTCAGCAGCGGCGGCGTCGGCATTGGCTTGCGCCTGCTCGTCTGCGGAGGTTTCGGCGGCAGCCGGTTGCTCCACGGCGGGCTTCGCCTCGACAGCGGCCTCGCTCGGAGCCTCATTCTTCGCGACCTCCGCCTCCAACTCGGCGGCCGCGTCTCCCGCTTCGCTGCCGTCTGCGGCTTCCGCCTGCGGCGCAGGTTGCTGCGCCGAGAGGAAGGCTGCGGCTTCATCCGCACTGACGACGTCCGCGCGGTAGCCGAGCCCCTTCAGGATCTCCTCCATGTCGTCCGGCGTGGCGCCGAGAATGGAAAGCATGGAGGTGGTGGTCGTGAACCGGCGTCCGTCATAGGCACCTTCCGGACGGGGCGACGTGCCCGGCTTCCACTGCAGAAGGGGACGGATGAGGTCCGCGAGCCGCTCGAGAATGTCGATGCGCACCGCCCGCTTTCCAAGGAAGCGGAAGCCGGCCAGTCTGTAGAAGGTGCGTTCGAAGCCGGGATCGGCAACGACCGAGGTCCGGCCAGCCGCCAGTGCCGGGATCAGGTCGCCATAGCCCGGCTTGTCCAGGCCGTCGTTCTTGAGTGCCCAGAGCAGCGTGATGAGTTCCGCAGGCGCCGGCTTGAGCAGCGCAGGCATGAATACGTGATAGGCGCCGAAACGGATGCCGTACCGGCGCATGGAAGCCCGGGCGTCCTGATCGAGCGACTTGACATCGTCGGCCACATCCCGGCGGAAGAGAACGCCGAGGTTCTCGACGAGCTGGAATGCCAGACCCTTGGCCAGGCCCTGGAGATCCTCGGCGCGGGAGAGGTCGTCGAGCGGCTTCAGGACCGTGGCGATATGGTGGTTGACGAACCTTTCGATGCGGGCGAGCACGTGCTCGCGCGCGGTGCCAGTCAACTGCTCGTCGGAAAGGAGGATCACCCGCGGGCGCATGATGTGATCGCTCTCGGCAAGCCGCGCGACGGGGTCGCCCAGCCAACGGACGAAACCATCCGATCCGACCGCGAGGTCGCCATTGCCGGAAGCATAAAGGCGCGCCGCGCGGGCCTCGAACTCGAGCGAGAGAGCCTTCTGCGCCGCAGCCTGGACAGCCTTCGCGTCCGGACCTTCCGCCCCCGCGATGGGCGTGAACCGGAATCCCGCCAACTGTCCGACGTGATGACCTTCGACGAAGACATCACCATTCACACTGATTTCTGCTTCCAGCATCGCATTCTCTCTCAGGCGCTTCATGAGCACAGATGTCCTGCGGTCAACAAAGCGTTTCGTCAACCGTTCATGTAGGGCGTCCGACAGCCTGTCCTCAATTTCCCTGGTCTTTTCTCGCCAGTGTGTCGGATCAGCCAGCCAGCCGGGGCGGTTCGAGACATAGGTCCACGTCCGGATCTGCGCAATTCGCGCCGACAGCGTGTCGATCTCGCCGTCGGTGCGGTCGGCGCGCTTAACCTGTTCGGCCATGAAGTCTTCATTCACCGTCCCGTGGCGCACCAGATCGAAGAAAAGCGTCGAAATGAGGTCCGCATGCTGAGCGGGAGCGATCCGGCGGTAATCCGGCAGTGCGCAGGCTTCCCAAAGCCTTTCCACCCTTGCCGGCGTGGTTGCCGCATCGATAATCTCGGGATAGCGCGAAAGGTGATCGAGCGCTTGGCTGTCCGTCGCCGGCAGTGCCCGGGTCAGGCCCGCAATGCTGGGCGCGACATTGAGGCTTGCGCGCAGGTCCCGGATCGAGGCAAAGTCCAGCGCCTTGGAACGCCATTGGAGAACCTTCACGTCCTCGAACTCGTGGCTCTCGATGCGTTCGACCAGTTCCTCGTCGAGCGGCCGGACCTGACCGGTGACGCCGAAGGTTCCGTCGCGGACATGACGGCCGGCACGGCCGGCGATCTGTCCCATCTCGCCGGGGGTGAGATTTCTGAATTGGAAACCGTCGAACTTCCGGTCCTGGGCGAAGGCGACATGGTCGACGTCGAGGTTGAGGCCCATGCCGATCGCGTCGGTCGCCACCAGATACTCCACGTCGCCTTCCTGGTAGAGGCCCACCTGCGCGTTGCGCGTCCGCGGGCTGAGCGCACCGAGAACGACTGCTGCTCCGCCACGCTGCCGCCGGATGAGTTCGGCGATGGCATAGACCTCGTCTGCAGAAAAGGCGACGATCGCCGAGCGTTGAGGAAGCCGGGTGATCTTCTTCTGCCCGGCATAGAACAATTGCGACATGCGGGGTCGTTCGACAACCGTGATGCCCGGCAGGATCCGCTCCAGGATCGCTCGCATCGTGCCCGCACCAAGCAGAAGGGTCTCTTCCCGCCCGCGCAGATGCAGGATCCGGTCGGTGAAGATGTGGCCCCGTTCCAGATCCGCCGCAAGCTGCACCTCGTCGATGGCGACGAAAGCGGCATTCGTCTCGCGTGGCATGGCCTCGACGGTGCAGACGGAAAAACGGGCGCCCGGCGGAGTGATCTTCTCCTCCCCCGTAACTAGAGCCACCGCAGCCACGCCGACTTTTTCCACGACGCGCGTGTAAACCTCACGTGCCAGCAGTCTCAGCGGAAGACCGATAACGCCGCTGCCGTGAGCCACCATCCGCTCGATGGCATAGTGGGTCTTGCCTGTATTGGTGGGACCGAGCACGGCAGTCACGCCGCGACCGCTCAGCATCATGGGCTGGGAATTCAAAACCGTGTCCGCAAAACGTTGTATCGCCGGAGGTCGTGACCGGCTTCGCCAGAAATGGCTATCGGCCGGGGGAATGGCAAGCCGTCGCTCCCCTTCTCCCACGTTTTATAAGCCGGCGCTTGCAGAACAACGCGGAACGAACCGGCGACGAATCGGTGACGGCGCCCGGTGCCGGTTTGTTCTCTAGCCCCTTTTTCGCCGGAAGGCATGCGGCCTTGATCTGCTGCATCTGGAACATCTTGCCCTGAGTCATTGCGACTTGGAACAAAACGGTAGAAGATGCGTTTGTTCCCGCATCCTGAAATGTCCGGACGGAGAAAAAGATGCTCGGAACGGTGTTGCTGGTCATCCTGATACTGCTTCTGATCGGCGCTCTGCCGAATTGGGGTTACAGCCGCAGCTGGGGTTATGGACCGTCAGGAGGTCTGGGACTGGTCCTGATTATCGTGATCATCCTCCTGCTCATGGGCAGGATCTAAGTAAAGCGTCATCAAAAACGGGAAGGAAGAACCATGAAGAAGATCTTGCTCGCAGCCGCCCTTATCGGCTCTCTCGCATCCTGCACATCCACCGAACGCGGTACGGCCATCGGTGCCGGCACCGGCGCCGTCATTGGCGGCGTCGCGACGAACAGCTGGGGTGGCGCGGCAGTGGGTGCCGTAGCCGGCGGCGCCGTGGGTGCCCTCGTCGGCGCCTCCCAGGAGCGCTCCGGCTACTGCATCTATCGCGACCGCCACGGCCGCACCTACGAAGCGCGTTGCCGCTAACAGCTATCGCTCAGCAGAAATCGGCGCCGATCGTTCGGCGCCGATTTTTGTTTGTCCGTCCGCCGCGGCCATCAGGCGACATATTGTCCACCATTCGCCGTTATCGTTGACCCCGTGATGAAGCCCGCATCCTCCGAGGCCAGGAACACTACGCAACGCGCGATCTCCTCGGGGCTCCCCAACCGTCCGACCGGTATCTGCGGGATGATCCGTTCCTTCAGCACCTGCTCGGGAACCGCCTTGACCATTTCAGTGGCAATATAGCCGGGACATACGGCGTTCACCGTGATGTTCTTCGCAGCACCCTCCTGAGCGAGCGCCTTGGTGAAGCCGAGGTCTCCTGCCTTGGCGGCAGAATAGTTGACCTGGCCCATCTGGCCCTTCTGTCCGTTGATGGACGAGATATTGATGATGCGCCCGAAACTGCGGTCGCGCATCCCTGCCCAGACCTGATGGGTCATGTTGAAGAGCCCTGTCAGGTTCGTCGCGATCACCTCGTTCCACTGCTCGGGCGTCATCTTGTGAAACATGGCATCGCGGGTGATTCCGGCATTGTTGACGAGCACTTCGACCGGACCGAGCTCAGCTTCTACCTGCCTCACGCCCTCAGAACAGGCGTGATAGTTCGAGACATCCCACTTGAAGACGGGAATTCCGGTCTCCGCTCCGAAGATCCTGGCGTTGTCGTCGTTGCCGGCATAGTTGGCGGCGACCCTGAAGCCTGCTGCGCCGAGCGCCACGCAGATTGCCGCTCCGATGCCGCGCGTGCCGCCCGTTACCACTGCTACCCTGGTCATCGACTGCTCCCTCTCCGGTCTGAGGATCTCGAGGACCCCTGGCATCAAGTTCGACTTCAAGGCAG
Source organism: Pseudorhizobium endolithicum (assembly GCF_902153245.2). Taxonomy (GTDB): domain Bacteria; phylum Pseudomonadota; class Alphaproteobacteria; order Rhizobiales; family Rhizobiaceae; genus Neorhizobium; species Neorhizobium endolithicum. The sequence goes on from NZ_CABFWF030000014.1 coordinate 36,050, forward strand.
GTGTCGCCTCCGGCAGGAGGCGTAAGCCGCTTCACATCGCTTCGAAGCACATGGCGACGCCCATCCCGCCGCCGATGCAGAGCGTGGCAAGGCCCTTCCTGGCCTTTCGCCGCTTCATTTCGAACAGAAGCGTATTCAGTATGCGGGCACCGGAGGCGCCGATCGGGTGGCCGATGGCGATCGCGCCGCCGTTGACGTTGACGATCGCCGGATCCCAGCCGAGTTCCCTGTTGACCGCGCAGGCCTGAGCGGCGAAGGCCTCGTTGGCCTCTACGAGGTCGAGATCGGCCGCCCTCCACCCGGCCTTCTCCAGCGCCTTGCGGGACGCGGGGATCGGCCCGGTGCCCATGATCTGGGGATCGACGCCGGCCGTCGCCCAGGAAACGATCCGCACCATCGGCTGAATGCCGCGCCGTACCGCCTCGTCCTCGGTCATCAGCACCGCAGCCGCGGCGCCGTCGTTGATGCCGGAGGCATTCCCCGCCGTAACCGTACCTTCCTTATCGAAGGCGGGCCGGAGCTTGGCCATATTGTCGAGCGTGGCATCCAAACGGATATATTCGTCGTCCTCTACGGAGACGTCGCCCTTCTTGCCCTTGATGACGTACGGCACGATTTCATCCCTGAACCGGCCGGCAGCCTGGGCCGCCTCCGCCTTGTTCTGGGAGGAGACGGCGAACTGGTCCTGCTCGTCGCGCGAGAGTTGCCACTGGCGGGCGATGTTTTCGGCGGTGATACCCATGTGATAGCCGTAGAAGGCATCCGTCAGGCCGTCCTTGATCATGGTGTCGATCATCTTCATGTCGCCCATCTTCACGCCGCCGCGCAGATGGGCGACATGCGGCGCCATGGACATGGATTCCTGCCCCCCGGCGACGATGATCTTCGCATCGCCGAGCGCGATCTGCTGCAGCCCGAGCGCCACGGCCCGCAATCCCGATCCGCAAAGCTGGTTGACGCCCCAGGCCGTTGCCTCCTGCGGGACGCCGGCCTTCATCGCGGCCTGGCGGGCCGGATTCTGCCCTTCTCCCGCAGGCAGCACCTGACCAAGGATGACCTCATCCACCTCGCCGCCTTCGACGCCCGCCCGCGATAGCGCACCCTTTATGGCTGCGGCCCCGAGTTCATGGGCCGGCACGTTGGCGAAAGCGCCGTTGAAGGAGCCCACGGCCGTGCGGGCGGCGGATGCGATCACGATCGATGGTTGCGTCACGGGTGTCTCCTGGTCATTTCGCTTTTGCTCAAAGACTGACAAAGCTTCGAGGCGAAGTCAAACGGCCGGGACTGCGACTTTCATCGGAAAGTAATTCGACATTTGAAAGCCTTGCGCCACGGCGGACCGCTTCCCGCCGCGGCGCACAAAAACGTTGTCAGCCCGCTTCGTTTGCGCATACAGTCCATTGGGGAGAGCTCCTCCGGCGTGCAGATGTGAGGAGCGAGGAGGCGAAGAATGGCCAAGACCGACGGCGAAACAGTCATCAAGAAATATGCGAACCGGCGCCTCTACAATACCGGCACCAGCACCTATGTCACGCTGGAAGACCTCGCCAAGATGGTGAAGAAGGGCGAGGAGTTCGTCGTGCAGGACGCCAAGACCGGTGAGGATATAACCCACTCGGTCCTCACGCAGATCATCTTCGAGCAGGAATCCAAGACCGGGAACACCCTGCTCCCCATCTCCTTCCTGCGGCAGCTCATTTCCTATTACGGCGACCAAATGCAGATGGTGGTGCCGACATTCCTGGAGCATTCGATGCAGGCGTTCGCCCAGCAGCAGGTCCAGATGCGCGAGCAGATGAGCCGGGCTTTCGGAGACACCTCGCTGTCGAAAAACCTGCAGGCCCCGATGCAGTTGATGGAGGAACAGGTTCGCCGGAACACGGAAATGTTCCGTCAGGCGATGCAGATGTTCTCGCCCTTCGGGACCCAGCCGCCAGCATCCTCGTCGAAGAAGTCCGATCCGAAGGATATCGAGGAGCTGAAGGAGCAGTTGCGGACCCTCCAGAACAGGCTGGACAATCTCTGACCCAAGCCGCCAACCGCGGGCGCGAAGCAACAAAAAAGGCCGGGAGAACCGGCCTTTTCTTCGAAATCATCCGAAAGCGTTATGCGCTTTCCTTGGGCGTCAGGACCTGGCGGCCGCGATACATCCCCGTCTTCAGGTCGATGTGATGCGGACGACGGAGCTCGCCCGAGTTCTTGTCTTCGATGTAGGTCGGAGCCTTCAGCGCGTCGGCCGAACGGCGCATACCGCGTTTCGACGGGCTCGTTTTTCTCTTCGGTACAGCCATTCTCGTTACTCCACTTTTCGTGCAAAGCGTCGTCCCCGGCCGAATTTAGCCGAACTGGACAAGCCTCAATATCGGAAATTTGGGCGGCTTATACATGCTGATCCCCCGCTTGACCAGTCCCCGCAGGGAAAAAATCACCGCAGCCCTAAGCCTCGTCCTCCGGAACGATCCAGGTTTCCGCAAGGGCGGCCTCGCGCCATCGGATCCAGGCCGGATGCGATTTCATCGCGTCCATATAGGTAAGCGCATCCCTGTCGACCGGCAGATCGTAGACATCGAACCGATTGACCACCGGAGCGAACATCGCGTCCGCTGCAGAGAAACGGCCGAAGAGGAAGGGGCCTCCCGACATCTCGCAGCATTCCCTCCAGATCGTGGAAATACGGGCGACATCGTCCGTTACGCCTTCCGGAAGGACGATCTTCCGTTTTTCGCGACGCATGTTCATCGGGCAGGCGCCGCGGAGGGCGCGGAAGCCCGAGAGCATTTCCATGGAGATCGAACGCGCGATAGCGCGTGACGCAGCATTTTCCGGCCAAAGATGCCGCTCGGGAAAGAGCTCCGCGACATATTCGATGATCGCGAGCGACTCCCAGACCCGCAGCGGCCCGTGATGAAGGGCCGGGACCCGCCCCGTCGGCGATACCTCGAAGAAGCGGGGATTACCGGCAGGGAAGTCGAAGGGTATCAGGACTTCCTCGAAGGGAATGCCGGCCGCCGTCAAGGCGATCCAGGGACGGAACGACCAGGAGGAATAGTTCTTGTTGCCAATATAAAGGGTAAGCTGGGTCATCGGGTTCTCCACGCGCACGCAATAGCTACCCAGCTTTACTCGGCGGGACCAATGAAAAGTCTCGACGTCACTGATAAATACATGTGACGTAATCCCGGGAGTTGCGCGCCCTTCGCTCCACCACCCCGGCAAGCCGCTGCATCCCCCTGCCGGGCTTGCCGGCGACGCGCGTAATGGGATTCGGCAGCGCCACCGCCAGAAGCGCCGCCTGCCTGCGGCTCAGGTCCTTGGCTGAAACGCCGAAATGGTGCCGAGCGGCAGCTTCCGCACCGTAGATTCCAGGTCCCCATTCGACGATATTGAGGTAGATCTCCATCAGCCGGCGTTTGGACCAGAAGAAGTCCGCGGCGATCGCCAGCGGCATTTCGAGCCCCTTTCGGACGAAGGACCTGCCGTTCCAGAGAAAGAGGTTCTTGGCCGTCTGCATCGGAATCGTACTCGCGCCGCGCGTCGCTTCTCCCTCCAGGGCCTCCTGGACCACCGCCTTCATTTCCCCCCAGTCCACCCCGGAATGCCGGCAGAACTGTCCGTCTTCCGACATCATCACCGATCGGACGAGATTGGGGGAAATATCTTCCAGAGCCACCCACCGGCGCTCATAACCCCTAAGCAGAGCAAGATCCGCCAGCATCAGCGTCGAGACGGGGTGGACGAACGGCGGCGTATAGAGAAGAATGAGCAGATAGGGAGCGATCAGCACGACCAGCACCACAAGGATGAGCCGGCGCAGGAAGCGCGCTGCCGATGATTGCCGGCTATGCCGCAATCCCTCCTCCCCCTCTTCTACCTGTCGTTCCGGTACAACGTCCAATTTCGCCTCTCGCGTCGGCGACTCTTAACGTTTGGCGCAAGCGATGACCAGTGGATCGGCCAAATCTTACCACCCATTCGCAGGGCACGTTGAAGTTGGCCTCCACTCGTGCCAAACAGCCGCCATGACCATGTCCTTGAAGTCGTTCGAACAACACCTCATCGAAAGCGCCAAGCGAACAGAGGCACTTCTGGCCTCTCTGCTTGGCGACAGCCGCCTGGCCGGCGAGATCGCCCGGCCGGCGTCGCTGCTGGCGGCAATGCGGCACGGAACGCTGAACGGCGGCAAGCGCCTGCGGCCCTTCCTCGTGCAGGAAAGCGCAGCGCTTCTGGGAGGCGATCCGCAGGTCGCTGCGCGAGTCGGCTGCGCGCTCGAATGCGTGCACTGCTATTCCCTGATCCACGACGACCTGCCGGCCATGGACAACGACGATATCCGGCGCGGACGACCAACCGTCCACAAGGCATTCGACGAGGCTTCCGCGATCCTTGCCGGGGATAGCCTGCTGACCTTCGCCTTCGACATCATCGCGGCACCGGAGACGCGGCTGGCGGACAGGCCGAAAGTCGAACTGATCCTAGCCCTGTCACGGGCGTCCGGTATCGGCGGCATGGCCGGAGGGCAGGCGCTGGATCTCGCCGCCGAGAAGTCTCCGCCCGATGAAGCGGGAATTTTGACCCTGCAGGCGATGAAGACCGGAGCTCTCCTGCGCTTTGCGTGCGAGGCAGGCGCCATCGTGGCGGGATCCGATACGGAGGACCGACAGCGGTTGCGGACCTTCGGCCAGAAGATCGGCCTCGCCTTCCAACTCGCGGACGATCTGCTCGACGTTACCGCCGATGCCGCGATCATGGGCAAGGCAACCGGCAAGGACGCCGGTCGAGGCAAGGGAACGCTGGTGGCACTGCACGGGACGGCGTGGGCGGAAGAGCGGCTTGCCACCCTCGCGCAGGAGGCCATCGACCTCCTCGCCGGTTTCGGTCCCCGCGCCTCCATCCTGCAGCAGGCAGCACAATTTATTGCGGACCGGAAGAACTGACGATCCGGGCTCCGGATCGGAATGCGACGGCTCCTGACGAGCCGCCAGTGACGGCCCGTCGGGATGGACCGGTCAACGCGTGATCGGCGCGATCATGACCTCGACGCGGCGGTTCTGCGCACGGCCCTCCGGCGTGGCGTTCGAGGCAATCGGCTGCGACGGCCCGAAGCCCATCGTCGACATGCGGCGCTGGTCGACGCCGCGGCTCGCCAGATAGTTGGCGACCGACGCGGCGCGCCGCTCCGACAGACCCTGGTTATGGGCAAGACTTCCCGTCGAATCCGTATGGCCATTGACGTCGATGAGCGTGCGGTTGAACTTGTTCAGCACGATCGCAACGGAGTCCAGCGTCGGATAGAAGGGTGGGATCACCTGATCCCGATCCGTTGCGAAGGTCACATTGGACGGCATGTTGAGAACGATGCGGTCACCCATGCGGGTGACCGAAACACCCGTGCCCTGCAGTTGCGCCCGCAGTTCGGCTTCCTGCTGGTCCATATAGTTGCCGATGGCGCCGCCGGCGAGACCGCCCACTGCGGCACCGATCAGTGCGCCCTTCCCGTCACCGCCTATTGCAAGACCGGTGAGGGCGCCGAGACCGGCGCCGATGGCGGCGCCCCCGGCCGTATTGGAAACCTTCTGCTGACCGGTATAGGGGTCGGTCGTGGTGCATGCGGAAAGATAGGTCGCTGCAAGCGCGACGAATGCGAGCTTCTTGATCATTCGAATCGATGTCCCCGTCGTCTGTGGTGAATCGTCATTTACCACGAAATACGGCAGCACGGGGACAAGGATAGGTCATTCCGCTGCGGAGCGTTGTCCGAAGCGCTGCTCTATGTAGTCGATCACCAGCTTTTCGAAATCAGCGGCGATGTCTGGGCCGCGCAGGGTCAGAGCCTTCTTGCCGTCGATGAAGACCGGTGCCGCCGGCGTCTCGCCGGTGCCGGGAAGCGAAATGCCGATATCGGCATGCTTGCTTTCGCCGGGACCATTGACGATGCAGCCCATCACCGCGACGTTGAGCGCCTCGACGCCGGGATATTTCTCGCGCCATACGGGCATGTTCTTGCGGATGTCCTCCTGGATGCGCTGCGCGAGCTCCTGAAAGACAGTGGAGGTGGTGCGGCCGCAACCGGGGCAGGCGGCAACCACCGGGATGAACTGGCGGAAGCCCATGACCTGGAGCAGTTCCTGGGCCACCTGTACCTCGCGGGTGCGATCGCCGTTCGGCTCGGGCGTCAGCGATACCCGGATCGTATCGCCGATCCCCTGCTGCAGCACATAGCCCATGGCGGCGGAGGAGGCCACGATGCCTTTTGTCCCCATGCCGGCCTCGGTGAGGCCGAGGTGCAGGGCATGGCCGGAGCGTTCGGCAAGCATGGAATAGACGGCGATGAGGTCCTGCACCTGGCTGACCTTGGCCGACAGGATGATCCGGTTGCGCGGCAGGCCGATGCTTTCCGCCAGCTCCGCCGAGATCAGCGCCGACTGGCAGATCGCCTCGTGCATTACCTGCCGGGCGGAGAGCGGCGAGCCTTCGGCAGCGTTGCGGTCCATCAGGGTCGTCAGGAGATCCTGATCCAGCGAACCCCAGTTGACCCCGATGCGCACCGGCTTGTCGTAGCGGATCGCCATCTCGATGATGTCGGCGAACTGCTTGTCCTTCTTGTCCTTGAAGCCGACATTGCCGGGATTGATGCGGTATTTGGCAAGCGCTTCGGCACAGGCCGGATGATCCGCAAGAAGCTTGTGGCCGATATAATGGAAATCGCCCACCAGCGGCACGTCCATGCCCAGGCGCAGCAGACGTTCGCGGATCTTCGGCACGGCGGCGGCACTCTCGTCCCGATCGACCGTGATGCGCACGATTTCCGAGCCGGCCCGATGGAGAGCCGCGACCTGCGCTACGGTCGCGTCCACATCGGCCGTGTCCGTATTGGTCATGGACTGGACGACGACCGGCGCGCCGCCACCGACGATCACGCCGCCGACATCGACGGCGACCGTCGTCCGGCGCGGCTTCGGATCGTACTCAAGGCATGTGGACATTCGGGTCTCGTCGGCTGGGATGGATGCCTTTCAGGTGGAGGATCAAATGTGGCTTGTCAACCGCCGGGGCTTCCGTCCTCGGCTCCCGCCCTCAATCGTGCCGCACGCCATCCGCATGGCGTGCCAGCGGAGACAGCAGCAGGACCACGAGATGCAGGATCGACAGACCGGCAAAGATCACGGCCAAACCGGTATACTCTGCTATGAAACCGATCGCGGAAGGCGCGACCAGGATTCCGGAATATCCCATCGTCGTGACCACCGACAGGCCTACTCCCGGCTGCATGCCCGGCAGGTTGCCGGCCGCCGAGAAGACGATCGGGACAAGGTTGGAGACGCCGATGCCTGCCAGAGCAAACCCCATGATCGCGACGGTCTCGTCCGGCGCGAAACCGGCGATCAGCAGGCCTGTCACCGAGACCACCGCACAGACCCGCAGCGTCCGCACAGCACCGAAGCGGTCGCGGACCAGGTCCCCGGCAAAGCGCATAATGGCCATGGTGAGGGAGAAGGCCGCGAATGCGAAGCCGGAGGCCGTCACCGAGGATCCCAATTCCTCGCGCAGGTAGAGAGCGCTCCAATCGATAACCGCGCCCTCCGGGATCATGCAGAACAGAGCCATGAGACCGATGAGCCAGGGCAGCCCGGACCGGGGAAGACGTGCCCGCTCCGCAACTTCCTCGGGATGGGGCGCATCATGAAGGATCATCTGCCATGCGGCCATCACCATGGCGCCAGCCAGAACCGTCACGAGCAATGCATGGCCGACCACTCCCAGGCGCTCGATGAGATACCCGCCGCTTGCAGCCCCCAACAGGCCGCCAAGGCTCCAGAAGGCGTGGCAGGAGGACATGATCGCCCGCCGCATGAACTTCTCGACCGCGACCGCATTCGCGTTCATCGCAACGTCCATGGCGCCGATCAGCCCGCCGAACAGGAAGATTGCCACCGCGCCGGTCCAGACGTCGCCGACCAGCGTGAGAAGAAACAGGGTCGGCGTGGCAAGAACGGCGGCAATGCGGGAGACGGTGCTGGAGCCGAGCCGCGCGATCTGGCTCCCGGCGATCGGCATCATGACCAGCGAGCCGAGACCGAAGATCAGGATCATCAGCCCCAGTCCGCCTTCGGAAAGCGAAAGCCGGCTCGCGAACTCCGGGATCTTCGGAGCCCACGCACCGACCATGAAACCGTTCATCAGGAACAGGAGGGCCACTGCCAGGCGCTCCCGCGTCACATAACTGCTCCGCGCCGCCGCGCCCTCGCGAGATACATCCATCTTCACCATCCCATCATGCTGCGGCGAACTTAGTTAAATCGATTAGCATGACAAGCCGCGCCAGGGTACGTGATCTCACTTTTTGTGTAGCGGCACGAGCAGGTGTGAACAGCTACGCCTCTCCCCCGTCGAAGGCGACCAGCAGATCCTTGGCGTCGATCTGGTCCCCCGTGCGCACGAGAACTTCCGCCACGGTCCCGTCGCGCTCGGCGTGCAACGCAGTCTCCATCTTCATTGCTTCGATGGAGAGGAGCACATCGCCGCATTTGACAGCCTGTCCTGCCGAGACAGCAACGGTCGAGACGACGCCCGGCATCGGAGCTCCGACATGGTTCGGGTTCGAGTTATCCGCCTTCGGGCGGGCGGCGCTGCCGGATGCTCCGTGGGCGCGGTCCGGCACTTTGATACGACGCGGCTGGCCGTTCAGCTCGAAGAAGACCGTGACCATGCCCTTGGCGTCGGTACCGCTCATGGCTTGGTTGACGATCACCAGCGTCTTACCCTGCTCGATGTCGGCAAGCAGTTCCTCCCCATCCGCCATCCCGTAGAAATAGGCATGGGTGGGCAGCACCGAAACCGGGCCATAGGTCTCGCTGACCAGAGCGAAATCCGTAAAGACCTTGGGATACATGAGGTAAGATGCAAATTCGAAATCGCTGACGGAGCGCTCGAGCTTGGTCTCTATCTCCTTCCGCTCCGCCTCCAGATCCGCTTCCGGGAGGAGCGATCCCGGCCGTGCCGTGTAGGGCTTCTCACCCTTCAAGGCCTTCTTCTGGAGCATTTCCGGCCATCCTCCCGGAGGCTGGCCGAGATCTCCCTTCAGCATGGAGACGACGGATTCCGGGAAGGCGATGTCCTTTGCGGGATTGACGACGTCAGCGACGCTCAGCTCCTGGCTGACCATCATCAATGCCATGTCGCCCACGACCTTCGACGAGGGCGTCACCTTCACGATGTCGCCGAACATCTGGTTCACGTCCGCGTAGGTCTGGGCCACCTTGTGCCACTTCGACTCGAGGCCGAGCGAGCGGGCCTGCTCCTTCAGGTTAGTGAACTGTCCCCCGGGCATCTCATGCAGGTAGACCTCGGAAGCGGGACCTTTCAGGTCGCTCTCGAGGGCGGCATACTGCGTGCGTACGGCTTCCCAGTAGAAGGAGATCCGGCGGATCCAATCGGGATCGAGCGCCGGGTCCCGCTCCGTCCCCGCAAGCGCTTCCACGATCGATCCCAGGCAGGGCTGGGATGTCGTCCCGGAGAAGGCGTCCATGGCCGCATCGACGACGTCGACGCCCGACTCCACGGCAGCAAGTACCGTCGCCGCCGCGATTCCGGACGTGTCGTGCGTATGGAAGTGGATGGGCAGGTCCGTCGCCTCGCGAAGCGCCCTGAACAAGATACGAGCCGCAGCAGGCTTCAGGAGACCGGCCATATCCTTGACGGCGATGATATGCGCGCCCGCCCTTTCCAGTTCCTCCGCCAGCGCCGTATAGTATTTCAGATCGTATTTCGGCCGGGCGCTGTTGAGGAGATCGCCCGTATAGCAGATGGCTGCCTCGCACAGCCGGCCCTCCTCCTGCACCGCGTCCATGGAGACGCGCATGTTCTCCACCCAGTTGAGGCAGTCGAAGACGCGGAAGACGTCAATGCCGCCCCTGGCCGCCTGCCGCACGAAATACTTGACGACGTTGTCGGGGTAGTTCTTGTAGCCGACCCCGTTTGCCCCCCGCAGCAGCATCTGCAACAGAAGGTTGGGCGCAGCCTCCCGCACCAGCGCCAGGCGCTCCCAGGGATCCTCCGTCAGGAAACGCATGGAGACGTCGAACGTGGCGCCTCCCCAGCATTCCAGCGAGAAGAGGTTGGGCAGCGCCCGCGCATAAACCCCGGCTATGCGGGCGATATCATAGGTGCGCATGCGCGTGGCCAGCAGCGACTGGTGCCCGTCACGCATGGTCGTGTCGGTCATCAGAATGCGCTTCTCGCCCCGCATCCACTCCGCGAACTTCCGCGGCCCCAGTTCATCGAGCTTTTGTTTCGTGCCGTCGGGGATCGGACCGTTGATGTAAGGCACGACCGGTCTTGCCGCCTGCGGCGGCGGCATCGGCCGCCCCTTGGTTTCCGGATGGCCGTTGACACTGACATCGGCCAGATAGGTGAGAAGCTTCGTGGCACGATCCTGCCGCTTTACCTGCGTAAAGAGTTCGGGTGTCGTGTCGATGAAGCGCGTCGTATAGGAATTGTTCTGGAAGTCCGGATGGCCGATGATGGCCTCCAGGAAGGTGAGGTTGGTCGCCACCCCGCGGATACGGAATTCGCGCAGCGCGCGGTCCATGCGGCTGATGGCTTCCTTGGGCGTGCTGCCCGACGCCGTGACCTTCACCAGCAACGGGTCGTAGTAACGGGTGATGATGGCGCCGGTATAGGCCGTTCCGCCGTCCAGACGGATGCCGAAGCCGGCCGCGGAACGGTAAGCCGTTATGCGCCCATAGTCTGGAATGAAATTCTGCTCCGGATCCTCCGTCGTGATCCGGCACTGGAGCGCGTGACCGTTGAGACGGATATCCTCCTGGCGCGGCACGCCGGAGTCCGGCGTACCGATCGCTGCGCCTTCCAGGATGTGTATCTGAGCCTTCACGATGTCGATGCCGGTAACGACCTCGGTCACCGTGTGCTCGACCTGGATCCGCGGATTGACCTCGATGAAGTAGAACTTGCCGGTGTCGGCATCCATCAGGTATTCGACCGTACCGGCGCCGATATAGTTCGTCGCCCGGGCGATCTTCAACGAATATTCCGCCAGCTCCTGTCGCTGGGCATCGGAAAGATAAGGAGCGGGTGCCCGCTCCACGACCTTCTGGTTGCGCCTCTGGATGGAGCAGTCCCGCTCGAAGAGATGCACAACGTTTCCGTGGGTGTCGCCGAGGATCTGGCTCTCCACGTGGCGTGCGCGCTCGACGAGCTTTTCGAGATAAACCTCATCCTTGCCGAAGGCGGCCTTCGCCTCGCGCCTGGCCTCCATGACCTCCTTTGCCAGATCAGCCTCGGAACGGATGGCGCGCATGCCTCGGCCGCCGCCGCCCCACGATGCCTTGAGCATCACCGGATAGCCGATCTCGGCCGCCATCCGCGCGACTTCTCCCATGTCTTCCGGGAGGGGCGGCGTCGCAGGCACGACGGGCACGCCGACGGAGACGGCGAGATCGCGGGCGGCGACTTTGTTGCCGAGCTGGCGCATCGTTGCAGCCCTGGGGCCGATGAAGATGATGCCCGCCTCGTTGCAAGCTTCCACGAATTCCGGACTTTCCGACAGCAGGCCATAGCCCGGATGGATGGCATCCGCGCCGGAGAGTTTTGCCACACGTATGATTTCGGAGATCGAAAGGTAGCTTTCGATCGGCCCCAGATCCCGCTCCAGATGGGGCCCGCGCCCCACCTGATAGCTTTCATCAGCCTTGAAGCGATGCAACGAGAGCTTGTCTTCCTCAGCCCATATGGCGACCGTTTTGATCCCCAGTTCGTTTGCCGCCCGGAACACGCGGATGGCTATCTCGGATCGGTTGGCAACCAGTATCTTCGAAATGGGCAAGGTAGATCTCCTCCATCAACCAGGCAAATGCTGCACTGCGAAGGATCATTACCTGCTAAGTCCGGGAAGTTCAATTTGCCTGCATAGGGAAAACAGCTACGCCACGAAGCCCTTGCGGAGGGCGAGGGCGACCACGTGCTGGCGGTTCCTTGCCTTCATCTTTTCCTGCAGGCCGTTGATGTACCAGTCGACCGTATGGCTCGATATCTGCAACGCCTTGGCGATCTCCGGGGAGGTCAGGCCTTGCGTCAGGTGCGAAACGACATCCAGCTCCCTGCGTGTCAGAGGAATATCTACGGGCGTCGGCTTCTCCAGATCCGAAGCGAGGCCTCGCAATTCGAGCATACGCCACATGATCCGTTTGGCCGCGGCGTCGAACAGTGCAACCTCCGCCGGAGAAAGATCGACCGGCCGGCCGCCAATTGCCATGTGCCCCAGCAGGCCTGTCCGGCCGTGGATCGGAAACATGTATCCGTCGTGAAGCCCGTGTTTTACGGCATCCTGCATCATACGCTGGACCCGGGACCGGCGAGGGTCGTTTCTCATCAGCGGCAGGGCATCGCGAACCCTATAGGGCCGTTGCGCGATCACCAACATCCGCGCAGCAGGATCGACGAGAGCATAGCGCTTGGCGGCGTAGATTTCTCTCCAACCTCCAGGCCACCGTTCCGCCAGGACCGGGCCTCCTGCTTCCTCCTGAAGCCGCCCGTCGATCGCGAGCTCGTAGAAGTCGAAACGGTAGGACGCCAGTAATGCGTCAAGCTGTTTTATCAGTTCATCTGTGCTCTTGGCTTCACCCGCAAGAACAAGAAAATGTACAATCGAATGAATATTCAAAGCTGCCCCCAGCCTGTCTTCCCGCAGTCTTGCCTCACGTTCAAATCTCCCGCAAGTGTCGATCATCCTGCAGTTGCAATTATCCATGGTTGAATTTGCACGGCTAGATTTCGCCATATGGAAGGCTGCCGCGGATCAAAGCGGTAAGGGCGGCAGAGGTTCCACCCCCGACGAACGGAGATTTCCTTGCGGCAACTTTGTTCAGATCGCCTTCATGCTGCTGCGGATATGAAGCTTGACCACGGCGCGGCCTTCAGGCAGCACGCAACGACAACAAGGAAAGGATAGCGGAAGGTGACGCTGGTCCAAGTCTACACCAGAGCTCTCAGGTACCTCTCCGAGAACCGGTTTCGCGTGGCGGTAGTGGTTCTTGCCAATATCGTGCTCGCCGTCATCACGATCGCCGAACCCATATTGTTCGGCCGCATCATCGACGCCATTTCATCCGGAGGAGAAGTCGTCTCGATCCTCATGCTGTGGGCCGGTTTCGGCGTGTTCAATACCGTGGCCTACGTGCTTGTTGCGCGGGAAGCCGATCGTCTGGCACACGGAAGGCGGGCCTCGCTTCTCACTGAAGCCTTCGGACGGATCATTTCGATGCCCCTCTCCTGGCATCACCAGCGCGGGACCTCGAATGCCCTTCACACGCTTCTCAGGGCAAGCGAAACGCTTTTTGGGCTGTGGCTGGAGTTCATGCGGACGCATCTCGCGACAGCGGTCGCTCTGGTGCTGCTGATCCCGACGGCCTTTTCGATGGACGTGCGGCTGAGTGTGGTGCTCGTGGTTCTGAGCATCACCTACTGGATCATCGGCAAGATGGTCATGAATCGGACGAAGGAAGGACAGGCGTCGGTGGAAAGCCACTACCACAACGTCTTTTCCCACGTCAGCGACTCCATCAGCAATGTCTCGGTCCTGCACAGCTACAATCGCATTGAGGCCGAGACCCGCGCCTTGCAGGATTACACCAAAAACCTCCTGGCGGCGCAGTATCCCGTCCTTGATTGGTGGGCGCTCGCGAGCGCCCTCAACCGCACTGCCTCGACCGTTTCGATGATGGTCATCCTCATCATCGGCACGCTTCTGGTTCAGCAGGGAGAATTGCGGGTCGGCGACGTCATCGCTTTCATAGGCTTTGCCAACCTGCTCATCGGACGGCTCGACCAGATGCGCCAGTTCGCAACTCAGATTTTCGAGGCGCGGGCGAAGCTCGAGGAATTCTTCATCCTTGAGGATTCGGTGCAGGAGCGGGAAGAGCCGGCAGGCATGGCTGAACTGCAGAATATCCGGGGCGAGGTGGAATTCAGGAACGTAACCTTCGACTTCGCCAGCACCTCCCAGGGTGTGCATGACGTCTCCTTCCGGGCACGAGCCGGCGAGACGGTAGCCATCGTGGGGCCGACCGGCGCCGGCAAGACCACCCTCGTCAATCTCCTGCAGCGCGTCTACGACCCGAAGAAGGGGCAGATCCTCATCGACGGCACCGACATCGCGACCGTCACGCGGCGTTCGCTGCGCCACTCGATCGCGACGGTTTTCCAGGACGCAGGGCTTCTCAACCGGTCCATCAGCGAGAACATCCGGCTGGGACGGGAAGGAGCAACGGAGGAGGAGATCGCCCGCGCGGCCGAGGCCGCAGCGGCGACCGACTTCATCGAGAGCCGCCTGACCGGCTATGACACCTCCGTCGGAGAAAGGGGCAACCGCCTCTCCGGCGGGGAGCGCCAGCGGATCGCCATCGCACGCGCTATTTTGAAGAACGCGCCGATCCTGGTGCTGGACGAGGCAACCAGCGCACTCGACGTGGAAACGGAGGCTCGCGTCAAGGCGGCCATCGACCGGCTGCGCGAAAACCGCACGACGTTCATCATCGCGCATCGGCTGTCGACAGTTCGCGACGCGGACAAGGTGATCTTCCTGGACGACGGTAGGATCATCGAAATGGGCAGCTTCGACGAGTTGAGCCGCAGTGGGGGAAGGTTTACCTCCCTGCTTCGCACCAGCGGTATCCTGACGGAAGACGAAGGCGCGGAACCGGTAGCCGCCCGATCCTGAAGCTCACGCAGATCGGCATGGACCCGGAAAAGCTCGCCATAGGACGAGCTTTTCCAATCGGCCCTCAGGCTTCTTCCCGCACGCGCTTCGGCGCCGGTGCGATCGCGGATATCGAGATCTGCCCTCCTTCGCCTAGGGCCTGGCCATTGACCGTGACGGCAAGGCTTCCGTCCTGCTGCCTCCGGGCCGCCAGCTTGCAGGACTGCCCGTCGAGCGTGATCTCAGCGTCGAAACTCTGCCACTCCGCCGGAAGCACCGGCCGAACGAGGAGCTCGCCGCCGCGCCGGCTGATACCGAGGATGCCCTCCACGGCGCAACGGTAGAGCCAACCGGCCGAGCCGGTATACCAGGTCCAGCCACCGCGTCCGGTGAGCGCTCCCGCACCATAGACGTCGGCGGCAACGACATAGGGTTCGACCCTGTACCGTTCGGCGGCCTCGCGATCCAAGGCGTGGTTCACCGGGTTCAGCATGTTGAAGCACCGCCAAGCGTCATCACCTCGTCCCAGCCGGGTGAGGGCGTAGACGACCCATGCGGCCGCGTGGGTATACTGGCCGCCGTTCTCGCGAACGCCAGGCGGATATGCTTTGACATAGCCGGGATCTTGAAGCGTATCCGCGAAAGGCGGCGTGAAAAGCCGGATTATCGAGGCCTTGTCATCGGCCAGTTGCGCCAGGACCGCATCCATGGCCTGCTCCGACCGCTCCCGATCGCCTGCCCCGGAAAGAACGCTCCAGGATTGGGAGATTGAATCGATCCGGCATTCCTGAGCTTCGCTCGATCCCAAAGGCGAACCGTCGTCTAAGTAGCCGCGACGGTAGTAGCCTCCGTCCCAGCCGGCGTCCTCCAGAACCTCCTTCAGCCTGACGGCATGGGCGGTCCACCGCTCCGAACGTGCGTGGTCCTTGCGCTTGGCAGCATACCGGGCGAAGTTCTCCAGAGCGCCGAGCAGGAACCATCCGAGCCAGACGCTCGATCCCTTGCCGCCGATACCCACGCGGTTCATGCCGTCGTTCCAATCACCGCCCAGCATCAGAGGCAGGCCGTCGCCGGCCGTGCGCTCTATCGCGAGATCCAGGGCGCGCGCCGCATGCTCGTACAGATCGGCTGTCTGCGTCGATACGGTCGGCTCGAAGAATGAATCATGCTGCTTTGCATCCAGCAAAGGCCCCTCGATGAAGGGAATAACCTCATCGAGAATGGCATCGTCGCCCGTCGCGGTGATATATTCGTGTATTGCGTAGGCCAGCCACACGATGTCGTCTGCTATCCGCGTACGGACCCCCGCGCCGCTCTCCGGCAGCCACCAGTGTTGCACGTCGCCTTCCGGAAACTGCCGGGACGCCGCACCGATGATCTGCCGACGGGCAAGCGACGGCTGCTGGAGAAGGAGCGCAAGCGTATCCTGCAGTTGATCCCGGAATCCGTAGGCACCGCTGGCCTGGTAGAAGGCGCTGCGGGCGGTTACGCGGCAACCCAGGGCCTGGTAGGGAAGCCAGTGATTGACCAGATGGTTGAAGGCCTTGTCCGGCGTTTCCACCGTCAGCTTTCCCGTGAACTCCCTCCAGTAGGCCTTCGTTTCGGCAAGAATGCTGTCGAAGCGCTCCGCCTTCACCTGCCGAGCCAGTTCGACGGCTTCCTCGCCGGTTTCGGCATCGCCTAGGAAGAACGCTATCTCCTTCTCCTCACCTGGCGCCAGCGTGATGTCACAGGCTATCGCGGCGCAGGGATCGCCGTCGACCCCAACCGTACCGCCCAGAGGTTCCATGGACGACAGTGCAGCCGGATAGCGGATGGAGCCGAAGCGGCCGATGAAATCACGGCGGCTCGTGGTGAAGCTTGCCGTAGGCTCGCTGGCAGCCAGGAAGGCGTGACGGCGGTAAGCCGTGCTGAAGCGGTTGGTCGCCAGCACCGCTCCGCTGTCCTCGTCGTGGCTGGTAACGACATAGGGAAGCGTCCGCGCCGGGTTGTTGCCGAGGATCCATTCGACATAGCCGAAGACACGCAGCTGACGCGTTGCAGAACCGCCGTTGCGGATCCGCAAGCCCGAGACTTTGACCGGACGCTCGCGGTCAACCGTCTGCGTGACCGTTATCCTGAGCCCTTCGTCTTGCGTGGAGAAGACGGAATATCCGAGGCCGTGTCTCGCATCGAACTGTTGATCGGGATCCCTGGCGAGCGAGGCGAAGGGGCTGACGACGGAGCCGGTCTCGCAGTCGAGGATATAGAAGGCCTCGCTTGGCCGATCGATGACCGGATCATTCGTCCAGCTGGTGAGCTGATAATCACGGGAATTGCGGGCCCAGGTATAGCCGCCGCCCTCGGCAGACACATGGAAACCGAACCGGTCGTTGGCGATGACGTTGATCCATGGATGAGGAGTCGCCTGTCCTCCGTGGAGACGCACCACGTACTCGCGTCCGTCCTGCTCAAATCCGCCGAAGCCGTTCCAGAACTCCAGACCGTCGCCCATCCGCTGACGGTTGGAGGAAATGGCCTGTGCAGAAGACGCTAGCAGTCGATGATGGGTGGACGGATCAACGGGCGCCGCGAAAAGGGAAACTGCCCTGTTGATCTGGTCGATGAGCTTTCCGTTGCGGGCATGGAGAACCACACGCGCTGCGGAGATGATTGCATCGAAGGTGCTGTCTTCCATCAGGTCCCGGCGGAGCACGAACACGTGCGGGCGCCCGGATTCCGTCTGTCCGGCACGGCGAAGAGGCTCGCTCAGGCTCTCGAGCGCATGCTGCATCTCCTGCGCATAGGAAGAAGCCTGCTCGTTGATGATGACGAGGTCCGCCGTCACTCCGCGTGAACGCAGGTATTCCTGCGCGCTCAGGGCCTCCTTCGCAACGCCGATGTCCATGTCGTCGTTGATGCGCAGCACGAAGATCGGACAATCGCCGGAGATCGCCACCGGCCACAGGGCCGATTGCGGCTGCAGCCCCGCCTCCAGGGTCTCCCGGTCCGACCGCAGATGCATGTCGGGATAGATCAGGTAACGGGCGAGGTGCTGGAAACCCGCGGCCTGCTGCGAACTGATGCCGAGGTGGCGCATCTGCACCTGGGTTCTTGTCCATGCCTGGATGAGTTCGTGGGCGAACGCGTCCGGATGCCGGTAGCGTTCGATCGCCTGATCCAGCTCGTCCCGTTTCGGTGCGGCGATGGTCCAGAAGATCATGTTGATCTTTTTGCCGGCAGGCACGCGCACTATCCGCCTGAGCGCCATGATCGGGTCGAGGGTGAAGCCGTCCGTTCCCGAGAGTGTCGCATCCGGATCGAACGCCGCCGCCTCGGACAGCGTGCGACCCCGTCCCAGGAATCTGCGGCGGTCGGTCTCGAACTCCGTCGGACGTGCCGGTCCGGCATTGTCGGCGGCAAGATGCGCCACCATGATGGCCGGCTCGTTCGGATTGCGCTTGTTCCTCCAGGCCCGGATGACGTCGCCGCGCTTGCCGATCTCGGTGCGAACGAACATCCGCGAAAAGACCGGATGTGCATTGTCGTCGTCCTCCGACGCCAGAACCGGCTCCAGATAAGACGTGACCTCGATGAAGCGGTCTTCGCTGCCCATGTTGAGCAGCGTTACCCGACGGCCTTCCGCATCGTGCTCCGTGGCCACGATGCATTCCACGACGCTGGTGATGTCCCCCACGGTCTTGTGGAACTCCACCTTGTCGTCGCCGAACATGGTCTTGCTGACTTCGCCATCGATCCGCCGTGGCTCGGCGGTCGCCGACCACCAGTCGCCGGTAGCCGTGTCCCGTATGAAGATGAACTGTCCCCAGCGATCCTCCGTCGGATCCGGCTTCCAGCGTGCGACCACCTGGCCGTTCCAGCGTGACGAGCCCGCTCCGGTGGCCGTCAGCATCACCGAGTAATGTCCGTTGGAGAGAAGCGCGATCTCGCGGTCCCTGAAGGCGGGGTTCTCGATAGTGCGAATTTCGGACCGCAGGAGATCCGCCTGCCCCTTGCCCGGCGTCTCCTCGTATTTGGCGCTCATGACCGGAACGTCACGCGGCGCTTTCTCCTGCAAGAGCAGTTCGGCAGCCTCGATCACCGGATCGGCGTGGAAGAGCTCGCGCAGATAGCCATTGAACACGACGTTGGCGATCGCGGCGATCGACATGCCGTGGTGGTGCGCGTAGTAGTTGTACACCACGGCGCATCGCGATCCGGACGGGACGCGGGTCGGCGTGAAGTCGACGGCATCGTGGAATCCGTAGCGACCAAGCGCTCCCAGTTGCTGAAGGTCCTGCAGGTTCTCCAGCGCCGAGAGGGGGTCGTACTGGCTGGCAAGGATGGAGGCGTAGGGCGCGATCACCGCATTCTGCCCCAGTCCACGCTTCAGGCCGAGCGTCGGTACGCCGAAGTTCGTGTACTGGTAGTTCAGCAGGTGGTCCCGCGCGTTGAAGGCCGCCTCGGAAATACCCCAGGGGGTGCCGAGACGCTTGCCGTGGGCGATCTGCTCCTTGACCACCAGATTGTTGGTCTGGTTGAGGATACCACCTTGCCTTTCCTGCATGACGAGCGGCGGCATCAGGTATTCGAACATCGAGCCGGACCAGGAAACCAGCGCACCCTGGGCGCCGATCGGCACGACCTGTCTTCCCAGGCGGTACCAGTGCTCGTTCGGCAGGTCACCCTTGGCGATGGCAAAAAGGCTGGTCAGCCGGCATTCCGATGCCAGCAGGTCGTAGCAGGCCTCATCCAGTTCGTTGCTGTCCACGCGGTAGCCGATGGACAGGAGCCTGCGGTCCTTCCGGAACAGGAAGGTGAAGTCCATCGAGAAGGCGATGTCGCGGGCTCGGTCGCCGAGCGCGAGGAGACGCCGGCGCAGCGGCTCGATGTTTGAATGGTCGAAGACGCTGTCGGAGATATGCGCCTCGCAGACATCGACGAGCTTGCTTGTCCAGTAGAGCAGCTCTTCGCTCAGTGGAGACTGGGTTTCGTGATGCAGGTTCGTTGCCAGCTTCTGTATGTCGCGCGCAAGGACCGCCAGATTGATGATGCGGATCGATGCAAACTCGTGCTCCCGTTTCACGGCCGCCAGCGCGTTGCCGAAGCCGTTGATCCGCTCCTCGAGCCGGCGGCGCAGCGGCCGCACGGTTTTGCGGTCGTCCGGAAGCGCTGCCATGGCGAGGGACAGGATCCCGCGGACATCGCCGATGCCGTCCAGACTGGACTGGAGATGGGCCGAGGGTGCTTCGCCCCAGGTCCGGCAGGCAGACGAGATGGCGATGAGGTGGCCGGCCAGGTTTCCGCTGTCTACGGCGGAGATGTATCGCGGACCGAGGGGTGCGAGGCTGTCGGTGTGGTACCAGTTCAGCAGGTGCCCGCGGTACTTCTCCATCTTCTCCACGGTCGATATGGTCCGCTCGAGGCGCTCGATCGTGTCGGCGAAGCTGATCCATCCAAACTGGCGGGCGGAAACGACCGAGAGAAGATAGACGCCGATATTGGTGGGCGACGTCCGTCTCGCTACGACCGGTTCGGGTCTTTCCTGGAAATTGTCGGGCGGCAGATGGTTTTCTTCCGCCGTGACGAAGGTCTCGAAATATCGCCATGTGCGCCGTGAAATCTGCCGAAGTTCCGTCGCCACCGTTTCGGGAACGAAGAGCCGGTCCTCGGTTTCCGCGGACTGGCTGACATACCAGGCGAGAAGCGGCGACATGATCCACAGCACCGCGAACGGCAGCCCGACCAGGAAGGCGTTGTCGCCGGGAATGGCCGCGAAGATCAGGCTGAACACCGCGATGACCGGCGCATGCCACATCTGCTTGTAGTAGTCGAGCGGACTGCCCTGCGCGCTGGACTGGATGCTCGCAGCCGTCTTCCATTCCAGCATGAGTTTCCGGCTGACGAACAGCCGGTAGAGGGACCGGCCGATCGCATCCGTCATGAGGCACGCCATGTCGGCGATGAACACGATACGCAGTGCGACCTGGGCGTTGGCGGAGCGGATGTCGGACCAGACCGAGTAGAAATGGGCGCTCGGCACGATATCCGTGCTGCGCGGGAAAACCCCCGTGATCAGCGAGAGGGTCGGGGCGACGAAAAGCAGGAAGATCAGGAAGATCTGCCAGACAAGCGCACCCAGCGGCTCGAAGAAGTACCAGCCGAGCACCGACGCGAAGAACCAGGCGATCGGGGTCAGGGAACGGCGCAGGTTGTCGACCATCTTCCAGCGGCCGAGAGCGGTTACACCGCGTGAGGGGTCGAGGATATAGGGCAGCAGCTGCCAGTCCCCGCGCGCCCAGCGGTGCTGCCGGGAGACCTCCACCTCGTAACGGGTGGGAAAGTCCT
The DNA here is from genome assembly GCF_902153245.2 of Pseudorhizobium endolithicum. GTDB lineage: Bacteria > Pseudomonadota > Alphaproteobacteria > Rhizobiales > Rhizobiaceae > Neorhizobium > Neorhizobium endolithicum. Next base: position 57,090 of record NZ_CABFWF030000014.1, read on the forward strand.
CGACGAGTTCCACGTCGGTCACGAGCGCGCAACGCGCGAAGGACCCTTCCAGGAGATCGTGGCTGAGGACCGAGTTCTCGTCGATGCGGCCCTTGATCGACCGCTCGAAGGCGTCCACATGGTAGAGGCCTTTGCCGGTGAAGGTGCCCTCGCCCGTCAGGTCCTGATACACGTCGGAGACGGTGAAGACATAAGGGTCCAGCCCTCGGCCGACCGAAAAGACCCTCTGGAAGACGGAGGCATCCTTGCCTGTCGTCAGCGACGGGGTCACGCGCGGCTGGAGGATGCCGTAACCTTCCGTCACATGACCCGTCTCCGGGTCATGCACCGGCTGATTGATGGGGTGGTGAAGCTTGCCGACCAGTTTCGTGACCGCGTCGCGCATCAGGCGCGTGTCGGCATCCAGGGTCATCACATACTGGACACCCTCCGGCACGACGTTGGCACCGGGGAGATAACTGGTGTCCTGGTCACCGCGCAGCAGCAGGTTGAGTTCGTGGAGCTTGCCGCGCTTGCGCTCCCAGCCCATCCAGGCGCCTTCCGCAGGGTTGAAGAGGCGGCGCCTGTGCAGGAGGAAGAAGCGGGTCTTGCCGTCATAGGCATACTTGCGGGCGAGAGCAGCCACTTCTCGCTTGGCGTATTCGAGAAGATCGAGATCTTCCGCCGTTTCTTCGACCGGGCTGTCCTTCCAGTCGCTGAGCAATGCGAAGTAGATCTCCCCTCGCGCATTGGCAAGATAATGGACCTCGAGGTTTCTCACGAGCTCATCGATCGTGTCGCGGTTGGTCAGCATGCAGGGTACGGCGAGGAGAGTGCGCGCGTCCTTGGGGATGCCGTCCTTGAACTCGAAGCCCACGAGACGCGCCGGCTTCACGAAATAGGTCACCAGCGTGTTGAAGAGGCCAGTTGCCCCTTCCGAGGCGGGCAGCGAGAACATCAAGAGGAACAGGATGAGAATTGGGCCCGGCATTCCTGCATTTGTCAGGAACCAGCCGACGACCACCATCGCCAGCAGCGTCAGCAGCAGGACGGGTACGGCGATTGCCATCCAATGGAAACGGCGCACCTGGCGGACTGCACGCTGTAGGAAGGGCGGGTTGTAGCCGACGGCTGCCTCCAGCCGCTTTCTCATCCGCCCCACGAGGAAGGCGCCGATATTGCTCTCACCGGGCTCCCCACCGTCGTGAGCGGCCTTCTCTGCCAGCTCGATGGCGATCCGCGCCACCTCGATCTCCGTTTTTTCGGAGCGGCGGGCAAGTTGCTCGATACGGCTGCGATAGCTGTTGCGGGAGCCGAAATCGAGCGTTTCGTAGTCGGTTCTCTCCCGGAAGATACGGTCGACGTGAGAAACGTCCTCGAACCAGACGCTCCATTCGGTGTCGTCGATCTCGCGCAGGCCCTTGATGATGTTGCCCATCATGACGTTGCCCGAAGCAAGGCGGTTATGTTCCGCCATCATCGCTTCTTCGGCATCGGTTCCGGCCTTCTGTAGGCGCTCCTCGAGCCAGGACACCGCAAAGCTGGAGGTCTGAGAGGCGTTGCGGAGGCGATAGAAGAACTGCGTCGCGAAGGTGTTGTCCCGCGCGAACGGCTCAAGGTCCTTGAGGACGCTGGCGCTGGCGCTCTCGTCGTTGAGACGGATGATCGTGTCGGCGAGTTCGTTCGCCTTGATCCTCATCCGACGGGAGCTGTCGACACGCACCGCGATCCGGCGCAGGTTCTCGATCAGCACGAAACGGAGGATCGAAGGGAGGGCCCAGAGTTCACCGATTTCCAAGGCTTCGGTTTCCTGGAAACCTTCTACCAGGGCTGCAAGGGATTCCTTGGAAATCGTGCTGTGCGTATGGGCGACATAGAGCCACGCAAGCACCATGACCCGCGGCATCTCGTGACCGCCGACGCTCACCCGGGGCAACTGCCGATAGAAACGACGCGGAAAGTCGCGCCGGACCTCCTGGATTGCTTCTTCAACGATATAATGATTGTCGATCAGCCATTCCGCAGCCGGAGTGATCGCCGCTCCCGCATCGACATCCGCAGCGATCGTGCGGTAGACGCGGAGGATTTCCTTCTCGTTTGACCGGTGACGGGAAAAGAATTCGAACGGCTGGAATTCGGGAAGGCTCTGCCGGCCGTGACGTCCAAAGGCATGCCCCAGTTCTTGCAGCTCCGCATTCGTCAGATAGGCGGCCCTGATCGTATCGTTGTGATCGACCTGCTTGGCTTCAGGATCACGAGGCGGGGCGGACGGAGTACTGTTGAAGGACATGGGTTCAGCTTTTGACTATGCTTCGGTCGAAATGGACTTAGACGGCCTTCGCCAGAAAAGCCATTGATCCTTGTGCTGATGCGAGCGCGCGGGCACCCGACGGGCCTCCGCGATGAAGGGAGATAGAGGGCAGCGAGGATTTTGCAAACAGCGGCAGCCTGAATACGCGAATGGTCGTCGCCAACGCTAAGGTGGCCTCGCTGAACGATAGCTGAACGGTTTTGATCGAACCGGAGGCTTACCCGCAGGCCCAAGCATTGCTATGGAACCGCAACTGGTTCGCAACGGGCCACCCCATTTACAGTCGAGAGGACCGATGACCATACGTATCCCCAACGACATGCCGGAACTCGTCGACATTCGGCACCACCTGCACAGGCATCCCGAACTTGGCTTGTCGGAGTTCAAGACATCGGACTTCGTCGCGGAGAAGCTGGAGGCCATGGGTTACGAGGTGACGCGGGGGCTGGCGAAGACGGGCCTGGTGGCCACCCTGCGCAATGGCACGGGCAGCCGCTCGATCGGCATTCGGGCCGATATGGACGCCCTGCCGATCATGGAGGAGACCGGCGCATCCTATGCCAGCCTGACACCTGGCCTGATGCATGCCTGCGGCCATGACGGGCATACGACCATGCTCCTCGGAGCGGCGAAGTTGCTTGCCGATCGCAGAAACTTCGACGGCACGATCCACCTGATCTTTCAGCCGGCGGAAGAGAATTTCGGCGGAGCGCGGCTGATGATCGAGGATGGCCTGTTCGATCGCTTCCCCTGCGATGCCGTCTTCGCCCTTCACAACGATCCGGGATTGCCCTTCGGGGAGATCTATGTCCGCGAAGGGCCGGTGATGGCCGCCGTGGACGAATGCCGCATCACGGTCAACGGCCGCGGCGGTCACGGCGCGGAGCCGCAGGAGACGGCCGATCCGATCGTCGCCGGCGCAAGCATCATCATGGCGCTGCAGACGGTCGTATCGCGCAACCTGCATCCGGTAGATTCGGCCGTCGTCACCGTGGGTGCCTTCCACGCCGGGCAGGCGAGCAACGTCATTCCCGAACGGGCCGAAATGCTGCTGACCATCCGCTCTTTCGACGCCGATGTGCGCGACCGGCTGGAGCAGCGTATCCGCACCGTCGCCGAAGGCCAGGCCGCCAGTTACGGCATGTCCGTCACGATCGATTACGAGCGAGGCTATGAGCCGACCGTCAACCACGCAGCCGAAACCGAGTTCGTTCGGGAAGTGGCGAAACGCGTCGTGGGAGAAGACAAGGTCCGCGACATCCCTCGCCCGATGATGGGAAGCGAGGACTTCGCCTATATGGTGGCGGAGCGCCCCGGCAGCTATTTCTTCCTCGGGACCAGGCGAACCGAGAAGGATCCGCCGCTCCATCACCCGCGCTTCGACTTCAACGACGACGCGCTGCCCATCGGAACGAGCCTTTGGGTAGAACTGGCCGAGGCCTGGCTGGCTTCCTCAGGAGTTCCTGCCTGACGAGTTCTGCCGATGAGCGCCTGCCGGCTCAGGAGCGGCAGGCGCTCGTCACCCAAGCACGCCCAGGGTCAGGGCGGTGACGAAGGCGAAGGCGAGCGCAATGAGGGACGTGTTCGCGGCAAGCGCCCACTGCGGACGACGCGACCGCTGATCGGAAACACCAAGCCGCATGCTTCTCTCCTGAGGCAACCTATCTACCTTCAATGTAGCTTACCTCCACCGGCGCGGTAGAGATAAACACTCTGCACCCCACTCAGTGAAAAATTCCACCCAGAACGATAGGTGCCGCTGTTGTCAGACGCTCGGCTTCAATGGCGCAGGCTCAGCGCCTCGGCGAAGACGTCGTTGTCGACATTCCCTCCCGAGATCACGGCAATCACCGTGCCGGCGGTACTATCCCCGTGAAAGAGCGCCGCCGCCAACGCTACCGCCCCGCCGGGCTCCACCACGATCTTCAGCCTCTGAAAGGCCAGTGCCATCGCTCGCAGGGCTTCGTCGTCGGTGACGGCGATGCCGGGTCCACACAGGCGGGAAAGGATCGGAAAGGTGAGATTACCCGGCTGCGGCGTGACGATGGCATCGCAGATCGAGCCTGACTGGCTCGCATTGCGCTCGATTCTCCCCGCAGCAAGCGATCTTGCGACGTCGTCGAAGCCTTCCGGTTCGCAGGGTCGCACCCGAAGGCCGGGCGCCTTTGCGTCGAGCGCAAGAGCGATGCCGGAAGCAAAGCCGCCGCCACCCGTCGGCACGAGCACGTCGGCCGTATCCAAACCCTCTTCAGCGGCTTGTTCGGCGATTTCCAGGCCGGCGGTGCCCTGGCCGGCAATGACCATCGGGTCGTCGAAGGGCCGGATGAGGGTCAGCCCCCGCTCCTGCGAGATCCTGGCACCGATGGCATCACGATCCTCGGAGGAGCGGTCGTAGAGCACGACCTCCGCACCATAGGCCCGGGTATTCTCGATCTTGATGCGCGGCGCATCCGACGGCATCACGATGACGCTTGGAATGCGATGCAGCCTGGCGGCGAGCGCGACACCCTGTGCATGATTGCCGGAGGAAAAGGCAATGACGCCGCGCGTGCGGACTTCGGGCAAAAGTGCCGAAATGGCCGACCATGCGCCGCGGAACTTGAAGGAGCCTGTGTGCTGAAGGCACTCCGCCTTCACGAAAACGCGCCGTCCGGCAATCTCGTCGAGGAAGGAAGAGGAGAGCAGGGGTGTTCGCCGCACCCGACCGGCCAAGCGGTCGCGTGCGGCTTCTATCATCTGGATGTTCGTCATTGGCAGACCCTGGTCAGGCGCCGATGACCGCCGCCTTTCGTCAGGGCAGCGTATAGGCAGTCTTCACCACAGTGAAGAACTCGGCGGCATATTTCCCCTGCTCGCGCGGACCGAAAGAGGATGCCTTGCGCCCGCCGAACGGAACGTGGAAATCGACGCCCGCCGTAGGCAGGTTGACCATCACCATGCCGGCCTCGGAGTTGCGCTTGAAATGGGTCGCATATTTGAGGCTGGTGGTCGCAATGCCGGCCGAGAGGCCGAACGGCGTGTCGTTGGCAACGGCAAGAGCCTCGTCATAGTCCTTGACGCGGATGACGCTCGCGACGGGGCCAAAGATCTCCTCGCGGGAGATCCGCATCTGGTTCGTGGCTTCCGTGAACAGCGTCGGCTGCAGGTAGAAGCCGGGCGTTTCCCGTTCCAGCCGCTCGCCGCCGAAGGCAAGCTTGGCGCCTTCCTGCTTGCCGATTTCGATATAGTCCATGTCCTGCTTGAGCTGTTTCTCGTCAACGACGGGGCCGATATGGGTGCCCTGCTTCAAGGCATTGTCAACCGTCAGCGTCTTCAGCTTCTCCGTGAGTGCCGCCACGAACCTGTCGTGGATGCCTTCCGTGACGATCAGGCGCGATGAGGCCGTGCAGCGTTGCCCGGTGGAGAAGAAACCCGAATTGGCTGCAGCTTCGACGGCAATGTTGAGGTCGGCATCATCGAGAACCACCATCGGGTTCTTGCCGCCCATTTCGAGCTGGAACTTGCGGTTATGCTCGATGGAGGCGAGTGCAACGCGCTTGCCGGTGCCAGTAGAGCCGGTGAAGGTGATACCGGCGAGGTCCGGGCTGTCGAGCATTGCCTGGCCGACGACGGAGCCGCGGCCCATGACGAGATTGAGGACGCCCTTCGGCAGGCCCGCACGATGAAGGATGTCGACGATTGCCCAGGCGCAACCCGGAACGAGATCGGCCGGCTTGAAGACGACCGTGTTGCCGTAGCAGAGCGCCGGCGCGATCTTCCAGGCGGGGATGGCGATCGGGAAGTTCCACGGCGTGATGATGCCGATGACGCCGAGCGGCTCGCGGGTGATCTCGACGCCGATGCCGGGCCTTGCGGACGGCACCACTTCACCCGTCAGGCGAAGCGCCTCGCCGGCGAAGAAATCGAAGATCTGGGCCGCGCGGATGGTTTCGCCGATGGCTTCCGGAAGGGTCTTGCCTTCTTCGCGGGCCAGCAGCTTGCCGAGTTCTTCCTTGCGCAACAGGATCTCGTCCGCCGTCTTCTTCAGAATGGCGTGGCGTTCCAGAATGCCGGATTGCGACCATTTTGGAAATGCCGCCTTGGCAGCCACGATAGCCTGCTTCGCGTCATCGGCCGAGCCTTGGGCATAGGAGCCCACGACGTCGTTGGTGTCGGACGGGCTGATGTTGTTGGAGGCCTCGCTGCCCACCCATTCTCCGGCAATCAGGTTTTGATAGATGGTCATCGTCAGCTCCTTTTGTTCGTCGGTCGGGTGCTGCCTTACGACGTCGAGCCGTCACGTTCAATAGTATGACTAAATGTTTTGAGACACGGCATCTTCGCCCGCTGCTTCCGCCTGAAGACGAATACGGGCCTTGATGGGCAGGTGATCCGAAGCAAGGCGGGCGAGCGGAGTATCATGCGCCATGACAGGCCCCAAAATCTCCGGCCGGTTCGCCATGATGCGGTCCAGGGCCAGGACGGGCAGCCGTGACGGGAAGCTTGGCACCGCCGGCGGCAATCCGAAAACTGAGGCTAAGGTGTTCAGGGAAGATCGGTCCCCCAGCCGCCACTCGTTCAGGTCTCCCATCAGGATCGTCGGCTGCTCCTCTCGGGAGCTCAGGAGGTCGATGATCATCCGCGTCTGCTGGTGGCGCGACCGATGCAGAAGGCCCAGATGGGCAGCGATCACCCTGAGCGCCGTACCGCCTTTGACTTCGAGTTCCGTGATGAGTGCGCCGCGCGGCTCCAGCCCCGGCAGCCTGATCTGATGGACATCGCGCACCAGGCCTTCCCGAAAGAAGATGACGTTGCCGTGCCATCCGTGTGCCTTCGAGGCGCTCGACATCGGCACGGGGAGCAGGCCCGTCTCCCGCTCCAGCCAGTCTAGGTCCAGTAAGCCGCGCCTTTCCCCGAACCGGGTATCGGCCTCCTGGAGGGCGATGACATCGGCGCCGATCTCCTTGATGACCTCCTTTATGCGGTAAGGGTCGAACTTTCCGTCGACGCCGACGCATTTGTGGACGTTGTAGGAGGCAATGAGCACGCCGTCGCTTTCGTCCGGCGCGGCCGGTCCCGACGGTGACCCTCTTCGTCCCTTCCGATTCCGGATGGAGGCGAGAATGTTGGTGGGAAGTGTTTCGCGTTTCGTCCGCATGATCCTCTGTGCGGTATGCCCGTCAACATCGACCCATCGAATATATCCGACGGGAATTCACAAGTAAGGCGATCCCAGCCAGAGGATGCGATCGAGGAGGCGGGCGGCAAAGGGCCTGTTCCTCAGGCTTTCCAGCGTCACCTGCCTCGCAGAGGAAATCGTGATGTCGATCCTTCGTTCCAAGCCCTGTGCAAAAGAAACATCCATCACCTCCAGGTCGACCTCGAAATTGAGACGTAGCGAACGGGGGTCCAGGTTGGAGGAGCCGACGAAGGCCCAACGCCCGTCGATCACCAGGAGCTTCGAATGGTCGAAGGGGCCGGAGGCCCGCCAGATCCGGCAGTAGTTCTTGAGCAACTGATCGAATTGGCCCGTCATTGCGCGATCGACCAGTGTCAGATTATTGCTTTGGGGAACCACGATGTCCACTTCCACGCCGCGCCGCGCCGCGGTGATGAGGGCGGTAATCAGTTCTCTATCAGGGAGGAAGTAGGGGGAGACGATGCGGATCGTCCGGCGCGCGACGGAGAAGCCGCCCATCAGCATCTTGTGATTGGTTTCGACACTGCGGTCGGGGCCTGATGATACGGCCCGGATCGCGACGGGCGAGCCCGGATCCGTCGCGGGCGGCAGGATCTGCCAGGTTTCGCCGTCCAGATCTTCGCCGGTCGCGAAACGCCAGTCTGCGGCCGCAACGGCGAAGAGATCCGCCACGACCGGTCCGCTGACTTGGAAATGCGTGTCGCCGGAACAGGCATCGCCATGGAACTGGCCGGAAAATCCTTCCCGGATGTTCATACCGCCCGTAAAGGCGACGGCTCCGTCGACGACCATGATTTTCCGGTGCGTCCTGAGGTTTGCATAGGGCAGACGCAGACCCATGATGACATTGCCGTTGAACACATCGACGGTTACGCCGCCGTCGCGCAGCATCCCGAGTACGCTCGGTACCGAATACCGCGCACCGACAGCATCGATCAGTACCCGCACCACAACCCCGCGCTTGACCGCAGCGATCAATGCTTCGGCAAAGCGGCACCCGATCCGGTCACGGTCGAAGATGTAGGTCTCCAGCAGGATCGATCGCCTGGCACCATCGATCGCTCTGAGCATCGCGCGGTAGGCATCGTCGCCGGTCGTGAGCATTCCGATCGTGTTGCCGGTGGTAAGCGTATGGCTGGTCACCCGGTCGCCGAGCGTCTTCATCGCGGCAAAGCGGCCGCCGAAACGTTCCGCCACCAGTTCGTCGGTCGCGTCGTAGCTGTCGAAGTGCTCGCGCACATGCCCCTGGAGCAGGAACCGGCGGTCTGCGATGGCGCTCCGCCGGATCCGGTTGATCCCCGCAATGAAGTAGAGCAGTGCACCTATGATCGGCGAAAGGATGATGATGCCGACCCAGCCGATGGCCGATCGCACCTCTTCCTTCGTCATCGCCGCATGGATGGCTGCCGTCGCCCCCAGGAGGAGCGAGAGCAGGAACAGGACGTGAGGCCAGTACGGCTCGATGAAGGTCAGCATGGGGCGAAGATATAGGCCGGCCGCTGCGGGCCGCAATCAGCGACGGCGCGCCAACGCCGGCCCGTACTGTCAGGCAGGTTCGATCTCCTTGGCGAAGGCGTCCAGCGACGCCTCGAACGTGTCGAAGATCGTGTTGATCTGCCGTTCGTCGACGATCAGCGGCGGGCAGAGCGCGATGCTGTCGCCGATCGCCCGCCCGATTACTCCCTTGTCCAGCATGAGGGCTGCGAATTTCGGGCCCAACTGGCCGGCCGCGAAACCGTCGCGAGGCTTGAGTTCCAGCGCGCCAATGAGGCCAATACCGCGCGCCTCAATGGCGAGTGGATGACTTTCGAGCGCTTTCAGTCGCTTCATGAAAAGCGGACTCAGCGCCCGGACATTGCCGACGAGGTCGCGTTCTTCGATGATCGCGAGATTCTCCAGCGCCACGGCCGCCGCAACCGGATGGCCGCTTGCCGTGAAGCCGTGGCCGAACGTGCCGATCTTTGCCGACTCATCGGCAAGCGGCCCGTAGACGCGGTCGTTGATCAGCAGGGCGGAAATGGGCTGGTACGAGGAAGAGAGCTGCTTCGATACCGTAATGATGTCGGGCTGCAGCCCGAAGGTGGTGGTGCCGAACATTTCGCCGGTCCGCCCGAAGCCGCAGATCACCTCGTCCGCAATCAGCAGGATATCGTACTTCCTGAGAACGTCTTGGATCGCTTCCCAATAACCCGCGGGCGGGACGATGACGCCGCCGGCCCCCATCACGGGCTCGCCGATGAAGGCAGCCACGGTTTCCGGGCCTTCCTGCAGGATGAGGTTTTCGAGGTCCTTCGCGCACCGTGTCACGAAGGCCTGTTCCGTCTCGCCTTCCTCGGCAAAGACTCGATAGTGCGGGCAGGTCGTGTGCAGGACGTTGGAGAGCGGCAGGTCGAAGGAGCGATGGTTGTTCGGCAGTCCCGTCAGGCTGGCGCTGGCGATCGTCACGCCGTGATAACCTTTGACGCGCGAGATGATCTTCTTCTTCTCGGGCTTGCCGAGGGCATTCGAACGGTACCAGACCATCTTCATTGCCGTGTCGTTCGCTTCCGAACCCGAGTTGGTGAAGTACACCTTCGACATCGGCACGGGCGCCATCCGGACCAGCTTCTCGGCCAGATCGACGGATGGGCCATGTGTGCGTCCGGTGAAGGTGTGATAATAGGGCAGCGCGGACATCTGCCGCACGGCAGCATCAATCAGCCGCTTCTCCCCGAACCCAACGGCGACGCTCCACAGCCCGGACATCGCCTCGATGTAGCGCTTGCCGTTGTTGTCATAGACATACACGCCTTCGCCCCGGTCGATGACAAGGGCGCCGTCACGCTCCAGCGCCCGCGCATTGGTATAGGAGTGCAGCTGGTAGGCCTGGTCGCGGGCTTCTACGGAATTGGGCTGAACGGTCACGGTCGTCTCCTGGATGAAATCGATGCGCAAGTCTTAGCGCGAAGCCTGCCCGTCGTCAGCAATCGAAAGCGGCACCAAATGTCTCAGGCCCTATTCACGGTCATGGCGGCAACGGGCGGCTCCGCGCCGTCCGGAATGGGGCTGAGATACCGCTGCCCTTTGCGCCGCCGGTTCAGGTCCGCCCGGGCCGCCTCCCGCAGCTCCGCACTCTCCATTGCTGCCACGCCGGTCGCGGCCATCACCTTGGCGGTCGCCACCATTCCCTTGTGCGCCAGCGGACTCTTGCCCTGCGCCACCACCTGCCACGTGTGAAGCTGCGTCCCGACCGCAAGCGTCGGTCCATAGGCCTGCACGGTAGGCACGACCCAGCTGACGTCGCCCACATCCGTCGAGCCGCCCATTTGCCGGACTTCATTGTGCGGCGGCAGGATGAAATCGGCGAGCGGGATGTCGCGCTGCTCCAGCCGTTCCTGATACCAGCTGGCGGCAATGTCATCAGCCGTCAGCGTTGCACGGATCTCCTCTGCGAAGGCGATATCAGCGGCATCGAAATCGGGCGGGCCCAGGCTCTCCCAGATGCCCTGCATGGCATCCATCAGCGGGGTGTTGACGATGACGTTCGAGACGCCGGCGAGGATGGTGCTTTTCATCCTCGTTTCCGTCATCAGCGCGGCACCCTCGGCGACCTTCCTGACCCTTTCGAGAAGCGCCAGGAGGCCTCCGAGCTCCGTTGCCCGCACGACATAGCGCACCTTGGCGTAGGCCTGGACCACATTCGGCGAGATGCCGCCAGCGTCCAGGATGGCGTAGTGGATGCGATAGTCGGACGGCATGTGTTCACGCATATAGTTGACGCCGACATTCATCAGTTCCACCGCATCAAGGGCGCTGCGCCCGAGCTCCGGCACGGCGGCGGCGTGGGCAGCCCGGCCGAAGAACTCGAAATCGATCCGGCAGTTGGCAAGCGACGTCTCCCGCTGAACGCCCGCGAAGTTGCTGGGATGCCAGCTGATTGCGATATCGACGTCATCGAAGGCACCGGATCGCACCATGAAGGCCTTTGCGGCGCCACCTTCCTCAGCCGGACACCCGTAATAGCGCACGCGACCGGGGGTGCCGGTCTGGGCCAGCCAGTCCTTCAGCGCCGTGGCAGCAAGAAGGGAAGCCGAGCCGAGCAGATTGTGACCGCAGCCATGGCCGTTGGCGCCGGGCATGACGGGATCGTGATGGGTGACACCCGCCTTTTGGCTGAGGCCGGCGAGCGCGTCGTATTCGCCGAGAAAAGCAACAACCGGGCCGCCTTCTCCCGCTTCGCCAATCAAAGCCGTCGGGATGCCGGCAACGTTCTCGCTGATCCTGAATCCCTGCTCCTCAAGCACCGCACGATGCGCCGCAGCCGACTCCGCCTCCATGTAGCAGGTCTCCGGCGTCGCCCATACGCGGTCGCTGAGGTGGAGGAAGGGTTGCTTCCTTTCCTCCACCATGTCCCAGATCATCGGATGATTTGGCTTCATTTCCGTCATTCGCCGTTGCCTCTGCTCCATTGTCAACGGGCACGGACGGTACCGGTATTCCACGCCGGCCGCAAACCGAGCCGATCATTCGATCCGCATCTCCACGAAGTTTTCTCGAAGTTCAAAGCATCTCGACAAGCACGTCGTATTCGTTATGCTCCCGCGCCACGGTCCGGCCGCAATTTTCCAAGGTTGCGGCTAAAACGGGCAAAAACCTTGCGTATTGTCGGCAGATCGAGGCAGACCGTTCCTCCTTTCGTGCCGATATGGCAAGAAAGCTCGTACGGGACGTGCAAAACGGGAGGCGGACTGAATATTCGGCCGCATCCGAAGGGGTTAAGCTTGATCGTCGAGGAGGAGAAACCGCCTCGACAGGAGGTGAAACAAAAAAGACTGACGGATGCGCCATAGCGCATCATCACCACGTAGCAATCGGGTCCGGCCGGGGCCGGCCACAAGAACTGGGAGAATGCCCATGAAGCACAAGATCACACTTGCCGCAGCGCTGCTGTCGGCGACCTTCTTCGCCAGCGCTGCCAGCGCCAAGACCTTCGTCTACTGCTCCGAAGGGTCGCCGGAAGGCTTCGACCCCGGCATGTACACTGCTGGCACGACCTTCGACGCCTCCGCTCATCCGATCTACAGCCGCCTGATGGAATTCAAGCCGGGCACGACGCAGGCAGAAGCCGGTCTCGCCGAGAGCTATGAAGTGAACGAAGACGGCACCGTCTACACCTTCAAGCTGCGTCCGGGCGTCAAGTTCCACACCACGGATTTCTTCACTCCGAGCCGCGACCTGAACGCGGACGACGTCGTGTTCTCGCTCGAGCGTCAGCTCAAGGCCGATCATCCGTGGAACCAATATGTCGCCGGCACGTCGTGGGAATATGCCGCAGGCATGGGCTTCCCAGAACTGATCAAGACGATCGAGAAGGTTGACGATCTGACCGTCAAGATCACGCTCAACCGGCCGGAAGCGCCGTTCCTCGCCAACCTGGCAATGCCGTTCGCTTCGATCGTCTCCAAGGAATATGCTGACAAGCTCGAAGCCGACGGCAAGAAGGAGCAGCTGAACCAGATGCCGGTCGGCACCGGCCCGTTCTCCTTCGTCGGTTACCAGCAGGATGCAGTCATCCGCTACAAGAAGAACGCCGACTACTGGGGCGGCGCCCCGAAGATCGACGACCTGGTCTTCGCCATCACCACCGATGCCGCCGTCCGCTACCAGAAGCTGAAGGCCGGCGAATGCCACCTGATGCCGTTCCCGAACGCCGCCGACGTGGAGTCGATGAAGGCCGACGAGAACCTCACGGTTCTCGAGCAGGAAGGCCTCAACGTCGCCTACCTCGCATACAACACGACGCAGGCTCCGTTCGACAAGGTCGAGGTTCGCAAGGCGCTGAACAAGGCGATCAACAAGCCGGCGATCGTCGATGCCGTCTTCCAGGGCATGGCCACCCCGGCCAAGAACCCGATCCCGCCGACCATGTGGTCCTACAACAATGCTGTCGAGGACGATGCCTACGATCTCGATGCAGCCAAGAAGATGCTGGAAGAAGCCGGGGTCCAGAACCTCTCCATGAAGATCTGGGCAATGCCCGTTTCTCGTCCCTACATGCTGAACGCACGTCGCGCCGCCGAAATCATCCAGGATGACTTCGCGAAGATCGGCGTCAACGTCGAGATCGTCTCCTACGAGTGGGCCGAGTATCTCGACCGCTCCAAGGCGAAGGACCGCGACGGTGCCGTCATCCTCGGCTGGACCGGCGACAACGGCGACCCGGACAACTTCCTCGACACGCTGCTGGGCTGCAACGCCGTCGGCGGCAACAACCGCGCCCAGTGGTGCAACGAGGAGTTCGATGCGCTGGTGAAGAAGGCGAAGGTCACTTCCGACCAGGCCGAGCGCACCAGGCTCTACGAAGAGGCGCAGGTCGTCTTCAAGCGCGAAGCTCCGTGGGCGACGCTCGACCATTCGCTGTCGATCGTCCCGATGCGGAAGGAAGTCTCCGGCTTCGTCCAGAGCCCGCTTGGTGATTTCACCTTCGAAAACGTCGATATTGCCGAGTAATCGCCTCTAAAATGACGAAATTGCCGCGGGGCGCGTTGCGTTTCCCGCGGCAATTGCTTTATGAGCGCCTCAAAAAAATGAAGTGAAACCACTTCAAGCGCCGCGAGCGGGGTCCGATGCCTGCCGCGGTTCAAGACACAGAAGGTTTCCTAATGTTTGGCTTTCTCCTGCGGCGTCTCGCCGTTCTGATCCCGACCTTTATCGGGGTCTCGATCATCGCTTTCTCCTTTATCCGGCTTCTGCCGGGCGACCCTGTCGCGCTTCTCTCCGGGGAACGTGTGATGTCGCCCGAGCGACATGCGCAGATCAGCGCCCAGCTCGGCCTGGACCGACCTCTCGTCGTGCAGTACCTGGATTATCTGGGGGGCGTGGTGACCGGCGACTTCGGCTCATCCATCGTGTCGAAGAGCCCGATCCTCGACCAGTTCCTGGCGCTGTTTCCCGCCACGGTCGAGCTTTCCCTCTGCGCGATCTTCCTTGCCGTCATCATTGGCATTCCTGCCGGCGTCATCGCCGCCATCAAGCGAGGGTCCTTCTTCGACCAGTCTCTGATGGGCATCGCCCTTGTCGGCTATTCAATGCCGATCTTCTGGTGGGGCCTGCTGCTGATCATCCTCTTTTCCGGTATCCTGCAGTGGACCCCGGTTTCGGGCCGCATCTCCCTTATGTACTTCTTCCCGCAGGTCACCGGCTTCATGCTGATCGACTCGCTGCTGTCGGGCCAGAAGGGCGCCTTCATGTCCGCGCTCAGCCACCTCGCGCTGCCCTCGATCGTGCTGGCAACGATCCCGCTCGCGGTCATCGCCCGCCAGACCCGCTCGGCAATGCTCGAAGTGCTCTCGGAGGACTATGTCCGTACCGCGCGCGCAAAGGGCCTGTCGCCGTTCCGCGTCGTCGGCGTCCATGCGCTGCGCAATGCCATGATCCCGGTGATCACAACGATCGGCCTGCAGATCGGCGTCATGCTCGCCGGTGCCATTCTCACCGAGACGATCTTCTCGTGGCCGGGCATCGGCAAGTGGATGGTCGATAGCGTCTTCCGCCGCGACTACCCGGTCATTCAGGGCGGGCTGCTGCTGATCGCGGGCATCATCATGATAGTGAACCTCATCGTTGATCTGCTCTACGGCCTGATCAATCCCCGTATCCGGCACTAGAAGGAGAAAATCCCATGGCCGATACCATCAACGATATCGACAGCTCCCCGGAAGTCCTTTCCAGTGCCGCGCTGCGGCGCCAGATGTTCAAGGAGTTCTGGTTCTATTTCTCCGAAAACCGCGGCGCCGTGATCGGCCTCTTCGTTTTCATAGCGCTCGTCCTCGTGGCGATCTTCGCTCCGCTGATCGCACCGCATTCGCCCTTCCAGCAGTACCGCGACGCGGTCCTGCTGCCGCCGGCCTGGCTGGAGGGCGGAAATACCAGCTACCTCCTCGGCACGGACCCTGTCGGTCGCGATATTCTCTCGCGCCTGATCTACGGCTCGCAGTATTCGCTGTTCATCGGCGTCTTCGTCACCACGCTGTCGCTGACCAGCGGCATCCTGATCGGCGTCATCGCCGGCTACTATCGCGGCTGGATCGATACCGCGATCATGCGCCTGATGGACATCATCCTGGCCTTCCCGTCGCTGTTGCTGGCATTGGTCCTGGTCGCGATCCTCGGACCGGGCCTGACCAACGGCATGATCGCCATCGCGCTCGTGCTGCAGCCGCATTTCGTCCGCCTGACCCGCGCAGCCGTGATGGCGGAAAAGACGCGCGACTATGTGACCGCCGCGCGCTTGGCCGGCGCCGGTCCGTTGCGGCTGATGTTCCGCACCATTCTGCCGAACTGCACGGCGCCCCTGATCGTCCAGGCGACGCTGTCCTTTTCCAACGCCATCCTCGACGCCGCGGCCCTCGGTTTCCTCGGCATGGGTGCGCAGCCGCCCGCTCCCGAATGGGGAACGATGCTGGCCGAGGCCCGCGAATTCATCCTGCGCGCCTGGTGGGTCGTCACCTTCCCCGGCCTGGCGATCCTCATCACCGTGCTTGCCATCAACCTGATGGGCGACGGCCTGCGCGACGCGCTCGACCCGAAGCTGAAGAGGTCCTGATCATGGCGCTGCTGCAAATCGACAACCTCACCGTCGAGTTCGAGACCGCTTCGGGCTGGTTCCGCGCCGTCGACGGCGTCTCCCTCTCGGTAGAAAAGGGCGAGGTGCTCGCCATTGTCGGCGAATCCGGCTCGGGCAAGTCCGTGGCCATGCTCGCCGTCATGGGCCTTCTGCCCTGGACGGCGAAGATCACCGCCGACCGCATGCTCTTCGAAGGCCGCGACATCCGGAACATCAGCCCGGCCGAGCGCCGAAAGTTGATCGGCAAGGATATCGCGATGATCTTCCAGGAGCCCATCGCCAGCCTCAATCCCTGCTTCACCGTCGGCTTCCAGATCGAGGAGGTGCTGCGCATCCATCTCGGGCTGGACAGACAAGCCCGGCGCGCCCGCGCGATCGAACTCTTCCGCCAGGTCGGCCTGCCCAATCCGGAGGAACGACTCAACCACTTCCCGCACCAGATGTCGGGCGGGCAGTGCCAGCGCGTGATGATCGCCATCGCCATCGCCTGCAATCCGAAGCTCCTGATCGCCGACGAGCCGACCACCGCGCTCGACGTGACGATCCAGAAGCAGATCCTCGATCTCCTGATGTCGCTGCAGGCGAAGAACGGCATGGGCCTCATCATGATCACCCACGACATGGGCGTGGTGGCGGAAACCGCCGACCGCGTGGTCGTGCAGTACAAGGGCAAGAAGATGGAGGAGGCCGACGTGCTTTCCCTCTTCGAGAATCCCAAGAGCAACTACACCAAGGCGCTGCTCGCAGCCCTTCCGGAAAACGCCACCGGCGACCGCCTGACGACGGTTTCGGCCTTCTTCGAAGGTGCACCGGAAGCCGCGGAGACACGCGCATGACGACGACTGACAACACCATGCTCGAAGTCCGCGACATCAAGCGCGACTACGAACTGCCGGGCGGCCTCTTCAAGCCGAAGAAGATCATCCATGCGGTGAAGGGCGTTTCGTTCAAGCTGGAGCGCGGCAAGACACTGGCGATCGTCGGCGAATCCGGCTGCGGCAAGTCCACGCTCGCCCGCATGCTCACATTCATCGACGAGCCGACGGCCGGCGAATTGATCATCGATGGCGAGAAGATCGACACCCGGCCCGGCCATCTGACGGCCGAGATGCGCCAGAAGGTGCAGATCGTCTTCCAGAACCCCTATGGTTCGCTCAACCCGCGCCAGAAGATCGGCGACGTCCTGGGCGAACCGCTGCTGATCAACACGAAGATGTCTTCGGCCGAGCGGCGCGACCGCGCCAACGAGATGCTGGTGAAGGTCGGTCTCGGGCCGGAGCACTACAACCGCTACCCGCACATGTTCTCCGGTGGCCAGCGACAGCGTATCGCCATTGCACGGGCGCTGATGCTGAACCCGAAGCTGCTGGTGCTCGACGAGCCGGTCTCCGCGCTCGACCTCTCGGTCCAGGCGCAGGTGCTGAATCTCCTGGCGGACCTGCAGGATGAGTTTGGACTGACCTACGTCTTCATCAGCCACGACCTCTCCGTCGTCCGCTATATCGCCGACGAGGTGATGGTGATGTATTTCGGCGAGGCTGTGGAGTACGGCACTCGTGAGGAAGTGTTCTCCGATCCCAAACACGAATACACCAGGACGCTGTTTGCAGCGACGCCGCGGGCCGACGTGGAATCGATCCGCGCCCGCATCGCCCGGAAGAAGGCGGCTACCGCCGCCTGACTACTCCACAAAGATCCTGACGCTGGCGGCACGGCCGGCAGCGTCGATCACCGTCAGCGTCGCATAGCCCGCGCCGTCGGGCCACCATTCGCCGGTCCGCCGCCGCGACATCGTCTCAAGCGGCTTGCCGTTGGCAAGCCACCGGAACGGTGCGCGCCCGCCGTGCAGCTTGAGCACGAGCGGCGCCACCTCCGTACCGGTTCCCACGCCGAGATCGACCCTCGCCCCCTCCGGCGGATAGACGATCTGCGGCGCCGGCTCGCGGGCGGATGCGGAGACCAGTCCGGCAGCCGTGGTGGAGAATCGGCGCTGGGCGATCGGCAAATCCGACTGCCCAAGGCGCATGACCCCGGCCGGTGGCGGAGGCAGCGGAACGGGAGCAAGTCCGGATTTTGCGAAGGCGGCGAAAAGTATGGGCGCCGCAGTCTGGTAGCCGGAAATGCCGGGCACTGCGGCATTGTCCGGCCGCCCGACCCACACCCCCAGCACATGGCGGCCGTCGAAGCCGATCGCCCAGGCGTCGCGATAGCCGTAGCTCGTCCCCGTCTTGTAGGCGATGGCGAGCCTGCGGCTTCCCTGCGGCGGCAGCACATCCGACAGGATGTCGGTGACCTGCCAGGCGGCTTGCGGCTCCAGCAGCGGTTCGGCGCCGATCTCGCCGGGGACATCTCCGATCCCGTTGCCAAGCCTCACCGGCCGACCTTTCCGTGCGAGTGCGGCATACGCCTGCACCAGGTCCTTGAGCGTGATGCCGACGCCGCCGAGCCCGATCGCCAGCCCCGGCGCTTCGTGCGGCGGCAGGACGGGACGTATCTCGGCGCGGCGGAACCGCACCATCAGGCGGCTCGGTCCGACCGCATCGAGAAGCCGCACTGCCGGCACGTTGAGTGACAGCTGCAGCGCCTGCCGGATGGAGACGTCGCCCTGGTAGCTCATGTCGAAATTCTTCGGCCGGTAACCGAAGAAATCCGCCGGGCGATCCTCGATGATGGTTTCCTGGGCCACCAGTCCCTGCTCGAAGGCAAGGCCATAGATGAACGGCTTCAGCGCCGATCCGGGCGAGCGGTTGACGCGAGTCATGTCGATCCAGCCTGATCGGCCGGCATCGAAATAATCGGCGGAGCCGATCTCCGCAATGATGGCGCCAGTTTCGGCATCGGCCAAAAGCATCGCCACGGATACCTTCGGGTCGAGCCGCGCCGCCACCTCCCGCGCCACCTCCTCCAGCGCCTGCTGCACCGGACGCCTCAAGGTCGTGACGTGACGTGCCGCCTCCGGCCGAAGGCGCAAAGCGGTTTCGGCGAGATGGGCCGCATGGGCCGCCAGTTGCAGGCGGCGGACCGGCACCGCTTCCCCTGCCGCCGGCTCAAGCTCACCCTCCCCGGTCACCTGCGCAACAGCCGCACGGGACAGCACCCGGTCCCGAGCGTCCTTTGCTGCAAGAGGATGGCGATCAGGCCGACGCGCCTCCGGCGACTGCGGCAGCGCCACCAGCAGGGCAGCTTCCGCTATACTCAGCCGACGCGGCTCCTTGCCGAAATAGGCGAGACTCGCCGCACGTACCCCTTCAAGATTGCCGCCATAGGGAGCGTGGGTCAGGTAGATCTCCAGGATCTCCCGCTTGCTCAGCCGCCGCTCGATCTGGATCGCCCGCACAGCCTGCAGCAGCTTCGCCGTGAAGGACCGCGTTTCCCGCGGTTCGATCAGCCGCGCCACCTGCATGGACAGCGTCGAGGCCCCCGACACCACCCGTCCATTGGCCAACATCTGCAGAAAGGCCCGCCCCGCCGCCACCGGATCGACACCCGGATGATCGAAGAAGCGCCTGTCCTCGTAGGCAATCAGCATGTTGATAAATCGCGGGTCCACGTCCGGGAGCGTCGTCTTCAGGCGCCAGCGTCCTTCGCGCGTGGCGAAGGCTCGCAGCAGCAGTCCATTGGTATCCAGCACCTCGACCGAAGCCGTCGCAACCCGCTCGAGCGGCGGAGGATAGGCTCGGTCCGCGGCCTCCAGGCCGACCGCTAGCCCCGCCCCGAAAATGGCGGCCGCTGTCAGTCCCGGCGCGATGCGTCGTAAGGCTTTCATCTCATGGCGCCGCCACGACCTCCATCCGGCCGGCTGCGGTACGGGCGGAGAATTGCGGACGATACATGTCCTCCACCTGCGCCGCCGGATGGTCGTAGACGCCCGGCGTTACCGCCCGAACGACATAAGCGAGGCTGATGTCGCGATTGTCGCCGGTATTGCGGTTGAAGGCGGCCACGAAGCGGTCGTTGCGGAACTCCGTATGCGCCGGCTCCACCTCGCCGATCCATTCGAAATTGGCGAGTTGCGCGCTGTCCACCAGGCTGGGGTTGTCGATCTCGAAACCGGCGGGCAGGAGGTCCTGGACGAGGATACGCGACGGCCAGTCGTTCGTCTCGGTGATCGTCAGCACCACGACATAGCGTTCGTTCTGACGCGCTTCGCTGACATTGGCGGGCTCGCCGCCAAGCGTGTAGTAGCTCCGGTCGATAGAGAACCCGTCGCCGCCTGCGGAAAGCGGCATGCTCGGCGCCGCAACAGTGGTCACCGTGGCCGACACGGGATCATTGCCGCTATTGGCGACCGTCAGCGGATGATCGAGAACGACGTCTCCCGCCATCCGCGTCATCAGCGCGCCACGGTGGGCGGCGCCGTTGACATCGAGCACAAGATCCTCGTCGCCCAGTTGCAACGCATGGGCTGCAAGCAGCATCCACGCCTGCTCCTGGGTGCTGGAAAAGTCCTTCTGCTCCCATTCCTTCGAGACGATGCCGGCAAGAGCCGGAACGATCGGTGGTACCGGCCGGCTTTCCGAGGCCAGTGCCAGAACGGCAGCCCCGTCCCTGAGCGGGGAGCCGTAGTCGGAACGGGCAAGGCTCACCTGCTGAAGTTGCGATTGTTCCGCCATCCCGAGCGCCTCGACGAAGACGTTGCGCGCTCGCTGCGCATCTCCGTAAAGCGCGAGTGCCGCGGCGACATGCGCTTTTGCAAGCGGCGTCGGGAATTCGTTCAGCATCGTATCGGCGTAGTAGCGCAGGTCGCTGATCGCGGCCTTGCGGTTACGCGCCAGCACGTAGAGCCCATAGGCGATCTCGTTGCCCTGGTCGCGGACATTGGTGGTATAGGCGAGCGTGTTCTGCAGACTGTCCAACGCCCGCACCAGCGCCTGCTCCGGAACGTCATACCCTTGTTCCCGGGCCCGCGTCAGGAAATCCGTGACGTAAGCGTCGAGCCAGAGATCGCCGCCGCCCGGCCCCCAGAGGCCGAAGCTACCGGCGGAAGACTGGTTGGCGAGGATGCGGCGGATCGCATCCTGGATCCGCCCCTTAACCGCTGCGTCGTCGGCCATTCCATTCTGGACGGCAAGCTCGCTGAGGTAGAGTAGCGGCAGCGCCCGGCTCGTCACCTGCTCCGTGCAGCCATAGGGGTACCGGTCGAGGCTCATCAGCAGCGCTGGAATGTCGAAGGCGCTGGAACGGCTGACATTGACGCTGACCGACGCGCCGGGAAGGATGCTGTCGGCCAGCAGGTCGCCGCTCACGGTCAGGCTGTTGCCGGGCGCCAGGGGAATGACGCGTCGCACAGTCATCGGCAGCGTTGCCGGCCGAACCGGGACAGCGAAAGTCTGCTCCAGCGACAGGCCGGAGTCATGGGTGAGGCGTAGCGCGATCTCGCCGTTGCCCGGTTCGATCGCCTTGAGCGGGATGGTCAGTTCCGCCTTTCCGGCCGCATCGAGCTGGACCGGCCGAACCGGGTCGCCCTGCACCGAGAGTGCTTCACTGCTGTCGATCGCAAGCCGGTACTCACCGGCCGGCCCATCAGTATTGGCGATGTCGAGGCGCAGGCGGCTTTCGTCGCCCGGCGCCAGGAACCGTGGCAGGCTCGCCGTCAGCACAACGGGATCGCGGATCACCACGTCCTTGACGGCATGCCCGACCCCGGTTTTCGACCAGGCGACCGCCATCACCCGCGCCGTGCCGTTGAACTGCGGAATGTCGAACGCCACCCGCGCCTTGCCTTGATCATCGAGACGAACCGGCCCGGAGAAGAAGGCGAGCAGCTTTTCGGTCGGAGGATCGCCCTGCAGCGCCATGCTTCCACCATCGCCTCCGGTGCGGATGCGCCCCATGGAGCCTAACGAGCCATCGATCAGACGGCCGTAGAGATCGCGGATCTCCAGGCCGAGCCGTCGCTGGCCGAAATACCAGTCGTCCGGCGCCGGCGGCTCGTATTTGGTCAGGTTGAGAATGCCGACATCGACGGCCGCGACCGTGACATAGGCCTCTTCGTCAGCACTCGCACCGGCCACTTGCACACCAATGTCGAGCGGCTGCCTCGGCAGCGTCCGATCCGGAGCCTCCAGGGAAACCCGCAGGTCGCGTTCCTCCGGGTCGACCTTGAGCCACGCGATGCCGATGGCCCGCATCGGCATGCGGCTTTCCCGTGCATCGCCGGGCCGGAAGAGGGTGGCCGTCACATAGGCCCCCGCCCCCCATTCAGACGTCACCGGTATCTGAACTTCGCCACCGCCTTCCGGCAGGCTTTCGGTCTGTACCGCGACAAGCTCCTCCGAGCCTGCGGCGACAAGCAGTTCGCCCGCGTAGCGGGAAGCGATCTTCAGCTTCGCCGTCTCGCCAACCTTGTAGCTTTCCTTGTCCAGGGCGACCTCCAGCGCATCCGGCGTTTCCGCCGAAGCGGCAGTCACGAACCAGCCGGCATCGAACTCGACGCTGGATACCGCCCCGCCATCCTCACCGCTTTCCACCTCAAGCCGGTAGCGGCCCCAGGTTACCGGCACGGATATCCGTGCCCCCTCCGCTGCGAGATCCACCCGTCCATCGGAAACCTGACTGCTGCGGCTGACCGGCTCGTAGCGCCATGCGCTGCCCTCCCTGTACCATTGGTAGTCCTGCTCGATCTTCAGCAGCTTCCACGAAAGCCCTTTTTCGGCGATGCGGTTTCCGTCGGGATCGAGTGCGACGACATGGAAATTGCCAACGGAGTTTTCGGCAAGATCGCCGGAAAATTCCGGCTTGATGCCGATCCGTTGCGATTCCGGCCTGACCGGCAGCGTCAGCGTTCGTTCCACAGCGCGTCCGCCGCCTTCGCGCATGCGGATGACGATATCGGCGGTCACGAGGCGCGTCGTGGTTGGAACCTCGTCCACCGCCACGTCGATGAGGGCCTTGCCCTCCTCGTCCAGCATCGGCAATGCATCAAGCGGCACGCGGACGGCCTCGACCCCTTCTTCATCCGTCAGCCCGAACTGATAGCCCGGGAATCCGGCATGCTCCCCGGTCGGCCTCAAAACCACCTCGCCTTCCAGCGAAAGGCCGGCCGCCGGTGCTCCGTAGAGATAGCGGCCGTCGATCGCGACCTTGACGTTGCTGCCCGCCTCCACGTTCTTCGCCTCGCTACCGAGGTCGAACTCGATGCGATCCGGAACAAAGTCATCCACCAGGAACGACGTCTCCCCGATCGGCGAGCCTTTGGGATCGGTGAAAACCTGTAGCGTCCACGTCCCGCGCATCGCGGTCTCGAGAAGCGGCAGTTGCAGCGCATAGCCGCCGACCGCACCGGTCTCCACCTTGCGCAGTTCCTCCACCCCGTCGGGCCTAAGGAAGGCGAAGGTCAGCGGCAGGTTCTCGATCGCATCGGCGTCGACATCGCGCGCCAGCGCGGAGGCATGCACGGTCTCCCCCGGCCGGTAGATGCCGCGCTCGGTCCACGCGAGGATATCGATGGCACCGGGTGCCGGACGGCCGGTGACGCCGCGGTCGGAAAGGTCGAAGCCGGCACGCGTCATGTCGAGGAAGACATAATCTTCTTCGCCATGTCGTGCCGTCAGAACTGCCGGAGCCATGGCGGCCGTGCCACGGGTAAGACCGGCCGAAAATACCGCGCGCCCGTCGGCACCGGTAGTGGCTGTGCCCAGCACCTCGTTGTTCTTTGCAAGCAGTTGCAGCTCGACCCCTTCCACCGTCTTGGCGGTGCCGAGCGCGCGCACGAAGACGTGCAGGCCGTCCGTACCGGCATAGGTGGAAAGGCCGATATCGGAGACGACGAACCACTGCGTCGCCTTGCTGTTCCAGTCCTGGCTGGCGGCATTGGCCGCTTCCGCCGTCATCACGTAGACGCCGGGCTTGCGCGCGGGGAGCGCCTGATCCACGGGGAAGCTGGTGACGACTTCGCGGTTCAGCTCCTGCCCAAGCTCGATCGAGCCCTCCCAGACCAGTTCGCCGCTCTCCTGCTCGATCCGGGAGGCGTTGTAACCGTCCATCTGGGTCAGGAACTGCGAGTTGGTCAGCAGCGAGACGAGGTTCCGGTCGCCGATCCGGTAGAGCTTGAGGTCGGCCCGTTCAGCATTGACGGAGACAAGCGGAATGCCTCGCCGCGCCGTGGCCGGCAGCACGAAGGCATCGCCGGTGAAGCGGACGGTCGGCGAGCGGTCCTTCACGTAGAGGTCGAGGTCGACCTGCGCCTCCAGAACCTCCTCCACAGAGGAGGGAAGACCACGTCGCAACGACAGCTTCAGTCGCTGCCCGTGCTGGAGCCCCTCGATACAGATCTGGTTGTCCTTTGCCTCCAGCGCTGCCGGCGCCTTGCCACCCACCATGACGAAGGGAGCATAGTCTGTCGTCTTCACCAGCGGTTCCGAAAACTGCACACAGGCTCGTACGTTGGCGCTGTCGGCATCGACAGTGTTGCCGACAACCCGGAAGCCCTGACGGTTGCGAAGGTCGTTGTAAGAGACCTGCACCGTCTGGGCCCGTACAAGCGTCAGGCTCTCGCGATAGGCGGTGAGGGCTGGACGATAGTTCTCCTGCTTTTCGAGAGCCGCGGCCAGCACGGCAAGCGCATCGGCACGGGCTGTCGCGGTTCGGCTCAACTGGTAGCCGTTGATGGCAGCAAGGACGGCCTCGCTCGCCATGCCGCCGTCGTTCAATGCGGTTCCCGCGGTTCGCGACAGCTCGATCCAGAGCGAGCCGTCCTCCGGCATCAGCGCCAGCGCCCCTTTGAGGTTATAGACGGCATTCTCGAGATTGCCTGCCAGCAGCTCGTCCTGCGCGATGGCTTTGAGCTCTTCGGCTCCATAGCCCTGCTGATTGTCGCCGAGCGCCAGCTCATCCTTCTGGTCACGCGCCTGCTGCAGCAGGTCCTGGCTCAGGAAAGCGAGCCGTGGCGGAACACCGAGGTCCGGCTCCGCCGCCACCTCGACGATGCGCCCCGCAACGGCGCCGGGAAAAGCGTTGAGCCGGTTGAAGTCCGACTTGAGGAAGCACCAGCGGGCTTTGGTGTTGTAGGTGAACGCCTTGCAAGCCTGGTCGCCGATGCAGGCGGCCTCGCATTGCTCCTGCGAGACGTTCTGCACCGCCCGGAGGTCGAAACCGAAATAGTCGCCGTCGGGGGAAACTTCCACACGGCGCTCCGCGGCCGTGAGCGGAGGCGCGAGCACGAGGCAGAGAAGGAGGAGAGGAAGACCGAATTTCGCGCGCCTAGACATGATGTCCTCCCAAACGCTGCCGATGTCCGGATCAGTCTTCTGTTTTGTTTGGCGGATGTCAACGAGGCTATAGGCAAGCCATCAGACACTCATCAGACCGGCGGCGGTGAAGCCTCCGTCGACCGCGAGCACCTGCCCCGTCACGTAGGAGGATTGCCGCTCGTCGACGAGGAAGGCGATGGCCGCCGCCACTTCCTCGGGCGTTCCGTATCGCCGCAGCGGCACCGTGCGGTGCCATTCCTCGCGGGTCGCCGGCGTATGGGTTTCCTTCACCATCGGCGTCTCGATCGGCCCCGGCGCTATGGCGTTGACGCGAATGCGGTCATCGGCGAGTTCCACCGCCATGATCTTCGTCAGCGTCACGACGGCGCCCTTGGACGCGCCGTAGGCCGACCGCCCGAGGTTCCCCTTGATGCCGGAGACGGAGGCACTGTGAACGATGGAGCCTCCGCCGTTCTCGCGCATGATGGGCGCCAGCGCCTGCGACAGCGCGAAGGTTCCGACGACGTTGATGTCGTAGATGCGCCGCATCTGCTCCACCGTCGTCTCGAAGAACCTCGTGTTGGCACCGACACCGGCACTGTTGACCAGCGCCCGAATTGGCACCTCCGCACCGCGGCACCGGTCCGCCAGATTGCGGATCGCTTCCTCGTCGGTGACATCGAGGAGCACGGTCGTGATCGCGGAGACACCGCCGGAGGCTTCGGCCAGGAGCCGGTCGAGCCCTGCTTGGTCACGGTCGGCGGCGATGACATGCCAGCCGGCACCGGCGAGCAGTTCGACCGTCGCCCGTCCGATTCCGGAGGCCGCACCGGTGACCACGCACGTACCCGTCACTGGCCCGCTCCTTCGGCGACGATCACCAGTTCGAAGGTGACGCCGACGGGGTTGTCTCCGCGCAGGAGGCGCCCATGGTGGATCGCGCCGGAGACATCGACGACGGCTGCATCGATCTGCACCCACATGCCATCCGCAGTGTTCTCGACCACCCCGTTTTCAATGGCGATTTCCGTCGCCAGGCAGGGGACCCTCCGTCCGTCCTCGAAGACGGGTTCGAAGATGCTGCCGATGCCGTGGACCCGAGCCTTTTGAATGCCAAGCTCGGTACAGACCTCCTCGACAGCCGTGCAGACGTCTTCGTTCGGCCGCAGGCGCAGAAGGATGCCCTTGCCGCTTTCGCCTCCACCCTGAGGCGAGAACAGCGTGAAATTGGTTTCAATATCCGGGCGTGAGACGAAGGCCGCCGTCGGGCTGCCTGCGCCCTCCACCCGGATCGGTTCGCTGACGACGCTGTCGAAGGGCAGCATGTGTCCCATCCGCAATGCCCCTTCGCCCGTGTCCCAGATCCCGTGGCAGTGCAGGAAAGGCGCGTCTTCCCGTTCGCCGACGATGGCGGTGGCCCGAAGAAATCGCCCGCCCTCTGCAGGCGCAAAGGTCTCACTGTACCAGGCGGCATGCGCGGCATCCGGCGACAATGCCGGCAGGACGTATCGGAAGGGATTGCAGGCACCGGCACCGATGGTCAGGAAGCCGCCCCGGCAACCCGCCGCGCGAAACACGCGGGCAACTCCGTCCATGAACGTCTCGCCCGGCTGCAGCACGCCGCTGACCGGCTTCAGCTCCGTCCTTGCGACTTCCCGCCGCACGGGTGCGACCGGTCCCGGATGGACGATCCTCCGCGCTGAAATTTCCTTAGCCGGCTCACTCCCGTACTGGCCGCGAAGCTGCAATTCCTCCCGGATCATCTTCTTGGTGATCTTGCCATAAGCCGATTTCGGCAGCGCTTCCCAGAGGATGACCCGCTTCGGCAGCTTGTAGCGCGCCATCTTGCCCTCCAGGAATGAGAGAAGCTCCGCCTCTCCCACAGACGTGCCGGGACTGCTCACGCATACGGCGACGCCGACCTCTCCCCAGAGCGGATCGGGCATGCCGAGCACCGCGACTTCGCTGATTGCCGGATGGGTGAGGATTTTTTCCTCGATCTCGCGGGGATAGACGTTGGAGCCGCCGGAGATGTACATGTCGGATGCACGGCCGGTGATGTAGAGGAAGCCTTCCTCGTCCATATGGCCGAGATCGCCGGTCCGGAACCAGCCGTCGCGGAACGCCTTCTCATTGGCGTCCGGATTGTCGTAATAGCCCGCGAAGACGGCCGGGCCGGCGCAGCAGATTTCGCCCGTTTCGTTCGGACCGACCTCCTCGCCGGCATCGTTCTGGACGGACACCTGCATGCCCGTCCGCTCGAAGCCGCAGGTGCCGATCTTGACGTGGTCGCCGTCTTCCGCCTCATGCAGCGCAGGCGGCAGGACCGTGATGGCACCCGTCACCTCCCCCAGTCCGAAATACTGCACCAGAACCGGGCCCAGCACCTTCAGCGCCCGCTTCTGGTCCTCCCGGTACATGGGTGCACCGGCATAGATCACATAGCGGAGCGACGAGTGGTCATAGGCCTCAACTGCCGGATGCTCCACCAGCATCTTGAGGATGGTCGGCACGGTGAACATGGTGGAGACGCGCCACCTCTCGATCAGTGCCCAGGCGGCCTCGATGTCGAACTTCTCCGTCGGCAGCAGGATCGTCTTTGCCCCATGCGCCACTTGGGTCAGTTGGTGCACGCCTGCGCCGTGCGACAAGGGCGCGACTACCAGCGAGGCATCGTCCAAGCTGACGCCGGGCATCAGGTCGCAGAGATGGTTGTTGACGACGAAGGCCATCTGGCCGTGGGTCAGCACCGCTGCCTTGGGCCGGCCGGTGGTGCCGGAGGTGAAGAAGAACCAGCAGGGATCGTCGCGATCGACTGCGGCCTCGGCAGGGTTCCGCCCCATGAACTCGGCCACCAGTGTATCGTAGGAGGGACCGAACGCGGCATCGCCGATCGCGATGCTGAACGTTATTTGCGGGTTCTCGTCCAAGGCCACCGCCGCATGCTGCGGAAAGGACGCATTGCAGATCATGCCGGTAGCGCCGCTCGCCTTGGCGAGGTAGGCGACCTCCTCCGGCGTCTGCCGGAAGTTCGTCGGCACCCAGACCGCGCCGATGCGGAAGCAGGCGAACATCGATTCGAACATCTGGTTGCAGTTCTGCGACTGCACCAGGATCCGGTCGCCCTTGGAAACGCCGTATCTTTCCTGGAGGGCCGCGGCGAAGGCGTCGATGCGGGCGTCGAATTCTGCCCATGTCCAACTCTGCTCACCCCACACCAACGCGATCCCGTCGGGGTTGCGCCGCCGCGACTGCGTGACGAAGCGCGCCAGGTTCATCACCCGCGTGGAGCGGGGCGAAAGTCCGCCCCGCGGATCGGCAGGGCGTGCTGCATCGACGGAGGCCACGGCGTTCATTTCACGCGCTCCAGAATGGAGACGTAGTTGGCGACTGCCGCGCCACCCATGTTGAAGATTCCAGCCTTCCCGGCATCCGGCACCTGCATGTCACCGGCCTCTCCGCAAAGCTGCATCGCCGCCATGACATGCATGGAGACGCCGGTCGCACCGACGGGATGACCCTTGGACTTCAGGCCGCCGGACGGATTGACCGGCAGCTTTCCGCCTTTGGCGGTCAGCCCTTCACGGACGACCTTGTAACCTTCCCCCGGCTTGGCGAGCCCCATGGCCTCGTATTCGATGAGCTCTGCGATCGTGAAGCAGTCGTGGGTTTCGACGAAATCGAGATCGCCGAGAGCCAGTCCAGCTTCCTCCAGCGCCTTCGTCCAGGCACGTCGGGCTCCTTCGAAGGCGATCGGATCCCGGCGGGAAAGGGCCAGGATGTCGTTGACATGGGCGCGCGCCCTGAAGGCGACGGCCCGATGCATGCCCGCCGCGACATCCGGATGTGCAAGTACGATGGCGGCCGCCCCATCGGATACCAATGAGCAGTCGGTGCGCCGCAGCGGCGCGGCAACATAAGGGTTCTTGTCGGACACGGTGTTGCAGAAGTCGAAGGGAAAATCCCGCTGCATGTGGGCATAGGGATTGGCCATGCCGTTTGCATGGTTCTTGGCGGCAATCATCGCCAGTTCAGCCGACCGGTCTCCGTAGCGCTGGAAATAGTGGCTGGCGATCCGTCCGAACAGACCCGCAAAGCCGCCCTCAATATCCGCCTCTTCCTCACGGAAGGAGGCAGATAAAAGCACGTCGCCGGTCTCCTTCGTAGGCAGTGTCGTCATCTTCTCCGCACCGACCACGAGCGCGATCTTTCCGCGGCCCGAGGCAATGAAATCCAGCGCCGAATAAAGGGCCGCCGATCCCGTGGCGCAGGCGTTTTCCATGCGCACCGCCGGGGTGTGATCGAAGCCATCGGCGGCCATCGCAACCAGCGCGCCTTGGAAATCCTGCTTCGTGAAGCCGTTGTTGAAGACGCCGACGAAGATGCCGTCGACATCCTTCGCGTCGATACCCGCATGGCGTAGCGCCGGATTGACGACCTCGGCCATCAGTTCGCGCGTGGTGGGCGCTTCCGACTTCCCGAACTTGGAGTGGGCCCAACCGACGATCTGTGCTGCTGTCATTGCTCTTTCCTCTCAACCCTTACGGGGCAGGGCTTGCGCCAGCGGCAGCCCGTGTTTGTTGTTCCGCAACCCTGCGCCGTTCGAGGCGAACAAGCCGCTCAGCTTGGCCTCGACGCGGGCCACTTCCTCGCACAGCAAGGCGGCAAGCTCGGCCTGCCGCGCCTCCGCCATGCGGCTGTCGATTGCCGCGATCGACAGCGCTCCGGCAAGACGTCCATCGGGAAACAGGATGGCCATGCCAATGCCCCAGGAACTGGAGATCACCCGTCCCGGATTGAGCGCATATCCCCGCTCGCGGGTCAGTCGCACGTCCTCGCGAATGATCTCCGGCGTATAGCCCGGATACTGCTCTGCGATGACGCCTTCGGTCTTGTGCAGGATCGCGTCGATCTCGATATCGGAGAGGGCCGCCAGCATGGCGAGGGAACCCGCCCCGACCCCAAGCGGATTCTGGTCGCCCGTCTGCAGCGCATGGGTTCGCACCGGATGCGTACCCTCCTGCCGATGGAGGCAGACCGCATAGTCGTCACGCCGCATCGATACGAAGCTCGTATCGGTCGAGACGACCGACAGCCTTCGCAGGCTTTCCGCCGCCATTTCCAGCAGGCCGTGCCGCCGCGACGCCAGCATGCCGAGCACGTAGAGTTCGCCCCCCAGGTAGTACCGCCGGGTCAGATCATCCTGCTCGACAAGCCTCGACCGCATGAGCGCCATCAGCAGACGTCTCGCCGTAGGCTTGTTCAATCTGCTCTCGCGGACAATCTCCGCGAGAGGCATTCCGTTCTCCGCCCCCCTGCCGACCACCGACAGAAGCCTGAGCGCACGTTCCACTGCCTGCGCCCCGGAAGCGGAAGCGACTTCCTGCATATGCATGTTGTGCAACAACCGGTCCATGTGCCGCTTCCGCAGGTCCGTTAGCTCAACTGCTTGCCCACTGCCTTCTCGAGGATCGCCCAGGCTTCGTCGCCGTACTTGCTCTTCCAGTCCGCATAGAAACCGGCGCTGCGCAGCTTGTCCTGGAAAAGCTTGGCGTCCGGCTCGTTGAAGGCCATTCCCTTGCTTTCCAGGTCGCTGCGCACCGTTGCGTTGAGATCCATGACATCCTTGCGCTGCAGTTCGGCCGCAGCGTTGAAGTGCTTCGAGACGATCTCCTGCAGGTCCTCCGGCAGCGCCTGCCAGGCCCGGCGGTTGAGCAGTATCCAGAAGCCGTCCCACATGTGGTTGGTCATGGAGACATATTTCTGGACTTCGTAGAGCTTCGCCGTCGAGATGATGGCGAGCGGATTCTCCTGGCCGTCGACGACGCCGGTCTGCAGCGCCGTATAGGTCTCGGCGAAGTTAATGCTTGTGGGCGACGAGCCGAAGGCGGTGAACATCGACGTCCAGAGCGGGCTCACGGGGACGCGGATCTTGAAGCCTTCCAGGTTCGCCGGCGTCTCGATCGGTCCCCTGGAGGAGGTGATCTGGCGGAAGCCGTTGTCCCAGATCTTCTCGAGCGTCAGCAGCCCCTTCTGCTCGATCTGGCCACGGACATACTTCCCAAGCTCGCCGTCCATCGCCGGCCAGACCTCGTCATAGCTGCTGAAGGCGAAGCCGACGCCATTCAGCGACGAGTTCGGCACTAGGGTAGACAGGATGATCGGCGAAAGGCTGAACATCTCGACCCCGCCGGAGCGCACCTGGTTCAGCATGTCCGTATCCGCGCCGAGCTGGCTGGACGGGAAGATGTTGATGGCCATGCGGCCGCCCGACTCCTCCTGGATCTTCACCACAGCCTCCTTCGCGCGCACGTTCATCGGATGCGTCAGCGTCTGGTTGTTGGCAAACTTATAGGTGAACTCGGCGGCATTGGCCGGCCGAGTGCGGATTGAGAATGTTGTGGCGATGCCGGTCGCGGCTGCCCCCAGCATCAGCGTTCTGCGGTTGATGTTCATGAATCCCTCCTCCGTTGGTTCATTGGCATGCGGCCTCACGGCTTTCAGAGGAAAGCCGTCGAGAAGAAGGGCACCGCGGCGATCAGCAGCAAGCCGATCAGCAGGGCACCAATATAGGGCCAGATCGCCCGCATCGCCTCGTCGGGCGAGACGTTGCCGATCTTGCAGGCAATGTAGAAACCGATCCCGATCGGCGGCGTCATCAGGCCGATGTTCATGGCCGTCACTACGACCATGGCATAATGCACGTCGTGAATGCCGAGCGAACGCGCCACCGGGAACATGATGGGCGCCATCAGCACGATCGCCGGCAGTCCTTCGAGCACGCAGCCGAGGACGAGGAAGATCAGGATCGTGACGCCCATGAACGAGAGCCAGCCCCCCGGCAGCCCCTGCACGCTCTGCACCAGCTGTGCCGCAAAACCTGTCTGGGTCAGCGCCCAGGCCATGGCCGAGGCGGCGCCGAGGATCATCAGGATCGCTCCGGACAAGGCCGCCGTTTCGACGAACATCGTGTAAAGCCGCCCGCGGCTGATCCCACCGTACAACACCATGCCGATAATCAACGCATAGAGGACGGCGATGGTGGAGACTTCCGTCGCCGTAGCAATGCCTTCACCGACCGCCGTACGGATGATGAAAGGGAGGATCAGGGCCGGAGCAGCAACCAGCAGCGTCTTCTTGATGACCGAGAGAGGCGCACGCCGCACGCCCTCCATTGCCTCGCGACGCGATTTCCAGCGCGCCAGCACCGCAAGCACCAGCAGGAGCACCATGGCGATGGCGAAACCGGAGGTGAACAGGCCAGCGATGGAAACACCCGCGGCCGAGCCGAGCACGATCAGCACGATCGAGGGCGGCACGGTTTCGGCCATCGCCGCACCGGTCGCGAGCAGTGCGATCATTTCCGGCGGCTTGTGGCCGCGCCGCTTCATTTCCGGAAACAATGCCGGCGCCACCGTCGCCATGTCCGAGACCTTGGATCCGGAGATGCCGGAGACGAGGAAGAGCGAACCAAGCAGCACATAGGACATGCCGGCCCGCACATGGCCGAGCAGCGACGCCAGGAACTCGACGATCGCCTTGCCCATGCCGGTGGCGTCGAGAATGCAGCCAAGGAGCACGAAGATCGGCACCGAGAGGAGAACGATGCTCGACATGCCCTCGTCCATCCGCCCGATCATCACGAAGATCGGCACCGACGTACTGAACGTCAGGAAGGCCAATGTCCCGAGCCCGAAGCAGAAGGCGATCGGGATGCCGATGACCAGGAAGAAAGCGACGAAGCCGACCAGGAAGATCGGGATATTCCAGTTGCCGATCTCTTTGAAGCCGGGAATCAGCAACCACAGCAGGCCGGTGGCTGCCGCGATGGCGACAACGGAGACGGCGACGTGCGGCAGGCTCGCGCCCCGCAGACCCCGGTAGAGGGCGAGCACCAGCATGAGCCCGACCCCGACCGGCAGGGCGGATGCCCGCCAGCTCATCGGGATGTTGAGTGCGGCCGAGGTGATGAAGGATTCCTCCATCGCATATTCGAATGCCGGCCGCAGCATGACGGCCAGAAAGAGCGCCACCAGCAGCATGCCGAACGTCTCCGCCAGCGTCCTCAGCTGCTCCGGCAGCAGGTTGACGAATAGGGTAAGCCGCAGATGCTCGCTGCGGTCGATGGCGAGCGCCGCACCCAGCATGGCGAGCCACAGGAAGGAAATGGAAGCGACCTCGTCCACCCAGATGATGGGAAAGGAGAAGACGTAACGCGACACCACGCCGGTGAAGAGCAGCGCGATGATGACCACGAGCAGGCAAGCCGCGACAGCCTCGAACGGACGCATCCAAAGCGACCCCGCCCGCGGCGGCTCGAGCGTTTCGAGCCCGCCCAGCAGGAATTCCTCCGACATGTCAGCCGTCTTGTCAGCTACCGTCACGCCCATCTCCTCCCGTCGCACCATAACTGCACGCCGCGGGGCCGCGCGAACGATTGGCGCTCCTCAACACCAATGCCGGCCCGTCCATGGGCGCTCCGGCTCCGCTCGCCGACGGCTCCTCTTGCCGTCTCAAACGGTCCATTACCTGGACCTTCATCAGCTATTTCCGTCGTAACTTTCGCTGTCACCGCCTCCGCTGGCAAGCAGAAAATTATCTATAACGAAATTTCGGCTGAAATGGGTTCATATGATGGAACCTCTCCCAGTACTGCTAAACACCAAGACTGCCGGAGACTGTCGCGTGCAGCCCCCCATCAACCGGCAGTTCGACGCCGGTAATGTACTTGGCCTCGTCCGACGCAAGAAAGACCGAGGCCCAAGCGATGTCCCAGCCGTCGCCTTGGCGTTTCATTGGTGAGAGCGCATCCCGTTTTGCCTTCATCTCCTCGGCGGAGCCGTAGTAACCGCTGATCTGCTTCTGGATATGCGGCGTATCCATTACCCCCGGCATGATGGTGTTCGCGCGAATTCCCTTCGCTGCGAATTCGATCGCGATCGCCCGCGTGAAGTGGTTCAGGGCCGCTTTGGATGCATAATATGAAACATACGGATAACCGGTCCACCGGATGGCCGCCAGCGAAGAGATGTTGACGATCGCCCCGCTCCCTTGACGCTCCATGACCGGCAGCACCGCCTTGCAGGTGAGGAAGGCACTGGTGAGGTTGACGTCCATCACGCGGCGCCAGCTCTCCTCCGTCGCCTCGGCCGCGCCACCGGGTGCATTGATGCCGACATTGTTGTGCAGCACGTCGATGCGGCCGAACCGTTCCACAGTCCGCTGCACGACGGCATCGATCTGCTCCGCCATGGTGACGTCGGCCGCCAGGGCAAGACCCTCGCCGCCTTCCGCCTCTATAACCCCAAGCGTGTTCTGCGCAGCCTCCGGATCGACATCGACGCAGACAACCTTCCCACCTTCGCGCGCATAGGCTACCGCTGCTGCCTTGCCGTTTCCCCAGCCCGGCCCCACGGAGCCCGCACCGAAGACGAGCACCACCTTGCCATTCATCCTGTCCATGCAGAAGATCCTCCCCTTCGGAACCGTAAGAAGAGAACGATGCGCCGTCCATGTCCAATGACGAACACGCTTTGTTCAAATCCGCACGGGCAAGCGAACCGGCGTGAGGAAGTCCTACCGCCGAGCCAACATTGACCCCGCCTTGCCTCTCCAGTAGAACGCCGCATCAAAGCTCCCGCAGACAGGGGGCGCAACGCTCCGGAGTTGAAGCGGATGGCGCTATTTCCGCCGGCGTCTCGGACAATGTCCTCTGAACGGCAGAGAAAACCGCAGGACTGGTGGCCCGGGCTGACGCTCGCGCTTCTTCTGGCCGCCTTTCTCGGGCTGGTTGCTGGTTCCGCCGACAGCGCCGCACCTCATTTTGCTGCCTTTCCGGGTGAGAATACGTCGGAGACGCCGCACCTCTCCAAGCGGGACCAGATGCGCGTCGTCGTCGCGGAAGCACGGCGCGATGGGGCGCCGGCCGCGGCAGGAGAACAGGGCGGAGGACTTCTACCCCGGTCGACGATGCCGCTGGCCGACATGCGGGGATCGCGCCCTCACCTCGTCTGGAACACGCGCGATCCGGCGCTCACCTCCGCGGCTCCGTTTCACCCCCGCGCGCCGCCCTTGCTGGCGTAAAGAGGCGCGGGACATTTCCCGCAGGGCGGGAACACAGCGCCCCGGCCGTTTGACAAGCCGGTTGGTTCAGCAGGAACAAAGACATGAGAAATTCTCCGTGGGTGGTCGCAACCTACGCCTTCATCATCTTCATCGGCACGCTGATCGCCTTGCCGAACGTGCTGCCTCAGGAGACCCTCGACCGGCTTCCTTCATGGTTGCCGCACGAACGGGTGTCCCTCGGGCTCGATCTGCGCGGCGGATCACACCTCGTTCTCGAAGTGGATCGCGCGGATCTGGTCAATGAGCGGCTCCAGAACCTGCTGCAGGACAGCCGCCGCGTCCTCCGCGACAACGGAATCGATCCCGCGGGCATCCGTCGCAGCGGCACCACCATCACCGTGACGCTCCGCGACCCTGCCCAGCGCGGTCAGGCGGTGACCCAGTTGGAGACCCTGGCAAATCCCGTCGGCTTCGGCACCGCTGTCGGGCAATCCGACCTGAACATCCAGACGCCGGCAGATAATACGATCACCTTGGCATACACGGAGGCGGGCATCACCTCCCATGGCAGCGCCGCGGTCGAGCAGAGCCTGGAAATCATTCGCCAGCGCGTTGACCAGGTGGGCGTTGCAGAACCCACCATCCAGCGCGTCGGCGATGATCGCGTCCTGGTTCAGCTCCCCGGCGAGCAGGATCCCTCCCGTCTGCGGCAGTTGCTCGGCTCCACCGCCAAGATGAGCTTTCACCTGCTCGGCAACCAGGGCGAACCCGGCGTCACCATGCTCTCGGACGAGCAGGGTCAACAGTTCCCGGTGATGGATCGTGTAGAACTGTCGGGCGATCGCCTGACCGATGCCCGCGCCGCCTTCGACCCCCAGACCAACGAACCGGTCGTCAACTTCCGCTTCGACACGGCGGGGGCGAGCCGCTTCGCGCAGATCACCCAGGCCAATGTCGGCCGCCCCTTCGCGATCGTCCTGGACGACAAGGTCCTGAGCGCCCCCGTCATCCGCCAGCCGATCACAGGTGGGTCGGGCCAGATCTCCGGCGGTTTCACGGTCGAGGAAGCCAATACGCTCGCCGCACTTCTGCGCGCAGGCGCACTGCCCGCCAAGCTTACCGTCATCGAAGAACGTACCGTCGGTGCGGATCTCGGCTCCGACGCCATCGAAATGGGCGTCTTCACCGGTGTCATCGGCTTCGTCCTCGTCGTCGCATTCATGTTCTTCCTGTATGGCGCCTGGGGCATTCTCGCCAACATCGCGCTGACCCTGAACGTCATCCTGACCTTTGCCGGTCTTACCATGCTAGGAGCGACGCTGACCCTTCCGGGCATCGCCGGCATCGTGCTCGGCATCGGGCTTGCAGTGGACGCCAACGTCCTGATCAACGAGCGCATCAAGGAAGAAGCGCGCAAGGGCAAAAGCGCATTTGCCGCGATCGACGCGGGTTTCTCGCGCGCCTATTCCACGATCGTCGACAGTAACGTGACGGCGCTGATTGCAACCGTACTGCTCTTCTGGTTCGGTTCCGGCCCCGTGCGCGGCTTTGCCGTTACCATGGGCATTGGTATCGCGATCTCGATGTTCACGGCGGTTTCCGTGGTTCGGGTCGCGATGGTGTTCATCGCCAACCGCTATAAGCTGAAGAAGATCAACATAAAGCCGCTGCTGCCGATCAATCTCATTCCCGACGGCACGAGCATCAACTTCATGAAGGCCCGCTTCTTCGGAATCGGGGTATCGCTGGTGCTTTCCGCGGCTTCGATCGTGTTGTTCTTCACGCCCGGCCTCAACTACGGCGTCGACTTCCGCGGCGGCATTCAGATGGAAGTGGTGACCGAGGGCGAGGCCGATCTCGCCGCCTTCCGCAGCCAGCTGGGTGAACTTGGATTGGGCGAAGTCGCGCTACAGGAGTTCGGCAGCGCCAACCACCTTCTGGTGCGCGTCGAACGCCAGCCTGGCGGCGAAGAGGCTCAGACGGAAGCGGTGGAGCGGCTGCGGTCCGAGGTGGTCAAGATCGATCCCACCTCCAAGGTGGAGCGAACGGAAGTCGTCGGACCGAAGGTGAGCGATGAACTGGCGACTGCCGGCATCCTGTCCGTCGTGCTCGCCTCCCTGGCCATGCTCGTCTACATCTGGGTCCGCTTCGAATGGCCGTTCGCGGTCGGCGCGATCGCCACGCTCGTTCTCGACGTAACGAAGACGGTCGGCTTTTTTGCCATAACCGGCCTGGACTTCAACCTGACCGCCATCGCCGCTTTGCTGACCCTGGTCGGTTACTCGGTGAACGACAAGGTGGTCGTCTATGACCGTATGCGCGAGAACATGCGTCTCTACAAGAAGATGCCGCTGCGCGAACTGATCGACCGCTCGATCAACGAGACACTGGCCCGAAGCCTTTACACCTCGGTCACCGCCTTCCTCGCCATGCTGCCCATGGCCATCTGGGGTGGCAGCGCGGTAGAAAGCTTCGCCATCCCGATGGTGTTCGGAATCGTGATCGCGGCCTCGTCCTCGGTGTTCATCGCCGCTCCGATTCTCCTCTTCCTTGGCGATTGGCGCACACGCCGCGCCAAGGCTGCGGCCGACGCCGCGGGGGAGTCGCTGGCGGAAGAAGGCGAGCGGCCGAGCAAGGCCTGACACCAAGACAGGAACGACAAGGGGCGGGTGCTGCATCCGCCCCTTTTTCATGAGTAGCTATCCGGGAGGAAATATTGGCCGCCTATACCGCGCTGTTTGCGGCCGCCTTCCTCGCCGCCACGATCCTGCCGATGCAGTCGGAAGCAATCCTCATAGGGCTGATTCTTTCCGGCGATTATTCGACAGGGGCGCTTCTGGCCATCGCCTCCATCGGCAATACCCTCGGCGCCGTGGTGAACTGGAGCTTGGGGCGCGGCATCGAGCACTTCCGCGACCGTCGCTGGTTTCCCGCTCCTCCGGACAAGCTTGCGAAGGCGCAGGTTTGGTACCGGCGCTACGGCAAGTGGTCGCTTCTGCTGAGCTGGCTTCCGGTGGGTGGGGACGCGATCACCGTGCTTGCCGGCGTCCTGCGGGAACCGCTGCCGGCCTTCCTGCTACTGGTCTTCATCGGCAAGGCCGCGCGCTACGTGGTGCTGGCTGCCGCGACGCACGGCCTCCTCTGATTCACCAGGCCGCGCGGTAGATTGCCAGCGCATCTGCCTCCTGGAGTGGACGCGGATTGTTCACCAGGAGACGCGTCTGCTTCATGGCGTCCCCCGCCATGGCCGCCAGATGTTCCTCTCCGATGCCGACATCGCGAAGTCGTTGCGGCAGGCCGAGCTTTCGCGACAGCTCCGTTACGCAGTCGATGAAGGCGGCACAGCGAGCCCCCTCCTCCTCGCCGGCGAGATGGGGAAAGGCATCCGCGGCAATCTCCGCATATACAGACCCGGCCACAGGCGCGTTGAATCGCAAGACATGAGGCAGCACCAGGGCGTTCGAAAGCCCGTGCGGAACGTGGAAACGGCCGCCGATCGGGTAGGCCAGGGCATGCACGGCCGCGACGGGCGAATTGGCGAAAGCCTGCCCCGCCAGCATCGATCCGAGCAGCATCGCACCCCGCGCGTCCCGGTCGCCCCCATGGACGACGGCACGCTCTATATTGGCGCCCAGGAGCTGTAGCGCCTGCCTGGCCAGGATCCGCGACAGCAGATTGTTGTTGGCGTTGAGCGAGGCATAGGCTTCGATCGCGTGGACCATCGCATCGATTCCGGTAGCCGCGGTAATTGCAGGTGGCAGACCGAGTGTCAGTTCCGGGTCCAGAATCGCCATGTCGGGCAGAAGGATCGGTGACGACACGCCGCGCTTCTCGTCACCCTCTACCGTGATGATGGAGACCGGCGTCACTTCCGATCCCGTGCCGGCCGTGGTCGGCACCAGGACCAGCGGCAAACGCGGCCCCTTCGCGTTTCCCACGCCCCAGGCATCGGCAATATCCTCGCCGGAGCCCAGCAGCAGGGCGGCAATCTTTGCGACATCGAGGGAGGAGCCGCCGCCGAAGCCGACGACCCCGGTCACACCGGCGGCTTTGCCGACGTCCACCGCCTTTGCGACCGTGGCAAGCGATGGATCGGCCTCCACCGCGTCGAACACCGTCACCGCGACACCGGCCTCCGACAGCGACTGCAGCGCGGGATCGCAAAGACCCAGCCGCCGCAGGCCCGCATCCGTCACCAGCAGGATGCGATCGCCGCAGCAGCGGCCGACGATCTTGGCGATCTCGTTCGCGGCTCCCGGCCGGAAAACGATCCGGTTTGTGGTGGCGAAGACGAATGGTTCCATGCAGATGCCTCCCGTGCGATGCCGGAAGACCTCCCCCCCCCGGCGCAGCCATCAAAGCCGCGCCGCGCGCCGAAGGCAAGGTGGGGACGATCCAGCGTCAGCCGATTGCCATCAGGCTGGCATTGCCGCCGGCTGCGGCGGTATTGATCGAGGTGGACACTTCCTCAAGCAGCCAGTTCAGGCAGTAGGCGTCGATCCGTTCCTCGAGTTCTTGCGTCATCGCAGCCTGCACCAGCACCAGTGGGCCAGGAAGACCTGCGATCCGCTGGTTGACCAGGCGGACCCGCTCCGCATCCCCCTCCACCAGGGCACCGGCATAAGGGCCGCTCGCTGCCCAGTCGGCGGACCAGGTCACGCGGGCGGATACGGAAGCCGGCAGAGCATCCAGCTCCGACCGCAGCCCTGTCTCCTCGTCGATAACGACATGATTGCCCGTTGCAAGCGCGGCTGAAAGCTGATGCAGGAGGCCGCTTTCCGTTTCCGGCGCAAGCAGGATACGGCCACGCGGGTGGAGGTCATAGAGATTGTTCTCGCCCACCGGCCCGGGGAGCTGGATATCCAGGCCGAGCGTCGAGGCACTGCCCATGGCGGCCGCCGCTTCCGCCTTCTCGGCCCTGCCCGTTGCCTGCAACCAACGGACGTAGTCGAGCAGTACGGGATCGGTGTGGACGGAACTGTGCTGCGGTGGCACCGGCGGATTTTCGACCAGCCGCCCGAGATAAAGCGGTCCGCCGGCTTTCGGTCCGGTGCCCGAAAGCCCGCGTCCGCCAAACGGCTGCACACCCACCACCGCGCCGATGATGTTGCGGTTGACATAGAGGTTGCCGGCGCGGATGCGACTGGTCACGTGGGCGATCGTCTCGTCCAGCCGCGTATGCAGCCCGAAGGTGAGCCCGTAGCCCGTTGCGTTGATGTCGTCGATCAGCCGATCGAGTTCGCTGCGGCGGTAGCGGATCACGTGCAGCACGGGGCCGAACACTTCCCGCTCGAGGTCCTTCAGTGATTGCAGCTCGATGATCGTCGGCGACACGAAGGTGCCTGCTGCAGCTTCCGTCGGCAATTCCACCTGTTCGACCTTGCGTCCCAGGCTGCGCATCTTGTCAATATGCGCTTCGATATTCCCTTTCGCCTCGCCGGTTATGACGGGCCCAATATCGACGCTGAGACGATCCGTGCGGCCGATCGACAGCTCCTTCAGCGCGCCCTTGAGCATGGCGAGCGTCCGGTCGGCGACTTCTTCCTGCAGGCACAGGACGCGCAGCGCAGAGCAACGCTGCCCGGCGCTATCGAAGGCAGAGGCTATGACGTCACCCACCACCTGCTCTGCCAGTGCGGAAGAATCCACGATCATGGCGTTCTGTCCGCCCGTTTCGGCGATCAGGGGGATCGGCTTGCCGTTCGGCAGGAGGCGGTCGGCGAACTGCCGCTGGATGAGGCGTGCCACCTCCGTTGACCCCGTGAACATCACGCCGGCCGTATCGGCGGCGCCGACCAGCGCGGCACCGATGCGCCCATCCCCCGGAACGAATTGCAGCGCGCTCTCCGGAATGCCTGCGCCATGCAGCAGGCGGACCGCTTCCGCGGCGATCAAGGGCGTCTCCTCGGCAGGCTTCGCCAGCACCGGATTGCCGGCAACCAGTGCGGCAGCCACCTGACCCGTGAAGATCGCCAGTGGAAAGTTCCAGGGGCTGATGCAGACGATCGGCCCGAGCGGCTTGTGGGCTGCCCCGAACGTCCGCCGGGCCTGCTCCGCGTAGTAGCGGAGAAAATCAACAGCTTCGCGCACCTCGGCGATGGCATTGGGTAGCGACTTGCCGGCCTCGCGCATGATCAGCCCCAGCAGGATCGGCATGCGCTCCTGCATCAGCTCCGCCGCCCGCTCCAGGTTTGCGGCCCGCTCGGCAGGCGCAACGGCCGCCCAGGCCGGCGCAGCCGCAGCAGCAAACCGGACGGCCTCTCGGGCCTCCTGTTCGCTCGCCTCGACCACCTGGCCGACCACGTCCGCGTGATCCGCCGGGTTGAGCACTGAACGCGACGCCGCACCCGCGGACGAACCCGCGACCATCGGCGCGGCCTTCCAGTCCATGGCAGCGCTTCGCTGAAGTTCGGCACTCAATGCGGCAAGCGTGTTTTCGCTGGAAAGGTCAAGCCCCGCCGAATTTGGGCGAGCGTTGCCGAAGATGTCCCGCGGCAGGGCAATCTGGTCGTGCCGGGCGCCCGGATTGGCCATGGTACGGACGACAGCCACCGGATCGGCAACCAGCTCTTCGACCGAAACCGATTCATCCGCAATCCGGTTGACGAAGGAGGAGTTTGCACCGTTTTCCAGCAGCCTGCGCACGAGATAGGCGAGCAGCGTCTCATGCGTGCCGACGGGCGCGTAGATACGGCAGGGCCGGTCGAGCTTGCCGGGGCCCACGACCTCCTCATAGAGGGGTTCGCCCATGCCGTGCAGGCACTGGAACTCATATTTGCCGATGTGGAAATCCGGCCCCGCCAAATGGTAGATGGTCGACAGCGTCTGGGCGTTGTGCGTGGCGAACTGCGGGAAGACGAGATCGGTCGCGTTCAATAGCTTCCTGGCGCAGGCGATATAGGAGACGTCCGTGTGGACCTTGCGGGTAAAGACCGGATAGTCCTCCAACCCGTCCAGCTGGGCACGCTTGATTTCAGCATCCCAGTAGGCGCCCTTCACCAGCCGCACCATGACGCGATGGCCCGACCGGCGTGCAAGATCGATGATGAAGTCGAGCACGAAGGGGCAACGCTTGCCGTAGGCCTGCACCACAAACCCGATACCGTCCCAGCCGGAGAGATCCGGATCGAG
Organism: Pseudorhizobium endolithicum; assembly: GCF_902153245.2. Classification (GTDB taxonomy): domain Bacteria; phylum Pseudomonadota; class Alphaproteobacteria; order Rhizobiales; family Rhizobiaceae; genus Neorhizobium; species Neorhizobium endolithicum. The sequence continues at coordinate 99,551 of NZ_CABFWF030000014.1, forward strand.
GCACAGCTCCTCCAGAAGGTCGAGCGACAGCTCCAGCCGGTCGGCCTCCTCGGCGTCGATATTCAGCCCGATGTCGTAGCCCTTGGCGAGAAGCGCCAAGGCCTTCACCTTCGGCAGAAGCTCGTCCATCACGCGGGCCGCCTGCGACCTCGAATAACGCGGATGCAGCGCAGAAAGCTTGATGGAGATGCCCGGCCCCGCGTAGATCCCGCGCCTCGCGGACGCCTTTCCGATGGCGTGGATCGCCGTTTCGTAGTCCCGGAAGTAGCGCGCGGCATCCGCTGCCGTGGTAGCCGCTTCGCCAAGCATGTCGTAGGAGTAGCGGAAACCCTGCTCCTCCAGTGTGCGCGAGCGTTTCAGCGCCTCGTCGATCGTCTCGCCGGTGACGAACTGCTCACCCATCATGCGCATCGCCATATCGACGCCGCGGCGGATGACCGGCTCGCCGCAACGGGCGATGAGCCGCGTCAGCGCGGCGGAGAGGCTGCGGTCGTTGACGGTAGCGGTCAGCTTGCCGGTGACGACCAGACCCCAGGTCGCGGCATTGACGAACAACGACCGCCCCCCGCCGACATGCGACTTCCAGTCGCCGGCCGAGATCTTGTCGCGGATAAGCGCGTCCCGCGTCGCCGTATCGGGAATCCGCAGCAGCGCTTCCGCGAGGCACATCAGCGCCACGCCTTCCTGGCTCGACAGCGAATATTCGTGCACCAGGCCTTCGACCCCGGATCCGGTATGCTTGGCGCGGAGCGCCGTGATCAACCGGCGGGCCGTATCCTTGATGTCGAGACGCATGGTTTCCGGCAACGTCGCATTCTCGAGAAGCGGCTGCAGGCACTCCGGTTCCGCCCGGCGATAGGCAGCGGTGATCGCCTGCCGCAGCGTAGTCTGCGGCCGGATCGGTGGCGCGAAATCGGCAAAGGGCGCTCTGACGGAGGACGCATCGGCATGGAGTTGAGGCTGGCTGGTCATGGCTGCGATCCGGACTGGGTAACGGAAAGGCCGATGTTATCGCAAAGCGGGTCGGACATCAGACTTTTCAAAGGCGCATATCGCAGCTAAAGATCCTATTATCCCTGATTCTGGAGCGAAATTTCCTATGCATGTGCCCAAGGATAGCCATCTTGACCTGCATGACCGGAAGATCCTGGAAATCGTCTCCGAGGACGGGCGCATTCCGGTAACGGAATTGGCAAGCCGCATCGGCCTCTCCAAGACTCCTTGCGCAGCCCGCCTGAAACGCCTGATCGAAGAGGGCTACATCCTCGGTTTCCGAGCAATGCTCGATCCGCACAAGCTGGGGCTGGAGCATGTGGCATTTGCGGAAGTGACCCTTTCCGACACCCGGGAAAAAGCGCTGGCGGAATTCAACCAGGCCGTCCGCAAGATCAGGGAGGTCGAGGAGTGCCACATGATCGCGGGCCGCTTCGACTATCTCCTGAAGGTTCGCACGCCGAACATCCGCCGCTACCGGGAGATCCTTGGCGAAAGGATCTCAAGCCTGCCCCATGTAGCGAGCACCTCCACCTCCGTGGCCATGCAGTCGGTGAAGGAACGCTAAAGCCTTAGAGGCTGCGGATGAAGAGCAGGGGATCGCCGCCGAAAAGCCAGGCATGCCCTCCGGCCAGAAGCCAACCGACCAGGACAACGGAAGCGGCAAGGGCCAGAAGCATCGGCATGTCGAAACGCAGCCGTGCCCGCTTCTGCAGGATCCCCGCAAAGGGAACAATGGACGTGTCCGCTGCCATCTCAGCGAAGACATGACCATGCTTCTTGCGGCTGCGTTTCTCCATCATTGCCATGCTGCCGGCACTGAACACGGCAAAACCACCGAAAAGGAGCAGCGAGCGTAGATCGCCGTTCGGGGGAATGTGGCCGAGAGCCCAGAAGACGAAGCCCCACAGCACCGGATGGCGGGTCACCGCCACGATCGCGCCCGGCTCGCCGCCTCCCCGCCGCGCAGTGGTCGAGAACGGGTTGCGGCTGAGGAGCCCGGCCAGCACGAAGAAGAGCCCAAGCGGCGCCGCGGCGAAAGTGACATGCCCCTGCCAGGCAGCAGGCGCCCACAATTCGATATGGTCGACATTGAGGGCGGCATAGAAGAGCCAGGCCAGCGCCAGAAGCGAAACTGCGGAGTAGAGGGCGATGTAGGTGCCGTGCCCGAGGCGCGAAACCAGCGTTCCCCGGATCCGCGGAACCGCGGGGATGGAATGCAGCGCGACGAAAACGGTGAACGCCGCGAGAAAATGCGTCATGACCGGCCCCTCATCTCCGGGAGGAGGTTATTGTTGCAGGAACAGCACCGCCGCGATCGCCACAGAAAATAGGACGGCGGCGAAGGAACTGTAGCCCTGCAGCACGCCCATTCTCTTGAGAGCGATCGCGAAGGCGACGATGATCGGGGTGGCGAGCGCAAGGCCGACTTGGGCATCAGTCATCTTGGAATATCCTTTTTGCGCGCATTCTAGGGAGCGAACCCGCCCCGTCTTTGCGATTTGACAAAGAACAAGCCGCCACCGGAAGCCATTTTCGCTGCAACCGAAACTGGAGATGACAAATGGCGGACGTCCCGGCTTCCCATGTAGAGCCCGTCGACGAGGGAGGAGACCTGCTCCTCTGGATCCTGGTGTGGAGCGAGTTGATCACCTTCGGCATCCTGTTTGCCGGCTTCCTCGTCGTCTCGGTCTTTCAGCCGGCCGAATTTGCCGCCGCGAAACTCCAGCTCTCGACCCGCATCGCCGGCTTTAACACCATCGTCCTCCTGGCGAGCAGCTGGACGGCGGCGCTGGCGGTGCATGCCGTTTCGAACCGCCGCCTGCAGCAGGCCTATCTGGCGGCGACGGCGGCGCTCGGATTCGGCTTCGTTGCGGTGAAGCTGGCGGAATATGCCGCCGAACTCCCGTCGGCCAGCGATCCCGCCTTCGGTTCCTTCTTCGAGCTCTATTTCCTCATCACCGGTTTCCATCTGGCGCATGTGGCCTTCCTGGGACTGATCCTGCTCCTCATCGCCTGGAAGCCTCGGCAGTCGAACGTCGTGATGGCGACCACCATCTGGCATGTCGTCGACCTCATCTGGCTGGTGATGTTCCCTCTTCTCTATCTCGGATGAATGTCATGACCGCAAAGCAGTCCGCCCGCCTGTTCGCCAGCGCCAACTGGGTCATCATGCTGGCGGTGTTTGGCGCCCTCGTCGCCGCCCAATGGAAGCATGAGGCGATCCCTCTGGCGATCCTCGGCGCCCTTCTGGTCCTGACGGTGATCAAGGCACGACTGATCATCCTCGATTTCATGGGACTGCGCGATGCTCGTCCCGCCATGGCGGTGGCGCTCTGGACCTGGCCCGCGCTCTTCTCCCTCGCCGCGCTCGGCCGCGCCCTCGGCTCAATCTGGCTGGGCTGAATCTTCTCGAAGCAGCAGGCGCCTTCGTCGGCTCTCGTCCAGGGAGCCGGCGCTTCGCCATGCTCCGCTCACGCCTCCCGGAGCAACCGCTCCTGTATTTGCCAAAAAGCAAAGAAGCACATCCGGAAAAACCGCACACACAGGATGGCCCACCGAGTCCGATCTGACATCGCGTCGGTGGCCGCGACGCAACATGCTCGTCTGGGATCAGCCGGACGAGCGTTAGGAAAGGGACCTCGGAATGTCAGAACGCCTGACAAAGACCGGAGCGCGCAACGTCTTCTATGGCGGTTCCGCGTTCTTCTTCGCGATATTCCTCGGGCTGACGGCGCACAGCCATTACTACATGCGCACCACCTCCACCGACGAATCGACGCTGACGGACGCCGTCGCGCGCGGCAAGCACGTCTGGGAAAAGAACTCCTGTATCAACTGCCACTCACTTCTCGGCGAGGGCGCCTATTTCGCTCCGGAACTGGGCAATGTCTGGGTGCGCTACGGCGGTCGTGATGATCCCGAGATGGCACGCGAAACGCTGAAGGGATGGATGGCCTCCATGCCGACCGGCATCGAGGGCCGCCGGCAGATGCCGCAGTTCAACCTCACCGACCAGGAACTCGACGATCTGGCGGCCTTCCTGGAATGGACGAGCCGGATCAAGACGCAGAACTGGCCGCCGAACGACGCCGGCTGACCTGAGGGAAAGGAAAGACCACCATGAAATATCAAACCCAAAAGGTCGCGATGCTGTATTTCTACGGCGCGCTCGGCCTCTTCGTCGCCCAGGTCCTGTTCGGCGTCCTCGCCGGCACGATCTACGTCCTGCCCAACACGCTCTCAGAGCTCCTGCCGTTCAACATCGTGCGGATGATCCACACCAACGCGCTGATCGTCTGGCTGCTGATCGGCTTCATGGGCTCCACCTACTATCTCCTGCCGGAAGAGGCGGAAACGGAACTGTATAGCCCCAAGCTCGCCATCGCGCAGTTCTGGATCTTCCTTGTAGCCGCAGCGGTTGCCGTCGTCGGCTACATGTTCAAGATCCACGAGGGCCGCGAATTCCTGGAACAGCCCTTCATCATCAAGGTGGGCATCGTCGTCGTCTGCCTGATGTTCCTGTTCAACATCACCATGACGGTCTTGAAGGGCCGCAAGACGGTCGTCACCAACATCCTGATCTTCGGGCTGTGGGGCGTGGCGATCTTCTTCCTCTTCGCCTTCTACAACCCGGCCAACCTGGCACTCGACAAGATGTACTGGTGGTACGTCGTGCACCTGTGGGTGGAAGGCGTCTGGGAGCTCATCATGGCTTCGATCCTCGCCTACCTGATGATCAAGCTGAACGGTATCGATCGCGAGGTCGTCGAGAAGTGGCTCTACGTCATCGTCGGCCTGGCGCTCTTCTCCGGCATCCTCGGCACCGGCCACCACTTCTACTGGATCGGCGCCCCGGGCTACTGGCAGTGGATCGGCTCGCTCTTCTCCACGCTTGAAGTGGCACCCTTCTTCACCATGGTGATCTTCACCTTCGTGATGACCTGGAAGGCCGGCCGCAAGCATCCGAACCGCGCGGCGCTTCTGTGGTCGATCGGCTGCTCGGTGATGGCCTTCTTCGGCGCCGGCGTCTGGGGCTTCCTGCATACGCTGTCTTCGGTGAACTTCTACACCCACGGCACGCAGGTCACCGCCGCCCACGGCCACCTCGCCTTCTTCGGCGCCTATGTCATGCTGAATCTCGCCGTCATGGCCTATGCCGTGCCGGAAATCCGTGGTCGCGCACCCTATAACCAGATGCTGTCCATGGTCAGCTTCTGGATCATGTGCACGGCCATGTCGGTGATGACCTTCGCACTGACCTTCGCAGGCGTGCTGCAGGTCCACCTCCAGCGCGTGCTGGGCGAAAGCTACATGGACGTCCAGGAACAGCTCGCGATGTTCTACTGGATCCGCCTGGGCTCCGGTGTCTTCGTGCTGATCTCCGCCCTGATGTTCCTCTGGGCCTTGTTCGTGCCGGGTCGCCAGCGGCTTCCCTCCGCCTCGGCGGCGGTTCCGGCCGAATAAGCGGTGCGGCCCCGTCACGACCGGGGCCGCACCCACCTCCTCCGTTGAAAGGATCCGACAATGACCTTGCATCTTTCCGCCAAGGCGCCCAGCGAGGCGCAGGTGCCTCACTACATCCCGGCGGGCAACGAATGCGAACTGTTCGAGCTTGCCTGGAAGCGCAAGCTGCCGCTTCTCCTGAAGGGGCCAACCGGCTGCGGCAAGACGCGCTTCGTCAGCCACATGGCCGCTCGACTTGGGCTGCCCCTCTCCACCGTTTCCTGCCATGACGATCTCGCCGCCGCGGACTTGACCGGCCGCTACCTCCTGAAGGGCGGCGACACGGTCTGGGTGGATGGTCCGCTTACCCGCGCCGTCCGTAACGGTGGCATCTGCTATCTCGACGAGGTCGTGGAAGCCCGCAAGGACGTGGCCGTCGTGCTGCATCCGCTGACCGACGACCGCCGCATCCTGCCGCTGGAACGGACCGGCGAAACGCTCGAGGCTCCGCCGGAATTCATGCTCGTCGTCTCTTACAACCCCGGCTACCAGAACATCCTGAAGGCACTGAAGCCCTCGACCAAGCAGCGCTTCGTGGCGATCGAATTCGACTTTCTGCCGAAAGAGCAGGAGATCGCTATCGTCTCGGCCGAAAGCGGCCTCGAGGAACGCCATGTCGCTCCGTTGGTCAATCTCGCCCACCGGCTGCGCGCCATGAAGGGACACGACCTTGAGGAGGGTGTTTCGACCCGCCTCCTCGTCTACTGCGCATCCCTGATCGAAAGCGGCCTGAAGCCGTCCGAGGCGGTTTCGGCCGCCCTCATCGAGCCCCTGACGGACGACGCGGATGTGCGGCTGGCGCTGCGCGAAGTGGCGGCCGCGATCATCCCGTGAGGCTATCATGTTCGAGTTCCTGGAACTGGAAGAAACGGTCGGCAAGGCGTGGCACCGCCTTGTCGGGCAGACCCGAAGCATGCCGCGCTATCCGGAATATGCCGTCACCCTCGACGAGGTCTCCCCCGTGCTCGCCTCCTGCTTTCGCGGCTTCGGCGGCGAGAGCACATGCCAGCTGGTGCCTGCCGCGCAGAAGACGTCCGGTCACCGGCTGAAGCTGCGCCAGTTGGTGGGCCTTGGCGAGGAGCGGGTGGCGCGGATAGGCCGTGACTTCGCCCGCGTCATGCTGCCGACGGAGATCGACCTCTTCCCGGACCGGGCGCTCAACCGCAGCCTCTATATCTGGCTTACCGCCTATCTGGCGCTCGCGCCGTCGCGTGCGATCCAGGCTGATGATCCGCTCGCCCTCGACCTCGCCCGGATCGAGCGGGCGGAGGAGACGGTGCGCGACGTGCTGAAGGCTTTCCCTGGCCTTCGGGCGAGCTATCGCCGGCTCTGCGGGGCGATCGTAAGCGAGCGGAAACGGGGCAAGCTGCCGCCGGTGGAGCAACTGGTGGAAAACAGGATCCTCAGCATCCTGCGCCATGCGGCGGAACTGCACGATCCACTTCCTGCCTCGATCTTCCCGCGAAAGTCGCCTCCAGGCTATCAATCGATGATGGACGTGGCCCTCTGGCCCGAATTCTTCCACACGAACGAGACTGCGCCTAACGACGGGCACATGGACAGTCCACTCGGGGATGCAAGCACGCCGGGAGGCGGCAAGCGTTTCGTGGCCGAGCGGGAGGCGGTGGACGACAAGCGCCAGGAGCGCAGTCCCTTCATTCTGAACCGCTTCGAAAAGATCCTGGCAATGGCCGAGATGGTCAATGTCGATCGCCCCACCGACGACAAGGATGACGAGGACGGCAAGGCGGCTGACGATCTCGATGACATGGTTCTCGGGCGCCGTCGCGAACGCCCGTCCTCGCGCTTCCGCTTCGACCTCGACCTGCCGCCGGAAATGCTGGACATGAGCCGCATCGAAGCGGAGCTGAGCTATCCGGAATGGGATTACCGCAAGTCGACCTATCTCAAGGGCTACTGCCGGGTGCTTGCCGCGCCGGCCTCCGAAAGGGGTGACGCGTTGGAGACGAATGACGAGACGCGCCGCCTGGTAAAGAAGGTACGCCGCAAGTTCGAGGTCCTGCGGCCGCGCCACGAGGTGCTGAAGGCGCAGCTGGACGGCGCCGACCTCGACATGGATGCCGTCGTACGCTCCCGCACCGATCTCATCGCAGGCGGCCAGGGCAGCGACCGCATCCACCTGATGAGCCGGCCGCAGATACCTGACCTCGCCGTCACCATTCTTGTCGATGTTTCGCTGTCCACCGATGCCTGGATCGACAACCGCCGTGTTCTCGACGTGGAAAAGGAAGCGCTGCTGGTCCTGGCGCAGGGTCTGTCCGCCTGCGGCACCGACCATTCGATCCTGACCTTTACCTCGCGTCGTCGTTCCTGGGTGCGTGTCGAGACCGTCAAGGCATTCGACGAGACGATGACCACCGCGGTCGAGAATCGGATCGGCGCGTTGAAGCCGGGCTACTACACCCGTCTCGGCGCCGCTCTGCGCCATGCCACAGCGGAACTGCAGAAGCGTCCGAACCGGACAAAGCTGCTGCTGGTGCTGACAGATGGAAAGCCGAACGACATCGACCACTATGAGGGCCGCTTCGCGCTGGAAGACAGCCGGCGCGCAGTCCAGGAGGCTCGGCGCGACGGCACCAAGGTCTTCGCGGTGACCGTGGACCGGGATGCCCAATCCTATCTGCCGATCATGTTCGGCCGTAACGGCTTTGCACTGGTCGGCGACATCTCGAAGCTGCCGGCGGCGCTGCCGGCCATCTATCGCGGCCTGACGACGTAGGGGAAGGGGCGTCGGCCGCACGAAAGAGCCCGGCGGGACATCCCCCAGCCGGGCTCTTTCTGTTCGGGATCGATCTTCGGGATCAGGCGGCCTTGCTGTAGGTCCGCTCGGAGGCGCCGAGATAGGCGTCGAATGCCGCCGCGACGGCACGGATGACGAACCGATGTCTGTCGTCCACCTCGACCGTGCCGGCACCCCGGCGGATCAGTCCGTCGCTTTCCAGCGCGTCAAGCGCCTTGTTATCCTTCAGCAGGAGGTCCGCGTCGAAACCACGAGCGGCGCAGATTGCAGCCACGTCGACCGAGAAGTCGCACATCAGCCTCTCGATAACTTCAGCCCGGAGCCGGTCTTCCGACGTCAGCGCGTAGGTCTTGGCCGTGGGCAATTCGCCGGAGGAGACGCGGTTGGCGTAAAGGCCGGGCGGCACTTCGTTCTGATGGTATCCTTGGCCAAGCCTGCCGATCGCCGAAGCACCTAGGCCGACGAGCGTGTCACAGGTATCGGTGGTATATCCCTGGAAGTTCCGGTGCAGACGCCCTTCGCGTTGTGCAACGGCCAGCTCGTCATCAGGCAAGGCGAAGTGGTCCAGGCCGATCTGTCGATAACCGGCCGCCACGAGCCTCTCCGCGATCGCCTCCGCCTGTGCGTGGCGTCCCTGGGCATCCGGAAGCGCCGCTTCGTCGATCAGTCGCTGGTGCTTCTTAAAGGTAGGGATATGGGCGTAGCCGAAAACCGCGAAACGATCCGGACGCATCTGCACGGCAGTGTCGACCGTTTCAACGCAGGATTCGACCGTCTGGTAGGGAAGCCCATAGATCAGGTCAAAATTGATGGCGTGGATGCCATTCGCGCGAAGGCCATCCACGGCTTTTAACGTCGTCTCCGCGGTCTGGATTCGGTTGATCGCCTTCTGCACCTTCGGATCGAAGCTCTGCACGCCAAGGCTTGCGCGCGTGACGCCGGAACGTCCAAGTGCTTCCATCATCTCCGCCTGCAGCCGGCGGGGATCGATCTCGACGGCCGTGTTGACCTTAGCAGCGAAGCCCAACTTCGTCCGCAATGCCTGCATCAGCGCTACGAATTCCTCGGGCTGTACGATCGTCGGAGTACCTCCACCGAAGTGGATCTCCCCGACATTCAGGCTGTCGTTCCGTTGGGCAGCGATCAGCTCGATCTCGCGGTGCAGGACGTCGAGATAGTCGAGGATCGGCTTGTCCTTCTCGGTGATCGTGGTGTGACATCCGCAATACCAGCACATGGACCGGCAGAAAGGGATATGGAGGTAGAGCGAAGTCGCCTGGTTCGCCGGGATCGACTTCAGCCAGCTTGCATAGGTGCCCGGGACGACATCGGCGGTGAAATTAGGAGCCGTGGGATAGCTGGTATAGCGCGGCAACCGCGCCTCTCCGTATTTTTCCACGATGGACTGCGACATGGACTTGTTCCTTCTAGCACTTCCATCGATCAACTAGCCGCGATTGCCGGCTCGGTCTTTGCGCAATGTCAACTGATCGGCCCACCTGTGGGATTGTTTGTCGCACCACAAATTGGAGCTCGATCCTCTGGGATAGGTTGATGATCGGGATGAGTTCGGCCTTCTCCCCCAAGTGATCAACAAGGCCTTCGGAAAGAATATATGTCGAATAACGCTGAGATTCCGCTGATCGATGTCAGGGTCATACCGCCTGCAGAGCGTCACCCCCGCATTTTCGGCGTGCTCACCTCGCTCCAGCCGGGGAACTCGATGCACGTTGCAAGCGACCATGATCCGCGTCCCCTGCACTATCAGCTCGAAAGCCGCTATCCGGAGCAGTTTGACTGGAGCTACCTGGAGCAGGGCCCCGAAACCTGGCGAGTCCAGATCACCCGCGCCAAGGGTTCGGGCTGCGACTGCTGCTGCGGTCACTGACGGAGTGACCGATGCAAGGCGCCTCGATTTCCCGCTGGACGATGTCGTATTTCGCGGCAGCGCTCGTCTTCCTCCTCGCAGGACAAGCGCTTCTCGCCGTCGGATTTGGCTATCCGGTGAAGCCGGTCGAGGCGCCTGAAACCCTGGTCATCGTCCATCTCCTGGCGGTCGGCTGGCTTGGGCTGCTGTTCTGCGGAGCCCTGCTCCAGTTTGTTCCGGTGCTGGTATCGAAGCCGCTCCATGCGCCCCACCTCGCGCTTCATGCGCTGGTGTTGCTGATCGGCGGCCTTTTGCTGCTCTGCTGCGGCTTCATTCACCTGGCTGGCTATGTGGAGGGCGGCCTTGTTCTTCTGCCGATCGGCGGCTTGCTTCTGGCCACCGGCTTCACGCTCATCGCCGTCATGATCGGAGGCACGGTGCTGCAGGCGCGGCCGGTCGCGCTGTCGGCACGCTTCGTGGGCCTCGGCCTCATCTCTCTGCTTGCCACCGCGGGCCTTGGCCTTGCGTTTGCGCTCGAACTGTCCGGCCTCACCGACACCGGCTGGCTCCACGCCCTTATTCCGGGCGGGCTCTCGCTGCATGCCTATTTCGGCCTGATCGGCTGGATGAGCGCCAGTGCCTTTGGCGTCAGCTATCGTCTGATGACGATGTTCCTGCTGTCACCGGAAGCAGAGCGTACCACCAGCCGTACAGCCCTCGCCCTCCTCGCCGCAGGCATTGCTGCGGCAGCAGCCATCCTGCTCTCCCTCGCCCTGGGCAGGGAAACTTCAGTCGCAGTCCACCTCCCGCTCGGCCTTGCCGCGGCGGCCGCGCTGCTGTTCGGTTACGACGTCCTGACCATCTATAGAACCCGCAAGCGCAAGTCGCTCGAACTCAACACGATCATGAGCGCCGGGGCGGTCGCGGCACTGATGCTCTCCGTCCTGCTTTATCTCACCCTCGTGCTGACAGGCAGGCTGCAGGACGATATCGGCACCCTGGTCTACCTCGTCGGCTTCGGCTGGCTTTCCCTGCTCGGCCTGGGGCAGCTCTACAAGATCGTCGCCTTCATGACCTGGCTGGAATATTATGGACCGGTATTGGGACGCAGGCCGGTTCCGCGAGTACAGGATCTTGTCAATGAACGACGCGCCTCGGGATGGTTCTATCTGTATGCGGCAATGGTAGCCGTCGCGGTGGCATTTCTCCTTGCCGGCATTGCATTCCCCGTCCAGGTGGCTGCTCTCGGACAGGCGATCGCAGCTGCCGGCTTGATGGTCGAGCTCGCCCGCACGCGCCATCTTTGCTATGTTTCAACCGAGCCGGCCGATTCCAAGGTCCGTCGGCATCCGCCGCTCTTCCTGCCAAACCCCGTCGAACGGAGCTGATCATGGCCATCGAATACAAGACACTGGACGTCCGGCCGATTCTCCTGTCCGGAGGCGAGCCCTTCCCGGCGATCATGGGCGCCGTCGACGATCTCATGCCCGGTCAGGGTCTGAAGCTCCTCGCTCCCTTCCGTCCCCAGCCGCTGTTCTCCGTCATGGAACGCCGCGGCTTCGACTATGAACTGGAGGAGATGGGGGGCGGCGACTTCGAGGTGCGCTTCCTGCCGAAGCAGCCACAAGCAACCGTCGATGCCTCGGTCAACGCCAATGCCCCCGACCTCTGGCCGGAGCCGTCGGTGGATCTGGACCTGTCCGAACTCGATCCGCCGGAGCCGATGGTGAGGCTTCTGGCCGAGGCCGAACGCTTGGAACCCGGCGAGGTCATATTCGCGGTGCTGTCCCGCGAACCCCTCTTTCTCTTTCCAGAGCTGACACGACGCGGGCACCAATGGGTCGGTAACTTCGACACGACCGGCAGCTTCTACCGGATCATGATACGCGTCGGTGCGACGGAAGAGAGCAGTCATGGACGATGAACCCACCGAACTCGTCCAGCGGATTCGCGACGCGCTGGCCGATGTGATCGATCCGGAACTGGGTCGCGACGTGGTGGGGCTCGGCCTGATCTATGCGATCGAGGCGGACGAAGAAGATACGGTACGCATCACCATGACAACCACGACGGCAGGCTGTCCGGCCGTCGGCTTTCTCGTCGACGCGGTCCGCTTTGCCGCCACCGAGGTACAAGGAGTGCGGTCGGTCGAGGTCCGGCTGACCTACGAACCGCGTTGGCGGCCGGAAATGATGACGGCCTGAACACGATCTCCCATACCGCCTTCCACGTGAGAATGGCAGGCCGCCTTGCGGCGGCCGCCGGATCAGATGAGCTTTCTCCGGACCTTGGCAAGCATCGGTCCGTATTCGATCAGGAACAGGCCGAAGGCGGACAACCAGGCCGCACCGGACACCGTGTAGAACAGTTGCGCGTAGTCCGGCAGGATGTCGGCCAGAGGCCTCACCACGGCCGCCAGAATGATTGCGCCATAGATGACGGAGGTCGTTCTCGATGCTGTAAGGACGCGGCCGGTGTGACCGCGGGTCGCGCGTGTCATCACGGCCAGCATCATCGAAGCTACTGTTCCAACAGTCACAAGATGCAGCGCCGCCATTGGCGATAAGGCGTTCAGCGCACTCAGTCCTATCCCCAGGAAACCCAACGGCACGAACAGGTAGGCCATGTGAAGGACGGTCACCAGGTGCTCCTGCAATGTGGTCCATCCCCGCCAGCGCGCGAGGCGCACCGAATGCAGGAGGAAAGCGGTCCCCGTGACGAGGGCAACCACTGCTCCCTCGCCGATGAGCACCCAGGCCGCCAGAGCTGCGATGCCGGAGAGGATCGCAATGCTGTCGAAGGTGCTGTAGGGCGCCGGAAAATCGGTTCGGCCGCTCTTGTTGATCCAGTTGCGGGTAAAGCTCGGAATGATCCGCCCGCCGATGATCATCACCAGGACGACATAAGCGGAGACCGCGAGCTTGATGGCGAGGTCCGGATGGAGATCCTGCAGCACCTGGACATGGAAGAGGATATTGCCGGCCGTCAGCGCAAGCAGGCCCCCGATGACCTTCAGGTCCTTCCATTTGCGCCCGGCAACAACTTCCCGCACGCAGATCAGCAGCAGGACAGGAAGAAACAGGCTATCGACGGCAGCCATCGCAGACGCGCCGACAACGCCCGGCGCCAGGAATATCACTCTTCCGGCGACCCAGACCCCGAAGAGCCAGAAGAGCGGCCAGCCTGAAACCGGTAGCCTTCCGGTCCAGTTCGGGACGGCCGTCAACAGGAAGCCGGCAAGCACCGCCGATGAGTAGCCGAAGAGCATCTCGTGTGCATGCCAGTGCGCGGGACCGTAATCTTCTGCCACGGTGGCGAGCCCGGCGAGGCTGGAGATCCACAGGATCATCGTAATGACGGCCCAGAAAGCCGCGCCCAGGAAGAAGGGCCGGAAGCCATAGGAAAAAAGCACCGGCGCGGTTGGCGACAATCCCCGCGGAATTCCGCCCTTCCGGGGTTGATCGACGGAACCTAAGGTCATGATTTTGCTCCTTCTGTATTTTGACCTTTGTCTATTCCGCAGGTGCTCGGGGGTCTTTGCGAATGCGCAAGGAAAATCGCTGGCAATATTTGTCCCGGGTCAAAGATGCTTTTGCGAAGCACTATTAACTTCCAGCACAGAGAGACGGAGATGGCTCCGCCACTCGGTCTAGGAGAAAGACGATGACACAGTTTAATTTGACCAGACGTTCGATGTTGGCCGGTGCTGCCATTGCCGGCGCCATCGGTCCGCTCGTCCAGGCTTCTTTTGCCAAGGCGAACGAAGAAGTTGCCCCCGTAACCAACCCGACTGATCTTTCGACGCTGAAGCGCGTCAAGGTCGATCTCGTCAAGCCGCCCTTCGTTCATGCCCACACGCAGAAGGCCGACGGCCCGCCGAAGATCGTCGAGTTCACGATGACCATCCAGGAAAAGAAGATGGTCATCGACGACAAGGGAACCGAGATCAACGCGATGACCTTTGACGGGTCGGTACCCGGACCGATGATGGTCGTCCACCAGAACGACTATGTCGAGCTGACGCTGATCAACCCCGATACCAACGAACTGCAGCACAACATCGACTTCCACTCGGCGACGGGTGCGCTGGGCGGCGGCGCCCTGACCATCGTCAATCCCGGCGAAAAGGCCGTATTGCGCTTCAAGGCCACCAAGGCAGGCGTCTTCGTCTACCATTGCGCACCTCCCGGCATGGTTCCGTGGCATGTGACCTCGGGCATGAACGGTGCGATCATGGTCCTTCCGCGCGAAGGCCTGACCGACGGCCAGGGCAAAGAACTTGTCTACGACAAGGTCTACTACGTCGGGGAACAGGACTTTTATGTACCCCGCGATGAAGCCGGCAACTTCAAGAAGTACGAAAGCGTCGGCGAATCTTACGCCGACACCCTGGAGGTCATGCGGACACTCACTCCGACGCACATCGTGTTCAACGGTGCAGTCGGTGCCTTGACGGGCGAGAATGCAATGACCGCCGCCGTCGGCGAGAAGGTGCTGATCGTCCATTCGCAGGCGAACCGCGACACCCGTCCGCACCTGATCGGCGGCCACGGCGACTATGTCTGGGCAACCGGCAAGTTCAACAACATTCCCGACCGTGACCAGGAAACCTGGTTCATACCGGGCGGTACCGCTGGCGCAGCCTTCTACACCTTCGAGCAGCCCGGCATCTACGCCTACGTGAACCACAACCTGATCGAAGCCTTCGAACTGGGTGCAGCAGCTCACTTCAAGGTCACGGGGGACTGGAACGACGACCTCATGACCGCCATCGTCTCGCCGACTGGCAGCTGAGCCTGAAGCGCGAGGCGCGGGCTTCGGCCCGCGCCTCCACTCTCCATGACATGCTGACGGGCAGGTGCCCGGGTTTCGCCCAAGGAGGCGATCATGTCCGCCGTAGAAAACAAGCCGGCTTTCCCGTTTCTTCAGACTGCCCTTCCCATAGCTTTGATCGCCACGCTCGCCGTCGGGGTTGCCCATCAGGTCGGTTTCCTCGCTGCAACGCCCCCCACTGCCGCTCTTTACGAGCCCCAGACCATCGTCGTTGCTCCTCGTACCTTCCAATACCGGGCGGATGGCGAATTCATCCGCGGTGTTCATCCCGTCGACGCACCCATGTCCACGGTCCGGCGAACCGACCCCCTGACCATGATGAAATACCAGGTGACGGTCTCGGAATACGATGCTTGCGTCATGGAAGGCGCCTGCGCTCCCTCGGCCGGACCGGCCGCACCCGACGCTACCCTTCCCGTGACGGGGGTCAACTATGACGATGCGCTCGCATATGCCCGCTGGCTTTCGCAGAAAACCGGGGAATACTGGACTCTCCCCTCGGACCAGGATCTCGCCTTTGCCGCCGGCAAGCGCTTCCCTGACGATGCCTCGGGTCTCGATCCGGACAACAAGAACCCCGCGCTGAAGTGGATCGCCGACTACGAACGGGAGGCGGCATCGCGCTCCAAGCGCGATCCTTCTCCCCGGCCCATCGGCAGCTTCGGAGAGAACGAATACGGCCTCTCCGACTTCGGAGGCAATGTCTGGGAATGGACCACCACGTGCCACCGGCGGGTTCACCTCTATGCCAACGGCTCGCAGGAGGGGGTTGAGACCATCTGCGGCGTCAATGTCACTGTCGGGCCGCACCGTTCGCCGATAAGCACGTTCATGCGCGAGCCCCGGGGCGGCGGCTGCTCGGTCGGAACACCCCCGGACAACCTCGGCTTCCGGCTCGTAAAATCGACCAAATGGTATGCGCCGCTCCTGCAGGCTCTTCGCCAGAGGGGGATCATCACGTAACCTGATGCCGCAGGTGCGGCTGGGCTCTTCCGACGGCGGCAGTGATCATGTATCCTCCCGCGCGATATCGGAGAGTGACAGAGTGAAGATCGACAAGAGCCTGGTCCGGGCGTTTCCGCTGTTCGAAAAGATGAGCGACGAAAGCCTGGAGAAGCTGCTGGCGCATTCCACCTCGCGGCGCATCCCCCCGGGCGAAGCGGTATTCGAGCAGGGAGCGCCGGCGACGCATTTCTTCCTGCTTCTCCATGGACGTCTCAAGGTCACGCAGGTGACGGCGAGCGGGCAGCAGATCATCGTCCGCGTCGTTCATCCGGGTGACCTCTTCGGCTTCGCAAAGGCGCTGCAGCGTTCCGACTATCCGGGCACGGCGATCGCGGCTTCCGATAGCGTGGCGCTCAGTTGGCCCACGCATCTGTGGCCCGAGTTCATCGATCACCATCCGAAGCTTGCCGTATCGGCGATGCACACGATCGGCCAGCGGCTCGAGGAGGCGCATACCCGCATCCGCGAGATGTCGACGGAGGAGGTAGAAAGGCGCGTGGCGCATGCCGTGCTACGCCTGACGAAGCAGGCCGGCAAGGCGGAGGGATCCGGCATCCGGATCGATTTCCCGATTTCCCGCCAGGATATTGCCGAGATGACCGGCACCACCCTCCACACCGTGTCCCGCATCCTGAGTGCCTGGGAGAACAAGGGCCTCGTGGAAGGCGGACGGCAGAAACTTCTCGTCTGCGACATCAAAGGGTTGTCCGATCTCGCCGAGAGCTCCAAGGAATAGCGGAACTTGCAGGCATGGCCCGGACGTTTCCGTCCCTGTCGCGTCGCGTCCCGCCCCTACCAGCCAAGCGCGCTGGCCGATAAGAGTCTGTTCAGCGGGAGCGGTAGAGTTTCTCGACCCAGACTGGAGAGATCGAGAGAAGCACCCCTACTGTCGCATGGCTCACGTCATGCGACGTGGAAATACGCGCTGCAGGGAATCTCCGAGCTGCGTTCGCTACCTCACGGCTTTTCAGCACGCCAGTGTCGGGGCCGAGACGGCGGGTTCGCAGCAGGATCGATAAGTTCCGCGGCGCGGGAGAACGCGGGATGAACACCGGACGAGGCCGAAAGCATCGACCGAGGATACGCGTAACCGCCTCCGTCCGAAGATCGCGCGATGATGCAGCCACCCCCGTTCGCCTGATCTGGTCACTCACGCAAGGCCATTGCGGATCGGTCTCCGAACCGGGCACCTCCACCGCGTTTTGGAGCCGTGGAACTGAAATTGAGCGGCCTGTCGGGCCGGAATATGCAGAAGGGCGCCACAGCGCCCTTCTGCTATCTATCGACATGAGGACACAGGTCCTCAGCGATGGGTATCTTACTCCGCCGAGTCCGCCGGCTCTGCGTTGAGCAGGCCGTAACGCTCCTCGCCGATCTTGGCGAGCAGGTCGAGCTGGGTCTCGAGGAAATCGATATGTCCTTCCTCGTCGGCCAGAAGCTCCTCAAAAAGCTTCATGGAGACATAGTCTCCGGCGGCGTGACAGATATCGCGCGATGCCTTGTAGGCGGTACGGGCGTCGTACTCGCCGGCGAGGTCCGCTTCCAGGACTTCCTTGACGTTCTGGCCGATGCGCAACGGCGCGACCGTTTGGAGATTGGGATGGCCTTCAAGGAAGATGATCCGATCGATCAGCCGGTCGGCGTGATGCATCTCCTCGATGGATTCCTCACGCTCCTTCTTCGCCAGCTTAGCATAGCCCCAATCCGATAGCAGACGGTAGTGAAGCCAATATTGGTTGACGGCGCCGAGTTCGAGGAACAGAGCCTCGTTAAGCCGCTCGATGACGCTGCTGTCGCCTTTCAATGTCCGCTCTCCTGTTTTCTTCGTGGAATTGTCTCAGGCGGGACATATAATCAATAACTTCGGCCGACGTCGAGTGCCGCTCAGCGTGATATTCCTCGGTAGTCTTGATGATGATGTCGACGACATTGGGGAAGCAGCCGCAGCAGCGGCCGCGCTTGCCCATGGCATGATAGACCTTGGCAGGAACGATGAGCTGCCAGCAATCCTGATCGAGGAGCTCGACGATGACCTCGCGGATTTCCTTGTCGGTAATGTAATTGCAACTGCAGACCAGCATTTTCGGTCAACCCGTCAAACATGACCAATGTAATCCGCTTTTTGCGAAAGAGGACAGCTTCTGTCAAGTTGAATCCGAAAACAATTAGCATTTGCTTGTGCTCCATCGCCGGCTCTGCGCGCAGATGTCGCACTACGCCAAGACCTCTGATGGCTGCTCGCTTCCACGGACCCGGTCAATGGAAGTTCCGTCCTTTCGGCATGACGTCCTGCGGATGCGGCTCAGGGGATATTTTCCGCATGCGGTAGCTGCCACAGCCGGAACCCAACGTTTCATCGGACCGGGGAGCGCCGAAGCGACGCGCCTCCT
Source organism: Pseudorhizobium endolithicum (assembly GCF_902153245.2). GTDB lineage: Bacteria > Pseudomonadota > Alphaproteobacteria > Rhizobiales > Rhizobiaceae > Neorhizobium > Neorhizobium endolithicum. The sequence continues at coordinate 117,906 of NZ_CABFWF030000014.1, forward strand.
TCTGGAGAAGGCCGAGCATATGGGTAATATCCTCGATGTCCTCGACGACCGTGTGGATGACACCGTTCACGCTCTGCAGCCGGCCGCGAATCTTCACCATCCGGGCTCCCATGACGATCGCCCGGTACCGCTCGAACACCTTTGGCCAGACAATGGCGTTGGCAATGCCGGTCTCGTCTTCCAGCGTCATGAAGATGACGCCTTGTGCCGATCCGGGGCGCTGGCGCACCAGCACCAGACCGGCGATCGTCACCCTTCGACCGTTGCGGACGTGCAGAAGATCGACGCTGCGGGTCACCCCCATCCCGATGAAGTCCTCGCGCAGGAAGGCCGCCGGATGCGCCTTTAGTGACAGCGACAGATAACGGTAATCCTCGATGACCTGTTCTCCTGGCAACATCTCCGGCAGATTTGCCACCGGTTCCACCTGCAGTTCTCCCTGCTTCACCTGGTCGAAGAGCGGCAGCTCGTCGGCAACCTTGCCGGCATCGAGACCGCGTATCTGCCAGAGCGCCTCCCGTCGCGAAAGCCCCAGGGAGCCGAAGGCATCCGCATCCGCCAGCCGTTCGAGGTCCGTCTTGTCGAGCCCGGAACGCAGCCACAGATCGCGGATGGAGACGTAGCCGCCGCCACGGTTTTCGATCAGGCGCTCACGGATGCTGCGCTCGGACAATCCCTTGATCTGGCGAAAGCCGACCCGCACAGCCTTTCGGCTCAGGATCACGTCCATCATCTGTCTGTGCCGCGGATCGATCCGGTCGCGCCGGAAATCTGCATCCTCCAGGCCGCTGTCCCAATCCGACAAATTGACATCGACCGGCCTCACCTCGACGCCATGCTCCCGTGCATCGCGCACAAGCTGGGCGGGAGCATAGAAACCCATCGGCTGGGAATTCAGCAGCGCCGTGCAGAAGACATCCGGATAATAGGTCTTGAGCCAGGACGAAGCAAAGACCAGGAGCGCAAAGGATGCGGCATGGCTTTCCGGAAAGCCGTATTCTGCAAAACCTTCGATCTGGCTGAAGCAGCGTTCGGCAAATTCCCGCGAATAGCCGCGCATCAGCATGCCGTTGACCATGTCGGCTTTGAATTCTTCAACGCGCCCGGAACGCTTGAAGGTCGCCATGGATCGCCGGAGCATATCTGCTTTGGCCGGCGTAAAGCCTGCGGCAGTAATCGCAATCTGCATCGCCTGTTCTTGGAAAAGAGGGATGCCCAGCGTGCGCCTAAGAACTTCTTCCAGTTCTGGGCTAGGATAAGTGATTTCTTTTCCTCGCCCCACCTCTTCTCGCCGCTTCAGATAGGGGTGTACCATGTTGCCCTGGATCGGTCCGGGCCGCACGATCGCAACTTCAATGACGAGATCGTAAAATACGCGTGGTCTGAGCCGCGGCAGCATGCTCATCTGCGCCCGGCTTTCGATCTGGAAGACGCCGATCGTATCTGCCCTGCAGATCATGTCGTAGACGTTCGGATCCTTGTTCTTCCTCATCAGGCTGGGAAGGCTCTCCTCCAATTTGTAATGCTGTTGCAGGAGGGAAAACGCCCTTTTCAGGCAACTCAACATGCCCAGCGCCAGAATATCGATCTTGAGCAGCTTCAGCGTGTCGAGGTCGTCCTTGTCCCATTCGATCATGTAGCGGCCCGGCATGGCCGTCTTCATGATCGGAACCACTTCATCAAGCCGATCACGGGTAATCAGGAAGCCGCCCACGTGCTGCGTCAGGTGGCGGGGAAAGCCCACCAGTTCCTTGGCGTGGGCGATGACCTTGCGGGTTGTTGGATTGGCGAGATCAAGGCCTGCCACCTTCGCTTCCCGTTCCGTAATGCCCTCCTCCGACCATCCCCAGACAGTGCTTGAAAGTGCCGCCTGCACGTCCTCCGACAGCCCGAATGCCTTGGCGACCTCACGGCCGGCCATCCGGGTCCGATAGCTCGTGACCGCCGCCGTCAGCCCCGCATGGCGAAAACCATAATGCCCGTAGATGTACTGGATGATCTCCTCGCGCCGCTCGTGTTCGAAATCGACGTCGATATCCGGCGGCTCATTGCGTTCGGTTGAAATGAACCGTGCAAAAAGGAGACTCGAGTCCCGAGGATCCACATCGGTGATGCCGAGGCAATAACAGACGGTTGAATTGGCGGCCGATCCCCGTCCCTGGCAGAGGATGTTCAACACATGACGAGCGTGCCAGACGATGTGACGGACCGTTAGGAAGTAAGGCTCGTATCCCATCTGCCTGATGAGAGTGAGTTCCTCGCTTATCTGCGCGGCGACTTTCGTCGGCACTTCACCCTCGAAGCGCTCCCTGGCTCCCTCCCATGTCAGCCTTTCCAAGGTCTCCGGCATGGTTTCGCCTGGAATGCTCTCATCCGGATAATTATGTTTCAGCTCATCCAGCGAGAATTGAAGTTGGCTGAAGAATTTTTTCGTATTGGCAACGGCTTCCGGATAATCAGCGAACAGGCGCGTCATCTCCTGACCCGTCTTCAGGTGACGCTCGCCATTGGGCGCTAGCCGGAAGCCGGCCAGGGCGACCGGCACATGTTCGCGGATGGCCGTGACCACATCCGACAGAGAACGCCGCTCCGGTAGGTGATAGAGCGGCTGGTTGCTCGCCAAGAGCGGCACCCCATGGCTGGCTGCAATGGCGGCAAACGTCGAAAGGACAAACTTGTCCCGACCGTCATAGCTGGGCGAGAGGGCCAGGTAGACCACCCCCCCCAGCCTCTCCCTGAGCAGACCGATAACCTTCCCGAGCTTCTGGAGATATACCTCGTCATCGGCGCATGCGGGATCGGGAAGGACGGCCAGCATCATCTCCCCGCCCCATTCCAGAAGATCCCATTCCTCCAGGATACAGCTTCCCTTGTCCGCCCGCAGGTTTCCCCGACTGAGGAGGCGGCAGAGATTTGCCCATCCTTTCCTGTTCTTCGGATAGGCGAGGACTTCAGGTGTACCGTCGGAAAAGACGAGGCGTGCCCCGGGCTGCATGCGGCACGGATTGGGAACGCCCTGTTCCTCCGGATGACCTTCCTGCCTGCGCCGATATCTTTCCCGCAATTCGCCGACATGCGCATGGGCGCGAACTACGCCCGCCACGGAATTGCGGTCGGCGATGCCGAGGCCCGACAAGCCGAGAAGGGATGCCGCCAGCACCATTTCCTCGGGTTTCGACGCGCCTTCCAGGAAGGAGAAATTGGTGCGGGCACCAATCTCGAAAAAAGCACTTCCGGACATCATGCAAAGATCCCGTGCATGTGCCATGTCGGCCGATGATCCATCCGGTAGCGCCCCTGCCGATAAACCCAGAAGCGATGGCCGGAAGCGACTTCCAGCCGAAAATAATCGCGCTCCTCGGCCACGTCATCCAGCCACCATTCCGGCGAGACCCGCTCCGGTCCTTCGGCACGGGCAACGTCGTGGAGCACGCGGCGCCACCGGAAGCGGCTGGGTGGACCGTCCGGAACGATTGCCGCGAACGCTTCCATGGGTTCAGGCCGTGGAAGCAGCCGCAAGGGTCGTTCCGCCCGCGTCATGGTCACGGGAGCTTCATCATTCCCGGCATCGGAAATATGCGAAAGGGCAGGCACCTGGACCACCGCCCGCTCAGGCACATGGCTTTCGCGGAACCGGAAGCTTTGCACCATTCCCTCACCCAGCCGCGCCGAAACCCGGTCGATCAGGTCTGGAAGCGATGCTTCATCTTCCTGCTTGCTTGCAATGCTGCCCTGAAGCACCTCGAAAGGATCATGGTGGAGAACGTTGAGCCGCAGCAGTTCGAACCCGAAGCCGGCATCCAGCTCGTCATGAACGGCCTTCAACCGCTCGGTGAAAAGTCCGGCGATCTTCCGGGCATCCCTCAGAGGACGGGACGCCCCGGCCGCAATCCTGAAAACACGACCGTCGACCCGAAACAGCACCAGTTCGAAAAACCGACCTCCCGCGCCGCGGCTCTCCAGGCCGAAGCAGAGCGACCGGGCAATGCGGGCGGTAAGCTCCAGGATATCCTCTTCCGCCTGGACGGCCTCCGCGAGCCTTCGCTCGACCGATAGAACACCCACCGGGCGACGGGGCGAAATCGGCTCCTCCTGATGTCCGAGGGCCTGGTCGAGCCGAAGAAGGATATGGCTTCCGAACCTTTGCGCCAGGGGCGCCCGCGGCAGCGAGAACAGGTCTCTTACCCGCTTCAATCCGAGTTTGTTCAATGCTGCGGCCGCTTCCGCGCCGATCCGCAGGCAGGCCACCGGCATGTCTTCGAGCGTCTCTTTTGCCGCACCTTCCGCGATCACCCCACCCGTTCCGAAGCGGCAAGCCGCCCAGGAAAGGCCGGGGGATCCGGAGATTGCTCCCTGTACCTTGAAGCCCATCCGGAACAGACGCAGCAGAATGTCGTCGAGAAGCGCCTGTTCTCCGCCGAACAGGTGCGTGCAGCCGGTGATGTCGAGGAACAGGCCGTCGCCGCCATCGAGCGCCACCAGCGGCGTATACCGATCACACCAGTCCGCGATCCCTTCCAGAAGCGCTTTGTCGGCGACCGGATTCTCTTCGACAACATCGATCGCCGGATGCATGGCGCGCGCTTCGGCAAGAGCCTGTCCCTGCCTCAGCCCCAGCCCCACGGCCACTTCATCCACTGCCGTCAGACGGGTACCGTTGTCACGCCGTCCAGAACAGAGCAGGGGCGGATGGTCAGGACGCCCGATCGAACGCCAGGAGGCGCCCCACAGCCGGCGTGCGATCCGGTCCGTCGACAGATACGGGAAAACGAGTGCCAGGATGCGTTGCCGCGTGTGTGGAAAGGCGAGACGGTTCTGATCGCCGGGCATGGGAAAATTGACGGTCATGGGAATTCCACTCCAGAAGAAGGGAGAGGGGAGCCGGGTTGCGGCTCTTCTCGAGGATCAGACGAAAGACGGGAAAGCCGATGCTGCCGCCAAGCATGGCTCCAGTGTGAAGGACCCGCTCCGAAGCGGGCGCCGATGCGGCGTGAAAGCGAAAGAGAGCGCTGCTCGCCTCCTCCTCTCCCGCATGCCGCAGCAGCAAGATCGGTCGCCTCGCTGCCTTTGCCCTCAGGCTGAGCCGCCGGCTCTCCGACAAGCCGAAGGACGAGGGATTGCCTCTGATTTCAAGAATGGTTGCGGCCAGAGCGCCGCTTGCCGCAGCCGTCTCCGCAAGCCACAACGCATCCTCCAGCGTCCTGGGCGCCGCGTGGAGAAAGTGCTCCACCTGCACCCCATATTGCGCCAGGCCGACCGGATAGGGCAGCCCCGCCTCACCGTTTGAAACCCTGTCGCTGATCCAGAGCAGAGCAGAGGCTCCGGTCTGCTTCTGGATAAGGGCCGCCAGAGCCAGGACCAAACCGCTACCCGCACCGGCATCTCGCATCATGGAGGTGCGGACCTCCGTCATCCCATCGAGCGGAAGCCCTCCCTCCAGGGCCGCATCCACGTCTGCAATTCCAAGTGAAACCCTTCGGGACGTGAGGACGGCAGGATTTTTTCCCCTTTCCCGCTGCTCCTCCGCAACCAGCATGGGCGTCTTTCCCTCCAGTCTGGCAATCGTCTCACGCAGGGCAAAAAGTCTCTCCTGCGCCGTGGCATGTCCAGCCATGGCGTCAGCTCCATCCATATGTTCACTTTATGTTCTAATGGATTCCAGAGGTCCTACGCAGAGTCAACAACCATTTTGGAGCAAAGGCCCGCTTCTCAAGGAGCCCTATGAATCCTCTCGAAAATTTTCTGGAATAGCTTATATGAGCGTCAACAAGGAGCATCTATGGCCCGTATTGACCAGACCGACGATTGGCGGGATCGCCACGCGCCGACCATCAGCGCCTTTGAATCGTTGGCCATCGAAGCCTATGGCAATCTGCCGGAAGAATTCCGGGCGCTGACCACGAACCTCATTATCGAGATCGAGGACTTTCCCGACGACGAAATCTTCGAGGACATGGCGCTGGAGACCCCTTTCGACCTGCTCGGCCTCTTCGAAGGGCGCGGCATTTCCGAGCGATTCACCATGGAAACCGGTGAGCTGCCGAACCGCATCCGGCTCTACCGCCGCCCGATCCTGGATTATTGGGCCGAAAACGAGGAAACGCTGGGCGACATCATCACCCATGTTCTGATCCACGAGATCGGCCATCACTTCGGCCTGAGCGACGACGACATGGAGCGGATCGAGGCAAGCGCCGAGGAAGCGACGGACCGCTGACCCGGCCGAAAGCCGCTATTGCTCGCCGAGCTTCATATCCGGGTGGTAGTCCTTGCCTTCCACGATCTTGGTTACTGCCTGCCCACAATACATCTTGTTCTCGGCAGCGTTGAAGCTGTGGCTTGGCGAGCCGTGAAGCTCCCATCCTTTGTTCAGCGCATCCGTGACCCGGTGGCAGAAGGAGGCATCGTCGGGCCCGGTGAGGAAACGATAGAGTCTCATGCTGTCCTCTTTCTTTCGGAGATCTGACGGGCCTTGGCCACCAGCCTTTCAGCCTGCTCCAGGTGAAGCCGCTCGACCATCTGCCCGTTCATGTTGATGACGTTGAGGTCCTGCGCCGCCGGATTTGCGAAAGCGGCGATGATCGCTTCCGCCTCCGCGACCCCCTCGGGCGACGGGCCGAAGCAGTCGTTGGCTACAGCGATCTGCGCCGAATGAATGAGCATCTTGCCGTCGAAGCCCATGGCACGGCCCTGCGCGCATTCGGCGACCAATCCGTTCGTATCGCGGAAATGGTTGAACACGCTGTCGATTACGTCGAGGCCATGGGCGCGTGCGGCCAGCACCACCTGCATCATCCAGGGCAGCAGATAGGTCCTTCCCGGTTCCGGCTGAACACCCGTTTCCTTGCGCAGGTCGTTGAGGCCGAGCACGAAACAGTCGAGCCTTCCGCCCGCTTCCCGCCCGGCCGCTGCAATCGCGGCGGCATTCAGGATTCCTCGCGGCGTTTCCATCATCGCCCAAAGCCGCAGGTCTCCTGAGGCGGTGGCGAGCAAGGACGCCACCTGCCGGATTTCCTGCGGCTCCTCCACCTTGGGAAGGAGCAACGCATCCGGCCGCAGATCCAGGATCAGCCCGATATCCGCCGCACGGAATTCCGAGGCCGCTGCATTGATGCGGATGACCGTCTCCCGCGCCGCAAGCGGCGTTTCTCGGAAGAAGCGGCGCAGATTGGCGCGCGCCTCCGCCTTCTTCTCGGGAAAGACCGAATCCTCAAGATCGAAAATTACCACGTCGCAATCCAGCGCATGAACCTTATCGAGCGCCCGCTGATTGATTGCAGGAACACTGAGGCAGGAACGACGAGGCGGAGAAAGGGACACAGGAACCGTCATCGCGGTTTTGTGACAAGCTTTTGTTCGCACCGCAATAGATCAGCCAGGGAAAAGGCCTTGCAAGCCTGTTGATCAGGAGCCACATTCATACGGAGAAAGGTTCGAGACCATGCAAAACATCCGTTCTTTCGTCCTGTTCACCACAGGTATCGCTCTGTTCACCCTGGCTGCCTTGCTGACCGCATCCCTCACGGTGGCATTCGCCGGCATCCTCGGTGTGCTCGCGGCCGGACGTCTTCTCTCCGCGCGGCTGAAGCCGGTACCGGTCAGAGCGAAGGCCCGGAAGGAAGACATGCGGGTATGGAACGACGGCCGCGGCACGATCATCGATCTCTAAGGCCGGCGGGAAGCCCCTATTACAGGCATGGAAGAACGGACCGCCCCCTCGGGAGATGACGGGCAACCCGTATAACCAGGGTCGCCACCCTAAGGGCTTATAGCAGCGTCATTCAAAACCTCTTCGGCCACGAATGCTCAGCGGCCTGCAAAAGAGGCTGCGGCGCATCCGTGACCGATAGTCTATCCGTTCATACCTACCTACCCGAACATGGAGTTCGGCAGGAAAAGCGCAATCTGCGGAAATATGATGATCAGCAGAAGTGCGACGATCATCGCGAGCAGGAATGGCATCGCTCCCGGAAAATCGTGGCGAGCGGCGCTAGTCTCCCCCTCTCCTTGACAAGCCTGGTCCGGGAGGTGACAGAGACGCTGCATCCCTGCCCGCCATACCGCCGGCTTCATCGTCTGGAGCACCCTCTTTTGGCCCTATGCTGGCACAGGCCACCGGCTGCCGCCTCGCAGGGGGCAAGTCATCGGCCCCGTCGCGCGACTGTCAGGCGCTGAGATCGGAACTGGGGCTCCTTCCCGGCTTTGGTTTGGGAACCTTCGTCCTCTGCGTCCGGAGGTTCTTAACGGGACGAACGAACATGCTCGAAGGGGGAGGAGGCGGCGGGCCTTACGCGAGGGATTGGCGGTTAGGTCTGGCGCAACCGGCAACCGCGTTACCGTACTGATCGCCCCGCTTGACCCACTTATTACTTCATGCTCGCAAGGCCGACATGCGCGCGGTCCATCGCCTTCCTCAGTTCGTCGATCGCCGAAGCGCTCGGCAGCACATCGCCTTCCAGTTCGTCCGGCATCTGCCATCCGGGCTCCACGCCCTGCATGTTCGGCAGTTCGTGAGCGATTCCCTTGTGGCAGTCGATACAGGTCGCACGGCCGGAAAGAAGGTAGCGGGTATGAATCTCCGCCGCCCGCTCCGTCTGCTTGGAGAGGTCCATCGCGACGGAGGAGTGGCAGTTGCGGCATTCGAGGCTGTCGTTCGCCTTCAGGCGCGCCCACTCGTGCTGGGCAAGCCTCAGGCGTTCGTCCAGGAATTTCTGCCGGGTGTTGATGGTCCCGAAGATCTTGCCCCATACCTCCTTGGAAGCCTGCATCTTGCGGGCGATCTTGTCGGTCCATTCATGGGGGACATGGCAGTCGGGGCACGAGGCGCGCACCCCCGATCGGTTGGAAAAATGCACCGTCCGAGTCAGTTCCTCGTAGACGTTGGTCTCCATTTCATGACAGCTGACGCAGAAGGCTTCCGTATTCGTCAACTCCAGCGCCGTATTGAAGGCACCCCAGAAGATAACGCCGCCGACGAATCCTCCCAGCGTCAGGAAGGCGAGACTGAGCGTTGCGGCCGGAGTGCTGAGGACCTTCCACACCCAGGCCCATAGACGTTTGATCCTTTCCATCCGCTAATGCTCCCCGAGATGCTTCACGCCCATTTCGCTCATGTCGCGGAAGGTATTCTCGACCAGCGGATTGACCTCCGCCTGCGGCACATGGCAGGCCGTGCAGAAATACCGCCGCGGCGATACATCCGCCAGCATCTGGCCGTCACGCGTCATGTAATGGGTGACGCTGATCATTGGAGCACCGGAGCTTTCGGTAAACTCCCGCTTGTGGCAGGACAGACAGCGGTTGGTATTGACCGAAAGCTGATAGCCCTCGATGGAATGGGGGATGACCGGCGGCTGATCCGGGTAGGCTCGCATCTTGCGGACATCATCCACGGTCCATTTCGGAAGAGGCCGTGCCGGCACGTTATCCATCTTTTCTGCAGGACCGGACAGCTGTGGCACCGTCTGCGCCACGACCATGGTCGCCATCAACAGCGCGGCGAAAGCTGCCGCAAATCCAATCGGGCCGCGGCTCAGGCGACGGGAACGATCTTGACTGCGCATTTCTTGTAATCCGTCTGTTTGGAGATGGGGTCGGTAGCGTCCAGGGTGACTTTGTTGATCAACTGGCTGGCGTCGAACCACGGAACGAAGATGACGCCTGGCGGCATGCGGTTGCGGCCACGGGTTTCGACGCGTGAGCGCATCTCGCCACGGCGGGAGATGATCCTCACTTCGGCCCCCTGGTTGATGCCACGCTTGCGGGCATCGTCGGCATTCATGAAGCATCTCGCGCCGGGGAAGGCTTTGTAGAGCTCCGGCACCCGCATCGTCATCGATCCGGAATGCCAGTGCTCCAGAACGCGTCCCGTCACCAGCCAGACGTCGTACTCCTCATCGGGCGACTCGGCCGGCGGCTCGTAGGGAACGGCCAGGATGACCGCCCTGCCGTCCTGTCGCCCGTAGAACCTCACCCCCTCGCCGGGTTTCACGTAGGGATCGTAGCCTTCGCGATAGCGCCACTTGGTTTCCTTGCCGTCGACCACCGGCCACCGCAGCCCGCGAACCTCATGATAGGTATCATAGGGGGCAAGGTCGTGCCCGTGGCCGCGGCCGAATTCGGCATATTCCTCGAACATGCCCTTCTGGATGTAGAAGCCGAAGGCTTCGGCTTCGCGGTTGACGTAATCCTTGTTGATCTCTTCGAGAGGGAAACGATCCACCTTGCCGTTCTTGAACAGCACATCGAACAGGGTCTTGCCGCGGTAATCCGGGTTCTTGTCGAGAATCTCCGGGGGCCAGACCTCGTCAGTGGTAAAGCGCTTCGAAAACTCGACCATTTGCCAAAGATCTGAACGAGCCTCGCCCGGCGCGTTCACCAGTTGGTGCCAGACATGGGTGCGGCGCTCCGCATTGCCGTAGGCCCCCTCCTTCTCGACCCACATGGCTGCCGGCAGGATGAGGTCCGCCGACATGGCCGTGATCGTCGGATAGGCATCGGAGACGACAATGAAATTGTCCGGATTGCGATAGCCCTGGTAGGTCTCGTTGCTGGTATTGGGAGCGGCCTGGACGTTGTTGTTGACCTGCACCCAGTAGAAATTGAGCTTTCCGTCCTTCAGCATCCGGTCCTGCTGCACGGCATGGTAGCCGGGCTTGTCCGGCAGAAGTCCCTCCGGCAGGCGCCAGATCTCCTCGGCATGGTGCCGGTGCTCGGGATTGGTCACCACCATGTCGGCCGGCAGCCGGTGGGCGAAGGTGCCGACCTCGCGCGCCGTGCCGCAAGCCGACGGCTGGCCGGTGAGGGAGAACGGACCGTTACCCGGCTCGGAAATCTTTCCGGTCAGCAGGTGTAGGTTGTAGACCATGTGATTGGCCCAGACCCCGCGGGTATGCTGGTTGAAACCCATTGTCCAGAGCGACATCACCCTCCGGTTCGGATCGGCGTAGAGCTCGGCAAGCTCCTCCAGGAAGCCGGGATCGGCACCGGTGAGTTCTGCTGTCTTCTCCAGCGTATAGTCCGAGACAAACTCCTTGAAAGCCTCGAAATCGATCGGCTCCATCTTCGTCGGGTCGCCGGCATTGGTCGCCTTAAGCTCCAGTGGGTCTTCCGGCCGAAGCCCGTAGCCGATGTTGTCGACCCCCTTCATGAAGGTCGTGTGCTTGCTGACGAAGTCCTCGTTGACCTGGCCGGTCGTGATGATGTGGTTGGCGATGTAGTTCATGATCGCCAGGTCGGTGCTCGGCGTGAAGATGATCGGGATGTCCGCCAGGTCCATGCTGCGATGGGTGAAGGTAGATAGCACCGCGACCTTGACGTGTTCGTGCCCGAGCCGCCGGTCGGCCAGCCGCGTCCACAGGATCGGATGCATCTCCGCCATGTTCGAGCCCCAGAGCACGAAAGCGTCGGCGTGCTCAAAGTCGTCGTAGCAGCCCATCGGCTCGTCCATGCCGAAGGTGCGCATGAAGGCATAGGCTGCCGAAGCCATGCAGTGACGGGCATTGGGGTCGAGGTTGTTGGAGCGGAAGCCCCCGCGCATCAGCTTGGTCGCGGCATAGCCCTCGAAGATCGTCCACTGGCCCGAGCCGAACATGCCGACGGCTTCCGGTCCCTTTTCCCGCAGCACCTTCTTGCACTGCTCGGCCATCACGTCAAAGGCCTCTTCCCAGCTCACCGGCTCGAATTCGCCATCCTTGGCGTACTGGCCGCCCCGCTTGCGCAGAAGCGGCGTCTGGAGCCGGTCCTGGCCATACATGATCTTCGACAGGAAATAGCCCTTGATGCAGTTGAGGCCGCGGTTGACTTCCGCCTGCATGTCGCCGTGGGTGGCCACCACCTGGCCCTCCTTGACGCCGACCATCACGCCACAGCCGGTGCCGCAGAAGCGGCAGGGTGCCTTCGACCACTTGATCTCCAGCGATTCCACGCCGCCCGGAACCGGCTGCGCGGTCGCCGGAAGCGCAATGCCTGCCGTCGCTGCGGCGATGCCGGCCGCATGCGCCTTCAGTAGATTACGCCGCGTCAGTTCTCCGCTCATCTGCGAAAGCCTCCTCGTATTCTGAATGTTCGAAAACCATGTTCGCCGCAAACACCCCGGAAAGCCCCGAAATGGCGGAAAGGGTCGCCCCCAGTTCGCCGCTGGTCTTCCCCTCGATCACCACCACGATCTTGCCGTCCTGGATCGTGAAGACCTCGACACCTTCCATGGCCGCAAGCGACGCGGCAACGCTTTCCGCCTCCTCCGGCCTCGCCACCACGACGGCGCTGGAAACATGGTATCGTTGCGATATGTCAGGCATCGGAAAGCTCCTTTGCGGCCTTGACGGAGACCGCGCCGACCGGGCACACGCTGATACATGCGCCGCAACCGCTGCAGGCGTCTTCCTGGATTTCCGGCAGGAATGGGCCGCCCAGGCGCGGCCGGAAGCGGATGGCGGTGGTGGGACAGTGATCGCGGCAGGCCTGGCAATCGATGCCGTGGCGCGCAAGACAGCCCCCTCCGATTTCGACGACGTGCGGCAGGGAAACCGGACCGGCAAAGAAGTCGGCGGCATGGGGACAGTGGGTACGACACTCGCCGCAGAAACTGCATTCGCCTCGGGAGAAATCCAAGTGCGGTACGCCATCGTCCATCACGATGATTTCGGTAGGACAGCGCTCAAGGCAGAGACTGCAGGCGGAACAGACTTCTGGCCGACCGCCGAGAAAGCCGGGGAGAACGATCTTGCCCTCGGCGGGGCTGCGTCCGCGAAGAAAGTCGCGTCGTGAAAGAGGCGCACCCATGGCAGCCTCAATGCCCAGGAGGTCCGGGCGGGCCTGCGATGATCTGATACATCCAGACTAGGAAGCCGTATCCGCCGACGACGCCCACCGCCACGATAGGCCAGATGCCGAAAGCGAGGACAAGAAACGTCATGATCTCGGACCGGCGCCGCGACTTGGGTGATTTTTCAATCACATGATCCGAGGAATATTCAGCCACGCGGTCCTCCTCGCTCCAATGGGGCTCCTCCCAAAATGGACAGCTCTTTGAAGAAGTCAACCGATAAAGGACCGGGGATGTCCTTTGTGGAACATGCTCCCTTGCATCATCTGGAGGCAATCAAGGAGGCCGACGCCGACCTCTGCTGCTTCATGAATTGCACCGTGACGACGATCAGCATGGGAGGTGGCGCGGGACCCTGCAAAGGATTGCCCTACGACAACTAAGGCGGAGGAAATAGAATATCTTAAAGTTTCTCGGGGAGATTACGGGATCACTTTCGGATCTCGACGATGTCTCTATCGCCTTCCAAGCACCGCGCCAATCGCACTGCTCCCAAGTGGTGGGGACTGTCGTACTACATTCCCGCCCTGCTGGCGATTACGACGGTCCTTATCGTGTTCGTGCTGGCTGACGCCGATCGACGAGCACAATATCACGTGACGCAAAGGGTGAAGGCAGCAGAGCAGCTGGCGGACGTGGTTGCTCGCCTGGAAACGAATATCCGCGGCAACGTCAACTTGGTTCATGGTCTCGTGACTGCCGTTGCGAGCGACCCCCAGATCTCGCAACCGCGTTTCACGGCCATTGCCGAGCGTATCTTCTCGGTCCCGTCACAGCTTCGCAATCTTGCCGCGGCGCCGAACCTCGTTATCACCATGGTTTATCCGGAGGAAGCGAACCGGGCGAGCCTTGGCCTCGACTACATGACGATACCTGCGCAACGCGGCCCCGCCGTCCAGGCCATCGAGCGCCGTAAGGTGGTTATCACCGGCCCGGTCGATCTGGTCCAGGGGGGCCAGGGGCTGATAGCCCGCTACCCCGTCTTCTCCCTTAGTTCCGGACGCTTCTGGGGGATCGTTTCCGCCGTGGTCGACCTCAATCGGCTCTACTGGGACAGCAACGTCAATTCTCCTTCTCAAGGCCTCGATATCGCTATCGCAAAACGCCCTTCACCACGGGCAGGAGAGGTCTTCTACGGCAGAGAAGACCTGTTCCAAGACAACCCGGTGATGACCTCCATCGACCTGGGATACGATAGCTGGTACCTCGCAGCCGTGCCCAAGGGCGGCTGGAGCGGTGAGCCGTCGGACCTGGACTTCTTCAGGCTATCGGCCCTTGCCCTTGCGTTTTTCATCGTTGCGCCGCTCGTCTGGGCGGGTCTGCTCATGAAGCAACGACACGACAGTCTCCTCATGTTGGAGGAGCGGGAGGACCGGCTCGAGACGTTGTCCCGCCGCCTCCAGCTTGCGCTGGAAGCGTCCAGGATCGGCGTCTGGGAGTATCATCCGGAGACGAACAGGCTCCTGCTGGACGCGCGCATGTGTGACCTGTACGGCCAGCCCGCAGATAAGAGCGAAGGCAGCCTGAAGGACTGGTTCGATGCGGTTCACCCCGACGATCTCAACGAGACCAAAGCGGCGTTTCAGGAAGTCGTCAGCAGGAAGACCCCCTTTCTGAAGGATTTCCGAGTGGTGCTTCCGTCCGGCGAAGTCCGGCACATTCGAGCCCACGGCGCCGTACAGCAAACCTCGAACGGCGTTGTCAACGTCGTAGGTGCCAACTGGGATGTGACGGAAGATGTGGCGATGCAAACGGAGCTTCGAGCCGCGCGCGTCGCAACGGAAGAGCAGAACCGTCAGTTGAGAACCACCCGGCGGGTTCTTGAGCATCAGTCGCTGCATGACGCCTTGACCGGGTTGCCCAACCGGCGATTCCTGGACCAGTTCATGGTCAACGCCGATACCTCCGACGTCTCCCAGAAACTCGCCTTCATCCACATCGACCTCGACCATTTCAAGCATGTCAACGACACGCTCGGCCATGCAACCGGTGACGAGGTCCTGAAAGCGGCGACCGCCCGCCTGCGGGAGATCGTAGGCCCGGAAGAAGTTATTTCACGGATTGGCGGTGACGAGTTCGTGATCGTCACATGCGGGGCCGACCCTGCCGGCCGAGCACAGGAAGTCGCCCACGCGGTGGTGGCGATGCTGGCGCGTCCCATCGAGGTCGAAGGTCAGGAATGCCGCATCGGCTGCAGCGCCGGTATCGCATGCCAGATCACTGCAGCCGAAACGCCGCAGCAGTTGCTCATCAATGCCGACATCGCCCTGTACGAAGCCAAGAAGCGGGGTCGCAACCGGGTGGAATTCTTCTCCGATGAGTTGCGGGCGGCGACCATAGAGACGAAGCGCACGGCAGACGAGCTTTTGAAGGCGCTCGAATGCGATGAGTTTGTTCCCTACTTCCAGCCCCAGTTCGATGCGCACAGCCTCGCCATCTCCGGTGTCGAGGCGCTTGCACGTTGGGCCCATCCCGAGCGGGGGATTCTAACACCCGACATATTCCTCGATGTCGCCGAAGGGCTCGGCCGTGTCGCGGAAATTGATGCCCTGGTCCTCTCGAAGTCTCTGTTCCAGATGACGCGCTGGCGCGGCCAGGGCATTGGCATTCCCAAGCTCTCCGTCAATATCTCGGCTCAACGCCTGAAGGACCCCAAGCTTCTGGGAACGCTGTCGGCAATGCCGATCGGCGACCATAAGGTTGCCTTCGAACTGTTGGAATCGATTTCGTTCGAAGACCAGGAGGAGGATCTCAAGTCGGCGATCCGGCACTTGAAGGAACTCGGCATCGAGATCGAAATCGACGACTTCGGTTCCGGTCATGCCTCAATCGTCAGCCTGCTGGAGCTGGCACCGCACCGCTTGAAGATCGACCGCAAGCTTGTCGCGCCTATCGATGTGTCGGAATCGCAGCGAAGGCTGGTGGCGTCGATCATCGAGATCGGCCGCTCCCTGGGCATCGATATCGTCGCGGAGGGGGTGGAGACCATGGCGCATGCCGAAATTCTGAAGGGGATGGGCTGCAATACGCTGCAGGGCTATGCCTTTGCGCGCCCGATGTCCTCTCAGGACCTCATCATTTTCGCCGAGGAATGGCAAAAGCTGCACCCCGCGGCACACCGTCCTGCGACGTTGAGGCGGGCCTGACCCGGCCTATTCATCTTCGCAGGCTGCAAGGCCCCCTGTGGACCGATCAGTCCTTGTCTATCGTATCCTCCGGTCGGTCGCTCGACTTGAGGCTTGTCATGATCCGTAGGGTAAGGAAGGTCGCCGCCGAAAGCACGAGAGCGATATCATAGGCTCCGAGCCCGACTGCGGTCCCTACTGCACCGGTCGCCCAGAGGCTTGCGGCGGTTGCCGTGCCTCTGACCGAATTCTTGACAACCAGAATGGCCCCCCCACCGACGAATCCCATGCCGGTGATCAACCCTTCGACCACCCGCGCGGTTGCTTCGGCATTGCCACCGATGACCGTCTCGGCCGCCTGTACGAAACCGCAGGCCGCCATCGCGACGAGCGGAAAGGTTCGCAATCCAGCGCTGCGTTCGCTCTTCTCCCGATCCCAACCGACGGGAAGCGCCAAGATATAAGCCGTCATCAGGGCCAGAAAGTGCGGGATGAGGTCGAAGCCCTGAAGAAGGGAATAAAGCTGATCTTGCATTTTTGCCTGTCGTCCCGATTGCCGGCATCCACAACATGGTTGCCCTAAATGACATCTGCTTCAGGCGGGGCAACATTCAAGAGCGGGGTGCGCTAGCCTGCGGTTGCGGAGGCAGGCGCTACGGAAACCTCATCACCCGGCGGATTCGTGGGCGAAGGCCGCCTGAAGCTCAACCTGCACTGCGTCCATGAAAAGACGGGCCTGTAGAGCGATCTCGTCGTCGGAAGAGCCCAAGCGCCTCAGCGCGGAGGCTAGCCGTGCCATCTCTGCTCTCCAAAAGCCATTGGCTGCTTCCCCCTGAAGGTCGCGGAGTGTTGCGGCGCATCGGCGGACATCCGCGGTTCGGCGATAGGTAGGAAACTGAACAAGGGTCATGGCATACTCGCGAACTGATCGAATCGGCACTGGAGACGCCATCGTCTCCTCGCTTCCTTCACAAACTCCTAAGGTGCCCGAGAATGTGAGCCGCACTGGCTTCAGAGGCCCATCGGCGCGCTGCAGTCTCCCCTAGCGGCATCGTCGTCCCGCATTCACTGGATCCGGCACGTGTTGCTGCGCGCTTGTGTTTGCACGGTGAGGTGAGTAGAACCGGCCATCTCCCCGCCAGCCGCCGAACAGGAGGGCAAGCCTTGGCCGATCCTTTTGTTCAGCATCCCGATCTCGCCGGTAGGGGCGTGCTCGTCACCGGCGGCGGCTCCGGCATCGGGGCTGCGCTGACGGCTGGGTTCGCCGCTCAGGGTGCCCGTGTCGCCTTCATCGACATCGCAGAGGAGCCGAGCCGGGTTCTAGCCGAGAGGCTTTCCCGCACATCGGCCAATGCAGTCACCTATGTGAAGGCAGACCTGAAGAGCGTCGAGCAGGCGCAAGCGGCCGTTCGCGAGGCGGCCAGTATCCTTGGCTCTCTCTCCGTGCTCGTCAACAATGCCGGCTGGGACGATCGTCACGAGGTGGATGCGGTCACGGAAGACTACTGGGACGAAAGCCAGGCCGTAAACCTGAGGCAGATGTTCTTCGTCACCCAGGCCGCCCTTCCCCATCTGCGGCAAGCTAACGGCAGCGCCGTCGTCAACTTCTCATCCATTTCCTACCTGCTCAACATGGGCGATCTGCCCTCCTATGCCGCCGCCAAGGCTGGCATCGTGGGCCTGACGAAGAGCCTTGCCGGCAGGCTTGGGCCGGAGGGCATCCGGGTCAATGCCATCCTGCCGGGGATGATCGTCACGGAGCGCCAGAAACGCCTGTGGCTCACGGAGGAGAGCATCGCCGCAACAGTGGACCGCCAATGCCTGAAGCGGCCGCTCACTGAGGCCGATCTTGTCGGCCCCTGCCTTTTCCTTGCCTCGTCAGCCTCGGCCGGCATGACGGCGCAGACCATGATCATCGACGGAGGACTGCTTTGACTAAACCCGCCTATGCCGCCGTGGACTGGGGCACCAGCAGCTTTCGTCTGTGGCTGATGGATGAAGCCGGTGGCGTGCTTGCGGAGCGCCGTAGCGGCGAAGGCATGACATCGGCGGCGAAAACAGGCTTCTCGGCGGTCCTGCAACACCATCTGCAGGCGGTCGAGGCTCCGGCCAATCTGTCGGTGATCGTCTGCGGCATGGCAGGCGCCCGCCAGGGCTGGATTGAGGCGGGTTATGTGGACGTTCCGGCGCTGCTGCCGGCGGTCCTGAGGGGTGCCGTCAAGGTGCCGGGGGAAAACGCCCCCGTATACATCCTGCCGGGACTGGCGCAGCGGGCGGCCGAAGCACCCGACGTGATGCGCGGCGAGGAGACGCAACTGCTCGGAGCGCTGGATGGGGCGGCCCAATCCGCCCACCAGGTGGTGTGCATGCCGGGCACCCATTCCAAATGGGTGCAAGTCAGCGGCCAGACGGTTTCCGGCTTTTCGACCTACATGACCGGCGAACTCTTCGAGGTAACCTCGAAGCATTCCGTGCTGGCGCATTCCCTCGCCGATGCAGAACCTTTCGCCGGCGACCGGCCTGTTTTCGTCGAAGCCGTGCGGGCCGCCTTCGAGGCACCGCAGCGCCTCACGAACCTGCTCTTCACGGTCCGCGCCGGCATGCTGCTTGCCGGGCTGGCACCGACCGATGCTGCGGCCCGGTTGTCCGGAACCCTGATCGGCGCCGAGATCGCCGGCGGCCTGTCGTCCGCCGGCTCACGGCCCAGTTCCATCCGGCTGGTCGCCTCCGGACGGCTACGAGATCTCTACGAGGGTGCATTTGACGCTCTGTCGCTGCCGTTCAGCACCATCAACGCGGACGATGCGGTCCGCACCGGCCTTTCTGCCGCCGCCCGCCAGATTCTTCCCCTTCATCCCTAAAGGACGCCCAACATGAACCGCATCCCCTTCCCCGACATGGCCTATCCGCTGGTGGCTATCCTGCGCGGCTTGAAGCCTGAGGAAACGGAAGCGGTCGTCGGCAGTCTGATCGAGGCCGGCTTCACGGCAATCGAAATCCCGCTGAATTCTCCCGACCCCTTCCGCTCCATCGAGATCGCCGCCAAACTGGCGCCTGCCCACTGCCTGATCGGCGCCGGCACCGTACTGACGGTGGAGGACGTGGAAAGGCTCGATGGCGCAGGCGGAAGGCTGATGGTGAGCCCGAACGTCGAGCCGGACGTCATTCGGGCCGCTGCGGCTCGCGGTATAGTGACCCTGCCCGGTGTCTTCACCCCGACCGAAGCGCTCGCCGCCGCCAAGGCCGGTGCAACTGGGCTGAAGTTCTTTCCCGCGAATGTCCTTGGCCCTTCCGGCATCACGGCAATCCGCGCCGTCCTCCCGAAGGACCTGACGATCGCGGCAGTTGGCGGCGTGTCGGACAAGAACTTCCGTGAGTACATAGACGCGGGCATTACCGCCTTCGGCCTCGGCTCCAGCCTCTACAAGCCTGGCATGAGTGCATCCGAGGTGTCCGAACGTGCGCAACTGGCGATCGCCGCCTACGACGCCGCCTTGGCGAAATAGCATCTCGACCCGAAGGTTTGTGCTTGCCGAAGCCCGACGGCTGCCGTAGAACCTATCATACAGGTTTCGGCTATGGGTATTAGATGTTTCCGCTGCACAGCGAACGGGCAAATGATTACGTCGGCGACGCCGTTACGGCGATCGCCCGCCTGATCCGTGAGAAGGACCTGAAGCCGGGGGACCGGCTCCCGGCGGAGGCGGCTCTTTCCAAAGAACTCCAGGTATCGCGGACGGTGATCCGCGAAGCGCTGCGCTCACTGGCGGCCCTGCATCTTGTGCAGCTCGGTGCGGGCAAGCGCCCGACCGTGGCGCAACTGGACGACGGCGCCTTCTCGCTGACGATCGAGCACGGCGTGGTAACCGAGCAGATAGACATTCAGCAGATCTATGATGCCCGCCGCACCATAGAGGCGCGAACCACCTCGCTGGCCGCCCTGAGACGAACGCAAGCGGAAGCCCGGACAATCATGGCGCATGCCCGGGCGATGCAAGAGGACTTCGATCATCCGCAAAGGGTGATGGAGCACGATATCGCCTTCCATCTCGTCATCGCCCATGCCTCGCGCAATCCTGTCTTCGCGCTCATCATCGGCGCCTTCGGCGGCGTTACCCGCCAGACCTGGCCGATTGGCTGGAAAAGCCGCGCGAACGACGATGAGCGGCGGGCAATGAACGCACTCCACATGGCGATCGCCGAAGCGATCATGGCGGGCGACCCGCAGGAATCCGCCCGCCTGATGGGCGACCACTTCGACCAGAGTATCAAGGCCCTGCTCCAGGCGGGCCTCGTCTGACAACAGGAAGCAATCATGAAGATCACCAGACTCGAAACCGTTCGCGTCGCCGAACGCAGCAACCTCCTGTGGGTCCTCGTCCACACGGATGAGGGCATCACCGGGCTCGGCGAGACCTTCTTCGGTGCCGAAACCGTCGAGAGCTACCTGCACGAATACGTCGCTCCCCGCGTCATTGGCCGCGACCCGCTGCAGATCGACCTCCTGGCCAACGAGCTGGTCGGCTATATCGGCTTCCGCTCCTCCGGTGCTGAAGTACGCGGCAACTCCGCCTTCGACATCGCCCTCTGGGACATCTTCGGCAAGGCGACGAGCCAGCCGATCGCCCAGCTGCTCGGCGGCTTCAGCCGCAGGGAGATCCGCACCTACAATACCTGCGCCGGTACCGAATACATCAAGAAGAACACCGGGCAGACGACGGCGAACTACGGCCTCACCGGCGGCACGGCCTATGACGACCTGAACGGCTTTCTCCACCGCGCCGACGAGCTGGCGGAATCGCTGCTGGCCGACGGCATCACCGCGATGAAGATCTGGCCTTTCGACGCGGCTGCGGAAAAGACGCGCGGCCAGTATATCTCGATGCCGGATCTGAAGCTCGCTCTCGAGCCCTTCGAGAAAATCCGCAAGGCGGTCGGCGACAAGATCGACATCATGGTCGAATTCCACTCCATGTGGCAGCTCCTGCCGGCCATGCAGATCGCCAAGGCGCTCACTCCATACCAGACCTTCTGGCACGAAGACCCGATCAAGATGGACAGCCTGTCGAGCCTGAAGCGCTATGCCGAGGTTTCGCCGGCACCGATCTCGGCCTCTGAGACCCTCGCCACCCGCTGGGGCTTCCGGGACTACCTCGAAACCGGAGCGGCAGGCATCGTCATGCTTGACATTTCCTGGTGCGGCGGCCTGTCGGAAGCCCGCAAGGTCGCCTCGATGGCGGAAGCCTGGCACCTGCCGGTCGCACCGCACGACTGCACGGGCCCTGTGGTGCTCTGCGCCTCCACCCACCTGTCGCTTAACGCGCCGAATGCGCTGGTGCAGGAAAGCGTGCGCGCCTTCTACAATACCTGGTACCGCGATCTCGTGACTGCCTTGCCGGAAGTAAGAAATGGAATGATCACCGTTCCGCCCGGTCCTGGCCTTGGCATGGAACTACATCCGGAGCTAGAGAAGACCTTTACAGTCAGCCGGCGATTCTCCGACGTATCGACCATCTGACCCCATAATTTCTTTGGAGGAATCATGACGAAGATTGCTTCGGCTGCGGCCGGTCTGGGAGCCTCCTCGGCCGCCGGGCCGCTGGTCATGCTGCTCGGAATGCTGATGTTCGCGCTGAACGACGCGATGGGCAAATGGCTCGTTTCGTCCTATGGACTGGGTCAGGTCATCCTGATCCGCAGCATCGCAGCTCTCGTCATCCTCTCGCCACTCCTCTGGAAGGCAGGGCTCGCGCCGATCGTCGGAGCTGAGCGGAAAGGCATGCAGCTGGCCCGCGTGATCCTGTCGACCGCAGAAGTTTTCTGCTTCTACTACGCCGTCATGTACCTGCCGCTGGCGGATGTGATGACCTACTGGCTGGCCGCACCGATCTATGTCGCGGCCGCCTCCCCCTTCCTGCTGGGCGAAAAGGTCGGCTGGCGACGCTGGTGCGCAATTGCCGTCGGCTTCGTCGGCGTCATCATCACGCTGGAGCCGTCCAGCGCCATGTTCACCATGCCGGCCGTCATCTCCATCATCGGCAGCGCCGCCTTCGCCTTTATGATGATCTCGGGCCGCTTCCTGCGCGGCACCCCGGATACGACGCTGGTGCTGTTCCAGACTTCGGCTGCGGGGCTCGCCGGCCTGGTCTTCGCCCCGTTCGACTGGTCGCCGATCCAGTCGCAGACCGATCTTATGCTGCTCTGCCTCCTCGGCGTCGTGGCCATGGCCGCGCACATGCTCGTAAACCGCGCGCTGAAGATGTCGGATGCGGCAACCGTGGCGCCGCTGCAGTACACACTGCTGCTCTACGCGGTTATCTTCGGCTGGATGTTCTTCGGCGATGTGCCCCGCCTGACGATGATGATCGGCGCCGGCCTCATCGTCGCCTCCGGCCTCTTCATCTTCATCCGTGAGCAGACGCTGAAGAGGCGCCAGGCGGATCCGCCGATCGAAGTGCCCTGAAAGGTTCGGTGCTGAACGCTCTCTGGCAAAGGCTGCCCCTCCGGCAGCCTTTTTTATTGAAGCACTCCCGGCATCCATCTGAAGCGAAGCAAAAGAAAAGCCCACGGCGATGAAGACCGTGGGCTGATAAGAAGCGGCGGCACCCAACGGCGCCGCCGAGGAGTTCTCGCTTACTTGCGGATCTCTTCCAGCTTGGCGAGAATACCATCGACGACATCGGCGCCGATGGTTGCCTTGTGCTTTTCATAAACGACCATGGACTTCTCGCGGATGCGGGCCTGCTCTTCCGGAGAAAGGACGTTCACTTCGAGGCCGGCTTCCTTGATCTTCTCGAGCGACTGCTTGTTGAGGTCCTGGATGACCTTGCGCTCTTCGTCGCGACCGACGATGGCGCACTCGCGAAGCGCTGCCTGCTCTTCCGGCGTATAGGTGTCGAAGATCGCCTTCGAGAACAGGAAGAGGAACGGCGTGTAGGCGTGGTTGGTTTCGGTGATGTACTTCTGCACTTCGTAGAACTTCGAAGTGTCGATCGTTACATAGGGGTTTTCCTGTGCGTCGATCGCCTTGGTTTCCAGCGCCGAGAAGACTTCGCCGAAGGACATCGGCGTCGCATTGGCGCCGAGGTTCTGGAAGGTGTCGAGGAAGATGTCATTCTGCATGACACGAACCTTCAGGCCCTCGAAGTCTTCCCACTTCGTGATCGGGCGCTGCGAGTTCGAGAGGTTGCGGAAGCCGTTTTCCCAGTACCCAAGGTTTACCAGGCCGGCTTCTTCCAGCTTCTGGCTCATCATGTCGCCAAATTCACCATCGAGGACCTGGTATGCTTCCTCGGGGCTGGCGAAAAGGAACGGCAGGTCGAAGACGCCAAGTGCCGGGATGATGCCGACCAGCGGCGAAGAAGACGTTACGACAGCTTCTTGCACGCCCGAACGCAGAGCCTGGGTTGCCTGAAGGTCACCGCCGAGAGCGCCGCCCCAGAATGCGGTCAGCTTAAGCTTGCCGCCGGACTTGTCGTCGAGGCAGGCCTGCATCGCCTTGATGCCGTTGCCGACCGGGTGGTCTTCGTTGATGCCGTTCGACACGCGGATGTTGCGGTCGTTGAACTCAGCGAAAGCCGGCGCAGCAGCCGAAAGGCCGAATGCGATAGCGGTGGTGGCTAGAAGAAGTTTCCTCATAATATCCTCCCTTGGATAGGTTTAGAGGGGTTGCGGATCAGTAAAGCCAACGTGCGGGCACGAGGACGATATCGGGGAACAGGACGAGCAGGAAAAGTACCAGGACCTGGGCGACCAGGAACGGCCAGACGCCTATGGTTACCTTTCCGAGCGGAACTCGGCCAACGCCGCTGACGACGTTCAGGACCACACCGACAGGGGGTGTCAGCAGACCGATACACGTGTTCATGATGAACAGCACGCCGAAATAGACCGGATCGATGCCAGCCTGCTTGATGATCGGCATCAGCACCGGCGTCAGGATCAGGATGGTGGGGGTCAGGTCGAGAGCAGTACCGACGACCAAGACAACCAGCATGATCACGAACATCAGCAGCATGGGCCGATCGATGAGCGGTTCGATGAAGCCCGTGATCTCGGCCGGAATGTTCGCCGCAGTAATCAACCAGGACGAAACGAGTGCGGCGCAGACCAGGAACATGATAACCGCGGTCGTCTTCGCTGCCTGCAGGATCACATGCGGGAGCTCGGCAGGTTTCAACTCACGGTAGATTACCATGCCAACGAACAGGGCGTAGGCCGCTGCTACAACCGCCGCCTCGGTCGGGGTGACAACGCCCATCTTGATACCACCAAGAATGATGACTGGCATACCGAGAGCCCAGAGCGCACGGCCGGTAGCACGCAACCGCTCTTTGGCCGGTGCCCGAGGAAGTGCCTCGACCTTGTCCTTGCGCACGACGATGAGCCAAGTGACCACAAGGGAAATACCCATCAGAAGGCCTGGAACAATGCCGGCCATAAACAGCTGGGTGATGGAAACGTTGGCTGCAACACCAAAGACAATGAAGGCCATCGATGGGGGGATCACGGGCGCGATCACGCCACCGGCGGCGATAAGACCTGCAGAGCGCGGGACATTATAACCCGCCTTTGCCATCATCGGGATGAGGATCGCGGCGAGCGCGGCCGTATCAGCGGCAGCGGATCCAGAGATGCTGGCCATGATGACCGCAGCCATGATGGCCACAATGCCAAGGCCGCCCCGGATATGCCCGACGCAGACGATCGCAAAGTCGATGATGCGGCGTGACAGACCACCGGCATTCATCAATTCCCCTGCGAGAATGAAGAACGGAATCGCGAGCAGCGTAAAGGTGTCAGCCCCGGCGATCATATTCTGGGCAATGATCTGGGTGTTGAACATGCCCATGTACCACATGAGCATTACGCCACAGAACATCAGGGAAAAGGCAACGGGAACCCCGATCGCCATGGCTCCCAGGAGCGAGACAATAAAGACGACAAGAGTCATTGGCTGCGCTCCGCCAGCTGCTCGATAGACATGTTTTCACCAGCGAAGGCAGCGATTTCCTCTTCGGTCACGCGGCCTGTGAGCAGACGGAGGAGACGCTCGAGGGCGATGAGGACCACCCCGGCTCCGGTGAAGAAGCCGACACCATAGACCCAGATCATTGGAAGCTTGGTTACCGGCGCTACCATGCTGGCATTGATGGGAGACTGCTTCCAAGTGCCCCAGAAGAAGATCGCCGAGACGGCAATGATAATGATGTTGGAAAGGATCATGCAGACGATGCGCCCCTTGCGTCCAAACATCATGACCAGCGTTTCAACCCCAACATGCGAATGCTCCCGAAAGGCCACGACAGCTCCGATGAAGGTCACCCATACGAAGAAGTAGCGCGACAGCTCATCTGAAACGTTGAGGCCAGAATTGAACCCGTAACGAAGCACGACATTGAGGAACACCATAACGGCCATGCCGGCGAGCAGCAGGATCAGCAGCAGCTCGAGAAATTTATAGAAGATGTCGATCGCTCGTTGCATCTGCTCTCCTCTATCCTTACAGGAGCCCGCGTCGGGCAAGGTTCTTCATCAGAGCGCCGAGGCCAAAATCCCATTTCGGGCAGCGGTCGCTGTTCTCCACCCAGTTTATAAGCCGTCCCAGCCGCAGCGTCGATATTTCCACCCGGTCGCCGATCTCGTGCGTGAAGCCCAGGCCTGCGCCGCGGCGGTCCTTGACCGGCGCGAACATCGTGCCGAGGAAGAAGACGACGCCGTCGGGGTACTGGTGGTTGTCGTTGAGGAGCTGCGAGACAAGGTCCTCCGGAGAACGGCTGATGGCAGCCATCGGGCTGACACCCGTCATCGTGAAGCCGTCGGCACCTTCGACGGACAGGGATACTTCCGCCTGCTTGATGTCCTCGAGCGTGAACTTGTCGTCGAACAGCCGGATGAAGGGACCGATCGCGCAGGAGGCATTGTTGTCCTTCGCCTTGCTGAGCAGCAGCGCCGAGCGGCCTTCGAAATCGCGCAGGTTTACGTCGTTGCCGAGCGTGGCGCCGACGATCTTCCCCTTCGAGGTGACCGCAAGCACGACTTCCGGCTCCGGATTGTTCCAGTCGGACTTCGGATGGATGCCGACGAGCGCGCCGCACCCGACCGACGACATCGGCTGTGCCTTGGTGAAGATCTCCGCGTCCGGACCAATGCCGACTTCCAGGTACTGAGACCAGAGGTCAAGCTCCTGCAGGAGCTTCTTGACTTCGGCAGCCTTCTCGGAACCGGCGACGAGGCCTTTCAGGTTGTCTCCGAGAACCGGCGCCAACCGCCCCCGGATCTCCTGCGCCCGCAGGGGATCGCCCTTGGCCTGCTCCTCGATCACCCGCTCCAGCATGCTGTCCGCAAAGGTGACGCCGGCGGCCTTGACAGCCTGCAGGTCGGCCGGCGCGAGCAGCTCGCCGGCTTCGCCATTCAGGAAGGAGTCGAGCGCGCCGAGATCGGTAAACGCGGCAGTCTGCTTGAGACGGGCGGCCAGATCGTCTAGCTCTAGAAGGCCGGACAGCGTCGGCGACAGCGAGGTGAGATCAAACAGCCGCCCTTCCTTGAACAGGACCGGACACGGGCCGTCTGCCGCCTTGGACCAGACCCGGCCCACGAGCAGGGCGTCGTTCACGTCTTGCGGCAGGATGGACTGCGCGCTCAAAACGGTATTCAAGCTCACCAATTTTCCTCCATGCGGCGATCGCAATCGCCCTGATTGTCAGGATGTCTGACAACGATAGTGCCGGCGTTTCTAGTATGGCTTTTAGCCGATGTCCAGTCGACCCGTCCCGATGTGGGAAAAAGTCCGTGAACAAAGAGGTGCGAGAATTGCCCTCTCTCGCTGCCGGATATGAGCCTAAAATGTTTCAAGCGTCAGGTCGAGCCGGCCTGCCGCCTCTTCCAAGTGCCGGCGCATCGCATCCCTCGCCCTGACCGGATCTCGGCTGGCGACCGCCTCACGGATCGCCACGTGCTCCGAGATCGTCACCTCGACGATCTCCTCCAGCACCGCCTTGGCCCGTGCTGCGTTGATGGCGAGGCTTATGCGCTCGGCAATGAAGCCGATGAACAGGAGGAAATATTCGTTCTGGGTTGCGCCGGCGAGCGCGCGGTGAAAGACGAGATCGGCGGCAATGCCCTGTTCCGTCCATTTCTCGGCACCGGTCATCTGCGCCAGCGCTTCGTCGATCCGGGCCATGTCTTCGGGCGTATGATGGATGGCCGCAAGGCCTGCCGCCTCGATTTCCAGCGGCATGCGCAGCTGGTAGAGGGAACGGAAGGTGTCGCGGTCGGAGAGATCGCCCTGCTCGATCCTGAGCGACTGGCGGCGTTCGATTTCGGTCGCAAAGGCGCCGACCCCCTGACGCGTTTCCACCAGCCCTTCATTGCGCAACTGCGCGATCGCCTCGCGAACGACGGAGCGGCTGACGCCGAAGGTTTTCGCCAGCAGGTGCTCCGTCGGCAGCTTCTCGCCGGGCGCGATCCTTCCCTCGCTGATCTCCCGCCCGATCTGCGCGGCGATACGCGCCGGCAGATGCTCGCTCCGTCTGATCTGGTTGAAATCTGCAACCGTCACGTCCGCCCTCCCTCGAACTTAGCTTCTACTTCTATGAGTTCGGCGCGATTTTCAACTGGCAGCCAGGGTTCATCACCATGTTCGGATCAATCGCCTGCTTGAGCGCCGTCAGCAGCGTGCGTCGGACGGGCGACAGCCGCGTCTCGAAGTCCGCCCGCTTCAGGCGACCTATGCCGTGCTCCGCACTGATGCTGCCCTGGTAGCGGTCCAGCACGGCGTTGATCGCGCCCTTTGCCTTGTAGATCTGCTCGACCCGCTGCTCCGGCGTCGCCTCCGCCACCGGCAGCACGTTGAGGTGGACATTACCGTCGCCGACATGCCCATAGGAGACGCAGACGGCGCCCGGCACCGCCTCGCAGACGGCCTTCTCCGCATCCGCGACGAAATTGGCGAGTTGCGACAGCTTCACCGACACGTCGGTGCGCAGATGCATGCCGCGCTTCGCCTGCCCCTCGTTCATGCCCTCGCGGATGAGCCAGAGATTGCGGGCCTGCGTCTGCGACGCCGCAATCGTGCCGTCGAGCACGATGCCCTCCTCCATCACCGCTTCCAGGAAACGCCCCATCAGGTCGTCGATGTCGACGAGGCCGGAGCCGGAGATTTCCATCAGCACATAGGCGGGGTAGTCGGCCGCGATCGGGATCGGCAGGTCCGGCATCGCCTCCTTCGCGAGCGTGAATGCCAGCGGGGGCATGAATTCGAAGGCCGACATCAGGTCGCAGCAATCGCGGCGCGCCCGGCGGAAGAGCTTGATGGCATCGTCGAGCGAGGCGAGCCCGAGAAGCGCCGTCGCCACCTGGTCCGGATACGGCGTCAATTTGACGGAGACCGCCGTAATGATGCCCAGCGTACCCTCGGCGCCGATGAACAACTGCTTCAGGTCGATGCCGCGGTTGTCCTTGCGCAGCGTCGACAGTCCGTCGAAGATGCTGCCATCGGGAAGCACCACTTCGAGGCCGAAGATCAGTTCGCGCGTCATTCCGTAGCGCAGCACGTTGATGCCGCCAGCATTGGTGGAGACGTTGCCGCCGATACGGCAGGTACCCTGGGCGCCGAGCGCCAGCGGGAAGAACATGCCCTTCTCCGCAATTGCATCCTTGAGCTCGGAAAGGATGCAGCCGGCTTCGACCACGGCCGAGAAATCGTCGGCATCGATCTGGCGGATCTTGTTCATCCGCTCCAGGCTCAGCACGACCTGATTGGCATCCGCATCGGGCGTCGCGCCGAGAACGAGACCGGTATTCCCACCCTGCGGCACGATCGACAGTCCGAGTTCACGGCAGAGCTTCACCGCCTGCGCCACCTGTTCGGTCGAACGCGGCCGCAGCACCGCCACCGCATTGCTGGTCACGTCGCCATGCCAGTCGCGGCAATAGGGCAGCATCTCGTGGGTCTCGCTGAGAACGATATCGTCGCCCAGCGTGCTGCGCAGCGTCACCCGCCATTCGGCCATGGAAGCGGTGGTATCCTGTGTCATATGCCTCGTACCTCTGCTTGCCGCCGCTGCCGGGCACGGCATTTTCGGACGGCATAGAAATAACAGTTTCCAAGGCGACCATATAGAGTTATCAGACAACCTTACAAGCTGGATTTTAGTCGCGCCGTTCCGGCTCTTGAAGGAGCCTGCAGCGCTTCGTCAGGAGGAACGCATCCCATGCATATTCTCATCATCGGCGCGGCCGGCATGGTCGGCCGCAAGCTCACGCAGCGGCTCGTCTCGGACAAGATGCTCGGGGAGAAACCCGTCGAGAAGCTGACCCTCGTCGATGTCGTGAAGCCGGATGCGCCGGCTGGCTTTTCCGGTACAGTCGATGCACGTGAAAGCGATCTTTCTGCGCCGGGCGAAGCCGAGAAGCTGGTCGCCGGCCGGCCGGACGTCATCTTCCATCTCGCCGCCATCGTTTCCGGCGAAGCGGAGCTCGACTTCGACAAGGGCTACCGCATCAACCTCGACGGCACCCGCTATCTCTTCGACGCCATCCGCCTGGCGCACAACGCCGACGGCTACAAGCCACGCGTCGTCTTCACCTCCTCCATCGCCGTCGTCGGCGCCCCGCTGCCCTTCCCGATCCCGGACGATTTCCACCTCACGCCGCTGACGAGCTACGGCACCCAGAAGGCGATCTGCGAACTGCTGCTGTCCGACTACAGCCGCCGCGGCTTCTTCGACGGCATCGGCATCCGCCTGCCGACCATCTGCATCCGGCCGGGCAAGCCGAACAAGGCCGCCTCCGGCTTCTTCTCAAACATCCTGCGCGAGCCGCTGGTCGGCCAGGAAGCCGTGCTTCCGGTCTCCGAAGACGTCCGCCACTGGCACACGTCGCCCCGCTCGGCGGTCGGCTTCCTGGTCCATGGCGCAACGATCGACCTCAACAAGGTCGGCCCGCGCCGCAACCTGTCGATGCCGGGCCTCAGCGCCACCGTCGGTGAGCAGATCGAGGCGCTTCGGCGCGTGGCAGGCGACAAGGCTGTGGCACTGATCCGCCGCGAGCCGGACGAGATGATCATGAAGATGGTCGCTGGCTGGGCGCCGGGGTTCGAGGCAAAGCGGGCGAAAGAACTGGGCTTCACCGCCGAAACCTCCTTCGACGAGATCATCCGCGTCCATATCGAGGATGAGCTGGGAGGCAAGCTGCCATGACTTCGGGTAAGAAGATGATTGCCTTCCTCGGCACGGGGCTAATGGGCGCACCCATGGTGCGCTGCCTCCTGAAGGCGGGCTTTCCGGTCACCGTCTGGAACCGCGACGGCGCGAAGGCAGCGCCTCTCGTCGCCGACGGCGCAAAGCAGGTGCAATCACCCGCCGATGCGGTTGCCGGCGCCGAGGTGGTCTTCACCATGCTGACCAATGGCGCGGCAGTCGCCGAGGTGCTGTTCGAGAAGGGCGTGGCCGGCGCCATGTCGAAGGACGCCATCTTTGTAGATTGCAGTTCCATCGCACCGTCGATCGCCAAGGAAAATGCCCGCCTGCTCGGTGAATACGGCATCCGCAGCCTCGATGCGCCCGTCTCCGGCGGCACCGCCGGCGCTGCGGCCGGCACGCTCGCCATCATGGCGGGCGGCGACGCGGCCGATGTGGAAGCGCTGAAGGACGTCTTCGCCGCACTCGGCCGCGTCACACATGTCGGCCCGAGCGGCGCAGGCCAGATTTGCAAGCTCGCCAACCAGCAGATCGTCGCCGTCACAATCGGCGCGGTGGCGGAGGCCATGATCCTGGCGGAAGCCGGCGGCGCATCCCGTGCGGCGTTCCGCGACGCGATCCGCGGCGGCTTCGCCGAAAGCCGCATTCTTGAACTGCATGGCGGCCGCATGGTCAACCGCGACTTCGTGCCGGGCGGCGCATCCGCGAACCAGCTCAAGGATCTTGACGCCGTCATGGCCATGGCCGACAGCCTGTCGTTGACCCTGCCGCTCACTCGCCAGGTACGCCAGGCCTTCGCCGACTTCGTCGCCGAAGGCGGCGCCGAAAAGGACCACAGCGGCCTTCTCCTGCATCTCGAAAAGCTCAACCGGAAAGACCAGGCATAGCCATGAGCGACAATAACACCCCACAGCGCCGTCTGCGTTCGCAGGACTGGTTCGACAATCCCGACCACATCGACATGACGGCGCTCTATCTGGAGCGCTTCATGAATTACGGCGTGACACCGGAAGAGTTGCGATCCGGCAAGCCGGTGATCGGCATCGCCCAGAGTGGTAGCGACCTCACGCCCTGCAACCGTGTGCATGTGGAACTGGTGAAGCGGGTGCGCGACGGCATTCGCGATGCCGGTGGCATCCCGATCGAATTCCCAACGCATCCGATCTTCGAGAACTGCAAGCGCCCGACCGCAGCGCTCGATCGCAACCTCGCCTATCTCAGCCTCGTCGAAGTGCTCTACGGCTATCCGCTGGACGGCGTCGTGCTGACCACCGGCTGCGACAAGACCACGCCTTCGGCGATCATGGCCGCCTCCACCGTCGATATCCCGGCCATTGTCCTTTCCGGCGGTCCGATGCTTGACGGCTGGCACGAGGGCGACCTCGTCGGCTCCGGCACGGTCATCTGGCGCATGCGCCGCAAGTTCGCGGCCGGTGAGATCGACCGCGAGGAATTCCTCCAGGCCGCGCTCGATTCCGCCCCCTCCGTCGGCCACTGCAACACCATGGGCACCGCCTCCACCATGAACGCGCTCGCCGAAGCGCTCGGCATGTCGCTCACAGGCTGCGGCGCCATTCCCGCCGCCTATCGCGAGCGTGGGCAAATGGCCTATCGCACCGGCCGACGGGCGGTCGAGCTGGTCTGGGAGGACGTGAAACCGTCCGACATCCTCACCCGCGAAGCCTTCCTGAACGCCGTCCGCGTCAATTCGGCGATCGGCGGCTCCACCAATGCGCAACCGCATCTTGCGGCCATGGCGAAACATGCGGGTGTCGATCTCTACCCCGACGACTGGCAGGTGCACGGCTTCGACATTCCCCTGCTCGCCAATGTCCAGCCCGCCGGCCAATTCCTCGGTGAGCGCTATCACCGCGCCGGCGGCACACCCGCCATCATGTGGGAACTGCTGAAGGCCGGAAAGCTCGACGGCAGCTGTCGCACCGTCACCGGCAGGACGGTGGCGGAAAACCTGCAAGGCAGGGAAGCCACCGACCGCGAGGTCATCTACCCCTTCGACCAGCCGCTCAAGGAGAAGGCGGGCTTCCTTGTTCTGAAGGGCAACCTCTTCGACTTCGCCATCATGAAGACCAGCGTCATCTCGGAAGGCTTCCGGGAGCGCTACCTGCAGGAGCCGGGCCGCGAGGGCGTATTCGAGGGCAAGGCGGTCGTGTTCGACGGTTCCGAGGACTATCACCACCGCATCAATGATCCTTCGCTAGGGATCGACGTGAACACCATCCTGGTGATCCGCGGCGCCGGGCCTCTGGGCTGGCCTGGTTCGGCGGAAGTGGTCAACATGCAGCCGCCGGACCACATCCTCAAGCAAGGCATCACGAGCCTGCCGACCATTGGCGACGGACGCCAGTCCGGCACCGCCGACAGCCCCTCCATCCTCAACGCTTCGCCGGAAAGTGCCGCAGGCGGCGGCCTGGCATGGCTGCGGACCGGCGACATCATCCGCATCGATCTCAACCAGGGCCGCTGCGACATGCTGGTGGAGCCGGAGGAGATCGAGCGGCGCAAGGCTGACGGCATCCCGGCCGTGCCCGCTGACGCCACCCCCTGGCAGCGCATTTATCGCAAGTCCGTGACACAGCTTTCGGACGGCGCCGTGCTGGAGGGTGCGGCCGACTTCAGGCAGATCGCCGCAAAGATGCCGCCGCGCCACAACCACTAGTCGGAGATCGGATTGCCGGAAGCGCTGGGACGGCTGAACAGGATCTTCACAAAGGTCCTGTAGGCCAAAATCTGCCGTTCCAGATGCCCCGGATCCTTGAGCGCCTTGCTCAGGATGATCGCTCCATCGAAGATGCATGACAACATACAGGCAACGTCCTGGAGAGACAGTGGCTCGCGGGGAGGATGGATCGCCGCGATCTCTTCCAGATAACCGAGGAACCGCGCGTTCCACCGCCGCACGGACGTCGCATTCAGTTGATGGACTTCAGTGTCGAAGAGCCGTTCCTGGTAGCAGATGGAGGCAACGAGGCAGCCGGGATGTCCGCCCGGGAGGTCTCGGGTAAGTTCGGCCAGCAGCTTCAGCCCGAGCAGGAAGGCGTGGAGCGGGTCGTCAGTGAGCTCTCCCGCCCGCCCGAAGATCTGGTCGAAGATCTCGTCGTTTTCCTCGACATACCGGCGCAGCATCTCCCGCGCCAATTCGTTCTTGTCTTTGAAGTGATAGAAGAACCCGCTCTTCGTAATTCCTGCTTCGGCGATGACTTCTTCGATGGAGGTCGCGGCGAACCCTTTCGCCAGGACGGACGTCTGGGCGATTTCGAGGATCCTCAACCGGGTCCGCTCGCCTTTCGATGCTCTCTCTGAGCGAGAAAGCTGCACTGCGGGTGCAGTTTTAGCCTGCTCCGGCTGAAGTTCCTCTATCGTCCCGACCTGACCGGGCATGGCTAACCCCCGACAATGTCTCCTGTATTGACGAACTGACTCGAGCCGTACCGCAAGTTTGCTAGATCGCGTCGCGGTTTCCCTGCCACAACATGATGTCTCGTCACTCAGGCGAATGCTTGAGAGGCCATACTATCATAGGAGGAACTTGTGGCGAAATACAGGAACCAGCTACCACAGCTGAACGAAACTACCTTCCTGACGGACGGCGGGCTTGAAACGACGTTGATCTTTCATCAGGGTCTCGAACTGCCCCTCTTCGCGTCCTTCCCGCTCCTCAAGGAAGAGGAAGGGCGCCAAGCATTGCGGAAATACTACGAAAGCTATCTTGAGCTCGCACGGGCCCGGAATCTCGGCTTCGTTCTCGATACAGCAACCTGGCGCGCCAATCCGGATTGGGCCCGTGAACTCGGCTACAGCCTCACCGAACTTCGGGATCTGAACCTTCATGCGGTCGAATTCATCGCTGCCCTTCGCCGCCAATGGGAAAGTCCTGGCCAAGCCATCGTGCTGAACGGGGTGGTCGGTCCGAGGGGCGACGGATACAAGGCTGGCCGCATGTCTGCGGAGGAGGCGCAGGACTATCACGCCTTCCAGATCGGCGTCTTCGCCGCATCCGATGCCGACATGGTGAGCGCCATCACCATGAACACCATCGAGGAGGCGATCGGGATCGCACGCGCTTCGAAAGCAGCCAACATGCCTTGCGTGATCTCGTTCACCGTGGAAGCCGACGGACGGCTGGTGACCGGCCAATCCCTACGCGAGGCGATCGAGGCGACGGACGCCGCCACCGGCACGGGCCCTGCGTATTACATGATCAATTGCGCCCATCCATCCCACTTCGAAGGCGCCCTGGCGCGGGGGGAAGATTGGGTCGCCCGCATCGGCGGCGTGCGCGCGAATGCCTCCACCAAGAGCCACGCGGAATTGGATGAGGCGACCGAACTCGACATCGGCGATCCGATCGATCTGGGACACCGATATCAAGGCCTTCGGCGCCGATATCCATCGATGCGCGTGATCGGCGGCTGCTGCGGCACCGACCACCGCCACCTGCAGGCGATCTGCCAGATCTGCCTGCCTCTGATAGTTGCGGAGTAGGGAGCCATGCAGGTGAGGTTGCTTATGTCGATCTTCGGGTGGGTGAACCGCCAAGGCCGCCGTCAGGCGAAGAGCCACGGTCCGGAGCGCGAGAGAACTCGGCGCCGGGACCTTGATCGCTATAACGACTACATCCTTCGGGATATCGGCTTCCACGACGGATACTACCGGCCGAGGTCTCGCCGCAATCCGTCCGAATTTTGATCGCAGCCCTTCAAGATCCTCCGCAGCATGCGCGGAGGATCTTTCCAACCCTTTCTTCAGATGACGGCGCTCATTCCGCCATCGACATAGATGATCTGGCCGTTGACATAATTCGAAGCATCCGAGGCGAGGAAGACTGCGGCGCCGACAAGTTCTTCCGGCTTGCCCCAGCGCCGCGACGGCGTCCGGCCCTTTACCCAGCGGTCGAACTGGGGATTGTCGATCAATGCCTGGTTCATGTCCGTCAGCATGTAGCCCGGACCGATGGCATTGGCCTGGATACCGTGCTCCGCCCATTCCGCCGCCATGGCCTGGGTCAGCGTCTTGATGCCGCCCTTGGCCGCCGTATAGGGCGCCACCGTCGCGCGGCCCAGGCCGCTCATCAGCGAGCCGATGTTGACGACCTTGCCGCGCTTGCGCGGCAGCATGCGCCTGGCCGCCTCGCGCGATACCAGGAAGGCACTCGTCAGGTTGGTATCGATGACGCGCTGCCAGTTGGCGCTGTCGAGTTCCACGATCGGCTTCCGGTACTGGATGCCCGCGTTGTTGACGAGGATGTCCACCTCGACCTTCTCGGCATCGAGCCGCTCGAAGGCGGCGACGACGGATGGCTCGTCGGTGACGTCGAAGGCGGAGGTCGATACGGTGAAGCCGCGCTCGCGCAGCCTTGCCGCGCTCTCCTCAAGCCGCTCCTCGTTTACGCCGTTCAGGATGATCGCCGCGCCGGCCTCCGCAAGACCGGTAGCGATCGCAAGCCCGAGGCCGCGGGAGGAGCCGGTCACCAGCGCGGTGCGGCCTTGAAGGCTGAAGAGCGGGTTGTTCATGAGCATAATCTCCCGTGCATGCGGCTGCGATAGCCAGCCATAGGCGCCGGTGCGTCCGGATGTCCAGCGCCGGAAAGGAGATAGTTGGGGAGCACCGTCGGCTGCGCAACGGAAGGCGGCGCCGGAAGCTTTCCGGCGCCGCAGGAGGATTTAGGCAGCGCTGCGGCCGAACTGCGCGGTCGGGACTTCCGAGATCGTCTGCAGGACCACCGATGCGATCTGGTACGGGCAGCCCTGGGAGTTTGGGCGGCGGTCTTCCAGGTAGCCGCGATAGCCGTTGTTCACGAAGGAATGCGGAACGCGGATCGAAGCGCCACGATCGGCCACTCCATAGGAGAACTTGTTCCACGGTGCCGTCTCGTGCTTGCCGGTCAGGCGCATGTGGTTGTCCGGACCGTAGACGTCGATGTGCTCCTTCCAGTTCTTCGCGAAGGCGGCCATGAGCGCTTCGAAATAGTCCTTACCACCCACTTCGCGCATGAACTTGGTGGAGAAGTTGCAGTGCATGCCCGAGCCGTTCCAGTCGCTGTCGCCGAGCGGCTTGCAATGGAATTCGACGTCGATGCCGTACTTTTCGCAGAGGCGCAGCAGCAGGTAGCGCGCCATCCAGATCTGGTCGGCGGCCTTCTTGGAGCCCTTGCCGAAGATCTGGAATTCCCACTGGCCCTTGGCCACTTCGGCATTGATGCCTTCGTGGTTGATGCCGGCGGCTAGGCAGAGATCGAGATGCTCCTCAACGATCTCGCGGGCGATGGAGCCGACGTTCTTGTAGCCCACGCCGGTGTAGTACGGGCCCTGCGGAGCCGGGAAGCCCTGCTCCGGGAAGCCGAGCGGGCGGCCGTTCTCGTAGAAGAAGTACTCCTGCTCGAAGCCAAACCAGGCATCTTCGTCATCCAGAATGGTGGCGCGGCTGTTGGACGGATGCGGCGTGACCCCGTCCGGCATCATCACTTCACACATGACCAGCGCACCGCTGGTGCGGGCGGGATCCGGGTAGATGGCGACCGGCTTCAGCACGCAGTCGGAACTGTGACCCTCTGCCTGCATGGTGGAGGATCCGTCAAAACCCCAGAGCGGCAGTTGCTCGAGCGTCGGGAAGGCGTCGAACTCCTTGATCTGCGTCTTACCGCGCAGGTTCGGAACGGGGGTGTAGCCATCAAGCCAAATATACTCGAGCTTGTATTTCGTCATCGGACTCTCTCTTTAATGATGCTTCGACAATGGGCACTGCCCGGCCTCCTCGGCGCTTCATGCGCCCATCGACCGGTGGATGATCTCCCTGATGCATGCCGCGTGCCAGATTGGCGAGCAAAGCAGCTCACCGGTCAAATTTCATGCATGTCAGGAAGCGCGCAGGTTCGGCAATCGCGATCTAAGATCTTGATCTGTCGGGCCCGGAACTGGAATTGGCCCGGCTGCTCGCGGCGGAACCTCTACAAGAATGGGGCGTTGCTCCCTTGCGACCGGTCAAAGACATGGCGGGTCGGAGAGCCTTATCATGTGATCATTATAGATGCAGATGCGCAAAATCTGTGCTACAAATCGTGCCCAATACCCGCTGCAAGGAAGACGCCCATGACTCCGAATGTAGAGCGCGTATCAGCCACCATTTACCAGTTTCCCCTCAGTCGGGTAGGTCCGCGTCCTGCCGCCTCCAAGGCGGCGGATGAGATGACCCGCTTCGCCGATCTGGCCTTCGACTCTTGCTGGTACCATGACGAAGCGGTGCGCGAGGCCGACTCGAAGCGATTGAACGATTGATCTGTATATTTTTTAGTCAATTATTTTCACGGCACGATTTTTAGGCTACCCTGCTTGCCAACATTGCTGCACTGCGTCATCAATGGCGCATGCAGCAGGCTGATCTGACGATACTGGTCATCGACGAGAACGTGATCCGCGCCTCCATCATCGAGGAGGGCCTGCGGGAGGCGGGGCCCCGCCACGTCACCGTTATTCACGATATCTACGGCGTCGCCCGTCTTATCGAGACGCAGAAGCCCGATGTCATCATCATCGACATCGAAAGTCCCAACCGGGACATGATGGAGCACCTGTTCCAACTGACGCGCACCGTCAGCCGGCCGATCGCCATGTTCGTCGACCGCTCCGACACGGCATCCATCCAGGCCGCGGTCGAGGCCGGCGTGTCGGCCTATGTGGTCGATGGCCTTAAGAAGGAGAGGGTGAAGTCCATCCTGGATATGGCCGTCAGCCGCTTCAACGCCTTCAGCCGCCTGCAACGGGAGTTGACGGAAGCCCGCACCGCGCTCGAGGAGCGCAAGGTCGTCGAAAGAGCCAAGGGAATCCTGATGAAGATGAAAGGGCTTTCCGAGGACGAAGCCTTCGGCCTGCTCCGTCAGTCGGCCATGAACGAGAAGAAGAAGATGGCGGAGATCGCCCAGAGCGTGGTGACGGCCGCCGGGCTTCTGATGTGAGATCAGGCACCGGCGGGATCCAGAGGACGGTGGAATGAACATGACAGCAGCAATGCCGCGTGCAGAAGGGGAAAGCGCAGCTCCCGCTACGATCCGCCCGGCGAATGCGAAGACGCTTCGGGCGGGCTTCATCCCGCTCGTGGACGCCTCCGTCCTGATTGCGGCGGCCGAGTTCGGCTTCGTACGCAAGGAAGGGCTGACGCTCGATCTGGTCCGCGACGTCTCCTGGGCCAATGTGCGCGACCGTCTCGCCTTCCGCCAGTTCGACATCGCCCACATGCTCTCGCCGATGCCGGTCGCCTCCATGCTCGGCCTCGGCTCGAACCCCTCGCCGACCATCGCGCCCTACTCACTTGGCCGCGGCGGCAATGCGATCACGCTGTCGGCCCGTCTGTTCCGCCGCATGCGGGAGACAGCCGCTCTCGGGGAGGAGGCGGGCGCTCTCGATCACGCCCAAGCCCTTGCGCTCGTTCTTGCAGACATGCGGAAAGCCGGAGAGGCCAAGCCAACGCTCGGCGTGACCTATCCCTTCTCCTCACACAATTACGAGTTTCGCTACTGGCTTGCCGCCGGCGGAATCGATCCCGACCGGGACGTGAAACTGGTGGTGGTACCGCCACCGCTCACTTCCGATGCGCTGGCCGCCGGTGCGATCGACGGCTTCTGCGTCGGCGCGCCTTGGAACATGGTCGCCTCGGAACGGGGCGTCGGGCGGATCGTTGCCGCCAAGCAGGACATATGGCCCTCTGCGCCGGAGAAGGTGATCGGCATGCGGCCGGATTGGGCGGAAGCGCATCCGGAGACCGTCGCCCGCCTCATCGTGGCCCTCGACGCGGCAGCTCGGTGGTGCGACAGGACCGATAACCGCGATCGGTTGGCCGAAGCGCTTGCCGACCCCCGTCATATCGGGGCCCCGGTCGACATCATCCGCCGGGTGCTCGCCGGTGACTTCAGCCTCGACGCCACCGGAAACCGCCGCGTCATCCGCAACTACTTCCGCTTCCACGACGATCACGCCGGCTACCCGCGTCCCAGCCAGGCCCTATGGATCTACAGCCAGATGATCCGCTGGGGACAGACGAGCTATTCGGCCGAGGGCGCAAGGGCAGCAGCCTCCGCCTACCGGCCCGACCTCTATCGCGCAGCCCTCGGCGAGACCGCAGCGCCGGGTGACGGCGACTTGAGGATCGAAGGTTCCGCTTCGGAGGATCGCTTCATGGACGGCCACGTCTTTGACCCGCGGCGGCTGGAGGAATACCTGACGCATTTCCCAGCCGCGCAGAAGACGCCGCATTCCGCGACGGACGACGCCTGAGAAGCCATTCGGCGGAGAATGAGACTGCCTAACCTGCTCAAAATTGCCTGCGGCAGGAAATGGCGGTTCGCCCAAGAGATAAGCAGCCCCATCTGCCGTCTTAAAGCAGGCTCGCCTCAGCAATTCCGGGAAATTTCGTAAAATCAGCGTCCTAGCGGCCCTTTAGAGATCTGGCACGCCCCTTGCTTTTCTCCAAGTGCACCGGTCAACGGCGACCGGCGCCATGCGCCCAGAGCGAGGCGCTCCTAACAGACATCGACGTCGCAAGGTCTTGCAGTCCTGGGTTCCCCGGGCGCGATTACCGAGCGGCGTTTTTTTGTTTTCGTCCCGAATTCGATCGAGGGAACGCCGCATGACCCACAAGACAGAGAAACTCGTCATCATCGGCAATGGCATGGCGCCGGGCCGCATGCTCGAACATCTTTTCGAGCTGGCGCCGGGCCACCATGAAGTGACGATCTTCAACGCGGAGCCGCGGGTCAACTACGACCGCATCATGCTCTCGCCAGTGCTATCCGGCGAGAAGACCTATGAGCAGATCGTCATCCACGGTGACGGCTGGTACATCGACCACGGCATCACCCTGTACAAGGGCCATCGGATTGTCGCGATCGACCGCGCCGCCAAAACCGTCACCTCCGACCACGGCGTCACCGAAAGCTATGACAAGCTGGTAATAGCCACGGGCTCGGTGCCGTTCATTCTCCCCCTCCCGGGCAAGGACTTGCCGGGCGTGGTCACTTATCGCGACCTCGACGATGTCAACGCCATGCTGCTCGC
Source organism: Pseudorhizobium endolithicum (assembly GCF_902153245.2). Taxonomy (GTDB): domain Bacteria; phylum Pseudomonadota; class Alphaproteobacteria; order Rhizobiales; family Rhizobiaceae; genus Neorhizobium; species Neorhizobium endolithicum. The sequence continues at coordinate 158,122 of NZ_CABFWF030000014.1, forward strand.
GGCGCAGTCGCGCCAGAAGGCGGTGGTGATCGGGGGAGGTCTCCTCGGTCTGGAAGCGGCGGCAGGACTTGCACAACGCGGGATGGACGTCACCGTCCTGCACGTCATGCCGACCCTCATGGAGCGCCAGCTCGATCCGGCTGCAGGTTATCTCCTGCAGAAGGCGGTCGAGGAGCGCGGCATCAAGGTCATCTGCAAGGCGAACACCAGGGCGATCGTCGGCGAAAGCCGCGTGGAAGGCGTGGAACTGGAAGACGGCTGCATCATTCCGGCGAGCCTAGTAGTGATGGCCGTCGGCATCCGTCCGAATACAGGGCTTGCGAAAGAGGCGGGCCTCGCCGTCAACCGTGGCATCGTCGTCGATGCCGGGATGCAGACCTCCGACGGAGACATCCTAGCGGTCGGCGAATGCGCCGAGGTGGGAGGTATGGTCTATGGTCTGGTCGCACCGCTCTACGAGATGGCGCGCATCGCCGCCTTCCACCTGGCCGGCGACCGCAGCCCCGCTTTCGCCCATTCCGACACGCCGACCAAGCTGAAGGTCACCGGCATCGACCTCTATTCGCTCGGCGATTTCGCCGACGGTGACGACCGGCAGGAAATCGTGCTGCGCGACGCTACAGCCGGCGTCTACAAGCGCCTCGTCCTCAAGGACAACCGCATCATCGGCACGGTTCTTTACGGCGACACGGCTGACGGCGCCTGGTTCAACGACCTGAAGAAGAAGGGCACCGACATCTCCGAGATGCGGGATACGCTGATCTTCGGCCAAGCCTACCAGGGCGGCTCACCACTTGATCCGCTGGCCGCGGTGGCTGCGCTTCCGGACGATGCGGAAATCTGCGGCTGCAACGGCGTCTGCAAGGGCAAGATCACCGGAACGATCACCGATAAGGGCCTGACGACGCTCGAGGAGGTTCGGGCCCACACGAAAGCCTCTGCCTCCTGCGGCACCTGCACGGGGCTGGTCGAGCAGCTCATGACCCTGACGCTCGGCGACCGGTACAACCCGGCAGCCGTCACACCCATGTGCCCCTGCACTGAACTCGGCCACGACGACGTACGCCGTCTCATCAAGGCCAAGGGACTGAAGACGATCCCCGCCGTCATGCAGGAGCTGGAATGGAAGACCTCCTGCGGCTGCGCCAAGTGTCGGCCCGCTCTCAACTACTACCTCGTCTGCGACTGGCCGGATGAATATGCCGACGACTACCAGTCGCGCTTCATCAACGAACGTGTCCACGCCAACATCCAGAAGGACGGCACCTATTCGGTCGTTCCGCGCATGTGGGGCGGCGTCACCTCCTCACAGGAACTGCGGGCGATCGCCGATGTCGTGGATAAGTTCGCGATCCCCATGGTCAAGGTCACCGGCGGCCAGCGCATCGACCTGCTGGGCGTCGAGAAGGAGGATCTGCCCGCCGTCTGGGCCGATCTCGGCAAGGCCGGCTTCGTCTCCGGTCAGGCTTACGCCAAGGGGCTCAGGACTGTGAAGACCTGCGTCGGCTCCGACTGGTGCCGTTTCGGTACGCAGGATTCGACCGGCCTCGGCATCCGCATCGAGAAGTTCATGTGGGGGTCGTGGACACCCGCGAAGCTCAAGATGGCCGTCTCCGGGTGCCCCCGCAATTGCGCCGAGGCAACCTGCAAGGACATCGGCGTCATTTGTGTCGACTCCGGCTTCGAGATCCATTTCGCGGGCGCCGCCGGCCTGGATATCAGGGGCACGGAGGTTCTCGGCCTGGTCAAGACCGAGGACGAAGCGCTGGAGCACATCGTCGCTCTTACCCAGATGTATCGCGAACAGGGGCGCTATCTCGAGCGCATCTACAAATGGGCCAAGCGCATCGGCCTCGACGAGATCCGCCGGCAGATCCTGGAAGATCGGGACAAGCGTCGCGCCTATTACGACCGCTTCGTGTTCTCCCAGAAGTTTGCTCAGGTCGACCCCTGGTCGGAGCGCGTTTCCGGCAAGGACAAGCACGAGTTCAAGCCGATGGCGACCGTCGGCTTTCCTCAGGCTGCGGAGTGATCCCTCCTCGAGAAGGAGGGGATTTCAACGATCAAGGAACAGAGCCATGAACTGGATCGCCATCGGCCATATCGACGACATACCTCTGCGCGGCGCCCGCTGCGTGCGCACCCCCCAAGGCAAGATCGCCGTCTTCCGCACGGCAGAGAACGAGGTCTTCGCCATCGAGGATCACTGCCCCCACAAGGGCGGCCACCTCAGCCAGGGCATCGTCCATGGACGGGCCGTCACCTGCCCTCTGCACAACTGGGTCATCTCGCTTGAAACCGGCCGCGCGCTCGGGGCCGACCAGGGCGAAGTGCATACCATCGCCGTCCGCAACGAGGACGGCGAACTCTCGATCGCGCTGGAGAGCCTGATGCTCGCCGCCGCCGAATGATCACCGCCTGCCCATCAACAACAACGACTGGTGAAGGAGAAACTGCAATGTCTTACGTGTCGCCTCAGGAATTCGCGACGAAAATGATCGAAGCGGGGGAATCGAAAGTCTTCATGTCCACCAAGGATACGCTGATCCGCGCCTATATGGCCGGCGCAATCCTCGCATTGTCCGCCGCCTTCGCGGTGACTGTCACGGTGAACACCGGCAACCCGCTGATAGGAGCGCTGCTCTTTCCCGTCGGCTTCTGCATGCTCTACCTCCTCGGCTTCGACCTCCTGACCGGCGTCTTCACGCTCGCGCCGCTGGCGCTGATCGCCCGCCGCCCGGGCGTTACCCTGGGCGGCGTGTTGCGCAACTGGGGCCTCGTCTTCGTCGGCAACTTCGCAGGCTCGATGACGACGGCATTCTTCATGGCGGTGATCTTCACCATGGGCTTTTCCCATGCTCCCGATGCCGTGGGCCAGAAGATCGGCACCATCGGTGAGGCAAGGACGCTCGGCTACGCGGCTGCCGGGGCTTCCGGCATGCTGACACTCTTCATCCGCGCCGTCATGTGCAACTGGATGGTTTCGACCGGCGTCGTGGCGGCCATGATGTCCACCTCGGTCTCTGGCAAGGTCATCGCCATGTGGATGCCGATCCTCGTCTTCTTCTACCTCGGCTTCGAGCATTCGATCGTCAACATGTTCCTCTTCCCGTCGGGAATCATGCTGGGCGGCCAGTTCACCTGGATGGATTACTTCATCTGGAACGAGATTCCGACCGTGATCGGCAATCTCGTCGGCGGCCTCACCTTCGTCGGCGGCATGATCTACGCCACCCACTACCGGACCTCGCCGAACCGCCGCGATGGCACGAAGCCTACGGCACGCCTTGTGGCCGCCGAGTAACGCCACCCGGTCCCGCCTCCCCGGCGGGACCTCCATCCGGGGATGAAGCCATGCTGCAGATCCTGCCACGTTCCGGCCTCGCCGTCAGCCTCGGCCAGTGCTCGGCCTGTGGCTGCAAGCCCGCCAACCAGGATTTCCACGGCGCCGTGGTTCCTGGCGATCCCGCGCTGACGATGAAGGGCGTGGCGCTTGCGATTGCCGACGGCATTTCCTCCAGCCCCGTCGGACACGTCGCGGCTGAGACCGCTGTCAAAAGCTTCCTCACCGACTACTACTGCACCTCGGATGCCTGGACGGTGAAGACCGCGGCAAGCCGGGTCATCGACGCCACGAATTCCTGGCTGAGCGCCCAGAGCCGCGGCGTCGAGAACCGGGACCATGCCCATGTCACGACCTTCTCCGCCCTCGTTCTCAAGGGATGCCGCGCCCATATCTTCCATGTCGGCGACAGCCGCATCTGGCGGCTTTCCGGCAAGACGCTGGAGCAGCTTACCCGCGACCACAGGGTCACCCAGTTCTCCGGTCACACCGCGCTCGGCCGCGCCCTTGGCCTGATGCACTCCGTCGAGATCGACTATCATTGTCTGGATGTTGAGGCTGGCGACGTCTTCGTGCTGACGACCGACGGCGTTCACGACCATCTGCCGGCGCGTGCGATCGCCGCCGCCATTATCGCGAACGCCAGCCTGCCGGCTGCGGCAAACCAGATCGTCGCCGCGGCCCTTGGCGCCGGCAGCGATGACAACATGACCATCCAGATCGTCCGGATCGACGGCCTGCCGCTGGACGACGAGGAGCCTGTCTTCGGCAATGGCGGGTCGCTGCCGCCCGCGTCGCCGCCGTCCGCCCCCGGCATCTTCGATGGCTACCATGTGCACCGCCAGATCCATGCGAGCAGCCGAAGCCATATCTTCCTCGCCAGCGAAGGGGAGGACGGAGCTCGGGTGGCCCTCAAGTTTCCGTCAGCGGACAAACGGGAAGACGACAACTACCTCCGCCGCTTCGCAATGGAGGAATGGGTTGCCCGCCGCATCGCAAGCCCGCATGTGTTCAAGAGCCGCGCGCCCCTCCAGCCCCGGCGCTCCCTTTATCTCGTCAGCGAGTACGTCGAGGGAGAGACGCTCGCCCAGTGGATGGCGGATCATCCGCAGGCGGACCTGCAGAGCCTGCGCGATATTCTCGGTCAGGTCGCGGCCGGCCTCAGGGCACTGCACCGCAAGGAGGTCATTCACCAGGACCTGCGCCCGGAAAACACCATGATCGACCGCAACGGCACGGTGAAGATCATCGACCTGGGCTCCGCTTGGGTCGCCGGCGTCGTCGAAGCCGCGCCGGAGTTTGACGACGGCGATATTCTCGGCACCGTACAGTACACCGCTCCCGAGCTGTTCGCCGGCGAGAGTGCCGGGGAACAGTCGGATCTTTTTTCGCTAGGCGTCATCGCCTACCAGATGCTCACGGGTCGCCTGCCCTATGGCACCCGCGTGGCGCAAACCACGACACGCCGCCAGCAGGGAAAATTGCGGTTCGCCAGCCTGCGCGATATCCGGCCGGACGTGCCGCCATGGGTCGAAGGTGCCATCCGCAAGGCGGTGGAGCCGGATCCGGCACGGCGCTACGAGAGCCTTTCCGAGTTCGAATACGATCTCTCCCATCCCAACCCGCGGTTGACGCAAACCACTCGCCGTCCCCTGGTGGAGCGCAATCCGCTGCTGCTCTGGCAGCTCGCGACGCTGGCGCTGGGATTGATCGTCATCCTCCTTCTGCTGCGGGAGGCCGCATGAGCACCCGCTCGGCATTTCCACCGCCTGCTCTCTTCGTCCTGCCAGCATGTACAGCCTCAGGAGGCCCTCGATGTTCGGAATGCACAGCAACACGAACCTCCCGCCACGCCAGGTTCCGGCGCGAATGGCGGCACTCGCAACGCTGCCCGTCTTTCTCGGCCTCAAGCAAAGAAGGGCAGTGGTCGCCGGGGGCTCGGATGCCGCGGCAGGGAAGGCGGAGCTCCTCGCGGCCTGCGGGGCGGACGTCCATGTTTTCGCCCCAGATGCGGGACTGTCGGAGACTTTCCGCACCCTGATCCATTCCCCGCCCGCGGAACCGGAGGGGGGCCGCTATGTCCATCACTCCCGAAGCTGGGATGCGGCCTGTCTTGCAGATGCGGCCGTTGCCATTGCGGACTGCGAGACCGACGAGGAAGCCGAGGCCTTCTTCATCGCTGCGCGTGCCGCCGGGGTTCCGGTCAACGTCATCGACAAGCCGGCCTTCTGCCAGTTCCAGTTCGGCTCGATCGTCAACCGCTCGCCGGTCGTGGTGGCGATCTCCACCGGCGGCGCAGCACCCATCCTGGCGCAGGCCATCCGGCGGCGGATCGAGACGCTTCTGCCGCCCTCCCTCAAGCAATGGGCGGAGCTGGCGCAAGCGTTTCGCGAACGGTTGAACGAGAGACTGACGCCCGGTCCGAGCCGCCGGCTGTTCTGGGAGCGGTTCACCGACCGCGCGCTCGGCGGGCGGGAAGCGCCGGGCGCCATGGCGTCCTCCAGCTTCCTGAAGGATGCCACGGCCATCGCAGCCAGGCCTCCCTCCGGTCGCGTTACCCTGGTCGGTGCCGGACCGGGCGATGCGGAATACCTCACCCTGAAGGCAATGCGGGCACTCCAGTCCGCTGATGTCATCCTCTTCGATGACCTTGTGTCGGGCGACGTGCTGGAGCTGGCGCGCCGCGAAGCCAAGCGCATGCTGGTCGGCAAACGCGGCGGTCGGGAAAGCTGCCGCCAGGAAGACATCAATCGCATGATGGTGAGCCTGGCCAAGACCGGCAAGCATGTCGTGCGGCTCAAGTCGGGCGATCCCATGGTCTTCGGCCGCGCCGGCGAGGAGATCGCCGTGCTCGAGGAGAACGGTATCCCCGTCGAGGTCGTGCCAGGCATTACCGCGGCAAGCGCCATGGCCGCCCGTTTGCGCGTTTCGCTGACGCATCGGGACCACGCCCAGGCGGTGCGCTTCGTCACAGGCCACGCCCGCGATGGCCGGTTGCCCGAAAGTCTCGACTGGCGCGGCCTTGCCGACGCCAGAACGACCACGGTCTTCTACATGGGCGGCCGCACCGCCTCGGAGATCCGTAGCCGCTTGCTGAAGGAGGGCATGGCGGCAGACACACCGGTCGTCATCGTCGCGGCGATCACGCGCGCCAATGAAAGGCGCTGGAGCGGACCCCTGGACATGCTGCATCTCGGCATGGCCGAGGTCGGTTACGACGAGCCGGTCCTGATCGGCATCGGTGCGGCATTCACGGCAGCGCAGATGAGCGAGCAGCGGCCTCGTCTCACCGCAACCGTCTGACGACGCCCTTCCGGTCCCAGGACCGATTTCGCGAGTACCCTCACGCAGAGGGGCAATCGGTGCGTGTCGACGGCTTCTGCATATCCTGTTCCAGCTGCCTTTCCTGTTCAGGCAACCATTCCTCAAGAGCGGCGATGATCGCAAGCCTGAGGCTGGCTCCCTTGTGGAGAGCCTTCGCCAATCGCCCTCCCGTACCTTCGAAGCCTATTTCCGCCATCAGCGCCCCCGGCGACAGGCGGCGGCGAATCATCACCCTTTCGATTCGCCTGACCGTCGGGCCGAGCAGGTATCGCCCGTTGGCAATGGGCGAACCCGGACTATCCGTTCCCACTCCGACCGACAGCCGTGCCGGTTCCGGGTGCACCTCGATGAGGAAAGCCATGCGTTCCTCTTCCGAAGCCTTCCGCCACGCCTTGCGCAGTTTCCTGAGACCCGACGCGACATCTTTCGCTATCCCCTGTTCCGTGGGAGAACCCTCTTCTTGACCGGCCTGCCGCCTTATCTTCTTAGTCTTCGACATAATCCGATCCGATGAACGTATTGCTCAGTCCTGGCTTCCACGACTTGATGCTTGGATCGGGGAACGCTCGCAACGGGTTTGATACTTATCATTCCGTCGCCGGGCAGTAAGCTTTAGAGAGATCGCAGGTCAACAGCATCCGCACGGCGGAACAAGCAGGGATCGGCGGTCTGACAGCGAAGACGAAAGATCTGGGTCTCCCATTCGCAAACCAGCTTGCCTTGATGGTGTCGGCCTTCTGGCACACGCCGGTCCGCCACCGCGTCCTGGCGCTGGCTTTCAGCTTGCTGGCGATCATCCTCGCGACCGTCTACGGTCAGTACCGGCTCAACCGGTGGAACATACCCTTCTACAACGCTCTCGAGCGTCGGGATGTGGAAGAATTCGCCCGCCAACTCGGCGTCTTCGCGGCAATAGCCGGATCGCTTCTGCTGCTCAACGTCGTCCAGACATGGCTCAACCAGATAACCGCCCTCTACATGCGCGAGGGGCTCTCCCGGGACCTGGTTGACGAATGGCTGAAGCCTCAGCGCGCGCTGAGGCTCTCCAAGATGCGAAGCCTCGGAGACAATCCCGACCAGCGCCTGCATGAAGACGCCCGGAACCTCTCGGAACTCACCACGTCGTTGACGATCGGTCTTGTCAACGCCACCATCCTGCTCGTCAGCTTCATCGGCGTCCTGTGGTCGGTTTCCGGTGACTTCAGCTTCCAGTTCAACGGTACGACCTTTTCCGTTCCCGGCTACATGGTATGGGCGGCTCTCGGCTATGCCGGCCTTGCTTCCATCCTCAGCAACATCGTCGGACGCCGGCTTCCGGACCTCAATGCGCAGCGCTATTCGAAGGAAGCCGAACTGCGCTTCGCACTGATGCGAACAAGTGAGAACCTGACGGCGATCACCCTTGCCCGTGGAGAGCAGAACGAGATGGGACGCGCTCAGGATGCGATAACCACCGTGCTGGGTGTGATACGGAGGCTTGCCATCGGCTACACGCATCTCACCTGGGTGTCTTCCGGCTTCGGATGGCTTTCCATCGTGGCGCCGATCCTGATCGCGGCGCCTGTTTATTTTGCCGGGAAACTCACGTTCGGCGGCTTGATGATGACCGTCGGCGCCTTCAACCAGGTCTATGGCGCGCTGCGCTGGTATGTCGACAACTTCCGCCAGATCGCCGATTGGAAGGCGACACTGCAGCGTGTCTCGACCTTCCGCCATGCGCTAGTCTCCATGGAAGATGTGCCGGCTCAGGGAGCTTTGGTTCTTACGCTCAGCGACGAAGACAGCCTTTCGCTGAAAGAGCTGGAACTGTGGGCATCGCCGCCGGACACGGCACACAATCACGGCCTTCGCCTGCCGGCCAATGAGGTCATCCGCCTCGGTGACCGGGTCATGATCAATGGCGAGGCGGGCGCCGACCGCCGCCTGTTGTTTCAATGCCTGGCTGGGCTTGGGCAATGGGGACGGGGGCAAATTGCCCTCCCACGAACCGGGCGGACGCTGTTCATGCCGCAGGTGCCGTACCTGCCCCATGCGAGCCTGCGTGAGGTGCTTGTCTATCCTCTGGACCCGTCCCGGTTTGAGGACGAACGGCTTGCCGCTGCCCTCGAACGGGTGGGGCTTTCCCTGCTCACCGCGGCACTCGGACTGACGGAACGCTGGGACCAGAAGCTTTCCGAAGGGGATCAGGCACGCCTCCGGCTCGCGAACGTCCTGGTCACCGAACCGAAATGGCTGTTCATGGACGACATCCTGGAAGGACTGGATGCCGATGTTCAATCCGAGATGGCGGCTGTTCTCTCCGAGCTCGAAAATGTCACGATGATCTATATCGGCCTTTCTGCGGCTTTCGATCGAATCGTCAGACCGCGACACATCGATCTCCAGCAGATCAGGACGGAAGTATCGGCATCCAAAGACTAGGCGGCCTTGGATTGCTGCCGGGCAGGGACAGACATCGAGGCCCGGCTCAATTTCTGTTGAACGGCCACACCCGCCGAAGTGAGTTAGAGTCGGCAGCAGCCTTTCCCGGAGTAGATATCTTGTTCCTGCAGCGTCTCCTTTTCACTCTCGTCCTCTTCGCGGCCTTCTGCCCGGCGCCGAATGCCCAGCAACCGGAAACCCAGCAGGGCATCTTCGCATTGATCCCGACCGACTCGACAACCGAACACATGCTCTCCACTCCATCCAGTCCGAAGAAATACAAGGCAACGGCGGGAACGATCGACCTCTTCGGGCAGGACGGCGGGCGTACGGCCAAGGTTTTCTATACGGCCTACGCGATGCAGGGGGAGGCGGGAAAAACGCGGCCGATCACCTTTGCCTTCAACGGCGGTCCCGGCGCGGCATCCGCCTATCTGCATCTTGGACTGGCAGGACCGAAGGTTCTTGAGTTCGGAGCGCATACAGGCCACGGAACGACTCCGTTCTTGACGGATAATCCGGATACTTGGCTGCAGTTCACGGACCTCGTCTTCATCGACCCCGTCGGGACAGGTTGGAGCAGGGCCGCGAACAACGAGGTCGCCGGCAACTTCTACGGCGTCAACCAGGACGCAGACGCCATCGCCAAGGTAATCGCGCTCTACCTCCAGAAGAACGGTCGGCTGGCGTCGCCGAAATATCTGCTGGGCGAAAGCTACGGAGGCTTCAGGGCAGCGAAGGTGGCGACGGCTCTCAAGAACAGCCAGGGCCTGCTCTCCTCCGGCATCATCATGCTCTCGCCGCTGATCGAAGGTCGTTTCCTCTTCGGCGCGGGCGAGGATCCTCTCAGCGCAGCACTTCAGCTTCCCGCGCTCGCTGCCGCCAGGATGGAACGCGAAGGCCGATTCTCGGCAGAAGCACTGGCGGACGCCGAAGCGTTCGCGATGAATAATTATCTCGTGACCCTCGCCGGACCACCCCCGACGGGAGACGCCGCAACTTCCTTCTACCGCCGCGTTTCCGAACTGACCGGTATCGATGTGGATGCCGTCCGCCGCACACGAGGATTCATTTCGGACGTCTATGCCAAGCAATCTGCGGGAACCGGCGAAATCGTCAGCCCCTACGACGCGGCCTATGTCCGTCCCGACGCATATCCGGAGGCGTCTTACAGCCGCAATGACGACCCCATCCTCGATGGCTCCACACGGGCTTATGGCGCCGCGTTCGCCTCCTATGCGGAACAGGTTCTCAACTACCGCAACACAATGACCTACACGCTGTTGAACGAGGACGTGAACCGGCGCTGGGATTGGAAAGGCGGGCATGGCGACGGGGGCCGCGCAGGCGCAAGCGCATCGGACGATCTGCGCGATCTGTTATCCGTCATTCCGGAGTTTCGGCTTCTCATCGCCCACGGCTACAGCGATGCCATCACCCCCTATGGCATGAGCCGCTATGTCCTCGATCACCTGCCGCCACAACTTGCGGCATCCCGTACGGCACTGGCTCTCTATCGCGGCGGCCATATGTTCTACACCGATCCGGACTCTAGACGGCGCTTCTCTAAGGATGTGGCAGACTTCTACCGGCAGGCGAAGCCGGACTGACAACCTCCACCTCCGGAGGAGATCCCGATTCAGGCACGTTCCAAGGCGATCGAGATGCCCTGACCGACACCCACGCACATGGTCGCCAGGGCCAGCTTCGACTTCCGCAGCGAGAGTTCCAGGGCTGCAGTTCCTGCAATGCGAGCTCCCGACATGCCGAGCGGATGCCCCAGCGCGATGGCGCCGCCGTTGGGATTGACGTGATCCGCATCCTCGGCGATCCCGAGTTCGCGCAGCACCGCGATGCCCTGGGAGGCAAAGGCTTCGTTGAGCTCGACGATATCGAAATCCGCCGGCGATATTCCGAGGCGGGCGCAGAGCTTCCGGGTCGCAGGCGCCGGCCCGATCCCCATGACACGCGGTTCGACCCCCGCGGTTGCACCGCCCAGGATGCGGGCGATGGGGGTGAGCCCATGCCTCTTCGCCGCAGCTTCCGATGCGATGATGAGAGCGGCCGCGCCATCGTTGACACCGGAGGCATTGCCCGCCGTCACGGTCCCGCCCTCCTTCTTGAAGGGCGTACCCAGCTTGGCAAGCGCTTCGATGGTCGTGGCCCGCGGATGTTCGTCCTTGCCGATCACGATGGGATCCCCCTTGCGCTGGGGTATGGTGACGGGTGCGATCTCCTGGGCGAGACGGCCATTCTCCTGCGCCGCCGCAGCCTTGTTCTGCGAGCGGAGCGCAAACGCGTCCTGATCCTCTCGCGAAACACCATAGTCCGCTGCGACATTCTCACCCGTCTCCGGCATGGAATCCACACCGTACTGCTTTTTCATCAGCGGATTGATGAAGCGCCATCCGATCGTCGTGTCGTAGATTTCCGCATTGCGCGAGAACGCCGTTTCCGCCTTCGGCATGACGAAGGGGGCCCGGCTCATGCTTTCGACCCCGCCGGCGATCATCAGTTCCGCCTCACCGGCCTTGATGGCGCGTGCGGCCGCGATCACCGCATCCATGCCCGAGCCGCAGAGCCTGTTGATCGTCGTACCGGTCACCGAAGCGGGCAGCCCCGCGAGCAGCAACGACATCCGTGCGACGTTGCGATTGTCTTCGCCGGCCTGATTGGCGCAACCGAAGACGATGTCGTCCACAGCCTGCCAGTCCACCTGCGGGTTGCGCTCCATCAGTGAACGCAGCGGCACGGCGCCGAGGTCGTCGGCACGGACGGAGGACAGGGAACCGCCGAAACGGCCAATGGGCGTGCGGATATAGTCGCAGATAAAGGCATCGGTCATGGTGTTTTCCTCAAAGTGCCGGCACGACGAGATCGGCCACGGCTCCATCCAGATGCAACGGTGCTCCGGTCATGGCCTGCAGTTCCTCCAGCGACATTGCCGCCAGTTTCTCCCGCAGGACGAAGCGGCCGCCGACAATGTCGACCACGGCATGGCTTGTGTATACGCGGGTGATGCAGCCCACGCCGGTGAGCGGAAAGGTGCATTTCTCCACAAGCTTCGGCTCACCGTTCTTGGTGACATGCTCGGTGATGACGCAGACCTGTTTTGCGCCGTGCACGAGATCCATGGCCCCGCCGACCGCAGGTACGCCTTTGGCGCCGACGCGCCAATTCGCAAGATCGCCATTCTGCGCCACCTGGTACGCACCCAGTATGGCAACGTCGAGATGGCCGCCGCGAACCATCGCGAAACTGTCCGCGTGGTGGAAGAAGGAAGCCCCCGGCTTCAGGGTGACAGCCTTCTTTCCGGCATTGATCAGATCCCAATCCTCCTCACCGGGCGGAGGCGCTTCCCCGAAACTGAGAATGCCGTTTTCGGTATGGAAGACCGCCTGCCGCCCGGACGGCTGATAGCCGGCCACCATCTCGGGGAAGCCGATGCCGAGATTGACATAGGCGCCGTCGGCAATGTCCTGGGCGGCACGCCAAGCGATCTGGGCATTGGTGAGTTTTATGTCTTCGCGGGTATCGATAGGCGTATCGGCTGTCATATGTAGGCCACTCCGGCACGAACGAGCTCTTCTTCCTGGCGGGCGTCGGCGACCTCGACCACCCGGTCCACGAAAATGCCGGGGGTGACGACATGCTCCGGATCGATCTCGCCGGCCGCAACGATCTTCGACACCTGCGCTATCGTCTTCGCCGCCGCCATGCACATCAGCGGATTGAAGTTCCGCCCGGCCTTGCTGTAGGTCAGGTTTCCATGGGTATCCCCCAGCAATCCCTTGACGAGAGCAAAGTCCGCCTTGAGCCAACGTTCCTGAACATAGGGGCGGCCGTCGAACTCGGCGATCGGCTTGCCCTCGGCGAGTTCCGTGCCGTACGCGGTAGGGGTGTAGAAGGCAGGGATGCCGGCGCCGCCGGCGCGAATCCGCTCGGCAAGGGTCCCCTGCGGCACCAGTTCCAGCTCGATCTCGCCTGCCACGTATTTTTCCGTGAAGGCGCGAGGATCGGAGGAGCGGGGAAACGAGCAGATCATCTTGCGGACCATGCCGGCATCGATCATCGCCGCGATACCGATACGGCCGTTTCCGGCGTTGTTGTTGATGACTGTAAGATCCTTCGGGCGCCGGTCTATCAACGCATGAATGAGCTCGATTGGAGCACCGGATCCCCCGAAGCCGCCGATCATGATCGTGGCCCCGTCGTTGATTTCCGACACCGCGTCCCTGACGCTCGCAACGGTCTTGTCCACACATCCCTCCACTTCGTGCCGCGTGCGGAGACATATCCGGCATCCGGCTGGACAGCAACCGGTTTGTGCGTTATTCGATTTTTGTTCGCATAACGCACAAAACGAGAAACGCTTGGAAAAGAACTTTGTCGGCGGCTTCGCCAAGGGACTGCGGGTACTGGAGGCATTCGGTGAAACCAGCCCCCGGCTCTCCATTTCGGACGCGTCGCGGCTGACCGGCCTCGACCGGGCCACGGCCCGCCGCTGTCTGCTCACTCTGGCCGAGCTCGGTTATGCAGACTACGACGGCAAGTTCTTCGCCTTGACGCCGCGCGTCCTCAGGCTTGGGCACGCCTATCTTTCCGCCACGCCGCTCCCTCAGATCGTCCAGCCCCATCTCGATCGCCTGTGCCGCGAGGTCGAGCAGAGCGCCTCTGTAAGCGTCCTCGATGGCGCGGATGTCGTCTATGTGGCACGTGCGTCGCAGCGGCGGGTCATGTCCATCAATCTGGTCCCGGGAAGCCGGCTGCCGGCCTATTGCGCGTCGATGGGCCGCGTCCTGCTCGCCGCCTTGCCTGACGAGGACGCCAGACGGAGGATGGAAGAGACGGACCGGCATGCCTTTACATCCCATACGAGAACCGGCCTGGAGGAACTGATGGAGGAATTGGCAAAGATCAGGCGCGAAGGCTTCGCCATCATCGATCAGGAGCTGGAACTCGGGCTGTGCTCCATCGCCGTGCCTTTGCGCAATGCCCATGGCCAGGTGGTGGCGGCCGTCAATATCGGCGCGCCGGCGGCACAGATTCCGGCAAACCAACTGGCCGACCGCTTTCTGAGACCCTTGCTGGACATCGCGGATACGCTCCAGCCGATCCTTCGGTAGGCACGAGATCATCGGAACATCCCGATGTCCGCAACGGCGACTTCGCCTTCTTTCGACGAACCAGCGCGCAAGGGCTCCGTGTCGGCCGCGACATACGATTGGCGTACTCACGCTTTGGTGAGCGTGTGTGAGTTGCCGCCACCATCAAGGGCCCGTTAAGAGCAGGACCACCCGTGCTGCTGACAGCAGGGTGCATTCCAAAACCGCCGAACACCCTTTCGACGTCACTCCTCGCCTGGATCCCACCTTGTTGAAATTCACCCGCCGAACTCTGTTGATCGCAAGCCCTTTGATGATGGCCGGCTGCACCACGACCGCGCGTCCCACCCACACCACCAAGCCGGTGATACCGGCGGAGTATATCGCGATGTATGGGGCGATAGAGGGCGAGCCTTTTCCCATAGGCCCGGCGGACCTCAGCCGCGTGGAGCCCCGGTTCTGGCGCCGTGAGGTGGGCTATCCGACGCACGAGCCCACCGGCACGATCGTCGTCGACACCCAGGCTCGTTATCTATACCTCGTCGGGGAAAATGGCCGAGCCATGCGCTACGGCATCGGGGTCGGCAAGGCGGGCCTGGAATTCGAAGGCAACGCCGTTGTCCAGTACAAGCGGCAATGGCCACGATGGACACCCACGCAGGATATGATCGCGCGCGAACCCGAACGCTACGGACCGCTCGCCTCGGGCATGGAGCCCGGCGTCATGAACCCGCTGGGGCCCCGCGCCCTCTACCTGTTCAAGGACGGCCAGGATACCCTCTACCGGATTCACGGGACGACGGAAGACTGGACGATCGGCAAGGCCGTTTCCAGCGGCTGCATCCGGCTGCTGAACCAGGACATCGTTGACCTTTACCGGCGGGTTCCGAACGGGACACGGGTTGTCGTTCTCCAAGGACCTCACGTCCCATCGGCTGCGCCGCAAGCCTGACGACCTCCTAGTGGCATCCCCTGCGGAGGCAGGGTCACAACCGGCCCGATATTGTTCAGCTCTCCGCAGCACCCAGGGATACGATCGCGCCCGTCAACTCCAGAGCGAGCCGCAATGCTGCGCCGGTTGCCGCGATCATCTGTGGCAGGATCATCCATTCGAGGGTCCAGGCGCCGCCGGACCTTTCCTGTTCGTGAACGAGCGCCTGATGCAGGCCGGCGACCTGCGCGGCATTGAACCGTGCCAGCGACACCAGGACCTCGGCCGCAACCGGATTCTGCTTGTGCGGCATCGCCGATGATCCGCCACCGCCGGCAAGCTCGATCTCGAAGCCGCCTTGAGCAAGCAGGGCCACATCCTGCCCGAACTTTCCGAGCGCGCCGCTGATGAGTGACAGCAGGCTGCCGAACTCGACGATCACATTGCGCTGGCTCTGCCACTGGGGCTTGTCGACGAGGCCCAGTTCGGCGGCGACTGCGGCACGAACCACCGCCCCCTTCTCGCCAAGCTTCTCCAGCGTTCCGGCCGCGCCGCCCAATTGCAGGGCAAGCCCATTGTCCTGGAGCCGGGCGAGGCTGCTGCCGTGATGCCGAAGCGGTTCCGCCCAGGCCCGGACGCGATCACCGACCGTGATCCGGATTGCCGGCTGCATGCGTGTGTGCGCCATCAGCGGACGGCACCCGAAGCTTTCGTCCATCCGGCGGAAGGCAGCGTCCAACTGGTCGAGCCGACCCTGAACCAATGCGCAGATCCCCTTCAGGCGGAGCATCAGGGCAGTGTCGATGACGTCCTGGCTGGTAGCACCGAAATGGACATGCTGGGCGGCCTCCCCGCCGATCGCCCGGCGCAGTTGCTTGATCAGTTCCGGAACGACTACGCCGTCCTTCGCCGTCCCTCTCCTCAGGCCCTCCACATCCGGCCTGAAATCGCTGCAGACCTCGGCAATCCGCTCCGCATGTTCCGCGGAAATGAGCCCGGCCGACGCCTCGGCGCCGGCCAATGCCTTTTCGAAGGCCAGCATGGCCGCAATCTCTACCTCGACCGAAAAAAACCTGGCCGTCTCCTCGTCACCGAGGAGGCCGCCGAGATAGGGATGGTCGAAAGCACAGATGCTCATGGCGCCCAATCGGATGTCTACGTTCAGATGTCGAAGAAGATCGTCTCGTTTTCGCCCTGAAGATAGATGTCGAAGGTCACGGTGTCACCGTCCCGCTTTCCGACGAGGGTCGGCACCCTCACCTTGTGCTCGATGCGTGCGAGAATCGGATCCTCGGCATTCGCTTGCGTCTCGTCGGAAAAATACATCCTGGTGTTGAGGCCGAGATTGATGCCTCGCGCAACGATCCAGAAATTCACATGCGGCGCCATCAACCGCCCGTCCCGGAAGGGCACCCGGCCGGGCTTTATCGTCTCAAAGACGAATTCCCCCGTCTCCATATCGCCGGGGCAGCGCGCCCAGCCGAAGAAGTTCGGATCCGCCTTGCCACGAGTTTCTGACGGGCTGTTGTAGAAACCGTCGGCGTCCGCCTGCCAGATCTCCACGAGCGCATCGCGCAAAGCCGTGCCGGCTCCGTCGATCACTCTCCCGCGGATGGTGATCCGTTCGCCGCGTGTCTGTTCGTTCACCAGCGAACCAGAGCCCAGATCATGATCATAAACCCCATGGATGCCCGTGAAGTTCGGCGTGCATCCGATATGAACATAGGGCCCGGCGGTCTGCGAGGCTGACTCCTTCAGATAACCCAGCGGCTGAACCATGTCAGTTCCCCTCCTTGCGGTTCTCGAACAGGGTCGAACGACGCCCGCGAAGCACGATGTCGAACTTATAGGCCCGCATGTCGTGAGGGATCGTGGCGTTCATGTCGAGCGGCGCGATCAGCCGCTTGATGGCTTCCTCGTCCGGAATGGTCTTGACGATCGGGCAGATCCAGATCAGCGGGTCGCCTTCGAAATACATCTGAGTGATCAGGCGCTGCGCAAATCCGTGGCCGAAGATCGAGAAGTGGATGTGGGCGGGCCGCCAGTCATTGACACCATTCGGCCAGGGATAGGGACCTGGCTTGATCGTCTTGAACCAGTAGAAGCCGTTCTCGTCGGTGATCGTACGACCGACGCCGCCGAAATTCGGATCGAGGGGCGCAAGGTAGGTTTCCTTCTTGTGCCGATAGCGGCCGCCGGCATTGGCTTGCCAGAACTCCACCAGCGCGCCCGCGACGCCGACGCCCCGCTCGTCGACAACACGTCCGTGAACCAGAATGCGCTGACCGATCGGGCTTTCGCCCGGCTTGGCATAGTTGACGATCAGGTCGTTGTCGAACTCGTTGATGATGTTGTGGCCAAAGACGGGCCCAGTGATCTCGCTCTTGGTTCCTTCCAGCGAGATCAGCGCACGCTGGGGTGAGCGTAAGACCGACGTTTTGTACCACGGCGTATAGGCCGGCGGATGCATCTCGCGATCGCGCGGAAAGAAGGGTGTGGTTTCAGGCGGTGCGTTTCTCATCTTTGCCTCCCCCGGCTGTGGTGCTGCCTTCCATTTCGGCGTAGACCGCCTTGGCTATCTTGAACGCATGATTGGCGGCCGGCACGCCCGCATAGACTGCCACATGCATGAGCGCCTCGCAGATGTCCTCCTTTGTCGCACCTGTGCGGGCGGTGGCGCGGATATGCATCGCCACCTCCTCGTAATGGCCCTGCGCCGCCAGCAGCGCGATCGTGACGATGGAGCGCTCCCGCTTCGTCCAGCCCGGCCGCGACCACAGCGTGCCCCAGGCGCCTTCGGTTATGAACTGCTGGAAAGGCCTGTCGAACGACGTCTCGCGCTGCAGGGCGCCATCGACATGAGCGTCGCCGAGGACGGACCGCCTCGTCTTCAGGCCCTGCTTGTACCGCTCGCTTTCGCCCGGGGAATCGGTCATCGGCTCAATCCATGATGTCGTTGAAAAGAAAACTGCGGATCACCGCGGCATAGGCTGCAGGCGCTTCGACGCATGGTATGTGTGCGGCACCTTCGATGATCTTGTACTGCGAACCCGGAATGAGATCGGCAAGCGAGCGCACCAGTTCGGGCGGCGTCGATCCGTCATACTCGCCGGCAATACAGAGGACGGGAACGGCAATCTTGGGAACGGAGGCGGTGAAATCTGCATCTCGCACCGCCGCGCAGGTGCCGGTATAGCCGCTCAGTGGCTGGCGGGTTAGCATGTTGCAATAGCCCTGATAGGCGGGGTTGGCCGGCTGGCGGAATTCCGACGTGAACCATCGCGACATGATCTCGTCGCAAAGGCTGCCGATACCGCCCGCTTCCACCGCCGCAATGCGCTGGTTCCACATCTCCCTGGCGCCGATCTTGTGCGCGGTATTGGAAAGGATCATTCCCCTCAGGAGTTCCGGGCGCCTTTCGTAGAGCCTTTGCGCGATCATTCCGCCGACGGACAAGCCGCAGATCACAACCCGGGAAAATTCCAGGTGGTCCAGGAGGCCGATCAGATCATCGACGTGGTCGTCGATGCTGTAGGGGGCGTCGCCAAGGTCGGAGAGACCATGTCCCCGCTTGTCGTAGGTCAGGATCGTGAAATCGTCGGAGAGCTTGGGCAGGACATGGTGCCAGATGCGGCCGTCGGTACCCAGGGAATTGACGAGGACGAGGACAGGATTGGCGGGATTTTCCGACGTCACCGAATATCGAATGGTGACATCGTTGATGCGTACAAACTGCATTGGCCTCTCCTCCCTAGAGACAGCATTGCATCCGGCATTCGGTTAAGTAAAATGACTTACACAACGATATCCTTAACCACAAGGTTATGGAAAAATGGAAAATCATCACGTCAAACTCCGGCATCTGCATACATTTCTCGAAGTTGCCCGGCAAAAAAGCGTGGTGAAAGCCGCCGACATTCTACATGTCAGCCAGCCGGCAGTCACCAAGACCATCCGCGAGCTCGACGCCGCGCTCGGGGTGGCGGTCTTCGAGCGTGATGGCCGCGGCATCAGGCTCACGCGTCATGGCGAAATCTTCCTGCGATACGCGGGCGCAGCGCTCACCGCACTTCGGCAGGGGATCGATTCGGTGTCGCAGGAGGCGTTCCATACCGCACCCCCCGTTCGCGTGGGTGCCTTGCCCACGGTCTCCACGCGCATCATGCCGCGCGCCATGTCGCTCTTTCTCCAGCACCATACGGGCAGTCGGATCAAGATCGTCACGGGAGAGAATGCGGTCCTCATGGAGCAATTGCGGGTGGGGGATCTCGACCTCGTCGTCGGACGCCTCGCGGCTCCGGAGAAGATGACCGGCTTTTCCTTCGAGCATCTCTATTCGGAGCGGGTGGTCTTTGCCGTCAGGCCGGCTCACCCCCTGCTCGGCGGTTCGTCATCGATCTTCCCTCGACTGGAAGATTTTCCGATCCTGATGCCGACCCGCGGATCGATCATCCGTCCGATTGTCGAGCAGCTCCTCATCGCCAACGGCATCGGCAATCTGCCGACACAGGTGGAAACCGTCTCCCACTCGTTCGGCCGTTCTTTCGTCCGCACGAGTGACGCCGTCTGGATCATTTCCGAGGGCGTTGTGTCGAGCGATCTCGCGGAGGGATTGCTGGTCGCGCTGCCGGTCGATACGAGCGAGACCAGAGGGCCGGTCGGCCTGACGCTGAAGGCGGACACGCCTCCTTCGGCACCCCAGACCATCCTCATGCAGACGATCCGGCAAGCCGCCGAAGAGATCATGCCCACACGGTGACCCGGTCAGGCCTCGACCGGTTCCCGCCTCTGCGCCTCGCGCCTCAGCAGCATGCCGTAGAGATCGCGGGGTTCGTCCGGGTCGGCCAGCATGTCCAGTTCGGTGTAGTGACCGGTACCGGAGAGCTTGCTGCGGACATAGCGCAGCGCCGAAAAATCCTCCGTCGCAAAACCGACGCTGTCGAAGAGGGTGATCTGCGATTCCGAACTGCGGCCAGGCGCAACGCCGGTGAAGACCCGCCAGATCTCGGTGACCGGATGGTCGGGTGCCAGTTGCTGGATTTCTCCCTCGACACGGGTCTGAGGCGAATATTCAACGAAGATATCCGACCGCAGGAGGATGTCCCGGTGAAGCTCGGTCTTGCCCGGGCAATCACCGCCGACCGCATTGATATGGACCCCCGGACCGACCATGTTGTCGGTGAGGATCGTCGCATATTGTTTGTCGGCCGTGGCTGTCGTGATGACGTCGGCGCCCTCGACCGCCTCTTCCGCGGTGCTACAGATGCGGATGTCGAGCCCGACATCGGCGAGGTTGCGTCGGCACCGACGGCTCGCCGAAGGATCGGTATCGTAGAGCCGCAACGCCCGAACGCCTGTCAGAGCCGCAAAGGCACGGGCCTGGAACTCGCTCTGTGCTCCGTTGCCTATCAGAGCCATGGTCGCACTCTCTCGACGTGCGAGATACCGCGCAGCGACAGCCGAGGTCGCAGCCGTGCGCAACGCCGTCAGGATCGTCATCTCGGCCAGGAGCACGGGATAGCCGTTGTCTACATCGGCCAGGACACCGAAGGCAGTCACAGTCTGGCGGCCGGAACGCGTGTTCTTGGGATGACCATTGACATACTTGAACCCGTAGAGCCGCCCATCGCTCGTCGGCATCAGTTCTATGACGCCGTCCGCCGAGTGGGAGGCGATACGGGCCGTCTTGTCGAAACGCTCCCAACGCCGGAAATCCTCTTCGATGAACTCGGCGAGTTCACGCAGAAAGGTGTCGATACCGATCTCCAGGACGAGATCCATCATGTTCTCGACACTGACGAAAGGCACAAGATTCAGATTCTCCGGCACCATCAGAAACTCCGTGTCGGACGATCGAGTACCTGGCGGCCGAGCAGGCTGGCTGTCAGATCGACCAGCAATGTCGCCGTCCGGCCGCGCTCATCCAGAAAGGGGTTGAGCTCTACGAGATCGAGGCTCGTTACGAGGCCGCTATCGTGAAGCATCTCCATCACGAGATGGGCTTCACGGAACGTGGCTCCTCCCGGAACCGTCGTCCCCACGGCCGGGGCTACGGCAGGATCGAGGAAATCGACGTCTAGGCTGACATGCAGCCGCCCGCCGGCTGCCGAAACGCGGTCGAGAAACCGCCTCAGCAGCGCCGCAACCCCATGCTCGTCGATGTCGCGCATGTCGAAGACGGTGATATCGGTTGAGGCCAGAACCGCCCGTTCGGCCGGATCGACGCTGCGGATGCCGATCATGCAGAGATTGGAGGTCGGAACAGGAAACGCCAGGGGCGGAAAATAGCCTTCGAAGCCAGACCGTCCGGTAAAATACGCCACGGGAACCCCATGCAGGTTGCCGCTGGCCGTGGAGTCGAGCGAATGGAGGTCCGAATGGGCATCCAGCCACAGCACGAAGAGCGGCTTGTCCTCTTCCGCCGCCCGCCGGGCCACGCCCGCCACGGTCCCTGCCGATAGGGCGTGGTCGCCACCCATGAAGATGGGCAGCCCTTCGCCGCTCTCGCTATAGGCAGCTTCGGCTATGGCATCTATCCATCCGGCGACTGTGCCGAGGTTGCGGATGGCTCTGTTGGGATGATGTTTGTCGACTACGCCAGAGGGGGACAGGTTCCCGAAATCGAGAACCTCGTGCCCAAGCTCCCGCAGAGCCGTTTCCAGGCCTGCGACACGCAGGGCACTCGGGCCCATTTCGCATCCCAGACGCGACGCGCCCTCCTGCAACGGAATGCCGATCAACTTGCAAAGCATGAGACCCCCCTTTCCAAGCAAAGAGACCACGGACCGTCGGCGGAATGAACAGTGATAATTGCCAATGTTTCCGCAGGACGTTATCAATTCGACATCCACGATTGAGCAAAATGCATGGACACATTGGACGAGAAGCTCATAACCCTTCTGCGGCACAACGGCCGCCGGGGCATTTCCGACCTTGCTGCGGAACTGGGCGCTTCGCGCTCTACGGTTCGCGCGCGCATGGACCGGCTGGAACAGAACGGCAGCATAATCGGCTATACCGTCATCCTTCGTGCCGATGCCGTCGACCTGCCCGTCAGGGGAATCATGATGGTTGAGATCGAAGGGCGGGTGACGGATCGCGTGATTTCCGCACTGAGCGCTTTCCCGGAAATATCCGCCATTCACACCACCAATGGACGGTGGGATCTGATAGCCGAACTCGGGGCCGCCACGCTCACCGAGTTTGATGCCATTCTACGGAGGATACGACTGGTCCCCGGTATCACCGCCAGCGAGACCAGTCTTCTACTTGCCACGCCCCTCAGCACCAGGGCCAAGCTCTGACGGGTTCAGCCGACAGCCGAGGCCAATTCCGGAAAACTCCTGGTCAGTTCTTCCCGGCTTCGGTAGACGAATTCGTCCGTATACAAGGTGACTGCGATGTTGTCGGCAACGTTCAGGGTCTCTTCGAAGCGGACAGGCACCGGCTCACCGCTCTTGCGATGTAGTGTGGCCTCATGGCGAAATCCGTGCTTGAGAAGCCAGTCGCGCGGCGCTGTAAGGCTGACGCCGACGTGGATGGCTCCGTCGTCCTCCTTCATCGCCTTGATCTTGTATGTGACCGGGGCGCGGTCGCCCTTGATGTCGATCTCTCCGGGATAGCTTGCCTGTGTGAGGTGCTCACTCATGCTGCACACTCCTCCGTCTGCTTGACAGTTTGTCAACACGCCAATCCGGTCTTTGTTCCGATCTCCCGGCGGCGTTGACGCGAGCGGCGGGAATGGGCAACCTGTTGAACACCAAGGAGACGGATAGTGGACGATCGTGACCTTCTGGCGCACATGTTCGATGTCGCGGTCGCTGCCGCCGATCCCCGTGCCGGCCTTCTCAAGCATCTGCCGACCGCTCCCATAGGGGGCCGCACCGTCGTGATCGGTGCGGGAAAAGGCGCGGCTCAGATGGCCGCAGCCTTGGAGGATCTTTGGGATGCCCCTCTCTCAGGCGTCGTCGTCACCCGCTACGGCTACGGATGTTCGACACGCGGGATCAAGGTGATCGAGGCCGCGCATCCCGTTCCCGACGATGCGGGATTGGCGGCAAGCCGGCAGTTGATGGATGCCGTTTCGGACCTCTGCCCAGAGGATCTGGTCATTGCACTGATCTGTGGTGGCGGCTCCGCGCTCCTGCCGGCCCCGCCGCCGGGACTGACGCTTGCCGACGAAATCGCCCTGAACCGGGAACTGCTGTCTTCAGGCGCATCCATCTCCGCGATGAATACCGTGCGAAAGCATGTCTCCACGATCAAGGGCGGCCGGCTCGCCGCTGCGACCAAGGCTCGTGTGGTCACACTGGTCGTATCGGACATTCCCGGCGACAATCCCGCCTTCGTTGCATCGGGCCCAACAATCCCAGACCGATCGACACGGCGGGATGCGCTCGATGTCGTTGCGCGTTACAAGCTTGATCTGCCCGCACCGGTGCTCGCGCATCTCCGCTCTCCTGGCGCCGGTGCGCCCCACCCGGAGGACAAGGCGTTCCATCGCAACGAACACCACGTGATCGCGTCGGCGGGCATTTCCCTGGAAGCGGCGGCAGAGGTTGCCCGGCGGAACGGGGTGGCCGCCCACATACTCTCCGATGCCATGGAGGGAGAAGCTCGCGATGTGGCCTTTGCCCATGCGGCGATCGCCAGGGAAATCGCACTTCGCAACCGGCCTTTCCGCAAACCGACCGTCCTGCTTTCCGGGGGCGAGACCACGGTTTCGCTGAACGCAACCGGCGGGCGTGGCGGGCGTAACGGGGAGTTCGCCCTTGCGCTGGCGCTGTCCATAGCCGGTCATTCGATCTCCGCACTCGCTGCCGACACGGACGGTATCGATGGATCGGAAGCGAATGCAGGGGCTTTTGTCGACGGAACGACCGTTCAGCGCCTAAGGGCGGCAGGCCTCAACCCGCAAACCCTGCTTGCGACGCATGATAGCTTCACCGCGTTCGACACCTTGGGGGATCTTTTCACAACAGGCCCCACGGGTACGAACGTCAACGACTTCCGAGCGCTTCTTATTCGGTAGTTCTGTCGAACCTCATGCGTTCCATACGGCGATAGCTGCCGGGCGTCTGGCCGACGCGCTTTCGAAAGCACCTCGAGAAATAGGCGGGATCGGTGAATCCTAGGCTTTCGCCGATCTGCTGGACGCTTCCCGGCGAGAAGACGAGGGCGCGGCAGGCTTCGTCCATCACCCGGACCATGACCAGATCGTGTACCGTCATTCCCGTCACCTCCCGCACGATGCGGTTCAGATGCGTTGCCGACACGTTGAGGAGCAGAGCGTAGGCCTGCGCCGGAAGGTGCTCGCGAAACCGCGCCTCGATCAAGGCCTTCAAGGCATCCACGCGGCCCTGCTTTGACCGCGCCGGAGCCGCCCCTCCCTCCGGCATCCGGGCGCGCCCGGCAAGGAAGACCGTCGTGGTGAGAAGCGCCTCCATCAGGCCGCTGTGGCGACCGCGCCGGACCTCGAACTCCCTTGCCAGCTCCCGCACTGTCGCATCGAGGTAATCGAGGTCATCTCTTCTGATAATAACCATCCGAGGAGCCTGCAGCCAATCCTCGCGTCGTACAGACAGATGAGCCGTGATCGGTAGCCGGTCGGCGACAACCGTGATGACAAATCCTTCAATGTCGCGGGAAAAGCGGTAGCCGTGGCTGACGCGTGGAGGCATCAGCACGATGCAGGGCGGCTGCAATACGGTCCGGCGGCCCTCTATGAGGGCATCTCCCGAGCCCGCTCGAATGTATAAAATCTGAAAGAAGCCGTCGTGGCGGTGAGGCTTGATTTCCCAGTCATGGGTGCTGCTTCGCGCCGCGATGGTTTCGCAATGGGCCCAGAAATCGGGCTCATTTGACTGGCGCTCTCCGTACAGGCCGTAAATCGGAACGGGCAGGTTGTTCATCGACACACCTCAACGAGGTACGTTTTGTCCTATAACTGGTTGAGATTGTCCATTCCGGCCTCCCCACTGCAAGACTAGCATTCGTCAAGTTACTCGGGAGGAGCAAAGCGTGCGTACACAGGTCGTCATCATCGGATCGGGCCCGTCCGGCCTCCTTCTGGGCCAGTTGTTGACGAATGCCGGCATCGACAATGTCATCCTTGAACGGGCGAGCAGGGACTACGTGCTTGGACGGGTCAGGGCGGGTGTCCTGGAAGAGGGAATGGTCGATCTGCTTGACCGTGTCGGCGCCGGTGAGCGCATGCATGCGGAGGGACTGCCCCACCAGGGCATATCGCTGGCCTTCGATGGCCGCGATCATCGTATCGACCTCCACGCCCTGACCGGCAAGCGGGTCATGGTCTATGGCCAAACTGAAGTAACCCGCGATCTGATGGATCGCCGGGAGCAGACCGGTGCTACCTCGCTCTACCAGGCGACGGAGGTGGCGCCCTGCGATTTTGCAGGAGAACGCCCCTACGTCACCTATCGCAAAGACGGAGTGAGCCACCGGATCGACTGCGATTTCATCGCCGGCTGTGACGGCTTCCACGGCATCAGCCGGAAATCCTTGCCGGATGGAGCGCTGCAGACCTTTGAAAAGGTCTATCCTTTCGGATGGCTGGGAATTTTGGCGGACGTGCCGCCCGTCAGCCACGAACTCGTCTATGCCAATCATCCGCGCGGCTTTGCTCTCTGCTCGATGCGGTCGACGACCCGCAGCCGATACTACATTCAGTGCGCGCTGGACGAACGGATCGACGACTGGAGCGACGACAGGTTCTATGACGAGTTGCGGGCGCGGTTGCCTGCGGAACATGCGCAGGCAATGGTCACGGGTCCCTCCTTTGAAAAGTCGATCGCACCGCTGCGATCCTTCGTCGCCGAACCCATGCGTTTCGGCAGGCTCTTTCTGGTCGGAGATGCCGCCCATATCGTTCCGCCGACAGGCGCGAAAGGGCTAAATCTGGCGGCAAGCGACGTGCACTACCTGTTCGAGGGATTGAACGAATTCTACCGCGACAGGACGAAGGCCGGGATTGAGGCTTACTCCGACCGGGCACTCAAGCGGATCTGGAAGGCGGAGCGCTTCTCCTGGTCGATGACCATGCTGCTGCACCGGTTCCCTGGGACCGGAGCCTTCGAGCAGAAGATCCAGCATGCGGAGCTCGACTATCTGATAGGCTCCACCTCGGCATCCGCCGCTCTCGCGGAGAACTACGTAGGTCTTCCCTACTAGGGATCCGTGTACCCCATGGCGCGGAGGCGGATGTTCCGGCCGGTCGGGTCCCCGGTAAAGACAACGCCACCACTGGCCTTCGAGTTGCCCGGTACATAGTCGAAAGTCACCTCCGCATCTTCGACCGGCTGCCCTTGCTCCGTAATCTCTGCCCGCACGGAGACGGCAGCCGCGGTCAAGGTTCCGCGGTTGAGGATATCGAATTCCACGCGATGGCCGTTCTCGACCGGCGTAACGGCGCTGACGGTGAAGCTGAAGCTCGGCGGCACATCCTCCTGCAGCAACGTCTCTCCCGCGATCCACGCGATCATCGTCAGCACGATCATGGCCGACACGACCCCGGTTGCCCACTCCACCCAATGGGGCTTGACGGCTTCTGTATGGCGATTGTTGGAACTTGTAGTCATGAGGATACCCTACAGGATCAGGCGCGCCGCGGCCGCGCCGATCGAACCGGGGAAACTAAGCACGACCGCGGACATGAGGATTTGGGTGGGAGCGGTGTCGTCAAGCCGCCCGAAGGTCCAAAGGACATAGAGGCTGATCAGAAAGGCGACGACATAGCCGGGCAGCGTGAACCGCACGAAGGCGTGCCAGCCCGGCGTCTCCTCGGAAAGTTCATGGGTTCCCCGAAAGGCCACAGCATAGACGAACCCATGCATGACGACGATCGACACGCCGATCACGGTGATCGCGTGCCAGGGCGTCATCTTGAAGGCGATCAGGATGATCTCTTCGGTGGGAGCGACGTTCAGGCTGAGAAAAAGCCCACCGATCGCCATCATGAAGAGCTCGCGGCCATAGCCCGTGCTGATTTCGCTCTCCTTCCGATCGTCCTCGGCCTCCTCCTGCCCACCAAACTGGGATCGTCCCAGCAGAGCGCCGATACTGGCGGGAACGGATTGGATGGCGATCTTTCCGACCACCTCGCTCAGCGGCATCCCCGCCTTGATGTCACCCAGCATCAGCAACACCGCGGCGCTGATAACGATTGCAATCCCGTAGGCGATTGCGGCGTCACGAAGCGCCTCCCGCCAAGTGAACGTCTCTTCAAATCCTATCCGGTGGGCCAGCACGACCAGCAGGGGGATGTTGACCAGCAGGAGCAGAAGCAGACGGTATCGCTCCATGTAGAAGCCGAGATACCAGAGCTCCATCGTCATCAACATCGGAATGCCGAAGATCAGCGCGCCTGCGGCGCCGCGCCCGATGCCGACCATGAACCGGCGTGCTTCGCGGGAAGACTTGTCCGCCTCTCCGCTGACTGCTGTTTCCACCGCCTTCGCTCCCTCGATCCTGTCCCGGCACGCCGTTCTGGCACGCCCTCCAGGCGACGCTGCCGCAACGGCTTCGTTTGCGTCATTAGCTAGGATGAGGCGGAACAAGATCAAGCCATTCATCACGCCGGTCCTCCCGTGCAGGCGTTTGATCTTTCGGGGTTTTGCCCCGTCCCCGCTTTGCGATGAAAGGAATTTGCTCTAGAAGCTTGGTAGGGCCCTCGGGACCGTGCGGGGCATGCGATGAAGAGAATGTCGGTCACCGGGCGACTGCTGCTGTTGACGCTTCTGGCGCTCATGCCGGCGATGCTCGTGCTGACATATAACCTTCTGTCGGCACGCCAGGCAGCCTATCGGGAGATCCACACCAATGCGCTCACGGCGGGCCGCCTGGCTTCGCTGGAAATGGGCCGCATCGTGTCCTCCATCCGCAGCACGCTCGATGTTCTCTCGACCGTCCCGATCTTGCAGACGGGACCCGGGCAGCCGTGCAGCGACTATCTGCGCGTGGTCGATGACAAACTTGAGGTGGTTGAAAACATCGCAGTCCTGGATCCCTCAGGCCGGTTGCTGTGTACATCCCAGGCAAACGA
The DNA here is from genome assembly GCF_902153245.2 of Pseudorhizobium endolithicum. Classification (GTDB taxonomy): domain Bacteria; phylum Pseudomonadota; class Alphaproteobacteria; order Rhizobiales; family Rhizobiaceae; genus Neorhizobium; species Neorhizobium endolithicum. The sequence continues at coordinate 186,306 of NZ_CABFWF030000014.1, forward strand.
CCATACCGACTTCTCTGACCGGGACTATTTTCGGGAAGCAGTAGAGAAGGGAGAGTTCATCCTCGGAACCTACATCATCGATCGGATGACGAAGCAGCCCGCACTGCCGCTGGCACTGCCCGTCGTCGAGAACGGCAACCTTGCCCGCGTGGTCGTTGCCTATCTCGACCTCGATTGGCTGGGAGCCAGGGTGCGCGAGCGGGAATACTTCGGGGGCAACGCGCTGACCATTGCCGACCGCAACGGCGTTATCATCGCCCGGGAACCCTTCCCCGAGCGGTTCGTCGGAACAAAAATTCCGGAAGACTACCAGCACCTGGTGCAAGCAAACGTCCCCGGAACGATGGAAGTGACGAGCCAGGATGGGACGCGACGGGTGATCGCATACTATCCGTCTCAAGACACCTTCTACGTGAGCGCGGGTGTTTCCGTAGAAGGGGGTCTTCAGCAGGTCAGCAAAGTGACTCGCTTCGGCCTCGCGGTGATCGCGCTGGCCATCGTCGGACCGTTCCTCGTAGTATGGTGGGCCGGCCACGCTCTCATTCGTCGTCCGGCTCGCCACCTGGTGCGGTCCGTGAATGCATGGCGCCGAGGCGACGAGACCGCCCGCACCGGCATGACGGGGAACGGTACGTTCGAAACGATCGGTGCGGCCATTGATGCCTTCATGGACGAACTGGCGCTAAGGCGTGAGCAGCAACAAAGAGACGACAGGATGCGCCAGTTGCTGATCCGCGAACTGGACCATCGCATCAAGAACATCCTGAGCATGGTTCAGGCGGTGGCGCGCCAGACCTTCCGGTCCTCCCAATCCATGGAGGAAGCCTCCGACGCTTTCTTCCGACGCCTTCATGCCATGGCAGGCGCGCACCAACTGCTGACGAAGAACTGGCAGAGCGCATCGCTGAAGGCAACAGTCGAGACCGCTATCGCTCCGTTCGAGGATCCGGCCCATCCGCGTTTCTCGATTGCCGGAAGTGACCTGGAGGTCGCCTCGTCGGTTGCCCTCTCCCTTTCCATGGCACTGCACGAACTATGCACCAACGCGGCAAAGTACGGAGCACTCTCGACGGAGAGAGGGCGGATCAACATCCGGTGGTGCTTTGGCGACAGAAGCGAGCCCTTTACCTTCACCTGGCAGGAGAGGCAGGGGCCGCTTGTTCGCCCCCCCGAACGGGAAGGCTTCGGGACCTTGATGATCGAACGGGTCCTTTCCCAGCAGTTACAGGCGGACGTTAAGCTCGAATACCTGCCGGAAGGGCTGCTTTTTCAGATGGCGGCTTCGATGACCCGGCTACTGTCAACCTCCGAGGATGATAGCGATCAGAACCTGACGCAGGCATCGCCAGGGGAGGCCGAGCCCGCCAGCAACGGGATGTCCTGAGGCGTCCTATCGGTCGAGGAAGTTCTGCCATTGCCGCTCTCCGACAAGGCAGTCGGCTTCGCTGTAGTCGATACGCTTGTAGTCGGGCGACGGCGAAATCCCGCTGATTTCCATGACCAGCTTTCGGCGCACGGCGACCGCGAAGTCCTTGATGTCGTGAACCGGCAACACGAATGCACCCGGTCCGCCGATCACGCAATTTCCGTAATATTCGTCTAGAGGTACGAAAGCTCCGGACGGCCGGATCATTATGGCAAGGCCGTTGATCACGATGCCCGCCTCCACCGCCCGGTCTCTCGCAGGCACCACCGGCTGGCCGACGTTGTTGGGGCCGTCCCCCGAAACGTCGATGACCTGCCGCATTCCCTGGAATCGATTGGAGACGATCATCGACCCCCCCTCGGCGATGGCCGCGGAGATCGAGGTGCGGCGCTTGGTTTGGATCGGCCGTTCGGCGATTTGCGCCGCGAAAGCGTCGGCGTCCTCACTCGTCTCGACGACAGCCCACTCGATCACCGAACTCGCATCGACGGTCCCCGCCCACTCGAAATAGGCGATCGCCACCCGGCCGAGAAGACCGCCACGAACGGCATTGATGAAATCGGGGTGCTGTAACGCCTCAACATAGCCCTGTCTCTGGATACGGACCTCCTCGTAGTCCATGGAGCGGGAAACGTCGACCGCGAGGACGAGTTCGACATCGACTTCACTGCCTCCGCCGGCCTGAGCAAGAAGAGGCGGAGCCGCCGACAGCGAAACGAGTACGGCAAGCGTGGCTAGCATGGGGCCTCGATCCTGAACTCCGTCCGGACGCACTGTAGCACAGGATCTGCCTTCCGGTATGCACGCGTTCCTGCCCCTCTTCAAATTCGAGTGAGACTCAGCGCCGGACGCCTCATCTCCTCAGGATCACCCAGAGGGCGTGAACAATGCCGGGTAGCCAGCCCATGAGCGTCAGTAGGATATTCAGCCAGAAATGCAGGCCGAGCCCCACCTGAAGGAAGACCCCCAGCGGCGGGAGCAGGAACGCGAGAAGAATGCGGATGATGTCCACGAGATGTCTCCGGATTGACCGTCATGTGGTGGGACAACGCCGCAGACGTGATGTGGTTCATCTCCCGGAGCGGGCGAACCAGAGACTTTAGGCGGGAGCCAACTGACCGGTCGTAAGACCTTGGCTGCCGTGCCGGTAAAGAGCGAACACATCCTCGCGGCGGCACAGGTCAGTCCCTTCGCTCATCACCGTTGCGGCACCCGCAGCAACCCCCAGCCGGAAAGCTTCCTCCACCGGATAATTGTGGATCAACCCCCACAGCATGCCTCCGACGAAACTGTCTCCTGCACCGACGGTCGATCCGACCTTCACGGGGAAGGACGGCAGTTTCAGGAACTGGTTCGCGCTGACCAGCATGGCGCCCTGCCGCCCGAGCGAGAGGCAGACATGCTGGACCGCGCCCCGGGCAATGAGTTCTTGAGCTTTCACCACGGCAGTCTCCTCCGTCAGGCTCTGCCCTACGATCCCCTCAAGCTCATCGAGGCTGGGCTTGATCATGAACAATCCGCCGACCTTGAGGGCTTCCTTCAGGGCCGGACCGGACGTATCTAGGATGATCCTGGTATCGCGATCTACCAACAGCGCCGCCAGTTGTGCGTAGGCATCATCCGGAATACCTCGCGGCAGGCTGCCGCTCAGGACGACGTAATCCCACTGTCCCTGTGACAGGTAGCGGTGGACCTGCTGATATTCATCGGGCGTGACCAGGGGCCCTTCCGGAACGAAACGATATTCGTCGCCGGCTTCCATGTCCTTGACCATGAAGGCTATGCGGGTCGCACCCTGAGTCGTGATCGTATGCAGATCGACGGGTAGCTTCCGAATCGCATCCAGGAAGACCTGACCCGTTGCGCCACCGGCAAGTACCAAAAGCTCGCATCGGTCGCCCATCTCCGCCAGAACACGCGCGACGTTCACGCCCCCGCCTCCGATATTCTGGCGCTGATTGCGAGTTCTGACCTTTTTGGTCGGGACCACCCTCGACGCCTCGTTGGCAAGATCGATCGAGGGATTGAGCGCTACGCACAGGATCGAAGCCATACACCTTAGCCTTTCGGTCGGTACCAGATGGAGCCGGTGTCAGGGACACGGTCTCCATGCATCAGCCATTTAAGGGGTCATTCCGGAACAGCCAAGTGCTAGCGCCCGACAATCGGTTCCGGCAGCTCGTTCCTTCGCTGAACCACGGGAACGAGCGTGCAGGAACCATCGAGGCTCCCGCGCCGTTTCCCGGACTACTCGTATACAGAGCTCGATGCGGAACTTGCCCGCAGGAGATTGCAATGATCATCCGTTCCGGCAGTTGCCTCTGCGGTGCTGTCACCTACTCGGCCAAAGGCCCTCCGATCCGCGTTGGTCTTTGCCATTGCACGGATTGCCGCAGGGAAAGCGGCTCCGCTTTCGTCACATTCGCCGTCTGGCCGGCTCATGCATTCGAGAGCCGCGGCCAACTTAAGACATTCAACGGTCGCGGCTTCTGCAGCACATGCGGGTCCAGGCTTTTCAACGTGGGCAGGGATGAGGTCGAGATTCGCGTCGGCTCGCTCGACATGGCACCCACGGATCTGGAGCCGACTTACGAGATCTGGACGAAGCGGCGGGAAGACTGGCTTCCTCCCCTTTCCGGCGCCGAGCAGTTCGACGAGGACCGGCCATGACCGCCTTGGTTGAGCGCGCACGTGCGATCGCGGAAGAGGCCCATGCGGGCCAGATCAAGCGGAAGACGGGCGAGCCGGTGCTCGGTCACGTCGCCCGGGTTGCGGCGGCAGTCTCGGCGGAAGACGAAAAGATCGTTGCCTGGTTGCATGATGTGGTGGAGAGCGCACCGGATTGGTCGCTCGATCGACTGCGGCACGAAGGATTTACCAACGGCATCGTCGCAGCCGTGGCCGCCCTCACCAGACGCGCGGACGAAAGCCATCCGGCTCTGGTGAGGCGCACTGCGGGAAATGCCCTGGCGCGAAAGGTTAAGGAAGCGGACCTCCGGGACAATCTCGCGGCAGCCCGCAAAGCCGGAGCGGATACCGCAAAGTATGAGGAGGGTCTGCGGCTGCTTGGCCGACGGCCGGAGGCTTCGATCGACGCGCGGTCGTCTTGAGCGGCCGGCATGTTTCAGGGAGTGACGCCATGGAATTACAATCTCGAGTGGCCCTTGTAACAGGTGCTGGCTCCGGCATCGGGAAGGCGGCTGCATTGACGCTGGCAGCCCAGGGAGCCACGGTCGCCGCGCTAGGTCACACGTCCGGCGAGCTCCGGCAGACGGTGGAGGACATCGTCGCTGCGGGCGGACGGGCGATCGACCTCGTTGCCGATGTGGCCGACGAAGGACAGATGCGGGCGGCCATCGCCCGGCTTCTTGAAGCCTACGGCCGACTCGACATCGTCGTTGCCAATGCGGGTATCAACGGGGTCTGGGCGCCGATAGACGAACTGAAGCCGGAGGAATGGGACAAGACGATCCGCGTCAATCTGCGCGGCACCTATCTCACGCTTCATACCACCGTTCCGATCCTGAAATCCCAAGGCGACGGCTCGATCATCATCGTCTCATCCATCAACGGCAATCGCACCTTCACGTCGCCGGGCGCCACGGCCTATTCCGCCACGAAGGCGGCACAGGTGGCCATGACGCAGCAACTCGCGCTCGAACTTGGAAAACACGGAATCCGGGTCAACGCCGTGTGTCCGGGGAAGATCGCCACCAAGATTCAGGACAATACCGATCTCAGGAACCCGCAGCAGACTGCCATTCCCGTCGATTGGCCGGAAGGTGACATCCCTCTGACGGAAGGGGAGCCGGGCGATGCCGCGGAGGTCGCCGATGTGATCCTGTTCCTGGCCTCCCCGAGGGCCCGGCATGTGACGGGCGTTCCCATCTTCGTGGACGGCGGGCAGAGCCTGCTTCGATAATTGTTGCCACCTGTCTCCCCACTCCACAACCGGCGTTGGCAATAGAGGAAGGCCTACCACTTCGTTGCCACACCACGCGCCACCTCGGAGATCCGGAGGTGCCGAGTCCGGGTCGGCGGACTCGACATATTGTTTCGACCGCTAGTGAGCCGGCCGCGAAGACCCGCCCTTTCGCTCCGCGTCATGGGTATGGTGGCTGTCAGCCTCGCCTCCGCCACCGGAGACACGGCTCCGGGCACGCTTGTCGGAATCCGCCGCCGGCTTCTTCACCTGCAACGGCGCCTTCGCGTTTTCATGGGAGGCCCCTGGGCCGCCTTGCCGGATACTGGCGGGAGTTTTTTCTGACGTCGACATGAGGCCTCCTATCGATCCTGCTGGTAACCTTGGTTCGTGGTGTTGATCTTGCTATTTCCCTGCTGACCCTGCTTGGCGTAGTTCTTCGTGGCGGGATCAGCGGCTTTCTCCTGCGACAGGGCCGCCGCGGCGCCTTCGCCTGGCCCCTTGTCGCTCCGGTTTTCCTCCGGGATGGGCGGGAGCTTGCTGTTCATGGGAACTCCTTTCTGCTGCAGTCAGGAAGCTAACAGACAGCCTCGCCCTATGTTCCCCGAGCGGAACCGGATCGGCGGGCGGACGTTCCGGCCTCATGGTCTGAGATGCTGGAGCCCCACATGCCGGATTTCGCCCTGCCGCCCGAAGCTGCCCTCGGCATCGAGCGGAAATGGTGGCACACCGCCACCGTTTACCAAATCTATCCGCGCAGCTTCCGTGACAGCAACGGAGATGGGATCGGCGATCTGCCCGGCATTATCGACCGGCTCGACTATCTCCAGGCCTTGGGTGTGGCCGTGATCTGGCTTTCGCCGATCTATGCCTCGCCGATGGACGACAACGGCTATGACATCTCGGATTATCAGGCGATCGCGCCGGAGTTCGGCACGCTCGCCGACTTCGACCGGTTGGTGGCGCAGGCCCGCCAGCGGGGAATGGGGATCATTCTCGACCTCGTCGTGAACCATACGTCGGACGAGCATCCGTGGTTCACGCAGGCCCGGCGCTCAAAGGACAACGCTTATCGCGATTTCTATGTCTGGCGGCCGCCGGCGCCCGATGGCGGTCCGCCGAACGATCTCACCTCTTCCTTCGGAGGGCCGGCCTGGACCTTTGACTCGACGACACAGGAATACTATCTGCACCTCTTCTCGCGGCGCCAGCCGGATCTGAACTGGGAAAATCCTCGGGTCAGAGACGAGATCTACCGCATGATGAACTGGTGGCTCGACAGGGGCATTGCCGGTTTCCGGATGGATGTGATCGATCTCATCGGAAAGAAGGTCGATGAAGGAATTACCGCGGACGGTCCGCACCTGCACGATTATCTGCAGGAGATGAACCGCAGGACCTTCGGGAGCCGGGACATCCTGACGGTCGGCGAGGCATGGAGCGCGACACCGGGGTCGGCGCTTCTCTATTCCGGACGCGACCGCAAGGAACTGTCCATGGTCTTCCAGTTCGAGCATGTGACCCAGGGCTGGGACGAGGTCCACGGAAAATGGCGCCCGAAACCGATCGATCTCGTCAAGCTGAAGTCGGTACTCGGGAAATGGCAGCACGCCCTTGCCGAAGATGGATGGAATTCGTTGTTCTGGGGCAATCACGATCTGCCGCGCGCCGTCTCGCGATATGGCGACGCCAGCGGCTATCATGTGGAATCGGCAAAGATGCTCGCAACCGTGCTGCACCTGATGAAGGGAACCCCCTTCATCTATCAGGGTGAAGAGATCGGCATGACCAATGTGCCGTTTGCGAGGATCGAGCAGTATCGGGACGTCGAAACCCTCAACATGCATCGTCTTCATGTGGAGGCGGGGCTGTCGCCCGAGGAGTTCCTTCGTGGCGCAAACCAGAGCGGCCGCGACAACGCGCGCACGCCGATGCAGTGGAGCACCGCCCCTCACGGCGGCTTCACGACCGGCTCTCCCTGGATCGAAGTCAACCCTAACTACCCGACGCTGAATGCGGAAAACCAGGTGAACGATGAAAGATCGATCTGGAGCCACTACAGGAAACTCATCGCCCTGCGAAAGGAGCATGCGGTCGTGGTCTACGGGACCTTCCAGTCCTGGTTCGACCAGCATCCGGAGGTCTTCGTCTACACGCGGACCCTCGATCACCAGCAACTCCTGGTCGTTGCCAACTTTGTCCCGCGGGAGGTTGCCCTGACGCTGCCCGGCGAGCTTCAACTCTCCGGACACTGCCTCATCAGCAACTATTCGCCTCCCCACGAGCTGGGAGAGGAGCTGCATCTGCGGCCGTACGAGGCGTTCGCCCTGCTATGTGCCCCGCCAGCGTGAAATAGGGTGACATCCGGGTCGTTTCCACCTATGCCTAAGGGAGACAGGGGCGCCCGGGCTTGCTTGGGCTGAGAAGTACCCTTTGAACCTGAACCAGATCATGCTGGCGTAGGGAGTCGCGCGGGATCGACGGTCCCCTCGCCCTGCCCGGCCTTTTCGAAAGGCGTCGTGGTGAGAACTTCCACATCTTTCTGCGGTGAACTGCTGGACCTGGTGCGGGAGCGAAATCCGCTCGTGCAATGCATCACCAATGATGTCTCGATGAACATCGCAGCCAATGTCCTTCTCGCCGCGGGAGCATCGCCTGCCATGGTCAGCGCGGAAGAGGAGGCTGCGGAGTTCGCAGGCATTGCAGCCGCGGTAACGATCAACATAGGTACCCTTTGGGCGGGTGCCGTGCCCGGAATGAAAGGAGCCGCTCGTGAGGCGGGAACAGCGGCCAAACCCTGGGTTCTCGATCCCGTGGCCCATTATGCCACTGCGTTTCGCAGACAGGTGGTGAGCGAACTGCTTGAACTGAAACCCACGATAATCCGTGGCAACGCCTCGGAAGTCAGGGCTCTTGCCGGCGATGTCTCGCAGGGGCAGGGCGTCGACAGCCGTGACAGCAGCGCTTCGGCACGGGGTTCCGCTCTCACGCTGGCTCGCCGTCACCGATGCATCGTAGCCGTCACCGGAGACACCGACTTCGTGACGGACGGAACACGATCCGCCGTCATCGAAGGCGGCTCGCCGCTGATGCCGAAGGTGACGGCCCTCGGATGCGCGCTGACCTGCCTGACCGGCGCCTTCGCGGCGGTAGCCCCCGGCCAGCCCTTCGAAGCGACCATTGCCGCACTTGCCCTATTCTCCGTCTGCGGCGAGGACGCGAGCCATCGGGCCCAAGGTCCGGGTTCCTTCCAGCCCTTGTTCCTCGACGCTTTGGCGGCGATCGGCCCGCAGCGGCTGGATGCAGAGGCGAGGATAAGCCTGCAATGAGACACGAACTCGACCTGAGCCTTTATCTCGTGCTTGATCCGGTCCTATGCGGCCACATCGGGATGGAAGCCACCGCACGTCTCGCAGCCGCGGGCGGCGCGACCCTCGTGCAACTTCGCGACAAGACAGCCGACAAGGCGAGCCTGATATCGAAGGGCAAGGCGCTCAAGTCGGCGTTGGCGGAATACCGGATTCCCCTGATCGTCAATGACGATGTCGAGGCCGCCGTCGAGATCGGCGCCGACGGCGTGCATGTGGGGCAGGGCGACATGGCTGCTGCGGCTGCCCGTGCCGTAGTCGGAAACCGGCTCATCCTCGGCCTCTCTGTCGAAACAGAGGAACTGGCTCGCGCGGTCGATCCTGCCGTCGTGGACTATGTCGGCGTCGGCCCTGTCTTCGCGACGGCAACCAAGCCGGATCACAAGCAACCGATCGGCCTCGACGGGCTGTCGCGGATCGTTGCTGCCTCTCCTGTCCCGGCGGTGGCGATCGGCGGCTTGAAGCAGATGCACGTCGCTTCCGTACTTTCGGCCGGTGCGCGGGGTCTCGCGGTCGTGTCGGCCATATGCGGCAACGCGGATCCACAGCAGGCCGCCATGGGGTTTGCGCGGGAAATCAGGAAGGTGCGGACGTGACGTCGAACATCCTCTCCATTGCCGGCTCCGATCCATCGGGCGGCGCCGGTATCCAGGCGGATCTCAAGACCTTTGCTGCCCGCGGCACGTACGGGATGTCGGTCCTGACCGCACTTACCGCACAGAACACCCGAGGCGTCTTCGGCGTCCATTTCGTACCCGCAGCCTTTGTCGCCGATCAGCTCCGGGCGGTCCTGGACGACATCCAGGTAGACGCGATCAAGATCGGGATGATCGGCAATGCCGAGATCGCCGAGGCGATCGCCGACATACTGGCTGATCGCCCGCACATCCCCATTGTCCTCGATCCCGTCATGGTGGCCAAGGGTGGTGCGCCACTTCTGGAGGCGGATGCCGTCGAGGCGGTCCGGACGCGGCTTCTTCCCCTGGCGGCACTCATCACACCCAACCTCCCGGAGGCTGCGGCCCTGCTCCGTCGGTCCGAAGCCACGGATCGCACGGAAATGGCGGTGCAGGCGGACGCGCTCCGTCGCATGGGGCCACAGGCGGTGCTGGTCAAGGGCGGCCACCTTGAATCGGCGGAAAGTCCCGATGTGCTGATAGATTCGAACGGAACGACATGGTTCGAGTCCCCTCGCCTTCATACGCGGAACACCCATGGAACCGGCTGCACCTTGTCGTCCGCCATCGCAGCGGAGATGGGCAAGGGCAGCGGCATTGCTGAGGCTGTCCGTGCTGCCAAGCACTATCTGGCAACGGCGATCGAACGCTCACACGAGCTGCAGGCAGGCTCCGGCCACGGGCCCGTCCATCACTTCCACGAGCAGTGGCAGCCGGCGAACGATTGCCGATGAGGCAACAGCCGCCTGTCTAAACCGACGAACCCGACCCTCAGTCGAGCCTCATGGTACCCTCGGTCCGCACCCGCTCGTGCCATGACAAGGCCTCCTCCAGAAGATGGGGCGTGTGGCCACCACGGGTGCAGGCCCGTTCGAAATAACCGGAGAGCGCCTCGCGGAAATCAGGATGGGAGCAGTTTCGGATGATCTCCACAGCGCGCTCCCGCGGTGCCAGTTCCCGCAGGTCGGCCAGGCCGTTTTCGGTCACGATGATATCCACGTCATGCTCGTTGTGGTCCACATGCGGCACCATCGGCACGATAGAGGATATCTTCCCGTCCTTCGCCAGTGATTTCGTGACGAAGATCGAGAGATAGGCATTACGGGCAAAGTCGCCGGAACCCCCAATCCCGTTCATCATATGGGTGCCGTTGACATGGGTGGAGTTCACATTGCCGTAGATATCGACTTCCAGCGCCGTATTGATGCCGATCACCCCGAGGCGGCGAATGACCTCGGGATGGTTGCTGATCTCCTGGGGGCGGAGCACGAGATGCTCCTTGTACTTGTGGAAATCCGAAAACACCCGCTCGGCGCAGGCCGAGGACAAGGTGATCGAGGAGCCCGACGCGAAGGCGAGCTTGCCGGCGTCGAAAAGATCGAACGTGCTGTCCTGCAGCACTTCGCTGTACATGCGCAGGTGATGGAACGGCCCATCGGCCAGCCCCGTCAGAACCGAATTGGCGATGGTACCTATACCCGCCTGCAGCGGCTGCAAGGTCAGGTCCAGGCGTCCCTTCTCGACCTCGGCCTCGAAGAAGCGGATGAGGTGCGAAGCGATTGCCCCGGTGTCGTCATCCTGGGGCTCGATGGTCGAGGCGCTATCCTTCTCGTCGGTGACGACGATCGCGGCGATCTTATCCGGATCGATCGGCACGTACGGGAAGCCGACGCGGCTGTCGCAGGTGACCACGGGAATCGGAACGCGCGACGGACGTCTTCCCGGAAAATAGATGTCGTGCAGACCTTCGAGTTCCGCCGGCTGGCTAAGATTGATCTCGACGATGATCTTCTTCGCCAGCACGGCAAAGCTAGCGGAGTTGCCCACGGAGGTGGAAGGAACCAGCCCCCCGTCTTCCGTGATGGCGGCCGCCTCGACGATGGCATAATCGATCGGCCCGAGCTGGTTGGAACGCAGGTGCTCCACCGTCTCCGACAAATGCTGGTCGATGAACATCACCTCACCGCGGTTGATGGCGGCGCGGAGCGTTCTGTCGGCCTGGAACGGCATGCGACGCGCAAGAACCTTCGCCTCGGTCAGCATCCGGTCCACGTCATGCCCGAGCGACGCGCCGGTTATCAAGGTGATCTTGAAAGGATCGGTTTTCGCGCGTGCGGCCATGGCGATCGGAACCGCCTTTGCATCACCGGCCCTCGTGAACCCGCTCATGCCGATGATCATGCCGTCCCGGATCAGGGCGGCTGCCTGCTCGGGGGTTACGATCCTGTCCAGAAGGGCGGGGCGTCGGATGCGGTCGGCAATCATCTTTGTCTCTTCTTTCGATTTCACGTCGTCAACGGCCCGAGGCGGCAAATGGCCGGCGCAACGGTCCCAGGCGGCGCGCCGGACCGTAGGAGGGGGCCGGCCTGGCGACATTGATCGGTATCAAGAACAGCGCCCGGTGGTCCAGCGGCTATTCCGCGGCTTGAAGTCCAATCCCGGCGGGGACCACGCGAACGGGCACCGACTTCGCCGCCGGCACCTTGCTCTTCTCCGCATGCTGCCAAAGCGGGATGAGAACATTGCATTCCGGATAATAGGCGCCGCAGCATCCCGGCGGAATGTCGTATTCGACTGCCCGCAGCCCCGAAAGCGTACGGGGCACATTGTCGCTCGCCTCCGTCTGAAGCGACACCTGTGCGCCGTCTTCGATCTTCAGCCGGGCCATGTCCTGCCGATTGAGAAGGAGGACGTCACGCGTCCCCTCGATACCTCGGAAGCGGTCACGATAGCCGTAGATCGTCGTATTGAACTGATCGTTGCTGCGCAGGGTGATCAATCGCAGCACGTGGGGGTCGTTGCCTGTATCGAAGCTCGCCGAGAGCGCCTGGGGCAGCTTGAAGTTCGCCTTGCCGGTCTCCGTCTCCCATTTGCGTTCCCGCGCCGCGAGCGGCTTTTCCATCCCTCCGGGTGTCCACATACGTCTATTGAAGTCCTTGAACACCTTCGGGTAGGTAGCCTCGATCGCATCGCGAATCTTACCGTAGTCGGCAACCCATTCCTCCCACGGCACCTTCGGGTTCTCGGGAAGGGCGGCCTTCGCAATACCTGCGACGATCGCCGGTTCGGACCGGAGTTGATCGCTAACCGGGCGATAGCGGCCAACGGAGGCATGGAAGCACGAGGTGGAATCTTCCACCGTGACGACCTGTGGCCCGTTCGCCTGCTCATCCCGTTCCAGCCTTCCGAGGCAGGGAAGAAGATAGGCCACTTCGCCGTTGAAGAGGTGGCTGCGATTGAGCTTCGTCGCCACCTGCACGGTCAGGCGCATGCGGGGCCAGGCCTCCTCCATCGGGCCGGTTTCCGGAACCGCGCGCAGGAAGTTGCCGCCGAGGCCGATGAAACCCCTCACGTCACCATTCAGGATGGCGCGGCAGGCATCCACCGTCGTGAGCCCCTCTTCGCGAGGCGGGTCGAAGCCGTAGAGCTCCGCGAGTTTGTCCAGCGGCACCAAGGAAGGCTTTTCCGCGATACCGACCGTACGCTGCCCCTGCACGTTGGAATGGCCGCGCACGGGGCAGATGCCGCCACCGGGTTTGCCGATATTGCCGCGCAACAACAGGAAATTGACGAGCGTCTGAATGGTGGTGACGCCGAGCTTGTGCTGGGTCAGCCCCATGCCATAGATGCCCATGACCGCATTGGAGCGGGCGTAGATCGCCGCTGCCTCCTCCATCTCCGAGCGACTGAGACCCGCCTCCTTCTCGAGGACGGCCCAGGACTGCTCCTCGACGAAGCTGCGAAACGCATCGAAGCCCTGCGTATGCTGCGACAGGAAGGCGTGATCCAGAATGCCGCCCGAGGCCGCCTCGCGTTCGAAGAGCGACTTGCACATCCCGATCATCGCCGCGATATCCCCGCCGGCTTTCACCTGATAGTAGCGTTCCGAGATCCGGGTTTCGGCGCCGGTCAGCATCTCCGACGGGCTTTGGGGATTGGTGAAGCGCTCCAGCCCCCGTTCCTTGAGCGGATTGAAGGTCACGATCGAGCAGCCGCGTCTGGATGCCTCCTGCAACTGGTGGAGCATCCGGGGGCTGTTCGACCCGGGATTCTGGCCGAAGAAAAAGATCGCATCGGTACGCTCGAAATCATCCAGCCGGACCGTCCCGACCGGCTGGCCGATGCTTTCCGGCAAAGCGACGGAGGTCGATTCGTGACACATGTTCGAGCTGTCCGGCAGGTTGTTGTTGCCGTAGAGCCGCGCCAGGAGCTGGTACATGTATGACGTTTCAAGGGAAGCCCGGCCGGAGGCATAGAAAACGACCTGTTTCGGGTCTTCAGCCCGGATCCGCCCCAACTCCTCCCCGATCTCGGAAAATGCCGCATCCCAGTCCACCGGCACATACCGGTCGGACGCGTGATCGAACCGCAGCGGATGGGTCAGCCGTCCCGTTATTTCGAGGTGGTGGTCGTCCCAGCTCCGAAGTTCTGCGGCGGTGTGGCCGGAAAAGAACTCCGGTGTCGCACGCCTCGACGTCAGCTCCCAAAACGTCGCCTTGGCCCCGTTCTCGCAGAACTCAGCCGGGTGCGGCTCTGCGGGCTTTGCCCAGGCACAGCTTACGCACGCAAAGCCTTTCGGCTTGTTCTGTCGCAGCAGCGCGTCGGCGGTCGCCAGCCGGACGCGCGAGCGCAGCGCATTGCGGAACAGAGACTTGACCGATCCCCACCCCCCGGCCGGCCCCGAATAGTACCTGATACGCTGATGTGCCTGCATGTCCGGATCCCCATGTCGGCTGTAACGGCCTTCGTGGGTAATCCGGAGGTCATGCCATGGTTCCCTCCACCATGCGGCAGAGCGGCACGCACATGAGAAATCCGTGGGCGGATCAGGCGGAAGTGCCTATGCGGGAGACGGCCAGATGCTCCGCCATCACGTCATCATTGACGAGGAGTTCGGCACTGCTGCCGTGGTGGACGATCGATCCACGGTCTAGGATGAGGGCGTCGTCCGACAGCGGCAGAATCTTACGCGCCTTCTGCTCGATGATGATGGCCGATATGCCCTCGCTCCGGACGATCTGGCGGAGTGCGGCAAGCAATTCATCCACGATGATGGGCGCTAGCCCCTCCAGCGGCTCGTCAAGCAGCAGCAGCCTGGGATTGACCATCAGCGCCCGACCGACCGCAAGCATCTGCTGCTCGCCGCCGGACAACTGGTTGCCGAGATTGCGGCGTCTCTCCTCCAGCCGCGGGAACATCGCGAAGACGCGCTTGAGGGTCCATGGGCCGGATCTCGCGATCGCCGTAAGGTTTTCCTCGACCGTCAGTGACTTGAAGATGTTCCGCTCCTGCGGCACCCAGCCGATGCCGGCAGCCGCACGCCGGTCCGCACGAAGGCGGGTGATATCCTGCCCGAGAAGATGAATCCTGCCTGCATGATGCGTGGTCAAGCCTGCGATCGTGTCGACCAGCGTGGTCTTGCCGGTACCATTGCGCCCCAGCAGGGCGAGCGTGCGCCCCTCCTCGATCGTCAGGCTTATGCCTGAAAGAACAGCCGCCTCACCATAGCCGGCCGCCAGGCCGTCGATCACCAGAAGCGGCCGGGTCATGCGCTCTCTCCCAGGTAGACCGCCTTGACGCGCGCATCGTTGGCGACCTCCGTTGCCGGCCCTTCCGCAAAGATCGCGCCGGCAACCAGGACCGTGATGCAGGTCGCAAACGAGAAGACCAGGTCCATGTCGTGCTCGATCAGCAGGACGGTGACGTCGCCCGGAAGATCCGACACGATCTTGAGCACCTCGTGTCGTTCATCCTCCGGAACGCCCGCGGCGGGTTCGTCGAGAAGCAGCACGCGGGGCTTCGAGGCGAATGCCAGCGCGATTTCGAGGAGGCGCTGCTTCCCGTAGGCCAGGGTCGCGGTGCGCTGGCCCATCACCGACCCCAGTCCGAAGCGCGACAGGAGTTCGGCCGCCTCATCCACGACATCATCAAAGCTGCCAAGGTCGCGGACAAGGTTGCCGCCGATCCCGTCACGTTCGCCGATGGCCAGAGCCAGTGTCTCCAGGGGCGTATATTCACCGAACAGCTGGTTGATCTGAAACGTTCGGGTGATGCCCTTCTTGACCCGTCGATGGGCCGGAAGCGCGGTGATGTCCTCTCCTTCAAGGAGAATGCACCCCGCGCTTGGCTTCAGTACTCCGGTCAGGAGATTGATCAGAGTCGTCTTGCCCGCACCGTTCGGGCCGATCAGTGCATGCCGCGCTCCCCTTTCCACCCTCAGACTCACGTCGTTCGTAACGACGAAGGCGCCGAAGCGGCGTTTCAATCCCTGGGTCTCCAACGCGATCATGACCGGGAACTCCGCGACTGAGCTAGCCGGCCGGGCAGATACTGCATCCAACCCGCCAACCGGTCACGGCCGACGAGCACCAGGATTATCAGCAGGAGGCCGATCCAGAACATCCAGTATTGCGGCGTGACGACGGACAGCCAATCCCGCAGAAGCGTGAAGCCGATCGCCCCGAGAATGCCGCCGTAGAGATAGCCCGTGCCACCGATCACCAGCACCAGCAGCACATCGGCCGACCGGTGGAACGCCAGAACGTCGGGGGAGACGAAGGAGGTCGTCTGGGTCAGGAGCGCTCCGGAAAAACCGGCCATAACGGCTGCCACGGTGTAGACGATGATGATGCGCCTCCGGGCCGGCACGCCCACCATTGCTGCCCGCATCGGGTTCGTCTTGATGGCCTTCAGCGAAAGCCCAAAGGGGGAATAGGCGATCCGCCGCGCAATCATCGTCGAGGTGAAAAGCACCGCCAGGCAGTAGATATAACCGTTGCGGCCCCACAGGTCGAATTCGAACAGCCCCAGTATCGGGTCCAGGCTGAAGCCGCTCAGCCCATCCGCGCCGCCTGTCAGCCAGCCCATCTGGTTGGCAAGTTCGCCGAGCATCAGCGCGATCCCCAGGGTCGTCATCAGACGGGTGAGATCGGAGCCGCGCAGCACCAGAAAACTCGTGGCAAACCCCAGCAGCCCGCTGGCTGCGCCGGCCAGGATCAGGCCGGCGACCGGCTCTGCGAAATAATGGCGCGCGAAAAGCCCTGCCACATAGGCACCGAGGCCGAAGAAGGCGGTATGGCCGAGGGAAACGATGCCCGCAAAGCCGAGCACGAGGTCAAGCGAAACGGCAAACAGTGCCAGTATCGCGATCTCCGTCAGGATCAGCATCTTGGAGGGCAAGACGATGATGGCCGCCACCGCCAGGAACCAGATGACCAGTTCATAGAGGCGAATGCGGCTGCGCCGTCTTATCTGGCTTCGAGCCGCGTCATCCGGCATTGGCGCAAGAGCCCGGCTCCCATCGGCAACGACGCTCATCGCGCACCCCCACGTGCGAACAGGCCGTTCGGCCGCACGATCAGCATTAGGATCATCAGCCCGTAGATGACGAAGGGGCCGATTGCCGGCACGTAGTATTTGCCCGCAACGTCGGCAATGCCGAGCAGGATCGCGGCGAGAAAGGGACCGCTTACGGTGGAAGTCCCACCGACCGCCACGACGATCAGAAAATATATCATGAACTTCAGCGGGAAGTTCGGATCGAGGCCGAGGATCTCGGCGCCCATGGCCCCTCCCAGCCCGGCAAGGCCGGATCCGAAGGCGAAGGTGAGCGCGAAGACGACCGGAACATTGATGCCGAGTCCCATCGCGACGCGCCGGTCATCGACGGCGGCACGCAGCCGGCTACCGAAGCGGGTCTTGGACAGAATGAGCTGCAGCCCCATCGCCAGAAACGCGCAGACCACGATCGTGAACAGGCGATAACGGCCGATGCCGATCCCGATGATCTCCGTCCGGCCGGATAGTTCCGGCGGCAGCTGGATCAATTGCTGCTGTCCCCCCATGACATAGTCGGCAGCCGCGACGGCCATGAAGACAAGGCCTACTGAGAACAGGACCTGGTCGAGGTGGCTCGCCTGATAAAGCCGCCGGTAGAGCGTCCGCTCCAGGATCGCTCCCAGAGCGGCACTGACGAAGAATGCCGCGGGCAGGCACCAGTAGAAGGACAGCCCGTATCTGTTCATCATCACGACGGTCACATAGCCGCCCGTCATTGCAAATGCGCCGTGGGCGAGGTTGATGAAGTTCATCAAGCCAAGAGTTATCGTCAGTCCGCAAGCGAGGATAAACAGGAGCATGCCATAGGCGATGCCATCGAACAGGATTGTCAGCATTGGCTCTCACGCGTTCAGGAGGGCCGCCGAAGCGGCCCTCGCAATGTGGGTGATCACTGCGCCGAGTTCGGAGCGCGGATCTTCTCGTATTTCGTGAATTCCACGTTGTACAACTCGCCGTCGACTTCCTTCACCTCGCGGATGTAGATGTCCTGTACGATGTCTCGCGTCTGCGGATCGATCATGATCGGCCCACGCGGGCTGGTCCATTCGGCACCCTTCATCGCTTCGACGAGCTTCGTCCCATCGGTATCTCCACCGCTCTTTTCGAGGGCCATATAGGCTAGGTGCATGGCATCGTATCCACCGACCGACATGAAGTTCGGCCGCATGCCGTTGTTGGACTTGCGGACTTCCTCCACAAACGCCTTGTTCTCCGGACTGTCGTGGTCGGCCGAATAGAAGTGCCCCGTGATTACCCCCTTCGCAGCCTCGCCGATGCCGTTCAGGAGATCGTCATCCGTCACGTCCCCGGTCGCAATGAGCTTGATACCGGCATCGGCCAGTCCCCGCTCGACGAACTGCTTCATGAACAGCGAGCCGACGCCGGAGGGCACGAAGACGAAGACGGCATCGGGCTTGGCATCTCGGACGCGCTGCAGGAATGGCGCGAAGTCGGGATTCTGAAGCGGAACGCGGACCGATTCGACGATCTCTCCGCCCTCCTTCTTGTACTGGTCGACGAAGCCCTTCTCGATGTCGTGGCCAGGGCCGTAGTCGGTCACGAGCGTCACGACGCGCTTCAAGCCGTTCTCGACGGCCCAGGTGGCGACGGGAAGCGCCGACTGCGGACCTCCCATGCTCGTGCGAACAAAGTACTCCGACTGCTTCATGATCGCCGACGTGGTGGCGGATGTGATGATTGCAGGTATCTTCGCCTGGTTGAGCACCGGAGCGACCGACATCGCAAGCGGCGTCAGGCCGAAGCCCATAAGCATGCTGACGCCATCGTTGACGACCAGTTCTTGCGCAATCCTGCGTGTCTGGTCGGCGGTGCCGGCGTCGTCCCGCAGCACGACCTCGATCTTCTTCCCGCCAGCGGTATCCCCGTTGATGGCCATATAGGCCTTCACTCCGGCTTCGACCTGGCGCCCCGTGGATGCGAACGGGCCGGTCATCGGCAGGATCAAGCCGATCTTCACGACTTCCTGGGCGTATGCAGGCAGCGTCCCCAGCGCGCCAAGTACGGCGCCGGCTGCTGCGATGAAAATTCTTCTGCTGAGCATGTCTTTTCCTCCTCCTCAAGACTTCCGGCCGCCACGTTGAAGGGTGGGTTCCGACTTCGGCTCGCCTGTCGTGTGCCGGTCTTCTGCTGCGCAACTCCTCCCGCGCATGCAGATACCGATCCGCCTTTCGAGCGTATTCTCACAAGATGTATACACGAACCGTGACGTCCTGCTGCCTATGATGGACATCGAGAAGTCGCCGGCGCACCCGAACCCGCGCTCTGCATCCGCAGGGACTCGCAATCTCCTCTGCTTCCTCGACGCGCCGGCCCGCTGTCCGGCGGCGAGCGTCATACGATGTCGGAAGCGTAGATTCTGTATACAGCTACTGTCAATATGATGCCGATATACCTTGGGAGGAAGATCGCGATGCCAAGTACCGCGCCTCGGTGGCCAAACCCTCGAACATGCTGCAGTTCGGGGAAAGAATTCGGCTATCGGCAAAGCGTCGCGGTTCGCGCTAGAGGACATTCCGTATCTTGTCTGCCGTCGTCTGGAGCAGCAGCAGAAGCGTTTCCCATCGATCGCCGCCAAACCGCGCAGAGGGTCCGAAAACGGACATTCCAGCAACCATGTTGCCGGCACGCGTGGTGACGGGAACGGCCATGGCAGACAGTCCGGTCTCTCGCTCGCCGCGGTTCATCGAGTAGCCGTCCCGGCGGATACGGTCGAGTTCCTTCCGCAGCGCCCCTTCCTCGACCACCGTATCCTCGGAGAGCGGCACCAGCGAGTTGGCGGCAAAATAGCTGTCGAGCATCACCGGGTCCGCCATCGCGAGCCACAATTTGCCGTTCGCCGTCGCATAGGCCTCCATGCGCGCACCAACGCGGGCATTGAAGCTGAATGTCTCGTCGGAATGCGCGGCGGCGATACAGGTGATGAACGAGCCGTCGAAGGTGGTCGCCATCGCTCCTTCCTTCGTCGTTGCCGCCAGTTCGTTGAGGAAGGGCTGGACCTGCGCCGCCAGCCGGCTGAAGCTTTTGGCGCGCTCCCCGTAGTCGATCAGTTTACCCCCGAGTCGGAACACGCCCCTGCGTGGCGAATAGAGGAGGCCTGTTTCTGCAAGGGTCTTGAGAAACCGGTGCGCCGTGATGCCGTTCAGCCCTTCGAGTTCAGCGACGTCGCGCGCGGTAAGCTCCTGGCGTTTGTCGTCGAAGAGATCCAGGATCGCCACGGCTCTGACGATCGAGTTGTTGAGCGGCGTCGGCATGAGGAGCCCCGTTACTAGGCGGCGACACCTCCATTCTTGACACGGCGCCGCAAACTGGCATGATATCTGAAATTAATATTTCATTATATGAAATGTCAAGCGTCGCGGGGAGATCCTGTTGGATATCGGAAATGGCAGCCGCAATGCAGTGACCGCGGGAAGCATCATCTTCAGCCGCCTGAAGACGCTTGGCGTGGACTATGTTTTTGCGAATTCCGGCACGGACTTTCCGCCCATCATCGAGGGCCTGGCTGAGGCTGCCGCATCGGGCGTCGATCTTCCCCACGCCATGACCATTCCCCACGAGCATGCGGCTTTGGGCATGGCTCACGGCTACTACTTCATGACGGGGAAGGCGCAGGCCGTCATCCTTCACACCAATGTCGGCCTCGCGAACGGGGCGATCGGGGCGATCAACGCCGCCACCGATCACGTGCCGATGCTTCTGATGTCCGGCCGTACGCCGACGCTGGAAAAGGGCCGCTTCGGCGCGCGCACCGTTCCCATTGGATGGGGACAGGAGATGCGCGATCAGGCGGCACTGGTTCGCGAGGCCGTCAAATGGGATTACGAACTGCGATTCCCCGAGCAGATTTCGGATGTGATCGACCGCGGCCACGCCATCGCCAACTCCACTCCCAAAGGCCCCGTCTATATCAGCCTGCCACGCGAGGTCCTGAGCGAGACGATCGACGCCGGCGGCATCACCGATCAGCCGCTCATGGCTCCGGCCCGGGCAGAAGCTCCCGCCGGCGATGTCGAGACGGCGGCGGCCTGGCTGCTGGCGGCAAGGAACCCCGTCATCTTCGTGCAGCGTGGCGCGGGCGATGCCGAAGGCTTTCGCGCCCTGTCCGATATCGCCGATCGATACTCCATCCCCGTGGTCCACTACTGGGCGACACAGATCGGCATCCCCACGAACCATGCCATGTGGGCGGGAGGCAACCCAGCGCCATGGCTTTCGGATGCTGATGTCATCCTGGTGATCGATGCACTGGCGCCGTGGATGCCGGAAATTCATACGCCGCGAGCAGATGCCAGGATCATTCAGCTTGGCCCCAATCCGCTTTTCAGCCGGTTTCCGGTGAGGAACTTCCGATCGAACCTGTCGATCGCGACAGAGACCGCAGCCGGGATTGCCGCGCTCGCCGAAGCGATGGAAACCCTTGAAGATCCGGACCCTT
The DNA here is from genome assembly GCF_902153245.2 of Pseudorhizobium endolithicum. GTDB lineage: Bacteria > Pseudomonadota > Alphaproteobacteria > Rhizobiales > Rhizobiaceae > Neorhizobium > Neorhizobium endolithicum. The sequence goes on from NZ_CABFWF030000014.1 coordinate 207,493, forward strand.
CGGCTCGCGCGGCACGGCGGGCGAAGCTCCTGCCGGCCCTTTCGGCCCAGCGGGACAAGGAAGTGGCGGCGGCTCGCGACGAACAGGGTCCGCTGATGAGCAAGGCTCACGTCGCCTGGTGCCTCTCCGAAGCGCTGAAGGAACACGAGACAACGGTCCTGTCGGAACTTGGTTGCCCGCTCGCGCCGATGACCCTCGGTCACGCGCAGGCCTGGTATCAGGAGCCCCATTCCGGCGGCCTTGGCTGGTCGCTTCCCTGTGCGATGGGAATGAAGCTCGCGCGACCCGACCGGCTCGTCGTCGCGACCCTCGGGGATGGTTCCTACATGTTCGCCAATCCGGTGGCCTGCCATCAGATCATGGAAGCCTACGACATCCCGGTGCTGATCTTAATCCTCAACAACGCGGAATGGGGTGCGGTGCGCCAGTCGGTGACGATGCTGTATCCCGACGGCTTCGCCGCCAAGGCGAACCGAATGCCGCTGACCGGGCTATCGCCGAGCCCCGATTTCAGCAAGATTGCCGAAGCAAGCAATGCATGGGGACGCAAGATCGTGGATCGCGCCGACTTGCCCGCCGCCTTGAAGGCCGCCATCGTGGAGGTGACGGAGAGAAAACGGACCGCGTTGCTCGACATACGGGTGGCCTAGAACCCAGATCGGCCCCGCGGACATTCAAAGGCTACAAAAGGGAGGAAATGCCAATGAAGACGTTCAAGACACTGCTACTCGCCGGCCTGGCGACCACGGCACTCAGCGCTTCGGCGCTGGCCCAGGAATTCACGCTCAAGCTCCACCACTTCCTCGGCCCCAAGTCCCCCGCGCAGACCCAGATGCTCGAGCCCTGGGCGAAGAGTATTGAGGAAGCAAGCGGCGGCAAGGTTAAGATCGAGATCTATCCTTCCATGTCCCTGGGCGGCGCGCCGCCGGAACTGATCAGCCAGGTCCGCGACGGCGTCGTTGATCTCATCTGGACGGTGAACGGTTATACGCCCGGCCTCTTCCCGCGCACGGAAGCTTTCGAACTTCCCTTCATCCACACCAACGACATCAAGGCGACGAATCTGGCCATTCGCGCCATGTTCGATGAGCATCTCGCCGAAGAATACAAGGGCGTGAAGGTCATGTTCCTTCACAGCCATGCCGGCCAGGCCATCCAGATGGTGAAGGACGAGGTGCGCAAGCCGGCCGATCTGGCGGGCAAGAAGATGCGCATCCCCACGCGCACTGGCGCATGGGTCATCGAAGCGCTCGGCGCGGCACCGGCCGCCATGCCGGTCCCGGATATCCCGCAGGCCTTCTCCAAGGGTGTGGTCGACGGTGCCCTGATCCCGTGGGAGATCATTCCCGCGCTGAAGCTGCAGGATCAGACCGAGTACCAGATCGAAGGTCACGAGATGACCCGCTTCGGCACCACCATCTTCCAGGTCGCGATGAACCTCGACAAGTGGAACTCGCTTCCCGAGGACGTCCAGAAGGCCTTCCTCGACAACTCCAATGAGGAGTGGTTGGCAAAGGCTGCGGACATCTGGCGGAAGATCGACGACGGGGGCATCAAGGTCGCCACCGATGCCGGCAACACCCATATCCAGCTGACGCCGGAGGAAACCGAAGTCTTCAAGACGATCCTCGAGCCTGTCGTCGACCGGTGGGTCACGGAGGTAGAAGGTAAAGGGATCGATGGTGCGACTCTCGTAGCCAAGGCCCGCGAACTCGTCGCGGCCAATCAGGCGAAGTAGGATCATGGGTTCAACGAGCGGAACAGGAACGGGGGTGGGGCTGAGAGGCCTCACCTACCGCCTTATCGAGACATGGGCACTTCTCGGGGGGATCGTGATCCTGCTGGTGGTGGCGGTCCAGACGATCAGCGTCGTCACCGGCGCCTTCGGTCGTCCCCTGCCGGGCGACTTCGAACTGACCGAACTCGGCGTCGCCGTCGGGGTCTTCGCTTTCCTGCCCTATTGCCAACTGACCGACGCCAACGTTACCGCCGATATCTTCACATCGGGCCTCAACCGCCGCAATCGCGCAATCCTGGTGTTCTTCGCCGCGGTGATAGCCCTCATCTTCGCGGTCGTCATGGCATGGCGCACCTGGATCGGTACTCAGGATCAGTTCGCCTACGACTACCAGACGGCCATCCTGCAGATCCCGATCGGCTACGCCTTCATCCCCATCGTCATATCGCTTGTCCTTGTCGCTGTTGCAGCCGTGATGACTCTGCTCGAGAGCTTTGACGAGATCGCCCACCCCAGCAGGAATGTGTCTCACTGATGGACCAGAGTCTCTTTCTAGGGCTTGTCGGACTCCTGGCCCTCGTCTTGCTCATCGGCATCCGGGTTCCGATCGCCTACGCCATGATCGTAGTGGGTGCGGTTGGCACCATCGCTCTCAACGGCCATGCCGTCTTCCTCAACCAGTTGAAGACGTTAGGCTTCAGCCAGTTTTCCAAGTACGACATGTCGGTCATCCCGATGTTCGTGCTGATGGGATACATCGCCACTCGCGCCGGACTTTCGCAGGATCTCTTCAGGGCGGCGAATGCCTGGTTCGGTCGCATGCGCGGCGGTGTGGCCATGTCGGCGATCGCCGCCTGCGCCGGTTTCGGCGCTGTCTGTGGCTCCTCGCTTGCAACCGCGACCACCATGGGGCAGGTCGCGCTCCCCGAACTGCGCCGCTACAGGTATTCGGGAGCCCTGGCCACCGGAACGCTGGCAGCCGGCGGACTTCTCGGCATCCTCATCCCGCCGTCGGTGGTCCTGGTCGTCTACGCGATCATCGTGGAGGCGAACGTCGTCTCGATGTTCGCGGCCGCCCTTATCCCGGGTCTTATTGCGGTTGCGATATTCATCCTGGTGATCGCCATTTATGTCCGGCTCGTTCCGGATGCAGGTCCTGCGGGTGACAGTATCTCACGTGCCGAGTGGCTCTCGGCAACCTTCGGTGTCGTTCCGGTGCTCGGCATCTTCATCATCGTCATCGGCGGTATCTACGTCGGGCTCTACAATCCGACGCCGGCCGCGGCCGTCGGTGTCGCGCTGGTGGCCCTCTACGGCTCACTGAGGCGGGGGGTCCGTCTCAGCGACTACCGCTGGGCACTTCTCGAAACCGCCAAGACATCGGGTATGATCTACCTGATCCTGTTCGGCGCCGAGCTCCTGAAGATTTTCATGTCCAGGGGCGGCGTACCGCAGGCGGCGGCGGAGATGATGGTCAATTCCGGTCTTTCGCCGATGGTGATTCTGGTCCTCCTGCTCCTGGCACTGATCCTGCTCGGCTGCCTGATGGACTCGATGTCCATGATCCTCCTGGTCATGCCCTTCTTCTGGCCGGTGGTGAGCGAGTTGGACTTCGGCATGGATCCGGAAGACGTCAAGATCTGGTTCGGCATCCTCTCCCTGATCGTCGTCGAGCTCGGGCTGATCACACCGCCCGTCGGCATGAACGTCTTCGTCATCAATTCCCTGGCGAAGGACGTGCCCATGTGGCAGACCTTCAAGGGCGTCTTCCCGTTCTTCCTCGGCGAACTGGTCCGGCTGGCGCTGCTGGTAGCGTTTCCGGCAATCTCGCTGTGGCTGCCGCACATTGTTGCGGGCTGAGCACCGATCCGGGCATGTGGTAGTCAGTCGGACAGCGGCTTCTCCGGCGCTTGCGTCATGTAGGCGATGACGGCGTCGGAGATCATCCGCTTGTGCCGATTGTAGAGGTCTGGAGATGACAGGTCGCGGTGGAAGATCGTTCCGAAGGTATATCGGTTCGAGACGCGAAAGAAGCAGAACGCGCTGATGAGCATGTGGAGGTCGACCGCGTCGATCTCCCGCCTGAACACACCTTCGCTGCGCCCTCTCTCGAGGATCTCCCCGATCGTCCTGACAATGGAAATGTTCAATTCTCCGATCTCGGAGGAACGCTTCATGTGATTGGCGTGATGAATGTTCTCGATGCTGACCAGCCGGACGAACTCGGGATTGTTCTCGTCGTGATCGAAGGTGCTGGCGATCAGCGTCCGCAATGCCTCGACAGGGGGCATTCCGGCCAGTGCCAGATCGGCTTCCAGCGAACGTATCTTCCGATATGCTTTTTCGAGGACCGCCAGGTACAGCCCTTCCTTGCTGCCGAAATAGTAGTAGATCATCCGCTTGGACGTACGGGTCTTTTCGGCGATGGCATCGACCCTGCCGCCTGAAAGGCCATAGGCAGAAAACTCTTCCGTCGCGACCCGCAGAATATCTTCTCTGGTCTTCTCCGGGTCGTTCTTGCGCCCTTCCCGCTCCCCCGATCGCGCTACGTCCACATCCGCCATCCCTCGGCCGCCTTCCGATCACTCTGGTTCTCTAGTCATATTGACCTTCCGACAGCGTTTCAATGGATCAACGATTGACACGAACTAGTTAGTACATTACGCAGAGCGTCAGACATTTGGAGGAGTGTCGGGGCGGGCATCTGGTCTCCGCTTCCCGGCCAGGGAAGAGAATGACTGCAAGTCCACCACCGGCCTTCAGGGCGGGACTCATCGGCAAAGGCATTCAGGCGTCCCTCACGCCGGCAATGCATATGATGGAGGGTCGGGCGCAGGGATTGGACTACCGGTACGAACTACTCGACCTCGACCGAATGGATGCGGGTTCGGCGTGTCTTGCCGATCTCATTGCCCAGGTGGAAGCCGAAGGGTTCGGCGGCCTCAACGTCACCCATCCCTGCAAGCAGGCCGCCGTGGAACTCGTCGACACGCTGTCGGCCGAAGCGGCCGCTCTCGGCGCCATCAATACCATAGTCCTTCGCAACGGCAGACGGCATGGCCACAACACCGACTGGTGGGGTTTTGCCGAGAGCTTCCGGCGCGGGTTGCCCCAAGCCGATCTCCGTTCCGTCGTCCAGCTCGGTGCGGGAGGAGCAGGTGCGGCCACCGCATTTGCGATTCTTCACTCCGGAGCCGAAAGACTGGCCCTCTTCGATTCCGACGAGACCCGTGCCGCCAATCTGACTGACACCATGCGTCGCTATTTCCCTTCCGCGGAGGTCGAAGTGGTGCGCGATCTGGAAATGGCGATGGCCGCCGCCTCGGGCCTGGTCCATGCGACCCCGACCGGAATGGAGAAGTATCCCGGGTTGCCGCTACCGGCAGACCTCCTGCGCCCGTCCCTGTGGGTGGCCGAGATCGTCTACTTCCCGCTGAACACAGAGCTTCTGATGGAAGCGCGGCGCCGCGGATGCCGCGTTCTCGACGGAGGCGGTATGGCCGTGTTCCAGGCGGTCAAGGCATTTGAGCTCTTCACCGGCCTTGAGCCGGATGCGGAGCGGATGCGCCGGCATTTTATCGAGCTGACGCAACCGGCGCGCTCATCCGCCCTTGCTGCCGGGAGTGTGCGATGAAAACCTCGATTGCCACCGTATCGATCAGCGGCGAGCTTCCGGAGAAACTGGAAGCGATCGCCAGGGCCGGCTTCGACGGGGTGGAGATCTTTGAGAACGACTTCCTGGCTTTCGACGGCAGCCCGCGTGATGTCGGACGCATGGTCCGGGACTTCGGGCTGGAGATCACGCTTTTCCAGCCGTTTCGCGATTTCGAGGGAATGCCGGAGCCGTATCGTAAAAGAACCTTCGATCGGGCCGAGCGCAAGTTCGACATCATGCAGGAGTTGGGAACCGATCTGGTCCTGGTATGCTCCAACGTCTCGCCCGTCGCGCTCGGCGGTATCGATCGCGCAGCGGAGGATTTCCGCGAACTCGGTGAGCGGGCGGCTAAGAGAGGCCTGAGAGTCGGCTACGAGGCGCTCGCCTGGGGTAGGCATATCAATGACCACCGCGACGCGTGGGAGATCGTGCGCCGTGCCGATCATTCAAGCATCGGGCTCATCCTCGACAGCTTCCATTCGCTTGCGCGAAAGATCGACATCGGCTCCATCCGCTCCATACCGAAGGACAAGATCTTCATCGTTCAGCTGGCCGACGCCCCGCTTATCGACATGGATCTGCTCTATTGGAGCAGGCACTTCCGCAACATGCCGGGAGAGGGCGACCTTCCCGTCGCTGACTTCGTCGCGGCAATCGCCGAAACCGGATATGATGGCTATTTTTCCCTGGAGATCTTCAACGACCAGTTTCGCGGCGGATCGGCCAAGGCCATCGCCGCCGATGGGCACCGGTCGCTGATCTACCTTGGCGACCAGGTTCGCCGCAAGCCGAATGCGGCAGCCCTATCCGTCACAACCATGCCCGATCGGGCGGGGGTCGAGGGCATAGCCTTCATCGAGTTCTCGGTGAGTGAGACGGATGCACGGGAACTGGTCGCGATGCTGCATTCGCTGGGCTTCCGCCGGACTGCCATTCACAGGACCAAGAAGGTCAGCGTCTACCAGCAGGGTGAGATACGGATCCTCATCAACTTGGAAACGGTCGGATTCGCAGGCGCGGCCTATGCCGTTCACGGTGCTTCGGCCTACGCCATGGCGCTTCACGTCGATGACGCGGCGGCCGCGCTGACGCGGGCCGTATCGCTGGGTGCCGAACACTTTGCCCAGCCGGTCCGCCCTGGTGAACTCGAGATACCCGCCATTCGCGGCGTGGGTGGCGGACTGATCTACCTGATCGACCGGAAAGGTGAACTCGGGCGCCTTTGGGAGATCGATTTTCAGCCCGCCGAGGACGACCATGTGCCTCGGTCCGCGCATCTGCAGACGGTGGATCATGTCGCGCAGACGGTAGCCTACGAGGAGATGCTGACCTGGCTTCTGTTCTACACGTCCATCTTCGAGGCGCGCAAATCCCCCATGGTGGATATCATCGATCCGGCCGGGGTAGTCCGCAGCCAGGTGATCGACAACGACCAGGGGACGCTCCGCATCACGCTGAATGGAGCGGAGAACCGGCGCACGCTTGCGGGGCATTTCCTCGCCGAGAAATTCGGTTCCGGAATTCAACACATCGCTTTGCGGACCGCGGACATATTCGCCACCGCCGAGGCGCTTCGCGCCAACGGATTCAATGCGCTGCCGATCTCGCCGAATTATTATGGTGACGTCGAAGCCCGCTTCGGCCTTGATCCGGAACTCACGGAACGGCTGAAGGCGGAGAACATCCTTTATGATCGCGACGAGTTCGGCGAATACTTCCAGCTGTACAGCGGGACGTTCGCCGAAGGGTTTTTCTTCGAAATCGTCGAGCGGCGCGACTACCGCGGCTACGGCGCGGCCAACGCGATCTTCCGTATCGCAGCGCTGAAGAAGCAGATTCGCCCGGAAGGAATGCCGGCCCGATGACGAGGAGGATTAGCGCCGGGCAGCCATTGTGAATGGTACAGTCTTCCATTTGACCAAACGAACCGTTTCGTACATTCTGAAAGTATTAGGGCCGCAGTGGTTTTGATCAGGATCTGGAGGAGATCATGCGGTTCTTGAAATGGAAAACCAGGAGGAGGAAATCCATGACATTCGATCTGACCCGGCGCCGGTTCCTCGGCACCACCACCTTGGCAGCGGCGGCTCTCGCCCTTCCGATGCTCTCGATGCCTGCAGCAGCGCAGGACAAGCCGGTCCTGAAGTTCTCCGCCGTCTTCTCGGAGCAGGACATCCGCGCCGAGATGACGAAGAAGCTGGCAGAGGGGATCAGCCAGAACTTCAAGCTCGAGCCCTACTACGGCGGCAACCTCTTCAAGCAGGGGACGGAGCTCGTCGCCATTCAGCGCGGCAACCTGCAGATGGGCAACATCGCACCGCAGGACATCTCCAAGCAGATCCCCGAATGGTCGGTATTGACCTCGGCCTATCTGTTCCGTGACGCCGCCCATGTCTCGGCCTTCTTCAAGAGCGAGACAGGTGCCGAATTCAAGAAGATGGCCGAGGATCAACTGGGGATCCATATCCTTGGTCCGACCTATTTCGGCGCCCGTCATGTGGGCCTGAAGCCCGAGAAGAAGATCAACACGCCCGAGGACATGGCCGGCATCAAGCTGCGCATGCCGGGCGGCGATGCCTGGCAGTTCCTGGGAGAGGCCATCGGTGCCAACCCGGTGCCTGTCGCCTATGCGGAAGTCTACACCGCCCTTCAGACCGGGGCGATCGACGGCCAGGACAATCCTCTGCCGAACGTCAAGAACATGAAGTTCTACGAGGTGATGTCGCAGATCGTGCTTACTTCGCACCTCATCGGATATGACCTCCTCGTCATTTCAAAGAGCGTGTGGGACGAGATGTCGCCGGAACAGCAGCAGGCCTTCCAGGCAGCCGCCGATGAGGCCATGAAATGGAGCGAGGATCAGCACGTCGCGCAGGAGAAGACCCTCGTCGAGGAGTTCAAGGCTGCCGGTCTCGATATCTACGAGCCGGACCAGGATGCGTTCCGCAAGTTCGCCCAGGAGAAGTACCTGAACTCCGAACTGGCGAAGTCCTGGCCGGAAGGCGTTCTCGAAAAAGTCGCTGGAATGTAAGATCAGCCTGGCCGAAAGGCCATGACTGTTGAGGCGCGCTGGTCAGCTAGCGCGCCTCCCTTGGGGGAGGAGAGACGTGATGACGCAAAAGCTTGCAGCCGCCGGCGATTGGCTGAGGCGGCGAGCGGAGAACATTCTCTGCCTGATGCTGCTGGCGATGTTTGTCGTCTTCATTCTGCAGATCATCTTTCGCTATGTCCTCAACCTTTCGATTGGCTGGACGCATGAGGTCAGCGTTGCGCTATGGATCTGGATCGTCCTGTTCGGCTCCGCTTTCGTGATCAGGGAAGTCGATGAAATCCGCTTCGACCTCATCTGGGGCGGAGCAGGCGACAAGAGCCGCCGCGTGATGCAGATCATATGCTCCGTTGTGCTCGTCTTCCTCTTTGGTGTCTCGCTGCCGTCGATCTTCGACTACGTCACCTTCATGAAGGTCGAGAGCACAGCCTATCTGAAGATCCGGTTCGACTATCTCTATTCGATCTACGTCGTCTTCGTCGTCGCCATGATCATCCGCTACATCTGGCTCGGCATCCAAGCCATCCGCGGCCAGGCGCCTGAGGCCTTCGACCCAACCAAGGCGGGTTCAGGCGTATGAATTTCGCAAGTCCTTTCTCGATCTCGATCGTCATCATCACCATTCTCGCGTTTCTCGGCCTGCCCATTGGGCTCGCTATGCTGGCGGGTTCGACGCTCTACCTGTTCCTGGTGGGCGCCGATATGGGGATCGTTGCCGAACAGTTCCTCAACGGGATGTATTCCAACTACGTCATCCTTGCGGTTCCCCTCTTCATCCTTGCCGCCGAGTTCATGAATGTCGGCTCCATGACGGAGCGCTTGCTGACCTTCTGCAACGTCTTGGTGGGGCGCTTCCGCGGAGGCCTTGCACAGGTCAATATCGTTCAGAGTATCATCTTTGCCGGCATGTCGGGCTCTGCAATCGCCGACGCGGCCGGGAGCGGCCGGATGATGCAGAACATGATGACCCGCGGCGGCCGCTACACACCTAGCTACGCCGCCGCGCTGACAGCGGTGACCTCGGTCATCGGACCCATCATTCCACCCTCGATCCCGATGATCATCTATGCGCTCGTCTCGGATGCTTCGATCGGCTACCTCTTCCTTGCTGGCATGGTTCCCGGCTTGCTGATGGCCGGACTGCAGATGATGCAGGTGGCGATCACCGCACGCCGAAAGAACTTCCCCATCGAGGAACCGGTGCATATGCGCGAGATCCCGCGCATCACGATTCGGGCCTTTCCGGCGCTCATGATGCCGGTGGTCCTGCTCGGCTGCATCTACAGCGGTATCACCACACCGACCGAAGCAGCCGCCATCGCTGCGGCCTATGCCCTCGTCATCTCGGTTTTGCTGTATCGCAGCATCACCCTGAAGGACTTCTACGGCTCGCTCTACACCAGCGCCAAGTCGTCCGCATCGATCGGCATGCTGATCGCCGGCGCGCTCGTCTTCAACTATGTCGTTACGATCGAGAACATCCCCGACAGCCTGAGGGTCATGCTCACAGGCATGGACCTCACGCCCATCGGCTTCCTCATCCTGGTCAACATCATCCTGCTGCTGCTCGGCTGTGTGCTGGAAGGGACCGCCATCCTGCTCATCATCGTGCCGGTCTTTATCCCTACCGCACAGGCCCTGGGCATCGACCTCGTACACTTCGGCGTTGTTGTCGTGGTCAACATCATGCTTGGCCTGGTCACGCCGCCCTATGGCCTCCTGCTGTTCATCATGACCAATATCTCCGGAAGCCCGGTGCGCGACATTATCCGTGACGCGCTGCCCTTCCTGTTCTGGATGGTGGTCTGCCTGATCTTCATTACCTTCGTGCCCGACAGCGTGCTGTGGCTGCCGCGCCTTCTCGGCTACCAGGGATAAGAATCATGAAGCCTATCTACATTCTCAACGGCCCAAACCTGAACCGCCTCGGCAAGCGGGAGCCGGAGATCTACGGCACGACGACGCTTGCCGAAGTGGAGGCCTTGTGCCGGGAGGCCGCTGGCGAGCGGCCGGTCGAATTCCGCCAGACGAACAGTGAGGAGAAGCTGATCGACTGGGTGCACGAGGCAATCGACGAGGGAGCAGGCATCCTCATCAACCCGGCAGCCTTCACCTTCACATCGCTCGCCCTCCTCGACGCGCTGAAGATGTTCAAGGGACCCATCATCGAGTTCCATATCAGCAACGTCCACCGGCGCGAGCCGATCTACCATCGTTCCTATGTATCGATGACCGCCACCACGGTGATGGCGGGCCTCGGTGCGGATGGCTACCCGATCGCAGTGCGCGCCCTGGAGATGCTGATCGTGAAGAACGCCCGGTGACCCACACGGAAAGGCTCTGATCCGCGCCCCTTGTCACTGACGTGCTAGGCGGCCGTCGGCTGCTTGGCGACCGCCCGAGAAATCGCTCGTTCGAGCTGTTCCTGGGTGAAGGGCTTCACGAGGCGGGACAGTTTTTCGATCGCCATGTCGTCCGGCAGCTCCGCATATCCGGACGCCAGAATGATCGGCTGGGACGGGTTGCCCGCAAGCAGGGACCGCGCAAGCTCCGCTCCGGACATTCCCGGCATGGCGTGATCGGTGATCACCAGATCGAAGGCGTGCCCAGACTCGATGATCTGCAGGGCAGCGGCGCCGGAGCTCGCTTCCGTCACCCGATGGCCAAGGTCTTCGAGCATGTCGACCGTGCCCATGCAGACGAGCACATCGTCATCCACCACCAGGATCTTCAGCGAATCCGGCGATGTTGCCGCCCCGGCGCCCATCGTGTCCGCGATCATCGGCATTTCCTCGATCGTCTCCTCCGCGACGGGCAGCCAGAGCTCGGCGGTCGTGCCCTGTCCGGGATTGCTGTAGAGCCTGAGGAGCCCGCCCGATTGTGCGGCGAGGCCGTGCACCATGGACAAACCAAGCCCGGTGCCCTTGCCGAGGCCCTTGGTCGTAAAGAAGGGTTCCGCCGCACGCGCCAGGGTTTCCTCGTCCATACCCGCACCCGTGTCCGTCACCCGGAAACGGACATAGCGGGCCGGCTTCAACTCGGGAGGCCTGTCGGCCGCCATGGGTGCGATTTCCTCTGCCTCGAAGGAGATGGAACCTTCCTGCTGGATGGCATCACGCGCATTGACCGCAAGATTGAGGATCGCAAGTTCGAGCTGGTTGTCGTCCACCAGAGCGAATGCGAGCTGTTCCGGCAGACGGTTCTCCAGGCGGATGGCCGGACCGACCGCCCGCTGCAGCAGTCCCTCTATACTGGCAAGGAGGCGAACCAGATCGACTGCCTGGGGCTTGAGTTCCTGGCGGCGGGCAAAGGCCAGCAGACGCTGGGTCAAAGCCGCGCCACGTTCGGCAGCCTGTACGGCATTGTCCAGAAGCCGGAGGCTTTTCTCGTCATTCGGCATCCGTTTCCGCAGGAGATTGAGGCTTCCCAGTGCAGCCATCAGAAGATTGTTGAAATCATGAGCCACGCCGCCGGTCAGCTGGCCAATCGTGTCGAGCTTCTGGGCCTCGAACAGCTGCGCCATCGCCTCCTCGCGCTCGCGGGTCCGAAGCTCGATGCGGCTCTCGAGATCTTCGTTCAGGCTGCGGAGCTGCTGGTAGGATTCCTCAAGTTCGGCTGTGCGCTCCTGCACTCTTTGCTCGAGGTCCGCGTTCAGCCGTTCGAGTTCCCTGGTCTTCCTGTGGAGCTCCACGAAAACCCGCACCTTGGCCCGCAGCACTTCCGGCACGATCGGGACGGATACATAGTCCACCGCACCGGCAGCGTAGCCACGCAACCTGTCGAGTTCCGTCATCATGACGGCCGACACGAAGATGACGGGCGTCTTCTCGAAGCGGGGATGGCTGCGGATCAGCTCGACAAGCTCGAAACCGTCCTCTTCCGGCATGCAGACATCCACGAGGATGACGGCCACATCGCTTCGCAGGAGCTGCTCCAGCGCCTCGCGGGCCGATTGGGCGACGAGGAGATTTTCACCCAGATCCTGGAGGATCACCTCGTAGCTCAGCAGCTTTGCCGGCTGATCGTCCACCAGGAGGATATTGACGGGGTCTGTCATCTTCATCTCACTCGTGAAGCCACATGCGAAGCGCGGAGAGAAGCTCTTGCGTGTTGACGGGCTTTGCCAGGTAATCAGACGCTCCTGCATCCAGGCATTTCTCCCTGTCGCCTTTCATCGCCTTCGCCGTCAGTGCGATGATAGGAAGCCGGGCGTGGCGGTCCTCACGACGGATCATCTGCATGGTCTCGTATCCGTCCATTCCCGGCATCATGATATCCATCAGAACGACGGCAATTTCGGGATGGCTGTTGATGATGTCGATTGCGTCGCTGCCGGTGGTCGCGGTCAGAACCTTCATGTTCCGGCGCTCCAGGACGCTGCTCAGGGCAAAGATGTTTCGGGCGTCGTCGTCGACGAGCAGAACGGTCTTGCCGACGAGATCCTCGTTGGAGCTATGGAGCTTCTCCAGCATATCCTGCTTGGCGGCAGGCATGTCCGCGATGACACGGTGAAGGAAGAGTGTGGTCTCGTCGAGCAATCTCTCGGGAGACTCGACACCCTTCACGATGACGCTGCGGGCCATGGTTTGCAGGCGGGCGCTCTCCTCCGCCGAAAGATCGCGGCCGGTGAAGACGACGACCGGGATATCTGCGATCCGCACGTCGTTGCCGATCCGCGTCAGGACGTCGAATCCGGACATGTCCGGCAGGGAAAGATCCAGCACGACACAGTCCACGACCTCGTTCTCGAGTATCTCTAGCGCTTCGCCCCCGGTGGGAACGCTCGTGATGTCGATATCGTCATGCCCGAGCAGCGCGGTGATGCTCACCCGTTCGTGCTCGTCGTCCTCCACCAGAAGCAGGCGTTTGCGGCGGGGTTCCGCGAAACTCTTGAGTTTTGTGAAGAGATCCCCCAGTCCGTCGTTCGTCGCCGGCTTGTGGGTGAAGGCATAGGCCCCGCGCGTCAGGCCATGCTGCCGATCTTCATCGATGCTGATGATCTGGACCGGGATATGCCGCGTCTCGGCGCTTTGCTTGAGCTGATTGAGCACCGTCCAGCCGAGCATGTCGGGTAGGCATATGTCGAGCGAGATGGCTGTGGGGCGATAATCGCGCGCCAGCGCCAGCGCATCGGTTCCCCGGGCGGCAATCAATACCTTGAAGCCCTTCGCCCGCGCAGCGTCTCTCAAAAGAGACGCATAGCCCGGATCGTCCTCGACGACGAGAAGTATCGCGTCGCGTCCGCTGATCTTATGACGATCGTCTTCCGGAAGCTCGAGCGCTCCGGTCGTCCTGCGTGAATGACTGAGGGCAGGAGCCACATTGGAGGCCGGAGGGGCTGGCTCCGTCGAAGCGATACCGACCGGTTGCGATGCTGCTCCCACGAATGTCATCGGCAGGTAAAGGGTGAAGGTGCTGCCTTCTCCGGGTCTGCTGTCGAGCTGGATCTCGCCGCCGAGCAGATTGGCGAGTTCGCGGCTGATTGCGAGACCCAGCCCCGTTCCGCCATAGTTCCGGCTGGTCGACGCATCCGCCTGCTGAAAAGCTTCGAAGATGATCCTCTGCTTCTCCGGTGGAATTCCTGTGCCGGTATCGGATACCTGGAAGGCAATCACGGCCGGGGCATTCTTCAACGACGGATGTGCGGCGGTCCAGCCGCTCTCGACCGGGGCTACCCGCAAGCGCACTCCCCCTTCGGACGTAAACTTGAAGGCATTGGAGAGCAGGTTCTTCAGGATCTGCTGAAGCCGCTTGGCATCGGTGATGATCGTGCGCGGCAGACCGTCGTCCACCTCCAGCTCGAATCCCAGGCCGCGCGTCTCGGCCTCGTGGCGGAAGGGCCGCGCCATCACCTCGAGCAGGTTGTTGACCGCAATCTCTTCGGCCTCGACCGAGACGGTGCCGGATTCTATCTTCGAAAGATCGAGAATGTCGCTGATCAGGTTGAGGAGATCGGTTCCGGCGCCGTGGATCGTCCTGGCGAACTCCACCTGCTTCGAAGACAGGTTTCCTTCCGGATTTTCTCCCAGCTGCTGGCCGAGAATGAGGATCGAATTCAGCGGCGTCCGCAGTTCATGCGACATGTTCGCGAGGAACTCCGACTTGTACTTGGACGTCAGCGCCAGTTCGGTCGCCTTCTCCTCCAGCGCCCGTCGGGCCTGCTCGATTTCCTGGTTCTTCGCCTCCACCTCGACATTGCGCTCTTCCAGCTGCTGCGCCTTCTGTTCGAGCTGCTCGTTGGTCTGTTGCAGTTCGCTCTGCTGCGCCTGAAGTTCGGCCGCCAGTTCCTGCGACTGCTGCAGAAGCGCCTCGGTCTGCATGGTCGCTTCTATGGAATTGAGCAGAATCCCCATCGAGGAGGTCAGCTGCTCCAGGAAGGAGAGCTGCAGTTCGGTGAAGTTGGCGATCGAAGCCAGTTCCAGCACGGCCTTTACCTGCCCCTCGAAAAGGATAGGCAGAACGATCGCGCTGCGCGGGCGGGCGGAGAAGATGCCGGAACTGATGGGCACCACCGTTTCCGGCATGTCGCTGATCAGGATCTGCCTCCCGTCGCGGGCGCATTGGCCGATCAAGCCCTCCCCGAGCCGGAGCGAAACAGGGTGAGGTTGAGGGGCCCCGTCCGCATAGGATGCGAGAAGCACGAGGTTCGGTTGGTCCGGCTCCTGCTTCAGCTGATAGACCACACCCTGATGGGCGCCTACCAGCGGAGCCAGCTCCTGCAGCAGCGTCTGTCCCACGAGTGCAAGGTCGCGCTGCCCCTGCAGCATCGTGGTGAAGCGCGCGAGATTGGTCTTCAGCCAATCCTGATCGGTATTCTGCTCCGTGGTAAGGCGCAGATTACCGATCATGGTGTTGATATTGTCCTTGAGTTCGGCCACTTCGCCGCGGGCATCCACCTGGATGGAACGCGTCAGGTCACCCTTGGTCACGGCGGTCGCAACCTCCGCAATGGCGCGGACCTGCGTCGTCAGGTTGGCGGCCAGCAGGTTCACGTTGCCGGTCAGGTCCTTCCAGATGCCGGCCGTGCCCGGCACGCGCGCCTGCCCGCCGAGGCGGCCTTCGACGCCCACCTCGCGCGCCACGGTCGTCACTTGGTCTGCGAAGGTCGCCAGCGTATGCGTCATGTTGTTGATGGTGTCCGCGAGCGCGGCCACCTCGCCTTTCGAGGCCACCGTCAGGTTCTGGGTCAGGTCTCCGTTCGCAACCGCGGTGACGACCTTGACGATGCCGCGCACCTGCTCGGTCAGGTTGGTGGCCATGACGTTGACGGTGTCCGTGAGGTCCTTCCAGGTGCCGGCGACTCCCGGAACGACCGCCTGCCCGCCGAGCTTACCTTCCGTGCCGACCTCGCGCGCCACGCGCGTAACCTCGCCCGCGAATGCGTTCAGCTGGTCCACCATGGTGTTGATGGTGTTCTTCAGTTCCAGGATTTCCCCCCTCACCTCCACGGTGATCTTGCGGGACAGGTCTCCCCTGGCAACGGCGGTAGTGACTTCGGCGATGTTGCGGACCTGAGTGGTGAGATTGGCCGCGAGCAGGTTCACGTTGTCGGTCAGGTCCTTCCACGTGCCGGCCACACCCGGAACGACCGCCTGCCCTCCCAGACGTCCGTCGGTGCCGACCTCGCGTGCGACGCGGGTTACTTCGCCGGCGAAGGAACGCAGCTGGTCAACCATCGTATTGAGCGTGTCCTTGAGCAGGAGCATCTCGCCCCTGACATCGACGGTGATCTTGCGCGACAGGTCGCCGCCGGCGATCGCGGTGGCCACCTCGGCAATGTTGCGGACCTGGGCCGTGAGGTTCGACGCCATGGAGTTGACGTTGTCGGTCAGGTCCTTCCAGGTGCCGGCAACTCCCGGCACCTGCGCCTGACCGCCAAGATTACCTTCCGTTCCCACTTCGCGCGCCACGCGCGTTACTTCGCCGGCGAAGGCGTTGAGCTGGTCGACCATCGTGTTGATCGTGTCCTTCAGCTCCAGGATTTCTCCCTTCACGTCGACAGTGATCTTGCGCGACAGGTCGCCTCGGGCGACCGCGGTCGTCACCTCGGCGATGTTTCGCACCTGGCCGGTGAGGTTGGACGCCATGGAATTGACGTTATCGGTCAAGTCCTGCCAGGTTCCCGCCACGCCGGGAACCTGGGCCTGTCCGCCCAGTTTTCCTTCCGTTCCCACCTCGCGCGCCACGCGCGTCACTTCGGAAGCGAACCGGTTCAACTGGTCCACCATCGTGTTGAGGGTTTCCTTCAGCTGCAGGATCTCACCCTTCACATCGACGGTGATCTTCTTCGAAAGGTCGCCGTTCGCGATCGCGGTGGAGACTTCGGCAATGTTGCGCACCTGGGCCGTGAGGTTCGACGCCATGGAGTTGACCGAATCCGTCAGATCCTTCCAGGTGCCGGCGACCCCGCTGACATTCGCCTGGCCGCCCAACTGGCCTTCGGTCCCGACCTCCCGTGCGACGCGGGTCACTTCGGATGCAAAACCGTTGAGCTGGTCCACCATCGTGTTGATGGTCTCCTTCAGCTCCAGTATTTCCCCCGAAACCGTGACGGTGATCTTCTTCGAAAGGTCGCCCTGTGCAACCGCCGTCGCCACCTCGGCGATGTTGCGGACCTGGGCCGTGAGGTTGGAGGCCATGGAGTTGACCGAATCCGTCAGGTCCTTCCAGGTCCCGGCCACGCCCTTGACATTTGCCTGGCCGCCGAGCTGGCCTTCTGTCCCGACCTCGCGGGCGACGCGCGTCACCTCGCCGGCAAATCCGTTGAGCTGGTCGACCATTGTGTTGATGGTCTCCTTCAGCTCCAGGATCTCACCCTTCACGTCGACGGTGATCTTCTTCGAAAGGTCGCCGTTCGCGATCGCGGTCGAGACCTCCGCGATATTACGAACCTGAGCCGTCAGGTTGCCGGCCATGGAATTGACGTTCTCCGTCAGGTCCTTCCAGGTACCGGCGACGCCGCGGACATTTGCCTGGCCACCCAGCCGGCCTTCCGTGCCGACTTCGCGGGCCACCCGGGTCACTTCGCCCGCAAAGGAATTCAGCTGATCGACCATCGTGTTGATGGTCTCCTTCAGCTCCAGGATCTCGCCCGAGACCGTGACTGTGATCTTCTTCGACAGGTCGCCATTGGCGATGGCAGTGGAGACCTCGGCGATGTTGCGGACCTGGGCGGTGAGGTTGGAGGCCATCGAGTTCACGTTGTCGGTCAGGTCCTTCCAGGTGCCCGCGACCCCCGGCACCTTCGCCTGGCCGCCGAGGCGGCCTTCGGTACCGACCTCGCGAGCCACACGCGTCACCTCACCCGCAAAGCCGTTGAGCTGGTCGACCATCGTGTTGATGGTCTCCTTGAGCTCGAGGATCTCGCCGGAGACGTTGACTGTGATCTTCCGGGACAGATCGCCGCGCGCAACCGCGGTGGTGACCTCAGCGATGTTGCGGACCTGGTCGGTCAGGTTACCGCACATGGCGTTTACGGAATCGGTCAGGTCTTTCCACGTCCCGGCGACCCCGGGGACGATGGCCTGTCCGCCGAGCTTGCCTTCCGTGCCCACCTCGCGTGCGACACGCGTCACTTCTGATGCGAACGACCGAAGCTGGCCGACCATGGTGTTGATCGCTTCCTTCAGCTGAAGGATCTCGCCGCGCACATCCACCGTGATCTTCTTCGACAGGTCGCCGTTCGCGACGGCGATCGTCACGTCCGAGATATTCCGGACCTGGGCCGTCAGGTTGGAGGCCATGGAGTTGACGCTTTCGGTCAGATCCTTCCAGACGCCGGTAACCTCCGGAACATGAGCCTGGCCGCCCAGCTTCCCGTCCGTCCCCACTTCGCGGGCGACGCGCGTGACTTCCGACGTGAAAACGCCGAGCTGCCGGATCATGCCGTTCACGATTTCAGCCGAGCGGAGGAACTCGCCCTTCAGGGGGCGACCGTCCACGTCCAGGGGAACGGTCTGCAGAAGATCGCCCTTGGCAACGGCGGAGATGGTCCTGGTCACCGCATGGGTCGGCCACACGAGGTCGTCGATGAGCGTGTTGACGGAGTTTTCCATGCCGCTCCAGGCACCGCCCGACAGGTTCAGCCGGACGTGGTTTTTCGTTCGGCCTTCACGGCCGACGACCTGGCCGACATGTTCGAGTTGGGATGCCATCCGCTGGTTGGCGGCGATGATCTCGTTGAAGGCATCGGCAACCTTGCCGGAAAGGCCAGTAAGATCCGCCGGCAGCCTGGCGGTAAAATCGCCGCCTTTGACCCGCTGCACGACCTCAAACAGTGCGGAGAGCTGCAACGCTTCCTCCTGCGGGGTCACATTGGGCGGCGCATTCGCTTCCGCCGGCGCGTCCACTGCATGATCGCCAGCGCCGGCCCGCCGCTTGTCTCCGGAAGAATTCCCGCTCGCCTTGACCAACTTTCCCCCCTCAGAGAACGACCAGCAATCGCGTAAAACTAGGGCGGGCGGATCACCAGACAACTGCGAGAACTTCTGTTTCGCAGCGGCTTGAGCATGATTCTGGTGGGTGGAAGCATAGCTGCCGCATGCATGGGGAGATCGTCCCCCATGACCGGTACATGCTCCGAATAGCCCTTCTGCTGGAGCGCGGCCATCGCCCCTACGGTCAGCCAGCGCATCCACCGCAGTGGACTTCCGGGTCGACACCGGACCTCCGCGCCGTCTGAGTGGCAAGGAACTCATCGCTTTCGGGGTGTCGGCGTACCGCGGCGGCCCAAACGGTTCTTCAAATCGGCGGGGATTTGCTTTAAGGGCTTGCGCAGATAATCCATGCGGAGGCAGATCATGGAAAAGTTCACCAAGCTCACCGGCGTCGCCGCGCCGCTTCCGGTCGTCAACGTCGACACGGACATGATCATCCCGAAGGACTACCTGAAGACGATCAAGCGGACGGGGTTGGGGAAAGGCCTTTTCGCCGAGGCGCGTTACAAGGAGGACGGGTCGGAAAATCCAGACTTCGTTCTCAACAAGCCCGCGTACCGCAACGCCAAGATCATCGTCGCCGGCGACAACTTCGGCTGCGGCTCGTCGCGTGAGCATGCGCCTTGGGCGCTTCTCGACTTCGGCATCCGCTGCGTCATCTCCACCAGCTTCGCCGACATCTTCTACAACAACTGCTTCAAGAACGGCATACTGCCGATCGTCGTCAGCCAGGACGATCTCGACAAGCTGATGGATGATGCCTCGCGCGGCTCCAATGCGGTGCTGACGGTGGATCTCGAGGCGCAGGAGATCACCGGCCCGGACGGTGGGTCCATCCGTTTCGACATCGATCCGGCGCGGCGCCACATCCTGCTGGAAGGGCTGGACGACATTGCCAGCACCTTGAAAAGCGAATCCGTCATCGGCAGCTTTGAGCAGAAGCTCAGCACCGAGCGGCCCTGGCTCTAAGCGGCGATGGTGAAACGCATTTCGTCCGGCTCCCCGTTCGAGGCCCGCATTGGCTATTCCCGCGCGGTCATCGACGGCGACATGGTCTATGTCTCCGGCACGACCGGCTATGACTATGCCCGGATGGAAATGCCCGACAATGTGGCCGACCAGACCCGCAATGCGCTTGCGACGATCGAGAAGGCATTGCGCGAGGCCGGAGGCAGCCTGAACGATGTCCTTCGCGTCCGTTACTACATCACCGACATGGCGGACTACGATGCAATCGTGGAGGTCCTGGGGCGGGCCTTTGCCGGAATCAGGCCGGCAGCCACCATGGTGGTTTGCGGCTTGACCACACCGGAGATGAAGGTCGAGATCGAAGTGACCGCGCGCATCGGCGCGGGCTCTTCCTGAATTTTCTGATCGACCTCCTCCCTTCGGCAGGCTCGGAAGGGGTCGCGACAGCACGGCATCGTGCGGAGGGTGAGCCGCCACCGAGAGGAATAACGAATGACCAGATCTCTCTTCCTGCTTCCCGGCGACGGCATCGGCCCGGAGGCCATGGCCGAAGTCCGCAAGATCATCGCCCATATGAACGGCAGGATGAATGCGGGCTTCGAAATCGAGGAAGGGCTGGTCGGCGGCAGCGCCTATGATGCCCACGGCTCCGCAATTTCCGAAGACGACATGACGAAGGCCATGGCCGCTGATGCCGTTCTGTTCGGCGCCGTCGGCGGACCGAAATGGGATCACGTTCCTTATGAGGTTCGGCCGGAAGCCGGCCTGCTGCGTCTGCGCAAGGATCTCGAGCTTTTCGCCAACCTGCGCCCGGCCATCTGCTATCCGGCACTGGCCAATGCCTCCTCGCTCAAGCCGGAACTGGTGGAAGGGCTGGACATCCTCATCGTCCGCGAACTGACCGGCGGCGTCTATTTCGGCGAGCCCAAGGAGATAGTCGACCTCGGCAACGGCCAGAAGCGCGGCATCGATACCCAGGTCTACGACACCTACGAGATCGAGCGCATCGCCGCCGTCGCCTTCGAGCTCGCGCGTACCCGCAGGAACCGCGTCTGCTCCATGGAAAAGCGCAACGTCATGAAGTCCGGTGTCCTGTGGAACCAGGTGGTGACGGAGACGCACAAGCGCTCCTTCTCCGATGTCCAGCTCGAGCACATGCTGGCGGATGCCGGCGGCATGCAGCTCGTGCGTGCGCCGAAGCAGTTCGACGTGATCGTAACGGACAACCTGTTCGGCGACATGCTCTCCGACGTCGCCGCCATGCTGACCGGCTCGCTCGGCATGCTGCCGTCGGCCTCTCTCGGCGCCCCGGATGCCAAGACCGGCAAGCGCAAGGCGCTCTACGAACCGGTGCATGGCTCTGCGCCGGACATCGCCGGAAAGGGCGTCGCCAACCCCATCGCCATGATCGCCTCCTTCGCCATGTGCCTGCGCTATTCCTTCAACATGGTGGCGGAGGCGGACCGGCTGGAGAAGGCGATTGCCAACGTTCTCGATCAGGGCATCCGCACAGGCGACATCATGGCCAACGGCTGCCGCCAGGTCGGTACGACGGAGATGGGCGACGCCATTCTGAAGGAATTCTCCGCTCTTTCCGCCTGAGCCTTGTCCGCGGCGCGCCAGCCGGTGCGCCGCGATCTCGGCAGGGTCGGCTGCCGCCGGTCATCGCGCACTCCGGTCTGCGCTTGACTCCGCATCAGAATCTTCTAAACACCATCCTCGAACGGGAAAGCATCCTATGAACTGCCGCGAGTTCGACATCGCTGCTGATTTCCAGCCGGCAATTCTTGCCGGACTGATCCTGTGCTTTGCCGCCTCCAACAAAACCACGGCCAAAACGACGACGAAAACCGTCTGACGTCTCTGGCCGCCGCTCTCTCCCCGGTCAGGCCGGGGACAAGGAAACCGCGATGCTGTTCGCGGCTTTCCCCCTCAACGGATCGAGGAGAGGCAGAAAGAGAGCAAAGACCATGGGTTTCAAGATTGCAGTCGTCGGTGCCACCGGCAATGTCGGGCGGGAAATGCTCAACATCCTTTCCGAACGGGGCTTTCCCGCTGACGAGGTGGTCGCCCTTGCCTCGGCCCGCTCGCAGGGAACCGAGGTTTCCTTCGGCGACAAGGTTCTGAAGGTCCAGAACCTGGAGAACTACGACTTCTCCGATACCGACATCTGCCTCATGTCCGCCGGCGGCGAAATCTCCAAGAAATGGTCTCCCAGGATCGGTGCCCAGGGCTGCGTCGTCATCGACAACTCCTCGGCCTGGCGCTACGACGCCGAAGTTCCGCTGATCGTCCCTGAAGTCAATCCGGACGCCGTCGCTGACTTCCGCAAGAAGAACATCATCGCCAACCCCAACTGCTCCACGGCACAGCTGGTCGTCGCACTGAAGCCCCTCCACGACGTAGCCAGGATCAAGCGCGTCGTCGTATCGACCTACCAGTCCGTTTCCGGCGCCGGCAAGGAGGGCATGGACGAACTCTTCACCCAGACCCGCGCCGTCTTCGTGGCCGATCCGGTCGAATCGAAGAAGTTCACCAAGCGCATCGCCTTCAACGTCATTCCCCATATCGATGTCTTCATGGAGGACGGCTACACGAAGGAAGAGTGGAAGGTCCTCGCCGAGACCAAGAAGATGCTCGACCCGAAGATCAAGGTCACCTGCACGGCCGTGCGCGTTCCGGTCTTCATCGGCCATTCGGAATCGGTCAACATCGAGTTTGAGAACGAGATTACCGCCGACCAGGCCCGTGACATCCTGCGCGAGGCCCCCGGTTGCCTGGTAGTCGACAAGCACGAGAACGGCGGTTACGTGACGCCGGTGGAGTGCGCCGGCGAGGACGCCACCTACATCTCCCGCATCCGCGAGGACGCCACCGTCGAGAACGGCCTCAACATGTGGGTCGTGTCCGACAATCTGCGCAAGGGCGCCGCGCTCAACACCGTACAGATCGCGGAACTGCTCATCAACCGCGGCCTGATCAAGCCACGCAAGCTGGCGGCCTGAGCAGAAGAGAGGCGCTACCGGCGAACGAGCCGGTAGCCATTGCTTCGACCCTCACGAAGAATTCAATGGGGACGAGTTGAAGCAGCCGACAAGAGTCCCATAAAGCTCCATCTAAAATGCCAACGGGGCTTCGGCCCTTCGGAAGCGGATCAATCATGCTGAACACCTTGCGTCTGGCCACCTTCGTAGCGGCTCTCACTTCCTTGGCGATACCCGTCGCCGCAGCCCAGTGCGGCAATGACAGCTCCGGCTTCTCGACCTGGGTTCAGGCGTTCAAGCCGCAAGCTGTCGCCAACGGCATCAATCCCCGTGTGGTCGAACAGGCGTTTGCGAACATTTCCTACAACCGCGATACCATCCGCGCCGACCGGGGGCAGAAGAGCTTCAAACTCTCCTTCGACCAGTTCATGGAGAAGCGCGGCGGAGCGACCATCATCGCACGCGGGAAGAAGATGAAGTCCGGTAACGCCCAGCTGTTCGCGTCGATCGAGCGCCGCTACGGCGTGCCTGCAGGCCCGCTCCTCGCCATCTGGGGCATGGAGACCGGCTTCGGCAGCTTCCTGGGCAATCAGCATACCTTATCTGCCGTGGCAACTCTCGCCTATGACTGCCGCCGCTCAGACTATTTCACCGAGCAGCTTTACGCCGCGCTGACGCTCGTTGAGCGGGGCGATCTCAGCCCTTCCGCCAAGGGTGCCGCTCACGGTGAGATCGGTCAGACCCAGTTTCTCCCGGTCAACGTGGTTCGCTACGGCGTGGATGGCGACGGCGACGGTCATGTGGACCTCGTCCGCTCGCGGGCGGACGCCCTTGCCTCCACCGCGAACTTCCTCGTCGGCCACGGCTGGCAGCCGGGTGCGGGTTACCAGCCCGGCGAGCCGAATTATATCGCGATCCAGGGGTGGAATGCAGCCACGGTCTACCAGCAGGCGATCGCCCACATCGGTGCCGCAATAGACGGCGGCTGAGCCTCCTTCTCAGTCGTCTGCGGGTTCGGGCTCGGACTCCGCGGCAACCTCTGCGGCCTGGCGGCTCGGCCGCGCGAAATCTCCGGTTTTCCCGTCCATCACCCAGAGCTCACCCGTCGAGATGTCGAACCATGCCCCGTGGAGTGCAATCTTGCCCTGTTCTTCCAGGGCGCGGACATAGGGAAAGGTCCGTAGGTTGCCGATCGAATTGCGGATCGACACCCGCTCCAGCGCCGTCTGGCGCTCGCCTTGGGTCATCAGGTTGTTGCTCTGGATCTGGCCGGCGGCAGGACGGAGAAGTCCCATCCACTTGCCGATGAAGTCCCCCGGCGACAGCGGCTCCATGTCGGGATCGAGTGCCGCCTGAATACCGCCGCAGCGGCCGTGCCCCATGACCACGATATTTGCGATCTTCAGAGCTTGAACGGCGAACTCGATCGCCGCGGAGGTAGCATGGTATTGTCCGTCCGGTTCGTAGGGCGGGACCATGTTTGCGACGTTCCGCACCACGAATAGTTCCCCTGGGCCGCAGTCGAAGATCGTTTCCGGCGCGGAACGGGAATCGCAACAGGCGATGACCAGAGTGTGGGGTCTCTGCCCCCCTTCCGCCAGCGACTGGTAGCGTTCACGCTCGTCTGCGTAGCGGCCACTCATGAAGTTGCGATATCCGTTCAGGAGGCGCTCTGGAAACTGCTGCATGGCGTAGGATTGTCCTGAGGTTGGGGTGAGGCTGGTGGGCACGGCAGCTATCGTCGCACGCGCTGGAGAGGATGGACCAGGCGGCGCATTTGAACCATCGCCATCGGACTTATCAAACTCTGGGCGTCGGTCTCCAGCGTCAGCTCGTCGCTGCCGCGCTTGGCCGTTCTTGCAAGGATTTCATAGACGCTGGCGGTGGCGAGCTGGAGCGCGCGTTCCTCCTCCGTCCCGGTCATCAGCCGGGCGAGAAAAAGAGCCGAGAGAAGGTCGCCGAGGCCGTTCGGCGGATTGTCGATCAGCCTGTGCTCCGCCAACAGGGCATGTGTGCCGGTGAGGTAGAGATTGCCGGTGCCGCCGGCCATCATCGGCACGGCGGATGTGACGAGCATACGCGATGGTCCGAGCGCAAGCGACGCTTCCATGATCGCGCTATTGCTGTCGAGCGCGCTGCCGGCAAGCCAGGCGAGTTCGTAGCGGTTCGGGGTCGCGACGTTCGCCAAGGGTATCAGTTCGTCCCGGATCGTCTCCGCGATCGCCTGTGGGATATAGAGCCCGCCGAGATCTCCCATCACCGGATCACACACATAGAGGATGTTCGGATCGCGCTCCTTGAGCGCGCGAACAAGCTTTGCCACCGCCTTCGGCTGCTGCGGGTTACCGAAATAACCTGTCAGGACCGCTTTCACTTCACCGACCCAGCGGGCGCGGAGGAGATCGTCGATCGCGTTCTCGAATTCGGCTTCGGAAAACGTGAGACGGGTCGAGGGACCGTGTCCGGGGTGCCACGGCAGGACGACGGTTGGTAGCGCCCACACCGGAAATCCCAATGTTTCCAGCGCGAAGACGGCTGCGCGATTCCCAACCGAGCCGCGAACGACATGACTGGAAATGACGATGACGGCGCCGGGATTTTCCATGGCTAGATTTCCATTTTCCCCGCTTGATGATTTCTTCAGGGTCGCTTGTCAATAACCGTACACCATATGAGGTGGGACGCAGTCGGTGCCCGGCACTTCGGCGCTTGGCTCTCGAAAGTGACCGGTTGACGGATCGCGTTTGGTGACAGCATGCTGGCACGATCACATGGAGAATAACATGGGCAGGCAGAACCCGAAGCGGGACAAACAGATCGAAAATGCGCAGAAATTGGCTGCGGAGGGCTCACGCCCTTTCCTGGACCCGTTTATCCTGTTCGGCCGGGCAAGCAATGACGACCTTGCCCACTACACGCCGCAGATGCTGGTTGCCTCCGCGGTGCATGCGGCGCAGTGCCTGAAGAGCTGGACCAGGGTGCGCCCCTCCGTCACGTTGCAGCCTGTGGAGGGCGTCCAGCCCGGAGATATTGCCGTCCACGTCCTGACGGTTATCGACCGCAATATGCCCTTTCTCTTCGATTCTGTCATGGGGGAGGTCACCGCCACTCATCGCGAACTCCACCTGGCCGTGCATCCCATCCTACTGCTGGCTCCGGGCGAGGAACCGGTTCTACGTTCCGGAGACAATCCCGGTGATCCGGCACACCATGTCAGCCTGATCCAGATCCACCTGCCGCCGCTTTCTGCGATGGAAGCAGACACTCTGGTGGCGCGGATCCAATATGTCCTCGAACAGGTGCATCTGGCCATCACCGACTGGCGGCCGATGCTCGACCTTCTTCAGGGGGCGGCGGAGCAGTTGCGCAGCTACTCCGCGAGCCGGAGGAAGAGCGATCGCGACGAGGCGCTGGCGTTTCTCGACTGGCTGCGCGACGACAACTTCACCTTCCTCGGCATGCGCGAATACGTCTATTCCGGCAAAGGCCCCGACGCCAAGGTGGAACGCAGCAAGGGGCGAGGCCTCGGCATCCTCTCCGACCCGGACGTTCTGGTTCTGCGCCAGGGCAAGGACGCTGTCACCACCACCCCGGAGATCCTTGAATTCCTGGATGGGCCGGACTTCCTCATCGTAACGAAGGCAAACGTCAAATCCGTCGTGCACCGCCGCGCCTACATGGATTATGTCGGCATCAAGCGCTTCGATTCCGACGGCCGGGTTACGGGCGAGCTTCGTGTGGTCGGCCTCTTCACCGCCACGGCCTATACCCATTCCGTGCGTGACATCCCGCTGTTGCGGGCCAAGGCGCAGCGGGTCGAGGAAAAGCTTGATTTCGATCCCAACAGCCATTCGGGGCGCATGCTCGCCAATACGCTGGAATCCTACCCGCGCGACGACCTCTTCCAGATCGACGTGCCGACGCTTGGCCGCTTCTGCGAACAGATCATGGAGCTCAGCGAGAGGCCGAGGGTACGCGCCCTGCCGCGCATCGACCACTTCGATCGATTCGTGTCGATCATCGTCTATGTGCCCCGCGAAGATTATAATTCCCACGTCCGCGAGAAGGTCAGCGACTACCTGGCAAAGGTCTATGACGGCCATCTTTCGGCCTATTATCCGGCCTTCCCGGAAGGGGGTGTCGCACGCGTGCACATCATCATCGGCCGCCGCGGCAGCCGTACGCCGCGGATCCCGCAGGCGGCGCTGGAGGAAGCCATCCGGGCAATCTCCACGCCGTGGAGCCAGCGCTTCGCGGCCCTTTCCGCCGGAAGCGCGAAGCTTGCTGTTAACAACGCCTTCCAGGAAGCATTCACCCCCGAGGAGGCCTATGCCGATCTTGAAGACATTGTCGCCTGCGCAGCCGGAGAACCGATCCGGATCTCGTTCTATACCCGTCCGCGAGACGAGGAGGGAACACTGCGGCTCAAGATCTTCCACCAGCCGGAGCATCTGTCCCTGTCACGGCGGGTACCGCTGCTGGAGAACCTCGGCTTTCGCATCGTCAGCGAGCAGACCTTCGACATCGACGTGCAAGCGGACGCTGCCACCCGGCCGGTTGCCCTGCACGATATGGAGCTTCAGCTGCGTCATGGCGCATTCGTGCTTGAACGGGACGCCGCCAGGCTGGAGGAAGCCTTCCTTGCCGCGTTCAGAGGCCTTTCCGACAACGACTCCTTCAATCGTCTTGTACTGCTTTCGGGGCTGACGACGCGGGAGACCACCGTGTTGCGCGCCTATGCGCGCTATCTGCGGCAGGCCGGCATCGTCTACTCGCAGCCGCTGATCGCCGAGACGCTCGCCCGGTATCCGGGGATCTCACATACGCTCTTCCAGCTGTTCCACGGCCGCTTCGACCCGCGGCTGGGCGATACGGCGCGGACGAAAGCGCTGGCGAGCCGCCATGCGGAGCTGGAGGAAGCACTGTCGGGTGTGCCGAGCCTCGACGACGACCGGATCTTCCGGCGCTACATCAACGCCATCGACGCGACCCTTCGCACAAACTATTTCCGGCATGACGAAGCGGGCCTGCCCCCCGCGACCCTCGCCTTCAAATTTGACCCCAAGCTTCTCGACGGCCTTCCCCAGCCGCGCCCTTTCCGTGAAGTCTTCGTCTACGGCACGGATGTCGAAGGCGTGCACCTGCGCTTCGGCAAGGTCGCACGCGGGGGTCTGCGCTGGTCGGATCGGGCGGAGGACTATCGGACCGAGGTCCTCGGACTCGTGAAGGCGCAGCAGGTCAAGAACTCGGTGATCGTCCCGGTGGGAGCGAAGGGCGGCTTCGTGCCGAAGGCGCTACCGTCCGCCGGATCCCGCGAGGAGATCTTCACCGCCGGTCGGCAAGCCTACAAGACCTTCATCCGCACGCTCCTGTCCATCACCGACAACATCGTCGGCGACCAGGTCGTCGGGCCGGAAAACACGGTCCGGGTCGACGGTGACGATCCCTACTTCGTCGTCGCCGCCGACAAGGGCACGGCGACCTTCTCCGACACCGCCAATGACCTTGCCCAGGAGGCCGGGTTCTGGCTTGACGACGCTTTCGCCTCCGGCGGCTCGGCCGGGTACGACCATAAGAAGATGGGCATCACGGCACGCGGCGCCTGGGAGGCCGTAAAACGGCACTTCCGCGAGATGGACATCGATATCCAGACGACGCCCTTCACCGTCGCCGGTGTCGGCGACATGTCGGGAGACGTGTTCGGCAACGGCATGCTGTTGTCGCCGCATATCCGCCTGGTTGCAGCCTTCGACCATCGCGACATCTTCATCGACCCCGCACCCGAGACGAGCCGCTCCTTTGCGGAACGGCAGCGTCTCTTCGCCCTGCCCCGATCGAGCTGGCAGGACTATGATCGCACATGCCTCTCCGAGGGCGGAATGATCATTTCCCGCTCCGAAAAATCGGTGAAGCTCACGCCGCAGGCGATGGCCGCCATCGACATCGGAAAGGATGTTGCGACCCCCTTCGAGATCATGACGGCCATCCTCAGGAGCCCTGTCGACCTGCTATGGTTCGGCGGCATCGGCACCTATATCAAGGCTGCTTCCGAGACCGATGCGGAAGTGGGTGACCGGGCGAACGATCCGATCCGCGTGGTAGGCACGGAGGTTCGCGCCAAGGTCATCGGCGAAGGTGCAAACCTCGGCGTCACCCAGAAGGGCCGCATCGCCTACGCCCTGAACGGAGGCCGGCTGAACTCGGACGCGATCGACAACTCGGCCGGCGTGAACTCGTCCGACGTCGAGGTGAATATCAAGATCGCCTTCAGCTCGGCCATGCGGTCGGGCCGCCTCACCCGCGAGAAGCGCAATCAGCTCCTGGCCTCCATGACGGACGAGGTCGCCGCCCTGGTGCTTCGCAACAACTACCTCCAGACGCTGGCAATCTCGCTGACCGCGCGGCAAGGCGCCGACAATCGCGAATCCCTGTCGCGGCTGATGTCGGTTCTGGAATCGCAAGGCCATCTGAACCGCTCCGTGGAGACCTTGCCGGCCGAACTGGAGCTATCCGAGCGTTACCAGACGGGAAAGCCACTGACCCGGCCGGAGATCGGGGTGTTGCTCTCCTACGCCAAGATCACCCTGTTCGATGAGATTCTGGAAGGCGATCTGCCGGATGAGCCGTATCTGGCAGATATCCTGAAGGGCTACTTCCCTGCCAAGATGCAGAAGGCCTTCGCAGCGGACATCGAAAGCCACCGGCTGCATCGGGAGATTGTTGCCACTGTGCTTGCGAACGAGGTGATCAATCGCGGAGGCCCAGGCTTCATACAGGCGATGATCGATGCTACCGGCGCATCCCCCACAGACGTGGTGAAGGCTGCCTATCTCGCTCGCGACGGCTTCGAGCTGCCCCGACTCTGGGCGGCGACGGACGCGCTTGACGGCCAGATCTCGGGAGAAGTCCAGAATGATCTCTATGCCCGCATCGGCGAGATCTTCAAGGATGCGACGCACCTCATTCTGACGACGGACGCAGGCACCGGATCCATGGAGACGGCGATAGCCGCCCTCAGGGCAGGAGCGAAGAAGCTCAAAGGCAACCTCGATTCCCTCGGCCTCGCGTCCAAAGCAGGCGAACGGGCTGCGGAACTGGAGGCGAAAGGCGTGCCCGCGGATATCGCAGCGAATATCAGCCGCCTGCCAACGCTAGCCCTCGTTCCAGAACTGCTGCTGATCGGTAACCGCACCGGTAGCGACATCGGCCATGTCGCTCAGACCTACTTCGCTGTGACCGAGACCTTCAGGATCGACAGGCTGCTTGCGCTCGGTGAAGCGATGCGGCCGACGGACCACTACGAAAGCATCGCCTTGGGGCGCAGCCTCGCACAGATCTCCGCGGCACGTCGTGACATCGTCTGCTCCGCACTTACCGCGCATCCGGCCGAAAGGAAGCCCTTGGCGGTCTGGTACGGCGGCAAGCAGCGTCCGCAGATGGACCGCGTGGCCACCGAACTTGTCCTGCTGAGCGATTCGCCGGACTTCAACCTGGCAAAGCTGTCGGTCGCGGCCGGTCTTCTCGGGGATCTGACGGAGCTTCGACCCCAAGCCTCATCTGCATGACGCCACGAGGATCCTGAATGAGGGCGACCGCCGCACCTGAAGCTTCGCCGCCGGTCGAGCGGCCCCGGCGCGGCATCTGGGGCTGGATGCTGTTCGACTGGGCGGCCCAACCCTTCTTCACGGTGATCGTCACCTTCGTGTTTGGTCCCTATTTCGTCGCACGGCTGACGGAGGACCCCGTTTCGGCACAGGCGGCCTGGGGCAACATGGCGACCATATCATCGATCCTGATCGCGCTCCTTTCGCCGGTGCTGGGTTCGATCGCGGACCAGTCCGGGCCGCGAAAGCCCTGGATCGCCTGCTTTGCGGCCCTAAAGATCATCTGCCTGTCGCTGCTCTGGTTCGCAGCCCCGGGTTCGGCCCTCGTTTGGCCGCTCCTGCTGATGATCCTCGCGTCGCTTGCCGCGGAATTCTCCATCGTCTTCAACGACTCCATGATGCCGCGCCTCGTCGGTCGGGAACAGGTGGGCAAGGTCTCCAACACGGCCTGGGGCCTCGGCTATCTCGGCGGCATGCTGGTCCTCATCCTCGTCGTGACGCTACTGGCCGGCAGCCCCGAAACGGGACTCACCATTCTTGGGATCGAGCCGCTGTTCGGCCTCGATCCCGCTTCCGGCGAAGACGCGCGCATCACCGGGCCGATTGCTGCCGGCTGGTACCTTCTATTCATCCTGCCGATGTTTCTCTTCACCCCCGACGCGGCCAGAGGCCTTCCCCTGACGCAGGCGGTCCGGAGCGGCATTGCGGAACTTCGAGGCACCCTCGGCGAGCTAAGGCAACGACCCGCAATTGCCAGATTCCTGATCGCGCGAATGCTCTATCAGGACGGAGTGAACGGCCTGCTGATCCTGGGAGGTGCCTTCGCCGCCGGCATGTTCGGATGGGCGACGATCGAGATCGGCGTCTACGGAATTCTGCTGAACGTCGTCGCCATCTTCGGATGCCTCATTGCGGGCAGCCTGGACCTCCGGCTGGGCTCGAAGGTGGTGGTACTGATCAGCCTGGTCCTGCTTCTGGTTGCCACTATGGGCATCATCTCCACAGGTCCCGGCTTCGTCTTCTTCGGGCTGATGCCGCTCGAGTTGCAGGATGGCGGCGGGCTGTTCGGAACTGCGGCGGAGAAGGCTTACGTGATCTTCGGCCTGCTGATCGGTATTGCCTTCGGACCCGTGCAGGCCTCCTCGCGCTCCTATCTCGCTCGCAGCGTCAGCCTCGCCGATGCCGGCCGCTACTTCGGCATCTACGCCTTGTCCGGCAGGGCGACGAGCTTCATGGCGACGCTGCTTTTCTCGCTCGCCACCTATGCCACCGGGTCGGCACGCATCGGCATGGCGACCCTTCTCCTGTTTCTCGCGGGCGGCCTGCTGCTCCTGTTGCGCACTCCGTATCCGGCCGACCGCGTCACCGGCTCCTAGTGGCGGAAATGCCGCATGCCCGTGAACACCATGGCGACGCCGTGCTCGTTGGCGGCGTCGATCACCTCCTGGTCGCGCATGGAGCCGCCGGGCTGGATGACGGCGGTGGCGCCGGCGGCAATTGCCGACAGCAATCCGTCCGCAAACGGGAAGAAGGCTTCTGATGCCACGGCGGAGCCCTTCGTCATCGGTTCGGACCAACCCATGGCCTTTGCGGCCTCTTCCGCCTTGATCGCGGCGATCCTGGCGGAATCAATGCGACTCATCTGGCCGGCGCCGATGCCTGCCGTCTGGCCACCCTTGGCGTAGACGATCGCATTGGACTTGACGTGCTTGGCCACCTTGTAGGCGAACTTCATGTCTTCCAGCTCCCGGTCGGTCGGTGCCCGTGATGTGACGACCCTGAGATCGATGTCCTCGATCATGCCGTTGTCGCGCGTCTGCACCAGCAGGCCGCCGGCAACCGTCTTCGCCGTGATGCCGCGCGAGCGCGGATCGGGCAGGCCGCCGGTCTCCAAAAGGCGCAGGTTCGGCTTGCGCGCGATGATTGCCTTTGCTTCCTCGGAGACCTGCGGTGCGATGATCACTTCCGTGAACAGCTTGACGATCTCTTCGGCCGTCTCGCCGTCGAGAAGCTGGTTGAGCGCGATGATGCCGCCGAAGGCCGAGGTCGAGTCGCAGGCAAGTGCTCTGAGATAGGCTTCCTTCAGCGACGGGCCGGTGGCGACGCCGCAGGGATTGGCATGCTTGATGATGGCGCAGGCCGGCCCCTGCTCCGGCGAAAACTCGCCGATCAATTCGAAGGCCCCATCGGTATCGTTGATATTATTGTAAGAAAGCTGCTTGCCTTGCAGCAACTTGGCGGTCGCGACACCCGGACGGTTCTCCCCCGTCACGTAGAAGCCAGCGGTCTGGTGCGGGTTCTCGCCGTAGCGCATCTCTTCCTTCAGCACGCCGCCGATCGTCCGGTAGCGGGGAGCCTCGATGTCGAGCGTTTCGGCAAACCAGTTGGAGATCGCGGCCTCGTAGGCCGCCGTGCGGGCATAGGCCTTAGCCGCCAGCTTCTGGCGGAAGGCATAGGCCGTCCTGCCGTCATTCACGCTCAGCGCCTCGATGAGGGCGGAATAGTCGGAAGGGTCGACGACGATCGTCACATAGGCGTGATTTTTGGCCGAAGCACGGATCATCGCCGGCCCGCCGATGTCGATGTTCTCCACCGTGGTGGGGTAATCGCCGCCGGCAGCGCGCACTTCTTCGAAAGGATAAAGATTGATGACGGCCAGATCGATGCCCTCGATCCCGTGCGACTTCATCGCTTCCACGTGCTCGGCATCGTCGCGAATAGCAAGAAGCCCGCCATGGACGTTCGGATGCAGCGTCTTCACCCGCCCGTCCATGATCTCGGGAAATCCTGTCACCTCGGATACGTCGGTCACCGGCAGGCCGGCCGCCGCGATCGCCTTATGCGTACCACCGGTGGAAAGAAGCCGAACCCCTTGCCCGGCCAGCGCCTGCGCCAGTTCGACGATCCCTGTCTTGTCCGAAACCGACAGCAGGGCGGTGCGGATCTTCACCATGTCGGGAGCGGGGATCTTCTTGGAAACGACGGCCATCGGGCTCTCCTGGAACGTGCTGCGGGCGGTGCGGAATGCGGGCCGCGTAGCACAGGTTTTCCGGAGAGGAAACGCCTATTCCAGCCGCCTCAGCATCCACCGGATATCACAGACATCGGGAACCGAAAACGCGATGACGATCTGCTGGCTCGGACGAACGCCGGAGGCGTCCGCAAAAAACAGATCCTCCTCGATCACGACGGGAAGCCCCGGCGCGCTGAACTGCCAAGCCTCGCCGTCCGGCGCGACGAGCAGGACCGTTTCTCCATCCTGCTCCGACAGCGTAATGGCGGGATGAACGTGAAACCGGGCTGTCGCCTGCACAGGATCGGCCGGGCCGCCTGCTTCCTCAGGGCGAAAAAGCCGGTCGCGCCCCTTGATCTTGTTCCCCTGGCTGCTCAGGCCGATTTCACGCTCATGAAGGTAGCCGAATATACGGCGATAACCGTCATGGATCCCCCGCAGCCAGTCGTTTCCGTAGGCATCTTCCCATCGCTCGGCCTCTACCTCTTCGATTCCGGCGAGGATGGAAGTGCTGCAGACCCGCGACCGTACTACACGGCTGGACGAGGTATCGTTCAGGGTCACCGCCGAGTGTGCGGCGGTCGAGCGCGCCAACTGGCGGTACTCCCTCGGCGCAAATTTCGGCGCACCGCTGTTGACGATGAAGCGGTGCCGGCCTGCCGACATCTCGAACGCCAGGCAGCCGGCATGCGCCCTTTGCGAAAGTTCCGGAGAGAGCGATTTGCCCGTATCGATCAGCAGGACGGTACCGCCTGCCGCCAGCCGGTGGTAATTCATGTGCGGCAGCGACTTGAAGGGCTTGCCGGCCGTCTCGTCGTATCGAAGCACCGAGATCAGTTCGCTGGCCGACGTGGAGGTGGCGCCGTTGAAGAGCGCGAGATCGCCATCCTGGTGACGAAAGAAGCGCAGGGCCGGGTACATGCGGTCGATGGCCGGTATGAGCTTCGACGGGATATCGTGCCCGAGATTGATATAGGTCTGCCGCAGCGGCAGAAGGTCGAGAAGAAGGTCGAGAATCGCGCGGGGGTTTCGCGAGACATGCCCGCCGTCCGGCAGGATCTGTCGTTCCAGTTCCCGATCGAGCCGGCTTCCCTCTCTGCGGATATAGGCGTTGCGGGTCGGCATGGCGACGGATGCCATGGCGAGCGCGATCCGGATCCGCAGGCGCGCTTCCTCCCTCGGCAGGCCACGGACCAGGCGCCGGAGATAGCGAACCTGATAGGCGAGGCTTCTCATGAACCGGCGGTAGAAGCCGGCCTCCGCTCCCTGCAGGACGAT
The DNA here is from genome assembly GCF_902153245.2 of Pseudorhizobium endolithicum. GTDB lineage: Bacteria > Pseudomonadota > Alphaproteobacteria > Rhizobiales > Rhizobiaceae > Neorhizobium > Neorhizobium endolithicum. Next base: position 242,219 of record NZ_CABFWF030000014.1, read on the forward strand.
GGTCGAATGGGAAAGCCATGCGATAACCCGTTCCGCGACCACATGCGGCCGCCAGGCTATTCCGCGGGGGCGCCGCCCATAGCCGGCGATCCAGGTGGCGGTGATCGTTCGGGCACGCGCACAGGCTTCGGCGGTGCGGTCGGCACGGATATGCCGGAGCCAGGCGAAGGAGTGAAGGCGCTCTGCGAACGCCGGCGTCGGCAGATCGACGTCGAAAGGCGACCGGCCTTCCGTATCGAGCAGCGTTCCCGCCAGCGGAAAACGTCCCTGGGCAATCTCGTCCGCCACGAAGGGATCGACGGAGTGCAGGTCTGTCGGAGCAACGATGAGCCGATCGGGAACGGCGTTGGAGAAAGGCGTCAACGCCAGCCGCAAACCGGCTGTGCGCCGGTAGGACCGGCGACCGATTTCCCGCAACCCGAAAGCCATCAACTTTCGGCGATCCGCGAGTGGGATGATCAACTTGAAACACTCCGCAGGAGCGAAAAGTCGCCCGCCGGGGACGGATCGCCCTTTAGTCCATTCGAATATAATCGGCTGTGATGGTAAAGAAATTCTTATCGGCGACGCAGGACACTGGCGAAGAAACCATCCATGCCGCCGGTTGAACTTCCCTCGCCCGGAAGCATAGCCGGTGTGGTGCGGAATTCTCCGCGTGAAGAGATCGCATTCTCCAGCCCCGGCCAGCCCGCCGGCTCCACCGGAACCCGCTCGAGGCCATGGTCCTCCGCCAGGAGGTCCGCGACCAGTTGCTCGCCCTCCAGCGGATCCAGCGAACAGTTCGAAAACACGATCAGGCCGCCGGGCCTCACCAGCGTTACCGCATGGCGGAGCATCTTTGCCTGCAGGGCCGCAAGCTTGGCGACGTCCTCCGGCCCCTTGGTCCAGAGCACATCCGGATGCCGTCTCGTCGTGCCGGTGGAGGAGCAGGGCGCATCCAGAAGCACCCCGTCGAGCGGCGCCTCCGGCCGAAAATCGAACAGGTCGCCCTGAACCAGCTGTGCCCTCAGTCCGAGACGGTCCAGATTCTCCTTCAGCCGTGCCATACGGTTCACCGACTGCTCAACCGCGATCACTTGGGCGCCCGCCACGATCAACTGGGCCGTCTTGCCGCCGGGAGCGGCACAGAGGTCGGCGATCCGCCGGCCCCTGATATCGCCGAGAAGCCGCGCAGGGATGCTGGCGGCGGCATCCTGCACCCACCATTCACCTTGATCATATCCCGCAAGCGACGCGACAGAGCCCTCGAAGGCCGGCAGGCGGATGCTGCCGGTCGGCAGCATCCGCCCCCCGAATGCCTCCGCCCATCGCTGCGGCTCGGATTTGACCGTGATATCTATCGCCGGAGGCGTTAGCTGAGCCTCGGCGATCTCGCCGGCCGCCTGGGGACCATAGGCGGCCGCAAGTCGCTCCATGAACCAGTCCGGCACAGGTGAAACGGCGGCGATCCGCTCCAGTACCGTATCCTTCTCCCGCACCAGCCGCCGCAGCACGGCGTTCACGAGCTTGGCGAAGCGCCGGTTGCGGGGGTCGCGGTGGGCCTGTTCCACCGCAAGGTCTACGACTGCGTGGGAAGGGACGTCGAGATAGAGGATTTGTGCCGCGGCCACGCAGAACACGTGGTGAAGAGGCCGTGCGCCCTGCGGCAGCGGGCTCTCGAGGAGCGAAGCGAGCGCCGCTTCGATCCGCGGCAGATGGCGAAGCGCACTGAGCAGGATGGCGCGGGTCAGAGCCCGGTCCTGATCGTTGAGATGCTTGTAGGCCGGGTTGCCATGGACCGGATCGAGAATCCCGTCCAGCGAGATCTTCTTGTCCACCACCGCCGCGAGAAGCTTGGCAGCCGTAGCACGAACCTCGAGCCCTGCCTTGTCATCATTGGAGGGTCGGGCAGCAGAACTCCGCCTGCTCGGAGATGAACGATGCTTGAATGCCTTCTTGTTGTTCTTTGTTTGGTTCAAGACCAGGGTCCCTTGCGCGGTTCTGATGAACCGCGGCCCCAGCCGGTAGTGGGTACGGAGCGCGCGGTGCGCGTGGGTCTAGCAGTAGCGAACCCTGCCGTCGACCCGCCGCCGAACTCGCTGGCCATCTTCCGAAGCTCTGCGATGCGGTTCTCTGTGTTCGGATGGGTCGAGAACAGATTGTCCAACCTTTCGCCCGACAAGGGGTTGATGATGAACATGTGCGCCGTTGCCGGGTTCCGCTCGGCGTCGTCGTTGTGGATCACTTGAGCCGCGCCGGCAATCTTGCCGAGCGCGGAAGCCAGCCACAGCGGATTGCCGCAGATTTCCGCGCCGCGCCGGTCCGCTGAATATTCACGGGTCCGGCTGATGGCCATCTGAACCAGCATGGCCGCGAGCGGCGCGACGATCATCGCCACCAGGACGCCGATGAAACCGAGCGGATTGTTGTTGTCGCGGTTGCCGCCGAAGAAGAAGGCAAAGTTGCCGAGCATCGAGATCGCACCTGCAAGTGTCGCGGTGATCGTCATGGTCAGCGTGTCGCGGTTCTGGACATGAGCCAGTTCGTGCGCCATCACGCCCGCCACCTCTTCGGGCGTCAGCCGCTCCAGAAGCCCGGTCGATGCGGCTACCGCCGCGTTCTCGGGATTGCGGCCCGTCGCGAACGCGTTCGGCTGCAGACTGTCGTAGACATAGACCTTCGGCATCGGCAGCCCGGCATTGGCGGAAAGTTGGCGCATCATCTGGTAAAGCTCGGGCGCGTTGCGCTCATCCACCGGCTGCGCCCGATAGGCCGACAGCACCATCTTGTCCGAATTCCAGTAGGAGAAGAGGTTCATGCCCGCGGCGATGAGAAAGGCGATCATCATGCCGCCACGACCGCCGATCAGGAACCCGACGCCCATGAACAGGGCCGTCATGAAGGCAAGAAGCATAGCAGTGCGCATCATGTTCATCACAGTTCTCCGGAACGACTTTCAAGCGGACGTCGAGCGTACTAGATGTGGTCCATAGCCCTTTTCTTTTCAATGATCCGCGCGGCGGAGTGAACGATGCAGACACCGGATAACGACAACACGACCCCTCCGTCGGCCGAGATGACCCCAGGGAAACCGCTTTCTGCCGCTGCCAAGCGGGCGCTGGAAGAGGCCGAGCAGCGCCGCCAGGCAGAAAAGCAGCAGGAGATGCCGGCCGAGATCGGCGGCCGCGGCGGCGCCGACCCCGCACGCTTCGGCGACTGGGAGATCAACGGCCGCGCCATCGACTTCTAGAGGCAGATAATCCTATTGACATTTTTCTTTTGAAGGAATTTATTCCTTTCATGAGAAACCTGTTTCTTGCCGCCATCCTGGTGCTTCCTTTCCAAGCTGCTTTGGCAGCGGCTCGCGATGAGATCCCCGGGCCGGTGGAGGCAAAGGTCCTGCGCGTCATCGATGGCGACACGTTACTCGTAGAAGCACGGCCCTGGCCGCAGCAGAAGGTCGAGGTCTATGTCCGGATCAGGGGCATCGATACGCCGGAGCTACGGTCGTCCTGCTTGAGCGAGCGCCAAACAGGTGCGGCGGCCAAGGCGTCCCTGGAAAGGATGACGGCGGCGGCGCCGACGGTCCATCTCAGCCATATCTCTGGCGACAAATATTTTGGCCGTGTGGTGGCGGACGTCACACTTCCCGACGGCGCGCGGCCTGCCGACCACCTACTGCTGGCAGGACTTGCTGTGGGCTATGACGGCGGGCGCAAGTCAAAAATCAGTTGCACATCACCTTGAAGAAAGAGCCGCCCCCCTTGGGAAGGCGGCCCTCTGACTTCAACCCGCCTTGTTCTGGCGGTTCGCGATCAGGTCGTCGACAACGCCGGGATCGGCAAGAGTCGAGATGTCTCCGAGCGCACCGAAATCATCCTCGGCGATCTTGCGTAGGATACGGCGCATGATCTTGCCGGAACGCGTTTTGGGAAGGCCTGGCGCGAACTGGATCTTGTCCGGGGTCGCGATCGGCCCGATCTCGCTTCGGACATGCTTGATCAGTTCCTGGCGGAGTGCGTCATCGCCCTCGTGGCCCGACATCAGCGTCACATAGCAGTAGATGCCCTGGCCCTTGACGCTGTGGGGATATCCCACGACCGCGGCTTCCGAGACGAAGTCATGCGAAACGAGTGCCGATTCGACTTCCGCGGTGCCCAGTCGGTGCCCGGACACGTTCAGAACGTCGTCTACGCGGCCGGTGATCCAGTAATAGCCGTCCTCGTCGCGGCGGCAGCCGTCACCGGTAAAGTACTTTCCTTTGTAGGTCGAGAAATAGGTCTGCACGAAGCGCTCGTGGTCGCCATAGACCGAACGCATCTGACCCGGCCAGGAATCGGCGATGCAGAGATTGCCGTCGGCCGGTCCCTCGAGCACGTTGCCTTCGTTGTCGACGAGCTCCGGCTTCACGCCGAAGAAGGGCACCGTCGCCGAGCCCGGCTTGAGATCCGTCGCACCGGGCAGCGGCGTGATCATATGCCCGCCGGTCTCGGTCTGCCACCAGGTGTCGATCACCGGGCAGCGACTGTCCCCGACCACCCTGTAGTACCATTCCCACGCTTCCGGGTTGATCGGCTCGCCGACCGTGCCGAGCAGTCGCAGGCTGGAGCGAGACGAGCGTTCCACATATTCGTCGCCTGCGCCCATCAGCGAACGGATGGCAGTGGGAGCGGTGTAGAAGATGTTGACCTTGTGCTTGTCGATCACCTCCCAGAACCGGCCTTGGTCGGGGAAGTTGGGCACGCCCTCGAACATCAGCGACGTGGCGCAATTCGCCAGCGGCCCGTAGACGATGTAGGAGTGGCCGGTCACCCATCCCACATCGGCCGTGCACCAGTAGATGTCCCCGTCGTGGTAGTCGAAGACGTATTCATGCGTCATCGCAGCGTAGACGAGATAGCCGCCGGTCGTGTGCAGTACGCCCTTCGGCTTGCCTGTGGAGCCGGAGGTGTAGAGGATGAACAGCGGGTCCTCTGCCTTCATCTTGACCGGTTCGCAATGGCTTTTGACGCTCGCGATTTCCTGGTGGTACCAGAGATCACGGCCGGGCGCCCATTCAATCTTGCCGCCGGTACGGCGCACGACCAGGACGTTCTTTACGGTCGCATACTGGCGCGCCGCGATGTGGATCGCCTTGTCCGTATTCTCCTTGAGCGGGACGGGCTTGCCGCCGCGTACACCCTCGTCGCAGGTGATGACGAAACACGACTGGCAGTCGACGATGCGGCCTGCCAGCGCTTCGGGGGAAAACCCGCCGAAGACGACCGAATGGACGGCGCCGATGCGGGCGCAGGCGAGCATGGCATAGGCCGCTTCCGGAATCATCGGCATGTAGATGGTGACACGGTCGCCCTTCTTGACGCCGTGCTTCTTCAAGACGTTCGCCAGCCGGCAAACCTGATCATAAAGCTGGTTGTAGGTGATCTTCTTGTCGATATACGGGTTGTCGCCTTCCCAGATGATCGCAGTCCGCTCGCCATGCGTCTTCAGGTGGCGGTCAATGCAGTTATAGGAAACGTTGGTCAGCCCGTCCTCGAACCACTTGATCGAGACCTTGCCCTTGAAGGAGGTGTTCTTGACCTTCGTATAGGGTTTGTACCAGTCGATGCGCTTGCCGTGCTTGCCCCAGAACTTGTCCGGATCCTCAATGCTTTCCTCGTACCATTTCTCGTATTTATCCTTGTCGATCAGCGCCTGGGCTCTGGCGGCGCGCGACACAGGATAGACTTTCTCGGACATGGTCTCCTCCCCATTTTACATCCCAAGCCGGAGCACGATCTCCGGAGCATGCAGCATTCATAACAGGTGAAACAAGCACATCAATTAGACGAAGGGGTCATGTATCTGGATATTTGCAATTTGACCTCGTTGCGTTTATAGACCGTTGGAATTCCCGGAAATTGTGGTGATACCCACGGCCCGCGACACCGGCGCGGCGGACAGAGGAACTATACCCATGGCCCAACAATTGCTCATGCCGAAGGCAACTGCCGTCTGGCTGGTCGACAACACTGCGCTTTCGTTCGACCAGATCGCGCAGTTCTGCAAGCTTCATCCCCTCGAGGTGAAGGCCATCGCCGACGGCGAGGCGGCCCAGGGCATCAAGGGCCTCGATCCCATCGCAACAGGCCAGTTGTCACGCGACGAGATCCAGCGAGGCGAGGCGGATGTGAACTACAAGCTCAAGCTGCTGGAGCCTAAGGTCCGCGTGCCGGAATCGAAGCGCCGCGGCCCGCGCTACACCCCTGTCTCAAAGCGCCAGGACCGCCCGAACGCCATCCTCTGGCTGGTCCGGAACCATCCCGAGCTCAAGGACGCCCAGATTTCCCGTCTCGTCGGCACCACCAAGTCGACAATCGAGCAGATCCGCGAGCGCACCCACTGGAATTCCGCCAACCTGGCCCCGATGGACCCGGTCACGCTCGGCCTCTGCAGCCAGATCGATCTCGACCTGGAGGTGGAAAGGGCCTCGAAGGGCCGCCCCCTACCGAGCACGGCCGAAGTCGGCGCCACCCTTCAGTCGGCATCGGAGACGGAAAACCTCGACTTCGACTATCGCAGCGATCGTGAGGAAGAAAAGGAGATCGATGCGGACGCCGTCTTCGCCAAGCTCAATTCGCTCAAGTCGACTCCGCGCGACGAAGACGAGGACGATCGGTATTAAGCCGTCCTGCTGATAGCTTTACGAATTTGAAGGCCCGCCGATCGCTCGGCGGGCCTTTTAGTTTGGGAGATTGCGCTTTCAGGCCGCTTTGAGGGATGCGTCCAACGGAATTTCGACGTCGATCTCGAGGATGGAGACGGTTTCCTCGCGATCCACCTTGATCTTCACCTTGTCGGCATCGAGCTGCACGTGTTTGGCGATGACGGCGAGGATTTCCTCCCGGAGGACGGCGACGAGATCGGAGCTGCTCGAGGCCCGCTCATGGGCCAGCAGCACCTGCAGGCGCTCGCGCGCCATCGGCGCCGACCGCTGCTTGCGGAACAGGTCGAAGATGCTCATGCTGCTTTCCTTCCGAAGATCTTGCCGAAAAGGCCGCGCTGTTCACCCGGAATCGTGATCGGAAGCACCTCGCCGGAAAGCCGGCGGGCGGCATCGAAATAGGCTTGGGCCGGGGCACTGCTCGTATCCGCCAGGGTAACCGGTGCACCGATATTGGACGCCCGCAGGACGTCCATGCTTTCCGGCACGATGCCGATCAGCGGGATGGAAAGGATTTCCAGGACGTCGCCGACCTTCAGCATGTCGCCGCGCTCCGCCCGTGCAGGGTCGTAACGCGTCAGGAGCAGGTGCTTTTCAATGCGTTCGCCACGCTCCGCCTTCAGGGTCTTGGCATCGAGAAGGCCGATGATGCGGTCGGAATCGCGTACGGACGAAACCTCCGGATTGGTCACGACCACCGCGACGTCGGCGTGGCGCATCGCAAGGGTCGCCCCACGCTCGATCCCGGCCGGGCTGTCGCAGATCACCCAGTCGAAATAGCGCTTAAGCTCGGTGATCACGGTCTCGACGCCTTCCGGCGTCAATGCATCCTTGTCGCGGGTCTGCGAAGCAGCAAGCAGGAACAGGGTTTCCAGCCGCTTGTCGCGGATAAGGGCCTGCGGCAGCTTTGCGTCCCCCTGGATCACGTTGACGATGTCGTAGACCACGCGGCGTTCTGCGCCCATGACCAGGTCCAGGTTACGAAGGCCGACGTCGAAGTCGACGACCACCACCTTCTCCCCCTTTTGGGCCAGTGCCGCCCCGAGCGCCGCAGACGAGGTCGTCTTGCCGACCCCGCCCTTGCCCGACGTCACTACGATGACTTTCCCCATTGGTTTTCTCCTGTTGTTCTGGCCTTGCAGCTCAGACGAGTGTCTCTGCCATGATCATATCGTTTTCGAGCCAGAGCTGGACGGGCTGCCCCTTCAGGCTCGGCGCCATGTTTTCGGCGGTTTGATAGACGCCGTCGATCGCCAGCAGCTCCGCCTCCAGCTTCCGGCAGAAGATTTGCGCCGACGCATTTCCCACCGAACCCGCCATTACCCGGCCGCGCAGGGCGCCGTAGATGTGGACGGAACCGCCGGCAATGACCTCCGCGCCGGACGCGACGGAGCCGATCACGGTCACGTCCCCCTCCGGGAAGATCACCGACTGCCCGGAGCGGATCGGCTCGCGGATGATGATCGATTGCAGGGTAGGGCGTCCTACGTCCGCCGACGCTCGCTTGGCGGCAGCGCCGGGCTCTTCCGCGGGTTCCGGCTCCTTCGCCATGGCCTCCTCGGAAACGGGGCGTCCACCCTTCAATCCCGGCGGCATTCCCTGTCCGAGAATGGAGGGACGCGCTCCCTCAATGCCCATGATGGCGACGTTTCGATCCGCGAATGCACCGAGCAGCTCCTTGAGCTGAGCACGGTCGATGTTAAGGTCGGTGACGTCCAGGACCACCGGCCGGTTCAGGAAGAAGCCGGCCGACCGCGATGCAAGATCGTCCAGCCGGGCCAGCCATTCATCGAGAGGAAGATCGGGCGAAAGTACGACCGCCAGAAAGGACCGGCCCTTGATTCGGATCGAACGAGCGTCTGTTAGCACTTTGGTCATCTACGTAAAGAATTGGTTGCACGGGTGTAGCGTCGGCATAGTTAACAAAACATTAATATGCTGGTGCGGAGCTTGATAACACGGGTCGCGAAACGCAGGAGGCCACGGCTTTCGCCGCGGCCTCCCGGATCGTCTTCACTCGATGAAGCTAGGCCGCGGTTTCGGCCGCACCCTTCGCATATCCCTTCGTTTTCAGGATTTCGCCGATCTCGTCGAGGATCGCCGGGTCATCGATCGTCGCAGGCATCCTCCAGGGCAGCCCGTCGGCGATCTTCTGCATCGTGCCGCGAAGGATCTTGCCGGAGCGCGTCTTCGGCAGACGCTTCACCACCATCACGGTGCGGAACGCTGCCACCGGCCCTATTTCGCTCCTGACGAGGTCCACGACCTCCCTCTCGATCGCCTTCTCGTCGCGCGAGATGTTGTTCTTGAGGACGAGGAAACCGCAGGGGATCTGCCCCTTGAGCGGGTCGGCCACGCCGATCACGGCGCATTCGGCCACGTCGGGATGCATGGCACAGACCTCCTCCATTGCTCCGGTCGACAACCTGTGGCCGGCGCAATTTATGATGTCGTCCGTGCGCGCCATGACGAACAGGTAGCCGTCGCTGTCGATCATGCCTGCATCCGCGGTCTTGTAGTAGCCGGGAAATTCCTCAAGGCAGGCCTGCCGGAAGCGCTCGTCGGCATTCCAGAAACTGACGAGGCATCCCGGCGGAAGCGGCAGCTTCACGACGATGTTGCCCAGGGTGTCTGCCGGCACCGGATGGCCTGCATCGTCCAGAACCTCGATCGTATATCCCGGCATCGGCCGGGTCGGAGAGCCCGGCTTGAACGGAAGCAGTCCGAGGCCTACGGGATTTCCGACCATCGGCCAGCCCGTTTCCGTCTGCCACCAATGGTCGATCACCGGGACCTTCAGCACCTTTTCCGCCCATTTCAGCGTTTCCGGATCGGCCCGCTCCCCGGCAAGGAAAAGGGCGCGCAGTCCCGAAAGATCGTATGCTTCGACCAGCTTGCCTTCCGAATCGTCCCGCCGGATGGCGCGGAAGGCCGTCGGCGCCGTGAAAAGAACCTTCACGTCGTACTCCGAGACGATCCTCCAGTAGGTGCCGGCATCGGGCGTGCCCACCGGCTTGCCCTCGAATAGAACCGTCGTATTCCCGGCCAGCAGCGGCCCGTATACGATATAGGAGTGGCCCACGACCCAGCCTATGTCCGAGGCCGCCCAGAAGACTTCCCCGGGATCGACGCCGAAGAGATTCTTCATGGTCCAGTTGAGCGCCACCATGTGCCCCCCGTTATCGCGGACGACACCCTTGGGCTGACCCGTGGTTCCGGATGTGTAGAGAATGTAGAGCGGATCGGTGGCGGCTACGGGCACGCACCGGACCACGGTCCCGTTCGTCTTCTCCGCCTCTATCGCCAGCCGGAAATCAATGTCCCCGTGCTCGTATCGGAGGGGGGCGTGCAGCTCGTCCCGCTGCAGGATGAAGCAGAAGTCGGGCTTTACCTTCGCCATGTCCACCGCGTGGTCGAGCAGCGGCTTATAGGGGACGACTCGTCCCGGCTCCAGTCCGCAGCTTGCGCTGATCACCACCTTGGCGCCGCAGTCATCGATGCGTGTCGCCAGTTCGTGCGCCGCAAATCCCCCGAAGACGACGGAGTGGATGGCCCCCAACCGCGCACAGGCGAGCATGGAGAAGACGGCCTCCGGCACCATCGGCATGTAGATGAGGACCCGGTCGCCTTTCCCGACGCCGTGATTGCGAAGCACCGCAGCAATGGCCTGCACCTCGTCCAGCATCTGCTGATAGCTGTATGTCCTCTTCTCACCGTTCATTGCACTGTCGTAGATCAGCGCCGACTGGTCGCCTCGGCCCCGTTCGACATGCCGGTCCAGGCAGTTGTAGCATGTATTGGTCTCGCCGCCGGCAAACCACCGCCCGTAGACGCCCTGGTCCTTGTCGAAGACCGTCTCGATCGGCTTGAACCAGTGAAGCTTTTCTGCCTGCCGCCGCCAGAACTCCTCCGGCGCCGACTGCCACTCGCGGTAAATATCGAAGTATATGCTCTGCATCTGCTCCTCCCGTAGTCCCAGCGCAGCCATGGAAACTTTAGGATGAGGCAGAGCCGGCTGGAAAGCCAGACTAAAGGGCTAGGGGCACCTAGCGATTGCCGAAAATGGCCGATCCGACCCTGACGCTCGTCGCTCCGAAATGGATCGCCGTCTCGAAGTCGTTCGACATCCCCATGGACAATTTCTCAAGCCCGCACTGCGCTGCCAGCTTCGCAAGCAGCGCGAAATGCGGCCCAGGGTTTTCGTCCGCCGGCGGAATGCACATCAGTCCTTCGATGCCGAGGCCGAGTTCGACCCGGCAGAAGTCGACGAACGCCTTGGTGTCCTTGGGCGAGATTCCGGCTTTCTGCGGCTCCAGCCCCGTATTCACCTGCACGTAGAGGCGGGGCTTCCGCCCCTGCTTTCCCATCTCCTCTGCCAGGGCGCGGGCGATCTTCTCCCGGTCAACAGTCTCGATGACGTCGAAGAGCGCGACCGCATCACCTGCCTTGTTGGATTGCAGAGGCCCGATGAGGTGAAGCTCGATATCGCTGAATTCCGCCTTGAGAGCCGGCCATTTCCCCTGGCTTTCCTGAACACGATTCTCACCGAAAATGCGTTGCCCCGCCAAGATTGCCGGGCGGATCGCCTCGGTGTCGAACGTCTTCGATACCGCGACCAGGGATACGGATTGGGCCGCGCGGCTTGCCTGGCGCTCCGCCGCCTCGATCCGTGACAACACATCCTGCAGCCGTTCTTCCGTCGTCATGATCGACCTCATCTCCATCTTTTGCGGACGCTTAGCCGCCACAGCCCGCTCTGCCAAGGCCGGCTGGGGGTGCCGCCCAAACTTTACCGCGCCGGATGGCCGGAAAACTTGACGGTTGCGGGGTTTCATGATGAAGGTCTGGCCATCCCTGTCAGCACTTTTCCCGGAATATCATAGAATGGCGAGTGAACGTTACAATCCGCGCGAGGCCGAGCCGCGTTGGCAGCAAAGGTGGACCGAGGCGAAGGTCTTCGAGACCGACAACGCCGATCCGCGCGAGAAATACTACGTCCTCGAGATGTTCCCGTATCCGTCCGGCCGCATCCACATGGGCCATGTCCGCAACTACGCCATGGGTGACGTCGTTGCCCGGTACAAGCGGGCGAGGGGCTACAACGTCCTGCATCCGATGGGATGGGACGCCTTCGGAATGCCGGCTGAGAATGCTGCGCGCGACAACAAGGTGCACCCCAAGGAGTGGACCTACCGGAATATCGCGTCGATGAAGGCGCAGTTGAAGGCGATGGGCCTCTCGCTCGACTGGTCGCGCGAATTCGCCACCTGCGACGTCGAATATTACCACCGCCAGCAGCATCTCTTCCTGGACATGATGGAGAAGGGGCTGGTCTACCGCAAGCTCTCCAAGGTCAACTGGGATCCGGTCGATCATACCGTTCTCGCCAACGAACAGGTCATCGACGGTCGCGGCTGGCGTTCCGGCGCCCTCGTCGAGCAGCGGGAACTGGTGCAGTGGTTCTTCAAGATCACGGATTTCAGCCAGGATCTCCTGGAGTCGCTGGAGACGCTCGGTCAGTGGCCCGAGAAGGTGCGGCTGATGCAGAAGAACTGGATCGGCCGTTCGGAAGGGATGACCATCCGATGGGAACTGGTAGCGGATACCGCCCCTGCCGGCCACTCGGAAGTCACCGTCTATACAACCCGTCCGGATACGCTCTTCGGCGCCTCCTTCCTGGCGATCGCCGCCGACCACCCGCTGGCAAGAGACGCAGCGGCAGCAAACCCGGCTATCGAAGCCTTCGCCGAGGAGTGCCGGCGGCAGGGAACCTCGCTGGCTGCGCTCGAGACGGCCGAGAAGAAGGGCATCGATACCGGCATCCGTGTCAGACACCCGCTCGACCCTTCGTGGGAGCTGCCTGTCTATATCGCGAACTTCGTCTTGATGGAGTATGGCACCGGAGCGATCTTCGGTTGCCCGTCCGGCGACCAGCGCGACCTGGACTTCGCCCGCAAATACGAGCTGCCGGTCGTTCCCGTCGTCATGCCTGCAGATGCGAATGCCGAAAGCTTTGCGATCGGTGATACGGCTTATGATGGCGATGGCGTGATGATCAACTCCCGCTTCCTCGACGGGAAATCCACGGAAGAGGCCTTTGACCTCGTCGCCGATCGGCTCTCAGGCACGATCCTGGGTAACATGCCACAGGGAGAGCGGAAGGTGAATTTCCGTCTCCGCGACTGGGGCATCTCCCGCCAGCGCTACTGGGGCTGCCCGATTCCGGTGATCCATTGCGAGGTCTGCGGTGTCGTGCCGGTGCCGAAGAAGGACCTACCGGTCAGGCTTCCGGACGACGTAACGTTCGATCAGCCGGGGAACCCGCTCGATCGCCATTCCACATGGCGGCACGTCGCCTGCCCGCAATGCGGTGCAGATGCGCGCCGTGAAACCGATACGATGGACACATTCGTCGATTCCAGCTGGTATTTCACGCGTTTCACGGCTCCATGGGAGGACATGCCGACGGATCCGAAGGCGGCAAATCACTGGCTGCCGGTCGATCAGTACATCGGCGGCATCGAGCATGCCATCCTTCACCTGCTCTACTCACGCTTCTTCACGCGGGCGATGAAGGAAACCGGCCATGTAGACGTCAAGGAGCCATTCAAGGGTCTCTTCACCCAGGGCATGGTGGTCCACGAGACCTATCGCCGCGGCAGTGGCGCCGCCGGCGAATGGGTGGCACCCGCCGATATCCGCATGGAAGAGGTCGACGGAAAGCGGCGGGCGACGCTTCTGTCGACCGGCGAGGAGGTGACGATCGGCTCCATCGAAAAGATGTCGAAGTCTAAGAAGAACGTGGTGGATCCGGACGATATCATCGCTTCTTACGGCGCCGATACGGCCCGTTTCTTCGTTCTGTCGGACTCCCCGCCCGATCGCGACGTCATCTGGTCGGAGGCGGGCGTCGAAGGCGCGCACCGTTTCACGCAACGCCTCTGGCGCCTCATTTCCGAAGCAGCGGCAAGTCTCGCCGACGTGCAGAGCGCACCTGCCGGCGAGGGTGAGGGTCTGGCCGTCTCCCAGGCCGCGCACAGGACGCTGAAGGCGGTTCAGGAGGACTACGACAAGCTGTCCTTCAACAGGGCGGTCGCGCGCGTTTACGAATTGGTGAACACGCTGGCGGCGCCGCTGGCGCGCGTTGCGACGGGCGAGGGCGATGGCGCCTATCGGGCGGCCGTCCGCAATGCTGCCGAGATTCTGATCCAGATCGTCGCACCGATGACCCCGCATCTGGCTGAGGAATGCTGGGCCGCACTGGGCAATTCCGAGATGTTGTCCCGCGCACCATGGCCCCGCTTCGACGAGAGCCTTGTTGCTGCAAATGAGATCACGCTCCCGGTCCAGATCAACGGCAAGAAACGCGCAGAATTGACAATCGCGCGCGAGGCATCTCAAGATGCGGTCCAAGCCGCGGTTCTTCAACTGGATGCCGTGCGTGCTGCATTGGATGGGCGGGCAGCCAAGAAGGTCATCATCGTCCCACAGAGGATCGTGAACATTGTCGTCTGACGTATCGCCTATCCTCCGCCGGATCTGCTCTGCTGCTTCGGCGCTCTTCATCGTGGCAGCATTGTCCGCCTGCCAGGTCCGTCCGCTCTATGGAGAAGCGTCCGGACCGGGAGCTCGGCTTGCCGATATCGGGTTCTCCCAAGCCGACCACCGGGTAGAGCAGGTCGTGCGCAATCAGTTGATCTTTCTTTCATCCGGTGGACAGGGCGAAGCACGCGCTCCGCAGTATATGGTCGAGCTTCAGGTGGTATCCGCCTATAGCGACATCCTTGACGACGAGGATGCCGTCGGCCTTCAGCCGGGCAGGGTCGTGGTGACGGGCACGTACAGGATGTCGCGCGTCAGCGATGGTCAGGTCCTGAAGGCGGGCACTCGCCGGGCGACGTCTCTGCTCGATGTGTCTCGTCAGGAATTCGCGGAGCTGCGCTCCGTCCGCGATGCGGAGGATCGCGCCGCGCGCGAGCTCGCGGAGGTCATCCGCGCCGATCTCGCCGTTGCGCTGGCGAAGGAGCCACCTCCGCAGGCGACATGGCAGAAGTAAAGTCTCACGAATTTGATCGCTTTGCGGAGCGGGCGACGGACCTCTACCGCATATTCGTAGTCTACGGTCCCGACCGCGGACTGGCCTCCGAACGGGCGGCTGTACTGGCTCGAAAGTCAGGCGTTGCTCCGGATGACCCCTTCGCGACACTCAAGCTCGATGTCTCGGATCTGCAGAACGATCCCGGCCGGCTGCTAGACGAGGTCAACGCGCTAGGGCTCTTCGGTGGTGAGAAGCTTGTCTGGATCCGCAACGCTTCGAATGAAAAGACCCTTGTCGATGCAATGGCAGTCCTGGCAAGTGGCCCGCCCCCCGCCAACTTCCTGCTTGTTGAGGCCGGGGACCTGAAAAAGGGAAGCGGGCTGCGCAAGATTGCGGAAGCCTCAAAGACGATCGCCATCATCCCCTGTTATGCCGACGATGTCCGGGCGCTGAACAGCCTTATCGACATCGTCCTCGGCGAGGACAGCTTGACCATAAGCCCGGAGGCACGTCGGCACCTGGTGGAACGCCTTGGGGGCGACCGCGCGGCCTCGCGCAACGAAATCCGCAAGCTTGCGCTCTATTGTCGAGGCAGGGAGAGGGTGGAGGAAGAAGACGTTCTGGCTATCATCGGCGATGCCAGCGGCGTTTCCGCCGATGAGGCTGTGGATGCGGCCCTGACGGGTGATCTACCTGCGCTCCGCCACGCCCTGCAGAAGGTCCAGACGTCGAAGACGCCCGTGTTCCTCATCCTCCAATCCTGTCTTAAGACATTCCAGATGATGGAACTGATGCGGGCAGAGATGGACGAGAAGAATATCCAGCCAGGCCAGGTCATGATGACGCTTGGACGGCACATCCACTTCAAGCGCAAGCCGCTGGTCGAGAAGGCATTGCGAATTTGGCCGGCGGATGCACTCACCCGTGAGATGGAGCGACTCCAGACGGCTATCCTCCAGAGCCGCCAGAAACAGGTGCTGGAGGACAGCATAGCCTTTCAGACCCTGATGGCGATCACGCTTCAGTCGGCCCGCGCCCGCCGCTGATCAACGACGTTCCAGCAGCCGGCAGATTTCTTCCAGCTGATCGAGGTTGCGGTAGTTTATCCTGACCTGACCGGTCCCGCCCTTGTGGTTGATTTTGACATCGAGCCCCAGGGCATCCGATAGGGAGCGCTCCAGAGCCAGCGTATCGGAATCCTTCTGCTCGGGTTTTGGAGCAGCCGGTTCCGACTGGGCTTTGATATCGTGCTGCGCAAGCCGCTCGGCATCGCGCACCGACATCCCTTTCGACACGATTGTCCGCGCAAGCGATACAGGGTCGGAGGTCGTGATCAAGGCTCTCGCATGCCCTGCCGAAAGCGCGCCGGAGGCCAGCATGTTCCGAACAGGTTCCGGCAGCTTCAGAAGGCGCAAGCTGTTTGCGACGTGACTGCGGCTCTTCCCTATGATCCCACCGAGGTCGTTCTGGGTATAGCCGTATTCGGCAATGAGCTGGTCGTAGCCCAGAGCTTCTTCCAGGGGATTGAGGTCTGCCCTCTGAACGTTCTCAACGATCGCGATTTCCAGCGCGGTCCGATCGTCCACGTCCCGCACAATCACCGGGATCTCGTGCAGGCCGGCCAGTTGCGCGGCACGCCAGCGCCGCTCACCGGCAATGATCTCATACCGATCCCCCACCGAACGTACAACCACCGGCTGGACAATACCGTGCTGCCGGATCGAACTCGCCAGATCCTGCAGATCGCTCTCATCGAACTGGCGGCGGGGGTTGCGGGGATTGCGGTCGACATGTTCGATCGGCACGAGACGGTCGGGATTGATCGCCCGCGGCCCAACGTCGACCGGCAAAGGTTGATCCATCTGGCCGATCAGGGCGGCAAGGCCGCGGCCGAGCCGGCGTTTGGAAAGATCGTCGCTCATCGTGTCCTGATCCTTTAGGCTGCCTTGCGTTGGCGCTCTCTTTGAATGACCTCGGAGGCGAGCTGCAGATAGGCCTGGCTGCCTGCGCATTTCAGGTC
Organism: Pseudorhizobium endolithicum; assembly: GCF_902153245.2. Classification (GTDB taxonomy): domain Bacteria; phylum Pseudomonadota; class Alphaproteobacteria; order Rhizobiales; family Rhizobiaceae; genus Neorhizobium; species Neorhizobium endolithicum. The sequence goes on from NZ_CABFWF030000014.1 coordinate 258,959, forward strand.
ATACAGGATGGCCGGTTTCCCATAGCTGGGCGCTTCCGAAACCCGCACGTTTCGCGGGATCAGCGTGTGATAAACCTTGTCGCCCAGATAGGTCCTGACATCGTTGACCACCTGCTGCGCCAGATTGTTGCGGGAATCGAACATCGTCAGAACTATTCCCTGGATGTCGAGAGACGGATTCACTGTCTGGCGGACCTGATTGACCGTTTCCAGAAGCTGGCTCAGGCCCTCGAGTGCAAAAAATTCGCATTGGAGAGGCACCAGGACGGATTGCGCGGCAGCCATTGCATTCATCGTCAGAAGATTGAAGGAAGGCGGGCAATCAAGGATAACATAGGTATAGCAGAGGCTGGCTTGCCCGAGCGCATGACGCAGGCGGAATACGCGGTCTGCCTCTTGGGCGATCTCCATCTCGAAGCCCAGAAGGTCCATCGTCGACGGGACGATCGAGAGATTGGGGACCGCTGTGGGAAGAACCGTCTGCTCGACCGTATGGGTACCCATCAGAAGGTCATAGGAAGAAACCGACCTGTCCCGCCGATCGATACCGAGACCGGTGCTGGCATTGCCTTGGGGATCGAGATCCACGATGAGAACCTGCTCACCGATGGCAGCGAGAGCTGTAGCCAGGTTGATGGCGGTCGTTGTCTTGCCGACTCCGCCCTTCTGGTTGGCAATGGTGATGATGCGGCTGTTATAATTCATGTCGACCCTGATGTCCGATCAACTCTTCGGCCGTAGTCCGCTGATTTCGAGAATCACCGAGTTTTGCTCCACAGCACTCTGATGTCTTACCAGATCGAAATCCCAATCACCACGAGCTTTGTCCACCTCGCGCTGGTAATCCCGGCCTTTGTGCAGCAGTGCACGGGTGGATGATCCTATCATCCACGGCGAGGCATATCGCAACAGGAGGTCGAGATCCGCCAATGCCCTGGCGGAGATGAATTCGCAGCCAGATATTTCCGTCTGCGCCGCCTCGATCCTCAGCGGATGCACACTACCTCGGCCGTTGCATTCCATCAGCGCCACGCGCAGGAAGGCGCATTTCTTCTGATTGCTTTCGACAAGGTGCACCCAGCCGCCACCGGTCTCAGCAAGTAAAATGGCCGTAATAACGCCCGGGAAACCTCCTCCGGAGCCAAGATCGAGCCAGGTGGCGGGTCGCGGGTGAAGCTGGAATAGCTGGGCGCTGTCGGCGATGTGGCGGCTCCACAGCTCCTCCAGCGTGGAAGGAGCGACAAGATTGATGCTCTTCGCCCACTTCCTGAACAGCATGGCGAAATGCTCGAGGCGTTCCTGCGTTTCACGTGAAACACGCCTTCCGTTCAGCTCCATCAGCAGACTCGCATAGGGCGCGTGGGCGCGTGTTTTCGGATCATAGCGAGCAGCAGAGCAGCGGCAGCCGGCGTCATTCCCTCGATCTTGGCAGCGTGTGCAAGCGTAAGAGGCTGTTGTTCTGCAAGCTTCTTCTTGATCTCGTTCGATAGCCCGGACATCGCCATGTAGTCGAAATCCGCGGGTATGACGAGACCCTCATCCCGCTGAAGCGCTTGGATATCGCCCTGCTGGCGGTCGAGATAGACGGAATATGTCGCCTCGATAGCCAGCGCTTCTCCCACTCTTGGTCCCATTTCCTTCAGCTCTTCCCAGATGGAGGAAAGCGTCTCCATCGTCACATCCGGATAGGCAAGCAGGTCGTAGGCGCTACGCCGCTGTCCGTCGCGGTTCAGGGCCAAACCATGCTTGGCAGCCTCATTCGGAGTCATGGAGATGTTCTTCAGCCGCTCCCTCCAGACATCAAGCTGCGCTTCATACGCTCCGAAGCGTTCTTCCCGTGCTGATCCCACGATGCCGAGACGCAACCCCTCGCGGGTCAGGCGCTCGTCTGCGTTGTCGGCGCGAAGCGAGAGCCGATATTCCGCCCGCGATGTGAACATCCGGTAAGGCTCCGTCACTCCCCTCGTGGTCAGGTCATCGATCATGACCCCGATATACGAGCTTGACCTGCTGAAGTGGTACGCGTCTCCGCCACTCGCTCGCAACCCTGCATTAAGACCGGCTACCAATCCTTGCGCTGCTGCCTCTTCGTAGCCCGTCGTGCCATTTATCTGGCCCGCCAGGAACAAGCCGCTGATGTTCTTGACCTCAAGGCTCATAGTCAGCTGGCGGGGATCGATATGGTCGTACTCGATGGCATATCCCGGCTGGAGAATTTCCACCTTCTCCAAACCGGGAATAGTCCGGATAAAGGCTTGCTGTACGTCCGCGGGGAGCGAGGTGGAGATGCCGTTCGGGTAGACGGTATCGTCGTCAAGGCCTTCCGGTTCCAGGAAGATCTGATGGCCGTCACGCTCGCCGAAGCGGACGATCTTGTCTTCGATGGAAGGGCAATATCGAGGTCCGGCACCCTCGATCCGGCCGGAATACATCGCCGAAAGATGGATGTTATCGCTGATAAGGCGATGCGTTTCCGCCGTTGTACGCGTCACGCCACAGGCAATCTGCCGGTTCGTGATGGCGTCCGTCATGAATGAAAACGGAACCGGCGCTTCGTCCGCCTCCTGCCGTCCGATCGAGTCCCAATCGATAGTCCGCCCGTTAAGCCTCGCGGGTGTCCCGGTCTTGAGGCGCCCGACCTTAAGTCCTTGATTGACCAGTCTATTCGACAGTCCGAGGGACGGCGCCTCACCCATACGCCCCGCTGCCATGGTCTCGTGACCAATATGAATGACGCCGCGAAGAAAGGTTCCTGTCGTCAGCACTACGGAGCCGCAGGAAAGGCGGCGACCGTCCGCAAGGACCACCGCTTCGACACGCGCATGCTCGATGTCCAGATCGAATGCCTCGCCCTCGATCACCTCCAGGTTCGGATGGTTGAGGATCTCCCGCTGCATGGCCAGACGGTAAAGCTTCCGGTCTGCCTGGGTGCGCGGACCCCGGACGGCCGGCCCCTTGCGCCGGTTGAGTAGCCTGAACTGGATACCTGCGGCATCGGCCACACGTCCCATGAGTCCATCCAGTGCGTCGACTTCCCGCACGAGGTGACCTTTGCCCAGACCGCCGATCGCCGGGTTGCAGGACATGACGCCGATCGTGTCCCGCTTGTGCGTCAGCAAGGCGGTTCTTGCACCCAGGCGCGCCGCTGCACTGGCAGCTTCGCAGCCTGCATGCCCTCCTCCGATCACGACGACATCGAACCTGTTATCCATCTTCAGCATCATGGGTGTTTCACGTGAATCACTATTTGCCGATACAAAACTGCGAAAAGATGACGTCGAGAAGCTGCTCGACATCCACATGACCGGTAATCCGGCCGAGCGAACCCGCGGCGGCGCGCAGATGTTCCGCTCTCAACTCAGGTTCCCCTGCCTTTAGCGCCGAACGAACAGAAAGGGAAGTGAGCCGCAGAAGCTCCGTCTGACGCTCCCGCGTCGGGACCGCAGCGCCGGACCAGAAAGATTGAATCCGGCTAACAACAAGGCGTCGAAGCGCTTCTATACCGTCACCCGTCTCGACGGAGACGCAGAGGTCGTAGCGGGAGCAGTCTCCGTGCAGGTCCAGCTTGGTTCCGATACGTATCACATCTCCCGCCGGATATGGAGAAGCTTCGGCTTTCCCGCCAATCTCCTCCAGGGCAAGAACCAGATCGGCCTCCTCCATCATCTGTCGGGCACGCCGTATTCCCTCCCGTTCGATCGCATCGGCGGTTTCCCTTAAGCCAGCGGTATCGAACAGCCGTACCAGATACCCCTCCATGTCCAGGTCGACATGAAGGATATCGCGCGTCGTTCCCGCAATATCGGTCACGATCGCCACGTCCCTTTGCGCGAGGTGGTTCATCAGGCTCGACTTGCCCGCATTGGGCGGGCCGACAATGGCAATCTTGTATCCGCCGCGAATGATCTCTCCAGCCTTGGATGCCGCAATATGACTGTCTATTTCGGCGGCGACCGCGGCAATATCCGATATTACCCTCTCGCCGACGGCACCTGGCACATCATCCTCATCGGCGAAATCGAGTTCCGCCTCGATCATGGCCCTCGCATATGTCAGTCGGCTCGCCCAGCCCTCGTAGAGCTTCGACTGGCCGCCGAAGCTCTGCTCCACGGCAAGTCGTCTTTGCATTTCCGTTTCAGCGGCGATCAGTTCCGCGAGGCCTTCCGCTTCAACCAGATCAAGGCGCCCATTCTCGAATGCCCGCCGCGAGAATTCGCCGGCCTCTGCCATACGCAAGCCGGCAACAGCAGCAAGTTCGGCGAGAACGGCATTGACGACCGCGCGACTACCATGAAGTTGCAGTTCAACGCAGTCTTCGCCCGTAAACGAGTGTGGTCCGGGGAAGGACAGCACCAGCGCCTGATCCAGGAGAGCGCCCCGCCGATCGACTATCTGGCGCAAACTCGCATGACGAGGGCGAGGCGCAGCTTTTCCGGTCAGCCTCTTGAGCGCTTCGAAGGCTTCGGGTCCACTGATCCTGACCACGGCAACCCCGGCCGGCAAAGCTCCACTGGACAGGGCAAAGATCGTATCCGTCCGCTTGAACATTCCTGCCACTGCTTCCTTAAAGCCGGAAGCGCCCGGTATGGTGCCGGACGCTTCCAACTCATCATCTGTACCCGACTAAGAACTACGTATTCATCGAATCGAAGAAATCGCCGTTGTTCTTCGTCTGTTTGAGCTTGTCGATGAGGAACTCGATGGCGTCCGTCGTCCCCATCGGGGCAAGAATTCGGCGAAGGACGAAGATTTTCTGGAGGTCCTGACGCGGAACGAGCAGATCCTCCTTGCGGGTTCCGGACTTGAGAATGTCCATAGCCGGGAAGATCCGCTTGTCTGCAACCTTCCGGTCGAGGACGATTTCGGAGTTGCCGGTTCCCTTGAACTCCTCAAAGATCACTTCGTCCATGCGGCTGCCGGTGTCGATCAGGGCCGTTGCGATGATGGTCAGCGATCCGCCTTCCTCGATGTTACGGGCCGCGCCGAAGAAGCGCTTCGGACGTTGCAGGGCGTTGGCGTCCACACCACCGGTGAGAACCTTGCCGGAGGAGGGGACAACGGTGTTGTAGGCTCGGCCGAGCCTCGTAATCGAATCGAGCAGGATGACGACGTCGCGGCCGTGCTCCACGAGGCGCTTAGCCTTCTCTATCACCATTTCCGCGACCTGGACGTGGCGAACCGCGGGTTCGTCGAAGGTCGAGGAGACAACCTCGCCGCGGACCGACCTCTGCATGTCGGTTACTTCTTCCGGCCGTTCATCGATCAGGAGAACGATCAGGTAGCATTCGGGATGGTTGGCGGTGATCGAATGGGCGATGTTCTGCAGCAGCACCGTTTTACCGGTCCTCGGCGGCGCCACGATCAGTCCGCGCTGCCCCTTGCCGAGCGGCGCGACCAGATCGATCACCCGTGCCGACAGATCCTTGGACGTCGGCACGTCCAGTTCCATCTTGAAGCGCTCGTTCGGATAGAGCGGCGTCAGGTTGTCGAAATGGACCTTGTGGCGGATCTTCTCAGGATCGTCGAAATTGATCGTGTTGACCTTGAGAAGAGCGAAGTACCTTTCGCCTTCCTTCGGGCCGCGAATCGGGCCCTCCACCGTATCCCCGGTCTTCAGGGAGAAGCGGCGGATCTGGGAAGGAGAGATGTAGATATCGTCCGGGCCGGGAAGATAGTTTGCATTTGCGGACCGCAGAAAACCGAACCCGTCCTGCAGAACCTCCACCACCCCTTCGCCGATGATCTCCACGTCCTGGCTCGCCAGCACCTTCAGGATCGCGAACATCAGCTCCTGCTTGCGCATGGTGCTGGCGTTTTCCACCTCGAGGGATTCGGCAAAGGTCAGCAGATCCGTCGGGGATTTGCTCTTGAGTTCTTGAAGCTTCATTTCAGCCATGAAGGGGGACCACGTTGGATACAGAAGAGGGGAAAAGGCGTGCCGGTCAAATTCTCGCCGCGGAAAATCCGGGGAGGATGAGGGGATTACTAGCCTGCCACGAGATGAGATGCGGCGAAAATAGCGACTTGCACCGCTCACCGCAAGGGCAAACATCGCGTTTGCCCGTCAAAACCAGCCGAGATCAGAATGGTTTCACGACCACGAGGATAACGATCGCGATCATCAGCAGGGTCGGCGCCTCGTTCATCATGCGCCAGTAGCGTGGTGTCTTCCGCGGCCCGTCGGCGGCGAAGGTACGGACAGCCCGGCTGAAGACCACGTGCACAGCCGTCAGAAAGACCACGAGCACGATCTTGGCATGGAGCCAGCCGCCCTGGAAACGGAACACATCCCAGGCCAGATAGAGGCCGAGAATCCAGGTAATCATCATCGCCGGATTCATGATCACCTTGAGAAGGCGCTGCTCCATCACCTTGAAGGTTTCCGATTGCGCCGATCCGATGTCCGCGTCACTGTGGTAGATGAAAAGCCGCGGCAGATAGAGGAGCCCTGCCATCCAGGAGATCACCGCCACAACGTGGAGCGCTTTCATCCAGAGAGCGAAGCTGTCCGGCTGCAACAGGTAGAGCAGGGCGATGAAGCCGAGGAAAACGCCAAGCGCGACAAGGGCCTTCCTGCTTGCCCTCCTCCCCGCTCCACCGGACGTCTGAAGCTCCGGGCTGATCATGCCGTGAACTCCCGCACGCGCCGCACCAGATCCGTCACATGTGCAGGATCGGCCTCGGGAGTGATCCCATGGCCGAGATTGAAGATAAGCGGACCGTGGCCGAGCTTCTGCAGAATGGCATCGATCCCTTCCTCCAGTGAACGGCCACCCGTGACCACCCGCATCGGATCGAGGTTGCCCTGCACCGGCCCTTCCTTCTGCAGTTCGGCGGCGAAGGAGAGCGGGACAGACCAATCAAGCCCTATGGCATTCGCATCGGTCTGCTGCCGGTAGGATTTCAGGTTCATGCCGGCGCCCTTGGCAAAGGCTATGATCCTGGCGCCTGGCCGGGCCGCCCTTACGGCACGAATCGTCCTTGCAACCGGACGAACGGCAAAGGCCTCGAATTCCCGCTCCCCCAGAACGCCGGCCCAGGAATCGAAGATCTGAACCGCATCAGCGCCCGCATCAATCTGGGCGATCAAATACTCCGCGGAAACATCGGCAAGAAAGTCGAGGAGCCTCGCAAACACGGTCGGATGCCGGTAGGCGAACAGCCGGGCCGGCGCCTGATCCGGTGTCCCGTGGCCGGCGATCATGTAGGTTGCAACCGTCCAAGGCGCCCCACAGAAACCGAGCAGCGTCGTTTCCTGCGGCAGTTCCCGGCGAAGCCTGCGGACCGTCTCGATTACCGGAGCAAGATGATCGACGACCCCGTCCGTCTTCAACTGCTCGATCCCCTGTACGTCGATCGGATCCATCTGCGGACCCTCTCCCTGCACGAAACGGACGTTCCGCTTCAAGGCATCGGGAATGACGAGAATATCGGAAAAGAGGATGGCGGCGTCGAACCCATACCGCCGGATCGGCTGGAGCGTAACCTCCACGGCGTGCTCCGGTGAATAACAGAGATCTAGAAAGCTTCCGGCCTTGGCACGTGTCTCACGATATTCCGGGAGGTAGCGTCCTGCCTGCCTCATCAGCCAGATCGGGGGAGGGGTGACCGTCTTGCCTTCCAGCACGTCGACGATCTTCCGGGATGGGCCAGTCAAGGTGTCCTCCTAAATAGGAAATGATTTTAAAGAGCTTTCTATTTCTTAGAGTCAGGGGGTATCAAGGATTAAACGGCATTCACACGAAACGCGACAATCCGCCACCTTGGCCATCGGCGTTGGATGAAATGGAGTAAGCGATAGGGGAATATCGATAGGGTCGCGGATTGGTTCGCATTTTCAATAGGATGATCGGCATCTTTGGATGAGCATCCTGTGGATAACGAGTGGATAGCGAAGGACGTGCGAAGAGCTATCCTTCTTGTCCACAACCGAGCCCTGATCGGATCCGCCACGGGATGAAATGTGGAAAAGTGAGCCGTTATCCTGAGAGGTGGGCGAGGCTGCGGTCACGGCCCGCCTTTCTCCCCGGTTATCAACAAAGGATGAAGAACAACGTGGAGAACCGCAGAAACTTCTTTCATCTGCACCTGATTTCTGACTCGACGGGCGAAACGCTCATATCCGCCGGCCGTGCCGTCTCGGCCCAGTTCCAGGCCTATGCCGCGATCGAACACATTTATCCGCTCGTAAGGAACAGGAAGCAGCTCCTCCTTGTGCTGCAGTCGATAGACCGGGAGCCCGGTATCGTCCTCTACACGATCGTAGATCAGGATCTCGCTCACGCCCTTGACGATCGTTGCCGCGAGCTTGGAATCCCTTGCGTCAATGTGCTCGAGCCGGTGATGACAACGTTCCAGGTCTTTCTCGGTTCCCCTTCCCGTCGCCGCGTCGGAGCACAGCACGCCTTGGACGCAGACTATTTCGCACGCATGGAAGCGTTGAACTTCGCCATGGATCATGACGATGGCCAGTTCCCTGAGGATTACGACCAGGCGGACGTCGTGCTGGTGGGTATCAGCCGTACCTCAAAGACACCGATGAGCATCTATCTGGCCAATCGCGGCATCAAGACCGCCAACCTGCCGATCGTGTTGGGGATGGAGCCTCCGGAAAGCCTGCTGAAGGCAGCGGGGCCACTGGTTGTCGGGCTGGTCGCAACAACCGATCGCATCTCGCAGGTTCGCGAGCACCGGGAATTGGGTGCAACGCACGGCTATGACCGCGGTCACTATACCGACCGTGCTACTATTCAGGAGGAGCTGAAATATGCCCGCAGCCTTTGCGCCCGCCACGGCTGGCCGGTCATCGACGTGACACGCCGGTCGATCGAGGAGACGGCCGCTGCGATCGTTGCTTTGCGCCCGCGGCTGCGATAATCGGGTGCAGGTTTAATCCGCAGGAACGGCTGGCCTTGACGACTTCTCTCATTCTCGCTTCTTCCAGCCCTTTCCGCCGAATGCTCTTGGAGAATGCCGGCCTGACGTTCGAGTCCCGGGCAGCCGACATCAATGAGCGCGCGATCGAGGCCGGTTTCGAAAAGGACCGGGCAAATCCGGATAAGGTCGCCATCGAACTTGCTTGCGCCAAGGCACGCAATGTCAGTCGCCGTTGTCCCGGAGCGCTGGTGATCGGATCGGACCAGACCATGTCCCTCGGCAACAGGGTCTTTCACAAGCCCGCCGACCTGGCGGAGGCCAAGCGGCATGTCGCATCGCTGTCGGGAAAGACCCATCGGCTGAACAGCGCCATCGCCTTGGTGAAGGACGGCGTCGTCCTGTGGGAGCACGTATCCCACGCCAACATGACGGTTCGTCCGCTGAGCGACACCTTTATCGACCGCTACGTTACGCGGTGCGGTGAAAAGCTGCTCGGCAGCGTCGGCGCCTACCAGTTGGAAGGCGAGGGCATCCAACTGTTTTCGGCAATCGACGGCGACTATTTCACCATTCTCGGCCTCCCCATGCTGCCGCTGCTGGACAAGTTGCGGGAACTCGGAGCGATCGATGCCTGATTCACGTGAAACAACTGTCGAAGCCTTCGTCGCCGGCTGGCCGATCAAGCATTCGCGCTCTCCTCTCATTCACGGCTATTGGCTGAAGAAGTACGGTGTCGATGGTAGCTACCGGCGTGAAGCCGTCCCGGTCGAGGCATTCCCCGATTTCATCGGCGATCTGAAGTCGGGACGCTTGCCCTATGTCGGCGGGAATATCACCATTCCCCACAAGGAAGCGGCCTATCGGATCGCGGATCGACGGGATACGCTCGTGCAAGAATTGGGCGCTGCCAACACGCTGTGGCTGGAGGACGGCAGGCTCTGTGCTTCCAATACGGACGTATACGGATTTGCGGCCAATCTCGACGAACGTCATCCTGACTGGTTTAAGGCCGAGCGCGCAGTGGTTCTCGGCGCCGGGGGTGCAAGCCGGGCGGTCATCCGCGCCCTGCGTGATCGCGGGATAGCGGAAATCAACGTGGTCAACAGAACGGTGGCAAGGGCGCGCGAACTCATGGATCGCTTCGGCGCAAGCGTGCACGGTCATCCGATGACCGCGTTGCCGGAGGTTCTGCAGGGCGCGGGGCTTTTCATCAACACGACGTCGCTTGGCATGGACGGCGTGGAGACACCGGTCATCGATTTCAGCCGGATGCAGCTTCGGGGCCTCGTCACCGACATCGTCTACGTGCCTCTGAGGACACCGTTCCTGGTCCAGGCCGAGGCCCAGGGATTGGCGACCGTTGACGGCTTGGGGATGCTCCTCCACCAGGCGGTGCCGGGCTTCATGAAATGGTTCGGTGTCCGGCCGCTGGTGGACGAGACGCTCCGCGCCCTGGTCATCGCCGACATGGAGCATCACCCGTGATCATCGTGGGGCTCACCGGCTCGATCGGCATGGGAAAATCCACCACCGCGCAGATGTTCGCCGATGCCGGCATACCCGTGAATGATGCCGATGCAGTCGTCCATGATCTTTACAGGTCCGATGCGGTGGAACCCATAGGCAGGGCGTTTCCGGGCAGCGTTGTTGATGGGGTGGTCGATCGGGAACGACTTGTCCGGCTCCTCTCGGAGACTCCGGCTAAGTTTCCCGATCTGGAAGCGATCGTGCACCCGCTGGTTCGCCGCCGGGAGGCCGACTTCGTTGACATGCACTACGCCGCCGGTACGGAGCTTGTGGTTCTCGATATTCCGCTTCTCTTCGAAGTCGGGGCGGAGGATAGGGTGGATGTCATCGTCGTCGTGACGTGTGATCCACAGGTTCAACAGGCCCGTGTCCTTGCGCGCCCCGGAATGACTGTGGAAAAATTCAATATGATTCTCTCCCGGCAGGTGCCGGACGAGGAAAAGCGCAAGCGGGCAAATTTCCTGATCGATACCGGCCACGGGCTCGATACGGCCCGCCGCCGGGTCATTGAAATCATCGATGCTTTGCGCGCGGGAAGAATGAGCGAGACAGCGAATGCGTGAGATCATCTTCGATACGGAAACCACCGGTCTTGAGACGAAGCTCGACCGCATCATCGAAATCGGCGGCGTCGAGCTGATCAACAACTTCCCGACGGGCCGCACGCTGCATCTCTACATCAACCCGGGGGATCGCAAGGTCCATCCGGATGCACTGGCCGTTCACGGCATCACCGACGAGTTCCTGAAGGACAAGCCAAGCTTTGCTGAAGTCGTTGACCAGATTGTCGAGTTCTTCGATGGCGGCAAGTGGATAGCCCACAACGCGAACTTCGACATCGGCTTCATAAACGCGGAATTCGAGCGCCTGGGCCTGCCCCCGGTAGCGCAGGAGCATGTCGTCGACACGCTTGCTTTGGCGCGCCGCAAGCATCCGATGGGACCGAACTCGCTGGATGCGCTCTGCCGCCGCTATGGAATCGACAACGCCCACCGCACAAAGCACGGGGCGCTCCTCGATTCCGAGCTTCTAGCGGAAGTTTATATCGAGATGACCGGGGGCCGGCAGGCGGCACTCGGACTTGTGGGGATCGAGGCATCGGCCACGATTGTCGAGATCGAGGAGCATGTGGTGGGGATCTCGGGTCGCCCGAGGCCGCTGGCACCGCGGATCAGCGAGATGGAACTGGCCGCGCACCGGAGTATGGTGGCGTCTCTGGGGGACAAGGCGATCTGGGGCCGCTATGAATCGAAAAGCCCGGACGCCGCCGCCCGGGCTTCGTAAGGCTTTTCCGTGTAGTTCGCCCGTCAGCTGTTGAGCGGTTGAACCTGTGCCTTTGCACGCTCGGCCGCCATGCGCTGCGAGAACATCTGTGCGAAATCGATGGGATCGATCATCAGCGGCGGGAAACCGCCGTTGCGGGTCACGTCTGCAACGATTTGGCGCGCGAACGGGAAAAGCAGACGTGGGCATTCGATGAACAGAACGGGCAGCATGTGCTCCTGCGGGAAGCCGGTCACCCGGAAGACGCCGCCGTAGACGAGCTCCGCCGCAAACACGACCTTGTCCTCGTCCTTGGCTTCCACGTTCAAGGAAAGGACGACGTCGAAATCCGTTTCCGACAGCGGGTTTGCATTGACGTTCACGTTGATGTTGATCGCGGGCGCCTTGTCGCGCGACTGCAGGGAACGCGGCGCACCCGGGTTCTCGAAAGAAAGATCCTTCGTGTACTGCGCGAGGATATTGAGCGACGGGCTCTGGGCGCCCTGTGCGGTGTCGGTGGCCATGCGGGTTTCCCTCGAGAATTGGACGGTTGCAGGCCGTCTATCATTTCGCCAGAAGCCTTACAACCCTGCCGCCGCCGGTGGTCCGGAGCCTATTCGTCGGAGATTTTCCGATCCGACCAAGGTGAGGAGGGGTTTGCTTCGCGGTGGAAATCTTCCTCGTCCAGATCGACGACCCGCCCTTGCGATCCGGTGTTCTGCTTCCCCGTGTAGCGGTATTCCCGTCGGAAAGAGCTGGAACCGGCGACGACAAACCGGCGGCCGATGGACGACCAGATCAGCCGGCGGAGCGACGGAATGAAGAGGGCAATGCCGATGATGTCGGTGATGAAGCCGGGGATCATCAGCAGCAGGGAAGCGACGACGATCATCGCCCCATGCACGATCGTCTCCCCCGGCACGCGGCCTTCACGGCCTTCCTCCGAAAGCTGCCTCAGCACCTGGAGGCCCTGCATGCGCAGAAGCAGCATTCCGAGCATTCCGCTCAGGAGGACGAGCGCCAGCGTGCTCCAGACGCCGACCCACTGGCCGACGACGACGAAGCCGGCGATTTCCGCCAGCGGCAACAGGATGAGGAAAATGGCGATCCAACGTGTTCGCATGTAATCTTGAAGGGCGGCAACCCGCTCTCACCTTCGCTATTTGAATGATCCGCGTTTGCGGACTATATGAGGACTTGCAACCAGAATTTAAACGGCACTGCGGGACAAGATGGGCTCCAACGACTTTATCACTCTGTTTTTTCTCGTCGCTGCTGTCCTGATCTTTCTGCAGTTGAGAAGCGTCCTCGGCCGGAGAACCGGCAATGAAAAGCCGCCGTTCGACCCGTTCAGCGCCCGCGAGGGAACAAGGGCGCCGGGGAGCGACGACGGCAAGGTGGTGACGCTTCCGCGGCGTGAAAGCTCCGAAGAGGACCGCTTTGCCGACATCGATGCCGTCGCCAAGCCGGGGACCCCCGTCAATGAAGGACTGAGGGAATTGCTCAAGGCGGATCCGAGCTTCAAGCCGCGCGAGTTCCTGAACGGCGCCCGGATGGCCTACGAGATGATCGTACTCGCCTTCGCCGATGGTGATCGCAAGTCGCTCAGGAACCTGCTGTCCAAGGAAGTCTATGAAGGCTTCGATGCGGCGATCACGGAGCGTGAAGCGCGGGGCGAAGTGGTCAAGTCCACCTTCGTCGGCATCGACAAGGCCGACATCACCCATGCCAGCGTCCGGGGAAATGAGGAGCAGGTGACGGTGCGTATCGTCAGCCAGCTGATCTCCGCGACCTACGATCGCGATGGTGCGGTGGTCGACGGTGACCAGGAAGCCGTCGCGGAGGTAACCGACATCTGGACCTTCGCCCGCGACGTCCGCTCCCGCGATCCGAACTGGAAACTGGTTGCGACTGAATCCGAGCAATGACCAGCATTTTGCCGGAGTTTTTCCTGACACCGGTCGCTTATGGGGATCTCCCGGGCTGGGAAAAGGATGATCCGGGCGCGCTTCTTGTCGGCATGCGCCGCTGCCTCGACCATGTGACGTCGGTGAAGGCGTATCGAAACGGGTCGCTCGGCCTGACGACGGAAGACATACTGCCGGCCTATCAGGCTGCCTCTCGGGAGCACGGCTCGGGTTCAGCGGCGGCGAGGGGGTTTTTCGAGCGGAACTTCCGGCCTTTTCTGATCCGCAGGAGCGACGGCAAGCGGGGCTTCGTCACGGCCTTCTACGAGCCCGAGATAGAGGTCTCCCCGTTCCCGACTGATGTCTGGGCCTATCCCTTCTACCGGCGGCCTCATGATCTGGTCGATCTCGATGACAAAAGCCGGCCGGCGGATCTTGATCCCTCCTACATGTTCGGACGCTTGCAGGATGGAGAGATTGCCGCTTATCCGGACCGGCGGGCGATCGACGGCGGATACCTGGAAGGTCGCGGACTCGAGATAGCTTGGGCCCGCTCCAAGGTGGACGTCTTCTTTGCCCATGTTCAGGGTGCGGCTCGGTTGCGTTTCCCGGATGGGTCCCTCCGCCGCATCACCTATGCGGCCAAGGCGGGTCATCCCTTCTCTGCGATCGGTAAGCTGCTGATCGACCGTGGCGAGATCGGCCGGGAGACGGTCTCGATGCAGACAATCCGTGCCTGGCTGGAGCGGAACCCGGCGAGTGCGGACGAGGTCCTGTGGCACAATCGCTCGTACATCTTCTTCCGCGAGGCCGAAGTCGAGGATCCGGCGCTCGGTCCGGTCGCTGCGGCCAAGGTTCCGCTGTTGCCCGGCCGTTCGCTGGCGGTGGACCGCCTGATCCATACCTTCGGCTTTCCCTTCTTCATCCACTCGCCGACATTGACCCATCTTGACGGCGGACGCCCTTTCGCGCGGGCACTTCTCGCCCTGGATACCGGCAGCGCTATCGTCGGTCCTGACCGCGGGGACATCTTCACCGGCTCCGGCGATGCGGCTGGTGAACTGGCCGGCACTGTCCGCGATGACGCCGATTTCTATATTCTCATTCCCCATGCAGCGGCAGCGAGGTTTGGCGGATGACGGAGGGCCGGAAGCTCAGGCCGGAAGAGCGGATCCTGTGGGGAAAGGTTGCCAAGTCCACGCGTGCGCTGCGTGCCCGGCAGGATGAGGTTGCGGAGTACGAGGCCGAAATAACCGCCATGCTGGCTGCGGAAGAGGCGGCGCTGGCGCGGCCTGCCCCGCCGCAGGACGTAGTATCCCCGCCGGGGAACCAACTCAGGGCCCCACGGCCGGCACCGAGCCACCAGCCGCTCGAAAAGCCCGTTCACCGCAAGCTGGCCAAGGGACGCCTTTCCATCGAAGCCCGGATCGACCTCCACGGCCTGTTCCAGGATGAGGCGCACGATCTTCTTCTCGACTTCCTGTTCCGCGCCCATGAGCGCGGCATGCGCCATGTTCTCGTCATCACCGGCAAGGGCAGCTCGATGGGAAGCGAAGGCGTCCTCCGTCGGACTGTTCCCCTGTGGTTTTCCAAGCCGGAATTCCGCTTTCTCATTTCCTCCTATGAGTGGGCGGCGCGTCACCATGGGGGAGAGGGAGCTTTGTACGTAAGGCTCAGCCGGCCGAGGCGCTCCCTGTGACGCCGTTCGCGCTGGCGCTTCGCGAGTTGCGTCGCCGCAAGGGCGTCACGCAAAGGGACCTCGCCCATGCCATAGGGGTGTCGCCCGCCTATCTTTCGGCGCTGGAGCACGGCAGGAAGGGCAAGCCGAGCTTCGACCTGCTGCAGCGGATTGCGGGCTATTTCAACATCATCTGGGACGAGGCCGACGAGTTGTTCATGACGGCCGAAGCCTCCCACCCCCGCGTAGTCCTCGATACCTCCGGCCTGCCCCCTGCATACACGGCTCTTGCCAACCGGCTGGCCCGCGAGATTCGCACTTTGCCCGTGGATGTGGTAGAGGCCATGGAGACACTCCTGGATGGAACCCGCCTCAAGGGTTGAGCACGCGAATCCCCTGTTTTTAGGGCCTCCGGGAGAGGCATGACCTTTAGATAGCCTCCCAAAGTCCCTATATCTCGAAGTGGATGTGCGGGTGATTCGCTATCCCTGCCTGCGGACGATAATTGGAAAGACCATTGATGACCGATACACCCGTGAATGAAAATGGCGCGAGTGCAGAATATGGCGCAGATTCCATCAAGGTCCTGAAGGGCCTCGATGCCGTGCGCAAGCGGCCGGGGATGTATATCGGCGACACCGATGACGGTTCGGGTCTCCATCACATGGTCTATGAGGTCGTCGACAACGCGATCGATGAGGCGCTGGCGGGACATGCCGATCTCGTGACGGTCACCCTCAATGCCGACGGTTCCGTGACCGTAACGGACAACGGCCGCGGGATACCGACCGATATCCATAGCGGCGAAGGCGTCTCGGCTGCCGAAGTCATCATGACCCAGCTGCACGCCGGCGGGAAGTTCGACCAGAACTCCTACAAGGTTTCCGGCGGTCTCCACGGCGTCGGAGTCTCGGTCGTGAATGCGCTGTCCGTGTGGCTGAAGCTGCGGATCCGCCGCAACGGCAAGGTCCACGAGATTTCGTTCACCCACGGCGTGGCGGATGCACCCCTGAAGGTGATCGGCGATTATGAGGGGCGCTCCGGAACCGAGGTCACCTTCCTCGCCAGCCCCGAGACCTTCACCATGACGGAGTTCGACTACAACACTCTGGAACATCGCCTGCGGGAACTCGCCTTCCTGAACTCTGGCGTCAGAATCCGGCTAACGGACAAGCGCAAGCCCGATATCCGCGAGGAGGAGCTCATCTATGACGGCGGCCTGGAGGCCTTCGTTCGCTATCTCGACCGTTCCAAGAAGCCGCTCGTCGAGAAGCCGGTCGCTATTCGTGGCGAGAAGGACGGCATCAGCGTGGAGGTGGCGCTCTGGTGGAACGACAGCTACCACGAGAACGTCCTCTGCTTCACCAACAACATTCCGCAGCGCGACGGCGGCACCCATATGGCCGGCTTCCGGGGGGCACTGACCCGCCAGGTCACCTCCTATGCCGACACATCCGGTATAACCAAGAAGGAAAAGGTCTCGCTCACCGGCGAAGATTGCCGTGAGGGCCTGACTGCGGTTGTTTCCGTCAAGGTTCCCGATCCGAAGTTCTCTTCCCAGACCAAGGACAAGCTTGTCTCGTCCGAAGTTCGGCCGGTCGTGGAAAGCCTCGTCAACGAAGCGCTCGGCACCTGGTTCGAGGAGCATCCGGCGGAAGCCAGGGTTCTCGTGGGCAAGGTAGTCGAGGCGGCTGTCGCGCGCGAGGCGGCGCGCAAGGCTCGTGAGCTGACCCGACGCAAGGGCGCCCTGGACATTGCTTCCTTGCCCGGCAAACTCGCCGACTGCTCCGAGAGGGACCCGACCAAGTCCGAACTCTTCCTCGTCGAGGGCGATTCCGCCGGCGGATCAGCCAAGCAGGGCCGCTCCCGTGAAACCCAGGCGATCCTGCCGCTGCGCGGAAAGATCCTGAACGTCGAACGTGCCCGCTTCGACAAGATGCTCTCCAGCCAGGAAATCGGCACGCTCATCACCGCGCTCGGCACCTCGATCGGCAAGGACGAGTTCAACGCCGAAAAGCTGCGCTACCACAAGATCATCATCATGACGGATGCCGATGTCGACGGCGCCCATATCCGGACGCTGCTGCTCACCTTCTTCTTCCGCCAGATGCCGGAACTGATCGAGCGCGGCTACGTCTACATCGCCCAGCCGCCGCTCTACAAGGTGACGCGCGGAAAGTCCGTCCAGTACCTCAAGGACCAGAAGGCGTTCGAGGAATACCTGATCAGCAGCGGCCTTGAGGAAACCAGCCTAGTGCTTGCCTCCGGCGAGGTGCGCATGGGCCAGGATCTGCGCGAGGTCGTCCACGACGCAATGCGTCTCCGCAACCTGCTCGATGGACTGCACTCCCGCTATAACCGGGCGGTCGTGGAACAGGCCGCGATTGCCGGCGCCCTCCATCCGGATCTGACAGACAATCCCCAGCGTGCGCAGCAGACCGCGGACGAAGTGGCTCGTCGCTTGGATGTCATTGCGGAGGAGACGGAGCGCGGCTGGACCGGCCATGTGACCGACGAGGGCGGCCTGCGCTTCGAGCGCATGGTGCGTGGCGTCAAGGAGGTGGCCGTGCTGGATGTGGCGCTTATCGGCTCCGCGGATGCCCGTCATATCGATCAGATGGCTTCACGCCTGAACGAGATCTACGGCACCCCGCCGGTCCTGCGTCGTAAGGACGAGGAGAACGAGATGTCGGGCGCGCTCGCACTTCTCGATGCCATCTTCGCCGCCGGCCGCAAGGGCATCTCCATGCAGCGCTACAAGGGTCTTGGCGAGATGAATGCCGAGCAGCTCTGGGAAACGACGCTCGATCCGAACGTCCGTTCTCTGCTACAGGTCAAGGTTACCGATGCAACCGATGCCGATGGGCTCTTCTCGCGCCTGATGGGTGATGAGGTGGAGCCCCGTCGCGAGTTCATTCAGGACAACGCGCTGAGCGTCGCCAACCTCGACATTTGAGCGATGGCTGTTTCACGTGAATCCGCCTCGGCGTGTGATTCACGTGAAACCTATTCTTCGCCGGCGAACCGTCCCTCGAAGGCCACTTCCGAAAGCGGCTTGCGCTGGCTCTGGATCTCCCGCTTTCGCAGGTCTTCCGGCAGTATCTCCTTCGGGGCAAGTCTGCCGATCGCGCAGGCCGCTTCCACTCGAAACCCGTCCGGTATCCCCAGCGACAGCACCGCCTTCTCCCGATCCATGCCTTCCATGCCGTGGGCGTGATATCCGAGCTTCATGGCTTGGCAGGCGATGGAGAACCACGCGGAGCCGGTATCGAAAGAATGGGTGTAGGCCGGCTTCCTCTCCCCGTCCTTCGAAATCCGGTAGGTGCGCGACACGAAGATGATCAGCGCCGACGCGTTCTGCGCCCAGCGCTGGTTGCCTGGCGAGAGGATGTCGAGCAGGATCGGAAAACTGTCCGTTCCCCGCCGTGCATAGACGAACCGCCACGGCTGGTTGTTGCCGGAGGAGGGCGCCCAGTGGCCCGCATCCAGTATCGTCAGCAGATCCGCATCGGGCATTTCCGCGTCGGTGAACGCCCGTGGGGACCAGCGGTCGAGGAAGAAGGCGTCGATCGGATGTTCCGATACGCGGTTGTTGCTGTGCGTCATGGCCTGCTCCGGAATTCCGTTGCCCATGAACATAGGAGACGGAGAAGCCAGCGCAACGGAAGCCGTGAAATAGGGGTGACAACCGCTCCTCCATGTTCCATAACGCAGGTTGTCAGACAAGTGGAGGCATATCCCGTGAAACTCATGCGCGTTGGCCGGCCGGGCCAGGAAAAGCCGGCAATTCTGGATGCTGAGGGCAAGGCTAGGGACCTGTCGCAGCACGTCGCCGATATCGGCGGGGCAGCAATCTCTCCGGAAGGCCTGGCGAAGATCGCCGCTCTCGATCCCAGGACCCTTCCCGAGCTTCAGGTCGACCGCATCGGCGCCTGCGTCGCTGGTACGGGAAAGTTCATCTGCATCGGCCTCAACTTCTCCGACCATGCCGCCGAAACGGGCGCCACCGTGCCGCCGGAACCGGTCATCTTCATGAAGGCCACCTCCGCCATCTGCGGGCCGAACGACAATGTCCTCATTCCCCGCGGCTCCGAGAAGACCGATTGGGAAGTCGAGCTCGGCGTCGTCATCGGCAAGACCGCCAAATATGTCAGCGAAGCCGAAGCCATGGATTATGTTGCCGGCTACTGCGTCTCGCACGACGTTTCAGAGCGCGGCTTCCAGACCGAGCGTTCCGGCCAGTGGACCAAGGGCAAGTCCTGCGATACCTTCGGCCCGATCGGGCCTTGGCTGGTCACGAAGGACGAGATCGCCGATCCGCAGAACCTCGGCATGTGGCTGAAGGTCAACGGCGAGACGATGCAGGACGGCTCGTCCAAGACGATGGTCTACGGCGTCGCCTTCGTCGTTTCCTATCTCAGCCAGTTCATGTCGCTGCAGCCGGGTGATGTCATTTCCACCGGCACGCCGCCCGGCGTCGGGATGGGCATGAAGCCGCCGCGCTACCTGAAGCCGGGCGATGTCGTGGAACTCGGCATCGAGGGGCTTGGCACGCAGCGCCAGACCTTCGTCGCCGACCGTTAACCGCCCGCACAGGGTGGAACCTTAACCGTCGCCCGCCATTCTGGATGCCAGGTAGTCCGCTGCCTGGCATCTTTTATGGTTGATGATCGGTCCCGCCTTATGTTGCACTGCAATCCAAACATGCTAGCCTCGTCCCTTGCTTACGAAGCAACGCCCGACGGCGGCGCATCGCAGGTCGATGGCCGGGGGATGAAAGGCGGTACCTCGATGATCTACCAGCTCTATGAGATGAACCACGCTGCGGTAGCGCCCTTCCGGGCTGCGGCCGATGCGATGAAGCTCTTCCACGCCCATCCGCTGAACCCGTGGTCCTATACGGCCGCAGGGCGCACGATGGCGGCGGGCTTCGAACTGTTCGAGCGGATGACGCGTCGCTACGGCAAGCCGGAGTTCGCTCTCTCTTCGACGGTCGTCGATGGAGCCGCCGTCCGCGTCAGCGAAGACATCGTCTGGTCGAAACCCTTCTGCAACCTTATTCATTTCCGCCGCGATCTTCCCGCGGATCGAGCGCCGGATCAGAAGCTGCTGCTGGTTGCGCCCATGTCCGGCCATTACGCTACGCTGCTGCGCGGTACGGTTGAGACGCTGCTTCCCGGTGCGGAAATCTATATCACCGACTGGATCGACGCGCGGATGGTGCCGGTCGCCGAAGGTCGTTTCGATCTCGACGACTACATCGACTATCTCATAGAGATGATCCACCACATTGGCTCCGGCACCCACGTCATTGGCGTCTGCCAACCGTCGGTCCCGGTACTGGCCGCCGTTGCCGTCATGGAAGCGTCCGGGGATCCGCTTGCTCCGGCTTCCATGGTGCTGATGGGAGGCCCGATCGACACCCGCAAGAACCCGACCGCCGTCAACGACCTCGCCCAGAACAAGCCGCTCGACTGGTTCCGCGACAACGTCATCATGAACGTGCCCTGGCCCCACCCGGGGTTCATGCGTCCGGTCTATCCGGGCTTTCTGCAGCTCTCCGGCTTCATGTCGATGAACCTCGACCGGCATATCACCGCGCACAAGGAGTTCTTTGAGCACCTGGTGAAGAATGACGGTGATTCCGCCGAGAAGCATCGTGACTTCTACGACGAATACCTCGCTGTCATGGATCTCACCGAGGAATTCTACCTCCAGACGGTCGATACGGTCTTCATCAGGCACGCCCTGCCGAAGGGCGAGATGAGGCATCGCGGCCAGCTCGTCGACACGAGGGCCATCCGCAACGTGGCGCTGCTGACGGTCGAGGGGGAGAACGACGACATCTCCGGCCTCGGCCAGACCCAGGCGGCCCACACGATCTCGCCCAACATTCCCGACGATATGCGCATGCACTACATGCAGCCAGATGTCGGCCACTACGGCGTCTTCAACGGCTCGCGCTTCCGCCGTGAGATCGCGCCACGCATCCTGGCGTTCACGGCCCGTCATGGGCGCCGCGGCAACGGCCGCAAGAATCCGGTCAAGCGCATCATCAAGGGCGGCAAGTCGGACTGATTTCATCCGTTCAAATCAGGCGTTTCATGGAAAACCGACCGCTTGTTCTTGAAGCGAACCCGATGGCTTCCCAAATCGATTCCTGACGGGCTGGCATGTGGCTGCCCGCAGAAACGAAGGGTGTGTCACCGATGAACCAGTCAGCATTGATCCGTCCGGATTGGACGCCGGCTACCATCGCCCTGATGGTGCTGGGCTTCGTGGTCTTCTGGCCGCTCGGCCTCGCCATGCTTGCCTATATCCTGTTCGGCGAACGGCTTCAGGGCTTCAAGCGCGATGCCAATCGCCGCGCCGACGGCATGTTTGCCGGCTGCCGCCGAGCAAAGTCGCGCTACGGAACGCATTTCTCCACCGGCAATGTCGCCTTCGACGATTGGCGCAAGGCCGAACTCGATCGCCTCGAGGAAGAGCGCCGCAAGCTCGACGAGATGCGCGAGGAGTTCGACAGCTACATGCGCGAGCTTCGTCGGGCCAAGGACCAGGCGGAGTTCGACCGATTCATGCGCGAACGCCGCAATCGGCCCACGGACTCCGGAGACATGGTGGATCTTTGAGGATTCACGTGAAACATCATGGGCCGGCGCCTTCGGGCGCCGGTTCTGTTATGCCTCACCTGTCCGAATCGGCTAGATAGGCTGAATGTTCGCGCTCCTCAAGAAACCGGTCCGTTTGCGCCGCAAGCCCTTGGCTCCGGAGAAACGTACCCTTGAGATCGGCAACCGGGCGATGCCTCTCACCATTCGCGAAAATCCCCGTTCGACGCGCATCACCCTGCGCATAGAGCCGGGGGCGAGGGGTCTGAGCCTTACGGTTCCTGTCGGTCTGCGGCGGGCGGAGATCGACGAATTCCTGGACCGCCATCAGGGTTGGCTGCTGACGCGGCTTGCGCGCTTCCCGCAGGCATCTCCCCTGATTGGACATGGCTCTTCGCTCATGCTGCGCGGCGTCCTCCACCAGGTAGAGCACACCGGCGGCCTTCGTGGCGTGACGGAAGCGGTCGTCGCCGAGGGCAGGGCGGTGCTGCGCGTCAGCGGAATGCCGGAACACGCCGGTCGACGTATTGCCGCCTTCCTGAAAAAGGAAGCGCGCCGCGACCTTGAGGCGGCGGTCCTGGTTCATGCACGCCACGTGCGCAAGCCGGTAAAGACGATCAGCATGAAGGACACCCGCAGCCGCTGGGGATCCTGTTCCTGGGACGGCAATCTCAGCTTCTCCTGGCGCATCGTCATGGCGCCGCCCTTCGTCATCGATTACCTCGCTGCCCACGAGGTGGCACATCTCGACCAGATGAACCACGGCCCGGAATTCTGGGGGCTGTGCCGCCGCCTCTGCCCCCGCACCGATGAGGCGAAGGCCTGGCTCAAGCGCCACGGCTCGCAACTCCACGCTATCGATTTCGGCTGATCATCCCGCCCTTCATTCTCGGGTCGAGCCCCGAGGATGAAGAATGAAGAAGAACAAAGCGATCGTCCTCCTCGGGCGAACGTAGGGAGGTCCGCGGAACGCCAAGGGGCGGAGTCTGTCCCGCGTCCGCTGCCTCCGGCGGACCCGCCGAGCGCTTTTATCTCGACTCCGCCATGATTTCATGCGAACTCGCAGGGCATGAAGCCGGACATCAAGATTTGCGGGTTGAAGACGACGGAGGCGGTCGAGCGGGCGGTTACCCGCGGCGCGACCCATATCGGATTCATCTTCTTTCCGAAGAGCCCACGCCATGTCGATCCGGAAGTCGCCGCCGAACTGGCCGAGCCCGCGCGGGGCCGGGTGAAGATCGTCGCGGTCACTGTCGATGCCGGCGACGAGGAACTGGACGATATCGTCCACCTGCTGAAACCCGACATCCTCCAGATGCACGGCCATGAAAGGCCGGAGCGGATCCTGCAGGTCAAGGCGCTCTACGGCCTGCCGGTGATGAAGGCATTCTCCGTCCGGGAGGCAGCCGATCTGGACCGCGTCGACCCCTATCTCGGCGTCGCCGATCGTTTCCTGTTCGACGCCAAGGCCCCGGCCGGTTCGGAACTGCCCGGAGGCAACGGCGTCGCCTTCGACTGGAACATCATGGCTTCGCTTGACGCCGGCCTCGAATACATGCTTTCCGGAGGCCTGAACAAAGACAATGTCGGTCTTGCGCTCGCCTCCACCCGTGCCCGTGGGATAGATGTGTCATCGGGCGTGGAAAGCGCGCCGGGCATCAAGGACACCGCCATGATCGACGCCTTCTTTGACGCCATCGCAGAGGCCCGCTCCGTCGGAGCCTGAGGGAGTAGAGAGTGAACCAGACGCCGAAACCCAATTCCTTCCGCGCCGGACCCGACGAGGATGGCCGCTTCGGCATCTTCGGCGGTCGCTTCGTCGCCGAAACGCTGATGCCGCTCATCCTCGACCTGCAGGCGGAATGGGAAAAGGCGAAGACCGACCCGGAATTCCAGAAGGAACTTGCGCATCTTGGAGCCCACTACATCGGCCGGCCGAGTCCTCTCTATTTCGCCGAGCGGCTGACCGAGCATCTTGGCGGGGCTAAGATCTACTTCAAGCGCGAGGAGCTGAACCACACCGGCTCCCACAAGATCAACAACTGCATCGGCCAGATCCTGCTTGCCAAGCGCATGGGCAAGACCCGCATCATCGCCGAAACCGGCGCCGGCCAGCATGGCGTCGCCTCGGCAACCGTGGCCGCCCGGTTCGGCCTGCCCTGCGTCGTCTACATGGGCGCCACCGATGTGGAGCGCCAGGCGCCGAACGTCTTCCGCATGAAGCTGCTCGGTGCCGAGGTGAAAGCCGTCACCGCCGGCAACGGGACACTGAAGGACGCCATGAACGAGGCGTTGCGCGATTGGGTTACTAATGTCGAGGACACCTATTACCTGATCGGCACGGCGGCCGGCCCGCATCCTTACCCGGAGATGGTCCGTGACTTCCAGGCCGTGATCGGGCAGGAGGCGCGCCAGCAGATCCTGGAGGCCGAAGGGCGCCTGCCGGACCTCGTTGTCGCGGCTGTTGGCGGCGGCTCCAACGCCATCGGTATCTTCCATCCCTTCCTCGACGATCCGGCGGTGCAGCTCGTCGGCGTGGAGGCGGGCGGTCGTGGCCTGGACGGCAATGAGCACTGCGCCTCCATCACCGCGGGCTCTCCCGGCGTCCTGCACGGCAACCGCACCTATCTGCTGCAGGACGGCGACGGGCAAATCCTCGAAGGCCACTCCATTTCCGCCGGCCTCGACTATCCCGGCATCGGTCCCGAGCACAGCTGGTTGAACGATGTCGGACGCGTGGAGTACGTGCCGATCATGGACAACGAGGCGCTGGAAGCATTCCAGCTGCTTACCCGCGTCGAAGGCATCATCCCGGCGCTGGAGCCGAGCCATGCCATCGCGGAGGTGATCAAGCGGGCGCCGAAGATGCGCAGGGACCAGATCATCGTGATGAACCTCTCCGGCCGTGGCGACAAGGACATCTTCACCGTCGGCAAGATTCTCGGAATGGGCCTCTGACATGACCGCACGCATGGACAAGAAATTCGCCGACCTGAAGGCCGAGGGGCGCCCCGCGCTCGTCACCTATTTCATGGGCGGCGATCCTGACTACGATACCTCGCTCGCGATCATGAAGGCCCTGCCGGCCGCAGGCGCCGACGTCATCGAACTGGGTGCGCCCTTTTCCGATCCGATGGCCGACGGGCCGGCGATCCAGATGGCCGGCCAGCGGGCGCTCATGAATGGACACTCTCTGAAGAAGACGCTGCAGATGGCGCGCGACTTCCGCGAGACGGACGACACCACGCCGATCGTCATCATGGGGTACTACAACCCGATCTACATCTACGGCGTCGACCGCTTCCTCGACGACGCGCTGGAGGCCGGCATTGACGGTCTGATCGTGGTGGACCTGCCGGCCGAGATGGATGATGAGCTCTGCATCCCGGCGCGCCGCAAGGACATCAACTTCATCCGCCTGACCACCCCGACGACCGACGAGAAGCGCCTGCCCAAGGTTTTGACCAACACCTCCGGCTTCGTCTATTACGTCTCGATGACCGGCATCACCGGGTCGGCCCTGCCGGACCCGTCGAAGATCGCCGATGCCGTCGGCCGCATCAAGAAATCGACGGATCTTCCCGTCTGCGTCGGCTTCGGCGTCAAGACGGCCGAGCACGCCCGGCTGATCGGTGCGTCCGCCGATGGCGTCGTGGTTGGTACCGCGATCGTCAACCAAGTCGCCACCTCGCTCGACGGGGATGGCCGAGCGACCGCCGATACGGTGGAATCGGTCATCACCTTCGTCCGCGGCCTCGCGACCGGCGTCCGGTCCGCGCGCCTTGTCGCCGCCGAATAAGTTTCCCACATAGGGCGCAGTTTATCAGGAGTAAGCCACGTGAACTGGATTACCAATTACGTCCGGCCGCGGATCAATTCCATGCTCGGCCGTCGGGAGGTTCCGGAAAACCTCTGGATCAAGTGCCCGGAAACGGGCGAGATGGTCTTTCATAAGGATCTCGAAGAGAACAAGTGGGTCATCCCGACCTCTGGCTATCACATGAAGATGCCGGCCAGGGCGCGCCTGACGGACCTCTTCGACGGCGGCGTGTTCGAGTCCCTGCCGCAGCCGAAGGTGGCGCAGGACCCGCTGAAGTTCCGCGATTCCAAGAAATATGTCGACCGCCTGAAGGACAGCCGCCTGAAGACGGATCAGGAGGACACCATCCTTGCGGGCCTAGGCCGGGTGCGTGGCGTCAAGCTGGTCGCTGTCGTCCACGAGTTCAACTTCATCGGAGGCTCGCTCGGCATGGCTGCCGGCGAAGCGATCGTGAAGGCTTGCGAGCGGGCCGTCGCGGAAAAATGCCCGCTGGTGATCTTTCCGGCCTCGGGTGGCGCCCGCATGCAGGAAGGCATCCTGTCGCTGATGCAACTGCCGCGCACGACGGTTGCCGTCAACATGCTGAAGGAAGCAGGTCTTCCCTACATCGTCGTCCTCACCAACCCGACGACCGGCGGCGTCACGGCCTCCTATGCGATGCTCGGCGACGTCCACATCGCGGAGCCCGGTGCCGAAATCGGCTTCGCCGGCAAGCGCGTCATCGAACAGACCCTGCGCGAAAAGCTGCCTGAGGGTTTCCAGACGGCGGAGTATCTGCTGGAACACGGCATGGTCGACATGGTCGTCAAGCGCCATGATCTGCCCGATACGCTTGCCACGCTTCTCAAGATCCTGATGAAGACGCCCGCAGCCAACGATGATTCTGCTGAAGTCCCAGCGCTTGCCGCCGTGGCAGCGAGCGCCTGAGTCATAGAGACGCTGGATCGGCGGGATGAGTGCAATGAATATTCCCGCCGTCAGCGCGGCCGAGCAGGAGATCGACAAGCTGATGGCCCTTCATCCGAAGGGCTTCGACCTGTCGCTGGACAGGATCAAGCGGCTGCTGGAGGTGCTGGGCAACCCGCACCGCACGCTGCCGCCTGTCATCCACATCGCCGGCACCAACGGCAAAGGCTCGGCCACGGCCTTCTGCCGTGCGCTTCTGGAGGCCGCGGGCCTTGCGGTCCACGTCCACACTTCGCCGCATCTGGTGAACTGGCACGAACGCTACCGTATCGGCTCCCGGGGCGGACGCTCGCAGATCGTCGATGACGCGATGTTCGCGGACGCGCTGCGACGGGTGGCGGCTGCCAATGCAGGGCAGACCATCACCGTGTTCGAAATCCTGACGGCAGTCACCTTCGTGCTGTTTTCGGAACAGCCTGCCGATGTGGTCATCCTGGAGGTCGGCCTCGGCGGCCGTTTCGATGCCACCAATGTCGTGGAGAAGCCGGCCGTTTCCGTCATCATGCCGATCTCGCTCGACCACCAGCCCTATCTCGGTGATCGCGTGGAACTGATTGCTGCGGAGAAGGCAGGCATCGTGAAGCGTGGCTGTCCCGTCGTGATCGGCAAACAGGAATACGAACCGGCGCTTGATGTGCTTGTGGAAACCGCGGAGCGACTTTCCTGTCCGGCGGCTGTCTATGGACAGGATTTTTCGGCCCATGAGGAATTCGGACGGCTGATCTACCAGGACGAGTTCGGGCTGGCTGACCTGCCCATGCCACGGCTGCCCGGCCGCCACCAGATCGCCAATGCCGCTGCCGCCATCCGGGCCGTCAAGGCCGCGGGCTTTACCATGACCGACGCCATGATCGAGAAGGCGATGTCGACAGTGGAGTGGCCGGGGCGTTTGCAGAGGCTTTCTGAGGGGAAACTCCTGGAATTTGCACCCCAGGATGCCGAAATCTGGGTCGATGGCGGCCACAATCCCGGTGCCGGCGAGGTGATCGCCGAGGCCATGGCCGGCTTCGAAGAGCGCCGGGCACGCCCGCTCTATCTGGTCACCGGCATGATCAACACCAAGGATCCAGTCGGTTACTTCCGCGCCTTCGCCGATATCGCCGAGCACGTGTTCACGGTGCCGATTCGCGGCTCCGATGCCGGGCTCGATCCAGTGGCGCTTGCTGAATCGGCGTTCGATGCCGGCCTGGTGGCGGAGCCTGCGGAGTCGGTTGCAGAGGCGTTGGCGGAAATCGCACGCCGTCAGCTGCCGGATGCGGTCCCGCCGCGCATCCTGATCGGCGGCTCCCTCTATCTCGTCGGCAACGTGCTTGCTGACAATGGCACACCGCCGAAATGAAAAAGCCCGGCGCGATGGCCGGGCTTTGGAAGCTTTTTTTGGCAAGCGGCTCAGGCGGCGCCGGAAATCCAGGCCGAAAGCGCCGTCTTCGGTGCCGCGCCGACCTTAATGTCGGCCACTTCGCCGCCCTTGAACATCGCGAGCGTCGGGATGGAGCGGACACCGAATTTGGCGGCCAGTTCCGGGTTTTCGTCGATGTTGAGCTTGGCAACCTTCACCTTGCCGGCAAGCTCGTTGGAGATTTCCTCGAGGCTCGGGCCAATCATCTTGCAGGGGCCGCACCATTCCGCCCAGAAATCAACGACGACGGGTTGGGTGGAGTCCAGAACTTCGGCCTGGAAGTTGCTGTTGTCGACTTTCACGGTAGCCATGGGGCTCTCCTTGCAAGAAATTCCGTTGTGCACAATGTGAGGCCGTGACGGTCTCTTTTCAATACCGCTATCTCACTTTGGACGAAGCTCGGCAAGCGACCGGTCGAGGATCTCCTGCGAGAGCGGGATCACCTGGCCGGTTTCCGTGTAGGCCAGGAGGCAGCGGAACCGGTGCTGCGGGTAGAGCGGCGAGAGGATTTCCCGGTAGAGCGCGAGCTGGGCGCGATGGGCGAGGGGAGCATCCTCCTCCCGCTCCGGCGGCTGGCGGTTGGTCTTGTAGTCGAGAATGGTCACCTCATCCTCGCCGACCGCCATACGGTCGATGCGGCCCGAGATCGCATATTCCGTGCCGCCCAGCACCAGCGTGCCCATGATCGAAACCTCGGCGCGGCTGTGACCGGCAAAGACCGGCTGCAGATCCGGACAGGCGAGCACGGACAGGACGCATTCGGCAAGCGTTTCCCGCGCCTCCGCCGGCCAGAACCGGGCCGCCCGTTCCGCATATCGCCGCGCCGCCTCGGATCTCTCCTCGGGCGGGAAATCCGGCAGCACCTGCAGCATTCGGTGCACCAGCCGCCCCTTCTGCAGAGAAAGACTGCCGGCGCCTTTTTCTGCAAACAGGGAGGAGCCGACCACCTGGTCGTCTGCCTCGTCTTCGATCATCGTGCCGGCGCCCGACGGGCTGAGCGGCCGGGGAAGGGACAGGGGTGGCGGCAGCGGTCTGCCGAGGGCGGGCGGAAGCGGAAGGGCCGCGCCTGGCTGCTCCTCTGCCTTACCTTCGGATTTTGCCGTGCGGACGGCATCGGGAAGCCGCCAGCGGAAGCCGCCCCATTCCCCGTCCGGGCCGGAAAAGCGGGCGGCGCTGCAATGGTCGGGATGAGCGCAAAGCGCGTTCGCGATCATGCTGTTCCAGGTGTCGGGATTGGCATTCTTGCCGCGGTAGCCGCAGACGATCAGCCTGTCGGCCGCGCGTGTCATGCCGACATAGAGGAGCCGCCGGTACTCCTCCTCCGTGGCCTGCTTCAGCCGG
Organism: Pseudorhizobium endolithicum; assembly: GCF_902153245.2. Lineage (GTDB taxonomy): Bacteria > Pseudomonadota > Alphaproteobacteria > Rhizobiales > Rhizobiaceae > Neorhizobium > Neorhizobium endolithicum. The sequence continues at coordinate 288,348 of NZ_CABFWF030000014.1, forward strand.
TCATCGTCAGCGGTCGTCACGGAATTGCGAAGGGACTTCGACGGCACCCAGACCGGCACCTCGATCCCGTCCCGCGGCAGAAGGCGCAGTTTCGGCACATGCGACGGGATGAATGCCTTCGACCCGCTGTCGACGAGGAAGACGATCGGCGCCTCCAGCCCCTTGGAGGCGTGCACCGTCATGATCCGCACCTCATTGCGGCCGCTGTCCTGCTCGCGCTTGATCTCCGGCGATTCCATCTCGAGCGTCGATACAAACGACTGAAGGCCGGGCAGCCCCTTGCCTTCGTGGTCGAGCGCGAAGGTCAGGAATTCGTCGAGAATGTCGCCCGCTTCCGAGCCGAGGCGCCCGAGAAACTTGCGCCGGCCGCCGAGTTGGCCGAGCACGCGGGCATAGAGATCGTGCGGGCTCATCTGCCGTGACAGCGACAGGAGTTGTTCCAGCTTCTCCTTGGCCGTTGCAAACCGCAGCGGTTGCTCGTCGGCCAGCCCGCGCAGGTGCTCCCATACGCCTGTTCGCTCCGGCCGAAGCGCCGCCACCTCGAAGACCTCTTCTTCGGAGAGATCGAAAAGCGGGCTCTTGAGCAGGGCGGCAAGCGAAAGGTCGTCCTGAGGCAGCACCAGGAATCGGCCCAGTGCCAGCAGGTCCTGCACGGCGATGTGGCTTGTCAGTCGAAGCCGGTCGGCACCCGCCACGGAAATATTGCCGCGCCGCTTCAGCGCCCGGGTCAGGGCATTGACGAAGGCATCGCGCTTGCGAACCAGGACGAGCACGTCCCCTGGTTCGATCGGCCGCTCGACGCCTTTTTCGATGATCGTCTCGCGTCCGATCATCTCGCCGATCGAGTGGGCGATGCGAGCTGCCAGGACGGCTGACGGCGCCTTGTCCGGCGTCGCGTCGAACGGAGCCGTCCAGTCGTCGCCGGCATCGGCCACGTCCGGCACCACCACGTCCCAAAGATCGACCGCGCCCGGATGACCGATCCGGTTCGAACGATGGACGATCGGCTCGTGGTCGGAGGTCAGGCCGCGGGCGTTCTCCGGCAGCGCGAAGACCTGGTCGACGGCAGCTAGCACATCCGCGGTGGAACGGAAGGACAGCGGCAGGCGCACCGGATGGAAGTTCTGGCCGCTTGCCTCGACATCCTCCTTGGTTCGTGTTCGCTCCGCCGCAAAGCGTTCCGGCTCGGCGCCTTGGAAGGAATAGATCGACTGCTTCTCGTCGCCGACGGCGAAGATCGTCCGCCGCACCTCCCGGGCGCTGCGACCGGAATAGAAGTCTTCCGCCAGCGACTTTATGACAGACCACTGCACCGGACTCGTGTCCTGCGCCTCGTCGACGAGGATATGGTCGATGCCCTGGTCGAGCTTGTAATGCACCCAGGCGCCGACGCCGTCGCGGGTGAGAAGATCGGCGGTCTTGGCGATCAGGTCTTCAAAATCGAGGAGGCTGCGCTGCTTCTTGAGGTCCTCGTAGTCGCCGTTCAGCCGGTCGGCCAGTGTCAGCGCGGCCATTGTTGCCTTGACCATGCGCATGATGCGCAGCCGGTCGCGGCAGGCGAGGACGTGGTTGCGGGCTAGGTCTACGGACTGCAGCAGCTCCGGAGCTGTTTTTGCCATTGCGCTGGAGATGAGACTGCGATCCGCCTTGACCGTGCCCTTCGCGGTCAGGAAAAGACTATCGAGTTGCTGTGCTCGGCCAAAGAGGTCGGGTGCGTTCGCTGCTGCTCTTAACCCGTAGGCGATCGAATGGACCGTATCATTTCCCTTCTCGTCCGCGAGTTGCAGGTAAACGGCCAGAGCTCCGCCCGAGAGGCCGGGCAGCGGCCAGTATTCGGCGGCGATGCTCTCTTCCGTGGCGTCCTCCGGCAGACCCCAGGCAGCCCGCAGAACGCGATCGGCGCCTCCATGACCGGCCGCGTAGGCAACGAAACGGCGAAGGGCGGTGCGCCGGGCGATGATGTCGCCGAGCAGGTTCTCCAGCCCGAATTCGTCGCCAAGGTCCAGCACATGGGCAAATGCCTCGGCCAGCGCCGGATCGTCTTCCGCAGAGGTTGCGGTCAACAGCGAGCGGCGTGCCTCGGCAAGCAGGGCGGACGCGGAGCGATCGTCGAGCACCGAAAAGTGCCCCGCGACATTCGCCTCCAGCGGAAATTGGTGTAGCAGGGCCTCGCAGAAGGCGTGGATCGTCTGGATCTTCAGCCCGCCGGGCGTTTCCAACGCTCTGGCGAACAGGCGCCGCGCCTGCGCAAGCTTCAGCGAATCCGGCTCCGCACCTTCGATCGCGGCAATCCGCTGCCTGAGTTCCTCGTCATCGAGGACGGCCCATTCCGCCAGGCGCTGAAAGACCCGGTTCGACATCTCGGATGCCGCGGCCTTGGTGTAGGTGAGGCAAAGGATGGAAGACGGACGGCATCCCGAAAGCAGCAGCCGGACCACGCGCTGCGTCAGCACATGGGTCTTGCCGGAGCCGGCATTGGCCGAGACCCAGGCAGAGCTGCCGGGATCGGAGGCCAGCGATTGCTGCACCGTCGTCCAGTCCAGCCAGTCGCGGGGATGACCGTCCTCCAACAGCGCCTCATTCATCGGCATCGCCTTCCTCGGCATCGGCCGTGGCCCATTCGGCGACACGGGCAAGGTGGTCGTAGTCGCCTCCGTAGTCGCTCTGCATGAAGGGCACGAGGCGCGAGGTGAAGCCGGCCTGGCCGCTGCGCAGGTGCATCACGAACTTCGTCAGCTGTTCCATGGATTCCTCGGCAAGGTCGATCGCCGACTTGCCGTTCTTCGCCGCTTCGTTGTTCACGCATTCGGGCTTGAACCGGTTGCCGGGCTTCAGCCGGACATAGAGAAGCTCGTCCGGCTCTAGGCTGCCGACGGACCGGAAGGCGCCCGCCCTCAAGGCCGCCGCTTCCAGCGCCAGTTGCGGGTCGAGAAGCGATCGCGCCTGGGAGCAGGTGGGGCTCGATCCCGTCTTGTAGTCGATGATCGTCGCTAGACCCGATCCCTTGACGTCGATCCGGTCCGCGATCCCTGTCAGCCGGATTCCGGCCCCAGGTATATCCCAGCCGGCGCTGCATTCGGTGACGGTTTTCCTGATGTCGGGCGCACGACGCGCCTCCCAATCGATGAAGGTCCGGCCGACCTCGACGAAGCGGGGCCGCCAGACCTGGTCGATATGCGGCGGCAGGTGCTCCGCATCGAACAGTTCATCGACGATCCGCTGCATCGCTTCCCGCGATGCCGGCGTGCCGGGAATATGGCCCTCGCGGGTATAGCGGTCGATGATCGCGTGGTAGAGCGTACCGCGTTCGGCGGCGCCGGGGTCGGCGTTGAAGGGCGCAATCGGATCGAGCCTCAGGATCCGCCGTGCATAGATGGAATAGGGATCGCGACGCAGCCGCCCGACCTCGCTGAAGGAATATCTCGTCGGCTGCAGATCGGCGGGAGGTTTCGGAGCGGGGCGTTTCGCCGGCGCCTGGTTTTCACCGGCATCGACCTCGCTTGCCCACCGCCGATATAGGTCGCCCCGCGCCCGGAGTTGCTGTGCAAGATCCTCGCCCCCGAGAGCCAGAAGACGCTGCAGCCAGCGTGATGCGACTGTCGGGGTGGAGCCCTGTCGCAGGGAGCGCGAATAGATCAGGCGCCGCGTGCCGCTGGCCATGATGAAGTCGTGCGCAAGCTGCCCGATGCGGCGTTCCGGCGGCTCCAGTCCCATGTCCGTCTTCATCGTTCGCGAAAGGAACGGGTTATTGACCGTCTGCCCAGGCCATGACCCCTCGTTCAAGCCGCCGAGGATCATCGTATCTACGGTCTGCAGTCGGGCTTCGAGCGTCCCGAAGATGAACACGCGCGGATGGCTCAGCGAACGCGGCTTGACCGCCTCACCCGTGGCGAGCGCCTGCACGATATCGATCCACTGCGGCCCGTCCGCCTCCATCTGCCCATCGGCCCCGATAACCTCGCCGAGGAGGGAGGAGAGCCGCTCTCCCGCTTCGCCGGACCAGAGGGAGGAGAGGTCGCCTCTCTCGTCGGCGCAGATGGCTTCCAGCGCATGTCCGGTGCGGGTTGCCCACTCGGACAGCGTCAGTTTCGCCGTCAATCCCCGTCCGTCCGGCCGGCGGGCGAGCAGTGCGCCCGCCAACGGTTCGACAGCCTCGCCCAGACGCTGCGCCAGGTCGAATGCCTGCGCGAAGGCAGCTTCTGGAAGTGACAGGCGCCATTCCGGCGGATGTCGGTCGTCACGTTCGGCCTCCCGCTGCTTCTCCAGAAGCGGTGCGAGGGCCGAGATGTCCATGTCGCCGCGGCCGCCCCGCAATGCTAGGAGTTCGAGCGCTTCCGCCGCCGGGCGGAGGGTCTCCCGTTCCATTCCCAGGCGCATCAGCGGATGTTTCAGGAGAGAGATGATGGCGACGGGATCACCGGGCCGCAACGTGGCTTCCAGGAGAAGCTGGATCAGCGTCCCCTGGGTGGTCGCGGAAAGCGGCGTGCCGGCCGTATCGTCCGCCGTGATTCCGAAGCGGGAAAGTTCTGCCGTCACGCGGCGGGCAAGTCCCCGGTCCGGAGTGATCAGCGCCGCCTGCGATTCGCCGCCGTCACGCCCCGGCGTCTCCAGCGCGAGGCGAAGGGCGATCGCGATCGCCACGGCTTCCTCGCGTTCGTTCGCGGCTTCGATAAGCGCGGCATCTCCGAATGCGGTACGCACGGCCTCCTTGTCGGCTTCCTCGCGCCAGCGGCCCCACTGGTCGGTCGCCGCCGAGGGCGTGAGCGCCTGCGACAGGGTCCGGTTCCGCAGGATGATGTCGGGGGCTGGAGGATCCAGGACCTCCACCTCGTCGCGCGGAACGCCCAGCTTGTGCAGCAGGCGTGACAGGCCGAACTGGGGATGGCTGCGGCTCGATGGGTCGATCCGTCCGTCGGATGCCTCGCCGCTCACCATTGCCCAATGGCCGTCCGGCATGTCGAGGTCGAGGCCGGGCAACACGACGGCTCCTTCAGGCAGGGCGGAGATCGCCGCGATCAGGTCTGCGGCGGCCGGCACGGAGCCGGTCGACCCGGCAACGATGACGGGTCCTTTGTGTTCGCGCTCCAAGATACGCCGCGCTTCGCCACGGAGGAGCGCCGCCTGATGGCGGGCCGGCGACGAGCGCCGCAATTCCTCGAGCCGTGCCGGCCAGAAGGCGCTGGCGATCTGCAGGAACTCGGCCGTGAGTTGCCACCACAGCGCATGCTCCGCGGTCTGCAGGTTCTTCAGGTCTCCCCAGTCGCGCTCCTCGGTCTCGACGGAATCGATGAGTTCGGCGAGGGAGCGGGCGAGCCAGATGGCATCGGCAGGGCTGGCCGGTGCAATAAGAGGCGAATCGGAGTGGATGTCGATCACCACCTGCGGCAGCCGGTTGCGCCAGGCGAGGATCAGGCGGCCTAGTTCCAGCAGCCTGGCCACGCCACCGATCGGTATCGCGAGGTCCATTTCTTCAGGGGCTGCAAGATCGAAATAGCCGCTGTCATCGTCCGTTTCGCCAAGCGGACGGATGACCGGCAGGATGGCGGAACGTCCGCCCAGCAGATCCACGAATTCCGATCGCAACACGCGTGCCGAGCGCCGGGTTGGTACGAAGATGGTGACGTTGGCGAGCGAAAGCGGATCGCTTGGATCATGGCGGAAGCCGGGACTGAGGCGACCATCGCAAAGTGCGGCGGCGACAGCCTTGAGGAACGGCGTCCCCGGAGGAATGGTGAGGATCCGCTTCTGCCGGCGGGCGTCCATCGTCAGGCCTCGGCGTGAAGGCGGGACAGCACCTCTTCCGCTTCGACGAGAGCGTCCGGCGTCCCGACCGTCAGCCAATGACCGTCCATGACCAGGCCGAACAGCCTGCCGCGCGCGATGGCCCGGTCGAAATAGATATTCAGGTTGAACGCGTCATCATCCGGCGCGTCGTCGAAAAGAGCCGAGTGCATTACGATCGCGCCCGCATAGACCAGCGGCAGGGAGCCATCGGTGTAGCGGCTGAGCCGGCCTTCGGCGTCAAGCTGGAAATCCTTCTTGCCGTTGTGACCGGTCGTCCGCTCCAACGGCACGCAGAGCAGTGCCATGTCCATTCCGGCCGGGTCGAAGAATGCTGCAAGCCTCTGCAGGTTGGTCGGCTGGTGTGGCGGCTCGCCCACCCAGAAGAGATCCGCGTTCATGACGAAGAGAAGACCGGGATCGAGCAGCTTGAGGCCCTTGGCCAGTCCGCCGCCGGAATTCATCAGCCGTTCGCGTTCGTCCGAGATCACCACGTGGAGCCGGGCGTAACGGTCGAGATGCGCCTCCATCTGCTCCGCGAAATGGTGGACGTTCACCACCGCGCGGCGGACGCCGGCGTCGGCGAGCGCGTCCAGCGCATAGTCGATCATCGGCTTTCCGGCCACGCGCACCAGAGGCTTGGGGATTGTATCGGTGATCGGTCGCAGGCGGGTGCCGAGACCCGCTGCCAGCACCATAGCCTGGGTGATCTTCATGTCCTGCTTTCTAAAGCAGCACTCATGATTCGGGTAGTTCTATTCCCGCCGCGATGCACCAGGCGCGCAACGGCCTCAGCGATTCGTGGCGGAGCGCCGAGGATAGGTACGAAAGCGTCCGCGGCATATGCTTCATATAGGCCGGCTTGCCGTCGCGCTGCATCAGCCGCACCCAGAGACCCGCGAGCTTGCAGTTGCGCTGTGCCGACATGATGGCAAAGGCCTTCAGGAAGGCAGGTTCGTCGAACGCACCCAAGGCACGCCGGAGGGCGACGTAGTCGCGCATCATCTGGTCGGCGAGGCGAGGGGGAATGTCGACCCGCGCGTCCTGGACAAGCGAAGCGAGGTCATAGGCTGTGGGGCCGATCATCGCGTCCTGGAAGTCGATGATGCCGATGCGCCGAACACCTGATTCCTGCGAACGCCAGATGATGTTGGGCGAATGGAAGTCACGCAGGAGAAGGTTCTTCTCAGCGCCCGCCAGATCTGCGATCAGCCCGTCCCATATGCGCAGATAGGATTGCCGCTCCTCGTCGGCCGGCTGGCTTCCCCGCTTCCAGGGAAGGTGCCAGTCGAGCAGGAGTCGGGCTTCCATCTTCATCGCGGTCGGATCGAAGTCCGGGATGTGGTGGACGTGATCGTCGTCGATGGCAAGGTTCTGCCGCATCGGGTGGCTGTGCAGATAGCCGAGGCAGACCACGGCCTCGCGGTAACGCTCGTCGATAGGGCGGCCCTCGTCATCGAGAACCCCTTCGATGCCGAGGTTTTCGAGGAGGACAATGCCTTGTTCGTAATCGACCTGCAGGACCTCCGGAGCGGCGAGGTTTATCTCCCTCAGGTAGCGCGAGATAGCCACGAAGGGATAGGCATTCTCCGCGAGATGCGCCACCTTGGGGTAGGGCTTGCCGTCCAGCACCGGTGGGCCGTCCGGCTGGCGCGGCCAATCCATCAGGATGAGTTCTTCGCCCTCACGAGTGGCCACCCTTTCATAGGCCCGGACCGAAGCGTCGCCGGTGAGATAACGGCGCCTGGCGCCGCCATACCCCCAGCGGTCCAGGCTATCACGGATGGCCAGCGACCGCCGGATGCGCTTGGTGCCAGCTTCCGGTCCCGTCAGCGTCGCAAGGCGGCCGTCCGCCCGGTGTTCCAGACGCAGGGTGATCCGGGAAGCGGGCAGCAGTTCGTGGGCCATCTCCGGCCATTCCACAAGGCAGATGCCCGAAGCCAGCGCCTCGTCAAAACCCAGTTCGTCGAGTTCGGAGGAATCGCCGAGGCGGTACAGATCGAAATGCGATACCGGGATACGCAGGCCGTAGGATTGGACCAGAGTAAACGTGGGCGAGGGAACCTCCAGCCCGTCGTCGTCCGCAACGGCACGCAGCAGGCTGCGGGCAAGGGTGGATTTGCCCGCACCGAGATCGCCGGAAAGCGCAAGACAGTCACCCGGCCGCAACGCGAGGGCAAGATCCTCGCCCAGTTGTATGGTCGCTGCCTCATCCGGCAGCGGGATGACGATCGGCCGGCTGTCGGTCATTCGGCGGCGGCGATGGCGTGCATGGTCGCGGCGGTCGGAATGCGGCAGGTGACGGTGGTACCGCCGCCCGGTCGGCTGTCGATGCGGACGTCACCCTTGTGGAGGGTCACGAAGCTTTCGACGATGGAAAGACCGAGACCGGCGCCGCTGCGCTTGCCGCCTCGCGGACTGGACGAGAAGCGGTGGAAAACAGTGCCCAGCATCTCCTGCGGTATGCCTGGACCATTGTCGGAGACCGAGAAGATAACGTCCTTATCGTCGCGGCGGCAGGTGAGTGTGATGGCGCTTCCTGCGGGTGCGAAATTGGCGGCGTTCGTCAGAAGCTTCAGGAGGATCTGCTTCAGACGCTGCTGGTCGGCGACGATGCTTCCGAGCCCCCTAGGCGCAGTGATCTCCAGCGTCACCTCGTTCTCATGAAGCCGGTCCGCGATCTGCATCGCCACGTCGTCAAGCAGGTCGTCGAGGCCGACGTCGGCATAGTTGAGCTGCATGATCCCGGCATCGACCGTCGCCAGATCGAGGATGTCGTTGACGATCGTCAGAAGCAGGGAGGAAGACGTGGAGATGTGTCCGATATACTCCGCCTGACGCTCGTTGAGCGGTCCGATGCCCGGTGTCTTCAGAAGATCCGTAAACCCGATGATGTTTGTGAGCGGCGAGCGCAGCTCGTAGGAAACGTGTTGGACGAAATCGTTCTTGATCTCGTCCGCCTTGCGAAGCGCTTCGTTCTTCTCCATCAGCGCCCGTTCCGCGCGGGCGCTGGCCGTCATGTCGACGAAGGTGAACATAGTCTGGGCATTGGGAAGCGGCGTGACGGCATAGTCCAGGATTATTCCGGAATAGAGCTCGAACGTCCCCTGCAGCGACGGCCGCTCATCGTCGAAATTGGTCAGCATCTGGCCGAAATGGCGCCATCCGTCGGGCTTGTCGTACGATGGGGTGCAAGCCTCTTCGATGGCGCGGATATGTGTGCCGGGTTTCGCCTGCTCCGCCGTGACGCCCCAGAGCGCACGAAACGCCGGGTTGGAAAGCCGCAGCCGGCCGTCGGGACCGAACACCGCCACGCCTTCCGAGAGGTGGTCGATCGTCTCGCCCTGGACCCGCAGAAGCGTATTGTAGCGCGTCTCCAGGTTGACCTGCTCCGTGAGGTTTTCGAAGACCCAGGTGGCGCCGCCCTGCGGATGGGCCGTGGCAATCACCCTCAGCGTCTCGCCGTTCGGGAGGTGCCAGAGATCGGTTTTGGTATCCAGCTCCCGGTAGATCGACAGCGCCGATTCCTTCCACGCCCGCCAGTTGAGCTGCTCCGGCAGCTTGTTGCTGCTGCGCAGGCGGTCGAGGAGTTCGTTGTTGTCCGGCCGGGCGTCCAGGAAGCCGAGATTCAGGCCCCACAAGGTGACGAAGGCCTGGTTGTAGAACTGCAGCCGGCGGTCGCGGTCGAAGATGGCCACCGGCGTTGCCAGGTGATCGAGCGTTTCAGCATGGCTGCGCAATGTGCGCTTCAGCTCCTCGCGGACCGCTTCGGCTTCCGATACGTCTATGGCCATCCCGGCCGAGCCGCCGGTCGCCACGACATCGACGATATCGTAGATCGTGCGGTTGCCATGAACCACCGTAGAGACCCGGTCGTGAAAAGGCGACGTCGGGGTCGCCGAGGCCCGGATCTTTTCCCGAGCGATGGTTCCGAGAAACTCGCGCGACTCGTCCAGCGCCTGGTCCGGCCCAGCGGCCTCTACCGCCTCGCTATAGGCTTGGTTGACCCAGGTCAGCCTGCCGTCGCCGTCCCGGCGCCACACCGGTTGCTCAATGGCGTCAAGAAGAGATTGAAACAGGGTGATCGACCCCCGCAGGCGCTCGCGTTCGATTTTCAGCTCCGCGAGCTCGGCGCGCAGGTTGTTCAGCGCGATGAAACGCACGAAAGCCTTGCCGCCGGAGACGCGGCCCTGAACCTCGAGGATTTCGTCCCGGACCGTCTCGACCACCATGTCGAAGCTGCTGGCGTCGCTACGGAGCCGTTCCACCGCCCTTTCGAGCTCGGCCGCAGAGGAAGGCCTGATCCAGCGTCCAAAGGCGAGGAACTCCCGCTCGTTCTGGGGCGCTCCGCTGTCGGCCGGCAGGTGGCCCAGCACCTCCGGCCGCGCCGTGGCGCCGTCCCAGATCACGATGCGGCGGTTCTTCTCGGCAATCAGTGCTTCATACTTCGATATCCGCTGTTGCGCATCGGAGAGCGCGGCACGCATCTCCTGGCTCTCCGCCTCCATATTACCCCGCTGGCGCACCAGCCACAGTACGGACAGAAGAACGGCACCGAGGGCGCCGACGACGAGGGAGGACGTCACGACTTCCGTGGAGGAGAACAGCCGGTTGGCGGCGGTGGTTTGCTGCTGAGCCCAGGCGCCGGTGGCGATGGACACAAGGGCGCTGCCGGACCAGAGGGCATGCAATGGGAGGAACTTCCTGCGGATCGGTTTGCCGCGCGCGCCCGCGTTCGTCGCGCCCTTGCGGCTCGCAGCGGGCGAAGCCCCGCAGCAGGAAGCTGCCTCATCGAGGAGGTTCTTTTTCTTCACCGACATCCCCGGTCTGTCTCCGTCCATTGCCGCATCTCGACAAGACATCCCACATCGCCCTTGCCCGAAGCAGGAGCGAATCGATGTCCAAGAGGATACTTGCTTAGGGAATCGCCGGGAAGGGCACGGGCAAAAAAGAAGATCGCGGCCCGTCAAGACCGCGATCTTCAATATGTTGTGGAAGACCGATTGAGAAATCAGTACCTGTAGTGTTCCGGCTTGAACGGACCCTGCGGCGAGACGCCAATATAGGCGGCCTGTTCTTCGGACAACTCCGTCAGCTTCACGCCGAGCTTGGCGAGGTGCAGGCGGGCGACCTTCTCATCGAGATGCTTCGGAAGGATGTAGACCTCGTTCTGATACTGGCCCTGCTTGGTGAAGAGCTCGATCTGCGCCAGCGTCTGGTTGGTGAATGAGGCGGACATGACGAAGGAGGGGTGGCCGGTGGCATTGCCGAGGTTGAGGAGGCGGCCTTCCGAGAGAAGGATGATGCGGTTGCCCTTCGGGAACTCGATCATGTCGACCTGCGGCTTGACGTTGGTCCACTTGAGGTTCCGGAGCGCGGCGACCTGGATCTCGTTGTCGAAGTGCCCGATATTGCCGACGATTGCCATGTCCTTCATGGCGCGCATGTGATCGATGCGGATGACGTCCTTGTTGCCGGTGGTGGTGATGAAGATGTCGGCGGTGGAGACGACGTCCTCGAGCAGCACGACCTCAAAGCCGTCCATGGCGGCCTGAAGGGCGCAGATCGGGTCTGCTTCCGTCACCTTGACGCGAGCGCCGGCACCGGCGAGCGAAGCGGCCGAACCCTTTCCGACATCGCCGTAGCCGCAGACGACGGCAACCTTGCCGGCCATCATTACATCGGTGCCGCGGCGAATGCCGTCCACCAGCGATTCCTTGCAGCCGTACTTGTTGTCGAACTTCGACTTGGTGACCGAGTCGTTGACGTTGATCGCCGGGAAGGGCAGCAGCCCCTTCTTGGAGAGCTCGTACAGGCGGTGCACGCCGGTGGTGGTCTCTTCCGTCACGCCCTTGATCGCGTCCTGCTGCTTGGTGAACCAGCCAGGCGACGCCTTGAGGCGCTTCTTGATCTGCGCGAAGAGGATCTCTTCTTCCTCGGAGCCGGGATTGGAAAGCACGTCCTCGCCGGCTTCGGCGCGAGCGCCGAGCAGGATGTACATGGTGGCGTCGCCACCGTCATCCAGGATCATGTTGGAGAAGCCGCCATCGGTCCATTGGAAGATCTGGTCGGTATATTCCCAGTATTCGGTGAGGGACTCGCCCTTGACGGCGAATACCGGGATGCCCGCCTCGGCGATCGCGGCAGCGGCATGATCCTGCGTGGAGAAAATGTTGCAGGAGGCCCAGCGCAACTCGGCGCCGAGCGCCTTCAGAGTCTCGATCAGAACCCCGGTCTGGATCGTCATGTGCAACGAGCCGGAGATACGGGCGCCCTTGAGCGGCTTGCTCTCACCGAATTCGTCGCGGCAAGCCATCAGGCCCGGCATCTCGGTTTCGGCGATAGCGAGTTCCTTGCGGCCGTAGGCGGCAAGCCCGATATCGGCAACGACGTAATCTTTTTCCGTGCTCATGAAGCTCTCCATCTGGAATTGTCGCCCGCGTCGCGAGCCGTCCTTTCGCAGTTTGAGAGCCGGTTTATCAGGGTTACGGAGCGGACGCAACGAGACATAAAGAAGTGTTTATGTCTTTATATCCGTCAGGACTCCTCTCCGAACCGATCTGCGACGAGCCTTTCCAGGGCGCCCAACACCTCGAGAGCCTGCGGCCCCGATGCCGCCACATGGACACTGCAGCCGGGGCTGGCGGCGAGCATCATCAGGCCCATGATGGACATTCCGCCGACGGTCGTGCCGTCCTTGGTGACGGTCACCTCCGCATCGAACTGGCCGACGGTCTGGACAAATTTCGCGGACGCGCGGGCGTGCAGGCCACGCTTGTTGACGATCAGGAGTTCGCGGGATGGGGAGGACATTCTGCTTCCGCTATTTGCCGCTGAGGACGCGGCTGGCGACGTTGATATATTTGCGCCCGGCTTCCGAGGCCTCGGCAAGGGCCTTGTCCATATCGTCTTCACCGCGCACGCCGGCAAGCTTGATGAGCATGGGCAGGTTGACCCCGGCGATGACTTCGATCCGGCCGCTATCCATCACCGAGATCGAGAGGTTGGAGGGAGTGCCGCCGAACATGTCGGTGAGAATGACGACGCCGTGGCCGTTGTCGGCGCGTTCGACGGCGTGGACGATGTCCTGACGCCGCTGGTCCATGTCGTCCTCGGGGCCGATCGATACCGTCTCGATGAATTTCTGCGGACCTACGACATGCTCGAGCGCGTGTCGAAATTCTTCAGCCAGCTTGCCATGGGTGACAAGCACAAGTCCGATCATGAACTCCCCCTGCTCCGGAAATGTTCGGCCCATATCGCATCGCACAAGAGCCGTCCAGCGGTGGACAGCCATCTTGGCCATGTAGAGATCAAGTGCAAGTCAAAAATCCGTAGAAATCAGGGAGAAAACGGCTGCGGAATTCCGATCTCCGGACAAAAGCACGCGATAAGCGACAGGGGCTCGGCGGACCCGGCCATCAGGCGGATCTGCGGGAGGCTGCCGATATCGGGGATCCTATGCTCCTCGTCGGCAGGAGGCAGCCGGTCGGCGGTGGAAGGATCGCAGACCAGCACGGCAAGATTGAGCGGTGCGGAGGCGACATGGGGCAAGCGAAGGATCCCGCTGCCGCGGATCTCGATGAGGCCGGAAATGCTCTGCGGGCATGTGGCGACCAGCCGATCCCCCTCGGACGAAACGATCACGCGGTCGTCGGCGATGAGCGAGGCGGCGACGCCCGCCCGCCGCGCTGCTGCCAGGCAGTTGAAGGCCGTGATCGATTTGCCAGCTCCGGAAGGCCCGATGAAAAGCAGGCCGGCCGCGCCGACAACGACGGCGGTGGCGTGTATGTTGGCGGAGTGGCTTGTCATGCCGGTTCTCCGGCCGGCAGCGATAGGATGAAGCGGGCGCCTTTGATGCTGCCGGTCCTGGCGTCGACAATGTTCTCCGCGCGCAAGGAGCCGTTATGGGCTTCGGCAATCTGGCGGCTGATGGACAGGCCAAGGCCGGAATTCTGGCCGAAGCTCTCTCCTTCGGGCCGATCGGTATAGAAGCGCTCGAAGATCCGGTCGATTTCTTCTGCCTGTATGCCCGGGCCGTTGTCCTCGACGGTGATGTTGACGCGACCGCGGGACTGGAACAGCCGGATCGTCACCTTGCCGCCTTCCACCGGCACGAAGGAACGGGCATTCTCGATGAGGTTCGTGATGATCTGCCCGAGCCGCAGGTCGTGGCCGTTGACGACGAAGGCGGACTTTCCGCCCTTGCTGTCGACCAGCAGGTCGATCTCGACCGGCTTGCGTCCGCTGCGGATCTGCCGCGAGATATCAACCAGGTTGCCGAGCAGAACCTGCAGGTCGACCGGCGTCGAGTCGGTACGAGCAAGCTCCGCATCGAGCCGCGATGCATCGGAGATATCGCTGATCAGCCGGTCCAGCCTGCGCACGTCGTGGAAGATGATTTCTGTGAGGCGCTGCTTCGCCTCGTCCGATCTTGCTAGCGGCAGCGTCTCGACGGCGCTGCGGAGGGAGGTCAGCGGGTTCTTGAGTTCGTGGCTGACATCGGCGGCGAAGCTTTCGATCGCGTCGATGCGGTCGTAGAGCGCGGTGGTCATTTCGCGAAGGGCGATCGAGAGGTTGCCGATCTCGTCCTGGCGATAGGCAAAATCCGGTATCTCCTCGCGCTGCTTGGCCCCGCGGCGAACCCGGATGGCCGCCGCCGCCAGCCGCCGCAGGGGATTGGCGATCGTCGATGACAACAGGAGCGACAGAAGGATGTTGACGAGCGTGGCGACGCCGAAGACGCGCATGATGGCCAGTCGCTCCGCATGGACGATCTTGTCGATGTCGCCGGCCTGGGTCGACAGGAGCAGGACGCCAAGCACGGCGCGGAAGCGCTGGACCGGGACCGCCACCGAAACGATCAGCTCCCCCTTCTCCGTGATGCGGACCACCGCTCCACGTACGCCCGTCAGCGCGTTCATGACCTCCGGATAGATGGAGCCGTCGCCGCCGGGGGCTTCCTTGTAGACCGGAAGGTCGCGCTGCTGCAGCATCCGGTTGAAGAGCCCGGCGATCCAGTCGCTCCAGCTCGTCGTCTCCTGCTCGACCGGCGGCAGGTCGAAGCGCAGGACCTGGCCGCGGGAGTAGAGGTGCCGGGAGTCGAGAAGCAGGTTGGCATCCGCGTCGAACAGGCGGGCGCGAGTGCGGGTGGGAGAGATCAGCCGGCGCAGAACGGGCGCGACGCGATCGGGATCGATCGGAAAATCCAGGTCCTCGTCGTTGGGGACGGGGGTGATGCTTTGGCCTGCCTGGAGTTCCAGCAGCTTTTCCGGATCGATGGTGATCGAGTTTGTGTCGACGGATGCCGACGCCGATATGGCCCCGGCGATGATTTCCCCCTGGGTCAGGAGGCTCTCGACGCGCGCGTCGATCAGGCCCTCGCGAAACTGGTTCAGGTAAAGGATGCCGCCGACAAGCACGACGGTCGCCGTGATATTGAAGAACAGGATCCGCCGCGTCAGGCTAGAAAATACTGCGTGTCCGAAGATGCGGCGGATGAGGATGAATGGCCGGGACCAGATCCGCCGCGGCGCGCGGCGCATCTCGGCCTCCGAGCCGTCGAGCATGTCGTCTTCAAGCAGCTGATCTGCCACGCTTCGTCCTTTCAAGGGACCGGCACACTGTCCGTCCAGGCGCGGCGTCTCCTCGAGGCGGGTTCCTTGTCAGGCTGCCTCGCGGAATCGATAACCAACCCCGTAGAGCGTTTCGATCATGTCGAAATCGCCGTCAACCATCTTGAACTTCTTGCGCAAGCGCTTGATGTGACTGTCGATCGTGCGGTCGTCGACATAGACCTGCTCGTCGTAGGCGGCGTCCATCAGGGCATCGCGGCTCTTCACCACGCCGGGTCGCTGCGCCAGCGAGTGGAGTATCAGGAATTCCGTCACGGTCAAGGTGACGGGCTCTCCCTTCCAGGTGCAGGTGTGGCGCTCCTGGTCCATCAGCAACTGCCCGCGTTCCAGCGTGCGGGCCTGTTGCGGGTCGGCACCGGCCTTCGCGCCGACTCCGGCGAGCGTTTCCCGAGCGCTCGCCCGACGAAGGATCGCCTTCACGCGCTCCACCAGCAGACGCTGGGAGAAGGGCTTGGTGATGAAGTCGTCGGCGCCCATCTTCAGGCCGAACAGCTCGTCGATCTCTTCGTCCTTCGACGTCAGGAAGATGACCGGAATGTCGGACTTCTGCCGTAGCCTGCGCAACAGTTCCATTCCGTCCATGCGGGGCATCTTGATGTCGAAGATAGCCAGTTGCGGCGGTCTCGCGAGAAGTCCGTCCAGTGCGGACGCGCCGTCGGTATAGGTCTCGACCTTGTAGCCTTCCGCCTCCAGTGCGATCGACACCGAGGTGAGAATGTTGCGGTCGTCGTCCACGAGGGCGATTGTCTGCATGCTCTCTGTCTCCATCACCATTCTTGCGCATCTCCAGGAGTTACCCCAGCCAGATCGGGCAATCCGCAGATGCGCCTTGTGAGTATAAAGGTGGAACAAATTGTGGCAAGGAAGGAGAGGGGCGAGGAGTGCCCCTCGGGCTTGACCTTGTCCAGACGGTCCCACAGCCGAACTGAAAGCGTCATTAAACCGATTTAAGAAGAAATAAATTTTTTTAAATCGATTAATTTATTGATATCGTTGAATTATCCAGAAGATGACCCTTGCCCTCTGTCGGAGGTGAAGCTAGTTGATGCGACATATCAACGCCAAGGAAGGAAGGCGCGCATGCAGGAGCTCGGACTTTACAATCCGTCCAACGGGGTTGCGGCGATCGGCTTCACTGACGTTGCCCGTGTCAACTACAACTTCTCGGAGATCGAGCTCTACGAGGAGGCGATACGCAACTGCGAAGCCGACCTGACCGCCGACGGCGCGCTGCGGGCGATCACCGGCCAGCATACCGGACGGTCGCCCAAGGACAAGTTCGTGGTGCGCGACGACCAGACCGAGAACGTCATCTGGTGGGACAATAACAGGCCGATGTCTCCGGAGCGGTTCGAGGTCCTGCATCGTGACATGCTTGCGCATGCCGCGGGCAAGACGCTCTACGTTCAGGACCTCGTCGGCGGCGCCGATCCGGAAAACGCGCTTCCGACGCGGGTAGTCACGGAGTTTGCCTGGCACGCGCTGTTCATCCGCAATCTTCTCATTCGTCCGAGCCGTGCTTCGTTGGAGCACTTCGTGCAGAAGCTGACGATCATCAATTTTCCGAGCTTCCGGGCAGATCCGGCCCGCCACGGCTGCCGGACCGAAACGGTGATCGCCTGCGATCTGACGCGCGGTATCGTTCTCATTGGAGGCACGTCCTACGCGGGCGAGAACAAGAAGTCCGTCTTCACGGTCCTCAACTATCTGCTGCCGGCGAAGCATGTCATGCCGATGCATTGCTCCGCCAATGTCGGCCCGGCGGGTGATGCGGCGGTCTTCTTCGGCCTGTCCGGCACCGGCAAGACGACCCTTTCTGCGGATCCGAGCCGCACGCTGATCGGCGACGACGAGCACGGCTGGGGCGAAAACGGCATCTTCAACTTCGAAGGCGGCTGCTATGCGAAGGCAATCCGCCTGTCCGCAGAAGCGGAGCCGGAGATCTACGCGGCAACCCGCCGGTTCGGGACCGTGTTGGAAAACGTCGTGCTGGACGAGAACCGGGTGCCGGATTTCGACGACGCCTCGCTGACGGAGAATACGCGCAGCGCCTATCCGCTGCACTTCATTCCGAATGCATCGGACACCGGCATCGCGCCGCACCCGAAGACGATCATCATGCTGACCGCCGACGCTTTCGGCGTGATGCCGCCGATCGCGAAGCTGACGCCGGAGCAGGCGATGTATCACTTCCTGTCCGGCTATACCGCCAAGGTGGCCGGCACCGAGAAGGGTGTCACGGAACCGGAGGCGACGTTCTCCACCTGCTTCGGTGCACCCTTCATGCCGCGCCACCCGGCAGAATACGGCAACCTGCTGCGCGACCTGATCGACCGCCATGGCGTCGATTGCTGGCTCGTCAACACCGGCTGGACCGGGGGCGCCTATGGAGTCGGTCGCCGGATGCCGATCAAGGCGACGCGCGCATTACTGACGGCCGCTTTGAACGGCGACCTGAAGAGTGCGCAGTTCCGCACCGACCCGAATTTCGGCTTCGCGGTTCCGGTTGCGGTCGACGGCGTCGATTCGGCGATCCTGGACCCGCGTTCCACCTGGGCCGACGGTGCCGCCTATGACGTGCAGGCGAAGAAGCTGGTCTCGATGTTCATCGCCAACTTCGAAAAGTTCGAAGACCACGTGGACAGCCGCGTCCGCGACGCCGCGCCCGTACTGTTGAACGCTGCAGAATAACCGAAAGACTAGTTGGGGCATCTCCAGCCGCCGGTCCCCTGGGCCGGCGGTTTTCTTTGGAAGCCCTTTGTGGGATAGAGGCCGGGGAGACGAGATCATGGCCAGCAACCCGCTCTACATCAACGACCGCATCACCATCGCTGGCTGGGAACTGACGGAGCAATTCGTGCTGGCCGGAGGGCCGGGCGGGCAGAACGTCAACAAGGTCTCGACCGCCGTCCAGTTATTCTTCGATCTTGCGAACTCTCCTTCGCTGCCCGAGCGCATCAGGGCCAACGCCATCCGTCTTGCCGGCCGGCGGGTCTCCAAGGAGGGGGTGCTGATGATCGAGGCGAATCGGTTTCGCAGCCAGGATCGCAATCGAGAGGACGCACGCGAGCGGTTGAAGGAACTGATCCTCAAGGCTGCGGAACCGCCACCGCCGCCGCGCCGGGTCACGAAGCCGACGAAGGGTTCCGTCGAGCGGCGCCTGAAGGAGAAATCCGGGCGTTCCGAGGTGAAGAAAATGCGCGGCAAGCCGACGGGAGACTAGTCGATGGCGTCGCTTCCCGAAGGGTTCCGGTATCTGCCGGCTTACCTGGATCGGCCGGCACAGGAAAACGTGGTCGAGCAGATCAGGCAGGTCGTTGCCGACGCTCCGCTCTACGTTGCGGAGATGCCTCGGACCGGCAAGCCCATGTCCGTTCGGATGACGAATTGCGGTCTGCTCGGCTGGGTGACCGATAGGGAGAAGGGCTACCGGTACCAGGCCTTCCACCCGACGACCAAACGAGGTTGGCCTGCCATTCCTCGAGAACTCCTGGATCTGTGGGACGCCCGTTCGGGATATCCGAAGCCGCCGGAAGCCTGCCTCGTCAATTTCTATTCGGATGAAGCGAAGATGGGCATGCACCAGGACAAGGACGAGGTGGACCTCGAGGCGCCCGTACTGTCCCTTTCTCTCGGCAACGCGTGCCTGTTCAGGATCGGCGGCCCGGATCGAAGGGATTCCACCACCTCCCTCCGCCTGTCCAGCGGCGACGTCGTGATCCTGGGAGGGGCCGCGCGCCTTTGCTTTCACGGTGTCGATCGCATCTACCCGGGAACGTCGACGCTTCTGAAGAACGGCGGGCGCATCAACCTCACCTTGAGGCGCGTGAGGCGTTGATCAGAGTTTCCTCAGTGCCACGGTTTCCACGAGGTGATTGGAACCCTTGCGGAGGATGAGGTCGGCGCGCGGCCGGGTCGGCAGGATGTTCTGCCTCAGGTTCTTGAGGTTGATGTTCTCCCAGAGGCCCTCGGCAATCGCGCGGGCGGCATCTTCGCTGATCGTGGAATAGCGGTTGAAAAACGAGCTGGGGTCGCGGAATGCGGTCAGCCGCAGCTTCATGAAGCGCTCCACATACCAGTTGTGGATCAGCGCCTCGTCGGCGTCGATGTAGATCGAGAAGTCGAAGAAGTCCGAGACCATCGGCACGAACTTGCCGTCCGCCGGCAGGTCGCGCGACTGGAGGACGTTGATGCCCTCGAAGATCAGAATGTCGGGACGATCGACGAGGGTGAATTCGTCCGGCAGGACATCATAGGTCAGGTGTGAGTAGCGCGGCGCCTTCACGTTCGGCTGGCCGGCCTTGATCGCAGACAGGAAACGAAGGAGCGCGCCGATATCGTAGCTTTCGGGAAAACCCTTGCGCTCCATCAGATCCTCGCGCCTCAGGATCGCGTTGGGATGGAGGAAGCCGTCCGTGGTGATCAGGTCCACCTTCGGGCTCGAGGGCCAGCGCGCCAGGAGTTCCTTCAGGATGCGGGCCGTGGTGGATTTTCCGACGGCCACCGATCCTGCAATGCCGATGACGAAGGGGGTCTTGGCGACATCGGAAAGACTGAGGAAGCGGTTGCGCTGCTGGAACAGCAACTGCGACGCTTCCACATGAGCCGAGAGAAGGCGCGACAGCGACAGATAGATGCGCCGGACTTCGTCGAGGTCTATCGGGTCGTCCAGGGAGCGAAGCCGTGTCACCTCGTCGGAAGTGAGCGTCAGCGGCGTATCCGCCCGGAAGCGGGCCCATTGGCCGGACGTGAAGACGTGGTAGGGCGAGTAGTTGGCGGAAGGCGACTGCTCGGGGCTCTCGGCCGGTTGCGCTGCCGGTGTCATGATGGACGGTTCGCCTTTTCCTGCAGGCCGGACTGGGCCGTCCGCCGCTGAAGCTCTTCCAGCACATCCTCGAGCGGAATGCCGGCGATATTCAATACGACCATTAGGTGATAGAGGAGGTCGGCGCTCTCGCCGACCAGTTCCGGGCGGCCCTGCGAGACGGCTGCGATCACCGTCTCCACCGCTTCTTCGCCGAGTTTCTTGGCGGCCTTCGCCTGGCCGGAGGCGACGAGTTTTGCGGTCCAGGATTCCTCGGGCGACGCCTTAGCGCGGGATGCGACGATCCGCTCGAGGTCGCTGAGGGAGAAATCGCTCATGTTCAGTCTCCTGCGGCGTCAGTGCAGCCGCATCGCAATGCCGTTCTCGGCCATGTAGCGCTTGGCTTGCCCGACGGTATAGGTGCCGAAATGAAAAATGGAGGCCGCCAGCACGGCGGTGGCATGCCCGTCCCTGATCCCCGCAACGAGATCGTCGAGCGTGCCGACCCCTCCTGAAGCGACGACGGGGACCCTGACGCTGTCGGCGATCGCGCGGGTCAGCGCGATGTCGTAGCCGCTCTTGGTGCCGTCCCGATCCATGGACGTCACCAAGAGTTCACCTGCGCCCTTCTCGACGACCTTGGCGGCGAACTGCAGGGCATCCATGCCTGTCGCCTGCCTGCCGCCATGGGTGAAGATCTCCCAGCGGTCCGTCTCACCGGCCGACGATACCTTTTTGGCATCGATGGACACCACGATGCATTGGTTGCCGAACTTGTCGGCGGCCTCGGCCACGAAATCAGGGTTTTTCACCGCGGCCGAATTGATCGACACCTTGTCTGCACCGGCGAGCAGCAGCTTGCGGATGTCGGCGACGTTGCGTACGCCGCCGCCGACGGTCAGCGGCATGAAGCAATGATCGGCAGTGCGCGCCACCACATCGAAGATCGTCTCGCGATTGTCGGAGGAGGCCGTGATGTCGAGGAAGCAGAGTTCGTCGGCACCGGCGGCGTCATAGCCCTTGGCGGCCTCGACCGGATCGCCGGCATCGATCAGGTCGACGAAGTTGACGCCCTTGACCACACGTCCGTCCTTGACGTCGAGGCAGGGGATGACACGGGCCTTGAGGGTCATGCTGCCTCTCCCTTGTGCTTGCGGATCAGCGCCAGTGCTTCGGCCGGGTCGATCCGGCCGTCATAGAGAGCCCGACCGGAGATCGCGCCTTCCAAACGGGCAGCGTCCGGCTGCAGCATCCGCTTGATGTCCTCCAGGGAGGCGAGCCCTCCGGAGGCGATGACCGGGATGGAGACGGCATTCGCGAGCTCCAGAGTCGAATCCCAGTTGATGCCGGTGAGAATCCCGTCCCGGTCGATGTCGGTGTAGATGATCGCCGATACGCCGGCACCTTCGAACTTCCTCGCCAGTTCGATCACGCCCAATTCGGAGGCCTCGGCCCAGCCTTCGACCGCGACCTTGCCGCCCTTGGCATCGATGCCGACGGCGATCCTGCCCGGAAACCGCCTGCAGGCCTCCAGGACGAGCGCCGGGTCGCGGACGGCGACGGTGCCGAGGATGACGCGCGCCAGACCGCGCGACAGCCAGCTTTCGATATGCTCGAGCGTCCGGATGCCGCCGCCGAGTTGCACCGGGTTCTTCGTCGCCTTGAGAATTGCGTCAACTGCGGCGCCGTTTACGCTTTCACCGGCGAAGGCACCGTTCAGATCGACGACATGCAGCCACTCGAACCCCTGGGCCTCGAAGGCTTTGGCCTGGGCCGCGGGGTCGGGATTGTAGACGGTGGCCTGCTCCATGTCGCCGAGCTTGAGCCGGACGCACTGGCCGTCCTTTAGATCGATGGCAGGAAAGAGGATCATGTCAGGGCTTCCAGCGAAGGAAATTGGCGATCAGGGCGAGGCCCAGCGTCTGGCTCTTTTCGGGATGGAATTGCGATCCCGCCTTGTTGTCCCGTGCCACGAAGGCGGTTACTGGCCCGCCATAATCGGTCGTGGCGACGACGTCCTCCGGGTCCCTCGCCACCAGGTGATAGGAATGGACGAAGTAGGCGTGCAGCCCGTCGGGACCGGTCGGAATTCCCTCGAAGAGCGGGTGAGGGCGCCCAAGGGTGAGCGTATTCCAGCCGATCTGCGGGATCTTCAGGCTCCGGTCGGCCGGCTCCATCTCCCGGACGTCGCCTTCGATCCAGCGGAGGCCTTCGGTGATTGTCTTCTCCAGGCCGCGGGACGACATCAATTGCATGCCCACGCAGATACCCAGGAAGGGCCGGCCTTTCCGCTCCACCGTCTCCACGAGTGCGTCATGCATGCCCGCCACGGCGTCGAGGCCGGCGCGGCAATCGGCATAGGCCCCGACGCCCGGAAGGACGACGCGGTCGGCGCTTGCCACGGCCTCGGCTTTGTCCGTTAGATCGATCGTGGCATCGATGCCCGCTTCCTCGGCGGCCCGTTCGAATGCCTTGACGGCGGAACGGAGATTGCCTGAGCCGTAGTCGATGATCGCGACGCGCATCAGCGTCCTCCTTGGTCAAAAAGGCCTATCCCGCCACGATCCCATCCTGCTGCGGAGGGGGGACGAACGGAATTGGTCCAGTTGGCAGCGGCGATCGGCGCCGTCGAAGCCTGAGGCAGGCCTGCAAAGTAGATTTGCTCGGCGGTATCAAGATCCGCGGCCGTCACCACGTCCTCCAGCGTCCACCCCCGCCGGATGAGGCTTTCGCTATAGAAGTGCCGCCCTTCCAGCGCAACCAGGAGGTTGATCGCAAAGCCGAGAAGGATGCCGGCGACCTCGAAACCGGTGATCTGTGTCAGCTGCACCGCCGCGATCTGCGCCAGGAAGACCGCCACCGCCGCGAGCCAGAGCCGCTTCGTCAGGAGCCAGATCCAGGGGAAGAAGAGCGCCAGCCAGGAGAACCGGTCGGCCAGGATGATGGCTTTTGCCGGGTCGGGATCGGCGCCCTTGGGCGGCGCCAGAACGAGATAGCTCTTCAAGATCGCTCCTTGGCCATTCAGGTCAGCGTGCCCTTCGTCGAGGGAACCCGCCCTGCCTGCCGTGCATCGATTTCGGTGGCGGTGCGGAGGCAGCGGGCAACGGCCTTGAAGCAGGTCTCGGCGATGTGGTGATTGTTGGCGCCGTAATAGTTGAAGACATGCAGCGTGATGCCGGCGTTCTGGGCCAGCGCCTGGAAAAATTCCCGCACCAGCTCGGTGTCGAAACTGCCGATCTTGGGCGAACTGAAATCGACATTCCAGACGAGGAAGGGCCGGCCGGACAGATCGACCGCCGCCTTGGTCATCGTTTCGTCCATCGCCAGATCCAGCGACGCATAGCGCGTGATCCCGCGCCGGTCGCCGAGCGCCTTGGAGATGGCCTGCCCGATGGCGATACCGGTGTCCTCGACCGTATGGTGATCGTCGATATGCAGGTCGCCCTGCACGTCGATCTCCATGTCGATCAGCGAGTGGCGAGAAAGCTGATCGAGCATATGGTCGAAGAAGCCCACACCGGTCGAGATCCTTGCGCTGCCGGTACCGTCCAGATTGACGGAGACCGAAACGGAAGTCTCGTTGGTCTTGCGGGATACCGAGCCCGTGCGCGCGGCTGTATCGGCCATCATCTGCTCCATGCGTTTGTTGTGGGCTCCATAACAGGCGGCCTGTGAAATATCCAGCAAAAGCACGATGTCTCACCAGTGCGGCCGGTGCGTTTGCAATCGGCCTTCCTCCACTTACATAGGAGGCAACGAGGCGCCCACGCCTCCCAGGAAGAACGCCCCAAGGGGCACGACGGGTGAGAGATGACGACAATCATAACGGTCCGAAAGGGCGGCAAGGTGATCATGGCCGGCGATGGCCAGGTGAGCCTCGGCCAGACGGTGATGAAGGGCAATGCCCGCAAGGTGCGCCGCATCGGCAAGGGTGAGGTGATCGCGGGCTTCGCCGGCGCAACGGCGGACGCCTTCACGCTGCTCGACCGGCTGGAGAAGAAGCTCGAGCAATATCCTGGGCAGTTGATGCGGGCCGCGGTGGAACTCGCCAAGGACTGGCGAACGGACAAGTATCTCCGCAATCTGGAGGCGATGATGCTGGTGGCCGACAAGACCATCACGCTGGCCGTCACCGGCAATGGGGACGTTCTGGAGCCCGAGCACGGCACGATCGCCATCGGATCCGGCGGTAATTTTGCCTATGCTGCGGCGAGGGCCCTGATGGACAGCGGCAAGACGGCGGAGGAGATTGCCCGCACCGCGCTCGATATCGCCGCCGAAATCTGCGTCTATACCAACCACAATCTCGTCGTCGAGACGCTGGACGCCGAGTAACGACATTCACCAATGGGTCCCCGTCCGGGCTTTTTGCAAGCCGGGCGGCAGGAACGCCAAGAGGACATGGAATGACAAACTTCTCTCCCCGCGAGATCGTCTCCGAACTCGACCGCCATATCATCGGGCAGCACGACGCCAAGCGCGCCGTTGCCATTGCGCTGCGCAACCGCTGGCGCCGCCAGCAGCTCGACGAAAGCCTGCGCGACGAGGTGATGCCGAAGAACATCCTGATGATCGGCCCGACCGGTGTCGGCAAGACCGAGATTTCCAGGCGATTGGCAAAGCTGGCGGGTGCTCCGTTCATCAAGGTCGAAGCCACCAAGTTCACCGAAGTCGGTTATGTCGGCCGTGACGTGGAACAGATCATCCGTGATCTCGTCGAGGTCGGGATCGGCCTGGTGCGCGAAAAGAAGCGCGCCGAGGTGCAGGCCAAGGCGCACATGAGCGCGGAAGAGCGGGTGCTGGACGCGCTCGTCGGGGCAACCGCATCGCCCGCCACCCGGGACAGTTTCCGCAAGAAACTCCGCAACGGCGAACTCGACGACAAGGAGATCGAGATCGAGGTGGCCGATACCGGCTCCGGCATGCCGGGCTTCGAGATCCCCGGCATGCCGGGCGCCAATATCGGCGTTCTCAACCTCTCGGAAATGTTCGGCAAGGCTCTCGGCGGTCGGACCAAGAAGGTGCGTACGACCGTCTCGAAGTCCTACGGCGAACTGATCCGCGACGAATCCGACAAGCTGATCGACAATGAAGTAATCCAGCGGGAGGCGGTGCGGGCGGTCGAGAACGACGGCATCGTCTTCCTGGACGAGATCGACAAGATCGCGGCCCGCGACGGCGGTCTGGGCGCCGGTGTTTCCCGCGAGGGTGTACAGCGCGACCTCCTGCCGCTGGTCGAAGGAACGACGGTCGCGACGAAATATGGACCGGTGAAGACGGACCACATCCTGTTCATCGCCTCCGGCGCTTTCCATGTGGCGAAGCCTTCCGACCTTCTGCCGGAACTGCAGGGCCGGCTGCCGATCCGCGTGGAGCTGCGCCCGCTGACGAAGGAGGATTTCCGCCGCATCCTGACGGAGACGGAAGCAAGCCTCATCCGGCAGTACAGGGCGCTGATGGAAACCGAGCAACTGAGCCTCGATTTCACCGAGGACGCCATAGACGCACTGGCCGATGTGGCCGTGCACCTCAACTCGTCGGTGGAGAATATCGGTGCCCGCCGCCTGCAGACGGTCATGGAGCGTGTGCTGGACGAAATCTCCTTCAACGCTCCCGACCGTTCAGGCAGCACGGTGATGGTCGATGCGAACTATGTTCGCGAGCATGTCGGCGATCTGGCGGCGGATACGGACCTGTCGCGCTATATCCTCTGAGGGCGGCGACGTGGCGCCGCGGCAACGTGCGGCGAATGTCGTCTCGAAGCTGACGGGATTTTGAAGCAAACATCCTCGACACAAAGCCTCCCTTTCTTCTAAGGGAGGCGCTTGCTCCATGGCGCAAGAACAGGTTCGTTGCTGTCCGGCATCGATGGCCTGCGGCCTCGCGGCAAGTAAATCGGGTGCGAAAATCTTGACACGTATTCTCCTGGCGTTCCTTTTTGTCCTCGGCAGCGTGATCGCGGCCGATGCTGGCGGGTTGCGTCCTGTTCCGGAAGGCAACAGGAACATCGAGCAGCCGAAGATCCCGGGAGCGTCGGCACGGCGCACGCGGGCGGGTCGCACGACATTCGACGAAAAATACGACAAGATCCGCGATCTCCTGGCGTCCGACGAGTCGCTGATGGCCAAGATCAAGGCAACGGCCGCCGCCTACCGGATCGAGCCGATCCACATGATCGGAGCCATTGTCGGAGAGCATACGTACAACGTCGATGCCTATGATCGCCTGCAATCCTATTACATCAAGGCGGCCGCCTATGCCGGGGACCGGTTCCGGTTCGGCCATGGTGACGAGTCGATAAGCGAATTCGTTGCCCGCCCCCAGTTCAGCCAATGTGCCGGAAAGACCGATTCCTACAGCCTGTGGAGCTGCCGCGAGTCCATATGGAACGATCGGTTCCGGGGCCGCACGGTCGATGGCGTCACCTTCCCGGACAACAGGTTCAGCGCCGTCTTCTTCCAGCCGTTCTATGCGGGGCAGACCTTCGGGCTCGGGCAGGTCAATCCCCTGACGGCCCTTATGCTGTCGGATATCGTTGCGAAGACATCCGGCTATCCGAAGCTGGACGAGAACAAGGCGGCGGCGGTCTACGAGGCGATCATGGATCCGGACAAGTCGCTGGCCTACATGGCGGCCAGCATCCGCAAATCCATAGACGATTATGCCTCCATCGCCGGCGTCGACATCTCCACCAATCCGGGGATTACCGCAACGCTCTACAATACGGGCGGGTCCCGCGAGCGGGCCGCGATGCTGAAGGCGCGCGGCGGATTGCCGGAAGAAAACTACTATGGGTGGCTTGTCAACGAGAAGCTCCCGGAGTTGAAATCGCTCCTCTGAGTTCTGATATTGCTGGTTTGCCACCAGCTTCGGGAGCGTCCGATGGATATGCGCCTCGAGCCGTTCGTTCCGCCGGCTCCCATCCCGCGGACCATCCCGCCCTCGCGGCTTCAGATCATCCGCACTGTCCTCGACAACCCGCTGGAACTATGGGGGGTGCCGTCCTATACGCTGCCCTGGATCGAGACCAGGTTCTTCAAGGAACGGACCCTGATCGTCAACGATCCGGGTCTCATCCGCCACGTCCTCGTCGACAATGCGCGAAACTATGAGATGTCCGAGATCCGGCAGCTTATTCTGCGGCCGATCCTGCGGGACGGGCTGCTGACTGCCGAGGGAGAGGTCTGGAAGCGGTCGCGCAAGGCCATGGCCCCGGTCTTCACGCCCCGTCACGCCAAGGGCTTCGCCGGCCAGATGCTGCGCAAGTCGGAGGAATACGCTGAAAAATATGCGGGAGCCGGTGAAGGGAAGGTCTTCGACATTTCCGTCGACATGACGGAACTCACCTTCGCCATTCTGTCTGAGACCCTCTTTTCCGGCGAGATCGTTACCGAAAGCAAGGATTTCTCGGACGACGTCGACAGTCTGCTCCACCGTATGGGCCGCGTGGACCCGATGGACCTCCTTCGCGCGCCTCCCTGGGTGCCGCGGTTCACCCGCATCGGCGGCAAGCGCGTCCTCGGCAAGTTCCGTGAAATCGTCGCGAAGACCATGGCCCTGCGGCAGAGGAAAATGCGGGACGATCCCGACCGCGTGCCCCAGGATTTCCTGACGCTGCTTCTGGCGCTCGAGGGGCCCGACGGGCTGACGATGGAGGAGATCGAGGACAACATCCTGACGTTCATCGGCGCCGGGCATGAGACAACGGCGCGTGCCCTGGCCTGGACCCTCTATTGCGTCGCCAACACGCCGCAGGTTCGGGAGCGGATGGAGGCGGAGATCGATCAGGTGCTTTCCACCGGTGCCGATCCGGTGGAGTGGCTGGACCGAATGCCCTGGGTTCGCGCGGCCTTCGAAGAGGCCTTGCGGCTCTATCCGCCCGCGCCGTCGCTCAATCGTGCGGCGATCGCCGATGACGAGTGGCAGAGCCCGGACGGCAGGAGTGTGAAAATAAACGCCGGCGTGACGGTTCTCATCATGCCCTGGACGCTGCACCGGCACGAGCTCTACTGGGAGAAGCCGCGCGCCTTCATGCCGGAACGCTTCCTGCCGGAGAACCGGGACAGCATCAGCCGCTTCCAGTACCTTCCCTTCGGTGTCGGCCCGCGGGTCTGCATCGGCGCAACCTTCGCCATGCAGGAAGCCGTCATTGCCCTTGCGGTGCTGATGAGCCGTCATCGGTTCGACCTGACGCCGGAGACGAAGCCCTGGCCGGTCCAGAAGCTGACGACCCAGCCGCGCGATGGCCTGCCGATGCGGGTCAGTCCTCGGCTTCGCCCATAGGCGCATTGACAGCGACAGCTCCCCGCGCAAATTGGCAGCGGCAGTGGTGAATGACAGAGGAGGACGCCTGCATGGCGCGCATCGACAAGAACGGGCTCGCGATAGACGAAGAGTTGCACGACTTCCTCGTGCAGAAGGCGATCCCCGGCACCGGCGTGGATGCGGAACGCTTCTTCTCGCAGTTCGCCCGGATCGTGTCCGATCTGGCGCCCAAGAATCGTGCGCTGCTGTCCAAGCGCGACGAGATGCAGGAAAAGCTGGACGACTGGTATCGCCGGAACGGCGCGCCCGTCGATCTCGATGCTTATGAGAGCTTCCTGCGCGACATAGGGTATCTGCTGCCGGAGGGCCCGGATTTCACCGTATCGACGCAGAACGTGGATCCGGAGATTGCCGAGATTGCCGGGCCGCAGCTTGTCGTGCCGGTAATGAACGCGCGCTATGCGCTGAATGCCGCCAATGCACGATGGGGCTCCCTCTATGACGCGCTTTACGGCACGGATGCGATTCCGGAAGATGACGGGGCGGAAAAAGGCAGGGGCTACAATCCCGCCCGCGGCGCCAAGGTCATCGCATGGGTGCGGGCCTTCCTCGACCAGTCGGCGCCGCTGTCCGGCGCGAGCTGGAGCGATATAACGAGCCTCATCGTTTCCGCCGGTCGGCTAACGGCCGCCGGGCCGGAAGGGCGCACGGTGGAACTGGCCGATCCCGCACAGTTCGTCGGCCATACCGGCGAGGGCTCGCGACCGGAAAGCCTGATCCTTCGCCGCAACGGCCTTCATATTCAGGTTCTGATTGATCCCGGCACGGCGATCGGCAAGGACGATCCGGCGAAGATTTCCGACGTCCGGCTGGAATCGGCGATCACCACGATCATGGACTGCGAGGATTCGGTCGCTGCGGTCGACGCCGAGGACAAGGTGCTGGTCTACGGTAACTGGCTCGGCCTGATGAAGGGCGATCTCCAGGAGGAGGTGACCAAGGGCGGCCGGACCTTTACCCGCAAGCTGGAGCCGGACTTTGCCTACACGGCTGCCGATGGCAGTGCTGCGGACCTGAAAGGCCGCTCTCTGATGCTGGTGCGCAATGTCGGGCACCTGATGACCAACCCCGCCATCCTCGATCAGGAGGGCCGCGAGGTGCCGGAGGGCATCATGGATGCCATGGTGACGGCGCTCATCGCACTGCACGACATCGGCCCGAACGGCCGCCGGCAGAACTCGCGCCTCGGCTCGATGTATGTGGTGAAGCCGAAGATGCACGGGCCGGAAGAGGTGGCCTTTGCCTGCGAGATCTTCGCGCGCGTCGAGGAGGCGCTCGGCATGCCGACCAACACGATGAAGATGGGCATCATGGACGAGGAGCGCCGGACCACGGTGAACCTCAAGGAATGCATCCGCGCCGCCCGCGAGCGCGTGGTCTTCATCAACACCGGCTTCCTCGACCGCACGGGCGACGAGATCCATACCTCGATGGAAGCCGGCCCGATGATCCGTAAGGGCGACATGAAGCAGGCCGCCTGGATTGCCGCCTACGAGAACTGGAATGTCGATATCGGACTGGAATGCGGCTTGTCCGGCCAGGCGCAGATCGGCAAGGGCATGTGGGCCATGCCGGATCTGATGGCGGCCATGCTGCAGCAGAAGATCGCCCATCCCAAGGCCGGCGCCAATACGGCCTGGGTGCCGTCGCCGACGGCGGCGACGCTGCACGCGACGCATTATCACAAGGTCAACGTGGCGGAGGTGCAGGCAGGACTGAAGAGCCGGGCGCGCGCCAGGCTTTCCGACATCCTGTCCGTTCCGGTGGTCTCACGCCCCAACTGGACGCCGGAGGAGATCCAGCGCGAACTGGACAACAACGCGCAGGGGATCCTCGGCTATGTCGTCCGCTGGATCGACCAGGGCGTGGGCTGCTCCAAAGTGCCTGACATCAACGATATCGGCCTGATGGAAGACCGCGCCACGCTGCGCATCTCGGCCCAGCACATGGCGAACTGGCTTCATCACAAGGTGGTGGGCGAAGAGCAGATCGTCGAGACGATGAAGCGCATGGCGGCAGTCGTCGACGGCCAGAACGCCGGCGATCCGCTCTATCGCCCCATGGCACCGAACTTCGATGATTCGGTCGCCTTCCAGGCGGCCCTCGACCTGGTTCTCAAGGGCCGCGAACAGCCCAACGGATACACCGAGCCGGTCCTGCACCGGCGCCGCCTGGAACTGAAAGCAAAGCTGCAGGGATGAACGAAAAAGAGGCCGCCGGATCGCTCCGGCGGCCTCTTTGATTCCGACATGGCCGCTTGCTACTGGATGACGACGACCTTGGCGCCGCGGCCCGGCCGCACGCGGTTGTAGAGATCGATCACGTCCTGGTTCATGAGGCGGATGCAGCCCGAGGAGGCGGCCGTGCCGATGGACGACCATTCCGGCGTGCCGTGCAGGCGGAAGAGTGTATCCTGGCCCTTCTCGTTGAACAGATACATGGCGCGCGCGCCGAGCGGGTTGTTCAACCCTGGCCCCATGCCGGCCTCCACATAGCGGGCGACGTCCGGCTTGCGCGCGGCCATTTCCTTCGGCGGATGCCATGTCGGCCAGGCCTGCTTCCAGGCGATATAGGCCTCGCCCGACCAGGAAAAGCCCTGCTTGCCGACCCCGATGCCGTAACGCACTGCCTTGCCGCCCGGCAGGATATAGTAGAGGAAGCGCTCGCGGGTGTTGACGACGATGGTGCCCGGCTTTTCCTGGGTCGCGTACTCAACGATCTGGCGATGGAACTTCTTGTCCAGCCGGTTGATCGGAATTGCGGGAAGGGCGTATCCGGCGTCGGTCACCGTGCCGTAGGAATCGGTGAAGATCTTGCTTGTCTCGACCCGGGTGACCTCGGTCGTTTCGGACGTGGTGGAGCATCCGGCCAGGGCAATGCTTGCCAGGAGGCCGAATACGGTCATGCTTGTGCGGCTGCGCATGGAGTTCTCGTGAAATGGATGAGCGACGCAGACGGGAACCGTCTTTGTTACTGCGTTATTTTCAAATAAGGTTGCCTTGGCAAGTCGCGGCGCTGGCTCGATGGGAGCGGTCGCCACGATTGACGACCACATTGCCTTTTTTGCAACAAGTTGACCTGGCTAGAACGGACACATGACCCTCGTCAGCATCGCCAACGATAATCCGCTCATCGACGGCCGCCAATCGGCGCGCGCCATGATGGTCCGCCGTGGCCTCCAGATCCTGCTCGACGAGATGCGTCATGCGACCCTGCCCGAACTCGTCCTGGCGAATGGCCGAAGGGCCGACCTCGTTACGGTCTCGGAAAAGGGCGAGATCTGGATCATCGAGATAAAGACGTCGGTCGAGGACTTTCGGGTGGACTGCAAGTGGCCGGACTATCGCGCCTACTGCGACCGTCTGTTTTTTGCGACCCACCGGGAGGTGCCGCTCGACATCTTCCCGGAAGAATGCGGGCTGCTCCTGTCCGACGGATATGGTGCGCACCTGATGCGGGACGCACCGGACCACCGGCTGGCGCCGGCGACCCGCAAGGCGGTGATGCTGAACTTCTCGCGTGCGGCGGCCCGGCGGTTGATGATGGCGGAATGGGCGACCGGCAAGAGTTTCGACGAGATCTAGAGGCTATTTCGGTGCGCGCTTGGCGAGGATCCGCTGTAGCGTCCGCCGATGCATG
Source organism: Pseudorhizobium endolithicum (assembly GCF_902153245.2). Lineage (GTDB taxonomy): Bacteria > Pseudomonadota > Alphaproteobacteria > Rhizobiales > Rhizobiaceae > Neorhizobium > Neorhizobium endolithicum. Next base: position 320,532 of record NZ_CABFWF030000014.1, read on the forward strand.
TTGAGCCGGCGCGCGGTTTCGGAGACGTTCCGCTCGCACATCTCGTAGACGCGCTGGATATGCTCCCACCGGACGCGGTCGGCCGACATCGGATTTTCCGGTACGTCCGCCTTCTCTCCGGGCTTCTGCGTCAGGGCGTGGAAGACATCGTCGGCATCGGCAGGCTTGGCGAGGTAATCGAGCGCACCCAGCTTAACCGCGGTGACGGCCGTGGCGATATTGCCGTATCCGGTGAGGACGATCGCCTTGGTGTCCTCCCGCTGCTGCCGGATGGCCTCGATCACGTCGAGCCCGTTTCCGTCCCCGAGCCGAAGATCGACCACGGCATACTTCGGAGGACGAAGCCTGGACTTCGCGATGCCTTCGGCAACCGATTCGGCGACCTCGACCGCAAAGCCGCGGCCTTCCATGGCGCGTGCGAGGCGTCGCAGGAAAGGCCCGTCGTCGTCGACGATCAGGAGCGTGCGATCTGCGCCGATCGCCTCATCCGGTTCGGTTGCTGAATGGCTTGCGTCTCTTTCCATGTCTTCTCTCCAGAGGCATTGCGGGGGGCAGGAACCACGTCGCGCAGTTGCCCTTCCCGCCAGCAATGCCTGCTATCCTTCCTCGAGCATCGGGCGTAGCCACTCCACCCGTATCCGTGCACCCGCCTCGTTGCCGCTGCGGTTCTCGAATACCAGTCTCGCGCCCGAGCGTTCGAGCAGCGTCTTGGCGATGAACAGGCCGAGCCCCAGGCCGCCGGCCCGTTCGACTTCTTTGTTCCTTTTTGTCATATAGGGTTCGCCGATGCGAGAAAGAATATCCGGGGAATAGCCGGCTCCGTCATCCTCGATCACGACGGTGACATGGTCGCGATCATGCTCCACCGTCAGCGTAACCCTGCTGCGGGCATAGTCCACCGCGTTCTCCACCAGGTTGCCGAGGCCGTAGAGGATCCCGGCATTGCGCATGCAGACCGGTTCGGTTGCGCGCTCTCCCAGCTCGACCAGCGAGATCTCGATACCGAACTGGCGGTGCGGCGCGATCACCTCTTCGATCATGGAAGAGAGCGGCAGGCGCCGCATGTGCTCCTCGCTGGCAGCGGAAAGCGAGGTCAGGCGCTGCAGGATGTCGCGGCAGCGTTCGCTCTGGCTGCGCAGCAACTGCACGTCGTCGCGCAGGCGCTCGTCGTCGCCGAATTCCCGTTCCATCTCCTTGGCCACCACGCTGATCGTGGCGAGCGGCGTTCCCAGCTCATGCGCTGCCGCCGCCGCTAGTCCGTCGAGCTGGGACAGGTGCTTCTCCCGCTCCAGCACGAGTTCGGTCGCCGCCAGCGCATCGGCGAGCAGCGTCGCCTCGTTGGAGACGCGATAGGCGTAGAATGCGGCAAAGCACATCATCGAGGCGATCGCGCACCAGATGCCGAGCTGCATCACCGGCTGCAGGCGCAGCGTCTGGTCCGGATACCAGGGAAGCGGATAGGGAGAGAAGGCCAGCGCCGTGGTGCAGGCGATCGCCAGCAGGATCAGCGGGATCGAATGCCGGAGCGGCTGGGACGCGAAGGATATGATTACCGGCACGCAGATCAGTGGAGCGAACGGATTGGCGAGCCCGCCGGTGATGAACAGCAACGCCGCCATCTGCAGGAGGTCGAAGCTCAGGAGCGCCAGCGCCGATTTCGGCCCGAGCCGGTGCGTCGGCGGAAACCACAGCGACAGCATGACGTTGGCAAGCGCCAGCGCGCCGATCAGGAAGGCCGCCTCCAGAAGCGGTAGCGGGAAGGCAAGCAGAAGGTCCACGGCAAGCACGGTCAGTGTCTGACCTGCCACCGCCAGCCATCTCAGCCGCACCAGTGTCTGCAGGCGGAACCGGCGGGTAAGCGGCCGGGAGTGGAACTCCCTTGTGGCCGATGTCTCGACGGTTTTCCGGGTTGTGGCGCCCGATGCCTGCCTTCCGCTCATGCCGAGGTCCTTACAATGTCACGCTGTCCTGCCCGAGGCGGCATTCTGTCACGTCCCCCGAGGCTTGGCACGATGGGTCGGTATCGCTTCGGCGGGATCCTCGGGCCAGAAGTGCTTCGGATATCGCCCCCGCATCTCGGCGCGGATATCCTTCCACGAACCGGCCCAGAAGCCTGGCAGGTCACGGGTGGTCTGGATCGGCCGGTGTGCGGGAGACGTCAGTTCCAGGAGAAGCGGCAGGCGCCCGTCGGCGATGGAAGGGTGCGCCTTCAGCCCGAACATTTCCTGCACACGGATCGCCAGCACGGGCTCTTCCCCGTCATAGCGGATCGGGTGCCTCTGTCCGGTCGGGGCCTCGAAATGCGTCGGTGCCAGAGCATCGATCTGCCGCTGGAGCTCATGTGGCACCAGCGAACGAAGACCTTCCGTCAGGCTGCCGGGATTGATCCCGTCGAGGCTCGTGACGCCGGCCTGGAAGGGAACGAACCACTCCTCGAGGCGAGTGAGAAGAGCCTGGTCGGAGACATCCGGCCACGGCTTTCCCGCCGTGCGGTAGAGGAAGCCGAGCCGCTGACGCAGATGGTGTGCGTCCCTGGAGAAGGGCAGCGCCCCGATGCCGAGATCGCGCAGGCCCCCGGCCAGCGCCCGTGCAGCGTCCTCCCCTGCGGGCCTCGGAAGCGGGGCCTCTTCGAACACCAGAGCGCCGAGCCGCGTCACCCGCCGGGCGCGGACCTGTCGGCTCTGCCGGTCGAAGAAGCATTCCTCGCCGCGGATGATCGATGGTTCGAGATCCTCCAGGACCTCCCTCCGGTCCACCTCCGCCGCAGAAACGATCCGCCCTTTCTCCGCCCGCCCGGTCAGGTCGGCGATCACCAGCATGGGAGAGGCGGCGAGCCGCTCCGTCTCGGGCAGCTCGGCACCCCGTCCGTTTGCCATCACATAGCGGCCTCGCCCGCCCCGTTGCAGCGCCACGCGATCCGGGAATGCGTGCAGGAGCAGTCGTCCGGCGGATGGCATGGATGCCGCCGGTTCGGAAGCCTTCGGCAGGGCGCGGGCGATCCGCTCCGCCAGGGATCGCGCCGCCTGTGCCCGCTGGCTGCGCTCGGCACGGAAGCGGCGAAGCCTTTCGTTGAGATCGATCTCGCTGCCGCCCAGCCCCTGTTCGGTCAACAGGACGGCCAGCTCGCAGGCCTGCGTTCCGAGCCCCTCCTCGGCAGCGGCGATCACCATTGCCGCCAGCCGCGGAGGCAAGGCGAGGCGGCGCATCAGGCGCCCTCTTTCCGTCAGCGATTGCTGCTTGGGATCGAGAGCTCCCAGTTGCACCAGAAGGGCGCGCGCTTCCGCCAGCGCCGGCGCCGGCGGAGGATCGAGGAACCGTAGCGCGCCTGCATCCCGGACGCCCCAGAAGGCGAGGTCCAGTGCCAGCTGGGACAGGTCGGTGGAAAGAATCTGGGGCGGCGTGAAGGCTGCCAGCGAAGCCGTCTGCCCGGGATGCCAGAGCCTGACGGCGATCCCCGGCTCCGTTCGTCCGGCGCGCCCGGCCCGCTGTTCCGCCGAGGCGCGGGAAACGCGCACCGTCTCCAGCCGTGTAATGCCCGTGGATGCCTCGAAGACCGGAAGCCGTTGAAGGCCGCTGTCGATGACGATCCGCACCCCGTCGATGGTGATCGAAGTCTCCGCGATCGATGTCGCCAGCACGATCTTGCGTCGGCCGGGCGGAGCCGGCCGGATCGCCAGGTCCTGCTCCGTCTGGGTCAGGTTCCCGTAGAGGGGCACCACCACCGTCTCCTCGCCGAAGCGTCCCTCCAGCCGCTCCGCCGTCCGCAGGATCTCCCCCTGTCCCGGCAGGAAGGCCAGGATCGACCCGGCCTCGCTCCGCTGCGCCTCGATGACGGCCCGTGCGACGCTCTCTTCGAGGCGTTCCCCGGGGGGGCGGTCGCGGTGGCGGATCTCGATCGGGAAGCTGCGCCCCTCGCTGACGATCGCGGGAGGATGGTCCAGGAGAACCGCCACCCGCTCGATGTCGAGCGTCGCGGACATCACCAGGATCCTCAGATCCTCCCGCAGACCGGATTGCACGTCGAGCGCCAGTGCCAGCCCGAAATCCGCATCCAGCGACCGCTCGTGGAATTCATCGAAGAGGACGGCGGAGACTCCGGCAAGATCCGGTTCCTCCAGCACCATTCGGGCGAAGACGCCTTCCGTTACCACCTCGATCCGGGTTTTCGCCGAGATCCGGGTGTCGAGCCGCATCCGGTAGCCCACCGTCTGGCCCACCTGTTCTCCGAGCAGTTCGGCCATCCGCGCTGCAGCGGCCCGGGCGGCAAGGCGCCGCGGTTCGAGAAGGACGATCTTTCCGTCGCACCAGGCCTCGCCGAGCAGCGCCAGCGGCACGAGCGTCGTCTTGCCGGCCCCCGGTGGTGCCGAGAGGATCGCCCGCCTTCCCGACGCGAAGGCGGAAAGGATCTGCGGCAGGACCGCCTTTACGGGAAGCTCCGGAAGGCCGGCGTCGGCTCCCTCGATAGCCGG
>NZ_CABFWF030000014.1:330000-453188 GCF_902153245.2 Pseudorhizobium endolithicum
TATGTTGCATTAGACCCGAAACCGAGTGATCTAGCCATGAGCAGGCTGAAGGTTGGGTAACACCAACTGGAGGGCCGAACCCGCATCTGTTGCAATAGATTGGGATGACTTGTGGCTAGGGGTGAAAGGCCAATCAAACTCGGAAATAGCTGGTTCTCCGCGAAATCTATTTAGGTAGAGCGTCGACCGAATACCCCCGGGGGTAGAGCACTGGATGGGCTATGGGGACTCACCGTCTTACTGATCCTAACCAAACTCCGAATACCGGGGAGTACTAGTCGGCAGACACACGGCGGGTGCTAACGTCCGTCGTGAAGAGGGCAACAACCCTGACCTCCAGCTAAGGTCCCCAAGTCATGGCTAAGTGGGAAAGGATGTGAGGATCCCAAAACAACCAGGATGTTGGCTTAGAAGCAGCCATCATTTAAAGAAAGCGTAACAGCTCACTGGTCTAAATAAGGGTCTTTGCGCCGAAAATGTAACGGGGCTAAAGCCATGCACCGAAGCTGAGGATTTGCAGTTTACTGCAAGTGGTAGCGGAGCGTTCCGTAAGCCTGTGAAGGAGGACCCGTGAGGGCCTCTGGAGGTATCGGAAGTGCGAATGTTGACATGAGTAACGACAAAGAGGGTGAGAGACCCTCTCGCCGAAAGACCAAGGGTTCCTGCTTAAAGTTAATCTGAGCAGGGTTAGCCGGCCCCTAAGACGAGGCAGACATGCGTAGTCGATGGGAACCACGTTAATATTCGTGGGCCTGGTGGTAGTGACGGATCTCGTGTGTTGTTCAACCTTATTGGATTGGATGGGCGGCGAAGAGGTTCCAGGAAATAGCTCCATCATTATAGACCGTACCCGAAACCGACACAGGTGGTCAGGTAGAGTATACCAAGGCGCTTGAGAGAACTATGTTGAAGGAACTCGGCAAATTGCACGCGTAACTTCGGAAGAAGCGTGACCCCTTTTTGGGCAACCAGGAAGGGGTGGCACAGACCAGGGGGTAGCGACTGTTTATCAAAAACACAGGGCTCTGCGAAGTCGAAAGACGACGTATAGGGTCTGACGCCTGCCCGGTGCTGGAAGGTTAAGAGGAGAGGTGCAAGCTTTGAATCGAAGCCCCAGTAAACGGCGGCCGTAACTATAACGGTCCTAAGGTAGCGAAATTCCTTGTCGGGTAAGTTCCGACCTGCACGAATGGCGTAACGACTTCCCCGCTGTCTCCAACATAGACTCAGTGAAATTGAATTCCCCGTGAAGATGCGGGGTTCCTGCGGTCAGACGGAAAGACCCCGTGCACCTTTACTATAGCTTTACACTGGCATTCGTGTCGGCATGTGTAGGATAGGTGGTAGGCTTTGAAGCCGGGACGCCAGTCTCGGTGGAGCCATCCTTGAAATACCACCCTTATCGTCATGGATGTCTAACCGCGGTCCGTCATCCGGATCCGGGACCGTGTATGGTGGGTAGTTTGACTGGGGCGGTCGCCTCCGAAAGAGTAACGGAGGCGCGCGATGGTGGGCTCAGACCGGTCGGAAATCGGTCGTCGAGTGCAATGGCATAAGCCCGCCTGACTGCGAGACTGACAAGTCGAGCAGAGACGAAAGTCGGTCATAGTGATCCGGTGGTCCCGCGTGGAAGGGCCATCGCTCAACGGATAAAAGGTACGCCGGGGATAACAGGCTGATGACCCCCAAGAGTCCATATCGACGGGGTTGTTTGGCACCTCGATGTCGGCTCATCGCATCCTGGGGCTGGAGCAGGTCCCAAGGGTTTGGCTGTTCGCCAATTAAAGCGGTACGTGAGCTGGGTTCAGAACGTCGTGAGACAGTTCGGTCCCTATCTGCCGTGGGTGTAGGAATATTGACAGGATCTGTCCCTAGTACGAGAGGACCGGGATGGACATATCTCTGGTGGACCTGTTGTCCTGCCAAGGGCATAGCAGGGTAGCTATATATGGAAGGGATAACCGCTGAAGGCATCTAAGCGGGAAACCCACCTGAAAACGAGTATTCCCTATCAGGGCCGTGGAAGACGACCACGTTGATAGGAGGCGTGTGGACGTGCAGCAATGCATGAAGCTTAGCCTTACTAATCGCCCGATCGACTTGATCGTTCTCATTGAAAATGCTCATCAAGCAAAGCTTGATGATGCATCGACCTTTTGTCCTCACGCTGTCGCATCCTGCGGATGCTACGCTGCGGACAGCGCGCCGGACGCCCGGCGGCTCGGCTCTGCCGGCTGCTGGTGGCTCGCAAAAAGGTTCAAAGACGTGTTCAAAAAGACCATTGCCAACTGTTGGCTCCTTGCTCGACTTTAAGCAGGCAGCCATACAGGCCAAAGGCCGTCGCCAATCGTTTGGCGGGCCGTCCGCAGGGCAGCAGCCGGCAGGCTGCGAACAGCCCGTTAGGACAAAACAACCGGCGATGTTCCGAAAAATCCAGCTTCTCAACTTGTTCCGACAGTCGCCTGTCGGAACATCAACATTGCCCTTAGCCGACCTGGTGGTCATGGCGGGGCGGCCGCACCCGTTCCCATTCCGAACACGGCCGTGAAACGCCCCAGCGCCAATGGTACTTCGTCTCAAGACGCGGGAGAGTAGGTCGCTGCCAGGTCTGCTAAAGGCAATCAAAACAATCTTCTCAAACTCACGAAAACAAATACCCAGTCCAGGACGAAACGTCCGTCAAAAGCATAACCCGGGCAAGAAAGCCCGTATCCTTGGTGACGCGGGGTGGAGCAGCCCGGTAGCTCGTCAGGCTCATAACCTGAAGGCCGCAGGTTCAAATCCTGCCCCCGCAACCAACAAACCTGCAAATCCCCCCACTCTCGATACGTCCTTGAAAGCTCCTCCGCATAAACCTCGAGGAGCTTTTGTTGTTTGGCCTCCGTGCCGATCTCGGACGCGAGCCAGGCCATGAAGTCGTTTTGGGCCGCCTGTATGCTGTCGAGACCATTGATGCCCTCAATGCCTGCGATCCGCGCTCGGCTTCAGCGAGCTTCCAGCCAGCCTGCATCCCATGGGTGGACGGCTCGGGTTTGCCGAGAGTTTGTCAACCTCTTCTCGTATGCTGGCCGGGAGCGACCATGCGCAGCAGATGCCGGTGTGAGTGCCGCGGTGGAAAGCCAACCTGCACGATCACTGCCGCCAACGAGGTGATAAACACGGTTCTTTTCATGATTTCCTCCCGGTTGCACGTGATGGCGATGTCGCATCTCAAGCAGCGACATCTGGCTGATGATCTCCTCGGTGACAGCCAGCCGAGTCAGACCCTAAAGCACTCCGAGAGCCTCACATAATAGGGAGTGACGGTGGTCCCATAGGACACCGCTATGGCTCTGCGGCCACGTCACATTCCGCTGCCGGAGGCAGGTCGGCATTCATGTCGGCGAAATAGCAGCACATCCGGGTAGGCGCCCGTGCGCGTTCGGTGCCACCGGCAAAATTTGGTCGCGGCAGGAGACGGCGATGGACTGGCTTTGAGGAAATGGACGTCGAAACAGCGCCTTACGACTATACGATCTTCTTATAGACCTGATCGCAAACCCTATTGGCGGTCGTGAAAAAAAAGGCGCAGGTTCCAGCCAGGAGAAGGAATGTCATCGTAGAGAGGGTACTGCGGGCGGAAGTCATCGCAGACACCTTACGCTTCGCTTGGCCGATCGGGTGGGAGAGAGTTGTGAAGACTGTTCTGGTTGTGGGTGGATCGCGTGGCATCGGTGCCGCCGCCGTGCAGGCGATGCGTGCCGAGGGGTGGAAGGTGGAATCCACGTCCACCTCCGGGGCAGATGGCTCCATTGCCGTCGACATCCGTGATGCCGCGAGCGTGGAGGAGGCCTTTGCTGCCGCGCGGGAGCGTCTGGGAGGGCTTGATTGCGTTATCGCGAATGCGGGCATCAACGTCCCCCCTGGACCTATCGCCTCCTTCCCGAGCGATCGTATGCGTGCTCTGGTCGAAACCAATATCGTCGGCGCCTTCAACGTACTGCGGTCCGCTGCTGCTCAGGTGCAGGACAATGGCTCCATCATCGCCCTGACCACCTCCCTGGTCCGGCATGCCGTGCCTGGCGTGGGGCCTTATGCAGCGACCAAGGCCGCTGTGGAAGCGCTTGTGCGTTCGCTTGCCAAGGAAGTCGCGGGTCGCGGGATTCGGGTCAATGCGGTGGCGCCAGGGCCGGTGGACACCGATCTGTTCCGCGCCGGCAAGGATGAAGCAGCCATCGCTCGCTCCGCGGCGATGTCGCCTTTCAACCGCGTTGGCACGCCCGAGGAGGTCGCCGCCGTCATCGCGTTCCTGGCGTCTGATCGGGCAAGCTGGATATCGGGTCAGGTCGTGCAGCCCAATGGCGGCTTGGTCTGACATGCTGAGGCTTCTTCACTCTCCCGCATCCCCCTATGCAAGAAAAGTGCGGATGGCGGCCATGGAGCGGCAGGTTCCGCTCCATCTGGAACTCGTCCGCGTGGATCCCGTCGACCGCAATGGCGAACTTGCCAAGACCAACCCCCTCGCCAAGGTGCCGGTGCTGCATACTCCGGATGGTTCGCTCTACGACAGCCGAGTCATCTGTCGCTTCATCGACCGGAGGGGGGAGGGGCCTAGCCTCTACGGCTCGGAGACGGCCGACATCTGGGAAATCCTGGTTCTGGAATCGCTGGCCGACGGATTGATGGATGCCGCGGTCAGCCTGCGTTACGAGCTGGCCAACCGGCCCCCCGAACTACGTTGGCCGGCTTGGGTGGAAGCGCAGCGGACCAGGATTGATGCGGCGCTTGAACATCTGACGGGGCGAATTGCGCAACTGGCGGCGCCTCATATGGGGACAATCGCCGTTGCAGCGGCCCTCGAATATCTCGATTTCCGGCATCCCGAGCAGGAATGGCGGACTGCCCATCCGACGCTGTCCGAATGGGTAAGCCGCTTTGCGCAGGAAAAGATCATGCAAATGACGGCCTATCCATCGACCTGATTTCCACGCCGCGGGAGGGAGCCTGGCGGCATAGACGTCCATGTAGCTCAGAGGGAGGAAGCAAAATGGAAGAGACTAAGAAATTCATCATGTCCCGGCGTCAGGTTCTCAAGACCAGCGTTGGAACCGGAATCCTCATGGCGTCCGGATTGACTGCGCCGGGAATATTGCGCGCTCAGGAGCAGCCCATCGTGCTGGGTCATCTGGTGCCGCTCACCGGCTTTCTCGGTACCTTGGGGCAATATGCGATCAACGGCCTGAAGCTGTCTGCCGACCAGATCAATGCCGCAGGCGGCATCAACGGCCGCAAGTTGCAGATCATCGCGGAAGACTCGATCAATCCGGAGACTGCGGCGACCAAGGCGCAGCGCATGATCGAGCGCGACAATGTCGATGTCCTGGTCGGCGAAATCTCGTCCGCTTCGGCACTGGCCATCTCCGAAGTGGCGACCCGCAACAAGAAACTCTTCATTGCCACTGGCCCACGGTCCGACGTGCTGCGTGCCGACCGCTGCAGTCGCTACATGTTCTGCTCCGATATTCCGAATGCGGTGATGGTGAACGCCGTCGGTACCGCGCTCAAGCAACAGGGAATGGTGGAAGGCAAGAAGTTCTTCACCGTCACCTCCGACTACGTCTTCGGGCATGATCTGCTGAAGGCGGCGAAGGCATTCTTCGCTGAGAACAAGGCCGAACTCGTCGGTGACGAACTGGTGCCGACGGACGCGACCGACTTTTCGGCCAACATCCTCAAGATCCGCCAGGCTCGGCCCGACGTCGTCTGCCTCAATCTCGGCGGCAACCAGGTCACCAACTTCTTGAAGCAATACGCCGAATTCGGCCTTTCGACGCCAACGGTGGGCTTCAATCTCAACACGGCCGATGCCTGGGCGGCAGGGATGGGCAATTTTGGCGGCGTCTGGCCGACCGTATGGTTCGACACGATTGACACGCCCGGAACTAAGAAGTTCGTCGAGGACTACAAGGCTGCATATGGCGGGGAGATTCCGGAGAACCACGCCTGGATCGAGTACATTACCGGAAACATCCTGGCGAAGGCTTTCGAGGCGACCGGCGGCACCGACAACGAGAAGATCATCGACTACTTCGAGACAGAAGCCGAGTTCGACATCCTCAAGAAGCGTCCGGCCTATTTCCGCAAGTTCGACCATCAGTTGGTGCAGGAAGCATACTCGTTCTCCGTCAAGCCGGAAGGCAGCTATTCCACGGTTCACGACATGCTTGAACTGGGCGCAGTCGTGCCGGCCGAAGGCGAGAAACTGACGAGCATCTATCCGGACGACACCGGCGCCTGCAAACTCTGAGCCCGCTAAGCGGCGGACCCGCCCCCGCTGGAGTTCACTCCGCGGGGGCACCATTGCCAGGAAAACCAAATGGAACTCTTCTTCCTCTTCGAGCAGGTCGTGAACGGTCTCGTTCTCGCTGGATATTACCTGCTGATCGCCCTGGGCCTCTCGCTGATCTTCTCGGTCGGCGGCATTGTGAACCTTGCTCACGGCGGATTCTACGCAATCGGCGCTTACCTCGCCGTCACCCTTACGCCCCGCCTCGGCTTTGCCCCCGCGGTAATCATCTCACCCGTGCTGGTGGGGTGTCTCGGTATCCTGTTCGAACGCTTCATCCTGCGCCGCTTCTATCGGGAGGATCCCATCCTGAGCCTGCTGGTAACCTTCGGGCTGGCCATGGTTGCGGAACAGGCCATACGGATGATCTGGGGAGCCTCACCCCTGTCACAGACGCTGCCGTCTGCCCTCAAGGGCGGGGTTGAACTGGGGCCGCTTCTCTTTTCCAAATATCGTCTCGCAATGCTGGGCGTGGTGCTTGCCATTCTTGCGTCCATCTGGCTCCTGCTGAACCGTACCTCCTTTGGCCGCGTGATCCGCGCCGGAATACAAAACCCCGACATGGTGGGGGCACTCGGAATCCGCCTCCAGCCCTACATGACGACCGTGGTGATGATCGGGGTCAGCCTTGCCGCAGTCGGCGGTGCTCTCTTCGCACCCATTACGACGGTTCATCCGGCCATGGGCGCCGAAATCCTGACCATCGCTTTCATCGTCGTCATCATCGGCGGTCTCGGCTCCTTCTGGGGAGTCGTGCTCGCAGCGGTCCTGGTTGGGGTCGTCCGGTCGATTACCATCCAATACCTGCCGGCCGCCTCAGAGGCGTCGATGTACATCCTAATGTTCCTGGTCCTGCTGCTGCGTCCCCGCGGGCTGCTGGGCGAACGCATGGCGAAATTCGAAGGCTGAGGACCCGATGAGCTCAAACGCGAAAACCCTCGTCATCGGCGCGGTGGTCCTCGGCTTGCTGCCGATCGTCCTGCCGATGATCGGCCTGACCCTCACGACCGCCACCATGGTTGTCGCCCTCTGCATCGCGGTCCTGGGCCTGAACCTGCTGATGGGCTACACCGGTCTGGTCAGCTTTGGCCATGCGGCCTGGTTCGGCATGGGCGGCTACGCGGCAGCATTGATCCAGAAGAATTTCCTCCCCGGACATTTTATCCTGCCGGTCCTTGGCTCGATACTTGCGGTAGCCGCGATTGCAGCGGTCATCGGCTGGTTTATCCTCCGCCGGCGGGGCGTTTATTTCTCCCTCCTCACTCTCGCCTTCACCGCCCTGACATTCACGGTCGCCTATCGGTGGACGGCATTGACCGGAGGGGAAGACGGCCTGGGCGGGTTCACCCGCGGCAGCATCGGTCCGCTCGATCTTGCCGACAACCTCGCCTACTACATCGTCGTCGCAGCCATCGGCTTCGCCGTCCTGTATTCAATGCTGCGCCTCACCTGCTCGCCGTTCGGAACCGTGCTTCTGGCCATCCGCGAAAACACCTTGCGCGCGGAATTCCAAGGCTACAACGTCCAGCGCTACAAGCATATTGCCTATATCCTATCGGCCTCGCTTACCGGACTTGCCGGCGCCCTTTCCGGTTTCCTTCACTACATCGTCACTGCCGAAAGCACCTCGATTGAGATGTCCGGCGAGCTCATGGCCATGGTGGTGATCGGCGGCATGCATGCCCATATTCTCGGCCCGGCCGTGGGCGTCATCTTTTTCATCCTCTTCCGAGAGCTTTTCTCGATTGCAACGTCGGACTGGATGTTCTGGTTTGGCGTTACGTTCGTTGCCTTCGTGATGTATCTCCCCGGCGGTCTGGTCGGCCTCGGCGAGAAGATCTGGCGCAGGTTTCATCCGCTTCCGGAGGAAACGGCGGCCATGAGCCGTCGCAAGATCTATGAAGGGCTGGAGCTTCCCGAAACCCTTCGGCCGGACCCGGCCACCGGTGAGGTTCTGGTCGCTGAGCAGGTCTCCATCAATTTCGGGGGCATCAAAGCCGTCCAAAACGCTTCGCTTTCCGTGAAGCCGGGTGAGATCCATGTCCTTATCGGGCCGAACGGCGCTGGCAAGACGACCCTCTTCAACCTGATTTCCGGGCTTTACAAGCCGACCTCGGGACAGGTGCGTCTGCTCGGCCAGTCGATCCAGGGGCTTTCGCCGCAGGAGATCTGCCATGCGGGCCTGGCGCGGTCGTTCCAGATCACGTCGCTTTTCAACGATCTCACCATCCAAGAGAATCTGCGCCTTTCCGGACAGGCGAAGGATCCGAACCGCTATGCCGTCTGGCGTGACGCTGCGACCCTTGGCGACGTCAATCGCGATACCGCAGCACTGATCCGGTTCCTCGGGCTTGAAGGCATAGAAGAGGTCAAGGGTGGCGACCTGTCCTATGGCGGGCAGAGGCTCGTCGACCTTGGGATAGCGCTTGCCTCGAAGCCGAAGGTCATTCTCCTTGACGAACCGCTCGCCGGTCTTGCGGCGGCCGAGCGAGAGCGGGTGGGCCGCCTGATCGTGACCATGGCACGTTACGTCCCTGTCTTGATCGTCGAGCACGATATCGACCGCGTCCTCTCCTTCTGCCAGGAGGTGACGGTGATGAACGAAGGCAAGGTGCTGATCAACGGCACGCCCGAGGTGGTCCGTGCTGACCAGAAGGTGCAGGAGATCTATACCGGCACAGGGACCCCGGCCGTTGTTGGGCGATCCGGGACGACCGCTGGTGACGGCGAACTTGTGCTGCAGGCGGACAACCTGCACACATTCTACGGTAAGAGCCACATCCTCAACGGCGCCAACCTGGAGGCCCGGAGGGGAGAGATCGTCGCATTGCTGGGCCGCAATGGCGCAGGCAAGTCGACCTTCCTCAAGACGATCGCGGGGATCGTCAAACCGGCGGATGGCAGGCTGCTCCTGCGTGGCCGGGAGGTCACAGGACTCTCCCCCTGGGAGATGGCGCGAGCCGGGGTCGGCTATGTTCCGCAAGGCAGGGGCGTGTTCGCCGGCATGACGGTCCGCGACAACCTGGCGCTCGGCCGCCTGGCGCGGCGCACCGACGGTGAAACCGGGACGGTATGGAGTGAGGACAAGATCTTCGACTACTTCCCACGCCTGAAGGAGCGCATCAACAGCCATGCTGACTATCTGTCGGGTGGCGAGCAGCAAATGCTGGCAGTGGCACGGGCGCTATCGGGCAACGTCAACCTGTTGCTGCTCGACGAGCCGTTCGAAGGTCTTGCACCCGCCATCGTTGAGGATCTGTTCCGTACCTTCGACCGGCTGCGCCAGGAGGTGCCGATCATCATCGTGGAGCACAATCTCGATCTCGTCCTGGCGCTTGCCGACCGCGTGTTTGCGCTCGAAAACGGAAAGGTGTTCCATACCGGCCCGGCGAAGCCGCTGCTGGAGGATATGTGCTATCGCAAGCAGATACTTTGGCTTTAGCATTCGCCGATGCAATGCTGAGGCGACCCGGACGGCGAGGGTCGGCGGTCGCCTCCTCGCCTGGCACGGAGGCTGGCTCGGGCAGGGGTAGTACGGCGACAGCGGGAGCGATGGGTCAAGATGGATGTCAAGCAGCTCAGGTACTTCGTCGCCATCGTGGACTGCGGCGGCTTTTCCCAGGCCTCGCGTGAGCTGAACATCGCCCAACCTGCCCTGAGCCAGCAGATTGCCCGCCTCGAATACGAGGTGGGTGCGCCGCTTTTCGTGCGCTCGAGCCGCGGTGTAACGCCCACTGCCAAGGGTATTACCCTGCACCGGCAGGCCAAGTTCATTCTGCGCCAGATCGAGCAGGCGATTACCATGACCCGTGAAGCGGAGACGCAGATCTCTGGACGCGTGACGCTCGGTCTGCCGCCGACCACATCGGCCCAGATAGGAGTAGGCCTCGTGGAGCGCCTGAACCGGCGATATCCCGGAATTGTCGTCAATCTGATCGAAGGGCTGAGCGGAAACCTGAGGAATCTTGCTGTGGCGGGAGATCTTGACCTCGCCGTCCTGTTCACTCCCTCGGCCGTGCCGAGCTGGGAGGAAACCGAGTTCCTTCGCGAAGAGCTGTTCCTCGTCTACCCGCGGGATCGCAAGCTCCTGCCGGACGATATCACCTCGGTCACGGTGCGCGATCTGCTCGAAGTGCCGCTCATTCTGCCGAGCCCCCAGCACGGTCTGCGGCGGCGCGTCGATCTGGAGTTCGAACGGCTGAACCTGACATGCAATCCGGTTGCGGAAATCGACAGCCTGTCGATCCTGATGCAGTGTCTCCAGCGCGGCATGGGCGCCACGGTCAAACCGATGGCGGCCGTCAATGTCCACGGGCCGGCGCAGGCATCGCAATGGCGCTGTCTGCCCTTCCGCGGCATGTCGATGACCCGCCTGAACTACCTGTATGCTCCGCCCAGGGAAACCGTCGCTCCGGCGGTGAGCGTCGTGCATGAGGAACTGCTCAACATCGCAAGCGAAGAGATCCTGTCGCGGCGGTGGAGGGGGGTGACCTGGACGGGGCCGGACCGGGCGGCCTGAGACGTCAGATCTTCAGGCGTGCAGTCCGAAACCGTGCCGGCCGTTCGCCAGCGCAGAATGGCTGCGCGTTATGGCCTCCAATGGATCGCTCGCCCTCGAAATGATCTCGATGACCAGGGGCCCTTCCCATCCAAGCTCGTCGAGAAGGTCGCAGATGCGCTGGAAGCCGATCTCGCCCTCGCCGATGACGTCATGGCGCCACCTGTCCCGCCTCGTATCGGAAAAGTGGATGATTTGAAGATGATTCCGCAAAAGCAGCAGGCCCTCGAGAGGATCCTCGGCGACATAGTGGGCATTCGCGGCATCGTAGCAGATGCCGAGATTGGAGGGGCTGCCAAGGCATTCCAGGAAGCCCAGTAGGTCCGTCGCTCGCGGCAGGGCGGCAATGGGAAGATTCTCAAGGGCGAGCACGATTCCCTCCTCGCGCGCCACGGGAAGCAGCACATCGAGCGCATCTGCCAGCCATTGCCGCAGCAGTTCGGCAGGCGCGGGAAAGAGGGGACTGACCCGCCCGGGCGCAATCACGAGATTCCTTGCACCCAGCGCACCCGCCAGCCGGATCTGGCGGACGAACATCTCGATGGAATAGGCTCGCATCTCAGGCATCGCTGAGGCAAGGTTGGTATCGAGGCTCGGCATGTTGAGGGAATGCAGCACGATTGCCCCATCATCGACCATCGAGCGTATGGCCTGCCCTTCCGGGCTCTGCGGATCAAGCGACAGATGCGGCGGTTGCAGCATCAGCTCGAATTCCCGGTATCCTTCCTGAAGCAGGAGCCGCACCGCATCGTCCGCCCTGTGGCTCCAGAGAAAGCCATAGGTATTGATCGTTGGCGCGCGCGCCGTGGATAGATGTCTGTCCACCGTCCTGCTTCCCCGCTGTCCTACCCCGTGAAGCTGATGACCCGCTCCTCGGTCATCTCGTGCATCGCGTATCGAGGCCCTTCGCGCCCGAAACCGCTGTCCTTCGATCCTCCATAGGGCATCATGTCCACACGCGAAGAGGATGTCTGGTTGATGTGCACGCCGCCGACCCGCAGTTCCCGCATAGCCCTGAACGACGTGTCCAGGCTGTTGGTGAACAGACCGGTCGCAAGCCCGTACGGGGTCGCGTTGATGCGCCGGATCGCGTCGGAGAAATCGTTGTATCGTTCGATACAGACGACCGGACCGAAAATCTCCCGGCACCCGACATTCATTTCGGGCGTCACGTCGGCCAGCAGGGTCGGTGCGACGACCGCTCCTTCCCGTTCTCCGCCGGCAAGAAGTCGTGCCCCCTTCTCGCGGGCCTCCCGGATCCAGGCCTCCACGCGCTCGGCGTCTCGCAACGAGATCAACGGGCCGGTGCTGCAGTTCGGCTGGGCGGGGTCGCCGTGGATCAGCGCTGACACCATCTGCGCCATGCGTGTTTCCACCTCGGTTGCAACCTGCTCGTGAACCAGAAGGATCTGCACCGATGTGCAGACCTGACCGGCCTTCCGGTAGCCGGCGCTGACCACCTTGGGAAGAGCGCTTTCCAGGTCGGCGTCTTCGGCCAGAACGGTAAATGCGATGGAGCCGAGTTCCATCTGTGTTCGCCGCAGGCCGGCCTGGGACTGAATGATCCGGCCGACTTCGGTGGATCCCGTGAAGGCGATGTAGCGAACTCGATCATCCTCCATGGCAAGCCCGACTGCATCGCCGCCGCCATGGAAGATCTGAAGGTGGTTGGACGGTAGGCCCGCCTCTAGGAAAAGCGTTGCCAGGAAGCAGGCGGTGCGGGGCGTCTGCCCGGCGGGCTTGAGGATCACGGCATTGCCGGCACCGAGCGCGGGGGCGATCTTGTGGGCCACCGTGTTCAGGGGCGCGTTGAACGGCGTCACGGCCAGCAGGACGCCGAGCGGAACTCGCAGCGTGAACGCGATCCGGTTGCCTTGCCCAGCCGCCCCCGCCACCGGCACGATCTCGCCGGAGAGCCGGCGCGCCTCCTCGGCCGTCAGCCTCAGTGTCTCGATCGTCCGGTTGATCTCACCCCTGCAGTCCTGGGTGGTAAAGCCGGTCTCGCGCTGCATGATCGTCAGCGCCTCCTCGCCTCGTGCCTCGAGGAGCTCGGCGACACGCTCCAGCACGCGTCCACGCTCATGGGGGGTGAGACGATCCTGTTCGAAGGCTGCCTGAGCCGCGTCGATCATGCGGCGGATCTGCTGCGGCGAGCTTGCAGGCAGTTCGGCAAAGGGGGCGAGACGAAACTTGTCATAAACCGGCTGCGCAGCGCCTTCTCCCTCTCGCCACTGCCCTTCGAGCAGCATCGCCACGCGGGGGAGATCCGTCGCCGACATGGAGAAATCAAACGGAAGCCTCATCCGACATCCTTTCCCAACTGATGATTGCCCGACAAGGTTCACGCGTCCGACACAGGCGTGGTGACGACGATAAACGTCAGTTGTCCGAGGCCCGAATTGGTGATCGAGTGCCAGCTGCCGGGAGCGATGAAGATCACGTCATTCTTGCGGACCACACGCTTCTCGCCGTCGATCTCCATGAGCCCCTCGCCGTCGAGAATGTGGTAGACCTGCTCCTGGACCTTGTGCACATGGCGCTCGACATAGGCCATGGGGGCATAGGTAGAGATGCGGTAGTCCAGGAGCCGGGCGCCTGTGGTCGCCGGAGCGACCAGGGCCTTGGACAGGGCGCCGCCGAAGTGGCCAGGAAATTCCTGCCAGGGTTCTTCGGCGATGTTGCGAATGATGCTCTTGCGGTCGGTCATCTTGTTTTCCTTCGATTCCGGATGGCGTCAGGCCGGCTGCCAGGCGGAGCCGAATGCAGGCTCCTTGGGTTGCAGGGGCGGCAGAGCCCAGGAGCCCGTTGCGGGCGGACGGATATCGGCGTCGACATGCACGTCGATCAGAACCGGGCGATTGAGACGGACGGCTTCTTCCAGGGTTGCCGCGAAATCCTCCGATCGCGTGACGGTAAACCCGGCAACGCCGGCTGCGCGGGCCCAGGCCGCGAAGTCGGGATTGTATGGAGCCGCATTGGCGCCCTGATAGAAGGCCGTGCCGTACTCGCGGCCTTCGAAATAGCCGTATTGGAGGTCGCGGATGGCCCCCCAGGCGAAGTTGTTCCACACGACCCATATCACCGGGATGTCGTATTCCACTGCCGTGCACAGCACGTGCGGAACCATGGTGAAGCCACCGTCGCCGCAGACGGAGACACAGACGCGGTCGGGGGCGGCGAGCTTCGCTCCGAGTATGGAGGAGGGGCCGAAGCCCATGCCGGAATAGCCCCAGGAGTTCAGCATGCTCTGCGGGCGGCGGGCCTTCCAGAATTGCATGAACCAGTTGTGGTGGATGCCGGCGTCGAACGACAGGATAGCATCCTGCGGCAGTACCTTCTGGCAATCCTCGACGATACGTTCGGGGCGGATCGGGGTCTGGTGCAGGGAGAAGTTGGGTGCGACGAAGGCCTCCCATTCCTTTCGCCAGCCGGCGATGTCGTCTCTCCACGCGGCAAGACGGTTGCCGTCGGCGCCCACGGCGCGGGCGTCGAGTTCACCGAGGATCTGGGACAGGAATGTTCGCGCATCGGCAAGGATGGCGAGATCGGGCGTATAGTTGCGCGTCAGTTCCGCGTGGTCCAGATCGACGTGCACCAGTCTGGTGTGCGGGAAATTCCAGGAATAACCGGGCCGCCAGCTCGATGCGGAGCGGTCGTCGAAACGGGCACCCACAGCAAGAACCAGATCGGCGTGACGGCCTGCCTGGTTGGCCTGATATGCGCCGTTACGGCCGATGAAGCCGAGCGACAGCGGATCTTCCATGTCGATCGTGCCCATACCGTTGGGCGAGGAGATGACGGGTATCTGCAGCCGGTGCGCAAGCGTCGTGAGTTCAGCTCCGCCTTCCGACAAGGCCATACCGTGCCCAACGAAGATCACCGGCCGTTCGGCGGAGAGCAGCCAGTCGACCGTTTGCCGGATATCGGCAGGCGAGGCGCCGGAACGGCGCTGACCGAAGGCGGAGCCGGCGGCCTCGGGCTGAAGCTCCGCCTCCTCCTGGAAGAGGTTGTAGGGGATGTCCAGGTTGACCGGACCGGGGCGTCCGGTGGTCATCGTGGCCGTGGCCTGCCGGATCATCAGCGGCAGTTGCTCCACGCGTGAAGGCTGGAAGCTGCGCTTGACGACCGGCTTGATGACCTGGTTGAAGTCCGCCTGGCCGTGCATGTTCAGTTCCTGGAACGGCGCCCGGTTGAACTGCTGTGTCGGCACATTCGCAGTGATGGCGAGGATGGCCGAGCTGTCGGTCTGCGCAACCGCAAGACCCATGATTTGGTTACAGGAGCCGGGGCCGGTCGAGGTGAGGGTCGCCGCAACCTTGTGCGATACACGGAAGAAGCCGTCCGCCATGTGCACGGCAGTCTGCTCGTGGCGGGGCGAAATCATCGGGATTTCGTCCTTTACCTCGTGAAGACAATCGATGAGGCCGACGGTTCCATGACCACAGACACCGAATACATAGGGAACCTTCTCCCGTACCAGCGCCTCGGCGATATAGGTGCCGCCCTTCTGCTTGCTCATGTCGTCCTCCTGTTTGATTTCTGCACGTGACGTGCTGCGTGACGGGCGGCTGCCCATCCGAATGTCATTGCCGGGCCGATCTGGGCTCCCGCTCCCGGATAGTGCCCTCCGAATACGGACTGCATGTCGTTGCCCGCCGCATAAAGGCCGGGGATGGGATGTCCGGATCGGTCCAGCACCTCTGCCTCTTTCCCGCACACCAACCCGCGCGCGGTTGCCAGCGGTGTCGGCCACAAGGC
The DNA here is from genome assembly GCF_902153245.2 of Pseudorhizobium endolithicum. Classification (GTDB taxonomy): domain Bacteria; phylum Pseudomonadota; class Alphaproteobacteria; order Rhizobiales; family Rhizobiaceae; genus Neorhizobium; species Neorhizobium endolithicum. Next base: position 345,642 of record NZ_CABFWF030000014.1, read on the forward strand.
TACGGCATAGAGCTGGCCGGTGCCGACCTCCCCCAGGCAAGGATTCGACAATCCGCGGTCGGGGTCGCCATTCGATCGTTCGTAGGCGGTCTCCCCGCGCTGGAAGTCGGCATCGTGGCCCCGGCGTGCGAAGTCGTTGAAACGGGCGATGCTGTGGCCGAGGGAGCCGGACGGAAGACCAAGCGCCCGCGCCAGAGCTTCTGCGTTTTCCCCCGTCCTGAGATAGCCTGAGCGGAGGAAGGACGTGAGGGACGGCGTTCTCGGGCGGATGACGCCCAGTCCGTAGCGCCGGATAAAGTCCCTCCCTGCAACGATCCACGCAGGGAAGGCCGTCGGCCCATGACGAAACATCGCCTCGCAGAAGTCGTGGTAGCTCACGGCCTCGTTCGCGAACCGCTCGCCCTGTTGATCCACGATAATCGAACCCGGCTTGGCGCGATCGAGGGCGATATGGGGAAAGACCGCAAGCCCTCCCTTCGGCCTTGCCCAGAGTGACGATGGAAACCACATGGCGTTCGAGCCCAAGTCGGGTCCGAGTTGTCCGCCCGCCTTGATACCGAGACGGATGGTTGAACCGCGCGCGAATGGACTGGCCGGCGAATAGTCCGGGGTCGCCGCGGGCAGGTACTTCGACCGCATCTCCGGATCGGACGGAAACCCGCCTCCCGCCAGAACGATGCCGGCCCGTGCTGCCAGGCTGAAGTCACGTCCGCAATGGACGCCGTTGACGCCCACCGCACGCCCGTCCGAGATCTCGATCTTTCGCACGTGAACGTTAGGGAAGGCGTGTCCGCCACGCGTGAGCATTCCATGAAGCAGCCGTGCCACCAGGGCGTTGCCCATGACGAGCCGCGTTCCACGTCGGTAGCGCCTGCGATCGTCCACATGCCGCGCCACAAGCTTCAGCCCCTCCAGCATGGCTGCAGGAGAACGCTCCGCGCGGATCAGCCGCTGGGCCTCGGCGCGCGTCACCATCATGCCTCCCATAACCGTCAGTTCGCGTATGGGTTCGGCAATCGTCTCGAACCAGCCACCTAGAAGCCGGCCATCGAATGCCACCGGTTCCAGCGCCCGCCCGCCCGGAGCCGCGCCTTCGAGTTCGCTCCGGTAGTCGGGCGCACTCAGGTAGGGTCGGAAGACGATGCCCGCGCGTGCTTCAAGGTCCGCCTGCATTGCCGGAGCCTGATGGAGGAAGGCCTTCCACCTCTCACGAGGACTGTCATCCCCGACAAGTGCTGCAAGATAGGCTTCTGCGGTCTCCGCGTCAGGCGCGAAACCTGCCGCCCGCATCAACTGGTTGTCGGGGATCCAGACGGTTCCAGACGAGCGGGCCGTGGTGCCGCCGAAGACGGGTGCGACCTCCAGGACGGCCACCGTGAGGCCTTCGAGCGTCGCAGTCAGTGCAGCCGAAAGGCCGCTCGCGCCTGAGCCGAGCACGACGAGATCGACCTCGCCCAACTCCGCAAGCGACCGCTGCATCGAAGGATCCAACCGCATCGCCTGCCAATCCTCCCCTGGTCTCAAGCATCGCTGGCGGTCATGAGTAAAGGGAAACAAGGGAATGGGCTAATAAGGTTTTCTTTGAACCTCATAGGGTGTGACTATAGCTGCTTGGCGAACGGGCCCTAAATAACCCCGAGGTGCGCAGGTGCCCTCCGTTTGGATTTCTGCGGCCTCTCGAACCACGGCAATGCATTTCTGCATTTCGACTCGCTTCATTGACAACATGAGGATGCTTCCTCGCTCGTCCGGCTCCCTTGCTACCGCCAAGCAGGGACGTCCACTTGGTAGCGAGCTTTCGTCTGAGCGTACCGGCTGGCAGCGCGGCACGGCCGGCACCTCATCAGAGGGTTCTGGCCAAGCACAATATGTTTCAGCAGGCCCTTCACCTCCGTCAACCTTTTAAGGGGTCGACACCATCGAAGAGGACCAAACGTTCACATCGCATGCATGACATGCGTTGCCTTCACCGCCGCGGAAGCGCGGTTCTCTACGCCAAGCTTCACGTAAATCTGCTCTAGATGCTTGTTGACCGTGCGGGCGGAGAGGCCGAGGATATCGCCGATGTCCCGGTTTGACTTGCCCTTGGCGATCCATTCGAGGACTTCTGATTCCCGCAGGGTCAACGCAAAGTGCCGGCGCAGCGCCTCGGCGCCTGTATGTTGGCTTGAACCGGTCAGCCGGAACAGGAATTCCTCAGGGCCGATCGCGCCTAAGAACGTCAACTCCAGTGCGGGCTGTTGAAGTTTCAGCGTGAAGGCGTCGCCGGACGGAGCACCGGTCAGGTTCCGCGCGGCAAGCCAGCAGGCGATATGTTGGGCGACCATGTGGAGACCGTCGTCGTTGCCGGTTGCGGCATTCACCAGGCGCGTTGCCTGTGGCGTGGACCAATGGATGCTGCCGTCGCTTTTGACCGCCAGCAGGTGGCGCCCTGCTGCATCGAGGGCGACGCGGGCGCTTTGCACCGATCGCGCGTTCGAAAGGTGCACCCGGATGCGGGCCCGCAACTCGTCGATGTTGATCGGCTTCGTCAGGTAGTCCACGCCGCCGGAATCAAGTGCGTTGACCACGTGCTCCGTCTCCGTCAGCCCGGTCATGAAGATCACCGGGATCTCCGAGATCGCCGGATGGGCTTTCAGCCGCCGGCAGGTAGCGAAGCCGTCCATGGCCGGCATCACGGCGTCGAGTAGGATGAGGTCGGGCGTAATCCGGTCGACGATGTTGAGTGCGGCCTGCCCGGAGGTAGCGATCAGCACCGAGAAGCCGGACTGTTCCAGCGCGTCCGTCAGGAAGCCGAGCGCCTCCGGGCTGTCGTCCACCAGGAGAACGATGTCGCGGGATTGGGCGGCGTCAGCCATTGGCAGCACGGTCTCCGGTGAAGCGGTTGAGGAAGGTCATGTATCCGTCGAAGTCGAAGGCCTGGACATAGGCGCCGAGTTCCGCAGCGAAAGGCTTCAGTTCCTCCGCCTGAGCAAGATCGGCGAGCTTCGTCTCGATACCCCGCACGTAGCCGATCTCGCCGAGACGCAACAGGTCATGGAGATGAGTTTCTCCAGGACTCACCAGTTTTGCCGGGGAGCGGAGGGCGGCGGCCCCCGCTTGCTCGCCTTCGTAGATCCAGACCAGTCCGAGATGGGCTGCGAGCCGGTCGCTCAGTTGCCGCAGGTCGACCGGCTTGCCGATCGCATCGTTATGGCCCTCTGCCGTGGCGGCCGAGCCGTCGCCGATATTGGCGGACAGCATGATGATCGGCGCCGTCTGTCCGCCGTCGCGAAGCTTCGTCACCAGATCCCAGCCGCTCATGCCCGGCATGGAGATGTCGACCAGGAATAGGTCGGGCCTGATGCCCTCGATCAGCGTCAGGCAGTCCGGGCCGCTCGCGGCCGTCAACACCACGAAATCCATCGGCACCAGCAGTTCCCGCATCAGGTCGCGATGGTCCTCGTTGTCGTCGACCACGACGATCGTCCGCCGCGGCCCGCTGTAGGAGACGATGCGGCGCTCCGGAGCGGGCGCGGTGCTCGGGCGGTCGATGGCCGAGAGCATCAGCCGCACCCTGAAGGTAGAACCTTCATCCTGGGTGCTTTCTACCGAGATTTCGCCGCCCAGGGTGTTGGTGAGAAGCCGCGTGATCGTCAGCCCGAGGCCGAGGCCGGGCATGGGCTTCACCGTGTCGGCCTCGCCGCGCTGGAAGGGTTCGTAGATGCGCGCCAGATCCTTTTCCGGGATGCCGCGTCCGGTGTCGCTTACAGTAAAGGTCGCGACCTGGCTCCGGTAGGTAACCTCGAAGCGGACGGTGCCTGTATCGGTGAACTTGACGGCGTTGGAGAGCAGGTTGACGAGGATCTGCCGAAGCCGCTTCTCGTCGGTGCGCACATAGAGCGGCAGGCCCCGGGCGCGCTCGTGTTCGAATCTGAGGCCCTTGGCCTGCGCCTGCAGGGAAAACATCTCGACGATCTGGTCGAGGAAGTCCTGGATGTTGATCTCGTTCGAATAAACCTGCAGCCGGCCGGCCTCGATCTTGGAAATATCGAGGAGCCCGTCGATCAGGCCGGACAGATGATCTGCGGAACGCTTGATGACCTTGATCGCCGACTGGCGCGGCACGGGGATGGACTCGTCGCGCTCGAGGATCTGCGCATAGCCGAGCACCGCATTGAGCGGCGTGCGCAGTTCATGGCTCAGCCCCACGACGTAGCGGCTCTTGGCGCGGTTGGCCGCTTCCGCCGTTTCCTTCGCCTTCTGCAGCGCAGCGTCCGTCTTCTTGTGGGCGGCGATCTCGCGCAGGAGCAGCGTGTTCTGGCGCGAGGATTCCTCCTCCGCCACCACCCGGCTGTCGTGGGCGAGCACGTAGAACCAGGAGACGATGCCGGCGATCACGGCGAAGACGAAGAAGACGATCAGAATGGTGCTGTAGATCACCTCGGCATTGGCGGGTGCGGCAAGGCCCGCCTGATAGGCGATCATGCCGAGGATGAGGCCGATCATGGAAATGGAGACAGCCGCCGCCACCCCGTAGCGGCCGAGGCGCGTGGTCAGCTTGGCGAGGACGGTCTGGGGCAGCACGGTTTTCGCCACCGAGCCCACCTGGGCGTGGAGGCGCGCGTTGGGCTTGCACATATCATGGCAGCGGCTGTCGAGCGAGCAGCAGAGCGAGCAGATCGGCGCGGCATAGGCCGGGCACCATGCCATGTCCTCCGGCTCGAACGGATGCTCGCAGATCGAACAGGTGATGGAGCCGAGGCTCTTCCAGCTGTGGCGCGGTTTGCGCGCGAGATAGAAGCGGCCCTTCGTGGCAAAGGCGATCGCGGGCGATAGGAGGAAAGCGATGAGCGTCAGATAGGTGGAGAGCGAGGCCATGACAGGGCCGAACAAGCCGAAATGGGCGGCGAGCGCGATGCCTGCCGAACCGCCCATCGCGCCCAGTCCCACCGGGTTGATGTCGTAGAGATGCGCCCGCTTGAACTCGATGCCGGGCGGTGACAGGCCTAGCGGCTTGTTGATGAAGAGGTCGGCCGAGATGGTGCAGAGCCAACTCATGGCGATGATGGAGAAGATCCCGAGCGTGGCTTCCAGCAGCCGGTAGATGCCGAGTTCCATCAGGAGAAGCGCGATCGCGACGTTGAAGATCAGCCAGACGACGCGGCCCGGATGGCTGTGCGTCAGCCGGGAAAAGAAGTTCGACCAAGCGAGCGACCCGGCATAGGCATTCATCACGTTGATCTTCAGCTGCGACACGACCACGAATGCCGCCATCAGCAGGAGCGCGGCCGTCTCGTTCGGGATCATGTAGCCGAAGGCGGTGAGGTACATATGGGCCGGATCGGCCGCCTGGCTCGCGGGCACGGCAGTCGACAAGGTCAGGACTGCAAGAAAGGAGCCCGCAAGAAGTTTCGGAACGCCGACGACCATCCAGCCGGGACCGGCCAGGAAGACTGCGAGCCGATGGCGCCAGCGCCTCTGGCCCTCCGCGGGCAGGAAACGCAGGAAGTCCACTTGCTCGCCGATCTGGGGCATCAGGGCCAAAATGACCGCAGAGGCGGCGCCGAACTCAAGCAGGTCGAAGGGTGCTGCGCCTCCCACCTGGGCATTCGAGTGATTGATGCCGGCGAAAGCCCGCCAGAGATCGAACTTCTCCCAGTCAAGGAAGGCGATGAAGACGAAAGGCAGGATGTTGAGGATGATCCAGAAGGGCTGGGTCAACAGCTGGAACCGCGAGATCAGCCGCACGCCGTAGATCACCAGCGGGATCACCACCACCGCGCTGATGATGTAGCCGATCCAGGGCGGGATACCGAAGGCAAGCTCCAGAGCACCCGTCATGATCGACGCTTCGATCGCAAACAGCATGAAGGTGAAGCCCGCATAGATAAGCGAGGTGACGGTGGAGCCGATATAACCGAAGCTCGCGCCGCGGGTGAGGAGGTCGATATCGACGCCATGGCGGATGGCATAGCGGCTGATCGGAAGGCCGACCACCAGCATGGCGACGGCAGCGGCGATGATGGCGAAGAAGGCATTGGTCGTGCCGTAGGACAGGGTGATCGCCCCGCCGATCGCCTCCAGCGCCAGGAAGGAGATCGCGCCGATCGCGGTGTGCGAGATGCGGCTGGACGAGAAACGGCGCGCGCTCTTGGCGGTGAAGCGCAGCGCGTAATCCTCCAGCGTCTGGTCCGCGACCCAGCGGTTATACTCCCGGCGGACCGGAATGATGCGTTGGCGTGCGGCCATGCCTAATATCTGGCGCCCTTGATGGTGTGTCTATCTATTAGGCACTTTCGTGTGGGCCGTCCAATTTTGCAAGCCCCGAGGGGAGATTAGAGATGCCGGATGGAAAGCCGGCCGCCCCACCTGGCATTCAGATAGTCGCAGACGAGGCTGCGGTGGCAGTGGTGCGGCTTGTCCTCTGAGCAGAGGAGGCAGGCACCGTCGAAGGTTTCTGCTTTGAATCGGGTCTCTACCTTGCGGTCGGACATCAAGCCGAGGAAGTCGTGCCGGAAGGTTTCCCAGTTGCCCTTCTCCTTCTTGAAGGCCGTCATGATCTCTTCCGTCGGAGCAAGCAGCGGCTCATGCACATAGCCCGCGCCGCAAAGTTCTTTGAGAAAGAAGGGCAGGTCATCCGCCTTCGCGAAGGCCGCGAGTTGAGAAGTGTTGTGCAGCCGCACATCGATCACCTTCTTCACCCCGGCGTCCCTGATCCGGCCGAAGAAATGCTCGGCGCTGGTCCTGGTGAACCCGATCGTGCTGACCTGCATGGATCTCCCTCCGCTGCCGAGCATATCGGGCCAGGTGATGGCCGCTGTCAATGTTGCTGCCGCAGGGCTGACGGCCGGCTTCCCGTTTCTCCCCCTCCGGTACGTCATTCTACGTATACGGGTTTGCGATGCAGCATCGGATAGTCCGCGTAGCAACGGTCAGGCCTGACGCTTCCGGTGCGAACGAACAAGAAGAGGGGTTCGATCATGAAGATTTGCGCAAGGCTCGGCGGCGCACTGCTTGCCGCAGCACTCTCCACCACGGCCTTCAACGGCGCCTTTGCCCAGGAAGACACGATCAAGATCGGTGTTCTGCACTCGCTTTCGGGCACGATGGCAATCTCCGAGACGACTCTCAAGGACGCCATGCTGATGCTCGTCGAGGAGCAGAACAAGAAGGGCGGCATTCTCGGCAAGAAGCTCGAAGCCGTCGTCGTCGATCCCGCATCCGACTGGCCGCTCTTCGCTGAAAAGGCCCGCCAGTTGATTTCGCAGGACAAGGTAGCCGCCGTCTTCGGTTGCTGGACGTCCTCGTCGCGCAAGTCCGTCCTGCCGGTGTTCGAGGAGTTGAACTCGATCCTGTTCTACCCGGTTCAGTACGAGGGCGAGGAATCCTCGCGCAACATCTTCTACACCGGTGCCGCCCCGAACCAGCAGGCGATCCCGGCCGTCGACTATCTGGCCGAGACCGAAGGCGTCGAGCGCTGGGTGCTGGCCGGTACCGACTACGTCTATCCGCAGACGACCAACAAGATCCTCAAGGCCTACCTGATGTCGAAGGGCGTGGCCGAGGAAGACATCATGATCAACTACACGCCCTTCGGCCATTCCGACTGGCAGACGATCGTGACGGACATCAAGAACTTCGGTTCCGCCGGCAAGAAGACCGCCGTCGTCTCGACCATCAACGGCGACGCCAACGTGCCCTTCTACAAGGAACTCGCCAACCAGGGCGTCAAGGCCGAAGACATACCCGTCGTCGCCTTCTCGGTCGGTGAGGAAGAGCTGGCCGGCCTCGATACCGGTCCGCTGGTCGGCCATCTGGCCGCCTGGAACTACTTCCAGTCCGTGGAAAGCGATGCAAATGCCGAGTTCATCGAGACCTGGCACGCCTTCACGAAGAACGACAAGCGCGTCACCAACGACCCGATGGAAGCCGCCTATATCGGCTTCAACGCCTGGGTGAAGGCCGTCGAAGCCGCCGGCACTACGGATACCGACGCCGTGCTCGACAGCATCATCGGAGTTTCCGTCCCGAACCTTTCGGGCGGCCACTCCACCGTCATGCCGAACCACCACATCACCAAGCCGGTGCTGATCGGCGAGATCCAGGCGGACGGCCAGTTCGAGGTCGTTCAGGAAACGCCGGCCGTCGTCGGCGACGAGTGGTCCGACTACCTGCCGGACTCCAAAGACCTCATTGCCGATTGGCGCAAGCCGATGGAGTGCGGCAACTTCAACGTCGCCACCGGCAAATGCGGCGGCAAGGGGAGCTGATAGCGGCGGTTCCCCTTCTCCCCGCGGGGAGAAGGTGGTCCGAAGGACCGGATGAGGGGGAGGCGAAGCCTGACGGCTTCCCCCTCATCGCCTCGCATTCGCTCGGCACTTCTCCCCGACGGGGAGAAGAGGGAGCAAGGGCAACCAGCCGCTTCCACGGGGACACCTATGCTCATCCGTATCTTCAGTCTTATCTTTCTCGTTCTCGCATCGGCCGTACCCCCTTTGGCACAGGGCACCGATCCCAAGCCGCTGATCGATGCTCTGGCCAAGGCGAACTTCAAGCAGGCGGAAGAACTGATCGCCGAAGTTGCCGCGACAGGCGATCCGCGTGTCGTCGCGCCGCTCGAGGCGTTTGCGGAAGGCGATCTCTATGCCCGCAAGGCCGATGGTGTGGTGTTCATCGGCAGGTCTGCTGGATCCCAGATTGCGCTGGTCGATCCGTTGACCGGCGCCGAGGCCGGAGAGGTGGCGAAATCGGCGGCGACGAAGATCAAGGTCAATAACAATCTGCGGCGCGCGATCCGGGCCTCGCTCGGGGGGCTGACGCTGATGAGCCCGGATCGCGGCGCGCGGCTTCAGGCGGCAACCGCCATTCTGGGTGCGCCGAGCGCCGAGAACCTGCAGCTTCTGGAAGCCGCACTCGCCAAGGAAACCGATGCCGAGGTGAAGACTCGCATGGAGGAGGCGAGGGCGGTGTCGCTGCTATCCTCCGACCGTTCGCTCGAGGAGAAGCGCGCGGCAATCGAAACGCTAGCGGCCAAGGGCGGCCGCAAGGCGATTTCGGTGCTGCGTTCGGCACAATCATCGGTCGATGAGGGCCTGAAGGACGATCTCGACAAGGCGATCACCGCAATTGAAGGCGAACTCGCTCTCTGGGACATGGCGCAGAACGTCTGGTACGGCCTGTCGCTCGGCTCGGTGCTGTTGCTTGCGGCGATCGGCCTTGCCATCACCTTCGGCGTCATGGGTGTCATTAACATGGCGCATGGCGAGATGGTGATGCTCGGCGCCTATTCCACCTTCGTCGTCCAGGACGTCATCCGCTCCAGTGCGCCGCAGCTGTTCGACTGGTCGCTGGCGATCGCCCTGCCGGTGGCGTTCCTGGTGACGGCTGCCGTGGGCCTTGCCATCGAGCGGGGCGTCATCCGCTTCCTCTACGGCCGGCCACTGGAGACCCTGCTTGCCACCTGGGGCGTCTCGCTGATCCTGCAGCAGGCGATCCGTTCGATATTCGGGCCGACGAACCAGGAGGTCGGCAATCCCTCCTGGATGTCCGGCTCGTTTCCGCTTGGCGGCATGATGGTCACCTGGAACCGCATGTGGATCATCCTTTTCTCGCTTTCGATCTTCTTTGCGCTGCTGGTGCTGATGAAGAAGTCTTTCTTCGGACTGCAGATGCGGGCGGTGACGCAGAACCGGCGCATGGCTTCTTCCATGGGTATCCGCACGCCTTGGGTTGACGCCTTTACCTTCGCGCTCGGCTCGGGGATCGCGGGGATCGCCGGCGTGGCGCTTTCGCAGATCGATAACGTCTCGCCGAACCTTGGCCAGGGCTACATCATCGACAGCTTCATGGTGGTGGTGTTCGGCGGCGTCGGCAATCTGTGGGGTACCTTGGTCGGGGCGCTGTCGCTTGGCGTCCTCAACAAGTTCCTGGAGCCCTGGGCTGGCGCGGTGCTCGGCAAGATCTTCGTACTGGTGCTGATCATCCTCTTCATCCAGAAGCGACCGCGCGGCCTCTTCGCGCTCAAGGGAAGGGCGGTGGAAGCATGATCACCCGTTTTGTTCTTCGCGCGCTCGACGGCAAGATCGTCGTCGCCATCGGCATCTTGCTTGCGATCGCTCTGCTTGTGCCGGCACTGAATCTCCTGGTGCCGCTCGAAAGTGCCTTCCACGTTCCGACTTACGCGGTGTCGCTGTTAGGCAAGTATCTCTGCTACGCGCTGCTCGCGTTGGCGCTTGATCTGGTCTGGGGCTATTGCGGCATCCTCTCGCTTGGCCATGGCGCCTTCTTCGCGCTCGGGGGCTATGCCATGGGCATGTACCTTATGCGCCAGATCGGTAGCCGCGGCGTCTATGGCGATCCAGTCCTGCCGGATTTCATGGTCTTCCTGAACTGGCGGGAACTGCCGTGGTTCTGGTACGGCTTCGACATGTTCCCCTTCGCCATGCTGATGGTGCTGGTGGTCCCGGGGCTGCTTGCCTTCCTGTTCGGCTGGTTTGCCTTCCGCAGCCGCGTCAACGGCGTGTATCTGTCGATCATCACGCAGGCGATGACCTATGCGCTGATGCTCGCCTTCTTCCGCAATGACATGGGTTTCGGCGGCAATAACGGACTGACGGACTACAAGGAGATCCTTGGCTTCCCGGTCCAGGCAGCCGGCACACGCAACGTGCTGTTTGCGATGTCGGCCATGATGCTGGCGCTCTGCCTGTTGCTCGCATCGGGCATCGTCCGCTCCAAGTTCGGCAAGGTGCTGGTCGGCGTGCGCGACGCTGAAAGCCGGGTGCGCTTTCTCGGCTTCCGCGTCGAGAACATCAAGCTGTTCACCTTCGTCGTTTCCGCGATGATGGCGGGGATCGCCGGTGCGCTCTTCGTGCCGCAGGTCGGCATCATCAACCCCGGCGAATTCGCGCCGGCCAATTCCATCGAGGTCGTCGTCTGGACGGCGGTCGGGGGCCGCGGCACGCTGATCGGGCCGATCATCGGCGCGGTTCTGGTCAATGCCGGCAAAAGCTACTTCACCGGCGCCTTCCCGGAATTCTGGCTCTACGCACTGGGCGGGCTCTTCATCGCCGTCACGCTTTTCCTGCCGAAGGGCATTGTCGGGACGATCCAGCAGGGCTGGAGCGGGCGCAAGGCGATGAAGGCTGCAGAGGATGCAGAGAAGGGCAGGGATGCCGACGTCCTGCCGCAGGCAGCGGAGTAACCGATGACGACCGTTTCCGAAACCCGAGCGAAGAGCCTGCTCTACCTCGACAACGTCTCCGTCGCCTTCGATGGTTTCAAGGCCCTGAACGGGCTCTCCTTCGTGGTGGAGCCGGGCGAACTGAGGGCGATCATCGGCCCGAACGGCGCCGGCAAGACTACGATGATGGATATCATCACCGGCAAGACGCGGCCGGATACGGGGAGGGTGCTGTTTGAGGATTCCGTCGACCTGACGAAGAAGGACGAGGCCGATATCGCGCAACTGGGTATCGGTCGCAAATTCCAGAAGCCGACCGTGTTCGAGAGCCATACGGTCTGGGACAATCTGGAACTGGCTCTGAACCGCTCGCGCGGCGTCTTCGCCACGCTCTTCTATCGCTTGACGCCCGAGGATCGCGACCGGATCGAGGAGATCCTGTCCACCATCCGGCTCACCCATCGCCGGCAGGAGCTTGCCGCCAACCTGTCGCACGGCCAGAAGCAGTGGCTGGAGATCGGCATGCTGCTCGCGCAGGAGCCGAAGCTTCTGCTTGTCGACGAGCCTGTGGCCGGCATGACCGACGCCGAGACGGCGGAGACGGCCATCCTGCTGCGCGAGATTGCAAAGACGCGCTCCGTCGTCGTCGTGGAGCACGACATGGGCTTCATCCGCGACCTGGGGGTCAAGGTGACGTGCCTGACGGAAGGCTCGGTGCTGGCCGAGGGATCGATCGATTTCGTGTCGAACAACCCGAAGGTGATCGAGAACTATCTGGGGCGCTGAGGCGCAGCCGAAAGGGGAGTGTCCATGCTGGCAGTCGACAACATCAACCTCCATTACGGGGCTGCGCAGGCGCTGCGCGGCGTCTCCATCAACGCCGATAGGGGCAAGATCACCTGCGTGCTCGGCCGCAACGGTGTGGGAAAAAGCTCGCTCCTGCGCGCCATCACCGGCCAGCATCCCGTTAGCGCCGGCACGATCACTTTCGAAAACGCCACGCTGAACGGTCTCGCTCCTTACGCGCGGGCCAGACAGGGGCTCGGCTATGTGCCTCAGGGCCGCGAGATCTTCCCGCTCCTCACGGTGCAGGAGAACCTCGAATCCGGCTTTGCTCCGCTCCCGCGCAAGGACCGTTTCATCCCGGATGAGATTTTCAGTCTGTTTCCCGTGCTCGGCAGCATGCTGTCGCGGCGCGGCGGCGATCTCTCCGGCGGCCAGCAGCAGCAACTGGCGATCGGCCGGGCCATGGTCATGCGACCGAAGATCCTCGTGCTCGACGAGCCCACGGAAGGCATCCAGCCATCCATCATCACGGATATTGGCCGGGCGATCCGCTACCTGAGGGACTCAACCGGCATGGCGATCCTGCTGGTGGAACAGTATCTCGACTTCTGTCGTGAAATCGCCGATCGGGTCTACATCATGGATCGTGGCGAGATCGTGCATGAAGGACTTGCTGAAACGTTGGATACGCCAGAAGTCAGACGGCACCTCACGGTCTGAGAAGCAGCATGATGTGCTGTAGTCACCGGAGAAAGAGCGCATCCCTCAGACTCATTGGCTCCCGTGTTCGCAAATCAAGGTCTGCCTCCAGGTGAGCAATATGACGAAGCATCACGTCTTGGGCCAGTATTTCATCGCCTTTTGCCAGCGCATCAAGCAGTTCCGTATGGTGATCATGGCCGCAACTGGATGCGCCTGAACGGCCGTACAGCGCGATGACGAGTGAGTAGCGTGCGACCAACTCTTCCATGAACCGCTTCAATATGTCGTTCCCGGACAGAGACGCGGGTATCGGGTGGAAGTCGCCGGAGGCCTTGATTTCGGCGCGCCGGGCGGCAGGACCATTCTGCGAAATACCATGGGCCTCTTCCTCCAGCTGGCGCCTGAAGCGCGCGATGTCGGCGGCAGTACTTCTGGTTTCCTTTGATTCAACGCTCAAGTCCAACCTGTCGGTCGGATGCCGATCGACCTACTTTGCTACGCCACCGACAGCTTCAAGCGGTGTCACCAGAAACGGGTCGAACATGATGATCCTTCATTTCGTGCGATCTCGGAGGGCTGGTCGCACGCTCTCAAAGCCGCCTTCAAGAGCCTCGCCGATCTCAAGTTCTAGCGGTCTTGTTTGCCCGCTCCCTGCCGGAGGTTTCTCACCACATCGGACCTTCCTGGAAACTGTGGACAATGCGAAGCCGATGGCGTGACTTATCGTCATCCTCCAACCCGGCGCGCCGCTGTCGTTTCGGCGAATGCTCAGCCATCCCGCTTCGCGATCCAGTCATGGGCCGGGTGGTTCTGAAAGCGCCACTTGCGGAGCGGCCCGGCCATGACGTTGAGATAGTACATGTCATAGCCGTAGGGGGCGGCGCAGGGGTGGTGGCCTTTCGGGACCAGCACGACGTCGTGATTTGAGACGCTCAGGGTTTCGTCCAGTTCACCGTCTTCGGTGAATACGCGCTGGTGGCCGTAGCCCTGCTCAGGGTTCAGGCGGTGGTAGTAGGTTTCTTCGAGATAGGTCATCTCCGGAAACCGGTCCTCATCATGACGATGCGGGGGATAGGAGGACCAGTTGCCGGCGGGGGTGAAGACTTCGGTCACCAGAAGGCTGTCGGCCACATCGGACTCTTCCATGGCAATCGGAAAGATGTATCGCGTATTGGCACCTTTGCCGCGGGTGACGAGATCCGGGACATTGAGGACGCGCGCCCTGTGGCTGCCCCTGCCGGGTGCGGTGCAGACGGCAAGGGTGCAATCCGTGACAGCAGCCGCAGCCCATTGGCTGTCGTTGGGGACATAGACGCAGGCGGGCTTCCTGCGCTCGAACACGTTCATGCGGTCGCCAAGCGTGCCGAAGTTTCCATCTACGCCGGATATCTCCGCCTTGCCTTCAACGAGCACGAGGATCACCTCGCGGTCTCCCGTCCGCTCCTCCACCCGGTCGCCTGCCTTCAGACGGTATAGGCCGAAGCCGACATAGGCCCAATCAGGAGACTTTCCCGTTCGGGCGCTGTTCACGGTGATGTCGTGAACCTTGCCGGTGGTGCCCTTCGGCTTGATCAAAAGATCGGACATTGGCTGTTCCTTCGGCTGGTTATGATGGCCCCGGCGGGAGTGGGTTGCTGATGCTCGCTCATCACCCAGTCCCGATCGTCAGTCCTGCCTTGGCGCAAACGGCCAGGATGTGCTCGTAACCCTTCTTCGAGTATTCGTAAGGTGGTGCTTTGGCTGGATCCTGCTCCGCCTCGACTACGATCCAGCCCTCGTAATCCATTGCCTTCAAGCGTTGGGCCACTTCCTGAAAATCAATGGCACCGTCGCCGGGCACCGTGAAAGCACCGGCAACCACGCCATCCAGGAAGCTCCTGTCGTTTTTCCGGACGTCCCGGACAACGTCCGGGCGGATATCCTTGAAGTGGACATGGTGGATGCGGTCGCCCCAGCGATCCATGGTCCTTGCGATGTCGCCGCCGCCGAAGACGAGGTGGCCGGTATCAAAGCAGAGGGTTACCTCGGGTCCCGACGAAGCCATCAGCCAGTCGATATCATCCTGATCCTCGACAAAGGCGCCCATGTGGTGGTGGTAGGAGAGGGTGACGCCCTGACCTGCCGTCCACTTGGCGATTTCGGTGAGCTTGCGGCCATAGGCGTAGACCTCGTCACGCGACAGCTTCGGCCGGTCGTTGACGGGCACGCCGATCTGGCCCTGCACTGTGTTGGAGCATTCGGCATAGACGATGCAAGGGGCTCCCAGCGCCCCGAACTGTTCGACTTGCTGAGCAATCGCGGCACGTTCCGTCGCAACCTCCGAAACAAGCAGATTCCCGGAGCACCAGCCGCCACAAAGGGCTATGTCGAAGCGCTCGAGAAAGAGCCTCAGGCCCTCCGTATCCTGCGGCATGCGCCGGCCGCGTTCAACGCCGGTATAGCCGATCTCCCGTGCCTCCTTTAGCGCCTGCTCCATCGAGTAGGCAGCGGTGAGGTCCGGCAGATCGTCGTTCTGCCAGGCTATGGGAGAGATGCCGATCTTGACGCTCATGTGAATCCTCTCGCCGCTCCCGTAGCGGCCGGTTGTCGTGCAATGTGTTCAACTGCCCGAGGCACTGAACTCAGTTGGTCCTTTGGCGCTTCAGGTTTTCCAGATAATTTTCCCGCGCCTTGCGCACCGTGTCGCGTGCCGAGACCTCGGGCACGGCCACATCCCACCATGCGCCGCCGGCCTCTGTGGACGGATAGGGATCGGTATCGATGACGATGACGAATGGCCCGCTTGCCTCACGCGCATCTTTAAGGGCTGCTTCCATTTCCGAGATTCTGCTGACCTTGCGCGTCTCAGCCCCCATGGACGCTGCATGGGCGGCGAAATCGATCCGTGACGGGTTAACGTGCCGGGCATGGTCGAGAAGGTTGTTGAACTCCGCGCCGCCGGTGCTCATCTGCAGGCGATTGATGCATCCGAAACCGCGATTGTCGGTGACGATCAGGGTGATCTTGATGCCCATCATCGCGGCCGTCGCCAGTTCGGAATTGGCCATCATGTAGGAGCCGTCGCCGATCATGCACACGACATCCCGGTCCGGTTCCGCCATCTTGATGCCGATCGCGCCGGCGATCTCGTAGCCCATGCAGGAATAGCCGTATTCCATGTGGTAGGACATCGGCCGGCCGGCTTTCCAGAGCTTGTGCAGTTCTCCTGGCATTGTCCCGGCGGCGCACATCACCACGGTATCCGGACCTGCTGATCG
This sequence comes from Pseudorhizobium endolithicum, assembly GCF_902153245.2. Taxonomy (GTDB): domain Bacteria; phylum Pseudomonadota; class Alphaproteobacteria; order Rhizobiales; family Rhizobiaceae; genus Neorhizobium; species Neorhizobium endolithicum. The sequence continues at coordinate 361,551 of NZ_CABFWF030000014.1, forward strand.
CTGTACGGCGCCGATAACCTGCATGTCGGTCGGTAGCGCGTTTTTTTCCTCGGGATCCGGTGCGGCGGTCACCTCATCGGCGGCTCTGAACCAGTCCGCCTTGAGAGCAGGATCGGGCGCTGCGAAACGAGCGCCGCCAAGGGCCTCGGCAAGGATAGAAAGCCCTGCCGCTGCATCGGCGCAAAGAGGTTCGGCCCCGTGCTTTGCGGCATCATAGGCCTGGACGTTGAGGCTGATCAGCCTGCAGGCCGGATTGCTGAACAAGGCCCAGGAGCCCGTCGTGAAGTCCTGGAAGCGGGTTCCTACACCGAGGACGACGTCGGCCTCGGCGCAGACCGCGTTGGCGCTCGATGCCCCTGTCACGCCGACCGGACCGAAGTTCAGCTGATGGTCCCATGGAAGCGAGGACTTGCCAGCCTGGGTTTCCACGACGGGGATGCGAAAGCGTTCGGCAAATGCCGCCAATTCGGCATGGGCGCGTCCATAGTGGACACCGCCGCCGGCGATGATGACCGGGTTCTGTGCCGTCCTGAGGATGTCGGCAACCTGCCGGACTTCGACGGGATCCGGCTGAGGGCGACGGATGCGCCACACCTTTTTGTCGAAGAACGACTCGGGCCAGTCGTAGGCTTCCGCCTGGACATCCTGACAGAATGCCAGAGTGACCGGTCCGCATTCGGCGGGGTCCATCATGGTGCGGAACGCACGCGGGAGCGCCGTGAGCAATTGCTCCGGCCGCATGATGCGATCGAAGTAGCGGCTGACGGGGCGGAAGCAGTCATTGGCCGAAACCGTACCATCGCCGAAATCCTCGATCTGCTGCAGAACCGGATCCGGGCCTCGTCCGGCGAAGACGTCGCCGGGCATCAAGAGCACCGGCAGCCGGTTGACATGCGCGAGCGCGGCGGCCGTCACCATGTTGGTGGCGCCGGGCCCTATGGAGGAGGTGACCATCATCGCCCGGCGCCGGCCAAGCTGCTTCGCATAGGCGATCGCAGCATGCGCCATGGTCTGTTCGTTGTGCCCGCGCCAGGTCGGAAGATTTTCACGTTCGCTGTGGAGAGCCTCGCCGATCCCCGCCACGTTTCCGTGGCCGAAGATGGCCCAGCAGCCGGCGATGAAGGGGACGCCGTCCTCGTTCAGCTGGTTGGCGATAAACCGGATCGCGGCCTGCGCCGCCGTCAGACGGATGGTCGTCATGCTACTTCTCCCGCAATCTCTCCACGAGCGTCCAGTCGAGGCGCCCGCGCTTCGTCCCAGATGGCACACAGGCGTGCATACCGCTCCTTCATCATCTCGACCGCTTCCCCGTCACCAATCTCGCCTTTCATCCAGCCGCGCGCCGCATCGGCGAAGATGGTACGGCCCACTGCAAATCCCTTCACCAGGTGGAACCCTGCCGCGGCGCGGAAGCTGTCGGCCAGCTCTGCCTCCGGCGCATCCAGTCCGAGGATGACGATGCCGCGGACGTGAGGGTCGTTCTCCTGGATCGCCTCGCAGGCGGACTGCCAAGCGGCTGAAGAGCGCATCGGCTCGAGCTTCCACCAGTCCGGGTAGATGCCGATCTCGTAGAAGCGACGGATCAACTGCGCCGTGGCGCCATCCGTGACTGGCGCCACCTTGGACGGAATGATCTCGAGCAGGAACTCCAGATCGTTGCGCCGAGCGGCGGTGAAAAGGCGCAACAGGGTTTCTTCCTGCTTTGCCCGCAATTCCTCGTCATCGTCCGGATGGCAGAAGCACAGCACCTTGACCACGTGATCCTTCGGCCAATTTTCGAGCCCGCCGCAATCCGGCCCGAGGTCCGGCTCCAGCGCAAGCGGCCTCGAGCCCGGCCATTCGGTCGGGCGCCCGACCCAAAGCCCGGTGCCCGCCGCAGCATGCAGCGCCTTGCGTCCCAGGCGGTCATCGCAGAGGACGCCGTAACCCTGCCGACCGTCCGCAACCTCCAAGGCAGCCTGCAGGCAGAGCGTCTTGAACTGCCCGATCCGTCCCGGCGGACCCCCCGCCTCCTCGGCAAGGGCTTCAAGTTGCATCCGGTGATCGAAGGCAAAGATGCGTACATGCGGCCATTCGCCTTTGCGGTTGGTCGACCAGTGGATCTGCTCCAGCGCCGGATCATTGCGCAGGTCCGGGCGCCTGACGCCACGCTTCAGGAAGAACTGCAGTTCCTCCCAGGATGGATAGGCGGGCGTGCAGCCATGGCGGGAGACGGCAAAGGCACCGCAGGCGTTTGCGTAGGTGAGTGCCGTCTCCCAGCTTTCGCCTTTCAGCCAACCGCGTAACAGGCCGGACATGAAGCCATCTCCGGCGCCTAAGACATTGAAGACCTCGATGGGAAAGCCTGGCCCCGAGCGCCCTTCATCCAGCGTGCTGCCGATCTCGCCCTCGAAGGCGACGGCACCCATAGGGCCGCGCTTGCAGACGAGGGTGGCGGACGAGACTTTTCGTACGTTCCGCAGCGCTTCGAGGGTGTCGGTAGAGCCGCCGGCGATGTGAAACTCTTCCTCAGTCCCGACGATGAGGTCGAAGAGATGGAGGGTGGACTGCAGCTTCCTGGTCACCGCAGCGGATTCGATGAACCGGCTTTCGCCAGCCCCGTGGCCGGCGAGGCCCCAGAGGTTCGGGCGATAGTCGATGTCGAGAGCGGTCTTGGCGCCATGCTTGCGGGCGAGGTTGAGGGCCTTGAGGACGGCGGCTTCCGTCCGCGGATGGGAAAGATGCGTCCCCGTGGCGCAGACACAACTGGCGGAGGCGATGAACTCCTCCTCGATATCGTCTTCGCACAGAGCCATGTCCGCGCAGTTCTCGCGGTAGAAGATGAGCGGGAAGCTGTCCTCGTCGCGGATGCCAAGCAGAACCAGAGCGGTCAACCGGGCAGGGTCCGTCTTTACCCCGGTTACGTCCACCCCTTCGACAAGCAACTGTTCGCGAATGAACCGGCCCATGTGCTCGTCGCCGACCCGTGTGATCACTGCGGATTTCAGGCCAAGTCGTGCAGAGCCGGCTGCGATATTGGTGGGGCTGCCACCGATGTATTTGGAGAAGGATCGCATATCCTCCAGCCGGCCTCCGACCTGGTCTCCATAGAGATCGACCGACGAGCGGCCGATGGTGATCAGGTCGAGAGGTTTGCTGTTGTCCTTCGGCATAGCGCTACCTTCTCCGTCGGTTCTCATTGCATGTGCCGCCGCCGCTCGGCGATCGCGACCGGCAGGGCGGACACGATGGCCATGGATGCAGCGATGGAGCGGAAGCCCGCGTAGTCGTTCTCGGCGATCTCGAGCCAGACCTTGGACAGCGGAGCGAGGGGCGAGAGCGGCGAGTCCGTCAGCGCTACGATCGGCACGCCCCGGTCGTGCAGGCGAACTGCCAGATCCACCGTGTCTGAGGCATAAGGTGCGAATGAGCAGATGAAGGCTGCATCGTCAGCCTGCGCCATGTCGGCGATCTCCTCGTCTATGCCGTTCGTGGAGCCGACCATGATGGCCCGGATGCCAAGCTTGCCGAACGCATAGGCAAGATGTGCGGCAAGCGGATAGGAACGTCGGCGGGCAATGAGATAGATGGTGCGGGCGCGGGCCAGCACCGTCACGACCTTGGCGAATTCCGCATCCGTCACCTGTGCGGAGAGCTTGTCCACGGAATTGCGGGCCGCATCGATGAAGCCATGCATGACGGTGCCGTCGAACGTCCCCGGGGATGCCTTCGCTTCTAGCCGGCTGAGACGCTCTTCGTAACTGGATGCGCGCGCCATCAATCGTTCGCGGAAGACCTGCTGCAGGTCCGAGAAGCCTTCATAACCGAGATGGTGAGCAAGCCGGACCAGCGTCGACGGTTGCACCTGCGCCGCCTTGGCAATGGAGGCGGTCGTGCCGAGGGCGATCTCGTCGGGATTGGCCAGCACATAGCCTGCCGCCTCCGCCAGGCGCTTCGGCAATGTGTCCTGCGCGCCGACGATGCGGCTGCGTAGAATCTCGAAACTGTTCTTGCCCTTGACCATCAGATCCTCAAAGCGTGACCACGACGCCCTGCTTTACTGAACGGAAGGCCGCGTCCGCGAGTATGAGGGCGCGCAAGCCATCTTCGCCGCTGGGAGAGGGGGAGGCACCATCCTTGACGACGGAAACGAAGGCGGCGATCTCGGCGGCATAGGCCTCCACGTAGCGGGTCATGAAGAAGTCGTGCAGGGCGGGGCGGGTGAAGCCGGCGCCGGTCGCGAGTTCGATCGTTACGGGGCGCTGGTTTTCGACTGAGATGGTGCCTTTCGACCCATGCACCTCCACCCGCTGATCATAGCCATAGGTGGCACGACGGGAGTTCGAGATAGTGCAATGCTTGCCGGAGGCTGTGGTGAGCGTGACGGAGGCACTGTCGAAATCCACACCTTCGATCGCTTTGTCGGTGAGGACGGAGGCGGTTGCATAGACGGTCACGGGTTCCTCGCCCAGCAGAAAGCGGGCCATGTCGAAGTCATGGATCGTCATGTCCCGGAAGATGCCACCGGAGCTCTTGATGTAGTCCATGGGCGGGGCGCCTGGGTCGCGGGATATGATCTGTATCATCTCGACCTCTCCGATCCGACCATCGGCAATGGCTTTCCTGACCGCCGAGAAATGCGGATCGTAGCGGCGCTGGAAGCCAAGCATGAGCTTTGCCCCCGTTTCCCGAACGACCTTCAGGCACGCTTCGGCACGGGCGACATCAAGATCCACCGGCTTCTCGCAAAAAATGGCCTTTCCGGCGCGCGCGAACGTCTCGATCAGATCGGCATGGGTATTGGTGGGCGTGCAGATGATGACGGCATCGACCGCCGGATCGGCGGCGATCTCGTCAATAGTCGATACACGGCAGCCGTATTGCTCGGAGATCGCTTTGGCCGCGTCGCCTGAGGCATCCGCCACGAAGCCGAGGTCGGCATCGGGATTGCCGGAAACAGCGCGAGCGTGAACCTTGCCGATGCGACCAGCGCCGAGAAGGGCGAATTTCAAAGTCATGTCTATCCTCTTATTCCGGGTAAGCACCCGCGATGTTCTGGTCAAAATCGACGATAGAACCGGTCATGACACCGGCAGCGCCCGACAGCATGAATGACGCCAGTCCGGCCACATGCTCAGGCTTTACGAGCATGCCGAACGGCTGTTTCGCCTCTGCCTGCTCGAGCCACGAGTCACCTGCGCCATGAAACTTCCGTTGAACGGCATCCTCTCCGGGGGTGTCCATCCAGCCGCAGTTGATGCCGTTGACACGTATCCGCTGTGTCCGGAGGCTGTTGGCGGCATTCTTCGTGATGTTGGCAAGCGCCGCCTTGGAGGCTGCGTAGGGAGCCAGGAAGGATTGTCCGCAATGCACGACCATCGAGAGGATATTGACGATCGAGGCGGGTTCTCCAGCCGCGATGGCAAGCTTTGCCATCCTTTGGATCGCGAAGAAGGGGGAGCGGGCGTTGGCTGCCATCATGCGATCCCAGGTCGTGTGATCGGTATCCAGTATCGAGCCGCGATCCGTCAGCGCGCCGGCTACGACCAGGGCATTCAATCCTCCCAGTCGATCTGCCGCCGAATCCACGAGTCTTTCGACGGATGACGTGTCCTCAAGGTCGCAGGCCACGAAGCACGCGCCGAGAGACCCTGCAACGGCTTCGCCCTTGGCCCCGTCCCGTCCGGAGACAACGAGGCTCGTGCAGCCTTCGCCCTGCAAGCGGCGAGCGATGGCAAGTCCCAAGCCTTGCGTCCCTCCGATGATAAGCGCCCGCGTCGAACCATGCATGATCTTACGCCGCCGCATCCCGGAATTCCGTGCCGGTCTTGGCGCCCGTGATATAGGCAACCACATCCTGACCGTTGGTGTCTTCCTTGTTCAGGTCAGCGACGATGCGACCACGCCGGAAAACGACGATGCGGTCGACGAGATCGAAGACCTGCCGCATGTTGTGGCTGATAAGGATCAGCGGTTCTCCCTGATGCTTCAGCGTGCGGATGATGTTCTCCACCTGAGCGGTTTCCTGAACTCCGAGAGCCGCCGTCGGTTCGTCCATGATGGTGAGCTTGGAGTGGAACGTCGCGGTCCTGGCAATGGCCACGCATTGCCGCTGACCGCCGGACATGTTCCGGATGGTGTTCTTGAGATTGGGGATCTTCACGGCCGTCTTCTCCAGCGCTTCCAGGGTACGCTGCCGCATGGCCTTGTAGTCGAGGATCGAGAAGGGGCCGAGACGGAAACGGACTAACTCCCGGCCAAGGAAGAGGTTGTCGGGGACGTCCAGCTCGTCCGCGAGGGCGAGCGACTGGAACACGGTCTCAATGCCCGCCTCACGCGCCTGCATCGGGTTGTCGAAGGTCACCGGTTCGCCGCTGAAGATGATCTGGCCGCGGGTGGGCCTCTCGACACCGGTGATCTGCCGGACGAAGGTCGATTTGCCGGCGCCGTTGTCGCCCATGATGGCGACGTGCTCGCCTTTTCGGATCGTGAAGTTGGCACCTTCGAGGGCGTGGACGCCGCCGTAGTGCTTCGTCAGGTCGACCGTTTCGAGGATGATGTTGCTATTGGTCATGACGTCCTCCCTCATGGACCCCACGCAGCACGGCGTTGGCGCCACTGGTCCAGTACGACGGCTGCGACGATAATCCCGCCCTTCACCATCTCCTGGTAGTAGGCATCCAGCCTCAGGAACGTGAAGCCCGAGATGATGACGCCGAAGATGAGCGCGCCGAGGACGGTGCCGGCGATCGAACCGCGCCCGCCGGAGAGCGAAACGCCACCGATCACGGCCATGGCGATCGCGTCGAGTTCGTACATCATCCCCATTCCGGCCTGGGCCGTGAGGTTCTTTGACGAAAGGACGATTGCGGCCACCCCGGCAAGCACGCCCGCAATCATGTAGACGAGTACCTTGTGGCGCGCGACCTTGATCCCCGACATGCGGGCCGCGTCCTCGTTCGATCCGATCGCGTAGGTGTGCTTCCCGTACACCGTGTGGCGCAGGATGAAATGAAAGAGGATGGCGAGAGCGACAAAGATGATGACCGGCATCAGCCCCTCGCCGACGGCGCGGTAGCCTTCGGTTGGAAAGGAGATGGGCCGGCCGGCCGTCCACCATTTCGAGATCCCGCGCGCGGTGACCATCATCCCGAGCGTCGCGATGAAGGGAGGTATGCCCGTATAGGCAATGAGTGCTCCGTTGATGACCCCGGCCAGGAGGCCGAACAGGAGTGCAACGGCGATCGGAACGAGGACGGGAAGGTCGGCGGCCCATGGCCCGAGAGCGAGTGTCGGGTTGGGGTTGCCATTGACTTCCGCCACCTGCGCAAAGCTCATGGCGATCATGGCGGCTGCACCGACCACCGAACCCGAGGACAGATCAATGCCGCCGGAGATGATAACCTGCGTCACGCCGATGGCAATGATGCCGACGATCGCAACCTGAAGGATGATGATGCGCAGACGCTGTTCGTTGAAGATCGAACTGCTTCGCCCCGAGGTGTCGAACAGGAAGCTCTGACCCATCATCAGGTGGCCAAGCAGTTCAAAGATGCCGATGATGAGGATGAGCGCGATCAGTACGTTCATCTCGTTTGGCCAACGGCGCTTCGAACTATCGAAGGCAAGGCCGCCGACGCCGTGCAGGTTAGAGGTCGCCATCGCTTAAACTCCGGTGTGCGGCAGCAACAGCCTTTGCCGCCGGTCGTTCTGGCGAGGGCGCCGAGAGACTGCCCTCGCGTTCTCTGCGGAGATCAGTTCTTGGACTTGTAGTCCGCAATGTTGGCCGGCGTGACCAACTGGAACGGGATGTAGACCTTCTGATCGACGCTTTCGCCCTTCGCCAGCTTCAGGGCTGCATCGACTGCCCCCTTGCCCTGGCCGGCGGCATCCTGAAACACTGTGACATCGAGGTCGCCGGCTTCCATCGCTGCCAGTGCGTCCTGGGTGGCATCGACCCCGCCCACGACTACGTCTTCCATAGAGAGGTTCGCGGCCTTCATCGCCTGGATTGCGCCCAAGGCCATCTCGTCATTGTTGGAGATCAGGGCGTCGAAGCTTTCGCCCGTGGAGAGCCAGTTGGTCATCAGGTCCTGTGCCTCGTCACGGGACCAGTTGGCGGTCTGCTCGTCGATGATCTGCAGTTCAACCTGGCACTCGCCCGACTTCATCACGTCCTTGATGTCCTGGGTCCGCATCACGGCAGCCTGATTGGAGAGCTCGCCCATCATGATGTAGATGCGGGCGGGGTTCTTTCCCTTCTCGCTGAGCAAGCGGCAAACCTCCTTTGTCTCGAGCGTCCCCGACTCCTGCTCGTTGGAGGCGACGAAGGCTTGGTTGTCCGGAAGCGTGTCGACGTTGATCGGCTCACGGTTCACGTAGACAAGCGGGACGCCGGCAGCCTCGGCCGCCCTGGTCATGGCTTCAGTGGCGGATGTGTCGACCGGATTGACGATGATGGCATCGACGCCGGACGCGACGAAGTTGTTGATCTGGTCCAGTTGCTTGGCGACGTCATTCTGCGCGTCTTCGATCTGCAGGTTTACGCCGTCCAGGGTCTTTGCGTAGTCGCTCATGCCGTTGCGCAGCACGGTCAGGAAATTATCGTCGAACAGCGCCATCGACACCCCGATATTCTCGGCATGGGCAGCAGTCGACATGAGAGCGGCCGTGATGGCGCCCAGAACGAGCCTTTTCATGATTTCTCCTCCACTGCGGGTGCCGGTTCACCCTTGTTCGCCGGATTTTTGTTTCTAATGACCGCGCCCAATCTTCCACCTCCCCGTGGAAATTTTAGTTCTTGGTCGCGTGCCAATGAAATGGTTATTCCATTTTCGCGCGGAGTCAACCCATCTCCGCCAGGCGTGGCGGGTTAGGGGATTGCTGAACGGATGTGGTCGAAGGACTGACCGAGACGGCCTGCAGGGTCCGTGACGGCATGCACCTGTGGCGAGAACGCCTCGATCGAGAAGGCCCCGTTGTAGCCAAGCCTGATCAATTCCTCGATCTGGACGGCACTACCGAGCCGGTCTCGCTCATCGACAAGCATACGGTGGTCATCCCGCATGTCGTCTACCGTCGGCTCCGGATCGGCAACTCCGGAAACATGGACGATGCCGGTATATTCCGGGAAGTAATCGGCATCTCCGGCAAGGTGATGATGGAAGGTGTCGTGGACGAGGCGGAAGCAGCGTTCACCGCCCACGGCTTCGATTGCCTCGACGGCTTCGCGTTTGTATCTCAATGAGGAAGTCGAAGATCCCAGAGGCTCGATCAGGCCGATGATGCCCGCTTCGGCTACCATCGGCAGGATGGCAGCAAGCGCAGTCCTTAGATGACCTGCACGTTCGGCCGGGCTGTGGGCTGGCCCGTCGTTCCGGGGGATGAGGCTGATGCTTTCGGCCCCGCTTCTTACCGCCTGGGCGATGAGGGTGCGAACCCTTTTCGCCATTTCAGGGCTCCAATCGTTGAAGCCGTAGACCTCCGACAGGCCCAGAAGGCGGATGTCTTTCCCGCGAGCATAGGCGCCGATTTCCGCCGGATCCTCGCCGTCGAAGAAGGGACGGTGGCTCAGTCTCTTGTCGGCCAGATCGTTGCGAAGCTCCACCCCAACACAATTCAACTCAGCCGCCAGATCAATGAACTGCCGACAGGTGAGGCGGGGTGCGGTGACATGGTTCAGCGCGAATGGAATGGATGTTCTCATTGTCCCTCTCCCTGTGTAGGCGAGAGCATAGAACCTGGCCCGTCCGGAGCGTCAATCCGCGCCGCGGCCGATCATTGCAAAGCTGAAAGATCGGCCGCATGACATGATGGAAATCTTGCAGCTACAGGCTCTCGGGCACATGCAGGTCGAAAGGAAGGAAGAGCTGTCCGGGGGTTTCCTCCTGCCCCTCCAGCTTCGCCTGCGCCATCATATCGACGAGGCGGCGGCTGAGCAGGGATAGCGGCGTTGAGATGGCGGCGACGATCAGGTGGTCCTGCAAGGCTGCCGCCGAGTCCGCCGTAAGCTCGTTGACGACGACGGAGGGCAGGGGCTTCGTCGTGCTCTCCCGCAGCGCCTTGATGGCCCCCTCCATGCCGCCGCCGGCGACGTAAAGGCCGACCAGATCGGGTTGACGGCGGAGCAGTCCGCTGGCGGCCTCTTCGGTGACCGCTCTCGTGTCGAGATTGACGTAGGTGTCGAGAACCTCGAACTCTGGCGCGAACTCCCTCAGATAGCTCCTGAAACCGGTTTCCCGCAGTTCGTGCCCATGCCAGCGGAAGCTGCCGACGAAGAGTGCCACCTTGCCCGGCCGTCGAGCGGTTCTCGAAATAAACCAGGCAGCCGTGCGGCCCACCTTGATATTGTTGAGCCCGATATAGTGATTGCGCACACCCTGCGCGAAGTCAGACAAAAGCGAGAAGACCGGCTTCCCCTCCGCACGCATTTCCTTGACGCGCGTGGTGATGGAATGATGATCAGGGCTTACGAAGGCAAGGGCATCGACGCGCCGGGAGAGGTCGGAGAGCTTGTCCAGCACCGCCTCCGTAGAGGGTTCGTCGGTGAAGTCCACGAGCGCGGTGCCTCGAACTTTGGAACAGGCTTCGACCGCCTTTCGGACTTCCTCGGCGAAGGCCTGGTAAAATGGCTGCCGGCGCTTCTGAAACAGGAAGCCGAAGGTCATTGGAGGCAGGTCGGCCTGCATGCGGTGCCGGATCAATTCGGAGCCGTGGTAGCCTATGGCCCGTGCGGCATCATAGACCTTCCGTGCAGTCTCTTCCCGCACCTTCAGGCGGCCGTTCAGGACTCGATCAACCGTGGCAACGGAAACACCGGCTGCATTTGCAACATCCAGGATGGTGGGGCGGTACGCCATCTTGCTGCTCCGATAGTTTTTATCATTTGTCAAAAGATGATGCATCAGGATTGATAGGAAGTCCATCATCGCGGTTGCCCGCTGTCGTCAGTTCGCATTACGCCTGTTGTTACCAAGGCTCGGCGAGGAGGATGCGCGATGAACATGATGCAGCCTGGCGTCAAACGCGATTACAGCATGCTTGGCCACAGCGCCCGTCGCGCGGTCGAGATCGGGCTGGCGTCAGCGGAGTGGTATCATACCGACGTTCCACGGAAGGCAATGAAGGATTTGATGAAGCGAACCGATGCTGCGGCCATCCGGGACACGGTGATCTGGCTCGGGTCAATGGTCCTCCTGGTGGCGGCTGCCATCTGGCTATGGCCGACTTGGTGGTCGGCGCCGTTCTTTCTCGCTTATGGCGTGCTGTATGGATCCGCCTCCGATTCCCGCTGGCACGAGTGCGGCCATGGAACAGCGTTCAAGACGCGCTGGATGAATGATGCAGTTTACCAGATCGCCTCCTTCATGATCATGCGCAACCCCGTCACCTGGCGGTGGAGCCACACCCGCCATCATACCGACACGATCATCGTGGGTCGGGATCCGGAGATCGTCTTCATGAAGCCGATCGAATTGTTCCGGATCTTCCTCAATTTCTTCGGAGTCCTCGATGCCTGGCACGGAATGAAGACGATGGTGATCAATGCCTTTGGCGTGCTGGATCCGGAGGAGAGGGAGTTCGTTCCGGAAACGGAGCAGCAGAAGGTGGTCATGATCGCGCGCATCTGGTTTGCGATCTACGCCGGCACGATTGCGCTGGCAATCGTGACACAGTCGATCCTGCCATTGATGCTGGTGGGCCTGCCTCGCCTTTATGGGGCATGGCACCATGTCATGACCGGGCTCTTGCAGCACGGCGGGCTTGCCGACAACGTTACGGATCACCGGCTGAACAGCCGCACGGTCTATATGAACCCCATTTCCCGATTCATCTACTGGAACATGAACTACCATGTGGAGCACCACATGTTTCCCATGGTTCCCTATCACGCGCTGCCGCGTCTTCACGACTTGATCAAGGATGATCTGCCGGCGCCGAACCCATCGATCTGGGCCGCCTACAAGGAGATGTGGCCGGCGGTGAAGCGGCAACTCAGGAACGAGGAATATTTCCTGAAGCGGGAACTGCCGCCGACGGCAAAGCCCTATCGCTTCGAATTCCACGATCTCGATGCGCTCCCGCTGGCCGGGCATTAGACAAAAGGAAAGACTTCAGGAGGAGGAGACGATGAGCAACTGGATCGAGGCCTGCGGCGCAGACGAGGTCGAGGAAGAGGACCTGATCCGCTTCGACCACGGCGGGCGGACCTACGCCATCTACCGGTCGCCGGAGGATGAGTATTTCGCCACCGATGGTCTCTGCACCCATGAACAGGTGCACCTGGAAGACGGGCTGGTGATGGACGACGTGATCGAATGTCCCAAGCACAACGGCCGCTTCAACTACAAGACCGGGCAGGCATTGGGCGCGCCCGTTTGCGTGAACCTCAAGACCTATCCGGTCAAGGTGGAAGGCGGCGCCGTCTTCATCGATGTGGGCTGAGCCATGTCCGGTATCGTCATTGTCGGCGCGGGCGAATGCGGGGTGCGGGCAGCCTTTGCCCTTCGTGAACACGGGTATAAGGGGTCCGTCGCCCTTCTATCGGAGGAAATGCATCTTCCCTACGAGCGACCGCCGCTCTCCAAGCAATGTCTCCCGGCGCACAAGCCGATCCGGCCAAAGGCTGACTACCAGCAGGCCGGGATAGAGCTTTGTCTGAGAACGCGGATAGAGGCGCTCGATCTCGCCGGTCACAGACTTCTCGGCCGCGACGGATCGAGCCGGATCTACGACAAGCTTCTGCTGGCGACAGGAGCGAGGGCAAGGCTGTTTCCCGGTATGGAAGGCGCTGCCACTCTCCGTACCTTCGACGATGCCTGCCGCATCTTCGAGCGGCTGCGCGCCGGTGCAAGGCTCGCGATCATCGGCGGCGGCTTCATCGGGTTGGAGCTTGCCGCCGCCGCGCGCGCGATGGATGTTCAGGTCACGGTCATCGAGGCGGCGTCGCGGCTGATGGCCCGAGGGGTGCCGGCTGAGATCGCTGCAATCGTCGAAGCGCGGCATCGCGCCGAGGGTGTCGATCTGCGACTTGGCATGCAGGTGGCCGCATTGGTGGCTGGAGGAGTCGAGATAGCCGACGGGTCGACCGTGGCGGCCGACATCGTCGTCGCTGGAACAGGCGCCACGCCGAACACCGAACTGGCTGAAAAGGCAGGTCTAGCCGTGGGCAATGGTATCATGGTCGACAGCCGTTTCCGCACATCGGCTCCCGACGTCTTCGCCGCCGGCGACTGCTGCTCCATGCCGTATCGGGGGGACTGGCTGCGGCTTGAAAGCTGGCGCGTCGCGCAGGAGCAGGGGGCTCATGCCGCGGCTGCGATGCTTGGAGCGGTAGGCGAGTGGACGACGGTTCCGTGGTTCTGGTCGGATCAGTACGATCTCGGCCTGCAGGTGGCGGGATGGGCTGCGGCGGAGGCCAAGACGACCATCCGTCATCTGAGCGACGATGCGGCGGTGGCCTTCCAGCACGATGACGAGGGACGGCTCATCTGTGCCGCTGGGGTTGGACGGGGCAACCGCGTGGCGAAGGACATCCGGCTGGCCGAGATGCTGATCTTGCGTGAGGCTCGTCCTCCCGCCGATCAATTGGCGGATCCGACCTTCAACCTCAAAAGCCTGCTCAAAGCAGCTTAGCGGGAAAGACATGCGCCACAACAGACCGACCGTGAGGGTGGGTGGAGGGAATTGCAGATGACATCGATCGGTATCGGTCTGATCGGGACCGGTTTCATGGGCAAGGCTCACGCTCTCGCCTATCGCTCAGTCAATGCCGTTTTCGGTGATGTTCCGGAGGTGCGGCTGGAGCTCTTGTGCGATCAGCCCGCAGACAAGGCCGACGCCATGGCGAGGCAGTTCGGCTTTGCGCGGGCGACGGGAGACTGGCGGGAGGTTGTGGCCGACCCTGCCGTCCATATCGTCTGCGTCACCACTCCAAACAAGATGCACGCCGAGATGGCCGTGGCCGCTCTTGAGGCAGGCAAGCATGTTCACTGCGAAAAGCCGATGGCCCTGACGCTGGAGGAGGCGTCACGAATGGAAGCCGCGGCGAAGGTTTCCGGCTGCAAGACCATCGTCGGCTACAACTATCTCGCCAATCCGATCTACCAGCACGCCCGCAAACTGGTTCGTGAGGGTGCGATCGGCAAGCCGGTTCACTTCCGGGGCTTCGTGGACGAGGATTATCAGGCGGATCCGGAGACAGCCTGGACCTGGCGTGCGATCCGTGCAGAGGCCGGGCTCGGCGCTCTGGGGGACCTCGGATGCCATCTCGTGTCGCTGATGCAGGGTCTGATGGGCCCGGTCGCGACCGTTGTCGCGGATGTGGACACGGTCCATAAGACGAGGCCCGTCGAAGGGTCGGACGAACGCAGGCCGGTGGAGAACGAGGATATAGCAAGCGCCTTGATCCGCTTCGAGAGCGGCACCACCGGTCTGCTCTCCACGTCGCGCTCTGCCTGGGGCAGGAAGAGTCGCATCGGCTGGGAGGTTCATGGCACAGCCGGAATGATCTGCTTCGAGCAGGAGCGGATGAACGAGCTGCAGATCTACCAGAACACCGGAAACAAGGCGGCGGACGGTTTCCGCACGATCCTGACCGGGCCTGCGCATCCGCCCTATGGCAACTTCTGTCCGGCTCCTGGGCATCAACTCGGCTTCAACGACCTGAAGACGATCGAGGTCTGGAACTTCCTGAAGTCAATCGCCGGCGGTGACCGCGCCTATCCGGACTTCGAAGGGGCTCTGGAGTTCGAGAAGGTCATTCACGCGATCGATCGCTCTGCAGCCCGCAAGGAGTTGATTTCAATCGGCCAAGTGTCTGGTGGCAATCCAAAGTAGACATCCGGGTGACCCAGGAGTGTGGAGTGGCCATTCGAACGATGACGGTTTTCCGGGATCTCCGGCGCCGGCTACCGAAACCTGAGTGTCTGCTCTCGCCGGCAGTCCGCACGTGGTGCCGAAGCGCGCATCAGTTCAGGCCGACGGCCTCCTTCGCGTCCGCCAGTCCGCGGCTTGCGTCGCGGCTACCGGTGGCGGCTGCGGCCTCGAAGATACGCAGCGCATCATAGGGCCTGTTGAGGTTCATGTAGCTGTAGCCGCGCAGCACCATCAGATCCACGGGTTCCTGCTGCACCTGCATTCGCTGATCGAGATAGAGCAGCGCTTCTCGGAAGCGCTCGGATTGGAAAGCCTGGATGGCGCGGTCGGCAAGGATGGAGGCCTGCGGTTCGCGGGCCCGCGCGGCGGCCATCGGAGCCCTTGTCGCGGCGACCGCCGCGCGGTCGGTCAGTCCGAGACGCAGGTAGGCAAGGCTCTGGCCGTAAGCGGCATCCTCGCTGACGGTGCGGTTGTTGCTAAGGATCGCAACCCCGAAGCTATCGGCTGCCTCCAAGGGACGGTTGAGCTCCATCAGGCACCATCCCCTGGCCAAGGCAGCTCCCGGGGAGAGGCGAGAGATGTCGACACGGCTTGTGCAGGATGAGGTCCGGGCCGATCTCGCTGTCATCGTCTTGGACTGCGCGACGACATTCCGGCTTTCTGGCACACCGTTTCGGGCCGCGCGTACGGCAGCAGGGGCATTCGCAACCTGTGCCGGGGCTGGGGCAGCACCATCGCCAACCCTCGCAGAGCTGGAAGGCGTGGCTGCCAGATCCGCGATGCGGGCCGACCGTTCCGCCCATGCCTGCTGGATCTCGGCAAAGCCCGCACGGTCGTTGAGCTGCTGACGGGTCAAGGCAAGACCGTAGGCCGAGGGTTCGTCCTCCGGCGCCCACTGAAGCGCCGTCTCAAACCATTGCGCCGCAGTCTCCGGCTGATCGAATGCCCGAGCATACCACCCGAACTGTTGTGCCGATGGGGCGTAGCGCCGGGCGATGACCGCTTGCGCCATGCGCGTGAGCACCTCATCCTCGATGGTGGGCGGTGGGTCGGCCGCAAGGAGATTTGCAGTCGCGGCGAGATAGGTAGCCATCGTGTCCTCGGAACTCTCCCTCCAGCGATGAAGCACCGCCTCCGCCTCTGCCGGTTTGCCGCCCTCCAGCAGCACGAGCGCCAACCCCTGTGAAGCTTCCGCACTGTCTTCACGTTCCTTGGCACGGCGAAACCAGGTTTCCGCCTCGCCGGCATTGTCGCGGCGCAGGTGGTACCAGCCCAGCAGAACTGCATCCGCTGCCGTACCTCGGCCGGCTGCAAGATCCCTCAACCGTTCCACATACTCCGGTGCAATCTCCAGCGCCGGCTCTTCGTTTGCTTCCGAAACAAAGCGGCGCGCGAGATCGTCCCGGATGGCGTCGAACTCCCGTCCACCATCCGCGGTCGACTTCTCGAGCGCCAGCAGTGGCTGCACCTGACCGTATGGAAGAGTGCCGGCGGCCTTCTGCACCGTCGCCGCCCGCTCACCCGGATCGGTGCAGTTGGCCAGGATATAGCTATACGCATCGACCGCCCGCTGAGGACGCTCCGTGTTGGCGAAGGCTTCGGCTACCCGCCAGAGCACGTCTACCTCTGTACAGTTTAGGAGAGCCGGGTTTGACGCCCCGACCTCTATGACCGTCTGGTACTGCTTGAGGTTGGAAGCGTTTACCAGACGGCTCCGCGCTTCGGCTATTCCCAGGCGGTCGAGGAGATCGGCGGGCGGCTGCCAAGCGGGTTCGGCCGCCTGTCGCTCGACGATCGCCTTTCTGACCTCCGGATAACGACCTTCCGCATAGAGCTGCCACATCGACTCAAGCTGGCGGTCGGCGTTCTGCGGCACGGCAAGAGGATCCTCGGGAGGCGTCCAGTCCGGATAAAGCTGTCGCAGGCGGGCAATCTCGGCGGCCAGCCGCTCCTGATCCCCCTGCGCAGCGAAATAACGAAGGGCTGATTCATCCACCTGGGGTGGCTGCTGCTCCGCACCGGTTTCGTTTCCGGTCCCTTCAGGCGGCATGTCTGGATAATCGACCTGGGAGAGTTGGAAGGGCACGATCCGGGATGGCTGTGCCAAGCGTTCGGTCTTGCCAGAACCTTCCTGCAGAGCCCGGATGTTTCTGGCAGCGTCCTCTAGATGCCTGATGTCCTCGCCTTCCTCGGATGCAATTTGCGCAGTCCGAAGCGCTCCGCCTTCCTGTCCAACGGCAGAGGAATGCAAACGGCTTGAAAAGGGTTGGTCAGACTGCGTGACGTAGAGGCCCGCGACGAGCGTAGCTGTGACCATCATCACGGGCAGCTTTAGAGACACGACGGATGTTTCTCCACGACATAGGCCAGGCCGAGCAGATGCAGCGTCGCCGGGTAGTAAAGCTCCGACGTCAGATC
Source organism: Pseudorhizobium endolithicum (assembly GCF_902153245.2). Classification (GTDB taxonomy): domain Bacteria; phylum Pseudomonadota; class Alphaproteobacteria; order Rhizobiales; family Rhizobiaceae; genus Neorhizobium; species Neorhizobium endolithicum. The sequence goes on from NZ_CABFWF030000014.1 coordinate 378,825, forward strand.
CCGTTCGGCTACCGGCACGCTCGTACCGTCCTCCACACAGGCCAGAATATGGTTAATGAAACGATAACCCGAGTTTCCAAGAGGCTCCTTCGGGTCGCCGGTGGTAAGATCGAAGATTGCTCCATTGCCATTGTCCAGCGTCGCATTCTTCTGCAGTTGCTGCGCCAGTTTACCTATGTCGGAGGGTGCGCGCACGAGGTAGAGCGGGATGCGAAGGGCATTGTAGCCGTACTCGGCCGGGAACCCCTCGGCCGGCTTGGGTTGACGGGCGAGACTTACCCATTCCGCCGGCAACTCGCGGGGCCCGAACTCCATCATTTGAAGGAGAGCCAGCCCGTCCTCTTGCAGTTGTGTCCAGCGGTCCGAAGGGGCCAGGATCTCCATGATCGGAAATGCCTCGTATACCCAATAGGAGGGATTGATGACCGGACCGTCCGGGCGCTCCCCCGCATCGAACCCTTTGGCGGCCGGCAGAAGCAACACCCGTCCGCCCCGCTCCACAACGAGGTTGTCAAGAATCGCACGAGCGATCGCTGCGGCACTGCGCAGATAGTCTTCTCGGTCCCAGGCAGAGCCGGCCATCGCAAGCGCATAGGAAATCAGCAGATCGCCGTCAGACGCATTGTTGAGGTCCGTCACTCGAGGCTCGGCTTTAGGATCCCATTTCCAGGCTGCGAGGCCATCGGAGCGGATCATCAGTTCCGTGTTCGTGAATGTCCAGATCTGTTCGAAATCGGCAGGACGATCCGCCAGAAATGCCAGCAAAAGCCCGTAGCCCTGTCCCTCGCTGTGGCTGATGCCGCCGTTTCCATTGTCGACGATCCGGCCACTGCGGTCGAGGAAGCGTTCCTTGTAGGTTTCCCAAAGCGCAGAGCGTAGGGACCCTTGTTGAGATGCAGCCGGCGAAGCGGAAACAAGCATGCTCAAAACTGCCACGATCGCCATCAGCTTCGATACCGTCATTCTTGTCTCCCCAGCCAACGTAACAGGCCGGCTGTCGTCAAGCCCAGCAAGCAGGACAGTATGACGATCGCCGTGGCATACGAAAGCAAGTTGCTTGAGAGCCAGTTTGCAGCGACGAGGCGATAGTTGGAGAGTGACGTGTCAACAGGTGCGAGAAAGGAAAGGTTCCTTGCCTCGATGGCACGGACTTCGTTGCTGGTCCGCGAGTAAGTGAAGGCGCGGCCCTCGACCTGCTGCCATAGATCCTGACGCACGAGTTCGCCAGTTGCGGCAGCAAGTTCGCTGGATTCCGGCGCCGTAAGCACCGTCCAAATTCCTGTTCCGTTCAAGGCCGGACCTTGCGCCAGCAGAAGCTCATCCTGGGCCTCCGGGCTGAAGGGAGCTTCTCGTCCGGGGAGGAACCTAAGAGCTCCCTCGGTAAAATCCAGCTTCTCACGCAGCCACGCCCTGATAGCTTCGATCCGCCGGATAACGGGCCCCCCCTCGACTCGCTCACGCCAGTCGTCCAGCGTGGCTGCGTTGTCGTCGCGGGACAAGTCCGTGCTGTCCGTTTGCCTCCAGGTGGAGGCGAGGTTCTGATCGAGGTTCAGTTGCGTGAGCACATTCGGTGGGATGTGCGCCGCGGGGGCGATGAAGATGGCATTGCGCGCGCCAATAGCATTGGCAGCGGATACCGGCTCGATAACGATCGGCGCTCCGGCGACCTGCGCCATCTTGCCCAAGATGTTCGCTGCGGCCGTAAGTGTCTCCTCCCGAATCCGATCCATGAAAAGTGCCGTCGGCTGCTCCTGCCGGCTATAAGGAAATCCGGTTCCCGATAGCCCTGCAAGATTCGGCGTCTGGCCAAGGCGGGCATATCGCGGCATATGGAACGACGAGCTGTCGAACAGCGCGAAACGTGGCTCTGACGACGCATTGCTGGCGGGCGCACAGATGGCGTCGGCGTCAGAAATCAACACGGCTTCGATCTCGATACGGTTCGATCCGGGGCGCAGATGCCGCATTGTGATGCGAATGGGGGCCTGCCGGAAAACTCCCCCACCTTCCTCTGTGATAGGAACCGTCGAAGCGATGTCGCCATTCACGTAGATGTCTATGTGAGTGCCCCCGGCGACAGCCGCGCTATAGGCAGCATCGAGATAAAGCACCGCCTCGCCATAGGCACCTGCATAGAAATCCGACGGCAGCGCTATAGTGAAGCTGGATCGGAAGCGTCGGCCTGAGAACTCGATTGACGGGACGCCGAGCTCGGCCAGAGAAAGCATTTCTCCCCCGAAGACAAAGCGCGCGTTCGGGCGGTGCCATCGGTCGGTGGTCAGAGACTCCCGGCGTACGGTGACCGGTCGAAGCACCGGCGCAATGAAAGTGTCGATGGCCCTGCTGACATCGGACCATGTCGGACCGGTGACGACGATCATGGGACCGGCACCATCGGTGGATGACATGACGCTCGTCACCGGTCCCGCCTCGGCACCCGGTGGCAGCTTCGGCAGGATCTTTCCCAGATCTGCCGCCGTTCCTATCGCGACGGTCATTTGTGCTGTGGAAGGCGCCCCGTTCTCGATCTGCCGCTGGAACGAGAACTGCGGGTTCGGCATGCCGCTCATGACCGCCAATGCCTGCGACAGCCGCAGCAGCGGGGCAACCTGTTCCAAGGCGCCCACCGATGGCACGATCATCTGAAACCGCGTGCGTCCTTCGGCATCGGCGCCGAACGCTTGTACGGCTTCGATCGCCGATGTGGTGGTCTTCAGTTCCGGTCCGAATTCAATATAGGTGCCGGCGCCGTCCACTTCCGTCCATAGATCGTATGTAGAACGTATGTCGCAGTCGGTGCGATGCCTCTGGTTGACCACAAGATCGAAGTCATTGCTTCCCGGGCGAAGCAGGCTGGGCGGGATCATCCATGTGACGGCCTTGACGCCGTTTGTCGCGCTGATCTTCTCATCGCCGATTCTGCGGTTGTTGACGAAAAGCGACAGGCTGGAAGCTTCGGGGGCGACAACGATGGCATTCTGATAGCTCAATGTGAATGAGCGGCCTGCCTGCGCCTGCTCGGCCGTCAGATAAACCGCCCAGGAACTGCGGGCATATTCGCCCGTGAGCGTAAGGCTCGCTGCCGGGATGACGAAGCGCCGCGCCGGCCCCGACGCTTCGGCTGCTGCAGCGCGCTTCTCGGGTTTGTTGGAACCAGGCGTCGTCACGTGAGGCTCTGGCTGCGCCGTGACTGCTGGCTCCTCCGCCCCCGCATCAGCGGCAGGATTGTCAGGAGATGGCGCCGGCTGTGGCCTCTCGGAGGGCACGACGCGAGGGCGCGGCAGTTGGGGAGCGGGAGCCTCCTGGCGCGGCCTTTCGGGCGACATATCGAACGGCGCCGGCTGCGCTTCAGCTCTCTCGATTTCAAACTGTCCGAGCAGGAAGATCGCCAGAAGGCAGGAAATGACGAGCTGGGTCATGGTGATCTTCCCATGTCGGCCGCGGCGCCGGTCCGCCGTCCGCGCAACAGGTAGAGCAGGCCACGGCTCGTCTGGTAGAGCGCTACGCTCAGGAATAGCACGGTGCCCTTGATGATGCCTGGGTTGGTCCGGCGCGACTGCTGGAATTGCGACCACTGTTGCGAATTCGCGAAGATCAGGTCCGCGATCCAGCGGTGGTCCGATGCGTCCGCAGGATCGTATTCGCAGCCGATCACTGTCATGTCCCCAACGGGGTCGATGCCTCGGATGATGACGGGAAGCGTTTCCAGGTTAGTCTTGCCGTGTGGCTGAAAACGAAGGAGTGCCTTCCTGCCCTTCGTTAGAGCCCTGATGTGCTTGGCCAGGACGTGGACCCTGGCGCCGCCCACCGAGACGTCTTCGATAGAGGCAGTGTACCACTGGTCTTCGATGTTAACTTCGCAGCGCCGTTGTACCTTTACACGGCGAGAGGATGCTCGCTCGCTTCGTTCCGAAACGACGCCGAGCGCGCAACCTGCCAAAACCAGGTTCAAGACATTCCAGCCGGCGACGACAAGCGTAATGTCGGCCTTATAGGGCTCGGTGTAGATGCGATACGCAGCAAACACAGTCGCGATCAGAAGAACAGTGAAGATCACGAAGAAGGGGCTGCTGATCTCAGACAAGCGGGCCACTGTGATCGACTCGTCTTTTGCGGTGACCTTGAAGGTTGGCTTGCGAGGGTTGAGCATGACCGATACGACTGCGGGCAGAAGATGAACTGTCTGGACGTACTCATAGAGTTCGGAAATCCATGGCCAGCGGAAGTACCCGTAGAGGTAGTTCTGCATCATCAGGTTCACGATCAGGTAGGACAGGGTGTAGGCGAGGAAGTCGCCACCCGATGCGATGAATATCTGCAGGTCGAAGAACAGGTAGAAGAGCGGCGCAAACAGGAAGGTCGCGCGTGTAAAGGGAAACAGCCAGAAGAGCGTAGACGACATGTAGCAGAGACGCTGAGGGAGCGTCAGGCCGCGTTTGAACAGCGGAAACCGGAAACGCAATATCTGCATCATCCCCTGCGCCCAGCGGCTGCGCTGGCCGATGAAGCTCGCGAAGGTTGCAGGCTGAAGGCCCGCGATCAACGGCTTGTCGACATAAACGCTGTTCCAGCCCGCACTATGGAGTGCAAGCGCCGTTTCGCAATCCTCGGTGATGCTCAGTCCCGAGAAGCCGTTCGTCTTCTCGAGCGCCTCCCGGCTCAGGACGGCCGCGGAGCCACAGAAGAATGCTGCATTCCACTTGTCGAGGCCACGCTGGATGATGCCGTAGAACATCTCGTTCTCGCTCGGCATGACGTCGAATGTCTTGAGATTTCGCTCCACCGGATCCGGGTTGATGAAGAAATGCGGCGTCTGAACCAGAAAGAGCTTCGGATCCTTCTGGAAGTAGCCGACTGTCTCGCGGAGGAAATCGCGGGCAGGGGCATGGTCGGCATCGAAGACGGCGACCAGTTCTCCGCTGGAGTGGGAAAGCCCGTTATTGAGGTTACCGGCCTTGGCGTGTTCATTTCGTTCGCGCGTAAGGTAGTTCGCCCCAAGGGCTGCGCAAAGCTCCTGCAGTTCCTGATGGCGGGCGATCGCTGCCTCGGCCGCCGCGACATCGGCAGACTTGCGCTTCTGCAGCGTACCCCCGTCATCCAGCAGCCATACATGGAGCCTCTCCGGCGGGTAGTCCATGGCCTTGGCGGCGGCCAGTGTGTTGGCCAGCAGCCTGGCGTCTTCGTTGTAGGTCGGAATGAAGACGTCGACGTCCGGCAGATAGTCGCTCGGATCGGCGCGAGATGGGCGCGGGGGGAGCGGCATTGCAACGATAAAGAGGCTGAGGCCCAGCATGAGGACGTTGTACATCTCGGCGAGATAGAGAAGTATGCCAGGTACGAAGTCCTCGATCTGCTCGATCGGTGGCAGCGTTTCCGTCGTGCGCCAGTAGACGTAGCGGAGCACGATCGTCGTGCCGAGCGCAAGAGAGATGAGCCTCCACACTCCATGCGCATTGAGCAGTTTGATGATGCCCATAAGCGCCACCACGCCGAGACCCGCGATCATCTGAGCCTGGGGGCTGACGGGAAGCGTGATCAGCACGATCCCGCAGATCGCGCCCATTGCCCACAAGAATACGCTACGGGCTTTGTGCATTGACATCCTTCGGCAGCAAAGGACCAGCCGAAGGTCCGGCTGGCGATACGCCTTACGTTGGCACCCGCCATCATGGCCGGGGCGCTGAAATACTCCTGGGCGAAGGCACTCTTACGCGGGGTGCCTGCGCGGTCGGTTGTTCTGGTGCGCTCGCGGAGTTCTCCGCGCCCGCTCTTGTCGTTACGTTGCCCGGAAGCGGCACGCGTGGCCCGGGCTCACGGACCTTTGCCTCTGCCTTAGCCAGTGGACGCTGTACGGCCACAGGTGCGGACCGATGCATAACGCTTGCGGTCGGCGTAAGCTCCACGCCTCCGGCATAGCCTATTGAGAGGCTTCCTGCGGGGGCGCCGGCCATCGGATAGATCGGGTGGCCGGTCTCGCCGATACGGGAATCGGCGCGCCCCGGTTCGCCGAACGGGTTCCACGCCTTCCCGTCGAAGGTCCCGGTGATCGTGTAGTTGTAGACGGCGCTGAGGAGCTGCTGTTCGCCCGCATGGAAATCGCAAAGCCGCCAGTGGACCTGGATCATGCCGAAGTTGCGCCCGATGCCGTCGGATGCCGTCCCTGCACGGATCTGTTGCCAGGCATAGATGCAGGTATCGCCGAGGCCGCTATGACCGGCAGCATAGGCGAAGGGGCCGTAACTATTCTGCAGGAAGGTGCTGCGGCGCGTCAGCCGTACACCTGGAATGGCTTGCGCCGCCTCCCTCAGGATGGCTCGCTCATGGACGGCTCTGAAAGGTGCCGATTGGCCGCGCGAAACGGCTGGGCCGAAGAACTCGATCCTTAGATAGTTCTGCCCCGGAACACGCGCCGTGGTGGCCAGGGAGATTGTCTGCTCCACACCATTGCGGCGCGGCCGCTCCACCACACCGACGATTGCCGGCCCGCCCGGAGGGGGGAGCGCGAGAGCTTGTTCATCCGACACGAGCGAGGGAGCCACAGGGCGCGTGACGGTACCGGTGGAGTTACATCCGGTGGCGGCAGAGGAAACCACCAGTCCCATGCAAATGTGCAACATGAAGGTTCTCGCTGCCGACACGATACGATCCTTGTTCGTCAACCTTGGGGAATGACGCGGCAAATCAATACAAGAACCCGCTTGAATACGACTTTAGGCGCCGATGTGCTTAACCAAGGGTTAATATCAGGACGTTGAATTGCCGATCCGTGTCATACGCGGCCGCTGTGCGGCGCCTTTCTGAGGCGCATTCCCGGAAGGCCGGGCGCGCACCGCAAGATCGACGACCTTCCGAACGCGACTTGCTCGTTTCGATCCACGCCTCCGTGGGAAGGCGACAGATTGCCGGCGCACCCCGCGCTGTTGGGCCGTGGTTTCGATCCACCCTCCGCGGGGGAGGCGACCCTGCGACCTGTTTTCGTTCCTCACGACGGAGCCGTTTCGATCCACGCCTCCGCGGGGGAGGCGACGGTGAGCGTCAGGCGGGATGCCCAGCGGGGCATATGTTTCGATCCACGCCTTCGCGGGGGAGGCGACGCAGCCGCGACCCGGTGCTGGCCGTCGAAGACGGTGTTTCGATCCACGCCTCCGCGGGGGAGGCGACAGCCGGGGCACGTCATGCCGACGTAGATCGGCCGTCCTTGCCTCCTCCTTCGGTTCAGGCATGGGCGCATCTGGTGGCAGGAGTTCGAAATCGGCCGCGAATTCTCGGGTGCCGAGGCAGGGCTGATGGAAACACTGGCCACGGGCGGCGCGGCGGTTGAAGGTGTCGAGATGCTTGCCCTCGTTGTCGCCAGGCCCAGCCTTGGCGGTCATCTCGAAATGCGCGCAGATCACATAGGCAGGCTTGGCGAGCACGGTCGAGGCGCGCTGCTGGCGGTCTTCGTCCACGACCAGTTGCAGGTCCTGCAGGTCACCGCGCTTCATGGCGCTCCTGATCTTGCCGGCCGGAGCCTTGCCGCCCACCTCGTTGCGGCGGATCGAGTGGAAGCGGATCGGTTCGAGCACATGGATGGCGTCGATCACCCAGCGGATCGCCGGTTTCCAGTGGATCGCCTCGATGATGCCGCGCGCTGCTGAAGGCGTCAGCACGTCGTAGCTGACGCGTTCGACCTTGAGCTCCGGCCGGGTGAAGCAGGCGTAGTCGCCCCAGACTTTCAGTCGTATTCCGTATCCCAAAGCAGCCTCTCTTCCGGAAGTTGCGCTTTCTTCACTTAAACATGAGGCATTCGGTTGTAGCCCACGGAAGGATTGTTTGCCCCGCAGGGCACGATCAGCTCGTTCTCCCTGTGTCGGGCTTCCGCGTCAGTGGCGCTGGCCGATTCCTACAGGATGTTGTGCTGAACGCGGATAGATTTCGGGATTCCCGAGCGGGAAAGTCAGCTTCGATCTGTGCTGCCTCCGGGCTTCCGAGGTAGGCGATTGAATCGGTAAGAGCACTTCCGGTATAGATTTTGCCGTTCGGCCAGGTGACGCGGGAAATTGCCTTCATTCCTCCCATGACGCCCCCCCTGCGTCCTGAAGAAAAATCACACGATCGAATTCTCCGTGGCCAGATACTGCGCATCCTCCCACAGGAGCCCGACTTCCCTGTCGTAGAGGCTCTCGGTCTGAAGCACGGCGAACTGGTCTCCCCGCAGGTCTGGCCGGACAAAGGCGACGTGACCGTTGCGGATCAGGAGATCACGGGCTTTCGGCGGCACCTGCACGACGTAAGTCTGCAATTTCCGCGCGATTCCGCCAGACGCAATTCCCTCCACCTGGAGTTTTTCCACAGCCTCCCGTGCAACCTCGTCACCAAGAACAATTACGGGCACCATCTCGCTCTCGATCATTCGAAACTTTTCGGCAACGGTGCGAAAGGAGAAGTCCGTTCCCTCGCCGCTAAACTTGAAATCGGCGAGTATCCCTTTCCGATCGAGGCCCTGCCTGCCGGCGCGCCAGTAGACCTCACCGAAATAATCATCGATCGCCCCCAGAGACTGCAGGTCGTGGCCCTTCCTGCGCATCCGCTCCATGTCGCCGATCAGGCCCCTGATTTCGGATGGCGGCGGATAATCGGGTGCCGAGAAGACGGTGACGACGCTGTCGTCGACCGGCCGCCGGCCTTCGCGGTTCACCCGCCCTGCCGCCTGGATGATCTGGTCCAGCCCGGCCTCGGCGCGCCAAGCTTTCGGAAAGTCGACATCGACGCCCGCCTCGATCAGGCTGGTGGCGATCACCCGGCAGGGTTTGCCCGCATTGAGGCGTTCGCGCACGTCACCCAGAATCCTTTGGCGATCGGCGGCATACTGCCGGGTCGTCAGGTGCACGAGGCCGGCAAGCCCGGCTGATCGGGCCTGATGGTAGAGTTCGAGCGTATGCTTGCGGCTGTTGACGATCACCAGCGTCTGTTCCTCCTCCCGCAAGGCGGCCACGAGGTCATCATTGCTCATCGGCCCTGTCTGGATGATCCTCGTCCGTCGCAGCGTATCCGACAGGCGCTGCGGATCGGGTGCCAGTTCCCGGCCTTCGAGCGGCAGACCACCGGGCAGCCGGCGCTGGTCGAGAGCCGGCTGCGTGGCCGTGCAGAGGATGATCGTGCAGCGGTAGTTGAGCGCCAGTTCGTCCAGCGCCCGCAGACAGGGCAGCAGCAGGTGTCTTGGTATGATCTGTGCCTCGTCGAGAATGATCACGCTGTTGAAGATGTTGTGCACCTTGCGGGCGCGCGACGTCCTCGCCGCGAAGAGGCTTTCGAAGAACTGCACGTTCGTCGTTACCACGACCGGCGCAGCCCAGTCCTCCATGGCAAGCCGCAGCTTGTCGCGGCTCTTCCAGTCCTCCTCGCGATCCAGTTTGTCGTCCTCGATCGCCCAATGGTGTTCAAGCACGTTCTCGTTGCCGAGAATGTCGCGGAAGATCGCCGCCGTCTGGTCGATGATGGAGGTGAACGGAATGGCATAGATGATCCGCGTGTGCCCGTGCGCTTTCGCATGGTCCAGCGCGAAACCGAGCGAAGCCAGTGTCTTGCCTCCGCCGGTGGGCACGGTCAGGGTAAAGAGTCCGGGCCTGTCGGTGGCCTTTCCGCGGACGTGCGAAAGGATGCGGCCGCGCAGGCGGTTCAGTTCGGTATCGCTGTTTGCCTTGCCTGCCATATGCGTGTCGAAGGCAGTGAGGAGCCGAGGCAGAAGATCCTGAAGCGTCGGCCACCTACGGTCCGGCTGCCGCTCGTCGAGCCGGGCATAAAAGGCTTCTGTATCCTTGTAGTCTGCATCGACGAGGCAGGAGAAGATGGCCCGCGTCATCATGGAATACTGGAAGGCTGCGGTTTCGCGGTCGGTGCTGATCCCGGAGACGAAGGAGGGGACAAGATCCGTCGTCTCGACCCGCAGGTCCATTCTCCACGCTTCGTCGAGCGGCTCGGTATCCTTCTTCAGGCGAAGGTTCAGGCAGGATGGCAATGACGAGTGACGGTCCGGCAGGCCGGCATGATGCCCGGCGATGCAATAGGCGATCAGGTCGGCGATGCCCTTGTCCCGCCCCGACACGAGTTCTCCGAGCAGCAGGCGTGCCCCCGCCGTCGAATGGTCCACCCTGATCTCCGCGCCTTCCAGCCGTCGCTGAAAGGCCGGGGCATACTTTCCGAGGTCGTGGAACAGGCCGGCCAGAAAGGCAGCCTTCTCCAGGCCCAGCGGTGCCGCCATTTGGGCGGCAAGTTCAGCGACGGTGCGCAGGTGATCCGGGAGGAGCTGCCAGTCGCTTTTGTCGAGAGCGTTCCCGGTATGGGCGAAGTAGAGCATCCGGCTTTCCCTTCGCTGCCAAACCATCCCCGAACTCACAGCAGCCATTGCGGAAGGCCGAGGATGAACCAGGGGAAGGCAATGATCAATGCGACCACGACCAGATCGGCGAAGAGGAAGGGAACGATGCCGCGGAAGACCTGGACGACGGTGACGTAGCGGGACGCGACGTTCTTGATGACGAAGACGTTGAGGCCGACCGGCGGCGTAATCATGCCGATCTCCAGCATCTTGACGACGAAGACGCCGAACCAGACGAGGCTGATGCCTTCCGCCTTCAACACCGGCAGCAAGACGGGCAGGGTGATCAGCATCGCGCCGAACGGCTCCATGAACATCCCAAGGATGAGGTAGATGACGACGATGATCGTCATCAGTTCCGCGTAGCCGAGGTCGGAGCTCGCGACGAATGAGCCGATGAAGCCGGAGAGGCCGGTGATGCCCAGGAACCGGGTAAACATGGAGGCGCCGATGCCGATGATGAAGAGCGAGGCGCAGGTCGTCAGCGTCTCCAGAAGGGAGACGCGGATCACCGGCAAGGTCAGCCTGCCGGTGATCGCCGAGAGCATGATCGCGCCGCCTGCGCCTACGGCTCCCGCTTCGGTTGCCGTGAAGTATCCGGAAAACAGCCCGCCGAAAACCAGGAAAACAAGGATGGCGACGGGCCATATCCTGAGGATGGCGGACAAGCCGCCGGCATCCGCAAATCCGGCGGCGAGCCGGCGCGGCACGATATCCGGCCGCAGCCACCAGAATACCATCACCACCGCGCAATAGGACAGGGCGGTCAGGAGGCCGACACCGATCCCGCCCACGAAGACCTGGGTGATGGATGTCTCGGCGAAGACACCGTAGACGATCATCAGGATCGACGGCGGAATGAGCGCACCGATGGTACCCCCTGCGGCGATCGATCCTGCCGCGAAGCTCGGCCGATAACCGGCCGCCACCATTTCCGGTATCGCGATCCTTCCCATCGCTGCAGCGCAGGCGATGGAGGAGCCGGATACCGTCGCAAAGCCGGTGCAGGCGAGGATGGAGGAAATCGCCAGTCCTCCGGGAACGCGCCAGAGCAGAGCCTTGGCCGCCCCGAAAAGACTGCCAGTCAGCCCTGCATGGAAGGCGACGAAGCCCATCAGCAGGAACATCGGCACGGCGCTCATCGTCCAACTGGCGACGAAGCTGTAGGGCGTGGAGGTGACGATGCCGAGCGCCGGCCTGAAGCCCAGAAGCGTGGCTATGCCGCCGAAAGAGACGGCGATCATCGCGAGCGCCACCGGAACGCGGAGCAGCAGAAGCAGCAGAAGGATGCCCACGCCGTAGAGGCCGACCTCGACACTCATGCTTCGGTCTCCTCACCGTCGCGGCGGTTTCCGGCAATCAGATCCAGCAGGCGGATCACCATGACGACGGCGGCAAGCGCAAATCCGGCCGGGGGCAGGAAATAGCCGGGCCATGTGATGATCTTCGTCTGCAGAGCGACTACGAACGTGCCGGTCTCATAGTTCTTGACCGCGGTGAGCCAGCTTGCATGGGCCATGACCGCATAGGCGGCGACCGCGAAGATGGCGATCGACATGTCAGAGAGTTGCCGCCAGCGCGGTGTGAGGAGAAACTCGATCAGTTCCACGGAGATCATGGCGTTCCTTCGCTCGACCCAGGCGAGCGGCAGGAAGGCGACGAGGACCATGTAGTAGTAGGATACGATCTCTACCGTAGCAGGCAGGGAAGCGCCTGTGAGCGTGCGCGACAGGACGTCCGCGCAGACATGGACCATCATTGCGAGAACGCCGACGGCACCCAGAAAGGCGAGCGCCTGGGAGAGCTTGTCGGCGAGACGGGAGATGAACGGCATGACGACTACCAGCGTGGGTGTTCAGGTGGAGGTTGCCTGCGGAGCAGAGCTCCGCAGGTTCGTCGCTACATGCCGTAGGTGGCGAAATCGACCCTGCTCCACACTTCCTCGTCCAGGCGCCGGGCGATGGCTTCAGGATCTCCGCCCGTGTCCTTCACGATGCCCGTCCATTTTTCAACAAGCTCGGAAAAACGTGCCACGCGCTCGGCGGCATCGGTGAAGCCGAACCGTTCCTGGGCTACCTTCGCCGCGGTCTCCTTGTCCGCCTCGGCAAAGGCCTCGACGGCCTTTACGAGTTCCGGGTCCGGCTCCACAAACTGGATACCCGCCTTCTCGGCCGCGGCCTTGGCCTCCGCGGCGATCTCGTAGCCCCATCTCTGGGTGAAGGTGACATTGGCCTGGTTGGCCGCGGTCGTTAGCTGCTTGCGCTCCTCGGGAGACAGGCTTTCCCATGTCGTGCTGGCAACCGTGAAGTCCGAAGTCGCGTGATAGGTGCCGAGGGGCACGAAGGTGATGTTCTTGACGAGTTCGACCAGACGGAACGACAACAGGTCGCCGATGGATGCCATCGAGCCGTCGATGACGCCTTGGGACATGGATTCGAAGGTCTCTCCGACCCCGATATTGGCGGGGACCGCGCCGAAGTGTTCGGCCCATCTGGAGAACGGAGCGCCACCGCTGCGCAGCCTGAGGCCCTTCACGTCCTCTGCCGTCCGCACCGGCCTGTTCGTTAGAAGAGCGTAGACGTCGGAAGAGCCGGAGCCGAGATAGATGACGCCGAACTTCTTCAACTCCTCCTGGCAGCTGTCGCAGGTGACCATGTATTCCGTCATCGCCGCCGCCATGGCGTGCGGCTCGCGCCCGGAAAGGGCGAGTTCGCCCGCGAGCGACATATTGGGCAGGTCCGCCGGGAAGTAGAGCGGCAACAGGTTGCCGATCTCGACAAGCTGGCTCTGCAGTCCGTCCTTCATCTGGCCGAGCCCCACGACCTCCGGGCCAAGAATCTGGGCGGTGAGAGCACCCCCGGAGACTTCCGGAAGGAGTTCGGCAAGCTTCGAGTAGAGATGGCTGTGGGATGGATGGGCCGGCGGCGCGCCGGGGGCAATGCGGAGTTCACGTGCGTCTGCGGCGGTTGCGGCCAATGCCGCGATTCCCGTCATAAATGCTAGCATGCGTCTCATGTTCATTTCCTCCCAGTTCAGAACATGTTGCGGATGGCATTTCTATAGATTCAGGAGTTTGCGGGCGTTCTCCTTGAGGATCAGCGGGCGAACCTCGTTACGGATCTCGATGGTCTCGAAATCCGACAGCCACCTGTCCGGCGTGATGGCGGGCCAGTCGGAGCCGAAGAGCATCTTGTGCTTCAGGATCGTGTTGGCGTAGCGCACCAGGATCGGCGGAAAGTATTTCGGCGACCAGCCGGACATATCGATAAAGACGTTGGGCTTGTGGGTCGCGACGGAAAGCGCCTCTTCCTGCCAAGGGAAGGACGGGTGCGCGAGGATGATCGGCATGTCGGGAAAGTCGGCAGCCACATCATCGAGATAGATGGGATTGGAATACTTGAGGCGCATGTTCATGCCGCCGGGCATGCCGGCTCCGACCCCAGTCTGGCCCGTGTGGAAGAGCGTGATGGCGCCTTCCTCCGCGATCGCCTCGTACAGGGGGTAGGCGCTGCGGTCGTTGGGGTAGAACGCCTGCATGGTCGGGTGGAACTTGAAGCCCCTGACGCCGAATTCCCGCACCAGCCGCCGCGCCTCACGGGCTCCCAGCCTTCCTTTTGCGGGATCGATCGAGGCGAACGGGATCATGATGTCGGAATTCGCGGCAGCGATCTGGGCGACGTCCTCGTTCTCGTAACGCCGGAAACCGGTCTCGCGCTCGGAATCGACCGGGAAAATGATGCAGCCGATCCGGCGCTCGCGATAGTAGGCCGCGGTTTCCTCCACCGTGGGCAGCATACCCCTGGCACCGGCCGGATTCCTGAAATAGCGGGCCATGCCGGCCTGGAACTCGTCATAGCCGTCGTCGCGCGGCCCGCAGCAGGGCTCCTCCGCATGCGTGTGGATGTCGATGGCGATCAGTTCATCGACGTTCATCACGCGCCCCCTCCTCCAGCCCGACATACTTCTGCAGAAGGGATATCAGTTGCGACCTTTCGGCCGCGCTGAGCGACCCGCCGGTGGTTTCCTCATAGCCGAAGAATTCGGGACCGGATGCGGCCACGGCCTTGCGCCCGCTCGCCGTCAGCGTCAGTTCCACCGCCCGGCGGTCCGAATCCGGCGTGCGGCGCGACACCAGGCCCAGATCCTCGAGCGCCCTGATCAGTTTCGTCATGTGGGCGCGTTTGATCATCAGGCGCTGGCCAAGGACGCTCTGCCGGATGCCGGGGTTCCTGTCGATCACCCACAGGACCGAAAATTCGCCAGGCTTCAGCCCCCGCGGCCCATTTTCCGAGAAGAAGTCTTCAAAGGCCTGGAGCTGTGCCAGGCGCAGCAGGAACCCGAGGGATCCGGCGAGCTTGCCGACATCGACCCTGTCGATGCGCCGGGAGGAAATATCCATCTCATCCACCTTCCAGGGCACCTGGTGCCCTCACGCGGGCTGCGCGCTTCTCCAGGAATGCGCGCAATCTTTCCTCCGCTTCGGGGCTCGTCGCGGTGAAGGAGGCGATGAAGGATTCGACGAACAGGCCGTCTTCCTTCGCCATATCCTGAATCCGCGGCAGCGCGTTGATGACCGCATAGTTGGAAATGGGGGCATTGCTGGCGGTGATCATGGCCAGTTCATGCGCCTTCGCCCGGGCCGTGCCCGTCTCCACCACGTATTGAACCAGGTTCCACCGCTCGGCCTCCTCGGCGGTGGCGACACGTCCGGTCAGCATCATGTCGGTCATCCTGGCAGCGCCAGCAAGACGCGCTACCCGGACCGAGCCGCCTCCGCCGACGAAAATCCCGCGCTGCCCTTCCGGCAAGGCGAAGAAGGCGGAGCGTTCGGCAACCCGCACATGCGTTGCGGCGGCAAGCTCGAGGCCCCCGCCGACCACCGCGCCATGCAGGGCCGATATCCAGGGAATCGTACCGTGCTCGATCCCGCCGAACACGGCGTGCCAGCGACGCGAGCTGCGGACGCCTTCCATGGGGCTCTTCCTGACATGCTCCGCAAGATCCAGACCAGCGCAGAAATGGTCGCCATGACCGTAAAGTACGGCTGCCTTCGCTTCACTTTCGGCACGGGCGACTGCCCCCGCAATCGCTTCTATGAATGCGTCGCTGATGGCATTGCGCTTTTCCGGTCGGTTCAGCCCGATATGGGCAACGTCCTCCTGAAGCTCGTAGGTCACGAAACTGCTTGCCGCCTGTTCGGCCATTCCTTCCGAATCTCCATTGCCCGCAGGAGGGACTCCCGCCTTTCTTTTATTTGTTTACGAGGAGATTGTTTCCTTGTAAACAAAAATCGGGAGTATCGATCTCTGGGAGGAGATGCCATGGCCGCCAAAGCCGTGCGTGATGCGAAGCTGTGGTCGCCTGTGATCAGGTGGGAGACCCGTCCAAGCGGCGAGATCCTGGTGTGGCGGGAGGACCCGCTTGGTCCCTATCCCGACAAGCTGAACGAGCGGCTTGTCTCCTGGGCGGAGATGGTTCCGGACCGTGTCTGGATGGCGGACCGGGAGGGGACCGGGGCGTGGCAGACCATCACCTACGGGGCGGCGCTCGATCAGGTTCGGCGCATCGGACAGTTCCTCCTCGATCTCGGGCTTTCGGCAGACCGGCCGCTCGTCATCCTCTCCGAGAACTCGATCCCTCACGCCTTGCTGGCTTTTGGTGCGCAGCATGTGGGTATTCCGTCGGCTGCGATCGCTCCGGCCTATGCGCTCAATCCGAGCGGCCTTGCCAAGCTGCAGGACATTGCAGGGCAGATCACGCCGGGGATGGTATTCGCCGAGAACGCCGGGGCGTTCCGCGAGGCGGTGGATGCCGCCTTTGGTTCAGACATAGCGCTTGCCGGTGTTCGGAACATGCCCGCGGGCCGAGGGGATACCTTCAGCTTCGACGATATCCTGAAGACCGAGCCGACATCTCTCGTTGATCGGGCATTCGATCAGGTCGGGCCCGACACAGTCGCAAAGTTCCTGTTCACGTCGGGCACCACCGGCTCGCCGAAGGCGGTGATCCAGACGCAGCGCATGCTTTGTTCCAATCAGGAGATGGTCGCGGACTGCTACCAGTATTTCCGCGAGGAACCGCCGATCCTTGTCGACTGGGCGCCCTGGAACCATACCGCGAGCGGCAACAAGTGCTTCAACATCGCGATCTACAACGGCGGGACCTACTATATCGACAGGGGCAAGCCGACGCCGGGGTTGATGGGCCAGACGATCGCGAACCTGCGCGAGATCTCGCCGACCTGGTACTTCAACGTACCTGCGGGCTTCGAGATGCTTGTCCAGGCCATGGGCGAGGACGAGGGGCTGCGGGCGAACTTCTTCAAGGACCTGAAGATGCTGATGTATGCCGGTGCCGGCATGGCGCAGCATACCTGGGACGCTCTCCTGGGGTTCTCCGAACAGGCCACCGGCCAGCGGGTGCCGCTCTGCACGGGGATCGGTTCGACGGAGACGGCGCCGTTCGCGCTGTTCTGTACGGAACCGCAGGACCGACCCGGCAATGTTGGCATTCCGGCCCAGGGCGTCACCATGAAGCTCGTTCCCTTTGACGACAGGTACGAACTCCGCCTCAAGGGGCCGAACGTCACGCCCGGCTACTGGCGCAACGAGAAGCTCACGGCCGAGGCCTTCGACGAGGAAGGTTTCTACCGCATTGGAGACGCCGTGAAGTTCGCGGAGCCCGGCGATCCCCGCAAGGGCTTCTATTTCGACGGGCGGACGGCGGAGAACTTCAAGCTGCAGACAGGCACCTGGGTCAGCGTGGGGGTTCTCAGGGCACAAC
The DNA here is from genome assembly GCF_902153245.2 of Pseudorhizobium endolithicum. Lineage (GTDB taxonomy): Bacteria > Pseudomonadota > Alphaproteobacteria > Rhizobiales > Rhizobiaceae > Neorhizobium > Neorhizobium endolithicum. The sequence continues at coordinate 395,965 of NZ_CABFWF030000014.1, forward strand.
TGGTGAACCAGTTCGGCGGGCTGGTGCGGGATGCGGTCATCACCGGCGAGAACCGCAACGAACTCGGCGCGCTGCTCGTGCCGTTCATGCCGGCGCTCCGGGCACTTGTTACGGGCGAGGGCGAGATGGCGGACGAGGAGATACTGGCTCATCCTTCCGTCAGGGCTGCGATCTCGGAACGACTGGCGGAGCATCAGCGGCAGGCGACAGGTTCGGCGACGCGGATCATGCGGGTGATGCTGATGCACGAGCCGCTGCGGTTCGAGAAGGGTGAGGTGACGGACAAGGGTTCGATCAACCAGCGCGCCGTGCTTGCCCATCGTGCCGACCTCGTCGATGTCCTTCATGGTGACGGGCCTGGCGTAATCCGGATGAAGAAGGAGCTTGCGGCATGAAGATCGAAGGATCAAGCGCGATCGTGACGGGGGGCGGATCCGGCCTCGGAGAGGCGACCGCCCGCCTGCTCGCGCGCCTGGGAGCGGTGGTTCATGTCTTCGACAGAAACGGCGAGGCGGCCGAGAAGATCTCGAGCGCCATCGGTGGCGTGGCCGTGACGGGAGACGTCGCCAGCGAAGCGGATGCGAACAAGGCGGTCGAAATCGCAGCGAAGGCGGGTGACGGACTGCGCATCCTGGTGAATTGCGCCGGCGTCGCGGCCGCGGGCCGAATTCTCGGGCCGGACGGGCCGCTGCCTTTGTCCGAATTCGAGCGGGTGGTCCGCGTCAACCTCATCGGCACGTTCAACATGATGCGGCTCGCGGCGGAGCGGATGGCGGAAACGGCCGAGCGCGACGACAAGGCACGCGGCGTGATCGTCAACACCGCTTCGGTCGCCGCCTTCGAGGGACAGGTGGGCCAGGCGGCCTATTCCGCCTCCAAGGGCGGCATCCTGTCGATGGCCTTGCCGGCCGCGCGCGAACTTGCCCGCTTCGGAATCCGCGTCAATACGGTTGCGCCAGGCATCTTCCTGACGCCGCTGCTGCTCGGGTTGCCGCAAGAGACGCAGGAAAGCCTCGGCGCCTCCATTCCCTATCCTCCGCGTCTCGGCGATCCTGCGGAGTTTGCTGATGCAGTCCGGTTCCTGATCGAAAACCAGTACGTGAACGGTGAGGTGATCCGTCTTGACGGCGCGATACGGATGCAACCGAAGTAACCGGATATGAGTTTCGCTGACCAGGTCGAGCGGACGCTTGCAGCGCTCGCGGCAACGCCGGGGTGGCGGCTGCTCCAACAGGCACGGCCGGATTGCGACGATGGCACGGTCGCCGAGATCCTGGAGCAGGCGGCAGGTTTTTCGGAGCGGGTGCTCGCGCCGATCAACCGCGTCGGTGATCGCCACGGGGCCAGACTCTTGAACGGACGGGTGAAGACCCCCGACGGGTTTCGGGACGCCTTCCGGGGCTATGCCGAGGCGGGGTGGCTCGCCATGGACCTTCCCGATCGCTACGGCGGCCAGGAATTGCCGCTCACGGTGCAGGCCGCCTGCGCGCCGCTCTTCGAGCGCGGCTGCGTCGCACTGATGATGGCCGCGGGCGCGTCACGGGCGGCAGCGCATCTGCTGGCCGAAATCGCGGATGAACAACTCGCGGGGGAATGGGTTCCGAAGCTTGCCGCAGGCGAATGGGCGGCGACGATCTGCGTCTCCGAAAGCGATGCCGGTTCCGATGTCGGCCGCATCCGGACCAGCGCGGAGCAAAGGGATGGCCGCTGGCAGATCAGCGGCCAAAAAACATGGATCTCTTTCGGCGACCACGACCTTACCGAACGCATCGGCCACTGCCTGCTCGCACGGACAGGCACGGAGCCTGGGGTCAGAGGGCTGAGCCTCTTCCTGGTTCCGGACACGGTCGACGGCTCGTCCAACGGCATCACGGTGGATCGGATCGAGGACAAGATGGGCCTGCAGGGATCGCCAACATGCGCCCTGCGTTTCGAGAAGTCGCGTGGCTGGCTCGTCGGCGCAGAGGGCAGGGGACTGCCGCAGCTCTTCAGGATGATCGAACTGATGCGGCTGCAAACCGCCTGCCAGGGATTGGGGCTGGCATCCGCCTCGGTGGATATTGCGGAGCGCTATGCCCAGGAACGGCGACAGGGTGGGGATCCGGAGCAACCGGCCGTGCCGATCTCCGGCCACCCGGATGTCCGGCGGCAGTTGAGCGCGATGCGCAGCCGCACAGAGGTCCTGCAGCTGGCCGTTCTGGAACTGGCGTCGGCCATGGATCTCGCCCGGCTGGAGATCAGTCCGGACAGGCGTCGCGAGATCGACGCTTACTGCGCCTGGATGCTTCCGTTGATAAAGAACTTCGGCGGGGAAGCGGGGTTCGACGTCGCCAATGCCGCCATCCAGGTGCTCGGCGGGGCGGGCTATACCCGAGATTGGCCGCTCGAGCAGTACCTGCGGGATGCGCGCGTGATGACCATCTACGAGGGCACGACCGGCATGCAGGCGCTGGACTTCCTGACCCGCAGGCTCTGGCGCGACGGGGGGAGCGGATGCAAGGCGTTCCTGGCCAAAGCGCGAAGCGAGTTGGCCTCGCTTCGCGATCGTCATCCGCAGGAGGTGGGCGACGCTTTGGACGTGCTCGATGAGTTTGAAGCTTTCGCCGAGTTGATGATGTCCCTGCGGGACCGGCCGGAGGAGGCCTTCTGGCGAGCCGACGAATATCTCGGTTCCGGATGGGCCGCCCTTTCCGCGTGGTTGACCGTCAGGTGGACGGGACAGGGGGGCGGCTATCCGGACGGCATGGGATCCCTCCGGATGTAGGCTCCGCACCTGAGGACGCCAATGCTCCGGACATGTCGCCTCGATGTGGAAGACTCCATCGCGGGAACTAATCGGGACAACGTTCCTGCGGCTGAGGATTGTCGCTGCCGCCCTGCGGTGGGACCTGAGCAGACGTTCCAGGCATAGTTTCGCAATCCTGCAATGCTGTCGTACCCGACCGGTTCGGATCGGTTTGGGTCGTGGTGGTCGTATTGCCTCTCGGCACGGCCGTGCTCCCGACGGGGCCGCCTGCATTGGTATCCGGCATGGGTGCAGTTTCCGCGGCCCCGGTTCCGCTGGCGCCTGTCTGGGAGAAGGCGGGACCGGCCGCGAGAATCGCAGCCAAGCTGAAAACGAGGATTTTCATGACGAGGTTCTCCTGTATCTGCTGGAAGGCAAACAAGGAGACAATGCGCAGGTTCCATGCACACGCGGACCCGGATGATCGGGAAGGAGGACGAGTTGGGCGTTGCGCGCGGGGCCATATGTTCCTATCAGCATTATCCCGAGTTGCCGGAGGAACCATGAACAGGGCATTGAGCGAAAGCAGGCGCCGGATGGCCGCAGGATTCGAGCGCGTCTTCTCCCCTGCCTCGCTCTCGTTTCCGCAGCACCGGCCGCCCCTTGAACGGCCCGGGATGATCGTGTCGATCTACTTGCTGCTTTCGGTCCTGCTGATGTGGGGCGCCGATCACCCGCTGGGGCTCTGGATGAAGGATTTTCCTTCCGAACTGAGGCCTGTCGCCAAGTGGATCACCGATCTCGGCGAAGGCGTGGAAATCCTGGTCACTACGGGTGTCCTGCTCATCCTCAGCGTTTTCGTTCCGTCCAGCCGGTTGCGCAGGCGCGTGGTCGTCGGTGCGAATTCCATCGCGGCCGCAGCCGCCTTCATATTCCTCTCGGTCGCCGGCGGCGGCCTGACTGCATCTCTGGTCAAGAACATGATCGGGAGGGCACGGCCCAGCCTTCTGGATACCCATGGATATTTCTCATTCCAGCCCTTCACCTTCGATTCTGATTTTGCAGCCTTTCCCTCAGGACATTCCGCGACCGCCGGCGCAATGGCGATGTCGCTCGCACTCGTCTTCCCGCGGCTGCGCCCGCTGTTCATCCCCGTCGGTGCGCTGATCTGCATCTCACGGCAGCTCGTCGGCGCACACTGGCCGAGCGACACGTTGATGGGCTGGGCCGTCGGCGTTGCCTTCACGTTGTGGCTCGCCCATGTGTTCGCACGGCGTCGAATGATGTTCTTCTACGACAGGGACGGATGTCTGCGCCGGAAGACGGGAAGGCGCGTTCTCGCGGGCCTGTGGGAGGCCATGCGCGGCGGCGTTGGATTTGCGAAGCCGGTCTGAGGCGAAAGCAACCGGTTAACGGAGGCGGCGCGGATCTAGGACTGTGCCACCTTCAGCCGGCTTGCCCGTGTGCGACGCGGTGCGGGGGCTGCCGCATCTTTGATGGCCGTAAGCGATGCTTTCATTTGCTGCACGGAAGCCGGTCGGCCGATATGGAAGCCCTGCGCCTGGCTGATGCCGAGCCTTCGCACGAGTTCCAACTGCTCAGGCGTCTCGATTCCTTCGATCAAGATATCGGCGCCGTGGTCACGGAGCAGGCGCACGATGTTCTGCAGCATCATGTATCCTTCGGCGGTGTCACTGGCGTGCAGGAACGACCGGTCGATCTTCACCAGGTCGAAATCGATCAGTCGGAGCCATGAAAGGCCGGCGAAACCGGTGCCGAAATCGTCCAGCCAGATCGCGATGCCCAATGTGTGAAGATCGGTAATGCAGCGCAGGACATCGGAATGGATATCCAGGTCATGCCCTTCGGTGATCTCGAAAGCCAGGCGCTTCCCGTTCACGCCCGTATCCGCCAGAATGCTCGCCACCGACGCCGCGAAGCCTGGCGCCTTGAGCTGGATGGGGGAGACATTGATGCTGACCGTGTTGACCCGGTTGGTGGCGAGCAGATCGCTGCAGGCCTTGCGGATCGCCCAGTTGCCGAGTTCGATGATCCGGCCGGTCCGCTCCGCCACGGGAATGAAGAGGCTGGGCGGAATGTCGCTTCCGTCGAGCATCTGCAATCGCATCAATGCTTCCACGGAACCGATGCGGCCGGTACGAACGTCCTGGATCGGCTGGTAGACGAGGGTTGCCAGTTCCTTCTCTATCGCAATCTTGAGAAGGGCAGCGATATTCTCCGTCACATCCCGCGCTCTGGCGCTGGCGGGATTGTAGATCCGCGCCGCATTGCGGCCATCTGCCTTTGCCGTATAAAGCGCGCGGTCTGCCTGGTCGATGATCTTTTCGAGCTTTGACGGAGCGTATGTCCCGGTAAATGCGGCACCGATGCTGACGGTGACGATGGAAAGCCCGTCCCGGCGCTCCTCATGCGGGAGTTCCATCTGCTCTACGGTCTGCCGCAGTTCTTCCGCAAGGCGTGCGACCTTTTCTTCGCAGCCTGCTTTCGCAACCACGACGAACTCCTCGCCGCCGAAGCGGCCGATCGCCCCCTCATGGGTCTGGATGACCCGGTTCAAGGCATCTGCGACCTGTATGAGGCAGCGGTCGCCGCGTTGGTGGCCATAGAAGTCGTTGTAGCGCTTGAAGAAATCGACGTCGATGAGCAGGATGCAGAAGTCCTGGCCTTCCTGGTGCCACTGCCGCCAGTGCTCCCGGAGGCGATGGTCGATTGAACGGCGGTTTTCAAGCCCCGTCAGGTAGTCGGTATTGGAAAGCCGCAGGAGCGATTTGCCCCGCTCGACCGTCTCCCGCTGCAGGTTCCTGGCTTCAAGGGCATTCACGAACACCTTGAACCGTTCCTCCTGAAGCTTCCAGTTGACGTAGGAGGTAAAGACGAAACAGGACACGAAGAAGGTCCCGAGCGTTATCTGGTAGGCGAAGTCGTCGGGAGCGAAATGGAAGAGGGCGGCGAAGGAAGCCGCCAGCATGATGCTCGACGACAGCAGCGACAGCCGGAACTGCAGGCTGAAGAAGAGATTGGCACCCATCATGAAGATGTTGCCGTAGATAAGGTAGTGCGACAGGTTCTCCGTTTCGGCGGTCATCAGTGAAGGCACGAGCCAGCCCAGATAACCGAGGACCAGTGCAACCGCGCAGGTCTTGTCCATCCAGGATGTCGATGCATCCATGCGGACCTGCGCCTCCATGAGGGCCAGCACCGCAACAGCCACCGCGAAGCGGGAAATGATCGTATAGAGCGCCACATCGGGGATAAGCAGGACGTCGGTCACGCAGAAAAGCAGATAGGTGACGACGGCGATCCACAGGCCCTGCCTGATCCCGTGCCGGCGCGTCGTGTCGCCCTGCTCCCGATGTAGAGCCCGCAGGTCCGCCAATGCGGGAAGACTTGATCTATCCCGTGACCCGAATTCCACCGGGTCTTTCCAAATGTGCATCATGCACCAATCCGTTGGTGTGCCCGGTTCTGCAGCAGGCACCGCTTTTCCGAGCCATTCCTAGGCCATCGACACATGCACTTTATCCCCTGTGCCGAAACCGCAGAAGGTCTAAGGGCGAAGGTTAGGAGAGCAGGATTAATTCTTTGCTAAACAAAAATCAGGGATTGTTCGAAACTGGCAAAAATGCCTAAGTGGCAAGCCGGTTGCTGTCCTGTCCCAAGTGTCGGGGAGTTTGCTCCGGTACTCTCGGAGCAGCGTGTTTGCGTATATTAGTAAAATGGAGTTTGTTGTGAACGAGTATTCTTTCGTGGCAGACGGCGAAAGCCTTATTACGTCGGATTTGCTTCTTCATGAAATTACCAGCCAATCGAATACAACCGATGACCGCGCGCGGTCGGAGGGGCTGGCAGAACTGGTCATCACCCTCCAGCTTACGCAGCAGCGCATCAGCAACGGCATGGCGCCGGGGGAGGTCATCGACCATCTGGCGCGGGCGCTGCATGAAACGCGCAGCAAGCTGCCGTTGGATGTCTGGCGGGATCTGATCCCGGTGGTGCAACGCCATCCGCTTTCCCAGTACTTCCGGCAGGATCCTTTTACGCGGTGGTCCTTCGAGAAGCCGCGTGGGTATTCCGGCGATGCGCAACTTCTGGATTTCATCTATGGCCACGAAAGCATAGCGGGCGAGGTGGCGGGCGCCTCAGCGGTCGGCAAGGCCCTCTACGGCTATACGCGCGACGCTTCGTCGTCGGTTGCCGTGCGCGAGAGACGCGATCTCCTGACGCGCTATGTCGACGATATTGCCCGCGCTCGGGGACCGGCCACCGAAGTGCTGGCAATCGCCGCCGGTCACCTCCGGGAGGCCAATCGCTCGGAGGCCCTTCAAGCCGGTGCGTTGAAGCGCTGGGTGGCGCTCGACCAGGATCCTCTCAGCGTCGGATCCATCGCTCGCGATTTCGCGGGAACCTCCGTCGAGGCAATGGACGGCTCCGTCCGTAGTGTTCTGGCTCGGCCCGAGCGGCTGGGGCAGTTCGACTTCATCTACGCTGCCGGCCTTTACGACTATCTCTCGCGGAAGGTGGCAGTGCGCCTCACGGAGACCTGCCTGAAGATGCTGAAGCCGGGAGGGAGCTTCCTCTTTGCGAACTTCGCGCAGGACATCGTGGTCGACGGCTACATGGAAACCTTCATGGACTGGGCGCTGCTCCTGCGATCGAAGGCCGACATGTGGGACATCATCGATGCCACCAAAGGCCGCGACGATACCGCCAGCGTCACCTTCGGGGAAAACCGCAACATCGTCTACGGCGTGATCACCAAGGCGGTATAGGCTGGTTGTTCATCCTGCTGCCACGTCTTGCAGCAGGATGGAATTTACGAGATGGGGAAGACCCGGCCGTCGAACAACTTGCGCGCGGTGCGCAGGGTGCCGATGCCTTCGATCTTTCCTTCGGAGTTCCGGCTGACGAGAACCTCGGCCGCACCGGTCGGGTGATCGACCAGAAAGCGCCCGTCCGCCGGCAGACGTGCGACTTCGGCCGCGACCGACTCGGGAAGAGTGCAGGCAGTTGCGACGCTGACGGCCGCGAAGACGCCGATGGAGGCGTGGCAGCGGTGCGGGATGAAACTGCGGGTGCTGATCGTCCCTCCGGTCTGCGGGGGAGACACGAGCGTCATCTTGGGTACGGATTTCTCCGTCACATCGCCGAGGTTCATGATTGGCCCGGCAGCCAGCCGGATACTCTCCAGCCGTGCCTTCAATCCGGCATCAGCGTCCAGATCCTCACGGCTTTCCGAGCCTGAAAGGCCGAAATCGGACGCGCGCAGAAGGATGATCGGCATACCGTTGTCGATCATCGTGCACTCGACGCCTTCGATCGTGTCGCGGGCCCGGCCGGATGGCAGAAGGCTGCCGCACATGGAGCCTTCGGTGTTCTGGAACAGCAGCGGTATGGCGGCATGGCTTCCCGGCACGCCGTCGATGGTTGCGTCGCCGCGGTAAGTCACCTTGCCGTTGGGGGTGGCGACCTGCGCAAGCGACACCTCGCCGGTATTCAGCATATGGATACGCACCGGCGTCGTACTGTCCCGAGCGGCGACCAGGCCCCGTTCGATCGCGGCCGGGCCGACCGCGGCAAGGATGTTGCCGCAGCCCTGGGCGTCCGTGACGACCGGTTGATCCACGAAGACCTGAAGGAAAAGATAGTCGACATCCGCATCGGGCCTCGTCGACGGCGAAAGGATGGCCACCTTCGATGTCAGCGGATCGGCGCCGCCGATGCCGTCGATCTGCCGATTGTCGGGGGATCCCATGACCTTGAGCAGCAGGGCATCCCGTTCCTTCGGATCGGATGGCAGATCGGCGGCAAGAAAGACGGCGGCTTTCGACGTGCCGCCGCGCATCCAGAGGCAGGGAATGCCGTCGCCATAGGGGTCAGACATATTTCAGACCCTTCTCGGCCAGGCGCTCCCGCATGGAATAGATGTCGAGGCCAAGCTCACCGGCAGCGAGGCGCTTGCGCTTGGCCTCCTCCGCCGCCAGCCGTCGTTCCGCAGCGGCAGCGACTGTTTCGGCCTCCTCCCGCTTGACGACAACGACGCCGTCGTCGTCGGCTACGATCACGTCGCCTGCTTCGATCGCGGCTCCGGCGCAAACGATTGGGATATTGACCGAACCGAGGGTCTCCTTCACCGTGCCCTGTGCGGAGATCGCCTTCGACCAGACAGGAAAACCCATCGCCGTCAGATCGCGAATGTCGCGGACGCCGGCGTCGATAATCAGACCGCGGCATCCGCGCGCCTTGGCGGAGGTGGCAAGCAGGTCGCCGAAATAGCCGTTGTCGCAGGGCGATGTCGGGGCGAGCACGAGGATATCCCCCGCCCGCAACTGCTCGATCGCGACATGCACCATCCAGTTGTCTCCAGGGGGGGCCGAGATGGTCACCGCCGAACCGGCGACCTGGGCGCCGGAATAGATCGGCCTCATGTACGAGGCGAGGCAGCCGCGGCGGCCCTGTGCCTCATGAACCGTCGCCACGCCGGCCGCTGCGAGACGATCGATGACCGCCGGATTCGCCCTTTCGATGTTTTGAACCACGACGGCCATGTCAGTGCTCCTTTTTCACGGGCGGCGTACCATGGGTATGGAAGCTCTCGATCGTCTTCAGGCCCCACGCCTGGCCCTTCTTTCGGTCGCTTTCGGTCCAGACGACGGTCTCGCAGTCGGGCTGCAGGATCAGGCGCGCACCGGCATTGGCAAGCTCGACGCGATTGCCGGCCGGCTCCCAGACATAGAGGAAGAAGGTTCCCTGGATCGCATGCTTGTGCGGCCCGGTTTCGATGTGGACGCCGTTCTGCAGAAAGACATCGGCGGCGCGAAGGATGTCCTCGCGCTGGTCGGTGGCATAGGTCACGTGATGCAGCCGCCCGACACCGCCGCCATGTTCTTCCGTGCAGGCAAGGTCGTAGGTCTTGTTGTTCACGGTAAACCAGCAGCCGCCGATGCGGCCGTTGTCGAGCTGGATCATCTCCGTGACGCGCGAGCCGAGGCAGGTTTGCATGAAGCGGCGGAACTCGGAAACGTCGGACGACAGGAGGTTCAGGTGGTCGAGGCGGCGGGGCGCGGCGCCGGTAAAGGCGGAGGCGGTGTTCTTCAGGGCCGGTACGTCCTCTCCGGCTGCCCGGTATTTTACTGTCTCCCAATAGATCTCGAAGATGTGGCCGAAGGGATCCTCGAAACGGAAGGCCCTGCCATGGGAAGGATCGCCGTCGATCCAGCCATACACCTTGTATCCCGATGCTTCGACAGCCTTCACGCGTCGCTCGAGAGCCTCGGGACTGGAGGCGCGGTAGGCTATGTGCCCGACGCCCGTCGTATGCGACCGTGTCAGCTTGAGCGAGCAGTATTCATAGTCGTCCCACGCCCGCAGATAGGCGGAGTTTTCATCCCGGCCGGAGAGCTTGAGGCCATAGACGCGGGTGAAGAAGTCGAGGCTTTCCTCGAACTTGTCGGTGTACATCTCGACATGAGCGAGATGGGCTATGTCGTGGCAAAGCTCCATCACCGCCTCCGTCACAGTTCATCGACGGTACGGGGAAAGATCGACTGGAAGCCTTCCGCATACTTGCAGTCGCGACCACCCGACTGTCCGCCGGAATTGCGCTTGAAGTGGTTGGCGCGGTTGATCGCGACGCGGGTGTAGTATTCCCAAAGGTGCTCCTGGCCTTCCATGCACTCGATGGCTGCGCGCTTCTTTGCCCAGACGGAGGTGATGTCGAGGAAGGTGTCCGGCTTCCAGCCCATCTGCTCCGTCTGGTGCGGCTCGAACAGATAGAGCTGGGGAGCGCCCAGGACCTTCTGCCCAGGATTGTGTCCCCATGCCTGGGCGATCATGCGGCATTCGAGCGCCACCTGCGTGGCGTACATGTGGTCGGTGTTGTAGGGATCGTACTGGGAGTGGCTGAGCATGAAGCGCGGCTGGACCTTGCGGATCACGTCCACCAGCTCGTTTTTGTTGTCGCGGGTCAGTTCCAGCGGATAGTCGCCGAGGTCCATGCAGACGAGGTCATGGACGCCCAGTGCTTCGGCTGCGCGCTCCGATTCCGAACGGCGGGCGCTCTTCACGCGGTCGAGGGTCATGCCCTCCTGCTTCCAGAGCTTGGCGCTCTCGCCGCGTTCCCCGAAGGAGAGGCACACCACCGTCACGTTGTAACCGAGTTCGGCGTGAAGCGCGATCGCGCCGCCGCACCGCCAAACAAAGTCGGCCGCATGGGCGCTGATTACCAAAGCTGTCTTATTGTCCGCCGGCATGGATACCTCCCGCAATTTCTCTCAGGTTAGGCTTGTTCCGTCAGCCTATCCAGATCAAATGGAAAGACCGCCGATCATTATAACTATTTGCTATAGATGCTGGATTTGAGCGCTTCTGTTTGCGAGAGTTGCCTGCCAACGGAGGAAGAGGCAAATGGCTGATACAGCGGCAGAGTATCCAAAGATTGCGTTCGTCGGTTTCGGCGAAGCAGGCCATGCGATCGCAGGGGGATGGGAGCCGTCCCCCATGCCGCGTGTCTGTGCCTACGATGTGAAGCTCCGTGACGAAACGGCGGCGGGCCCGGTTCTTCGCCGCTGTGCGGATGCCGGTGTCGAGGCGATCCGTGACCCGAACGAGGCTCTCGCGGAAGCCGGTGTGATCTTCAGCCTCGTGACGGCGGACCAGGCGCTGGAGGCGGCACGCTCCGTCGCGTCCCATCTTGCCCCCGGCGCCTACTGGCTCGACTGCAATTCCTGTGCGCCGCAGACGAAGCAGAAGGCGGCGGAGGTGATCGAGGCGGCCGGTGCACGGTATGTCGATGTCGCGGTGATGGCGCCGGTCTATCCGAAACGCCACCAGGTGCCGCTCCTGCTGGCCGGTCCCCATGCGGAAGAGGCAGCCCGCCTGCTCGAACGGCTGGACATGCGCCCGAAGATAACCGGAACGAAGATCGGCGACGCCTCCAGCGTCAAGATGCTGCGCTCGGTCATCATCAAGGGTCTCGAGGCACTGACGGCGGAGTGCCTTCTGGCGGCGCGGCGGGCAGGTGTCGAGGATGCGGTCCTTGCCTCGCTGCAGGCTTCCGATCCGGGCATCGACTGGAGGGCGCGGGGCGCCTACAACCTGGAACGGATGATGGTTCACGGTGCCCGTCGTGCGGCGGAGGTCGAGGAGGTCTGTGTGACGTTGCGGGAGTTCGGCCTGCCCGACTGGATGAGCAGCGGGACGGTGGAATGGCAACGGGCGATCTCGGACCTCGGCCTCGATCCGGGCGAGAACGATCTGGCGCGGCGATCTGACATGGTGCTGAGGAGCCTATGATTCCGCGCAATCTGAGGCATCTCAGACTCTTTTCCGCCGTGGCGGAGCTCAAGTCTCTGACGACGACATCGGAGAAATGGCACCTTTCCCAACCTGCCGTTACCCAGGCCATCAGCAAGCTCGAGCGCGGCGCAGGGCCGCTCTTCGAACGGACGCGGCATGGCTTCTTTCTGAACCCGCGCGGCGAGGTTCTGCTCCGGCGAGTCGAACGTGCCTTCGGGCTGCTCGATCCCATCCTGGCGGATATCTCGCCGCGACTGCGCATCTCCTTAACCTACGCGCAGCTGCAGGCGTTGATCGCGGTCAGCGAAAGCGAGAATTTCACCCTTGCAGCGCGGCGGCTGGGCCTTGCGCAACCTACCGTCCACCGGGCCGTCACACAGATCGAGCAGGAGGCTGCGCGCAGCCTGTTCGAGAGGACTTCTTTCGGCATCCTGCCCAGCCGCCTATGCCAGTCCCTCGCACAGGCGGCACGGCTCGCCATCTATGAACTCGATCAGGCCGACGCCGAACTGGCAGAGTTCGACGGGGGTGAGGCAGGGTCCGTCGTCATCGGCGCGATGCCGCTCTCCCGGTCCGTGTTGCTGCCGCGCGCGCTGGCACGCTTTCGACAGCAGTATTCTACCTTTGCCGTGCGCATCATCGACGGAACCTACGACGCCTTGTTGGGTGACTTGCGGCGAGGTTCGCTGGATTTTCTCGTCGGCGCTCTCCGGGAACCGGCTCCGATCGGCGACGTCGTCCAGGAGCGGCTGTTCGACGACAGGCTTGCCCTTCTGGCACGGCCGGATCATCCGCTGGCGCGACAGACAAATCTGACCATCGACGATCTTCTTGATTTCCCGTGGGTCGTGCCTCGACAGGGTACGCCAACACGCGCACGGTTCGAGACGATCTTCACCTCGGCGGGGAAGGAACCGCCACAGCGGCTGGTCGAATCTGGCTCGCTTCTCCTGATGCGCGGGCTGTTGACGGAAAGCACGCATCTCGGCTGTATCTCACGTTACCAGGCGCAGTCCGAATGCGATCACGGGCTTCTGGTGCAACTACCCTTTGCGACCGACCATCTGATCCGCCCGATCGGGCTCACCTACCGCGACAAGTGGCACCCGACACAGATGCAGCGACGGATGATGGACCTGATCGCCGACCTCGTGCCGACGGCTTGAGGCAGGCACAGGTCAGGCGGCCTGCTTTCCCAGATGCGCGAACTCCTCAACCACCCGGTCGTATACCGCGCGCTTGAAGGGGACGATCAGCCCCGGCAGTTCGTCCATGGACTTCCACTCCCAGGCATCGAATTCGGCTGCATGTCCTCCGGGCGGCGGATTTATCCGGATCTCGGCTTCGTCACCCTCGAACCGGAAGGCGAACCAGCGCTGGGTCTGACCGCGATACTTGCCCTTCAGGCCGATGCCGATCAGATGCGGAGGGAGGTCGTAGTTGATCCAGTCGCGCGATTGCCCGAGCAGCGAAACGGTCCGGATCCCGGTCTCCTCATAAAGTTCGCGATAGGCCGCGGCGAGCGGGTCCTCTCCCTTGTCTATGCCTCCCTGGGGCATCTGCCAGAGCTGCGGGGAACCGTCATACTCCGTATTGCCCTCCGCGATGCGGCGGCCGGCCCAGACGAGTCCTTCCCCGTTCAGCACCATAACCCCGACACAGGGCCGGTAGGGAAGGTCATCCGCTTTCACTGGGGCGTTACCGGTCATGGTGCTTTCCTTCAAACTGCGACCCGATCAATAATCTGCCGGATCTTCCGCAAGCGCCGACACGCCGACGATCTCTATGCCACGGCCACTGGCCTCCTGCACCCACTGGCTTATCGCCTGCACGGATTCTTCGAAGGCGGAGGCTGTCCCCACCGCACTGCCCTTGCGCAGGGCGAGACGCTCGAGATCGTCCAGCTTTTTCAGGATTGCCGATCTGTCCAGCTCCGTGTCGAGAACCATGTCTGCAAAGACGTGGGGCAGTTCCACAGCCTTTGCGATGCTGCCGCTGGCGGATCGGGCGGAGGTGCCGTCGTCGACGAACATCAGGCCGCGCGAGGCGATGTCACGCAGCAGCGGTTCGAGCGCGCCGGCCTCGGACAGAAGTCTGCCGCCAAGGTGGTTCATGATGCCCGTATACCCGGTGATGCTTGCCATCGCCTCGTGAAGTCTGTCGATGTTCTGCTCGGCAGGCGCATCGGCCAGCAAGGTCGCTGGATCAGCCTCGCTTGGGGAATATCCGAACGGCTCCATGGGGATCTGCATGAGGATTTCATGGCCCTGCCGGCGGGAGGTCTGCATCCAGCGCTGCAGGCTGTTTCCGCTCGCTGCGAATGCGAGGGTGATTTCCGAAGGCAGCTCCTCTATCGCACGCTGGGTGCCGGTCTGACTGAGACCGAGGCCGCCGACGATGATGGCGATGCGGGTACCGCGGGCGCCCGACCAGGGGCGGGCATAATGGTCCATCGGGCGAAGCCCGACCGAGCTCACAGCGGGCAGGGGGCCATAGGGCGAATCTTCCAGCAGGTCTTCGTTCGCCGTGCCGGCCAGACGGGGATCCTGCCCGATCCGAGACGCCTCGATGATCAGAGGGCCGCTGCCGTCATGGCTGCGGGGCGAATATTTGTTCACCACGCTACCGTCGTCGGTGAGTGTTCGCTCCACATTTGCTCCCGGCCCGGCGCTATTTCTTCGGGAAGCCTGCGTCTGTCCGTCGCCCGAGGTCGGCTCTACCGCGGACGCAGCAGGGACAGGCGTGGGAACCTGGGCGGTCCGGCGTAGAGCGGGCTCGTCCTGCATCGTGTAGAGGGAGAGCCCCAGGACTCCGGCGACCGTCACCAATCCCGCCGCTACGGGAACCGAAATGCGAAAGCGGCGCCGTTTTCCTGCCGGCCTGTTCTGTCCGAGCGGAGCATGAAGATCAGGTTCCACGAAAAAATGTCCGCAGGTGGCCTTCCAAAGGAGAAGAAGCCGGTCTGACGATCCGGCTCCCTGGCTTTACTTCTTGACGGCTGCCGCCTTGTCGGGGCTCGGCGGGAAAGCCGGATCGGTCTTGTTGCCCCGGAGCAGGTCCAGCGCGTAGTTCAACTGCACGTCGTCCTTTGCCTCCGGGGGAACATAGGCCACAGAACCGGAGCCTTCCTCGGTCTCGTTCTGACCGGGGATATGACCGCGAAGACTGGATTCGCCCTCCGCACGGACCTTGCCCTGCAGATCCTCGGGAAGCGGCTGCTCCACCTTGATGTCGGGGTTGATGCCGGTGCCCTGGATGGAGGTGCCCGAAGGCGTGTAGTAGAGCGCGGTCGTCAGCCGGAGTGCGCCGCTTTCGCCAAGCGGGATGATGGTCTGCACCGAGCCCTTGCCGAAGGAGCGCGTGCCGAGGACGGTGGCCCGCTTCAGGTCCTGCAATGCGCCTGCGACGATCTCCGACGCCGATGCGGAACCGCCGTTGATCAGGACGACGACAGGCTTGCCGTCCGTCAGATCGCCGGGGCCTGCGTTGAAGCGGCGCGTTTCATCGGCGTTGCGGCCGCGGGTCGAAACGACCTCGCCACGCTCCAGGAAGGCGTCGGAAACGTTGATTGCCTGATCCAGAAGGCCGCCCGGGTTAAGACGCAGGTCGAGGACATAGCCCTTGAGCTTGTCTTCCGGAACTTCCGCCTTGATCTTCTGGATCGCTTTTTCGAGGTCGTCATAGGTCTTCTCGGTGAACGAGATCACCCGGAGGTAGCCCACGTCGCCCTCGACGCGCGACTTGACCGCGCGGACGGCGATGATTTCGCGAACCACGCTGAGCTCGATCGGCTTATCCGCACCCTCGCGCAGAATCGTCAGCTTGATCGGCGTGTTGACGGCGCCGCGCATCTTCTCGACCGCTTCCTCGAGCTTGAGGCCGCGAACCGCTTGGCCATCGATCTCGGCGATCAGGTCCCCTGCGAGGATGCCTGCGCGCGAAGCGGGCGTGTCGTCGATGGGAGCGATGACCTTCACCAGCTCGTTTTCCATCGTGACCTCGATCCCGAGGCCGCCAAACTCGCCGCGGGTCTGCGTGCGCATATCCTCGGCGTCCTTGGAATTCAGGAAGCTGGAATGCGGGTCAAGCGAGGTGAGCATGCCGTTGATGGCATTCTCGACCAGCTTTTCCTCGTCCGGCGGTGTGACGTATTGTGCGCGGACGCGCTCAAACACGTCCCCAAAAATGGACAGTTCCTTGTAGGTCGAAGGGCCGGCAGCCTGTGCTGGCACTCCCGCCGAGTAGATGACGCTCATGGCCGTCGCACCCATCAGCGCACCGACGATCACAAGAGAAGCCTTACGAATCATTTCGTGCCCTTCCGATATCCTTAGCGGTCCACCACGGTCTCGAATCGACCGGAGTTCCGTCCTTCCTGAATTCAATGTAAAGTGTTGGACGATCCGTTTCCAGCGTCAAGGCCGTAGCGCTCGCCACTCTTTCGTGACCCATCACCGCGATCGGCTCGCCGGCAAGAACGAAACGTCCCTGACGTGTTCTTATTTCATCCATTCCCGCAAGCACGAGATGGTAACCGTCTCCGGCATTGAGGATGAGCATCTGCCCGTAGCTCCGGAAAGCTCCGGCAAAAACAATCCATCCGTCCGCCGGCGCCGTTACCACTGCACCTGGGCTTGAGGCCACGGTCATACCCACGGCAGAATGTCCCGTCCCGTCCGCATCGCCGTACGAGCGCAAGATCTCGCCCGTCACCGGAAGCTCAAGCTTCTGCCTGAGGCTCGAAAACGCATATGCGGGGGCAATACGGTTTTTGTCGGGCAGTCCGCTTTCGGCCCGCTGTCTTGCACGCTCGCGCTCTTCCTCGGAAAGCTGGCGCTGGCGCTCCTCCTCCAGGCGGGCCTGCTCCATGGCCTCCCGCACGGAGGAGATTTCATCCTCAAGCGACCGTATGAAGCCTTCGAGGGAGGTAGCCTTCGCGGCCAGCTCTTCCGAGCGCTTGCGCTCAGCCTCGAGTTCGGAAGCATTCTCCCGGCTGAGTTTCTCGTTCTCCGCCAGCAGCATGTCCATGCGCTTTTCTTCTTCGAGATTGCTGGCGATCGTGGCGGCGACGGAGGTCTTTTCCGCAAGGGCATCGGCCTGGAGCTTCGAGAGAGCCTGCAGGTCCGCCAGCAGCCGATCCGCCTGCGCCCGCATGCCGGGCACGACTGCGCCCAAGAGAATTGCGCTTCGAACGGATGCCAGGGCATCCTCCGGCGTGACCAGAAGCGCGGGTGGCGGATTGCGGCCCATGCGCTGCAGGGCTGCGAGGACTTCGGCCAGCACATCGCGTCGCCCGCGCAGCGAGGTCCGTATCTCCTCCTCCCTCAGCCGCAACCTCGCGAGCCTTTCTTCGCTCTCATCGATCTTCTGCTCGAATTCCTTGCGGCGTGCAGCAGAATCGATGAGCGCCTGACGCAGATTGGCGCTGGTCTTCTCCAGTTCCGCTATGTTCTGCTCAATCGCCGCCGCCTTGTCGAGGGACACGCTGATCGTCTTGCTGAGATCGTCCAGCTCGTTACGGGCTTCGTCCCGTTTCTGCTCCAATCCCAGAGCAGGATCAGGCGGGCCGGCCGGCTGTTCCAGCAGTTGCGCATGGGGAGGCTGACCATCGGGGACGAATGCAGACATGAGCGCAACGACTGCAACAGCCCTCGCCAAGGGCAGCGTCCGACCGATGAAGTGCCTTAGCTGTCGTCTCATACGTGCCCCGATCGTGGCCTTGTCGAAGGGTAAGCTGATTTGCCGCCCATGGCCACAGCCACTCCTTCTTGGCATGGCAACTTACGCTCGATGATAGGGGTGGCCGGACAGGATCGTGACGGCTCGGTATAGCTGCTCTGCGATAAGGACACGAACAAGTTGATGCGGCCAGGTCATCGCACCCAGGTTGAGGACGGCATCGCATCGTTCCCGAAGCGCCGGATCAAGTCCGTCGGCGCCTCCGATCGCGATTATCATGTCCCGCTTGCCGCCGTCGCGAAACTGACTGATCCTGGCGGCGAAGGCCTCGCTGTCCAGGGATCGGCCCCGTTCGTCCAGCAGCACCAACAGCGCCCCTTCAGGCAAGGCCTTTTCCAGGGCCGCCGCCTCTTCCCGTTTGCGGGTATCGGCGCTTCCGGCGCGGCTTTCCGGAACCTCGATGACGCGGCCGAATTCCAGCCCAATAGCAGGGCCGGCCTTCGCGAAGCGGTCGAGATAGCGGGAGGCAAGATCCTTTTCCGGTCCGGCTTTCAACCGTCCCACGGCAAAAAGACTGATCCGCATATCCATCCGCCTGATTGAGCCAAACTTCGAACGTTGCGGCCAAGGCCTACGGCCGGCCGTCCGTCGACGGGTTCAACGGCGTCAGAACGCCGTTTAGTGCAACGTGCCGTCCTCGAGATCGGGAGCCGCCCACATCTTCTCGATGTTGTAGAACTCCCGGATTTCGGGCCGGAACACATGGATGATCACGTCACCGGTGTCAATCAGTACCCAGTCACCGGCTTCAAGACCCTCGACGCGGGGCGTACCCAACCCTTCGTCTTTCAGGTCAGAGATGAGGTGATCTGCGATAGCCGCGACGTGCCGGTTCGATCGTCCGGTGACCACGACCATGTAGTCTCCAAGCGCTGATTTTCCGGCGATGTTGATGGTGACGATGTCTTCTGCTTTGGAGTCCTCGAGGCTTGCGAGGACCAGTTCGAGAGCACGGGCGGCGGCATCGGCGCCACGTTCCAGGCTCTGCGGGAGGATGCCAGGCATCTTTCCCTTGGTGTGCACTGTTGTCAGGGTTCTTCCTTTCTTCCAGGTAACAGCTACAGCACTGTCAGCGAATCTGAGCATCCGGATGCGCTAAACAAAGGTGGCATCGAAGCGACGATCTTTCAAGATAGGCGACGCATCATCCATCAGGTTCGGGGATTGCCGGCCCCGGCCAGCCGAAGGCTGGTGGAACTGATGGTGGAGCGGGGACCGTGGAGGAAGGTCCATGCGGGAGCCGGTTTCTTCCATAGGGCGCCCGCGTCGTCCTCGTCCACGTGCGCATAGTCGAATGTGCGGGTCATATTCGACGAGAGGAAAGACAGGGTGGAGCCGGGGCGATCGATGACGGCAATCGGAAACGTGCGGACGATCGACTGCCATTCCTGCCAGAGGTGGAAGGTCCGAAGACTGTCGGCTCCCATGATCCAGATGAAATGGATGCCGCGATTGCGGGCCTTTACGTGGGCGAGGGTATGGGCAGTGTAGGGTCCACCCAGCGACTGTTCGAACGCCGTCACCTTGATCCGCGGGTCCCGGACCAGCCGCTCGCTCATGGCGATCCGCTCCTGGAGAGGCGCCAGGCCCGACTTGCTCTTCAGCGGATTGCCGGGCGTCACCATCCACCACAGCTGGTCGAGGCGAAGCCGCCGGAGCGCGATCTCGCTCACCAGGAGATGGCCCTCATGCGGCGGATTAAAGGATCCTCCGAACAGGCCGACCACCATGCCGCGTTCCACGTGCGGCATGGACAGGTATCGCCGATCGACCGGTTCTTCCGCCACCAGATGACTAAGGCCGGATCTGACCGGTGCCGTGCACCCGGTACTTGAAGGAGGTCAACTGCTCCACGCCGACAGGGCCGCGCGCATGCATCTTGCCCGTCGCGATGCCGATCTCGCCGCCCATGCCGAACTCCCCGCCATCGGCGAACTGTGTCGAGGCATTGTGTAACAGGATCGCGGAGTCGATCTCGGTAAAGAATCGTCCCACCACCTTCGGGTCCTCGGCGATCACCGCCTCGGTATGATTGGAGGAGTAGGTGTTGATGTGGGCGATGGCCCCGGCAATGCCATCAACGATGGCGACGGAAATGACCGCGTCGAGATATTCCGTCCGCCAGTCCTCCTCCGTCGCCGGCTTCAGGCCGGGATACACCTTGAGCACGGCAGCCGAGGCACGAATCTCGCAGCCGGCTTCCGTCAGGCCCTCCAGGATCGGCATCAGGTGGGTTCCGATCGCCGCGCTGTCGATGAGCAGCGTCTCCGCAGCACCGCAGATGCCGGTCCGTCGCATCTTCGCATTGACGACGATGCGCCTTGCCATTCCAATGTCCGCGGAGGCGTCGACATAGATGTGGCAGAGGCCTTCGAGGTGCGCGAAGACCGGTACGCGTGCCTCGTTCTGGACGCGCGCGACCAAGCTCTTGCCGCCGCGCGGCACGATGACGTCGATTGCGCCGTTGAGGCCGGTCAACATGGCGCCCACCGCCGCACGGTCACTTGTGGGGACGATCTGGATGGCATCCTCGGGCAGGCCGGCGGACTTCAGGCCCTCCACGAGGCACCGGTGAATGGCGCGCGACGAATGCAGCGAATCCGAGCCGCCGCGAAGAATGACGGCGTTTCCGGCCTTGAGGCAGAGGGCACCCGCGTCGGCCGTGACATTGGGACGGCTCTCGTAGATCACGCCGATGACGCCGAGCGGCGTGCGCACCCGTTCGATCCTGAGCCTGTTCGGACGGTCCCAGGCGGCGATCACCTGGCCCACCGGGTCCGCCAGCTCGGCGATCTCCCGCAGGCCATCGGCCATGGCAGCGATCGACGTCTCCGTCAGCGTCAAACGGTCGATGAAGGACGGCTGCAGCCCCTTGCCGTCCACGGCGCGCAGATCCTCGGCGTTGGCGGCCAATATGTCGGTGCTCGATGCGATGAGTGCATCGGCCATGGCGTTCAGCGCCCGGTTCTTCACCTCGGTGGATGCGGTTGCCAGATGACGGGCTGCCGCCCTGGCGCGCCTGCCGACGCCGTCCATCAACATCGCGATATCGTCCGTCTTCGTCGTGACCAGCTCAAGCATGGGTGGCTTCCTCCAAAGAACTCTGTTGCGCGCCGCCGCCGGCTGCAGCGGTCATCACGAGGTCGTCCCGATGTATCACGGCGCTTCGTCCCGGATAGCCGAGGATGGCCTCGATCTCGGCCGACCGGCGGCCGGCGATAAGCCGCGCTTCGTCGGCATCGTAGCCGGCAAGACCGCGCGCGAGCTCGCGCCCGTCCAATCCGACGATTGCCACGGTGTCGCCGCGATGGAAGTCACCGGTGACAGATTTCACACCCGCGGGAAGCAGGCTCTTGCCGCTGCGCAGGGCGGCTTCCGCCCCATGATCCACCGTCAGTTCGCCGGCGGGCTGCAACTGTCCGGCAATCCAGGTCTTCCGCGCTGCCACCGGCGTGCCGGACGGTGCAAACCAGGATGATCTTGCGCCCTCATCGATCGCACGCAGGGGATGGATCGTCTTGCCCGATGCGATGATCATCGCACAGCCCGCGCCCGTCGCGATCTTCCCGGCCTCGATCTTGGTCCGCATGCCCCCGCGGGAGAGCTCAGAGGCTGCACCACCCGCCATGGCTTCGATCTCCGGCGTGATCGCCGCGACCGTGTCCAGGAACCGGGCCTCCGGGTCGAGATGCGGCGGGGCGCTGTAGAGCCCGTCGATGTCCGAAAGCAGGATAAGGAGGTCGGCACCCGTCATCGTAGCGACGCGCGCTGCGAGCCGGTCGTTGTCGCCATAGCGGATTTCGGACGTGGCGACCGTATCGTTCTCGTTGATGATCGGCACCGCGCCCATCTTCAGCAACTGGCCAATGGTCGCGCGTGCGTTCAGATAACGGCGCCGTTCCTCGGTATCACCCAGCGTCAGGAGGATCTGCCCGGCAACCAGGGTATCGCGGGACAGGCTCTCGGACCAGGCACGCGCGAGGGCGATCTGACCGACGGCTGCCGCGGCCTGGCTCTCCTCCAGCTTCAAGGCGCCGGGAGCCAGGCCAAGGACCGTGCGGCCGAGCGCAATGGCGCCGGAAGATACCACCAGAACCTCGATACCGCTCGCCTTCAAGGCTGCGATGTCGCTACAGATGGCTTCCAGCCAGGCGGATTTCAGGCCCGTGCCGCGATCGACGAGCAGCGCGGAACCGATCTTGATGACGATCCGTCTGTGCGCGGCCAGGGGCTTTCGCGACACGCTCATTCGTCGTCTCCGTCGCTGTCGGTCATCCAGTGGCTGCTGCGATCGGGTAGTGCCGTGTCGTCACCTGCGGTATCGACGATCACGTCACGCAATGCGCGCAAGACCTCCGTCATACCCCGGCCGGTGGCCGCCGAGATGAGGAAGGGCTTGCGCCCGCAGGCTTTTTCCAGCTCCTTGGCCTTCTTCTTCAGTTCCTTCTCGTCCAGCACGTCGATCTGCGACAGAGCTACGATCTCCGCCTTGTCGGCAAGCCCGCCGCCATAGGCGTCCAGTTCGTGCTTTACGGTCGTATAGGCCTTGCCCACCTTTTCCTCGACCGCTGAAACGAGGTGCAGGAGTACCCGCGTCCGTTCCACGTGCCCCAGAAAGCGGTCGCCGATCCCGACCCCCTCATGCGCGCCCTCGATGAGCCCCGGAATATCCGCAAGCACGAATTCCCGCCCGTCTATGGTGGCGACGCCCAGATTGGGATGCAGCGTCGTGAAGGGGTAGTTGGCGATCTTCGGGCGGGCTCGCGTCACCGTTGCGAGGAAGGTCGATTTTCCGGCATTGGGAAGACCGACGAGGCCGGCGTCGGCAATCAGCTTCAGCCGCAGCCAGATGGTCTTTTCCTCGCCTTCGAGGCCCGGATTGGCCCAGTTAGGCGCCTGGTTCGTGGACGACTTGAAGTGCGCGTTGCCGAAGCCGCCATTGCCGCCCTTGGCGAGCCGGAAACGCTGCCCCTCCTTCGTAAGGTCAACGATCAGCGTTTCGTTGTCTTCTTCGAAGACCTGGGTGCCGACAGGCACCTTGAGCGTCACGTCGTCGCCGTTGGCGCCGGTGCGATTGCGGCCCATGCCGTGCATGCCCACCTTCGCCTTGAAATGCTGCTGGTAACGAAAGTCGATCAGGGTGTTGAGGCCGTTGACGGCCTCGATCCACACGTCGCCGCCGCGGCCTCCGTCGCCGCCGTCCGGCCCGCCGAACTCGATGAACTTCTCCCGACGGAACGAGACCGCTCCTGCCCCGCCATCGCCGGAGCGAATATAGACCTTGGTTTCGTCGAGAAATTTCATCTTGCTGCCGTCGGTTTCGTGTGGGCGACAATTCCATTAGGACTGGAACATTGCCGGGTTCGATATAGGCGGTTCAGGCGGAGGTCAAAGACTATCATGAAGCTGGTGACCTATAACATACAATACGGTGTCGGGATGGATGGGGCGTTCAATCTGCAGCGCATAGCCGACAGCATTGCCGGCGCCGATATCCTTGCGCTGCAGGAGGTGACACGCGGCTTCCCGAGGAACGGGCACGTGGACCTCGTCTCCCGGATGGCCGGCTTTTTCCCTGCCTACTACCAGAGCTTTGGCGCCGCTTGCGACATCCTGCTCCACGGCGGGGAGACCGACGGGCGACAAGGTGGCCAGCGATTTCAGTTCGGCAACATGATCCTGTCGCGCTGGCCGATCCTTGCCGTGCGGCACCTGCTTCTGCCGCGCCACCGGACCTTTGATAAGCTCAACCTGCAAAGGGGCGCCGTCGAAGCGGTGATCGCCGCACCGTCGGGGCCGCTGCGGGTCTATTCCGTTCATCTCGACCATGTCTCGCCCGACGAACGGATCGAGCAGATCCGGTTCCTCAAGGAGCGGGCGCTGAACTTCGTCCAAGAAGGAGGGGCGTTGACCGGGGCCGCCGAGTTCGGCTTTCCGGATCCGCCGCTCCCCGATGACTTCGTTATGCTGGGTGATTTCAACATGGTCCCGGAAAGCCCCGAATATCTGGAGATGGTCGGGCGGAGCGACAGCTACTATCGCAGGGTACCCCGAGACGGGCATGCCTTTGACGCACTTGCCCATCTGGGTACGGCAAAGGAGGGGAGCCATACCTGGGCGAAGCCGCCGGGCGAGGGTCCGGTGAGGATGCATCTGGATCATTGCTTCGTGAGCCCGCAACTGGTGCCGCGCCTCCGCTCGGCACGGATCGATCATCAGGCGCCGGGATCCGACCATTTTCCGGTCTGGATCGAGATCGACTGAGGAGGCCGGCGGGCAGACCCGCCGGCACTGCCGGGGTGTCATGGCCGGCGCAGGTCTTCCGGCCGGAGACGCGTGTCGATATGTGCCACCATCCCGTTGCGGGAGAGGCTGAACATCTCGCTGCATCCGGTGACCCGGAAACCCAGCTTGCGCTGGATGGTCAGGGATGCGGCGTTGTCCGCAAAGGCTCCGGACGCGACGACGACATCCGGCATTCGCCGGAAGAAGCGGTCGAGCAGGGCGCCGGCCGCCTCCGTCATGATGCCGCGTCCCCAGTAGTAGCGGTTCAGCCAGTAGCCGATGCGCCAGGACCGGCCGCGCTGCTCGATCCCGACCATGCCGACATGCACGTCGTCACCCATGGTGATCGCGGCTGCCCAACCAGGGGCTGACCCGGAAAGCTGGATCTGCAGCCAATCAAGCGCATCCTGGCGATGATAGGGCTGTGGCACGCGCGCAAGCATTCGGGCTACCGAAAAATCGCCAAGGGATTCGGCAATGCCGTCGGCATCCGTCAACCGGTGCGGGCGCAGGACGAGGCGAGGGGTGGTGACGACGGGGCAGGGGCCCGGCATCCTCACCTCCGCCGGAGGGCGTTCGAGAAGCGCGGACGTCATCTCAGTTCTCCCCAGCTCCTGAGCGACATCCAGGTCTTCCGGTCGAGCCGGAACCATTCGACCGGCACCATGCCGCCGAGCGCGAGCGAGCCCACCATTCCGGAGCTCTGGAACTGGAAGCCGCATTTCTGGATCACCCGCCTGGAGGCTACGTTGGTAACCCGGCAGCGCGCATCGATATGGTCGATGTCGCGGGTTCGGAACGCCATGTCGATCAGCGCATGCGCCGCTTCCGTGGCATAGCCGCGGTTCCAGTGGGGCTCGCCCAGCCAGTAGCCGATCTCGACCGTCTTTTCGTCTTCCTGCGGCTCCAGCCCGCAGCAGCCGAGAAAGGCGCCGTTGTCGCCTCGAGTGATGGCATAGACGCACTTGCCGATCCCGCCGTCTTTCGTGCGTCGCACAAACTCGGCTGCGTCTCTTGCCGTGTAGGGATGCGGCATGCGCGACACCATCGTCGCGATGTTGGCATTGTTGGCGAGATGGGCAAGGGCGTCGATGTCTTCTTCATGGGGGGCGCGGAGAACCAGTCTCTGCGACAGTAAGACAGGGCAATCGCTCCTTGACCGCTCGGGAGACCGCTCGGGCCTCCGTTCCTCGGGTGGCCGTGATTGGCTCACCCTCAACAATTCGCCTTGCATGGTTCAGTCCTCCTTTGGATCAAAAGAAAAAAAGGGAAGTTGGGTGGCGCCCCATCTTCCCTTTCTTCTGGACTGAAACCTGGTGGTGCCAGCCGGGTCGATGAGACGCCGGCTGTTTTAGAGCGCTACCGGCTTATTCCGCTGCTTCCGCTTTCGCCATTACAGACACGTAGACGCGGCCATTGGCCTTCGTACGGTAGTTCACGTTGCCGGCGGTAAGCGCAAAGATGGTGTGGTCCTTGCCGAGGCCGACATTGGCGCCCGGATGCCACTGCGTACCGCGCTGGCGCACGATAATGTTGCCCGCGATGACGGATTCGCCGCCGAACTTCTTCACGCCAAGGCGCTTAGACTGGGAATCGCGACCGTTGCGCGACGAGCCGCCAGCTTTTTTGTGTGCCATTGGTCTTCTCCTTAAACCTTAGAAAATCCTGATCGACTTAAGCCTGGATGTCCGTGATGCGGACAACCGTGTGGTGCTGGCGATGGCCGCGAATCCTCTTGGAATTCTGCCGGCGGCGCTTCTTGAAGGAAATGACCTTCTTGCCGCGGTTGTGTTCGACCACTTCGGCCTTGACCGTCGCACCCGAAACGAAGGGGGCGCCGAACTTGGCATCGGCGCCTTCGCCGACGACCAGGATTTCATTGAATTCGATCGTAGAACCGGCCTCGGCGTCGAGCTTCTCGATGGTGACCACATCGTTGGCTGCAACGCGGTACTGCTTCCCGCCGGTCTTGATGACTGCGAACATTTTTTATCCTTTCATGTTCGTTCCGGCTCTGTCCGGGGACGGCCGTCTTCTTGTCAGTCGTTGAGCGGTCCGCATAAGCCTTCCGCCGGTGGATATGCGCGCCGCATTATGGCTTGCGCACAAAAGAAAGAGGCACGGAATCCCTTCCACGCCTGATCGATCGTGGGCATAGGCGAGGCAAGGGAAACTGTCAAGGAAAAAGGATTGTCCGGCCGGGATTTGGTGCTTGCCAGCCCGATCTTTCATCGCTATGAGACAGCCCGCGCTTCAAAAGCGCCGACCAGCGAAGCGGAGAGGTGGCTGAGTGGTCGAAAGCACCGCACTCGAAATGCGGCATACGGGCAACCGTATCGTGGGTTCGAATTCCACCCTCTCCATCTGCTTGATGGTGTTCAGTCCCCAGTTGAGATCGAAGCCGTTACCGCCGAACACCCCTCGCGATCGCGTGGAAGAAGCTGCCGGTGACGCGATTGCGGCGACTGCCGGAGGGGCCGATATATTTTCCGAGCCCGTCGGCGATATCGGCAAGCGGCTGGTCCGTGCCGGGCGACACCACCCGCGCGTAGTGGAATTCATGGCCGCGGATCGTCTCTCCGTGCCGGCCGAGACAGCAGTCCGAAAGGAGCGTCGCCTGCCGGTAGCCGAGGTTCATCTTACGCTTGGCAAAGCTCGTGCCGTGGGAAAGGAGGCCCGTCATCCGATGCGTCACCCCTTCGGCGTCTTCCAGCGTCTCACCCAGCACCATGTAGCCGCCGCATTCGCCGTGAACGGGACGGCATTCGGCGAAGCGTGCCAGTCCTGAGCGGAAATTTTCGGCGGCGGCAAGGCGCCCGGCATGGAGTTCGGGGTATCCGCCGGGAAGCCAGCAGACATCGCAGTCGCCTGGCGGTGCTTCGTTTGCCAAGGGCGAAAACGGCACAAGTTCCGCGCCGCTTGAGCGCCAGTGCCGCGCAAGATGCGGATAAAGAAAGGTGAAGGCAGCGTCCTGTGCCAGGGCGATGCGCTGGCCCGGAGGATCCATGGCCTTCTCGGCAGATCCCGCAGGAACATCGAAAGGCTGGGCAGCAGCCAAGATGGCGTCCAGATCGAGCGATGCTTCCATTGCATCCGCCAACCGGTCGATATGGGCTTCCATCTCGGGATGTTCACTCGCCTGGACCAGTCCCAGATGCCGCTCCGGCAGGATGAGCGTCGGGTCGCGCAGAACTGTGCCGAGGACCGGCAGGCCGATGTCGCGGAGGGCGTCCGTACACAGCGCGCGGTGGCGTTCGCTACCTGCACGGTTGAGGATGCAGCCGGCAATCCTCACCTGCGGATCGTAATGGGCGAAACCATAGGCGACCGCTGCGGCCGTCTGGGATTGCCCCGAGACGTCGAGGACAAGCAGCACCGGAATGCCGAACAGTCGCGCGAGGTCGGAAGCCGCGCCTGTCCGGTTCGCTTCGCTGCGAATGCCGTCGAAGAGACCCATGGCGCTTTCGATCAGCAGGAGTTCGGCGCCGCTCGCCTGCCCGATCGCCAGATGGCGAAGCAGCGCGGGCTCCATGGCCCAGCTGTCGAGATTGAGGCCCGGTGTTCCCGTGGCGGCCTCGTGGAACCCCGGATCGATATAATCCGGCCCGGTCTTGACGCCGCGGACCCTGACGCCGCGGCGGGCAAACGCTCGCAGCAAGCCGATGGTGACGCTCGTCTTGCCGGAGCCGGACCGGGGTGCTCCGATGATCAGGGCGCGGGCCGTCATCGCTGATTGTCCGCCGTGAGGACGTCCCGCATCGAAACGATGTCTCCGATGACGATCAATGCAGGGGCGGCAAAGTTCTGCCGCTCCACCTCCGCCTCGACCGTCGCGAGCGTGGCCACCAGGAGCCGCTCGTCGGGCGTGGTTGCTGACATCAGTACAGCCACCGGCGTTTCGGCAGGAAGCCCGCCCTCCATCAGAAGCCGGCTGATTTCACCGATCATCCTGAGGCCCATATAGACGATGATCGGCTCGCCGAGCCTAGCCAGAGCCCGCCAGTCCAGATCGTCGTCCGTTCCGGCGGCATGGCCGGTCGCCAGCGTGATCGAGCGGCTCACCCCGCGCATCGTCGCGGGAATGCGGGCGGAGGCGAGGGCGGCGAGCGAGGACGTCATGCCGGGAAGAATGCGGAAGGGAATGCCAGCCTTCGCCAAAGCCTCGGCTTCTTCGCCGCCCCGGCCGAAGACGAAAGGGTCCCCGCCCTTCAGCCGCAGAACCTTGCGCCCCGCTTGCGCGAACTCGATCAGGGTCGCGGTGATGTTCTCCTGGGTTGCCGAGGGCTTGCCTCCCCGCTTGCCCGCAAAAAGCAGTTCCGCATCCCCGGCAAAGGCGAGAACCTCGGGGGAAACCAGGGCATCGTACACCACGCAATCTGCCTTGGAGAGGGCGTCGGCCACCTCCAGTGTCAGATAGCGGGGATGGCCAGGCCCTGCGCCGGCAAGCCAGACATGTCCGGCTTCCAAAGCCGGACTCGCGGCGCAGACGGCGGCAATGGTATCACTCAATGTCATGCGGAAACCTTTTGCCGGTGACGGTCGCAGCCGGCAGAGTTATAGAAACGTGCATGGATGTGGAATGCAAGAACCTGCGCCGTGGCTGGACCACCGGAACCTGTGCTGCGGCGGCCAGCAAGGCCGCCTGCTGCGCCTTGCTGAGCGGCGAGTTCCCGTCGCTGGTCGAGGTGACGCTGCCGGGGGGACAGAGGCCGTCCTTTGCGCTGGCGCTCGAAGAGCGTGGAGAAGGCTTTGCCCGCGCAGGCGTCGTCAAGGATGCCGGAGACGATCCTGACGTGACGCATGGGGCCCTCATCATGAGTACCGTGCGCCGCGGGCAACGGGGTTCGGGCATCATCTTCAAGGCGGGAGGCGGAGTGGGTACGGTCACCCGGCCCGGTCTGCCGCTGCCGGTCGGAGAGCCTGCCATCAACCCGGTACCGCGCAAGATGATCGCCGCGGCTCTTGCGGAAGTTGCCGGGCCAAAGGCCGATCTCGAGGTGGAGATATCCGTGGTCGACGGGGAGAGGCTGGCGGAAAGGACGCTCAATCCGCGGCTCGGCATCCTGGGAGGGATCTCCATTCTCGGCACGACCGGGATCGTCATCCCCTTTTCCTGCGCGGCCTGGATCCACTCGATCTGGCGCGGCATCGACGTGGCAAGGGCTGCCGGAATCACCCACGTAGCGGGGTCCACCGGGAGTACGTCCGAAAAAGCGGTTGCCGCACATCACGGGCTGCAGGAGATCGCGCTGATCGACATGGGGGACTTCGTCGGCGGCATGCTCAAGTACCTCCGCAGCCATCCCGTCCCACGGGTCACGATCGCAGGCGGGGTGGCTAAGATGACCAAGCTCGCCCAAGGCATGCTGGATGTCCATTCGAAGCGTGGGCTTGCCGATCTCCAGGCCTTGTCCGCGCTTGCCCGAGAGGCGGGAGCCTCCGACGAGGTGGCGCATAGGATCGCTTTCGCCAATACTGTCGCGGGTGCGTTCAACGAAGCGGAAGCCGCGGGTCTGGATATCGGCGGTCGGGTTGCGGATCGTGCCTGGGAGACCGCGGCAAAGGCCTTGGGCGGCTCCGACATCGCTCTCGAGATCCTGGTCTTCGACAGGGAGGGACGGTTGAGGGGCAGGACGCCGTTCAAGCCGGCCGGTCATTCGCACGCCTCGTCGTCCTGAGGCCATCCGGGACGGAAGCGGCGTACATAGTCGGCATTGTAGAGCTGGCTTTCACGCAGGCCCGTCTCGCCGAGGGCCTTCCCGACGAATATCAGCGCGGTTCGTTCCACAGGTTCGGCGGCGAGCTTCTCCTCGATGTCGCCAAGGGTGCCCGTGATGATGCGCTCCTCCGGCCAGGTCGCCTTGACGACAATGGCCACGGGGCAATCCCTCCCGTAAACGGGCGCCAGTTCCAATACCACGCGATCGAGCGCATGCACTGCAAGATGGATGGCAAGCGTGGCACCTGTGGCACCAAAGGCCGCAAGGGTTTCTCCTTCCGGCATTCTGGAGGCGCGGCCGGAGATGCGGGTGAGCACCAGGCTCTGCGCAAGCTCCGGAATGGTCAGCTCCCGGCGGAGAGCCGCCGCCGCCGCCGCGAATGATGGGACGCCCGGTGTCAGCGTATAGTCGATGCCGTGTCTTTCCAGACGTCGGATTTGTTCGGCTACCGCGCTCCAGACCGAAAGGTCGCCGGAATGAAGGCGGGCAACGTCGTGGCCATCGCGGTGGGCGGCAACATATTCTGCTTCGATCTCGTCGAGGGAGAGCGACCCCGTATCGACGATTCGTGCGCCCGGCGGGCAGTAGGCCAGCAACTCGCGCGACATGATGGAGCCGGCATAGAGGCATACGGGCGAGCGGGCGATGATGTCGCGCCCTCTCACGGTGATGAGATCGGCGGCTCCGGGACCCGCTCCGATGAAATGCACGGTCATGGCGTCACCCTTGCCCGGGCGAGTGCGCAGGTGGCCCCTTCGGCGACAACGCGGGCAACGAGAAGCTCCGCCGGTCCGTCGACCGCCGCGATTGCGGCGCCTTCCGAAAGGCTGGGAGAGGCGGTCTTGGCGAGACTGTGCCTTGAAACGGTGCGAGTTTGGGGCTCCGCCTCCTTCAGGGCGTCATCACCGACGATGTGGAGGGGCAATCCGAGCCTTTCGGCGAGGGCGATGATGCCGGGCTCGCGCTCCTTGATGGAGCCCGTTGCCAAGGCCTTGATGGAACCGAGGTCGATCCCCGCCTGCCGGCAAGCTAAAGCCAGCGCTGCGGCTATGGCGTCCGCATCCGTTCCCCTGCGGCATCCCAAACCTGCCACGATCATTGCCGCTCTCCGTGTTTTATCCATGTCCACTGGGTGACGGGCATTGCCGCTCTCCAGCCATGCATCGAGCCGACCTCTGCGAGCCGGTTGACCTGGAGGCGGAGAAGATTGCCGCCCAGGCGGGCCTGCGCGGCAAGCAGAACCGCTTCCATCTCCGTCGTCACCGCGTT
Source organism: Pseudorhizobium endolithicum (assembly GCF_902153245.2). Classification (GTDB taxonomy): domain Bacteria; phylum Pseudomonadota; class Alphaproteobacteria; order Rhizobiales; family Rhizobiaceae; genus Neorhizobium; species Neorhizobium endolithicum. The sequence goes on from NZ_CABFWF030000014.1 coordinate 427,018, forward strand.
CGCAACCAGCCGCCCCCCCGGCTTTAGCCCGCTCAAGGCCGCATCGAGGACTCCCGGATCGCTGCCGCCCCCGCCGATGAAAACGGCATCCGCTGCCTCGAGGCCTGCCAGTGCCTCCGGCGCCTTGCCCTGTACGATGCGCAGGCCGGGAACGCCGAAGGCATGGGCGTTGCGTCCGGCTCTCTCGGCACGCGTCGGGTCCGCTTCGATGGCGATGGCCCGCATCGACGGGTGGGCCAGCATCCATTCTATGCCGATGGATCCCGATCCTGCGCCGATATCCCACAGCAGTTCGCCGGGACGCGGCGCAAGCGCGGAAAGGGTGATCGCCCGGATCTCACGCTTGGTGATCTGTCCGTCGTGCTCGAAGAGGTCGTCATCCAATCCCGCCGCGAGAGACAGGATGCGCGCCGACCGGCTGGCCGCTACCTCTATGGCGACGACATTGAGGTCGCTTACCCCGGAGAAGGAGAAGCCTTCGGCATCGCTGCTCCGGATACGTTCGGCGGGGCCACCCAATGCCTCGAGGACCGTCATCTTCGATCCGGCGAATCCTGTTTCGCAGAGAAGCCTGGCCAAGGCCGCCGGGCCTCGCCCGTCCGAGGTGAGGGCAAGCAGGCGGCGGCCGGGGTGGAGGAACGGACGGATGAGATCGAGAGGTCGGCCATGCAGGGAGATGGTTTCGATGTCCTGCAGCGGCCAGCCCAGGCGGGAGGCTGCAAGCGAGAAGGAGGAAGGAGCGGGGAAGGAGATAAATTCTCCTGCCTGGAGATGTCGTGCGAGGGTGGCGCCGACGCCGAAGAAGAAAGGATCGCCGGACGCGATCACGCAGGCGGGGGCTCCCCGAAATTCAAGCACATCCCGCATGGAGGGATCGAACGGTGTCGGCCACGGTCTGGCCTGGCCGCGGATCAGCGGTGATGCCAGCTCCAGGTGACGGCGACCGCCGAAGACCACGGTGGCGGCACCGATCGCCGCGCGAGCATTCTCGCCGAGCCCGGCGATACCGTCTTCTCCGATGCCGACGATGGACAGCCATCGGTTTTCCGATGCATGGTCAGGTGATTCAGGAGGCATCGTGAAACACTCCATCCTCATTCTTGGCGGCACTGCGGAAGCACGGCACCTCGCGCAGCGCATGGCAGGCGATGCCCGCTATTCCACCGAGCTTTCCCTCGCCGGACGGACCCGTACGCCGATCGCACATCCTGTTCCCGTCCGTGTGGGAGGGTTCGGCGGTGCCGAGGGTCTGGCGCGCTATCTTCGCGACGAACGCATCGCCATGCTGATCGATGCCACGCATCCCTATGCCGTCAGGATATCCGGAAACGCGGCGGAAGCTGCAAGAATGGCCGAGGTTCCCCTGGTGGCATTGCGACGTCCTCCCTGGCAGCTCCAAGCCGGCGACCTGTGGCTCGACGTGCCGGGGATAGCGGAGGCTGTCGCGTCCCTGGGTAGCAAGCCGCGACGGATATTCCTGACGCTCGGACGACAGGAGCTCGTGCCCTTCGAGGCCGCGCCGCAACACCAATATCTTATCCGCAGCGTTGATCCGGTGGAGCCGCCACTTTCCGTTCCGCACGCGGTCTACCTGACGGATCGCGGTCCGTTCGAGGAGGCGAGCGAGGCGGACCTGCTTCGCAAGCATGACATCGAGATCATCGTGGCGAAGAACAGTGGTGGCCCGGCGAGCTACGGCAAGATCGCCGCCGCCCGGTCGCTGGGCATCACCGTGGTGCTGATCCGCAGACCCCTCCTGCCGGAGGTCGTGGCGGTAGACACGGTCGAGGGCGTGCTGGACCATCTCGCTCATATGCTGCCACCCCTGTAGCTCCGGGGGGAGTAGACCAACGGGGATTTCCCGTCACGTTCGATGGTTCTTGTCTCGCACGATCCGACAATGATGCAGGTGGCCATGTCCGCCATGTCCGCGGAGGCGTCCTTCAGCGCGACGGTTCGAATGACCTCGTCCGGACGGCCGGCGGCCCGGCCGAAGACGACCGGCACATCCGGGGGAAGATGCCGGCGCAAAAGATCGAGCGCTTCACTCAGTTGGTGCGGACGCGCCTTGCTGATCGGATTGTAGAAGGCCATGACGAAACCTGCCTCCGCGGCAGCGATGAGGCGTTTCTCGATGATTTCCCATGGCTTCAGGTTGGTCGAAAGCGAGATGGCGCAGAAATCATGTCCCAGCGGCGCACCCACCCTTGCCGCGACGGCGAGCATGGCGGTAATGCCCGGTACGACGGAGATATCGATGCCGCGCCATTGTTCGGGTCCATCCTCGATGGCTTCGCAAACGGCAGCGGCCATGGCGAAGACGCCGGGATCGCCGCCGGAAACGACGCAGACCTTGCCTCCCTCCGCAGCCATCGCCAGTGCTTCCCTTGCCCGCGCCAGTTCCTCCCGATTGTCGGAAGCGTGCCGGCGCTGGTTCGGGCGCAGGGAAAGCCGGTCTAGGTAGGGAAAATAACCGAAGAAATCCTCAGCCGAGCCGACGGCGGCTGCGGCTTCGGGCGTCATCTGATCAGGGTTTCCGGGGCCGAGCCCGACGACCACGAGCGAGCCGGTCATGGGCGTGTTTTCCATCCCGGCACCAGGACCAGCGAGAAGTAAGGTGCGGGGGCTTCATCGCGCTCCTCCAGCCGTTGCGCCGTACCGTTCGCCATCGTGCCGCGCTCGACATAAAGGGCGCCGGATAGCTTGTTGACGGCCTGCAGGGCGCGGCGGATCTTCGGAAGGTTCCGACCGACCTTCATGATGACGGCGGCATCCGTGTCGACGAGACGTTCCACCAGCTTTTCCTCCGGCAGAGTGCCCGGAAGAATGCTGAGAATATCGTCGCCCTGAACGAGCGGCAGCCCGGCCGTCGACCAGCAACCGGACATGGCCGTCACGCCTGCGATCACCTCGGTCCCGTAACGATGCGCCAGACGCACGTGAAGGTGCATATAGGAGCCGTAGAAGAGGGGATCCCCTTCGCTCAGGACGGCGACGTTGCGGCCCTCATCCAGATGCGCGGCGATATCTTCCGCTGAGCGGTCGAAGAACGCGGCGATCGGCTCCTTGTAGCCGGTATCGTCCTTGTGGGTCTCGACCGTGACCGGATAAACGAGCGGCATCTCGATCGTGCCCGGCCGGATGTGCGCGTCGACGATCGCCCGGCCGTTTCCGCCGCTGCCCTTCTTGCAGAAGAATGCGACGACGTCCGCCTCGTTGAGGGCCCGGACGGCCTTCAGGGTCAGAAGCTCCGGATCGCCGGGACCAGTGCCGACGCCTGTCAGTCTGCCTTTGACCGCCGTGTTCAAAGTCCTGCCCTCGCCAGAGCATTGATGGCGGCGGCCGTCATCGCGGAGCCGCCCATCCGGCCGCGAACCACGGCATAGGGAATGCCGAGGGAGGTTTCCATCAGGGCTTCCTTCGATTCGGCTGCCCCGACGAAACCGACAGGCATACCGATGATCGCCGCCGGCCGCGGCGCACCGGCATCGAGCATCTCCAGGAGCCGGAACAGGGCCGTCGGCGCATTGCCGATCGCCACCAGCGCTCCTTCCATTTCGTCCCACAGGTCGAGAGCCGCGGCAGAGCGCGTATTGCCGATGGTCTTCGCCAGTTCGATGGTGCGGCTGTCGCGGAGGGTGCAGATTACTTGGTTGTCGGCCGGCAAGCGGGCACGGGTGATGCCGTGGGCGACCATCTCAGCATCGCAGAAGATCGGTTTACCCGCGTGCAGAGCACCGCGTGCCTTTGAGACGAAATCGGGCGAGAAACGGAAATGTTCTGCTGCCTCCACCAGACCGCAGGCATGGATCATGCGGATGGCGATGTCCGCCTGTTCGGCAGTGAAGGGAGACAGGTCGGCTTCCTGGCGGATGATCGCGAAGGATTTCCTGTAGATGGCGTCACCCTCGCGAATGTAGTCGTAGGTGGTCATTTGCTTCCTGACGTGAGGGAGAGAGCAAGCCGGCTTTCGCCAAGTCTGGCGATGCATGCTGCAGAGGTTTCATCCTGCCGGCGTTCCGATCGGACAAGCGCCGCAAGAATTCGAAGGGCGGAGCCGGTTTGGCTTTCCGCCATGGAGGCGAATGCAGGGGCAGAGGGCTTGCCTGTCGTCAACGAGACGGCATCGTCGATGCCGCACAGCGTCAGCGATGCCAGTTGCGGGTGAGCACAGCCCTTCGGGCAACCCGTCACGTGCAGCTTGATGGAGCCATCGAAAAGATCGCCAAAGGCCTCCAGCGCGACATCGGCCAGCGAATGGGTGTCGATCGAGGCCGAGGTGCAGGCGGGGCTGCCGGGGCAGGCGGCGATGCTCGCCCGCGGATCCGCTGCAGACGTGATGAAACCCGACACGGCGGCAAATGCGGCAAGTTCCGCGCATGCGGGGCCGTCGCCGACGAAAAGCAGGGAATGGTCGAAGGCCGGCCTTACCGAAGATATGCCGAGACGTTCGGCTTCCGCGCAAAGCGCTGCCAGTTGGCGTGCTTGGACTTGGCCGAAGACCAGAGCGATCCCGAGAGCGGCCTTGCCGCCTTTCAGTGGCACGAGGCCGAAGGGAGATGAATGGCGTTCGGGCATCCCGCCGATTGCCATCGTTGCGGATGCAAGGTCACCGCCCCGCGCTGCCGTGCCCATACCGGCCAGTTTGCGCAACAGGGCCAGGGTCTCGGCAACCGCCGCCTGTCGGTCGAATATCCCGTGGATACGTGCGGTTGCTTCGGTTCCTCCGAGAAGGATCTGCCAGCGAATTCCGTCTTCCGTTCCTCTGGCGAGGAGCCGAATATCTGCCAGAAGATTTGAGAGCCGCATCTGCCCGGAACCGTCGACAACCACCGACATTTTCGGCGCGAGTCCCTCGATGCCCCGAGCTCCTTCGCGTATCGCCACCGCCAGGGAGCGAGGATCGGCGATTTCAATCGGATCCAGCCCGGCCAAAGGCGGAAGGTCGACCGCCAGCCCCTCCCGCAACGGCAGTTTCAGGGCGCGGACGTCCGTGTCCAGCATCCCGGCCGTTTCACCAGTCAGACCCCGCACCTGCAGATTGCCACGGGCGGAAATATCGATGATGCCGTTGCCATGCTCCTGCGCAAGGCTGCAGATGGCTGCCAACTGCTGCGGTCCGATCGCGTCCAGCAAGGCAATGCGGGCCAGAAGGCCGTCTCCCGTCTGCATCGGCGAAGACAGGGCAGGGCAGGCGCCGCGGCGCATGTCCGGGGGTGCAAGGTCGGCAGGGGGCGCGGTCATACGGCCTTCTCCGCCACAAGCATTTCCAGTTCCGCGTCGACCGCATTGCGGCGCGGGTGCCAGAGGCCGCGGCGCATCGCGGAAAGAAAACGTTTGCCCATGAACCGAGCACCCTCCGGATTCTGGGACAGCAGGAAGTCCCGTACCTCCTCATCGCGGAGGTAGGCGTCGTAAGTCGCTTCGATGAGGGATTGCGGAATGGCCTGGGTGGTTTCGGCAAAACCGATCAGACGGTCGACCGTTTCAACCAGTTCCGCGGCCCCGCGCGGGCCGTGGCGCATCTGGCCGGCAATGAAACGCGGGTTCACGGCGCGGGCCCGCACCACGCGGGCAACGGCTTGCGAGATGGAGCGGGCGCGGGGGCGGGCGGGATCGGTCGTGTCGAGCGCGATCAGGTCGGCATTGTTGCCGAGTGCGGCCGCTGCCGCGGCAAAGCCGCCGATGAAGGCGACATCGGCCGAGCCCTCCAGAAGGTCACGGCCAGGATCGTCACCGGTGTGAACGAGAAGGTCCGCTGCTTCCACCCGCTCCGCGAACTGGCCACGCGCCTCCACCGCCTCGCCCTCCATGCCGCCGAAGGAGTGGCTGGTGGCATCGAGATAAAGGCGACCGAGTTCTTCCCGTTCCGCCCAAGTGCCGTCTGAGAGCTTTTCCTCTATACCGGCACCGAATGTCCCTGGAGCGGAACCGAAAATACGCTGCGGCACTCGTCCCCGGCGTCGTGCATCTTCGGCGAGGGGATTGTCGCCGGGCGCTTCTTCGCGTGCCGCGATGGCACGCATGGCGGCATCCAGCAGCGCGATCAGGGCGGGGAACATGTCCCGGAAGAGGCCGGAGATGCGCAGCGTGACATCGACGCGGGGACGGCCAAGTACCGCGGGGGGCAGCACCTCGATACCCGTCACGCGCCCGGTCGCAGCGTCATAGGCGGGTCGTGCCCCCATCAGCGCCAGAACCTGCGCAACCTCCTCGCCGCCGCTGCGAAGCGAGGCACTGCCCCAAAGGTCGAAGACGAGGTTGCGCGGCCACTCTCCGTGATCCTGCAGATAGCGCCGAAGCACTTCGTCGGCAGCTTTCTTGCCGAGTTCGAAGGCGGTCGGCGTCGGCAGCGTCCGCGGATCGCTCGCAAAGAGGTTGCGCCCCGTCGGCATCACGTCGCGGCGTCCGCGGGAAGGAGCGCCCGATGGGCCGGGCCGGATATGCTCGCCGTCCAGTGCCGCGAGCAAGGCTTCTCGCTCGGCAGTCGCGCTCGCGATCCGGAGCGGATCTTCATCGCCCGGAGCGCATGTGCCGAAGACATGCTGGCCGTCCTTGATCGCGAGGTCCTTGAGATCGCAAAGGAAGGCATCGATGCGGCTCAATGCCGTGTCCGGGTCGTCGTCGCGCGAAATTCCCATTTCCGTCGCGGAGCCGCTTTCATGAGCCGTCTCGACGATCAGCTTCGCCAGCCGGTCGCGGCGGCGGCGGTCCAGGCCGTCGGCCTGGGCATATTCATCGACGAGCAGTTCGAGTTTCTTCTGGTCCCCGGAGAGGCCGGCATCGGTCAGCACCGGCGGAAGATGCCCCAAGGCCACGGCCGCGATGCGCCGCTTGGCGACGGCTGCCTCACCCGGATTGGAAACGATGAACGGATAAATGACAGGCAAGCCGCCGGTGACGGTCTCGGGGAAGCAGTCCTGCGAAAGGGCAACATTCTTTCCCGGCAACCATTCCAGCGTCCCATGGGCACCAACATGCACGATAGCATCGGCATCGAGTTCCCGACGCATCCAGAGGCCGAAAGCGACCAGCGCATGCCGGGGAGGCAGATCGGGATGGTGGTAGTCGGACCGCCGGTCCGCAACGCGGCCGCGATCCGGTGCAAGGGCGACGGTGATATTACCGAAGCGGGCTGCGCGGAACCGGAAGATCCCGTGGCTGATTTCGGGATCGTCCGCGGGTAAACCCCACGCGGAAACAACCCTGTTGCGTGCGCCTTCCGGAAGCGTTTTGAACCAGCTCTCGTAGGTTTCGACAATAAGCGCGTCGTGACGGTTCGCCAGCCGGTCGAGCAGATCGCGCGGCGATGCAGGCCGGTCTTCGATCATGTAGCCGGCATCGGACAGCATGCCCAACATTTCCAGGACGCTCCGGGGTACATCAAGACCCACGGCATAGCCGGTGCGACCGGGAGCGCTGGGATAATCCGGCATGATGATGACGAGCTTGCGGTCTCGGCGGGGCGTCGCCCGAAGCCTGAGGAAACACGCGATCCGCTCTGCCACCGCCTCGACCCTTTCGGGCTCGGGCCGATTGATGAGGTTCGAAGACGTGCTGCGGTCCTTGAAGGAAATGGCGCCGGCAAGAATGCGGCCGTCCAGTTCCGGCAGAACGACGTGCATCGCAAGATCGGACGGATTCAGGCCGCGACGGCTTTCCTTCCACCCGGTCAGATGCGTCGTCGCAACGATGACCTGGAAGACCGGAAGACCAGTCCGATCGAAAATGCTGTCTCCATCCCCGTCCGTGCCGCTGGCAAATGCCGTGGTCGTCAGGACGGCGGCCGGTTCGATCCGGGCGAATGCCTGCTCCACGAACGAGATCGATTCCGCTTCCTTCATGCCGCCCACGAAGATGGGAACGGGGGCAAAGCCGCGACTGGCGAGCGTCTGAAACAAAGCATCGACGGGTGCCGTGTCGTTTGCGAGCAGCATGGAGCGATAGAAGAGGATCGGCAGGCGCGGTGCCGCGGGAGGGAAGTTCTCCAGCAGGTCGGTCATGTCGACGATGCCATGCCCCGGCCGGTAGGCGCCTGCCCTGGGCATGGCGGCGGCAGGAGCGGGCTCGACCTGGCGGCCCGTCGCCAGGGCGGCAAGGCGGCCGGCCAGAAGGCGCATGTTGTGCGGCCCGCCTTCCCGGAAGCAGGAGAGGATGGCTGCCTGCTCTTCCGGACCTACCGTGGACGCGACCGCCAACCGTTCGTCCTGAAGGCTGCATTCACCGGGCAGGAGCACGAGCTTGATATCGCTTCGCCGGGCCAGCCGCGAAAGCTCCTCGACGCCGTAGCGCCAGCGATCATAGCCACCCAGGATCCGGACGAGGATGAGCTTTGCCCGGGATGCCGTCTTGTCGAGCCAGAGGTCGACCGACATGGGATGGCGGAGTTCCGCGAGGTTCGCGACCGCCAGAGAAACATTCTCCTGCCCGTTCCAGGCGGCCGAGATCCCGTTCAGGTCGCTGCCGGAGAACGACAACACCACCACATCTGCCGGGGCCTGGTCGAGGTCCACCGGCTCGATGAGGTCATCCAGGGATGATGATGTGGTGGCGAGGATGTGCATGTCGTCAAGCCTCAGGCGGCCAGCATCCTTTCGATGGCGGACTTGTTGATGCCCCTTTCACCGATCACAACAAGCCGGCCTTGCCGGGTTTCGCCCGGTTCCCAGGCGCGATCGAAGTAGTGGTTCACGCGCGATCCTACCGCCTGGACCTGCAGGCGCATCGGCTTGTTCGCGACGTCGATGAAGCCTTTGATGCGCAGGACCTTCTCCGCTTCGGCCGTTGCTGCAATCCTTGCCGCAAGTTCCCCGGCGTCGTTCACTGCGGGAAGCTCGACGACGAAGCTGTCGAAATCGTCATGCTCGTGGTCGAGCTCGTCATCGTGATGGGTCTTGCGGTTTTCGATGTCGTCCTCGACGGCGAGACCGAGGCCGATCAGGACGGCCGGATCCACGGCGCCCTTTGCACTGACCACGATCTTCACCGCCCTTGGCAGGTGGGCGCTCACGCGCTCCTTGGCGGCGGACAGCCCAGCATTGTCGAGGAGGTCGCTTTTGGTCAGCACGATCATATCCGCACAGGCGATCTGGTCTTCGAAAACTTCCTCGACCGGATCGTCATGGTCGATGGAGTCGTCAGCCTGCCGTTGCGCCTCGAGTGCATCGTGATCGTCGGCGACGCGACCTTCCGCCAGCGCCAGGCCGTCCACGACCGCGATCACTCCGTCCACCGTCACGCGTGCCTTCACCGCCGGCCACTGAAAGGCCTGGACGAGCGGCTTCGGCAAAGCGAGGCCGGAGGTCTCTATGAGGATATGGTCGACCCGCGGTTCGCGCGCCAGGATCTGGTCGATGGCCGGCACGAAGTCATCGGCGACCGTGCAGCAGATGCAGCCGTTGGCGAGCTCGATGATGTTTTCCTCTGGGCAGCTTTCGATGCCGCAGCCCTTCAGGACCTCGCCGTCGACACCGACGTCGCCGAATTCGTTGACGATGATCGCCAGACGCTTGCCGTCCAGGTTCTCGATGAGGCTGCGGATCAGGGTCGTCTTCCCTGCACCCAGAAAGCCGGTGACGACGGTGCAGGGGACGCGTTCAAGGTTGACGCTCATGCGGGCATGTCCTCGTGATGGTGAAAGGGCGGGATGCGGGCCGACATGCCGTCGCCGCGCAGGCAGGCCGGCCGGCCGCGGAGGGGAAGAAAACCCCGTTCGTCCTCCGCCAGCATCATGGCGCCGGCTATGAGGTCTTCGACGTTCTCCAGGCTCAGATGGCCGAACACGTAGGACCAGCCGGTGCGATGCGAGAACGCGGCGCTGGGGCTTTTCTGGCAGTTGGCGAGGCAGGTGACAGGTTTGACGTTCAAGGGCTTGTCCGTCGCTGCCTGCCGGAGGGCCTCGATCAGGCCGATACCGGGACGCAGATCGCCATCCGACGCATCGCGGCAGTTGGTGCACACGAAGATGGTCACATCCGGGTCGGTCATGGATCGTTGGTCACACAAGGCCGCGTTCCTGCCAGAATCATTCTCATGGGGCGCGGGACGAACGGCGGGACCGGACGCCAGTGATCTGCGCATCATCCGGAGCACCCCGCCCGGAGAAGCATGTGATGCGACGGCAGGTCTCCTGGCTCGCGGGTCGTCACCTCCTGCTGCCTTCCCGGTATGATCCAGTGGCTTACCTGCAGGGGCTCTCCGCTTACAGTTGCGGGGGCAGCCGCGGCATTGATCTGGCAGATCCGGATCGCACCGCATTCCCTTTTCGCCTTCTCCGTTGCCGGAAAAGGACCGTCAGGGATTCAGTAAGCCCGGTCGCCCGTTCATGTCAATGCGTCGCAAAGACGATTGCCCGTCAGCGCTTTTCGGCTATAGTGCCTGCAGTCGTTGGTGCCTGAGAAGGCCTTGAGGGAATGCGGTGAGACGAGTTTCGTCGATTCCGCGGCTGCCCCCGCAACTGTAGGCGGAGAGTTTCGTCCCAACATGCCACTGGAGAATATCCGGGAAGGCGGGAGAAGCGTCCGATCCGCGAGCCAGGAGACCTGCCGGCGGCGTAATGTGAAACGGGTACCCTCGGGTGGAGGGTGAAAGGATCAGACAATGATGACGAAATCCGCAGCGACAGCAGCCGGACTTTCTCTATCGAAAATTATCCCCCTCAGCATGACGGCCATGCTCGGCCTGTTCGTCGTGGGTTTTGTCGGCTTCTCCCAGATGGAAGTCCTCCACAACGCCGCGCACGACTCGCGCCATTCGCTCGCCTTCCCCTGCCACTGAGGTCTCCGATATGTCATTGTTTCGCAACATCGTCCTCGCGGCGGTGATCGCCGGGCTTGTGTCCGGACTGCTGCTCACCGTCATGCAGAGCTACGCGACGGTCCCGCTCATCATCCATGCCGAAACCTTCGAAGGCGGCGGTGCCGAAATCCATGACCATGGTCATGGGGCGGCCCATAGTCATGATGCCGCGGCTGCGGATCACCACCATGATCCGGAAGCATGGGCGCCGGCCAACGGGTTCGAACGGTTCTTCTATACCGCGGCCGCCAATATGCTGGCGGGGATCGGATTTGCCCTTGTCCTGCTGACGGCGGCAGAAGCGCTCGGCGGCCTGAGCGGCTGGCGCAAGGGGATGATGTTCGGCTTCGCCGGCTTCCTGGCCTTCAGCCTCGCGCCGGGCCTCGGACTCCCGCCGGAACTCCCCGGCATGCCGGCCGCCGATCTCGGCGCCCGCCAGATATGGTGGATCGCGACCGCCGCCTGCACGGCGGTTGCGCTCGGCCTCCTTGCGTATACGCGTTCGCCGCTTTTGGCCGTGCTGGCCGTCGTCCTGCTGATTGCACCGCATCTGATCGGCGCGCCGCATCCTGAAAGCCATGAAACGGCGGTGCCGGCGGATCTTCATGCCCGCTTCGTGGCAGCCGTCTTCGCGACCAGCCTGGTGTTCTGGTCCGCGTTGGGGGCGGTTGCCGCCCTGGTTCGTGATCGTTTCCGCCAGGGCGAGGAGGCTTTCTCCGTATCGACCGGTGGGGTTGTCTCGCGGTGAAGGAGATCGACGAAAAGCTTGAGGAGCGTCATCGCGCCAAGATGGCCAACCGCAAGGCGGCGCAGGACGCGGAAGTGGCCGAGAAGACCCTGGAAAAGGGTCTTCTCATGGTCCACACCGGGCCGGGCAAGGGCAAGTCTACCGCGGCCTTCGGCCTGGCGTTGCGCATGCTCGGCAACAACCGCCGGGTCGGCATCGTCCAGTTCATCAAGGGCGCCTGGTCGACGGGCGAGCAGCCGGCGCTTGCCGTGTTCGGCGACAGGGTCCTGTGGCACACCATGGGAGAGGGATTCACTTGGGAGACGCAGGACCTGAAGCGGGATATTGCTGCTGCCGAGCGTGCCTGGGAGAAAGCGCGCCAACTGATGGCAGACGAGAGCGTGGGCCTGCTGATCCTCGACGAGCTCAATATCGCTCTGCGGTATGAATATCTCGATCTGGAAAAGGTCGTTGCGGAACTCACGGCGCGACGGCCCGATCTGCATGTCGTGGTGACCGGCCGCAATGCCAAGCCTCTCCTGATCGAGGCAGCGGATCTGGTGACCGAGATGACGCTGGTGAAGCATCACTTCAAGGCCGGCGTGAAGGCACAGGCTGGCATCGAGTTCTGATCGTGGCCGCCCGGGCTCTCATGTTTCAGGGGACCGGCTCCGACGTGGGCAAGTCGCTCGTGGTTGCCGGGCTTGCCCGCGCGTTCACACTTCGAGGCTTGAGGGTGCTGCCGTTCAAGCCCCAGAACATGTCGAACAATGCCGCAGTCACGGCCGATGGCGGCGAGATCGGGCGGGCGCAGGCACTGCAGGCGCGCGCGGCCGGGGTCCCGCCCAGCGTCCACATGAACCCCGTGCTCCTCAAGCCGCAAAGCGAGGTCGGTGCCCAACTCGTGGTGCAGGGGCGCGTCGAGGGGATGGCCAGGGCTGCCGAATACCAACTCATCAAGCCGAGGCTCATGCCGCGTGTCCTGGCAAGCTTCGGCATCCTGAAAGATCAGGCGGACCTCGTTCTAATAGAGGGTGCCGGAAGTGCGTCGGAAGTCAATCTCCGCCGCCACGACATCGCCAACATGGGCTTTGCCCGCGCGGCCGACGTGCCGGTGGTCCTGATCGGCGATATCGACCGGGGGGGTGTGATTGCGAGCCTGGCGGGCTCCAAGCTGGTGCTTGAGCCCGAAGATGCCGGGATGATCAAGGGCTTCATCGTCAACCGCTTTCGCGGGGATCCGGCTCTTTTCACGGAGGGGATGAAGACAATCAGTGCGCTGACCGGCTGGCGGCCGATCGGCCTCCTGCCCTTCTTCGCCGAGGCAGTGCGCCTTCCCGCGGAGGATGCGCTAGGCGTTCATCAGACGAGGGCACTCAGGCCGAAGGCGACAACCCGGATCGCCGTGCCTATCCTTCCGCATATCTCCAACTTCGACGATCTCGATCCTCTCGACGCGGAGCCGGATGTGGAACTGATCCGTGTGCGGCCGGATCAGGCAATTCCGGGCGATTGCGACCTCATCCTCCTGGTAGGCTCGAAAGCGACCATCGCCGATCTGCGCGTGCTGAAGGAAAGCGGCATGGACACCGATATCCGCGCCCATATCCGGCGCGGTGGCCGTGTTCTCGGTCTTTGCGGCGGCTACCAGATGCTCGGACGGACGATATCCGATCCGGACGGGATCGAAGGACAGGCGGCAACGGTCGAGGGACTTGGCCTCCTCCAGGTCGATACCGTTCTCTCCGGCGACAAGAGACTGGAGGCGGTGGCGGGCCATAGCTTCGACGGCGAGCCGCTGTCCGGCTACGAGATGCACATCGGACGTACCTCCGGCCCGGATTGCGTTCGTCCCTTCGCGGATCTTGGTGGCCTACCCGATGGTGGAATGTCCCCCGACGGCAGGATCGTGGGGACATATCTGCACGGGCTTTTCGCGAACGATAGGCAGAGGGCTGCGTGGTTGCGGCGACTTGGCGGACACGCCAGCGGCCTGGACTATGAGGCGGGCGTCGACGCGGTGTTGGACCGCCTTGCGGCCCACATGGAACAGCATCTCGACCTTACCGGATTGCTCAGATTTGCGAGATAGCCAAAGCGCCCAGCCCGAACAGGCCGATCAGGAGGCCGTCCGCGACCCTGGCGAGCTTCAGGGCCCGGCGGATGTCGGAAGCGCCGAGTTCGGCACGTCCACCTTCGCCCATGAAGCGGGCATCGATCATCTCGCCGCCGTAGCTGCGTGGTCCGGCGAGAGCGATGCCCAGCGCGCCGGCCATAGCTGCCTCCGGCCAGCCGGCATTGGGCGAGCGATGATGCCTGGCGTCCCGCCGAACGGCATCGATGGCTTTGCTTGCCGAAGCTTCCTCGACAAGGCAGGCGGCGGCAATGAAAAGAGCGCCGCTGAGGCGAGATGCCGGAAGATTGATGAGGTCATCGAACCGGGCAGCGGCCCAGCCGAAGGCTTCGTGGCGGGCGGAGCGATGGCCGATCATGCTGTCGGCCGTATTGACCGCCTTGTACGCCGCGCCTCCGGCCAATCCGCCGACGCCAAGCCAGAAGGCCGGCGCGACGACGCCGTCGGAGAAGTTCTCGGCAAGGCTTTCGATCGCGGCCCGGCAGACGGCGGGTTCGTCCAGTTGGTCCGGATCCCGTCCGACGATCATGGAGACGGCCTGGCGGCCGGCTTCAAGGCCACCGGCTTCGAGGGCCACGGCGACGGCTTCCACGTGATGTTCGAGACTCTTCTGCGCCGGGAGGGTGGCCGCGATCAGTACCAGCAGGATAAAGCCGAGCGGAAAGGCCGCAAACATGCGTTCCGTCAGCAGCGCCGTGGCGATCACCAGGGTCAACAGAACGATCAACGCATAGATACCCCGCCGCTTGCGGCGTCCAAAACCGTGGTCATCCCTGTTCCAGGCGCTGTCCAGGACTGAAATCAGCCGGCCGATCCAGGTGACGGGATGGCCGATGAGACGGTAGATCCATTCTGGATAGCCGATCACCCGCTCGGTCAACAGGGCAAGGAAGGCGAGAAGGAGGTACATGGTGCCGATGGCATTCGAGGCTGGAGTATCTGCAGGCGGTCCGCTTCAACACGGTGGCAACCTTGCCCAGGCCCGCGCGCTGTTTCCTGAAGCGCCCCAACCCTGGATCGATCTTTCCACCGGCATTAATCCGCATTCCTATCCATATTCCCCATTACCAGCCAGCGCTTTCTCACGGCTGCCCGAAGCGGAGGCTGCAGAACGCCTCAGGCAACTGGCAGCCGAGGCTTATGGCGCACCAACGCCCGACCATGTGGCGGCGGGACCGGGAACGCAGATCCTGCTGCCGATCGTGGCCCGGCTCGTTCGGCGGGGATCGCTTGCGGCGATCCTCTCGCCGACCTATGCGGAGCATGCCAGGGCCGCCCGCATGGCAGGATACGCCGTGAGGGAGGTCGAGGATGTGGGGCAACTCGCGGAGGCCGACCTCGCGGTTGTCGTCAATCCCAACAACCCGACGGGTCGGACGATACCGAAGGCCGAACTTCTGGAACTGGCGGCCAGCATGCGGCGGAAGGGCGGCCTTCTGGTCGTTGATGAAGCGTTCCATGACGTCTCGGTTCACTCCGGCGTAACCGATGCGGTGGATGCCGGCGGACTGCTCGTGCTTCGGTCGTTCGGCAAGTTCTACGGGATGGCCGGGGTCCGCTTGGGCTTCGCGATCTCGCATCCGGACGTAACGGCACGTATCAAAGGTGAACTCGGTCCCTGGTCCGTCTCGGGGCCGGCCCTGCACATCGCCAGCGAGGCGCTGGCAGATGGCGCATGGCGAGCGGCTATGCGGGAGAGGCTGCATCGGGAGGCTGGCCGTCTCGATGCTCTCTTGGCCGACAGAGGAATCTCCGTAGCGGGTGGGACCTCCCTTTTCCGGTACATCCGGCATCCGCAGGCCCAGACGATATTCAACGTCCTTGGGCAAAAGGGCGTCTTCATCCGCCGTTTCGGCGATCGTCCGGAAGATCTGCGCATCGGGCTGCCGGCCGAGGACCAGTGGCAGCGCCTGGAACAAGCGCTGTGGGAAGTCACTGTTTGAAATACGGGCCGAAGCGGTCGCGCCAGGCAGATTGCGCCTTGGGCACGGGCAGGGTGGTTGCCTCATAGATCCCACGCGCGACGGCACGCGCCGTCACCAATGTCGCGAGGTGGAAGATCTCCATCAGCGCCTGCATATCCGCGACGGGCTTGGCGCCGGTCGCTGCCGAAAACATCGTATCGCCATCGAAGGGAAGATGGGCCGGCAAGATCGCGCGTGCCAGGCCGTCATGGGCCATGATCGACAGACGATGAGCCTGGGCTTTCGTCAACACCGCGTCGGTGACCACCGCACCGATCGTCGTGGCCGGGACACTCAATCCCTTGATCCGCATGCTATTGTCCACTTCACGCGTATAGCCCAGGCCTCCAAACTCCTCCTCCAGTTCGAACGGGGCGGCCCAGAAATGCGGACCGTCGCCGACGGTGGCCGAGCCGAGCGCGTTCACTGCCACGAGAGCGGCGACGATGTGGCCCCCGGCAGTCACGGCACTTGCGGATCCCAGGCCGCCCTTGAGGGTGGCGGTCGTCGCACCTGTCCCGGCACCGACCGTTCCAAGTTCGAAGAGGCCAGTGCGGGCGGCCTGAAAGGCCGCATAGCCCATCTCGCATAGGGCGCGTGCAGCCCCCAATCCTTGTCGCCACCGTTCAGCAGGTCCATGAGGATTGCCTGCGGTACGATCGGGACACGCATGTGGCCGACCTGGAAGCCACGGCCGATCTCGCGGAGCCCGGATTGCACGCCGCCGGCGGCATCGAGACCGAAGGCGGAGCCGCCGGAGAGAACGAACGCATCCACCGTCTCCACCGTCATGGACGGATCGAGCAATGCGGTTTCCCGTCCTCCGGGAGCGCCGCCAAGAACGGTGCCGGACGCAATAGCCGGTTTCTCAAAGACGATCGCCGTCACTCCCGAGCCGAGGGCGAGATCGGTGGCGTGGCCGACGGCCACACCTTCGATATCGGTCAGGAGATTGAGCGGCGAACCCATTCTTCTAAATGACGTCGAACTTGACGCCCTGTGCGAGCGGCAGGGTGCGGCCGTAGTTCAGGGTGTTGGTCGCACGGCGCATATAGGCTTTCCAGGCATCGGAGCCGGATTCGCGTCCGCCGCCGGTTTCCTTCTCGCCGCCAAAGGCACCACCGATCTCTGCGCCCGACGGGCCGATGTTGACGTTGGCGATGCCGCAATCGGAGCCCCGGTCGGAGACGAAGGTTTCCGCCTCCCGCATGTCATTGGTGAAGATGGACGACGACAAGCCCTGCGGCACGTCGTTGTGGAGCCGAAGCGCCTCTTCGAAGTCACTGTACTTCATGACGTAGAGGATCGGCGCGAAAGTTTCCTCCATTACGGGGCCGGTCTGCGACGGCATCTCCACGATTGCAGGGCGCACATAGTAGGCATCGACTGCGCCGTCCTGCTGAACCCGCTCCCCGCCGGTCACCTTGCCGCCGGCTGCCTTTGCGGCTTCGAGCGCCTTCTGCATCTTCTCGAAGGCGGCGCTGTCGATCAGCGGTCCCACCAGGTTACCGTTCTCAAGCGGGCTGCCGACCGTCACCGACTGATAGGCCTTGGTGAGCCGCGGAACGAGCGCGTCATAGACGCTGTCATGGACGAAGAGGCGGCGCAGCGTCGTGCAGCGCTGTCCGGCGGTCCCCATGGCGGCAAATGCCACGCCGCGCAGGGTCAGGTCCAGGTCCGCGGTGGGCGCGACGATCGCGGCGTTGTTTCCACCCAGTTCAAGGATCGACCGCGCGAAGCGCTGGGCGAGGCGGGGCCCGACCGCACGTCCCATGGCGGTGGAACCGGTGGCCGAAACGAGCGGCACCTTCGGGTGGTCGACCAGTACTTCGCCAAGCTCGCGCCCGCCGATCAGCAGGGTCGAGAGGTTTTCGGGGGCCGTGTTTCCTTCCGCAATAAAGCGGGTGAGAGCTTTCTCGAAGATCGCCTGTGTCGCAAGCGCCGTCAGCGGTGTCTTCTCGGAAGGCTTCCAGATGGTGGAATTGCCGCAGACGATCGCAAGCGCGGCGTTCCATGACCAGACGGCGACGGGAAAGTTGAAGGCCGAGATGATGCCGATGGCGCCGAGCGGGTGCCAGGTTTCCATCATCCGGTGATCTGCACGCTCGGTGGCGATCGTCAGGCCGTAGAGCTGGCGGGACAGGCCGACCGCGAAATCGCAGATGTCGATCATCTCCTGAACTTCGCCAAGGCCTTCGGAGGTGATCTTGCCGACCTCGATGGAGACGAGGCGGCCAAGGGCTTCCTTCGATGCGCGCAGTTCCTCGCCCAGCAGGCGGATCAACTCGCCCCGCTTCGGAGCGGGAACGACACGCCATTCCAGGAATGCTTGATGAGCCTTGTCGATCGCGGCCGCGGCATCGCTTGCACTCATCTCCGGCAGCTTGCCGATCTCGCGGCCGGTAATCGGCGAGCGGACGGTAAGGGTGCCGCCCGTGTAGCGTTCCGGCTTTACGCCGAGACTACCGAGTATGTTCTTCACGTCGGCGGCAAGATCGAGATTTGCGAGCGTCATGTCAGTCCTTCCGGATGTAGAATTGCGGTCAATGTACTGATCGGCGGCGGTTCTGCAATCAGAAGCGTTCGCCGGCAAAGTGGGCGATCTGCGCCCCCAGTTCGTAATAGGCTTCCTTCGCCGCGCGAAGCGGCGGGAGCCTCGGATCCGTGAAGGGAAGCGGCAGATCGACCTCGGCGATGCGGCCGAGAATGTGCTCGGAAAGGATCCTGCCGAATGTCGTTCCCGGAGAGATGCCGCGGCCGTTGTAACCGCAGAAGCCCAGGACACCCGGCGCGAACTTGTGAAGGCGGGGCAGGGCGTTGTCCGTCATCCCGATCATGCCGTACCATTCGCACTCGAAGGGGATATCGGCGATCTGAGGGAAAAGCCGACGCAGTGAGCGCCGTGCCCAGGCCTTGTGGATGCCTGCCCCGGTTCCGCGCAGGGCGCCGACGCTGCCGAAGACCAGACGGCCGGCCTTGTCCATCCTGAACGAGGAGAGGACTTCCCTGGTGTCCCAGCATCCCTCGCGGCCCGGGAGGATGGCCCGCAACTGCGCATCCGAGAGGGGGACCGTGGCAAGGTTGAAATACGGAAGATAGACCTGCTCCTGGCGGATCACCTCCCATGGGCCGGTGCTGTAGGCTTCGCTGGCGACGATGATCCAGTCTGCCTTCACTTCGCCCTGCGCCGTGCGCACAACGCGCCGTCCGTCCCGTTCCCCATAGGCCACAACGGCACTATCGGTGTGAAGCCGGGCGCCGGCGGCGATCGCCGCCTTCGCGAGGCCGCGGGCATAGGCCAGCGGCTGCAGTGTTCCGGCGCGCATGTCCAGCAGGGAACCGGCATAGGCGGAGGTCCCCACCCGTCGTTCCGTCTCGGCTGCGTCGAGAACGGCGAGAGGCGCTCCTCGCCTCTGCCATTGCGCGGCGCGCTGCTCGAGTTCCTTCAATCCATCCGCGCCGACGGCGCAATGCAGGGTTCCACTGCGCTCCAGTTCGCAGTCGATGTCGTGGCGATCGATCAGATCTCGAACGAGATAAGGTCCGTTGCCGAGGAGTTCGAGGAGGCGCTCGCCATAGATGGGGCCGAGTTCCCTGGGGAAGTCGTCAGGCATGACCCACATGCCGGCATTGATGAGCCCGACATTGCGTCCGGCTCCGCCGAATCCGACCTCGTGTGCCTCGAGGAGCACGACATCCGTGCCCGCTTCGGCCAGATGAAGTGCTGCCGACAAGCCCGTATAGCCGCCGCCGACGATGACGACATCGGTCGACAGGGATTCATTCAGCGCGGTGGTCTGGGGTGCCGGCGGAGCGGTCTTCTCCCACAAGCCGTGGGAACGCGGGTTGTTCAGCATTTTCTGGGATTCCGGATGAACGCGGATCGGACTTTACAGAGGCCGAAACACGGTGAATATCGACAGTTTCTCAACAGGTCATTCAACGGAGGAATGACATGCTGCCGCCTCGGCGCTTCTTGCCTTCCTTCTCGCTGCTCGCCGCCTTCGAAGCGGCGTCGCGAACCGGCAGCGTCACGGCTGCTGCGAACGAACTCGGGCTCACGCAGAGCGCGGTCAGCCGGCAGATATCGGCGCTGGAGAAGCAACTGGGCGTCTCGCTCTTTCGGCGGGAGCGGCAGACGATACGTCTGACCCTGGCCGGAGACGGTTATGCAAGGGAGATTCGGGAGGCACTCAGACGGATCTCGAATGCGTCCCTCAATCTCCGGGCGCATCCACAGGGTGGCACGATCAACCTCGCCGTATTACCGCTCTTCGGTGCACGGTGGCTGGCGCCGCGGCTGGGACGCTTCCTGGAACAAAATCCGGGAATTGCGGTCAATCTCGTCAGCCGCCTGGAGCCTTTCGACTTCCGTTTCGATTCAATCGACGCGGCCATCCATTTCGGCGAGGCACGATGGCCGGGAGCGGAGCTGACATTCCTGATGAAGGAGCACATCATTGCCGTGTGCAGCAGTGACTTCCGGCAGCGCTTCCGCATCCAACGCCCGGCGGATCTTCTGAATGCGCCGCTACTGCATTTGAACAGCCGCCCGGACGCCTGGGAGAACTGGTTCGCAATGCAAGGCGTAAGCTTCGGCAACGTCCACGGGATGCTCTTCGATCAGTATATCACGATCATCGAAGCAGCGGCTTGCGGAATGGGGGCGGCCCTTCTTCCCTCTTTCCTGATCGCGCCGGAGCTTCAGGCAGCGCGTCTGCTTACCGCCGTCGACGCCCCCGAACGGCATACGGGAAACTACTATCTCGCCCATCCAGCCGACCGGGAAGAATATCCATCCTTTGCCGCCTTCAAGGCATGGCTGGAAAAGGAGGCACGGGAAGAGGGCAAGGATCTGCCGGGGTTGCGGCGAACGGAGGCATGAGCCAATAGTGCGGCAGACGTCATGCCCTTTGCGGATGGCAATCGATAAGGACCGAAAATGAAACCGATCTTCGTTCAGCTACGATGCAAGCCAGGCAAAACCTACGAGGTGGCGGATGCCATCTACAAGACCGAACTGGTCTCGGAACTCTATTCGACGAGCGGCGACTGGGATCTTCTGCTGAAAATCTACATCAAGGACGGCAACGAGATCGGTCGTTTCGTGAACGAGAAGATCGCCTGCATTCCGGGGATCGAGCGGTCGCTGACGACCCTTACCTTCACGGCGTTCTAGGCCGCGGAAGGCTGCCCTTCGGAGGCAGCCTTCGCCGCAGTTGTCATGCGTGGGCTACGGCGCTTGTGTCGCGCGCGCGGACGAGATCCCGGATCGCAAGCCGCACCTCGTCTGCCGACGTAAAGCGGTGTTCATCCAAGTCGATAACGTGGAACTTGACGGCGATGAACTTCAGCCTGTCCTCGTCCGGGACGACGATGCCGACAGGCTCGCCGCCGTATTCGATAACTTGCTTCTGCATGAGCAGACTCCTCTGTGGCTGTCGGCGACAGCTCTGGCGAATGAATTTTCTGGAACGGTTGAACCGAATCGTTACATTCGACAGCACATGAGAGACGCAAGCTCCGTGCCATTCACGTTGAACGCTACCTGACGAAAGGTGGCGACGGGCGTCATTTCAAACATGTCACTCTCCTTAAGTGGTTGCGTTTCTGCGGGCGGCTACAAATCACCAGCAAAACGGACCGTAGCCGTATTTGGATTCATCGGCAACGAAATTCACCCTAATGAGGATATTTTTCTTCCCGATGACAGAAGTAAGGCTTAATTGTGGAAATCTATTGCCACGCTGCCTCCGCCACTGCTGAGAATAGATAGGTGCGGGACGTCCCGTTGCAAGGCCTGGACCTCCGGGTGGCGGAGTTGCGGAGGCCGGGCGTCACGCACACGTCACAGGCTTCTTCGCTGCCTCTTCATCCCATTCGTTCGGATGCATAGCTGCCAGGACCGGGCGGAAATACAATCGTCCTATTGCCGTTCAGGAACACCCGACGGTGGATATGGGCGTGGATTGCGCGGGCCAATACCTGGCTCTCCACGTCGCGCCCGAGGGAGACGTAATCGTCCGCACTTTGTGCATGGGTGATGCGAACCGTGTCCTGCTCGATGATCGGGCCCTCGTCCAGATCCGCAGTGACATAGTGCGCGGTGGCGCCGATCAGCTTCACCCCCCGCTGATATGCCTGCTTATAAGGGTTGGCGCCCTTGAAGCTCGGCAGGAAAGAGTGATGGATGTTGATGATCCGGCCGGACATCTTCTGGCAAAGCTGGTCGGACAGGACCTGCATGTAGCGGGCCAGGACGATCAGTTCCGTTCCGGTCTGCTCCACGAGGTCGAGCAACTGCGCTTCCGCCTGGGGCTTGTTCTCCTTCGTGACCTTGATGTGGTGGAAGGGGATGTCGTGATTGACGACGACCTTCTGGTAATCGAAATGGTTGGAGACGACGCCGACGATGTCGATGGGAAGGGCACCTATCTTCCAGCGATACAGAAGGTCGTTCAGGCAATGGCCAAAGCGGGACACCATCAGCAGGACCTTCATCCGCTCGGCCGCATCGTAGATTTCCCACTCCATGCCGAATTTCTGGGCGATAGGGTGGAAGCCATCCCGTAGTGCGGGTCTTGCTGCACCCTCCTCGGAGATGAAGGAGATGCGCATGAAGAACTTGCCTGTATCCAGGTCATCGAACTGAGACGAGTCGATGATGTTGCAGCCCTTTTCCGTCAGGTAACCCGAGATCGCGGCCACGATGCCGCGCGTCGAGTTGCAGGTAACGGTCAGGACATAGCTTGTCATCGAACTCTCCTCGCCACTTCCATGGTCAAGATGTATACATGAACGAGGCACCTGGAGAAATCCCGTGCCTTTGAAACTCGGGCGATGGAATGAGTCATCGCGCACGCACCATAAAGTCAGCTCGTCCTGTCGAAAAGCGTCACCAGTGACGAAAGCCTTCTTTATTTGGTGAAATGTGAGGGGGTTAGGCGGCGATTGCCGTTCTCGTTGCGTCCTCCGCCATCAATTCTCCGCCGCCCTATCGGCAAATCACCCCAGCTGGAGGCGGATCCTTGATCTGCTTTGTCGCTTGATGCACCCATGGCTCAAGCGCCTTCGGCCGCATCATGTATGCACGGTTCTTAGGTTTGCCTCGGTGGATAGGGGTGCTCTCGGCCCTGGTGATCTCTTACCACCTGGCGGCCGTCGCCGTCTTCGCGAATGGCACATTCGGCGATGGGAGCCTTGCCGAATCCGCCGGGGATATCGAGAACATAGGTGGGCTGACAAAAACCGGAGATTCGGCCGCGAAGAGCGGCGACGATCCGCTGGCCGTCGGCGATGTCCAGCCGGAAATGGCTTGTGCCGGGAGCGAGGTCCGGATGATGCAGGTAATACGGCTTCACCCGCGTCTCGACGAAAGCCTTCATCAGATCGGCCAGGACCGCGGGATCATCGTTGACCCCCCGCAGAAGAACGGTCTGGCTGACCATGGCGATCCCGCTGTCGATCAGACGGGCACAGGCGCTGCGCGCTGCCTCCGTCAGCTCTCGCGGATGATTTGCATGGAGCGCCACGTAAACCGTCTTGGCACTCGATGTGAGGGCGTCGATCAGTTCTCCGGTAATCGCTTCGGGATCGACCACCGGCACCCTGGTATGGACGCGGACGATCTTCACGTGCGGGATCTCCGCCAGACCGCGCATGATCTCCGCGAGCCGACGGGGGGACAGCACCAGCGGGTCGCCGCCCGTCAGGATGACTTCCCATATCTCCTCGTGGTCGCGGATGTAGGCCAGAGCTGCGGCCAGCTCGGGGGCTGAAAGAACGCCGTCTCCCTGCGGCCCGACCATCTCCCTTCGGAAGCAGAAACGGCAATAGACAGGGCAGACGTGAACCGCCTTCAGAAGAACCCGATCGGGATACCTATGGACCACGCCTTTCACTGGCGTGTGCGGTCGATCGCCGATGGGATCGTCATTCTCTTCCGCGGCGGTGACGAGTTCGTCGCTGTGCGGCACGAACTGTCGGGCTATCGGATCATGAGGATCGTCGCGATCGATGAGACCGGCGACTTGGGGCGTGATGGCCACCGCGTATCGTTTGGCGACTTCACGCAAGGCGGGAAGACCATCTGTCTTCGCCAGACCTGCCGCGGCAAGATCCTCCACGCTTTTGAGAACCGGATACCGCATCATGGGGCCTGCTCCGCGACCGGTGCCCACATCACCAGGTCGATGCGGCTGGCGCCGGTGACGAGCATGACGAGGCGGTCGAAGCCCAAGGCCGCACCGCTTGCCTCGGGAATGATCTCGAGTGCCGACAGAAAATCCTCGTCGATCGGATAGCTGTCTCCGTAGATACGCGCTTTTTCCGCCATCTCATGTTCGAAGCGCCGACGCTGTTCCGCCGGGTCCGTCAGCTCGCCGAAGGCGTTCGCAAGCTCGACGCCGCAGGCGTAGAGTTCGAAACGTTCCGCTACCCGCGGATCACGCGGCGAGGGGCGAGCCAGCGCAGCTTCCGCTACGGGATATTCGCAGAGGATCGTGGCTCGATCCCTGCCGAGGTTCGGCTCGATCTTTTCCACCAGCACGCGGCTGAAGAGGTCGGCCCAGCTATCGTCATCGGCAAATCGAATTCCTGAGTGTCCAAGTTCGGCCGCCAGATGCTCGCGGTCCGTCTCTCTGTCGCTGGATATGGAAGCGAGCAGGTCGATACCGGCAAACCGATCGAAAGCCTCCGCCAGCGTAACGATTTCGGGTTCGGCGAAGGGATCGATGGTCGCGCCGCGATAGCTGAATCTGTTTGTTTCGGCAGCCTCGGCCGCCAGGGCCAGGATTTCTGAACAATCCTCCATCAGCATCCGGTAATCCGCCCCTGCCCGGTACCATTCCAGCATCGTGAACTCGGGGTGATGGAGCGGGCCTCGTTCGCGGTTCCTGTAGACATGGGAGAACGAATAGAGGCGAGGTTCTCCGGCCGCCAGCAGCTTCTTGCAGGCGAATTCGGGCGAGGTGTGCAGGAAAAGGGGGGAGGGCCGCCCATCGGTCGTCAGGGCCTGGGTTTCGAATGCATGGAGATGCGTTTCGTTGCCGGGCGAGATCTGGAGTGCCGCAGGGTCGACTTCGACGAAGTCCTGCTCGTCGAAGTGCCGGCGCAGTCTCGATCGAATGCGGTTGCGGGCCATCAGGAGGGGCCGACGGTCGGCATGAACCGACGGTTCCCACCAGGGTGAACGGCTGGACGTTGATGCCGATCGCTGCATTCGATGATCCTGATCGTCAGCTTTTGTGGCGTGCGCAGCGCCGCGAGGCTTCCTATTTGCCGGATTTTACGCTAGGTGCGCCGAGACAAAATTTTCCGTCCCGTGGAGCGGCTTGCCGCTCCTCTACGACGCATCTCCGGCGGTTACAAGCCGGCAGCCACAAGGGAATACTCATGGTCAAGGTCATCGCCTCCTCCGTCCGCAAGGGCAACGTCCTCGAAGTGGACGGAAAGCTCTACGTGGTGCTCACCGCCCAGAACTTCCATCCCGGAAAGGGCACTCCCGTCACGCAGGTGGACATGCGCCGCATCGTTGACGGCGTGAAGGTGTCGGAACGCTGGCGGACGACGGAACAGGTCGAACGCGCTTTCGTGGAAGATGTCAACTTCCAGTATCTTTACGAAGACGGCGAAGGCTTCCACTTCATGAACCCGGAGAGCTACGACCAGGTGGTCGTCGATGCCGAAACCATGGGAGACCAGAAGGCCTATCTTCAGGAAGGGATGACCTGCATCCTGTCCATTCACGAAGGCGTACCGCTCGCCATCGAGCTGCCGCGGCATGTGACGCTGGAGATCACGGAGACCGAGCCGGTCGTGAAGGGACAGACGGCGTCGTCGTCCTACAAACCGGCCATCCTCTCCAATGGTCTGCGCACCATGGTTCCGCCGCATATCAATGCCGGAACGCGCGTCGTCATCGCGACGGAAGACAATTCCTATGTCGAGCGTGCCAAGGACTGAGCAGGCTCTTCATCGCCGCAACAAAAAACCTCCGGTGGGAGCCACCGGAGGTTCAGACCGCTGACAAACCCGTCGATTTTTCGGCGGGTTTTGTTTTTTGTGTTTTTGGGATTTCGATCTGCTTGTTTTTGGCGCGTGGCGAGATGCGATAGAATGGGGCGAGACCTCATCCCCAGGCGGGTTTGGGTGCTTTCGTCAATGCCATCGCGATCTTCTTGATGTTTTGCGCCGCGGCAGCCAGCAGGCATTGCCACCTGACCTTCATGAGGCCGCGGAAGCGGGCATAGCGGTGACCGTGAAGTTGCTTGGCATCGGCAAAGGAGCGCTCCACCGTCTCCTTTCGCCTTTTGTAGATCGCCTTGCCCCAGGACGTCTTGCGGTGGCTGTCCGTTCGTTCGCGGGCGTCGGTCCAGACATGGCGGGTGATGGTGCGTTCTGCCTTGGCGTTGCCTGTGCACGAGGCCAGAAGCGGACAGTCGCGGCAGATGGACGGGTCGGAGCGGTAGTGCTTGTAGCCGGTGCGGTCGGTGGTGGCATAGGCGAGAAGCTGGCCCTCGGGGCATCGGTACCCATCGACTTGCGGCTC
>NZ_CABFWF030000014.1:453198-490970 GCF_902153245.2 Pseudorhizobium endolithicum
TGCGCATCATCCCTTCCCTGGGCGGCGTGGGATTGCGATAGCCGGTGACGCCGAGGATGTCCCGGTCCTCCAGCCCCTTGGGATGCCTGCCGTGGCATAGCCGGCATCCAGGCCGACCGCGCCGACATCGAAGCCGAAGCGCTGCCTTTGCCGGTCGAGCCGCTCCAGATAGACGATACTGTCATGCACATTGGCCGGCGTCACATGCGTATCGGTGATGATCGCATGGCGGCCGTCGACGGTGCGGTGATCGAGATAGAAGAAGCCCTTCGGCTTGCCGTCGCGCACCATGTAGCCCGCCTCCGGGTCGGTGCGGCTGACCTTGGTTTCCTTCACCTGCGGCTCGCGCTCCTTTTCCTTCAACGGCTTCTGGCCATGGGCCGCCCGCTCGGCCTCGATCGCCCGGTCGAGATCGGCCCAGTAATCCGCGCGCGATTTCCGCAGCATCGCCAGGTCGTACTTGCCCTTGTTGGCATTGGCCTTCAGATGCGTCGAATCCGTATAGAGCACCGTGCCGTCGACCAGGCCTCGCGCGATCGCCTGTTCCACGATCGCATCGAAGACGTCCTGCGCCACCGACGTATCGTTGAAACGCCGGCGCCGGTTCTGGGAAAGCGTCGAGGCATCGAAGACCGGATCGGTCAGCTTCATGCGCAGGAACCAGCGATAGGCGACATTCACCTCGATCTCGCGAACCAGCTGGCGCTCCGAGCGGATGCCGAACAGGTAGCCGATGAACAGCGCCTTGAACATCAATGTCGGATCGAGCGGCGGGCGGCCGTTGTCGGCGCAGTAAAGGCCGGCCACCCGATCATGGATGAAGGAAAAGTCGATCACCCTATCGATCTTGCGAAGCAGGTGATCCTTCGGCACCAGCCCATCGAGCGTCACCATCTCGAGAGCTGTCTGTTCGGGAGCAGGTTTCTTCAACATGTCCCAGTGAATCACAAAACCCCCAGCCAGGCCAGGGGTTTGTCAGCAGTCTGAGGGCCTGGCGAAAGCCGGGCCCTTTGCGTTTCGAAACCGGCGAAGCAGCGCTGCGCGGCCCGATCCACCGTCAGGTCGGCAGGTGGGTGAGAATGAAGTCCGCGCGCTCCTCCACCGAGCATTTCGGCAGCAGGAGTGTTCGATATCCTAAGGCATTGTAGGCCTTGAGTAATCGATCGTATTCAGCGGCTGCACTTGCGAAATCGTGCTGCCGTTCGCCGTCGGATTGATAGATCTCGGGCCATGGCGGCGTCAGAAAGACGCTTCGATGATATCGGTGGGCCATTCCGAGTTCCGCCAGCACAGGCCGTCCGGTTGCATGTTCCAGGGCCGCGGCGGCGTCGACAAGGCCGCGGTCGAAGAAGACCCAGCCTTCGGCTGTCTGCATGTCCCTCCGGTCGCCGAGCGCCATGGCGAGCGCCCGCTCCGCGAAGGCGGCGAGATCGACCCACGGCAGGGCATGGCCATCGCTCCTCATCTCTTCCGCGACGATGCGACGGCCGGGTTCCGGTACGACAGGGTGGCCGCGCCGCCGCAGGGCATCCAGCAAGGTGGATTTCCCGCCGCCGGAGCAGCCGGAAATGACGACGAAGTTCTCCATGGATTGCTCCTGACAGACAAGAATGGGCGGTATGGGTGAAACGTCACCGAAAAGCCGGGAAATCTTCGGTTGGCTTGTGAAGTCGGCTGGCCGCCCTGGGAAGGAAGTGTTCGATGGCGCAGGCGATCGGTTCCCCGGCCGGCTCAAGGGGCAGGCGAATCCCCGACTTCTGCCGCGAGTTGGCCGACCCGCATCTATATTACGGATCCTGGCAGGATTGTGCGCCAAGGACTTGCCGGGAGCTTGGTACGGCGGAAGCAAGGCGGCATCTTACTGTTGAGGGGTAAATAATCGCATAGCTCCCATTCATGTATTTCGTTTCAATGCTTTCTAATAGATGCTATCGCTTCGGCAGTTATCCAACAGGCCGCAGAGAGTGAACACCCTGCACCCCGCTAGCGAGGCGCTTGATGGCAGTTGCACGCATCGATGGTTTTTCCGGTTCTGCCGCTCTTGCCAGGCTGATTGCCGCAGGAGCGTTTTTTATGGGCGCCAATGCCGCGCTCGCCGGTGGCTGCGGGCAGCCTATCCAGCCAGGCCGCCATGAGTTCAGCATCCAGTCGGCGGATGCCGTCCGCTCGGGCGTCTATTTCATTCCCTCTTCCTATGCCGGGACCGAGAAGGTGCCCGTCGTTTTCGATTTCCACGGCAGCCACAGCAATCCCCTCGGACAGCTGAGGCGCAGCTCCTGGGATCAGGTGGCCGAGAAGGAGGGCTTTATCGTCGTCGCGCTGCAGGGCAGCCTGCCTGGCGCATTCGACGGCACGCATGCCTGGAACGTGCCACTGGTCACGACGCAGGAAGGCGGGCTGGACGAGATCGCCTTCATCGGTGCAGCGGTCAGGACGATCGAGGAGACCGCCTGCATCGACCGCAGTCGCATCTACGCCTCCGGCTATTCCGGCGGTGGGCGCATGCTGTCGCAGTATATCTGCAGCGGTCGCGATGATTTCGCGGCGGCAGGCTTCGTGCATTCGCTGCGGGCAGGGGCTCCGGTCGAGGTGGACGGCCAATGGAAGCCGGATGCCGCAACCTGCGCACCCGCCCGGCCGATGTCAATCATCGCCTTTGCAGGGGAGAAGGACGATGCCAACCCTTATGCCGGCGGCGGCAAGCCCTACTGGCAGTATGGCTTCAGCACCGCGCTCCAGCGCTGGAGCGAACTGAACGGCTGCACGGGGGACGCCGTTACCCGTACGGCAGGAGACGTGACGCAGCGGCTGTACGACACCTGCAAGGCAGGTGCACGGATCGCTGCCTATTCCTACGCCAACGGCACGCATGCCTGGCCGAAGATCGCGCCCGCCGAAGGGGTGATGGCTGCGGCGTCCTCCTCCGCCTCTCAGGCCGGTATCGTTGAGGTCTCGTCGGCGGCCAGGGCGCCGGCCTTCGATCCGTCTGTTGATCCTGCGCCGCGGATGTGGGAATTCTTCCTGAAGGCGGACAAGGCGAATGTCGTGGCGGAGGCCTCGCCGGCCGTGATCAAGACTGGCACGGCTGTTGCTTCCGGCTGTGACGTGAGTGCAGGAGCGCAGGGGACAACGTGCAGCAGCCAGCCGAACGATCTGCGCCGCAGCGGGCAAGGGGTAAGGGACGCCTTGTAACCAAGCCGTTCGGCGGACGTACGCGCCTCGCTGAATTCTACCAGGAAGGCTGCGCAAAAATCCGCCTTCCGCAGACATTTTCGCCCGATATGGAGGCGATCCTCATCAATACGTCAGGGGGACTGACGGGCGGCGACGTGATCGAATGGTCGGTCGCCGCCTCTGATTCCACCCGGCTCACCGTGACGACGCAGGCGAACGAGAAGGTCTACAAGGCCTCGGCCGATACTGCCTCCGCGACGACGCAGATCACCGTCGGCCGGGACGCCAGCCTTCATTGGCTACCGCAGGAGACGATCCTCTTCGACCATTCGGCGCTCAGCCGTCGGCTGGAGGTCGATCTTCACGAAACATCGGAATTCCTTGCCGTGGAAGCTGTCCTTATGGGCCGGCAGGCCATGGGCGAGCGGCTGTGCCGAGGGCTCTTCCGCGACCGCTGGCGTGTCCGCCGCGATGGTCGCCTGCTGCATGCGGAAGACATGCGGCTCGACGGCGAGATCGACGTTCTCGGCTCGCATGGGGCCACGCTTTGCGGCCATGCGGCCTTCGCTACCGTCCTCTATGTCGGGCCCTTGGCCGAGGCGATGATGCCGAAGGTGCGGGACGTTCTGGGCAACGCCAATGGCGGCGCCAGCCACTGGCAGGGCAAGCTCGTCATCCGGCTCATGGCGCCGAACGGCTTCGATCTCAGAAAAGTGCTGGTACCGGCAATTACCGTATTGCGAAACGGAGCGGCGGTGCCGAAGGTCTGGAACATTTGACGATGAGTGCGAAACGATCATGAACCTCACCCCAAGAGAAAAAGACAAGCTTCTGATCTCCATGGCCGCCACGGTGGCGCGCCGCCGCCTCGAGCGCGGCGTCAAGCTCAACCACCCGGAGGCGATCGCGCTGATCACCGACTTCGTCGTCGAAGGCGCCC
Organism: Pseudorhizobium endolithicum; assembly: GCF_902153245.2. GTDB lineage: Bacteria > Pseudomonadota > Alphaproteobacteria > Rhizobiales > Rhizobiaceae > Neorhizobium > Neorhizobium endolithicum. The sequence continues at coordinate 457,313 of NZ_CABFWF030000014.1, forward strand.
GCGACGGGCGCTCGGTCGCGGATCTGATGGAGGCCGGAGCCCATGTCGTCACCCGCGCTCAGGTGATGGAAGGGGTCGCCGAGATGATCCACGACGTGCAGGTGGAGGCGACCTTTCCGGACGGGACGAAGCTCGTTACCGTGCATGAACCTATACGTTAACGGGTTGGGAGGCTCATTCATGATCCCGGGTGAAGTCATTGTCGCTGCAGGTGAAATCGAACTCAATGCGGGTGCGCCGACCCTTACGGTCGAGGTGTCGAACACCGGTGACCGGCCGATCCAGGTCGGCAGCCACTACCACTTCTTCGAGACCAATGAAGGACTCTCCTTCGAGCGGGAGATGGCGCGCGGCATGCGGCTCGACATTCCCGCCGGCACTGCCGTCCGCTTCGAGCCGGGCCAGACACGGCAAGTGACGCTGATCCCGCTTTCGGGCGCACGTAGGGTCTACGGTTTCCAGCAGAAGATCATGGGAGCACTCTGACATGGCGACAAAACACTATCTCGGCAGCTGCCAGTGCGGCGCGGTTTCCTTCGAGGCCGATGCCGATCTCGACCAGACCGTGGTGTGCAACTGCTCGCGCTGCCAGCGCCTCGGTTCGGTGCTGACCTTTGTTCAGCGTGAGGAATTCACGCTGAAATCCGGCGAGAACAATCTTTCGGAATATCTCTTCAACAGCAAGAAGATCCACCATCAGTTCTGCAAGACCTGCGGTATCCAGAGCTTCGCCTTCGGCACGAAGCCTGACGGCTCGGCGATCGTTGCCCTGAACGTCAATTGCCTGGAGGGCGTCAATCCCCGGGAACTGTCGCCGCATGCGTTCGACGGCGCTTCCGCCTGAGGTCGCGGTATGAAGGAGGTCTGTCTCATGCGGAAATACTCGCTCGCATTCCTCCTCGTCGGCTGGACGCTCGCGACGGCTGCCCCGGTGCTGGCCGAGGATCAGCCGGACGTGGATTGCGAGAAGGCGATGACGCAGATGGAGATGACCTATTGCGCCGAGCAGGATTTCGCCGAAGCCGATGAGCGTCTGAATGCGCAGTACAAGGTGACGCGCCAGGCGATGAAGGATTGGGATGGGGACGCGATGGATGGCCTGGGCAGTGCCGCGGAGGCGCTTCTGGCCTCGCAACGGGCCTGGCTCACCTTCCGCGACGCGCAATGCGCGTTCCATGGGTATCAGGCGCGCGGCGGAACCATGGAGCCGATGCTCATCTACGGCTGTCAGGCGGAACTTACGCGGCAGCGAACGCAGCAGCTGAAGGAACAGACGGATCTCATGAGCGGCAACTGACGCGCCCGGCTGTTTCAACTCATCCTTTTCAGAAGGTTCACCCATGCCCCACAAGATGTCCCGCGCCGCCTATGCCTCCATGTTCGGACCGACCTTCGGCGACAAGGTGCGGCTAGCCGATACCGAGCTCTTCATCGAGGTGGAGAATGATTTCACCACCTATGGCGAGGAGGTGAAATTCGGCGGCGGAAAGGTGATCCGCGACGGCATGGGGCAGAGCCAGGCGACGCGGGCCGAAGGGGCTGTCGACACCGTCATCACCAATGCGCTGATCGTCGATCATAGCGGCATCTACAAGGCGGATATCGGCCTCAAGGACGGCCGTATCCATGCGATCGGCAAGGCGGGCAATCCGGATACGCAGCCGGGCGTGACGATCATTGTCGGCCCTTCAACGGAGGCGATCGCGGGCGAGGGCAAGATCCTGACGGCCGGCGGCATGGACGCCCATATCCACTACATCTGCCCGCAGCAGATCGAGGAAGCGCTGATGAGCGGCGTCACCTGCATGCTGGGCGGCGGCACCGGACCGGCACACGGTACGCTCGCCACGACCTGCACCGGCGCCTGGCATATCGAGCGGATGATCGAGAGCTTCGATGCCTTTCCGATGAACCTCGCCCTTGCCGGCAAGGGGAATGCATCCCTGCCGAAGCCGCTGGAGGAGATGATCCTGTCGGGGGCCTCCTCGCTGAAGCTGCATGAGGACTGGGGTACGACGCCGGCCGCCATCGACAACTGCCTTACGGTGGCGGACGAATACGACGTGCAGGTGATGATCCATACCGACACGCTGAACGAATCCGGCTTCGTCGAGGATACCGTGTCCGCCATCAAGGGCCGCACCATCCACGCCTTCCACACGGAAGGGGCGGGCGGTGGCCACGCACCGGACATCATCAAGGTCTGCGGCAAGCCCAACGTCATCCCGTCCTCCACCAACCCGACGCGACCCTATACGGTCAACACGCTCGCCGAACATCTCGACATGCTGATGGTCTGCCATCACCTGTCGCCGTCCATCCCCGAGGACATCGCATTCGCCGAAAGCCGCATCCGCAAGGAGACGATCGCGGCGGAAGACATCCTGCACGATATCGGCGCCTTCTCGATCATCTCCTCCGACAGCCAGGCCATGGGCCGCGTCGGGGAAGTGGCGATCCGCACCTGGCAGACGGCCGACAAGATGAAGCGACAGCGCGGTCGGTTGAAGGAGGAAAAGGGCGAGAACGACAACTTCCGCGTCCGTCGCTACATCGCGAAATACACGATCAACCCGGCGATCGCCCACGGCGTGTCCCACGAGATCGGGTCGGTGGAAGTCGGCAAGCGGGCGGATCTGGTCCTGTGGAGCCCTGCTTTCTTCGGCGTGAAGCCCGAAATGGTGCTGCTCGGCGGTTCCATCGCCGCTGCCCCGATGGGCGATCCGAACGCTTCCATTCCGACGCCGCAGCCGATGCACTACCGGCCGATGTTCGCCGCCTACGGCAAGCTCAGGACCAACTCGTCCGTCACCTTCGTCTCCCAGGCTTCGCTCGATGCCGGCCTTCCGCAGCGCCTCGGCGTGGCGAAGAAACTGGTGCCCGTCAGGAATGTCCGCGGCGGCATTTCCAAGGCGTCGATGATCCACAACTCGCTGACGCCTCATATCGAGGTCGATCCGGAGACCTACGAGGTTCGGGCAGACGGGGAACTGCTGACGTGCGAACCCGCCACCGTGCTGCCGATGGCGCAGCGCTATTTCCTGTTCTGACTATGGCAAGGCCATCCGTTTCCGTGCGGCTTCTGACGGCCCAGGATGGCCATCCCTGGTCGGAACTGCGCCATGCATTGTGGCCGGATCAATCGGCCGACGCGCACCTCGCCGAAATCCTGGAGATGCTGAGCGGGCAAAGCGGCGTGGGCTATGGTGCGTTTGGTCCGGACGGTGCACTCGTGGCTTTCGCGGAAGTCTCGATCCGTTCCTATGCCAACGGCTGTACGTCCACGCCGGTACCGTTCCTCGAAGGCATATTCGTCGAGGAGGGCAGTCGGCGGATGGGCATGGCCGGCCTGCTGCTGGCGCGGATCGAAGCAGATCTTCGGGAAAAGGGTTTTGTCGAGCTCTGTTCGGACGTCGAAATGCACAACACGCCGTCGCACCTGGCCCATCGGCACTGGGGATTCGTCGAGACCGAACGTGTCATTTATTTCCGCAAGCCACTGGGGACATGACCCTCGCTCAAGGATGACAACATGCAACGTATAACCGCCTTCCACCGCGCCGGCGTCATCGCCGATCCGCCGATCGATACGATCGCCCTGCCGCACGATCTCCGCCATCTCCGGCGCAAGGTGCTTCACCTCTCGAACGGCGAGATGGTGATGCTGGACCTCAAGGAGCCGGTGCTGCTGGCCGACGGCGACCGGTTGATCCTCGAGGACGGCACCAATGTCGCCATTGCTGCCGCCGCGGAGAAACTGTTCGAGATCCGGGCGCGCGATCGCCTGCATCTCACCGAACTCGCGTGGCATCTCGGCAATCGGCACCTTGCTGCGCAGATCGAGGAAGAGCGCATCCTGATCCTGCGCGATCATGTCATCCGCAAGATGCTGGAAGGGCTCGGTGCGGCGGTCGCGGAGGTGGAAGAGCCCTTCCATCCCGTCCGCGGCGCCTACCACGCCCATGGCGGACACTCCCATGGCCCCGACCATCATCACCCCTCCCACGACTGACCATGGGTGAAGGCCTCCGGACACAGGCCCTGCTTCGCCTGATGGCGTGGATGTCACCGGCATTCCCGATCGGTGGCTTTGCCTGGTCGGGAGGGCTGGAGCGGGCGGTCCATGACGGGCTTGTCCGGGACGCGCCGGGGCTGCGCGCCTGGCTGGCCGCCGTCCTGCGGCACGGCAGCCTGTGGAACGACGCCATATTGTTTGCCGAGGCCTGGCGGCGGCATGACGACCACGAGGCGTTGCGGAACGCATCGGATCTTGGGCTCGCGCTGGCGGGTTCCGCCGAGCGGCATTTCGAGACGCTGTCGCTGGGGCAGGCTTTTGTCTCGGCGGCACATGCATGGCCGAACATGATCGTGGAGCGGCTGCCGAAGGAGGTTCCCTTCCCGATCGCCGTCGGGGCCGTCGCGGCCGCCCATGCGGTGCCTTTGCGGGAAGCGCTCGCCGTCTACCTGCATGCGGCACTGTCCCAGGCCGTGTCGGCAGGAATTCGTCTCGGCGCCTGCGGGCAGACAGAAGGGGTCGCGATCCTCGCCGCGCTGGAAGCGGAAGTGGTGGAGCTTGCCTCCCGCGCCTCGGGCTCCGGCCTGGATGATCTCGGCGCTGCTGGCATTCAGGCCGAGATCGCCTCGCTTCGCCACGAGACACAGAATTCGAGGCTTTTCCGCTCCTGAGCGGCTGGCCCGTCGAACAGAAAGGACAGTGAGCATGAAATCCTCCAACGGACCGCTGCGCGTCGGCATCGGCGGCCCCGTCGGTTCCGGAAAGACGGCACTGACGGAAAAGCTCTGCAAGGCACTACGGGAGGACTATTCCGTGGCCGTCGTCACCAACGATATCTATACGCGGGAGGATGCGGAGGCGCTGGTGCGCTGCCAGGCGCTGACCTCGGACCGGATCGTCGGGGTGGAAACGGGGGGCTGCCCGCACACCGCCATCCGCGAGGATGCGACGATCAACCTGCAGGCGATTGCCGCTCTCACGGAGCGTTTTCCGGATCTCGACGTCGTGTTCATCGAATCCGGCGGAGACAACCTCGCCGCGACCTTTTCGCCGGATCTTGCCGACCTCACCATCTACGTCATCTCCACCTGCCAGGGCGAGGAGATTCCGCGCAAGGGCGGGCCGGGGATCACGCGCTCGGATCTGCTGGTGATCAACAAGAAGGATCTGGCGCCCTATGTCGGCGTCGATCTCGAGGTCATGGATCGCGATGCCTGCCGCATGCGGCAGGCCAAGCCGCATCTCTTCACCGACCTGAAGCGCGGCGAGGGGGTCGATCACGTCGTGCGTTTTCTGAAGGAGATCGGCGGCCTCTGAAGGCCGCCGGGAGGACGTGTCAGACGTCCCGCAGGGCGTTCACGTCGCCGATCTGGATGATGCGGCCGCGGACGGTCACGCCGACCCGACGCAGCGAAGAGAAGGCGCGCGACAGTGCTTCGGGCGCAAGGCCGAGCATGCCGGCCAGCAGGCTCTTCTGGAAGGGCAGCCGTACGGAGGCGGATCCGCCGTCCACCGGGCAACTTTTCAAGAGGTATTCCGCCACACGCTGGGGGGCCGTGTGCAGGCGGTCGTTCGCCACGCAGTCCATCGTCGTCAGCAGGTGGTGCGACAGGCAGGACATGATCGCGCGCGCAATCGCCGGCTCCTGCTCCGCCAGTTGGCGTGTCGTGCGGATATCGAAGCGGGCGAGGGTGGTGTTCTCCGCGGTCTGCGCGTTGAAGCGGTAGACGTCGTCTCCGTAGATCAGGCATTCGGCGAAGGTGTCGCCGGGGGTGCAGACGCGGATATCCGCCTCCCGTCCTTCGCGGTTCAGCCGGTAGAGCCGCACATAGCCGGACAGGACACAGTAGAAGTGGTCGGCCTCGGTGCCCTCGCGGAAGATGACGTGGCGAGCCGGGACGCTGGTGATCGAGACCGCGTTCAGCATCTTCACCAGGGCCTCGCCGTTGAGGGCCGCCATGAAGGGGGTCCGCATCAGCACCGCCTTGTCGCGGCTGTTCATTCTCAGGCTCTTGTTCATCGTGACCGTCGGCTTTTCCATTGCGGGACGCGGTTGTTCGAGAAAATGGTAATGGGCTAAATCTAGCAACTGCCGAAAGAAAGCATTTGATGTCGATCAAATGCGGGAGCGGTTTTCCGCAAACAAAAAAAGGCCGGGCGCGCGCCCGGCCTTCCGCCCGATCATGCTGTGCGATCACTCCGCCGCCCAGGGCGTCAGCCTCAGGACATTGTTTCCGGGCTCGCCGCCGGCCTTGTCGTCGTTGGCACCCTTCTGCCGTTCCATGGAGGCCACGCGTTCCTCCAGCGTTGCGATCGACTGCGCGGCCTCATGCGCCCTGCGGCTGAGTTCCTCGGCCGACAGTTCCGCGACCTCTTCCTCCTTCTTGCCGAACATGCGGCCGAAGATGCGGCCGAGCAGCCGCGAAAGGTCGTCCATGATCAGGAAGAAGGCGGGAACGACGACCAGCGACAGCACGGTCGAGACGATGATGCCGCCGATCACGGCGATCGCCATCGGCGCGCGGAAGGAGCCGCCTTCGCCGACGCCGAGCGCCGAGGGCAGCATGCCGGCCGACATGGCGATAGAGGTCATGATGATCGGACGGGCGCGCTTGCGGCCCGCTTCCACCATGGCATGCACCCGCTCCAGCCCGTGACGGCGCATCTCGATGGCGAAGTCGACCAGAAGGATGGCGTTCTTCGTCACGATGCCCATCAGCATCAGGATGCCGATCAGAACCGGCATGGAGAGCGAGTTCTGGGTGATGATCAGCGCCACCGCGACGCCGCCGATCGCCAGCGGCAGGGAGAAGAGGATGGTGAAGGGCTGGATAACGTCCTTGAACAGCAGGATCAGCACGACCAGCACCATCATCAGGCCGAGCAGCATGGCGTTGCCGAAGCTCTGCGTCATCTCCGCCTGGACCTTGGCGTCGCCGCTTTCGGCAAGACGCACGGTCGGCGGCAACTGGGTTTCGTCGACGATCCGCTTGAATTCCTGCGTCGCCGTGTCCAGCGCGGTTCCGAAGGGCACGTCCGAGCCAATGGAGACGACGCGGCTGCGGTCGTTGCGCTTGATGGAACTCGGGCCTTCGGCATAGTCGATGTCGGCGACGCTGTAGAGCGGCACGGTCTCGCCGGTCGCCGTCTTGATCTTCAGCGCACGGATGGAGGCGAGGTCGCGCCGCAGGTCCAGCGATGCCTGGACGCGGATCGGGATCTGACGGTCGTCGATCGACATCTTCGCAAGCTGCGCGTCGATATCGCCGATCGTCGCGACACGCACCGTCTCGGAAATCTGCTGCGGCGTGATGCCGAGGCGGGCCGCCTCGTCCATGCGGGGGCGGATCTGTAGTTCCGGCCGCGGCAGCGCGCCTTCCGAACTGACATTGGCAAGGATCGGCGAGGCGCGCAGGCGCGATTCCAGCAGGCTCACCGCCTCGTTCAGGTCCTGTTCGTTGGAAGACAGGAAGTTGAAGCTGAGCTCCCGCTCCGCCCGGTCGTTGAGCTTCGAGATCCTGACGTCCGGGATCGAGCGCACCTTTTCGAACAGTTCCCTCTCGACCTCCCATTGCGGCCGCGTGCGGCCATGGTCGGGGATCTTCGGGATCAGGTCGCCGATAACCGGGATCGAGCCGAGGCCCTTGTTGACGAGGGTCTTGAGCAGCGAATGGTCGATATTCTGCAGGATCACGCGGACCGTCGCGCGGCGCAACTCCAGATCGCCCTTCGGCGAGGCGCCGCCGAGGATGAAGACGCTTTCCACGCCGTCGATGTCGCGTACGGCGTCATAGATGACATCGGTGGTCGCCGCGGTCTCGTCGAGCGTTGCATTGGGCGGCAGTTCGACCGACAGCACGATCCGTGAGGAATCTTCGGGCGGCAGGAAGCTGCCCGGCACCTGGCTCAGAAGCGCCAGCGAGGCGGCGAGGAAGGCGATTGCGCCGAGCAGCGTCGCATAGCGCATGTACCACTTCCGAGTGGTGCCGGTCACGAGGCGCGTATAGGCCTTCATCAGGCGACCGTCATTGTCGTGATGGTCGTCCATCGCATCTTCGGCGCGCATCCAGTAAGCCGCCATCAGCGGCGTGATGAGGCGCGCCACCATGAGCGAGAAGAAGACGGAGAAGGCGACCGTCAGGCCGAACTGGATGAAGTACTGGCCCGGTATGCCCGGCATGAAGGATACCGGCACGAAGACGGCGATGATCGTGAAGCTCGTCGCAATGACGGCGAGCCCGATCTCGTCGGCGGCCTCCAGCGCCGCGCGATAGGGCGTCTTGCCCATCTTTATGTGTCGGGCGATGTTCTCGATCTCGACGATCGCATCGTCCACCAGGATCCCGGTCGCGAGCGTCAGCGCCAGGAAGCTGACGAGGTTCAGCGAGAAGCCCAGCAGGTCCATCACCCAGAAGGTGGGGATGGCGGAAAGCGGCAGGGCGACGGCGGCGATCACGGTGGCGCGCCAGTTCCGCAGGAAGAGCAGGACGACGATGACAGCGAGGAGGGCGCCTTCCGTCAGCGTATGGAGAGCGGCCTCGTAGTTGCCGTAGGTGAAGTAGACGGAATCGTCGACCATCTCGATTTTGACGTCGGGATGGGCGGCGCGAATGGTCTTAAGGCTTTCCGCAACCGTCTCCGCGACGGATACCTCGCTGGCGCCCTTCGCACGGAAGACGGCGAAGGTGACGGAGGGCGAACCGTTGAAGCGCGAGAAGGACTTCGGCTCCTCGTAAGTATCGGTGATGGTGCCCAGTTCGGAGAGCTTAACGAACCGGCCGTTCGAGAGGGAAATCGTCGTATCGGCCAGTTGCTGCACGGTACGGGCGTCGCCGAGCGTGCGGATCGTCTGCTCGTTGCCGGCCACCTGGCCGCGACCGGAGCCGAGATCGACGTTCGTGCCGCGGATCTGGTTGTTCACCTCGACCGCGGTGATGCCGTAGGAGTTCAGCTTCGCCGCATTGAGGGCGACGCGGATTTCGCGGTCGGAGCCGCCGTAGCGGTCGATCCGCCCGATGCCCGGCTGTCCCTGCAGTTCGCGCTTCACCGTATCGTCGACGAACCAGGAAAGCTCCTCGAGCGTCATGTTCGGCGAGGTGACCGAGAAGGTCTGGATGGCCTGGCCTTCCACGTCGATCTTCGAAACGATCGGCTCCTCGGCGGTGGCCGGAAGGTCGCTGCGGATGCGGTCGATGGCGTCCTTGGTATCCTGGACCGCCTCTTCGGTCGGCTTCTCGATGCGGAAAAGAACAACGGTCTGCGACTGGCCGTCGGTGACGGTGGATTGGATTTCATCGACGCCGCTGATGGAGGCGACGGCGTCCTCCACCTCCTTCGTCACCTGCATCTCGAGTTCTGCAGGGGAGGCGCCGCTCTGGACGACGGTAATGGAGACGACGGGAACGTCGATATTGGGAAAGCGCGTGATCGGCAGCGAGTAGAACGACTGCAGCCCGAGGAAGAGTAACAGCGCGAAGCCGAGCAGCGGCGCGATCGGGTTGCGGATCGACCAGGCGGAGAAGTTCATCTTTGATCCTCGATCAGTTCGACACGGCCTGATCGGCCTGAACCGGATTGATCCGGTCGCCGTCGCGCACGAAGGCGCCAGCCTTCTCCACGACCATGTCCCCGGCCTTCAGGCCGCTCGCCACTTCCACGAAACCGCCATCCTGGATGCCGGCCTCTATCTCCACCTGCTTGACGATGCCATCCTCCACCTTGCGGGCGAAGGACCCTTCGCGGGCAGTCGTAACTGCCGAAAGGGGCAGGGCGAGGGCGGTCGTCTCGGAGACGATGATTTCCGCGCTCCCGTACATCCCCGCGCGCGCACCGCTCTTCTCGTCGATGTCGATGCGCACGAAGCCGAGCCGGCTGACGGGATCGACGGTCGGCGAAACAAGCCGTACCTCGCCTTCGAGTGTCCCTGCGCCGCCGGCAATGCTGACGACGGCATTCTGGCCCGGCTTTATCTTGCGGATGTCCGTTTCCGAAAGGTCGGCCACCAGTTCCAGCGCGCCGTCGCGGATGACGGTGAAGAGAGGCTCGCCCGCACCGCTGGCAATGGCGCCGACCTTGGCGTGGCGGGCCGAAACGATGCCGGCATAGGGCGTCGTGACGCCCGTTCGAGCCAGCTTCAGGTCGATATCCGCGATCTGGCTTTCCACCACCTTGATGTCGGCCTCGCCCACGGCGACGGATTGTCGTGCAGCCTGGAGGCGTGCTTCAGCCACTTCAGCGGCCGCGGTGGCGCGCTCCACTTCCGAGACCGAGCTTGTGCCCGTCTTGCCGAGTTTGACGGCGCGATCCCGCTGGCGGACGGCGTCGTCGAGATTGGCCTGCGCTTCGATGACCTGGGCCCGATACTGCGCCAGGCCTGCCTCGGCCTTCGCCTTGTTGGCTTCGAGCTGGCTCTTCTGGAGGACGAGAGCGTCTTCGTTCAGCGTCGCCAGAACCTGGTCCGCCTTTACCATGTCCCCGACATCCGCCTCCAGCGAGCGGATCGACAGTCCGTCGACGAGGGGCTGGACGTAGACTTCCTGTACGGGCCGGATAGTGCCGGTCGCGATCACCCGATCCGTGAGGTGTCTTTCGGCAACCTGGGTGACGATGATGGAGGGCAGCTTGGCCCCGGTGGCTGCGGCCGGCTCGCCCGTCTCCTGCGACAGGACGGGTGCAGCGGCCACGACGAAGGTGGCAGCCGGAATGAAACAGGCAAGGCGAAGGAACTTGCGAAGCATGCGTTACTGGATCCAATTGGGGCGAAGGGCTTGATCAGTTCGGCTGTCTGTCCGAGGCGTTTTCCGCGGTCCTCAACGCTGAAACGTCAACTACAGTTGGTGCCCGGCAAGAACACTTGCAAGGGCTGGCGCAAAGTTTCACCGGCCGACGTTCTTACGTCCGTGGGCCTTGCAAATCAATCCTTTGCGGTTATGGCCGACATTACATTTTGTTATGGTTTACGTAAAACGCGCGGCTTTCGGGCCGCGCGTTTCTTTTCGTATTGAAGTATACCGAGCGCGTTATTGCATGGCTGCGTCGGTGATCTCTGTCGTGAAGGCGCCCTCGGGCTCCTTGGTGATGATCTTCTGGTCGAGGAGCGCCTTTGCGGTCCGCTCATAAACGGCCGGATCGAGCTTGCCCGTTCCGTCGCCGATCAGCTTCGCCACCTCGCCCATCATGCGCTTCTGGTGGTTTTCGTCCTGGCCGCCATTGTCCATGACGATCTCGGCGGCTTCGTCCGGATTTTCCATGGCGTATTTCCAGCCCTTCATGGAGGCGCGGACGAACTTCACCATGTTTTCCTTGAAGGCCGGATCGGCGAGCTTGTCTTCCAGCGCATAAAGGCCGTCCTCCAGCAGGTCGTTGCCCATTTCGGTGTAGTTGAAGACGGTAAGGTCTTCCGGCTTGAAGCCGGCGTCGATCGCCTGCCAGTATTCATTGTAGGTCATCACGGAGATGCAGTCGGCCTGCTTCTGGACGAGCGGCTGCACGTCGAAGCTCTGCTTCAGGACGGTGACGCCGTCCGGGCCGCCTTCGGTGGAGAGGCCGAGCTTGTTCATCCAGGCGAAGAAGGGGTACTCGTTGCCGAAGAACCAGACGCCAAGCGTGTGGCCCTTGAAGTCCGCTTCGGTCTTGATCGGCCCATCCTTGGGGCAGATGAGCTGCAGGCCGGACTTCTGGTAAGGCTGGGCGATGTTGACGAGCGGCACGCCCTTCTCGCGGGCGACCAGCGCGCCGCCCATCCAGGCGACGATGACGTCGGCGCCGCCGCCGGCGATCACCTGTTCCGGTGCGATGTCCGGACCCCCGGCCTTGATCTCGACGTCGAGGCCTTCTTCCTCGTAGAAGCCCTTGTCGGCGGCGACGTAGTAGCCGGCGAACTGGGACTGGGCCACCCACTTCAACTGGAGGACGATGTCGGCTGCGGCGGCTGTCTGTACCGCGGCCAGCGACATGGCACTCGCCATCAATGCAACAAGGATATTTCTCATTGTTCTTATCCTTTCCCTCTGAGGTTTTGCCGCCCTCCGTCGTTGCGGAAGGCGGATACGTCTAGCCACCACGGTTAGACGGATGCCAGAACGTCGTCGCCCGCTCGGCGAGCGCCACGACGCCATAAAAAACCGATCCGATGACGGCGGCAACGGCGATCTCCGCCCAGACCATGTCTACGTTCATGCGGCCGATCTCGGTGGAGATGCGGAAGCCCATGCCGACGATCGGCGTGCCGAAGAACTCGGCAACGATTGCACCGATCAGCGCCAGCGTCGAGTTGATCTTCAGCGCATTGAAGATGAAGGGCATGGCGGCCGGCAGGCGCAGCTTGAGGAGGGTCTGCCAGTAGCCGGAGGCATAGGAACGCATGAGGTCCCGCTCCATCGAGCCGGATGCGGAAAGGCCGGCGACGGTGTTCACCAGCATCGGGAAGAAGGTCATGACGATGACGACGGCGGCCTTGGACTGCCAGTCGAAGCCGAACCACATGACCATGATCGGAGCCACTCCGATGATTGGCAGCGCCGACATGAGGTTGCCGATCGGCAGCAGGCCACGCCGCAGGAAGGAGATCCGGTCAGCGAGGATTGCGATCGCGAAGCCCGCGGCGCAGCCGACCACGTAGCCGAACAGTACGGCCTTGAAGATGGTCTGTCGCACGTCAGCGGCAAGGATCGGCACCGAGCCGGCGATCCGGTCCCAGATCGCCGACGGCGGCGGCAGGAGGATGAACGGAACGCCGGCGCCGCGGGTGATCGCCTCCCACAGGAGAAGAACCCATGTACCGAAGATCGCGGGGATCAGCAGGCGGAGCGCCGTCATGGCCAGACGGCTGGATGGCCGCATCTCAGCGAGCTCGGCAATGCAGCGCCAGCCGAGAAGCCAGCTTGCCGCGATCAGCAGGAAATAGGACAGGCGTGCGTCCCCCTCGTTGCCGGAAATGCCCCCGATCAGCAGCCAGGCCGCAAGATGGGCCGTCACGAAGAGGACGGAAGCCCGTGACGGACGGCCGATCCGCAGGAAGGAGGCGAGGGCACCGAGGGCGATCAGCAGCAGGATGAATGCGGTCGTCCCCGTGCCGAACGGCGAGGAGGTGTCGGGCCCGAGGAGCGGCAGCCGCACCAGGGCGAGAAGACAGAGAAGAAGGGCGAACGCGCCCTGCCAGGAGCGGAGGAGGGTCATGCCGGCCGCACTCCCATTCTCCGATCGATCATCCGTGCGCCGATCCCGACGATGGTGACCAGCATGGCGGCCAGTACCGAGCCTGCAATCAGGGCGGCCCACATATCGATCGTCTGGCTGTAGTAGGAACCGGCGAGAAGCTTCGAGCCGATACCGGCGGCGGCACCCGTCGGGAGTTCCGCGACGATGGCGCCGACGAGGCTCGCCGCCACCGCGACCTTCATGGAGGTGAAGAGAAAGGGCATGGAGGCAGGCACCCGAAGCTTCCAGAAGGTCTGCCAGGTACTGGCATTGTAGGTGCGCATCAGGTCGAGATGGATGAGGTCGGGCGAGCGCAGGCCCTTCACCATGCCGACCGCGACGGGGAAGAAGGAGAGATAGGTGGAGATCAGCGCCTTGGGGATCAGGCCAGTCACGTTCACCGCCGCCAGCACCACCACGACCATCGGTGCGATCGCCAGGATCGGCACGGTCTGCGAGGCGATGATCCAGGGCATCAGGCTGCGGTCGAGCGCCTTCACATGCACGATGCCGACCGCGATCACGATGCCCAGCAGCGTCCCGAAGGCGAAGCCCGCAAGCGTCGAGGAGAGGGTCACCCAGGAATGGTAGACGAGGCTTCGGTTGCTCGTCACCTTTCTGAGGAAGGTGTTCTCGAACACGTTCACCGCCACCTGGTGCGGCGCCGGCACGACCGGCTTCGGCTGAGACAGCGTCTTGCCGATGAACTCCATGGTCGTGGAGGTGACGTCTCCCCGCCGGTCGAGGTCGCGCTGGAACGGCGCATTCATCCAGATCGCGGCCGCGTACCAGATAGCAATGATGGCCGCGACAATGGTGAGGATCGGCAGGACGCGGGAGTTGGAGGTCATTTCAACTCCCTCTTCAGAAACGGAGAGGCATGTCTTTCCACTGTCAGAAAAACGAAATCCGGCCGTTCTAAGACCTGTGCATTCTCGAAGCGGAGCACGGTGAAGCCTTGGCTTTTCAGGAAGGCATCACGGCGCAAGTCGTGACTGCGGCCAATGTCGCTCTCGTGAGAATCCCCATCTACCTCAACGATAAGGCGGGCTGACAGCCAGGCGAAGTCCGCAATATAGGGTCCGATCGGAGTTTCGCGGCGGAAGCGGGCACCGTAAGGACGAAGGTCGCGAAGCATGCTCCACATGGCCGCTTCCGCTTTTGTGAGCTCTCGTCTTAGCTGTTTTGCTCTGCTTCTTGTCTTAGGCGCAATGTTCGAATGGGGCACTCCACCTCCCTCCCGTTCGGATGAGCAAGCTTCCCCTCCCCAACCCCTCCCCACAAGGGGGAGGGGCTTAACTCGCCGCTCCGAATGCTGGCTCAATTTGAGGTTGCTCCACCGGGCGACGGTGGGTTGAGCGATGCCGATACGGCAGTCGGAGCCCCTCCCCCTTGTGGGGAGGGGTTGGGGAGGGGTGTTCAAGCCGCGAACACTATTCCTCATAGCTGTGCCCCGCCCTCAATCCCTCGCGCACCCGGTGGGCGATCTCCAGGAATTCCGGCGTTTCGCGGATCTCCAGTGGCCGTTCACGCGGCAGGGTGGATTCGATGACGTCCGTCACCCGTCCGGGGCGGGGCGACATGACGACGATCTTGGTGGAGAGGTAGACCGCCTCGGGGATCGAGTGGGTGACGAAGCAGATGGTCTTTTCCGTCGCCGCCCAGAGCTTCAGCAGTTGCGCATTGAGGTGGTCGCGGACGATCTCGTCCAGCGCCCCGAAGGGCTCGTCCATCAAAAGCAGGTCGGCATCGAAGGCGAGCGCCCGGGCGATCGAGGCACGCTGCTGCATCCCGCCCGACAGCTGCCACGGGTATTTCTTGCCGAAGCCGGAGAGGTTGACGAGATCGAGCGTACGTTCCACGCGCCGCCTCTGTTCCTCCTTTGGATGTCCCATGATTTCGAGCGGCAGGGCGATGTTCTTCTCGATCGTCCGCCAGGGATAGAGCGCCGGCGCCTGGAAGACATAGCCGTAGCAGCGTGACTTGCGCGCCTCCTCGGGCGTCATGCCGTTGATGGTGATCTCCCCGGAGGTGTTCCTCTCCAGATCGGCGATAACCCGCAGGAAGGTGGTCTTGCCGCAGCCGGAGGGACCGATGAAGGAAACGAAGTCGCCTTTCGTTACCTCCAGGTCGACGTCGGACAGCGCGTGCACCGGGCCGTCGCCGGTCTGGAAGGTGAGGCCCAGCTTTCTGGCCGAGACGACGGAGGCGGGGGAAGCAGTCATGCGTTAGGGCCAGTCATGAGTTCTGTGGGTGCGAAATGCGAGGGGCGTGATATGATCGGGCCTCGTTGCGCCGGGGAGCGGGCCCGCCCGACAGGCGGTGCCGGCAAACGTCCAGGGGAGGAAGCACATGGATGCCTCATCGAAGCCCACCTGCCGGATCGTGAAGCCCGGCTCCACCTATGACGGCAAGCAGGGGTTGAGCTATTTCGAGGGGATCGCGGCGGAGACCGTGGGATCGCAGGGCATCTGCATGCACCTCCTGACGATTCCGCCCGGCGCGCGCGCCAAGGCGCATCTCCACCAGAGCCACGAGACCGCCATCTACATGCTCTCCGGTTCGGCTCACACCTGGTACGGCGACCGGCTGGAGCACCATGTCGCCGTCCATGCCGGTGAACTCTTCTACATTCCGGCCGGGGTGCCGCATCTGCCGGCCAATCTCTCCAACACCCCCTGCACCGCGATCATCGCCCGGACAGATCCCAACGAGCAGGAGAGCGTTGTGCTCCTGCCGGAACTGGATGCGCTGGTGGAGATTTGATTGACAGGAGGTACTCATGTTGCCTCCCCGGCGAAGAACCTTATGATCCCAGTGGGATCAACTTCTCGTCCATCTTCCAAGAGCGCCTGACGCAGTTCCCTAAATTGGAGACGCCCTTTCCGAATCTCGTCGTACTGAGTTTTCGGATCTCCCCCATCCAGGATGTCTAATGCAACACGCAGTACAGCTTTGAGGTATGCGATGTTATCCAATAGTCGGAGAATGGCGCCCCGGCTGATTCTAAAGCTTACTACTTCATATCTGTTCTTCGAAACTCGCGTGTATCGGCTCGAGGTGAAGGAAAAATCCGTTCCATCGTGCCTAGAAAAGTAGAGACTGCCATGTATGAGATGCTTCCTGGCATCCCATACTTCGTCCATCAGATATCCGATCGCGTTCAGATCTAATCGATCATCGGCGTCGCCGCAGGAGCGAAGGCGCCTGTCTTCGATGTAGGCAGAGACTATGAAGTCGACTTTCGCTTCCATCGTGGCTGGAAAATTCGTTGTCCTGCAAACCAGCGGAGTTCTTGTGTTTCCATAACAAAATAGAAACTTGTCTACGATGTGCTCGAGGCTTGCGCACCGCGCGGTGAAGACGCCCAGTGCGGCATACATCTTCGCGTCGTGCTCCGACAGATCAAGCTGATCAGTTGGAGCCTTCACCGAGACTTGAATGGGTGCGGTTCCCTCTGGCATGGCCCGTTGCGTCACACCCCGCTCGCTGGGATGCCCGTTCGTTCCACCTTGCGTGGGGCCGTCAGTTCCTTCCAGGTCGACAGCGCCTTGTTGACCGCCTGAAACGGCTCGCGCTTGACGAACTTGCCGTGGCCTTCCTGCGTCCTGACCGTGCTTTCCTCGATGGCCACGACCCCGCGCGTCAGCGTGTAGCGCGGCAGGCCGGCGACCTCCTTGCCCTCGAAGACATTGTAATCGATCGCCGACTGCTGGGATTTCGCGGAAATCGTCTTCGAGCGTTTGGGATCCCAGACGACGATATCGGCATCGGCGCCGACCAGGATGGCGCCTTTCCGGGGATAGACGTTGAGGATCTTGGCAATGTTCGTCGAGGTTACGGCCACGAACTCGTTCATGGTGATGCGGCCGGTGGCAACGCCTTGGGTCCAGAGCATCGGCATGCGATCCTCCAGGCCTCCCGTACCGTTCGGGATCTTGCGGAAGTCGCCGAGGCCGGTGCGCTTCTGGTCGGTGGTGAAGGCACAATGGTCCGTCGCAACCACCTGCAGCGAGCCGGAGGCGAGGCCGGCCCAGAGACTGTCCTGGTGCTGCTTGTTGCGGAAGGGCGGGCTCATCACCCGGCGGGCCGCATGGTCCCAGTCCTTGTCGAAATACTCACTCTCGTCGAGCGTCAGGTGCTGGATCAGCGGCTCGCCGTAAACGCGCATGCCGTTCTGCCGGGCCCGGCGGATTGCCTCGTGCGACTGCTCGCAGGAGGTATGGACGACATAGAGCGGCACGCCCGCCATGTCGGCAATGATGATGGCGCGGTTGGTTGCCTCGCCCTCGACGGAGGCGGGCCTGGAATAGGCGTGCGCTTCCGGGCCGTCATTGCCCTCGTCCATCAGCTTCTGCTGCATGGCGGCGACGACATCGCCGTTTTCCGCATGGACGAGGGGCAGGGCGCCGAGCTCGGCGCAGCGCTGGAAGGACGCGAACATCTCGTCGTCGTTCACCATCAGCGCGCCCTTGTAGGCCATGAAGTGCTTGAAGGTGTTGATCCCGTGGTTCAGCACCACCGCCTTCATCTCGTTGAACACCTGCTCGCCCCACCAGGTGACGGACATGTGGAAGGAATAGTCGCAGTTGGCGCGGGTCGCCTTGTTGTCCCAGCGCTTCAGTGCGTCGAGCAGGGATTGGCCGGGTTCGGGCAGGCAGAAGTCGACGACCATGGTCGTGCCGCCGGCAAGGGCCGCCCGCGTGCCGCTCTCGAAATCGTCGGCCGAATAGGTCCCCATGAAGGGCATTTCGAGATGGACATGCGGATCGATGCCGCCCGGCATGACATAGCAGCCGGTCGCGTCCAGAACCTCGTCGCCGAACAGACTGGGGCCGATCTCGACGATCTTGCCTCCCTCAATCTTGACATCGGCCTTGTAGGTCAGGTCGGCGGTGACGATGGTTCCGCCCTTGATCACTGTGCTCATGGTCCCGTTCCCTCTGGTTTTTTCTTGGGGGACCACCGGCCGCATCGGGCCGGAGGCCCTATGCTATCGTCGTATTCGTCGTCTCGTGTGGATGTCTTCTCGCTCAGGCCTCGACGAGGTCGAGGCGCTTCTCAATCCGGGTAAGGCGCTCATCCACATGATCCAAGCGCTTCGAAAGGCTTGCGTATTGCGCGGTGAGGCCACCCACCTGATACTCGACAAGTCCGAGCCGTTCCTTGGTCTCAAGGTGATATTGAGTGTGCAACGCAAGCGTCTCCTGGATGCGCTTGAGTGTCTCGAAAATAAGCTCGTTTGTAACCTTGTCGGACATCGCTTCATCCTTCCAGGCGAAGAATATAGAGAAGCTCCGTTCACGCGACAATCTCCGCGGTTTCCAGCACTGCGTGGAACAGCACGTCGGCGCCGGCGCTTGCCCAGTCTTTGGAGATCTCCTCCGCCTCGTTATGCGACAGTCCGCCGACGCAGGGGCACATGATCATCGTGGCCGGCGCCACCTTGGCCGCCCAGCAGGCATCATGGCCGGCGCCGGAGATGATGTTCATGTGGCTGTAGCCGAGCTTTTCCGCCGCGTCGCGCACGCGGCCGACGAGTACCGGATCGAAGGTCACCGGATCGAAGTGGCCAACGGCCTCGACGGAGCAGCCGACGCTGAGCTTGTCACAGATCTCGGCCGCCTGCTTCTCGATCTTCGCGCGCATGCGGTCGAGCTTCTCCTGGCTCGGGGTGCGGATGTCGACCGTGAAGACCACCTTGCCGGGCAGCACGTTGCGCGAATTCGGGGAGAAGAAGACCTGGCCGACGCCGCCAACGGCGCCCGGCTGCTCCGCCATCGCCACTTCCTGCACCATCTCAAGGATGCGGCTCATGGCAAGCCCGGCATTGACGCGCATGTTCATCGGCGTGGAGCCGGTGTGGGCCTCCCGCCCGGTCAGCGTAAACTCGAGCCACCAGAGCCCCTGACAGTGCGTGACCACGCCGATCTGCTTGTTCTCGGCCTCGAGGATCGGACCCTGCTCCATGTGGTATTCAAAGTAGGCGTGCATCTTGCGCGCGCCCACCTCTTCCTCGCCGACCCAGCCGATGCGCTTCAGCTCATCGCCAAATGTCTTGCCGTCCGGATCCTTGCGCGCATAGGCGTAGTCGAGGTCGTGGACGCCGGCGAAGACGCCGGAGGCCAGCATGGCGGGCGCGAAACGGGCGCCTTCCTCGTTGGTCCAATTGGTCACCACGATCGGATGCTTCGTCCTGATGCCGAGGTCGTTCAGCGTGCGAACCACTTCCAAGCCCGACAGCACGCCGAGCACGCCGTCATACTTCCCGCCGGTCGGCTGCGTATCGAGGTGCGAACCGATATAGACCGGCAAGGCATCGGGATCGGTGCCGTCGCGGGTCATGAACATGGTGCCCATCTGGTCAACACCCATGGTCAGACCGGCATCGTCGCACCACGCCTTGAAGAGCTTGCGCCCCTCCGCATCCGCATCCGTCAACGTCTGGCGATTGTTGCCGCCGGCAATGCCGGGGCCGATCTTCGCCATCTCCATGAGCGAATCCCACAACCTGTCGCCATTGATGCGCAGGTTCTCGCCGGGTGCTGCCACCATCAGCTACATCCTCACCTGTTTTGGGACCGCCTTCGGCGGCCTATGCTGTTCCCGCCGGTTCTTTATTTCCTGCCCCGTCAGCAGTGAAACTCAGCATTGCCTTTGTTGGACTTGTCGCTGATAATTTGACCGGTTGGTAAAAACATACAATTTCCGCGCCGCCACTCAAGACGAAAAATCGCAAATCTCACCGCTCGATCAAAAGGGGAGATGCGCGTCGGGAGGTGGCGGCTGCGGCGGCGGGGGCAGGCGGAGGCATGGCAGTACCGAGGGCGGCGAAGACGCAGCGGCGGACGCGCATCCAGGAGGAGAAGGAGGAGCGTATCCTCGATGCGGCACTGGAGGTGTTTTCGTCCAGCGGCTTCCGGGGCGCCACCATAGACCAGATCGCCGAAGCGGCGGGCATGTCGAAGCCGAACCTCCTCTATTATTTCCGCACCAAGGAGGCGATCTACCGCACTCTCCTGGAGAGCATGCTCTTCATCTGGCTGGAACCGCTGAAGGCGCTGGACGCGGACGGAGATCCTGAGGCAGAGATCCGGTCCTATATCCGCCGCAAGCTGGAGATGTCGCGCGATTTTCCGCGCGAGAGCCGGCTCTTCGCCAACGAGATGTTGCAGGGCGCTCCCCACATCGAAGACGATCTGACGGGGCCGCTCAAGACGCTGGTGGACGAGAAGGCGGAGGTGATCCGCAGTTGGATCAAGGACGGCAAGATCGCCCGTTGCGATCCCTATCACCTGATCTTCGCGATCTGGGCGACCACCCAGCACTATGCCGATTTCGATGTCCAGGTGCGCGCGGTGCTGGGGGAAAGGCGCGCCGGGGAGGGACGCTTCGAGGACGCGGCTCGCTTCCTGGAGCAGCTATTCTTCGAAGGTCTTCGGCCGAAGCAGGCCTAAGCCTTCTTCTAAAGCTCCGTTCGCCGCAGCAGGTAATCCAGGCCGCCGACGCGGAACCAGCGATAGGCATGGGCTTCCAGCAGAAGGCGGTGGCGGCCTTGGCCGTCCGCCTCGCTGCTTTCGCTGTCGGCAATATCGATCAACAGCTTGCCATGCTCGCCGCAGCCGACGTCCAGATGGACCTCCACCGGCTCCGGCTTCAGGTTGTGCACGATCAGGACGGAATTGTTGCGCCAGTCGTAGCGCATCGCGAGCACGCCGGGCGTGCCGGTTTCGAGGACGGCATAGTCGCCCCAGCCGATCTCTGGCGCTTCCTTGCGCATGCGGATCAGCCGCTCCATCCAGTTGAGGAGCGATGTCGGGTCGCGCCGCTGTTCCGCGACGTTGATGTGTTCGTAGCCGAAAGGCCCCTTCGAGATGACCGGCAGGACCGGCTTGTCACTCTTGGTGAAGCCGCCTTGCGGCTCGTCGGACCATTGCATCGGGGTTCGGCAGCTGTTGCGCTCGGGAAGCTCCAGGTCGTCTCCCATGCCGATCTCGTCTCCATAGCGGATGACGGGTGTGCCCGGCAGGGAGAACATCAGGCTGTAGGCAAGTTCCAGTCGGCGCTGGTCGCCGCCGAGCATGGGTGCGAGCCGCCGTCGGATGCCCCGGTGGTAGAGCTGCATATGTTCCTCCGGCCCGAAGGCCTGGAAAACCATCTCCCGTTTCTCCTCGTCGAGCCGGCCGAGGTCGAGCTCGTCGTGGTTTCGAAGGAACATACCCCACTGCGCCGTATGCGGCTTGTCCCGCGTCTTCTCCAGCGCCTCGATCATCGGCTCCGTGTCGCCGCTCGCCAGCGCATAGAAGAGCGTCTGGTTGACCTGGAAATTGAACATCATCGGGATGCGGTCGCCGTCGTCGCCGAAGTATTTCAGATTGTCCTCGGGCAGGATGTTGGCTTCGCCGAGGATGATGGAATCCCCCTGGCGCCACTGGAGGAATTCCCGGAAGGTGCGCAGCATCCCGAACTGTTCCTTCGGCTTCTTGATGTCGGCCCCCTTCTCGGCGATCACGAAGGGGACGGCATCCATGCGGAAGCCGCTCACGCCGAGCTGGATCCAGAAACCCATGATCTTGAGGATCTCCGCCTGGACATGCGGATTCGACGTGTTGAGGTCGGGCTGGAACTTGAAGAAGCGGTGGAAGTAGTATTCGCCGGCCTTGTCGTCTCGGGTCCAGGTGGTTTCCTGAACCCCCGGGAAGATCATTCCCTTGTCCGCACCCGCCGGCTTCGTCTTCGACCAGATGTACCAGTCGCGATATGGGGAGTTCGGGTCGCTGCGAGCCGACTGGAACCAGGGATGCTGGTCGGAGGTATGGTTGACCACGAGGTCGATCAGCACCCGTATGCCGCGCTGCTTGCAGCCATGGGTGAAGTCGACGAAATCGCCGAGGGTCCCGTATCGGGGATCGACATCATAATAGTCCGTGACATCGTAACCATCGTCCTTGCCGGGGGACGGCTGGAAAGGCATCAACCAAATCGCGTTGACGCCGAGCCCAGCAAGGTAGTCGAGCCGGCGCGACAAGCCTTCGAAGTCGCCGACCCCGTCGCCGTTGGAGTCCATGAAGGTCTCCACCGACAGACAGTAGATGACGGCGTTCTTGTACCAGAGGTCGCTGATCACGGCGGGGTCTCCTATGGGCAGGCTCCGTGGCAATGGGGAGCAGGGGAGATTTGTTCCCGCTTCTCGCCCGGCCCCGTCCTCTGAGACCCCCAATCCGAAATGGAAACGGCCCGAAGCGGGTGCTCCGGGCCGTCGTCTTCTGGATTCTTCCGCCGGATCAGGCGGCGGTGCGCATTTTCCGGGCCGTTGCCGAAAGTTGCTGCTGTCCGTCCAGCTTGAAGTTGGCCAGCATGGACTGGAGCTGCCCGCTCTCCTGTGCCAGCGTCGCACTGGCGGCGGTGGTTTCCTCGACCATGGCGGCGTTCTTCTGGGTCATCTGGTCCATCTGGTTGACGGAAGAGTTGATCTCGGCAAGCGCCGTCGCCTGTTCGCGGGCGGCGGTGGCGATCGACTCGACATGGCCGTTGACGCGGTTGACGAGGTTCTCGATCTCCAGCAGCGCATCGCCGGTGGAGCGGACCAGCGATACTCCGCCTTCCACCTCCGAGGCCGATGCGGTGATCAGCGTCTTGATCTCCTTGGCGGCATTGGCAGAACGCTGGGCCAGTTCGCGCACTTCCTGGGCGACGACGGCGAAGCCGCGACCGGCTTCACCGGCGCGGGCAGCCTCGACACCAGCGTTGAGCGCCAGCAGGTTCGTCTGGAAGGCGATCTCGTCGATCACTGAGATGATCTGGCTGATCTTGTTGGAGGACTCTTCGATGCGGCCCATGGCATCGACCGCGCTGCGGACGATCTCGCCGGACTTGGCCGCGCTCTGGCGGGTCTCGTGGACCATGTCGCGGGCCTCGGTGGCACGCGAGGAGGCCGCGCGGACGGTCGCGGTGATTTCATCGAGCGCAGCCGCTGTTTCTTCCAGTGCCGCAGCCTGCTGTTCGGTCCGCTTGGAGAGATCGTTGGCGGCCGAGCTGAGTTCGGCGGAGTTGTCGTTGATCGTGGTCGCCGCGCCGCGGACGTTGTTCATGGTTGCCCGCAGGGTGACCATGGTTGCGTTGACATTGCCCTGCAGTTCAGCAAACGCGCCCTGGAAGGTGCCGTTCATCGTCTGGGTAAGGTCAGCATCGGCGAGAGCGGCGATGACGCGGCGGACTTCCGTCACGGCACTGTCGACGCTGGAGACCAGCTGGTTCACGCTGCCGGCAAACCGGTTCAGGTCCTCGTTCTGGTAGTCCTTGGTGATGCGGCCGGAGAAGTCGCCGGCGACGGCGGACGCGACGACTGCGGCGATGCTGGACTGCAGGTCACTGCTACGCTGGTGAAGCGCGGCTTCCTGCGCCTTGAGCTCCTGCATGGCGAGCGCGTTGTTGCGGAACACTTCGACGGCGCGGGCCATTTCACCGATCTCGTCCTCGCGGTCGGCATCGATCGCGGCGCCCTTCAGGTCTCCCTGTGCCAGACGGCTCATCGCATCGGTGATCGAACGGATGGGCAGGATAATGCCGCGGCGCGCGACGATCGTGCTGATGGCGGCGCCGATCAGGATGAAGGCGAATGCGGAGACGGCGGCCAGGATCATCGCTGTGGTGGAGGAAGCCAATGCGTCGGCCCGTGCCGCTGCGAGGGCGTCACCCGAATAGGTGCTGTAGACCTTGACGGTATCGGTCACCTTTTTCTGTCCGGCGAGTGCCTTGTCGAGCGCTGCCGTGATTGCGGCTGCGTCGGCGGGATTGGCCTGCGCAGTCGTCACCATGGACCGTATGTCGTTGAAGTAGCTGTCGAGTGCCGCGCGGATCGTCTTCAGCTGTTGGATTTCCGTGGCGTCGGCCGCAGCTTCGATCTTTGGCAGGCGGTCCAGCATTTCGCCAGCACGGCGTTCGGCTTCAAGCTTGAACTCGGCAGCCTTTTCGGGGGCGGCAGCCAATTGGTAGGTCATGCGGCTGATCGCGATGATGTCGACGCGAAGATCCATGGCCTCGCGTGCCACCTCTTCCTGTTCGCCAACGGACGTCATCGCTTGCTGCAGTCCGTAGAGGCCACGCCCGGAAACTGCTGCAATGACAAGGGAGGAGAGTCCCATTACAACGACCAGAAGGCCGATCTTCTTCGAAATTCCAAGGTTCTTAAAAGTCATGATCCAACCTGCAGGTTTCTGGACGATGCTCCTCGTGGCCTGAACTGCCACCACAGGAACTTTGGCCAAATCCTTGGCAGGCTGGAACTAATTCCCCGTTAAGATTGGCTGCCAGCTTTTGCAATGCAGCATCGCAGCGAGTAAATGGCGGGGAGGGGTACTTCCCCGCCTGCGCTCATTCCGCGGCCACCTGGGCGGCCATCGGGTTGTTCGGATGCATCGTCCAGTTGGCGTAGGTGGGTTCAACAACCCTTCCGGTGCGCTGGTCCAATTCGCCCGCCGCCAGCGGCTCCATCGTGATGCAGTTCTCGACCGGACAGACGTTGACGCAGAGATTGCAGCCGACGCACTCGTCCTCCATCACCTCGAAATGGCGGATGCCATCCACCTGCGAGGTAATCGCCTGGTGCGAGGTATCCTCGCAGGCGATGTGGCAGCGGCCGCATTTGATGCAGAGCTCCTGGTCGATATGTGCCTTCGCCACATAGTTGAGGTTCAGGTACTGCCAGTCGGTGACGTTGCCGACGGCCCGGCCGCAGATGTCGTCGAGGGTCCTGTGGCCCTTGGCGTCCATCCAGTCGGACAGGCCGGTGATCATCTCCTGCACGATCTTGAAGCCATAGGTCATCGCCGCCGTGCAGACCTGCACATTGCCGGCCCCGAGCGCCAGGAACTCCGCCGCATCCCGCCAGGTGGTCACCCCGCCGATGCCGGAGATCGGCAGGCCGTAGGTCTCCGGATCGCGGGCGATCTCGGCCACCATGTTGAGTGCGATCGGCTTGACCGCCGGGCCGCAATAGCCGCCGTGGCTGCCGCGCCCGTCGATGGAGGGCACGGGGGAGAAGTTGTCGAGGTCCACCGAGACGATCGAGGAGATCGTGTTGATGAGCGAAACGGCGTCCGTGCCGCCGCGCCTGGCGGCGCGGGCAGGGAAGCGGATATCGGTGATGTTCGGCGTCAGCTTGGTGATCACCGGCATGCGCGTGTACTGCTTGCACCAGCGCACGACCATCTCGATATATTCCGGCACCTGCCCGACTGCGGAGCCCATGCCGCGCTCCGACATGCCGTGGGGACAGCCGAAGTTGAGCTCGATGCCATCCACCTCGGTCTCCTCGACGAGCGGCAGGATCGCCTTCCAGGCCTCCTCCTCGCAAGGCACCATGATGGAGGCGACGATCGCCCGATCCGGCCAGTTCTTCTTGACCTGCTTCATCTCGCGCAGGTTCACGTAAAGATCGCGGTCGGTGATCAGTTCGATATTGTTGAGCCCGAGGAGCCTGCGATCGGCACCCCAGATCGCGCCGTAGCGCGGTCCGTTGACGTTGACGACCGGCGGACCTTCCTGGCCCAGCGTCTTCCACACCACGCCGCCCCAGCCCGCCTTGAAGGCGCGCTCGACATTGTAGGCCTTGTCGGTAGGCGGCGCGGATGCGAGCCAGAAGGGGTTGGGGGACTTGATGCCGACGAAGTTGTTGCGGATATCAGCCATGGTTTCTCCTCCCCTCAGGCGACCGCCACGGCCGGGCGGGCGGCGGCAGCGAAGGCTCGGTTGATGCTTTCCGCCGCGTCGCGCCCCTGCGCGGCTGCGGACACCGTGAGGTCTTCTCCATGACCGACGCAGTCTCCGCCGGCCCAGACGCCATCGATCGAGGTGCGGCCTTCGAAGTCTGCGGCTATCTTGCCGCCGTCCATGCGAAGCGTGCCGAGACCGTTTCCGACGAAGCTCTGGCCGATCGCCTTCATCACCTGCTCGGCGGCGATGACGCCGGTCTCGCCGGTGCCGACGAGCCGGCCGTCGCGGATGGCCGTATATTCCACCTCGATGCCGGCGACCTTGCCGTCCTTGCCGAGGATGCGCTTCGGCGCCAGCCAGTGACGGATGATGACGCCATTGGCGGTGGCGAGATCCTGCTCATAGCCGGAGGCGTTCATGTTCTCCTTGCCCCGGCGGTAGCAGATCGTCACCTCCTCGGCGCCGAGCAGCTTCGCCTGGATGGCGGCATCGATGGCGGTCATGCCGCCGCCGAGGACGACGACCCTGCGGCCGATCGGGACTTCGGCCTTGTCCGTCGCCTGGCGAAGTGCGGCGATGAAATCGACTGCGTCCTCCACGCCGGCGAGATCCTCACCTTCGATGCCGAGGCCGTTGACGCCGGATAGCCCCATGCCGAGGAAGACGGCGTCGAAATTGCTCGTCAGTTCCCCGAGCGTGAAGTCACGGCCCAGCATCTGCCCGGGCCGGATCTCGATGCCGCCGATCGCGGTAATGTATTCCACCTCCCGCTGCGCAAAGTTCTCCGTCGCCTTGTAGGTGGCGATCCCGTATTCGTTGAGGCCGCCGGCCTTCTCGCGCGCGTCGAACATGACGACGTCGTGGCCGTGCATGGAGAGCCGGTGCGCGCAGGCAAGGCCTGCCGGACCTGCGCCGACCACTGCCACCCGTCGCCCGGTCGAGGCGGGGCGGTGGTAGAACTGGCGGTTCATCTCCATCGCGATGTCGGTCGCGTAGCGCTGCAGCTTGCCGATCTCGACCGGCCGGTCCTCCGCGGTATTGCGCACGCAGGCCTGTTCGCAGAGCGTTTCGGTAGGACAGACGCGGGCGCACATGCCGCCGAGGATGTTCTGGTCGAAGATCGTCTTGGCGGAGCCGAGGGGATTGCCTGTCGATATCTGCCGGATGAACAGCGGAATATCGATGGCGGTGGGACAGGCCGTCATGCACGGCGCGTCGTAGCAGAAATAGCAGCGATCGGCTGCGACCAGCGCCTCATGGCGGTCGAGGCGCGGGTGGAGATCGGAAAAATTGGATGCGTATTCATCGGGAGACAGGCGGCCAGCCTGAATCCCGCTTCCCAGTCGTTCCATCTGAGTTCCCTCTTTTATGGCTTTATGGACAACTATTGGAAGCAGGCTACCACAGGCCGAATTTTTATCAAACGGTAAATAAATGGCGTGATTTGGCTGATCCGATAAGTTGACGATTGTCATCAACTTTAATCTTGCCTGCGATTATCAAGTTAAATATGGTCGCGCCGTCCAGGGGGCTGAGGCCACGGAATCGAGAGGGATGTGACCATGGCGAAGAAGCAGAAGCGCAAGGGCAGCGGCAGCGGCAGCGGCAGCGATGGCGCCCGCGTTCAGGTCGCGCAGGAGCAATCGTCGCTGGATGTCCGCAGTTTCCTCTATGTCGGCGGGCGCGATTGCCAGGTCGCCCATCTGCGGGAGATCGCCACAAGGCACGGCGCGGAACTGATCCACCACGACGGTGGTTTGAGGGAAGCGGTATCGCGCATCGACACCGTGCTGCCCTCGGTCGACTGCGTCTTCTGCCCCATTGACTGTATCAGCCACGATGCGTGTCTGAGGGTGAAGACCGGCTGCAAGAAGTTCGGAAAGACCTTCATCCCGCTGCGCAACGGCTCGAAATCGAGCCTGGAGCGCGCGCTGCAGACCATGAAGGAACGCAATGATGAGAGAAGAACGTCCTGACGCCAGCCTGTTCATCGGGCTCCACAAACTTGCCGAACAGAACGGCGACGGCCTGGTGCCGGAGCTCTATGCGCTCCTGGCCGATCGGCAGCAGCTTGGGCCGGACATGACCAACGTGATCGCGTTCCCGGCCGACCGTCCTGAAATGCAGGCCGATGCCTTGCCTGAAGGGCCGGCCAAGGTCTTGCGCTTTCAGCGATAGCCGTCCCGGAAGGCTTCCTATCTGCCGACGCGAATGAACGCGCCCGCTGCAACAACCAGCCACCCGAGGATCATGGTCGTGCCGCCGGTCGGCGCGGCCATCGGGAACAGGCCGCCGCCGAGGAAGTGGCGGGCCAGCAGGTCGCCCGAAAACAGCAGCGTCCCGAGCGCGATCAGAAGCGCGGCGAGCGTCGCAGTCCGCACTGCCCGATATCCTGCATAGAGCGCGACAAGGGCAGGGGCGTGGATGAGGCACATCATCGACGCGGTGCCGAGCAGCCGCGCATCGCCGCCATGGCTCGCGGCCGCCGCGAGTGCTACGCCGGCAGCCCCGAAGAGGCCGCTCAGAAACAGAATCAACGGCCGCAGATTGTCGAGTCTTTCCAACGGGCTATTCCTTGTTCTGCATATGGTGTGCAAGGCGCTCGATCGGCGGCCAGATGATGTCGCGCAGCTTCGGGTTCTCCACGGTATCGTCCAGCGCGCGGCGGAAGCAGAGGAGCCATTCGGCCGTTTCCTCCGGGCCTATGGGGGCCGCCAGGTGGCGCGCCCGCAGCCGCGGGTGGCCGTGCTTCTGCACATAGACGGGCGGCCCGCCGAGATAGCCTGTCAGGTAGTCATAGAGCTTGGCTTCGCTGCCTTGAAGGCTCGGCGGGTGCACTGCGCGGCAACGTGCGGCCTCGGGCAGCGTATCCATCAGCTCGTAGAAGCGGCGCGTCAGCGCCCGCACCGTCGCGTCGCCGCCGATCGCCTCGTAGAGGGTGATTGTCTCGCCCGACATGCCGGCTCCCTGTCCGTCCTCCTACCCCTCTAGCCGCCGGGGGATTTGCAGGCAAGCGGCAGGGCGCCGCAGTCAGTCGGGTCCGACGTCGGCCTCCCGCGTCGAATCGTCCGGAAGGGCGCCTGAGCCCGGCGTCTTCTCCCGATCCGTCAGCCGCTCCTGCGCATGCGGGCCTTCCGGCTGGCCTGCCTTGTCGGCTGCTTCCCGCTGGCGCTGTTCGACGGCTTCCTGCGCATTCCTGTCTTCGCCCATCACTGGCTCCTTTCTCGAAACATCGACAACACATGCCCGGGCCACTGGTTCCGCCTCGAGAAAGGCGGAGGCCGGGCGACCGCCTTTAGTCATTTGCGGGTTGTGAGGAACGTAACGCCGGTTCGGCTGTTCTCGTTTCGGCGAAGCGCGGAGAACGCTTCGGATCAGGTAAAAAGGGACGGGTTTCTGCAATGGCTTCGCGTATGTCCGTGCTCGTCGTGGAGGACGAGCCACTCCTGCGCTTCGATATCATCGACATCCTCACCGATGCCGGCTTCGACGTCCACGAGGCATCCAATGCCGTGGAGGCCATCGGTATTCTGATGGAGCATGAAGGCATCCGGCTGGTCTTCACCGATGTGGACATGCCGGGAGGCATGGACGGGATAAAGCTCGCGGCCTATATCCGGGACCGCTGGCCGCCGCTGAAGATCATCGTCACCTCTGGCTACCGGAAAGTCGCGCTGGACGAAATTCCGGCGGAGAGCCGTTTCTTCAGCAAGCCCTACGATTCCGACAAGGTGGTGCACACGATCCGCGAGATGCTGGCCCATTGACGCCCGCGCCGGCCCGCTGCCGGAGGGCGATGCCTGCTTCCCGCTGCGGCCGCCGCGTGGTAGGAGACCTGCCGATGTCGTGGAAACCGTATCCGGGGTGAAACGTGACGGACAGCCAGTCGCCCCGGTCCCAGGCGTTGCAGGGCCACGGCATTCCCTTCCGGGAAGCGCTGGTCGTTTGGGCGAAGGTAGCGGCGCTGAGTTTCGGCGGGCCGGCCGGCCAGATCGCCTTGATGCACAGGCTGATCGTCGAGGAAAGGCGCTGGATCGGCGAGAACAGGTTTCTGCATGCGCTGAATTACTGCATGCTCCTGCCCGGGCCCGAGGCGCAGCAACTGGCGGTCTATATCGGATGGCTCCTCCACAGGACCGCCGGCGGGCTCGTCGCGGGCATCCTGTTCATCCTGCCGGGCTTCCTGGCGATCCTCGGCCTCAGCTACATCTACGTGGCCTATGGTGAAATCCCTGCCGTGGAGGGGCTGTTCTTCGGCCTAAAGGCGGCGGTCCTGGCCGTGGTCGTCCACGCCGTCATCCGGATCGGCAGCCGCGCGTTGAAGAGCAGGCCGATGGTGGCGATCGCCGTGCTGGCGTTTCTTGCGATCTTCGCCTTCCAGGTGCCCTTTCCGCTGATCATCCTCGCCGCGGCGGCGGCAGGCTTCCTCGGCGCGCGAAGCGGCCTTGCCGCCTTCAAGGGAAAGATGTCGCATGCAGCATCGGGCGGGCCGGTGGTGCAGGACCGGGATTCCGCGCTTGGCGAAATGGTTCCCGCGCATGCCCATCCGCAACTGGGATGGTCGCTGCGGATCGCGGTGATCCTCCTGTCGCTCTGGCTGGTGCCGCTCGCCCTGCTTTATGTCTGGTCCGGCGGCGGCAGCATCTTTCTCCAGGTCGGCATATTCTTCAGCAAGATGGCGCTGGTCACCTTCGGCGGTGCCTATGCGGTGCTGGCTTACGTGGCGCAGCAGGCGGTGGACAATTTCGGCTGGCTGCAGCCCGGCGAGATGCTCGACGGCCTGGGAATGGCCGAGACCACACCGGGTCCGCTGATCATGGTCGTGCAGTTCGTCGGCTTCATGGCCGGGTTCCGCAATCCCGGTAGCCTCGATCCCATGCTGGCTGCGACGCTTGCCGCGATCCTGACGACATGGGTCACGTTCGTTCCCTGCTTTCTCTGGATATTCCTCGGAGCTCCGTTCATCGAGAAGCTGCGGGGCAATGCGGGCCTGGGGGGAGCGATGTCGGCCATCACGGCCGCGGTCGTCGGCGTCATCTTCAACCTCGCCCTGTGGTTTGCCAACCACACGCTGTTCCGCCAGGTCGGCCTCGTCGATCTCGGCTGGCTGCGGCTTGAACTTCCCGACGTGACGAGCCTCGATCCTGCCGCCGCGGCGCTCGCCGCGATCGCTGCGCTTGCGTTGTTCCGGTTGAGGCTTCCGGTCATCGCCACTCTCGCCCTCTGCGCAGTTGCCGGCATCGCGTGGAGGTTGCTCTGGTCCTGATGGTGTGCCCGCTGCGAAGGCATGTCCCTGAGAGCGCCGTATATGGCAATTTTCTTTTCAATGTTTTTCTGAAATACTGATCGCGTCGGTGTTCGACGCGCCATGAGGGCCAGCCAGGTTCCGACATGAGGGAACGATCTGTCGTCGTGTTGGTGTTGCCGGATATTTTCCGGGCACCAAGGAGTAGCTGATGCATTTCTGGCGCCGTATCCTTGCCTTCTCCGACAGCGGCGCCAGTAGCCCGGAACTTCGCCGAGCCCAGTATGCGGAACTCTCGCGTCAGGTTCCGCTGATGTATCTGATCGTGATCATCAACATGGTCATGCTGTCGTTCACCCATGCGGGCAGGGCTCCATGGGTCCTGACCGTCGCGTTTCCTGTCGCCTTCACGCTGATCTGCACCTTTCGCGCCATCAAGATGATGCTTGCGCGCCGGACGAACCCCTCGGACGAGGTCATCGTTCGCGCCCTGCGGACCACCGTGCTGCTTGCCTGCGTCATGGGCGTCGCCATATCGAACTGGTCCTTGCTGCTGTTCACCTACGGCGATCCCTATCTGAAGGGCCAGATCGCCTTCTTCACCGGCATCACCATCATCACCGTGATGACATGTCTGCGGCCGATGCGGCAGATCGCGCCGGCGCTGTTCCTGCTCGTCGTGGTGCCCACGCTTGTCTTCCTCGGCCTGCAGGAACACACGGTGTTCTGGGCCATCGCGGTCAACATGACGCTCGTCATGGGCGGAATGATCGTGGTGATGCAGCGCTCCCAGTCCGATTTCCGCCAGCGGATCGAAAAGCAGATCGAGCTCGACGCGCAGCACAGGCAGTTGCAGGCGCTCAACGACGCCGTCCGTGTCATGGCCAACGAGGACAGCCTGACCGGACTTGCCAACAGGCGCCGCTTCTTCGAGCACCTGGACAGGCATATCGAGGACTGCGGCAGGAGAGACGAAACCTTCGCGCTGGGGATTCTCGATCTCGACGGGTTCAAGCCCGTCAACGACGTGTTCGGCCACAGCGTCGGAGACCAGCTTCTCCGGGAGGTGGCGAGGCGGCTCCTGGAGGCGCTCCCGCAGGATGCGCTGCTTGCCCGGCTCGGTGGCGACGAGTTCGGGGTGATCCTGCCGGATGCCGGTTCGGACGAAGAGCTCGAACTGACATGCAGGCAGGCCCTCGAAGCCCTGTCTCCGCCCTTCGTCTTCCAGGAAGGAAGCGTCACCGTTTCCGCCACCTGTGGCCTTGCCCGCTTCCCGAAGGCCGCGACAACCGCCCATGAGCTCTTCGAGAAGGCGGACTTCGCCCTCTACTATTCCAAGCAGCACGACAGGGGGACCGTCACGCTGTTTTCGGATGAGCATGAGGAGGCGATCCGCCGGTCGGCGGCGGTCGCCCAGCGCCTGCGGTCCGTCCAGCCCGAGGAGGCGTTCCATCTGGAATACCAGCCGATCGTCGACCGCGACGGGCGTCCGCTCGGGTTCGAGGCCCTTGCTCGGTGGGAGGATCCCGTCCTCGGGCGGGTGTCGCCGGATGTCTTCATCCGCGCGGCGGAACAGGCCGGTCTGATCGGCGACATCACCGTTCCGCTTTTCAGGAGGGCGCTCGAGGCGGTCCGGTCCTGGCCGGAGGAACTGAAGCTCTCCTTCAATCTTTCGGCCTTCGACATCTGCAGCCACAAGACCATGTCCGCCCTGGTTGCGGAGATCGAAGCCGCCGGGGTGGCCCATGACCGGCTGATGTTCGAGATCACCGAATCGGCGATCATGCAGGACTGGACCAGGGCGACGGTGGCGTTGAGGGGCTTGCGGGAAAAGGGCATCCTCGTGGCGCTCGATGATTTCGGCACAGGCTATTCGAGCCTCAGCTACCTACGCCGGCTGCCGATCGACAGGATCAAGCTCGACCGCTCGTTCATCGCCGATATCGAACGGGAGCCGGTCGCCCGCAGCATCCTCGCGACGATTTCCTCGCTCTGCCACAGCCTTGGCCTGCAGTTCATCGTCGAAGGGGTCGAGACCTCCGCACAGTTGCAGATCCTTTCGCAGGCCGGGGTAACCGGCTACCAGGGCTATCTCTTCTCGCGGCCGCTCCCGGAGGAGGGGGTTTCCCTCTACCTCGCGGAATGGCGCAGCCGGTCATCCGGCGGAAGACCGGCTGAAGCTCAGACCCTGCTGAGCACGAGGAAGACGGCGGCGCCCGCACCGGCACCGGCCATCGTTGCCGCGCCGGGCCGAAGCCAGTAGCGCGCCTGCCCCGCGGCGGCCGTCGGCATCAGCCGCCAACGGGTATTGGCGCACAGGGCGGCGAGGCGGCCTGGGCAAGCAGCGCCGGGAGACGTCGCTCCCCGCTCGGCGCACTTGCTATCAGCGTGTCTAAAATGGACCGATGCCCGACCTGAGAGATAGGTGACATTTCGTACCGGAGACATGGGTAACACTTTTCGCTTTGGCGGGAGGTGTCGATGCC
>NZ_CABFWF030000015.1 GCF_902153245.2 Pseudorhizobium endolithicum
GCATCGACACCTCCCGCCAAAGCGAAAAGTGTTACCCATGTCTCCGGTACGAAATGTCACCTATCTCTCAGGTCGGGCAGAACTTCCTATTCATATCGGCTCCCTGATCGGCGCGTCGCGTCTGGCTGGAGATTTCTGTTCGCTTTTTCTTTCCCGCGAGGCTTTTAGGCCCGTTTCCGCAATCGCTCTTCGGTTTGCTGACCTGTTTGCGATCATCGAAGCGTCACCGGGCGCCTGCGGCAGCCACGTTACCTATGGTGGTTTCCTACAGCGCTACCGCCAGGAGGAGCAGCCCGCTAGCTCCGCGCAAGCATAAGCGGCCATTCCTTTCCTGCCCGATGAAGGGTAGTGAAAGGGAAGCATGACCGTGTCTCGAGATCTCGACCTGCCAGCCGCAATATCCGAGGAAGTCCTCGGCCTCTTCCTGGAGGACAACGACCTCGATGCGCTGACGGACATCCTCGTCCAGTCGCTCGAGGAGGCTCTGCGCATCCTGCGGGACGAGATCCGCGGTGACGTGCTCCACTGACGGTGCCGTCCCACAGGCCCCAGCCTCGCAAAGCGTGACATCGGTTCATCAACGGTTACAGTAAAAACGGAACAAGGTCTTTCCTTGGGGGTTCTTCTGCGCGGAAGGGCAACAAAAGGAGAAAGACATGAAAAAGATTCTGATCGCTTCTTGCGCAATCTTCGCTGCGGCCTTCGCAACCGGCGCCTCGGCCCAGGAAGGCACCGCGAGCGGTGCGGCCGGCGGTGCGGTCACCGGTGCCATCGTCGGTGGTCCGGTTGGTGCGGCTGTCGGCGGCATTGCCGGCGCCGCTCTCGGTACGGCAATCGATCCGCCGCCGCAGGAAGTCATCCGCTACGTGGAAACGCAGCCTGCGCCGTCTGCGAGCGTGGTCGTCGAGGAGGAAATCGTGGTCGGCAAGCCCGTTCCCGAAGCCGTGGTCCTCACTCCCGTCCCCGATCACGAGACCTACGCCTATGCAGTGGTCAATGAGCAGCGCGTGATCGTCGATCCGCAGACCCGCACCGTGGTCCAGGTGATCCAGTAAGGCTGCTTCCGTATCACGTCGCATGCCATGGTTTCAGGGCCTTCCTCCGGGTAGGTCCTGAAACCACGACCGGGCCAGCCGTCCGGGCGCGCTCAGCCTCTAGAAAGCAGGGGTGTTGGACGGGTTGCCCTTCGCGCAGTCGCCATAGGCGCTCCTGGCGGACCATCGTTTCCCACAAACCGGCAACGGGTTGATATCTATGCGAGAAAGGTGAGCAGATCGCGCCGCTGCAGGACGGCTGCCTTGCGGGCTGCCGTGTGGGGAGCGGAAAACTGTCTGCTTGAAAATTGAGAAAAACGAAGCTTCTCAAAATGGAATGGTGCCCAGAAGAGGACTCGAACCTCCACACCCTTGCGAGTACCAGCACCTGAAGCTGGCGCGTCTACCAATTCCGCCATCTGGGCGACGGAGAGCCATGTACGGGGGCGGCCCGCGCCTGTCAACAGGCTTTTTGAAGTTTCCGTGCCCGGCTGGAAAAACGGCATGGCGGCCGGACCGGCCGCAGCCCCGGCATTGCCACCTGGCAACCGGCTGGCCTGTCTTGGACGTGAACGCCGTCAGCCGCCGTTGTTTTCCCCGCTGCGATCCAGGTGGCCGAGGTCGCGCTCCGGCTCGATGACGTCGCGCACCCTTTGCTTGAGTTCCTTCGGCCCCGGAAAGCCGCCGTCGCGCTTGCGCTCCCAGATGAGTTCCCCGTCGATGCGAATTTCGAAGTTGCCGCCCGTACCGGGAGTGAGGGCAACTTCGCCAAGGCTGTCGGAGAAGGTCTGCAGCAGTTCCTGCGCCATCCAGCCGGCGCGCAGCAGCCAGTTGCATTGCGTGCAGTAAAGGATGGTGATGCGCGGCTTGTGCATATCGGCTCCTCTCGCAGTTCATCGAGAGGCTTCCGCCGCCGCTCGGGTTTGCGCAAAGCAACCCCAGTTGCGTTGCCGATGCAAGCCCTTTCGATGGAAGTGGAGATGGTCCGGCGGGGGAGGAGGAAGAACGGGTCAGAAATCGGTGGGAGGGTGTCTCCGCGGGCGCATCCGCTACCATCAGGATGGGTGGCCGATGTTCTTCCATTGCTGCCATTGCCGCGACTGCCGGCGCCAGAATGGCAGTGCCTCGGGAGGGGGCGCACCGATCCCGGCTGCCCGCGACTGAAAAAGGCCCCCGCATGGATGCGGGAGCCTCCTCGGGAAGATCCCCGAGCGCGGATCAGTAGGATCGGCTGTCGCCGCGTGCATCGCCGTTCGGGCGCTGGTATGTCCGGGTCTCCTCGGCGATGCGCTCACGGGCCGTGTCATGCACATCCGTAGCGATGCTCGCTGCCTTGCCGTAGACGTCGGAGGCCACTTCTTCCGCCTTGTGCATGGCCTCGGATGTGCTATTGGCCAACTGCTCGCGCACGCCCTCGGCCATCTCGCCCATCGCTTCGTCCTCGCGGCGGGTGTTCGGCAGCGCCGCACCGATTGCAGCGCCGAGTGCAAAGGCGAGTGCTCCGCCGATCAGCGGCTGGTCCTGGAAGTGCTTGAGAAGGCTCTCGTTCATGTTGCCGGCATAATTGCGCATCGAGCCGCCGGCCGACATCGCGCCGCTGCCCATGGAGCGGGCGCCCCCCATCACGGAACTGCCCGCCCTCGAGGCGGAGGAGGTAACCCGCCCCCAGGTCCGCGCAGCCCAGCCGGACGCTTCGTCGAAGAGCCTGCCGGCCTCGTCGCGGATGTCATGCATCTGCCGACCGGTGGCGTCGGCAAAGCCGCGATAGGTTTTGCCGGTGGAGTCCATGAAATGGCCCGCGCGGCGCCCCGATTCGTCCGTCAGCGCCTTGAAGCGGTTGCCGCCTTCATCGGTGAAGTGGCTGTAGCGGGAGGTGCCTTCCATCTGTACCGGACCCACCCGGCGTACCGAACCGCGGACCGGTGCCAGCGGATACTCCGGTTCCTCGTCATACGCTGTCGAGGTGGATGTGTCGGTGGATCGGCTGGCGCCCGGATTGGCCATCAGCCAGGCCATGCTGATTCCCATCAGGGCGACCGGGACCGGATTGGTCTTCATGGCATTGCCGAGATTGGCGACGTATTCGCCGCCGCCGCTGCCCTTCGCGTAAGCCAAGGCTTCGTCTAGAAGCTGTCCCGGCGACATCTTTGACTGGATCGCATCGATCCGGTCCTCGATGCGGCGACGATCCGCTTCGATCTCCCGCTCGATCATTTCTGCTCGGTTGCTGTCAGACGTGGTCATTACACGCGCTCCTTGATCATCTGGGCATCCCGGCGAAGCGACGACGAGGTGCGGTCGAACTTGAGGTTCTCGCCGCGAAGCGCCGAAAGCCCGCGGTGGATCATGCCCCACGCGATCAGCGCAACGACGACGCCGACGATGACGGAGGCCAGTGCGTCGGCGCTCGGTTCCCGCATGCCTTGGGCGACGAAGAAGGCAGCCAATCCGTTGACGAGCGCGGCGAGCAACACCCCGACGGCGGCGATGGCGAAGACAAGGCCGGCTGCGAAGGACTCCACCCCTGTCAGGGCACTGGACATCTTTTCGGAAGCCTCGGTCTTCGCGAGGTCGATCTCCTTGCGGAACAGGCCGGTGATGTCGGCCACGAGGCCGCTCAGAAGTTCCGAGAGCGGGCGGTTTTCCATCTGGTTAGCCATTGTAGCGGCCCTCCGGGGTATAGGACGTCGCATAGCCGGCCCCCGTGGCGGGGCTGACGGGCGAAGCCGCGGTTGAGGTGGTGCCGACGCCGTCTGCAGAGCGAGGGCTCGCAGAAGCGCGTGTTACGCCGTCCGTGGGGGATGCTCCCGCCTGGCGCCGATCTGCGGACGCGGTCAGGAAGCGGCTGGCGGCAAAACCGGCCAGGGCTGCAATGCCGAGGAAGGCTGCAGGCTGACGGCGACCGAAATCTTCCGCCATGGCGGCGATTTCACCCATCTCCTTGCCTTTGATGTCGCCGGCCAGGCGTTGAATGCTGTCGCCGATCTGCTTGGCGTAGCGGCCGACTTCCGGCTGGTCGCCCTGTGCAAGCTCGTCACCGACCTTCTGCATGGCGGTGGCAAGACCGCCGAGACGTTCGGCTGCATAGGTCTTCTGGCCTTCCGCGGCCTCTTTGGCCCGTCCGGTCGCGTGGCCCAGTTCGTCCTGCGCCATGGACTTCACTGCCTGCCAGTCTTCGCTGGCCCTTTCCTTCAGGCTGCCGCCCGCGCCCTGGGCGGTCGATGTGGCGGAACGCGCCGTTTCGGACGCCGCTCTGCCAAGCTCCGGTGCGGCTCCTTCCCGTGCCGGATTGCCTCCGGCGGCGTAGGTGGAGCCCGGCCGGTAGCCGTCTCCGCGATTTGGGTCATGTTCGGTCATGAAACTCTCCCATGGATGTCGGTGGGATCGGCACGGGCCTCGTGCGAAACGATCAGAGATTTGAACAGCAATCAGCCGCAAAATGTTCCGAAAGCTGCCATATTTCGTTCGGGGGAAGGCGGATGGCGGCCATCTGTCCACCCGGAGCCGGGGGCTCCCATGGAGGCTCAGGTATCTGCCGGAGGATTA
Source organism: Pseudorhizobium endolithicum (assembly GCF_902153245.2). Taxonomy (GTDB): domain Bacteria; phylum Pseudomonadota; class Alphaproteobacteria; order Rhizobiales; family Rhizobiaceae; genus Neorhizobium; species Neorhizobium endolithicum. Next base: position 4,581 of record NZ_CABFWF030000015.1, read on the forward strand.
AGATTGGATTCAGTCTTTCCCGGTAAGGTTCCGTTAGCTTTCACCGGGCGGCACGGATGCCGCCGGGAAATCGGCTCGATTGTTGTTCTGCGTGCGGGTTCTCATGCGTCTTTCGGTTCTGCCAGCTTTCCTCCTTGCCGGCCTTGTTCTGTCCGGCTGCACCTCCAGGTCCGCTCCGGAGACCCGGGCCGCGGCAGCACCTTCTCGCGAGATCACGAGTTCGGTGGTTCCTGCGGCTCCGGTGCCGGTGGCAAGTGTCGGCGGGACGGCCCCGGAAGCCCGCTCCCTGCCGCAGAAGGCGCTCGCCTGGGCGGGAGACGTGGTTCGCCCTCAGGCCTTCGCGCCGGTCACGACGACTGTGGGCATGCCGGTTCCCTCGCAGCGCCCGATGACGCTTCTCCTTCCCGGCGATCCGGGTGCGACCGGGCCGGTCAGTCGCTCGAAGATCTACAGCCAGCGCTTCCGCGACGCCAAGCCGATCAACTTCGGCAAGGTGGCGCCGAAGCACTATGCGGTGCACGGCGTCGACGTTTCCCGCTGGCAAGGCGAAATCGACTGGCCCAAGCTGAGGACTCAAGGCGCTAACTTCGCCTATATCAAGGCGACCGACGGCGGCGACCATCTCGATCCGATGTTCAGGACCAACTGGCGGCGGGCCAAGGAAGCCGGCATCCGCCGCGGCGCCTATCATTTCTTCTACTGGTGCCGCCGCGCCAGCGAGCAGGCCGACTGGTTCATCCGGAACGTCCCGCGTGACCCGGACGCCCTGCCGCCGGTGATCGACGTCGAGTGGAACGGCGATTCCGCCTGCAAGCGCCGCCCGTCGCGCGCCGACGTCCTGGAGAAGATGCAGGTCTTCATGGACAAGCTGGAGCGGCACTACGGCCAGCGTCCGGTCATCTACACGGCGCCGGACTTCTACAAGGACAATCTCGTCGGCGCGTTCGAGAACTATCCCTTCTGGCTGCGGGCCGTTGCCCAGCACCCCTCGAAGGTCTATCCGGGCCGCAAGTTCGTCTTCTGGCAGTATTCGGGCTCCGGCCTGTCCCAGGGTGTCGACGGCAAGATCGACCTCAACGTCTTCAACGGCAGCGAGGAGGGGTGGCACAACTGGGTCGCCGCCCGCGCCATGAGCGCCCGCAACTAACGCCCTTCGTCTAGCTCCGCTTCCGCCAGCAGCCAGTCGGCGAGTTGGCGGACGTTCCTGTCCGCAGACCGCGACGACATGAGGAAGTAGCCCCTGTCCGGGGCTGCGACTTCCGGGCCGGCCTTTGCGAGCATGCCCGTCGTCACCTGGCTGTCGATGAGCCCGAGCCAGCCGAGCGCCAGGCCCTGCCCGCCGAGCGCCGCCTGCACGACCATCGCATAGGTATTGAAGCTTGCGTCTCCGCCCGCGGCCGCGGCGGGACGATGGATGCCCGCCCCCGAGAGATAGCCCGACCAGTCGAACCAGGGTGAGGAAGCCAGGGCCTCCAGGTGGATCAGGGGTGCTGTCGCGAGAAGATCCTCCGTCCGGCAGACGCGCTCCAGGAGCGCCGGTGCGCAGACCGGCACCACCCGCTCCGGCATCATCATCCTTCCGACATGGCCGAACTCGGCCCGAGAGCCGAAGGCGACCGCGATTTCCGCCTGGTCGGCCCAGTCCGAGGCGAGCCTTTGGGTCGAGACGATCTGGATGTCGATCTCCGGATGGCGCTCGCGAAAGCTCTGCATGCGCGGGATGAGCCAGAGCGTGGCGAAGGCATAATCGGTAGCCAGTCTGACCGACGGCCGCCGCGCCTGCTGCCGCAGGCGTTCGGCAAGGGTATCGATATCCGAGACCGACCGCGCCACGACATCCAGCAACTGCCTGCCTTCGCGGCTGAGCGCCACGCCGCGATGCTGCCGGTGGAGAAGGTGCACGCCGAAGGCCGCCTCCAACTGCCGCATCTGGTAGCTGACCGCGGGCTGGCTCAGCCCCAGCACCCGGCCCGCGGCCGACAGCGAGCCGTGCCGGGCGATCTCGCGAAACAGCCTCAGCCATCCTAGGTCGACCGGTGGGAAAGCCATAAAATCACCTTATGCGATGTATCGAAAAAAACCGCCTTCACGATGACAGATTGCCGCGGTTCAATAATCCTAGCAAATAGAAGAAGGGGAACAAGCATGACTTTGCCTTCCATCCAGGGTGCGTCCGTCCTGGCCTGTACCGGCGCATTCATTGCCGCTCTTTCCGCCCTGCCGGCCGCGGCTGCGGACGCCGAATCCTGCAAGACCATCCGGCTTTCCGATCCGGGCTGGACGGACATCACCGCCACCAATGGCGTTGCCGCCTTCCTTCTGGAGGCCCTGGGTTACGAGCCGGACGTCAAGACGCTGTCCGTTCCGATCGGCTACCAGTCGATGAAGAATGGCGAGATCGACGTCTTCCTCGGCAACTGGATGCCGGCGCAGCAATCCTTCATCGATGATCTCAACGCTGCGAAGGCCGCCGAAGTCCTGAACAAGAACCTGGAGGGCGCCAAGTTCACGCTCGCCGTGCCGGCCGCCACCGCGGAGAAGGGCATCAAGGACTTCGCCGACCTCGCCGCCCATGCGGAAGATTTCGAGCGCAAGATCTACGGCATCGAGCCGGGTGCGCCCGCCAACTCCAACATCCAGAAGATGATCGATTCGGGCGACTTCGACCTGAAGGACTGGGAACTGGTGGAATCCGGCGAGCAGGCCATGCTGGCGCAGGTCGCGCGCGCCACTGGGGAAAACAAGCCGATTGTCTTCCTCGCCTGGGCGCCGCATCCGATGAACGAGCAGTTCGAGATCACCTACCTCTCCGGCGGGGACGAATACTTCGGACCGGATTTCGGCGGCGCCGAAGTCTTCACGCTCGCCCGCACCGGCTGGTCCGCCGACTGCCCGAATGCCGCGACCTTCTTCAAGCAGCTGACCTTCACGGTGGAAATGGAGAACGTGCTGATGGGCGAGATCCTGGATGGTGAAGACCCGGCGGATGCAGCCGAAGCCTGGCTGAAGGAGAACCCCGAAGCCTTCGAAGCCTGGGTTGCCGGCGTCACCACCTTCGACGGCAAGCCGGCAAGGGATGCCGTCGCCGCAGCGCTGGGGCTCTGAGGGAAACTACGCGTGCAGCACAGACCGAATATCCTGATCCTGATGGTGGATCAGCTGAACGGCACGTTGTTTCCCGACGGGCCGGCCGATTTTCTCCACGCCCCGCACCTGAAAGCCTTGACGGAGCGCTCCGTGCGCTTCGCTAGCACCTATACCGCAAGTCCGCTCTGCGCACCGGCGCGGGCCTCCTTCATGTCCGGCCAGCTGCCGAGCCGCACGCGGGTCTATGACAATGCGGCCGAATTCGCGTCCGACATCCCGACCTTTGCCCATCACCTGCGCCGGGCCGGCTACCAGACGGCGCTCTCCGGCAAGATGCATTTCGTAGGCCCCGACCAGTTGCACGGCTTCGAGGAGCGGCTGACGACGGACATCTATCCCGCGGATTTTGGCTGGACTCCGGATTATACCAGGCCCGGCGAGCGTATCGACTGGTGGTACCACAATCTCGGCTCCGTCACCGGAGCGGGCGTGGCCGAGATCACCAACCAGATGGAGTACGACGACGAGGTCGCCTACCACGCCACGCGCAAGCTCTACGACCTGTCGCGTGGCCAGGACGACCGGCCATGGTGCCTCACCGTCAGCTTCACCCACCCGCACGACCCCTATGTTGCGCGGCGTCGCTTCTGGGACCTCTATGAGGATTGCCCGCAACTGGATCCCGCCATTCCGGCCATTCCCTATGACGGGCAGGACCCGCATTCGAAGCGCCTGATGGACGCCTGCGACCACAGGGCCTTCGACATCACCGCCGGGGATGTCCGCCGGGCCCGGCGCGGCTATTTTGGCAACATCTCCTATATCGATGAGAAGATTGGCGAGATCCTCGATGTGCTCGAGCGCGGACGCATGGCGAACGACACCGTCATCCTCTTCGTCTCCGACCACGGCGACATGCTGGGCGATCGTGGCCTGTGGTTCAAGATGAACTTCTTCGAGGGCTCCGCCCGCGTGCCGCTGATGATTGCGGCTCCCGGCTGGCAGCCGCGCCTCGTGGAAGAGCCGGTCTCCACGCTGGACGTCTGCCCGACGGTGGCCGCTCTTGCCGGCATCGACATCGCGGCGCTTCTGCCCTGGACGGACGGCACCGACCTTGCCCCGATCGCCCGCGGGGAAACGGGGCGCGGACCCGTGCCGATGGAATATGCCGCAGAGGGTTCGGTGGCCCCGCTGGTCGCCATTCGCGACGGGCGTTACAAGCTCACTCTCTGCGAGGCCGATCCGCCGATCCTTGTCGATCTCGAGGGTGATCCGGCGGAGCTCAGCAACCTTGCGGCAGATCCTGGCCATGCAGCAGTCCTGGAGCGGCTCTCTGCGCTGGCGGCTGAGCGATGGGAGCTGGCCAGCTACGATGCCGCGGTGCGCGAAAGCCAGGCCCGCCGGCACGTGGTCTACGAAGCACTGCGCAACGGCGCCTATTTCCCCTGGGACCACCAGCCACTGCAGAAGGCGTCGGAACGCTACATGCGCAACCACATGGACCTCAACGTTCTGGAGGAAAGCCAGCGTTTCCCGCGGGGCGAATAGGCCGCCAGAACCGACCTTTAAAAAGGGCCTGCATCTCGGTGCGGAACAATTTTGCGTGACTCCCCGTTCTCTTGCCAGGTTAAACGGAGGAAGAACCCATGACCTATGATCCGAATGACAATCGTCCGGACCTGCGGGACCGCCGCCCGGACCTCGTGAACAACAATGTCGACGCCCGCCGCAGCGCGTCCTGGGTACCATGGGTGGCCGTGCTGGCCGTCCTTCTGATCGGCGCCTTCATCTGGGGCAACATGGGCGGCGAGCCCGGCACTGACCCGGCCACGACCTCCTCGACGACGAACTCGGAAGCCATGGACAGCGCACCGGCTCCGGTCGCTCCGGCACCGGGTGGTGGCGCAACCGATGCTGCCCCCGCCGATCCGGCTGCCCCGGCCACTCCCCCGGCCGCAGGCGGTACCACCAACGGCGGTTAATCCGTCTGTCATCCACCTATCCGAGCCGTCCGCCACACTGGCGGGCGGCTTTTTCGTTGGCGGAACGGCGGCCAGCTTGTTGTCGGACGTGGTGTGTTCTTTCCGGGGTTGTGTTTGGGTCGTCATCCCGGACTTGTTCCGGGATCCAGCCACGTGAAGTCCTTCGCGTGAGAAGAGTCTTCCGCACCGTAGGCGCAGTGCTGTGTTCTGTGACCGATCTACAGACCAGGTCCGGGGACAGGAATGACGAAGAAGGGGGCGCTTTTCTCACTAGACACAGGCCCGGTCTGTAGCTAGATAGGAAATGTAATAACATTACAAAAGGGGTGGTGGTGAGGAGAATGGTTATCTGCGTAGGACATCGACTTGACCGCGAGCCGCCTTTCCGCCTACCTGACCGTGATGGTTCCCCGAAGGTGACTCGGAGGGGATTAATAGGGAACACGGTGAGGTTCGTCATTTCGACGTCCAAGACCGAGGCTGCCCCCGCAACTGTAAGCGGATTGTCATTCATCTCCGGCGCTGGAATGCGCCGTGCCACTGTGCCTCGGGTGCGGGAAGGCAGATGAAGGCAGATATCCGCAAGCCAGGAGACCTGCCATCGCGCTGCCATCCAATCGACCCGGGCGGGGATGCCCGGAAAGGAACAGACATGTTTGACCTGCGCCTTCGCCGAACGCCTCACCTCCGTCTTGATTGGACCCTCCGCCACTAGCGCGCCGATTGCGGCTGCCGGACTACCCGGGCCGCGACCGCTATCCGCTCGTTCTCCTGCCTGTTCCATTTCGAGGTCCATCATGCGCCAGCTTCCCGCCAGCCTAGCCCTTGCCCTTGGGGTCAGCATCTCGACGCCCGTTCTTGCGGCGACGGACTATCCCCTCACGATCACGAATTGCGGCCGCGAGGTGACGTTCGAGCAGCCCCCGAAAAGGGTCGTGTCCGTCGGCCAGGGCATGACCGAAATCCTGTTCTCTCTCGGACTGGAGGAGAAAATGGCCGGCACGGCCGTCTGGGTGGGACCCGTCCTTCCGCAATATGCAGAGGCCAACAGCCGGATCAAGCGGCTGGCGGATAACGACCCGAGCTTCGAATCCCTTGTCGGACAGGAACCGGATCTGGTGGCTGCGGAATTCGAGTCGCATATCGGCCCGGAGGGCTCGATCGCCAACCGGGACCAGTTCTCCGCTCTGGGGATAGACACCTATGTTGCCCCGGCGGATTGCGCCGCCAAGATCAACACCAATGGTGGTGACGGGGTGCGCAAGGAGCTGTTCACGATGGAGCTGATCTATCGGCAGATCAGCGAACTTGCCGCCATATTCGATGTCGAGGAGCGTGGCGAGGCGCTGGTCGCCGAACTGAAGAAGCGTGAGCAGGATGCCGTCGCCTCCATTGCCGGCGCGGCTGGGAAGGACCTCCCGGTCGTCTTCTGGTTTTCCAGCAAGGAGGTGACCGGCGACGCCTTTATCGCCGGCAAGAACAGCGCGCCAGCCTATATCCTGAAGACGCTCGGTGCGAGGAACGTCGTGGAAACGGAGGAGGAGTGGCCGCTGGTCGGCTGGGAGACGATCGCCGAGGCCGACCCGGCCGTCATCGTTATCGCTACCATGGAGCGGCGGCGCCATGCTGCCGACAATCCCGAGGTAAAGCTCGATTTCCTCGCCAATGATCCGGTGACCAGCCGGATGAACGCAGTGAGCAACAAGCGCTTCGTCCTGATGGACGCCCAGTCGATGAACCCGACGATCCGGACGATCGATGGCATCGAGACCCTGGCGGAGGGCATCCGCGCCCTCGGGCTCTCGCAGTGAGCCTCCGCCAGGAGAAGAAGGGCGGTTCGAGGGGGTTCTCTCCCGTTCAGCCCACCCGGTGGATGCTGGCAGCACTCGCCATGGCGGCGGGGCTTCTCGCCGCCATGGTCAGCCTCGCCGTATCCATCGGCGAGGTCTCCATCCCCCTCCCGACCACCGCCAAGGCGGTGGCCAACCGGCTCTTCGGCGCGGAGTTCGTGTTGAGCCGGATCCATGAAGGCATCGTATGGGACTATCGCCTCAGCCGGGCGCTCGTCGCAGCATGCGCCGGTGCGTCCCTGGCGCTCTGCGGCGCCATGCTGCAGGCGCTTCTACGCAATCCGCTGGCCGAGCCCTATGTGCTCGGCATCTCCGCCGGAGCTTCGACGGGAGCGGTCTGCGTCATGATCCTCGGTTTCGGCTACGGTGCGGTGAGCCTATCGGGCGGCGCCTTCATTGGCGCCGTTCTGGCCTTCCTGCTGGTCGGGATCCTCGCGGCAGGGGTGGGCGGCACGAGCGAGCGCATCATCCTCTGCGGCATTGCCGGCTCGCAGCTCTTCAATGCGCTCACCTCCTACATCGTCACGACCTCGGCGAATGCGGAGCAGGCGAGGGGCGTTCTCTTCTGGCTCCTGGGCTCGCTCAGCGGCGTGCGCTGGGTGGACGTCTACCTCGCCGCCCCCGTCTGCCTCGTCGGGCTCCTCGTCTGCCTTGCCCATGTGCGGGCGCTCGACTCCTTTGCCTTCGGCACCGATGCCGCCGCCTCGCTCGGGATTTCGGTGCGGCGGGTGCAGATCGTCCTGCTCGCGACAACGGCCGCCATGACGGCCAGCGTCGTCAGCATGGTGGGGTCGATCGGCTTCGTAGGGCTGGTCATTCCCCATGCGGCGCGCTTCATCGTCGGGCCGGGCCATGCACGGCTCCTGCCTGCGGCAGCTTTCGGCGGGGCGATCTTCATGGTGGGTGCCGACATCATCTCCCGGATCATCATCCCGCAGCAGGTCCTGCCCATCGGCGTCGTCACGGCCCTGTTCGGCGCCCCCGCCTTCGCGCTGATCCTCTACCGCGCGAGGCGAACGGCATGAGCATCGCCGTCGAAAACGTCAGCTTCTCGGCCGGCAGCAGGCTCGTCGTCGACGGTGTCACCCTCACCGTGCCAAAGGGCAAGGTCCTCGGCCTGCTGGGGCCGAACGGCTCGGGAAAATCGAGCCTGCTGCGGCTCATCTGCCGGCTGAGAAGGGCCGAAAGCGGCGTCATCCGCCTCGGCGACGACGATATCGCCTCCATACCGCGCGCAGCACTTTCCCGACGCGTCGCCTTCGTGGAGCAGCAGGCGACGACCGATACCCAGCTTACGGTCCGCGACGTCGTGCGGCTCGGGCGTACGCCGCACCGGGGGCTGCTGTCGTCCTGGACGGCGGAGGACGAGGCGGCCGTCTGCCAGGCGCTGGACCGGGTCGATATGCGCGAAAGGACTGGGCAGCTCTGGCAGACGCTTTCCGGCGGCGAACGCCAGCGCGTGCATATCGCCCGGGCGCTGGCCCAGGCACCGGCCGAACTCCTGCTCGACGAGCCGACCAATCATCTCGACATCCAGCACCAGCTCGACATCCTCTCGCTGGTGTCGCGCCTCGGCATCACCTCGATCATCGCGCTGCACGACCTCAACCTCGCGGCAATGTTCTGCGACCAACTGGCGGTACTTCGGGAAGGACGCATCGTGGCCGCGGGCCCGCCGGACGCGGTGCTGACCGAGGACCTGCTGAAGGAGGTTTTCCGGGTACAAGCCAAGGTGGAAGCCTCTCCGCATCACGGGCGGCCGCATATCCACTATCTGGGATGACCCGAAGAGGCGGCCGGAAGGCGATAGGCTGTCCCCACAGACCTTCGAGGCCGGCTTCGACCACCCTCGGGATCAGGGCGAGCGCGCTCGGTCATGCGGTTGCAGCAGGGCGGACTCCTCCCTTGTCCCCGGGTCGAGCCCGAGGATCACGCGCGGACGGATTCATCCCTTGGCGATCCACGGGTCTCACTTCGTTCGCCCGGGGTGCGCGTTCCGGTCGGTGACGGCTGTCGCTCGGGGATGGGAAGGCTTGGTTTTGGATCCTCGGGTCAAGCCCGCGGATGACGAAAGCGAGGGCGGGGCAGGACGTCCCACGCTCCCCTCATCCTGAGGTGGCCGGCAAAAGCCGGCCCTCGAAGGATCCTTCTTGCGCCGCCGCTAGCCCTTATGGCACCACCCGCCCCCGCCCTTCGAGGGTCGCTGCGCTCCCACCTCAGGGTGAGGGCTGACCGCCTGTGCCTCACCGGAGGTGACGGTTATCGCTCCTGCTCAGTCTCCTGCCGCTCGACGGGGCCGCGCCGAGACAGGGCGGGCAGTCTCTCATAGGCGTGGGCGATCAGCGCTCCCTTTTTGGCGCGATTCCAGCCCTTGATCTGGCGTTCACGAGCTATGGCGTCGACAATGCGGTCATAGATCTCCATGAACACGAGCTCGACGGGCCGGCGACGAGCGGTGTAGCCGTCGTAGACACCGGCATTGTGCTCCCACAGGCGCGCGTAGACGTCCTGCTTCGTCAGTCCGGTATAGTAGGAGCCGTCGCTGCAGCGGAGCATGTAAACGGTGACTTCCATGCGGATGCACTCCCGCCGTGTCGCCGCTATGCAACCGCAACCATCGGACTTTGTCGAGAGGCATCCGCATCCGCCCTCATCCTGAGGTGGCCGGCTTTGCCGGCCCTCGAAGGATCCTTGTTGCTCAACCGTCCGCTATTGCCCGCCCTAGACCCTCGACAGTGGCTGCGCTCCCGCCTTAGGGCTAGGGCCGGCGTGGCGGGGCCACTGACGCTTCCGGCCATGAGCATAGCCGAAATGACGACTTTGCTACCGTTAACGAAGGCAACCCTGGATCATCTGGCCTTCGTCAACACGCTCCGGCGAATGGCGAAGAGGATAACAAGCTTGCGAGCCAATCGAACGACGGACCTTCAAAGCCGGTCAAGACGCAGACCCGCGACAAAGCGGTGAGCAAACCGCGATGTGCGAGATCCCTCACTCATCCCCCATCTTCAGCGCCGCGATGAACGCTTCCTGCGGTATTTCCACCTTGCCGAACTGGCGCATGCGCTTCTTGCCTTCCTTCTGCTTGTCGAGAAGCTTGCGCTTGCGGGTGGCGTCGCCGCCGTAGCACTTGGCGGTCACGTCCTTGCGCAGCGCCCGGACCGTCTCGCGGGCGATCACCTTGCCGCCGATCGCCGCCTGGATCGGGATCTGGAACATGTGCGGCGGGATGAGTTCCTTGAGCTTTTCGCACATGCCGCGGCCGCGGCGGTCGGCGGCGGAGCGGTGGACGAGCATGGAAAGCGCGTCGACCGGGTCGCCGTTGACGAGGATCGACATCTTCACGAGGTCGCCGGCGCGGTAGTCGATGATGTTGTAGTCGAAGGAGGCATAGCCCTTGGAGATCGACTTCAGCCGGTCGTAGAAATCGAAGACCACTTCGTTGAGCGGCAGCTCGTAGGTGATCATCGCGCGGTTGCCGACATAGGTGAGTTCGGTCTGGATGCCGCGCCGGTCCTGGCAGAGCTTCAGGATGCCGCCGAGATATTCGTCGGGCGTCATGATCGTCGCCTTGATCCACGGTTCGCGGATCTCGTCGATCTTGACGACGTCCGGCATGTCGGCCGGGTTGTGCAACTCCTTCTCGGTGCCGTCCGTCAGCGTCATCTGGTAGACAACGGAGGGGGCGGTGGCGACGAGGTCGAGGTTGAACTCGCGCTCCAGCCGCTCCTGGATGATTTCCAGGTGCAAGAGGCCGAGGAAGCCGCATCGGAAGCCGAAGCCGAGGGCGGCCGAGCTTTCCATCTCGAAGGAGAAGCTCGCGTCGTTGAGGCGAAGCTTGCCCATGGCGGCGCGCAGGTCTTCGAAATCGGCGGCATCAACGGGGAAGAGGCCGCAAAAGACCACCGGCTGGGCGGGCTTGAAGCCCGGCAGCGCGGAAGCCGTCGGCTTCTTGTCGTCGGTAATCGTGTCGCCGACGCGGGTATCGGCCACTTCCTTGATCGAGGCCGTGATGACACCAATCTCGCCGGGGCCGAGTGAATCGACCTGCAGCATCTTCGGCGTGAGCACGCCGACGCGCTCCACGCCGTAGCGGGCGCCGGTGCCCATCATGCGGATCTGCTGGCCCTTGGTCAGCACGCCGTCGAGTACGCGCACGAGGACCATGACGCCGAGATAGGTGTCGTACCAGCTATCGACCAGCAGCGCCTTGAGCGGCGCCTTCTCGCCACCCTCGCTCTTCGGCGGCGGCAACTTGTGGACGATCGCTTCGAGAACGTCGGGAATGCCGAGCCCGGTCTTGGCGGAGATCATCACGGCGTCGGAGGCGTCGATGCCGATCACCTCCTCGATCTGCTCCTTGATCCGGTCCGGCTCGGCCGCCGGCAGGTCGATCTTGTTGAGGACCGTGACGAGTTCGTGGTCGTTGTCGATCGCCTGGTAGACATTGGCGAGCGTCTGGGCTTCCACGCCCTGGGACGCGTCGACAACCAGCAGCGAGCCTTCGCAGGCCGATAGCGACCGGGAGACTTCGTAGGCGAAGTCCACGTGGCCGGGCGTATCGATCAGGTTCAGGACATAGGTCTCGCCGTCCTTGGCCTTGTAGTGCAGGCGCACGGTCTGCGCCTTGATAGTGATGCCGCGTTCGCGCTCGATGTCCATGGAATCGAGGACCTGTTCCGACATCTCGCGTTCGGCAAGGCCGCCGCAGGTCTGGATCAGCCGGTCGGCAAGGGTGGACTTGCCGTGGTCGATATGGGCGACGATGGAAAAGTTGCGGATATGGTCAAGGGGCGTGCGGTCGGTGCTCATGGTCCGCGCATATAGCAGCGGTCAAAGGCGCCGCATAGCCGGTAGTCACCGGCATTTGCGACAAATGCGCCGCTTTTCGCGGGCGTGCCGCGTTTTAGCGGGCGAACTGTTCCGGCCAGTCGCGGCGGGTGGCCACCTGCCCTTTGGTGCGCAGCCGGGCGACGTCGGCGAGATCGATGTCGACGAGGAGCCAGGAGGTCTCCTCGACGGTGTCCGACGGACTTTCGGCGACGATGCCGGAGGGCGGCATGCCGTAGTCGGAGGGGACGTAGAGGGCGGCGCGGCCGCGGTTTTCGTCCATGGCCGGAGACCAGGGGGCGGTCCCGGCGGTGGGGGAGGAGAGGACGGCAAACTGGTTCTCCAGCGCGCGGGCCTGGGCGCCGATGCGGACCCGGAAGCTGCCGGCGAGCGTATCGGTGCAGGAGGGAGCCAGCACCAGTTCCGCGCCGAGTTCGGCGAGCCGGCGGCCGAGCATGGGGAATTCGTTGTCGTAGCAGATCAGGATGCCGAGCGTGCCGAGATGGGTCTCGAAGGCCTTGAGGCCGTCCTGGCCCGCGGCGATCCCCCATTGCTCGCGCTCGAACCGGGTCATGATCTGCTTGTCCTGGTGGCCGATCAGCCCGTCGGGGCCGAACAGCCAGGCGCGGTTGCGGTACTGTCCGTCAGGGTCGAGCACGGGGGCGGAACCGGGCTGGAAGACGATCCGGTGCTTGCGGGCAAGCCCTTCGCAGAGCTCCAGCCAGCGCGGGATCAGCGGCTGGATGCCGGAAATCGAGCCGTGCAGGTCGGAGCGTGTCGCTGCGTCCAACTGGCCCGCCAGCACCAGGCCGGCATATTCCGGCATGAGCAGGAGTTCTGCCCCCTGGGCGGCGGCCTCCTCCACCAGACCGGTCAGGTGACGGACATAGTCGTCGAAGCTCTCGATCAACTCTATGGCGTACTGGCAGGCGGCAAGCTTGATCATGCGGCGAGATCCTTGATCCAGAAGGAGAGGGGTTTTTCGCTTTCCGCCGCTTCATCGAGGTCGCGCCAGGCGAAGGTGGTGCGAAGCTCCGGATGGTGGCGGTAGCCGCGCTTTTCCCAGAAGGCATCGAGCGGCACGTAGTCGGCCGGGCGGCGGGGGTGGTCCAGCGGGCGCTCGACGGCGCAGAAGGCCGCATAGCGGAGGCCGAGGCGGCGTGCCTGCGCCTCGCGCTCGGCGAAGAAGGACACACCGATGCCGCGGCCGCGATAGGCGGGCAGCAGCACGCTTTCGCCGAAATAGAAGTGGTCGGCCGGGTCGCGCCCGGCGGCGTGGAAGGGCGCCTTCACTTCGTCGGTCTCGGTGGCCATGGGCGTTCCCGTCGAGGCGCCGACGACGACGCCGTCATCGATCGCCAGCACGAAGATCGAACCTTGCGAGCGGCCATAGGTGGAAAGATAGCGCTCCTCATAGGCGAGGTCGCCGTCGTAGAGATAGGGGAAGTCGCGGAAGACGGCGATCCTGAGCCGCGCCACGTCGGCAAAGCAGGCCGCGGCGTCAGCGCCCGAAAAGGTTTTTATTTCTAGGGTCATAGATTATGTTCAGCCGGTTGCGGAGCAGTTATATCGTCGTGAACCATCCGATCCAACCCTCTGCCAGAACCGGGGACCAGCATGACCGCCACCGAGACCGTCCGCGCCTATTACGACGCCTTCAACGCCCAGGACATGCAGGCCTTCCTGGCCCTGCTGACGGATGACGTGGTGCATGACGTCAACCAGGGGGAGCGGCAGGTGGGCAAGCAGGCCTTCGCGCGATTCATGGAGCACATGAACCGGTGCTACCGCGAAAGGCTGACCGACATGGTCATCATGGCCGATGCGGACGGCAGGCGTGCGGCCGCCGAGTTCATCGTCAACGGCGAGTATCTGGAGACCGACGAGGGCCTGCCGGAGGCGAGGGGCCAGACCTACCGGCTGCCGGCCGGCGCCTTTTTCGAGATCCGCGAGGGCAAGGTGGCGCGGGTGACCAATTACTACAACCTCAACGACTGGATCGCCCAGGTCGGGGAATGATTCCGGCGAGGGCCTGCTGCCCTGCGCGCCGGCTGTTGAGCCTGCCGGGCATCCTATAGCTGCATATTTCCCCGAAGCCGGTGATCAGGCGGGGCAGGAAGGAATCCGAGGCTGCTGAAGCGAAGAGGACAGACACTGGGACCCCTGGCGGCAGGAGCGATGGTTTTGCTCCTGTCGATTGTTGCCGCCACTGCGGTGGAACAGTCCCACAACCGGCAGATCGCGCGGGAACTCGCCGCCATCGCAACGCGGATAGAAGGGCGGATTGAGACCCAGACGGCGCTGCTGTCTTCCCTGCGCGGCTTCCTGAGCGCCACCGGCTATCGGATCGATCCTCCAGCCATTCGTCGCTTTCTCGGGCTGAGCGACCAGAACGGGCTGACCGCCGGCATGCAGGGCGTGGGGATCGCGCTTCACCAGAAGGCGGACGATGTCGCTCCGGCAGAGGCGATCCTGAAGGACGCCTATGGCCAGGGGCGTGGTGTCTGGCCCGAGACAGACCAGCCCGACCGGTTCCCGATCGTCCTGCTGGAGCCGGCAGACGAGCGCAACCGGGCCGCCTATGGCTATGACATGTATGCCGAACCGGTGCGGCGCGAGGCGATGGATCGGGCCTGGCGGTCAGGTGAGGCGGCTGCGACGGCACCGGTCGAGCTTGTCCAGGAAATCACCGCCGACAAGCAGATCGGCTTCCTGATCTACCTGCCGGTGATCCGCGACGACGGCACGATCCACAGCCTCGTCTATGCGCCCTACCGTATCGGCGACATGATGCACGAGGTCTTGACTCAGCCGAGCGATCTCGGGGTCACCGCAAGGGTGGTGGATACGGCAACGGGCGTCGTGATGCTCGAGCCGGACAAGGATCTTGCCTTCAGCGCGAGTTATCCGATCTTAATGGCGGATCGGGAGTGGAGGGTTGATCTCGCCTATCGCGACCGTGCTGCAACCTTCAACCAGGCGTCCTTTCTCCTGCTGGTCGGCGGCGGGCTCGTGGCGGTTCTGCTGCAGTGGCTCCTGCAGCAGCGCGAGCAGAGGATCCAGGCCGAACTGGATGCCGCGCGCGAGGTCCGGCGCTCGGCCGAGCTTCGCGGCCTGCTCCTGGAGGAGACGAGACACCGCCTGAAGAACTCCGTGGCGCGGATTTCGGCGATCGCGCGGCTGACGGCCCGGCAGGTGGAGACGAAGGAGGATTTCCTCACCCTGTTCGAGCGGCAGCTCCACGCGCTCGCAGCGGCACAGGACCTTCTCAACCCCGCACTGGGGGGCGGGGTTGACCTGCGTGCCCTGCTGGACGCCGAACTTGCCTCTGTTGGCGGCAACCGCGAAGCGATCGTCGTTGAGGGGCAGCCTGTTCGTCTCGACTCCAACCAGGCCCAGGCGCTCGGGCTGATCCTCCACGAACTGCTGACCAATTCCTTGAAATATGGCGCGCTGTCGCAGGAGCAGGGCCTGCTGACGGTCCGCTGGACGGTTCTGGAGCGGGTCAGGATGGAGTGGATCGAGACCGGAGCGAGACCGGCGGACGCCCAGGCATCGGGTTTCGGTACCCGGCTGATCGATACGCTGGTGACGCGCCAGCTCGGCGGCCGACTGTCGCGGCGGCCGGCCGAAGACGGCATGAGGATCGACATAGACTGGCCTCCGGCTGCTCGCTGAACCCGGTCACGGTCTTTCTTCTTCTGCGCAAATCTCCTTGACTCCATCATAAGAGAAATGAATTCTTCTATGATGGACGATGCCAGCCGCAACTTCGATCGGTCGATCGGCGACCGGGTGCGATCGCTCCGCGCAAGGCGGGGGCTGACCCTGACCGAGCTCGCCCAGCGTTCGGGCGTCAGCCGAGCAATGATCTCCCGCATCGAGCGCGCCGACGCCAGCCCGACTGCCGCGCTCCTCGCCCGAATTTGCGAGGCTTTGGGGGAGACGCTCTCGGCCTTCTTCGCCGATGAGGACGTGCCGGCTTCGGCGCTCAGCCGGAGGGCAGGACAGAGGCTGTGGCGTGATCCCCATACGGGCTATCTGCGCCGCTCGATCTCGCCGGCGGGCATGGGAAGCCGCGTCGACGTCGTCGAGGTGGAGTTCCCGCCGGGGGCAAGGGTTGCCTTCCCGCCGAGGGGGGAAAGCAAGGTGATGACGCAGCATGTCTGGCTGTTCGAGGGCGAATTGCAGATGACGGTCGGCGAGATGCTGCACCGCCTGCTGCCGGGCGACTGCCTGTTCATGGACCTCGGCGATGCCTTCGAATTCCACAATCCCGGCAAGACAGCCGCCCGCTATGCAGTGATCCTCGACCAAGGTCACTGACAGAAACAAGGAGCATGCAGATCGTGACCGCAGCCATACGCATTGCCGATGCCGAGACCGCCATGGCAGCCATCCCGGATCTTTGCGAGGTGCTTTCCGACTGCATCAATGGCGGAGCGTCGCTGGGTTTCATGCTTCCCTTCAAGCCTGAGGATTCGGCCGACTACTGGCGCGGCATCGCCGAGCAGGTCGGGTCGGGCGGTATCATCCTCGCTCTCGCCGAGATGGAAGGAAGGGTCGTGGGAACCGTACAGGTGGGACTTGCATCCAAGCCGAACCAGCCGCATCGCGGCGACCTGATGAAGCTTCTCGTGCACCGCTCGGCCCGCGGTCTGGGCCTCTCGCGCCTGCTGATGCAGGCGGTCGAGGCGGAGGCGGCGCGGCGGGATCGCACGCTGCTGGTGCTCGACACCGCGACCGGCAGCGAGGCGGAGGCGATCTACCCGCGCTTCGGCTGGGAAAGGGTGGGCGTCATCCCGGACTATGCGATGTGGCCGGACGGCGGCTTTTGCGGCACCACCCTTTTCTACAAGCGGATCGGATTGCCAGGCTCTCTGCAAGCGGCCGGGATGTGAGCCGGAAAAGTCGGAACATCGGTTCCTGCCGGGGGTTACGTCTTCGTCACCAACCCAAAGACGGAGACGACGATGACGAAGAGCGATGTTGAACAGGCCATAAAGCGGGCGGAACGCCAGGTGGAGAACACCAGCGCGGGCGGACATCTCGGCGGGACCTATTATGGCCAGGAAGCGGACGGCAAGACCGCGACCACCACCGACCGCTTCGGCTCCAAGGCAAGGCCCAACAACGGCAGCAACTGAGATCGTATGAGTTGAAGAATAGGCCCCGCACGCGTGCGGGGCCTATTCTTTTGATGTTGAGCCAGATCAAGGGCACGCCCACGCAAGCGGGTAGGCTGCAGGTGCTTGAATAGCTGTGGAGGCGCCTTATGCTCGGCTTCGTTGCTGAAACTATCCTTCGCCCGGCCGGTGCGATCGTTGAATGGTATGCGGGTCGCGATGCGAATGGTTTTGCCGTCCATCAGCTGATCGTCGCCCTGATCGCCATGGCTCTCTTCTGCATCGCCGTTCTCTACTGGCCGCGGGTGTGGCGCGGCCTCCTCCATCGGTAGATTCGCAGGACGTCAACGGGCGGCCGCGTTGAGGTCTTCTGCAAGGTAGACGCGCGCCGACGAGGGACCGTCTTCGAGCGATGCCGCAAGGAAGCCGCCGCCTGCGATAACGGCAAGCATAAAGAGAATGGCGGTTCCGAAGCCGCCCTTTGCGGGGCGGCGTGACGAATAGTGATATGACATGAGAAGCCTCCGAGAAGATGCTTCTACAACGGGCTGAGACCCCGGCCGGTTCCGCGGTCTGGGATGAAAAGTAGAAAGTTCTAATGGAATGGGCGGCGAGGTCCGTGCGCACCGGTCCTCGCCGCGTATCCGGACGGGCTTACAGCGTCCCGTTGCGTTGCTGGATCATCATGAAGGTGTCGTAGCTGTACTCGGCGACCTGCGCCCATAGATAGGCGTCCTTCTTGAAGGCCAACTGGCTGTCGTAGAGCTTCTTGAACGAAGGGCTCTTTTCCGACAGCTCCGCATAGGTTTCCATTGCCGCCTTGTAGCAGCCTTCCATGATCTCCTGGCTGAACGGCTTGAGGACCGCGCCGTCGGCCACCAGTTGCTTCAGGGCTACGGCATTGCGGGCATCGTAGTTCGCCAGCATGTTGTTGTTGGCGGACGCGCAGGCATTGGCGAGTATCTGCTGGTAGCTCTTCGGCAGGCCGTTCCACTTGCCCAGATTGAAGAAGGCATGCATGGCAGGGCCGCCTTCCCACCAGGCGGGATAGTAGTAGTACTTGGCCACCTTCTGGAAGCCGAGCTTCTGGTCGTCGTAGGGGCCGACGAACTCGGTCGCGTCGATCGTACCCTTTTCCAGTGCCGGATAGACGTCGCCCGCCGCGATCTGCTGCGGCGTCACCCCGACCTTCTGCATGACCTGTCCGGCAAGCCCGGCAATACGCATCTTGAGGCCTTTGAGGTCATCGAGCGTGTTGATCTCCTTGCGGAACCAGCCGCCCATCTGGGTGCCGCTGTTGCCGGCCGGCAGGGCGTAGAGATTGCGGGGCGCAAGGAATTCGTTGATCAGGTCGTTGCCGCCGCCGGCGGTGAACCAGGCATTGGTCATGCGGGCATTGAGGCCGAACGGAATGGCGGTGCCGAGCGCGAAAGCCGGATCCTGGCCGATATAGTAGTAGGAGCAGGTATGCGCCATCTCCACGGTGCCGCTCGCGACCGCGTCGGCAGCCTGCAGGCCGGGGATGATCTCGCCTGCGGCAAAGACCTGTATGGTGAACCGGCCGTCGGTCGCGTTCCTGACGCTTTCGGCGATCTCGTTGGCGGCGCCGAAGATGATGTCGAGGTTCTTCGGGAAAGACGAGGTGAGCCGCCAAGTGACCTGTGGCTGTTCCTGGGCGATGGCGGGAGCTGCAAGCGGCAATGCTGCGGCGGCGCCTGCGCCGGCCGTTGCAGCCTGCCGCAGGAAGTGTCTACGGTTCATGGGATCCCTCCTCATGGGATGGCGAGAGTTTCTATGGGTCTAGAGGCTCGGCGCGCTGGCCGGGAAGCGGAAGTGCAGCCCGCAGCCGATGCGTGGAACAGGAGGGGTGCCGGCAGGGCCGGCACCCTTGGCATCAGAGCGTGCCGTTACGCTGCTGGATCATCATGAAGGTGTCGTAGCTGTATTCGGCGATCTGCGCCCACAGATACGCATCCTTCTTGAACGCCTGCTGGCTGTCGTAGATCTTCTTGAAGGCGGCATTGTTCGCCGAGATCTCCGCATAGGTTTCCATCGCCGCCTTGTAGCTGGCATCGAGGATTTCCTGACTGAACGGTCGAAGGATCGCACCTTCAGCCACCAGTTCCTTGAGAGCAGTGGCATTCCGGGTGTCGTAGCGCTCCAGCATGCTGGCGCTCCCGGCTGCGCAAGCGTCGTTCAGCATGCGCTTATAGTGTTCCGGAAGGCTGTTGTACTTTTCGAGGTTGACGAAGGCGTGAACCGCCGGGCCGCCCTCCCACCAAGCCGGATAGTAGTAGTACTTGGCGACCTTGTAGAAGCCGAGCTTCTGATCATCGTAGGGGCCGACGAATTCGGTGGCGTCGATCGTTCCCTTCTCCAGCGCGGCATAGACGTCACCGCCGGCGATCTGCTGCGGCGTGACGCCGACCTTCTGCATGACCTGACCGGTAAGGCCGGCGATGCGCATCTTCAGACCCTTCAGGTCCTCGATCGTGTTGATCTCCTTGCGGAACCAGCCGCCCATCTGCGCGCCGGTATTGCCGAGGAGGATGGAGTGGATGTTGTAGCCGGAAAGGAATTCGTTGAGCAGTTCGTTGCCGCCGGCCTGGTTGAACCAGGCATTGGTCTGGCGCGCGTTGAGGCCGAACGGAATCGACGTGCCGAGCGCGAAGGTCGGGTCCTTGCCGACATAGTAGTAGGCGCAGGTATGGGCCATCTCGACCGTACCTGCCGAGACCGCATCCGCGGCTTGAAGGGCAGGAACGATCTCACCGCCGGCGAAATGCTCGATGACGAAATTGCCGCCGGAGGCTTCCCGGACATGGTCGGCGACGATCTGACCGGCACCGAACAGGATGTCGAGGCCCTTGGTGAAGGACGAGGTCATGCGCCAGCTGATCTTCGGGTTTTCCTGAGCGATCGCCGGTGCTGCAAGCGTGGTGGCCGCCGCGGCCCCGACGCCCATCGTGCCGGCCTGACGGAAGAATGTTCTGCGGTTCATCGGATTCCATGCCTTTCGAATTGGTGGAGCACGACCAGAGCGTGTCTGCCTTCTTGTAAAGCGAATCGTTTCGAGAACGGCAAGAGGTTGAGGCATAAAATTTCGCCAGCCCGACCCGGTTTTTGCCTGAAATTGCGCCGGATGGGCGGCCATGCCGTATCTGCGCTGCCCTCTTGATCCCATCCTGCATCCGGCATAAGTTAGAATTATTCTAAAGAGGATTGCCGGATGCTCAGCTCGTTCTTGTCGATTTCTACCCGCCGGGCCTTCGGCTCTCTCAGCGAAGAGGAGATCCTGGCCTTGGCGATCGGGGCCGAGGAAGAGGATTCACGCATCTATCTTGCCTATGCCGACAATCTACGGAACCGGTTTCCGGCATCCGCCAAGGTATTCGAAGATATGGCGGAGGTGGAGCAGGCCCACAAGAACATGCTGATCGAGATGTTCCGCTCGCGCTTCGGCGAGCGGATCCCGCTCATCCGCCGTGAGCATGTCCGCGGCTTCTATGCGCGTCGCCCCGACTGGCTGGTGCGCAACCTGCCGCTGGACAAGATTAGGCGGCAGGCGGAGGCGATGGAGGAGCAGGCCTTCCGTTTCTACACGGAGGCGGCCAAGCGCGTGGGCGACGCCTCGACCCGCAAGCTGCTGGATGATCTGGCGCTGGCCGAGCAGGGGCACGAGGAGATCGCCCGAACGCTGGCCGAAAAGCATGTGGGCGAGGAGGCGAGGGCGGAGGAAGACGAGGCGGCTCACCGCCAGTTCGTGCTCACCTATGTGCAGCCGGGGCTGGCCGGCCTGATGGACGGCTCCGTTTCGACGTTGGCGCCGATCTTTGCCGCCGCCTTTGCCACCCAGGATACCTGGTCGACCTTTCTCATCGGCCTGTCGGCTTCCGTTGGCGCGGGCATCTCCATGGGCTTTACGGAAGCCGCCCACGACGACGGGAAGATTTCCGGCCGCGGATCGCCGGTCAAGCGGGGGCTTGCTTCCGGCACTATGACCGCGATCGGCGGCCTCGGCCATGCCTTGCCTTACCTGATCCCGCATTTCTGGACGGCGACGATGATCGCGGTGCTGGTGGTCTTCGTCGAGCTATGGGCAATCGCCTTCATCCAGAACCGCTACATGGAAACCCCTTTCATGCGGGCGGTGATGCAGGTGGTGCTGGGTGGCTCCCTCGTCCTAGCCGCCGGCATCATCATCGGCCACGGATAACGAAAAGAGCGGGCCCGGGCCCGCTCTCCGTGACTTCGCATGGAACCTTGATCAGCGAAGGGCGCCGACTAGGACGTCGCGGCCGTTCTCGATGCTGACCCAGCGGCCCGTATTGAACGAGGCCTGCCGCTTCAGGAAGGTGTAGGAGGTCTCGTGCCAGAGCTTCACCTCGCGATCGAGATTATCGAGGATGAAGTCGCCCTGGGCCGTTCGCACCGTCAGGACCGCATGTCCTTCGCCATCCGGCTTGCGAACCACCGTGATCAGCAGGTCGGAGAGCGAGAAGCCCCTGGCCGCCAGTTCGCGCCGCTTGAGGAGCGCGTAGTCTTCGCAGTCGCCGACATCCTTCGGGTAGACCCAGACCTCTTCGCGCCCATAGATGTCCTTGTCGGTCATCGCCTGGATACGCGAATTGACGGAGTCGTTGACGCTCTTGATGAGCGACCAGCCGCGGGGAGTGAGCTTGGGCGCGGGCTTGGAAGCGACGCGCTTGTTGCACTCGCTCGGGTTCTGGCGGCAGAATTCGTAGTGTCCGATGGGCTGGGAGGTCACCGCCCCCGTCACCATGTTGGCCTGGGCGCGAGGCGCCGGTACGGCTGCAGTGGTCGGCGCAAGTACAGAGGCGAGGATCACAGCAATGAGCTGTGCCTTCAAGGCAATTTTCATGGACCCGTCCCTTCAAGTCTTAACAAAACGTTAAGACGGGGTGGCCCGGAGTGTCAATCGATCAACTTTTACTGATCCATTTTGAGAGTGAATATGGTTAAAGGTGATGCTTTTTAGCCGCAGCTTAATTATTAATCATTATTTATGAGGGTGCCGATCGCGGAGAGGAGTTTCTCGATGTCCTGGGGCCGCGAAAGACGGTGGTCGCCGTCGCGGATCAGGGTCAGAACGACATCGTCGGCCGGAAGGTGCTCCACGAGCTTCAGGGCGTGGCGGTAAGGCACGTCCGGATCCGCCATGCCCTGCAGGATGTGCACCGGGCAGCCGGTCTCGATGATCCCGGTGAGTACGAGGTTGCGGCGACCGTCTTCGAGAAGACCCCGAGTATAGATGTTCGGCTCCGGGCCGTATTCCGAGTGCTCTTCGAAATACCCTTTCTCGTCGAGGGTGGCGCGTTGCGCGTCGGTGAGATGGGGTTCGACGAGGTCGCAGGTGAAGTCGGGAGCGGGCGCGATCAGCACCATGCCAACAACCTGCGGCCTGTGGCCGCGGCGGCGAAGCTCCTGGACCAGCCGCAATGCGATCCAGCCGCCCATCGAGGAGCCGACCAGGACGACCTGCAGGGGCTTCACCGCGTCAAGAACCGCGAGCGCCTCCTCAAGCCATCGGGAGATGGTGCCGTCGCGGAACTCTCCGCCCGAGGCGCCGTGGCCGGAATAGTCGAAGCGGACCGCCCCCAATCCTTCCCGGATGGCGAAGGCATCCATCTCGACCGCCTTCGTGCCGGTCATGTCCGAGCGGTAGCCGCCGAGCCAGACGAGCGTCGGACCTCCGGCGGTGGCGGACCGCCGGAGGATGGCGATCTGCCGTTCGGTGCCCGGACCGCCGACGGTGATCGTCATCGGTTCGGGTGGCGTGATCTCGATCTGCGACATGGCGGCCTCCTTTGTTGGCCGCCTTATAAAACAGATTCTTACTCTGTCGGCAGCAGGTGATTTTCCTGCAAAGCTATGCTATTGACTTCGCCGTCGTGATCACGACATTGCCGACGCCTTCGCGAATTGCGTGGGTTTTTCTGCCCGATACCGAAACAGCCAAGGAGAATACGACCATTCGCAGACCGTTCAAAGCCGATGCCCCCGTCAAGGAAGGGCCGCGCTCAAACCGGGAAATCCGGATCCCAAGGGTTCAGCTTATCGATGCCGATGGAAACAATCTCGGGGTCGGCGCGACGGACGAAGCGCTGAGGATGGCGGAGGACGCCGGCCTGGACCTCGTCGAAATCTCCCCGAACAACGACCCGCCGGTGTGCAAGATTCTCGATCTGGGCAAGCTGAAATATGCCAACCAGAAAAAGGCTGCCGAGGCGCGCAAGAAGCAGAAGATCGTCGAGATCAAGGAAATCAAGATGCGCCCCAACATCGACACCCATGACTATGAGGTGAAGATGAAGGCGATCAACCGGTTCTTCGAGGACGGCGACAAGGTGCGCGTCACGCTGCGCTTTCGCGGTCGCGAAATGGCCCACCAGGAACTCGGCCTGAAGCTCCTGCAGCAGGTCAAGGAAGATACGGCGGAGATCGCCAAGGTGGAGGCCGAGCCGAAGCTCGAAGGCCGCCAGATGATGATGGTGCTGGCGCCGCGTTAAGCGTCGGAAGCAGCGCCGACCGGTGGCCGGAAAGACCGGCCCCGGCCGGGGGACAAAACCTTCACGCATCCCGTTGCGCTTTTTTCCGACTGCGGTTATAAGCGCGCGTCCGAACGGTCCGGCAGGGCATGCCGAGGCCGTTCTTAATATGCTTGAAGCAGGCCTCGTCAGCCGGTTTCTGAAAGAAGAATGGAGTAGCAAAATGCCCAAGATGAAGACGAAGTCGTCCGCCAAGAAGCGGTTCAAGATCACGGCGACCGGCAAGGTCGTCGCAGCTGCCGCCGGCAAGCGCCACGGCATGATCAAGCGGTCCAACAAGTTCATCCGCGATGCACGCGGCACGATGATCCTTGCCGAAGCTGACGGCAAGAAGGTCGTGAAGAACTACCTGCCGAACGGTCTCTGAGACCTTTTCGCCGATTTGGATCATTAAGGAGATCATGACATGGCACGCGTAAAACGTGGCGTAACGTCCCGCGCAAAGCACACCAAGACCCTCAAGGCAGCCAAGGGCTTCTACGGCCGCCGCAAGAACACCATCCGCGCCGCCAAGGCCGCCGTCGATCGTTCGCGCCAGTATGCGACGCGCGACCGCAAGGTGAAGAAGCGGAACTTCCGCGCCCTGTGGATCCAGCGCATCAATGCTGCCGTCCGCGAATCCGGCCTGACCTACGGCCGCTTCATCGACGGCCTGAACAAGGCTGGCATCGAAGTCGACCGCAAGGTCCTGTCCGACATGGCCATCCATGAGCCGGCTGCCTTCGGTGCCCTCGTCGACGCTTCCAAGAAGGCGCTCGAGTACCTCAAGGAAAACGGCACGGCCAACGAGTTTGAAAGCGCGGTTCGGTAACCAGCGCTTCCCAGGCTTCAAAGCTTCATAGTTTTTGGGAAACCCGCGCTGGTGCAGGCTGGCGCGGGTTTTTCTTTTGCGGCCGGTATGTCTGCTTTGACGACCGACGGTGGTCGACACTAAGACACGTTCCAAACACTCTCTCCGACCATTAACGGAAGAAACCATGTCCGATCTGGAAAACCTGAAAACATCGATCCTGGCGGAGATTTCCGCGGCCGGCGACGAGGCAGCCATCGAGGCGGTCCGCGTCAATGCGCTCGGCAAGAAGGGCTCGGTCTCGGAACTCCTCAAGACGCTCGGCTCCATGACAGCCGAGGAGCGCCAGACCCGGGGTGCTGCGATCAATGCGCTGAAGAACGAGATCACCGACGCGATCGCGACCCGCAGGACCGTGTTGAAGGATGCGGCGATCGAGGCGCGGCTGAAGGCCGAGACGGTGGACGTGTCGCTGCCTGTGCGTTCCTCTCCTGCCGAGCGCGGCCGCATCCACCCGATCAGCCAGATCGTCGACGAGATCACCGCAGTCTTTGCCGACATGGGCTTCTCGATCGCCGAAGGTCCGGATATCGAGACCGACTACTACAACTTCACGGCGCTGAACTTCCCGGAAGGCCACCCGGCCCGCGAAATGCACGACACCTTCTTCTTCCAGGCTGACGAGAAGGGGGAACGCAAGGTTCTGCGCACGCACACCTCGCCGGTGCAGGTGCGGACCATGGAAGCGCAGAAGCCGCCGATCCGCATCGTCATCCCCGGCAAGACCTACCGGCAGGACTCAGACGCGACGCATTCGCCGATGTTCCACCAGGTCGAGGGACTGGTCGTCGACAAGAAGAGCCATGTCGGCCACATGCGCTGGATTCTGGAAGAATTCTGCAAGGCCTTCTTCGAAGTCGACAGCGTGACGATGCGCTTCCGCCCGTCCTTCTTCCCCTTCACCGAGCCGAGCTTTGAGGTGGACATCCAGTGCGACCGTTCCGGCCCGATCGTCAAGTTCGGGGAGGGCTCCGACTGGATGGAGATTTTGGGCTGCGGCATGGTTCATCCGAACGTGCTGCGCGCCGGCGGGCTCGATCCCGACGAGTATCAGGGCTTTGCCTGGGGCATGGGGCTGGACCGTATCGCCATGCTGAAATACGGCATGCCCGATCTGCGCGACTTCTTCAACGCCGATGTCCGCTGGATGAACCACTACGGCTTCCGCCCGCTCGACATGCCGACTTTGTTCGGCGGGTTGAGCCAGTAGGTATGCCGACGCTGCTGATTTGGCACGGATACAAGTTCCGCTTCTATGCGCTGGATGTGGGCGAGCCGCCGCATGTCCATATCGTCAAGGACGGCAGGTCCCTCAAGATCTGGTTGAAGAGTTTGGAAGTCGCCCATAACCGGGGCTATACTGATCAGGAGATCGGCAGGTTGCTTGAGGTAGCTTCCGATCATCGGGATGAATGGATAGGCGTCTGGAATGACTTCTTTGGTGTTTGAAACCGATGACATGCGGCCGGTCCGGGCTTGGTGCGCCGATGGCGAAGTCCATGTCGCACTGGCTGATGGCCGCGTTATATCGACGCCGTTGTGGTGGTACCCCTTTGTGTCGGGACTGGACGACAAGCAGCTCAACGACATCGAACTGATGTACGAGGGCATTTGGTGGACTGCCGTCGATGAAGGCATCTCGGTCAAGAGCATGTTTCTGGGCATAAAGGCGCCTGGAGCCAAGGCTCCCGATCGGGCCGC
Organism: Pseudorhizobium endolithicum; assembly: GCF_902153245.2. Classification (GTDB taxonomy): domain Bacteria; phylum Pseudomonadota; class Alphaproteobacteria; order Rhizobiales; family Rhizobiaceae; genus Neorhizobium; species Neorhizobium endolithicum. The sequence continues at coordinate 30,576 of NZ_CABFWF030000015.1, forward strand.
TTGACTGGCATCTTGATGAATTATCAGACGAGAACAGACATATGAAATTCACGCTCTCCTGGCTCAAGGACCACCTGGAAACCGATGCCACCCTTGAACAGATCTGCGAGCGCCTGACGGCGATCGGGCTTGAGGTCGAGGACGTTGACGACAAGGCCGCCTACAAGTCCTTCGTCATCGCCAAGGTCGTTTCGGCGGAGCAGCATCCCCAGGCGGATCGGTTGAAGGTGCTGATGGTCGATGCCGGTGACGGCAAGCCGGTGCAGGTGGTGTGCGGCGCGCCCAATGCCCGCGCCGGTCTCGTCGGTGCGCTGGCGCGGCCTGGCACCTATGTCCCGGGCATCGACGTGACGCTGTCCGTGGGCAACATCCGCGGCGTCGAGAGCCACGGCATGATGTGCTCGGAGAAGGAACTGGATATTTCCGAGAACCATGACGGCATCATCGACCTGCCCGCCGATGCGCCGATCGGGACCGCTTTCGCGAGCTATGCCGGGCTCGATGACCCGGTCATCGAGATCAACCTGACGCCGAACCGCCCGGATTGCACCTCGATCTATGGCATTGCTCGCGATCTTGCGGCCTCCGGACTCGGCACCCTGAAGCAACATGCCAAGCGGGACTTCAGGACGGAAGGTGAGACCGCGGTTGACCTGAAGATCGTGCTCGACGACGAGCGGCTGTGCCCCGGTTTCGGCCTGCGCCTGGTGCGCGGCGTCAGGAACGGGCCTAGCCCCGCCTGGATGCAGCGGAGGCTGAAGGCGATCGGCCTGCGTCCGATCAACGCGCTCGTTGACATCACCAATTACATGACGTTCGATCAGGGCCGGCCGATGCACGTCTTCGATGCCGCCAAGGTCAAGGGCGATCTGACGGTGCGGCGCGCCTTGCAAGGCGAGACTGTGCTGGCGCTCGATCAGCGTGAATACAAGCTGACACCGAACAATGTGGTGATCGCCGACGACAACGGCGTCGAATCCATTGGCGGCGTGATGGGCGGCGAGCATTCCGGCTGTGACGAGAACACCACCGACGTGCTGATCGAATCGGCGCTGTGGGACCCGATCAATATCGCCAAGACCGGCCGCTCGCTCGGCATCATCACCGATGCGCGCTACCGTTTCGAACGCGGCGTCGATCCGGAATACATGGTTCCGGGGCTTGAGCGAACGACGGAGCTGGTGCTGGAGCTGTGCGGCGGTACGGCGGCAGAAGCGAAGGTGGTCGGCTACAAGGGCTATCAGCCGAAGGTGATCGACTTCCCGACGTCGGAGGTCAAGCGCCTGACGGGCCTTGACGTCTCGCCGGAGGAAAGCCGGGAGATCCTCGTACGCCTCGGCTTCGGCGTGAAGGGCGAAGGCAGCCGCTTCTCGGTGACCGTCCCCTCCTGGCGTCCCGACATCGACGGCAAGGCCGACCTTGTGGAAGAAGTCATGCGCATCCACGGCGTCGACCAGATCATGCCGGAACCGATCGACAACCTCGGCTCGGTCAACGGCCGCATCCTGACGACGCTGCAGGTTCGCAGCCGCACCGCCCGCCGTGCACTGGCCGCCCGCGGCATGCTGGAAGCTGTCACCTGGTCCTTCATCTCCGAGGAACAGGCCAAGCTCTTCGGCGGCGGGGCGCCGAGCCTGAAGCTTGCCAATCCGATCGCCTCCGACATGTCCGACATGCGGCCCTCGCTGCTGCCGGGCCTGCTGACCGCGGCCCAGCGCAACGCCGACAAGGGCTATGGCGACGTGGCGATCTTCGAGGTTTCCGGCACCTATGAAAGCGATACGCCGGACGGCCAGCGCCGCGTGGCGGGCGGCGTGCGCCGCGGCACCGCCTCCATCAACGGCGCCGGCCGGCTCTGGTCGAACACGGCCAAGGGCGGCGGAAAACCGGTCGATGTCTTCGACGCGAAGGCGGACGCTCTGGCGGTGCTGGAAGCCTGCGGCCTGCCGATGGGCAACGTCCAGATCGAGAAGGGTGGGCCGTCCTGGTATCATCCCGGCCGCTCCGGCACCATCAAGATGGGGCCCAAGGTCGTGCTCGGATATTTCGGCGAATTCCATCCGAAGATGCTCGGCGCACTCGACGTTTCCGGCGCGCTGTGCGGCTTCGAGGTCTACCTCGATGCCATGCCGGAGCCGAAGAAGAAGGCAACCCGCACGAAGCCACCGCTCGAGCTTTCACCCTTCCAGGTGGTCAAGCGCGATTTCGCCTTCGTGGTCGGGAGCAATGTAGAAGCGGGTGCGATCATCAAGGCTGCATCGGGTGCCGACCGCAAGCTGATCACCGGCGTCAACGTCTTCGACGTCTTCGAAGGTGCCTCGCTTGGCGAGGGCCGCAAGTCCGTCGCCATCGAAGTGCTGATCCAGCCGGTCGACCGGACGCTGACCGACGAGGATTTCGAGGCGCTGACGGCCAAGATCGTCGGCAATGTCGAGAAGTCGACGGGCGGTACGTTGCGCGCCTGAAACGGGTGGTGCAACGGTTGACGGCGAGATAGCCTGTCCCTGCTTCGGGACAGGCTTTTTTCGTGGGGCGGAGATGCGCAAGCCGAATTCGATGAAGGGGCTGGAGGATCTCGGCCGCGTCAGGCTGTCGAGGAATTTCTTCTTTCGCGACTTCCTGTTCTCCGAGATCGCCGCCACCTACGATATTCCCAACCTGCCGGATGATCCCGATCTGGCGATCGAGGCAGGGCGGCGGCTTTGCGAGGAACTGCTGGAGCCGCTGCAGGCGACGTTCGGCAGACTTCACCTGCGCTCCGGCTACCGCGCGGCGGCGGTCAACGCTTTTGGCAACAGGAACAAGCTGAACTGCTCGACCAATGCCGCCTCGGCCGCGGATCATATATGGGACATGCGCGACGCCGACGGTTGCATGGGCGCAACCGCCTGCATCGTCGTGCCGTGGCTGATCGACAACTACCGGGACGAAGGCGATTGGCGAAAGATGGCATGGTGGATCCACGACCATCTTCCTTATGCATCGCTCTGCTTCTTCCCGAAGCTATGGGCCTTCAACATCCAGTGGCATGAGCGGCCTGTTCGCCGGATCATGAGCTATGCCGAGCCGCGGGGCGTGCTGACGAAGCCGGGCATGGCGAACCACTGCGGCGACCATTCCGCCTTCTACGAAGGTTTTCCCGTGCCGGCGGTCCGGGCCTGATCCTTGCCCACTCAGGCCGATCCCCGTTGCGGCTTGTCGATCTGTTCCTCCACCTCGCGCTTCAGGTCCGCGCGCGCATCGCCGGCAAGGCGGGTGCGGGCCCGCTCCACCGCAGCTTCGTCGACGTCGACCGGTTGGCCGCCGTCGTCGGGGATGCCGGGCCCGCTCTGGGCAATGGTGTCATTGCGGGAACGGTCGTTTGCGCCCTGCGTGGTCTTCTGGTCCTGGATCATGCTGCACCTCCTGATGAAGGTACAACAAGCGTGAGGACCTTTTGTGCCAGCATCGAGAGCTCTATCGCGGTGGCGTCCAGGCGGCGGCCTGCTGCCCGTAGCGGGCGCCGGCGAATTTTTCCGGTGTCAGCAGGTCGCCCAGTTCCTGGACCTCCTGCAGCGTCAGCGTGATCCCGGCGGCAGCGACGTTCTGTTCCAGGTGCGGGATCTTGCGGGCGCCCGGGATCGGCACGATGTCGTCGCCCCGATGCAGCACCCAGGCGAGTGCCAGCTGAGCGGCGGTGATGCCCTTGTCCGCCGCCATTTCTCCGAGGAGCTGGATGAGCGCGGCGTTGGCCGCCATGTTTTCCTCGCTGAAGCGCGGGATGGTTCGGCGGAAATCGTCGGCGGCAAGCTCGTCGGGGTTCTGGATCGTGCCGGTGAGGAAGCCGCGGCCGAGCGGGCTGAACGGCACGAAACCGATGCCGAGCTCCCGGCAGGTGTCGAGGATTTCGCCTTCCGGATCACGAGTCCAGAGAGAATATTCGCTCTGCAGCGCGGAGATCGGGTGGACGGCGTGGGCACGGCGGATGATGTCGGCTCCGGCTTCCGAAAGGCCGAGCGCCCGCACCTTGCCCTCCTTCACCAGATCCGCCATCGCGCCGACGGTGTCCTCGATCGGCACGGCCGGATCGACCCGGTGCTGGTAGAGGAGGTCGATCACGTCCACGCCGAGCCGTTTCAGCGAAGCTTCGGCGACCGCGCGCACATGTTCCGGCCGGCTGTCGACGCCGGACATGGCAGTGGCGCCCCTGGCGGAGGTGTCGATGCGGAAGCCGAACTTTGTGGCGATCACCACCTTGTCCCGGTAGGGTCTCAAGGCCTTGCCGACCAGGATCTCGTTCTCGAACGGACCGTAGACTTCCGCGGTGTCGAAGAAGGTGACGCCCAGTTCCACGGCACGATGAAGCGTGCGGATCGATGCCTGCTCGTCCTGGCCGCCATAGGCATGGCTCATGCCCATGCAGCCGAGGCCGATGGCGGAAACGGTGAGATGCGGTCCAAGCTGCCTGGCTTTCATGGTGACGATCCTGCGTTAGAACTCGATGCGATAGCGGATGTGGTTGTCGGTCTCGACATAGCTGTCATAGAGCCGGCGAGCCGCGGCGTTGTCTTCCGCCGTATGCCAGTAGAGGCGCGACCAGCCGTTCTGCCTGCAGAGTGTGACAAGGTCATCGAGGAGCGCCCGTCCGACGCCCCGGCCGCGGGCCGTCTCGTCGACGAACAGGTCCTCCAGATAGCAGTCGAGGCTCGTGATCCAGGTGCCTTCGTGCGTCAGCGACATGGTGAAGCCGACCACCTCGCCGTCCAGTTCCGCAACCCGCATGAAGATTGCCGAGCCGTCGCTCATCGCCTTGGCCCAGGTGGCATCGGTGATGGCAGGGTCGAGCGTCAATTCGTAGAAGGTGAGGTAGTCCGCCCATAGCCGGCGCCAGGCGGCTTCGTCCTTCGGCCCGGCGGCACGTACTGTCACGGTTGCTTTGTTCGCCATGGCTTACGCTCCGGCTTCGTCGAGGAGCTTCATCTGGTCCGCCGACAGGGAGAGATCCGCCGCGGCCATGATCGTTTCCAACTGTGCCAGACTGGTTGCGCTTGCGATCGGCGCCGCGAGGCCCTTCTTTTGGATCAGCCATGCAAGCGCGATCGTAGCCGGTTCCGCGTCCGTCTCCACGGCAAGCTCGTCGAGCGCAGCGAGTATCCGGAAGCCCTTGTCGTTCAGGTAGTCGCCGACGCGATAGCCGCGGGAAGAGCCTTCGGTGTCTTCCCTGCTCCTGTATTTTCCGGTGAGGAAGCCGGCTGCCAGCGCGTAATAGCTGATGACGCCGATGTTCTCGCGAACGCATAGTTCGGCAAGCGGCCCCTCGAACTTGTCGCGCGTGTAGAGATTGTACTCCGGCTGGATGACGTCGTAGCGCGGCAGGCCATGTTGCGCAGCGGCATCAAGCGAGGCCTGCAACCGGTGGACGTCGAAGTTCGAGCACCCGATGGCCCGCACCTTGCCCTCCTGCCTCAGGCGGTCCAGTGCGGCGAGTGTTTCCTCATGCGGCACCTCGTCATCCGGCTGGTGCGCGAGGTAGAGGTCGATGTAGTCGGTGCCGAGGCGTTTGAGGGACGCCTCCGCGGCTTCTGCGATCCACCCCGCAGACAGGCCGGTCTTGCGGTCCCGGTTGTCGAAGCCCACCTTGGTGACGATGACCGCCTGGTCGCGCGCGACGTAGCCGCGTTTCAGCCATTTGCCGATGACCGTTTCGCTTTCCCCGCCGGCATGGCCGTCGACCCAGGCGGAATAGACATCGGCCGTGTCGATGGCGTTGAAGCCGGCGTCGAAGAACCGGTCGAGCAGGTCGAAGGAAGTCTTCTCGTCTGCGGTCCATCCGAAGACATTGCCGCCGAAAACGATCGGCGCGATGGAAAGACCGGTTCGGCCGAGGGCGCGTTGTTCCATGGGGACTCCGTGGGCTTAGGGAGGAAGATCGTGCCCCGAATGTACGGTGCAGGCCGCGGCTGTCAAAGCGAGAATTTCTGATCCTCCGGCCGCGCATGTTCCCGCGTTGCATCGGGCCGCAAGCGCACCTATGGTGCCGCCCGAACTGCTGCAAGGAGGAAAACAGATGCTGCGTTTCGGGGTGTTGTCGACGGCGAAGATCGGCCGGGAGCTTGTGGTCCCGGCGATCCAGGATGCGGAGAACTGCGTGGTGAGCGCCATCGCCAGCCGCGACCTCGCCAAGGCACGCGCCATGGCGGATCGGTTCTCCGCACCGCACGCCTTCGGCTCTTACGAGGAGATGCTCGCTTCCGACGTAATCGACGCGGTCTATATCCCGCTGCCGACCAGCCAGCATGTCGAATGGTCGGTCAAGGCAGCCGACGCCGGCAAGCACGTGCTTTCGGAAAAGCCGATCGCGCTCAAGGCGGAGCAGATCGAGACGCTGATTGCCGCGCGCGACCGCAACAAGGTGCTGATCTCGGAAGCCTTCATGGTGACCTATGCACCGGTCTGGCAGAAGGTACGGGAACTCGTCGCCGAGGGGGCGATCGGCCGGCTGCGGCAGGTGCAGGGCGCTTTTACCTACTTCAACCGCGACCCCTCCAACATGCGCAACATTCCTGAGCTGGGCGGCGGCGCGCTGCCGGATATCGGCGTCTACCCGACCATCACCACCCGCTTCGTCACAGGCCGGGAACCGTTACGCGTCCAGGCGGTGACGGAGCGGGATCCGGAATTCGGAACCGACATCTATTCGAGCGTCCGGGCCGACTTCGGGGACTTCGAGATGAGCTTCTACGTGGCAACCCAGATGGCAAACCGCCAGGTGATGGTCTTCCACGGGACGGAGGGCTACATCGAGGTGAAGTCCCCCTTCAATGCGGAGCGCTGGGGTGCGGAAGAGATCGAGCTCACCAACCAGAAGCATACGGAATCGCAGATCTTCCGCTTCCAGGACAGCCGTCAGTACCGCCGCCAGGCGGAGGCTTTCGCGCGGGCCGCGGCCGGCGAGACTGCCGAGGTTGTGACGCTGGAGAATTCGCTGAAAAACCAGAAGTTCATCGACGCCATCTACCGTGCCAGCGGCCGTGACGGCTGGGAAGCGGTGTGACCCTTCAGCGCCGGAAGACGAAGCGCGAATAGCCAAAGAAGCTGTAGGCCATGGCGGCGAGCGAGGCGAACACGATCGCCGCGATGGGCTGCACCGGCAGCCGGGCGATGAGCGTGGAATAGACCGCATAGTTGAGGAGGGCTGCGGTGATGCCGACGGCCCAGTAGCGGAAGCCCTCGGCAGCGAGTGAGGATGACGAACGGCCGAAGGTGAAGCTGCGGTTGAGGAACCATGTCACGGCCATGGCAGTCATGATGGCGGGCACGCGGGCCGCGAACGGACCTATGGACGTGAACCAGAGCAGAAGCTGTGTCACGCCGGCATCGACTGCAAAGCCGGTGCCGCCGGAGACGATGAACCAGGCAAGTTTTTTCATGCCGCGTCGGCAGGACGTGCTTGATCGGCCGTCGTGGAGGAGTGTGCCGGCCTCGGCGCCGCGCCGAGCGTCTTCGGCAGGCTGATGTAGTGAAGGCGCAGTTGCTCGTTGCGGGCGCGTGAGAGCGAGTCGAGCACAAGGCCGGCCGTGAGGATCAGTAGCGACATCATCATCAATGCCATGGACAGGATCCAGGTCGGGATCCGGCTCACATAGCCGGTGGCGAAATATTCAGCGAGCACGGGCAGCATGAAGAGGATGCTCGCCGCCATCGCCACGGCGCTGATCGCACTGAAGAAGACGAAGGGACGGGTTTCCTTCATCAGCATGGCGAACATCCAGAGGATCCTGCCGCCGTCCCGGAAGGTCGAGAGCTTGGAATGCGAGCCCTCCGGCCGGCGGCCGTAACCGAGCTCGATCTCGCTGACCGGCAGCCTCAGCCGCGACGCGTGCACGGACATCTCGGTCTCGATCTCGAAGCCGTGGGAGACAGCCGGGAAGCTCTTCACGAAGCGGCGCGAGAAGGCACGGTAGCCGGAAAATATATCGGTGAAATCGCGGCCGAAGATCGTGCGGTAGAGGAGGTTGAAGATACGGTTGCCGAAGGCGTGACCCTGCCGGCCGGCATCCGCCCGCACGCCGCGGCGGGTGCCGACGACCATGTCGGCCTGTTCCGTCAGCAGCGTGCGGACGAGTTCCTCGGCATCTCCCGGTGAATAGGTGCCGTCGCCGTCGGCCATCACATAGATGTCGGCATCGATATCGGCGAACATCCGGCGCACGACATGGCCCTTGCCCTGCCGTCTCTCCCGCACAACCGTCGCGCCGGCAAGCATTGCCTTCAGCGCCGTACCATCGGTGGAATTGTTGTCGTAGACGTAGATGCGTGCTCCGGGCAGCGCCTCCCGAAAACCCCGCACGACGTCGGCGATGGTTGCCGCCTCATTGTAGCAAGGCAGGAGAATGGCGATGTCGTGCTGTCCTGCAGTCATGATTTTCACTCGCAGTACGGAAAATCGGCGCAGGAACTACCGGCGCGACGGCTTTACTATTTCTTGGGAAGGTTAAGGCTAGGTTTCCGGCCATCGATAGGGAAAAACCAAGCCGCCAATGACAGACGCGATCGGTGCAGTTCATCGGGAAAGCGGCAACGTCGCGCCGACACACTCGGCACGTCCCGTGCTCGTGACAGCCCTCTACGCGCTGGTCACGATCGCCATGCTGCTGGCGATGTCCATTCCGTCGGCCACGGATTATGTCGGCGACGACAACGACGACATCATGCGCCTCGTCCAGGTGAGGGATCTTCTTGTCGGGCAGGGCTGGTTCGACCTGATGCAGTACCGGCTGGGGCTGGAAGGCGGAACGCCGATGCACTGGTCGCGGCTCGTTGACCTGCCGATCGCCGCCCTGATCCGGGCGGGTTCTCTGTTCCTGACACAGAGCGGGGCAGAGGCCGTCGCATTGACCGTCTGGCCCCTGCTCCTCATTCCCTTCCTTCTCTATCCGCTCGGCCTTGCGGCGCATCGGCTGGCGGGACCGGTGGCGATGCATGTCGCGCTGGGTCTGGGCTGCCTCTTCGCCTTCACCTGCATACGCTTCCACCCCGGCGCCATCGATCACCACAACCTTCAGCTTGTGCTGGCGGCGTGGGTCGCGGCCATGCTCGCCGATCCCGACCGTCGCCCATCGAGCTACGCGGCGGCAGGGAGCGCCTGCGCGTTCTCCATCGCGATCGGAGCGGAAATGGTGCCCTTCGTTGCCGCGGCCTGTCTCTGCGTCGCGCTGCAATGGATATGGAACGGGGATGCGGCAGGCCGTGCGGCGCGGTCTTTCGGTATTGCCCTTGCCGTCGCCATCTCCATCGCCTTCTTCCTGACCGTCCCACCCAACGCCTACGGGGCGGTGACCTGCGACAGCCTGTCCCTCGGCTTCTATGCCCTGTCGGCCATGGGAGGAGCCCTCCTGGCCTGCGTCACCGGTCTATGGGGCGGCGGAAATATGCGGGGAAGGCTCGGGCTCGCTGCCCTGATCGCGGCGACGCTGGCCGCTACGGTCCTGGTGATCGCGCCGCAATGCCTCGGCAGCCCGTTGAGCGGCCTCGACCCGATGCTGGTCACGCTGTGGCTCGACGCCGTGACCGAGGCGCAGTCGTTCCGTGCCATTCTCTCGAACGCGCCCTACAGCCTCGGCGGCTACTATGCCGTCGGCTTCCTGGCGATGGCCGTCTGCCTGTTCCGAGCACTCCGGGGCGAGGCGCGGGAGGTCCACTTGGTGCTGCTGCTGCTCATCGGCGCCACCTGGGCCGTGGCCCTGGTGCAGGTCAGGGGCTTCTTCTTCGCCAACATGCTGGCGATCCTGCCGCTTTCCCTGCTGATCGTCGATCTGCGGCTGGGCTCGCAGGCGGATCCGGAAAATCCGAATGCGGCCTTCGCCTATGTCATGGTCGTGCTTCTGTCCGTTCCGGCGGTTTGGGCCCTGGCAGGGGCGCTGCTCGATGAAGGGGCGGAGACACCGATCGGTATGGAGACGGTGGCGCAGGACAGCGGTTCACGTCCTCAAAGCGGTGAATGCTCTGCGGAGGGCGGGCTGCCTCTCCTGGCGGAACTGGACCCCGGGGTCGTCGCGGCGCCTTCCAACAGCGGCGCCGAAATCCTGCGCTTTACCGGGCATCGGGTGTTGGCCGCTCCCTATCATCGCAACCAGGCGGGCATGCTGACGGAACTGCATATCGGTCTGGCGCCGCCGGAAGAAGCCCGTGCGTTCCTGGATGGCGCCGGCGTCACGCTGCTTGCATTCTGCGGGTCCGATCCGCAGACCCGGTCGCTGATCCAAATGAAGCCCGACGGATTGTACGCGGTCCTCTCGCGCGGCAAAGTCCCGTCCTACCTGCATCCCGTCGGAACCTCGGAAGGCGGCTTTTCGATATTTCGCGTGGAAGCGAGCCGGTAAGGCTGCGGGCGGCCCTGCCGTCTCAGGTGTAGCGTCGCCGGGCACGACAACTATGCCCAATCATCCCCATGAACCGGCAGTCGGGGAGGTGAAATGGAACTCCCGTTCCTATAGAAGGATGGCATGAGCACGTTTGCCGCCAAGGATTCGCCGACCAATCTCGTCGAACTCTCCGTCTCCGAACTGTCCGGCTCGATCAAGAGGACGGTGGAGACGGCCTTCGACCATGTGCGCGTGCGCGGCGAGATCTCCGGCTATCGTGGCCAGCATTCCTCCGGCCATGCCTATTTCTGCCTGAAGGACGACAGGGCGCGCATCGACGCGGTGATCTGGAAGGGGACGTTTCCGCGCATCCGGTTCAGGCCGGAGGAGGGCATGGAGGTTATCGCTACCGGCAAGGTGACGACTTTCCCCGGCTCCTCGAAGTACCAGATCGTCATAGAAAGCCTGGAGCCGGCGGGCGCCGGCGCGCTGATGGCGCTTCTGGAGGAGCGGCGTCGGCGGCTCGCGGCGGAAGGGCTGTTCGACCAGGCGCGCAAGCGGCCCTTGCCGTTCATGCCGCATGTGATCGGCGTCGTTACCTCGCCCACCGGGGCGGTCATCCGCGACATCCTGCACCGTATCACCGATCGTTTCCCGGTCCACGTGATCGTCTGGCCCGTCAAGGTGCAGGGCGAGGGTTCCGGCGAGGAGGTTGCCGCGGCCATCCGCGGCTTCAACGATCTGCCGACGGACGGGCCGGTGAAGCGGCCGGACGTGCTGATCGTCGCCCGCGGCGGCGGCAGCGTGGAGGACCTCTGGAGCTTCAACGACGAGGCGGTGGTGCGCGCCGCGGCAGACAGCCGAATCCCCCTGATCTCCGCGGTCGGGCATGAGACCGACTGGACGCTGATCGACCATGCCGCAGATATTCGCGCGCCGACGCCGACGGGCGCTGCCGAGATGGCGGTGCCGGTGAAGGCGGAACTCGACGCGCAACTTGCGAGCCTTGCCGCGCGGCTGCGGGGCTGTGCGAGCCGCCATATGGAGCACCGGCGGCAGGCGGTGCGCGCGCTGGTGCGGGCGCTGCCGTCGCTCGACCAGTTGCTCGCCCTGCCGCGCCGCCGTTTCGACGAGGCGGCCGCAGGTCTCGGGCGCGGGCTGGAGCGTACGACGGTGGTCAAGCGGCGCAGCCTGGAGCAGGCGACAGGAGGTCTGCGGCTCGAGCTTCTGGCCAACCGCGTTGCCGAGCGGCGCCGGTTCATCGGCGAACAGATCCTGCGCAAGGAGCGCTGCCTGGAGCGACACATGCTGAAGGAGCACAGCCGCGTCTCCCGCGCCGCCACTGCACTTTCGGCGCTGCCTGCGCGATTGACCGGGCACCTGCAGCGCGAGCGTCAGCACCTGACCTCGCTGATGCGGCACGCGGATACGGCCGTTTCTCACGCGCTGACGAAGAACCGCAGCCTGATGGGGGCCCAGGACCGGATACTGCAGTCGCTGTCCTACAAGAACGTGCTGAAGCGCGGCTACGCCGTGGTGCGCGATGCCGAGGACCGACCTCTAACCCGTGCCGCGGCCATCGGTGCCGGACAAGCCCTGGCCATCGAATGGGCGGATGGACGCGTCTCCGCGGTGGCGGGTGCCGAGGCCGCGACGGTGCCGCCGCCGACACCGGCCACGGAGGTTCCCCGTAAGAAGCCGAAGCCGGCGGCGGTGTCCGAGCCGCCGAAGCAGGGCAGCTTGTTCTGACGACTTCCGTCTGTGCGGCGGCGCCCTTAAATTCTGCTCGCGCTCGCCTATCTCCTCTAGAGGCGGCCTTATCCGCCTTTGGCATCAGGAGCGAGTGATGAAGGGAATATTGTCTGCCGCTGCCATGGGCATCCTGCTCAGCGCCGCGGTTGCCGGACCGTCGCAGGCCGAACAGAGCGAGCTTTCAGCCTTCCTGTTCGGGCGCCATTACGATGATGGCGTAACCGCCATTCCGATAATCCAGGATCCTTCGGAAGACGAGCGGCACCCATCCTACTTCCTCTACCCGGCTCGAATGCGGGTCGCCCAGCAGATCGTGACGAGCGATCCTTCGCTGCTGGACGCGCTGGCGCGTCGGAATATCGCGGTCTACAACGTGCTTTGGGTGCGGACTGCCGCCAACGGCGGCAGGATCGTCTACTATCGCTGACAGCCTGCGAAAATTGCTTGCCGCAGCCGCCGGACGGAAAACCTTAAGCCCATTCGCCCTTTCGCATCACCGGCACACGCGAGCCATCGGCCTTGATGCCGTCGATGTCGATCCGGTCGGAGCCGATCATCCAGTCGATGTGGATGAGGCTTGAATTGCCGCCCTGGGCGGCGATCTGCTCCTGGCTGAGCGAGGCGCCCTCAAGGAAGCACTTCGAATAGCACTGGCCGAGCGCGATATGGCAGGAGGCGTTCTCGTCGAAGAGGGTGTTGTAGAACAGGATGCCGCTTGCCGAAATCGGCGAGGAATGCGGCACCAGCGCCACTTCGCCGAGGCGGCGGGCGCCTTCGTCGGTATCGAGCACCTTGTTGAGGACCGCCTCACCCTTGGATGCCTTCGCCTCGACGATGCGGCCGCCTTCGAAGCGGACCTGGATCTCGTCGATCAGCGTCCCCTGGTGCGACAGCGGCTTGGTGGAAGAGACATGGCCTTCGACCTTCAGCGCATGCGGCGTGGTAAAGACCTCTTCCGTCGGGATGTTCGGATTGCAGGTCACGCCGTTCTTGGCCGTGGAGGCGCCCCCGTGCCATTCGTGGCCGTCTGCCAGCCCCACCATCAGGTCGGTACCGGGGCCGGTGAAATGCAGGGCGGAGAAGCGTTCGCCGTTCAGCCAGGACGACCGCTTCTTCAGGTTGGCGTTGTGTCCGGCCCAGGCCGAGATCGGATCGGCGACGTCGACGCGCGAAGCGGCGAAGATGGCTTCGGCCAAACGTAGGACCGCTTCATCCTCGGGAAGCTCCGGGAAGACGACCTTCGCCCAGGAGGGGTTGGGGTAGGAGATGATGTTCCAGTTGATGTCGAAGTTGGAGATCTTCTCCAGCGCCGGTTTGTAGGCCGTGGAGTTCGCCTTGTTGGCGCGTGCCACCTTGGCGGGATCCTGGCCGGAAAGCAGAAGCGGGTTGTCGCCTGCGATGGCGAGGCGCGCGGCGCCGTTGGCATAGGCCGTCGCCATGCCCTCGTAGAGCCAGCCGGACGCCTTGTCGAAACTTGCATCCGGCGCGTGGGCATAGCGGGCAAGCGTCGTCTCCTCGTCGGAATAGAAGGTGGTGACGAGGCCGGCGCCGGCCATATACGCATGCTTGGTGATCAGGCGCACCAGCGGCAGGGCGGCGAGCGGGGCCGTCATGACGAGATCCTGATCCCGCTGCAACTGAAGGCCGACCTTCACCGCCACCTCAGCCAGCTTGTCGAGCTTGATCGGATCGACGGTCGTATTGATCTCGGAATGGATGTTCATGGGCTACTGTCCTGTCCTGCGGAGGGTGGGTAACACATAATATGCTTCGGGCGCGGTTTGAAGTTATTCCGCGGTAAGCGGTGCCGCGACCGCGTTCAATGCCGCCTGGGCGTCGAGGGGCGCAAGGCGCACCTGCAGGCCCCGCTGCCCCCCATTGATATAGACATGGGCCTCCGACAGGGCCTGCTCCTCGATCGCGGTGGGGACAGTCTTCTTCTGCCCGAAGGGACTGATGCCGCCGACGTGGTAGCCGGTCAGCCGCTCGGCGTCGGCGGGTTTCATCATGGCTGCAAACTTGCCGCCGAAGGCCGCCGCGAGCTTCTTCATGCTCACCTCGCGGTCGGACGGGACGACGATGCAGACCGGCTTGCCGTCCACCTCTGCCATCAGCGTCTTCAGGACGCGGTGCGGCGCTTCGCCGATTGCTTCCGCAGCCTGCAATCCGATGCGCTCGGCCGTCGGATCGTAGTCATAGGTGACGGTGGTGAAGGCAATGCCGGCCTTGGTCAGTGCCTGGGTCGCGCGGGTGGATTTCGACATGACCGGGTTCAGGAAAACAGCGGTTCGTAGAGCTCGGGCTTGAAGCCGACCACGATCTTTTCGTTTGTCTCCAGCACCGGCCGCTTGATCATCGATGGTTGCTCCAGCATCAGGCGGATCGCCTTCTCCCGGTCGAGGCCGGCCTTGGCCGCATCGTCGAGTTTGCGAAAGGTGGTGCCGGCGCGGTTCAGTACCGTCTCCCATCCCGCGGCTTCGACCCAGCGCTCCAGATGCCCGCGGTCGATACCTTCGCTCTTGTAGTCGTGGAAACGGTAGGAAACGCCCCGTTCATCAAGCCAGGTGCGGGCCTTCTTCATCGTGTCACAGTTCTTGATGCCGTAGATCGTCGTCGTCACGTCATGCCTCCAATAGTTGGAGGAAGCGATAACAAGCAGAGTATTCCTTGAGCAAGCATTGACTTCGATCACATCGGGGCATGCTTTCCGAGCATGCCTCCCTTGCTTGCTTGTGCATTGCACAAACAACGGCCCGGAACCATATTCAGCTCAACACAAAGGAGCACATCATGTCGATCCAACGCCAGCATGTCCGCAGTGGCTTTCTCGGTCGCGCCTTCGCTGTCTTCGGCGCCGCCGTCAATGCCTCGAACGCCGTCGAGAACCATCGCAAGCCTGCCAAGCGTGATCTTGCCATCCTTGGCATCGATCCCAAGGCTTTCGAGCAGTTCTGATCGTCCGCCGTCGCAGAGCAACAGATCTCTACACAAATTGTTAAGCCTGTTCGAACATAATCTCCCGATATACTTGGGAGGGTATGTTGGGTGCTGTTGTTCAACTTGACGATGATCATGCGGCGCCAGACGCCGTGACGGTAAGCCGCGATATCCTGCAGGCTGCGGTCTCAAGGCTCGCTCTCGAAGCGTCCGACCTCGGTCTGCATCTCGTCGATATCGCGGGAACCATTCAGGATACCGCCGCCCAGTCGGCGGAACACGCAGCCCTTCTCTCCCGTCTGACCAAGGCGGCGGAGGCGATAGCCGAGGCCAATGGCGATATCGCGCGTTCTCTCGGCGAAACCGACAAATTGGCCGCCAGCGCACGCAAGGTGCTCGGCGAACAGGCGCAGCAACTGAACGGATCGGTTGCCGCGATCGACCATATGGTCACGGCGTCGCAGGAGATCGGCGAGGAGATACGATCTTTCTCCTCTGCGCTTGCCGACGTCGCCCGGCTCGCTGACGCCATCGGTACGATCGCCCGCCAGACCAACCTTCTGGCCCTGAATGCAGCCATCGAGGCCGCGCGGGCCGGCGATGCCGGCAAGGGTTTCGCGGTTGTCGCCGCAGAGGTGCGGGCCCTTTCGCTGCAGACCTCTCAGACCACGAGTTCCATTCAGTCGACCCTTGAGCAGTTGGGCGGTCGCATCGACCGGCTGGTGACTGCCGGCGAGGGCGCGCGCGTTTCCGCGCAGGGGGTGAAAGCCACGGCGACGGAGGTCCAGGGTTCGTTCCAGGATGTCGAAGACGTAATGTCGCAGATCCTGGACAGCGCCTCCTCGCTTGCCGGAGCGACGGAAGCCGTCGATCGCCAGTGCGGCGACTTCGCAGGCTCGATCGCCGCGGCCGCGGCCGCCATCCTGGTCTCCAACGACAAGCTGCAGGAAACGTCTTCGCGCGTCAGCGAGGTGGTGGCGATCTCCGAGCGCATCATCCAGGCGACGGCCAGCGCGGGCACGGAAACGCCCGATACTCCCTACATTCGCTCCGCGATGGCGATTGCCGAAGAGGTTTCGATCGCGTTCGAGAATGGAGTGAGATCTGGCCGCATCGACATGGCCGCGCTCTTCGACCGCCAGTACCAGCCGATCCGGGGTACGGACCCGATCCAATACATGACGCGGTTCACCGAGTTCACGGATATGGTGCTGCCGGCGATCCAGGAAAAGGCGGCCGCAAGCGACGAGCGCATCGCCTTTTGCGCCGCCGTCGACGAGAACGGCTATCTGCCGACCCATAACCGTAAATTCTCCTACCCGCAGCGGCCGGGCGACGTGGCGTGGAATACTGCCAACTGCCGCAATCGCCGCATCTTCAACGATCGGGTGGGATTGGCGGCGGGGCGCAATACCGAACCCTTCCTGCTGCAGACCTACCGGCGCGATATGGGCGGCGGCCAGTTCGTGCTGATGAAGGACATTTCCGCCCCGATCACCGTCAACGGCCGCCACTGGGGCGGGCTGCGGCTGGCGATCCGGGTGTAGATGCACGCAGGAAACGGGTTGAAATGCGCCGTGCCGGTGGCATCCTTCAGCCAAGGAGGGCGATGCCATGGCAGAGCAGCGATATGAGATCTTCGCGACAGCCGCCGGCTTCTGCGGCGTCGCCTGGAGCGAGGCGGGGATCACCCGATTCCAGCTGCCGACGAGTACGGCGAAAGAAACAGAGCGACTGCTGCTGCGCCGCATGGATGGCGCAGAGCGGGGCACGCCGCCAGGAGAGGTGGCGGAGGCGATCGAGGCGGTGAAGCGATATTTCGTGGGCGAACCGACGGACTTTTCCGGCTTCAGGCTGGACCTCCAGGAGCAGGATCCCTTCTTCCGGCAGATCTATGATCTGGCTCGCCGGGTCGCGTGGGGCAGCACGACCACCTACGGTACGCTGGGCAGGATGTTGAGCGCCGGCCCCGAGGTGGCGCGGGAGGTTGGCCGGGCCATGGCAAAAAATCCGGTCGCGTTGATCATTCCGTGTCATCGGGTGCTCGCGGCAGGCGGCAAGCTCGGTGGCTTTTCCGCTCCCGGCGGATCCGAAACCAAGATGCGTATGTTGGAATTGGAGGGTGTTCGGTCGGGACCGCCAGAGCCGGCCCAGCAGGCATTGCCGTTCTGATGGCTGGCGTCCCTAGAGGCGGGTGATCGGCAGTGCCCGGACAACGATCTCGTCCTGCCGGAAGATTGTTTCCAGGTCGCTGCGGTAGCTCCGCCACCAGTGATGGTCGAGCGTCTCCACCATCACTTCGGCTATGACGATCGCATCGCGCTCGATGCCGCCCTTGCCGAGCCATAGACCTTCCGCCGGGGCGCTTCGGTGAAAGGTGATGCCGCCGAACCGTTGGGCGAGATTGTCCCTCACGGAGGCGAAGAGCTCCGGCGGAAACGGGCGTCCGTCCGGATCGGCTGCGGGAAGCAGGATCTGGATCAGATGGGCAGAAGAATCGCTCGGCATTCCGTCCTTGCGCTCATTCATGTCTCAGGCCTCCCTCACCTGTGCGAAACCGGCATCCCGCGCATAGTGAACGAGCTTTTCGTCGAATGTGGCGAAGGATGAACAATACTGTGCCTTTAGGAGGTGCAGTGCATCGGCAAAATCCATCCCTCCCGCGGAAAGCTCGAGGGCTTCCGCCACGATCGGCGCTTCATCGACAATGACGGTCGGGAGGCCGGCAAAATCTCGTATGGATGTGAGACAATCCAATCGAGGCAGTCGATAAATACTCCGAAGCACCCATTCGACCTCGAGAGTCACGGCTATCGGCATGAACACCATCTCGCCATCGATGATGGCGCGAGCGCGATCGGTCTGCTGCGCATGATCACCGATGAGGTAGCGGATGACGAGGTTCGTATCGATCGCGATCATGAATCGGGATCGACACTGCGCTTGAAATCCGCAGCGACCGCTTCAAGAAGACCAGCGTCCATTTCCTCGATCGTCTTGGGTTTACCGGAGTATTTGTCTCTCAACATTCCGAACACGTCGCTCGGCCTTGTCGGTGGAAAAATCGGCGCCCGCTTCAGCAGCACGCCCTCAGGCGTTTCCTCGACGATCAGTTTCGTGCCGGCGTTACAGTCGCGCCGGTCCCGGACCACCTTGGGGAGGATAACTTGCCCCTTGGTGGAGATCGTGGTGGTAAGGGTGCCAGCCATCGCAGAGCCCTCAAGTAAGACGAGGGTAAGATATCGCTCCTGACCTCATCTTCAAGAAAGACGGCTCACTCCCACTCGATGGTGCCGGGGGGCTTGGACGTCACGTCGTAGACCACGCGGTTGATGCCGCGCACTTCGTTGATGATGCGGGTCGCGGTGCGGCCGAGGAAGGTCATGTCGTATGGGTAGAAGTCCGCCGTCATCCCGTCGACCGAAGTCACTGCGCGGAGCGCGCAGACGAAGTCGTAGGTGCGGTAGTCGCCCATGACGCCGACCGTCTGGACCGGCAGGAGCACCGCGAATGCCTGCCAGATCGTGTCGTAGAGACCGGCCTTGCGGATCTCGTCGAGATAGATGGCATCCGCCTTGCGCAGGATGTCGAGCTTTTCGCGCGTGACCGCGCCAGGGCAGCGGATGGCGAGACCCGGTCCGGGGAAGGGATGGCGGCCGATAAAGCTCTCCGGCAGGCCGAGCTCGCGGCCGAGTGCGCGAACCTCGTCCTTGAAGAGCTCGCGAAGCGGCTCGACGAGCTTCATGTTCATCCGCTCCGGCAGACCGCCCACATTGTGGTGGCTCTTGATCGTGACGGAGGGGCCGCCGGAGAAGGAAACGCTTTCGATCACGTCCGGATAAAGCGTGCCCTGCGCCAGGAATCTCGGTGCCCCCTTGCCGTCGGCGGCGATCTTGGTGGCCTCGGCTTCGAACACCTCGATAAAGAGGCGGCCGATCGTCTTGCGCTTCACTTCCGGGTCGGTGACGCCGGCAAGCTCCGTCAGGAACAGGTCGGAAGCATCCACATGGACAAGCGGGATATTGTAGTGGTCGCGGAACATGCCGACGACCTGCTCGCTCTCTCCCATGCGCATCAGGCCGTGATCGACATAGATGCAGGTGAGCTGGTCGCCGATCGCTTCGTGGATCAGCACCGCCGCCACGGATGAGTCGACGCCGCCGGAGAGGCCGCAGATCACCCGCTCGGAGCCGACCTGTTCCTTGATCTTGCGGATCATTTCCGCGCGATAGGCGGCCATCGTCCAGTCGGATTTCAGCCCCACGATCTTGTGCACGAAGTTGGCGAGCAGCTTCGCGCCGTCCGGCGTATGCACCACTTCTGGGTGGAACATCGTCGTGTAGTAGCGGCGGCTCTCGTCGGCGGCGATCGCGAAGGGTGCGTTCTCCGACGTCGCGATGACCTCGAAGCCTTCGGGGAGCTTTGTCACCCGGTCGCCGTGGCTCATCCAGACGGGATAGCGTCCGCCGACCTCCCAGATGCCGTCGAACAGCGGGCTTGCCGCCTTCACTTCCAGGTCGGCGCGGCCGAATTCCGCCGCATGGCCGCCCTCGACCACGCCGCCAAGCTGCGTGCAAAGCGCCTGTTGCCCGTAGCAGATGCCGAGGATCGGCACGCCGGAGTCGAACACCGCCTGCGGCGCCCGCGGGCTACCCTCCGCAGTCACCGAGGCCGGTCCGCCGGAAAAGATCACGCCCTTCGGCTGCATCTTCTCGAAGGCCGAGGCGGCGTTCTGGAACGGGTGGATCTCGCAATAGACCCCGGCTTCGCGAATGCGGCGCGCGATCAGTTGCGTCACCTGGCTGCCGAAATCGATGATGAGAATGCTGTCGGGATGGGCGATCTGGGTCATGCCGAGCCTTTAGAGAAAACTTCTCTTTTGTGCAACTGCGTCAGAGGCGCAATTCGCCTCTTGCCAGGACTTCCAGAAGTCGATCGACGGCCGAGGCAAGCTTCTCGTCGATGACGTGGAGATATTCCGTCCAGTCGCCCACGTGCCGCAATTCCTCCTTGCCGGCGGATATGCCGCGCAGCCCGATCAGCGGCAGGCCGAACCGGTGGCAGCTGCGTAGCAGGGCGAAGGTCTCCATGTCGACCATGTCCGCCTCTATCCGGTCGTAGGCCGTGCCGGAGACGACATTGCCGCCGGTGGAGAGGGAGGCGGAGGGAATGTCCGGGATGCGGTGCGGCAGGTCGATCACTGCCGGATGGTCGAGGAACGGGGTGCGGCCCTTCTCGAAGCCGATCGGCGAGGCGTCCATGTCGCGATAGGAGACGGAAGAGACCTGATAGATCTCCGTCTGCTCCAGGTTTCGCGACCCGGCCGAGCCGAGCGACACGACGAGGTCCGGAAGGGACTTGTCTGCCTGCGACAGCGTCAAGGCATGGGTGAGGCTGACGGCCGCCTCCACCGGCCCGACCCCGGTCATCAGCGGTGTGATCCGCCGGCGCAGATGCGGTCCGTATTCAGCGTCCACGGCCATGACGAAGAGGAGGGACCGCCCGCCTGCCTGCGTGAGCTCGAACCTCATCCGACGATGTCTTCGCGTCCGCGGACTACCATCATCGTCGCCGTCATGGAGGCGATCAGCTTCGCCGGCCCGTCGGCGATCGCATAGGCACGCCCATCCGCCACGATGATGGTAGAGCCGGGTTTCGTGATTTCGCCGCGGAAGAGGAAGCGCTCACCGCGACCCGGCGACATGAGGTTCACCTTGAATTCGATTGTCAGCAGCGAGGCGCCAGGGGCAATCATCGAAAAGGCCGCATAAGTGCACGCGGTATCGAGCGCGGTGGAGATGATCCCTCCATGCAACAGGCCGTGCTGCTGCGTCAGCTTCGGGTCGAACGGCAGTTCGATCTCCACCATAGCCTGTTCGATGCGGGTAAGCCTCGCACCGATGGTCTCCATCGCCGGCTGGCGACCGAAGCTCTGCCTGATCCGCTCGCGGAAATCGTCTGTTTCATCCATTTCATGCCCTCTCGCGCTTGCAAAATTGGCATGCCGCCGGGTGCCGGGCAAGCGGGGAACGGCTTCGCGGTCAGTTCAGCAGCGCGATCGACAGGTTGAGGGCGGTGGCGAAGGAGACCCAGGCCGCATAGGGCAGGAAGAGCCATGCGGAAATCCGGTCGGCGTTCCAGCTCAGCCGGATGAAGGCGAGGATCGCGACGAGCATCGGGATGATGACGACGAGGCCGAGGATCGGGCTCTGGTAGCCGAAGAAGGCGGGGGACCAGAGGAAGTTGAGGATCATCTGCATGAACCAGACCTGCATCCGTCCCGAAGCCGGTGCCTGAAGCCAGGTGCGCGCGCCGGCAATCGCGATCAACACGTAGAGCGTCGTCCAGACAGGCCCGAAGACCCAGGATGGTGGCTGGAAGAACGGCTTCTCCAGCGACTGGTACCAGTCGCCTGGCATGTTGCTGACGCCGCTGAGTGCACCAAGCCCGACAATGACGGCGATGAACAGGATGTAGGTAAGTGCTTTCTTCATGGGCGGGAACATAGGGCGTGGGTCGCTTTGCGCCAGTCCTCTCACGTGAGCCGCACGATATGCTGGTCCCAGGCGACTTTGCTGCGGATCTCGTTGAAGCGGCCGTCATAGGAGGAGACGGCAAAACCTGTGTTTGACGGTGCGATGCCTGCCGCGTCGACGATCGCCTGCTCCCGCACGACTTCGCCGGTCCTTGCATCAAGGCTAACTGCCAGGCCGCCTTTCGGAGAGGTCAGCCCGACGATGCCCTCGCGCCGGTTGACGGCGATCGCTCCCACATAGTTGGCGAGGCCGTCGCTCACGTGCGCCGGCAATGGAATGAACGCCAGACCTTCCCCTCGTCCAACGTGTCCGACAAGCGGGGGGCGGGCATTGCGCGGACCCTCCCATTGGCAGGCAAACCAGATCCGCCCGCCGTCTCCCAAAGCGAGGTGGCGGGTCGAGAGCTGGGACAGCGGCGGTGGAAGCCTGTGCTTCTGGATCAACCGCCCGTCGCGTGCGTCCAGCAGCACCAGCGACGGCTCCATCCGGTCGAGGTTGAGCTTGGTGCGGCCGAAATCCGGATGGGTTTCGATGCCGCCATTGGCGATCACCAGCATTGTCCCGTCGTCCGAGACAGCCATGTCATGGGTGCCGATGCCGTGCGCCTCGAATTCTCCGATGCGCCGGAAGCCGCCGGCTGCGTCATAGATGCCGATCATGCCGCGATTGGCGTCGAAGTCGTTCTCGCTGGCATAGAGCAGGCGGCCGTCCGGGGAGAAGGCCCCGTGGCCATAGAAGTGACGCCCTTCGGGGGCGGCGATGACGAGAGGTTCGGCACGTCCGATCGGATCGGTCACCACGGCGAAGATGCCGGGCCGGCGGGCGAAGGCGACGAGGCGGCCTGCTGCGTGACTGAACGCCAGCCCGTGGGAGCGGGCAGGCAGCGCGGTGCGGTCGATGATCTCGCCGCGCTCGGAAACGGTGGCGATGCCGAAGGAGCCGTCGGGTGCGCGGAACCCCGAGGCATAGACGGCATCGCTTCGCTCCAGCGCCCGCAGGGAGCGCGGAGCAAGCGTCGCCGCAAAGCCGATGCCGGCCGCCTTCATGAAGCTGCGGCGGTCGATGAGTTCGCTCCGCCCGGCCATGCTCAGTCTCCGTCGGAAAAGGAGAAGCCGGAGGTGAGGCCGATCGCCCCGCCATACTGGTCATTCAGCCGGGTAATCAGGTCGCGGCCGTTGATCAGCAGGAAGTCCAGCTTCTGGCGTCCGGCGGGATCGGCAACGGCAGCTTCGATGTCCACGTCCATCTGGCCTACGACGCGCAGCAGCGACTTCAGGACGAATTCCGTGGAGTCGATGATGGAATGCTGGTCGGAGGGAAGCAGGTCGACCATCTCCGAGGTGCGGATGAGGTCCCGCAGGCCCTCCAGATTGCCCTCGATCATGGTCCAGGTGTTCTGCGACCGCCAGAATATCGCCTGCTTCGGGAAGACCGGCTTGTCCCCGCCCTTGTAGAAGGTTTCGATCCTCTGGTCGCGCACCATCTCGGCGCCATGCACGAGAATGCCGAGCAGCGCCGTCATTGCCTCCTGCTCCGTGCGGAACAGGGGATTGTCCGGACCCGGCTCCTTCCAGTCCCGCTGCACGCCGTCCGGCGCGTCCCAGAGTGCTGCGAGCTCGGAAGCGATCTGCTCGATGTTCTGCGCTACCGCGCGGCCATAGCGGCAGCGGAAGCTGCCTTCCTCAGTTGCCAAGCTCTCGGAGCCGGTGCCTGCCAGCACGAATTCCAGGGCACCGAAGCCCTGCATGGCGACGCTCTTGCCTTTGAGGACCGCCACTTCGGTGGCGTTCTCGTCGGGCCTGGCAAGCAGTGCCTGCACCTGCTTGAGCCCGGTGCTCTTGCGATCGGGATAAAAGAGGATGCGCTCGAAGCGGTTTTCTTCGATGGCGGGGCCGGCACGGACGATTTCGATGCGCGCCCAGCTTCGCGCCGCCTCCGCGAAGCCCTCCTTTGCGGCGGCCAATGCTGCCGGTGAAGGGGTTTTGCAGAGGGCGTCCATGTTGCCGGTGAGTGCGTCGGCTGCTGCATGGAAATCGCGATAGCCCGGCAGGATGAAGCCATCGACGGCCTTTTCGATCACCGTCCGTATGACCTCCGGCCGCGGAAGCGTGGGCCTGATCGCCTCTTCCTGCGCGGTGGCAGTGGACGCGAAAACAAGCATGCTAAGCGCGGCCGTCGCAAGCGATCTCAGCATCAGAGCGACTCCAGGAACGCGATCAATGCCGTACGCTCGTCCTTGTTGAGGGAGGCGAAGGCATCGCGGGCGGCCTGGGCCTCGCCGCCATGCCAGAGGATCGCTTCCGTGAGGTTGCGGGCCCGTCCGTCATGGAGGAAGAAGGTGTGCCCATTGACCGTTTCGGTCAAGCCAATGCCCCAGAGCGGCTGCGTGCGCCATTCGCGGCCGTCGGCCACGCCCACCTGCTGCCCGTCTGCCAGCCCCTCTCCCATGTCATGCAGCAGGAAGTCGGAGTAGGGCCAGATCAACTGAAAGGCCTGCGCCTTGTTTTCGGCATCGCGGCGGGTGACGAATTTCGGCGTGTGGCAGGCGGTGCAGCCTGACTGGTAGAAGAGTTCCTTGCCCCTCAGCACCTTGACATCACCCGGATTTCTGCGGGCCGGGACGGCAAGGTTTTCGGAGTAGAAGGTCACGAGGTCGAGAACCGGGTCCGGCGCTTCCGTATCGCCGAGCCGCTCTTGTACGCCGGCCGCACGCGCCAGGCAGTCCGTCTGTGCACTCGTACAGTCGCCGTGATGGAACGGGGCGTCGGGATTGGAAATGCCGAGATCGCCGGCGAAGGCCGAGGCCGACTGGTCCCGCACCGATGCGTTCTGCGCCTTGAAGCCGAAGCGGCCGAGCCTCAGTTCCTGCGTGCGATGGTCGCGGACGATCGCCGGCTTGCCGGAAATGCCGTCGCCGTCGGCATCTTCGGGGTCGGCCTTGGCGAGGATGTCGGCCTCGTGGATCGCCTGGATCATGCCCATGCCGATCATCGGCGGTGCAATCCGCGGCGACAGCGTCACGTCCGGCTCGAGCGGGCCGTAGTTCAGGTTCTTCACGGAATAGGCAGGCTTGCGCAGCGACACGACCTCTCCGTCCGCGAGCGTCACAGGCACTTCCTCGTAGGAGATCACCATCGTGCCTTCCGACTTCAGGCCGGGGATAGCGAGATCCTGCAGTTGTTTCCCGTAGGTGATGTCCGGAAAGTTCAGCGCCTCGTGGCGGGCGATGAGCGCCTTTTCCTGCTCCGTACGGGCCGGGCGGCCCAGCCTGAGGAACATGGAGGTGGCGTCCGCGGCCCCTTCCGGCGGATGCCCGCGGCCGTCCTTCAGGTGGCAGCTCTGGCAGGCGCGCGCGTTGAACAGCGGACCGAGACCATCGGAGGCCTGGGTGGAGGAGGGAGAGGAAACCCAGAGCTTGCGGAACAGCGCATTGCCGAGCTTGAACTCCTCCTCTTCTGCGAAAGTGAGGTTGGCAGAGAAATGCGAGAAGGCATCGCCGTTGACGATCGCCTTGGTGGTCGCCGCCCCGCCCTGCATGGTTTCGAAGTTCTCGGCCCTGGAGAAGTCCTCGGTCGGACGGGTGACGCCGGCGACACGCTTCTTGTCCTTGGGCGAGAGGTCAGTCCGCTCGGTCGGAAAGATCCGGCTCTCGCCAACTGCGACAAGCGGCGACAGAAGGAGAGCGCCCGACAGGATCGGCAGGACGAACAGGCTGGCTTTGAGCGCTCTCATCGTGGTTCAGGGCCGCCCTGAACGGGCGGCTTCCTTCCTTTTCTTATTGGAAGACGGCATCAGGATTATCAAGGCTGTCGGAGCCTTCAAGCTCGATCGCGCCGAGATCCAGCGACGCAATGACGCGCTCGATGGACCGGGTCTGGCCGATCAGTCCGTCGATGGCGGCCTGCACGACGGCATTGCCTTCCGTGTTCCCCTCGCCGATCATCTGGTCATAGGCTTCGCCACTTTCTGCCCGCTCGGCCATGGCGTTCATGGCGGCGAGCGTTGTGTCCAGCTTTGCCTTCACCTCCGCATCGAGCGCCGTATCCTTGACTGAGACGAGGTCGGAAAGCGAGGGCCCCGTCAGCTTCGTGCCGTCGATGCGGGTGTATTCGCCCGTATAGGCCGAGGCGATGCCGATGGCATCGTTGAGGTGGGAGGCATGCGTGTTGTCGGAGAAGCAGTCGTGCTCCTCCTCCGGATCATGCAGTAGGAGGCCGAGCTTCATGCGCTCCCCGGCGAGTTCCCCGTAGGAGAGCGAACCCATGCCGGTCAGCATGGCGCGGATACCGGCCGGCGGATCGGCGGTCACCGCCTTGGCGGCCTCGCCTTCGGGCGCCCAGGCGGCGACCATTTCCTCCAGATCGGCGATCAGCAGGTCTGATGCGGCCTTCAGGTAGGCTGCGCGGCGGTCGCAACTGCCGTTGGTGCAGTTGGCGGTGTCGAAATCGGTATGGGAACGATTGCCGGCGCCAGCCTCGGTACCGTTTAGGTCCTGGCCCCAGAGCAGGAATTCGGTGGCATGGTAGCCGGTTGCGACATTGGCCTCGATCTCGCCCGCCTCGTGCAGGCTGCGGAGAAGATCCGGCGTGATGGAACTGGCGTCGATCTCCTCGCCATTCACCGTGAGCTTCGGATAGGCGATGATGTTGGCGACATAGAGCGCGTTCTCGTCGCTCTCGGTGCCGTAGGATGCATCCACGTAGTCGATCAGCCCTTCGTCCAGAGGCCAGGCGTTTACCTTGCCTTCCCACTCGTCGACGATCGGGTTGCCGAAGCGATAGACCTCGCTCTGCTGGTAGGGAACGCGCGACGCGATCCAGGCCTCACGCGCCGCCTTCAGCGTTTCTTCGCTCGGCTTGGCGATCAACTCGTCGATGGCGGCACCCAGTGCCTTTGCCGTTGTCAGCGAGTCTTCGTATTTCGCATGCGCCAGTTCGGCATAGTGCTTCACGACAGCGGCGGGCTCCGTGGCTGCGGCAACCGGCGTCACGGAAAAGGCTGCGGATGCGGCCAAGAGCGCGAAGGCCGCGCCCAAAAATGTCTTGCGGATCATGGTCCCTCCTTCGGCAGCCTTTTCCCTCGGCTGCACCGGACGTGCATGACGCAAATGAAAACTGGTGTCTAGTTTGGAATAGACGGAAGTCTGGGCGTAGTCTTGACGGAGATCAAATCGCAGATGCTCTGCGCATCCTGCAGAAGAAAAATCCGTCTGTTTCGGTGCTCGCCGGCGTAAGAGTCAGCATCCTGCCGTCACGGCTGCGGGGACGAGGGGTGTCGGCGCCGAACAGCGTGTTCCATTCGTCCGTCACCGCCTCGGCAGAGAAGGCCGGATGTTCGCCGCAGAAGCGCTCGATCTGCCGTTCGTTTTCCTCAGGCAGCACCGAGCAGGTGACATAGACGAGGCTGCCGCCGGGTTTCACGAAGGCCGACGCCTCGCCGAGCGCCTCCTGCTGCTGGGCGACGCGCTCCTCGAGGTTGCGCGACGTCAGCCGCCACTTCGTATCGGGACGGCGCCGCCAGGTACCGGTGCCGGTGCAGGGCGCATCCACCAGAACCACGTCCAGCTTTTCCTTCAACGCATCGAGCTGGCGGACATCGTCATGCACCTGGACGTTCCGGGTGCCCGCGCGCCGCAGCCGCTCGACGATCGGGGCCAGCCGCTTGCGGTCGGCGTCATAGGCGTGGACCTGGCCCTTGTTGTTCATTGCGGCCGCCATCGCGAGCGTCTTGCCGCCGCCGCCGGCGCAGAAATCGAGCACCTGCGCGTGTTCCGGCGGATGAACGAGATCGGCCACGATCTGCGAGCCCTCATCCTGTACTTCGAACCAGCCCTTCTGGAATGAAAGCTCGGCAGTGACGTTCGGCAGGCGTGACGCTCCCTCTCCGGCGGGTATCCTTACCCCGTTGCGCGCAATCGGCGCCGGGACGGCTCCGGAGCGGTCGAGCGCCTTCACGACCTTCTCGCGCGACGCCTTCAGCGTGTTGGCGCGCAAATCGAGGGTCGGACGTTCCGCCAGCGCCTTGGCCTCCGTCAGCCAGTCCTCGCCGAATGCGGTTTCGAAGGATGGCTGTATCCAGTCCGGGATGTCGCCCTGCACATGCAGGGGTGCATCGTCGAGATTGCGGGAGGAAAGGGCCGAGAGGTTCGCCTCGGTGAGGAGAGGCGGGGCGAAGCGGTCATCGGCGAACTCGGCGGAAAGGGCTTCCGGCGAAAGCCCCCATTGCCGGATGAGGACCGCATAGGCAAGTGCCGTCGGCGCATCGTCATCCATCAGGAAGGCATGCGAAAGGCGCATGCGCAGCGCGTCGTAAACGATGTTGCCGATCGCGGCGCGATCGCCGGAGCCGGCGAAGCGGTGGGCGAGCCCCCAGTCCTTCAGCGCGTCGGCGACGGGGCGCCGTCTGTTCTCGATGTCCCTCAGGATATCGATGGCTCCGCCGAGCCTTCCGCCCAGTCGCATGTCAGTCTCCGTTCCGGTTGAACCCGTCCGAACGGGTCCTAACCATCATCGACCGGAAGAGCAAGGGCAGGCCGGCTCAGCCGTCCTTCAGGCCCTTGCCGGATACCTTGCGCGTGCCGGCGTCGACGATCTGGTAGCAGACCTGCGCGGTGCCCGAACGCACCATGCCGATGTTCTGGGCGGCCGCCTTGGATACGTCGATAACCCGGCCCTTGATGAATGGGCCGCGGTCGTTGATGCGTACGATCACGCTCTTGCCGTTGCGCTTGTTGGTGACCTTGACCTTCGTTCCGAAGGGCAGGGAGCGGTGGGCGGCCGTTAGATGGGCCGGGTTCATCCGTTCACCGGAAGCGGTCTTGGAGGTGAGCGCATACCAGGAGGCGTGGCCGCAGCCGGGCGCAGCCTGAGCCGATGCGGAGCCGAGCATTGCGAAAGCAGCAAAGGCAGCCGCGGCGAAAGTCGAGCGTCGAATTGTCGTCAAGTCTGTCGTCCCCGTCGGTCGATGTCCTGCACAAGCCGTGCGGGAAACGGTTAAGCGGGGCGAAAAT
This sequence comes from Pseudorhizobium endolithicum, assembly GCF_902153245.2. Taxonomy (GTDB): domain Bacteria; phylum Pseudomonadota; class Alphaproteobacteria; order Rhizobiales; family Rhizobiaceae; genus Neorhizobium; species Neorhizobium endolithicum. The sequence continues at coordinate 59,153 of NZ_CABFWF030000015.1, forward strand.
TGGCGAAAAAGTGCGCGGCGTCATCACGGAATGTTTCAGTCTGTAATATTCCGCAGTCGCATATCCGGCTATCTATTCGCGGGATTTTGAGGACATTGTGAGAAAACTTATCTAGAATCAGTAACTAGACGAGAAGCCGTTTCTTGGGCCTTCCTGAGCGGGCAGAGTTCACGAAAAGAGATGAAATTTTTTTGTTGCAAGGCAACAAAAAAAGGGTGCGCGACGCGAAAATTTGGCGACTTTGTGTCAGATGGCCGGCCGTTTGGGGCCGTAGCCGTCACTTGGATGAATTTTTCATCCTGTCTGATAGTCGCTTCTATCCGCGCCAGAGCCCCGTCGTCCAGAGCTGTTGGAGCGACATCCGGTAGTGGGGGAAGCTGAACCGGAAGCCCAGCCTGCGGATCCTGCCGTTGGAGACGCGCTTGTTGGCGCCGTAGAAGGAGCGGGCCATCGGCGTCATCTCCGCTGTCTCGAACGGCTGTTCCGGAGGGGGCTCGACTCCCATGAGCCGTGCCGCCTCCGCGATGACGTCTTGCGGCGGCGCCGGTTCGTCATCCGTGATGTTGAAAATGCCGCCGCGTCCCGACCCGGCGAGAAAAAGCGTCGCATCCGCAATGTCTTCGACGCGGATCCGATTGAAGACCTGGTCCTTCTTGACGATCCGGCGTGCCGTTCCCCGCTCCAGGTTCACGAATGCATTCCGGCCAGGTCCGTAGATGCCGGCAAGGCGTAGTACCGCGACCGGTACGCCCATGGCTTCTCCCGCGGCAGTCCACGCCTGCTCGGCCTCGACCCTGTCCTGAGAGCGGCCCGGGGAAGGGCGGCACTCCGCCTCCTCGTCCACCCAGGCGCCACCCTGATCGCCATATACGCCCACGGTGGAAAGATAGCCGATCCATTCGAGCCTGGGGCAAAGCGCATGGAGACGGTGGTCCGCGAACCTGAGCAGCGGATCGCCGGCAGCATCCGGCGGGATGGACTGAACGAGGTGGGTTACCTGCGAAAGCCTGTGCTTCAAGGCTTCATCGAGACCGGTGCCGTCGAAGACGAATGCCTCTACGCCCTTGCCGGCAAGCGCCTCCGCCTTGGCAATCGTCCGCGTCGTTCCCGCCACCCCGGCTCCGGTCTCGATGCCTGCCGCTGCGATCGCCGCGCCGGAATAGCCGCAGCCGGAGATCATCATCTGCATCATGCCGCTCCCGCCAGCCGCCATTCGTCGAGAACCTCCGGATCGTCCTCATCGCCATGGGACGCCGCGAAGCGTTGGAATTCTTCCGGGAGCATGAGGCGCTTCAGCGCCCACACCGCCATGCCGCGCACCACGGGCGATGGATCGCGGGCGAGCTTCAGGCAGGGCTCGATCAGGCTCGCGTCTGCCGAATTTCCGGCCGCGATCAATGCGTTGCGGACGAACCGGTCGCGTCCGACCCGTTTCACCGGCGAACCGCTGAAGAAGCTGCGGAAGGCCGCGTCGTCCAGGGCCAGCAGGAAGGAAAGGGGCGGCTCCTTCAGGTCTTCCCGTGCCTTCAGTTTCATCTCCGATGCGCTTGCGGCGAACTTGTTCCAGGGACAGGCTGCAAGGCAGTCGTCGCAGCCATAGATGCGGTTGCCGATCAACGGCCTGAGATGCGGGTCTATCGGCCCCTTGTGTTCGATCGTCAGGTAGGAAATGCAGCGGCGTGCATCCAGCCTGTAGGGCGCGGGAAAGGCGTTCGTCGGGCATGCATCGAGGCAGGCGCGGCAAGAGCCGCAGTGATCGGCTTCCGGCTCGTCCAGGACAAGCTCGGCGGTCGTGAACACGCTGCCGAGAAAGAGCCAGGAGCCGTGGCTGCGGCTGACGAGGTTGGTGTGCTTGCCCTGCCAACCGAGGCCTGCGGCGGCGGCCAGCGGCTTTTCCATGACCGGGGCGGTATCGACGAAGACCTTCACGTCCTCTCCGGCTCGCGCGGCGAACCGCGTCGCGATTTCCTTGAGGCGCCCTTTGATGACGTCGTGGTAATCGCGGTTGCGTGCATAGACGGAGATCGCACCGCGGTCCGGCTTCGATTGCAGGGAGCGCGGATCGTCCTCGGGACCGTAGTTCAGCGCGAACATCACCACGGACCGCACCTCGGGCCACAGCACCCTCGGATCGGCGCGCCGTTCACGGGTCTCCTCCATCCAGCTCATGGTGCCGTGCTGACCCTCGGCGAGGAAGGTGCCTAGCCGCTCCGGTGCCAAGGGAATGCTCCCCGCATGGGTGATGCGGCAGAGATCGAAGCCTTGCGCGGCGGCCTCTGCCTTGACCAGCGCAGTCAGCTTCTCCCGGCGCCGCAGGTCGGGACCGGCGCGCCCGGCTGGCTGTTCAGAAGTCGAGATCTGCATAGTGAGACACCGGCGTAAGGCCCCGGATCCGTTCGGCCAGCAAGGGCCGGAAGGAGGGGCGCGATTTCAGCCGCTGGTACCAGTCCTTGGTGATCGGTGCTTCCGCCCATTCGATCTCGCCGAGATAGTCGAGGACGGAAACCGAGGCGGCTGCCGCAAGATCGGCATAGGAAAGGCGATCGCCGGCGAGCCACGGTCGCGATCCCGCGAGCCAGGACAGATATTTCATGTGCTGCCGTATGTTGGCGCGTGCGGTACGAAGCGCCTTCGAATCCGGGGCGCCACCCCCCTGCGCGGCGGTCATTTGCAGCTTGTAGACCCGTTCGCGCACCAGCGGCTTGGTGACGTCCTGCTCCATCTTCGACAGGAACCATTCCGTCAGCCGGCGGATCTCGGCCCGCTGGAAAGGATCCTCCGCGAACAGACGTCGATCACGCTTGAGCACGCCGTGGGTTTCGTCGAGAAATTCCATCAGCACGGTCGGGCCACAGAGCGCACGCATGCTGTCATCGACATAGACGGGAAGGGTTCCGGCCGGGTTCAGGGCCAGGAACTCGCGACGCTTTTCCCACGGCTGTTCTTCGACGAGTTCCGCCGGAAAGCCATATTCGGCCAGGATAAGGCGGACGAATCGCGAACTGGAGGACATGGGATGATGAAAGAGCGTGGGCATCGATACGTGAGCTTTACGAATACGGTATAGGAAGGAACGGCTGGATCGCGCTTCGCTGCATTAGCCCAGCTATATGGCTTTGGTAAGGGGCAAGGCAAGCGAAGGGCCTGTTACGGTTCCCGAGCATCTTGTCGGCGTACCACCAATAAAGGATGAAGAATGCCGGAACAATCTATCGTCAGCGCTCTCGTTCTCGGACTCATAGAGGGGCTGACGGAGTTCATACCCGTGTCCTCGACCGCGCATGTCCTCCTCGCCGGCCATTTTCTCGGTTTCGAATCTCCAGGCAATACGTTCGCGGTGCTGATCCAGCTGGGTGCCATTCTGGCGATCCTGCTCGTCTATTTCCGCAAGCTCCTGGACATCGCCCTTGCATTGCCGAGTTCGGAGAGGGCGCGGCGGTTCGTGCTGACGGTTCTCCTCGCGTTCCTGCCGGCAGCCCTCATAGGAGCGCTGGCGCACGGCATCATCAAGACGGTCCTGTTCGAAACGCCGGCGCTGATCTGCGTAGTCCTCATCCTCGGTGGCTTCGTGCTGCTTGCGGTCGACCGCATGGCCATCCAGCCGAAATACACCGATATCATGGATTACCCACCGTCGCTGGCGTTCAAGATCGGGCTCTTTCAATGCCTGGCGATGATACCCGGCACGTCCCGTTCCGGGGCCACCATCGTCGGGTCTCTCCTGATGGGAGCGGACAAGCGGTCCGCTGCCGAGTTCTCCTTCTTCCTCGCCATGCCCACCATGCTCGGCGCCTTCACGCTCGATCTCTACAAGAACAGGGACATCATCCGCGCCGACGACGGACTCATCATCGCAATCGGTTTCGTCGCGGCCTTCGTCATGGCGCTGGTGGTTGTCCGCTCGCTGCTCGATTTCGTCTCCAGCCGCGGTTATGCCCCGTTCGCCTGGTGGCGGATTGTCGTCGGGACGGCAGGGCTTATCGGACTGCTGCTCGTCGGGTAGTCAGCGGCGGTCGGTGTGGTGGTAGAACAAGAAGTCGTAAGCAGCCATCGCCAGCGTGACGAGGAACAGGATGCCGAGGTCGACCCGCGGCACCCGCCACAAGAAGATGATGAGGAAGGCACACAGGGTGAGAAAGGCGAGCGAAGCCAGAATCCGGTGCATGTCCTTGGTCCTTCTCCAAATCATGTCTGGCGTGCGCCGACGCCGCGACTGCGGCATCAGCGACGCACATCAGCGGCCGTAAACCTGGTCGGGCAGGTAGAAGACCAGTTGCGGAAACAGATAGACGATCACCATGCTCAGCACCACGAGCCCCATGAAGGGGAGCATGCCCCAGAAGATCTGGGTCAACTGCACATAGGGCGGCGCGATGCCCTTGAGATAGTAAGCCGACATCGCCATCGGCGGTGAGAGGAACGCCGTCTGCAGGTTGAGTGCTACCAGGATGCCGAAGAACAGCGGATCGATGCCGAACATCGGCAGCAGCGGCAGGAAGATCGGCACGAAGATGACGATGATCTCTGACCACTCCAGCGGCCACCCCAGGATGAAGATGATCAGCTGCGCGAGCAGCAGGAACTGCAGGGGCGTCAGGTCCAGCCCCTGCACGAACTCGGAGATCACCTGTTCCCCGCCGAGATAGGCGAAGACCGAGGCGAAGGTATAGGAGCCGACGAAGAGCCAGCACACCATGGCCGAGGTCCGGATCGTCAGGTAGACGCTCTGCCGGATGCGGTCCCAGGTGAGCGCCCGGTAGGCCACCGCCAGCACCAGTCCGCCCAACGCGCCGATCGAGGCCGCTTCCGAAGGGGTCGCCAGACCGAAGAGGATGGATCCAAGCACGGCAAGGATCAGGAAGGCGAGTGGGAAGAAGGACGTCATCAGCATGACGAAGAGCTTGAGGAAAGGGACGTCAGGGACTTCCTCCTCGGTCGGTTTCGGAGCGACGCTCGGCTGAAGGATCGCACGGATCACCACATATGCGAGGTAGAGCCCGAGCAGCAGGAAGCCCGGAATGAGCGCCCCCGCGTAGAGGCGCACGATCGAGACTCCCGAGGTCGCCGCATAGACGATCAGCATGATCGAAGGCGGGATCAGGATGCCGAGCGTACCGCCCGCGCAGATGATGCCTGCGGCGAAGGAGTGGTTGTAGCGCACCTTCAGCATGGCCGGGAAGGCGAGCAGGCCCATAAGCGTCACCACGGCGCCGACGATGCCGGTCGCGGTCGCGAACAGGCCGCAGGTGATGAGCGCGGCCACCCCCATGGAACCGGGAAGGTTCTTCGAGGCGATGTTGAGCGTGGTGAACAGCCGGTCGACGATATTCGCGCGCTCGACGATGTAGCCCATGAACAAGAAGAGCGGGATGGCCGTCAGCACGTCGTTGGCCATCACCGAATAGGTCTGGTTGACGAACAGGTCGAAGATGCGGTTGTTGAAGAAGCCCTCGGCCCACAGGCTGATGCTGTCCCACCAGCCGGCATTCTCGTCCAGCCGGTTGAAGGCCCGCCACATGCGGCCCGGCTCGTAATAGGCATAGTATCCGAACCCGATACCCATGGCCATCAATGTGAAGGCGATGGGAAAGCCAAGGAAGATGATGAAAATGAACAGGCCAAGCATGGTCATGGCCACTTGCGGATCAGTCATTCCTTGCCCCCGGCCAGTTCGGCTTGCTTTTCCCGAATAAGGATCTCCTCGGTCTCCTCTATATCCACCTCTGCCTCGAACCAGCGCCCGTCGCGAAGGCAGAGGATGCAGCGGAGCACCTGGGCGATGCCCTGGATGAAGAGGAGGATTCCAGCAGCGGCCATCACCGTCTTGAACTGGTAGATCGGGATGCCGGCAGGGCTGTTGATGCTGACCTCGCCATAGCTCCACGAGCGCGCGGCATATTTCCATCCGGTGAAGATGAGTGCCGTGACGCCGGGGAAGAAGAAGATCAGGTAGAGGACGAGGTCGAGCGCCGCCTGCGTGCGCGGCTTCCAGAGGCGGTAGAGGAAATCGCCCCGCACATGGCCGCCGAGCGACAGCGTATAGGCCCCGCCCATCATGAACAGCGTGCCGTACATGATGAAGGAGAGGTCGAGCGCCCAGGGCGTCGGCCGGTTGAGGAGGTAGCGGACGAAGACCTCGAAGCTCGTGCCGAAGGTCATGAGGATGATCAGCCAGGCGAATGCCTTGCCGAACCACGCCGACGTGGCGTCTGCAAAACGTATGAATGCCAGCATGATGGACGTCTTTCCGTGTCGGGTGGAAGGCGGCAGGAGCATGAGCCCCTGCCGTTTCGATGCCGCCGGCCGGACGCCGTCAGAGCTTCAGCTTGTTCGGGAAGTAGTGATTGTAGGCAAGCGTGTAGTCCGGAGAGGCCATCAGTTCGAAATAGGTGACCCGCTCCACCCAGGCACGCTGGCTGTCGAGCACCTTCTTCATGAAGGCGTCCTTTTCCAACTCGACGATCAGGTCGTCCCAGGCCTTGATCTGTGCGTCGAGGATTTCCTTTGGCGTGCGATGCACGTTGACGCCGGCCTCGTTCTGCAGCTTCAGGAGATCCGCCGAATAGTTGTCCATGGCCGATGCCGTATTGGCAGTGGATGCCGCCTCAACCGCATAACGGACAATGGCCTGCAGGTCCGGCTCTAGGTCTTCGTAGAAGTCACGGTTGAAAATGAACTCGAAGCATTCCGAAGCCTGGTGGTAGGACGACAGATAGTAGTGCTTCGCGACGTCCTGTGCTCCGAAGCGAATGTCGGAGGATGGGTTGTTGAACTCGAAGGCGTCGATGACGCCGCGTTCCATTGCCGGAACGATTTCGCCCCCCGGCAACTGTGCAACCGACATCCCCATCGCCTGCATCAGGTCGGCGGCAAGCCCGACGGTGCGGTACTTGAAGCCGTTGATGTCGGCAACGGTATTGACCTCTCCCTTGAACCAGCCGAAGGGTTGGGCAAACATCGGGAAGCCCATGAAGCCGACGACGTCGAGACCCAGGATGTCCTGCTGCAGCTCACGATAGAATTCCGCGCCGCCACCGGCATAGAACCAGGAGAGCATGGTCGTAGCCGAGCCGCCGAAGACCGGGCCGGTTCCGAACAGCGATGCGGCCTTGTGCTTGCCGTACCAGTAGGCGGGTACGGAGTGGGCGGCGTCGATCACGCCGTCGTGGCACGCATCGAGAACCTGGAACGCTCCGACGACCGCGCCGGCAGGCAGGAGGTCGACGGTCAGGCGACCACCCGACATGGCCTGCACCCGTTCCGTATACTGCCGGGCAAAGTCCATCCAGATGTCGGACGCAGGCCAGGAGGTCTGCATCTTCATCACCATCGGTGATTGCGCGAGCACTGCCGGTGCGGCAAGCGTCCCGGCGGCTGCACCACCAGCAGTTGCACTAATTTTCAGGAATGAACGGCGCGTATGCGCCTTGTTCTCAGGCTCATGCATCGATTTCTCCTCCCAATCGGGCGGGCTTTTGCCCTTCTCCCACGATCAGTATTGAGGAAAAATCTGCAGACATCAATACGCACAGGCCACGTCGGCTTCAATTTGACGTGGCGGTGCAAACAGGTCCGGAAGGGGAGGTTGGTTCTATCGAGCAGACGCGCCCGGTATCGAGCCCGTTGCACAGGGATCGACGCCATAGGCGGGAGCGCACTTGCCGCTGCCCGTTGCACCCGTTTCCGGTGCGATGAAGGAGCCGACGAGGATCGTCAGCGCCGCACACGCAAAAAAGAGTGCGATGGGCTTGCCCATGGAAGAATGCCTTTCAGAGAAAGTGATTGAGCGTTGATTTCGCTGCAGCCGTGTATGATCCGGCCACGCCATTTTCAATAGAGGAACTTGCTGAATCCGTGGTTAATGCGCAGGACTCGCTTACAGTGCGGCGTTTGCGCCACATGACCGGAAGCAGGCGGCGGATGGCGTTCCGCCGCTCAACCGAAACGATCTCAGGCTGCCTTGCCGCTGTTCGTGAACTGTCCCTGAGGGCGGTACTGCACGAGGTAGGAGGAGACTACCGAGGTGAGAAGCGTCGGGCGGATGCCCATGCCCTCCAGCGTGCGCCCCTCGCGGATGGCCTCTTCCGATACGATGTTGTCCCGCTTCAGCAGCGTGACCTGATCGCTGGTGATCGGCGGCTTGATGAAGGGGATCAGCGACGCGATGCTGCCGATCATCGACGCAATGCCGAACGGCAGGGAAATCAGCGGACGCTTGCGCGCCGTTGTCCGCAGCACGATCTCCATGCACTCGCGGAAGCTCAGAACCTCCGGCCCTCCCAATTCATAGACGCGGCCGCCCGCCAGGACGCCGTCGACCCCGAGCGCCACCGCCTGAGCGACATCCCCGACATAGACGGGCTGGAACTTCGTCTTCCCGCCGCCGATCAGAGGGAGCGCCGGGAACATCTTCGCCATCGCCGCGAACTTGTTGAAGAAGCTGTCCTCGGGGCCGAAGACGATCGACGGGCGCAGGATCACCGCATCGGGAACGATCGACAGGATGGCGGCTTCCGCGCGCCCCTTGCTCCGGGCGTAGGACGAGTCCGACTCCTTGTCGGCACCGATCGCCGAAACATGCACCAGCTTGGCGCCGGCGGCGCGCGCGGCTTCGGCAACGGCACGACCGCCGAAGTCTTGCACCGCGTCAAAGGAGTTGCGACCGCTTTCGAACAGGATGCCGACGCAGTTGACCACGAAGGAGGCGCCTTCGACCGCGCGGTCCACCGATTGACGGTAGCGCAGGTTTGCCTGCACCAGCGCGATCTGGCCTACATATCCGTAGGGTAGCAGGAAGCCCGCGAGATCCGGGCGGCGGACGGCTACGCGAATGCGGTAGCCGCGCTTCACCAGGGACCGCACCACATGGCGCCCGACGAAGCCCGATCCTCCGAAGACGGTGACGAGGGGCGGCAGGTTGGACACGGTCATGGCATGCTCCGGGAGCTAACGGGATGAAATTGTCAGCCGTCTCTTAGACCAAATGTCTTGCAACGGGAAGCAGAAGAAACGCCGCATCTGACGGACGTCAGATGCTTTCCACGACCACCATCTCGGCATCGGCGCATTCCTGCCGGATCTTCGCAGCGGCCTGATATTCAGGGGAATTGTAGCAGTCGACGGCCGCCTGCAGCGACGGGAATTCGATGACGACGTTGCGGGCGCGCGCCTTGCCTTCCAGTTCCGCGAACTGGCCGCCGCGGGCGAGGAAGTTTGCGCCGAACCGCTCGAAAGCAGGCTTGGCGGTGCTGACATAGTCCTTGTAGCGCTCCGGGTCACGGACATCGACGCGGGCGATCCAGTATCCTTTCGGCATGTTTCTTCTCCTCCTGTTTTGAAACTAGAGCGCGCCTGCCATTTCGGCGAGGATCGCTTTTGCCGCCGCCCTCGGATCCTGCGCCTTGACGATCGGGCGGCCGACGACGAGATGACTCGATCCGGAACGCAGGGCCTCGGCCGGCGTCATGACCCGCTTCTGGTCGCCGGCATCGCTGCCGGCGGGCCGTATTCCTGGAGTGACGACGGCCATGCCCTCACCCACGATCGCGCGGACACCTGCTGCTTCCTCGGCCGAGCAGACAATCCCGCCCATGCCGGCCTCCCGAGCCTGTTCGGCACGGCGCAGTACGAGGCTCCTAGGATCGCAATCGTAACCTGCCTCCCGCAAGTCGGCTTCGTCCATGGACGTCAGGACGGTCACGCCGAGCAGGGTGAGTTCTGAGCCTTTGGCTGCCTCGACGGCGGCCCGCATGGCCTTCGGATAGGCGTGCAGGGTCAGCATGGTGACGCCCATCCTGGCGATGTTCTCCACGCCCTTGGCAACGGTGTTGTCGATGTCGAGAAGCTTCATGTCGAGGAAGACCTTCTTGCCCCCTTGGATCAGTTCGCGTGCGAGGTCCAGACCGCCTGCAAAGACGAGTTGGTAGCCGATCTTGTAGAAGGAGATGTCTTCGCCGAGCGTGGAAATGATCGATCGGGCCTCGCCGACCGTCGGGATGTCGAGGCCAACGATCAGGCGATCACGCACGTCCATGTTCCAATCCCTTCCATTCTTCCATCGGCGTCCAGTCGCATGTCGCGATCCTGTCCGCAAGGGAGAAGGCGAAGAGATTGCCGCCGCCGGCGGGTTGGTCGCGGTCGCGGGAAATCCAGGCGCCGGAGAGGTGGCACTTCAGCAAGGTGCCGACGCCCCCATGGCCGACAAAGGCGATGGGCATGGTGGGATCGTGACCGTCGAGGATGCGGGTGACCGCACGGACGATCCGGGCCTGCGCGTCGATGGCGCGTTCCCAGCCGCGGAAACTCTCGTCGGGATGGGCAAAGAACCGGTCGGCCGCGCTCTCGAACTCGGCAGGCGGGAGGAAGCCGGTCGCGCTGCGGTCGTTCTCGTGCATGTCCGGAACGACCTCCACGGCAGCATCGGAAAAACTGGCGAGAAGCTCGGCCGTTTCCACGGCCTTCCTTTCGGTGCTCGAAACGATCCTTTGCAGCGTCACGGCCCACGGAAGTTGCGCCGCCTTCAGCGCCCGGCTCCGACCGATATCCGACAGTTCCCAATCCGGCACGGGAACCGCCGGATCGATATTCACCTGCGGGTGTGTGACGTAGACGCCGAACATGGGGTCAGCCCCGGCTGTAGACCCAGAGCTGCGCCGGCGGAATGTTGCGCACGACGAAGTCCAGGTGCTTGATCTGGAAGCGGTCCGGCCGGGCATCGATGGGAGAGACCGGGCTGTAGGTGATCTGCACGACGGGACGGCCAGGCGGCATGCGGTCGAGCAGGTCCTCGAGCAGGGCGATGCGCTTTTCCATCGGGAAGCTCAGCATGGGGATTGCGGAAATGACGGCGTCGAATTGCTGGTCCTTCCGCTCGCCGAGGGTCCGGTCGAGATCGAAGGCGTCGCCGTTTATGAAGTGCACGCCCGGAATTGTCCGCTTGAGGTGCTGGTAGAAATCCGTCGAATACTCGATCGAGATGATGTTTCCCGGCGCAATCCCGCGGTGGATGATCGCCTTGGTGATGATGCCGGTCCCCGGACCCAGTTCGAGCACCGGAAGCCCCGAGGCGGGATTGATGACGCTTGCCATCCGTCGCGCCGTGACGCCCGACGTCGGGAGAATGGCACCCACGCTCTTTGGCCCGTCGATCCAGCCCTTGAAGAACCTGATCTCCTCATCGAACTTCCGGCCCAGTCGCTCCTTCAGGCGCAATTCCATTCTTCTCTCCTCCTTGGTCAGCTTGGGTTCATGTGGCGTCGATGGCGCAAAAACAAAACCGGATGTCGCACCAAGAAAACGGCATGAAAAAAGCGGCAGGTTTCCCGGCCGCTTTCTGGTTCAGACGCGCATCGGCATCAGTACATAGAGCGCATCGTCGCCGGCGGTATCCCGCACCAGCGTGGGAGACCCGGCATCGGCGAGCATGAAGATCGCGTCCTCGCCCGAAAGCTGCGCCGTGATGTCGAGAAGATATTTGGCGTTGAAGCCGATCTCCAGCGGGTCGTTCTCGTAGCCGACGGCCACCTCTTCCGTCGCGCTGCCGGAATCGGGGTTGTTGACGGTCAGTGTGAGTTGCCCGTCCGACAGCGAAAGCTTTACGGCACGTCCGCGCTCGGAAGAGATGGTCGAGACGCGGTCCACGGCGCGAGTGAAGCTCTGGCAGTCGACGCGCATTTCCTTGTCGTTGCTCGTCGGGATGACACGCTGGTAGTCCGGGAAAGTCCCGTCGATCAGCTTCGACGTCATGATGATGGAACCGATCGTCAGCCGGATCTTGGCATCGGAAACCTCGACCGTGACGACGACCTCCGGATCGTCGACCAGCTTCTGCAATTCGCCGACCGTCTTGCGGGGAATGATGATGCCCGGCATGCCCTCCGAGCCGGAGGGCGCCTGTACGTCGGCGCGGGCCAGGCGATGGCCATCGGTCGCGACGGCGCGCAGCTTCAGGTCTCCGCCGGCCTCGATCGTGTGGAAGAAGATGCCGTTCAGGTAATAACGCGTCTCTTCCGTCGAAATGGCGAACTGCGTGCGGTCGATCAGCATCTTCAGATCGGTCGCCTTCAGCTTGAACGTATGCGTGAAGCTGCCGGCGGTGAGGTCGGGGAAGTCAGCCTCCGGAAGGCACTGCAGCGTGAACTTGGAGCGGCCGGACTGCACCGTCATGGAGCCGCCGTCGGGGTTGGTGGCGAGCAGGACCTCGGATCCGTCCGGCAGCTTGCGGACGATTTCGTAGAGAAGATGCGCCGGTACGGTCGTGGCGCCCGGTTGCTCCACCATGGCGGCGACCGCCTCGGTGATCTCCAGATCCAGGTCCGTGGCCTTGAGCTCGAGGCTCGCACCCGAAGCGCGCAGCAGGACGTTCGACAGGATCGGAATGGTGTTGCGCCGCTCAACGACCCTGTGGACGTGGTTCAGCGACTTCAGGAGATTGGACCGCTCAAGAGTAATACGCATGGACGCTACCGCTTTCGACAGGGCGCCATCGGGGCGGCGCCCGCATAGTTGCCGGCCGAAGGGCCGGAAGATGTGGAGGCGCAAAATGGCAGAACATCTGCACAGAAAGCAAGAGCCGGGAGGTGTTCCCTTGCTCTGAATGCGGACTTGTCGTCACGATTCACAGGGAAAACTTCGCGGCGCTCCGCTTGCCCGCTGGGCTCACCTTGCCCATAAGGAAGCGTGAACGATCAATTTATCCGGGCAGGTTTTGTGAACGACGAGCAGAAGACCATCCAGCGCAGCTACAGGATCGGCAATGCGGCAGTTCCGGCGCGTCCGCTCGACCCGGCGCTCTACCTCGTCGCCACACCGATCGGAAACCTTGGCGACATCACCCTGCGGGCACTCGAAACGCTGGCGGGAGCCGACGTCCTTGCATGCGAGGACACCCGCGTCACGCGTGTGCTGCTCGACCGCTACGGCATCGTCAACCGGCCTTTCGCCTATCACGAGCACAACGCGGACGAGGCCGGTCCCAAGCTGCTTGCCGCGCTGGACGAGGGAAAGTCGGTGGCCCTTGTCTCGGATGCGGGGACGCCGCTCGTGTCCGATCCCGGCTTTCGGCTGGGGCAGATGGCGATCGAGGCGGGGCATAGGGTCGTGCCCGTCCCCGGTCCCTCGGCGCCGCTCGCCGCTCTGGTAGGGTCCGGCATGCCGTCCGACGCCTTCCTGTTTGCCGGGTTCCTGCCTGTGAAGGACAAGGGGAGGCGCGACCGGCTGGCGGAACTTTCGAGGGTGCCGGCCACGCTGATCTTCTTCGAATCCCCCCATCGCATCGGTGCGAGTCTTGCCGCCGCCGCCGATGTCCTGGGCGGGGGCCGCAGGGCGGCGGTCTGCCGCGAACTGACCAAGGCGTTCGAGGAATTCAGGCGGGGATCGCTGGACCAACTCTCCGGCTATTACGCCGACCGGCCCGTGAAGGGCGAGGTCGTCCTTCTGATCGCGCCGCCGGAGATCGACGATGTCCCGGGGGCGATGGAGGTGGATGTCCTGCTGAGGGAACTCGCGGCCTCCATGCCGACGTCGAAGGCCGCCGCCGAAGGTGCGCGGCTTACCGGGCTGTCGAAGAAGGATCTCTACCAGCGGCTTCTGGCCCTGAAGGGGGAGGCGGGTGAAGAGTGATTCCCGTCTCAGCCGCCAGCGTGCCGAACGACGTGGCCACGTCGCAGAGTATCTTGCCGCGGCGCTGCTGCTGCTGAAGGGGTACCGGATCCTGGCCATACGCTTCCGCACCAAGGCGGGGGAGGTGGATCTCATTGCCCGGAAGGGAGACCTTGCCGTCTTCGTCGAGGTGAAGGCACGCATAGGCGAGAGGGAGGCGATCGACGCGGTCAGCGCCATGGCGCAACGGCGCATTCGCGCTGCCAGCGACGTCTGGCTGTCCAGGCGCCCGGATGCCGCCCGCCTGTCGCAGCGCTACGATGTCGTCGCCATACTTCCCGGTCGTCTGCCGCGGCACTTTCCCGACGCCTTCTGACGTGCCGCCGATGGCTCCTGGATGCTATGTGGATTGTAACATTCCTGACATGGAACCGTTACGGGCCTGTCACGTCACCTGCCTATTGCCTTCTCACCGTTACAACCGGTGGGAAGGGACAAGTCATGATCAAGAAGTTCTCCATGGCCGCTCTGGCGGTCACGCTCTACGCCACGTCTTCGCTGGCGGCCACGAACATCACGTGGTGGCACGGCATGGGTGGCCGAAACGGCGAAGTCATCAACGAGATTTCCCAGAAGTTCAACGAGTCGCAGTCGGAATGCGCGCTGACGCCCGTCTCCAAGGGCACCTACGAGGAAGCGCTCGCCTCGGGCATCGCGGCCTTCCGCTCGGGTGAGCAGCCGAACATCCTCCAGGTCTTCGATGCGGGTGCCGCCACCATCATCAATGCCAAAGGCGCAACCGTTGCCGCCGAGGACCTGATCAAGGAAGCGGGCTTCGAGTTCGACCGCGACGACTTCATTGAAGGCGTCCGCTACTTCTACGCCGATTCCGACGGCAAGTTCGTCGGCATGCCGTTCAACTCCTCGGCGCCGATCATGTACATCAACGACGAGGCCCTGAAGAAGGCCGACGTCGAAGCGCCGAAGACCTGGGAAGAGTTCGAGCAGATCGCGCCGAAGTTGAAGGAAGCCGGCTACATCCCCCTCGTCCAGTCGCAGCTGACCTGGCAGTTCACCGAGAACTTCTTCTCGCGCCATGACCTGCAGTTCGCCTCGAACAACAACGGCTACGACAGCGTCATCGACACGACGATCAACGTCACCGATCCGAACCATGTGATGATGTACGAAAAGCTCAAGGAGTGGCACGACGGCGGCCTCTTCGGCTATTACGGCGCCGGCTGGTCCGACAACCAGAAGCCGTTCGAAGAAAACAAGGTCGCCCTGTGGATCGGGTCGTCCGGTTCCTTCGGCGGGCTGCAGAAGACCGCCCAGATGCCCTTCTCCGCGACCTTCCTGCCCTACTGGAAGTCGGTCAATCCGGAAGGCGTCCATACCTTCATCGGCGGCGCGGCCCTGTTCGCCATGTCCGGCAAGTCGGAGGCCGAGAACAAGTGCACGGCCTCCTTCTTCCACTTCCTGACCTCGCCGGAGATCCAGACATTCTACCACCAGGCCACCGGCTATGTCGCCATCACCAAGGCGGCCTATGATCTCGCCAAGGAAGAAGGCCACTACGAGGAGACGCCAGTAGCCGAGGTCGGAATTCAGCAGCTGCAACTGCCGAGCGGCGAGTGGAACAAGGGCTACCGCCTCGGCTTCTATCCACAGATCCGCACCATCATGGAGCGCGAGTACAACCGCATCTTCGCCGGCGAGACGTCGGTAAAGGAGGCGATGGAGACCATCAAGAAGGAAGGCGACGAACTGCTCGCCCGCTTCGCCAAGACCGCCGGCTGATCGACGGCCTTACGACATGGCCCGGCCGCTCCTTTCGGGATGCGGCCCGGCTGATCGGATGGAGGATATGTCTTGGCCTATGTCGCGTCGTCACCCCGTTTCCTGCCCTGGCTCGGTCGTCGCGCCGGCTCCAAGGTCGTTGCCGAAGGCGCCAAGCGCGTTCAGTTTTCCTCGCCGGTCCTCCCTTATCTGTGCCTGGCGCCGCAGCTCGCCGTCATCTTCATCTTCTTCTACCGGCCCTCCGTCCAGGCCGTCAGTTCCTCCTTCTACATCGAGGACCCCTTCGGCTTCGGCTCGACCTTCGTCGGCATGAGCAACTACACCGACATCCTGGCCAGCGCGCAGTATCGCGGCATCGCGCTCTTCACGGTGGTGTTCACCGCGTTGGTGACGTTCTTTTCGCTTTCGATCGGCCTGCTGCTGGCGGTCAAGGCGGATGCCGTCATTCGCGGATCGTCCGCCTACAAGACCATGCTGATCTCCGTCTATGCGATTGCCGCACCGGTAGCCGCCCTGATCGGCATGATGTTCTTCGACCAGCATATCGGCCCGTTTGTCGAGGTGGCGAGCTGGTTCGGCTGGGACATGCGGGTGGGACTGAGTTATTTCGATACCGCCTTCGCGATGATCGCCGTCGCCGTGTGGAAACAGGTGCCCTACAATTTCATCTTCTTCCTATCGGGACTGCAGAGCGTGCCCGTCGCCGTGCGCGAAGCGGCGGCGATCGATTGCGGATCCGGTCTGCGCCGGTTCCGGACGGTCACTCTGCCGCTGCTCGCGCCGACCGCCTTCTTTCTGCTGGTCATCAACGTCACCTACTCGCTGTTCGATACCTTCGGCATCATAGACGTGATGGTGAAGGACAAGTCGGCCAACAACCCCGTCACCCTGGTCTACAAGGTCTATGAAGACGGCTTCCGCGGCAACGACCTGGGCAGCTCGTCGGCACAGTCGGTCATCCTGATGCTCGTCGTCTTCGTTCTGACGGTCTTCCAGTTCCGCTTCATAGAGCGGCGCATCCACTATACCTGAGGGGCGACGGCATGCAGAAAAACAGGCTCTTCGATCACCTGGTGCTGATCCTCGGCTCACTCTTCCTGATGGTGCCGGTGGTCGTCGCCTTCATGACGTCGACGCATACGGCGGCCGACATCCACAGCAACGGTCTTTCGCTCGCCTGGGGTGACAATTTCATAGAGACCTACGAAAAGGTTCTGACCCGCGAGGGCGGCTTTACCGGCCAGGTGACCGGCTCGCGCATGGTCATGAACTCCTTCATCCTCGGCATCGGATTTGCCATCGGCAAGATTGTGCTGTCGATGCTGGCGGCCTATGCGATCGTCTACTTTCGCCTGCGTTTCGCCACGCTCGCCTTCTGGGTGATCTTCACCACGCTGCTCCTGCCGCTCGAAGTCCGCATCATGCCCTCCTACCAGGTGATGTCGAACCTCGGCCTGCTGAACAGTTATATGGGCCTCATCGTGCCGCTGCTCGCATCGGCAACGGGCACCTTCTATTTCCGGCAGTTCTTCAAATCGGTGCCGGACGAGCTTCTGGAGGCTGCCCGCATCGACGGCGCAGGTCCGATCAAGTTCTTCATCGACGTGCTCGTGCCCCTGTCGCGGACGATGATCGCGGCGATCTTCATCATCATGTTCGTCTATGGCTGGAACCAGTATCTCTGGCCCATGCTGATGACCACCGACGAGCGCTTCTTCACCCTGATGCGCGGCATCAAGCAGATCCTGCAGGTCTGGATCGGCTCTCAGATCCCCGACTACAACGAAGCCTTTGCCCTGGCGGTACTCGCCATGCTGCCCCCCGTTCTGATCGTCGTGGTGTTCCAGAGCTGGTTCATCAAGGGCCTGACCGAAAACGACAAGTAAGGACAAACGTCATGGCATCCATCGACATCAACCGTGTCTCCAAGACCTATGCGGGCGGCAACAGGGCGGTCCATTCCGTCGACATCACCATCGGAGATGGAGAGTTCATCGTGCTTGTCGGTCCCTCCGGCTGCGGCAAGTCTACGCTGCTCCGCATGGTGGCGGGGCTGGAGGAGATCACGGAAGGCGAGGTGAAGATCGGCGGCCGCGTCGTCAACACACTGGAACCGGCCGAGCGCGACATCGCCATGGTTTTCCAGAACTACGCGCTATACCCGCACATGACGGTGCGCCAGAACCTCGAATACGGCCTGAAGAACCGCAACACTCCGCGCGCCGAGATCGATGCGCGCGTCGCCGAGGCGGCACGGATGCTGGAGATCTCGCCCTATCTCGACCGAAAGCCCCGCGCCCTCTCGGGTGGCCAGCGTCAGCGCGTCGCCATGGGCCGTGCGATTATCCGGAAACCGGCGGCCTTCCTGTTCGATGAACCGCTCTCCAACCTGGACGCCAAGCTGCGCGTTTCCATGCGCGGCGAGATCAGGCGGCTGCAGCGGCGTCTCGGCACGACGTCGATCTACGTCACCCACGACCAGTTGGAGGCGATGACGCTCGCCGACCGTCTCGTGGTGCTGAACGACGGGCGGATCGAGCAGATCGGCTCGCCGCTCGAGGTCTACCACGAGCCGGCCTCGACCTTCGTCGCGAGCTTCATCGGTGCACCGGCCATGAGCCTGGTGCAGGCGGAACTGCATGGCGACCGGCTTGCGATCGGCCCTTCGCTTCTCAACCTCGACGGTTACGCCCCTGCGTCGGGTCCGGTGACGGTGGGCGTGCGCGCCGAGGACCTGCGTCCGGCCCATGCGGGCGAGGAGGCCCTGGCCTTCCGCCTCGACTATGTCGAGGAACTGGGCGCGCACCGCCTGGTGCACGGCCATGTGGGCGACCAGGCTCTGGTCGTTACGCTGCCGCTCGCGGCGGTCCTGCAGGACGAGATGCGGCTGGCGGTGGATCCGCGCCGGCTGCACTTCTTCGCCCGCGAATCCGGCAGCCGCCTTGCAACAGCGGGGTTGCCGCCGGTGCTCCGGCAGCAGGCCATGGAGCCGGCCGAGATGCCGGGCTGAGACGCGCATAGGCCGTTGCCTTCCACGAACGGCCGTCCTACATCAGGCGGGCATTTCTGAAGGGACAGGGGCAATGGCAAGAATCCGCAGGGTCGCATTCCAGATGGACCACGTCTCCAGCATCAACATCGCCGGGGACTCCACCTTTGCCATGGCGCTGGAAGCGCAGGCGCGCGGATACGAGCTGTTCCACTATACGCCGGACCGGCTGACCATGCGCGACGGGAGGATATTCGCCGCCGTCGAGCCGATGCGGGTCCAGGACGTCAAGGGCGATCACTACAGCCTCGGCGAGCGTGAGCGCGTCGACCTCTCGACCATGGACGTGATCCACCTTCGCCAGGATCCGCCCTTCCACATGGGTTACATCACCTCGACGCATCTGCTGGAGCGCATCCACCCGCAGACGCTGGTGGTCAACGATCCGGCCTGGGTGCGCAATTCACCGGAGAAGATCTTCGTCACCCAATTCGCCGACCTGATGCCTGCTACCCTGATCAGCCGGGATGTCGAGGAGATCGGGCGCTTCCGGCAGGAGATGGGCGATATCATCCTGAAGCCGCTTTACGGCAATGGCGGCGCCGGTGTCTTCCATTCCGCCCGCGACGACCGCAACTTCACCTCCCTGCTGGAGATGTTCGAGCAGGTCTATCGCGGCGAACCCTATATCGCCCAGGCCTATCTGCCGGCGGTGCGCAAGGGCGACAAGCGCATCCTGCTCGTCGACGGGGAACCGGTTGGTGCCATCAACCGCGTGCCGGCGGAAACCGACAGCCGCTCCAACATGCATGTCGGCGGACGGGCCGAACCGGTGGAACTGACCCGCCGCGACCGCGAGATCTGCGACCGGATCGGCCCGGCGCTTCGTGAGCGGGGCTTCCTCTTCGTCGGCATCGATGTGATCGGCGACTACATGACGGAGATCAACGTCACCTCTCCCACCGGTATCCGCGAGGTGAAGAAGTTCGGCGGCGCGGATGTCGCGAGCCTTCTGTGGGATGCGATCGAGGCGAAGCGCGCATAACCGTCGCGCGTTTTGTTCTCCTTCCGCAACCGCATGCAACTGCAGCGCAACGAGTGCGTGAGCCGGTTCGATAAATGTTCTTGTTTTATTCTCTTTTCCATGCCAGATTGCAATCGCTGGCGCGGAAAGCGTTTATCGTTTGCGCCTCGGACATGAAGTTGGGGGCGGTTCATGGTGGCGCGTGTCTCTACGGTTGCATTTCAGGGCATTGAGGGCGTTCCGGTCGAAGTCCAGGTGATGGTCTCGCCCGGCAAGCTACTGATGCCGATCGTGGGGCTGCCGGACAAGGCGGTGGCTGAAAGCCGCGAGCGGGTCCAGGCAGCGCTTCATGCGTCCGGTCTGTCGCTGCCGCCGAAGAAGGTGACGGTGAACCTGGCGCCGGCGGATCTTCCCAAGGAGGGGTCGCATTTCGACCTTGCCATCGCGCTGGGCCTGATGGCTGCGCTGGGTGCCATTCCGGCGGATGCGCTGGCTGGTTACGTCGTGATCGGCGAGTTGAACCTCGATGGAACGCTTGCGCCCGTTGCCGGTGCGCTCCCCGCAGCCATCAGCGCCAACGCGCTAGGCAAGGGCTTGATCTGCCCGGCCGACAGCGGCGCCGAGGCCGCCTGGGCGGGATCTGACATCGATATCCTGGCGCCCCGTAGCCTGATCGCACTCGCCAATCATTTCCGCGGCACGCAGGTTCTCTCCCGGCCGCAACCGGCGATCCGCGCGCTGCCGGCCAACCTGCCGGATCTGATAGACATCAAGGGGCAGGAAAGCGCCAAGCGAGCGCTGGAGGTCGCTGCCGCAGGCGGACACAATCTGCTGATGGTTGGTCCCCCGGGTTCGGGGAAATCCATGCTGGCGGCCCGGCTTCCGTCGATCCTGCCGCCGCTTTCGGCCGCCGAACTGCTGGAAGTCTCGATGATCCATTCGATCGCCGGCCAGCTCTCCGGCGGCAAGCTTTCCGACAGGCGGCCCTATCGCACGCCCCATCATTCGGCCACCATGGCGGCGCTGGTGGGCGGAGGGCTGAAGGCCAGGCCGGGCGACGCATCTCTGGCCCATCACGGCGTGCTGTTCCTCGACGAGTTCCCCGAATTCTCTCCGCAGGTGCTCGATGCCCTGCGGCAGCCGCTGGAAACCGGCGAGTGCGTCATCGCCCGGGCCAACCACCGGGTCTCCTACCCGGCCAACATCCAACTGGTGGCGGCAATGAATCCCTGCCGCTGCGGCATGGCGGGAGAGCCGGGACACACCTGTGCGCGGGGACCCAAATGCGTGTCCGACTACCAGGGACGAATTTCGGCGCCGCTGATGGACCGGATCGATATCCGGATCGATGTGCCGGCAGTGTCGGCGGCGGATCTGATCCGGCCGCGGCCGGCCGAGCCGAGCGCCGACGTCGCCAGGCGCGTGGCTGCCGCGCGCGAACGGCAGCGGGAGCGTTTCGAATGGGCGGGCGTGCCGCAGGTCTCTACTAATGCGCGCTGCTCCACGGCGCTGATCGAGAAGATCGCAGAGCCCGATCCGGGCGGCCTGCAACTGCTCCGCGACGCGGCGGAGAAGCTGAAATTCTCCGCCCGCGGCTATCATCGTGTACTAAAGGTGGCGCGCACCCTGGCCGATCTCGACGGCAGCGACAGCGTCGGCCGTATCCATCTGGCCGAGGCGATCTCCTACCGCATGGCGGGAGAGCGGCTCTCGGCCGCGGCGTGACCTGGAGGAGGTGAATAGTGAATAAGTGAACAGTGTGATTAGCGGGTCTCGAAGAGCCGTTGCGGCTTGCCTGCAGGCCGAGAAACCGGTTCCTACTCGCTACTCGCTACTCGCTACTCGCTACTCGCTACTCGCTACTCGCTATGTTCACCCTCCCAGTCCTTCGAAGAGCGCGGTGGAGAGATAGCGCTCGGCGAAGGAGGGAATGATGACGACGATGGTCTTGCCGGCGTTCTCCTCGCGGCTGCCGACCTTGATCGCTGCAGCAAGCGCTGCGCCGGAGGAGATGCCCACCGGCACGCCCTCGAGCCGCGCGACGAGGCGGGCGGTCTCGAAGGCTTCGTCATTGGTGACCGTGACCACTTCGTCGTAGACGCTGGTATCGAGGATCGTGGGGGCGAAACCGGCGCCGATCCCCTGGATCTTGTGCGGTCCGGGATTGCCGCCGGAGAGAACCGGACTGTCCGTCGGCTCCACGGCGATAACCTTGATTTCCGGCTTGCGGCCCTTCAGCACCTGCCCTGCGCCCGTGATCGTGCCGCCGGTGCCTATCCCGGAGACGAGGATGTCGATGCTGCCGTTGGTATCGTTCCAGATTTCCTCCGCGGTGGTCTTGCGATGGATCTCCGGGTTGGCCGGGTTCTCGAACTGCTGCGGGATAATGGCGTCAGGGAGCGTGGAAGCCAGTTCCTCGGCCTTGGCGATGGCTCCTTTCATGCCTTTCGGGCCTTCCGTCAGCACCAGTTCGGCACCGAGGAGGGCGAGCATCTTGCGGCGCTCGATCGACATGGTTTCCGGCATGGTGAGGATCAGCTTGTAGCCCTTGGCGGCGGCGGCGAAGGCGAGCGCGATGCCGGTATTGCCCGATGTGGGTTCCACCAGGGTGGTCCTGCCGGGCGTGATCTTGCCCTGTGCTTCCAGGCTCTCGATCATCGCGACGCCGATGCGATCCTTCACCGAGGCGATCGGGTTGAAGAACTCGAGCTTGGCCAGCAGATTGGCCTTGACCCCATTCTCCGCTGCCAGCTTGTCGAGGCGCACGATGGGCGTATCGCCGATCGTCTCGGTGATGGAGGAATAGATCCGGCCGCGGCCGGGCTTCTTGTTGTCTGTCATGGTGCTCTCCCTAGGATGGGGACAAGTTAGGGCCAGTTTCGCCGGAAGGCCAGCCAACAGCCGTTGCTAGTGGCCGCATGCGCGGAATTTTGTTCCATGGGCGCCCCCTGCCGGGGCAGCACGTTGCGCAATCAGACGCCGGTCGATCCGAAGCCTCCGGCGCCCCGTATGGTTTTTCCTGCCTCGCCCACCTCATGGACCTGCACCTGCGTCACGGGTGCCAGAACCATCTGGGCGACCCGCATTCCCCGCGTGATCGCGAAGTCATCCTCGCCCAGATTGACGAGCAGCACCTTTACCTCGCCGCGATAGTCGCTGTCGATGGTGCCCGGTGTATTGAGGCATGTGATGCCGTGCTTGAAGGCGAGGCCGGAGCGTGGGCGGATCTGTGCCTCGAAGCCTTCGGGAACTTCGAATACGAAACCGGTCGGCACCAGCCCCCGCTGCCCCGGCTTCAAGATCAGCGTCTCCTCCTCCGCGACGGCGGCCCGCAGATCCATCCCGGCCGCCCCATAAGTCTCGTAGCTGGGCAGCGGAAGCTCCGCCCCGTGGGGCAGCCGTACAAGCTTGAGAACCGGGCCGATGACGTCGCGCATGGGAAGCTCCTTTGTTTCGGAGGTGAATTGCATAAAGGCGGCCAAATCGCTAGATACGCGGCAACTGACAGGATTTACCGGATATGGCTGAAACTCTCGCCGAGGCGGTCTCCCGCCGCCGCACCTTTGCGATCATCGCTCACCCGGACGCGGGCAAGACCACGCTCACGGAAAAGCTCCTTCTGTTCGGCGGCGCGATCCAGCTTGCCGGCGAAGTGAAGGCGAAGAAGGACCGCATCCAGACCCGCTCGGACTGGATGAAGATCGAGCGTGAACGCGGCATCTCGGTCGTTACCTCGGTGATGACGTTCGAATACGAAGGCAATGTCTTCAACATTCTCGATACCCCCGGCCACGAGGATTTCGCGGACGACACCTACCGGACGCTGACCGCAGTGGATGCAGCCGTCATGGTCATCGACGCAGCAAAGGGCATCGAGCCGCGTACGCTGAAGCTCTTCGAAGTCTGCCGCATGCGCGACATTCCCATCATCACCTTCGTCAACAAGATGGACCGCGAAAGCCGCGATCCTTTCGAGATATTGGACGAGGTCGAGGAGAAGCTGGCTCTCGATACGGCTCCGGTGACCTGGCCCGTGGGGCGCTCGAAGACCTTCTGCGGCTCCTACAATCTCGCCAACAACACTTTCCGGGGCTCCGATACCCAGGTGGAGCCGCTACCGGTGAACGGCCCGCAGAGCATCGCCGATCGTCTTCCTGAAAACGAGCGCGCCGCCTTCGTTGAGGAGACGGAGCTCGCGAGGGAGGCGTGCCGCCCCTTCGACCGGCAGTCCTTCCTGGAAGGTCACATGACGCCGGTCTTCTTCGGCTCCGCGCTTCGGAATTTCGGCGTGCGCGACCTCATCAACGCGCTTGGCGCCTATGCGCCGCCGCCCCGCGACCAGGTTGCGGACGTGCGGACGGTCCATGCCGATGAGGACAAAATGACCGCCTTCGTCTTCAAGATCCAGGCCAACATGGATCCCAACCATCGCGACCGCATCGCCTTCGCGCGCATCTGTTCCGGCAAGCTGGAGCGCGGCATGAAGGCACGGCTTGCGCGCACGGGCAAGCAGCTCGGCCTGACCGCGCCGCAGTTTTTCTTCGCTTCGCAGCGCCAACTGGCGGATACGGCCTATGCAGGCGATGTGGTGGGCATCCCCAACCACGGCACTCTGCGCATCGGCGATACGCTGACCGAGGGCGAGGCGCTGGTCTTCCAGGGCGTGCCGAATTTCTCACCGGAAATCCTGCGCCGCGTTCGGCTGGAGGATGCCATGAAGGCCAAGAAGCTGAAGGAAGCGCTGCAGCAGATGGCGGAGGAGGGCGTCGTCCAGCTCTTCCAGCCGGAGGACGGCTCGCCGGCCATCGTCGGCGTGGTAGGCGCGCTGCAGCTCGACGTGCTGAAGGAGCGCCTTTCTACCGAATATGGCCTGCCGGTCTCGTTCGAGATGGCGCGGTTCTCGGTCTGCCGCTGGATTTCGGCGGATCAGCCCGCGGAACTGGAGAAGTTCATCAGCCAGCGCCGCGGCGATATCTGCCGCGACCTCGACGGCGATCCCGTCTTCATGGCCCAGGATGCGTTCTCGCTCCGATACGAGGCGGAGCGCTATCCGGCGATCAGGATGGCCGCGATCAAGGAGTATCACGTCGCCAAGGCGGCGTGAGCCTGGACCTGAGGCTGCCTTGACGACAACAGGCCTGGACGTCTCCTTTCGAACGCGCCTAGCCCTGCAGGTCTTTCAGGAAGTCGTCGCACCAACGCATGACATCCCGCTCGAGCAGGTGGTCCATCATTCCCCGCCAGCGTTCCTGCCGCTCTTCCAGCGACATGCTGAGCCCGCGGGCGATCGCGTTCGCGGTCCCCTCGATGTCGTAGGGGTTGACCAGCAGCGCACCCCGCAATTCGCGCGCGGCACCGGCGAAGCGTGACAGAACCAGAACGCCTGGATCGTCCGGATCCTGTGCCGCGACATATTCCTTGGCGACCAGGTTCATGCCGTCGCGCAAGGGCGTGACAAGCCCGATCGCCGCAAGCCGGTACAACCCCGCCAGTACCGGGCGGCCGATGGATCGGTTGATATAGCGGATCGGTACCCAGTCGACCGTGCCGATGGCGCCGTTCACGCGCCCCGCCTGTTCAGCGACCGTCCGCTGCATCGCCTCGTATTCCGGCACTTCCGACCGGGATTTCGGCGTGATCTGCAGATAGGTGACCTTGTTGTGGTAGCCGGGATTGGCCTTGACGAAGTGTTCGAACGCGTCGATCCGCTGGGTGATGCCCTTGGAATAGTCCAGCCGGTCGACGCCGATGATCAGGTCGCGCCCCTCGATGCTCTGCCGGGCCTTGCGCACCATGA
The DNA here is from genome assembly GCF_902153245.2 of Pseudorhizobium endolithicum. GTDB lineage: Bacteria > Pseudomonadota > Alphaproteobacteria > Rhizobiales > Rhizobiaceae > Neorhizobium > Neorhizobium endolithicum. The sequence goes on from NZ_CABFWF030000015.1 coordinate 84,362, forward strand.
TGTTGGTAGCCGCCTTCCGCGCGAAGTCCGCGAAGGCGGCGGTCTCTATGCCGATCCCGTAGTGCCCGCCCTTGAAGGTCCTGCCATAAGAGGTGAACCGGCCCTCGCCGAGGGCTTCGCCGATACCCTCGCGAACGAGACCGCCGGCGAAGTTCGAGAGGTCGTGATCCGTCTGGAAACCAACGAGGTCGTAGTGCGACAGTCCGCGCATGATCTCCTCGTGTACCGGCATGGCGAACAGCACGTCGGCCGGTGGCCAGGGGATGTGCAGGAAAAAGCCGATCTTGTTCTTGAAGCCCATCTGCCTCAGTTCTGCCGCGAGCGGGATCAAGTGGTAGTCATGCACCCAGATGACGTCGTCGTCCTTGAGCAGCGGTGCCAGCCGATGGGCGAAGAAGCGGTTCACCCGGAAGTAGCCGGCCATCTCCTTGCGGCCGTATTCGGCAAGATCCAGCCGGTAGTGGCAGATCGGCCAGAGCACCCGATTGGCAAAGCCTTCGTAGTATTCCTCGACATCCGTCTTGGTCAGGTCCGTCAGGGCATAGGTGATGTTGCCGTGCTGCTGTTGCGCCAGCGGTTCCGGCTCCTTTGTGCCGCTCGACTTTCCGGACCACCCCATCCAGATCCCGCCGCGCTCCTGCAGCGCCGCCTGCAGGGCAACGGCCAGCCCGCCGGCCGGGGCCGCGCCCCCTTTCGCCGGAAGCGTGACCCGGTTTGAAACGACCACAAGGCGGCTCAAGCGATTATTCCTTTCTGCGATGATGCTGCCGGCCCCTCACCCCCGCCGGCGATCCGGGCCAGCGCCTGCCGCAGGTGTTCCGGCGAGGGGAAGATCTCGGCAGCTTCGGTGTCTCCGGGTTCCGCGGCGATCCGGATGGAGTGCCCGCCCAGCATGTTGACGGTGCGGAACATCGCCTCGTCGGTCACGTCGTCGCCGATGGCGATCGGGCGCCGCCCCTTGAACGGCGCTTCTTCGAGATAGTCCTGGACCGCGCTTCCCTTGCTGGCCCTGGCCGGACGAATCTCGAACACCATTTTTCCCCGCTGCAGCGTGAAGTCAGGCCCGGCCTGCAGAAGGTAGAATTCCATCGCCTTCTCGACCTCGCCCTGCCATTCGGGAGCTTGGCGGTAATGCGCGGCCACGGCGGCTCCCTTGTCCTCGATCAGCACGCCCGGCCACTGCCCGGCGGCCGCCGTGAGCGCGTCCTTCACCTCCTCGAAGGCGGCCGTGGCCACGACCCTGCCGACCGTCCCGTCCGACATCCGCCGTTCCGCCCCGTGCAAGCCGGCGACCGGGAAGGAAAAAGGCTCAAACAGCTTGTCCGCATAGGGCAGCGAGCGCCCGGTCACGAGCGCGAGGGCGCCGCCGAGATGGTCGGAAACCTCCTGGAGCCGGCGGGGAAGGTCCGCGGGCACGATAATCGCGTCCGGAGAGGGGGCGATGTCGATCAAGGTCCCGTCGATGTCGAGGAAGAGCGCCCATGCCTCGGGTTCGCTGATGAGCATGTCCACGAACCGGTCGGTGGAGCGAAGCGGGGCCTGGGCATTCCCTGACGGCGTAGGATCGGAATATGGCATGGCCGGATATTTAGCCCGCGGCGCTGATGTGGCAAGGCCGGCACAACCTTGCTCCGCCATGACGGCAGCGGGACCAGGTCATAAATCCGCCATGCTGGCCGGCGGATTTACCGCACGTTAACCATGGCTGGCGGAATCTTTCGTGCATGATAGCGTAGCCGTTCCGCCGAATCCGATGTCGAGGAAACATGTGCCGCTGGGCAGCCTATCGCGGTGATCCGATCTATCTGGAAGAGTTGGTCTCTTCTCCCGCCCACTCGCTGATCGAGCAGTCCCACTGCGCGACCCGGGCAAAGACGGCAACAAACGGGGACGGGTTCGGCATCGCCTGGTACGCGGACCGGCCGGAGCCCGGAAGATATCGCGACATCCTGCCGGCGTGGTCGGACTGCAACCTGCGCAGCATCGCCCGGCAGATACGCTCCCCGCTCTTCCTGGCGCATGTGCGTGCGGCGACGCACGGAGCAACCCGTCGCGATAACTGTCACCCCTTCGTGCATGGTCGCTGGTCGTTCATGCACAATGGCCAGATTTCGGGTTTCGAGCACATCCGGCGGCGGATGGAGGCGCTACTCTCCGATGAACTGTTCCACGCCCGTACCGGCACGACGGACTCCGAGCTCCTTTTCCTGCTGGCGCTGGAATTCGGCCTCGATATATCGCCCCGTACCGCCATCGCCCGTGCGATCGAAACGGCCGAGGCCTTGTCCAGGGAGACCGGTGGAGAAGTCCTGGTGCGGTTCACGGCCGCCTTTTCGAACGGAGAAGCACTCTACGCTGTGCGATATGCCACGGATGACAAGCCACCGACACTCTATGCCGCGCCCTTGGGGAACGAGAGAAGCTACTGTCTGGTATCCGAACCTCTCAACGATGAAGCCGACCGCTGGGCGGAAATCCCCAATGGGGCGATGATCGTCATCAGCGACCGGGGAATGGCCACAGAACGGTTCCTGCCGCAGGCGAGCGCCTGCGCCGCCTAGAGACCGGCAAGACGCTCCGCGACGAGAGCCCCCAGCCGGTCGGCCACTTCATCCTTGGTGAGGTCCGGCCAGTCCTCGACGCCCTGCCGGGAGATGATCTTCACGCGATTGCGCGTTCCGCCCATGATGCCGGTCTGCGGAGATACGTCGTTGGCCACGATGAGGTCGGCGCCCTTGCGCTCAAGCTTGCGGAGCCCGTTCTGCTCCACATCCTGCGTCTCGGCGGCAAAGCCCACCACGAGCCGGGGGCGGCTCCCGTGGTGCCCCACGTCGCTCAGGATGTCGGGATTCTCGGCGAGGAGGAGCGGAGGTGGCGCTTCGCCGGCCTGCTTCTTGATCTTCTGGTCCGAGGAAGATGCGACGCGCCAGTCCGCGACGGCGGCAACCATGACGGCTATATCCACCGGCAGCCGGGAGATCACCGCGTCCCGCATCTCTTCCGCACGCTCGACGTGAACGACTTTCACGCCGGCGGGATCCGGGATCGTAACGGGACCCGAGACGAGCGTGACATCCGCACCCAGTCGTGCAAGGGCGGCCGCAATGGCATGCCCCTGGCGCCCGGAGGAGCGATTGGCGATGTAGCGGACCGGGTCGATCGGTTCATGGGTGGGGCCGGAGGTGACTATGGCCGTTCTGCCTTGGAGCGACTGTGCTTCCGGTCGGAGCAGGCGACCCGCCGCCTCGGCGATCTCCAGCGGTTCCGCCATGCGCCCGACGCCTGCCTCGCCGCTCTCGGCCATCTCTCCCGTGGCCGGGCCGACGAGCAGGATCCCGTCGGCCCGCAAGGCCGCGATATTGCGCACCGTCGCGGGTGCCGACCACATCCTGGGGTTCATTGCAGGGGCGACAAGGACGGGCCTGTCGGTAGCGAGCAGGATCGTGCTCGCCAAGTCGTTTGCGAGACCATGCGCCATCTTCGCCAGGAGGTCGGCACTGGCGGGTGCGACGACGACCAGATCGCATTCGCGCGCCAGGCGGATATGTCCGACGTCCTGCTCGTCCTCACGGGAAAACAGGTCGGTATAGACGTGCGAGGCGGAAAGGGCGCCGACTGCGAGCGGCGTCACGAACTCCTGGGCTGCCGCCGTCATGACCGGACGGACGGAAGCGCCGCGCTCCCGCAGGCGCCGGATCAGGTCCAGGCTCTTGTAGGCGGCGATGCCGCCCGAGATGATGAGAAGGATGCGCTTGCCGGTGAGTTCCATGAAGGGGCCTGCCGTGAGATCGAAGCGGAAGCTAAGCCTTTGGTTCGGGACTTGCAATGAGGGGAGGGTCCTGGGCGGAACCGACGGCCCGCCCTCGCGTTTTTGGGCCGAAGGAGAATGTCATGGCAAAGAAGAATGCCATTCCCAAGAAGGTCGCGGGTTTCAAGGTGCCCCGGACGATCCGCAAATCGAAGCCCCTGAAGGCGCTGCTGGGGAGCAAGACCGGCCGGGACATTCTCGGCAAGGCGCTGATGGCCGGAGCCGCCGCCGCTGCCGCCGTTCTGGCCGAGGAGCGGGAGGAGGTCGCCGCAGCGGGCAGGAAAGGTGCGCGCAAAGGGGCGCGTGCCATGGGCATCGCGGGGGATGCCATCCAGAGCGCGGCGCACGCGGCCATGACCGTGGTGACGGATTCTGCTCGCTCTTTCATGCCGGAGAACAAGGAGCGGCACGAGGAGGAAGAGGGCGACGAGCGCCCTTTCGGGAGCGCCGCCCGGCACTGAACCCGAAGAACAGGAAGGATAGGGTCCGGCGGAGCGGCAAGAGGAATCCAGTCGAACGGCTGATGGCCAGGCGGATGGGAAAGACAACTGCCGGGCGTATAGGCACTGCAGCTCTGCTCGGTGCACTGGGCCGGCTCGTACGAAAACATCCCGGCATCGCGCTGGAAGTGGCTGGCGCCGGGTTGAAGCATGCCGGCAAGGCGGGCGTTGCCGAGGTGCGGGATCTTCTGGGGGCGGAGAAGGAGACCTCTTCTTCCTGACGGAGCCGGTTACCCGCCCGAGCGGTGATCGGCCTCGTCCCCGGCTTCGGCCGTCGCGACCGCGCCCGTGGTCAGCTTGAACCGCGCCATCTCCTCCGCGGTTAGATAGTACAGCCTGTCCGGTGGCGTCTCCAACGCGTTGATCCACAGGCCGGCCTCGATTCCCATTTTATCGAGGTGTCTCGCAATCCGGGCGGTGGTGTTCTGGGCGCCGGACATCGCCTCCTCCGGAGAGGGACGAATCTGGCCGCCGTTGAAGACCTGGTGAACCCCGATCACGGCGTCCTCTTCCGCCTGCCGCGATACCCCGCCCGCGAGCACGAGCGGGCAGGAGGAGGCACACAAGGCCTTGCCCGCGACTTTCGTGCTCAACTTGTTCTCCCGGATGAGTTTCGAGATCGCCAGCGCGTCGTCCACCGAACCCCCCGGCGAATTGAGGGAAACCGTCTTCACATATTCTCCGCGCGCCTCGATCTCCTGAGCAAAACGCGTGGCGGCGCCGACATCGATCGAACCTTCCGCCAGAAGCTCGCCACCCGAGCCGAGCTCGAACCGTATCGGCTGCCGAAGGACTTCCGGCGGACTTCGGGGTTGCACCGGCGGCGCCTGGGGCACTCTGTCGGTGAGGGCGGGCGGCAGAACGGGCGCATCTGTCCGCAGCGGATCATGACCCGGTATCGAGGCATTCGCCATGCTCATTTCCCGCAGGTCGACCGCCACGAACGCGCCGGCGGCAACGAGCAAGCCGAAAAAGGCGTAGCGCATCAGCGCTCCGTCATCGGTGCTGACGAGCGCATCCTTCAGGCGCGTGGCGAGCGAGGCAGAATTCATGCCGACGGACCCTTGCGCGGGTTCTTTACCGATGTGTCGAGGCTCGTGATGTTGGTCGGATGATCCTCGGGAAGGTCGTCCGCATCGACCCGCTGGATGGCTTTCTCTAAATCCATGCCATTCTTGCCGACTGCGCGCTGCACCTCCAGGGCCTCCAGCAGTTCCGCCGCCGTGATCCGGTGGGCAAAGGGGAGTCGCTCCTCCTGCCTGCGAATGGCGCCGTGGACCACCGCCAGGATGAAGACGAGAACCGCGGGCAGAAGGTCGATGGAGATCGCGCCCGCCCAGGCCGGGATGAAGTCGCCGGCATAGCGGAGCACGGCCTCGGCGGACGAGAGCGGTACGAACCGGCGTTCGGCGACCGGCTCGCGGGCCAGGATGTCGTCGGCAGCCTGGGACAGCACCTTCGACTGCACTGCGACGGAGGCACGGATCGTCTCCATCACCTGATCCTGCCGGTTCGCCAGATCCACCGCCTGCCCGTCGGCTACGGGCGCGATGAAGCCGAGCGAAAGGTCTTCCGCCGCCCGCTTCACGGATGGTGCAATCGATGTCTGCTGCAGGGACGTGATGACGCCGGACAGCGCCACGACTTCCGCCGAGAACTGATCGCTTCGTGGTTCGATGGCGCCTGGAGACGAGACCAGCCTGCGCATCGTTTCGAGGTGGGCTCGGCCCTGATCGAAAAGGCTCGTCACCCGCTCGCGCGATGCCGCGATCCCCGCCTCCAACTCGCCGAGCTGTGCCGACATCTGGGAGAGGAGCTGCACCACGCTGCCGGAGCCTGTGGTACCGGTAAGTGCACCCGACTCCCGCTCGTCCTCGGCCAGACGGGCAAAGCGCTCGGAGGTCCGCTGGATGTCCGGCAGCAGGCTCTGGGCGGCGAGGGCGTTCTGGTGCGCCTTGTCGAGATCCGCCGTATAGTCTTCGACGGTTTCGGCGAGATGCTGTTCGAGCGCCGCCGATCCTGCGAGCGCGGCGGCGTTCAGCCAGCTCGACATGGCGATGATCATCGCGCAACCGAGAGCCATGACGCCGAGCATCGCCCCACGTGCGGCGGGTCCGACCACGTGCGGATAGAAACGGGCTATGTAGGACCAGAAGGCATAGATCGCCACGGATACCGAAGCGGAATAGATGATGGCGGCGAAGAAGACGGTGGTGGGCGAGCCATCCAGCAGGCTCCTGACGCCGAGATAGGTGTAGACGCCGGATGCCAGGGCCAGGACGGCAAGCGCGAAGCGGGTCATGGTCTCGACGGCGATGACGCCGTCTTGCAATCGATGCGATGCGCCAAGCGCCATAAGGAGCCTCCGACAGGAATGAATTCCTTAACAGAGGATGAAGAAACCGGCGAAATGAAGGCCGCGGTACGGCCAGCCCCATGCCCCCTTAGGCCTTGTCCATCGCCTGTATTGCGTTGAACAGCACGGTCGCGCCGAGAGCGATGTCGTCCATATCCGCCCACTCGTCGGCGCAGTGGCTGCGACCATCCTTGCAGGGCACGAAGATCATTGCTGCCGGCGCCGCCTTCGCCATCCACATCGTGTCGTGACCCGCTCCGGAGGCCATGCGGCGGTGGCTGATGCCAGAGGCGTCGGCCGACTGTTCGAGGATGGAAAGGACCTGCCCGTCGCACGGCGTCGCGGGAACGTCGGAAATCCTCGCCGGCGGTGAAATGCTCACGCCCCATTTCTCCGCCGCCCGTTCCGTCGTCTCGTTGAGAAACTCGCAGAAGATATCCATGTCTTCACGGAATTCGGCGCGCGCGTCGACGAGAAGCCTCGCCCGAGACGGGATGACATTGGCCGCATTCGGCTCGATGGCGAATTCGCCGACCGTTGCCGTGAAATGACGTGGCGACTGGGAAAGCGAGAGCGCCGCCTGCCGGATGTCGAGAACGAGTTCCGCAGCAGCCACAAGGGCATCCGCGCGGGCATCCATGCGCGTCGTTCCGGCATGATCGGCCCGGCCTTCGACGATGATCTCGATGCGGGTGATTCCGGAAATGGCGGTGACGATACCGACATTCGTCCCCTCCCGCTCCAGGACGGTGCCCTGTTCGATGTGGAGTTCGAGAAACCCCTTGATGTCCGAGCGGCCTTCCGCGACCTCGGCATTCCCCCCGACTTCGGAAATTCCGGCAGCGAGCGTCCTGCCTTCTGCATGGCGCGAAAGCCATTCTGCCGGGCGTTGCCCGGTCATGCCCCGGCTGCCGATGCAGGAGACGCCGAAGATGCTGACTTCCTCGGCAAGGAAATCCACGATCTCCAGGTCGTGGTCGAGCTCGATGCCCCTGTCAGAAAGGGCACGGGCAACTTCGAGGGCAGAGATAAGGCCGGCGATCCCGTCGAACCTGCCGCCGTCGGGGACGGTATCGGAGTGGGAGCCGATCATCAGGGTGCCCTTGCCGGAAATGCGCCCTGCGCGGCGTCCGATGAGGTTGCCGGCCGCATCTATGCGCGTCTGGAGCCCCGCTTCCCGCATGCGCCGCTCGATATACGACCTGCCCTCGAGAAACAGCGGAGAGAAGGCGCGCCGGGTCCACGGGCGTCCCGGCTCGGTGATCGCGGCGAGCGTCTCGATGTCCGCTCCGATGCGTCCTGCGTCCACAGGAAGGTTTCTGGTCATGCCGTCGCCGCCCCTCGAATTCGTGTGGATCGACCGTGCGCTAGCCGATCGCGAAGACAAGATAGACGAGGCAGATCGCGATGATCCAGAGCGCGATACGTCCCGACCGGCTGTGGCGTGCTTCCGACCGCCCGATCGCCTCGGCCGTTTCCGGGTCGAAACGCAGCCCATGCTCGCTCATGTGCACCACCTCGTGATGCAGCTTTTCGGTTTGAGCTGCAATCTCCGGCAAGGCTTCCGCGAGCTTGACGGCTGCCTTCACCCCATCCTTGAGATCTGTGACCACCCGCTTCGGCCCGAGGTTGTCGCGTATCCAGTCCCCGACCACCGGTTCCGCCGCCTTCCACATGTTGAAGCGCGGATTCAGGATGCGTGAAACGCCCTCGACGACCACCATGGTCTTCTGCAGCAGGATCAGTTCCGGCCGCGTCTGCATCTCGAAAAGGTCGGTCACCTCGAAGAGCAGCGCCAGAAGCCGCGCCATGGAGATGGTTTCGGCGGGCTGGCCGTGGATCGGCTCGCCGATGGCGCGGATCGCCTGGGCGAAGCTCGCCACGTCGTGGTGAGCCGGGACATAGCCTGCTTCGAAATGAACTTCGGCGACCCGCCGATAGTCGCGGGTGATGAACCCGTAGAGGATCTCGGCCAGGAACCGCCGCTCCTTCTTTCCGAGCCGTCCGACGATGCCCATGTCGACGGCGACGATGGTGCCGGCGTCGTCGACGAAGAGATTGCCGGGATGCATGTCGGCATGGAAGAAGCCGTCCCGCAGGGTGTGGCGCAGGAAGGACTGGATCAGCGTCTCGGCGAGACGATCGAGGTCATGACCCGCGGCGCGCAGCCCTTCCAGGTCCGACATCTTGATGCCGTCGATCCACTCCATAGTGATGACGTCGCGGCCGGTCCGCTCCCAGTCGACGAGTGGCACCCTGAAGCCGGGATCGTTCCGGGTGTTCTCGGCGATCTCGGAAAGCGCCGCGGCCTCCAGCCGCAGGTCCATCTCCACCTTGGTCGTCTGCTCGAGCGTCCGTGTCACCTCGACCGGCCGCAGGCGCCGGCTGGAGGGCATGAACCGCTCCTGCATGCGTGCGAGCAGGTACATGCTTTCGATGTCATGGGCGAAGCGCTGGCGGACGCCGGGACGAACGACCTTGACGGCAACCTTCCGGCCCTCGACGCGGGCGGGATGGACCTGGGCGATCGAGGCTGCGGCGATCGGTTCGCCGAATTCCGTGTAGAGATCGGCGATGGTCCGCCCGAGTGACAGTTCCACCGCGGTCCTCGCCGTTTCGGTCGGGAAGAAGGACATGCGGTCCTGAAGCATGGAAAGGTCGAGTGCCCAGTCCACGCCGACCACGTCGGGGCGGGTCGCGAGGAACTGCCCGATCTTGACGTAGGATGGGCCGAGCCGGTCGACGGCGCGCGACAGGCGGATGCTGCGCGCCTCCCGTTTGGCCCGGAAGCGGGCAAAGGGTTCTGCCAAGGATTTGAGCAGGCCGATCGAAGGCGGCATGTCCTGCGTCGGCAGGGCCGAGACGACGCCCTCCCGTACGAGCACCCAGCCTACGCGGACCAGTCTGAAATAGGCGCCGATCGTGCTCAAGGGCGACCTCTTTCGTTCCGCGTCGTCATCAGCGTCATCGGGCTCACAGCTTCCAGCCGGAGTGCAGCGCTGCAATGCCGCCGGTATAGTCGGTGTAGGTCACGCGCGAGAAACCGGCATTGCGGATCATGGCCGCGAAGTTCTCCTGGTTCGGGAACTTGCGGATCGACTCGACCAGATACTGGTACGGTTCGCTGTCGCCGGTGATCATCTTTCCGAACTGAGGGATCGCCTTGAAGGACCATTCGTCATAGAGGCGGTCGAGAAGAGGCAGCCCGACCTCGGAAAACTCGAGCACCAGCAGCCGGCCGCCGCGCTTCAGGACCCGGTAGGCCTCCGAAAGCGCGACATCGATGCGCGGCACGTTCCGGATGCCGAAGGCTATCGTATAGGCGTCGAAGCTGTTCGGCTGGAAGGGCAGTTCCTCCGCATTCGCCTCCACGAAGGTGAGGTTGTCGGAAAGGCCCTTCTTCGCCGCCCGCTCGGCGCCGACCGCCAGCATCGAGCCGTTGATGTCCAGGACGGTGGCATGCGCCTTGCGGCCCGAGGCCGCGACGATCCTGAAGGCGATGTCGCCGGTGCCGCCCGCGACGTCCAGGATCCGGTAGGAGGAATCCCGGCGCGGGTTGAGTGCTGCGACCATCGCGTTCTTCCAGACCCGGTGCAGCCCGCCGGACATCACATCGTTCATGATGTCGTAGCGTTTCGCGACCTTGTGGAAGACGTCGTTGACGAGATGCTGCTTCTCGCCCTCGGCGACCTGCCGAAACCCATAGGAGGTTTCCATGCCGCCTTCTGCAGAGGTGCGCGCTTCACTCATCCGATACTCCTTGCTCGTCGTCCGGTCGGCGACCATAGCGAAATCACGTTCGCCTCGCTATCTGTGGCGCACGTCAGGTCGGCAGTGCGACCTTTCGCCCGGTATAGACGAGGCGGACGGGCGTTGAAACAGGAAGTTAGACAGTCATGCCGGAATTGCCAGAGGTGGAAACAGTAAGGCGCGGTCTTGCGCCGGCCATGGAGGGAGCTCGCCTGGAAAGGCTGGAGCTTCGCCGCCCCGATTTGCGCTTTCCCCTTCCCGTCGGCTTGGCGGAGGCAGTCGAAGGGCGGCACATCCTCTCGCTCGGTCGTCGTGCCAAATATCTGTTGATCGATCTGGAGGAGGACCAGACCATCATCTCCCATCTCGGCATGTCGGGTTCGTTCCGGGTGGAGGAAGGGCCGGCCTCCGAAGCGCCCGGTGCTTTCGTTCATCCGCGCTCGAAGGACGAGAAGCATGATCACGTCGTGTTCCATCTGCGCTCCGGAGGCGGCGCATCCCGCGTCATCTATAATGACCCGCGCCGGTTCGGCTTCATGCATCTCTGGAAGCGCAGCGAACTGGATACCTACCCGTCCTTCGTGGGGCTCGGCCCGGAGCCGACGGGCAATGTCTTAGACGCCGGTTATCTCGCACGCCGGTTCGCCGGCAAGAGCCAGCCGCTGAAGGGAGCATTGCTGGACCAGGGCGTCGTGGCCGGGCTCGGCAACATTTATGTCTGCGAAGCGCTGTGGCGGGCGCATCTTTCTCCGCAGCGCAAGGCGGGCTCACTGGTTACGCCGACCGGACGACCGAAGGCATCCCTTCTTGTTCTGGCCGACGCGATCCGTGCGGTAATCGCCGATGCGATCGCTGCCGGCGGTTCCTCGCTTCGCGACCACATCCAGACGGACGGCTCCCTGGGCTATTTCCAGCATTCCTTCTCCGTCTACGACCGTGAAGGGGAGGCTTGCAGGACGCCGGGATGCAACGGTACGGTGGCCCGCATCGTTCAGGCTGGCCGCTCATCCTTTTACTGTGCCAGCTGCCAGAAATAGGAGGAGAGACCATATGGCGGACTTCGAAACGCTGCTGACGGAAACGCGCGGCAATGTCGGGCTGATCACGCTGAACCGGCCGAAGGCGCTGAATGCTCTGAATTCTACCGTCATGCGGGAGTTGTCGGAAGCATTGAAGGCTTTCGACAGCGATCCCTCCATTGGTGCCGTGGTGCTCGCAGGCTCGGAGAAGGCATTCGCCGCCGGAGCCGATATCAAGGAGATGCAGGCGGTCGACTTCGTCGATGCCTTCGTAGGCGACTTCCTGGGCGGCTGGGAGGCGGTCGCCGCCACCCGCAAGCCGATCGTCGCAGCAGTCTCCGGCTATGCGCTCGGCGGTGGCTGTGAGCTGGCCATGATGTGTGATTTCATCATCGCATCGGAGACGGCGAAGTTCGGGCAGCCGGAGATCACGCTGGGCGTGATCCCGGGCATGGGAGGATCGCAGCGGCTGGCGCGGGCTGTGGGCAAGGCGAAGGCGATGGACCTTGTCCTGACCGGACGGATGATGGATGCAGCAGAGGCGGAGCGTGCCGGCCTGGTCGCGCGGATCGTTGCCCCCGAAAGGTTGCTCGACGAGGCGCTGGAGGCTGCGGCAAAGATCGCATCTTTCCCGCGCGCCGCCGTTCTCATGGCGAAGGAAGCGGTCAATCGCGCCGACGAGGTGACGCTTGCCGAGGGGCTTCGTCTCGAGCGGCGCCTTTTTCAGTCCCTTTTCGCCACGCAGGACCAGAAGGAAGGCATGTCCGCCTTCGTGGAAAAGCGGAAACCGAGCTTCACCAACCGATGATGCCGAAGTTCTGCGCTGCAGCCAAAATGCGCGTTGACTGCACGCGCCTTTCAAGCTATATGCCGCGCCACAGTTGGGAAAGCCTGATCATGGCTTCCTCTAATGCTCCCTGATTGCTGAAGACAAGGTCGCTGACGGCCGCGGCAACGGTGGAGTTTGGTTCGAATTCGTAGAGAGGCATAGATGGCCAATACAACTTCGGCGAAAAAGGCGACCCGCAAGATCGCTCGCCGTACCGCAGTGAACAAGGCTCGCCGTTCGCGCGTTCGCGGCTTCATCCGCAAGGTGGAAGAGGCGATCGCTTCCGGTGATCTGGCAGTCGCGTCCGAAGCTCTGAAGGCAGCACAGCCGGAGATCCAGAGGGCGGCCACCAAGGGTGTTCTCCATCGCAATACGGCGTCGCGCAAGGTCTCCCGCCTGGCCGCTCGCGTGAAGGCATTGAGCGCCTAATATTAGCATTTCAAAATTTTGTGATGAAGCCTGGCGGATCGCCGGGCTTTTCCGATTCAAGCTCTCGCTGCCGCGAGGCCGGCTGAGCCTGGCCTCTTCGATGTCAGAGCGATGACAGAGAATATGTCGATATTTCAAAGGCTTAGTCGAGCTAGCTTTGGGAGGAGTTTCGACGGCTTCACACAGAAGGCGCCAGAAATGAGTCAAGCGATTTTTTATTTTTTCTGTGAATACCCGCCTCGGGGCAGTGTCATTTTTGAATCTCATTGATTCAACAGCGATTCTCCACGGCCCGTTTCGGGCGATGCCAAACCGCCATCGAGAGTCAACCGTCGCCAATTAATTTTGGGTAAAAATCAGCATTGATCTAACCCCGCGATCCTGCCTAAATGCCTTCAGCAAGGGCACGGGGATGACTTCAGAAAGGTCGCCGGCGGCCGCATCGTACGATGCGGAGGGTGATCTTTTTGCGCTCTTGCTGCGGACTGCGATGTTCGCTTTCCATGTAACCGACGGTTGTGTGCCGGATTCCAGCGGGTCTCCGGGCGAGATCGTTTTGTCAACTTGCCGACCCGGTTCGGCAGCGATCGAGAAGAGGTGGGCAGACCCCGGCGAAACCGGGGGGCGGGCGCAAGCTGAACGTCAAGAGCGCAGCGCGCGGAGATGACCGATGTCTTTGGCTGGCATCGGAAGTCGGTGGCGGCGAGAGGATGGCCGGAAGAACCAATCATCGGAAGGCCAGGGTATTTTTCAACGAGGTTGTTCTGGCGGCAGAAGCGCTGGCAGGTCAAAGAATGGAAGGCGGCAAGACAATGCATACGAACATCGGAGCGGCACTTGCAACGGGTGGCGGGGACCACTCCCTGCAGGCATTCGATCCAGCGTCTACCCGAGCGGCAGGGGAAAACAGCGAGATGAAGCATGAGGCTCTTTTCGAGCGGGTGAGCCAGCGTTTGAAGGCACAGGTCGGCCAGGATGTATACACGAGCTGGTTTGGCCGCCTGAAGCTTCACTCCATCTCCAAGAGCGTCGTTCGTCTTACCGTCCCGACAACTTTCCTGAAGTCCTGGATCAACAACCGCTACCTCGATCTCATCACCAGCATCTTCCAGGCGGAAGATGCCGGCATCCTGAAGGTGGAGATCCTGGTCCGCAGCGCCAGCCGAAATTCGCGGCCCGTCGGCGCCGAGGTCCGCCCCGCCGCCGGTGACGTTGCTGCTGCCGCTCCCGCTTCGGTCGTACGTCAGCCGGTTCGCGAGATCGGCAAGATCGCCCAGTTCCCGACCGCCGCCTCTCCCGCACGTCCCAACGCTGCGGCTCCGCTGTTCGGCTCTCCCCTCGACGCGCGGTTTACCTTCGAGACCTATGTCGAGGGTCCGTCCAACCGCGTGGCGCTTGCAGCCGCCAGAACGATTGCCGAAGCCGGGGCCGGCGCGGTGCGCTTCAATCCGCTCTTCATTCATTCGGGCGTCGGGCTAGGAAAGACCCACCTGTTGCAGGCGATCGCCAACGCAGCGGTGACCAGCGCTCGGGCGCCGCGTGTCGTGTATCTGACCGCTGAATATTTCATGTGGCGCTTTGCCACTGCGATCCGCGACAACAATGCGCTGACGCTCAAGGATTCGCTCCGCAACATCGACCTCCTGATCATCGACGACATGCAGTTCCTGCAGGGCAAGATGATCCAGAACGAGTTCTGCCATCTTCTCAATACGCTGCTGGACAGCGCCAAACAGGTCGTGGTTGCCGCCGACCGTGCGCCCTGGGAGCTGGAATCCCTCGATCCGCGCGTCCGTTCCCGCTTGCAGGGCGGCGTGGCGATCGAGATGGAGAGCCCCGATTACGAGATGCGCCTGGAAATGCTGAAGCGCCGGCTGGAAGTCGCCCAGCAGGAAGATGCCTCGGTGGATATTCCGGCGGAGATCCTGTCGCATGTTGCCAGGAACGTGGCCAGCAGCGGGCGTGAACTGGAAGGCGCGTTCAACCAGTTGCTCTTCCGCCGCTCGTTCGAGCCGTCGCTCTCGATCGACAGGGTCGACGAACTCCTGGCGCATCTCGTCGGCACCGGCGAAGCGAAGAGGGTACGCATCGAGGACATTCAGCGGATCGTCGCACGACACTACAACGTCTCCCGCCAGGAGCTCGTCTCCAACCGTCGCACCCGCGTCGTGGTGAAGCCGCGCCAGATCGCCATGTACCTATCGAAGACGCTGACACCGCGGTCCTTCCCGGAGATCGGTCGCCGCTTTGGCGGCCGCGACCACACGACGGTGCTGCATGCGGTCCGCAAGATCGAGGAACTGATCGGGGGCGACACGAAGCTCAGCCACGAAATCGAGCTTCTGAAGCGTCTCATCAACGAGAACAACGCCTGACCAAGCAGGGCCGGCAGAAATGCCGGCCTTTCGTCATTCAGGCAGGTCTGTTTGTGGAGCTCCAGTCCGTCAGCAGGCCAGATCGGCGACGACCGCGTCGAGGATGAGCATGCCCTTCGGCGTGCAGCGCAGGCGCGAATTGCCCAGGCGCTCGATGAAGCCGTGTTCCAGTAAAATCTGTTCGCGCCGTGGGTCCGGGTCGCGGCCGGACAGTTGCTGCCAGCGGGCGAGATCCACGCCCTCCGTCAGCCGCAGTCCCATCAGCAGGAGTTCGTCGGCCTGCTCATCGCGGCCTAGCTCCTCCTGGTCAATCATCCCATGCCCCTGCCGTCCCACGAGATCGAGCCAGGCTTCCGGCCGGCGTTCGGTGGCCGTGGCGATCTTCTGGGATCCCCGCGTCAGCCGCCCGTGCGCGCCGGGGCCGATCCCGGCATAATCGCCGTAGCGCCAATAGGTGAGGTTGTGGCGGCTTTCCGCACCCGGCCGCGCGTGGTTGGAAACCTCGTAGGCCGGAAGCCCGTAGCGGGCCGTAGTCTCCTGGGTCGCTTCATACAGATCTGCCGATTGATCCCCGTCCGGCACCAGGAGCTTGCCTGCCTTGTGCAGGCCGTAGAAGGGCGTGCCTTCCTCGATGGTGAGTTGGTAGAGGGACAGATGGTCGACCGCGTAGGAGATGGCCTCCTTCAGCTCCGCCTCCCAGGCATCCACCGTCTGCCTCGGACGCGCATAGATGAGATCGAAGCTCATGCGCGGAAAGATTTCGCGCGCCAGCCGGATTGCCTTCAGCGCGTCGGCCACATCATGCAAGCGGCCGAGGAACTTCAGGTCGGCATCGTTCAGTGCCTGCACCCCCAGTGACACGCGGTTGACGCCGGCGGCGCGGTAGCCGCGGAAGCGTTCAGCCTCGACGCTGGAGGGATTGGCCTCCATGGTGATCTCGATGCCCTCGGGAACATGCCAGTGCCGGCTGATGCTCTCCAGCACGGCCGCGACCGTCGCTGGCTCCATCAGGGAGGGTGTGCCGCCCCCGAGAAAGATGCTGGTCACTGTCTTAGGTCCGCTCATCTGGCGCATCCACCCCATCTCCGATTGGAAGGCGGCTGCGAAACGCGGTTGGTCAACCGGCTGATGACGAACATGGCTGTTGAAATCGCAATAGGGGCACTTGGCCGCGCAGAACGGCCAATGGACATAGATCCCGAAACCGGGCTCGCCGGTGTCGGGCAGAAGGGGGGCGTCGATGTTCACCGCGGCTCAGGCCTCAAGACAGGTTTCGACGAAGCGTTTGAAGGCGCGTGCACGATGCGAAAGAGCGTCCGGTTCGCCACGGCGCCAGCCATGCTTCTCGTCCGAACTCATCTCGCCGAAGGTAAGGTCATAGCCCTGCGGTTGAAAGACCGGATCGTAGCCGAAGCCTTTTTCGCCGCGGGGCGGCCAGACCACGGTTCCCTCGACTTCGCCGCGGAAGAACTCGGTGTGCCCGTCCGGCCAGGCGAGACAGATAACGCTGACGAACCGGGCGGTTCGCTGCTCCGGCGTCACCGCGCCCCGCTCGGCCAGTGCCTTCTCCACCTTCTCCATCGCCATGCCGAAATCGCGGCTGCCGTCCTCGCGTTCCGCCCAGTTGGCGGTGTAGACGCCGGGAGCGCCGTCAAGGGCGTCGACGACCAGCCCTGAATCGTCGGAGAGCGCGGGAAGCCCGGAGGCTTTCGCAGAGGCGAGAGCCTTGATCGCGGCATTTTCCTCGAAGGTCGTCCCGGTCTCGTCGGGCTCGTCGAATTTAAGATCCGAGGCCGACCTTGCGTCGAAGCCGAGCGGCCCGATCAGTTCCGCGATCTCCCGGATCTTGCCGGCATTGTGGCTGGCGACGACGATGGTCTTGGTGTCGAGCTTGCGCATGTTCTGGATACCTCAGCCGATGGACCATAGGCCCGGCTCGGCGCATTCGAGACTGTTGCCCGCGGGGTCGCGGAAATAGATGGACCGGGCGCCATTTGGCCAGATGACGTCGCTCTCGATCGCCACACCCGCCTCTTTTAGCGCGGCGGCGACGGCATCGATGTTGCTGCGTGCGACGCGGAAACAGGCGTGACCCTGGCCGGTCGTTCCGTGGGGCGGGACCTGCGGGCCGTCTTCAGAGGGCGCCTTTACGGTCTCCCCGGGATTGAACATCAGGAGCACGCCAGGACCGCATCGGAAGAAGACATGGCGATTTCCCGCCCGCACGATGCGTTCGAGCCCAAGAATATCGCCGTAGAAGCCCTCGGCTGCATCGAGGTCTTCGGCATAGAGTGCGGTTTCCAGTATGCCCTCGATCAGCACCCGTGTTCCACCTATTGCGTGATGGCCTGCTTCTGCAAGCCCACCAGTTCCTCGGTTCCCGCTTTCGCCAACGCCAGCAGAGACAGGAATTCATCCTGGCTGAATGGCGCACCTTCGGCCGTTCCCTGGACCTCGACGATCCCGCCTGCACCGGTCATCACGAAATTCGCGTCGGTCTCGGCGGCGGAATCCTCCAGATAATCCAGGTCGATCACCGCCTGACCGGCAAAGATGCCGCAGGAGATCGCCGCGACGTGATCTTTCAGCACCCTGTCCACCTTTGTCATCGACCGGGCTTCCATCCATTTCAGGCAGTCATGGAGGGCGATCCAGCCGCCGGTGATTGCGGCGGTCCTCGTGCCGCCGTCCGCCTGGATGACGTCGCAGTCGATGGTGATCTGCTTTTCCCCGAGTGCCGTCAGGTCAACCACAGCGCGAAGCGAGCGGCCGATCAGGCGCTGGATTTCCTGGGTGCGGCCGCCTTGCTTGCCCGAGGCGGCCTCGCGCTTCATGCGATCGCCGGTAGCGCGCGGCAGCATTCCGTATTCAGCCGTCACCCAGCCCTTGCCGCTGTTGCGCAGCCAGGCCGGCGGCTTCTCCTCCAGGCTGGCGGTACACAGCACATGCGTATCGCCGAAGCGGACGAGGCAGGAACCCTCCGCATGCTTGGAGAAGTTGCGCTCGAAGGAAACCTTGCGCATCTGGTCGGTTTTTCTGCCTGAAGGCCGCATCTCTTGCTCCTGGAGAGTTCGTCTCGCCTTCTAAGGGGCTCCCCCGCCTTTTGCAAAGAAAAAGGCTGCCGAGAGAGCGGGAGCGCCTTTTGCGGGCGTGCATTTCCGGTGGCGAAGACCAAGGCGGCTTACTATATTCCGAGGACGAGCAACAGAGGGATCCAGGCAGCGATGGGTTTCATGGCCCGAAGGGAGAACGGCATGTCGCTGGACGACCGTTCGCGCGAGATTTTCAGGCGCATCGTTGAAAGCTATCTTGAAACCGGAGAACCCGTGGGATCCCGCAATCTGTCGCGTCTCCTGCCGATGTCGCTGTCACCGGCATCGGTGCGGAACGTTATGAGCGACCTGGAGGAACTGGGGCTCATCTACGCGCCCCATGTCAGTGCAGGGCGGTTGCCGACCCAGTCCGGCCTTCGCTTCTTCGTGGACGCCTTCATGCAGGTGGGGGACCTCTCGGAAGACGAGCGGACGAGCATCGAACGCCAGATCCGCCCCGAAGACCGCGACCGCCCGCTCGAAACCCTGATGAATGATGCCAGCCGCATGCTGTCAGGCGTCTCGCGAGGCGCCGGCATCGTGGTGACGACCAAAAGCGATCCGGTCCTCAAGCATGTGGAATTCATCCGCCTCGAGCCTACCAAGGCATTGGCCGTTCTGGTGGGCGAGCACAATCAGGTGGAAAACCGCATCATCGACCTGCCGGCCGGGGTGACATCTTCGCAGCTGACCGAGGCGGCGAATTTCCTCAATGCCCACCTTTCGGGGCAAACCCTCATCGAGCTCCGCGCCGAGCTCGAGAAGCTCAAGACCCAGGTTCAGAGCGAGCTAACGGCCCTGTCGCAGGACCTGGTGGAGCGGGGGCTGGCCGTCTGGTCCGGCACGCGGGAGGACGGCAGGCCGAACCAGCTGATCGTGCGCGGCCGCGCCAATCTTCTCGAAGGCATGACGGACCTCGATGACCTGGACCGGCTGCGCATGCTCTTCGACGACCTGGAAAAGAAGGACAGTCTGATCGAGATCCTCGATCTCGCCGAGAGCGGCCCCGGCGTGCGGATCTTCATCGGCTCCGAGAACAAGCTCTTCTCGCTTTCCGGCTCCTCGCTCATCGTGGCGCCTTATCGGGACCAGGAAGAGCGGATCGTCGGCGCGGTCGGCGTGATCGGCCCGACGCGCCTCAACTACTCGCGGGTGGTCCCTATGGTGGACTACACCGCTCAGCTGCTGGCAAGACTGACGCGGCAGCCGCGCTGATCACCCACATCCCCCTCGACAGCCTTGATTTTTGAGGTTCAAACCTCGATATCGGGCACAACTTTGTGAACGTAGATACCGGAGAAGGTCATGACCGACGAAACGAAGAAGAACGGACCTGACGCGGGCCAGAGTGAAGCCGCTTCCGAAAACCCAACCGCGACGACAGCGTCCGCTCAGCGGGACGAGCCCGTCAACGATGCGGCCGAGGCTTCATCGTCCGAGGCTGATCCGGTGGCGGCGCTGCAGGCGGAGAATGCCGAGCTTCGCGACCGCTTTCTTCGCATGGCGGCCGAAATGGAAAACCTCCGCCGCCGCACCGCGCGCGATGTAGCGGATGCCAGATCCTATTCTGTTGCGGCCTTTGCGCGCGACATGCTGGGCGTTTCCGACAACCTGCGCCGCGCCATCGATGCGGTGCCTGCCGAGATGCGTCAGGCGGCTGATCAGACCTTGAGCGCGCTTCTGGAAGGCGTGGAGATGACGGAGCGTTCCATGCTCTCGGCACTGGAACGTCACGGCGTGAAGAAGATCGACGCCGAAGGGCAGAAGTTCGATCCGAACTACCACCAGGCGATGTTCGAGATTCCGAATGCTGAGGTCCCGAACAATACGGTCCTGCAGGTCGTACAGACCGGCTACACCATCGGGGAGCGGGTTCTGAGGCCGGCCATGGTGGGCGTCTCGAAAGGCGGGCCGAAAGCGGAAAACGCCGCTGCCAATACCGCCGAGGGCGAGAAAGCCGACGGCTGATTGCCCAGTATGAAAGAACCCGCCCGAGGCCATCAGGCTCCGGGCGGGTTTGATGGCGGTAGCCTTAAGCAGATCAGGCGGCGTTGGCCTGCTCTTCATTCAGAAATGCATATATCGCAGAGGCGGAGTCCGTCTGCCGGAGCTTTGCCACCAGTTCCTGATCGCGCAGCACGCGTGCGATGCGGGAAAGGGCCTTCAGATGGTCCGCGCCCGCGCCCTCGGGCGCCAGCAGCAGGAAGACGAGATCGACCGGCTCGTCATCCAGCGCTTCGAAATCGATCGGCGTTTCCAGGCGCGCAAAAACACCTTTGATAGACGAGATACTGCTCAGCTTGCCGTGCGGGATCGCTACGCCGTGACCGACGCCCGTCGAGCCGAGCCGCTCGCGCTGGAGGATGACGTCGAAGATTTCCCGTTCGGCAACGCCGGTGAGCTTGGAGGCCTTGGAGGCCAACTCCTGCAGCAACTGCTTCTTGGAATTCACTTTCAGGGCGGGAATAATCGCATCTTGCTGCAGCAAATCTGCCAAAGCCATTCTTTTCATCCTTTGTACCACCGCAAGGTGGAGGGAGCGTCGCTGCCGACGCTCTCCCAGATTCGTTAGCCTTTGATATTGGTGGAATCGATCCAGCCGATATTGCCGTCATTGCGGCGGTAGACGATGTTCAGGTCCTCCTTGCCGGGGCTCCGGAACAGAAGGATCGGCTCGTCGGTCATATCCAGCGCCATCACGGCGGTTGCGACGGACATCGTCCTCAGCTGCTTCGAGCTTTCCGCCACGATGGTGGGCGAGAAATCCTCCGGCAGCTCCTCGTCCTCTTCCGGAATCGCGTCCATGACGGTGTAGGCCACTTCAGCAGGGCCGTTTCCCTGCTGGCCGGCATGATGGTCCTTCAGCTTGCGCTTGTAGCGGCGCAGGCGCTTCTCGATGCGCTCGGCAGCGGCGTCGAAGCTCAGCTGTGGATCATTGGCCTGGCCTGCCGCATGCAGGACGATCCCGGTGTCGAGATGGACCTTGCAATCGGTCGAAAAGCGCGAACCGGATTTCTCCACGATCACCTGACCGGAATACCCCCCGTCGAAGTACTTCGTGACAGCCTCGCCAATCTGATCCTCGATCCGCTGGCGGAACGATTCACCGACTTCCATCTGCTTACCAGATACACGCACACTCATGGATTATTTCCTTCTTGTCGTGACTTGCGTGTTTCAGTCTACGCCAACCGTCCACCTCATCCAAGCGCTTCACGCGGCACGAGGATGTTTTTGGAGTACGATTGAGTACGGGAATAAGGGCTCTTGCTTTGTCCGTTGCAATTGCGGCGGGCTTCTACCCCCGCGGCTGCCGAAAGTCAACGTGTCGTTAATAAACGCCGGAGAACGGCGGATTTGAAGGCATTCTTCGGCCTGCAGATCCATCCGGACGGCAGTCCCGCCGGCACTCCAGGTCCTGCGGGCGTGAAGGATTTCACCCTGTCCCTTCGCTGCTTGACCCGGCGGTCACCGCGGCATTGAAGTCGGCGAAGAACTGCTGCGCCAGCTTGCGTGAGGAGGATTCCACCAGACGGGAGCCGAGTTGTGCAAGCTTGCCGCCAACCTGCGCCTGGGCCGAATACCTCAGAACCGTCTCCGGCCCTTCCTCCACAAGGAAAACGTCCGCAGCTCCCTTGCCGAAGCCTGCTATGCCGCCTTTCCCTTCACCGGAGATCGTGTAGCTTTCGGGGGGATTAATGTTGGAGAGCGAGATCTCGCCGTTGAAGGTGGCGGAGACCGGTCCGATCTTCAGGCGGACGGTAGCCACCAGTTCCGTGGGCGAACTCTGTTCCAGGCTTTGACAGCCGGGGATGCACTGCCGGAGAGTCTCGGTATCGTTCAACGCCGCCCATACGATCTCCCGCGGTGCGGGAATGCGCTCCTCGCCTTCGATATGCATTCTCGGATCTCCTCCCAAAGTCTCCGACAAGAAGGTAGTGGAAGGGAAAGCGCTTTGCCAAGGGCCGCCCCGATGCTATTTGCAGCGAAACCTTTCAAGCAGCGGACCGGCAGATTGAAGAACAGGGAAAGACGTATCGACGGGAGGCGCGCCGGACATCCGGCGTCCCAGACGGGCTCCCAGGCGGAGAAGAGCCGGACGCCTCGAACGGAAAGGCAGGCGAGGAAGCCCGCACCAGCCCGGACCGAAAATCCGGCAGGGGAGGGCTCGACCGCTCGTCCGATGACGAGGCGGACAGGAGAACGTCCGGTCGAACGTGTGCCGGTCATTCTGGAGTCGCGCGGCGCAGGGGACTTTCACCTCATCGACAGCGGCAGCGGCCTGAAGCTGGAGCAGTACGGCCCCTATCGTATCGTACGTCCGGAAGCGCAGGCGTTGTGGCAGCCGTCACTTCCCCCTGCGGTATGGCAGAAGGTCGATGCCATCTTCACCGGAGATACGGATGAAGACGGCATGGGCCGCTGGAAGTTTCCGCGGGAGGCTCTCGGCGAGACCTGGCCGCTTTCCCTGCTCGGCATTGATTTCCTGGGCCGCTTCACCTCCTTCCGCCATGTCGGCGTCTTCCCCGAGCAGATCGTTCACTGGGAGTGGCTGAAGCGGCAGGTCGAAGCGGCGGGGCGTCCCGTCAAGGTCCTGAACCTGTTCGGCTATACGGGCGTCGCCTCGCTGGTCGCCGCCGCTGCCGGCGCCGAGGTCACCCACGTGGATGCGTCGAAGAAGGCGATCGGCTGGGCGCGGGAAAACCAGGCGCTTTCTCAGCTTGAACGGGCGCCGATCCGCTGGATCTGCGAGGACGCGATGAAGTTCATCCAGCGGGAGGAGCGTCGCGGCAACCGGTACGACATCATACTGACCGACCCGCCGAAGTTCGGGCGGGGACCGAACGGCGAGACCTGGCATCTGTTCGAGCACCTGCCGCTCATGCTGGATGTCTGCCGCAACCTGTTGTCCGCGAACGCGCTCGGGCTGGTGCTGACAGCCTATTCCATCCGTGCGAGCTTCTACTCCATTCACGAACTGATGCGCGAGACCATGCGCGGCGCCGGCGGCGTGGTCGAGTCGGGCGAACTGGTCATCCGCGAGGGCGGCCTGGGTCGGGACGGCGACGGTCGCGCACTCTCCACATCCCTTTTCAGCCGTTGGGTACCGGAATGACCGAAGAACTTCGTCGGGGCGCGCACCGCGTCGGGCAAGTGAAGGAGGTCACGAGCCTCGCGAACCCGATCGTCAAGGACATCAAGGCGCTGACGAACAAGAAGGACCGCGAGCAGAGCGGCACCTTCATGGCGGAAGGGCTGAAGCTCGTCATCGACGCGCTCGAACTGGGCTGGACCATCCGCACCCTCGTCTATGCGAAGGCCGCCAAGGGAAAGCCGCTGGTGGAGCAGGTGGCCGCGAAGACGGTGGCGAGAGGAGGCCTCGTCCTCGAGGTCAGCGAGAAAGTGCTGTCGTCGATCACCCGGCGGGACAATCCGCAGATGGTGGTGGGGATTTTCGACCAGAAGTGGGCTCGGCTGCCGGATCTGGAGCTGACGAGCGACAAGACCTATGTGTCCCTCGACCGGGTCCGGGATCCGGGGAATCTCGGAACCATAATCCGCACGGCGGATGCCGCCGGTGCGTCCGGCGTGATCCTCCTCGGGGAGTGCACCGATCCGTTCTCGCTGGAGACGGTGCGGGCAACGATGGGCTCGATCTTTGCGGTACCGCTCGTCCGGGCGACGGCCGAGGAATTCCTGGCCTGGAGAAAAGGCGGGGCGATGGAACTCGTCGCGACGCATCTCGCCGGCGCCGCCGATTATCGCAGCGTCGACTATACGAAGAACCCAGTAGTGCTGCTGATGGGCAACGAGCAATCTGGCCTGCCCGATCTGCTCGCAAAGGCGGCGGACCGGCTGGTGCGCATTCCGCAGCAGGGACGGGCGGACAGCCTCAATCTGGCGGTCGCCACGGCCGTCATGCTGTTTGAGGCACGCCGACACCTCCTCGTATTGGAGGATGACGAATGACGGGCGCGGCTTCGATCTTCTCGCGTCCTGCCGTGGCTGTCGTCATCGTTCTGCTGGCGATTGCCCTGGACCAGGCAATCAAGTTTGCGGTGGAAACCCATCTTCCCATGGAAGAGGCGGTGCCGGTGATCCCGATGCTCGCCCTGTACCGTACCTACAATCTTGGGGTGGCGTTCTCTCTGCTGTCCGGAATGGAGAGGGAATTCATCATCGGGATGCGGGTCGTCATCGTGGCCTTCGTGCTGTGGCTCTGGCGGCGTAGCCCGAAGGAGCGGACGTTCGCACACCTCGGCTTCACCCTCATCGTGGCGGGCGCCCTCGGCAACCTTGTGGACGGCTTTCTCTACGGGCATGTGATCGACTACATCCTTTTCTACACCTCCACCTGGTCCTTTGCGGTGTTCAACCTCGCCGACAGCTTCATTTCGATCGGCGCGGTCCTGGTCATCCTCGACGAGCTGTTCGTTGCAAAGCCGTTGGGATCGCCGGAGGAGGGCGAGTAGAGAAAGTCTTAGCGATTGGTGCCGCAGTATGCCGACACGGCGACGCCAGGGCAGGCCTTTTCCATGCGCACTTTCTCTGTTCATCCCAAGGATTGGAT
The DNA here is from genome assembly GCF_902153245.2 of Pseudorhizobium endolithicum. Taxonomy (GTDB): domain Bacteria; phylum Pseudomonadota; class Alphaproteobacteria; order Rhizobiales; family Rhizobiaceae; genus Neorhizobium; species Neorhizobium endolithicum. Next base: position 109,091 of record NZ_CABFWF030000015.1, read on the forward strand.
TAAGTCTCTCCGCCAGGTTCGTCCAAGGATTGCGGCTCGTCTCACGGCACGCAGCCGTCGCGCCGAGACGAGCAATGCAGCGATGTCGCGTCAGATGGCGGCGGTGGTGCATGAGCTTCGCACGCCTCTGAACGGAATTCTCGGGATGACCTACCTGCTCGGCCAGACGAAGCTGACGGCCGAGCAGCAGAACTACCTGAGCGGCATCCGCCAGTCCGGCCATGCGCTGGCGCAACTGGTCGAAGACCTTCTGGACCTCTCGACGCTGGAAGCGGGAAAGTTCCGCCTGAACGCGAGGGTGGCCAATCTCCGTCAGCTGATCGAAAGCGTCGTGGAGATGCTGGCGCCGCGTGCCCACGAGAAGCGTATCGAGATAGCCGCGACGGTGGCCGCCGACGTGCCGGAGCTTCTCGAATTCGATCCGGCCCGGCTCCGCCAGGTCCTTTTCAACGTGATCGGCAACGCGGTGAAGTTTACCGGGCAGGGTGGTGTCCTCATTCGCGTTCATGTCGAGGAGCCGGATGTCGTGATTGCGGTCAGCGACACGGGACCGGGCATGACGGCCGAGGCCCAGAAGCGCCTCTTCCAGGACTTCGAGCAGATGGGAGACGCCGCGCAGCGCAGCGGGGGAACGGGACTCGGCTTGGCGATTGCGTGTCGGATCCTCCGTGAATTCGGAGGCTCGCTCTCCGCCATCAGCGAGAGCGGTGTCGGCAGTAGCTTCACGATCCGTTTCCCGCTCCGGCTGGCGGAAGATGCGGCGGCCGGGGCGGGGCAGCGGAACAGGTTGCTGGTAGGAAGCCGGGTGCTGCTGCTCGCGCCCGCAGGGCCGGCAGCAACCGCCATGGCCGCAACGATAGAAACGCTCGGCGGATTTTGCCGCCGTGCCGGCAGTGCGGAGGAGGCCGCCGAAGCTCTTGCTCACAATGCCCGCAACGCCGGCCGCTTCACCGATCTCATCGTCGATCACCGCATGGCGGCCGAAGCCCTGGCGGGCTTGGAACAGGCTGCGCCCTATCGCATACTGCTCGTCAACCCGGAGGAGCGCGCCTCGCAACCGCAGGACCTCTACGATGCCTGGCTGATCCGGCCGCTGCGGGAGAAATCTCTGATCGACGTCCTGGTGGGCCGCCTCAGAAGGCGGGACGGTGCAGCGGTTGTGCCGGTGGAGAACCGGACGGAGGATCGTGCCGCGCGGTCGCTCGCCGTTCTCGTTGCCGAAGATGATCCCGTCAGTGCGATGCTCGTCAGTGCGGTGCTGCGCAAGGCCGGTCACCGGGTGACCCTCGCGGAGGATGCTGCGGCGCTGCTCGAACGCGCAACGTCTTCTGTCGACAGGCAAGACCTGATCGTCAGCGACCTGCATATGCCGGGGATGGATGTCGTCGAGGCATTGTCGGCCGTGCGCCGGCACGAGAAAACGACGGGACTGCATTCCCGTCCCATCATCGTTCTTTCAGGCGATGCTGCGGAGAATTCCCCCGATGGCCTGGAGTCCCTGGCGATAAGTGCAAAACTGACGAAGCCGGCGGATCCCGCACATTTGTTGAGGATCATCGATAGCCTGGCAGTCGCGACGTTTCCTGCCGCGAACCGCATTGACGTCCCAGCTTCCGCGCCCCTATTGTCATAACCGGTGTCATTTTTCTGTTGTGGGAAGATGATTAGTGGCGGTGAGTTGAACCTGCGGGGCAAATCACCATGGCGCTGGAATTCCTGAAGCACGACGTGAACGCGAACCCTAGCCAGCCTCTGCTGCTGCATCCGGCCGGCGAAATCCTCGGGCGGATCGGCAGCCTCGAAACGCGCCTCGCACGCAACGAGCGCGAGGTGGATGCTGCGCAGGCTGTTCGCTTCAGAGTGTTCGTGGAGGAAATGAAGGCACAACTTCCTCCCGACGCGATGCGCCTGCGCCGGGATGTCGATGTCTTCGATTCGTTCTGCGACCACCTGCTCGTCATCGACCGGGCCATCGAGGGCGATGTCGAGGACCAGATCGTGGGAACCTACCGCGTGCTGCGCCAGCAGGTGGCCATGTCCCATGGCGGCTTCTATTCTGCCTCGGAATTCGAGATCGGGCCGATGCTGGAGCGTCATTCCGACAAGCAGTTCATGGAGCTCGGCCGTTCCTGCGTCCTTCCTGCCTACCGGACGAAGCGGACGGTGGAACTGCTGTGGCAGGGGAACTGGGCCTATGCGCTGAGGCATGGCATCGGCGCGATGTTCGGTTGCGCATCCTTTCCCGGGGTCCGGCCGGAAGAACATGCCCTGGCCCTCTCCTTCCTCCATCACAATGTGAAGGTGAGCGGCGAGTGGGCCGTATCGGCGCGGCCGGAACTCCACCGGGAGATGGATCTGATGCCGCGCGAAGGCGTCGATGCCCGTAAGGCGCTGGCTGCCATGCCGCCGCTGATCAAGGGCTACCTGCGGCTTGGCGCGATGATCGGCGAGGGAGCGGTGGTGGACCAGGCCTTCAATACCACCGACGTCCTGGTGGTATTGCCGATCGCGGCGATCTCGGCCCGCTACATCAACTATTACGGTGCTGACGCGGGCCGCTTCGCAAGCTGAGCGCGGCCCGCCTCAGCCTGAGGTTTACGTTCCCGCATTGTAGGCCGCGATCGCGGCCATGTTGACGATGTCGGAATCCTTGGCCCCCATGGAGGTGATCTGCACCGACTTGTCGAGCCCGACGAGCAGCGGCCCGATGACGGTCGCCGTCCCGAGTTCAGCCAGCATTCGCGTCGAGATGGAGGCCGAGTGGATCGCCGGCATCACCAGCACGTTGGCCGTTCCCGAAAGACGGCAGAAGGGGTATTGCTCCATGCGTTGCGGGTTCAAGGCGGTGTCCGCACCCATTTCCCCGTCATACTCGAAATCGACCTGGCGACGGTCGAGGATCTTGACTGCTTCCCGCACCCGCTCGGATCGTTCGCCCGTGGGTTGGCCGAAGGTGGAATAGGCCAGCATCGCCACCCGGGGTTCATAGCCCATGCGGCGCGCGACGCGTGCGGCTTCGACCGCGATGTCCGCCAGTTCCTCCGCCGTCGGCATGTCATGGACGGCCGTGTCCGCCACGAAGACGGTCCGGCCGCGGGAAAGCACCAGCGAAACGCCGATGACACGGTGGCCGGGCTTGGTGTCGATGCAGCGGCGCACATCCTGAAGAGCCGTCGCGTAATTTCGGGTCGTGCCCGTCACCATGGCGTCGGCGTCGCCGACCGCCACCATGGTGGCCGCAAAATGGTTGCGGTCGTTATGAATGAGGCGCTGCACGTCGCGCAGCAGGAAGCCCTTCCGCTGCAGGCGTGCGTAAAGGTGATCGATATAGGTTTCGACGCGGTCGGAGATGCGGGCGTTGACGATCTCGATGTTGGGGCGGTCGAGTTCGATGCCGGCCTTCTCCGCCGTTGCCCGGATGACGTCGTCCCGACCGAGCAGGATCGCCGTGCCGAGTTGGTGGTGCGCGAAGGAAATCGCCGCGCGCATGACCTGCTCTTCTTCCGCTTCCGCGAAGACGACCCGCTTCGGGAAGCGGCGGACCCGTTCATAGATGCCTTGCGTCGTCGCGGCGATCGGATCCCGGCGGGCGGAGAGCTCACGCGCATAGGCGGCGAGATCGGTGATGTTCTTGCGGGCCACGCCGCTTTCCATCGCCGCTTCCGCGACGGCGACCGGAATGGCTGAAATCAGCCGCGGATCGAACGGCACGGGGATGATGTATTGCGAGCCGAAGCGCGGCCGGTTGCCCTGGTAGGCGGCGGCGACATCGTCCGGTACGTCCTCGCGCGCCAGGTTGGCGAGCGCCCGCACGGCGGCGATCTTCATGGCATCGTTGATCTGGGTCGCCCGCACGTCGAGGGCGCCGCGGAAGATATAGGGAAAACCGAGGACGTTGTTGACCTGGTTGGGATAGTCCGAACGGCCTGTCGCCATGATCGCATCGTCCCGGATGCGCGAAACCTCTTCCGGCGTGATCTCGGGATCCGGATTGGCCATTGCGAAGATGATCGGCCGCTCCGCCATGGAGCGGATCATTTCTTCGGAGAAGGCGCCCTTCTGCGATAGGCCGAAGACCACGTCGGCGCCATTCATCGCCTCCTCCAGCGTACGCTTGTCGGTCTTGGCTGCGTGCGCCGATTTCCACTGGTTCATGCCTTCGGTGCGGCCCTGGTAGATGACGCCCTTGGTGTCGCAGAGGATGATGTTGTCGGGGTTGAAGCCCATCGCCTTGATGAGCTCGATGCAGGCGATGGCTGCGGCGCCGGCGCCGTTGCAGACGAGGTTCGTCGTCGCGAGGTCGCGGCCGGTCAGTTCCAGGGCGTTGATCAGTCCGGCGGCAGCGATGATCGCAGTTCCGTGCTGGTCGTCGTGGAAGACCGGAATATCCATCAGCTCGCGCAGGCGGCTTTCGATGATGAAGCATTCCGGCGCCTTGATGTCTTCGAGATTGATGCCGCCGAAGGAGGGTCCGAGGAACCGCACGCAGTTGATGAATTCGTCGACGTTCTCCGTGTCGACCTCGAGATCGATGGAATCCACATCGGCGAAGCGCTTGAACAGCACCGACTTGCCTTCCATCACGGGCTTTGAGGCCAGCGCGCCGAGATTGCCGAGCCCCAGGATGGCGGTGCCGTTGGAAATCACGGCCACCATGTTGCCGCGCGTCGTGTAGTCGTAGGCGGTGGCGGGATCGGCGGCGATCGCCTTAACCGGAACGGCAACACCCGGAGAATAGGCCAGCGACAAGTCGCGCTGCGTCGCCATCGGCTTTGTCGGATTGATCTCCAGCTTGCCGGGGCGGCCCTCCGCGTGAAAGGCGAGTGCTTCCTGTTCCGTCACGGAAGCGCGTTGCCGGGCGGCCTTGTCGTTCACGGGCATAGCTTCTCCAGCTTCTTGTGGGCAGCCTTCTTTCCGGCCGCGGCAGATGTTGTCTTTCAGGGGTCAACATCGATAGAGTCGCCAATCCCCGCGCGCAACAAAAAATCGGTTCCGTGACCCAGTTTGAAAGATTCTCCATCGACGCGCTGAGCACGGCTGAACTGGCCTCGGCCGAAAGCCGCGCCTCGGCGACGCCGATGATGGAGCAGTACATCGAGATCAAGGCGAACAATCCGGATTCGCTGCTGTTCTACCGGATGGGCGACTTCTACGAGCTCTTCTTCGAAGACGCGGTGGAAGCCTCTCGGGCGCTCGGCATCACGCTGACCAGGCGCGGGCAGCACATGGGGCAGGACATCCCCATGTGCGGGGTGCCGATCCATGCGGCGGACGACTATCTGCAGAAACTGATCTCGCTGGGCTTCCGCGTCGCCGTCTGCGAACAGGTGGAAGATCCCGCCGAGGCGAAGAAGCGCGGCTCCAAATCGGTCGTGAAACGCGATGTGGTGCGTCTGGTGACGCCCGGCACCTTGACCGAGGAGAAGCTGCTTTCCCCGTCCGAGTCGAATTACCTGATGGCTGTCGCCCGCATCCGCGGATCGAGCGAGCCGCAGCTGGCACTCGCGTGGATCGATATCTCGACCGGCGTCTTCCGTCTCGCCGAGACGGACCAGGGGCGGCTCCTGGCAGACGTGCTGCGGATCGAGCCGCGCGAGTTGATCGTGCCGGATACCATGTTTCACGATGCGGACCTCAAGCCCGTCTTCGATATGCTCGGCAAGGTGGCGGTGCCGCAACCGGGTGTTTTGTTCGACAGCGCCAGTGCGGAAGGTCGTATCACCCGTTACTTTAGTGTCGGTACGCTCGATGGTTTCGGCAGCTTCTCGCGGGCCGAACTGGCGGCGGCCGCCGCCGCGATCGCCTATGTCGAGAAGACGCAGATATCGGAGCGTCCGCCGCTTGGTATTCCCGAACGGGAGAGCGCTGCATCCACCCTCTTCATCGACCCGGCCACCCGCGGCAATCTCGAATTGACGCGGACACTGTCCGGTGACCGCGAAGGGACGCTTCTGAAGGCGATCGATCGGACCGTCACGGGCGGGGGCGCGCGCCTGCTTGCGGAGCGGCTGATGTCGCCGCTGACCGACCCGTTGCGGATCAATCGCCGATTGGATTCCATCTCCTTTCTCCTGGATGAGCCTTTGCTCTGTTCGGATCTGCGCGCGGCCCTGAAGCATGTGCCGGACATGCCGCGGGCGCTCTCACGTCTGGCGCTCGATCGCGGAGGCCCCCGTGACCTGGGCGCCATCCTGCGCGGCCTGGGGGCCTCCCGGGCCGTCGCCGCCTTCCTCGAAAAGGCCATGCTGCCGGAGGAACTGGGTGAGGCCTTGGCAGATCTCAAGGCGCTGCCGGCGGATCTGGAGGCGATGCTGGGCGGTCTGCTCGCTGACGAGCTGCCGCTCCTGAAGCGTGACGGCGGCTTTCTGCGCGACGGCGCCGACGCCGAACTCGACGAGGTCAGGGCGCTCCGCGACCAGTCCCGGCGGGTGATTGCCGGCCTGCAGTTGCAATATGCCGAGGAAACCGGCGTCAGGTCGCTGAAGATCAAGCACAACAACGTTCTCGGCTATTTCATAGAGGTCACCGTGGGCAATGCCGGCCCCATGACCGATACACCGGAAGGCAAGGCCCGTTTCATACACCGCCAGACCATGGCGAACGCCATGCGCTTCACCACCACCGAGCTTGCGGACCTGGAGAGCAGGATCGCCAATGCGGCGGATCGCGCGCTGTCCATCGAGCTTGCGGCCTTCGCTCGTATGGTCGAAGCGGTGACCGGCCAGGCTGAAGCTATCAAGAAGGGTGCCCGCGCCATCGCCTCGATCGATGTTGCGGCCGGCCTCGCATGTCTGGCCGAGGAATGGGGCTATCATCGCCCCGTCGTCGATGGCTCGCGCATGTTCGCGATCGTGGGCGGGCGCCATCCGGTGGTGGAGCAGGCTTTGAGGCGCCAGTCGGAAGGTCCGTTCATCGCCAACGATTGCGACCTTTCTCCTGCCGAGGGAGGGGAATTCGGCGCGCTGTGGCTGCTGACCGGCCCTAACATGGGCGGTAAGTCGACCTTTCTGCGGCAGAACGCGTTGATCGCAATTCTCGCCCAGATGGGTTCCTTCGTTCCGGCCGCTTCAGCGCATATCGGAGTGGTGGATCGGCTGTTCTCGCGCGTCGGAGCCTCCGACGATCTTGCCCGTGGACGCTCCACCTTCATGGTGGAAATGGTGGAGACGGCGGCGATCCTCAACCAGGCGACGGACCGCTCGCTGGTGATCCTGGACGAGATCGGCAGGGGGACGGCGACCTTCGACGGCCTGTCGATCGCCTGGGCGGCCGTCGAGCACCTTCACGAGGGGAACAGGTGCCGAGGGCTCTTCGCCACCCACTTCCACGAACTGACGGTTCTCTCCGAGAAGCTCGCGCGGCTCTCCAATGCCACCATGCGGGTGAAGGAGTGGGACGGCGAGGTGATCTTCCTTCACGAGGTCGGTCCCGGCGCAGCCGACCGCTCCTACGGCATCCAGGTGGCCCGGCTAGCCGGGCTGCCGGCTTCCGTCGTCGCCCGCGCCCGCGATGTCCTGACCATGTTGGAGGATTCCGACCGGAAGAATCCGGCCAGCCAGTTGATCGACGACCTGCCGCTCTTCCAGGTGGCGGTCCGGCGCGAGGAACAGCGGAAATCGGGATCCTCCGCGGTCGAGGAAAGGCTGAAGGCGATCAATCCCGACGATATGACGCCCAGGGAAGCTCTGGAGGCGCTTTATGCGCTGAAGAAGCAGCTTTCAGCGAACTGACGCGGCAGGTCTTTCACTCCGTCGTTCATGCGAGGTGGTGAACGCGCCGGCGATTATAGGCATTGTCCAGTATGATCGGGAACGGATATAGGCTTCTGGCAGGCGGGCATCAGCAGGACACCATGGCCGACGACGTGATCGATTTCTCCGATATCCTGGATGTGGTTCGTTTGCGCGAAGAATGCCGCGCGGTCGCAGCCGATCCGGCCCGAAACCCGCTGGAATTGCGGACGGCGCTCCTCGGCGTTCTCAAGCAGGCGAGCAGCGAAGGACGCAAGAAGGTCCGCGATCTTCTCAATGCGGACGGCGGAGGGCTTGCCTGCGCGCGTCGCCTCTCCTGGCTTCAGGATCAGGTAATCTGCGTCCTGCACGATACGATTTCGGAGAGGCTGCATCAGGAAGCCGAGAGCATCGCGGTGGCGGCCGTGGGGGGCTATGGCCGCGACACGCTGGCCCCGGGCTCCGATATCGATCTCCTCTTTCTGCTGCCGGCGAAGAACAACGACGCGATGCGCAAGGCGATCGAATTCCTGCTTTATGTTCTCTGGGACATGGGCTTCAAGATCGGACATGCCACGCGCACGATCGAGGAGTGCATTCAGCTCGCGAAGACGGACATGACCATCCGCACCGCGATCCTGGAAAGCCGGTATGTCTGCGGTGCCGAAGCGCTCGTCACCGAGCTGGAGAAGCGCTTTGACGCGGAGATCGTAGCCGGCACCGGTCCCGAATTCGTCGCCGCAAAGCTTGCCGAGCGCGACCTTCGCCACCAGAAGGCAGGCGACACCCGTTACCTGGTGGAGCCCAATGTCAAGGAGGGCAAGGGCGGTCTTCGCGACCTCCATACCCTCTTCTGGATCGCCAAGTATTACTACCGCGTCAGGAACGCCCAGGAGCTTGTCGCAAGGGGCGTCTTTTCGCGCCATGAATGGAAGGTCTTCCAGAAGTCCGACGACTTTCTCTGGGCCGTCCGCTGCCACATGCATTTCCTGACGGGTAAGGCCGAGGAGCGCCTTTCCTTCGATATCCAGCGCGAGATCGCCGAGAGCCTCGGCTATCACAGCCGACCTGGACTGTCGGCTGTCGAGCGCTTCATGAAACACTACTTCCTCGTGGCCAAGGATGTGGGCGACCTCACCCGAATCTTCTGCGCCGCGCTCGAGGACGAGCAGGCAAAGGAAGCGCCCGGACTGAAGCGCGTCATCTCGCGCTTCACCAAGCGCGTGCACAAGATACCCGGCACGGTGGATTTCGTGCAGGATCGCGGCCGTATCACCGTGGCAAATCCCGACGTCTTCAAGCGTGATCCCGTCAATATCATTCGTCTGTTCCACGTGGCCGACATCAACGGTCTGGAATTCCATCCCGATGCCCTGAAGCGCGTGACGCGTTCCCTTTCGCTGATTGGTGATCAGGTGCGCCAGAACGAGGAGGCGAACCGGCTCTTCCTGTCGATGCTGACCTCGCGGCGTGATCCGGCCTTGATGCTTCGCCGTATGAACGAGGCGGGCGTCCTGGGTCGCTTCATTCCCGATTTCGGCCGCATCGTCTCGATGATGCAGTTCAACATGTATCATCACTACACGGTCGATGAGCACCTGATCCGCTCGGTCGAGGCGCTGTCAGAGGTGGACAAGGGGCAGGCTGCGGACATCCACCCGCTGGCAAACAAGCTCATGCCGAACGTCGAGGAGCGCGAAGCGCTTTACGTCGCGGTGCTCCTCCACGACATCGCCAAGGGCCGCCAGGAAGATCATTCGATTGCCGGGGCGCGGATTGCCCGCAAGCTCTGCCCGCGTTTCGGCCTGAACCAGAAGCAGGCGGAACTGGTGGTCTGGCTCATCGAAGAACATCTGCTGATGTCGATGACCGCCCAGACGCGCGACCTGCACGATCGCAAGACGATCACGGATTTCGCCGAGAGGGTCCAGTCCATGGATCGTCTGAGGCTGCTGTTGATCCTGACCATTTGCGACATCCGCGCCGTCGGGCCGGGTGTCTGGAACGGCTGGAAGGGCCAGCTTCTCCGCACACTCTACTACGAGACGGAGCTTCTGCTGACCGGCGGCTTCTCGGAACTGTCGCGCAAGGAGCGAGCCCGGCAGTCCGAGGAGGAACTGTTCGAGGCCTTGTCCGACTGGAGCCAGAAGGACCGGCGGGTCTATTCGAGGCTGCACTACCAGCCTTACCTCCTGTCGGTTCCGCTGGAGGACCAGGTCCGGCATGCCCACTTCATCCGGGAGGCAGACCAGAAGGGGCAGGCGCTCGCCACGACCGTCCGGACCCACTCCTTCCATGCCATAACCGAGATCACCGTGCTGGCGCCCGACCACCCACGACTGCTCTCGATCATCGCCGGCGCCTGTGCCGCAGCGGGAGCCAATATTGCCGACGCCCAGGTCTTCACGACTTCGGACGGACGCGCGCTCGATACCATCCTCATCAACCGGGAATTCCCTGTCGACGAGGACGAATTGCGGCGCGCGGCCACCATCGGCCGGATGATCGAGGACGTGCTGTCGGGCAGGAAGCGCTTGCCGGAAGTCATCGCGACCCGCGCCAAGGGTAAGAGGCGCAACAAGATGTTCAGCATTCCGCCCTCGGTGATCATCTCCAACGGGCTGTCGAACAAGTTTACGGTGGTGGAGGTGGAATGCCTCGACCGGCCCGGCCTGCTGGCGGAGATCACGGCCGTGCTCGCGGACTTGTCGCTCGATATCCACTCGGCCCGGATCACCACCTTTGGCGAGAAGGTGATCGACACCTTCTATGTGACCGATCTTCTGGGCGCCAAGATCACCAACGAGAACCGGCAGGGCAACATCTCCGCCCGGCTGAAAGCAGTCATGGCGGAGCAGGAGGATGAACTGCGCAGCGGCATGCCGCCCGGGATCATCGCGCCTGCCCCGATTCCCGGCCGCCGGCTGCAGGCTCCGCCGCGGCGCCCGAAGGCCGACGCATGAGCCTCGTCCGGAAATTCGCAACTGTCGGCGGTGCGACGCTCGGCAGCCGCATCTTCGGTTTCGCGCGCGAAACCATGATGGCGGCGGCGCTCGGGACCGGCCCGATGGCCGACGTCTTCTATGCCGCCTTCCGCTTCCCCAATCTGTTCCGCCGCCTTTTTGCCGAAGGCGCGTTCAACGCCGCCTTCGTTCCGCTGTTCTCCAAGGAGATCGAGACCCAGGGTGTCGAGGGCGCCAAGCGTTTCTCCGAGGAAGTCTTCGGCGTTCTGTTCTCGGCGCTGATGCTCATCACGATCGCGATGGAACTGGCGATGCCCTGGCTGGTGGACTGGGTCATCGCGCCCGGCTTTGCGGGGGACGCGGAGAAGTCGGCGCTGACCGTGCGGCTCGCTACGGTGATGTTTCCTTATCTTATGTGCATGTCGCTGACGGCCATGATGAGCGGCATGCTGAACTCGCTGCATCACTTCTTTGCGGCCGCGATCGCTCCGGTATTCCTCAACGTGGTGATGATCGCGGCGCTTGCCTATGCCTGGTGGACGGGTGCCGATCCGCTGACGACCGCCTGGTACCTGTCGTGGAGCGTTCTCGTCGCGGGAGTGCTTCAGCTTGCCATCGTCTATTTCGGGGTGCGCCACGCGGGGATCAGCATCCGCTTCCGCCGTCCGAGGATGACACCCAACGTCAAGCGTCTTCTCGTGCTGGCGCTGCCGGCTGCCATCACGGGCGGCATAACGCAGATCAACCAGATCATCGGGCAAGCCATCGCATCCGGCAAGGAAGGCGCGATCGCGGCTCTTCAGTATGCAGACCGCATCTATCAACTGCCTCTCGGCGTCGTTGGTGTCGCCGTCGGCGTCGTGCTTCTGCCGGAGCTGTCGCGGGCATTGAAGGGCGGCCATATGAAAGAGGCTGCGAATCTCCAGAACCGTTCGCTGGAATTCGTGCTGTTCCTGACCCTGCCGGCTGCAGCCGGCCTGTGGGTCCTGTCCGACCCGATCATCCGGGTGCTTTACGAGCGCGGCGCCTTCTCGGCCGAGAACACAGTGGTGGTCGCATCCATCCTGGCGATTTATGGGATCGGCCTGCCGGGCTTCGTGATGATCAAGGCGCTGCAACCCGGCTTCTATGCCCGTGAAGATACGCGGACTCCGATGCTGTTCACGATCATATCCGTCGTCGTCAACACGGGCCTGGCGATCACGCTCTTTCCGCTGCTGGCCGAGCGCGGCATCGCAACGGCCGAGGCGGCGGCCGGCTGGATCAACACGGCGCTGCTCTTCTCGACATTGCTGTGGCGCGGCGACCTGGCATGGGAATGGGCCTTCTTCCGCCGGACCGTGCTTCTGCTCGCTGCCGCCGGCCTCATGGCTGCGGCTCTGGCGTACGCGCTGCCCTTTGCTGCTGCGTGGCTTGCTCCAGGGGCACCCCTTCTGCAGCAGGTTGCGGCGCTCGGCTGCCTCTTGCTGCTCGCGGTCCTCGTCTATTTCCCCGTCGCCTTCCTGATCGGCGGGGCCGACATCGGAATGATCCGGCGCAACCTCAAGCGGGGGCCGCGCCCGGGCTAGCTGCGCTTCTTCCGGCCGCAATGGGCCCAGCGGCGTTTGGGACCGATATCGACATGAACGATGCCGTTGCAATAGCGGCCGATTCCGCCGATGCCGGGAGCGGACGCCGCTGCGGCGAGTATTCTTTTCTCCGGCACTCCGGGAACCCGGATGTCTGCTGCATAGCAGTGACTGTGCTGCGAGCGCCCGGATCGCGGGCGGTGACCCGAGGTCACCATCGGCTTGTGGCCAGTCTGGACCGCGATATGGGCCAGGATCGCCTTGAGCTTGGTCGGGAAGCAGCCGGTCCTGACGCTGACCCGCTGCACCGTGTAGGCCGCTGAATAATCATGTTTGAAGATGTTGCCGCGACGTTTCTGGTTGCTTTCAGCTACCGCAACTCCACTCACGCTGAAAGCAAGAAGAGAGGCAAGCGCGACACGAAGAACAATGCGCATGATATCCCCCTGAAAAAGACCCAATGATCATCTCGGGTCAGCCTTGGTGAGGGGAAAGTGGTTCCGAAAAATGGCGTAAGTATGAGATATTTTTTGCGATGCAGTAGCCTTAATGATCTGTAAGTGCTTGTGGCAAGGCGAGTTGTTTCTGTTGCGACGGAAGATAATTCCAAACCTATTTATAAAACAGGCATCTGTGGAATGCATAGCAAGCAATGCAGCCACTGCGCAGGTGCGGCATCAATGTGGCGAGAAAATGGGCAAGTCGTTGTTGAGGGAAGCCTCGGAAGAGGGGCCATGATCAGGCGACAGGCGAGATTGTGGCGGAAAATCGGCGTCCGTCGCGGCGGTTCGGGGCGGACATCCCTTGATCGTGGGGGGAGGGAGGTGCATAAGCCGCCCCTTAGCAACATGGCCCTCCGGGCCTGGGGCCCTCCACCAGCCTACTGAGGACGACATGAACAGCTTCAAGCCGCTCGTATTCTCGGGCGTTCAGCCGACCGGCAACCTGCACCTCGGCAACTATCTTGGTGCGATCCGCAAGTTCGTCGCGCTGCAGGAAAACAACGACTGCATCTACTGTGTCGTGGACCTGCATGCGATTACCGCCCAACTGGTGCACGACGATCTCCGCAACCAGATTCGCTCCATTGCCGCAGCCTTCATCGCTTCGGGCATCGACCCGGTCGAACATATCGTCTTCAACCAGTCGGCGGTGCCGCAGCACGCGGAACTGGCCTGGATCTTCAACTGCGTGGCCCGCATCGGTTGGATGAACCGCATGACGCAGTTCAAGGACAAGGCCGGCAAGGATCGGGAGAACGCATCGCTCGGTCTCCTCGCCTATCCGAGCCTGATGGCCGCCGATATTCTCGTCTACCGCGCAACGCATGTTCCCGTTGGCGACGACCAGAAGCAGCATCTCGAACTGGCACGCGATATCGCGCAGAAATTCAATATCGATTTCCAGGACAAGATCCGCGCGACCGGCGCCGGCGTCGACATGGTGGTCGGCGAGGAGCCTATCCACGGATATTTCCCGCTGGTGGAGCCGCTGATCGAGGGGCCCGCGCCGCGTGTCATGTCGCTGAAGGACGGCACGAAGAAGATGTCGAAGTCCGATCCCTCGGACCTTTCGCGCATCAACCTAATGGACGACGCCGACACCATCCTGAAGAAGATCCGCAAGGCCAAGACGGACCCCGACTCCCTGCCGAGCGAGGTCGACGGCTTGAAGGGGCGCCCCGAGGCGGACAACCTGGTGGGCATCTTCGCGGCCCTCGCGGACCGCAAGAAGGAGGATGTCCTGAAGGAGTTCGGGGGGCAGCAGTTCTCCACCTTCAAGCCGGCTCTTGCCGATCTTGCGGTTCACGTGCTGTCGCCGATCACCGATGAGATGCGCCGCCTGATGGGCGATACGACCCACATCGACGCCATCCTGCGCGACGGCGGCGAGCGGGCAAGGGCGCGTGCAGAGAAGGTGATGGCCGACGTCTTCGACATCATCGGCTTCCTGCGGTGAGCGTGCGGCTTCGCCGCAGGAGTCCTGGTTTTCATTTTTTCGCGTTCGTATAAATTCCGCGGCTCGGCCATCTGTGTCGAGCTTCGGGAGGAAGAGCTGCATGGTTTCCAAACGCCTGTCTCGACTTGAGGGACACCGCCGCAAGTTCATGGCCGTCATCGACGGCACTCCGGAATGCGAGCGGGCGGTGCATTATGCGGGCCGCCGCGCCAAGAACTCGAACGGCGGATTGGTTCTGCTGTTCGTCATCCCGGAAGGCGATTTCCAGCAATGGCTGGGCGTCGAGGCCATCATGCGGGCCGAGGCACGCGAGGAGGCCGAATCGATCATGGCCAAGGCGGCGCAGAAAGTTCGCGAAACCATCGGCATAGATCCGGAGATCGTCATCCGAGAGGGGAACGCCACCGAGGAAATCAATGCGCTGGTGGAGGAGGACCGGGACATCGCCATTCTCGTCCTGGCGGCGGCTTCGGCAAAGGAGGGGCCCGGTCCCCTGGTTTCGGCCATTGCCGGCCGCGGCGCCGTCTTCCCGATTCCCGTGACGGTGCTTCCGGACAGCCTCTCCGACGAAGAGATTGATGCGCTCTGCTGAACGCTTGACGGCGGAAGCCGAAAGGCGCACTTGAAGGCAAAGATGATTGGGATTATCTTCTTTGGAAGAATTCTAAACTTAGTGCCGAGGCACTTCGGAGAAACAAGATGTTTATTCAGACCGAGGCAACGCCGAACCCGGCAACCCTGAAATTCCTGCCCGGCAAGGTGGTCATGGAGAAGGGCACTGCGGATTTCCGCAATTCCGGCGAGGCCGAGGCGTCGCCGCTTGCCGCCCGGCTTTTCGCCGTGCCGGGCGTGACGGGGGTCTATTTCGGCTACGACTTCATCACCGTGACCAAGGACAGCGGGGAGTGGCAGCACCTGAAGCCGGCGATCCTCGGCTCGATCATGGAGCATTTCATGTCCGGCCAGCCCGTCATGGGCGGGGGCACCAGCACGGCGGAAGCCTTCGATGAAGAGGGCGAGTTCTATGAAGAGGGTGACGAGACCATCGTTGCCACGATCAAGGAACTGCTGGAAACGCGCGTTCGACCGGCCGTTGCGCAGGATGGCGGAGACATCACCTTCAAGGGCTTCAAGGATGGCACCGTCTACCTGAACATGAAGGGAGCCTGCTCCGGCTGCCCGTCTTCTACCGCGACGCTGAAGCACGGCGTGCAGAACCTGCTTCGCCATTTCGTGCCGGAAGTGCAGGCGGTCGAAGCGCTCTGACGGCCTTTTCCGGATAATGCTGATTCTCGCCATCGATACGGCCGGGATCGATTGCTCCGCAGCGGTCTATGACAGCGCTGCAGGCACCGTTCTGGGCTCCGTCGTCGACATGATCGGGAAGGGTCATGCGGAACGCCTGATGGCGGCCATCGATGAGGCGCTTGCCGAGGCCGGCCGTTCCCTTTCGGATATCGGACGGATTGCCGTAGTCGTCGGGCCGGGATCGTTCACGGGCATTCGTGTCGGTGTCGCGGCTGCCCGCGGCCTTGCCCTCGCATTGGGGGTCGAGGCGGTCGGGGTGACGACGCTCGAGGCACTTGCGGCGGTGCATATGGATAGCGGATCGTCGGTGCCGGTCGTTGCCGCCATGGATGCCAAGCGTGGCGAGCTCTACGTTCAGGCGTTCGCGCCCGATGGACGTCCGCTCGGCCCGCCGGAAGCGCTGCCGGCCGAGGCTGCCGCTGCTTTGGCCTCGTCCCTTTCGGCGGAGGTAACCGGTTCCGGGCGGCCACTGGTATTGGGCGCGGAAACGTCTTCCGGCCCGGATCGGTTCGATATTTCTGCCGTAGCCCGGCTGGGTTCGCGCAAAGCGCCGGAAGACTCGCGCCCCAAGCCGCTCTATCTGCGCGGGCCGGACGCCCGGCCGCAGACCGGTTACGCATTGGCCCGGGCTTGAAAGCAGATGCTGGAAGAATACCTCCAGCAGTGGAAGCCGTATTTCGAGATCGTTCCGGTGAAAAGCGGCGACTGCCGCGAGATTTCCGATCTTCACGGCCAGCGCTTTCCAAGGCAGTGGAGCGACGGTGAATTTCTCAGCCTGTTGTTGCAGCCGAACGTCTTCGGGTTCCTCGCCCGTCAGACCAACGCCTTCTTTTCCCGACCGGTCGGAGGCTTCGTGCTGGCACGGGAAATGGCCGGGGAGGCGGAGATCCTGACCATTGCGGTGGCCGAGAGATTCGGGCGGGCAGGGCTCGGCTGGCGACTGATGCAGGCGGCCTTGCGCGAGGCGGAGCAGCGGGGCGCCGAGGAGATGTTCCTTGAGGTCGAGGCCGCCAACGAACCGGCTGTACGGCTGTATCGCAAGCTCGGTTTTCGAACGGTTGCGGAACGCCCGGCCTATTATGAGAGCTCCGATGGAGAGCGTTCGACGGCGCTTGTCATGAAGTGCGATCTTCGCTAGGTCCATCGGAATGCTAATGAATGAAGGCGGCAACGTCATGACAGATCTTTCCAAGACACTGGAGGAGCTGTGTGCCGACAAGGGCATGCGCATGACGGACCAGCGCCGGGTGATCGCGCGCATCCTTCAGGAGTCCGACGACCATCCGGACGTCGAGGAACTCTATCGCCGCTCCGCCAAGGTCGATCCCCGCATCTCCCTTTCGACGGTCTATCGGACGGTGAAGCTGTTCGAGGACCAGGGCATCATCGAGAAGCACGATTTCCGCGACGGGCGCTCGCGCTATGAAACGGTACCCCGGGAGCACCACGACCACATGATCGACGTCGAGTCGGGAACGGTCGTTGAATTCCACTCTCCTGAAATCGAGGCCCTGCAGGAGCGTATCGCGCGGGAACACGGCTTCCGGCTGGTCGGCCATCGCCTGGAACTGTACGGCGTGCCGCTGGACAAGGATGACGCTTGATCACCTGGCTGCGGATCGGCGTCATTGTCGTGGCACTATCCATCGTCACGCTGGTGCTCCTGCCGTTCCAGATGGCCGGTTTGGCCTTCGACCTACGGATGCGCCGCTATATCCCGCGATATTGGCATCGCGCGGCATGCTGGCTGCTCGGCATCCGGATTCATCTCCACGGGCGCATTGACCGCCGCCGGCCGTTGATGCTCGCAGCCAACCATGCGTCGTGGAAGGACATCCTCGTCCTCGGGGCCGTAGCGGACGTGGCCTTCATCGCGAAGTCCGAGGTGGCGGATTGGCCCGTCTTCGGCCTCCTCGCGAAGCTGCAGAAGACCATTTTCGTGGCGCGTGACCAGAAGCGTCAGGCGGGACAACAGGTCAACGAGATCGCCGAGCGGATGAAGGCGGGGGAAATCGTGGTCCTGTTTCCGGAGGGAACCACCTCGGATGGCAACAGGCTCCTCGACATCAAGTCCTCCCTGTTTGGTGCCGCCGCGGCGGCCGTGCCCTCGGTGCCGGGCAATGTTGTGCATGTTCAGCCCGTCGCGATCGCCTACACGCGCGTCTACGGCATGGCGATGGGCCGCTATCACCGCCCGATTGCCGCCTGGCCGGGCGACATCGAGCTTGTCCCCCATCTGATGGGCGTGCTGAAGGCGGAGGCGATCGACGTGGATGTCTCCTTCGGAGAGGCGGTCGCCTTCCGGGCCGGCGACAACCGCAAGGCCTTGAGCGCTGAAGTGGCTGCAAAGATAAGGCGCATGCTGCTTGCGCGGTTGCGCGGCCGGGACTACGGCTAGCAGTCCTGCATTGCGGCCTTCTATTGCAGCCGGTCTTGCGGTAAAGAGCCGCTATGAGCACCGACACCGTCATCCACCACTCCGAAACCGATCCAGGGGCAGGCGTCAATACGCGCAAGGTCTTCATCAAGACCTATGGCTGCCAGATGAACGTCTATGATTCCCTGCGAATGGGCGATGCGCTGGCAAGCGAAGGTTATGTGCAGACGGAGCAGATGGAAGATGCGGACCTGATCTTGCTCAACACCTGCCATATCCGGGAAAAGGCAGCCGAGAAGGTCTATTCCGCGCTGGGCAGGTTGCGCGAGATGAAGAAGGCCCGCGAGGCGGGCGGGCAGGAACTGATGGTCGGCGTGACCGGTTGCGTCGCGCAGGCGGAAGGCGAAGAGATCCTCAGGCGCGCTCCGGCTGTCGACGTGGTCATCGGGCCGCAGACCTATCACCGCCTTCCGGAGGCGCTGCGCCGCGCTCGGCAGGGCAACCGCGTCGTGGACACGGAATATGCGGTCGAGGACAAGTTCGAGCATCTGCCGACGGCGGAGAAGGCGCGCATCCGCTCCCGCGGTGTCACCTCCTTCCTGACCGTGCAGGAAGGCTGCGACAAGTTCTGCACCTTCTGTGTGGTCCCCTACACACGCGGTGCGGAGGTTTCCCGCCCGCTCCCGCAGATTCTCGACGAGGCTCAGCGCCTGGCGGAGGCCGGGGTGAGGGAGGTCACGCTGCTCGGCCAGAACGTCAACGCCTGGCGCGGCGAGGGGCCGGACGGCCGCGAATGGGGATTGGGGGACCTGCTCTACCGGCTGGCGGAGGTGGCGGGGCTTGCCCGTCTGCGATACACGACCAGCCACCCGCGCGATATGGACGACCGCCTCATCGAGGCGCACCGCGACCTGCGATCCCTGATGCCCTACCTGCACCTGCCCGTTCAATCCGGCTCCGACCGTATCCTGAAGGCGATGAACCGCCGCCATACGGCGCAGGAATACCTGCGCCTCGTCGAGCGTATCCGTCGCGCCCGGCCGGATATCGCCATGTCGGGAGATTTCATTGTCGGTTTTCCGGGCGAGAGCGACGAGGATTTCCAAGATACGCTTCGGATCGTCGAGACCGTCGGCTACGCGCAGGCCTTTTCCTTCAAGTATTCGATCCGCCCCGGTACTCCGGGCGCCGAACTTGCGGACCAGGTTCCGGAGGACGTGAAGGCGGAACGGCTCGAAAGATTGCAGGCGCTCCTCTTGAAACAGCAGGCCGACTTCGCCAAATCCTGTGTCGGAAAGGTCATCGACCTGCTGCTGGAGAAGCCCGGCCGCAACGAAGGCCAGGTGATCGGACGATCGCCCTGGCTCCAGTCCGTGAATGTTGATGCAAAAACATCGCAGATAGGTGACATTATTCCGGTACGAATCATTGGAACGGGGCCAAACAGCTTGTTTGCCGAGCCGGCACGGGATGTAGTTGGAACCTGAACCGACTGGCGAGGAGCTTGCCTACTTGAACGGACACGAACTGGTTTCTTCACCCGCGCGTCAACCGAAATCCGCTGCGACCGATGCCAACCACTTCGTGCTGACATTCGAGAACAACAGGTTTGCCAGCGAACTTTTCGGCCAGTTCGACCAGAACCTGAAGCTGCTCGAGGAACGCCTGAACATTCAGGCGCGCGCCCGCGGGAACTCCGTATCGATATCCGGTGACGTTACGGCCACCAACCAGGCGCGCCGGGCGCTCGACTATCTTTATGAACGGCTGCAAAAGGGTGGCAGCGTCGACACGTCGGATGTCGAGGGTGCAATTCGGATGGCTGCTGCGGCGGACGATCAACTGCAACTACCGACGATGGAGCGGAAGGCGCGGCTGTCCGTGGCGCAGATTTCGACTCGCAAGAAGACGATCGCCGCGCGCACTCCCACCCAGGATGCCTATATGCGCGCGCTGGAACGCTCGGAACTGGTTTTCGGGGTGGGGCCTGCCGGTACGGGCAAGACCTATCTGGCCGTGGCCCATGCGGCCCAGTTGCTGGAACGCGGAGCGGTCGACCGCATCATCCTTTCCCGACCGGCGGTGGAAGCCGGCGAGCGCCTGGGTTTCCTTCCGGGGGACATGAAGGAGAAGGTCGATCCTTATCTGCGGCCGCTCTATGACGCGCTCTACGACATGATTCCCGGCGACAAGGTCGAGCGCGCGATCACCGCCGGCGTCATCGAGATTGCGCCGCTTGCCTTCATGCGCGGGCGCACGCTCGCGAACGCGGCGGTTATCCTGGACGAGGCGCAGAACACCACGTCCATGCAGATGAAGATGTTCCTGACGCGTCTTGGCGAAAACGCGCGCATGATCGTCACCGGCGATCCGAGCCAGGTGGATCTGCCCCGTGGGGTGAAATCCGGTCTGGTGGAGGCTTTGCACGTCCTCAAGGGGGTGGAGGGCATCTCGGTCGTCCGCTTCAAGGACGTCGACGTGGTGCGCCATCCCCTGGTCGGCCGGATTGTCCAGGCCTATGATGCGCAATATGCTGTTCACGAGGAAAGCGAGGTTACCGATCGCTGAGGCGGTCGGCGATTTATGCCGCAACTTGACTTACAGATCAGCGTCGAAGACGAGGCGTGGCCTGGCGAAGAGGAACTTCATGGGCTGGTCGACCGGGTTCTGAGTGCTGCGGCCGATTATCTGCAGGCCTCGGAAAGGCAACCATTTCCGCAGCAGCCGGTCGAACTTTCGCTCGTCTTCACCGATGACGCATCGGTCCGCGAGATCAATGCCGAATGGCGCGGCAAGGACAAGCCGACGAACGTGCTGTCCTTCCCGGCATTTCCCGTCCAGCCCGGCAGGATGCCCGGTCCGATGCTGGGCGATATCGTCATCGCCCGCGAAACGGTGGAGCGGGAAGCGGCCGAACTGGAAAAAACCGGCGAGGAGCATTTGACGCATCTCCTGGTGCATGGTTTCCTGCATCTGCTCGGCTATGATCACATGGAAGCCGCCGAGGCCGAGCGGATGGAAGCGCTGGAGACTCGCATTTTGGCCACGCTTGGCCTATCTGATCCCTATGCGGGACAAGACCCGATCACCTAGCTTGGAACGATGAACGACATTTCGACACTTGTTGCCCATGAGGGCAAAGACGGTTCGGACAATTCTTCGGAAGAAGGCAGTAGTCCGCAACGACAGGAAAATTCCCGAAGCAATGCTTCCTTCTGGGCTCGTGCCCTGAGGCTTCTGCGGCCCGCGCAGGGCGAGCGCCTGCGGGAGGATCTGGCAGATGCGCTGATGACGGACGTCAATGTCAGCAATGCGTTCTCGCCCGAGGAGCGGGCGATGCTGCACAACATCCTCCGCTTTCGCGAGGTCCGGGTCGAGGACATCATGGTGCCGCGCGCCGATATCGAGGCCGTCGACATGACGATGACCCTCGGCGACCTCATGATCCACTTCGAGGAAACCGGCCGCTCCCGCATGCCGGTCTATTGCGATACCTTGGATGACCCGCGGGGCTTCGTCCATATCCGCGATCTATTGTCCTATCTTGCGAAGCAGGCTCGCAACAAACGCCGGGCCAGCCCCCGCGCTACGGCTCCTTCGCAGCGCATGCCGCTGGTCGACGACAAGGTGGAAAAGCCCGCGCGCGGGCTGAAGGCAGCCTTCGACCTCGGCCGGGTGGACTTGAGCAAGTCGGTGGCCGATGCCGGCCTCGTCCGCAAGATCCTCTTCGTGCCGCCCTCCATGCTGGCCTCCGACCTGCTGCAGAGCATGCAGGCAGCGCGAACCCAGATGGCCCTCGTCATCGATGAATACGGCGGTACCGACGGTCTCGTGTCGCACGAGGACATCGTGGAGATGGTCATCGGCGACGTGGAGGACGAGCATGACGACGAGGAGGTCATGTTCTCCCGCGCCGGCGAGGACATCTTCATCGCCGATGCCCGTATCGAACTGGAGGAGATCGCCGAGGCGATCGGTCCCGACTTCGATATCCGTGACCGCATGGAGGATGTCGACACCTTGGGCGGGCTGCTCTTCTCTGCCCTCGGGCGCATTCCGGTTCGAGGCGAGGTCGTCCAGGCGCTGCCGGGCTTCGAGTTCCACATCCTGGATGCCGATCCGCGTCGCATCAAGCGCGTTCGGGTGGTGCGCAAGCGCCCCCTGTCGCGGCGGCGTCATGCCAAGGGTGAGGCAGAAGGCATGCCGCCGGACCAGGCGTCCGCCCCTGCGGCATCCGGGATCGGCGGTGCCGACGTCGAGCCCGCACCGGATGCGCGGAACACTCCCTGACGCTGGCATGACGACAGGCGCCGGGATTTTTGAAACACTGCGATCCTGATTCGGGGTAACGGGAAGGATTGCGGAATGGAGCGGTTGGCCGGCAGGATCATGCTTCTCTGGGGCATGCGGCGCGCGGCAATCGCCATTGCGGCGGGCGCGGCCGGGGCACTTGCCCTGCCGCCCTTCGGCATCTTCGGCACCCTCTTCCTCTCCTTCACCTTACTCGTATGGCTGATGGACGGCTTGTCCATACACCCCGAAGGAGGGCGCCTGTCCCGCCTGCGGGCGGCGTTCCTGCTCGGCTGGCTGTTCGGCTTCGGCTACTTCGTGGCAGGACTCTGGTGGCTGGGAAACGCGCTTCTGGTCGAGGCGGACGAATTCGCCTGGGCACTGCCGCTCGCCGTGCTGGGACTGCCGGCCTTCCTCGCACTCTTCTATGGCGTCGCAACGGCTCTGGCGAACCTGCTGTGGTCGGACGGGTTTGGCCGTCTGGCCGCGCTGGCATTCGGATTCGGTATAGCGGAGTGGCTCAGAAGCTTCGTCGCGACGGGCTTTCCGTGGAACGCGATCGGCTACGGGGCCATGCAGACACCGCTCATGATGCAGTCCTCCGCCCCGATCGGTCTCTTTGGCGTGACGACGCTCGCCGTCTTCGTCTTTTCCGCTCCCGCGCTCCTGGGGACGCGCCGGGGCATGGGCGCCGGGCTTGTCCTTGCAGGTATTCTTCTGTGCGCGCATTTCGGGTACGGCGCCTATCGCCTCAACGCCGCGGGCCAGGCCGCAGACGGTGGGGAGACGATCGTGCGGCTCGTTCAGCCGGTCGTCGACCAATCCCGCAAGCTGGAAGGTGTCGATCGGGCGGAGATCTTCGAGGAGCATCTGTCTCTTTCCGCCGCGCCCCCGAAGGAAGGGGCGCGCCGGCCCGATATCATCGTCTGGCCCGAGACCTCGGTGCCCTTCATCCTGACGGAGAACAAGGACGCACTGGTGAGGATTGCCGAAGTCCTCAAGGAGGGGCAGGTGCTGATTGCGGGCGCCGTCAGGGTCGAATATCCGGGCTCCGGCTCGGCGCCCCGCTACTACAACTCGGTCTATGTCATCGATGACGAGGGACAGATTCTCGGGGGCTCCGATAAGGTTCACCTGACGCCCTTCGGTGAATACGTGCCCTTCGAAAACTGGCTGCGGGAATGGGGCGTGGACAATCTGGTGGCACTGCCGGGCGGCTTTACGGCCGCCGCCCTGCGTTCGCCTCTGCCGCTGCCGGACGGCCGGACGCTTTATCCGCTGATCTGCTACGAGATCATCTTCCCTCAGGAGGTCACGGATGACGTCACCTCTACCGCTGCCATCCTCAACATCACCAACGATGCCTGGTTCGGCGATACTCCCGGTCCCTACCAGCATTTCCAGCAGGCGCGGCTTCGGGCGGTGGAGAACGGCCGGCCGCTCCTTCGCGGCGCCAATAGCGGGATTTCGGCGGTGGTCGATCATCTCGGGCGCGTGAGGGACGGCCTCGGTTTCAATCAGAAGGGATCCGTCGATGCCCCATTGAGCGACGCCTCTGTCCCCTCCTGGAACGAGACCGCGCGGCAGACGCATTTCTGGTTGATCGTATTTTCTATGTTTTTGATTGCAGCTCTTGCGCGCGTGGGTTTTAAATCCCGGGCGAATTGACCCAAAACCCCCAAAAATGCATAGTGCCGGCGCACTTCTGTTCGCCATGATGTAGAAGTGATATGCGTTGTCGTCGTCGCCGGTTCGCGGCCGGCGCGAGCGCTTCATCGACCACCAACTGTCAGGACAGAGTGATGATTGAGAATAAGAAGAAGCCGAATCCGATCGACATCCATGTCGGGAGTCGGATCCGTCTTCGTCGCACCATGCTCGGCATGAGTCAGGAAAAACTCGGAGAGAGCCTGGGAATCACGTTCCAGCAGATCCAGAAATATGAAAAGGGAACCAACCGCGTCGGTGCGAGCCGCCTGCAGAACATCTCCAGCATTCTCAATGTACCGGTCTCGTTCTTCTTCGAAGATGCTCCCGGGGAGCAGGGCTCGGTCTCCGGTGGCATGGAAGAGGCGTCGAGCTCCAGCTACGTGGTGGATTTCCTGTCGTCGTCCGAAGGACTGCAGCTCAACCGGGCGTTCGTGAAGATATCCGATCCCAAGGTGAGGCGGCGTGTGGTCGATCTGGTTAAGGCGCTGGCGGCCGATGCCGACAGCGAATAACGGCCGGACATTTTGATCCTGAGAGGCGGCGAAAGGCCGCCTTTTTCATGCGCCAATCCCCCTGGAACAGTCGATTTGACATATAAAGATATATTTATGTGCTTGTCTTTACGCCGGTGAGACACTAACAGATGAGCTGTATGTTTCTTTGAGGGGAATCCCGAAATGCGCGACAGCTATCTCTTCACAAGTGAGTCCGTTGCCGAAGGGCATCCCGACAAGGTCTGCGACCGCATCTCCGATGAGATCGTCGATCTCGTCTACCGCGAAGCAGCCAAGACGGGGGCGGATCCTTGGACAGTGCGCATAGCCTGTGAGACCCTGGCGACGACGAACCGCGTGGTGATCGCCGGAGAGGTCCGTCTGCCCCCCAGCCTCATGAAGAAGGACAAGGAAGGCCGCGACGTCATCAACCCGTCGAAGTTCAAGTCGGCGGCCCGCAAGGCGATCCGCGACATCGGCTACGAACAGAACGGCTTCAACTGGAAGACGGCGAAGATCGACGTGCTGCTCCACTCGCAGTCGGCCGACATCGCCCAGGGTGTCGATAGCGCCGCCGACAAGCAGGGGGATGAAGGCGCCGGCGACCAGGGCATCATGTTCGGTTATGCCTGCAAGGAAACGCCGGATCTCATGCCCGCGCCGATCTACTATTCGCACCGCATCCTCCAGCTTCTCGCGGCGGCCAGGAAGAAGGGCGACGGCGACGCCGGCAAGCTCGGCCCAGACGCCAAGAGCCAGGTCACCGTCCGTTACGAGAACGGCAAGCCCGCCTGCGTGGATTCCATCGTCCTGTCCACGCAGCACCTCGATGAGGAGTGGGATTCCAAAAAGGTTCGTTCCGTCGTCGAGCCCTACATTCGCGAGGCCCTGGGCGATCTGAGGATTTCCGACGACTGCAAGTGGTACATCAATCCCACCGGCAAGTTCGTAATCGGCGGTCCCGACGGTGACGCCGGCCTGACGGGGCGCAAGATCATCGTGGACACCTATGGCGGCGCAGCCCCTCACGGCGGCGGTGCCTTTTCCGGCAAGGACACGACGAAGGTTGATCGTTCGGCCGCCTATGCCGCGCGCTATCTTGCAAAGAACGTCGTCGCCGCGGGGTTGGCGGATCGGTGCACGATCCAGATCTCCTATGCGATCGGCATTGCCCAGCCGTTGTCGATCTACGTGGATCTCCACGGCACGGGCAAGGGCGTGAGCGAAGATCAGGTCGAGACGGCGATCCGCAAGGTCATGGATCTGTCGCCGTCCGGTATCCGGCGCCACCTCGATCTGAACAAGCCGATCTATGCAAAGACGGCAGCCTATGGCCATTTCGGACGCAAGCCCGGCCGTGACGGGTCCTTCTCCTGGGAGAAGGTAGATCTTGTTAAGCCGCTGAAGGAAGCGCTGAAGGCTGCCTGATCTGCCTTTACGCCGGCGGCGTTGAAACTATAAAGCGGGTGGCTCTCGAGCCAGCCGCTTTCTGTATTCGCTGAAAGACGAACGCAATGAACGATCCGCAGCGCCCGGGCCGGGCGACCGAAGCCTTTTTCGGACGGCGCAAGGGCAAGCCCCTGAGAGAGCGGCAGGCCGAGGGCCTGGCCGTCACCTTGCCGGAATTGAAGCTCGATCTTGATGCGGCTCCTCCGGTCCCTCTGGCGGGCCTCTTCCCGCTACCGGTTTCGGAGATCCGGCTGGAGATCGGTTTCGGCGGGGGAGAGCATCTCGTCCATCGCGCCGTCGAAAGCCCCCGGACCGGTTTTATCGGCGTGGAGCCCTTCGTCAATTCGATGGCGAAGCTGCTGAGCCGGGTTAACGATCTTGGCCTGAAGAACATCCGCGTCTACGACGATGACGCGACCCAGGTGCTCGACTGGCTGCCTGCGGCCTCCGTCAACCGCATCGACCTTCTCTACCCCGACCCTTGGCCGAAGCGTAAGCATTGGAAACGGCGCTTCGTATCGCAGGCCAACCTTGAGCGGTTTCATCGGGTGCTGAAGCCGGGCGGGCTGTTCCTGTTCGCCTCCGACATCGATACCTATGTCAACTGGACGTTGACCCACTGCCGCGACCATGGCGGCTTCGATTGGCTGGCGGAGCAGGCATCGGATTGGCTGACGCCCTTTGAGGGCTGGCCGGGCACGCGGTACGAGGCCAAAGCCAGGCGCGAGGGCCGTTCCTCCGCCTACCTCACCTTCCGCAAGGTATGAAATTTCGTCTTAGTGAAGGCTGACGGTCTTCAGGTCGTCCTCGGCCGCCTTGAAGAAGGTGCTGGAGCGATTGTCGGTCAGGAGGATCGGAGTGCCGTCGGCTCCGAAGAGCGCCCAGAGATCGAGATTGGGATCCATGTCCGGGGCTTCGGGGAAGCACCGCGAGACATCCTCGGAGCTTATCTTGCGAATGTAGCCCACTTCTCCGGCGCCGAGATGAGCGAGTTCCGATACGGTCAAGCGTGTGTTCGCTTCTTTCAGGAGCATTCCAGCCTCCGACATTGAGGGCATCACGACGATGATGTCGTTGCCTTACTCTGAGGCGGAAATGTTAATTTTTCGCACCATCCGGGCGGGCTTGGGGCGGATGAGATCCACCGAAAGAAGGCCATTCCTGAGGGAGGCGCCGTCGACCTGCATGCCGTCGGCCAGCACGAACACGCGCTGGAACTGCCGGGCTGCGATGCCGCGGTAGAGGTAATCCCGTTCGGGCTGCTCCAGTTGCCGGCCCCGGATGACGAGCTGGTTCTCCTCGACCGTCACATCGAGCTCGTCCTGGGAGAAGCCCGCTACGGCGACGGTGATCCGCAAGCGCTCGGGCGCTCCGGAAGCATTTTCCGGAAGCCGCTCGATATTGTAGGGGGGATAGCCGTCATTGGCCTTCGCCAGGCGTTCCAGGGTCTTTTCCATCGTGTCGAAACCCAGCAGCAGCGGGCTCGCGAACGGCGTGATTCGGCTCATCTGACAGTCCTTGTGAAGCGACCATGATCCCGGCCCGCGAAGGCGCCGTATCCAACGGCAATATGGGAATGTCCGGCTGCGAGCGCAAGCGCGACGGACGTCTGATCCATTGCCTCTCGCTACGGAGCCGTGTAGCTAGGCGCCCGAGCCAACAATGTGGGAATCTGCCATGGCGCAGCGCAGGAAGATCATCATCGATACGGATCCGGGTCAGGATGACGCCGCGGCCATCATGCTGGCGTTTGCGAGCCCGGACGAGCTCGAGGTGCTCGGGCTCTGTGCGGTAGCGGGCAATGTGCCCTTGTCCCTGACCAGCCGGAACGTGAGGATCGTCTGCGAACTCTGCGGGCGCCAGGACATGCCCGTCTACGAGGGCGCGAAGCATCCGATCCTGCGCAAGCAGGTGACGGCGGAACATGTGCATGGCCGGACCGGCCTGGACGGGGCGGAACTGCCGGAGCCGACGATGACGGTAGAGCCGCAGCATGCGGTGGATTTCATCGTCGAGACGGTGATGCGGGAGCCCGCCGGCAGCGTGACGCTCTGCACGCTCGGGCCTCTGACGAACGTTGCGCTGGCGCTTCAGATGCAGCCTGCGATCGCGGGGCGCGTCCGGGAACTTGTGATGATGGGGGGCGGCTTCTTCGAGGGCGGCAACATCACGCCGGCTGCGGAATTCAACATCTACGTCGATCCGGAAGCGGCGGCAGCCGTGTTCGCTTCAGGCATCCCGATCGTGATGATGCCGCTCGACGTCACCCACCAGCTTCTTACCCGCAAGGACCGTGTCGCGAGGATCGCCGCTCTGGGCACGCGGCCGGCGCAGGTCCTCGTCGATTGGCTCGCCTTTTTCGAACGCTTTGACGAGGAAAAATACGGTTCCGACGGCGGGCCGCTCCATGACCCGACGGTGATCGCCTATCTCCTGAAGCCGGACCTCTTCTCCGGCCGTCACTGCAATGTCGAAATCGAGACGCAGTCCGATCTGACTGTTGGGATGACGGTCGTCGATTGGTGGCGGGTTTCGGGACGCAAGCCGAATGCCATGGTCATGCGGAACGTCGACGCCGATGGCTTCTTCGACCTGCTGACGGAAAGGGTCGGCCGTCTTTAGAGACGGGCGGCAACCTCCGCCGCCGTCGGAATGGAAGGTTGTGCGCCCGGCTTGAGGCAGGCGAGGGAGCCGGCGACGGCAGCGCGGCGCAACATGTCGTCGAACGCCAGTCCCGCATCCAGCCCGGCAGCCAGATAGCCGCAGAACGTATCGCCGGCGCCAACCGTATCGACCGGCTGGATCTCCAGACCCCGAGCACGGTGCAACCGGCCGTCCTGCGCGGCGATGACGCCCTCGGCGCCAAGGGTGACGATGAAGGTCTGTCCCGTCTGCGCGTTCATCGTCTGCAGCGCGTCTTCGCGCTCCGCAGGCTGCAGGTCCGCCCGGCCCGTCAGGAGCTCGAATTCGGTCTCGTTGGCGATGACCACGTCCGCAAGCCTTGCCAGCCTTGCGGCCTCCGCAGTAATAGGCGCGGTGTTCAGGATGGAACTGACGCCCTTCGCCTTTGCTACCTGCAAGGCAGCCTCCACCGCAGCGGCGGGTACCTCGAGTTGGAGCATCAGCACATCACCCTGCGACATGGCCTCGACCGCCGCGCGAGCCTGCTGCTCGTCGAGGGTTCCATTCGCGCCCGCGACCACGGCGATCATGTTCTCACCGGTACCGCCGACCAGGATGAGAGCGGTGCCGGTCGGACCCTCCACACGGCGGATGGCGGATAGATCGACGCCTGCCTGATCAAGGAGCGCGAGCGCCGGCTCCGCGAACTCGTCCCTGCCCACCGCGGCCGCCATGCGCACGCCATTTCCGGCACGCCGTGCCGCCAGCGCCTGGTTGGCGCCCTTGCCCCCGGCGGCCGTGGCGAAACTGTTGCCGGCAACCGTCTCACCCGGCTCGGGCAGGCGGTCGGTGGTTGCGATGAGGTCCATGTTGATGGAGCCGAGGACGGTGATCATGCTGCGGGTCTCTCTGCGTCGTCCGGAGTAGGTGGCGACACTGCCCGAGCCAGTCACTCCTCGTCAACCACCCGCAGTTTCAGGAGGCCGGTGCGGCTCTCTACCGCGTGCGGCTTGTCGTGTCCCACGCTTCGCGGAGCCTCGGCGGCTTGTTCGAGCTCCAGCGCGCCGATCCTGGCGCCGCGCCGGACAAGCTTGTCCGAGGAGGTGAGGATCTGTTCCACGTCGCGCTGTGCGGCAAGAAAATGCCCCTGCAGCTTGCGGGTCCTGTCGTCGAGCCGTGCCAGGTCTTCCATCAGCAGCGCCACTTCGCCCTGGATCAGGTGCGCCTGCTCGCGCATGCGCTGGTCCTTGAGGACGGCCTGGATGACCTGGATCGACAGCATCAGCAGCGACGGAGAGACGATGACGACCCGCGACCGCTGCGCCCTCTGGATCACCGCATCGAAATGCTCGTGAATCTCCGCAAAGATCGATTCCGACGGCACGAACAGGAAGGCCATCTCCTGCGTCTCGCCGTTGATCAGGTACTTCTCCGAAATGTCGCGGATGTGGACCTCCAGGTCGCGTCGGAACTGCGCCGCGGCGGCCTTTCTCCCTTCCGGCGCCACGGTCTCCCGAAACGCATTCCATGCTTCCAGCGGAAACTTCGCGTCGATCACCAGCGGCGGTGCGCCGTTGGGCATCCGCACGAGGCAGTCCGGCCGCTTGCCATTGGAGAGCTGGCCCTGGAATTCATAGGCGCCGATGGGCAGGCCGTCGGCGATGATCGCCTCCATTCGGCCCTGGCCGAAGGCGCCGCGGGTCTGCTTGTTCGAAAGGATCGCCTGCAGCCCGACCACGTCCTTCGCCAGCGTCTGGATGTTGTTCTGCGCCGCGTCGATAACGGCCAGCCGCTCCTGCAGGAGGCGAAGGTTCTCGTGCGTCGATTTCGTCTGCTCCGTGATCGTGCTGCCGAGCCGTTGGCTCATGCCGTCAAGCCGCTGGTTCACCGCCTGGTTCAGTTCCGATTGACGCTGCGACAAGGTTTCGGCCATGGTGGCGATACGCCCCTGCATCTCCGCTTGGCTCCGCATCAGTTCGGCCAGCCGCGCTTCCGACTGCGTGGCCTGCCGCGCCAGCTCGGCGCCTCTCCGCTGCGACGAAACGACGAGGTAGAACGCAATCGCGGCGAGTGCTGCCGTGCCCAAAGCTAGAAGCCAGAACGTTTCGGGATGGAGTCCGAGGGTGCGGAAGAGGGAGGTAGAGCTATCCATTGCTCCACCCTAGCAGAATTCGCTGCGGCGAAAAGATCAAAAGGTGAACATATAAGGGGCCCGTGACGGACTTGGCCTACCTCTCCTGTTCCATCGGCAAAAAAGATGCGCTATGGGAGGCCATGACGATCAAGCCCCTTATCATTCTTCCCGACCCGGTCCTGCGTCAGGTTTCTAAGCCAGTCGAACAGGTCGATTCTGAAATCACCCGCCTCGCAGATGACATGCTGGAAACGATGTACGATGCGCCCGGCATCGGGCTGGCGGCCATCCAGATCGGCGTCCCGCGCCGCCTGCTGGTGATCGACGTCTCCAAGGAGGACGAAGAGAACAAGCCGATGGTCTTCATCAACCCGGAAATCGTCGGAGCCTCCGACGAGCGTTCGACCTACGAAGAAGGCTGCCTCTCCATTCCCGATTACTATGCGGAAGTGGAGCGCCCTGCGATGGTGGCGGTCAGCTATGTCGACCGCGAGGGGAAACAGCAGACGATACAGGCGGATGGCCTGCTGGCGACCTGCCTGCAGCACGAGATCGACCATCTCAATGGCGTGCTCTTCATCGACCACATCTCGCGGCTGAAGCGAGAGATGGTGATCAAGAAGTTCACCAAGGCCGCCCGTTCTCGCGCAGTGTAGTAAGTCCAGGGCCGGGCGGAAAGCTCTCCTCCGCGGGCGGCAAGTGCAGACAGGATCGCGATGAGCCTTCGCATCATCTTCATGGGAACGCCGGAGTTCTCGGTCCCGACGCTTCGCGCGCTGAAGGAGGCGGGCCATGAGATCGTCGCGGTCTACAGCCAGCCGCCGCGTCCGGGCGGACGCCGCGGCCTCGACCTGCAGAAGTCCCCGGTCCACCAGGCGACAGAGCTCCTCGGTATCCCCGTCCATACTCCGGTGAACTTCAAGGACGACGCGGACCGGGCGCAATTCCGGTCCCTGAACGCCGATGTTGCGGTGGTTGTCGCCTATGGCCTGCTTCTGCCCGAGGCGATCCTGAGCGGTACCCGGCTCGGCTGCTATAACGGCCACGCCTCGCTCCTGCCGCGTTGGCGGGGAGCGGCCCCGATCCAGCGGGCGATCATGGCCGGTGACAGAAAAACCGGCATGATGATCATGAAGATGGAAAAGGGGCTCGACACGGGACCCGTCGCGCTTACCCGCGAAGTGGAGATTGGGGAGAACGCCACTGCTGGCGAGCTCCATGACCAGCTGATGCTGATTGGCGCCCGCGCCATGGTGGAAGCGATGGAATGCCTCGAGGCTGGGGACCTGCCGCTGACGCCTCAGCCGGAGGAGGGCGTCCTGTACGCCGCCAAGATCGACAAGAGCGAGACCCGCATCGATTTCTCCCGGCCCGCTATCGAGGTGCACAACCGCATCCGTGGTCTCTCGCCTTTTCCCGGCGCCTGGTTCGAGGCCGAGATCAACGGCCGCGCCGAGCGGATCAAGGTCCTTCTCTCGGCAGTATCTGAAGGGGGAGGCGAGGCAGGAACCGTGCTGGACGACAATCTGACGGTCGCCTGCGGCAGCGGCGCCGTGCGGCTCACCCGCCTGCAGAAGGCGGGCGGAAAGCCTCTCGCCGCAGCCGACTTCCTGCGTGGTACGCCGCTGCCCGCCGGCACGAGGCTCGGCTGATGCCGCGATTCCGCATGACGGTCGAATATGACGGTACCGCCTATGTCGGCTGGCAGATGCAGGAGAACGGCCATTCGGTCCAGGCTGCGCTGCAGAACGGCATCCTCTCGTTGACGGGAGAGACCGTCTCGATCCGCGGTGCCGGCCGCACGGATTCCGGCGTCCATGCGATCGGTCAGGTCATCCATGCGGACCTCTCGCGCGATTGGAAGCCCTATACGCTCCGCAACGCCCTCAACGCCCATCTGGGGATGGCCGGTGAGAAGGTGGCGATCGTCGATGTGACGGCGGTGGGTGATGAGTTCGACGCTCGGTTCTCGGCGATCAAGCGCCACTACCTCTACCGCATCATCAACCGGCCGGCACCGCTGGCGCTGGAGGCGAAGCGCGCCTGGTGGGTGCCGAAGCCGCTGGATCACGAGGCCATGCATGCGGCGGCGCAGATGCTGGTGGGCCACCACGACTTCACCACCTTCCGCTCCGCCCATTGCCAGGCGACGAGCCCCGTGAGGACCCTGGATCGGCTGGATGTGACGCGACAGGCAGACGTGATCGAGATCCGTGCTTCGGCCCAGAGCTTCCTGCACAACCAGATACGATCCTTCGCAGGCACCCTGAAGCTCGCGGGTGAGGGGAAGATGAGCCCGGAGGATGTGCGCGCAGCGCTGGAGGCGAGGGATCGCAAGGAATGCGGCCCCGTGGCGCCTCCGGAAGGTCTCTACTTCATGAAGGTCGACTATCCAGGCGAAGGCTGACCGTCAGCCGGGATAGATTCCGAGGAAACGCTCCAGCGTGTCTGACAGCAGCATGGTCGGCACGATCAGCACCATGGTCAGCGTTGCGATCATCAGCGGATGTG
This sequence comes from Pseudorhizobium endolithicum, assembly GCF_902153245.2. Classification (GTDB taxonomy): domain Bacteria; phylum Pseudomonadota; class Alphaproteobacteria; order Rhizobiales; family Rhizobiaceae; genus Neorhizobium; species Neorhizobium endolithicum. Next base: position 142,206 of record NZ_CABFWF030000015.1, read on the forward strand.
GCCCACAGATGAGCCGGAAGATGCGCGATATGGAAAAGACCAGCGCGACCATCAGGAAGAGCCAGATCAGCGACAGGAAGCCCGTCAATCCCGGAGCGAGCATCAGCAGAAGGCTGAGCAAGCCATAGGCATAGGCGAAGGGAACGGAGAGCCAGTTCACCGCCACGACCATCGCATGGTATTTCCGGCCAAGCCCGAGGGCGAAGGCCAGGAGCCCGATCAGTACCAGCGGCACCAGCCAGTTGGCGAATTCCAGCATGCCCAGCCGGAAAAAGAAGATGCCGCCCAGTTCCGTGTCCCGCGGCATGCCCCGCAGATAGAGTTCCCTCCACCAGAGCCAGGAGATCGCCATGGCGGGGAGGCACCAGACGATGGCCCAGAAGGAGCGCAGCAGGCCGCGGTCGGAGATGTCGAGTTTCTGGAGCCCGGCTGCATCTCCCCGGACGAGTTGCCAGAGGCCGGCGAGGTAGTATCTGACCTCAAATGCTCCGGGCATGGCGGAACCAGTTGGAGATGAAACTGCCATAGATATCGGTGAGGAGTTCGAGATCCGCCACCGCCACCCGTTCGTCGACCATGTGCATGGTCTGGCCGACGAGGCCGAATTCCACCACCGGGCAATAGTCCTTGATGAAGCGGGCATCGGAGGTGCCGCCGGTGGTGGAGAGCGCCGGCCGGCGCGACGTGACGTTCTCGATCGCCTCGCTGAGTGACCCGATCAAGGCGTCGCTGTGCGTCAGGAAGACATGGCTCGGACGCTCGTTCCATGTGATGTCGTAACGGACCGGGTCGCGCCCCGGCCGCAATGTGCCCTGAGAGGCTGCGGTATCGAGGCGGCGCAGAATTTCCGTTTGCAGGCTCTCGACCGTCCAGGTGTCGTTGAAGCGGATGTTGAATGCCGCGGTCGCCTTGGCCGGAATGACGTTGACGGCGGGATTGCCGGTATCGACGGAGGTGACTTCCATGTTGGAAGCCGGAAAGTCCTTCGTGCCGTTGTCGTAAGGCTGCTCCATCAAGGCATGGGTCAACTGAAGCAGTCCACGGACCGGATTGTCGGCAAGATGCGGGTAGGCGGAGTGGCCCTGTACGCCCTGCACGGTGATCCGTCCGGAAAGCGAGCCGCGCCGGCCGATCTTGATCATGTCGCCGAGGACGTCCGGATTGGTGGGCTCTCCGACAAGGCAGGCATCCCAGGTCTCGCCCTTGTCCGCGGCCCATTTGAGCAGTTTTTCCGTGCCGTTGATCGACGGGCCTTCCTCGTCGCCGGTGATCAGGAAGGAGATCGAACCCTCCGGGGCTCCATGCGCCTCGATATGGCGGGCGACAGCCGCCACGAAGCAGGCGATCCCGCCCTTCATGTCGACGGCGCCGCGACCGTACAGCATCCCGCCGTCGATATCGGCTGCAAAAGGAGGATGCGACCAATCGGCCTCGTCGCCCGGCGGAACGACGTCGGTATGGCCGGCAAACATCAGGTGAGGGCCGTCGCTGCCGATCCGCGCATAGAGGTTCTCCACGTCCGGCGTGCCGGCGGCACTTGCCACCATCCGCTCGACGCGGAAGCCGAGCGGCGACAGCATGGCTTCGAGAGCGGTCAGGGCTCCACCTTCCGCGGGCGTTACCGAAGGGCAGCGGATCAGTGCCTGGAGGTTTTCTACGGGATCGGTGGCAGCCATTGCCGATCAGTCTCGCAACAACTCGTTGATGCCCGTCTTGGAGCGCGTCTTCTCGTCGACGCGCTTGACGATGACCGCGCAATAGAGGTTCGGGCCGGGTTCGCCGTTGGGGAAGGGCTTGCCCGGCATCGTTCCCGCGACCACGACCGAATAGGGGGGAACTTCGCCATAGGTGATCTCGCCCGTGGCGCGGTCGACGATCTTGGTGGACTTGCCGATGAAGACGCCCATACCGAGCACCGACCCTTCGCGGATGATGCAGCCTTCGACGACCTCGGAACGAGCGCCGATGAAGCAGTTGTCCTCGATGATCGTCGGGCCGGCCTGCATGGGCTCAAGCACGCCGCCGATGCCGACGCCGCCGGAGAGATGCACGTTCTTGCCGATCTGTGCGCAGGAGCCCACGGTCGCCCAGGTATCGACCATCGTGCCTTCGCCCACATAGGCGCCGAGGTTCACGAAGGACGGCATCAGCACGACGTTCGGCGCAATGTAGGCCGAACGGCGTACCACGGCGTTCGGCACGGCGCGGAAAGCGGCAGCCCGAAACTCGCTCTCGCCCCAGCCCTCGAACTTCGATGGAACCTTGTCCCACCAGGTGGACTGGCCGGGGCCCCCCTTGACAACCTCCATGTCGTTCAGGCGGAACGACAGGAGCACGGCCTTCTTCAGCCACTGGTTGACTTTCCACGATCCGTCCGCCTGACGCTCCGCCACACGCGCCTTGCCGGAGTCGAGAAGGTTCAGCGCGGCATCGACGGCATCCCGAACCTCTCCCTTCGTCGAAACCGAAACGCCCTCTCGTTGTTCGAAGGCTGTCTCGATGGTCATCTCCAGAGAGGTGAGATCCGTGCTGCTCATGGCAAGTCCTTAACGTCGCATGGGTAGGATAGGGGCCGGCGGCTGGCCAGATGATGATGATTGATCTATGCGACGGTCACTCCACCGTCAATGTGAATTGGCGCATTGCGCCCGACTTGAAAGGCAGGACATGGCGAAGCTCAAGAAGGACGAACCGCGGCGTAAGGACGGGGTATGGGACCCACTGAAGGACAGTTCTACCGACCGGCAGAGTGCCGCCGGCGTGCCGCAGACGCCGCAGTCGATGTCGCCTTCCTATCGCCTCGCCTATGCCGACGACGAGTTCCTCTGCCGCGAGGAACTGCGACCGGTACGGCTCCAACTGGAACTTCTCAAGGCCGAGATGGTCCTTGCCGAGAATGGCATCAAGTCGACGGTCGTATTGTTCGGTGGCGCCCGCATTCCGGCACCCGGACAAGCGGCCTGGGCTGCCCGGAACGAGACCCAGCGCAAGAACCTCGAAGCAGCCTCCGCCTATTACGAGGAGGCGCGCAAGTTTGCCAAGCTGTGCGCCCTGCACGGCGAGAAATACGACCATCAGGAATATGTGGTGGTGACGGGCGGCGGGCCGGGCGTCATGGAGGCGGGCAATCGGGGCGCTTCGGAGGCCGGAGCTCCGACGGTGGGCTTCAATATTGTCCTGCCGCATGAGCAGGCGCCCAATCCCTACGTCACTCCGGAACTCAGCCTCAACTTCCACTATTTCGCGATCCGCAAGATGCACCTGATGATGCGGGCAAAGGCGATCGTCATATTTCCAGGCGGATTCGGCACGATGGACGAGATGTTCGAAGCCCTGACCCTCATCCAGACGGGACGCATGGAGAAAATCCCCTTCATCCTTTTCGGCAAGGACTTCTGGCACCGGATCGTCAATTGGCAGGCTTTGGCCGATTTCGGCACGATCGCGCCGGAAGATATCGACCTCATCAGTTTCGTCGAGACCGCTGAGGAGGCTTGGAAGATCATCGGCGACTACTACGAGCATTAGAACGAAGAAACCCGCCCCTGGCGGTGGGGCGGGTTCAACGACGTGCCGTTCTAATCGCGGCGATTAGAAGGGGCGGTCCGGCATGTCGTCGATGGTGATCGCGTTGTCTCCATTGCGGTCCATGCGGGTGAACAGCTTGTCGACGGCGGCACCCACTTCGGCCTTGCTGAACTGGCCGTTTTCGTCAGTGTCCGCATGGCGTATCAGTTGCATACCGCCCATGCGGCCATGGTGCATGCCCCAGCGGTGTCCACCGTGCCGACGGTCACGGTCTCCGCGGCGCTCTGCGCGGTCCTGGCTGTCAGCTTCTTCTCCAGCCTGTGCTGTCTCCTGTCGACGTTCCTCGCGCCGCTCTGCCCGTTCCTTTCGGAACTCCTCCATCTTGGCCTTGCGATAGGCACGGAGTTCACCGGGGATCAGGTTGCCATCCTTGTCGGTGTCGATCTCGTTGAACAGCGCGTCCTGTCTTGCCGAGACCTCTTCCTTGGTGATCTTGGCATCCTTGTCGGCGTCTGCCGTCTTCAGCAGGCGGATAAAGGTCATCTCCTGCATCATGCCGCCTCTGCCGGCGTGCCGGCCGGGGCCGTCGCGCCCTGGGCCGGCGAAGCTCGGCGCGGCGGTACCGGCGACGAGAACAGCGGCAAGTGAGGCGAGTACGATCTTGCGGGTCTTCATGGAGAGGCTCCTTCCTCGGTTGCTCTATAGCTTCAAGCTATGGCCGGTCCGGCGGAGGAACCACTTAAACATCCGTAATCTGGATGAACTTTCGGTAACGTGTCAGCGTGCCGCAAGCGCCGAGAGGAAGCCTTGCAGGTCGTCGGTGAGGTAGTCGATGTGGTCGTCCTCCTCCGACAGCACCTCCCAACGCTCCACCAGAACGTCGTCCAGGTTGCGCGGTGCCAGAAGCACGGTGCGCATGCCCAGCGCCTTCGGAACCTTCAGGTTGCGGGGCAGATCCTCGAACATGGCGGCATGGCGCGTATCCACCCTGTGCAGGCTGGCGAACTTGTCATAGGTCGCGCCGGCGGGCTTCGGAATATAGTCGGCAGCCACGATGTCGAAGATGTCATCGAAGTGATCGAGGATCCCGAGCGCGCGGGCAGCCGCTTCGGCATGCGGCACGCTGCCGTTGGTGAAGATGAACTTGCGCCCCGGCAGCGCCTTGATTGCCTCGCCCAGCTCCGGATGCGGCAGGAGCGCGGAGTAGTCGATCGCATGCGCCCGCTCCAGAAACGCGTCGGGATTGATCCCGTGGTTCAGCATCAACCCCTGCAGGGTCGTCCCGTGTTCGTGATAGTAACGCTTCTGCAGCGCCCTGGCCTCCTCCCGCTCCAACTGCAGCAGTTCTGAAACATAGGCGGTCATGTTCTGGTCGATCTGCGCGAACAGGTTGACATGATGCGGATAGAGCGTGTTGTCGAGGTCGAACACCCAGTCACGGATATGGGCGAAATCGGCAGCTACGGGGGATCGCTTGGGCTTGGTCATGCCGCGTTATGCACCGTGGCGCGATGAAAGAAAACGGCAAACTCCGGTTCGGCCCGAAAGTGAGCTTGGCGAAGCGCGCAGGGGGTGCTAGCGGCCATCGTCATGGAACTTTGGATTCCCATCACCGTCGCCTCGGCTTTCCTGCAGAACATGCGGTCTGCCCTGCAGAAGCATCTGCGGGGACGTCTGAGCACAACAGGTGCCACCTTCGTGCGCTTCGGCTATGGCGTGCCCTTCGCTTTAGCCTACATGGCTATCCTCCATTGGGGTCTCGGGCGGCCCATGCCGGTGCCCAATCTTTCATTCCTCATCTGGGCGGTTGCCGGCGGATTCGCCCAGATTGGCGCGACCTTCCTGCTGGTCTATATCTTCGCCTTCCGGAATTTCGCGGTGGGAACGGCCTATTCGCGCACGGAGCCCGCTCAGGCTGCGCTGGTGGCCCTCGTTCTGGTCGGCGAGACGGTGACGGCGGGCACGGTCATAGCCATTGCCATCTCCGTCGTCGGCGTGATGCTGATTTCGGTGGCGAGGACCGAATTGACGCCCAGATCGCTCGTCACATCCGTCGGCAGCCGCACGGCAGTTTTCGGGCTCCTGTCCGGTTTCCTCTTCGGCATCTCGGGCGTCTCCTACCGATATGCCTCGCTGTCGCTTGCTCCCAGCCTTCCCGCGCCCGATCCCGTGGTGCAGGCGGGCTACACGCTGATGGTGGTTATCGTCATGCAGGCGGTCGCCATGCTTGCCTGGATCATCGTCAGGGAGCGCCGGGAGTTGCAGCAGATCGCCGCCGCCTGGCGGCCGGCACTGCTGGTCGGCTTCGTCGGCGCCACCGCGTCCTTCGGCTGGTTCACGGCGATGACGCTTCAGCCGGCGGCTGTCATCAAGGCACTGGCGCAGGTGGAGATGCTCTTCACATTCGCCTCGTCCGTCTTCGTGTTCAAGGAGCACATCAACCGGCTGGAGATTGCCGGCTGCGTGCTGATCGTACTCGGGATCCTGGCGCTGGTGCTGATCTGATCTCGCCCGTTAGGGCACGATCAGCGTGCCGGCACCATGCTCGGTGAAGATCTCCAGCAGCACTGAATGGGCGGTCTTTCCGTTGAGGATGACGACCCCCTGCACGCCCGCCTTGATGGCGTCGATGCAGGTTTCGACCTTCGGGATCATGCCGCCGGAGATCGTCCCATCCTTGATCAGCGCCTGCGCCTCGGCGACCGACAGTTCCTTGATCAGTTCGCCCTGCTTGTTGAGAACGCCGGGCACATCGGTCAGGAACAGCAGTCGGGTGGCACGAAGCGCGCCGGCGATTGCCCCCGCGAAGGTGTCGGCATTGATATTGTAGGTAGCGCCGTCGCGGCCGGGCGCCACGGGAGCGATGACGGGGATCATCTCCGACTTGGCGAGCAGGTCGAGAAGCGTGCGGTCGACTTCGACGACCTCGCCGACGAAGCCGAGATCCAGCACCCGTTCGATGTTCGAATCCGGATCGACGATGGTCTTCTTCGCCTTTTCGGCGAAGACCATGTTGCCGTCCTTGCCGCACAGGCCGATCGCCCATTCGCCGGTCTGGTTGATGAGCGCGACGATCTCCTTGTTGATGGAGCCGGCCAGCACCATTTCAACGATCTCGACCGTCTTCGCATCGGTGACACGCAAGCCGCCTTCGAACTTGGATTCGATGCCCATCTTGGAGAGCATCGCGCCGATCTGCGGGCCGCCGCCATGCACGACGATCGGGTTGACGCCGGACTGCTTCAGAAGCGCGATGTCCGCGGCGAATGCCTTGCCGAGCTCGCTGTCGCCCATGGCGTGGCCGCCATACTTCACGACGATCGTCTTGTTTTCGTAGCGCTGCATGTAGGGCAGCGCCTGGGCCAGAAGTTTCGCCTGAAGTTCGCTGTCTGTGGCGCTCATGAAATTCCCCGTGATCTGCGTTGGCGCGTTTTAGCGCAGGTTCGTGACAGATGAAACCGGCGGCGAATGCGGTGTCACACGGTGGCGTAGCCGATCGTATGCGCAATGGCCCGGCGCAACTCGTCCACGCCCTTCGACTTCTCCGAGGATGTCGCGAGAATATCCGGATAGGCCGCCGGCCGCTTGCGGATCTTATCGGCCGTCTCCGAAACCAGCCTCGGCACGCCGGCCTCCTTGATCTTGTCGATCTTCGTCAGCACGATCTGGTAGGAAACGGCTGCCTTGTCGAGCAGGTCCAGAACCTCCTCGTCGTTCTTCTTGATGCCGTGGCGGCTGTCGATCAGCACATAGACGCGTTTCAACGTCGCGCGGCCGCGCAGATAGTCGAAGACGAGCTTCGTCCAGGCATCCACCTGGTCCTTCGGCGCCTGCGCATAACCGTAGCCCGGCATGTCGACGAGCGCCATCGGCGGCAGGTCGTCCCCTTCACCCGAATAGCCCTGCGGCACGAAGTAGTTGAGTTCCTGGGTACGGCCCGGCGTGTTGGAGGTGCGTGCCAGCCCCTTGTGCCCCACCAGCGCGTTGATCAGTGATGACTTTCCGACATTCGAGCGGCCGGCGAAGGCCACTTCAAGGGGACCCTCCGGCGGCAGGAATTTCAGCGAGGGAACGCCGCGGATGAAGATCCACGGGCGGCCGAAGAGCGGCTTGTCGTCCGGAGTCGTTGGCGCGGGCATGGTGGTCGTCCTGTCGCTGTGGAAGGGACGGCTTCCGGTTTTTGGCCGACATTGTCAAGTTGCGGGTCCACGAAACCGGCACTGTCCGGCAAAGAAAAGCCCCGGCGAACCGGGGCTTCCAGGTTACTTGTTGGGGGCCGGTTTTCGCCGGAACATGCCCTTGATGTTGTCGAAGAGTTCGATCTTCGCGCCGTGGCGCTTCATGATCAGCGCCTGCTGCATGATCGAAAGCGTGTTGTTCCACGCCCAGTAGATGACGAGGCCTGCCGGGAAGGTCGCCAGCATGAAGGTGAAGATCAACGGCATCCAGTTGAAGATCATCGCCTGGGTCGGATCCGGAGGCGTCGGGTTCATGCGCATCTGCAGCCACATGGTGACGCCCATGATCAGCGGCCAGACGCCGATCAGCAGGAAGCCGGGCACGTCGTAGGGCAGAAGGCCGAACAGGTTGAAGAGCGACGTCGGATCCGGTGCGGACAGATCCTGGATCCAGCCGAAGAACGGCGCATGCCGCATCTCGATCGTGACGTAGATCACCTTGTAGAGAGCGAAGAACACCGGGATCTGCAGGAGGATCGGCCAGCAGCCGGCGATCGGGTTGATCTTCTCCTCCTTGTAGAGCTGCATCATCGCCTGCTGCATGGCCATGCGGTCATCACCGTGCTTGGCCTTCAGCTCTTCCATCTTCGGCTGCACGCGCTTCATATTGGCCATGGAGGCGTACTGCTTGCTGGCCAGCGGGAAGAAGATCGCCTTGACGACGATCGTCGTCATGAGGATCGCCACGCCGAAGTTTCCGAAGTAGCGGAAGAAGAAGTCCATCAGGTGGAACATCGGCTTGGTGATGAAGTAGAACCAGCCCCAGTCGATCAGGAGCTCGAAGCGCGGGATCGAGTACTGCTCTTCGTACTGGTCGACCAGCGGAACTTCCTTGGCGCCGGCGAAGACGAGGTTGGTTACCTCGGCGGACTGGTTTGGCTCTATCGTCAGCGCATCGCTGCGGAAGTCTGCCTGGTAGCGCGGCTGCCCGTCCTTGAAATGGGAGAAGCGGGATTCGTAGGGCAGGGACTGCGGCGGGATGAGAGTGGCGGCCCAGTACTTGTCTGTGATGCCAAGCCAGCCACCCGTGGCTTTCGCATTGGCGATCGCTTCCTCTTCGACGTCGTCGTAGCTTTCCTCCATCAGACCGGTCTCGCCGAGCACGCCGATGAAGCCTTCGTGGATGACGTAGACGGAAGGGGTCGCAGGCTTGTTGTAGCGCGTGACGCGGCCATAGGGGGCAAGCGATATGGCCTCGGCGGTCGGGTTCTCCACCTTGTCCGCGACGCTCAACATGTAGTGCTCATCGACCGAGATGGTGCGAGTGAAGACCACGCCCTTCTCGTTGGTGAACGTGAGGACGACCGGGGTCTCAACCGTCAGCTTCTCGCCGCTCGCGAGCGTCCACTGCGTCGACGGACCCGGCACGGAGCCGGAGTTGTCGCTCTGGACGAAGCCGAGTTCGGTGAAATAGCCGTCAGCCGTATTGGCTGGGGAGAAGAGGGTGATGATCGGGCTCTCCTCATCGACGGTCTCGTTGTATTCGCGCAGCTTCAGGTCGTCGAAACGCGCGCCGAGAAGATTGATGGAGCCGGAAAGCGCGGGAGTATCGATGGCGACGCGTGGGCTTGCCGCCACGGCCTGCTCACGGTTCTGCGTCGCCTGCGCCTGGTTGCCGCCTGGAAGATTGCCGCTCACTGTCGCGCCTGGGCTTTCCGGCGTCACGGGCTGCGCGGCTTCGCCCTGCAAGGCCTGCTGAGCCTCTAGCGCGCGCTGCTGCGCTTCCATCCTCGGGTTCATGTAGAGGAATTGCCAAGCAAGGACGATCACTACCGAGAGGGCGATCGCAATGAAGTAATTGCGGTTCTTTTCCATCATGCTTTCCTGGAACGGGTCTCCTCGGACCGTTTCGGTCGCGGCCGGCCGTTGATCCGCTCGGCGAGTTGTGCAGTGAGTTCTGCGAACGGTACCGTCAGGACCTCCCGTCGCGCGACAATGACATAGTCGTGTCCGGCTTTCATTGCAAACCCGGCGCTCTGCCGTACCGCCTCCTTGAGGCGTCGGCGCATGCGGTTTCGCGCCACGGCATTGCCGTGCTTCTTGGTAACGGTGAAACCGACGCGTGGTGGTGAATCCGGGGCCTGACGGTCCAGGACTTCCAGAAGAAAGGTTCGGCCTCGCCGGCTTTCACCCGTACGCACGGCAAGAAACTGCGGCCGGCTCTTCAGCCGCCCGACAGTCGTCTTGGATGTCTTTCCGTTCGTCATTGCCCGGTTGTCGGGCACGCCCGCCCTTAGGCCGACAGACGCTTGCGGCCGCGTGCGCGACGAGCTGCAAGAACCTTGCGGCCACCATTGGTCGCCATGCGGGCCCGGAAGCCGTGGCGGCGCTTGCGGACAAGCTTGGACGGTTGATAGGTACGCTTCGACATTTATTTTAATACCGCGGTGTGCGGCCCTTCTTGATTGCCATAGGGCAAGAGCGTTTCGAAAACGTTCGGCGATAGCTCGCAGTCGTGCGAGACGGTGAGGCTGAACGTGCGCGGCTTATAAGAGAACTTCTGGACAGAAGTCAATCGGCGGCGGGGTCTGGAGGTCACCTGGGTGCGGATACGTCCGGTGCCAGGAGGGGACGCGCATCGGGCCTCCTCGAAATGAGGGGTGAGAATTAGCAGTCCCCTGGAGTCTGCCAGCCTCGGACACAAAATCACCAGTCGAACAGGGACTTAGCGCCGGGAGGTGGCGGCGGATGCGGGCCGGCGACGCCAGCAAGCTAAAGCCTTTCTTAATTCGCTCATGCCAATTCTAGCACTTAATCTTGAGGGGTTTCTCGCGAATCCCCCTGATCTTGAAGTCATGACTAGAAAAGGGAATGCGATGAGAATCCGAGGTAAGATCAATCTTCTTGTTGGTCTGATGAGTGCCGTGTCCCTGGTCGTGGGCGCACTCTCCGTGTTTGCGATGACGGAATCCCGCGCCCGCATGCAGCAATACGAGACGGCGGCTCACCGGGCGCATATGGGCGAGAGTCTCAACAGGCTGGTGACGGCCGTGGTCATGGAAGCGCGCGGCATATACGCGTCGGATACGAAGGAAGAGGCTGCCAAGTTCGGAGAAGGCCTTCTGAAGAACCTGCAGAAGATGGATGCACTGCTGGAGAACTGGAAGACCGAAGTCCCGGAGCACCAGCGCGCCTCCTTCGACAGCCTTCTGGCGCGGGCCGCCGAGTTCAAGGCCTTCCGCACGGAAACCGTGCGCCTGGGAACGGAAGTCGGCCCCGAGGCAGGGAACGAGCAGGGCAACAATGAAGCGAACAGAAACAACCGCAAGGCCTTTCAGGCGGAGATCGATGCAGTCGTCCAGGCCGATCTGGACGAATTGACCGCGGTGGATGCTGACCTCGACCAATTCAATCAGATGGTCATCCTGCTGCTTTCGGGCGTCGTCCTGCTCGGTGTCGGCGCCGGTGCGGGCTTCGGTCTCTATATCGGCCGCCGCCAGCTGAGTGGCCCGATCCTGGAGCTGACGACGACCATGAAGAGGGTTGCAGACGGTGACTTCGGGACCGAGATCCCCGGCAAGGGCCGGCAGGACGAAATCGGCGACATGGCCGCCGCCGTCGAGGTCTTCAAGCAGAATGGCCTGGAAGTTGCCCGTATGAACGAGCAGGAAAGCGGCAGCCGGGCACGAAGCGATGATCTGCGGGTCCGCATGGAAGCCGTGGTCAGCGCCGCCGCGGAAGGCGATTTCAGCAAGCGTATCGATAAGCAGTTCGGTGACGAGAGCCTCGATACCTTCGCACGCAATGTCGACAGCCTTCTCGATAGCGTCGAGGCAGGCGTTTCGGCAACCGGTCGGGTCGTCAAAGCTCTGGCGGAGGGTGACCTCACCCAGACCATGGCGGGTAATTTCCTTGGCGCCTTCGCCGAGCTCCAGGCAAACGTGAACGCCGCCGTGGAGAGCCTCCGGCAGGCCATGCAGAATGTGCGCGTCAGCACCAGCACGATCAACAGCAGTTCCAATGAGCTCAGCAGCGCGACCAACGATCTGTCGAAGCGGACGGAACAGCAGGCTGCCGCACTGGAGGAGACCTCCGCCGCCCTGGACGAGATTACGGCCGTCGTCCGCACCTCTACCGAGCGTGCCCAGGAGGCAACCGTCATGGTCGGTGAGGCCAAGGAGAGCGCCGTCCAGTCCGGCGCCGTTGTCCGCAGCGCCGTCGAGGCCATGGGCCGCATCGAGCAGGCGTCGAACGAAATTGCCCAGATCACAAATGTCATCGATGAAATCGCCTTCCAGACGAACCTGCTTGCGCTGAATGCCGGCGTGGAGGCCGCCCGCGCAGGGGAGGCCGGCAAAGGCTTCGCCGTCGTCGCCCAGGAGGTGCGGGAACTGGCACAGCGGTCCGCGGCCGCGGCCAAGGACATCAAGGGGCTCATCACGAAGTCCGGCGAGGAAGTGGCCGGCGGCGTCCGGCTGGTCCAGAAGACCGGCGAGGCCCTGTCGGAGATCGAGGCACGCGTGCTGCGCATCAACGACCACATCCACTCGATCGCGGTCGCGGCCAAGGAGCAGGCGACGGGTCTGCAGGAAGTCAATACCGCCATCAACCAGATGGACCAGGTGACGCAGCAGAACGCCGCCATGGTCGAGGAAACGTCCGCGGCGACCCAGAAGCTTTCTGCCGAAGCCGGCGGCCTGCTCTCGATGGTCTCCCGGTTCCACATCGGGGAGGGCACGAGTGCTGCCCAGCCGGCCGTACCCGCTCCCCGGGCAGCGCCTGCGGCAAAGGGTGCCGCGCCCGCCCGTCCGGCGGCGGAGTGGGATCGGCCGCGGCCGTCACCGGCACGGACGATGACCGGGGCAATCGCCAAGGCCCTCGGAATCGGCGCTCCCGCATCGGCAGCCGCCGCGGCTGCCGATTGGGAAGAGTTCTGATCCGTCCGACGGATCGCGTCATGGAACGGGCCGGGGTGAGACCTCGGCCCGTTCTGTTTGTGCCCTTGGAAAAAACTGGTAAAAGGGCGAGGGGGCGCTGATGGATACGGGCTGCCGAAGGGGTTCGGCAGCATCGACTGGAGATCCGCATGAGCGGAGAAGCTCAGACAGATCCGCATGGCTCGCAGGAGCGCTCCGCGCCTGCGCCGATGCCGCGCTTGTTCCACGGCCTCTCCGGCCGGCTTCTCTGGCTGACCGTGGTCTTCGTCATGCTGGCGGAAATCCTTATCTTCGCGCCATCGGTCGCCGGCATGCGCATGAACTGGCTGCGCGACCGTCTCGATACCGCCGCCGCGGCAGGTATCGTCATCGATGGCCTGCAGCCGTCCGAACTTCCTCGCAGCGTTCAGGACGACACGCTGTTGGCGACGGGCACCAAGGTGATCGCCCTGCGCAAAGACGGCACGTCGAGGCTTCTGGCGGCCGTCGATGTTCCGCCCCAGGTCGACGACCAGTATGACCTTGCCGACGTCCCGATGCTGGTTTCGATCCGCGATGCCATGAACACGCTCTTCTTCGGCGGTGGCCGGGTCATGCGCGTCTTCGGCCCGATCGGCGAGACCGATATGATCGTCGAACTGGTGATGACGGACGATGCCTTGCGCAAGGACATGCTGAGCTATGCGCACATGATGTTCGTGCTGTCGCTCGTGATTTCGCTGATTACCGCGGTCCTGATCTTCCTGGCGATCAACCGCATGATGATCCGGCCGATCCGGCACCTCGCGCGAAGCATGCAGCTATTCTCGGAGCGGCCGGACGACCCGGAGCGGGTTTTCCGGCCGGACGGTGCAAAGGGTGAACTTGCCGTCGCAGGTCGCCATCTGGCCGATATGCAGGTGGAGCTTCAGCGCACTCTCAGACAGCAAAAGAACCTCGCCGATCTTGGCCTCGCCGTGTCCAAGATCAACCATGACATGCGCAACATCCTGGCATCCGCGCAACTGATGTCGGACAGGCTGATCGATGTGGAGGACCCAATGGTGCGCAGCTTCGCTCCAAAGCTGCTTCGCACCATCGACCGTGCCGTAGGATATACCAATGAGGTCCTGTCCTACGGGCAAGCCTCGGAGGCGGCGCCCAGGCGCCGGATCGTCCGTCTCTCCGAACTCTGCCAGGAGGTTCGCGATATGCTCGCCCTCGATCCCGGTAGCGGCATCGAATACCAGGAGCAGGTTCCTCCGGACCTTGAGATCGACGCTGACAGCGACCAGCTCTTCCGCGTCATTCACAACATCTGTCGCAATTCCGTGCAGGCACTCGCCGTCTTCCATCCGGAGGACGCGGCCACCGTTCGCCGCATCACCGTGACGGCGACGCGCATCGGCAGTGTCGTCGGCATCACGATCGACGACACCGGCCCCGGCATGCCCCGCAAGGCCCGCGAGAACCTCTTCGCCGCCTTCCGCGGCTCCGCCCGCTCCGGCGGCACCGGACTCGGCCTCGCCATCGCCCGCGAACTGGTGCTGGCCCATGGCGGCACCATCGCATTGGTAGAAAAGCCGGGCCCGGGCACGCAGTTCAGGATCGAGATCCCCGATCGGCCGGTCGCGCTCGACGACTATCGCGCGCGCGCCTGATGAAAAGCGAGCAATTCCATCCGCTTGGAGATGGCGTACTGGCAAAAATGGAATTTGGCGGGGAAAATCGCTTGCAATCGGAAGGCGGACGATTTAGAGGATCGCCACGCAAGCGGCACCGCCGTTTCGCAATACGCACCCGTAGCTCAGCTGGATAGAGCACCAGACTACGAATCTGGGGGTCAGGAGTTCGAATCTCTTCGGGTGCGCCATTTCCTTTTCCGTTTCGATAGCATCTCCCTGGAAGATCCGCGTCATGCCGTAGGCAAGCGACCGGCGCTGCTGCTATAGCGACTGCAGGATCTGCACTCGAACCCGTTCCGGGAGATATCATGAGCGACAAAACTGAAAGGCCTGTGGCGTTGATCACCGGCGGCGGGCGCGGCATGGGGGCGGCCATCGCCCGCGAATTGCACGGCCAGGGCTACAGGCTTGCGCTGATGTCGCCTTCAGAAAGCTGCGAAGCGCTGGCGGCCGAGCTCGAAGGCGTGGCGTTCCGGGGTGTTGCCGAGGAGGCAAAGGATATCCAGGGCATCTTCGACGCTACGATGACCGCCTATGGGCGCATCGATGCCGTGGTCAATCATACAGGGCATCCGCCGAAGGGCGATCTCCTCGACATCTCCGACGAACAGTGGACGCTCGGCTCGGATATGATGGTGCTCAGCCTGGTGCGGATGGCGCGGCTGGTCACGCCGGTCATGCTCGGGCAGGGAAAGGGCGCCTTCGTCAACATCACCACCTTCGCGGCCTATGAGCCGTCACTCGTGTTTCCCGTTTCCTGCACCTACCGTGCTGCCGCCGGGGCCTTCACAAAGCTCTACTCCGATCGCTATGCCGCGAGCGGCATAAGGATGAACTGCATCCTTCCGGGCTACATCGACAGCCTGAACCACAAGCCAGAGACGGCGGAGAAAATCCCGATGAAGCGCGTGGGCCTGGTTGAGGAGATCGCCAAGACTGCGGCCTTCCTCCTTTCGGATGGTGCGGGCTATATCACCGGCCAGAACATTCGTGTCGACGGCGGCGTGACCCGACACGTCTGATTTGGAGGAAACCATGCGTTGGAAGCGGACGATCCAGTTGCTGGATGTGCATTGCGAAGGCGAGATTGGCCGCGTCGCAATCGGCGGCGTGCCCAGGATACCGGGCGAAACGGTTGCCGATCAGTTGCATTGGCTGAATAGCGATCCAAAGGGGCGCGAACTGCGGCGCTTCCTGTGCCTCGAGCCGCGCGGGGCTCCGATCGGGTCCGTCAATCTCCTCCTGCCGGCACGTCATCCCGATGCGGATGCGGCCTTCATCATCCTGCAGCCGGACCAGGCGCATGCGAGTTCCGGGTCCAACTCCATCTGCGTCACGACCGCTCTGTTGGAGGCGGGGATCGTCGAAATGCGGGAACCGGAAACGGTGGTCACGCTGGAGACGGCGGCCGGTCTCGTGAAGGCTACCGCAACCTGCCGCGACGGCCGCTGCGAAAAGGTCCGGCTGACCATGGTCCCGTCATTCGTAGACCGGCTGGATGTGGAGCTCGATACGCCGCACTGGGGCAGGATTTCGCTCGATCTCTGCTATGGCGGCATCTTCTACGCGCTGGTCGACGTGCGGCAGATCAACCTGACCATCGAGAAGGGAAATGCGGCCGCGCTGGTGCAGGCCGGCATGGTGCTGAAGGACCTCGTCAACGCCGCCATTCCCGTCGTGCATCCGGAGATCCCGGCTATCTCCGGCGTTGCCTATGTGATGTTCCGCGATATCGATGAAGACGGGGCGGTGCGGACCTGCACCACCATGTGGCCGGGGCGCGCCGACCGTTCCCCCTGTGGCACCGGAAATTCCGCCAATCTTGCCGCCCTGCATGCCCGCGGCAGGGCAAAGGTAGGCGACCTGTTGCGGTCGCGCTCCATCATAGGTTCGGAATTCGAGGTGGGCTTGTCCGGGGAAACGCAGGTTGCGGGCCGGCCGGCGATCGTGCCGACCATCACCGGCCGCGGCTTCACCTTCGGCCTTACCCAGGTGGCGCTCGATCCGTTCGATCCGCTGGCGGACGGCTTTGCAATGACCGATGTCTGGGGACCATCCGCCGGCAGTATCTGAGGATCAGATATCCTTGGCGAGGGCGGCCGGGCTCTCCATGTCGCCCTCCTTGAGGACGAGCGTTCTCATGCCTTCGTCGAGGCTACTGACGGCCGGCGGTTCAATCTTGCCCGATGCGTACAGTTCGAGGAGCTTGTTAACGGCAAATTCGTCGCCCAGCTCCGCCGCCTTGGCATAAACCTCGGTGGCCTGTTCCAGGTCGGCGGTGATCCCTTCGCCGGTCTCCAGCATGATCCCGAGGTTCACCATCGCATCGACATTGCCGCGGGCTGCGGCGAGATCGTACCAGGCGATGGCCGTTTCGTCGTCGGCGGGGACGAGGGTGCCCTCGTCATAGATGACGGCGATGTTGAACGCGGCGGTATCGTCGCCCGCGACTGCGGCCTTTTCAAACCAGTACAGCGCCTTGCCGACATCGGCCCGGGTGCCCAGCCCGTCACGATAGGCCACGCCGAGATTGTAAGCTGCGAGCACGTTTCCGCCGTGCGCCGCTTCGTCATACATGCGGAATTCCGTCTCGTGGTCTCCCAATCGGCCCAGGAGCATGCCGAAGTTCACTTTCGCTGCCGGGTAGTCTGCTTGCGCCGCCGCCTCGAAGGCGGTCATCGCCTGGTCGATCTCCTCGACCTTGTTCAGCGCGCGACCGAGCTGATAGGCAAATCGGGGATTGCCTGTGACTTCGAATGCGATACGGCAGGAATCGATGGCCGCATTGTCGATCTCGCCCGTCTCGACTGCGCCATAGGCCTGGTTGCGCTGATTGTCGTAGGGGCTGCCGGCAAGGCGGTCGCATTCGTTCTGCACGGCAAGAGAGACCGCGGGCTCCTGTGCGCCGGGAGAGACCGTCAGCGCCAGCAGCGCGGCGGCGGTTCCTGTGGCAAGTGCAAAACCCCTGTTGACTTTCGAGGTCGGGGATTTCATTGTGCGCTCCGATTCATTTCTTCTTCATTTTGCTTAACGAACGCCCAAGTTCGTGAGCGGTTCCTTGCATTCGAGGAGCCGGGGCCTTCCGTCCGTCATTCCTGCTTCACCATTTCGCGAGCGTGCCGCCTCCCTCACGGTGTTTCGGGAGCAGGCCGCGTTGTTTATCCGGGGCTGTTGGTGCTAATGCGGATTGCACCCATGACTGCGAGGCTCCCTCATGAAGACGATCACCATCCGCCGCCCCGACGACTGGCACTTGCACCTGCGCGATGGAGCCGTCCTGGAAGGCGTCGTCGGCGATACCAGCCGCCACTTCGCACGCGCCATCATAATGCCGAACCTGGTGCCGCCGGTGGTGACCCCTGCGGATGCGGCTGCCTACCGCCAGCGTATCCTGGCAGCGGTACCGAACGGCGATCGTTTCCAGCCGCTGATGACGCTCTACCTGACGGAAGGAACCGACCCGGAGGATGTTGCGGCCGGAAAGGAAAGTGGACTGATCACGGCCGTGAAGCTTTATCCGGCCGGCGCCACGACCAATTCCCATAGCGGTGTCCGCGACATCGAGAAGGCGATGCCGGTTCTGGAACGGATGGCGCAGATCGGCCTGCCGCTCTGCGTGCATGGAGAGGTCACGACCCCCGAGGTCGACATCTTCGATCGTGAGGCCGTGTTCATCGAGACCGTGCTCGATCCGCTTCGCAAGCGCCTGCCCGAGTTGAAGGTGACCATGGAGCACGTCACCACCAAGGATGGCGTCGACTATATCAAGGAGGCATCCGCCAATCTGGCTGGTACCATCACCACCCACCACCTCATCATCAACCGCAACGCGATCCTGGTCGGCGGCATCCGTCCGCATTACTACTGCCTGCCGGTCGCAAAGCGGGAGCATCACCGGCAGGCGCTGCGCGCGGCGGCGACGTCCGGCAATCCGCGCTTCTTCCTCGGTACGGATTCGGCGCCGCATGTCGACCCGTTGAAGGAATGCGCCTGCGGCTGTGCCGGAATCTATACCGCGCCGAACACCATGAGCTGCCTCGCCCATGTCTTCGAAGAGGAGCGTGCCCTCGACCGGCTCGAAGCCTTCACCTCCCTCAACGGCCCTGCCTGGTATGGTCTTCCGCCGAACGAGGAGATGATGACGCTGGTCAGGCGGGATGAGCCGCTGCAATTTCCGAAGAAGCGCGAGACGGGTGCTGGAGCGATCACCATCTTCGATCCGATGTTCCCGCTTTACTGGGATGTGGAGGCCTGAGGCAGGCTGAGGCCCGAGTGTCGCCATCTGGCGCCTGGAGCTCGGTGCTGCTATGGCGCTGGACAAGAGCGACACGAAGGAGCGGCAGCATGATCCGGACCACCTTTACCGACCACGACGTCATGGCAGAGCTGATGGCGAAGATGTTGTGGGAGATCGGTGCTGTGCACTTTTCCGCCGACAAGCCCTATAAGCTTTCCTCCGGCATGATGAGCCCCGTCTATATCGACTGCCGCAAGCTCATCTCCTATCCCCGCATCCGCTCGGCCATCATGGATTTCGCCGCGGCGACCGTCATGCGTGATGCGGGCTTCGAGAAATTCGACTGCGTGGCAGGCGGCGAGACGGCGGGCATTCCGTTTGCTGCCTTCCTGGCCGAGCGGTTGGGCCTGCCGATGATCTATGTCCGCAAGGCGCCGAAGGGTCACGGCCGCAACGCCCAGATCGAAGGCCATATGCCGGAAGGCGCCCGTGTCCTGGTGATCGAGGACCTCACGACGGCTGGCGGCAGTATGTTCAAGTTCATCGATGCCATCCGCGCCGCCGGGGGCACTGTCGACCACGGCATCGCCCTCTTCTTCTACGGCATCTTTCCGGAAGCCGAGGCACGCTTCCAGAACGGCAAGGTGCAGCTTCACCACATCGCCACGTGGCGCAACGTGCTCGCCGCCGCCCGGACGGAAAAGCTGTTCGACGACAGGACGCTGGCGGAGGTCGAGGCTTTCCTCGACGGTCCGCTCGCGTGGTCGGGCCGCAACGGCGGCGTGAGTGAGCTTTCGCTCTAGTCAATCGACAAAAGCTCGCGTAATTCGATACCGCAGCAGTTCTGGGAGGACCGACATGATCGTGTGTTGCGGTGAGGCGCTGATCGACATGCTGCCGCGTGAGACGACGCTGGGGGAGAAGGGTTTCGCGCCCTATGCGGGCGGCGCCGTCTTCAACACGGCGATAGCGCTGGGACGGTTGGGGCAGCCGACCGGTTTTTTCACGGGCCTCTCCGACGACATGATGGGCGACATCCTCCGGGAAACCTTGGCCGCCAGCCATGTGGATTTCCGCTTCGCCGCCATTTCCTCCCGTCCGACGACGATCGCCTTCGTCAAGCTGGTGAAAGGCCAGGCGAGCTACGCCTTCTACGACGAGGGCACGGCAGGCCGCATGATCACCGAGACCGATCTGCCCGCTCTCGGCGGCGATTGCGAGGCGCTGCATTTCGGCGCGATCAGCCTTATCCCCGAACCCTGCGGCGGCACCTATGAGGCGCTTATGGCAAGGGAGCATGGAAAGCGCGTCATCTCGTTCGACCCCAATATCCGCCCCGGCTTCATCAAGGACAAGCAGAAGCACATGGAGCGGATTGCCCGCATGGCGGCGATGTCCGACATCATCAAGTTCTCCGACGAAGACCTCGACTGGTTCGGCCTCGAAGGGGACGACGACGGGCGGGCCGGCTATTGGCTGTCCAAGGGGGCGAAGCTTGTCATCCTCACCCGCGGTGCCGAAGGTGCGACGGGTTATACCGGGCGATTTAAAGTTTCCGTCGCAAGCGAGCGGGTGACGGTGGTGGATACCGTGGGCGCGGGCGATACGTTCGATGCCGGTATTCTTGCTTCGCTCAGGATGCAGGGCCTGCTGACCAGGGAGAAGATTGCGGCGCTCACGGAAGGTCAGGTCAGGCAAGCCTTGCAGCTTGGCGCGAAGGCCGCGGCCGTGACGGTTTCTCGGGCGGGCGCCAACCCGCCTTTCGCGCACGAGATCGGGCTGACGCTGGCATAGGAGGCGATCTCCCTCGCCGCCGACGACCTACGCCGCCCAGTAGCGTGGGCGTGCCATCGCCAGGCGCTCAATTCCTGGCCTTCAACCCCGCCAGCACCTTTACCAGCCCCTGGGTCGAGCTGTCGTGCCCTTCGGCGCTCTCTTTGCCTTGCACCACCGGCAGCAGGCCTGTCGCCAGTTCCTTGCCCAGTTCGACGCCCCACTGGTCGAACGAGTTGATGCGGAATAGCACGCCTTCCACGAAGACGCGATGTTCGTAGAGCGCGATCAGGCGCCCGAGCGCGTAGGGTGTCAGCCGGTCGTAGACGAAGGTGATGGACGGGCGGTTGCCGGGGAAGACCCGGTGCGGAGCGATTAAATCCGCCTTGCTCTCGTCCATGCCCTTCGACGTCAGCTGCGCCTTCGCCTCCTCTCGTGTCCGGCCCTTCATCAGCGCTTCCGATTGCGCCAGGCAGTTTGCGATCAGCAGTTCGTGCTGGTGGCGCAGATGCGGCTCGAAACCGTTTGCCGCGATCATGAACTCGGTCGGGATGATGCTCGTGCCCTGGTGGATCAGCTGGTAGAAGGCGTGCTGGCCATTGGTTCCGGGCTCGCCCCAGACGACCGGGCCGGAGTCGCCTTCCACAGGCGTGCCGTCGACGGTGACGCCCTTGCCGTTCGATTCCATGTCGAGCTGCTGCAGGTAGGCCGGAAAGCGCGATAGCCGCTGGTCATAGGGCAGGATGGCCCGAGAGGGATAGCCGAGCACGTTGCGGTGGTAGAAGCCGATCAGGCCGAGCAGCATCGGCAGGTTTTTCCGTACCGGCGCTTCGCGGAAGTGCTGGTCCATCGCGTAGGCTCCGTCGAGGAAGCGCCCGAAGTCCTCCGGCCCGATGGCGATCATCAGCGGCAGGCCGATCGCCGACCAGATGGAATAGCGGCCGCCGACCCAGTCCCAGAAGCCGAAGACCCGATGCTGCTCGATCCCGAATGCGGCGACCTTGTCGAGCGCGGTGGAAACAGCGGCGAAGTGATGCTTCACGGCATCCTCGCCGAGCCTGCCGGCGATGAACGCTCGGGCCGAGGCTGCGTTCGTCATCGTTTCGATCGTCGTGAAGGTCTTGGAAGCGATGATGAAGAGCGTCGTCTCCGCGTCGAGCCCCTTCAGCGTATCGGCGATATGGGCGCCGTCGACGTTGGAGACGAAATGTGCCCGCGGCCCGTCGTGGAAGGGTGCGAGCGCCAGTGTCGCCATCACCGGTCCGAGGTCGGAGCCGCCGATGCCGATGTTGACGACGTCAGAGATCGGCTTGCCCGTCGCGCCTTTGAGGCTGCCGGAGCGGATCCCGTCCGCAAAGCTTGCCATCGCCGCAAGCACGGCGTTCACACTGGGCATCACGTCCATGCCCTCTACCAGCACCGGCGTGTTCGACCGGTTGCGAAGGGCGGTGTGGAGGACTGCGCGGCCTTCGGTGAAGTTGATAGCCTCGCCGGAGAGCATCGCCTCCCGCTTTTCCGACACGCCGGCCTCGTCCGCCAACCGCTCCAGAAGGGCCATCACCTCGTCGTTGACCGCCGTCTTGGAGAAGTCCATCAGGAGATCGTCCAGGGAGACGCTGTAGCGCCGGAAGCGGTTCGGATCGGCTGCGAATGCAGCGCGAATGTCGGTTGCCTTCGTATCGGAGACGGTGGTCTTCAGGTCTTTGATGATGGCCTGCATGGAGGGTCCTCGTGATCCGGTGGCGGAATGCACGGGAACCTATAAGCTTTCCATGTCAAATCAAGCGCAGCGGGACGGCTGCGCCCGACAGGCGGTCGATCAGCCGCGCAACTCGCGCCGCAGGATCTTGCCGACGTTCGACTTCGGAAGCTCGTTGCGGAATTCGATCAGCTTCGGTCGCTTGTAGCCGGTCAGGTTGGCGGCGCAATGCTCGCGGAGATCGTGCTCCGTAAGCGCCTGGTCCTTCTTCACGACGAAAAGTTTCACGACCTCGCCCGAATGCGGGTCCGGCACGCCGACGGCCGCACATTCCAGCACGCCCGGATGCATAGCGGCGACTTCCTCCACCTCGTTCGGATAGACGTTGAAGCCGGAGACGAGGATCATGTCCTTCTTGCGGTCGACGATCTTCGTGTAGCCGCGCTCGTCCATGTAGCCCATGTCGCCGGAGCGGAAGAAGCCGTCCGCCGTCATCACCTTGGCGGTTTCGTCGGGCCGCTGCCAGTAGCCGGCCATGACCTGCGGGCCCCGGATGCAGATCTCGCCCACTTCGCCGAGCGGCAGCGCATTGCCGTCCTCGTCGCGGATCGAGATGTCTGTCGATGGCAGCGGCAGTCCGATCATGCCGGTGAATTCCTGACTGTCGAACCGGTTCGCCGTGGCGACCGGCGAGGTCTCCGACAGGCCGTAGCCTTCGGTGATCGCTGTTCCTGTCAACGCCTGCCAGCGCTCGGCGACTGGTCGCTGAACCGCCATGCCGCCGCCGAGTGCGAGGATCAGCGACGAGAAATCGATCTTGCCGAACTCGGCATTGTTCATCAGTGCGTTGAACAGGGTATTGAGGCCGGGGAAGACATGCACCTTGTGCTTCTGCAGTTCCCTGACGAAGGCCGGGATGTCGCGTGGGTTTGCGATCAGGACGTTGTGCCCGCCCATCGCCACGCCCATCAGCGAGTTCACCGTCAGCGCGAAGATGTGGTAGAGCGGCAGGGCGCAGACGAAGGTCAGGACTTCCGGCCGGGGCCGGTTCTCGAAGGCGGCGTCGAGCCACATCGAGATCTGCATCTTGTTGGCGATGAGGTTCGCGTGGGTGAGCGTTGCGCCTTTCGAGACACCCGTCGTTCCGCCGGTATACTGCAGGAAGGCGACGTCGCTGCTGTCGATATCCACCGGCTTCAGCGGATGCCGTGCGCCCTCCGCCAGCACCCTTTTGAACGGCAAGGCCGAGGGGATCGACCACTTCGGCACCAGCTTCTTCACCTTTCGCACCACGAGGTTCACGATGTGCCCCTTGACGCCGAGCATATCGCCCATGCTGGTGACGACGATGTGCTTCAGGCTGGTCTGGCCGGCGACCTGCTGCACGGTGTGGGCGAAATTCTCCAGTACGAAGATCGCCTTGGCACCGGAATCCTTCAACTGGTGCTCGAGCTCGCGCGGCGTGTAGAGCGGATTGACGTTGACCACCGTCAAGCCCGCCCGCAGGATGGCATAGGTGACGACGGGGTTCTGCAGCACGTTCGGCATCATCACCGCGACGCGGTCGCCCTTGGCGAGGCCCCGTGCCTGCAGCCATGCGCCGACCTTGCGGGTATGGGCCTCGAGCTCCCTGTAGGTCATCTCCCGGCCCATGCTCGAGAAGGCGACGCGCGGCAGATATTCCACGCAGCAACTCTCGAAGAGTTCGGCCAGCGAGCGGTAGGAGAGCGGAGGGATCTCAGCAGGAACCGACGGCGGATAGGAGGCAAGCCAGATCTTGCCGGAATCATTGCGCACCCGCGCAGGCACTTCGTTCATATGGGCCTCCTCTTCCCTGCTTCCTTGTCGCGGCACCTGGCGCAAAGTCCTCCACTCTGCGCAAGAATCCTACTATGCCACGGTCTCTTGCGCCGGGCCATCTTGTTAATCTTGCTATATAACCTTGACGTAAACGTCAACTGGTCCGGGCCTGCGGGAATGAGGAACGAAATCTCCCGCTGCCGAGTTACGTCCGTACACCACCACCGAAAGGAGGACGTGATGCTGCATCATGAACCGCGCGCTGGGCAGGATCCCTATGTCAAGGATACACCTTCCCTGATCGCCAGCGACAAGGTGGAAGGCACCCGTGTCTATGGCGCCGACGGCCGGCATATCGGCTCCATCCAGCGTGTACTTCTGGAAAAGCGAGGGGGCCGCGTTGCCTACGTGGTCCTGAGCTTCGGCGGGTTCATGGGGATCGGCGACGACTACTATCCCCTGCCTTGGGAGAAGCTCACCTATGACGAGGAACTGGACGGCTACCGCATCGACCTGACCAAGGACCAGATCACCGGCGCTCCCCGCTACAACGATCTGGACGACGACACCTGGTATCAGGACAAGGGCCGCACGATCTACGACTACTACGGGGTTCCGCCCTACTGGATGTAGGCTCCATGGACCGATGCCGGAATGATGGAGAGGCTTCGTTGCGACGAGGCCTCTTTTCCTTTGATTAATGCCTCCGTGACAATCATGACCCATTGCCAGGCGGCGGACATAGCGGGGAACGATGGGGCAGTCATCCGACAGGGCCGGCAAGAGGGCGGGCGTGCGGGATCTGGAGCGCGAGGATCTTCCGTCCGTCGGGGGGCTGTTCCAGCGGACGTTCCGCAAGGGTGGCGAACCGCCGGCATCGTTAATCGACTATCTCCGCGAGGTGTTCTTCGAGCATCCGTGGCAGGATGACGAACTGCGCTCGAAGGTCTTTGTCGGTGAAAACGGCGACGTCCAGGGCTTTGTCGGTGTTTTCCCGTCGCGCCTGGAACTCGACGGCCGGCCGCTTCGTGCAGCCTTTGCCGGGTCGATGATGGTGGAGCATCCCGATCGCAATCCTCTCGCCGGCGCGCGGTTGCTGCGCGCATTCCTGGCTGGCCCGCAGGATATTTCCCTGACGGAGACGGCGAATGCCGTGGCGCTTGGGATGTGGCAGAAGCTGGCGCTCCCGCTCGATACCGCCTACAGCCTCAACTGGCTTCGCGTCTTCCGGCCGACGGCTGCCGCAGTCGGCGTGGTGGAGCGGAAGTTCCCAACTGCCCGGATCCTGCGGCCCGTTGCGGCTGCGGCCGATGCCCTCGGCGAGCGGGCGGGCTTTTCGTCACTTCGCATGCCTGCCGCCGTAGCAGGCCGCCGCACCGCGTTCCGGGATGCGACGCAGGCGGAGTTCGCCGAGGCCTTGCTGTCCCTGAAGGACAGTTTCACGCTTCGCCCCATGTGGGATCGCACCGCACTCGACTGGTTCACGCAGCACGCGCGTCAGAAGCGCGCGACGGGAAAACCCTTCTGGCGCCTCGCTCTCTCCCCGAAGGGGGAGGTCGTCGGGTGCTACGTCTATTTCGCGAGCCGGGGCGGGATCGGCTGGCTGCTGCAGGCGCTTTGCACCCCGGCGATTGCCGGTGACCTTGTGGATGACCTGTTCGCCCACGCCGACGGCCAGGGATGTGCGGGCCTGCGCGGCGGCGGCCATCCGTGGCTGACCCCGGAGCTTATCAGCCGAAAGGCGATCTTCTACGGGCGAGCCTTTTTAGTCGCCCATTCGAAGGATGCGAGCCTCCTGCAGCCGATCCGCTCGGGAACCGCGCTGATCAGCGGCCTGGCGGGCGAGAATTGGACCCGCCTGATCGGCGACAGCTTCGACTGACCCGGCCTTCCCGCTGCTCAAAGCATGGTTAAGGGTGAGGCGTGCAGATATTCGGCCACCTTCCGCTTCGAGGCGATATTGCGCCAGACGGCCTCCACCTGGTCCGGTGTCAGGTCTGCCGCCTCGCCGACCGCCTCCCGAGGAATGCCATTGTCGAGACCGTAGAGGCAGATGTCCATCCGGTCATAGGGCAGAGAGAAGTAATATTCGTCCTGGCCCTGCGGCAGCGACCAGGTGTCGGTCGTCGGTGGACGGCGGCGGATTTCCTCCGGCACGCCGAGCGCTTCCGCCAGCTGGTAGACCTGCGTCTTGTAGAGATGGGCGATCGGTTTGAAGTCGGCCGCGCCGTCGCCGTTCTTGACGAAGAAGCCCTGGTCGTATTCGAGGCGGTTGGGAGTTCCGGCAACGGCGAAGTTCAGCCGGTCGGCATGGTAGTATTCGATCTGCTTACGCGTGCGCTGCTTCATGTTCGCCGCAGCGACCATGCCGAGGTAGACGTCGAGCGGCATCCGGTGCCGGCTTTGTTCGCCGGACGGTGAGGCGACAACGAGCCAGGAGATGTTGTAGCCGCGGCTGGAGAGGGCATTTTCGAGGACGACCTTGCAGCCCCAGCCATCGCCGAATTCCGGAACGATCTGCCGGATGAAGCCGTCGCGCCGCGTGTAGCAGCCGGCGGCGGCCAGGGCCGGGCCAATATCCTCCAGAACCGTCTCTACGCCCGTTGCGGCGGCGAGCGCCTCGCCGAGGCGCAGGCTTTCGGGATCTGAATCGTGTTCCGGCATGAAAATTCCGGTCACCCTGGCCGGGCCGAGGGCTCGGGCGCAAAGTGCCGCGGTGACGCTTGAATCGATGCCACCGGACAGGCCGACGACGACTCCCCGCTTGCGCAGGTCCTTGAGGACGGTTTCCCTGATCCAGGCGCAGATGCGCTCGATTTCGGCCTCTGCATCAAGGCGGAGGCCGTCGGAGGAGAAGGCGGTGGCCTTCCCGGCGATCGTCATGCTCTGGTTCATACGGCATTCTCCCGTTGCGGCTCGACGGCGTCGGCGCCGGCAGTCATTCTGATCTTTCCCGTGGTCGTCCTGGGCAGCGCATCCCGGAACTCGACCGTCTTCGGCACCATGTAGTCCTCAAGCTGGCTGGTGCAGTGGCGGATGATGTCGCGTTCCGACAGGGTGCAGCCGGCGTCCAGCGCCACGTGCGCACGCACCACCTGGCCGAAGATCGGGTCATCGGCACCCGTCACCGCCGCTTCGCGGACGCCGGGCACTGCGTAAAGCACCCGCTCGACCTCCTGCGGGCTCACCTTCTCGCCGCGCGTCTTGATGATGTCGTCCTTGCGGCTGACGAAATAGAGAAAGCCTTCTGCATCCGCCTTGAAAAGGTCTCCGGTCCGCAGGCGTCTGCCGGTTTCGATGGGCTCCAGGCAGCGTAGCGAAGCTGCCTCGTCGCCCCAGTAACCGGCCATCACATGCGGCCCCTCGACCACCAGTTCGCCGATCTCTCCGGGAGGGGACGGCTCGCCATCTTCCCCCATGACGAAGGCGTGGGTGCCGGGAATGGCCTTTCCCACCGATGTCGGTCGGCTGGCGAGATCGATGGGATCGAGGAAGCTGACGCGCAGGCACTCCGTCTGCCCGTACATCACGACGATCTTCGAATCCGGCAACAGTTGCCGGAGCCTGGCGGACAGCGCCGGCGGCAGCGCGGCAGCGGCGCTCGTCACATAGCGCAGCGCCGGCAGGGCCTCAGCCGGCAGATCCTTCATCCCCGCAAGCAATGCGGCCATGGCCGGCACGAGCGGAAAACCCGTTGCCTTTTCCTCCGCCAGCCGGTCGAGGATCTTGCGCGGGAAGGCGAAGCTCTTCTCCAGTACCAGGGTTCCGCCGACCGAAGCCATCGTCACCATCTGGGTGATGCCATAGCCGAAGGAAAGCGGCAGCACGCTCAGCACGACGTCCTCGGACGTGTTTTCGAGATAGCCGATAATCGATTGGCAGGCGGCATCGACATTCGCATGGCTCAGCATCACGCCCTTCGGCCTTCCCGTCGAGCCCGATGTATGGATCAGAAGGGCGAGCGCCTGGTCGTCATGGAGCGCCGGCAGCACCTGGCTGCTCGCCGCTCTCAGCAGATCCTCGAACCGCAATACGCCCGGCTCCGGGCTCTGCGGCATCTGGCCGGCGATAACGGTGGCCTCGATGCGGGCGATGGCAATGGCAGACCGGACCGCCGCAAGGTGGCGCGCATGGACGATCACGGCTGCAGGCTTGATGCTGGTCAGGATGGTCGCAAGCTTCTCGGCCTTCATCGAAGGGTAAAGAGGGCAGGCGACCGCGCCCGCCTTCCAAACTGCGAAAAAGCTCAGCGGAGCCTCGATGTCATTTTCGAGCAGGAGGACGACCCGGTCGCCCGGTTCGGCTCCGGCGTCCATAAGAGCTCGGGCGAGGCGATCGGACTGGACCTGGAGGTCCGCATAGCTCAGCCGGCATCCGCCGGCTACCAGAGCCGTCCGGGCCCGGAGCCGCTTCGTACTGTCATGAAGCCTCGCCTCTATACGCATCGTCTGGATCAGGCGGCGACCGGCAGCTTCCGCGCCAGGTAGCCCGCCATGTTGTCCACGCTGTCGAGGTTTTCCGGCACGATCTCCTCGTCCGCGATGCTGATCCCATAGGTGGCTTCAAGAAACGCAATGAGCTCGAGAACGCCGGTGGAGTCGATTACCCCGCTTTCCAGCAGCGACTGGTCGTCGGAAATGTCCGCATCGGCGCGGAAAAGAAAATTTTCGGCAATGAATTCCCGCACGGCGGGGCGAAATCTCTGGGCCATAAGCGGCTGCTCCATCCAAAAAAAGCGAACTTTGCGACGCCATCCGCTCCCGGCGACGCGACATCTGGTTGAGGAGCCACGCTGACACACCGGGCTGAATCTTTTGCTAAATGGCATCGTAAAGACTTTCCGAAGCAACGCATCGATAAGCGCGTCTCCGCGTTGCTGATGGTGAAGCGCAAGGCCATGCCGCGCTTTACCGGAAAGGCGGAAATGGGGAGCAGGCCGGGCAGGGATGAAGATCGCGACCTTCAACGTCAACGGCGTCAACGGCCGGATCGACAGTCTTCTGTGCTGGCTGGAGGAGGCGCGCCCGGATGTCGTGTGCCTGCAGGAACTGAAGGCGCCACAGGAGAAGTTTCCGTATCGCGCGCTGGAAAGGGCGGGCTACGGTGCCGTCTGGCATGGCCAGCAACGTTGGAACGGGGTCGCGATCCTGGCGCGGGACGTGGACCCCATCGAGACCCGCCGCGGCCTTGGCGGCGATCCGCAGGACAGCCACAGCCGCTACATCGAAGCCGCCGTCAACGGCGTCCTCGTCGGCTGCCTCTATGCGCCCAACGGAAATCCGGCCCCCGGCCCGAAGTTCGACTACAAGCTGGCCTGGTACGACCGCTTCCTTGCGCATGCGGGATATCTTCTTGAAAGCGGTGCCCCCGTGGTGCTGGCCGGTGACTACAACATCATTCCGGACGACCTCGACCTTTATTCTCCGGAGCGCTGGCAGGACGACGCGCTCTTCCGGCCGGAGGTCCGCGCGTTATTCGCCCGTCTCCTCGCACAGGGCTGGACGGACGCCGTCCGTCATCTTCATCCCGAAGAGCGGATCTACACGTTCTGGGATTACTTCCGGAACGCCTGGGGCCGAGATGCCGGCCTGAGGCTCGACCATCTGCTCCTCAGCCCCGCGATCGCCAACCGCCTGGAGCGGGCGGGGGTGGATCGCGAAGTGCGTGGAAGGCCTCACGCCAGCGACCACGCCCCGACGTGGATCGAATTGTGCGAGGTGTAAGGGGAGGCGGCACATAAGCGTCCGCCTCTCTTTATCGCTAGAATGCCGCCCGCTTGTCCCGCCTGCCGAGCCTTTGCAGCAGGTAATCCACCTCCACCCGCGCCGTTTCCGTCAGCGCCATGCCCGGCTTGCGTTGCGCATCCGAGGTAATCACACCGCGACGCTTGAGAACATGCTTGCGCACCGCAAGCCCGATGCCGAGTTGCTGCTCGTAGCGGATCAGCGGCAGATGCGCGTCGAACAGGTCGTGTGCCTCCTCGCGCTTTCCTTCTGCAAAGAGGTTTATGAGTTCGCTCAGCATGTCCGGAAACCCGTATCCGGTCATCGCGCCGTCGGCGCCGCGTTCCGGCTCGAAGTCTAGGAACATACCGCCATTGCCGCAGAGGATGGAGAAGGGCCGGAGTTCGCCCGCCTTCTGCATGGCGCGCAGCCTGGAGATCTTCTCCAGTCCCGGCCAGTCCTCGTGCTTCAGCATCAGGCAGGAGGGGTGGTTCGAAATCACCTTCGCCACGACGCCCGCCGACATCACCACGTTCAGCGTCAGCGGGTAATCCTGCAGCACCCACGGCACGTCGTCGCCCACGGCCTCCACTGCCTGGCCGAAGTAGTTGACGATCTGCTCGTCGGTCCGGAGCGCCGGCGTCGGCGCGATCATCACGCCGGCGGCCCCCATGTCCATGGCGTCGCGGGCAAGCGAGCGCATGGCGGCAAAGCCCGGGGCGGAAACGCCGACGATCACCGGCACCCGCGAGCGGCCGACCACCTGCCTGATGATCGCCCGGCTTTCCGAAGGCTCCAGCTTCGGCGCCTCGCCCATGATGCCGAGGATGGTGATCCCCGTGCAGCCGCTGTCCTGGTAAAAGTCCGTCAATCGGTCGATCGACGGCGTGTCGATCGACCCGTCCGGGAGGAACGGCGTGGTGGCGATGGCATAGACGCCCTTTGATTCAGCAGAAAAACTCACTGGCCGTCCTTCCATGCCTGATAGCGGGCCTTGGTTTCCGCATTCATCGGGTAGAGGCCGGGCAGCGGCACGCCGCGATCCACCTCTGTCATGATCCAGGCCTCCATCCGCTCCTGTTCCGGCGCCTCGGCAAGCACGGCGTCGAGCAGCTTCGCCGGGATCAGTACCGCACCGTCTTCATCCACGACGACGATGTCGTCGGGATAGACGGCGACACCGCCGCATGCGATCGGCTCCTGCCATCCGACGAATGTCAGCCCCGCGACCGATGGTGGGGCTGCAACACCATTGCACCAGACGTTCAGTCCGGTGCCGAGCACGCCTTCCGCGTCCCGCACGACGCCGTCCGTCACCAGGCCGGCGACGCCCTTCTTCACCATCCGCGAGCAAAGAATGTCGCCAAATATCCCGGCATCCAGCACGCCCATGGCGTCCGCGACCGCGATGCAGCCTTCCGGCATGGCCTCGATCGCGGCACGCGTGGAGATCGGGGAGGCCCAGCTTTCCGGCGTCGCAAGATCTTCGCGCGCAGGCACGAAGCGCAGGGTGAAGGCCGGGCCGACCACGCGCTTTTGGCCGGGCTTCAGCGGCTTGGTTCCCCGCATCCAGACATTGCGCAGGCCCTTCTTCAGGAGAACGGTTGTAAGGGTGGCGGTGGAGACGCCCTTCAGGATTTCGACGGTCTTCGGATCAAGCGGCATGGATACTCCTCGTACTCCGGGAGGACTGGCCCGCCCGGGAACGGGGATATTCAGATGCTCTTCCGGAGGCGTCAAGGAAGGGAATGGCGATTCCGGTCCTCCGCGTAAGGAGTCGCGAAGACCGCCGCGGTCGCAGCCGATCCTGCTACCGGGTGGAAGCAAGCGTGTGCATCCGACGCGCCGCGCAAACACCATGCTTCAGCGTCGGCCAAGGCGATCAACAGGGCCCTCGTATCAATCCTGCTCCGTCGTCCGGTCCGTGTCCCCATTCTGAAAGATCCGCCGGTCCTTCTCGACCTTGCCGAGATCGAAATTCTCGACCGGCTTGACGGGTAAATCGGTCCCGGCGGGATCCTTGCTGCCCGAAGCGGGCTGTCTCTCGTCCTTCCCGCTGGAAGCTCTCGATCGATCGGTCATTGTCATCTCCTCGGTTGGGGAGGAGAAACGATCGGGGCGCGATTTCGTTCATGATCCCCTGGCACTCCATCTCCATGTTCCTGAGCCGAGGCTCAGGAACATGTGACGGTCCGCTCGGTCACTAGCCGATCTCACTGAAGACTTCGGGGTTCTCCTCGCCTTCCACGTCCAGCCAGCCGGCCAGACCACGCTCGACCCGCGAGAGCGAGTGATCGACGAGAACATAACGGCCCGGAACTTCGGGCTGGAATTCCACGATTGCCGCGCCTCCCGCCGGCACCACGACCGTTTGGACATCTGTCTGCGGCGGCTGCGTGACGCTGCCGTTGATATAGACGCGGTCGAAGATTTCGCCGATCACGTGGAAGGAAGACACATGATTGGGGCCGCCGACGCCGAAGAAGATGCGGATCGTTTCACCGACCGAGGCTTTCATGGGGTAGTGGTCCGTCAAGGCACCGACATGGCCGTTGAGGACGAAATATTCCGGCCGTTCGTTGAGGAGCTTGTCATAGTCCTCCGTCAGCAATCCCTCCGATCCGAAGGGTTCGGCCGTATAGATCTCGCCCTGCATGACGTAGAATTCGCGGTCCACGGGAGGAAGCCCGTCTTCCGGCTCCACAAGGATCATGCCGTACATGCCGTTTGCCATATGCATGGCCACCGGCGGGACCGCGCAATGGTAGACATAAAGACCGGGATGCCGCGCCTTGAACTTGAACGCCTTCTCCTCGCCTGGAGCGCAATTGGTGGCTTCCGCGCCGCCGCCGGGGCCCGTGACAGCATGGAAGTCAACGTTGTGCATCATCCAGCTGTCTTCTGCGTTCTTGAGGTGGACCTCCACCGTATCGCCCACCCGCACGCGCACCATCGGCCCCGGAACGGTCCCGTTGAAGGTCCAGTATCGGAAGGTGGCCCGCTGATCGAGCTTTGCCTCGACTTCCCGGGTTTCGAGATCGACCCGGATGGTTTCAGGCTCCCGCCGTCCGATCGGTGGGGGCACAGCTGAGGGGTCATGCGCTATGTCATTGGACACGGGGGTGGGGACGGAATAGGCTCGCTGACTAAGACTGCCGACCGCATTGCTGTGGGATGCAGCGTGGACCGCTCCGCTGGTGCCTCCATGCCCGTGCTGTGCGGCCGCTTCCTGGGCGGCACCCAGCGTACCCAGGGCAAGGCCGGCCGAACCCGCTAATAACGCACGACGCGAAACGGCAATCCGCTCGCCCTCATCCCTGTTTTCCTGCGTTACGGTACGTGAATCAGTCATTTTGGCTTCCTCTTGAATGATTTCGAATCGGGCGGCCGGCGGCTTAGCTGCCGACAACTTCTGCAAGCAGTTCTTCCATCCGTGTCTTTGCCTTGCCCGGCAGCTTTACCGCTGTCACTTGTTCGAGATTGGCGGTGTCTTCACCAACCTGGATGACGCCGACCATCCCCATGCCCTGATGCGGAAGGCACTTGTAGCCATAGAGACCCTCAACATCGAAGGTTACCTTGATCTCTTCGTTGATCTTGCCTTTCCAGGCCTCGGCCCCTTCCGGGATCATTCCCTTGACCGATTCCGAATTATGTCCCTTGTCGACATTGATGAAGGTTACCGTGTCACCGGGAGCGATCTTCAGGTAGGCAGGCTCGAACTGCATCGCCCGCCCCTCCGAATCCTTGTTCACCATCTTGACCTCGTGGTCCGCGGCGAATGCCGGCATGCCGAGCGCAATCATCCCGAGGGCTGTCAGAGTGGTGCTAAGGACTTTCATTATCTTCTCCTTGATGTTTGTCCGTTCGTCGCCGGTCTAATCTCACCTGCCGCGGAAGGTTCCAATGGTTTGGACAATGGCCTTGGAGGAGGTTGAACGGCCTGTACGACAGGATGACTTGGAGGTTGATCAAGGGCCGGCTTCGGTTCACCAATCCTGGCATTGGCGGCGGGCGTGGCATTCTCGTCACTGCTCAGGAAGCCTTCCACAGAAAGAGCCGCCCGCAGAGAATGCTTCCCCGCAACCGATTAAGGAACTCTCCATACGGACGCCACCTCATAATTGAAGCCGCTGCCCCCTGTCAGCGCGCACCACCGGACGACGCGATCACTCGGGAGAAGTCCGAACTCAGCAAGATGCTGTTTTCCGAGCGCAGCGGCTGGAGCTCATGGTGCCATTCGCAGTCGCCGCAAACAGGTAGCCGACGTCAGGTTGACGCGAGTTCTGAAAACCCGGTTCATCAAGCTGGCTTTTTTCTTCCGGCGGAGCCGCACTAGGACGCGGAGCCGCGTACTTGCGAAGAAGGGGAGAAATGGTGCCGCTTACGTGACTCGAACACGTGACCCCATCATTACGAATGATGTGCTCTACCGACTGAGCTAAAGCGGCGTGGGCAGGACCGGCGTGCCGGCTGCGATGTGATGGGGCTGATACAGGCAAAGGAGGCCGATTTCAAGCCGGGATTTTGTGGCGCCGCCATTTTCCCCTTCCGTATCTGACGGGCGCCCTCAGGCGCACAGGCGGTTGCGAGCCTCACGGTATTCGCGTTCCAGCCGCCCAACCAGTTCGGCCACCGGCACGACCGCCTTCACCGCGCCCACGCCCTGGCCGGCGCCCCAGATGTCCTTCCAGGCCTTGGCGCCGGTCACCGCCTTGTCGAAGTCCATCTTGGAGGGATCGGCGGCCGGAAGGTTCTCCGGATCCATGCCCGAGGCCAGGATCGAACCCTTAAGGTAATTGCCGTGAATTCCGGTGAAGTAGTTGGAGTAGACGATGTCGGCAGCTTGTGATTCCGTGATCATCCGCTTGTAGGCATCCACCGCGCGCGCCTCGTCCGTGGCGATGAAGGGCGTGCCGATATAGGCCATGTCGGCGCCCATGGCCTGTGCCGCCAGGATGCCTCCGCCGGTACCGATGGCTCCGGCGAGCAGAAGCGGTCCGTCGAACCATTCGCGGATCTCCTGCACCAGCGCAAAGGGCGACAGCGGGCCGGCATGTCCGCCCGCGCCGGCTGCGACCGCGATCAGCCCGTCCGCACCCTTGCGGATCGCCGAATTCGCATGCCGGTTGTTGATCACGTCGTGCAGCACGATGCCGCCGTAGGAATGCACCGCAGCGTTCACCTCCGGCACGGCTCCCAGCGACGAGATCACGATCGGCACCTTGTATTTCACGCACATCATCAGGTCGTGCTCCAGCCGCTTGTTGGAGGTGTGCACGATCTGGTTGACGGCGAACGGGGCGGCCGGCTGGTCCGGATGGGCGGCATCGTGTGCTGCGAGTTCCTCCGTGATCATCGCCAGCCACTCGTCGAGCTGGCTCTCCGGCCGCGCATTCAGCGCCGGAAAGGCGCCCACGACACCGGCCTTGCATTGCGCCAGCGTCAGCGCCGGATGGGATATGATGAAGAGCGGCGAGGCGACCACCGGCAGGCGAAGTTTGTCCTTCAGAATCGGCGGCAGCATCATATCCTCCTTCGACTTACGTTTACGCAAACGTAAGTGTCACTAACAGAATGCCGGAGACTCGAAAAGAGGGCGTGGAGCAGACGCCTGAGCAGATGACGGCATCGGCCCCACATTCGCCGGAATGCGAGTGCTTGCAGTTCGCGGCCGGAAGGATTACCCAAACGTCGATCAGTGGCCCATCGTGGGGCAGAATACGCAGGAACGGTTTTGAGCGGTTTGGAAACAGCCATCAGGAACGCGTTGGAAAAATCCGACCGCACCAGTCCGGAGATCCGTGCGCGCATCTACCAGTCGGCGCGCCAGGCCCTTGATGCCGGTCTTCAGAAACAGGGCATATCGGACCAGCAGGTCGTGGCGGCTCAGCGGCAGCGCCTGGAACTGAAGATCCGCGAGATCGAGATGGAGGAGCGGGCGCGGGTACGGCCCGTGAGCGCTCCGGCCACGCCGCAGGCCGCTCCCCCGGCGCCGAAGCCGGCAATATCGCCGGAGGCCTCCGTCGGGGACGCGTCGATCCTGGGCGGCGCCACGCGGGACGAAGCGTTTCCCGCCATGGCGCCGGCGCCGAACGTATCCAGTCTCGATGCGCTTCGTGCAGAACGCCCTGCTTCCTCCGGACCGGCCGCGCCCGAGGAGCCGAAGGCGCGGGCCGTGCGTTCGCGCGGACGCCGGCGGGAGCGCGATGCGGCGATCCTTGATGCCCCGCCAGAACGGGCTGCCAAACCACGCCGGCGTCGCGGCTTCCTGTCGGTATTGGTGGCATGGCTCGTGTTCTTCGCGTTGGTGGGCCTCGCCGCCTGGTGGGCCTACTCGTCCGGTTTGGTGCAGCAATCGCTCCAGCAGGCAATGGAGGCGACGGAACGGTCGCTGTCCGGTCAACGCACCGGGTCCGCAGGCCCAAGCCCGCAGGCCGGTTTTTCCGAAGAATGGGTCGAGGTGTTCGACGGCGCGGACGCAGCCGCCGTCGTGGGCGGCGCATCGGCAGTCGTGGAACCTGTTTCCACCTCCGCTACGCCTGCCTTGCGGCTGACATCCGGTTCGCCCGGCGGCGAAGGCGACCTGGGGATCACCATCCCGGTCGACGTCCTGCGCGAACTCGCGGGCAAGTCGTCGACGATCGCGCTCACGGTTCAGTCCGCAACGGAAGTGCCCGTTCAGTTTTCGGTGCGCTGCGATTTCGGAAGCCTCGGGACCTGTCCGCGCCATCGCTTCACGGCGCGGCAGGAGAGGGAGGATCTCCTCCTGCGGGTCACCTTCGAGGGCTCCATCGCGCCCGATGCGCCCGGCAAGCTGCTCCTCAACACCGCTCTTGACGATCCCCAGGCCGCCCTGCTCCTGCATTCGGTGAGGGTGCTGCCGGGGCAGTAAGCAGTCAGCGCAGGGCTTCGGGGCCGTCACCTGCGATGTTGCGGTCGATCTCTCCGATGGCCTCCAGGTCCCGCCCTTCGTAGTCGATTGACAGCAGCAGGTGCCGGATGACGTTGATCCGCGCCCGCCGCTTGTCGTTGGCCTTCACCACCGTCCATGGCGCATGCGTCGTATGGGTCGCGGCCAGCATGCTGTCGCGTGCCTTCGTGTAGTCCTTCCACTTCGTCAGCGCGGCGATGTCCATGGGCGACAGCTTCCAGATCTTCAAAGGGTCGTGCCGTCGGTCGTGGAAGCGCTTCAACTGCATCTCGCGGCCGATGTTGAGCCAGAACTTGAAGAGATGGATGCCCTCGTCGACGATCATCTGTTCGAGCCGAGGAGCGTCGCGGAGAAAAGCGCGGCACTCCTCGGGCGTGCAGAAGCCCATGACGGGCTCCACGACGCCGCGATTGTACCACGAGCGGTCGAAGAGGACGATTTCCCCCGCCGTCGGGAAGTGGTCGACGTAACGCTGGAAGTACCACTGGCCCCTCTCGACTTCCGTCGGCTTCGGCAGGGCGACGACGCGGGCAAAGCGGGGATTGAGATAGGCGCGGATCGAGAAGATCGTCCCGCCTTTTCCGGCGGCATCCCGCCCCTCGAACAAGGCCATCACCCGCTTGCCGCTCTCCTGCAGCCAGAACTGCAACTTGACGAGCTCGATCTGCAATTCCTTCAGGGCCTTCTCGTACTTCTCCTTTTCCATCTTGTCGTCATAGGGATAGCCGCCGGACGCCAAGGCCGCCTCGTCCACCCAGTGCGGCAGCTTCGGATCGTCGATGTCGAACAGGCGCCGCTGGCCATGGATGTCCAGTTCCACGGTGCGGTCTTGGCTGATACTGCTCATGGCGGACTCTCCCTGCTGCCGGCGGTGCCGATGGAACCTTGCTCCCCGATGGAATTAATCCCGTTCCACCGGACGTCGATGTATATCTGTCATGAAATCGGCCTAGAGCCGAAACCGGAGGACCGGGAGGCATCTGACGGATGGCGTTTCATGATTGGGGGAAGGAATTGAGCAATCGACTGCAGGCGGAATGGATGATGCTGGCAGCGCTGTCGATTGTGGCGGCGGCGACGGTTTTCGCAGGGTTGCCCCTCTGGCAGGTGGCGCTGGGATGGTTCTTCCTGGCAGGTGTCGTGCTGGCCGGCGGTCGGGACCGGCCCCGTCCGCCGGTCGCCGAGACGGCCCGGCAGCCCAGGGAAAGGGATCTGCTGGGGGAGGTTCCCTCCACGCTCGATGCTCTTGATGTTCCGGCGCTGGTGCTGGATCGCGAAGCGAATATCCTTTTTCAGAATGATGCGTCCAGCCGGACTTTCGGGTCTCTGCCCACCGGCGCGCATATCTCTGCGAGACTCAGGTCGCCGGCCGTGCTCGACATGATCAGGGAGACGCTGGCGACCGGCAGGCCCAACCAGATCGAGCATGCGGAGCGGCTGCCGTCGCAACAGGTCTACCTGGTGCGTATCGCGCCCGTCGATCTGCCGGCGGAGGGGCAGGGGAAGAGGCTTTTCCTTCTGGCCTTCCGCGACATCTCGGAACTGCGCCGGCTGGACCGCATGCGCAGCGATTTCGTCGCCAATGCCAGCCACGAGCTCCGCACCCCGCTCGCCTCGCTCCGCGGCTTCATCGAAACGCTGCAGGGGCCGGCGAAGTCCGATCCGAAGGCTCAGGAGCGGTTTCTGTCGATCATGCTGGATCAGTCGACGCGCATGAGCCGGCTGCTCGACGATCTCCTGTCCCTGTCGCGGCTCGAACTGCGGGCCAATGTCGCACCGGAGGGAAAGGTCGATCTGGTTTCCCTGCTCTCGCATGTGCGGGATTCCCTGTCTCCCCTTGCCGGAGATCTCGGCGTCAGCATCAACCTCTATTTGCCTCCGGGACCAGTGGAGGTAGCCGGTGAACGCGACGAACTGGTTCAGGTGTTCGAGAACCTTGTCGAGAATGCATGCAAGTACGGGCAGGAAGGCAAGGCTGTCGACGTGTTTCTGAGCGCCGCGGAAGCGGGGCCGCTTGAGGTCACCGTGGCCGACTACGGTCCCGGTATCCCATCCGAACATCTGCCGCGGCTGACGGAGCGCTTCTATCGCGTCAGTGTCGAGGACAGCCGCTCGAAGAAGGGCACGGGACTGGGCCTGGCGATCGTCAAGCATATCCTGACCCGCCACCGCGCCCGGCTGATCGTGGCTTCCGAAGTCGGCAAGGGTAGTCGGTTCACCGTCCGCTTCTAACGCTGCGCGCGTAGGAACCGTGAAAATGCGGACGGCAATGCAAAAATAAAGGCGGACCGGAGCCCGCCTTAGATCCTCATCTTCCGGGCATTTTCAGACCCGGACAGCTGCCTTCCGGCGGTCGGCGACCGGCTGGTAGGCCAGCCGGGCATGATAGCCGCAATAGGGCGAAGCCTCGGAGGCATCCACACCGCAGAAGTGGAAGTCGTCCTTGAGGGGGTCGCCCATCGGCCACTTGCAGGTGCGCTCCGTCAGGTCGGTGAGGGCGAGCTTGCGGGAGATCGGCACGACCACGTTGGACGGCGGGACGAATTCGATTTCCTCTGCCGCGATGTCGATCTCCTCCTTCAGCGCGGTCGCGCCGACGGTGCGGGTGACCGTGCGGGTCACGCTCCGTGCGGGATAGTTCGCCGGACGGGCGGACGGAGCCGGGCGCTTGACGGCGCGGGTGGAGGTGGCGGAACCGCCTGCCTTGGCGCGCCCCGGAAGGTTCAGCCGATGTACCTTGCCGATCACCGCATTGCGGCTGACGCCGCCGAGCTGGGCGGCGATCTGGCTGGCGCTCAGTCCTTCGGCCCACAATCTCTTCAGCTTTTCGACGCGCTCGTCTGTCCAGTTCATGCCCGTTCTCCGCCTTTGAACGTCTCCGGCATGCGGAATCCCTCCCCGTCGGCGCGAATGACAATTCGCGCCAGCCACTATATCTAGGCTTTGAGGTGACTAGTTCCGCCGCATGCAGTCTAGTTATTGATTGTCAAACTACTGGGCCGGTGACTCCGTGGCAAGAGTCCGCGGAATCCGCACGAATCGATTTTCGGGTTTTCCCCAACTTGCTTTTCGAGCGAGTCATTTTTGTCACATCACGACGTCGCTATCCTGGAGCGCGCTTTTGTTGACATGCCGGGGCGAAATGCAGATAGTGCCCGCGCCGCCCGAGAGGGCGGCATTTTTTTGATTGATTTCCGCCCTGATCGGCTGTGATCGCAAGGAGCTGCTCCCTATGGCTGAAGCCGCGCTGTTCGACACGTACAACCGCATATCGCTGCGCTTCGAGCGAGGGGAGGGCGTATGGCTGATCACCGAGACCGGCGAGCGCTATCTCGACTTCGCAGCCGGCATCGCCGTCAACTCCCTCGGGCATGCCCATCCGCATCTCGTGGATGCGTTGAAGGCTCAGGCGGACAAGCTGTGGCACCTGTCGAACCTCTACGATGTTCCCGGGCAGGAGAAGCTTGCACGGCGGCTGACCCAGGCGACCTTTGCCGACAAGGTCTTCTTCACCAATTCGGGCGCGGAGGCGCTGGAATGCGCCATCAAGACGGCACGCCGCTACCAGTTCAGCAAGGGCCATCCCGAACGGTTCCACATCATCACCTTCGAGGGCGCCTTCCATGGCCGCACGCTGGCGACCATCGCGGCCGGCGGCCAGGCCAAGTATCTGGAAGGTTTCGGGCCGAAGGTCAGTGGCTTCGATCAGGTGCCGTTCGGAGACATAGATGCGCTGAAGGCGGCGATCACCGATGCCACGGCGGCAATCCTCATCGAGCCGGTTCAGGGCGAGGGCGGCCTGCGCCTGGTTTCCAGGGAGTTCATGCGCACGCTGCGCCAGTTGTGCGATGAGCACGGGCTTCTTCTCATCCTGGACGAAGTCCAGTCGGGCGTCGGCCGCACCGGCAAGCTCTTCGCCCATGAGTGGTCCGGTATCACGCCGGATATCATGGCCGTCGCGAAGGGTATCGGCGGCGGCTTCCCGCTCGGCGCCTGCCTTGCGACGGAGGAGGCCGCAAGCGGCATGAAGGCGGGCACCCATGGCACCACCTATGGCGGCAACCCGCTCGCCATGGCCGTGGGCAACGCCGTGCTGGACGTGGTGCTCGCGGACGGCTTTCTGGAGCACGTGCGCGATGTCGCCCTGGTGTTCCGCCAGGGCCTTGAGGGCCTGAAGGATCGCTATCCGGACGTCATCGAGGAGATCCGCGGTGAAGGCCTGATGCTCGGCATCAAGGCGAAGGTTCCCAATGCGGACCTGCTGCAGGCGATGCGGTCGGAGCATATCCTGGCGGTGCCGGCCGGCGACAACGTATTGCGGCTCCTGCCGCCGCTCGTCGTCACCGCCGACGAAGCACGCGAGGGCCTCGCCCGCATCGAACGCGCGGCAGAAAGCCTTCACAAGTCCGGTATGAAGAAATCAGCGTAAGGAGCGGGAGCCTGCGCTCCCTTCACGATATGGCATCACCCAGGCATTTTCTCGATCTATCGGCAGTCTCCGCGGAAGATCTCCGGACCATTCTCGATGACGCGCGGGAGCGGAAGCAGGCGACCAAGGCAGGTACGGCGAAGCGCCCGCTCGAAGGCAAGATGCTGGCGATGATCTTCGAAAAGCCGTCCACGCGTACTCGCGTGTCCTTCGACGTCGGCATGCGCCAGCTCGGCGGCGAGACCCTTTTCCTCTCCGGTACCGAAATGCAGCTCGGCCGCGCCGAAACGATCGGCGACACCGCCAAGGTCCTATCGCGCTACGTGGACGCGATCATGATCCGCACCACGGAGCACGCTCGCCTGCTGGAGATGGCGGAACACGCGACCGTCCCGGTCATCAACGCCCTCACGGACGATACCCATCCCTGCCAGATCATGGCTGACATCATGACCTTTGAGGAACTTCGCGGCCCGGTGAAGGGCAAGACGATCGCCTGGACCGGCGACGGCAACAATGTCCTGCATTCCTTCGTCGAAGGTGCAGCCCGCTTCGGATATCGGATGAACATGGCTGTTCCCATGGGTTCGGAGCCTTCCGACAAATTCCTGAACTGGGCGCGCAACAACGGCGGGGATATCATGCTGTGCCATGATGCCGAGCGGGCCGTGGCGGGTGCCGATTGCATTGTGACGGATACCTGGGTGTCCATGAACCAGGAGCACAAGGCGCGAGGCCACAACATCTTCCAGCCCTATCAGGTGAACGGCGCGCTGATGAAGCAGGCCAAGCCGGAAGCGCTCTTCATGCACTGCCTGCCCGCGCACCGCGGGGAAGAGGTGACCGACGAGGTGATCGACGGGCCGCAGTCGGTGGTTTTCGACGAAGCGGAAAACCGCCTGCACGCCCAGAAATCCATCCTGGCATGGTGCCTCGGGGTCGTCTGACCTCCTCCTTGATTTGCCGGGAAACCGACACCATCTGTCGGCTTTCGGTCCCGTGCCATCCAGATGGGCGGGAATTCACCCACTTTGTCGACGCCTTTTGCGCCGCTGCGGTTCCGCCTGAAGCCGTGCGCATGTAAAAGCGGACATTGTCCGGCGTCCAGGAGCAAGTCATGGCGGAAGCGACCGTTGAAATGAATGAGCTGAACTTTGCGGGAGACGACCGGGTCGTTCCGTTCCAGGTGGAAGGGCTGGATGTGCGGGGACGCGCCGTCCAGTTGGGCCCGCTCCTGAACTCGATCCTCGGGCGGCACGACTATCCCGCTCCCGTCGCGCGCCTGCTTGCCGAAGCGATCGTGCTGACGGCTCTTCTGGGTACGTCCCTGAAGTTCGACGGCAAGTTCACCGTGCAGACCAAGGGCGACGGGCCCGTTGACCTTCTGGTCGCGGATTTCTCGACGCCCGACAGCCTGCGCGCCTATGCACGCTACGACGAGGACGCCCTTGCGGCAGCCGTCGCGGAAGGAAAAACCTCCCCGCCGGAACTGCTGGGTGCGGGCGTACTTGCCTTCACGATCGATCACGGCCACGGCATGCAGCCCTATCAGGGCATCGTGCCCCTGGACGGCTCTTCGCTGGAGGAGATCGCCGGCGTCTATTTCCGCCAGTCGGAGCAGATCCCCACGAAGGTAAGGCTGGGTGTGGCCGAGCTTCTGGACCGGGATGCCGAAGGCCGGCCGCGCCACAACTGGCGGGCGGGCGGACTGGTGGCGCAGTTCCTGCCGCAGGCGCCCGAGCGTATGCGCCAGCCGGATCTGCACGGCGGCGACGGTGACGAGCGGGAGCACGATCAGAGCGACGACGATGCATGGTCGGAAGCGCGTGTGATGGTGGAAACGATCGACACGGATGAACTGACGGATCCGCAGGTGCCGATCGAACGGCTGCTCTTCCGGCTGTTTCATGAACGTGGCGTGCGGGTCTACAAGCCGCAGACGGTGGTGGATCGGTGCAGCTGCTCGCGCGAGAAGATCAAGGGCGTGCTGGACGGCTTCAGCGCGGAGGAGATCAGCGCCAGCGAGCAGGAAGGCGAGATCGCCGTGACCTGCGAGTTTTGCTCGACCACCTACCGCTACGCGGTCGAGGAGTTCGCCGCCGCGTGAGTGCGGCCGGTGCGGGTGCTAGTTGAGCACCCGCAGAAGCCCCGGCGAATCCAGCGAGAACGCCGGGATGTCGACATGGAAGCTATTTCCTTCGTCGTCTTCCATCGTGTAGTGGCCGAACATCATGCCGGAGGGTGTGTCGAGGGGGCAGCCCGAGGAGTATTCGTATGAATCTCCCGGCAAGAGCCGTGGCTGTTCGCCCACGACGCCCGGACCTTCGACCTCGTCCACGGTGCCGTTCTGGTCGGTGATGTGCCAATACCGCTGCGTCAGCCGCACCGCACGGTCGGAGTGGTTCTCGATGACGATATGGTAGCCCCAGACATATCTGCTGTCCTCCGGACTGGATTGCTCCTCCAGATAATAGGGCTCCACGACGACTTCTATGTCTTTCGTTCTGGCGCGATACATACGCGGCACTTTCGATGATACCGTTCCGGGTATGTTACAGCTTCGCTAAAACGTCAAGAAAAGCGAGAGCTTGAGAGCGCCCGTTTCCCTTCGGAGAACTCCTTTTCGGCGATTAACGATAACCGGGAGAGTTAACCGGTTCCGGTGCTCTCCCGGCCGCGGTCA
Source organism: Pseudorhizobium endolithicum (assembly GCF_902153245.2). Taxonomy (GTDB): domain Bacteria; phylum Pseudomonadota; class Alphaproteobacteria; order Rhizobiales; family Rhizobiaceae; genus Neorhizobium; species Neorhizobium endolithicum. The sequence continues at coordinate 185,791 of NZ_CABFWF030000015.1, forward strand.
GCCCGGAACCTTGTCCAGCGCGCGGGCGAAGTCCTCGATCAGGTCGTCCGTGTCCTCGATGCCCGCCGAAAGCCTGAGCGTCCCGGCGGAAATGCCAAGCTCGGCACGAGCCTCGTCGCCGAGGTTCTTGTGGGTCGTGGTGCCGGGATGGGTGATCAGGCTCTTGGCATCGCCGAGATTGTTGGAGATCTTCACCACGTCCAGCGCGTTCTGAAGCGCGAATGCCGCGGCCTTGCCGCCCTTCAGCTCGAGGCAGACCAGCGTGGAGCCGCCGCTCATCTGCTTGGCGATGATGTCCGCCTGCGGGTGGTCCGCCCGGCCGGGATAGATGACCTTGGCGATCTTCGGATGGCCGGCCAGCAGGTCGGCGATCCGCGCGGCATTTTCCGTCTGCTGGCGAACCCGCAGCGGCAGCGTCTCGATCCCCTTCAGCAGCGTCCAGGCATTGAACGGCGACATGGCCGGACCGGTGTGGCGGAAATAGTCCTGGAGGTTCTCGTCGATCCACTGCTTGTCGGAAAGTACGACGCCGCCCAGGCAGCGCCCCTGGCCGTCGATGTGCTTCGTGGCGGAGTAGACGACGACATGGGCGCCGAGCTCCAGTGGCTTCTGGAAGAGTGGGGTGGCAAACACGTTGTCGACCACCACCTTGGCTCCGATCTGGTTCGCGAGCTTCGCAACGCCGGCAATATCAATCACTTCCAATGTCGGGTTGGTGGGGCTTTCGAGGAAGAAGACCTTGGTGTTCTTCCGGATTGCCTTTTCCCAGTTTGCGATGTCGCGTCCGTCGACCAGGGTGCATTCGACGCCATATTTGGGTGCCAGCGTCTCCACCACCCAGCGGCAGGAGCCGAAGAGCGCGCGGGCGGCGACGATATGATCGCCCGCCTTCACTTGGCAGAGGATCGCGGCAGCGACGGCCGCCATGCCCGATGCCATGGCGCGCGCTTCCTCCGCGCCCTCCAGAAGGCACATGCGCTTCTCGAACATGTCGTTGGTCGGGCTGCCGTAGCGGGCGTAGATATAGCCTTCGCTCTCGCCCTTGAAGCGCGCTTCGGCCGCCTCCGCCGTCTCGTAGACGAAGCCTTGGGTCAGGTAGATCGCCTCGGAGGTTTCGCCATATTGCGACCGGATCGTTCCGCCGTGGACGAGCTGGGTTGCGGGGCGCCATTTCGTGCTCATGCGCTTGCACCTTTCAGACACAAAAAAACCGGTCGCGTCAGCAGACCGGTCTTGCCCCCGGTCTTTTTAGCCACTTGTTTAACGTGGCTGCAAGCCGACCGGCCAAATCACCACGGGATAAAACTGCCATAGCGCTCGTCCTCGCTTGCGTCAATGGCAGGCATTTGGTTTTGTCCCAGCCAGACGGGGAAGACGAGAATGACACGGAACACCGGAATCCTGGCCGATCGGGCCATAGTGGCGCTGTTCGACAGCGGCCGCCTGGCGTCGGAGAAGCCGCTGGACGGCGATCAGATTCAACCTGCGAGCCTCGACCTGCGGCTCGGCGCCAAGGCATTTCGCGTCCGCGCAAGCTTCATGCCCGGCCCCAACAGCCGGGTGGCGGACAAGCTCGATCGCCTCAAGCTGCATGTGGTGGACCTGTCGGAAGGCGCCGTCCTGGAAACCGGCTGCGTCTATATCGTGCCGCTCATGGAGAAACTGGACCTGCCGGCGGAAATGTCCGCCTCCGCCAATCCCAAGAGCTCCACCGGCCGCCTCGACATCTTCACCCGCGTGATCACCGACTACGCCCAGGAGTTCGACAAGATCCCGGCCGGCTATTCCGGGCCGCTCTACCTGGAGATCAGCCCGCGGACCTTTCCCATCGTCGTCCGGCGCGGCTCGCGCCTGTCGCAGATCCGCTTCCGCATCGGCAATGCCCTGCTGGGAGAACCGGAGCTGCTGCAGTTGCACGAGGCCGAGACACTGGTTGCGGCCCGGCAGCCGAATGTCAGCGGCGGCGGTATTGCCCTCTCGATCGACCTCACCGGCGACAAGGACGGCCTCATCGGCTACCGCGGCAAGCATCACACGGCGGTGGTGGATGTCGACAAGAAGGCCCAGCACGACATCTTCGATTTCTGGGAGCCGCTCTACAGCCGCGGCCGCAACGAACTCATCCTCGACCCGGACGAGTTCTACATCCTCGTATCCCGGGAGGCGGTGCATGTGCCGCCGCTCTATGCCGCGGAGATGACCCCCTTCGATCCGCTGGTTGGCGAGTTCCGCGTCCATTATGCCGGCTTCTTCGATCCCGGCTTCGGTCATGCGGAAGCCGGCGGGCGCGGCAGCCGCGCCGTTCTCGAAGTGCGCAGCCATGAGGTGCCGTTCATCTTGGAGGACGGCCAGATCGTCGGTCGCCTCGTCTATGAGCACATGCTGCAACGGCCCGATGCGCTCTATGGCGTCGGCCTCGGCTCCAACTACCAGGCGCAGGGGCTGAAGCTGTCGAAGCACTTCCGCATCGGCTGAGGGAACGCCGCTCTCCGCTGGATCGACGCTTGACAGAGACGGCGAACTGATAGAACTCTGCGCACCGTCGCGGGTGTAGCTCAATGGTAGAGCAGCAGCTTCCCAAGCTGACGACGAGGGTTCGATTCCCTTCACCCGCTCCAACCTCACGATGTCCGACCCGGAGACATAGGTAACAGACTGTACCTAAGACATGGGTGACAACCTCGTGCCGAACGGGTTGTCGATGGTT
>NZ_CABFWF030000016.1 GCF_902153245.2 Pseudorhizobium endolithicum
AAGCTTGCCAGAAACTTCCTCTCCGCAGTCGCCTTGGCCACCCTCGTCGCGTTCTGGCTATGATTGAGTCTGAACCCTAAGAGCAGGAGGTGTGTCGGACATTCAAGCTCTGCGGAATGTCTGACGTAAAATCCGCGTTCGAGTTGCTAGACTCCTGGTCCTTCTGCAAGCTCTGGCGGATCCGCGTTCCCTATGTTGATGCTTCCGATCCCTATGTTGATTGCCAATTTCTCTCCGCCGGGTCTATCTTCTGGGTAGCGGGATCGCACGTTTCCGAAGACTGTTCTCGCTTGAGCTTCGACAGGGCAGCTACAGACGCGTAAAGATTGACTAGTTGGCGTGTCACGTCTTCCGTCCGCTCTCCCTGCTCGAGGGTGTCAATAAGACCACGGCAAATAAGAATCTGCTCATCGACAAACGCGCCTGGATGAAATCTTGTCATTGCTTCATCTCCTCTTTGCCAACATTAGATGATGGCTGAGGAAATCAGTTGAGGCATATCAAAAAAGCGGCCACAAGCACACCTGCCAGATCGAACGCCGACGGCATCAGACGGTCTGCGTCAATCAATTTCAGGGTCGGATAGTGGAGATGACCGGCCATTACCGCTATGAATTGTCCTCCTCAGAAGCGGCGAAGGCTCCCCCGGCGGCGCGCAGGATCTCCGTAATGCTATCGGAGTTCCCGGCTGCTTTGACGGCAACCAACGTACCACCAGCACGCAACCCCTCTGTGTAAAAATGCGCCTCTTTCTCCGGCGCACCGCTGGTGCGTAGGATGTCATAGACGCTCGCGGCCGTTGCCCCTGCTACGACGCCCGCCGAGGCTCCCGCAAGGCTGGTGGCCAGCCATCCTAGCACACCCACAAGGCCCAAGCCGGAGACAGGCATGAGAGCAAGCCCGGCGACGAGACCGAGAGCGCCACCTCCGACGGCACCGATACTGGCTCCGGCTGTCGTGCTTTCGACGGGGTCGATATCGGTTGTTAGGTGTTCGCTCTGGTTAGAGATTACACTGATGTCCTCCTCCGGGACGCCAGAAGCGGAAAGTTTTTCGGTGGCCAGTTGGGCGGCTCCGAGATCCTTGAACAGAGCAGCTACCGTTGGCATCGGATCCTCCACGACCATCTATCACGACAAGCTAAGACGATGCTTGCTCCCTTCAAGGCTTCATTTCTACTCATCCTCGTCATCCAAGAGGACGCGGACGGCTGCTCCGTCGAGATCTTCATACTGGCCGTCCTTCATCGACCACAAGAAGGCGCAAAGGCCTACCACTCCCATGAGGATTGAGATCGGGACGAGAATCAGGAAAGGACTCACTTTGGGCTACCTCCTGTTGAGGTCGTCGAAGCCGCGTAAGCGGAACTATCACGTCGGTTTCCGGTTCCCTTACTTGAGCGGCGCATCGTCATGGGAACCTCCTCCGGCCATCTCTCTATAGGCGTGCCAGGTGGCATGACCGAGCAGAGGGAAGACGACCACCAAGCCAGCCAATGCCGTTGCCAGGCACAACAGGAACAGGCCCAGCACGATTGCGCCCCAGGCCAGCATCGGCTTCAGATTGTTCCAGACCAGCGCCATGCTGGTACCCATGGCTGTCAGGGTATCCACCCGCTTGTCGAGGAGCATCGGGATCGAGAACACGCTCACGCCGAAGGCAAATCCGGCAAACAGCGAACCGACGAAGCCACCCACCAGAAGCATGGCCCATCCGGTGGGCGTCGTCAGCAGGACCGGCACAATCTGCGAGAAACCGAGAAACGGACTGACCCCGAAAAACAGCGCATAAATCAGAACCGCCGCTCTCATCCAGAGGAGAAACAACAGAACGAGGAGCAGACCGGTAAAGAAAATGTGCGTCCCCGTCTCCGCACGGATGAGCAGCATCCGCCGGGCGCTGATCCGCTCACCGCTCTCGATGGCGCGGCTCTTGGCGTAGAGCCCCGCAGCCAGCAGAGGCGCGATGATCAGAAACCCGGCCATGGCCGGAAACAGATAGTAGTCCCGCTGGCCGACAAACAGCAGCCACACGAAAATCACCGATAGGATGAAAACCCCAAGGCCGTAACCAAGGCTCAGTAGAGGCTGAACCCATAGGTCGGACCAGCCTTGCGAAAGCCATTGCAGAGGCGCTCTCGCAGACAGGTTCCTCTTGAAGAGGGGATTGCGCGTTTCCTCGATCGTCGAGGTCTCGCTGAGGAGCCCATAGGTTTTGCCAGGCGTCTTCATTCTTCCCTCCCTCAAGGGCTAACAGGCAGATTTTGCTGCGCGATACTGGCCCTCAGCAGATCCTGCCGTTTTCAAATGGGTTACACAGCCCGGGTCACTCGCGACTGCGATGTAGACAAGATGGGCGTTGGCGGCGACGAAGATGGCAACCGCAATCCCAACCAGCGTCCACAGTGGCCATTGACGCGCAGACATCAGCGTTTCTCCAGGGCCAGGTCGTTCACATAGAGCGCAAGCGTCTTTATCTCGACTTCCGTCAACCGCTCGTCCCATGTCGGCATATGACCACGGCGGCCGCCATGGATCGTGGTGATCAGAGTCTGCATGTCGCCACCATAGACCCAGTAGTTGTCGGCGAGATTGGGCGCTCCCATCTCCTGGCTGCCGCCGGCATCTTCTCCGTGGCAGGCAGCGCAAGTTGAAAGGAAAACCTCCCTGCCCGCCTGTATCTCCGTCGCATTCTGCGGTGTAGAGGTCGCTGGATTGGTCAGCGAGTGAACATATAGCGCCACCTGCCGGACCTCGGTGCGGTCAAGCATCTGGTCGCGTCCGAAGGCAGGCATTTCCGCCACTCTTGTCTCGTCATGGGCTGCATTGATACCGACGCGAAGGGTCTCTGCTATGTTCTCCGCCCCCCCGCCCCAGAGCCAGTCGTCATCGGTCAGGTCCGGATAGTTGAACCGTCCCGTGCCGTCGGTGCCATGACAGGCCGCGCAGTTGTCGCCGAACAACTGGCGACCGGAGGCGCGGACAAACTCCATGAGGGATTCGTCGGCCATGATCTCGTCATAGCTGCGCGTTTCGATGGCTGCCGTCCATTGCGAACGAGCGGTCTGGCTCTGAGCGAGATCCTCTTCGATCCTCTGCCGCTGGTCGGTGCCCAGCACGCCTTTCGTATAGGTCGTGCCGAGCGGCCATGTCGGCATCAGTATCCACCAAAGCAGGGCGAACAGATGCGTCACGACCAGGAAGATCAGGACACCGCGCGGCACCGGTGTGTCCAGTTCCTTGATGCCGTTCCATTCGTGGCCGGTCGTCTTTCGACCGCTGACGGGATCGACTTCCTCTACGTCCATGGCCTGTCTTCCTTGTCGAGAATGCCCTTCTTGGCCTTGTCAAATCGCTTCTTGTTCGAGGGCCAGAAGGTGTAGATCAGGACGCCGACCGCAAAGGCGATGAGATAGAAAAGCCCCCAGCTCTTGGAGATGAAGACGAGTGTGTCGTGGTCGAGGTCCATGGAATGCTCCAGTTACCGTCAGTTGCTCGCGTCCGGAGGCAATTCTTCCGCAGCCGTACCCTGATAGGCGGCGTCGGTAAGGCGTCCAAGTACCTGGAGATAGGCCACCAGAGCATCCATTTCGGTCACCTGCGTCGTCACGCCGTCGAAGGTACTGACCTGCGTCCGTTCTCCGTAGCGTTCCGTCACGCCTGAGGCGAAGTCTGTGTCTGGCGACGCCTGACCATAGGCGTCCCGACCAGCATTCTCGACCATCTCGTCGGTATACGGAACACCCAGAGACTGCTGGGCCATCAGGTGAAGGTCGAGATCCTCGATGTCGAGCTCGTTTTGCGCAAGCCATGGATAGGCAGGCATGTTGGATTCGGGCACGACCTCGCGAGGATTGGTCAGATGTGCCACGTGCCAGAAATCAGAATACTTGCCTCCGATACGCGCCAGGTCAGGTCCCGTCCGCTTCGAACCCCACAGCATGGGCCGGTCATACTTCGATTCAACCGCTAGAGAATAAGGTCCGTAGCGCTCGACATCATCTCTGAGCGTGCGGATCATCTGGCTGTGGCAGGCATAGCAGCCCTCGCGGACGTAGATGTTTCGGCCGGCCAGCTCCAGGGGCGTGTAAAGACGCATGTCGGGAACGTCTTCGACGGTCTCGTCGATGGTGAACAGCGGCGCGATCTCGACAATGCCGCCGACGCTGGCAGCAGCGATGATGGCGAAGACAAACCCGAGTGCGGTGCGTTCCAGCTTCCGGTGAAAGAGCTCTCTCATCGTGATTACTCCGCTGGGGTCGCTGGCGAGACAGGGCCGTCGACGACAGGCAGATCCTGTTCAGCGCGTGAGACGGGTGCTCCCCGCGCCGTCATCCAGATGTTGTACGAACCGATGATCGCACCGATCAGAAAGAGCAGGCCGCCGAATGTACGCGCGATGTAGTAGGGATACATCGCCACCAGGGAGTCGATGAAGGAATAGGTGAGCGTGTTCTGCTCGGTGTAGGTCCGCCACATCAGGCCCTGAATGATACCGGAGTTCCACATCGCGAAGATGTAGATCAGCGTCCCGGCAAGGGCGAGCCAGAAATGAGCCTCCACCAGCATCGAGGAATACATTCGCTCCCGACGCCACAGGCTAGGGACGAGGGTGTAAAGAGCCCCGAACGTGATCATGGCGACCCAACCGAGAACGCCCGCATGGACGTGACCCACGGTCCAGTCGGTGTAATGGGACAGAGAGTTCACGGGCCGGATCGCAAGGAACGAACCTTCGAACGTGGAGAGGCCGTAGAAGATAGCCGCGATGAACATGAACCGGAGGGTGGCATCATCGCGAACCTTGTGCCAGGCACCGTTCAAGGTCAGAAGCGCGTTGCCCGCGGAGGCCCAGGAGGGGACGAGCAACATGACCGAGAAGGTCATCCCAAGGTTCTGAACCCAATGTGGAAGCGCCGTATAGTGCAGGTGGTGCGACCCCACCCACATGTAGAAGAAAGTGATACCCCAAAAGCTCAGGATCGACAGCCTGTAGGAAAAGATTGGACGATCGGCGCGCTTGGGAAGATAGTAGTACAGCATGGCGAGAAAGCCTGCCGTGAGGAAGAAGGCCACGGCATTGTGCCCGTACCACCATTGAACCATTGCATCCTGAACACCGGGCCAGACCGTGTAGCTCTTTGCATGGCTGAGCGAAATCGGGATCGCGATGTTGTTGACGATGTGCAGCATCGCGACAACCAGGATGAACGCCATGTAGTACCAGTTGGCCACATAGATGTGCGGCTCCTTCCGGCGCGCGAGGGTTCGTATGTAAAGAACGAAATAGGTGACCCAGACGATCACGAGCCAGAGATCGGCGTACCACTCCGCCTCGGCATATTCCTTGGATTGGGTCACACCCATGAGATAGCCGGTAACCGCGACCAGGCAGAAGAGATTGTAGCCGAAGAGGACGAACCAGGGGCTGAACTGGTCAGCCAGTCGCGCTCGCGACGTCCGCTGGACGACGTGGAATGAGGTTGCAATGAGGGCATTGCCCCCAAATCCGAAGATTACGCCCGTCGTGTGGGCCGGCCTGATCCTTCCGAAGCTCGTCCACGACGTATCGAAGTTCAACGACGGCCAAGCAAGTTGCGCGGCTGCCCAGACGCCGACGAACATGCCGAACACGGCCCAGATCATCGTGAAGACAATGCCCGCCTTGATCGGATCATCGTAATATTTCGACAGACGCTCCGGATGCGGCTCGGGCTCGAAAAGCGACGACAGCAACCGCGCCAGGAGCACACCGCTGCACAAGAGAACGACAACGCCGTGTACGCCGAGCGGATCGAAGCGGCCGGCGGCTGCCATGGCGATACCAATGATCACCAGCGCTATCAGGATAACAACCGAAAGCTGTCTTTCTCCGGCAGTTAGTTGTCCGATCATCCTCGGCCCTCCCCTTCCTGCTGCTCGGGAGCATGCGGCAGCCCCCTCGTCCTCACCTAGATCACTGCAAGTTGGCGGCAACCCCGTAGGGGACCATCATGCAGCAAAGGGAACCGGGGGAAAACCTCCGATACCCGCTCATCCACCTTCCTGTTGGTTGCCGGCCGAAGGCCAATCAAGAACACATCAAAGGCCACTACGAACACAAGTTACCCAACGGTTGACGCGCTCGAGGGCTTCGTCGGGACCGCCAACATAGACATAGCTGACGGTAATAGGCCATTCGCGAGGTTGTATGACCGTATTGCCCTCATCAGCCCTAACCCTGGTCCGTCCGGCAAAAAGATCACCATGGATCTTCCTGATGCGATCTACAGGTAACCCTTCATCTAAATGCCGTCGAAGCATTACCCGCAGGCTCTGGATCGCTTTATCTTCATATTGGCTGGGATGCTGAATGAGGAAGGAGGACACTATTTCGAAATGTTTGGCGCCAAGCTTTGGATTTCCCCATTCCCAGCTTGTAACCAGAGCGAGCATCCCGCGACAGCAAAGGCCATCGATTTCTTGCCCAAAACATTCGGGGCACAGGCGGGTAGTTCGCGCTATCATTCAATTCAACCCATTTTCGGCGATCAGGCAGGTCTTATAGTCGATCGTAAGCCTGAACTGCCATAACTTCTCAACACAGCGATGGGGGGCGGAAGCAACCAAGAGCAAGCCCGGATCTCGGTTCCCTTCGCCGCTGTGTTCTTCAATGAAGCGCTCAGGGTCCTGGACTAGGTCGTCATCCGAAACTTCACTGTCGCCAGCGGCGGGTTGCAGCTGAGGTTCAACACGTTGCTTCGTCGAGTATCCATGATCTGAAAGCAGCGACCTTGGACCGGGTGTAGGTCGCATCGGGATAAACGAGATAGTATGCGAAGGCATCAAGGAGCACTGTGTCCGCAAGCCGAATGAGCCGGCCCTCCTTAAGGTCGTTCTCGATCAACGCCGCAGGTAAAAGTCCCGCCCCTTGCCCGCTCAATACGGATCTAAGGAGAAGGTTGGAATCGTTGAAGGACGGTCCACGCAGCACCGCGATCTCCTCTACGCCTTGCGAACGAAACCAGAGGTGCCATCCTTTGCGGTCGGCATCGTGGATATGTGGCCACCGAACCAGATCGGCAGCTGACGCTGGCTTGCCTCGTTCCGCGACCAGCGCCGGAGCCGCGACAGGCACAATCTCCAAGACGAGAACCCGATGGCTGCGAAACCCCGGATAGCGCCCGAGACCGTGGCGAATTGCGACGTCAACGCCGTCGCGGGAGAAGTCGGCGAGGGCGCTGCTGGCCAGGATCTTCAAATCGATGTCAGGATAAGCATCTTGGAATCGTTTCAAGCGTGGCACCAACCACGTCTCCGCAAAAAATGGCGTCACACTGACGGTGAGGGCCGTTTCAGACGCGGTGGCCACGCGCTCGGTGGCATCGACCATTTGCCTGAAGGCGTTACGGATCGGCGGAAGGTAGTTTTGCCCCGCCTCGGTTAGAAGGATCCCGCGGTTAACGCGATGAAACAGTTCGGTGCCAAGATGTAACTCCACCGTTTTTAGCATCTGGCTGACCGCACCGGGAGTTATGCATAATTCCGCGGCCGCGTCCTTGACCGACAGATGGCGCGCAGCGGCTTCGAAGGCACGAAGCGCATTAAGGGGAGGAAGACGTCCGACCATTTAGTTTATCTAATCCGAAAGCAGCAGGAAATCTGGTTTGTGCCGCGGGCAATTATCCGCTGAGTTATGCCGCGCCGCATCTTGTGAATTTAGGAAAACTGATCCGAATTTGGAAGATAGCGATCACTACTGCAGTCCCGCTGCGTCCGGACCTGACGTCGCCACACCAGTACGAGAAACCAACATGAACCCAATGCCCCCTGCCCTGCACTATCTCGAGCTTTCCGAACTCGCAACCCAACTTCAGGCGCGCACAGCCTCACCCGTGGAGGTTACGCGTGCTCTGCTCGATCGGATTGCCCGACTGGATCCCTCACTCAGGGCCTTCGCTCTCTTAACGGCAGACGATGCAATGAAGCAGGCCGAGGTGGCCGAGGTGGAGATCAAGAATGGCCGTTATCGTGGCCCTTTGCACGGCGTGCCAATCGCAGTGAAGGACCTATGTTGGCTTCAAGGGCACCCGACAGCGGCCGGAATGCCTATTCATCAAGACTTTTACCCGCCCGAAGATGCATCCGTGGTGCGTCGCCTCAAGGAGGCAGGCGCGATCATCCTGGGAAAACTCCAGCTGACGGAAGGAGCCTATTCCGATCACCATCCTTCGATCAGTGCCCCCAAGAACCCCTGGAATCCGGAATACTGGCCTGGGATCTCATCGACTGGGGGAGCAGCTGCGACAGCAGCAGGTCTCTGCTATGGCTCTATCGCCTCAGACACGGGAGGGTCGATCCGTTGGCCATCGGCAGCGACTGGCCTTACCGGGCTGAAACCAACCTGGGGCCGTGTCAGCCGCCATGGTGTGTTCGAGCTTGCCGCGACTTTGGATCACGTCGGTCCAATGGCTCGCAGTGCAATAGACTGTGCTCTGCTTCTGGCGGCGATCGCAGGTCCAGACCCGAAGGACCCGACGGCACTGCTCGCTCCGGTACCGGACTATGCCAGACTTGCCCGTCAACAAATCAAGGGCCTGCGCATCGGCGTCGATCCAGAGTGGAACGACGATGATGTAGACCCCGCTGTCCAGACGGTGCTTTCTCAAACGGTAGAGATCTTTCGCTCACTCGGAGCGACGATCCTGGAGGTCCAATGTCCTGACGTGACAAGTGCTATCACCGACTGGACCGAAAACTGCGCTGTCGAGGCGGTGGTCGCGCACGAAGCGACCTATCCAGCGCGGAAACAAGAATATGGCCCAGTGCTGGCGTCCGTCGTTGAACATGGCCGTGAAATCTCCGCCACTAGCTATCAGAAGATCCTGGTTCGGCGATTACAACTGCGAGGCAGGATGGCGGCGCTGTTCGAGAAGATCGATTTGCTGCTGACACCGGTACACCCTTTTGAATCACTCACCCTTGAAGCGATACAGACACTTGGCGAACAACCGCAACTCATTTTCAAGCTCCAACGATTTACCTGCCCCTTCAATATGACGGGTAACCCCACCATTACTCTTCCTGGTGGCTTCGCGGAGGACGGCTTGCCACTCGCGTTTCAGCTGGTTGCGGCCCATCTGGGCGAGCCGGCGCTGCTGCGTGCAGGCACCGCTTTCCAGGCTGTGACCAACTGGCATCGCCGACATCCGCTCGCGTAATGGTCCGTCCCATGAGAAACACAGCAGCCGGCCTCGGTTCCGGCATATTCTATGGCTGGTACGTAGTTGCCGCCGCGTTCATCGTTACCTTCCTCGGTTTTGGCAGTGCCTACACATTCAGCGCCTTCTTCGATCCACTGCAGAGAGAGTTTTCGGCGTCCAGAGGTTCCGTCTCTCTCGTCTTCTCACTGGCCGGCTCTCTGTACTTCGGCACGGGCATGATAAGCGGGCCCCTGGCAGACCGGTTCGGCGCGCGCGCATTGTCTATTACCGGCATGATCCTGCTAGGGGCCGGATTGGTCTTAGCCGGCCTGGCGCGCAGTCTGACGGAGGTCTATCTTGCATACACACTTGGAGTGGGTCTCGGAGTGGGCTTCTCCTATGTGCCGGTGCTAGGCGCCGTACAGAGATGGTTCAGGCGCCAGCGCGGCTTCGCATCTGGCCTTGCAGTAAGCGGGATAGGTGTTGGAACGCTAGTCATGCCGCCGCTCGCAACTTGGCTGATCAGCTTGCTTGATTGGCGCACAAGCTACGTCCTATTTGGTTGCTTTGTGGCAACGATCGGCGTGGGCATTTCCTTGCTTCTAGTCGATGACCCTCGCCATCGCGGACTTGCTCCAGACGGGGCTCCGATGACTTCTGGTACGGATCAGAATTTGCAGCAGGGAAATTCCATTCGACAAGCGATCCGCTCACCGCGTTTCACGACTCTTTATGCCGCTTGCCTGCTCTGCTCATTCGGCGCCTTCATCCCCTTCGTTCACCTCGTCCCGTATGCGTTGGATCAGGGAATTTCCCATTTCTACGCCGTAGGCGCCCTTGGCATGATCGGCATCGGAAGCACCGCAGGACGCTTCCTTCTCGGAGCACTGGCAGATCGGCTGGGGCGAGAGAACTCGCTGTTGCTGATGTTCATAGGCATGGCGCTCGCCATGAGCATCTGGGCGTTATCCACGAACATGTGGCAACTCAGCGTCTTCGCCCTCGTCTATGGCTTGTTTTATGGCGGCTGGGTTGCCTTGCTCCCGGCCGTCGTGATGGACCGGTTCGGTGGGCGGAATGTCAGCGGGATCATTGGCGTGCTTTACACAAGCGTTGCTCTCGGGACGCTGATCGGTCCAACTGCTGCCGGCCTCTCGTTCGATTTGACCCAAAGCTATACGCTACCAATCCTGGCGAGCATAGTTGCCAATCTTGGCAGCGCCTTCCTCATCACCAGGACGTATGGCACAAGCATCGTCAGGAGAAGACGGTAATATGAAGAAGAAGCTTCGCACTCCGCTTGCCTGTCATGCGTTCGATTCCCGCATACGTCGTTCTGGACCGGCGGCTTCTGCGGAAGTTTTCGGGTTATGGCAGCTCGCCCGCCGCCGCGGCTAGGATCGGATGTCTGCACTCAGCGCCAACCGAACCCCGAGCGCTATCAGCAGCCCACCCAACGCGCGGTCGAGCCATATTGCCGCTCGGTTGTTCGCTCTGAACCAGTTTGCTAGTCGACCGGCCAGCAGGACGAGTGGCGGCTCGACTAATGCGGCAACTACAATGATCAGAATCCCGTGAAATGCAAGTTGCAGAGCAACTGGGCCGGCCCCGGCAACCACGAACTGCGGAAGGAAAGCAAGGAAGAAAACGGCCACTTTGGGGTTCAACGAGGACACCAGGATCCCTTGGCGGAAGGTTCTCCAGGAGCTCATCCTTCCCGGCAGTTCAGCACCGGTGATGAACGAGCCGCCTTTGGATCTTAGAGCCTCAACACCCAGCCAGACCAGATAGGCCGCTCCAGCCCATTTCACCAAAGCGAAGGCAGTGGCAGAAGCGACCAGCAGGGCCGAAAGCCCAACCGTTGCAAGAAGGACATGGACGAGGGTCCCACTCCAGATCCCCAGCATGGCGAGAAAACCCGTCCGTGCGCCTCCTGTCAGAGCCTTTCCAAGAATGAAGGCGATATCTGGGCCTGGAGATATGTTGAGCAAGAGGGCGGCAGCCAGAAAGGCCATCCAATGGGCGGCGTCATAATAAAGCACGGTTCCTCCTGCGTAGGGCGCCGACAGGGTGATCACCCGGCCCTTTGTTTGACCACAAGAAACCAGAGGTCGATCCTATTGTGAAGCCCCCTTGAGAGCTTGGTCAGCAAACGCACTTCGACTGGCCGCTCGACCCAGCGACTCATTCAAAAGCCATGCCCGAAAAGCAATCAATGCCATCGGTCAATTCGGTTGGTTGGGATCGGGAGCGGACGTTCTGCGGACTTTCCATGTCCCGGTCTGATCGCTAGACAGCCACTAGCGATCAACAACCAAGGATCATGACGGCATGACGCCCAGTGTCACACGAGAGCATATCGTCCTCTACGCGCTTCTCACTTCCTTGACCGCTGTTAGCATTGATGCGCTTCTTCCGGGTCTGCGCCAGATCGCGTCCGAGCTTGCGCCTGCACCGCCCCTATCCACCCAGCATGTCGTTTCCTTATTCATCTTGGGTATGGTATTTGGCGAGTTGTTCATCGGCCCACTCTCGGATGCAATCGGCCGCAAGCGGGCACTGGTCATAGGGATCGGCCTATACACTGTCGGAACGCTCGTCGCGCTGTTCGCGTCGTCACTCGAAGAAGTCGTCGCCGGGCGCATGCTCCAGGGCGCCGGGGCAGCAGGTCCGAAAATCGCGACCCGAGCCATGATCCGCGATCAGTTCGAGGGCGAGGCCATGGCCCGCATCATGTCACTCCTGTTCTCGCTCTTCATCCTTGTGCCGATGGTCGCTCCCGTGTTGGGTCAAGGTGTGATTGCGTTTGCAGGATGGCGAGCGGTGTTCGCAGTCTACCTCGTGCTGGCCTTGGTGATGGGAACGTGGCTCGTTCTACGCCAGACCGAGACGCTGCCGCCAGAGCGCCGCATCCCGTTCCGTCCTCGCGTCCTCCTCGCCAACGCCTCTCGAATCCTTGCCAACCGCCGCGTCGCCCTTCTGATGGCGGCGACTGGCTTTGTATTCGGTGCACAGCTTCTCTATCTTAGCATCGCCGCCGACCTCTTCGCCGACCTCTATAAGGTCCACGAGACATTTCCACTCTACTTTGCCCTGCTCGCCGGCGGGATCGGGCTTGCCTCCTATCTCAACAGTCGCCTTGTCGGGCGCGTCGGAATGGATGCGATGGCGCGGTTTGGTTTCCTCGGCTTGACGTTTGCCGGGCTGCTCATGCTGACCGCATCGATCGCCTGTGACGGCCGACCACCGCTCATGCTCCTTCTACTCTTCGGCTTCGCCGCCTTCTTCGCTATCGGCATCCTGTTCGGCAACCTCAATGCCATAGCGATGCGCTCTTTGGGGCAGGTCGCCGGCCTTGGAGCTTCCATGATTGCTTCGGGATCGAGCTTGGTCGCGTCGCTCTTCGCAGTAGGGCTGGGCCCATTATACGATGGAACCACGAACGTTCTGGCAGGTGGCATCGTCCTTGCGGGTGCCACCTCACTTTTTTTGGCGGAACTGGCGGCTCGCATCAGCGATGCTCCCATTGCGGTGGCTCGCTGAGCAACTGGTCATTCATTGACGATAGCTATCCAGTTTTCGCTCCTAAACTGGACGTGCGGGAAACACCCCATCTCAGACAAGTGTAGCTTTGTGACCAGAAACTCTTGTCTTGTCTGTACCGATCGGTCTAGTCTGTACAGATTGTCCTGCTCCACAACCGGAGATGCTCCCATGAATAACCTTGTTCCCCCTTTCACAGAAGAAACCGCGGTCGCAAAGGTTCGTCTGGCCGAAGACGGCTGGAACAGTCGCGACCCAGCCAGGGTCTCCCTGGTTTACACTGAAGACAGCCGCTGGCGGAACCGGGCTGAGTTCCCGAGAGGCCGTGAAGAGATCCTACGCTTTCTTGAAAGAAAATGGGCCAGAGAGCTGGATTACCGCTTGATCAAGGAGCTTTGGTCGTTCGGTGGCAACAGAATTGCCGTGCGCTTTGCCTATGAATGGCACGACGATAGTGGTCAGTGGTTCCGCTCTTATGGAAATGAAAACTGGGAGTTTGCGGCTGACGGCTTGATGGAAGCTCGTTTTGCTTCGATAAACGATCTCCCGATCAAGGAGAGCGAGCGTAAATTTCATTGGCCGCTTGGACGACGCCCGGATGATCATCCTGGGCTCTCGGACCTGGGCCTGTAGGAGGCCAATGCCACGCATTGTACACGAGAGGGCTGATACGTTTCCCCTCATAGCCGAAGTCTTCAGAGAGTTCGGCTATGAGGGGACGAGTTATAGCCGAATCACCGGGGCTACAGGCTTGTCCAAAGGTAGCCTCTATCACTTCTTTCCCGGAGGGAAGGAGGAGATGGCAGCCGTACTGCTCACTGAAATCCACGACTGGTTCGAGTCAAACGTGTTCGCACAGCTGACTTCGCAAGAACCTGATGTGTCGATCAGGAATATGTGGGCCGCTACAGGCCGCTATTTTTTTCAGGGGGAGCGAATCTGTCTTATGGGCGCCTTCGCGCTCGACCAGACGCGCAACCGTTTCTCCAGTATGATCCGGCGATATTTCTCAAGATGGATTGAGACTTTGCAGAACGCGCTGATCCGCGGGGGCATGAAAAGCGAAAACGCAGCCGCTCTCGCCGAGGCGGCCGTCGGCAACATCCAAGGGGCCCTGATCCTCGCACGTGCATTGGACGACCCCAAATTCTTTGAACGGGCGCTGCACCGACTTGAGGCCGAAATTCACGCTGGAATCAATAACTCAACGCCATAGAAGCTCCCGGATTTCCTGCGTGTCGAGGTTTGCCGTCCTTTGTTTGGGCTGCGAGTAGTGGCAAAAACGCGACGTCTCTACGAGCTACTTGGCGCATCGCCGGAGAAAGAAACTACAAGCGTATCGGTGAGAGCGCGCGAGACACACGGGGTAAATTGCCGATTGCGCAGTGTGGGTCCCAAGGAAAGAGACCACGCGTCCTTATGCTCCACCTGACCGCTTTTCAAGGCGATCGAACACGTACCACAATTTCCCGCCCGACAGTCAGACGGCACCTCGAAGCCTGCATTAACCAGCGCGTCGAGAGCGGTTTGGTTGGCACCGACGTTCACGTCCACCCCGTAATCAGGTATCCTTATGGTGAACGGCCGGGCCTCACTATCGGTCTGCCGTTTCCCGAACCGCTCTAGATGGATCCGTGCCAAATCGCATTCGGCCTCTTGTGCCGAGGCAATAACATCCTCAATCATCCGCTCGGGACCACAGGCATAGATGTGCGCTCCCGTGCCGCAGCTAGCTAGGATGTCCGAGACGACCATTGGCCGAACAGACCGCTCGTATACGATCAGACGGTCAGGACATAGGCTTTCCAACTCGTCGAGATAGGCTGCTTCTGCGCGCGAGCGCACCGCGTAGTGCAATTCGAAAGCTCTACCACAGCGATCAAGCTCTTCGGCCATCTTACGGATCGGTGTGATCCCGATCCCTCCGGCAATCAACACAGCGGGAGTGCTTTCATCGCCCAGGGCGAAGTCGTTGCGAGGCATCCGGCAGTTGATGCGGGCTCCGATCTGGTAGCTCTCATGGATGACGCGTGACCCATCGCCGTCGGCGAGCACGGCGATCTCGTATGAGTTTTCGCAAGGCCCTGTTCGAGCTATGGAGTAAGAACGCCAGTGTGTGTGGCCGGCCATCGCTATAGGAACGGCCAGATGCGCGCCGGCAGTGATCGCGGGCAGCGGCTGGTGCTCGGCATGTCGCAGTTCATAGGCTCTGACGCGCGGCGTCAGTTGCCTTATGCCCGAGACGATCAGCGGCAGGGGGCCGTCGCCGAAGGCTTTGGCTTCAACCCGCTGCACGCGATCCGGCTTGCTGCTTATGCGTTCAACGAAGTCGAACTGAGCACGGAGCTCTTCCTCCGTGTAACGCGGCACGATATGTTGCGGGCAATTCCAGTCAAACGCCTCAACCGCAATCATAATGCCCCGCTCGACGCGCGCAGGGTAGCTTTCATCCTGCACTTGCGCCAGGCTCTCGTCATCCTTGCCTCGCTCCAGTATCCTCACCCGCCCAAGAACCTTGAGGCGTCGGCGCGCCAGATAATCGACAAGAATCAGCGAAACCCTGTCATCAGTGGCGAAATTGCCAACGCTCACATACTGACGATTGCCACTATAATCAGCAAAGCCGATCGTGCGTTCATCCAGCACCTTCAAGAACCCTTTCGGACCGCCCCTATGTTGAACATAGGGCCAGCCTGATTGGGAGATCGACGCCATATAGAAGCTGTCGCGCTGGGACAGGAAGGTCTGCTCAAGTGCGCCCAGACGATCGTTGGCCGGCGCTTCGGGCTCGGCGAACTGTTCATAGGCGCCACGCGAACCGTGGCGCGACTGCAAGGCCTGCACCGGGGCGGTGAACATCAGTTGGGAAAAACGGTGTGCCATAGGATAGTTCTCGAGGTACGGACCGTCAGAATAGACGGCCCGTACATGGTTGCTCAGGCGACCTGCGAGAGTAGGCTTACTTCCGGAAAGTCAATTTTCACGCGGGTCGATTTGCCGAGCATGTTGGTGAAGACGTTGAGAGCTACATGCGCCAGGACTTCTAGGATCTCCTCTTCGGAAAGCTCTGCTGATGCTGCTTCAAACTCGGCGGACGAAACCGCTCCCATGCTGGAGACAAGCGCTTTGGCATATGCGACGGCCGCAGCCGCTTTCCGATCTTGAGATGTCCCCAGACGAGCTGCATCAATCTCATCCCCGCTCATCCCAATCGACTGCGCGATCGCAGTGTGGGCGGACACGCAGTACTGGCAGCTGTTATGCTCGGCGACGGCCAGAGCAATGCGCTCCCGGGTCTCGATATCAAGTGTCCCACGCCCGGCAACCACGTAGAGGCCGAGAAAACCCTCAAGAGCGACCGGGGCTTTGGCGAGAACTTTGATGAAATTGGGCACTAGCCCCAGCTGCTGCTGCACTGCCTCGAGCAGCGGCTTGGCAGCGTCAGGCGCATCTTTGGGCTCAAGGGGGAGGATTCGCGACATCGGAGTTTCCTTTGATCAAGCTGTTGATGATAAGCCGCAACTTGCCCTACCTCCACCACCGCGATAATCTCCTGATAAAGCAATTCATTATTGCGGTTGGAGAAATTGTTTGGACACTTTGGAAACGCTTCGGGCCGTCGTTTTCATCGCCGAGACCGGTAGCTTTTCGCGAGCAGCGCGCGAGCTGCGTGTTTCGCCAACAGCGATAACGCGCGCTATTGCGCAATTGGAGAACCGGCTGAACACGGCGCTTTTCCATCGGACAACGCGCGCCGTCACCTTAACCGACGAAGGGGCGCTGTTTCTCCCGCGGGCCAAACGTGTGATCGAGGAATTGGCGGCGGCCGAATCCGAAATTCTTGGTAAGGCGGTTGAGCCGAGCGGACAGTTAGCAATTACCGCCCCGGTTTTGTACGGCCGCCTGCATGTCATACCTGCCGTTGCCGAACTGCGCATCCGTCATCCTGGACTGCGGGTCCGGGCTCTTCTGTTGGACCGTGTTGTCAATCTGGCGGAAGAAGGTATTGACGTTGCTGTGCGCATCGGAGACCTACCCGATTCAGCCCTACTGGCGGTGCGGGTGGGAGAGGTGCAACAGGTCTTGGTCGCCAGTCCCAGCTACTTGGCGCGGCGCGGGACACCTCAGATTCCGCAAGACCTCGAGCAACACGACATCATCGCATTCAGCGGTTTGGGAACGCTTAATGAATGGCGGTTTGGTGATGGCTCCGTGAGCCGCGGCTTTAGCCCCGTTCTCGAAGTCAACACCGCCGATGCGGCAGTAGAAGCGGCCAAGTCAGGGATGGGCATTGCGCGCTTGCTGTCTTATCAGGTACGCGATCAACTTGAGGCAGGAACACTGCGCACGCTACTTCGCGAACGATCCACGGCGCCACTTCCGGTCCATCTAGTTTTCCCGGCGAACCGGCGCTCGTCACCCGCCGTCAGGGCATTCATCGACATCGTCAAAACTACCGGATCTTCAATGTCCGATGATTGAGCGCCTCTCGTGTCAGCCAGTGCGGTGCATGACTCATCAACTAATCCCCGCTCGCTTATCACGGCCTTGGAGGCAGCTTTCGCATACATGTCAGGCACCTGGCCCAGCCAATCAAATACCGTCTGGTGCCCCAGGCCAGCATAGGCTCCAGAGAGGCCGGGCCCACGGATGGCCCTGTACCTAGAACTGGACCGATAGTGCGATCTTTCCCGCGGTCTGTCCGCCGCCGACCAAGGCCAGTGCTTCGGCAAGTGTTACCGGAGAGAGGGGAGCAAGCTCGAGCCTGAGGATGGAGCGCAGGGTCCCGGAGTCGACCAATGCGCCAATTTCACCTAAGATCGCATGACGCGCCGACAAGTACTCTCCCCCGATTCCGGTCAATGTAACTGAATCCTCCCAATGCAATGACACGCTCTTCGCCCGAAGTGGCGCTGCGTCCAGGCTGGTGTGATTAGTGATCAAACCGACTTTACCGTACGGACCAATGATCTCAGCAATCGCCGGCAGTGGAGTTCCGTCCTGGAGTGCACCCCGTTTTGCCGGACATGTCGGCTAGTTTGATTTAGCGCTGATGAACTGCCGAGGGGAAGCCATCTTGAGCGCGGAATGGGAATGGATTTCGTTGTAGATGCTATGGACGAGCCGGCCGGCTCATCCGCTTCATCGACAACGAGGAGGCCTCTGATGAACGAGAACGCC
>NZ_CABFWF030000017.1 GCF_902153245.2 Pseudorhizobium endolithicum
GTCAGGTGCATGCGCTCGTGGCGGCCGTTCTCCTGCGGGTGGCCGGGACGGATGCGCTCGATGGCGATGCCGAGCCTGAGCCACCAGACCGAGAGCTTTGACAGATTGTAGAGCCCGTTGGGACTGGCGAAGGGCAGGCCGTTGTCGGAGCGGATGGCGACCGGCAGGCCCCGCTCGGCAAAAACCCGCCGAAAGGCCTCGAAGACACCCTGTTCGCGCGTCGATTCGAAGGCCTCGCAACACAGAAGATAGCGCGAGAGCTGGTCGGTGATCGTCAAAGGGTAACAGTATTGGCCGTTGCCCAGCTTGAACTCGCCCTTGAAGTCGGCGCACCAGAGATCGTTGGGACCAGGTGCTGCCGATAGCGGCGTGCCGACGGCCTTGTTCGCCCGGTTCCTCTTGCGGGCCTGGCTCACAAGGCCGTGACGATCGAGTACGGCGTGTACGGTGCTCTTTGCCGGAATGCGCACATCGCCGGCCAGCCGTTTGACGAGCAGTTCCCTGATCTTCCTGGCACCCCAGTAAGGCTTCTCTTGTCTGAGGCGAACAATCATCGCCTCAACCGGATCCGGCAACTGGTTGGCATAGCGCACCGGCCGTCGGGATCGATCGGTCAGCGCTTCCAGGCCATCATCCTTGTAGCGGTTGAAGATCTTGTAGCCGGTCTTGCGCGAGATGCCGAACGCTCGGCACACCTCGCTCATGCAATCGCCCTCAAGCAGCCGGGCGACAAATCGTAGACGTTCCTCCATGACCGAAGTCTCTCTCCACGGCATCGACACCTCCCGCCAAAGCGAAAAGTGTTACCCATGTCTCCGGTACGAAATGTCACCTATCTCTCAGGTCGGGCA
>NZ_CABFWF030000018.1:0-146236 GCF_902153245.2 Pseudorhizobium endolithicum
AGCCTCCAATCCATTGATTGGGAACCTTGAATCCGATTTGCCGCAGCAAATCAACATGATCAATGGGTTTCGACCCTAATTTTGATCAAGTGCCTAGGGGATAGTAACGAACAAATCCAGGCTACGATCCATCACCTTCTATACTGACGGACGACGGGGCCGGCACAGGCGAAAGCAGGCATTAACCTGCATACGGTAGTACAACCTGTGATGATGAGGGAAAGGGGCGAGCTTGAGAGCCGGCAAACCGCTGCATGCGCATTCTGAGCCGATGTCGAAGCGGCCCGCTTTTCTTGCCCTCGCGGTAGCCGCAACCGCCGTTGCCGTGATGCTGCTGGCCACCTACCTCGACAAGCGGCATCAGCAGCAATATCAGGCGGAGCTGCGTTCGGCCGCCGAGAAGGCGGCGGTAAGCGCGGCCCGCCAGTTGCAGTCCGAGATCAGGGACAAGCTGGCATCCGCGAACCGTCTGGGCCTCGCCTATGCATCGCATGCCGGCGGAGACCACGACCTCTTCCGCTTCTATGCCGAGCAGGAATTGCTGGACAGCCCGGAGGTCGTGGCAGTGGCGATCGCGCCGGGGTTTGAACTCAGCACGCTGTTCAGCCGTCCCGACAGCTCGGGCATCGATACCCTCGACGAGGACAAGTTCGCGGAAGACATACGCTCTCGACGGACACTGCAGTCCCCGTCCATCGAGACCGGGTTCAACAGCGGCCAGCTTACGCTCGTTCATACGGTCGATACCGCCGACCGTTCGGAACCGTCGCGGGCGGCCGTGGCTCTGGTACTCGACAAGAAGAGGATCATGGCCGATGCGGGTGTGGGCGCCGCTGACCGGTCCAGCCGCGCGCACCTGACGAACCTCGACTGGTTCGAGGTTGCGCTACGGGATCTCAGCGCGGTGAGGGACCAGATATTCTTCGGCGATCCCGCTATCGAAGACCGGGATCCGATCCGGTGGCATGTGACCGTCGGCAACAATATCTGGCAGATCCTGATTGCGCCGACGGCCGGCTGGAACGTCATCGCACCCGATCAGACCGAATATCGTTTCCAACTGGCCCTCGGCGGACTGGCCCTCATCATCCCGATCCTGATGGCAAGCGTGCTGATCGGGGAGCGCAACCGCAATATCGTGACACTGCAGACGCGCGAGGCCAATCTCCTGGAGTTGTCGCAGCGCTTCAATCTTGCCATGGAAGCCTCCAACATCGGCATCTGGGAAGTCACCGACGACGGCCATCACCTGTTCTGGGACAACCGGGCCGCCGCTCTCCACGGCTGTGCGGAGGGCGATTTCAACAACCGGCTGGAGGACTGGTACGGGGCGATCTATCCGGAGGACCGGACGGTCGCCGAAGTCCACTTCTTCACATGCATCTGCGCAAAACACGCCTGCACCGAGACCTACCGCGTTGCAACGTCGGCCGGGGCCGTCCGCTATCTTCGCTCCGCAGGTGCGGCCTATCGCAATCCCGATGGAAGCGTCCGCACGACCGGCATCGTCTGGGACGTGACGTCCGACATGCTGATGACGCAGACGCTGCGCGACGCCAAGGCTGTGAGCGACATCAAGAACGCCGAACTGGAACTAGCGCTCGACGAGCTTTCGAAGCGCGAGCAGGAACTGGAGGAACTCTCCCACAAGCTGGATCTGGCGCTGGCTTCCTACAAGTGCGGCATATGGGAATTCGACCCGGCATCCGGCGTCGAGCGCTGGGACGAACGGATGTGCCAGCTCTATGGAATCCCTTATACGGACGGCTTCATCTCGCAGAAGACGTGGTTCGATCTTCTGCACCCCGAGGACCGCGCAATCGCCCGCCAGATCGCCTCGCGCTTCAAGCAGACCAATATCCAGGACTCGCTGGTGGTCCGTGTTCCGCAGGCGGACGGCAGCCTGCGCTACATCCGCTCCGTCGGCCAGCTCCAGGTCGATCGCGAGGGCCGCCGGAAGATCATCGGCATCGCCTTCGACGTTACCGAGGATGCCATGCTGACCGCCGAACTGAAGGCGGCCAAGGCGGAATCGGACGCAAAGAACGCCGAACTGGAGCTCGCCAAGAACCGCATCGAGCACAATGCGCTGCACGACCCGCTGACCGGCCTGGGCAACAGGCGCAAGCTGGACATGGAGCTCGACCAGTTGTCGCGGCAGAGTGCCACCAGGCGGCTGAAGTTCGCGATCCTTCACCTCGATCTCGACCGGTTCAAGCAGATCAACGACACGCTGGGCCATGCGGCGGGGGACGCGATGCTCGTCTACGCCTCGGACGTGCTGTCGCGCAATGTCCGGCCGTGCGACGTCGTCGCCCGCATCGGCGGCGACGAGTTCGTCATTCTGATGCCCGAGGGAGGCGAAACCGAAGACGTGGCGCAGCTCGCGGCCCGCATCATCCATGAATTGCGCCAGCCGATCGACTTCGAGGGATTTTCCTGCCGTTGCGGCGTCTCGATCGGCATCGCCCAGGGGCACGGCATCAACATCGACGCCCGGCGGGTTCTGGTGAATGCCGACATCGCGCTCTACCGGGCGAAGGCGATGGGGCGAAACCGCTACGAGTTCTTCACGCAAAATCTTCAGGCGGAAATCATCAGCCACAAGCGCACCGCCGACGATCTGCTCGCGGGCATCGAGAACCACGAATTCGTGACCTGGTACCAGCCGCAGTTCGATGCCCAGACGAACCTGCTGACCGGCGTTGAGGCACTTGTGCGGTGGAACCACCCGCATTTGGGCATTCTTGCGCCCGACCGCTTCCTCAAGATCGCGGAAGACCTGAACGTTGCCGCAA
This sequence comes from Pseudorhizobium endolithicum, assembly GCF_902153245.2. Taxonomy (GTDB): domain Bacteria; phylum Pseudomonadota; class Alphaproteobacteria; order Rhizobiales; family Rhizobiaceae; genus Neorhizobium; species Neorhizobium endolithicum. The sequence continues at coordinate 2,799 of NZ_CABFWF030000018.1, forward strand.
CGATGGACCAGATCGTCCTCGAAACCGTGCTGCGGGATCAGGCCCGGTGGGCGGAAATGGGGATCGAGGTCCCGAGGGTGTCGGTCAACGTCTCTTCCCGCCGGCTGCACGACGAGAACCTCATCGACAGCCTGAAGGCGCTGCAGATCCGCCGCAACCGGATTTCGTTCGAACTGGTCGAATCGATTTTCCTGGACGAGCACGAAGATATCGTCGCCGGCAATCTCGAAGAGATCAGGAAGCTCGGCATCGACATCGAGATCGACGACTTCGGGACGGGCCACACCTCGATCGTCGGGCTCCTGAAGCTGAAGCCACAGCGGCTGAAGATCGACCGCCAGTTGGTGATGCCGATCCTGCATTCGCCGCAGGAGCGGGCACTCGTACGGTCGATCATCGACATTGCCCGTTCGCTCGGCGTCGAGACGGTGGCGGAGGGTGTCGAGACCATGCAGCACGCCGCACTGGTGCGCGAACTCGGATGCGACCTCCTGCAGGGCTACGCCTTTGCGAGGCCGTTGCCGTTCGCCGATTTCACGCAGGCGGCCCGCTCCGGCTGGACCAGGGCGGCAGCCTGACGGGTGAGCGGGAAAGAGGACTTGTCGCCCGGCGCCGATTTCCATAAGACAGCCGCATCAGGAGCGGCAGAGGCCGGTCCTTAACGAGCGGCCCGGTATGTCTCACAACACGTTCGGTCATCTTTTCCGCGTCACCACCTGGGGCGAGAGCCACGGCCCCGCCCTCGGCTGCGTGGTCGACGGCTGCCCTCCCGGCCTGCGGCTGACGCTCTCCGAAATCCAGAACTGGATGGACAAGCGCAAGCCCGGACAATCACGCTTCGTGACCCAGCGGCGCGAGGACGATATCGTCAAGGTCCTGTCGGGCGTGATGCTCGCCGAGGACGGCGAGACGATGATCACCACCGGCACGCCGATCTCCATGCTGATCGAGAACACGGACCAGCGTTCGAAGGACTACGGTGAAATCGCAAGGCGCTACCGGCCGGGGCATGCCGACTATGCCTACGACGTCAAGTACGGCATCCGCGATTATCGCGGCGGCGGCCGTTCCTCCGCCCGAGAGACGGCCGCCCGCGTGGCAGCCGGCGCGGTGGCGCGGAAGGTCGTCCCCGGGCTCGTCGTGCGGGGCGCCCTGGTTCAGATCGGCAAGCACAAGATCGACCGTGCCAACTGGGACTGGGCGGAAGTCGACCGCAATCCCTTCTTCGCGCCCGACCCTGCGATCGTTCCCGTCTGGGAGGAGTATCTGGATTCCATCCGCAAGTCGGGCTCGTCTATCGGCGCCGTGGTCGAGGTCGTGGCGGAGAACGTACCGGCCGGGCTGGGAGCACCGATCTACGGCAAGCTCGACCAGGACATCGCCTCCCTGCTGATGTCGATCAATGCGGTAAAGGGTGTCGAGATCGGCGACGGGTTCGCAACCGCGGAACTCTCCGGCGAGGAGAATGCCGACGAAATGCGCATGGGCAATGACGGCAGGCCGCTGTTCCTCTCCAACCATGCGGGCGGCATCCTCGGCGGCATCTCCACCGGCCAGCCGGTGGTAGCACGCTTCGCCATCAAGCCGACCTCCTCCATCCTCACGGAGCGGCAGTCGATCGACGCCGACGGCAACAATGTCGACGTGCGCACCAAGGGCCGGCACGACCCCTGCGTCGGCATCCGCGCCGTGCCGATCGGCGAAGCCATGGTCGCCTGTGCGATCGCCGACCACTACCTCCGCGACCGGGCACAGACCGGCCGGCAGCGATAAGGATCTCTCCCCATGGCCTATGACCAGAAACGCGTCGTGGACGCCATCCGTGCCTTCGAGGCCGGCGAGATCGTGGTCGTCACCGATGACGACGACCGCGAGAACGAGGGCGACCTGATCGTCGCCGCCGTCCACTGCACGGCCGAGAAGATGGCCTTCATCGTTCGCCACACCTCCGGGATCGTCTGCGCGCCGATGCCGCGCGAGGAAGCCAAGCGGCTCAACCTCAATGCCATGGTGGCGGAAAACGACAGCGCGCATACCACGGCCTTCACAGTGACCGTCGACTTCAAGCACGGCACGACGACAGGCATTTCGGCGGAGGACCGGACGCTGACGGTCCGCAACCTCGCCAATCCCAATGCCGGTCCTGCCGATTTCGTCCGCCCGGGCCATATCTTCCCGCTCATCGCCCGCGAGGGCGGCGTGCTGATGCGCTCGGGACACACCGAAGCCGCGGTCGACCTCTGCAAGCTGGCCGGCCTGCCCCCCATCGGCGTGATCTGCGAACTCGTCAACGACGACGGCACGGTCATGCGGGGACTGCAAGTGGCGGACTTTGCCGAGAAGAACGGCCTGAAGCAGGTTTCCGTCGCCGACCTCATCGCCTACCGGCAGCGCAAGGAAACACTGATCGAGCTGCAGTCAACCTTCGACGTCGACACCCGGTTCGGCAAGGCGAAGGGACATGCCTATTCCCTGCCGTGGGATCCGATGCAGCATGTCGCCATCGTCTTCGGCGACATCCGCGACGGGGTCGACATCCCGGTTCGCCTGCACCTGGAAAACGTGGCAGCCGATGTGTTCGGCGCCCACCACCCGGTCGAGACCTATATGGAGAAGATCGCCTCCGAGGGCCGCGGCGTCATCATCTACCTGCGGGAAGGCTCCGTCGGCGTCGGCCAGAAGGATCACGGGCGCAAGCACCGCCAGGACCAGGAAGCGCACGAGCAGGCCAAGGCGCGCGAAAGCGAATGGCTGGAGATCGGCCTCGGCGCGCAGATCCTCAAGGACCTCGGCATCACTTCCATCAAGCTTCTGACCCGCAGCGAGCGGCACTATGTCGGCCTCGAAGGTTTCGGCATCCGTATCGCAGAGACGGTGATCTGCTGAGACTTGATGCGCCACCGCGATTGTGGCGGCTAGGCACCGATAGGGCCCTCTACAGCCGGTGACGGATCACCGGCCCAAATCAGCCTGTAGACATCCCCCTGGCGGACGGATTGAACCGCGGCAGGCCGCAGCACCGCGAAGCAAGTGCCTCCGGGGTGACGAACCGAGGGGTAGATGATGCCGTTCAACCCTTGTGCACGAGCCTGGGCGGCAAGGGTATTTCCTTCGCGATAGCCGATTTCCTTGTCCCGATGGAGCGCCGGGTGGCGGGGTAATGGCCGCAGATCCAGGAAGTCTCCGGACAGGCTGCAGAACATCTCCGCATACTCCACGACCGCTTCGAAGCGGCCGGTCCGGGCCAGGAACTCCGTCATGTGGAAGGTGATTTCGGCAAGGCAGGTTTCGACGTCGAGTGCCGCATACCAGGCGCCTCGATTTTCCCCGTTGAAGCGGTTCGGCTCGCGTGGCTTAGCGTAGGCGAAGCTCGCATTGATGAAATGTGCATGCGGGACGTCGTAGACGAGTTCATGCGCGCCGAGGCCGGAGATGCCGGTACTTTCCGCAATGCTGCGGCTGCTGGTGGCGCCTTCGATTTCCGCCAGCTCGGCAAGCTCATCCGCATCATCCACCAGGGGCGCCAGCACCGATTCCCGGAGCCTCGCCGTGGAGACCAGCCGCACCGTCCGCGAATAGGCCGTGGTGGTGACCGGCACGCCATCGATCACGGCTCAAAGGCCTCCGCGGACCGCGTCGATGTAGCGACGCACGTCCAGCATCAGCGGAATACCTCCTTCGATCATCGCCGCGACGGGCGGCCGGCCATCGAACAAGGGACCGGAATTTTCCAGCAAAGGCCAGCGATCCGCCATGCCATCGGCAAACAGCAGATGCAGCCCCTTGTAGATCCCGGTCAGGACCGAAATGCGCGTCATCTGGTCCTGGCTCAGCGTCCGGCCCTCACCTCCCGGCTTCAGCCGGTCCCAGGTGCTCACCGACACGCCCAGCAGCGCAGCGGACTGGGCGCCAGTGAGATCCCATTCCTCCACGAGACGCCGAAAGGCTTTGAGCGCCGTGGCAGAAAGCCGGACGCGATCCTCTTCCGATGCGAAGGTCTGGCGTTTCCGCGTGCTCTTCGGCGAAACAAGTTCCAGTGCGGTAGTCATAGATGCTCCATCAGATGACGTGAGAGATATACATCATTTGATGGTGTATTCCAATCCCCCCATCAGGCACGCCAGCCCGGCAGGAAATTGACGCGCTCCACGCCGGCGAACTTGCCGACGCGCATCAGTTCCGCCTCCAACTTCTCCAGCCGGCCGCTCGACGCACGAACCCCACGCTCGAGCCAGAGACGCCTTACATCGAGCGTTCCTGTTCTGCGGTCGGCCTTCATGTCGATACGGCCGATCATCCGGTCACCTTCGAGCAACGGGAAGACGTAATAGCCGTACTGCCGCTTAGACTCGGGCACGAAAATCTCGATCCTGTAGCTGAAATTGAACAGCCGTTCGGCCCGGTTGCGGTCCCGCAGCAGAGGGTCGAAGGGGCTGAGCACGCGGACGCGGGCCGGCGGCTCCGGAACGTCGCCGAGGCGATCCGGAAAGCCGGCGAAGGCATAGGCCGCGCGCGGTCGGCCGCCGTTGGCGCTCTCCACCAGCACCTCCGTCAGCTGGTCTCGGCGGCGCTCCACCCATTCCTTCGCCTCCTGCGGGGTCACCAGGTCCCAGAAGGCGGCGATCTCGCCGGAGGTCGCAAACCCCAGCCGCTCCAGTGCGCTGCGGCAGGCCCAGTCCACGAACTCGTCGTGGCTCACTTGCGGCTCGTGGTGGCGGGCCGGCAGCACCCGCTCGGTCAGGTCATAGACCTTCTGAAAGTTCACCCGGCCGGCAATGGCGAGCTTGCCCGTGTGCCAGTAGTATTCGAGCGCGGTCTTGTTGGGATGCCAGTTCCACCATCCGCCGGATTTGTGCTCCTCGGCCTTCATTTCCCGGGCCATGATGGGCCCACCCTCGACGATGCGCCGGTAGGTCTCCTCGAAGGCCTGGTCGAAATCCTCGCCCTGCCATTTGCGCCAGCGCTCGCCGATCACCGCTTCGCGGCGGCGGAAACGGTGCTTCCAGTAGCGGAAGAAAGCCGAAGGAATGACGGAGGCGTCATGCGTCCAGTGTTCGAAGAGCTCGCCATCCTTCTCCAGGAGATGCTGCAGGTGCTCGCGGCGGTAGGTCTGATTGCGGGAGAACAGGATCATGTGATGGGCGCGCTCGACGGTTGCGATACTGTCGATCTGCACGAAGCCCATCTTGTCGATCAGGCTCAACAGGCCGGGCTTGTCGAGGCTGCGGGAGGGCGGCAGGGAAAGCCCCTGCCGCTCCAGGAAGATCTTGCGCGCCTGCTCGTTCGGGATGAGAATCGCCATGCGCGCAAGAGTAGGGCGATCGTCGTCCCACTTCAATGTTCACGTTCTGTTTTGCATTCCCCTCTCCCGGCATCCGGTCTATAGGAGCGCCAGCAAGCGAGGGGATGCGCGGGTGGACGTCAGATTCGATCAGGCAGGGACGAGCTTCGATGGCCGAACTGCCGTGCATCCGTTATCGCTCTCGTTGACGGAGCGCCGCATCGGCATCATCGGATTGAACGGCTCCGGCAAGACGACATTCGCCCGAATGATCAACGGTCTGGTGCAGCCGAGCCAGGGCCGGGTGACGGTCAACGGGTTCGATACCGGCGCCGATGGCGAGGCGGTGCGCGGCCAGGTCGGCTTCATCTTCCAGAACCCGCAGAACCAGATCATCCTCCCGATCCTGCGCGAGGACATCGAGCTGGGACTGCGCGGCCGGAAGCTGACGCGAGGCCAGATGCAGGACAGGGTGAACGGAGTGCTTGCCCGTTTCAGCATCGGACATCTGGCGGACCGCCGCGTTCACGAGCTCTCCGGTGGCGAACTGCAACTCGCGGCGCTTGCATCGGTCCTGGTCACGGAGCCGCCGATCGTCATCCTGGACGAGCCGACGAACCAGCTCGACCTTCGCAACCGTACGCTGGTGGAGAGGACGCTGCGCGCACTCGACGAGGATGTGCTGGTGATCAGCCACGACCTTCCCCTGATCGAGGACTACGACAGGGTGCTGCTTTTCCATGAAGGACGCATCGTGGCGGACGGCAGGCCGGAAGAGGTCGTCGCCGAATACCGGAAGATCGCCGTGTCATGAGATCACTCTACGTCGAGGGTGACAGCCGGCTCCATCGCCTTTCCCCGCGCATCAAGCTCATCCTTCTCATCGTCGTCAGCCTGGCCCTCTTCCTCACCCGCTCCCCAATCATGCTGGGCGGTGCGGCCTTCGCCGGCGCTCTTCTCTACGGCTCCCTCGGTATGGGTTGGCGGGAGGGCTGGCTTCGGCTGAGGCCCATCCTGCTGACGATTGCGGTGGTGGCGCTGGCGACCCTGATGCTGAACACCGTGGAAGAAGGCGTCGTCGTCTTGCTGCGGCTTACGACGCTGATGCTCGTCGCGGCGGCCGTGACCGCCACGACGCCGGTCGGCTCGTTCATCGGGGAGATCTCCTCGGCTGCCCGCCCGTTCGAGCGGATCGGCCTCGTGAGGGCGGACGACATCGGTCTTGCCGTCGGCCTCGTCATCCGCTTTGTGCCCGAGGTCGTCTCACGATACGAGATCCTGCGCCAGGCGCATCGGGCCCGGGGCCTGAAACTGCGGCCGATGACCGTGATCGTGCCGCTCACCATCCAGACCCTGAAGAGCGCGGACGAGATCGCGGCGGCCATTGACGCCCGCGGAATCCGCGGGCACAAACCACCATCCCGATCCTAGGAGCGCCCCATGAGTACTCGCGATCTCGTCCTCAGTGCCCTTTTCGCCGCGATCATCGTCGCGCTGGGCCTGCTGCCGCCCATCATGCTCGGCTTCATTCCGGTACCCATCACGGCCCAGTCGATGGGCGTGATGCTTGCGGGTGTCATCCTCGGCGCCAAACGCGGCACGATCGCCGTCCTGCTGGTCCTGCTGCTTGCGGCCATAGGCCTGCCCGTGCTTTCCGGCGGCCGCGGCGGCCTTGCCGTCTTTGCCGCTCCCACCACCGGCTTCCTCATCGGCTGGGTCTTCGCCGCCTTCGTCACCGGCTACCTGTCGGAACGTTTCGTGAAGAACTCCCAGGGCGCAATGCTGCAAACCGCAGGCTTCTTCGCGGCGGCCGTGGCGGGCGGCGTCGTCGTCCTCTATGCCTTCGGCATCAGCTACCTGGCCGTGGTTTCCGGCCTCGGCCTCACCAAGGCTTTCGTCGGCTCGATGGCCTTCATTCCGGGCGACCTCGTCAAGGCCGCCGTCGCCGCGCTTGCCGGCCGCGCGGTCATGGTCGGCTATCCGCTGCTGCCCGCCAGAGCCTGATCTAGTCCAGGAATTCGTAGAGCCAGTCGCGCAGGTCTTCGGGCAGCGCGACCGGCTCCTTCGACTGCCGGTCGCAGGAGACCCAGAGGATTTCCGCCTCGGCGACGGCGTCGCTGTCGCCTTCGCGCACCATGCGCACCAGGAAGCCCGCCGATTTGACGCCGATCTTGCTGACATGAACGTCCATCCGCACGTGATCGTGCAGGCGCAGCGCCGCATGGAAGGTGCAGGTGATCTTGCCGACGGTGAAGTGAAGATCGTCCGCGGCCGCCGGACGCCGCTTCCAGAAGGAAGCCAGCGCCTCCTCCGCCCGGGCCAGATAAACGGACTTGAACATCTCGCCATGCAGGTCCACGTCCCGGAACGGAACTTGGAACTCGATGAAATCGGCGGGCTCTTTATCCACGGCACCTTCCAACCTGACCGGAAGCATGTAAGCCCATTCCCCGCACCTAAACAAGCACGGCATTCCGGTTGCTTGAAATGGCGCGTGATCTGCTCCATGTCGTGGCAAACCGGAAAACGAGGCCCGCATGTCCACCCGCCTTCACGAACACGACATCTTCCTGGAGCACCGGACACCGGAAGGGCATCCCGAACGGGCGGACCGGCTGCGCTCGCTGGCAATCGCGCTCCAGCATCCAAACTTCGAGAAGCTGGACCGCAAGCAGGCGCCGCAGGCCGGCGAGGACGCGGTGCTGCTCGCCCATCCCGAGGAGCATCTGCGGGCCGTGGTGCGCGAAATCCCGGACGAGGACGAGGTGCGCCAGATCGAGGCGGACACCTATGTGGGACCTAGGAGCCTTCAGGCTGCGCTGACCGGAATCGGCGGGGCCATGGCCGCCGTGGACGACGTCTTCACGGGCGCCGCCGACAATGTCTTCGTTGCGGCCCGGCCTCCGGGGCACCATGCGGAAAAGACGAAGGCGATGGGCTTCTGCCTGTTCAACAACGCTGCGATCGCGGCACGTCACGCGCAGCGGGCCTATGGCGCCGAACGGGTGGCGATCGTGGACTGGGACGTCCATCACGGCAACGGCACGCAGGACATCTTCTGGGACGATCCTTCCGTGCTGTTCTGCTCAACGCACCAGATGCCGCTCTATCCGTGGACGGGTGCGAAGGACGAAACCGGCACGAAGGGCAACATCGTCAATGCGCCTCTCGAAAAGGACTCGGCCAGCGAGCATTTCCGCGAGGCGTTCCGGACACGCGTCCTGACGGCGCTGGAGAATTTCCGCCCCGACTTCCTGATCATCTCCGCGGGTTTCGACGCCCACCACCGCGATCCACTGGCGCAGATCAACCTGGTGGGCGATGACTTCGACTGGGCGACCGGACGGCTGATGGAAATTGCCGGGAAATATGCGGACAACCGGCTTATCAGCCTGCTGGAGGGGGGCTATGATCTGGAAGGACTGGCGGAATCCGCCGGTCTTCACATCTGCAGATTGATGAAGGGCTGAGGATGACCGATACCGCCGAAACCATTGATATCAGCGGCTACACGTTCGAAAAGGCCGTGGCGGAGCTGGAAAGCATCGTCGCCAGGCTGGAACGTGGGGACGTGGCGCTGGACGAGTCCATCGCCATCTACGAGCGCGGCGAAGCGCTGAAAAAGCATTGCGAGAAACTGCTCACGGCGGCGGAAAACCGCATCGAGAAAATCCGGCTCGACCGTGCGGGCAAACCGCAGGGCGCGGAGCCGCTCGACGGGGAATGACGGCCGCAATTAGTTCAAGCTTCTAGGAAGTTTTCCGTTCCGGCCATAAAGCGATTGACGGCCCCCTCCTACTTCCGCATGTTTAGCGCCTGCTGACGATGGCTTTGGGAGGAAAAATCGTGAAATCAGGCAAAATCAATCTCATGCTGGCCGCCACGCTGGCCGTGTCCGCGACCTTCGCGTCCGCGGGCGCCAAGGCGCAGGAGTTCATCAACGTCCTGACCGGCGGCACCTCGGGCGTCTATTACCCGCTGGGCGTTGCGCTTTCAGAAATCTACGGCGAGAAAATCGAGGGCGCCCGCACCCAGGTGCAGGCGACCAAGGCTTCGGTCGAGAACCTCAACCTGCTGCAGGCCGGACGCGGCGAGATCGGTTTTTCGCTGGGGGACTCGGTGCAGATGGCCTGGGAAGGAAACACGGAGGCGGGCTTTCCGGGCAAGCTGGACAAGCTACGCGGCATTGCCGGCATCTATCCCAACTACATCCAGATCGTCGCCAGCCAGGAGTCCGGCGTAAAGTCGCTTGCCGACCTGAAGGGCAAGAGCCTTTCCGTCGGCGCACCGAAGTCCGGAACGGAGCTGAACGCCCGGGCTATCTTCGAAGCTGCGGGCATGTCCTACGAGGACCTCGGCAAGACGGAATACCTCCCGTTCGCTGAATCCGTCGAACTGATCAAGAATCGCCAGCTCGACGCCACGCTCCAGTCCGCCGGCCTCGGGGTTGCTTCGATCCGCGACCTCGCCACCTCGCTGAAGATCAACGTGGTTGCCGTTCCGGCGGCTGACGTCGAGAAGATCGGCTCTCCTTACATCCCGGTTACCATTCCGGCCGGCACCTATGACGGGCAGACGGAAGACGTTCCGACGGCTGCGGTTGGCAACTTCCTGATCACCCATGAGGGCGTCTCGGAAGAAACGGTCTACCAGATGACGAAGCTGCTCTTCGAGAACCTCGACCGCCTCGCCGCCTCCCATGCCGCCGCCAAGGCCATCGACCCGAAGAAGGCCCTGGACGGCATGCCCGTTCCGCTGCACCCTGGCGCCGAGCGCTACTACAAGGAAGCCGGAATCATGCAGTAAGAGCGCCTCGCTCTCATGTCCCCGCGGCCCGTCGAAACGACGCCGCGGGGATTTCCTTTTCTAGCGACAGTTCGAGGAACGCATGACAGATCTTGCAGCAGTGGAGAGCAAGCCTGCTCCGCATTCGGCGGAAGAGGCGATCGAAGGCTTGCCGTCCGGCTTTGGAGACGGACTCAGCGGGCGTATCGCCTTCTGGATCGCCTTCAGCTTCTCGCTGTTCCAGCTCTGGACGGCGGCCTACGGTACCTTGCCCAGCCAGGTCGTGCGGGCCATGCATGTCGGCTTCCTGCTGCTTCTCGGTTTTGCCCTGTTCGGCAACCTCGTGGCCAAGACGAAGGCCGGGAAAATCTGGTTCTGGGCACTCGGCATCGTCGGCTTCCTGACCGGTATCTACAACTGGGTCTACTATAACGACCTCATCCTGCGCAGCGGCTTCCACACGCCGCTCGACCTGACGGTGGCCACGGTGATGATCGTACTGGTCTTCGAAGGCGCTCGCCGCCTGATGGGCCTGCCGCTGACGATCATCGCGGCAATCTTCCTCGCCTATTGCTTCTTTGGCCAATATTTCCCGCCGCCCTTCATCCACCGCGGCTACGATTTCGAACTGATCGTCGAGCACTTCGGCTTCGGGACGGAAGGCATCTACGGCACGCCGATCTACGTGTCGGCAGCCTATATCTTCATCTTCGTCGTCTTCGCCGCCTTCCTGGAACGGGCCGGGATGCTGGCGCTGTTCAACGACTTCGCGCTCGGCCTCGTCGGCACCTGGCGCGGCGGACCGGCGCAGGTCTGCGTCATGTCCTCCGCACTGATGGGGACGATCTCCGGCTCCGGCGTCGCCAATGTGGTGGCGAGCGGCCAGTTCACCATTCCCCTGATGAAGCGGTTCGGCTTCCGCTCCTCCTTCGCCGGCGGGGTGGAGGCGACCTCCTCCATGGGAGGGCAGATCATGCCGCCGGTCATGGGCGCCGTCGCCTTCATCATGGCCGAGACGCTGAACGTGCCGTATGCGGAAGTCGTCAAGGCGGCGATCATTCCGGCAATCCTCTATTTTGGCGTCTGTTTCTGGACCGTCTTCCTCGAGGCCGGCAAGGCAGGGCTGAGCGGCATGAAAAAGTCCGAGCTGCCCAACCCGTGGCTGGCGGTCAAGGAACACTGGCCGCTGGTGCTTCCGCTTGCGGTGCTGGTCTACCTTCTGTTTGCGGGCTACACGCCGATCTTCGCGGGAACGATGGGGCTCGCCCTCGTCGTCGTTCTGATCCTCGGCATGCCGCTTGCAGCATCGATCGGCCCCTTCGTGTTCCGGCTGGTGTTCTGGCTGGCGGTCGGACTTGCGGCGGCATCCTTCCTGAAATTCGGCGTCAACTTCCTGGCGCTCGTGATCCTCGCGCTGATCGCCGGCTGCGTCTTCGTCAAGGGAGGCCGCGAGACCCTCGGGATCTGCCGCGATGCCATGGCCGAAGGTGCGAAGAACGCGCTGCCGGTGGGTATCGCCTGCGCCATCGTCGGCATCGTCATCGGCACCCTCACACTGACCGGCATCGCCTCGACCTTCATCGGCTTCATCATCAGGATCGGCGAGGACAACCTGTTCCTGTCGCTGGTGCTGACGATGATCACCTGCCTGATCCTCGGCATGGGAATCCCGACGATCCCCAACTACATCATCACCTCGTCGCTCGCCGGACCGGCGCTGCTCGAGCTCGGCGTGCCGCTGCTCGTCTCCCACATGTTCGTCTTCTACTTCGGCATCATGGCCGACCTGACCCCTCCGGTTGCGCTCGCATGCTTCGCCGCCGCGCCGATGGCCAAGACATCCGGACTGAAGATCTCGATCCAGGCCACAAAACTTGCCACGGCGGGATTCGTGGTGCCGTTCATGGCGGTCTACACGCCTGCGCTGATGCTGCAGGATGCCGGGCCCATCGCGGCGGCCTGGGGTTATCCCGTCGAGGTCGCCTATGTCTTCGCCAAGGCCTGCTTCGGCATTGCACTGTGGGGTGTCGCCGTGGTGGGCTTCCTCTTCGCAAGACTGGCGCTCTGGGAGCGGCTGCTGGCATTCGCCGCAGGCTTCCTGGTGGTCCTCGCACTGCCCTGGACGGACGAGATCGGCTGGGCCCTGGGCATCCTTGTCATCGCACAGCACTGGCTGCGTGCACTGCGGACAGCCCGCAGCGTCGCCATATCATGAGCCTTTGCCTGCTCTACGGAGGCAAGACGATCATGCTCGCCGTCTCGGCCTTTTCGCTGTCCTGGACGCACTCGGTCCAGAAGACCGAATGGCGGGAGCGATGGAGAATAACGCCGGCGGGACTGGAACTGGCCGAAGCCGCCGTCAAAGGCTCGGGCGCCGGCATGGAGCCCGGTCCGGAGGCGGTGCTGCGCGACGGCTGGTGGACCTGGAAACCCGACCTCAAGCCGCTTTCCAGCCTGGCACTCGCGGCATCCGGAGCAACAGGCAGCGGATGGAAGCTGTGCCACGACGACGGCTGCCTGGAGGCAGGCGCCGCCAACGGCCAAGACGTGGTGCTCCGGCCCTGCGACTGACGTGTCGGCTGCCAGACCGGCAAGGGCCTCTTCACCATAGCGGCCGATACCTCTCCACCATCAATCGACTGTTGATACTCCGGCCGTAGAGGTGACGCCAAAGCAATCGCCACGGACGGATCATGGCCGAGATACGCGCATTGAGGGAGGAGGACATCCCGGCTGTCGCCGGCCTGTTTCACGGGATATTCCGCCGTGGTGAGCCCCCGCCGCCGGGCGTTCTCCTGGACGATCTCCGCGCCGTCTATCTGGAAGACACCGCAGTCGACCCCCAACTGCCCTCCCTCGTCCATGTCGAGGACGGCCACATTCGCGGCTTCATCGGGCGCCATGCGTTGCCAATGGTCCTGAACGACAGGCCGCTGCGCATGGCCCTGTGCAGTTCGATCATGGTGGACCATGCCAAGGCCGGACCGCTTGCCGGCGCCAAGCTTCTGAAGTCGGCCCTGGGCGGACCCCAGGACCTTTCCTTCACCGACACCGCAAGCGACGTCTCGCTGCGCATGTGGCGCGGGCTGGGAGCTGCCGCCCTGCCGCAATACAGCCTCGACTGGATCCGCGTCGTCAATCCGGCTGCCGCGCTGGCGGATGCCGCCGCTCACCGCCTGCCGTTCCTCCGGCACGCCGCTCCGCTCGCCCGTTTCGCAGACCGCCGGTTCCGGCGCAACAGGGGCGAGGCGGTGCGCTGGTCCGGCATGGGGCCGACACCCAGCCGCAACGGGACGGTGACGCGTCCGCTCGATGTGGAGGAATTCGCCGCCATCTTCGACACCTGCACCCGGCGCTTTGCCTTCAGGCCCGGCTGGCCCCCGGAGGCCATCGCCGCATTCGTCCGCAAGGCGATGCCCAAGCCCTCCTTCGGCGAGGCCGTGATCGGGGGCGTCTTCGACCGTCGGGAAACGCCGATCGGCGCCTTCTTCTACCATCTGCGCCGGCAGTCGACGGCGCGCGTGCTGCAGCTTCTTGCCTTGCCCGGCCAGGAGGGCCCGGTCCTGGATGCCACCCTGGCCGATGCCGCGGCCCGCGGCGCAAGCACCGTCCGCGGCCGGATGCAGCCCGCCCTCATGGAGGCGATGCTCGGCCGCCGCCTCGCACTGTTCCATGCTTCCGCCAGCATCATCCATTCCCGTGACCCGGCGATCACGGCGGCATGTGCCGGCGATGCATGTCTCGGCGGACTGGTCGGCGAGCAGTGGAGCCGCCTGATCGGCGGCGAGACAGGCTGACAAGACACCCCGTCGAACTGGCAAAGCCTTCGCGACTGGCGTAGGCTGCTCCTCCATCAGGAGTTGCCCCATGTCCTTCTTCCCCGGAGCCGATCCGGAAGCCGGCGATCGTTTCGCCTGCGACGCGATCGAGAACCTCATCATCCCCCGCTCCAGCGATATCGGCGGCTTTGCCGTCCGGCGCGCCCTGCCGACGCGCCAGCGAAGGCTCGTCGGGCCATTCATCTTCTTCGACCGGATGGGACCGGCGCTGCTGCGCGCGGGCGAGGCGCTGGACGTCAAGCCGCATCCCCATATCGGGCTTTCGACGGTCACCTACCTCTTCGACGGGGAGATCAAGCATCGCGACAGCCTGGGCACGGAACTGGTGATCCGGCCGGGCGACATCAACCTGATGACGGCAGGCCGGGGGATCGTTCACTCGGAAAGGACGCCGGAGAACCTGCGCGGGCAACCGCTCTCCGTTTCCGGACTGCAGACCTGGCTCGCCCTGCCCGACGATAGAGAGGAGATCGATCCGGCGTTCTCCCATACCGGCGCCGATCTCATGCCCGTGATCGACAGCGACGGGGCGAGCGGCCGCGTCGTGATCGGCAGCTTCGCGGGGCTTTCCTCGCCCGTTCCGACGTTCAGCGATACCCTCTATGTGGACCTGCGGCTCGAGCCGGACCATCGCTTCCCCTTTCCGGCAGATCATGAGGAGCGGGCCCTCTACATCCTCGCGGGCGAACTCGGCGTCGCCGGCGACCGGTTCGCGGCCGACCAGTTGCTCGTCTTCCGGCCGGGCGACGAGATCACGCTGGAGGCGGGCCCGCAGGGTTGCCACGTGATGCTGTTCGGCGGCGCCGCGCTGAACTCCAGGCGCCACATCTGGTGGAACTTCGTATCGTCCTCCAGGGAGCGGATAGAGAAGGCCAAGGAAGAGTGGCGGACGGGCCGCTTCGATATCGTGCCGGGGGATGAAGAGGAGTTTGTCCCTTTGCCCGACAGGTGAAATCCGTTAAGGCATTCACTTGAAAAAGCCTATTTCCTCCTCATGTTGGAGGGACAGACGCATCCGGAAAGAGCAGAAAAGGCCAGACTCCGTGACACCCCTCCCCCAGACTCCGCTGCTCGACACGGTCAAGTTCCCGGCCGACCTCAGGATGATCGAGGATCGCGACCTGCCGCAGCTCGCACGCGAGGTGCGCGACGAGATGATCGACGCGGTGTCGAAGACGGGCGGTCACCTCGGCGCGGGTCTGGGCGTGGTGGAACTGACGATCGCCATCCACAAGGTCTTCAACACACCGGACGACCGGCTGATCTTCGATGTCGGGCATCAGTGCTATCCGCACAAGATCCTGACGGGACGCCGCGACCGTATCCGTACGCTCCGCCAGGAGGATGGGCTTTCCGGCTTCACCCGCCGCGCCGAGAGCGAGTACGATCCCTTTGGCGCGGCCCATTCCTCGACCTCGATCTCCGCAGGTCTTGGCATGGCGGTGGCCGCCGATCTGAGCGGATCGAGGCGCCATGTGATCGCCGTGATCGGCGACGGGGCGATGTCGGCCGGCATGGCGTACGAGGCGCTCAACAATGCGGGAGCGCTGGACGCCCGCCTGATCGTCATCCTCAACGACAACGACATGTCGATCGCGCCGCCGACCGGGGCGATGAGCGCCTATCTCGCGCGGCTCGCCTCGGGGCGCACCTATATGGGCGTGCGCGAAATCGGCAAGAAGCTGACAGCCTATCTCGGCAAGGGCGTCGACCGGGCGATCACCCGCGCCGTCGAACATGCTCGCGGCTACATGACCGGCGGCACGATGTTCGAGGAGATGGGTTTCTATCATATCGGTCCGATCGACGGGCATTCCTTCGAGCACTTGCTGCCGGTGCTGCGCAATGTGCGCGACAACGGCCAGGGGCCGGTGCTGATCCATGTCTGCACCCAGAAGGGCAAGGGCTATCCGCCGGCGGAGGCCGCAGCCGACAAGTATCACGGCGTCAACAAGTTCGATGTCATCACCGGCACGCAGGCCAAGGCGAAACCGAACGCACCGAGCTACACGAGCGTGTTCGGGGAAGCGCTCGTGCAGGAGGCGCGTCTCGACGACAGGATCATCGGAATCACCGCCGCGATGCCGAACGGCACCGGCATCGACAAGCTGGCAGAGGTTTTTCCTTCCCGCACCTTCGACGTCGGCATCGCCGAACAGCACGCGGTGACCTTCGCCGCCGGCCTTGCGGCGGAAGGCTACAAGCCGTTCTGCGCGATCTATTCCACCTTCCTGCAGCGCGGCTACGACCAGGTCGTCCACGACGTCGCCATACAAGGGCTGCCGGTGCGCTTCCCGATCGACCGTGCCGGCTTCGTCGGCGCCGACGGCCCGACGCATGCGGGTTCCTTCGACACGACCTTCCTCGCCACACTGCCGGGCATGGTGGTGATGGCAGCCGCCGACGAGGCCGAACTGAAGCACATGGTGCGGACCGCTGCCGCTTACGATGAAGGCCCGATCTCGTTCCGCTATCCGCGCGGCGAAGGCGTCGGAGTCGAACTCCCGGAGCGCGGGGAAATCCTGGAGATCGGCAAGGGCCGGGTCGTCAAGGAAGGGTCGAGGATAGCGCTTCTCTCCTTCGGCACCCGTCTCAAGGACTGTCTCATCGCAGCGGAGGATCTCGATGCGGCGGGCCTCTCGACGACCGTTGCGGACGCCCGTTTCGCCAAGCCTCTCGACCACGAGCTGGTCTGCCGGCTGGCACGCCACCATGACGTGCTGGTCACCATCGAGGAGGGTGCCGTCGGCGGATTCGGCTCGCACGTGCTGCATCTGCTCGCCTCCGAAGGCCTGCTCGACAACGGCCTGAAGATCCGCTCCATGGTACTGCCGGATGTCTGGATGGAGCAGGCAAGCCCGGACGCCATGTATGCCCGGGCGGGGCTCGACCGGGCCGGCATCGTCTCCACCGTCTTCAAGGCCCTGGGGCACAAGCAACTCGGCGTTGGCGCTGCCGGATAGGCGGAAGCGTCCCCCAACACCGACAGCAAAACGGCCGGGACATGCCCGGCCGCTTCAAGCTTGGTCCTGTGACGGCTTCAGAATTCTTCCCAGTTGTCCTCGCTGGGCCTGGCCGCGGCGGCGCCGCTGCCGAAGGCTGCCGTCAGCTTGCCGCGCAGGGCGCTTGCAGGCGATGGCGCGGGACGCGAGGTTGCTGTCGCGGCGGCGGGCTTGCGGGCCGATAGCGGCTGAGTGACGGGCTTGGCGACCGGCGCGGGTGCCGCTGCAGCGGTGCTCGGCTTCGCCGTCGACCCGCTGGATACCGGGCGGGTCGCATGTATCGCGGAGGAGGCCGTCGCCTTGTTGCCCAGGTTGAACTGGCGCAGCAGGGCGTTCAGGGACTCCGCCTCGCTTGCCAGCGAATGGCTGGCGGCCGTCTGCTGCTCGACCATCGCCGCGTTCTGCTGCGTGCCCTGATCCATCGTGTTGACCGCGACGTTAATCTCTTGCAGGCCGGTCGACTGTTCACGGGTGGAGATGACGATCGCCTTGATGTGCTCGTTGATCTCCTGAACCTCGCCGACGATCGCTTCCAGCGCCTTGCCCGTGTCGCCGACCAGCGCGACGCCGGAATCCACCTGTTCCGACGAGGTGGTGATCAGCGACTTGATCTCCTTCGCGGCATTGGCCGAGCGCTGCGCAAGCTCCCGAACCTCCTGGGCGACGACGGCAAATCCCTTGCCTGCCTCACCCGCACGGGCAGCTTCGACGCCGGCATTGAGGGCCAGCAGGTTGGTCTGGAAGGCGATGTCGTCGATGACGCTGATGATGTTGATGATCTCGCTCGATGACTTGGAGATCTGCTCCATGGCCGAGACGGCGCGGCGAACGACATCGCCGGACTTCTCGGCACCGACGCGGGCACGTTCGACGCGCTGCCCGACATCCTCGGCGCGCTTGGCGGCATCCTTGACGGTCGTGGTGACTTCTTCGAGCGCAGCGGCGGTTTCCTCGATGGAGGCCGCCTGCTGTTCCGTCCGGCGGGCCAGGTCGTCGGCGGCGGTGCGGACCTCCTCCGCTCCCGCATTGATGGCGGCCGCGTTGGCGCCGACGGACTGCAGGGCTTTCTGCAGCTTCGTGACCGCGTCGTTAAAATCGACCCGCAGCCGGTCGAGATTGCCGGTGAAGGGCGTGTCGATACGATAGGCCACGTCTCCGTTTGCAAGGCTCGACAGTCCCTTGGCAAGAGAATCCACGGCGAATTCCAGCTGCCCTGCTTCACGGGCCTTCAACTCGTCATTGCTCATCCGCTCGCGCTCGGTAGCGGTCCGCATCGCCTCGCTTTCGTTCTCCAGCCGGATCTTCTCGATGGCCGCATCCTTGAAGACCGCAACGGCCTTGGCCATCTCGCCGACCTCGTCACCCCGGCCCAGCGCTGGCACCTCGATGTCGTTGTTACCGGAGGCAAGCTCGGTCATGGCATTGGTCATGCCGATGATCGGCGTGACGATCGCCCGCGACAGGGCCCATACCAGACCGGACGCGATGATGCCGGCCGCAGCACCCCCAAAGAGGAGGGCCATCATGATGTCCCACTGCGCGCTCTTCTGTTCCGCCTGCATCCTGGCGGCGAGGGCGGCCGCATCCTGCTTGATCTCCGCCGCAGCCTCGCGAAAGGCGTCGAGCTGACCCTTTGACTGGTTCTGGCCGATCTCGATGATCTGTTCGATCGGCGCGTCGGTGCTCTTGCGCGCCGCAAGCTGCGGTTCGCTCAGTTGGGTGTGGAAGGCATCGGCTGCTGCACGCATCCGGTCCAGGGAAGCGACCATGGCCGGCTGTCCGGCCGCCGCCTTCTTCGCCTCCTCGATCGCGGAGATCATCTTCTCGCGCTGGGCAAACACCTCGTTATAGGTGCTGTCGCTGCGGAACAGCAGGAAGCCTCTCTGGTTGACCGCCTGTTCGAGCATGCCTTCGAGAGCGTCGTCCACATGGTGCAGGATCTCATGCGCCTTTGCCTGCTCCACCGACGCATAGGTCGACTGGACGACCTGCCAGAAGACGCCCGCGGAGGCCAGGAGGCAGACGGACATGAGCGCCGCGAAGGTGCCGATGAGTTTCTTGTTGAGCGAAAGATTTCTGAGCGACATTGGGCACCTGCACGACCGAAGAGCATTACCAGATGAAACCGAAGTCATTTCGGGCAGTCGGAAGACAGCAGCGCCTGAGGATGGCGTTCCGCGCACTGAATCGCATACGACTTAAAATTAGATTGATATTTCACATGACCTTTCTGACGCGCCGGAGGGTTCAACCACTTGCGTTGCCGCGGAAAGACTCCCATGGAGGAGCATGCCCATCCATCCGCCGCAACGGCTCGATCAACTGCTTCTTTCGCTCGGCCTGTTTCCCAGCCGTTCCCGGGCCCGCGATGCGATTGCGCGCGGCACGGTGAAGGTGAACGGCCAGGTCGTGAACAAGCCCGGCCAGACCTTCCATGACGATGTGGTGATCGAGATCGATGATCCCGCGCAGGACTATGTGTCGCGGGCGGCGCTGAAGCTGGCGGCGGCGCTCGATCATTTCGGACTCGATCCTGCCGGACACACCTGTCTCGATGTCGGCGCCTCGACTGGCGGCTTCACGCAGGTCCTCCTGCAGCGGGGCGCATCCCATGTAACGGCGATCGACGTGGGTCATGGCCAGTTGCATCCGTCGCTGGCGGCAGACCCGCGCGTGACGAATATCGAGGGCCTCAATGCCCGCAGCCTGACCGCGGGCGACCTTGCAGGGCGCAGGATCGACTTCGTCGTATCCGACGTATCCTTCATCTCGCTGAAGCTCGCGCTGCCGCCGGCGTTGAATCTGGCCGAGCGCGGAGCCATATGCGTGCTTCTCGTCAAGCCGCAGTTCGAGGCCGGCCGCGATGCCATCGGCAAGGGCGGCCTTCTGAAGCAGCCGGGAAGCGGACGGAGCATCGCCGCGTCGCTCGCAGAGTGGCTGACGGACGAGATGGGCTGGCGAAGCCTCGGCCTCATGCCCTCGCCCATCCCCGGCGGCGACGGCAACCAGGAATTCCTGCTGGCAGGAACGAAGACCATATGAGCACGCAGACGGTCACCATCGACAGGCTTGGCGCACTGGGCCACGGCATCGCCCATACTTCCGAGGGACCGGTATATGTGCCGCATGCCCTTCCGGGGGAGACAGTGGCGATCGCCCGGCATGGCAGCCAAGGCACCGTGATCTCGACGGCGAAGACCTCAACCGACCGCGTGGCGCCGACCTGCCGCCACTACGATCCCGACCGGGACGCCTGCGGCGGATGTTCCCTCCAGCACCTGGCGGAGCTCCCCTATCGCGACTTCAAGCGGGAGCTGGTTGTCGCGGCTCTCGCAGCCAAGGGTCTGACGCCGGAGGTGGGGCCGCTGGTGGCTTGCGGGCCGGGCCAGCGGCGACGGACCGTGTTTTCCGTGCGCCGCACGGAAAAGGAGCTGCTGCTCGGCTTCAACAGGGCCGAGACGAACCATATCGTCTCCATCGAAGACTGTCCCGTCGCATCGCCGGGAATCATGGACAGGCTGGAGCAGATCCGGCGGGTCGCGGCGGCGCTTGCCAGCGCCGCGGGGGCCTTCCGGCTCGCGGTGCTGGAGACCCTGACGGGGCTCGATCTCGCCGCCGACGGCCTGAAACCTCTCGGAGACAAGCAGCGAAGGGGGGTGGTCGAGGCGGTCCTCGCGCTGAGGGGCATCGCCCGCGTCTCCGCCAACGGCGAGATCCTGGTCGAACCGCAGAAGCCGGTGGTCGATTTCGGCGGCGTCCTCGTATCACCCCCGCCCGGAGCCTTCATGCAGGCGACGAAGGAGGCCGAGGACGCGATGGCGGCGCTCGTCCTTGCCCATACAGGAAAGGCGAAGCGCGTGCTCGACCTGTTCGCCGGTTCAGGGACCTTCGCGCTCCGGCTCGCCAGGACGGCGCGTGTGCATGCGGTGGAGGGCGAGGAAAAGTCCCTGAAGGCACTCGATCAGGCGGCGCGCAACACGCAGGGCCTGAAGCCGGTCAGCGTGGAGAAGCGCGACCTGTTCCGCCGGCCGCTCACGGCCCAGGAACTCAAGGCCTTCGATGCGGTCGTCTTCGATCCGCCCCGCGCCGGAGCCGAGGCGCAGGTCAGGGAACTGGCCCGCTCCGGCGTCAAAAAGGTCGTCGCCGTCAGTTGCAATCCCCTGACGCTCGCCCGCGACCTCAGGCTTCTCGCCGACGGTGGCTACGGGATCCGCACCGTCGTGCCGGTGGACCAGTTCCTCTGGTCGCCCCACGTGGAAGCGGTCGCCCTTCTCGAGCGTTGACAAACCGGCCCAGCAAAGCATCAACCGCGCGCATCCGGAAGTTGTGCACCTAGTTGGTTGCACTTCCGTCTCACAGATGCAATCTTTGCGATTATTGACAGACACACTGTCACCGAAGATTGCAGCGGGAGGGAAGTCATGACAGCGATTGCAATGCACGGACATGGCGTACGCGGAATGAAGCGCGAGACGCTCCACTCATTCAGCGGTATCGGAGATCCCGGAAAGTTCGGAGTCATGTTTCCGGACCTGTTGCCGCTCCATGTGGACGACGACGCGCTGTTCGCCCTCGCGCGGGCGATGCGGGACGAAGGCGATATCGGCGTGGATCCGGACCCGGACGGCGACAATGCGAGCATACCTGCCGGCTATACCTATCTCGGCCAGTTCATCGACCACGACATCACGCTGGACACGACGCCGCTCGACCAGCAGAAGGCTGACCCGAACGCGACCGACAACTTCAGGACGCCGGCGCTCGACCTCGACTCCCTGTATGGCGACGGACCCGGCATCCATCCCTATCTTTACCAGCGCGACCCCGCGACGTTCGAGATCACGCCGCTGCTTCTGATCGGGCGTACGGCCGCGTCGGACAATGAACTGGACCAGCCCATTCCGTTGCTCCGGAACGACCTGCCGCGCAACCAGGTGGGTCATGCGCTGATCTTCGACGAGCGCAATGACGAGAACCTGCTCGTGGCACAGATGCACCTGCTGATGCTGAAGTTCCACAATGCGGTCGTCTACTGGCTGAGGCAGAACGGCTCGCCGCTCACGGGCACGGCCCTGTTCCTGGAGGCGCGCCGGATCGTGACGTGGCACTACCAGTGGATCGTCCTGTTCGACTTCGTGGAGCGGCTGACGGAACCGGGCCTCATCAACCGCATAAAGAAGGAGGGACGACGCTTCTATCGCTTCAAGAAACGCCCCTACATGCCGGCGGAATTCGCCGCCGCCTGCTACCGGCTGGGCCATTCCATGGTTCGCGAAACCTACAGCCACAACCGGGCATTCCACCCCGGCAGTCCCCGGATCGCCAACGGGACCCTCCAGGCGCTGTTCTTCTTCACCGGCAAGTCCGGGAAGATCGTCGGAGAACTGGCCCCGGCCTCACCGCCGCCGCCTCCCCCTCTGCCGCCACTTGCGCAACTGCCGTCGAACTGGATTATCGACTGGCGGCGTTTCTTCGACCTGGCGGGCGAAGGAGGCGCGGACTTCACGTTCAACTTCTCACGGAAGCTCGATCCCTTCATTGCCCCCTCGCTTCATACGCTTCCCGGCCTGCGCGAAGACCCGACGGAGCAGGAGGAGCGCGAGGCCAACCTCGCCTTCCGCAACCTGCGGCGCGGCGTCCAGATCGGCCTGCCGTCCGGTCAGGACATCTGTCGCGCGATGAGAATCCAGCCCATGACGCCGGAGGAGATTGCCACGGGACCCGATGGCGAGATCGCGAAGAAGCACGGCCTGCATGAGGCGACACCGCTCTGGTACTATGTCCTGAAGGAAGCACAGCACCATCACGAAGGGAGGCGGCTGGGGCCCATGGCCTCCACCATCATCGCCGAGACCTTCCTGGGCATGATCCATGGCGACGAGGAGTCGTTCCTGTGGAAGCGCTCGAACTGGAAGCCGGAACTGCCCTGCGAAGAGCCAGGCCATTTCACCATGGCCGACCTCATCCGTTTCGTGGGCGACATCAATCCCCTCGGCCCCTGAATCGGAAGGCCGCGGCGAGGATGCCGCGGCCTTTCGCTATGTTCATCCGGATGGGCGGCTCAGGCCGCCCGACGTCCGTCCCGGCTCGTTGCCGCAGGCTGCACGGACGTGCCCAGATTGAAGCGCCACAGAAGCTCCATGAGCTCGGCGGCTTCCGTTGCGAGGTCCGAAGCATTGCTCAGGCGACCGACCATTCTGGGAAGGGAAAAGGCGCATCATGCGCAGGGACGCCTCCTGCGCCCGGCGCATACTTAAGGATAAACTTATTAATACTTGACTAAAGTTAAGTTTCGGGCCCTTCAGCGACGCATGAAGGCCTCGAACGCCGCCCGCGCCTCGGCGCTGCGGAGTTGGGCGGTGAAATGCACCAGTTCCTCGTCCATGCGCGCCAGCACGTCGTCGCCATTGCCGCGGATGAGATTGCGGGCAATCTTCAAAGCGTGCGGCGGCTTGGCCGCAAGGCTTGCCGCGAGCGCAAGCGTCTCGGCCTCGACATCGCTGGCGGGGACGACCTTCCAGACGATGCCCGCTTCACGGGCCTGCTCGGCGGAGAAGCCCTCGCCGGCGGCCAGGAGCGCGAAGGCTCGCTGGTGGCCCATGACCCGCGGCGCGATGAGGCTGGAAGCGGCCTCCGGCACCAGCGCGAGGTCCACGAAGGGGGTGCGGAACAGGCTGCGGTCAGAGGCGATCGTCATGTCGCAGTGCAGGTGGATCGTCGTGCCGATGCCGATCGCCAGGCCATCCACGCCGGACACCATCGGCTTGTCGCAGGTGGCCAGCGCCTGAAGGAAGTCTGCCGCCGAGGGGCGACCGCCACCGCCCATGGCATAGGCGAGGAAATCCCCCATGTCGTTGCCAGCCGAGAAGCAATTGTCGGTGCCGAGGAAGGCAATGGCGCGGATATCGGCATGGTTGTTCGCATCGTGCAACGCCTCGGTCATCCGCGCATACATGGCGGTGGTAATGGCGTTCTTCTTCTCCGGCCGGTTGAGGCGGATGACGAGGACGCCCGGCTGTGCCTCGGGCCGCTCGAAGAGGATGTGGCTGTCGCTCATGGCTTCCTCCTCAGGCGAGCACGGCGCGGGCCGCTTCGAGACTTGCCGCCCCCTCGACGACCTGGCGCTTCAGCGCCGCCGTCTCCGGAAGCAGGTTTTCCACTGCGAAACGGCAGAGCGCCAGGCGCGACGCTCCCTTGCCGTCCTCGGCGGGGGCAAGCGCGCCCTTGGCAAGATAGATCCCTGTCAGCACGAGGCCGAACAGCCGCTGATAGGGCGTCGCGCCGGCAAGTGCCTGCGAAACACGGCCCTGCGCCTGTGCCGTGAGGAGCCATTCCGTCGCGGCCTCCAGATCGGCGATTGCCGCCTGCAGGCCGGCAGCCGTCTCGCCGAAGGCGGGGTCGTTCGAGGAGGCGACGTGTCCGGTGATCTGTTTCAACTCGGCGATAAAGCCGCTCACCTGGCCACCGCCGGAGAGCGGCAGCTTGCGGGTCACCAGGTCGATCGCCTGGATTCCGTTGGTGCCTTCGTAGATCGGAGCGATGCGGGCATCGCGGAGGTAGCGGGCGGCACCGGTTTCCTCGATGAAGCCCATGCCGCCATGCACCTGGATACCGAGCGATGCGACGTCCACGCCGGCATCCGTGGCGAATGACTTGGCGATCGGGGTCAGTAGCGCGGCGCGTTCGCCCCAGGCCTTCGCCTCATCGCCCTCGCTGTGATGGGCCATGTCGATGGCGTGGGCGCAAGCGTAGCAGATGGCGCGCGAACCCTGGGTCAGCGCCTTCATGGTCAGCAGCATGCGGACGACGTCAGGATGTTCGATGATCGGGCTCATGCCGGCCCCGGTCCATCCCGGGGCCTTACCTTGCGTCCGCTCGCGCGCATAGGCGATCGCCTTCTGGGTCGCGGCTTCCGCGATCGCCACGCCCTGCATGCCGACGGCGAGACGGGCATTGTTCATCATCGTGAACATGCAGGCGAGACCCTTGTTCTCCTCTCCCACGAGCCAACCGATCGCGCCCTTCCCGTCGCCGAACTTGCCGTCGCCGTAGATCATCGTGCAGGTCGGCGAGCCGTGGATGCCGAGCTTGTGTTCGATGGAATGGCAGAAGACGTCGTTGCGGGCGCCGAGCGAGCCGTCCTCGTTGACCAGGAACTTCGGCACGAGGAAGAGCGAGATGCCGCGCGTCCCGGCCGGCGCGTCGGGAAGGCGCGCCAGCACCAGGTGAATGATGTTGTCGGCGGCATCGTGCTCGCCCCAGGTGATGAAGATCTTCTGGCCGAAGATGCGGTAGGTGCCGTCGTCGCGGCGCTCGGCGCGGGTCTTGAGGACGCCGAGATCGGAACCGGCATGCGGCTCCGTCAGGTTCATCGTCCCGGTCCATTCGCCGGAGACGAGCTTTTCGAGATACCTCGCCTTGAGGTCCTCGCTGCCATGCTTATCGAGCGCCTCGATCGCGCCCATGGTAAGGGTCGGCGCGAGCGCGAAGGCCATCGAGGCCGAATTCCACATCTCGAGGGCAGCGACGTTGAGCATGTGCGGCAGGTTCTGGCCGCGATAGGCCTCCGGCCCGGTGAGGCCGTTCCAGCCGCCTTCCCGCCAGTTACGGTAGAGGTCGGCCCAGCCGTCCGGGGTCGTCACCACGCCGTTAGCGATACGGGAGCCCTGCCTGTCGCCGGCCTCCCCGAGCGGCGCCATCTCGTTGGTGGCGAAGCGTCCGGCCTCTTCGAGAATTGCTTCCACCAGATCCGCGGACAGATCGCCGAGTTTGCCCGTTTCGATGGCTCCAGACAGTCCGACGACCTGGTTCAGGGTAAAGGCGATCTCCTCGACCGGAGCCTTGTACATGCTGCATCCTCCTCATGGACGGCCGAGACAAAGGCTCGGCGGAACTCCCTGCTTTTTACGTAAACGTAAATCAGCTTGTCAATGGAGCCCTGGAGAACAGGTCACCAAAAAGCCTGCCGGGCGGGCGCCGGGCAGGCTTCAGAAGCTTGAGGCCGCCACGAGCGGCGTGACCGATCAGTAGTACGGCGAGTAGCAGGTCTGGCGCGGCCCGTTATAGGGCTGGAACGTGTTGGAATAGGCGTCGTAGGACCGGTAGCGGGCGTGGCACCAGTCGTAGTGGCGAGGGTTGAGTCCGGTGGCGCGATAGACCGGTTCCGGCTCCACGTAGCGGGGCTGAGCCGCAATCGCTCCGCCGATCAGCGCTCCGGCGCCGAACGCCGCCAGCGGGAACCAGTAGCCGTCGTGGTAGCGGTAGCCGGGACGGTGATGCCGATAGCCGCGG
Source organism: Pseudorhizobium endolithicum (assembly GCF_902153245.2). Taxonomy (GTDB): domain Bacteria; phylum Pseudomonadota; class Alphaproteobacteria; order Rhizobiales; family Rhizobiaceae; genus Neorhizobium; species Neorhizobium endolithicum. The sequence continues at coordinate 28,997 of NZ_CABFWF030000018.1, forward strand.
TGCCCGTGATAGTAGCCGCGACGGTAGCCGCGATGGCGCACTTCGGTTACATCCGAGCTGACCTCGATCTTGGCCACCGGTGCGGCAGGCAGGGGCATTGCCTGTGCCGGCATCATGCTGGCGGCCACGGCCGCCACCGAGACGGCGGCGATCGCGACCTTCCTGAACAGGTTTTTCATTATCGTCTCCATTCAAGTTGAACTGTCTGCGCTCCTGCCGTCCGTTCTGCTGCCGGGCGTCGATGGATCATGAAGATGCTATCCTTTTCAAGCTGAACCATGGATTAACATCGAGCCCGAAGAGCTTTTCGCCAAGAAGCCGCCCTCGGTGAGGGCGGCTTCGAACATCAACGCTCGTATCAGGAATAAGGCGAATTGCACTGCTGGCGCGGACCGTTATAGGGCTGGAAGGTGTTGTCCGAAGCCCGATACGAGCGATAGCGGTTCTCGCACCACTGGTAGTGGCGGGCGCTGAAGGCGGCACTGGGCCGGGCCTGAGCCGCGCCACCGATGATCGCCCCGGCCGTGAACGCCGCCAGCGGGAACCAGTAGCCATTGTAGTAGCGGTAGCCCGGACGACGGTCCCGATAGCCGCGGTGACCGTTATAGTAGCCTGCCCGGTATCCGCGGCGATAGTCACGGCGCGCTTCCCGGCGGTCCCGGCGGCCTTCCCACCGGTCGCGATACTGGACCTCCGTCACCGCATTCTGAGTTGCCGCGGCCGGTGCTGCCGGCAATGGCATCGCCTGAACCGGAACGTAACTGGTGACTGTTACAGCCAAGGCCGCCGCAACGGTTGCGAGACGAAATCTCAAGGTTCTCATGGCGCTTCCTCTTTCCTTTTTGTGCCGTCATCAACGGAAACGAACCAGCGTTGGTTCCCGCCGGTCCAGCGAGTGACCATGCCGCAGCGATACCTGCAGTTAACCATAATGCACGTAGGATCATCGAATCCGACATGGGAGGATCAGGGGTGCAGGCGAGCGAAAAGCTGCGATATTATCAGGCCAATCCACCGAGGCGCCTGCCCTCCATCAGTGCCGCGCCGCATTCCGAGTTCCTGCGGACGGGCCGGATTGCGCGGCCGGCGCCTCCCTGGGCCGGTGTGGGCGGGAAACGCTACCTCACCCGCGAGGAGGTTGCGGAGCGTACGGGCCGGAAACTGACGAGGGCGGGCGAGACCACGCATCAGCGGATCAACGCATTCCATGAAGCGATCCGCTTTCCCAAGCTCATCTTCTACCGTGTCTTCGACGAGATCCCACACCTCGGCTACTGCCACGTCACCACCTCGACGACGTCGTTCGGTCAGCGCGGACCGATCCACTGGTCCTTCTATATCGCCAACTTCTCCTCAGACATCAGTGAGACCTATCCGTTCTTCGAGAACATCCGCAGCGGCTATTCGCGGATGTATTTTGCGGTCGCATACGAGAAGGCACCGGGTGAGACGCTGCGCATCGACCGTTCCCTGAGGAAGGACGGGCTGCTGTTTCGAACCGATGATCCGCACGAAGCCATGAAGAACGTCCTGTTGCTGGGCGCCCGCAACCAATCCATCCGCGCGATGATCAAAAAGCTCTAGCCTGCGGAGTTTGCCGTTGCCGTGCCGGCCGGTTCCGCGATAGGACGCGGAACATGACGGCAAGGATCATTCATCATCGAACAGACGCGCAGCACGCGCTGAACGAAGCGGTGGCGGCACTGGCCGAGGGCCTGCCGGTCGCCCTTCCCACCGAAACGGTCTACGGCCTTGCCGCGGACGCGACCAATCCGGCAGCCATCACGCGCATCTACGAAACCAAGGGCAGGCCTCGCTTCAACCCGTTGATCTGCCACATGGCCGATATCGCCATGGCGGAGTGGCATGCGGTTTTCGATCCGGTATCGCGGCGGCTTGCCGAGCAGTTCTGGCCGGGCCCCCTGACCCTTATCCTACCGCTCAGGACGGATTCGGCGATCCACCCTCTGGCGACGGCAGGCCTGGACACCGTCGGCATACGGGTGCCGGAGGGCTTTGCGTCCACGGTCATCCGCCAGTTGGGAAAGCCGCTTGCCGCCCCCAGCGCCAACACGTCCGGGAAGGTCAGTCCGACCAGCGCAAAGCATGTCGCCGAGGATCTTGGTGAAAAGCTGACCCTGATCATCGACGGCGATGCGGCACCGGTCGGCCTGGAATCGACGATCGTCCGTGTCGATGGCGATCTCGTCCGCCTCCTGCGCCCCGGCGGCGTCTCCGCCGACCGGATCGAGGCGGTAGCGGGGCTGCCGATCGTCCGCCCGCAGGGTGCCGCAGCGAGCATCGAAGCACCGGGGATGCTGGCGAGCCACTACGCACCTGGCGCGCCGGTGAGGCTGAATGCCACCGAAGTCCAGGCGGATGAGGCGCTGATCCGTTTCGGCGAGCGGCACGTCGAGGGCGAGGAACGGGCGATAGCCGTTTTCGATCTCAGCCCGCGCGGCGACCTTGCGGAAGCCGCAGCCAATCTGTTCGGCTACCTCAAGCAGGCAGATGCGACCGGAGCCCATGGGATCGCCGTCGCCTCCATCCCCGACAAGGGACTGGGAGAAGCGATCAACGACCGCCTTTCGCGCGCCGCAGCGCCGAGACCTTAGCAGGGAGGATACCGATGGACACCATTTCGGGTATATCTCCGGACCTGCTGGACCGTTTCGCGGCCATCGTCGGAGAGGGCAACGTCCTGCGCAGACCTGAGGACATCGCGCCCAGGTTGGTGGAGAACCGCGGGCTTTACCGGGGCGCCTCCCCCATGGTCTTGAAGCCCGGCTCTACGGAGGACGTGGCTGCCATACTGAAGCTTGCGACGGAGACCCGGACACCGGTGGTCCCGCAGACCGGCAACACCGGCCTCGTGGGAGGACAGGTGCCCCGCGGGAGCGGCACCGATCTGATCCTCTCGCTCGAGCGCATGAACCGGATCCGCGACGTGGATCCCGTCGCCAATGTGCTTGTCGCCGAGGGCGGCGCCATTCTCGCAGACGTGCAGAAGGCAGCCGAAGGGGTGCAGCGGCTCTTCCCGCTGTCGCTCGGATCCGAGGGCTCCTGCCGCATCGGCGGCAACCTCTCGACGAATGCCGGCGGCACGGCGGTCCTGGCCTATGGCAACATGCGGCAGCTCTGCCTCGGCCTGGAAGTGGTGCTGCCCACCGGCGAAATCTGGGACGGCCTGCGCCGGCTGAAGAAGGACAATACCGGTTACGACCTGCGCGATCTGTTCATCGGCGCGGAAGGTACCCTTGGCGTGATCACCGGGGCGGTGCTGAAGCTCTTCCCGCAGCCCATCGGCCGGCAGGTGGCGCTGGCCGGCATCGCCTCCCCCGCCGATGCGCTGCGGCTGTTCGAGAAGGCATCGAACCTGTGCGGCACCTCCCTCACCGGCTTCGAACTCATGCCTCGCCTCGGCGTCGAGTTCACGACCCGCCATATCGAAGGCGTCCGGGATCCGCTGTCGGAGCCGCATCCCTGGTATGCGCTGATCGACATCTCCACTTCCGACTCGGCCGAGACAGCCGAGACCATGGTCCACGCTCTGCTGGAATGGGGCCTGGAGACGGGCCTGGTGCGGGACGCGGTCATCGCAGGCTCCGTGGCGCAGCAGAAGGCGCTATGGCAGATGCGCGAAAGCATGTCGGATGCGCAGAAGCCCGAGGGCGGCTCGATCAAGCACGATGTCTCGGTTCCCGTGTCCAGCATTCCGCTGTTCATGGAAGAAGCCGGAAAAGCGGTGATGGCAGCAATACCCGGCGCCCGCATCTGCGCCTTCGGCCATCTGGGCGACGGCAATATCCACTACAACATCTCGCAGCCCGTTGGGGCCGACAAGGCCGCCTTCCTCGCGCGCTGGTACGAGATCAACGAGGTCGTCCACGGCATAGTCCTGTCGCTGGACGGTTCGATTTCCGCCGAACACGGGATCGGCCAGTTGAAGCGCGACGAACTCGCGCGCATCCGGCCCACGATCGAGATCGACCTGATGCGTCGCATCAAGCGTGCGTTCGACCCCGCCAACATCATGAACCCCGGAAAGGTCGTCGCCATCGAATGAGACCGGTGGCGGGCTGATCGCCCGGCGCTAGCGGCGTACCTGGGACAGCGCCCAGAGGGTATCTGCACTGATGCCGGTATAGGCACCGCTGCCGGTGAGGATATCGACCGGCGAGGGACCGGTCACGCCGCTCTCCAGATCGTACAGGATCGTGAAGCGCTGGACCAGCTTGCCGATCTTCTCGGGATCCTTCAGGTCGTTCAGGTCGAGCCTCTCTTCCACGATCTTCGCCTGCTGATCGATATCCATGGAGCCGATCTCGGTGGGCAGGCTGAAGGTGATGCGGAAGAACTCCATCAGCGCTTCGTCGCCGAGGATGCCGTAGGCATCGGTGATCGAGTCCGCCATGCGCTCGAAATACAAGGCAAGGCGCACTCCGGCATTCTCCTCGCCCTGCTGGATTTCCAGGGTCTGGCGCAGGTAGAGGTTCTGCGTCTCAAGGACCTTGCCGCGCCCCTGGATCGTCGCCGGCGCGTCGCGGTCCAGATTGCCATTCTCGTCGAAATTGAACGAGCCCAGCAGCTCGGCAAATTCCCTGTTCGTCTGCTGGTTCACGAAGCTGTCAGGGTCATCGAGGTCCGAAGCGAATATCTGTTTCAGGAAGTCATCCGTGACCGTCGATGCGTCGATACCCTTCGCCGTCAGAACGAAATCCACCAGGCGACGATCCTTCAGGAACTCGTCGAGCGTTTTGATGCCGCTCATCGTCTCGGTGTAGTAGCTTGATTCCTCGTCCGCCTTCTTTCGCGCAGCCTCTTTCTCGTCCCCCTCCAGAAAGCGGGTCTGCTGCACGATATAGGCCTTGGCCGTCTCGGTGATGGTGGCCGTCGACTGAGCCTGGACCGGCGCCATGATACCGCCGTCCCGCGTGAAATTGAAGGCCTGCGCCAGCGTCAGGTAGCGTTCGTCCTTGAGGCGGTAGACGTAGCTCTTGGGGTCGGAGAGGTCGCTCTTCAGCACGTTCTTCAGCGTCAGCAGGGAGATCGAGTCCGGATCCAGTCCGACGGCCTGCAGGGGAAAGCCATAGATCGCCTTGTCGGACAGGAAATCCTCGACGGACTTCACCGCCGCCATCTCCGACTTGTAGAGCTTGATCGCCTTTTCGTCCGCCTCTTCCTGCTTGTCGTCATAGCGGCTGAAGTAATGGTTCGACGTCAGCGACGTCTGGGCGGCGGTCTGCGCGACTGGCCCATCGAGGCTGCCATCGGTGTTGAAGTTGAAGGCGGTCGCAAGCTCCAGGTACTGGGGTCGGTCCTTGCCGTAGAGATTGGCGTAGCTGTTCGGATCCGAAAGATCACTGGTCAGGATCTGCTCCAGCGTCGACTTTACCACGAAAAGCTCGTTAAGGTTGAAGGCCTTGCGGACGTAATCGTAAAGTCTCGGGTCGTCCAGCAGATCATCGACGCTGGTGATCGTCGGGATCTTTTCCTCGAAATAGTCCCGTTCGCGAAGCGCCGAAGCCTGCGTCTGGCGCGGCCGGCTGAGCAGGTAGAGGTCGGTAATCGCCTCCAGTTGCTGTTCTGTCTGCGCTGCACCCTTCGCCGATGTGCCGTCCGCAGCGAATTCGAAGGCGCCGGCGAGATCGATATGAGCCTGTGTCGACTTGATGGCCTTCTGGTAGCCGGCGATCTCCAGCTTAAGGGACGCCTTCCTTTCCACATGCTCACTAGAATTGGTACCAAGGGCAGCAAGTTCTGCCTGGGCCGTTGAAAGCTTGGCCATCAGATAGGTCATCTGATCCTTGAGCACGGTGTTGGTGTAGCTCGCAGGATCATCCTTGTCACTGCTCATTGCGCTGCGGACGACTTGATAGGAATACACGCTGTCGTCGATGCCCAGCGATTCAAAGACGTATCGGCGCAGCCTGTCATTGCTCAGGATGTCGTCCACATGATCGACCTGCGCCATCATGGCCTTGTAGTAGCGTGTCTCCTCCGCCACATGATCCTGCGCCGCGACGATGCTCTGGTCGTAGAGTTCAAGAATCTCCTCCTGCTGCGCGGCCGACTGCGCGACCGGCGTGCTGCTGCCGGAGAAATTGAAGGCGGCGGCGAAGTTCTTGTAGCGGTCGTCGGTGAGAAGGTTGGCGTAGCTGTTCGGGTCGCTCAGATCGCTTTCGAGCACCTTCTTCATGAAGGCCTTGGCATAGGTCATCTCTTCCAGGCCATGGGCTTTCATGGCGTAGGAGAACAGGCGGTAGTCGTTGACGAACTCCTCGACCGAGGTGATCTTGCCGATATTCTCCGCATAGTAGGCCGCATCCCGCGCCACCATGTCCTGACTTGCGACACGCTGCAGGGTCTTGAACATGTCGCGGTTGACGAGGTCGTAGCTGAGATATGTCGAAACCATGGACAGGTGCTCCGGTCGCAATATTGCCGACAGCAGCATGCCCGAGCTTGCTTGCCCGGGGCTTTTGCTTCCCGACGTGCACGCGAGAGAACGTGTTCACCTTCTGGAAACCGAGCAGGATTGGCGTTTGATAACCATTCCCCGACGCAAAACTTCCTTAACCGCGATTTTTAAGCGGTCCGGCATAGAGCGGCCCGTATGGTCTGCCCATCAGAGGACAAAAGTCCCGCACGAGAAACCGGAAACGGCTCTCAGGTAAAACAAGGGTAGCATACACGATGACAAACACGGTTCTGAAGCCTGCCTGGGCAGGCTCCACGCTCAGGCTCGACCCCACGCGGTTTCCGCAGCAAGTCACCTATGCCCTGCGCGACACCTCCGGCGATGTCGTGATCACCATCGACTCGCGGGGCGCCATCCTGCGCAAGACGCTGCCGTCGAGCGGGCTGCCACTCTCCTTCGCCCTTCCCGCCCGCGCCTTCAAGGGAGTGGCCGCACGGGCCATCGACCATGGCGACGGGCAGGTCACCGTGACGCTCGAACTGCATCACGAAGACCCGGAACTCTGCATCCCGCTCCTCGTCGCCCATGACCTGTGCGACATCGCCGCCGACTGGCGCAGCTGGTCGGAGGCCTTCCGCATCCCGATGCTGATGGTGGAGGCCGACGGCGTCGCACGGCCGCTCGAAAACCATCTGGGCGATGTTCGCACGCAGGAGGCGAGACCGCGCCGCCGCCATTCCTATTTCGCCGCCCGCCGTCCGCGCTTCCTGGTCCGCCGCACCACGGGCAAGCTCGGTGTGACGATGAAGATCGAGGGCAAGGAGATCATCGCGCGACGCTAGCCGATCCACCGCCGCCCGCGCTGATGCTGGAGCCCGGCCGCAAGCCGGGTTCCTGCGTTTCAGGCGAACGGCAGCGCCAGAACGAGTCCGGCAAAGACGACCGCGCCCACGCGGGTGTTGAACTTGAAGAGCTGCAGGCACTGGTCCGGGTTGTCGATGTCGAGGACGAGGATCTGCCACGCGAACATGACGGCCGCCACGAGCAGGCCGATATAGGCGGGCACGCCGACGCCCGCCGCGAGATAGGCCGCGAGCAGAAGAACCAGCGTCAGCCCGTAGAGGCCGACGAGCCAGCGCCCGGTGTTCTCGCCGAACAGCCGCGCGGTCGAGCGCACACCGACAAGGGCGTCGTCCTCCTTGTCCTGGTGCGCATAGATCGTGTCGTAGCCGATCGTCCAGGCGACGGAGCCCATGTAGAGCCAGATCGGCGCCCATGCCAGGCTGCCGAACAAGCCGGCCCAGCCCATCAGCGCGCCCCAGGAGAAGGCAAGCCCGAGAAAGAACTGCGGCCAGTCGGTGAAGCGCTTGGCGAAGGGATAGATCGCCACCACCCCCAGCGACAGGATGCCGAGCAGGATCGCGAAGCCGTTGAACTGGAGCAGCACAAGCAGACCGACCAGCGCCTGGAGGACGAGGAAGACCTTCGCCTGGAAACGGCTTACCCGGCCCGACGGCAGGGGCCGCGAGCGGGTCCGGGCGACCTCGCTGTCGATGTCGTGATCCACGAGGTCGTTATAGGTGCAGCCGGCGCCGCGCATGGCGACCGAACCTATGAAGAACAGAGGCAGGTGGAAGACGAAGAGGCCGACGGACAGCTCCTCGCGGCCGGCGGCAACATTTGCAGCCAGCGCCGAGGACCAGAAGCACGGCCACATCAGCAACTGCCAGCCGATCGGCCTGTCCCAGCGGGCGAGCTGCGCATAGGGCCATGCAGGACTGGGCAGCACGCGGTAGACCCAGTTGTCGGAAGGCGCATCATAGACGCGGCCGTTGAGATCGTCGATTTTCGTCATGCTCAGGTCGTAGCGGCCCTGCGGCCCGTTCGCAAGGCAGGAACCGCGCGAGACGCTTTCAGAAAGTCACCGGCTCCAGTGGGCTCCGGGTCGCTTCGAACGCCTTCATCCGCTCTTCCCGCTCGGCGATGTAATTTCGGTTGTCGGGCACAGCCATGCGCTTTTTGGTGAGCTGCATCTGGAAGATGAAGAAGTTCTCGTGCGTGAAGGCCATCTCGGAGCCGGCGAGGTAGAATTCCCACATCCGCACGAAGCGCTCGTCGTAGATCGCCACCGCTTCCTCCCTCCTGGCGAGGAAACGTTGGCGCCAATGGCGCAGCGTGTGCGCGTAGTGCATCGGCAGGATCTCGATGTCGGCAACCAAAAGACCGGCCTTCTCGATCGAGGGCATGACTTCCGCCAACGAGGGGATATAGCCGCCGGGGAAGATATACTTCTCGATGAACGGACCGTTGTAGCGCGCCGGGTAAGGCTGACCAATGGCATGCAGGACCATCACTCCGTCTTCCTGCAGGACATCGACGGCCTTGCGGAAGAACCGGCCAAAGTTCAGCCGCCCCACATGCTCGAACATGCCGACGGAAACGATGCGGTCGTATTTCACCGACGCCGGCAGGTAATAGTAATCCTGCAGTTCGAAACGCACGCGATCCGAAAGGCCCCGCTTCGCCGCCCGGTCGCGGGACACGCGCAACTGCTCCTGGCTCAACGTGATGCCGGTGACGTCGGTGCCACAGGCTTCCGCCAGATACATGGCCATTCCGCCCCAGCCGGAACCGATTTCAAGAACCCTCTGGCCCGGCTCGGCAAGGAGCTTTGCCGCGATATGGCGCTTCTTGGCGACCTGCGCCTCGTAAAGGCTGATATCAGGCGGATTGAAATAGGCGCAGGAATATTGCCAGTCCTCGTCTAGGAAGAGGTCGAAGAGCTTGGCGCTCAGGTCGTAGTGATGGGCGACGTTGCGCTGGTTGCGGTTGACCGGCACGCCGTGCCTGACGCGCGCTTGCGCGATGCGGAGGAGCCCGCGCCATATCATCCCCGGAGTCAGCGCCTCACTCAAGGTATTGTCCTTGACGATCGCGAGCAATTCGTAGATGTCGCCCTCCTCGATCAGGAGGCGCCCGTCCATGTAGACCTCCGCCAGCTTGAGCTGCGGGTCCGAGGCGATTTCTTCCTCCGCCTCCGTGTCGGTGAAGCGGATGGCGACGGTCCGCCCGCCTCCGTCGCCGAACACCTGCGAGCCGGTCGGGCCGCTGACGGTCAGCCTTCCCTTCCTGATGATCTTGGCGAGAAGTCGACGCAGGGACGAGGTCATGAAACTACCTCCGGACGAAGTCTATCTTGCAGAATAATAAGGAATAATTGCTTTCTCTGCAGTTGCAAGCACATCTACGCGCGAAAACATTGCACAAAAAAGGATGCCGTCCAACGGGTTTGGGCCGCATCCTTTCGCGCAAACAGACAAGTTGCTAACGGCGCTTGAGGGCCTCCGCGAGGGCGGCGCCGAGCGCACCCTGGGAGCCGGCGCCTTTCGGCTCCGCCTTCATCTGCCGGGCGTTCGGGTGCGGCCCGTTTCGATTTGCGCCGCGGGGAGCCGGAGCTGCCTCCCCGCCATCCTTTCGCATGGTGAGAGCAATGCGCTTGCGCTTGACGTCCACTTCGACAACCCGAACCTTCACGACGTCGCCCGCCTTCACGACCTCATGTGGATCCTTTACGAAGCGGTCGGCGAGCTGGGACACGTGGACAAGCCCGTCCTGGTGCACGCCGATATCCACGAAGGCTCCGAAGGCGGCAACGTTGGTGACGGTCCCTTCGAGCAGCATGCCGGGCTTCAGGTCCGTGATCTCATCCACGCCTTCCGCAAAAGTCGCCGTCTTGAAGCTGGGGCGAGGATCGCGGCCGGGCTTTTCCAGTTCGGCGAGAATATCCTTCACGGTCGGCAGGCCGAACTGCTCGTCGATGAACTGCCGCGGATCGAGTTTTTTCAAGGTGGCGCTGTCGCCCATCAGTGTGCGCAGGTCGCGGCCGCAAGCGGCAACGATCTTCTTCGCCACCCCATAGGCTTCCGGGTGGACGGCCGAGGCATCCAGCGGTTCCTTTCCGTTGGGGATGCGAAGGAAGCCCGCCGCCTGCTCGAAGGTCCGGTTGCCGAGGCGGGCGACCTTCAGGAGTTCCTTCCGGCTCTCGAAGGGACCGTTCTGGTCGCGGTGCAGAACGATCGCCTCGGCGATGGCGCGGCTGAGGCCGGAGACGCGGGAGAGCAGCGGCGCGGATGCCGTGTTGAGATCGACGCCCACCGCGTTCACCGCATCCTCCACAACGGCATCCAGCGAGCGCGACAGCTTTCCCTGGTCGACATCATGCTGATACTGGCCCACGCCGATCGACTTCGGCTCGATCTTCACGAGCTCCGCCAAGGGATCCTGAAGGCGGCGCGCAATGGAAACCGCACCGCGCAGGGAGACATCGAGGTTGGGGAATTCGGCCGCAGCCGTTTCAGACGCGGAGTAGACGGATGCGCCAGCTTCCGAGACGATCACCTTGGTGGGCTTCGGCGCCGGAAGGTTGGCCAGCATGTCTGCCACCAGCTTCTCCGTCTCGCGGCTGCCGGTGCCGTTGCCGATGGCGATAAGTTCAATCCCGTGCTTACGGACGAGCGATGCGAGCTCGGCTTGCGTGCCGCGGAGGTCGTTCCTCGGCGGGAACGGGTAGACCGTCGTCGTCTCCAGCAGCTTGCCGGTACCGTCGACGACGGCAACCTTGACGCCGGTCCGGATACCGGGATCGAGTCCCATGGTCGCCCGCGACCCGGCGGGAGCCGCCAATAGCAGGTCCTTGAGGTTACGGGCGAAGACGTGAATCGCTTCCTCCTCGGCGCGCTCGCGCAGTTCCCGCATCAGGTCGAGCGAGAGCGACGTGGAGAGCTTGACGCGCCAGGTCCAGCCCGCAACCTCCATCAGCCAGCGATCCGCAGGCCCCTTGTCGCCAATCTCGAAGGCGGAGGCGATGATCCGCTGCGCCGGCTTGACCGGCGACGGATCGTCCTGATCCACTTCAATGGACACCGCCAGCACTTCCTCGTTCCAGCCGCGCAGCATGGCGAGCGCCCGGTGGCCCGGCACCGTCGCCCAGCGTTCCGAATGGTCGAAATAGTCCGCGAACTTCGCGCCGGCCTCCTGCTTGCCGTCGACCACCTTCGCCTTGAGCACGGCGCGTTCGCGCATATGCTGGCGCAGGCGGCCGAGCAGGTCGGCATTCTCGGAAATGGTCTCGGCGACGATATCGCGGGCACCTTCGAGCGCCGTCTTCACATCCGTCACCTCGCCCGCAACGTAGGCCGCGGCGAGATCCGCCGGGTCGGCAGCGCGATCCGCCCAGATCGCTTCCGCCAGCGGTCCGAGCCCCCGCTCGCGGGCGATCTCGGCGCGTGTGCGGCGCTTCGGCTTGTAGGGGAGATAGAGGTCCTCCAGTTCCGCCTTGGTGGCGGCCCTGGCGAGCTTTGCCGCCAGTTCGTCCGTCATCTTGCCCTGCGAGGTGATCGACTCGACCACCGAGGCACGGCGCGCTTCCAGTTCGCGCAGGTAGACGAGCCGCTCGGAGAGCGTACGCAGTTGCGTGTCGTCCAGGCCGCCGGTCACTTCCTTCCGGTAACGGGCGATGAAGGGGATCGTCGCGCCTTCGTCGATCAGGCCGACGGCGGCGGCAACCTGGTCCGGCCGGGCGTTGATCTCGGCGGCAATCGCGGCGGCAAGGAGACGGATGTCGGCGGCCATGGCACTCTCTCTGTTCGCAAGGGAGGGCGACCATAATCAAACTTTACGGCATGGCAACGTGGAGAACCGGCGATTCCACAGGATGCGCTTGACCTTTGCCTCCCCTCCCCTTAACCGCCGCGTAAGGCAAGAAGAGAGGGCGAGAGATGAAGGTTCTGCTGATCGGCTCCGGCGGACGCGAGCATGCACTGGCCTGGAAGCTCGCGCAGTCACCGACGCTGACCAAGCTTTTCGCGGCCCCCGGCAATCCCGGCATCGCCGAACATGCAGAACTCCTTCCGCTCGATGTCGACGACCATGCCGCCGTCGCGACGTTCTGCCGGGATGCCGGTATCGATCTCGTCGTCGTCGGTCCGGAGGCGCCGCTGGTGGCGGGGCTGGCCGACCGGCTCCGGGACGCAGGCATCGCGACCTTCGGACCGTCGGCGGCCGCCGCGCAGTTGGAAGGCTCGAAAGGTTTCACCAAGGATCTGTGCGCCCGCTACGGCATTCCGACCGGTGCCTACCGGCGCTTCACGGATGCGGAAGCGGCGAAAAGCTACGTGCAGGAACAGGGCGCGCCGATCGTCATCAAGGCGGACGGGCTTGCCGCCGGCAAGGGCGTGACCGTGGCCATGACGCCCGGCGAGGCGCTGGCTGCCATCGACGACTGCTTCTCCGGCACCTTCGGTTCAGCCGGCGCCGAAGTCGTGGTCGAAGCCTTCCTCGACGGCGAGGAAGCGAGCTTCTTCTGCCTCTGCGACGGCAAGACGGCGCTGCCCCTGGCGACCGCCCAGGACCACAAGCGGGTCGGCGATGCGGATACCGGCCCCAATACGGGCGGCATGGGCGCCTATTCTCCCGCGCCTGTCATGACGCCGGACATGGTCGAGCGGACGATGAAGGAGATCATCGAGCCCACGATCCGCGGCATGGCGGAGAGCGGCCATCCCTTCACCGGCGTCTTCTTCGCGGGCCTGATGATCACCGCCAAGGGACCGGAGCTCATCGAGTACAATGTCCGCTTCGGCGATCCGGAGTGCCAGGTGCTGATGATGCGGCTCAAGAGCGATCTTCTCGTGCTGCTCCATGCCGCGGCAACCGGGACGCTCCACCAGGTTTCCGCCCAGTGGTCGCAAGATATCGCGCTGACGGTGGTGATGGCCTCGAAGGGCTATCCGGGCACCTATGAAAAGGAAACGCCGATCGGCCCGTTGCCGCAGACGTCTGAGAAGGAGCAGATCTTCCATGCCGGAACGGCATTGAAGGACGGCAGGCTCGTGGCGACCGGCGGGCGCGTCTTGAATGTCACCGCCACGGGCAAGACAGTGGCAGAGGCCCATTCTAAGGCCTACGCCCTGGTGGACCGCGTCCCGTGGGAGAACGGCTTCACCCGCCGCGACATCGGCTGGCGGGCGATCGAGCGCGAGCGCTCCTGAACGAACGCCAACTGTTTACCGAAAACTTACCAGTCACGCTGACCGCTTCGAAACCTTCGGCTGATACTGCTTCTCCATTCTGAGAGGAGTTGTGCCATGCGGTTTGTGCTGACCAGTGCCCTGATCCTGATGGCGGGATCGGCGGCGGCTTCATCGATCCTGCCGCTCGCCGGCAACGGCGGCAACGGCAGCATTGTCATGAAGACCTGCGGCGACTGCCCGCCTCCCAAGACCGAGGAAGAGGTTTCCGGCTACAAGGTTCCGGTCCTGGACAAGGGGCCGCAGCGCATCGAGATCGTTGAGATCGGCGGTGAGAAGAAGCTCGTCCGGACGGAAGCATGGCTCGGCGGCTCTCCCGTCGTGCATATCAGCAAGATGCAGGACTGGATGGTGGAAGGCGGCTCCATGTTGGCCGGCACCGTAGGAGACGGTGTCGACCATGCCCTGGTAGGAGCTGTGAAGACCGATGCCGACGGCGTAGCCCCGGCAAACGAATCGTCGCCCCTCGACCTCGATGCCTTGCATTTGCGGCTGAACTGACAGGCTGGCTGTCAGTTCGGGCCTGGCGACTAAACCAATAATCAATCTTTAATCTTCATTGTGCCTGCAGTGCGGTGCAGCACCGTGAAGCGCAGGACGCGCAACTTCCCTCCCATAGCCCAAGTCACGCGCTCGCGGCTGGCAACAGTTGCGGCGTGTTCAGCGAGTCCACATGAAAAACCTCAAGATTTCACACCAGCTCTTTATTCTCATTACAGGGCTGATGATCGCCTTCGCCGGCGTCACCTACTACCAGATACGCACGTCCGTCGCCTCAATCTACGCGGAGCGCTACGACATGTTGCGGACCCAGGTGGAGTCCGCCATTTCGATCATGCAGGTCTACCACGACCAGGAGAAGGCGGGCACGCTCAGCCGGGAAGAGGCCCAGAAGCAGGCTTACGCCACCGTCGCCGCGATCAAGTACGAGCCCGCCGGCTACGTCTTCGGCATGACGAAGGACATCGTCATGACGTTCCACTACAACTCGAAAAATGTCGGGACATCCCAGAAGGGACAACCGGACAGGATGGGCAAGCTGTTCCGCGAAGAGATCGTCAAGAACGCCCAGGCCGGCGGCGGAATCGTCGAATACCATTGGGAAAAGCCAGGCTTGGCGGCCGACAAGGTCTACAAGAAGGCCGTCTATTCGAACATGTTCGCGCCCTGGGACGTGGTGGTCGCAACGGGCGTCTACGTTGACGATCTGGAGACGAAGGTCAGCAACACCATCATGGAAGTGATCGCCTTCGGCTTCGTCGTCTTTCTCGCGGCCGTTGGGCTGGCCTTCCTCGTCATCCGCAACATCACGAAGCCCCTCGCAGCGGTGCATTCGGCGCTCGAAGCGGTGGCGAACGAGGATGTCTCTCGTGCCATACCGCACACGGACATGCGCAACGAGGTCGGCATGATGGCCAAGGCGACCGCCGAATTGCAGGAAAAGGTGCGCGAGCGCCATGCCCTTTCCGAACGCCAGGTGCAGCAGCAGCAGGAACTCGACCGGGAGCGCCAGCAGAACGTCGCCCTGCAGCAGGAGGAAGCGCAATCGCAGGCGCGCGTGGTAGCTACCATCGGCACCGCACTGGAGGCGCTGGCGCAAGGCGACCTCACGGTTCGCTGCGGCGACCTCGGCAGCCGCTACGCCGCCCTTCGCGACAATTTCAACGATGCCTTGTCGCGCCTGGAGGCGGCCATGGCCAAGGTCAACGCCAAGGGCATCGACATCGGCGGCTCCAAGGAGGAAATCCGCCGCGCCTCCAGCGAGCTGTCGCAGCGCACCGAGCGGCAGGCAGCCAATCTGGAAGAGACCTCGGCGGCACTGGACGAACTCACGGTCGCCGTGCGTCAGACGGCCGACGGCGCGCGGGAAGCAGCGCAGCGCGTGACCGCGGTCAGCAGCGAGGCCGGGCGCAGCGACAGCGTCGTCACCGAAGCGATCAATGCGATGAGCAGCATCGAGCAGTCGTCCGCGGAAATCGCCAAGATCATTGGCGTCATCGACGAGATCGCCTTCCAGACCAACCTGCTGGCGTTGAATGCCGGCGTGGAAGCGGCGCGCGCCGGCGAATCCGGCAAGGGGTTTGCCGTCGTGGCGCAGGAAGTGCGCGAACTGGCGCAACGGTCAGCCGCCGCCGCCAAGGAGATCAAGGACCAGATCTCCCGTTCGTCCGGCGAGGTGCAGAACGGCGTCCGGCTGGTCGGGGAAGCGGGCGAGGCCCTGAAGCGGATTTCCGACCAGGTGAAGGCGGCAAGCGACGTGGTCAGCAAGATCGCCCATTCCGCCGCAGAACAGGACACCACGCTGCGGTCGATCTCGTCGTCGCTCAACCAGCTCGACGCGGCGACCCAACACAATGCGGCCATGGCGGAAGAGACCACCGCCTCTGCCGAATCGCTGGCTGTCGACACGGAAGAACTGCTTACGCTGATCCGGACCTTCCGGGTGAGCCAGCGCTCGGAAGTGCACCGCCTGCAGGGCATGGCGGAGCAGATGCGCAAGGCCGGATAACAACCGACATCGACAACAAAGAAAGGCCGTCGGCTCCCGCCGGCGGCCTTTTTTTTTGGATGTGAACTCTTCTCAACCAGCGATCTTCGAGAAATCCGCGACCGTCGCCGTCGCTTCACGGATGGCCTTCAGCAGGGCCAGGCGGTTGGCGCGAATGGCCGTATCCTCGTCGTTGACCAGCACCTCCTCGAAGAAGCGGTCGACCGGCGCCCGAAGCCTCGACAGGGCCTGCATGGCGGAACGGAAGTCTTCGCCGGCGACTGCCTCGGAGGCCTCCTTCGAGGCGGTGGTGATCGCATTCCACAGCGCCTTTTCGGCATCGAGCCGCAGCAGTTCCTCCGAGACGCCATCGGCGACCACCGTCCCCTTCTTCTCCTCCGCGGCCAGAAGCTGGGTGGCGCGCTTCGTTCCGGCCAGCAGGTTGATGCCGTCCTCGGAGGTGATGAAGGCGGTCAGCGCCTCGGCGCGGCGGGCGACCATCAGCAGGTCGTCGGCCTCCGGCGTCAGCACGGCATCGATGATGTCGTGGCGGGCACCCTGATCGCGCAGATAGACCTTCAGGCGGTCGTGGAAGAAGGAGAGGAGTGATCCATCCGCGAATACACTCCTAAAGCTCTCCCATTCACCTTTAGAATCTCTGCTGACGGACAAAACGCTGCTAACGATGTCGACAGTAGAGGTAGCGAAAACCACTGCGCGTTCCGCTGGAGCGATAGATCGTCCCAACAGGCGCCTAGCGAACGTATCCAGCAGCGAAAGCCGTACACCGCGTTCCAGCAGGATACGCACGACGCCCAATGCCGCGCGGCGCAGTGCGAACGGATCCTTCGAACCGGTCGGCTTTTCGTCGATCGCCCAGAAGCCGACCAGCGTGTCCAGCTTGTCGGCGAGCGCCACGGTGATGGCGACCTTGTCGTCCGGCACGCGGTCGGACGGGCCCTGCGGCTTGTAGTGATCCTCGATCGCCGCGGCGACGGAAGGATGCTCCCCCTGGAGAACGGCATAGCGGCGTCCCATCAGGCCCTGAAGCTCCGGGAACTCCCCGACCGCTTCGGTGCGAAGGTCGGCCTTGGCGAGCACTGCGGCGCGGTCCACCAGCGCCGGGTCGGCGCCGACGACCGGTGCCAGTTCCTTCGCCAGCGCGCGGATGCGCGCGACGCGTTCACCCTGCGTGCCGAGCTTGGCGTGGAAGGTGACGTTCAGCACATCGAGTTTCGCCATGCGCTGGTCGAGCGGCTTCTTGAGGTCGAGCCCGAACTTATCGGCTGAAGCCGTCAGTTCCTGCAGATCCGGCAGGTCGCCCTGGTCGCGGGTCCAGAAATGCTTGGCGTCGGAAAAGGCGTGCGCGCACCACCTTGCCGTTGCCGTGCATGATCTCCTTGCCGCCGTCCTTCGCCTCGATATTCGACACGAGGATGAAGCGGTTGGAGAGCCCTTCTCCCGCCCCTTGCGGCCTGGTGACGAAGCACTTCTGGTTCGTCTTGATCGTCAACCGGATGATCTCGGCCGGAATTTCCAGGTAATCCTGCTCGAACTCGCCCATCAGCACATGCGGCCACTCGACGAGGCCGGACACCTCCTCCAGCAGGCCCTCGTCCTCGACCAGTTCGAGACCATTGGCGAAAGCGATGTCGCGGGCGTCGTGCAGGATCACGTCCTTGCGGCGCTCCGCATCGAGCATGACCTTGGCCTTCTCCAGGCTCCTCACATAGTCATCGAAACGGCGAACGGTGATCGCCTCCGGGGCATGGAAGCGGTGGCCGTAGGTGACGTTGCCGGCAACGAGCCCGTCGATCTCGAAGGGGATGACCTGGGTTTCATCGTGCTCGGGGCCGAAGACGCAGACGATCGACTGCAGCGGGCGCACCCAGCGCAGGCTTTCCGGCCCCTTGCCTTCCACACCGGCAAAACGGGCACCCTTCGGCATGGAAGCCGCACCCCAGCGCATGGACTTGGGCCACGGGAAGTTGCGGATGATGCCGGGCATGACATCGGCGATGATATCTTCCGCGGCACGTCCGGGGCGGGAAATGACCGCCACGTAGAAATCGCCCTTCTTCGGATCGCTGACAACCTGGGCTTCCGAGACGGAGGAAAGACCGGCCTTGCGCAGAAAACCCTGAACCGCCTGTTCCGGAGCCTTGGTGGAGGGACCCTTGATTTCCTCGCGCTGGTCGGCGGAGCGGGCCGTCAGCCCGCGGATGTCGAGCGCCAGCCGGCGCGGCGTCCAGTACTCGCGGGCGCCCTCGTAGGTCAGGCCTGCTTCGACCAGCGCGTCGGTCACAAGTTTCTTCAGGTCACCCGCCGCCTTGCGCTGCATGCGGGCCGGGATTTCCTCGGAACGGAGTTCAAGAAGCAGATCGGGCATATCTTCAGCTTTTCAGTGAATTTCACGCGAATGGTGGAACGTGCCGAGGCTCTAGCAAGCCCATTGGCAAAAGTCATCAGTCGGGCACGGCGAAAGTCTGCCGCCGCCTACCAACCCCCGCCGCCGCCACCGCCGCCACCACCACCGGAAAAGCCGCCGCCGGAGGAAAAGCCGGACGAGGAGGAGCTCGCCTTCGGCGCAGGGATGGTCGAGGCGATGGTCGAAGCCATGGACGAGGAGAAGCCGCCGATGCGGTCGCCGATGCCGCCGGCGTCATGGCCGCTGTACCAGGATGGCGAATAGGACGCGGCGGCGGCACCGGCCGCGGCAGTGGCGAGCCAGGTCTGGAACGTCTCGCTCCACGGCTTCTCCACCCCCAGCGCCACCGCATAGGGAAGCAGGGTCTCGAAATGCCGGGGCGACATCTTCGGGGCACCCGCCATGTTCATGCGGTCCTTTTCCGCAAGCGTCAGGTAGGTCCGCAGTCCCTCGATTCCGTCCATCAGCTTGCGGCCGAGCGGCGTCGGGGCGCCCATCAGGAAGAAGAAGATGACGTTGACGAGCACGATGCCGCCGGCGGAAACGAGGACCGGCCAATGTTCGCTGCCCGAGAGTTCCGAGAAGAGCAGGACGAGAATGCCGGAAATCACGGACAGCGCCACGAAGCCGATAAAGCCGAGGATCACGATGCTGACGATCTTCGAAACCAGCGAACGGCCCCGCCGCAGCCCCTTCCCGAGGTTCACGGCAAAACTACCGAAGACACCCGCGAAGAACGCCGGCACCAGGAAGGCAACGAGAAGATCCGGCTCCACATTGCCGAAGACGAAAAGCACCGCCAGCAAGGCGGCACTGAGAATCAGGCCACCGACGACATAGCCCCGGTTGGAGCGGTAGTACTTGCCCCTGTGCTCTTTCTCGATCGCCCGACGGAAATCTGTACCCACCGCCTGCACTTCGCTGCCATGCGCCCTGTCGATGGTCAGCGTCTGCCCCGGCTCGCCGATCTTGTTCATCAGCGACATCTGTCCCGCGGGCAGGTGCCCGGCAACCGGCTTTTCCGTGCGACGGATGGTGATGGAGGAAGTCAGGTCCTCCAGCGTCACATAGCCCTTTACGGCCAGATCGAGCAGGCTTGCCGACAATGCCGTCCAGCCCTGCCCGGAAAAGCCCTTGTTGTCGACGTAGTTGACGAGGGCGGGAGACAAGCCATCGGGCGGATCCCAGCGCGGCACCATGATGCCGGCCGCCGGGTCCCGGCCGACGCGGGTCCAGTTGCGGGCGTAATACAGCAGCACCACCGTAAGGCCGGCGAAACCGAGGATCATGTTCAGATTGTCCCGCAGCCACCAGCTACGCCGCTCCTCGGCGGAGGGCGGCGCGATGACGCCTTTCGGAATGCCGACCACGACCGTAAGCCCCTCGTTCGGCGCAAGCGGCCGGACGGTCGAGAAGACGGCGGTGTTGCCTCTGACCCGCATGTTGGCATCGGTATCGGCCGCGCCCAGCGGACCGGTATAGGCCACCGTCTCCGTCACCGGCGCGCCTTCGGGCAGCGTCACCCGCGCCGAAGCCTGGTCGATCCGGAACATCCAGCCGTTGCCGGTGACGTTCCAGTAGAGTTCGTCATGGTTGCCGAAATAACGGATCTGCCGGTCGGTGCGGTAGGTGATGACGTAGGTATGTTCGCCGGGATCGAGCAGAACGTCGGCAGAGCCGGCATAGATGCGGATGCCGCCGAAGACCGGTTCGGTATGCCAAGCCTCCGGTCTGCCGTCGCGCGTCACCGACAGCACCTCGAAATCCACCCTGATCGTCCGGCCTTCCTCGTCCTCCATCGTCAGGGGAAAATCGCGAAAGATGCCGCGGGAAATATCGCGCGCCTCGGCATTGACCGTAATGGTTTCGGCCACGGTGAGTTCACCGCCGGCCGCGACCTGGATATCCGAATGATAGGACCGGATATATTCCTCGGCCGCAGCCGGCAGGCCGATAGTGGACCAGAGCAGGATGGGCAGCAGGAGACGCAGCATGGTCGGCCGGGCTAGAATTTGACCGCCGGAACGGCGCGATCGGCCGGATCGTCGATCTCGAAATACTCCCGCTTTGAGAAGCCGAACTGACCGGCGACCAGATTGGAGGGAAAGCTCTCCACCCGGACGTTCAGGTCGCGCGCCGCACCGTTGTAGTAGCGGCGCGACATCTGGATTTCGCCCTCGATCGTCTCCAGAGAGTTCTGCAGTTCCAGGAAGTTCTGGTTGGCCTTGAGGTCGGGGTAGGCTTCCGCCAACGCGAAGAGCTTGCCGAGCGCCTGGGACAACAAGCCTTCCGCCTGGGCGCGTCCCGCAACGTCACCGGCAGGAACGGATTGAGCGCGATTGCGAAGCTCGACCACCTCTTCGAAGGTGGACTTTTCATGGGCGGCGTAACCCTTCACCGTCTCGATGAGGTTGGGGATCAGGTCCGCCCGGCGCTTCAACTGCACGTCGATGCCGGACCAGGCCTCCTCCGCCATCTGCCGCGACTTCACGAGGCTGTTGTAGAGATAGACGAGGTAGAGGCCGACGAGAACGGCAATGGCGAGCAGGATATACATCCCGGAAAACCCCCGGATAAACGTGACCTGGGGACAGTAGAAAGGTTTCAGCGGAGCGTCAAACGGCGCGCCTCAGGCAGCCTTCACGCCGAAACTTGCTCCGCCGGCATCAGTCAGAAGGAAGGCCTCGCCACACGCCTTGGCCAGCGTGCGCACCCGCAAGATGTAGCTCTGCCGCTCGGTAACGGAGATCACGCCGCGGGCATCGAGCAGGTTGAAGACGTGGGATGCCTTGATGCACTGGTCGTATGCGGGGAAGACGCATTTGTGGAGGCGGCCCGCATCCCCCGGTGCGCCGGCGGCGAGTAGCGCCTGGCACTCCTTCTCCGCATCGATGAAGTGGCGATGCAGCATGGCCGTATCGGCATATTCGAAATTGTGGCGTGAATATTCCTGCTCGGCCTGCAGGAAGACGTCGCCATAGGAGATCTTTTCCTCGCCTTCTCGGCCGTTGAAGTTCAGGTCGTAGACGTTGTCGACGCCCTGGACATACATGGCGAGGCGCTCGAGGCCATAGGTGAGTTCACCGGCGACGGGCGAACATTCGATGCCGCAGACCTGCTGGAAATAGGTGAACTGCGAAACCTCCATGCCGTCGCACCAGCATTCCCAGCCGAGGCCCCAGGCCCCCAGCGTCGGGCTTTCCCAGTCGTCCTCGACGAAGCGCACATCGTGCAGCAGCGGATCGAGCCCGATCGCCTTCAGCGAACCCAGATAGAGCTCCTGCAGGTTGGAGGGGTTCGGCTTCAGGATGACCTGGTACTGGTAGTAATGCTGAAGGCGGTTCGGGTTCTCTCCGTAGCGCCCGTCGGAAGGACGGCGCGAGGGCTGCACGTAAGCCGCCTTCCACGGTTTCGGCCCCAGTGCGCGCAGGGTCGTCGCCGGATGGAAGGTGCCGGCGCCGACTTCCATGTCGTAGGGCTGCAGCACGGCGCAGCCCTTGTCCGCCCAGTAATTGTGGAGCGCAAGGATCAGCCCCTGGAAGGAGCGGGTCGGGGACATGTGGTCGGGAAGGTCGGTCATCGGTATCGCCGGGTCTTGATCGGATGCGGACGAGTGCCACGTCCGAAGGGTTCCGGTCAAGGTTTCATACGCCGGCGCGAAATGTCCGCTCCCGGATCGCGGCGATCCATGCTATCGTTCGGGCACTGCTGGAGACTTGCGATGAACGTCACGAACACCGTGACATTGTCGGAACGCTACCTGCGCCACGCCGAGCGCATGGTCGAGGACGGGCAGTTTCCGTCGATCGAGAAGGTCGTCGAAGCGGGAATCGACAGTCTGATGCGCGAGGACACCGCTCCCGCCGGCCCGAACGAACCCCTGGCCGGCATGGCCGACGAAATCCGGCGACGGATGCAGACGCCGCGAGACCAGTTCATTCCGATGGACAAGGACAACCTGTTCGATCGAGTCCGGGCCCGAGTCGACCCGAACGGTCTTCATCCTATGCGTCGGCTATGCCGGATCGGATTGGGCGTCGCGGGTGAAGGAGCGGCTTTGAGCGTCACTCCTCGTCCCGCTTGACCCGATATTCGCCAGTTTCCGGATCCTTGACGAGCGTGCCGAGCGCACCGGTCTCCTGCTCCTTCTGCCGCTCCCGCGAACGTGCCGTCAGCTTCTCGGCATCGCGGATGAAACGCTTGTAGAGGAGCCAGCCGCCGCCGACGATCAGGATGAAGAATATGAGTTGTGTCATCGCCCCCGCCTCGGCCCGTCTGCGCTACAATCCGTAGCGGCTCCACAATGCCCTTTCCTCCAGCGTCTCGGCAAGGCCCGAGACCGCGCCCGCGCCGATTGCGCCTGCGGCACTGTCGCGCACGACGCCGGGCAGGCGGCGACCGAAGATGTTGCGGGCACCGCCGACCAGTTCCAGCCGCGTCTTCGGGCCAAAGCGGCGCTTGAGCGTCTCGCGCATCTCGCCGATCCCGTCGATCAGGCCGAGATCGAACCCCCGCGTGCCGGTCCAGAACAGGCCGGAGAAGATCGTCTCGTCATCCGTCAGCCGGCTGCCGCGCCGGTCCCTGACCATGTCGATGAAGACCTTGTGGATCTCGAGCTGCAGGGTCTTCAGGTACTCGACGTCACCTTCCTTCTCCGGCTGGAACGGATCGAGGATCACCTTGTTTTCGCCGGCGGTATAGACGCGGCGCTCGACGCCGATCTTGCGCAGAAGCTCGGGAAAGCCGAAGCCGCCGGAAACGACGCCGATCGAGCCGACGATCGAGGTCGGATCGGCGAAGATCTCGTCGCCGGCGAGCGCGATCATGTAGCCGCCGGAGGCGGCGACGTCCTCCACGAACATCAGCACCTTCTTGTTCTTCTCCTCCGCGAGCGCCCGGATGCGCTGATAGATCAGCCGCGACTGGACCGGCGAGCCGCCGGGGGAGTTGACGGAGATGGCGACGGCGGGCGCATCCTTCCTGGAGAAGGCCTTTTCCAGCATCGGCGCCGCGGAAGCGAGGTTCAGCGTCGGCCTGAACTGGCTGCCGCCGGTCATGATCACGCCCTGGAGCCTGACGACGGGGATCGCCACCCCCTCCTTGCGGAACCGCTTCGGCAACACACGCGACAACAGGCCAGCCATCTCAAACCCTTCTTCTGCAACAAAGTTCTGGTTGAGATGTATGATCGACGGCCGGGAACACAATGGCCATGCCGCCTTTTCAGGCTTTCACCGCCTTCCGCCGCGAATGGGGAACCCTTCCGTTGTTCAGGTCGTCGGCCTCTCGGGTAAAGGCGTGCCCCTCACGATCGTGGAGAAAAAGCGGCGCCCGGAACGTCAGGCGTGCCCTGGAACCCTTGATGGCCGTGACCAGCAGGCGCGTGGCATCTTCGCCGGGACGCGGATGCACGGCCGTGATTTCAAGGCCTCCGAAGCGCTTGCCGCAGGCGGCGATGATCTCGACGATCGACTGCGGCCGGGCGATCAGGGACAACTGCCCACCGGGCTTCATGATCGCGCCCGCGGTTCGGATCCAGTTTTCGAACAATCCTTCACCCATCGCATGCGCCTCCGCCTTCAGCGCATCCGGTGTGCGGCGGTCGGCGGCATGGTTGAAGGGCGGGTTCATGATGACGTGATTGTGGATCTCATCGGCAAGCCCCGCCTCCAACCGCGCCCTGCCGGTCAGCGCCACGTCCGCCTGAAGAAGGGTGACCCGCCCGGCCATCGTATCGTTTTCCGGCAGGGCCAGGGTCTTGCGGGCATATTCGACCATCAGCGGCGAGCGTTCCACGAGAAGAACACGTGCCTCCGGCAGGCGCGAAGCGACCGCCAGGCCAGCCGCCCCTGCTCCTGCCCCGAGATCAGCAACGCTCAGGGGGCCTGAACCATCCACCAGCGATGCGAGCAGCATCGCATCGACCCCCGAGCGATGTCCCTCGCCCTTCGGCTGCACGACATGAAAGCGGCCGCGATGAAACGCGTCCACGGTCTCCTTCATGGCTCCGCATCCCGAAGCTCCGGTGCCAGCCCGGCATCGACAAGTATACCCCGCGCCTCGTCCGCACGCTCCTCCTCCACCAGGAATCGGCGCGGCAGGAGACCGAGAGAACCTTCCAGGATGCTCATCGTCTGGTCGGCGATCATGCAGTGGATGCCGGCATCCCGCATCAGGCTCTCCGCGAAGGAGAGGAGGACTGCATCATTGGTGCGGATGAGTTCGCGCATGGATCCGATTTCGCATTTCAATGTTTGGCAATTCGCGCCGGGAACGGTATAGGGCCACATCTACAGACCGTCACGGCATTTGAACAGGAGACCGGACCTTGGGCGTCGTCTTATCGCTTGAAGAAGGCAAGAAGAAGCCGGCTTCGGTCAAACCGCTGGTCGACCTCACCAAGGCCGACATGGAGCGCGTCAACCAGCTGATCCTGTCGAAGGCCGGATCGGACGTACAGATGATCCCCGAAGTGGCCAACCACCTCATCTCTTCGGGCGGCAAGCGGCTGCGGCCGATGCTGACGCTCGCGGCCGCTTCGATGTTCGGCTACGAGGGCGACGGACACGTGAAGCTCGCCACCAGCGTCGAGTTCATGCATACGGCCACCCTACTCCACGACGACGTCGTGGACGAGAGCGATCTGCGCCGCGGCAAATCGACCGCCCGCACCATCTGGGGCAATCAGGCGAGCGTGCTGGTCGGCGACTTCCTGCTCGGCCAGGCCTTCCGCATGATGGTGGACGTGGGATCGCTGGAGGCCCTCGACGTCCTCTCCACCGCCGCCTCGGTGATCGCCGAAGGCGAGGTGCTGCAGCTTTCGGTTGCCAAGAACATGGAGACGACGGAAGACGATTATCTTTCCGTCATCCGCGCGAAAACCGCCGCCCTGTTCGCCGCCGCCGCCGAAGTCGGTCCGATCATCGCCGGGACCGACAAGGCCGGCCGCAATGCGCTCAAATCCTACGGCATGAATCTCGGCCTCGCCTTCCAGCTGGTCGACGACGCGCTGGATTATGGCGGAACGGCTGCCAATCTCGGCAAGAATGTCGGGGACGATTTCCGGGAAGGCAAGATCACGCTTCCGGTGATTCTCTCCTACAGGCGAGGCACGGCAGAAGAGCGTAGCTTCTGGCGCAATGCCATCGAGAACGGCGAAAGCACAGAGGAGAACCTCGAGCACGCGCTCGGCCTGATCAAGAAGTACGACGCACTGAACGACACCCTCAGCCGGGCTGTCCACTACGGGACCATTGCCCGCGACGCGCTGGCGCCGTTGCCGGCCTCGCCGCACAAGGCCGCTCTCCTCGAAGTGATCGATTTCTCGATCCAGCGGGTGAATTGACCGGGCGCGCTTGCCGGAGTTTTCTTGCGGTCCCGCGCCAAAAAAGCCATGCTGTTGTGAATCAATCGGGACGGGACGAGGCCCGTGGTCGCCGCGTCACGTTTAGCGAAAGGCATCTTATGCGGCACAAGTTCAATCTCTTCCTGCTCTCCGGCGCTGCGCTGGCGATGGCACTGTCACTGGCCGGCGCGCCGCGTGCCGCGACCCCGGAAGGCAAGCCGAAGGACGAGACCGTCACGTTCGAGCCCGCCAAGGTGCAATCCTTCGCAGGCGCATTCCTCGCCGCACGGACGGCGGATGTCGATCACGACTATCCGACGGCGATCACCCTCTACCGCAAGGCGCTGGAGTTCGACGCCGCCAACCTGGAGATCCGGGAACGACTGATGATCTCGCTGTTCCTGAACGGCGATTTCGACGAAGGATTGGCCGAGGCGGAAGCCCTGAAGGACGACGAAGCCGTCGAGCGCATCACGACGATCGTCCGGGGCCTCGACGCCATCCGCGACGGACGATACGACGAGGCGAAGAAGCTGCTTGCCTATGACGGCTCGAACGATCTCGACAAGCTGACCCACTCGCTGATCAGCGCCTGGGCGGATGTCGGTGCCGGGCGCGAGAAGCAGGCCCTGCAATCCGTGCGGAGCATGGACGGCCCCGAGTGGTTCAAGGTCTTCACCGAATACCAGCTCGGCATGATGGCGCTCGTTGCCGGCGACGCCGGGACGGCGCGGGAGCACCTGACGGCCGCCATCACCAACCAGGATGCGGTCGCCACCGCGCCCGACACGTTCATGCGCGGCGTGATGGCGCTGGCACGGCTGGAGGCCGCCGCAGGCAACAAACAGAAGGCGCTGGACGCAATCTCCGTCGGCGACGAGATGATCAGCAATTACGCGCCGCTGAAGGCCCTGCGGGAAAGCATCGAGAACGGCGACAAACCCGCCCAGCAGGTCTCCGATGCGACGGAAGGCGCCGCTTCCGTCCTCTTCTCCATCGGCGCCGCACTGAACCGCCAGGGTGCGGAAGACATGGTGTCGCTCTATCTCCAGGTTTCGCATGCGCTGGATCCGGAGAGTGCCGACACGCTGATCCTGCTCGGCGGCATTGCCGAGAAGCTGGAAAAGCCGGAACGCGCCATCGGCTATTATGAGCAGGTGCCCGCCGGCTCGCCCATGCGGCGCATTTCAGAGCTGCAGCTCGGTCTCGCGCTCGCCGGCTCCGACCAGATCGAAGAGGCGCGGGAGCACCTCAAGGAGTTGATTGCAGCCGATCCTTCCGACATCCGCAGCTATCTCGCCTACGGCAGCGTGCTTTCCGATGCCAAGGACTATGCCGAGATGGCGTCGAATTACGACAAGGCCGTGGAGGTCATCGGACCGGTTCCGAAGCAGGGCGACTGGACGATCTTCTTCCAGCGCGGGATCGCCTACGAACGCCTGAAGAAGTGGGAGCAGGCAGAGCCTAATTTCAAGAAGGCGCTGGAACTCAATCCGGAACAACCCCAGGTGCTCAACTATCTCGGCTATTCCTGGGTGGATATGAACCGGAACCTCGAGGAAGGTCTCGACATGATCCGGCGTGCCGTCGAGCTCCGGCCGGATGACGGATATATCGTCGACTCGCTCGGCTGGGCTTATTATCGCATGGGCCGCTTGGAGGAAGCGGTGACGGAGCTGGAGCGGGCCGTGCAGCTTCGTGCCGGCGACGCGACGATCAACGACCACCTTGGCGATGCCTACTGGCGGGTCGGCCGTAAGCTTGAGGCGGTCTATCAATGGAACCGGGCGCTGGTTTCCGAGGGCGAGGACGTCAACCGGGAACAGATCAAGGAGAAGATCGAGAAGGGCCTTCCGCCGCTCGACCCCGACGCGACCACCGCCAAGAATGGAGCCGCAGAGCCCGAGATGCCGGCACCGCCGCCGGCCACGGAACCGGACAAGAAATCCTGACTTCATGCCTGCCAAACCGGCATCCACTACATCGGAGGCGGACGCTGCGGCCGGTGTGGCCGAGCTCGCGCGGGCGAAGATCAACCTGGCGCTCCATGTCGTCGGGCAGCGGCCGGACGGCTACCACCTGCTCGAAAGCCTCGTCACCTTCGCCGACATCGGCGACCGGTTGACCTTCATGCCCTCCGATCGGGATCGGCTGACGATTTCCGGACCGTTTTCGGGGAGCATTGCGCCAGACGCGAGCAATCTGGTGGCGCGGGCGCGGGACGGTCTCCGTCACCTGCTGACGAAGCGGGGGCTGACGGCTTCACCCGCCGCCATCCATCTGGAGAAGAACCTGCCTGTGGCATCCGGGATCGGCGGCGGCTCCGCCGATGCCGCCGCAACCTTGCGGGGGCTCCTGCGCCTCTGGCAAGCGGAAGCCTTCGCAGCGGACGACATGGACGCGCTGGCCCTTTCGTTGGGAGCGGATGTGCCGATGTGCCTGAGGGAGCGCCCCGCACTCGCTCGCGGCATCGGCGAAGATCTCTCCCCTCTTGCGGACCTCCCTGCCCTGCCTCTCGTGCTGGGCAATCCCCTGCGGGGGGTCTCGACGCCGGAGGTCTTCTCGCGGCTCAGGTCCAAACGAAATCCCGGGATGGAAGCCTTCGGCACATCGGACTGGATCACCCTTTTGTCCCGCCTGCGCAACGATCTCGAAGACCCGGCGCGAGAGCTCGTGCCGGAGATCGGCGAAATATCGGCGCTGATTGCGGCTCAGGGAGCGCGGTTGACCCGGATGTCCGGTTCGGGCGCCACATGCTTCGGCATCTTTGCTTCGAGGGCGGAGGCGGAACAGGCGGCTGCCGCGCTCCGGACGCTGAGACCTGACTGGTATTTCCAAGCTGCCGAGACGGTCACCGGATCGCCGTCATCACCCCTCTCAAAGACGCCGAACGATGTAACCGAAGGCTAACCTGCGACACGCAGCGAGCGGGCGGGAATGAGTTCGCTCGTCAGCCTGACAGCCTTGAGCCGCGTGAGGTCCAGCCCGGACTGCGCGGCCGAAAGAGCCTGCCGCTTCGTCAGCAGCAGGCCGTGTTCGAGCGGCGGCGTCTTGGCAACCATTCGCTTGAGAAAGGGGCGCTTGTGGCCCCGCGCGGGCGAAAAGCGGGCCGGCGCCTGGTTGAGAGCGACATACTCCAGCACCTCGTCGATCCAACCCTTCTGGAAGCGTGCTCCCGGCTCGACGAGAAGGATCCAGTCGCCTCTCGCAGATGCCAGCACTTCCGCGATGTCCCATTCGGCAAGGAAGCGGCAACCGGCCGCATCAGCGACGCGCGCGGAACCGTCGCTGGATGCGTGATCAAGCACGACCACCTCGGCCACCAGGCCTTCGACAGCCGCCGAGACCAGCCCGGACAGCGTCTGAGCCAGTTCCGCCTCCTGATTGCGTGTCTCAATCATCACCGTCAGCATGATCTGCTTCTAACGCATCGCCCCGATGTTTTCCACAGGACGTTTTCCGAGTTTGTTCTTGCATTGTTCTCTTTTTAACGATAGGAATTTAATCATCAGGTCGGGGCAATGCCCCTTCGGAGGTCCCATGAACGAGCTGCTTCATCTGCGGCAGAGCGCCTTTGCGCCTGCCCATACGGCCGATACTGCCGATGCACTGGTAAAGTCTTCCGGACTGCGCATAGAGGTCGACCGCAGGCGCGGCCGCGGCGCAGGATTGAACCCGAGCGGTCGTTTCGAGCAGGAGCGACGGGAGGTTTTCGACGACGGCTGGCAGACCCTCGAAGATCTGGCGCCGTTCCGGACGGAAGTGCAGGTCGAAAAGCCGCGCACGGCGATCACCCGCAACGATTCGCCGGACATCTCCTTCGACAGGTCCATCAACCCCTATCGCGGCTGCGAGCACGGCTGCATCTATTGTTTCGCCAGGCCCACCCACAGCTTCATGGGCCTTTCGGCCGGGCTGGACTTCGAGGCGAAACTGTTTGCCAAGCCCGACGTGCCGAAGCTCCTGGAACGGGAACTCAGCCGGCCGGACTACAAGGTGCGCGCCATTGCGATCGGGACAAATACGGACCCCTATCAGCCGATCGAGCGGGAATGGCGCATCATGCGCCAGATCCTGGAGGTCCTGCAGAAGGCAAACCATCCGGTGGCGATCGTCACCAAATCCGCGCTCGTCATGCGGGACATCGACATTCTTGCGGACATGGCTTCCAGGGGCCTGGCCAAGGTGGGGATCTCGGTGACGACGCTGGACCGCAAGCTGGCACGATCCATGGAGCCCCGCGCCTCGACGCCCGCTAAACGGCTGGAGGCGATCAAGGCGCTGAGGGATGCCGGAATCCCAACGGCCGTCATGGTCGCTCCGGTCGTACCGGGCCTCAACGATCACGAGATCGAACGCATCCTCGATGCGGGACATGCCGCAGGCGCCGCCGAGGCGAGCTATGTCCTGCTGCGGCTGCCGCTGGAAGTGAGCCCGCTGTTTCGCGACTGGCTGCTGCGGGCCTATCCCGACCGCTACCGGCACGTGATGTCGCTGGTGCGCTCCATGCGCGGCGGCAAGGATTACGATGCGGAGTTCGGCAAGCGGATGAAGGGTTCCGGTCCCTATGCCTGGCAGATCGGCCGCCGTTTCGAGATGGCGACGAAGCGCCTGGGCATGGGACGGCGCGGGCTGCCGCTGCGCGACGATCTGTTCGTGAGGCCGGACGGCGGCGGTATTCAGCTGTCGCTGCTCTAGACGGAGCTTTTCAGGCCGGGCGGGAAAGGCGCCCTCATCAGGATTTCGGCGCGGACTGCCGCTCACTCCGACGCCGGAACCGCCTCGGCCCCGCCTCCCCGTGGCGGGACAGTGTGCCGCATCACACGCGCCGGGGCTTGCAGGAGATCGGGTGGGCGTGCGATTCTGCCGCCATGTTGTCTCGCACGCCCCCCGATTCTCCCATGCTCTTCGAGGATGCTCCGCTTGTGCCGGATTTCAGCCTCGAACTTCTTGCGCGCAAGGCCGGGCACTGGCCGGTTGCCGGAACGGACGAGGCGGGTCGCGGCCCCCTTGCAGGGCCTGTCGTCGCGGCGGCGGTCATTCTCGACCCGGAAAACATTCCGGACGGCCTGAATGATTCCAAGCAACTGACGGCGATCCAGCGCGAGACGCTGTTCGAGGCCATCATGGCGACCGCCGAAGTCTCGATCGCCGCCTCAGGCCCGCGTCACATCGACGAGCGCAACATCCTGAGGGCGAGCCTGGACGCGATGCGGCGGGCCGTGGCAGGCCTCTCGCTCAGACCGGCCTACGTGCTGGCCGACGGCCGCGACGTGCCGCAAGGGCTCTGCTGTCCCGGCAAGGCGGTCATCCAGGGCGACGCACGATCGGTCTCGATCGCGGCGGCCTCGATCATCGCCAAGGTCACGCGGGACCGGATGATGGCCCGCGCCCACCAAGTCTTCCCCCTCTACGGCTTCAACAGCCATGCCGGCTACGCAACGCCCCAACACCGTGCCGGAATCGAGGCGCACGGCCCCTGCCTGCTGCACCGGATGAGCTTCCGGCCGATGCGTCGGGACGACGTGCAGCAATAGCGCCCATTCCTCTGACGCGAACCGGTCACAGAAAAGGGCCGCGTGCTGCAGCACACGGCCCTTTTGCAGGTTCTAAAGCGCTTTCGATCAGTTCAGGCGCGACTGTACCTTGCCCAGGGAATCCCTGAACAGCGCGTCCTGGGTCGCGGCGTCCGCCTTCTTCGCGATGACGCTCTCGGCGGCGGCGACGGCCAGGTCCACGGCGGCGGAGCGCACGGCGGCGATGGCATCGGCCTCGGCCTGCTTGATCTTCTGCTCCGAAAGCGCGTTGCGGCGGGCGACGAATTCCTCCGTCTTCTGGCGCGCTTCTTCCGTCAGGGCGGCGGCTTCGCGTTCGGCGGCCGCCACGATCTGGGCAGCTTCCGCTTCCGCCTCCTTGCGCTTGCGCTGGTATTCCGCGAGCAGCTGCTGGGCTTCCTCGCGAAGGCGCTTGGCTTCGGCCAGTTCGTTGCGGATGTTGTCGGCGCGCTCGTCGAGCGACTTGCCGATCATGCCCGGAACCTTCAGGTAGACCAGGAGAACGAAAAAGAGGATCAGGCCGACGAGGGCGAAGAATGTTGCGTCGAACGCCATGGAATCAGGCCCCCTTCGAGGATGCTGCCGCAATGGCAGTCTTGATGTCGTCGGCACTCGCCTTCGAGCCGATCAGCTGATCGACGATGGCGGTGGCCGTTTCCTCGGCGATCGCGCCGACCTGTGCGAAGGCCTGCGCCTTGATCTCGCCAATGCGGGTTTCGGCGGCGGAAAGCTTCTGGGCAAGCTCCGCCTCGATGGCGGCACGGTCCACGGCAGCCTTCGACTTGGCGGCTTCACGGGCCGTTTCGCCGATGGTGTGCGCCTTGGAACGGGCGGCTGCCAATTCCCGCTCGTAGGTCTCGACAGCGACGTCGGCTTCCGTCTTGAGGCGCGCAGCCTCGTCGAGGTCCTGGGCGATGCGGTCGTGGCGCTGTTCGAGGATGCCGCCGACGCGCGGAACGAGGACCTTCTTCATGAGAAGGTAGAAGAGACCGAAGGTGATGACCAGCCAGAGCAACTGCGACGGATAGGTCGAAGCGTCGAAGGGCGGAAAGACGCCCGTGGCGTGCGCGTCGTCGTGAGGGACGCCGGTTTCGGTGTGCACTTCGCCGGCAGGCGCGGCGCCCGGCGCTTCATGCGTCTCTGTGGCTTCCGGCGCGGTCTGCGCAAATGCCGAAGTCACGAACATCATCACCTCCAGGTGGAATTCAAATGCGAAGGATCACGGCGCGCCATCGCAAGCGGCCGTGATCCCGTACCCGATGCCGATATCAGACGGCGAACAGGAGAAGGAGAGCAACGAGCAGCGAGAAGATGCCCAGAGCTTCCGTAACGGCGAAGCCGAATACCAGACGGCCGAACTGGCTGTCGGCAGCGGACGGGTTGCGCAGGGCGCCCGACAGGTAGTTGCCGAAGATGTTGCCGAGGCCGAGAGCCGTGCCGGCCATACCAAAGCAAGCGAGACCTGCACCGATGAACTTTGCTGCTTCCGCTTCCATGTAAGAACTCCTTGAATGGGTTGTTGCGGCTGATGACTGACGCCTCAGGACGCCAATGTGGTTATTCCTTAGTGCCCGCCCGGATGGACCGCGTCGTTGAGGTACATGCATGTCAGTACCGCAAAGACGTAAGCCTGCAGGAAGGCGACGAGGAATTCGAGACCCGTCAGGGCGACGGTCATGATGAGGGGCAGGATCGCGCCGCCGATGCCGAGTGCGCCGAGCGCGCCCAGCGAGGCGACAAAGCCCGAGAAGACCTTCAGCGTGATGTGCCCTGCCAGCATGTTGGCGAAGAGACGCACCGACAGCGATATCGGACGGGAGAGGAAGGAGATGATTTCGATGGCAACGACCAGCGGCAGGAGAATTCCCGGCACGCCGCTCGGCACGAAGACGTTCAGAAAATGGAAGCCGTGCTTGTAGAAGCCGTAAACGAGAACCGTGCCGATCACGAACAGCGCGAGCGCGAAGGTGACGATGATCTGGCTGGTGACGGTGAAGAAGTAGGGAAACATGCCGAGCAGGTTCGCGGTCAGCACGAACATGAACAGCGTGAACACCATCGGGAAGAACTTCATGCCCGAATTGCCCGCGCCCTCGCGCAGCATGCCGGCGATGAACTCGTAGGACATCTCCGCGACCGATTGCGCCCGGCCCGGGATCAGGCCGCGCTGCGAGGTCGCGAAATACAGGAAACCGGCGGCACAAGCCACGGTCGCAACCATGAAGAGCGAGGCGTTGGTGAAGGAAAAGTCCATTCCGCCGATTTCGATCGGCACGATCTTGCTGATCTGGAACTGATGGGTCGGATCGTTGGCCACCGTCTACCTTCTTTCTACTTCACTCGCCCGCCACAGATCCGCCGAGAGCACATCTATGGCTTCCGCTTCTTATCCTGACCGCCCGCAAGCGACGGCGGCATCGCCACCATTCCGACGGCACGCAGAACATTCAATATGCCGGCGCAGAACCCCAGCAGAAGGAGAACGATCATTCCCCAGGGGCCCGTCCCGGCGAAACGGTCGAGAAGATAGCCGAGCATGGCGCCCACCGCGATCGCGGCGATGAACTCGGAGGAGATCTTCAGGCCGAGAGCCAAGCCTTTGCGGCTTTCCTCGCTCTGAGCATCCCTCTTCGCCTCAGCCGCCTCTTCCCGGTCCCGTTCCGCCAGTTCGGCGGACAGGCGCCTGCGGCGCTGCTCCAGACTTTCGTCCCGATTATCCGTCATCCGCGATCTTCCTTGCCATCCTGCCGCATCCTACGGCTCCGAGACCGTCCGATCCGTCCGAAACATGCTGACAGCGAGGGATTTCGCGCCTTCCGGCCCGTTTTCAAGTCGGGCGCAACATAGTTTTGAGCGCTTCTGTAGTCAAGGCACCGGGAAGATAAGGCCAATGGTATTTTTCATAAACAAAATCAACATCTTCCGCTGCCGGCCGGCAGATTGTCCGAAAGTTGACGGGAATCCCGGCGGCGGCCGGCGGCCGCTGTCAGCTCCAGCCGCCGCCATAGGTCCGGTAAAAGACATGGAGCCCGATGCGTCCGACCTTCTTCATGGACTTCGCCCACTTCGGGCGCACATAGACGGCATGGTAGTGGGTGGAGGACCCCACTTCCTTCAGCCAGATCTTGCCGGCGGTCACCGCCATCGCCACCTCGCGCGCCATCTTCCAGTGGTGCTGCGAACGGACCCGGTCGCGGATATTGTCGCAGGCGAAGGAGAACTGGCAACGGTTGCGCCAGTCCTCGTTCTGGTAGACGACGCCGCAGATGGTCTTCGGATAGGCCGGATTGCGGACACGGTTGAGGATCACCTGCGCCACCGCCGCCTGCCCCCGCGCCGATTCCCCGCGCGCCTCGAAGTAGATCCCCGATGCGAGGCACTGCTGCTCGCGGGCGGAAAAGGCCTCGGCCGGGAGAGGCGTGGCGGCCCAGGCATGGTCGTCCTCGCCGATCGGCGGGATGAAGCGGCCGGCCTCCGGCTTTTTCAGGACCGCATCGAAGGGCGATTCGCGCGCGAAATCCGGCTCGGCCGGCGCATAGGCGGTGGCCAGGACATCGGCCTTGTCGTTGGTGACCAGATCGGCGATCATCGGCGAGAGGTTCGGGTTCGCCTTCTCTTCCTTGCGGAAATAGAACTCCGCCAACTCGATCTGCGCGGCAGCCTTTCCGGGCTTGGCGAAGGTCGCCAGTTCCTCCTCCGTCTCCAACGGCAGCCTTAGCGCACTCGTCCGCTGGAGAACCGATCCGGCACTGAAGGCCTTCGGCGGCTGCATCGGGACGACAGCGACAATACGCCCCTTCTTCGCCTTGCGGTTGACGCGATCCTCGTCGGGGGACGCCTCCGGCTCTGCCGCACCGCCGGCAAACGCCACCTTGCCGCCGTTGGGCAGGGTCATGCCGGCATCGGCAGGAACCAGCCGCTCCATGTCCGGGAACGAGAGTTCGGAGGAGTGGATCGATCCCGCCGGGGACTGGGTGAGGACGACGCGCCATCTGTGGCTGGCATCGAGGCCGGAGAGAAGGTCGGAAAGATCGCCGTGCGCAGCCGCGGTGGGGAAAGCCAGCCAGGACGCGAGACCGAAGACGGCGGGGGCGGTCCAGGCATTCAGGCGGGCGCGGGACTTGCGACTCAGAACGAACTTCGAACGCAAAACGAGAGACTCCACAGGCAACAGCGACCCGTGGAGAATCAATCATTAACCTTGATGCGGAGTTAACGCCGGACGGCGAGATGCCGGCGCAACCGCAGAAAATTAGCAGCATCACATAAATGTCAGATGATGACCTCCGATCCCCGTGCGACGAGGACGCCTCCGGACCTAGTCGAAGACGATGGCCGGGGCCGGCCTCGCGGTGCGTCCTTGCAGCTCTGCCCAGGCCTTCGCCGCAATGTCGCGGTAGATCCCGGCCGCCTGCCCGTCCGGTTCGGCGGCCACGACGGGGGTGCCGACATCAGACTTCTCGCGGATCTCGATCGTCAGCGGCACTTCCCCGAGGAACGGCACGCCGATACGCTCCGCTTCGTCCCGGGCACCGCCATGGCCGAAGATGTCGTAGCGGGCACCGGTATCGGGGGCGAGGAAATAGCTCATGTTCTCGACGATGCCCAAGAGCGGCACCTCGACCTTGCGGAACATGGTGATCGCCTTGCGGGCATCGATCAGCGCCAGGTCCTGCGGCG
The DNA here is from genome assembly GCF_902153245.2 of Pseudorhizobium endolithicum. Lineage (GTDB taxonomy): Bacteria > Pseudomonadota > Alphaproteobacteria > Rhizobiales > Rhizobiaceae > Neorhizobium > Neorhizobium endolithicum. The sequence goes on from NZ_CABFWF030000018.1 coordinate 65,002, forward strand.
TCGAGACGATCACTGCACCCGCCAGCGGCACCTGCTGCGCCATCGTCAGTTGCACGTCGCCGGTGCCGGGCGGCATGTCGACCACCAGCACGTCGAGATCGCCCCAGGCCACCTCGCGCAGCATCTGAAGCAGGGCCGACTGCACCATCGGCCCGCGCCATATCATGGCAGTTTCCTCGTCGACGAGGAAACCCATCGACATGGCCTTCAGCCCGTAGTTCTCCATCGGCTTGATGATACGGTTCTCGATCTGCTGGGGCCGGCCCGAGATCTTCAGGAGGCGCGGGATCGACGGCCCGTAGATGTCGGCATCGAGAATGCCGACCCGCAGGCCGTTCGCCTTGAGCCCCAGCGCCAGGTTGACGGCGGTGGTGGACTTGCCGACTCCCCCCTTGCCGGACGCGACGGCAATGATCTTGCTCACGCCCGGGACACCCGTCTTGGCCGGGCCGCCCGGAGCGGCATGCGCATGCGGTGCGCGGGCAGGCTGCGGGCGCGGCGGCGATGCGGCGGGCGCGCCCGCCTTGCGGTCAGCCGTCAAGGTCACGAGCGCGCCCTTGACGCCAGGAAGCGACCTCACCGATCGCTCCGCCGCCGCCCGGAGCGGCTCCAGCTTTTCCGCCTGGTCCGCGGGCACGGTAATCGAGAAATAGACCTTGTTGTCGGAGATGAAGACATCGGAGACCATCTTCAGCGACACGATGTCGTTGGTGAGGTCGGGGCCGCGGACCTTGGCCAGCGCTGAAAGAACCTGTTCCTTGGTCACATCCGTCATGCCACACTCCTGTCGCGGACGGTGCCGGCAATCGGCACCGTCGGCGCCTATATAGGCGCCGGTCCCGCCTGGCCGCAACCGGGAATGACAATGCCGTCCGGCACAGCGGCTGCGAAGCGCTCGTGCCGGACGGCATCTTCTTAACGGCGCCTCTGCGGACGCTTCCAGCCCCTCTGGACCTGATCCTTTGAAGCAGGAAACGTGCCAGTCGGGAAAGGAGGAGCCACCGGCTCGATATCAACGGATTATCCCACGGATCCGATTCCGCAGCACGCGGATCGACCGCGCGATATTGATAAGCTCAGGTGATCAGGCCCGCCCGCAGCGCCTTGGCGACCGCCTGCGTCCGGTTGACGCTGTCGAGCTTCTTGGCGGCGCGGTTCAGGTAGTGATTGACCGTATGCTCGGACAATCCCAGGATTTCCGCTATTTCCGCGCTCGTCTTTCCGGCTGCGGTCCAGTTGAGACAGTCCAGTTCCCGGTCGGTCAGCGTATCGACGGGGCGGGTCGTCAGATTCCGGATCTCGCCCAGCTTCTGATAGACATGGATGGCAATGAAGCTCAGTTCCATCATCTGCTGAAGGCTGAAGGGCGGCGCATCGCCGAACAGGGAAACCGCGCCGCGCATTCCGAAACTGTCCTGCACCGGAAAATATGCTCCCCGCAGGAGATGGTACGGCCGGAACATCTCCAGGGATACGGCGCTGCCCCGCTCCTGGCTGACCCGTTCCATGTCGAACTGGAACGGCACGAAGGAGATCTGCAGCTTCTTCAAAAGCGGACTGGAGGACAGAAGCCCTTCCCGGTCGAAATGGGTGATGAGTTCGGCCGGCCAGTTCGTTATCACCGTATGCGCCGAAAGCACCATGGAGGTGGCCCCGGGCATGTTCACGACCATGAAGACGCGGGCCCCATAGGCCTCGCAAAGTCGCTTCATGAATCGGAAGACATCAAACTGCGTCTTCAGCCGCTCAAGCTCGAGGAGTTGCTCCTCGATGGGCTCGCGCGGGACGACTCTATCCAGATGCGACATAGGGAAATAGGTTCTCGACTATCTTCGGATGGACCTGAAAAGCAGGCTGGCAGGCAAATATTCGAATCATGTTCAGGCGGATCGGTGAGCGCCCGAATCCCGAACGTCAGTGCCGTTGCCTTCGCATGTAAAGATTGTAGACAGGTAAGCCGAAAAGACCCCAATAGCAATCAAGTTTCCGACAAAAAGTCGGATTTTGCATACATCACTTCGTCACTCTGCCGCCACGATAAAACCACGCCCCCTGTTTCAGGCGCGACAGTCAGGAACCGAATCCATGTCAGATGAACCCATTTCCCATGTCCTTTCAGAGACTATCTGCGAATTGGGTGAAGGCCCGAGCTTCGAAGCCGAAACAAACAGGCTGTGGTGGTTCGATATCCTGGGCAGGACGCTTCACGAACGGGATCTCGCCTCCGGCCAGGAGCGACATCACCGCCTGCCCTTCCTGGCCAGCGTCGTCGCGAGGATCGATGACGAGCGACAACTGCTTGCCACCGAAAAGGGCCTTTACATCCGGAGCCGCTCCGATGACGCGCTTACGCCTCATGTCGAGCTGGAGCCTGGGACGACGACCAATCGCTCCAACGACGGCCGCGTTCATCCGAGCGGCAGCCTGTGGATCGGAACGATGGGGAAAAGGGCTGAAGAGGGTGCGGGAGCAATATACCACGTGGCGCGGGCGACGGTAACGCGGCTCTTCGCCGGCATCAGCATCCCGAACGGGATCTGCTTCTCGCCGGATGGCACCACGGGCTATTTCGTCGATACCAAGGTCAACCACCTGATGTGCGTTCCGCTCGATCCGGCAACCGGGCTGCCGGTGGGGGATGCTTCTCTCCTGGCCGATACGAGCGATCGATCGGGAGGAATGGACGGTTCGGTGTGCGACCTCGAAGGGAATATCTGGAACGCCCGCTGGGGCGGGGGCGCCGTGGACTGCTATGCACCGGACGGACGGCTCCTGAGGAGTCTCGCCGTTCCTGCCCGGCAGCCGACATGCCCGGTATTTCACGGAGATACCTTCGACCGGCTCGCGGTGACTTCCGCTTGGGAAGGGCTTGGTCCTGCGGAGCGGGAAACGGATCTCCTGGCTGGTCAACTGTTCAGCTTTGCGGTGGACATGGCCGGGCTGCCGGAACCTGCATTCCGCCTTTGATCGCGTCCGTCGCGAGCCCCCGACGCAACCGGAGGCAGCATAAATTTTCGGCAAGCTGATGCGGAACTAAACAACGAACCTAACCATTGTGCTGTCGAACCGGCGCGGCGAGATGCTCGCTGCGCGTTCATAAGATCAACAGAAGAAGGTAGGTTCGACATGAAGAAGACACTCAGCACGATGGCGGCCGCAGCCGTCCTGATGGCCTCGACCGCGATCGCACCGGCCATGGCCCAGACCAGCGACCCGGCTGCACCGGCCGCTCCTGCTTCGCCGGCTGCCCCGGCAGACCCGGCCATGCAGCCGACGGACGGTGGCGCCGCTAGCGCTCCTGCAACGGGCGGCGCCACCTCGACCGACAGCGCGGCGGCGCCCGAAGCCGACGCTTCGACGGATACCGCAGCGGCGTCCGGCTCCTATATCACGGAGCAGTCCGAAACCCAGATCAGCGCGAACGACTATATCGGCAAGCCGGTCTACAATGCCGAAGACGAGAGCATCGGCGACGTCAACGACCTTATCATGGAAGAGCAGGGCGGCATCGTCGCTGCCGTGATCGGCGTCGGCGGCTTCCTCGGCATCGGTGAAAAGGACGTGGCGGTGCCCATGGACAAGATCACCATGTCCCGCGACACGGAAAACAACAACGAAGTCCGTCTCACCACGACGGAAACCGCAGAGTCGCTGAAGGCAGCGCCCGAATTCATGACCCTTGACGACCAGCAGGCCGCAGCCGACGCTGCTTCCACCGATACGACGACGACCTCGTCGACCGGAACGGGCGCCGGTACCGCCATGCCCAACAACGCAACTACCCCGCCGACGGCTGAAGGCAACAACTAAGCCTGGAGCGAGTGACGCGTTGAGGGATCCTGAAGGGGCGGCGCCGCGGCGCCGCCTTTTCCATGCCGCTCGGCGGGCCATGATGCTGCGGGAGAGACAGCTATGCTCCTTCGACCATCAAAGCGGGGCGATGTTCCTGAAGATAGCGGTGAGTCGCCGCTCCGGTCATCGGTTTGCCGTAGTAATAGCCCTGCCCCATCGGGCAGCCGAGGGCCTTCAGCTTTTCGGCATCCGCGTATTCCTCTATGCCCTCCGCCACGACCTGCAGGTCGAGCCCTTCGCACATGGCGATGATCGCCTTCACGATATGCTCGGAGGCGCGGTCCGTGGTGATGCGGGACACGAAAGCGCGATCGATCTTCACCTTGTCGAAGGTGAAATCCCGCAGCCTTCCAAGGCTCGACTGGCCCGTCCCAAAATCGTCGAGGGCGATCTTCACGCCCTTTGCCCGCAGGTCGGTGATGATCCGATGCGCGGTATCCGCCGACGTCATGACGGCGGTCTCCGTGATCTCGAGCTCCAGCCGGCGAGGATCGAGATCCACCCGCGCGAGCGTCGACAGGATGGCATCCGCCGTGCCGGGATCCATCAGTTGCGCGGAGGACAGATTGAAGGAAAGGAAAAGATCGCTCGGCCAGGACAAGGCTGCTTCCGCCGCCTTGCGCAGCAGTGTTTCCGACAGTGCGTCGATGAACCCGCGCTCTTCCGCCAGCGGCACGAAGACGGAGGGGGAAACGAAGCCGAGATCGGGGTCGATCCAGCGGGCCAAGGCCTCGAAGCCGAGCACCGCGCCGTCGCCCAGCCGGACGATTGGCTGAAAGTGTACATCTACGGCGTCGGCAATGACAGCCGTCCGCAACGCCTGTTCCAGTTGCGTCGCCTGCTTCATCTCCTGGGCGATCTCGCGGGAATAGACGGTGATCTGCCCCCTGCCCCGCCGTTTGGAGCGATAGAGGGCGGTTTCCGCGCTCTTCACCAGGTCTTCGAACTCTTCCCCCGCAAAGGGATAGATCGCAAAGCCGAAAGAGGCGGACAAGCGGACGTTGCGATCGCCGAGATCGTAGGGCGCCGACAGGACATCCCTGATCATCTGCCCCATCCGCTCCGCCCCGAGCCGTTCGAAGACCAGAGGGAAGACGAAGGCGAACTCGTCGCCGTCGTGGCGGGTCACCGTGGCGCCATCCGGCACGCAAGCCCTCAGCCGATGGGCGACCTGGCAGAGGATCTCGTCGCCCGCGTCGGCGCCGAACAGGTCGTTGATCGGCTTGAAGCCGTCCAGATTGGCAATGCAGATCGTGAAGGGCGCCGGATCCTGTGCCCGCTCGGCCGCAAGCAGGCGCACCTTGTCGCGCAGCCGGTACCGGTTCCCCAGACCGGTCAGAGGATCGCTGTATGCCATCGCCTGCAGTTCATTCTGAGTGACCTGCGGCAACAGGGTGCCTGCCGACCTCATTCCAAAATCCGACCTATTGTATACATATCGGCACGATGAGGCAGAAACGTTAACAAATACGTCTCCGCGCTCCTGCCAGAAACGGACCCCTGCCCCTTCGATTACGCGCGATAACCCAAGGATAGCGGCTCCTTCCTGCAGCCGGATCAATGGACGGGGCTTCCCAAGCTCCCTCGAATCCCGGATTATCGGCAGATGACCGTCAAGCTGCTTCCCGAGACCCTCATCAACCAGATCGCCGCCGGCGAGGTCATCGAACGGCCGGCCAGCGCGGCCAAGGAACTGGTCGAGAACGCCATCGACGCGGGAGCGACGCGAATCGAGATCGCCACGGCCGGTGGCGGGAAAAGCCTCGTGCGCATCACCGACAACGGCTGCGGCATGGACAGTGCCGACCTCGACCTTGCCGTTCGGCGCCACTGCACCTCCAAGATTAGCGAGACGCTGGACGATATCCGAACCCTCGGCTTCCGGGGCGAGGCACTGCCGTCGATCGGCTCCGTGGCAAAGCTCTCGATCACCAGCCGGCGCCAGGGAGATTCAGAGGGCTCGCAGGTGACGGTGCTCGGCGGTCGCATGTCGCCGGTCAGACCGGCTGCCGCCAACTGTGGCACCGTGGTCGAGGTCCGGGATCTGTTTTTCGCGACGCCGGCACGCTTGAAATTCCTGAAATCCGAACGGGCGGAAGCCGCCGCCATTACCGAGATGGTGAAGCGGATGGCGATCGCGTTTCCGGCGATCCGTTTCGTATTGTCCGGCACCGACCGCTCGACCCTGGAACTGCCGGCGACGGGTGACGATCAACTGGCCCGCATCGCCCAGATCCTGGGATCCGAGTTCCGCGACAACGCGATCGAGATCGACGCCACCCGCGAGGATGTCTCCCTCAGCGGTTTTGCCGGCCTTCCCACGTTCAACCGGGGAAATTCGGCGCATCAGTACGCGTTCGTCAACGGCCGTCCGGTACAGGACAAGCTGATCCTCTCCGCCATCCGGGGTGCCTATGCCGAAACGATACCGGCCGGCCGGTATCCCGTCGCGGTGCTTTCGATCCGACTCGACCCGGCTCTCGTCGACGTCAACGTCCATCCCGCCAAGGCGGATGTCCGCTTCCGCGATCCGGGCCTCGTCCGGGGCCTGATCGTAGGCGCGATCCGCGAGGCTCTCGCCCGTGACGGAAGCCGCGCTTCCACGACCGGGGGCAGCGGGCTGATGCGGGCGTTCAGGCCGGGGATGGGAGACACCGTTCCCGGCAGGCCGTGGAATGCCGCAACCTCCCCGTCGCGTCCGCTGGCGCAAAGCTATTCCTTTGCGGAGCGCCCACAGGCTGCATTCGAAACCCTGCTTGCGCCGGCAGCGCGCACGGACGCGGCACCGCCGGCTCCTGAACCGCGGGAGCCGGACGATGCACCTGCCTCCACGGCCCACCACCGCCTCGGCGCGGCACGCGCACAACTTCACGAAAACTATATCGTCGCGCAAACCGAGGACGGCCTCGTCATCGTCGACCAGCACGCCGCACATGAACGGCTCGTCTTCGAGGCGATGCGCAAGGCCCTCGATGCCGGTCGGCTGCCCTCCCAGGCGCTCCTGATCCCGGAGATCATCGACCTGCCGGAGGAGGACTGCGACCGGCTGATGGCACATGCGTCCGAGCTCGACGGTTTCGGACTTTCCATAGAGAGATTCGGACCCGGCGCCGTCGCGGTACGCGAGACACCGGCGATGCTGGGTGAAATCGACGCCGGCCTGCTCGTGCGCGACCTTGCCGACGAGATTGCCGAATGGAACACCGCCGGCGGTCTTCGGAACAGGCTTGAAGGCGTCGCGGCCACCATGGCCTGCCACGGTTCCGTCCGTTCCGGCCGGCGGTTGCGGCCGGAGGAGATGAACGCCCTCCTGCGGCAGATGGAAGACACGCCGGGCTCCGGCCAGTGTAATCACGGCCGGCCGACCTATATCGAGTTGAAGCTCGCCGACATCGAACGGCTGTTCGGACGCAGTTGAGGCTGGCGCTCATTCCGCGAGCGCGCTAGATGACCGCATGATTTTCCGCAGGAGACGAAAGATGAACCGGTTCGAGGGAAGCGGCAGCCGGGAAGCGAAGGTCCGGTATCTCGACGGGGACTACCAGATCGTCTCCGCCGGCTCCCATGTGGTCTGTGCGGTCACCGGCGCGATGATCCCCCTCGACGAGCTTCGCTACTGGAGCGTCGCCCGCCAGGAAGCCTATACCGACGCCGCCGCCTCGCTGGAGGCCGACAAGCGCGCCGGCATCCTGCCCAGCCAGCGCGGCTGAGCCTGCGGGGTCAGCCTTCCTTGCGGCCTTCCCGAAGGCGCCTCTGGCGATAGTTGGCGACAGCGAGGTCAATGATCTTGCCGGGGGCGTTGGGGTCGTCGAAACACATATCCACCTCCACCACCCTCGTCCTGCCCAGCAGTTCTTCATGTGCGCCGTGCATACCCGCCAATCTCGCGGCATCCTTCGCGGTCGTCACGGGCAGAATGCCCTGCCGGTCGGCCTCGCGAACCAGATCGGCCACCTCGTCCCCGGTGAAATAGTGATGGTCGGGAAAGGACCGCCGGGCGACGATGTCTGCGCCGAGGGCCTCCAGCGTACGGTAGAACTTGGCGGGATCGGCAATCCCGGCGAAGGCCAGCACCCGCCTACCCTTAAGGTCCGGCGCGGGCCGCGGCGTCAGGGTCGCGACATGAACGGGCTTTCCCGCCCGCGCCGCCTGACGTACCAGCCGATCGGCGGCATCGCCATCCCCCACCTTCAGGATCGCCGACAGGTCGCGCATCTGCTGTGCGATCGGAGCGCGAACCGGGCCTCCCGGCACCAGGTGCCCATTGCCGATTCCCCGGACGCTGTCGATGACGATCAGGGCGAAATCGAGCATCAGCCGGGCGCTCTGGAAGCCGTCGTCCATGATGATGAAGTCGACCCCTTCGGCGATGAGCTTCTGCGCACCCTCCACCCGGCGGCGGCAGATCACCGTCGGCGCCACGCGTGCCAACAGCAGGGCTTCGTCTCCGACGGCCGTCGCCCTGTGGTGGCCGGTGTCCACGAGCGTGGTGACATCGAGCGAGCCGCCGTAGCCGCGGGTGAGGAAGCCCGATTTATAGCCTTTCGCCTGCGCCGCCTGCGCCAGCGCCATGGCGGTCGGCGTCTTGCCGGCGCCGCCCACCGTGAAGTTTCCGACGCAGAGGACCGGCGCGCCGACACTCGCCCGTCCGGTCGCCGCCATTCGGCGGCCCGCCATCTGCCCGTAGACGAAGGAAAAAGGCGCAAGCGCCCATGCTCGCCAGTCGGCCTTCGACCACCAGAACGGCGGCGCCTCGGATACCATCAGCAGAAACTCCCCGCGATCCAATCGGTCACCGGCACAAAAGGGAAAGTGCGCGCAAAAGGCAAGGGGCAGGCTTCGATGCCCGCATCCGCGGCTACCTCCGCAACAGCGTCTCCAGGGCCGTGATATCCTCGATGCAGATATCGGCAAGTTCGGCAAGCGTTTCGCGGGAACCGGTGCCCGTCAGGACGCCGATCTTTGCACCGGCTCCGGCATTTGCCCCCATCTGGAGATCGTGCCGGTTGTCGCCGACCATAGCCACCTGCCGCGGCTCAAGCCGCGTCGCGGCACAGAAGCCGAGCAGCATTCCGGCATCGGGCTTCGTGCCGAAGCCGCTGTCATAGCCGGCGACGAAGTCCACGCAGGACGTGATCCCGAACCGCTCCGCCGTCTGGCGGATCGAGAGCTCGTTGTCGCTGGAGGCAATGCCGAGTTTCAACCCCCGCGCCTTCAGCCGTGAGAACAGTGCGCGAAGATCGGTAACCGGCACAGCGTATTCCGTAGCGCGCACGAACAGCTCGTCGAGAAGGACCGTCAGTTCCGCCGCATCGATCGGCGAACCCGCCGCCTCGAAACCGAGCGCGATCTCCGCGGCATTGCCGGCGGCAAGCAGGCTGTCGGCCCGCGTCAGGCCGGTTTGCGGATCCATGCCCACGGCGAGGAGAAGCCGGGGCTCCAGTTGCAGGTCTCCGGCCGCCGCAATGCGCGCGGCCTCCCGGTTCACGGGGCTCCAGCTCTCGTCATAGCGTATGAGGGTGCCGTCCTTGTCGAACAGGATACCGGCGATATCGGAGCGGAGCGGTGCGTTCATTGCGCAGCAGCGGCCTTCGGCTGCAGCCGCGCGCTCACCGTCAGCGGGTTGATATAGGGTTCCAACGCCTTAACCGTCACGGCCAGGGCGCCCCTCATCTCGGTGATCGTCTCCTGACCGGCATCGATCATCTTGCGCCGGGCAAGGTCGTTGGACAGAAGGTAGTGGACTGCCTTCGCCAGCATCTCCACATCGCGCACCAGCCGGGCCGCGCCCTTGCGGACCAGGTTCGCATAGGCATCGCGGAAATTCTGGACCTGGCTTCCGGAGAGGACCGCACAACCGAGCATCGCGGGTTCGAGCGGGTTCTGCCCACCCTCTCCAGTCAGTGAGCGGCCAACGAAAGCGACTTCCGTCAGGCGGAGGTAGAGGCCCATCTCGCCCATCGAGTCGCCGAGAAAGATGTCGGTCTCCGGCGTGATGGCGTCATTGCGCGACCGGCGCGCCACCACAAGCCCCTGGGCCTTCAACATCTCCTCGATCCCATCCGCCCGCTCCGGATGGCGGGGAACGACGATCGTCAGCTGGCCGTTGCGCGGCTTCAGGACCTTGTGGATGCCCGCAGCGACCTTTTCCTCGCCTTCGAAGGTCGAGATGGCCGCCCAGGTCTTGCGGTCGCCGATCTCCCGGCGATAGCGATCGAGCACGGCCGGATCACAGGGAGGCGGATCGGTGTCGCCTTTCAGGTTGCCGGAGACGAGAACCGGCCAGGCGCCGAGATCGCGGAAGCGCTCCGCATCGACGTCGGACTGCGCCACGACGAGGGACATCCTGCCGAAAAGCGCCTCGGCGATCTGCTCATGGTTCCGCCACCGATCGAACGACCGGTCGGAAATGCGGGCATTGACCCTGATCTGAGGGATCTTCCGGCGGGACAGCTCCAGCATCGTGGTGGGCCATATTTCCGATTCCGCTGTGATGCAGGCGTCGGGCCGCCAGTAGGAGATGAACCGCTTGACCGGAAATTTCAGGTCCAGGGGCACGTACTGGTGGATGACCTCATTCCCGAGGCGGTTCCTGACCAGTTCGGCCGACGTCACCGTTCCGGTCGTCAGCAGGACGTGGATATCGCGCCGGCCGAGCTCACGCAGCAGCGGCACCAGCGCCAGGGTCTCGCCGACACTCGCCGAATGGGCCCAGACAAGCGGGCCGCGGGGCCGGGGAGCGCTCGGACGGCCCAGCCGTTCCGCCCGTCGGGCGCGATCCTCTTTTCCCTTCCAGCTTCGATAGGTGAGGTAGGGCACGGCAAGCGGATAAAGCAGGATTCCGGCCACGCGGTAGCCGGTCAGCGCAGCACGCGCCAGACCCTTGCTCATCGCACCAACCCTCGCTACCCGCCTGTGTCCGCTAATCTGGAAACCCTCCGTGCAATCGGCGCCCGACCTACTCTGGTACAAATGCGTCAAAAATAGCGCCGGGAGACCTTGGAACACAATGGTCTCCGCAGCCACCCACAGCGACAGGATATCCCCTGTTTTAGGTGATTATGCGCCCTTGGTGTCAGGGTCGAGGAGCTTGTGCATGTGGACGATGAAATAGCGCATCTGGGCATTGTCCACCGTCTGCTGCGCCTTGGCGCGCCACGCGGTAAGGGCGGTGGCGTAGTCGGGAAAGATGCCGACGACATCGAGATTCTCGAGGTCCTTGAACTGCACTCCCTCGAGGCTCGCCAGTTCGCCACCGAAGACCAGGTGCAGCAGTTGTTTCTTTTCGCTCGTTTCCGGCATTGTCAGTCCCTTCAGCTTGTCCTCCCGAAGGTTGCTCTTGCTGTCCGGGAGAGAAACGTCAACCTGCCGGTTCGTCTGGCATGAACCGGCGCAGTTTGTCCAGAGCCGGCCCGCCGCCCGCATGCAGCATACCGTGCGTCACACTTTCGCGGTTATAGACGAGCGGAAGCCCGCCAGCGTCGAGCAGCCGACCGCCGGCGCGCTCGAGGATGATGTCGGCAGCCGCCAGATCCCAGTCATGCGAGTTCCGCTTCACCACGGTCCCGTCGATACTGCCTTCGGCCGTCATCGCCAGCCGGTAGGCCAGGGAGGGCACGTGGCGCACCCGGCGGATGGTGTGCGTCTGCTCCGCCGGGACTTTTCGCAGCAGATCCTCGGCGATCGCCAGCGTCAACGGCAGGGCGGGATCGGGATGGGAGACCGATATGGGCTCACCGTTCTTCAGGGCCGGCTCGTCCACCGAGGCGCTGAACTCTTCGCCCAGTGCCGGCGCGACAAGCACCCCGGCCACGGGGCGGCCCCGATGCACCACCGCGACGGACACGCACCAGGTCCGCTCGCCGGCGATGAACGCCCGCGTTCCGTCGATCGGATCGACGACAAAGAGGGTGTCATGGGAAAGGCGGGCGCTGTCGTCGTCCGTCTCCTCCGAAAGCCAGCCGTAATGCGGGCGGGCGGAGGCAAGCAGGCCCTGAAGACGGTCGTTCGCCGCGAAATCGGCAGCGCTGACGGGGGACCGTCCCTCGTTTTTCCACCAGACCTCCGGGGACTGCCCGAAGAAGGAGTGCGCGACGTCTCCGGCTTCCCGAGCCGCCTGCCGGATCAGTGCGAGGTCTTCCTGCCAGTCCCGATGCCCGCCGGCCATCGATCAGCGCCCGGCGAGGGTCATGCCCTCGATCGCCAGTGTCGGCGAGGCGACGCCGAACTTCCGGTCGATGTCATTTGCCGGCGTAAGGCGCATGAACATGTCCTTCAGGTTGGAGGCGACGGTCACCTCGGACACGGGGAAGGACAATTCGCCGTTCTCGATCCAGAACCCGGTCGCGCCGCGGCTATACTCGCCGGTGATCATGTTGACCCCCTGCCCGATGAGTTCCGTCACGTAGAACCCGTTGCCGACATTGCGGATCAGTTCTTCGGGTGACATCTCCCCCGGCTCCAGCGCCAGGTTGGTCGCGGCAGGAGTTACCGCCGAACCGCCGCGCACGCCTCTCCCGTTGGTCGCAAGCCCCAGCTCGCGGCCGGTGGAGGTCGACAGGAACCAGTGATTGAGGACACCGTCCGCGATCATCACCAGACGCTTTCCCGTAACTCCCTCGCCGTCGAAGGGCCGGGAGGAAGAGCCTCGCAGGACCAGGGGATCATCGGTAACGTCGAGCCCCGCCTTCAGCACCTGCTGTCCCATCCGGTCGCGGAGAAAGCTCGTCTTGCGGGCGACCGCGGCACCGTTGATGGCCCCGGCCATGTGCCCGACGAAGCCGCGCGCGATCCTCGGATCGAAGACCACCGTCAGATTGCTGCCGGTGTCCACCTGGCGGGGATTGATACGGCGGACGGCGCGCTCTCCCGCCCGGCGCCCGATGATCCGCGGATCATCGAGGTCGGCGAAGTAGAGCCGGCTGTCGTAGTCGTAGTCGCGCTCCATCTTCGTGCCTTCGCCGGCGATGACGCTGACCGAGCGGCCGAAGCGGCTTGCCATGTAGCTTCCGGAAAAGCCGTGGGAGGTGACCAGCACGAGGCCGCCCATGCCTGCGGAAGCTCCCGCACCGGAGGAATTCGTAACGCCCTCCACATCGAGAGCGGCCTGTTCCGCCTCCAGCGCCGCCTCCCGCAACTTCTCCGTCGGCACGTCGGTGCGGTCGAAAAGCTGAAGGTCCGGATAGCTCCGGGCCAGGTCGGCTTCCTCGGCCAGACAGGCATAGGGATCCTCCGGGGAAACGCGGGCCATGGCGACCGCCCGCTCCGCCAGCACCTTCATGTCGAAACCGGGATTGGCCGACACGCTGGCAACGCGCTTTCCGACGAAGACCCGAAGCGAGAAGTCGTCGCTCTCGGAGGCCTCGGTACCTTCCACCTTGCCCAGCCGGACGCTGACCGAGCGCGAACGGGAGCGGACGACGACCGCATCGGCCTGGTCGGCCCCGGCGGCCCGGGCAAGGTCGATCAATTCGGATGCGCGGGCGAGGAGAGTTTCGGAGTCGATAGCGGAGGTCATTGTGTACCTTTCGTTGCCGCTCCATTTATTGTGCGGCATGTAAGGCATCAAGACGCGCTGCTGCGATTCTTGAAACAGATCCATCACATCAAGGCACTCCCGATGATCGGTTCCGGCTCTTTCTTTTCCCAGATGCTGGTGCTGCTGGGGGGCGCGGTGATTGCCGCGCCTATCTTCCGGAAGCTCGGTCTCGGCACCATTCTCGGCTATCTGGCGGCGGGTGTCGTCATCGGACCGATCATGCACCGCATCACCGAGGCCGAGGAAGTCCTGCACGTCGCGGAATTCGGTATCGTCTTCCTGCTGTTCGTGATCGGCCTGGAACTGAAGCCCTCCCGGCTCTGGCAGATGCGCGGCGACGTCTTCGGTCTCGGGCCGGCGCAAGTCATCCTCTGCGGCGCCGTGCTGACGGGTCTCGTGATGGCAGCGGGCCTGGCGGATTGGCGTGGCAGCCTCATCATCGGCTTCGGCCTCGCCCTGTCATCCACGGCCTTTGCCGTCCAGATCCTGAACGACGAGGGCGATCTCAACAGCAAGTACGGCCAGCGCGCCTTCTCCATCCTGCTGTTCCAGGATCTCGCCATCGTGCCGCTCCTCGCCCTGACCAGCATCCTCGCGACGGGCGTGGACGAGACGGACCTTCCGCGATGAGAGGGCTGCTGGTGGCATTTGCCGCGATTGCCACCATGGTGCTTGCCGGCCGCTTCCTGCTGACCCCGCTTTTCCAGGTCATCGCCCGCACCGGGGCGCGGGAGGTGATGATCGCCACCGCGCTCCTGATCGTTCTCGGTTCGGCCGCGGCCATGCAAGCGGTCGGACTGTCGATGGCCATGGGAGCCTTCCTCGCCGGCGTGATGCTGGCGGAATCCTCCTACCGCCATGAACTGGAGGCGGATATCGAGCCGTTCCGGGGACTGCTGCTCGCGCTCTTCTTCGTCGCTGTCGGTCTCTCGCTCGAACTCCATGTCCTGTGGAATCAACTGGGGCTGATCCTCGTCGCCGTCCCCGCCTTCATGCTCGCCAAGGGATCGATCACCTATGGCCTGTGCCGCCTGGTGGGGTCACCCCACAACGACAGCCTGCGGATCGCATTCCTCCTGCCGCAGGGGGGCGAGTTCGGGTTCGTGCTGTTCACCACCGCCGTCGGTGCCGGACTGCTTTCATCGTCGACCGCGTCGCTGCTGATCGCGGTCGTCACGCTTTCGATGGCACTGACCCCGGTCGGCGCGGCGCTGTCGCGGCGGTTGTTGCGCTTCGAGCGGGAGGAACTGGAGGAGACGTTCGAAGGTGCGGGCGCCGACGTTCTGATGATCGGCTTTTCCCGCTTCGGGCAGATCGCGGCGCAAATCCTGCTGGCGGGCGGACGCGAGGTCACGGTAATCGACGACTCGGCGGACCGCGTCCGCCAGGCGGCATCGTTCGGCTTCCGGATCTACTTCGGCGACGGGACCCGAAAGGATGTTCTCCTGGCCTCCGGCATCAAGAAGGCCAAGATCGTCGCCGTTCTCACGCAGAAGCGGGAGGTGACGGACAGGATCGTCGACCTGATCCGCTCGGAGTTTCCGAACGTCCGGCTGTTCGTCCGGTCCTATGACCGGATCCATACGCTGTCGCTGCGATGTCGAATACGAGTTGCGGGAAACACTGGAATCGGGGCTCGTCTTCGGCCGCAAGACGCTCGAAGCGCTGGGGATGAGCATGTCGGAGGCAGAGGCGATCGAGGCCGATATCCGCTGGCGGGACGAGGAGCGGCTGCTGATCCAGGCCGCCGAAGGTATCGCAGCCGGCGGCCACATGCTGCATAATCGTCCCGTGAAGCCCGAACCGCTGATCAAGCCCAAGCACGTGACGCCGACCGAGGCAACGGGAATGGAGGCGGAGGAGCAGCCCGCTCCTTGACCGCTCCCTAGCCCCCGGCGGCCAGGTGGACCGCGTCGATAGCGCGCTTGAGATCATCTTTGACGGAGAGCGACTGCTCGAGGATGTCCTTCGCCTTCAGGAAGTCGAGAACACGGAAGCGGCCCACCGGCGGACGCAGAAAGATATGGGGCGGCTGCAGCTTCAGCTTGAGCGCGATCGCCGACTGCATCATCAGCTGGCTGGCGCCGAACATGCTGTCCATGCGGCTGGGCGGAGAGAATCCGTCGCCTTCCGGAGCACCCACGACATCTACCCCGATCACGACGTCGGCGAGATCCATGAGGTGGTCATAGGGCACCGGATTGAAGATGCCGCCATCGATCATGATGCGCCCGTTGATCGGCACCGGCATGAAGATGCCCGGAAGCGCCGCGGAGGCTGCGATCGCCGCCCGCAGGTCTCCTTCCTGCAACACCACTTCGGAGCGACCGTAATAATCTGTCGCCAGGACCTTGAGGGGAAGCCGGAGATCCTGAAAGCGTGCCGGGATGGCATCGGGCAAGAGTGCCTTCAGGACGAGTTCGAGGTTGAACTGGCCGAAGCGGAAATCGCCCAGCGTATCGCGCATGGACGAGGGGCCGAGGCTCCAGAGGCGGTTGGCAAGGACGGACGGATTGCCGACCGTTTCCATCGTATAGGCGCGGATGTCGGCACCGGACATTCCCGCCGCCATGCCCGCTCCCATGATCGCGCCGATGGACGATCCCGCAATCGCCACCGGGCGTATGCCCAGCTCATCAAGCGTTTCGATCACATGGACGTGCGAGAGGCCGCGGGCGCCTCCGCCGCCGAACGCCACGGCGAAAGTCAGATCGCCCGACCGCTTGTTCACATCAGGATCGTTGAAGGCGAGTTTCGTGTTCATCGTGCGGATCAGCCGGGCTGATATCGAAAGAAGTGGATTCGCGTGTCGCCGAACAGCCGCTGCTCCAGCGGCCTGAACGCCTCATGCGCCACCGGTGTAACGTCGGCGCGCTCCTCGAGGATCGCGAGGGCGCCGGGGACGAGCCAGCCGCCGGAATGGGCAGAAAGCATCGCAGCCTCGCCAAGCCCCTTTCCGTAAGGCGGGTCGGCGAAGAGGAGATCGAACGGCTCCACCGTTCCGACCGCTCCCAACAGGGTGGCGTCGCGCCGGAGAATGCGGGTACGTCCATGCAGGGCGAGGCTGTCGATATTCTCCCAGAGCAGGCCGCGCCCCTCGACGCTGTTTTCAACGAACAGCGCCTGACGGCAACCGCGGGACAGGGCTTCGAGACCGACCGCCCCGGTACCGGCGAAGAGATCGATCACCCGGGTCTGCTGAAGCGCCTCCGGATAGACGTGGCCGATAATGTTGAACAGGCTTTCGCGGGTCCGGTCGATGGTCGGCCGGATATCGTTCGACTTGGGTGCAGCCAGTGTGCGGCCACGAAATTCGCCCCCGACGATACGCATGGCTCCCTACCCCCGCGTCCGCGGCTTTCCACCGGCAGGACGTCCGCCCGGCCTGCCACCGCCCCCACCAGGCTTGCCGCGTCCAGCGCCCGGTTTTCCGCCAGGCCTGCCGCCGAACGCGCTTCCGCCGCCGGGCTTGCCGGCCGCAGGCTTGCCGCCGAAGGGCTTCCCGCGCGGCTTGTCTCCAAAGGGACGATCACCGGCTGGCTTGTCGGCGCGCGGGCCGCGGGCACGATCTCCCTCGGCGCGCGCTCCCCGCGGCTTGTCGGCAAACGGACGTTCGCCGCGTGCCGGGCGGTCACCGAACGGGCGATCGCCGCGAGGACGATCAGATCTGGCCTCAGTCGAGAACGATTTGCCGCGCGGGCGATCGCCGCCGTCGCGGGGCTTGCGCTCTCTGCGAGCTTCGTCGGAGAACGATCGCTCTCGGCCGCCTCCTTCGGAGCGCCCCCCAAAGGCGCGCTTGCGACCGAAATCGCCGCCTCGCTCCTCGCGGCCGGGCGGCGGCGTTTCGGCGCGAATCCAATCGCTGTCCTCGTCGGCGCGCTTTACGACCACGCGGCGCTCGCTCTGCGGGCTCGGCTTGTCGAACAGTCTTTCCGCCTCCGCCCGGGCGGAGGATTTCTTCGCCTTGCTGTCGGTGGTCGGACGCGCTCCCGGCGCCATCCAGACGTTGGCCGTGCGGGAGGTTCCCATCGGCAGACGCTTCTTTGGCTTCTCCGCGCCGGAGCCACGGTCGTCACGGGAGCCTCCGCGAGGCGCCGATTTCCCGGCAAAGCCTCGTTCCGCGCCCCGGGGTTCCGGCCGCTTCGCGAGCTTTTCGCTCCGCTCGGGCCTTGCCTGCTTCGCCCATCCGCCGCTTTCGGAACGTTCGGCATGAGCAGGCGCGGCAGCGGCATCATCGGCCCTGGCCGGCTCGTTGTAGATCGGCGCGTCGAAGTTTGCCTTGGCCTCTTCGATGAGGCGCGGACCGAGCTGCTCCCGCAGCATCCGACCCCGCACTTCGAGGACATGACCCTCCGGCAGGTCGCCAAGCTGAAACGGACCGTAGGAGATCCGGATCAGGCGGTTGACCTCGAGACCGAGGGCGCCGAGCACGTTCTTGACCTCACGGTTCTTGCCTTCGCGCAGTCCGACGGTCATCCAGACATTATGGCCCTGCTTGCGGTCGAGCGTAGCGTCGATCGCGCCATAGAGGACGCCGTCGACGGCGATGCCTTCCTTCAGCTTGTCCAGGGCAGCCTGGTCGACCTCGCCATGGGCCCGGACCCGGTAGCGCCGAAGCCAGCCGGTGGTCGGCAGTTCCAGAACGCGCGCAAGGCCGCCGTCATTGGTCAGCAGCAAAAGGCCTTCGGTGTTGATATCGAGGCGACCGATCGACATGACCCGCGGCAACCCGTCGGGGAGATTGTCGAAGACCGTGGGACGGCCCTCCGGATCGGCATTGGTGGTCACCAGCCCCGCCGGCTTGTGGTAGAGCCAGAGGCGGGTGCGCTCGATGCCGCGGATCGGTTCTCCATCGACCTCGATGCGATCCTCGAGCGTGGCATTGACGACGGGCGTCTCCAGAACCTGGCCGTTGAGGCGAACCCGGCCTTCCATGATCATGCGCTCGACGTCGCGGCGGGATGCCACTCCTGCCCGTGCCAGTATCTTGGATATCCGCTCGGGCTTTGCCGCTGCCTCCACGGCATGAGCCTCCACCTTTTCCTTCCCGGCTTTGGGCTTCAACCCTGCTTTCGCCGAGAAACCGGACTTGCCTCCGGCCCCCTTTGCAGACGGCTTGGGTTTGGTGCTGCGTTCGAAGGATTTGGATCCGCCGCGCTTTGGCTTGTCTTTGGGTGTCATTTGTTGTTTGCCTGAAGCGTGAAGTCGAACGGGTTAGCCGGACATTCATGCTGGTTGAGGTGCATCTAGGCTTGCCGCGCGACGCGCGGGCCTTTTCGATCGCTTCCTACCAGTTCAAGCCACCGGGGTTAAGAGGAAATCGCCGATCATGGCCCAGAACGACGGTTTCATGGCGGAAGCCCTGCATGAGGCGGTGCTGGCCGGGCAGAGGGACGAGATACCCGTCGGAGCCGTGCTGGTGCTGGACGGCCGGATCGTCGCCCGCTCGGGAAACCGGACGCGAGAGAACAACGACCCGACCGCCCATGCGGAGATGAACGTCATCCGGGAGGCTGCGCGGCTCCTGGGACAGGAGCGGCTGACAGGCGCCGATCTCTACGTTACGCTGGAGCCCTGCGCGATGTGCGCGGCCGCCATCTCCTTTGCCCGCATCCGCCGTCTTTACTACGGCGCGGAGGACCCGAAGGGGGGCGGCGTGCACCACGGCGGCAGGTTCTATGCGCAAACCACCTGCCACCACGCACCGGACGTGTATTCCGGCATCGAGGAGCGACGGTCGGCCACTGTCTTGAGGGATTTCTTCCAGGCAAAACGGGAGCCTGGGTAGGCGAAGTCCGGACTACTGGAAGGGCTTCCACCAACTGGACGTCTTCTGTGTCGCTTCCGCTTCCTTCTTGCGGCGGCGCTCCTTCTTGAGTTCCGGCTCGCCCAGATCATCAAGTGCTGCAGAATCCACTGCGCGATACTCCACCGGCGGGTCCGTCAGAGAGCGGCGCGGCTGCGTCACGTCTGCATTGTGGAGGTTCTGCTTGGCCTGCCGGAAGGCTTCCCACTTCTCCGACTCCGTCATCTGGCCGGCCTTGCCCTTCCCGGCCAGCAGTGGTGAACGATAGCGGGGGTTGTTTTCGTTCTCGTCGGCCTCCTGGCGCAGGCGAGCGCGGGTTTCTTCCGGCGATTCAACCCAGCCCGGATTGTTCTCGCGGTTGGCGAGGGACGCCTGCGGGGGCGGCAGCGACTTGTCTTCAGCCGCAACGACGAGGTTCGGGCGCGGGTTGTACTTCACGTTGCGCTCGTCCTGGGGGCCTATGGAAACCGCAGAGGTGAGGTCGTTGCTCAACTGCTCCATCGCGGAGGTTCCGGTCCCGTAGGTGGGACTTCCCATGCAGCCCGAAAGGGCGAGCATTCCGGCCATCAGGCCGGCCGCGCTGGATGCTGCGCGAAACCCATGCGACGTCTTCATCAAAACCCTTCCAGCGGCGCCCGTCCTTCGACGCCTTCAGATTTCCGCTCGATACCCCCTGACCGGAAATTCCGGCCAATTTCGGGCAGATGTACCGGATGACACGCCAAAGCGCAATCATCCGGTGAGAGGGACCCTGGTCAGCCGAGACGGCCGAGGGCGGCCAGTTCCCGCAAGGCTGCGGCATCGCGCGCCGAAACCTCCGGATATTCCGGATCGGACCCCACATCCGTGGTGACACGCCATGAACGCGCGCACTTCGTGCCCTCCGCGAGCTTCGGTTCGACGGCAACGCCCGGCACCTCGGGAAGGCGGAACGCGCTTTCAGGCCCTTCGCCCCCGACGACGCGGATGGCCGAGGTGATGCAGATCTCCTCGAATTTCTGCCCTTCCAGCGCCTTCATGAGCGACGGGTCGGAGACGTGCACCACCGGTGCCGCTTCCAGCGAGGAACCGATCCGCTTTTCCTTGCGCTCGATCTCCAGCGCGCCGGTGACCACCGAGCGCACCCGACGGACCGAGGCCCATTTTTCCGCCAGCGCATCGTTGCGCCATTCGGCCTGAACCTCCGGGAACTGCTCGATATGCACCGACACGGCATCCGGGTTGCGTGAGAGCCAGGCTTCCTCCGTCGTGAACGGCAGCATGGGCGCCAGCCACGTCACCATGCAGTCGAAGATCCGGCGGATGACGGAAAGTGCCGAACGACGGCGCAGCGACGACGGCGCATCGCAGTAAAGCGCGTCCTTGCGGATGTCGAAGTAGAAGGCTGACAGCTCGATATTGGCGAAGTCGATCAGGGCCCGAGCGATCTTCTTGAAGTCGAAGGCGTCATAGCCGTCGCGCACCAGCCGGTCGAGCTCCGCCAGGCGATGCAGCATCAGCCTCTCGAGCTCGGGCAGGTCTGCACAGGCAATCTCCTCGCCCTCGTCGTGCGCCAGCGTGCCGAGCATCCAGCGGATGGTGTTGCGCAGCTTGCGGTAGGCGTCGACATTGGTCTGGATGATCGTCTTGCCGAGGCGCTGGTCTTCCCAATAGTCGGTGGTCATGACCCAGAGGCGAAGGATGTCGGCGCCGGCATCCTTCATGACGTCCTGGGGCGCCACGACGTTGCCGAGAGACTTCGACATCTTCTGGCCCTTCTCGTCCATGGTGAAGCCATGGGTGATGACCGTGTCGTAGGGCGCGCGGCCGCGGGTGGCGGCCGATTCCAGCAGCGAGGAATGGAACCAGCCGCGATGCTGGTCGGAACCTTCCAGATAGACGTCGGCTGGCCATTTGAGGCCCGGACGGTCCTCCAGCGTGAAGGTGTGCGTCGAACCGGAGTCAAACCAGACGTCCAGAATGTCGCGGACCTGACTCCAGCCTTCATTGGCGCGGGAACCGAGGAAGCGCTCGCGCGCGCCCTCGGCGAACCAGGCATCGGCACCCTCCTGCTCGAAGGCTTCCATGATGCGGGCATTGACGGACTCGTCTTGCAGGATCGCGCCCTTTTCGTCGACAAAGACGCAGATCGGGACACCCCAGGCGCGCTGGCGGGAAAGAACCCAGTCAGGGCGCTGCTCGATCATGGCGCGCAGGCGGTTCTGGCCGGCAGCGGGCACGAAGCGCGTATCGTCGATGGCTCGCAACGCACGCGAGCGCAGCGTCGTGCCGTCGCCGAGTTCCTTGTCCATGTAGACGAACCACTGCGGCGTGTTGCGGAAGATGACCGGCTTCTTGGACCGCCAGGAATGGGGATAGGAATGCTTCAGCCGGCCGCGGGCGAACAGGCAGTTTGCCGCGATCAGGGCCTCGATCACCGCCTTGTTGGCATCGCCCTTCTTGCCGTTGTCGTCCATGACGCGGGCGGGACCGCCCTCGCGGTCGGGACCGAAACCGGGAGCGTCAGCCGTGTAGAAGCCCGCGTCGTCGACGGGGAACGGGATCTTAGTGTCGATGCCGCGCGCTTCGAGTTCGCGGACATTATCCGTCCAGGCGTCAAAGTCCTCCCGGCCGTGGCTGGGTGCGGTGTGCACGAAGCCGGTGCCGGCGTCGTCGGTGACGTGGTCGCCGGCGAGAAGCGGGACAGGGAACTCATAGCCGCCGCCGAACTGGCGCAACGGGTGCCCGCACACGAGTGACGCGAGCTCTTCCCCTGTAACCCCGCGAAGCTTTCTGTATTGCAGCTTCGCCTTCGCGAAGGACTCCTCGGCCAGATTATCGGCAAAGATCAGCCTCTCACCCGGGCGCGGACCGAAGTCATTTTCGGCGGCCGTGACTTCATACAATCCGTAGGAGACCTTCGGGGAGTAGCTGATCGCGCGGTTGCCCGGGATCGTCCACGGCGTGGTCGTCCAGATGACCACGAATGAACCTTGAAGATCTTCGAGGATACCGCCATCCGCGTTCTGCTCGATGACCGCCTGCCGATAGGCCTCACCCGTCTCCAGCGCCACACCCGGATCGCTGAACCGCACCACCGGGAACTTCACCCAGATCGTGTCGCTCTCGACATCGGCATACTCGACCTCCGCCTCGGCCAGCGCCGTTCGCTCGACCACCGACCACATGACCGGCTTGGATCCGCGATAGAGCTGGCCGCTCATGGCGATCTTCAGGAGTTCGCCGGCGATCCTCGCTTCCGCGTGGAAGTTCATCGTCGTATAGGGATTGTCGAAGTCGCCCTCGATGCCCAGGCGCTTGAACTCCTCCGACTGCACCTTGATCCAGTGGGCGGCGAATTCGCGGCACTCCCGGCGGAACTCGTTGACGGGCACCTCGTCCTTGTTCTTGCCCTTCTCGCGGTACTTCTCCTCGATCTTCCACTCGATCGGTAGGCCGTGGCAATCCCAGCCGGGGACGTAGTTGGAATCATAGCCGCGCATCTGGAAGGAGCGGGTAATGACGTCCTTGAGGATCTTGTTCAGCGCGTGGCCGATATGGATGTTGCCGTTGGCATAGGGCGGGCCGTCATGGAGAACGAACTTCTGGCGACCTGCGGCGGAAGCGCGGAGCTTCCTGTAAAGGTCCATCTGCTGCCAGCGCTTGACGAGTTCCGGCTCCTTCTGCGGCAGGCCGGCGCGCATCGGGAAATCTGTTTCGGGCAGGTAGAGGGTCTTCGAGTAGTCGAGCTTGTCGGCAGTATCGGTCATGGGTCGGGCAATCGTTTTGGCGCTCGCGAGCGCATCGGAAAGAGATGAGGTGGCGGAGGCGCGTGACAAAGCGCCGGAAACCCGGACCTTCCCGACGCCCGTCTCAGGCGACGCGGAAGGCCGGGCCGATAATTCGTATGAAGGGGACCGGCCGGTACGTTCTCATGATCGGCGTCTTACGGGTTTTGAAGGAGGAAAGGAAGAGGTATTCCCGGCAGCTTGCGAGAGGTTCAGACAGCATCTATCTTTTCCAACAGAGGAGACAATGATGACTAAAGATGCCGTCTTCACGTTCCATCTGGACGTCGAGCTCCACGACGCCTTCATGGCAGCAGCCAAGGATTCGCAGCAATCTGCTTCGCAGATCCTACGCGACATGATGCGCGACTTCGTCAGGCAGCAAGCGACGGAGCCGGAATACACAGCGTTCCTCCAAAGGAAGGTCGATGCTGCCCGATCGCAGATCTCCTCAGGAGAAGGCCTGGACGCGATCGATGTCGAGCAAGAATTCGCAGCGCGGCGCGCTGCCGTTGCCGGCGGCAGCCGCTCGAGATCGTGATCATCCGATGGGCACTTGCGGCAAGACGCGACCGCGCACAGATATTTGACTATATCGCGTCCTATAATCCAAGCGCGGCGATACGCATGGACGAGCTAATCGCCGCTGCAATCGCCCAACTGAGAGACTTCCCCCTCCTGGGCAGACCAGGTGCGATACCGGGAACACGCGAAATCATCCCGCACGAAAGCTATCGCATCGTTTATGAAGTCGATGAGGCGACAGTTTCCATCCTGACGATCGTGCATACTGCCCGCACCTGGCCTCCTACGCGGGACTAAGCCTTTAGAACGCGATCTTCGCGTCCAGTTCGCCCAACGGCGCCACGCCCGAAAGTAGCGCCCTCGCCTCTTCCCCATCGCGCCTGATCTGCTCGACCAGCGGATCCAGTCCGTCGAACTTCAGTTCGTCGCGCAGCCGCCCGAAGAAGGAGACGGAGCAGGTCTGGCCATAGAGGTCGCCGCTGAAATCGAAGACATAGGTTTCCAGAAGCGGCGCGCCGTCCTCCGTCACCGTCGGACGGCGGCCGTAGCTCGCCACACCGTCCCGGACAATTCCGTCGGCGGCGCGGAAGCGCACGGCATAGATGCCCGGCTTCAACTCCGTCTCCGGCGGCAGCGCCATGTTGGCCGTCGGGTAACCGAGGGTGCGGCCGAGCTTCTCGCCGCCGATCACCTCGGCCTCGACAGTATACCGGTAGCCGAGCAGGCCGGCGG
This sequence comes from Pseudorhizobium endolithicum, assembly GCF_902153245.2. Lineage (GTDB taxonomy): Bacteria > Pseudomonadota > Alphaproteobacteria > Rhizobiales > Rhizobiaceae > Neorhizobium > Neorhizobium endolithicum. The sequence goes on from NZ_CABFWF030000018.1 coordinate 89,222, forward strand.
CCGCCACCACGTCGCCCTCTGCCAGCAGCGCCCGGATGCGGCTGGAGGATATGACCTCGGCGTTCTCGTCGCGGAAGGCGTCCACGAGACTGACGGAAAAACCCAGCCGCTCCCCCGCCGACATCAGAAAAGCGGGCCCTCCCTCCCGGCCCTTGCCGAAGTGGAAGTCGAAGCCGGTGACGACGGCGCTGGCCTGCAGCCAGTCGACGAGCACCGTCTGGACGAATTCTTCCGCCGAGCGCTGGGAGAATTCGCGGTCGAAGGGATACTCGATGACGCAGCGGAAGCCCATGGCCTCCAGCAGGCGCGCCTTGAGGGGGGCGGGCGTCAGGCGGCAGACGGGGCTGTCCGGCCGGAACACCGTGCGCGGATGCGGCTCGAAGGTCAGCACCAGCGCCGGCACATTCCGATCCCGCGACAGCGACAGCGCGCGCGCAAGAACGCTGCGGTGCCCGCGATGAACGCCGTCGAAATTGCCGATCGCGACGACCCCTCCCTGCAGGCCTGGGGGTAGCGGTTGCTTCTTCTCGTTGCGGTGAAACACGGTCATTGGCGTCCTAGGCGAGCCGCGGCATCCACCACTTCGGCGCCGCCCCTTCGCGCTTCAGCCATGCGTTCATGACCGCCTCGTCGATCTGGCCGTTCACCGTATACTCGTTCACATGGATGCCGGCGCTGATATAGAGCAGATCGAGGCCCTGGCTGATGGCGCCGCGCACATCGGTGGGCATGCCGTCTCCGATCGCCAGGACGCGCTCGCGGGCGAACTCGCCGCGGGTCTGCCGGGCGAAGGCCAGCGCCTCCTCGTAGATCGGGGTATGCGGTTTGCCGGCGATGCGGGTCTTGCCGCCGAGGTCCTCGTAATAGGCGGCAACCGATCCGGCACAGGGGATGATGCGGTGACCGCGTTCGACCACGAGATCCGGATTGGCGCAGATGAACGGAACGTCGCGCTTTCGGAAGGCGACGAGCATGTCGTGATAATCTTCCGGCACTTCCTTCTCGTCATCGAAGAAGCCGGTGCAAACGATGGCATCCGCTTCGTCAGCCCCGACGACTTCCACCTCCAGGCCGTCGAACAGCGGCATGTCGCGCTCGGGGCCAAGCAGGAAAACCTTCTTCGGGCCTTCGGCGATGAGGTGGCGGGTCACATCGCCGGAGGTGACGATCCGATCATAGGCTGCGTCCGGAACGCCGAGCAGCCTCAGCTGCGAGATGACACCCGGTGACGGACGCGGAGAATTGGTGATGAGCACCACGGTCGCTCCTGGCGCGCGCGCGTCCGACAAGGCGCTGCAGGCATCGGGGAAGGCATCGACGCCGTTGTGGACTACGCCCCAGACATCGGACAGGATCACCTCATAGTTTCCGGTGATCTCGCTGAGATTGCTGATGCGCTTGGCCATGCTGCTTCTGAACCCGTGTTGGAACAGGCGCTGACATCGCAAAGCTTCGGCCCGATGGCAAGGGATTTCCTGCCGTCTGCTCCAGGCAGGCACGTTAACGGCAATCCGATTTTAGGGCCGCGCCGTTCTTGACTCTCGATCTGGCCGCGCTTATCTCGACCGCCGTTAGCACTCTTTCAAACCGAGTGCTAACGCAAGACACGGATCTCGTATCCGTCCATGTCATTTGATCGAGGGATTAGACAATGGCAAGCACCAATTTCCGCCCCCTGCACGACCGCGTCGTCGTTCGTCGCGTCGAGTCTGAAGAGAAGACCAAGGGTGGCATCATCATCCCGGATACCGCCAAGGAAAAGCCGCAGGAAGGCGAAATCGTCGCCGTCGGCTCCGGCGCCCGCGATGAGTCCGGCAAGGTTGTCGCACTCGACGTCAAGGTCGGCGACCGGGTTCTGTTCGGCAAGTGGTCCGGCACCGAAGTCAAGCTCGACGGCGAAGACCTTCTGATCATGAAGGAAGCCGACATCATGGGTATCATCGGCTGATTTGCCAGCCTTTCGCCTTTCCGAAACAACGCTGACACCCCTTTTCAGGAGTTCTCAAAATGGCAGCTAAAGAAGTCAAGTTCGGCCGCACCGCGCGCGAGAAGATGCTGCGCGGCGTCGACATCCTCGCTGATGCCGTCAAGGTTACGCTCGGCCCGAAGGGTCGCAACGTCGTCATCGACAAGTCCTTCGGCGCTCCGCGCATCACCAAGGACGGCGTATCGGTCGCCAAGGAAATCGAGCTGGAAGACAAGTTCGAGAACATGGGCGCCCAGATGGTCCGCGAAGTCGCTTCGAAGACCAACGACATCGCCGGTGACGGCACCACCACCGCTACCGTTCTGGCCCAGGCCATCGTTCGCGAAGGCGCCAAGGCCGTTGCAGCCGGCATGAACCCGATGGACCTGAAGCGCGGCATCGACCTCGCCGTCAAGGCCGTCGTCGCCGACCTCCAGGCCAAGGCCAAGAAGATCAACACCTCGGAAGAAGTCGCCCAGGTCGGCACCATCTCCGCCAACGGCGAGCGCCAGATCGGTCTCGACATTGCCGAAGCCATGCAGAAGGTCGGCAACGAGGGCGTGATCACGGTCGAGGAAGCCAAGACCGCCGAGACCGAACTCGAAGTCGTCGAAGGCATGCAGTTCGACCGCGGCTACCTGTCGCCCTACTTCGTGACCAACCCGGAAAAGATGGTCGCCGATCTCGACGACGCCTACATCCTCCTGCACGAGAAGAAGCTCTCCAACCTGCAGGCCATGCTGCCGGTTCTGGAGGCCGTCGTTCAGTCCGGCAAGCCGCTCCTCATCATCGCTGAAGACGTCGAAGGCGAAGCGCTTGCAACGCTCGTCGTCAACAAGCTGCGTGGCGGCCTCAAGATCGCTGCCGTCAAGGCTCCGGGCTTCGGCGACCGCCGCAAGGCCATGCTCGAAGACATCGCCATCCTGACGGGCGGCACCGTGATCTCCGAAGACCTCGGCATCAAGCTCGAAAACGTCACGCTCGACATGCTCGGCCGTGCGAAGAAGGTGTCGATCTCCAAGGAAAACACCACGATCGTCGACGGCGCCGGCCAGAAGGCCGACATCGAAGGCCGCGTTGCCCAGATCAAGGCGCAGATCGAGGAGACCACCTCCGACTACGACCGCGAGAAGCTGCAGGAACGCCTGGCCAAGCTCGCAGGCGGCGTTGCCGTGATCCGCGTCGGCGGTTCCACGGAAGTCGAAGTGAAGGAAAAGAAGGACCGCATCGACGACGCCCTCAACGCGACGCGCGCTGCCGTTCAGGAAGGCATCGTGCCGGGCGGCGGCGTCGCCCTGCTGCGTGCATCCGCTCAGCTCACCGTCAAGGGCGAGAATGCCGACCAGGAAGCCGGCGTCAACATCGTCCGTCGCGCCCTGCAGGCTCCGGCCCGTCAGATCGCCGAGAACGCAGGTGACGAAGCTTCGATCGTCGTCGGCAAGATCCTCGAACAGAACGGCGACAATTACGGCTACAACGCCCAGACCGGCGAGTATGGCGACATGATCGCCATGGGTATCGTCGACCCGGTCAAGGTCGTCCGTACCGCCCTTCAGGACGCAGCCTCGGTTGCCGGCCTCCTCGTCACGACGGAAGCCATGATCGCCGAACTGCCAAAGAAGGACGCTCCGGCCGGCATGCCTGGCGGCATGGGCGGAATGGGCGGCATGGACATGATGTAAGACCTTCGGGTCCTACATCCGAGCCATCCGGTTCAGTTCAGGAAGGGCGGTCCTCGGGCCGCCCTTCTTGGTTTACGCCCCTGGCGCGGCAGCAATTACACCGGGATCGTTCAATTATTGGAGACGATCCGTCTCTTATTGTTCATCTTATTGCTGATCGGATCATATGGCATATTGGCTTCCAGAATTCGATGCCACTGAACATCAACGACCATCCTTCTGGAGACCTGCAATGACCAACACAACCACCAACAATCTTCTGCTTCTTGCCGGCCGCGTGCTGCTCTCGGCCATGTTCATCCTGTCCGGCTATCCCAAGCTGCTCGACCCCGCTGGCACCGCGGGCATGATCGCCGGTGCAGGATTCCCGGCTGCGACCCTCCTCGCCTACCTTGCCGGCCTGTTCGAACTCGTTGCCGGCCTCTTCGTGCTGGTCGGCTTCCAGACGCGCACCGCGGCGATCCTGCTCGCTCTCTTCGCCGCCTTCACGGGCCTCGTCTTCCATTCCGGCACCATCAACGTGCCTGACTTCCCGGCAGCCGCCAACGGCATGCTGACCATGTTCAACGGCCTGATGATGATGAAGAACCTGACGATTGCCGGCGGTTTCCTTGCACTCGCAGCCGTGGGCGCCGGCGCCTACTCGCTCGACGCCCGCCGCCGCGGTTCTGTCGCAATCGCTGCCTAACCTGACCGAATTCCCTGCCCGAGACGGGGCGCTGGACCATACGTCCGGCGCCCTTTTTTCTTTCACCCGGTTGTCCGCTGCGCCAACCAAACGGTCGCACCGCCGCAGCCCGAATCCTGATCCACCTGCGAGACCAGCCGGAAGCCGTTTTCCTGCAGGAGAGAGGCGTATTCCTCCCCGGCAAGGCTTGCATGGTAGAGCGGCTCGCCGCCGAACTCGCCCATCGCCACGCCTTCGAAATGGCCGGCGGTGAACATCAGGGCCGCGCCGGGCGCCGCCAGATAGGCGAAGACCGGAAACATGCTGCGCTGTTGTTCTGGTCTCAGGTGAAAGAAGCTGTGCCAGGCGACGATGCCGTTGAAGGTCCGGCCCGGCGGCAACCTGCGCATGTCGCGGACGATCCACCGGTGGCCGGGAAAACGCTGGCGGCAGAGTTCGATCATCGTTTCCGAACTGTCGATCCCGGTCAGGCGCAAACCCCGGCCGATGAGGTACGCGGCGATCGGCTCGCCCGATCCGCAACCGAGGTCCAGAACCGTGCCGCTGGCGGGAAGAAGAGCCGTAAACCGGTCCAGCCAGGGTTTCTCGAACAGGTTCTTGCCGCGCAGGCTGTCGAACGCCTGAGCATGGCGCTCATAGAGCCCGACGATGTTCTCGTCTTCAGCCATCCCCGGACGCAACCGCGCTCCGCACCGCCTCCACGATCCGGCGGATGCGCGGATCCCCCTCATGTCCCTGCTTCCTCGCCCTCACCAGGCAGGCCTCGCTGCTCAGGATCACGCCGTCGTCCAGCACCTTGAGATGGTTTGCCTTCAGGGTCGAGCCGGTGGAGGTGATGTCGACGATGATATCCGCCTGACCTGCCGCAGGCGCGCCTTCCGTAGCACCCAGGCTCTCGACGATCCGGTAGAGTTGGATGCCGTGCTGGCGCGAAAAGAACTGCTGCGTGAGCCGCCAGTATTTCGTCGCGATCCCCAGGCGGCGGCCATGGCGGGCGCGGAAATCGGCGGCGACGTCTCCGAGGTCTTCCATCGTCTCCACGTCCAGCCAGATCTCCGGCACGGCGACGACGACATCCGCCTGGCCGAAACCGAGGCGAGCGCAGAACTCCACCTTCTCGTCGACATCGGCCATGCCCTCGCGGACCAGATCCTCGCCGGTGACGCCGAAATCGACGGAGCCGCCTGCCAGCTCGCGTGCGATTTCGGAGGCGGAGAGGTAGGCGATCTCGACGCCTTCCAGGCCGTCGACCCGGGCCCGATAGGAGCGATCATTGCCGATTGCGGAAATGGCGAGACCGGCGCGCTCGAACACCGCCGCCGTGTCTTCCTTGATGCGGCCCTTGGAGGGCAGTGCGATCGTAATCGTCATCGGCTCCCCCTCGCCGTCTCCATACGGTCGAGCCAAAGCGCGAAGCCCACCGCCGGAATGTGGTCCTTAGCGCCGAGAAGCGTGAGGAGCCTGTCGAAACGGCCGCCGCCGGCGAGGACCGCCGGCGATTCCGCCTCGGTCACTTCGAAGACAAGGCCCGTGTAATAGTCCAGCGGGCGACCGAACGCCGCGCGATAGGTCATGCCCCCAAGATCGATCCCGGCACGGGCGAGCGCCGCCAGCCGCTCATCGAACTGTTCGAGGGCCGGCCCGAGCGTCAGGCCCGCCGCATCGGCAAAGCCGGCAAGCGCCGAGGAGGCCTCCGCGAGCGGCAGCCTCAGGGTCAGGAACTCGCGCAGGAGAAGCAGCGCGCCGCCGTCGAGCTTCGTTTCGGCAAGCGTCAGCTTCTCCTTCAGTCGCCGCGCGATCTCGAGCGGCGAACGGCTGGCATTGGTGGAATAGCCCGTGTCCTGCATGGTGCGGTCGATCCGGGCCACGAGTTCGTCTTCCTGGCCGGTGGCGAGAAGGGCCGCAATCTGCGGATCGAGGCCCGCCACGGGCTGCGGGCGTGCCAGCCGCTCCAGAAGAGCGTCGAGATGGACCATGTCGCCGAAGGCATGGATCAGCCGCTTCTGCCAGCCGAGCGGCAGGCCGAGGGCCTTCACCACCGCCTCGAACACCGCCTGGTCACCCAGCGTCAGCGCCAGCGGGCGGCCGGGCAGGAGGCGGGAAAGGATGCCCATGGCGTCGCCGATGGCACGGGCATCGGCGCCTGCGATATCGACTTCGCCGAGGTCCTCTATGCCGGCCTGATAGAATTCGTGTGCACCTTCGCGGCGCTGGCGGAAGACCTCGCCGAGATAGGAATAGCGCTTCGGCGTGCCGGTTGCGGTCTCGATGTGGCGAAGACAGACGGGAATGGTGAATTCCGGGCGGAGGCAGAGGCTGGCGCCCGTCTCGCTCTCCGTCAGGAAGATGCGGCGGCGCAGGTCCTCTCCGGCCATGTCGAGAAAGGGTTCGGCCGGCTGAATGACCGGCGTGTTGACGCGCGTGGTGCGGCGCGCCTCGAACTCCGCGAGCAGGTCGGCAGCGAAGTCGGGCATGTCGGTCAGGGGCATGTTAGGCTTTCTCCCCAACGATGCCCGCTCTGTCACTTCGTGACATCTCCCTCTCGAAGGGGGAGATCGGAGGGAGTTCGCGACGCCCGCCCCAGATCGGTCTCGCCCCTTGGGGGAGAGATGCCCGGCAGGGCAGAGGGGGGTAACGACGCAGCATCACGTCAAACATCCTTTGCCCGCCGCCGGTCTTCCGCCTGGGCTGCCAGGATTTCCCTCACCTTGGCGACGAGATCGGCTTCCGGCACGACCTCCTGCGCGACGCGGGCCTCGCGCCAGGTGGCGTTGTCCTCGATCTCTCCCGAGAGGCGCTTGCCCTCGATCAGGTCCTTGATCTGCACGACGCCCTCTGCCCGCTCATCACCGCCCTGGATGATGGCAATCGGCGAGCCGCGGCGGTCGGCATATTTCAGCTGATTGCCGAACTTCTTCCAGTTGCCCTGGTACATTTCGGCGCGGATGCCGGCGGCGCGAAGCTGCTGCGTGAAGCGCTGGTAGCGGCCCATGCTCTCCACATCGCCATCCATGACGGTCACAAGGACTGGACCGAGCACCTCGTCCTGCCCGAGCTTGCCGAGGTTCTTCAGCGCCGTCATCAGCCGCGAGACGCCAATGGAGAAGCCCGTGGCGGGCACCGGCTGGCCCATGAAGCGCGAGACGAGGCCATCATAGCGCCCACCGCCGCCGACGGAGCCGAAGACGACCTTCTCGCCCTTCTCGTTAGTGACATCGAAGGTAAGTTCGGCTTCGAAGACCGGGCCGGTGTAGTATTCGAGGCCGCGGATCACCGACGGATCGATCTTGATACGGTCCGCGGCGTAGCCCGCCGCCGTCACCAGAGCCTCGATCTGCATCAGTTCGGCCTGACCTTGATCGTAAAGATCGCTGGCGGGATGAAAGCTATCGTCGGTCAGATAGGCTACGACCTGAGCAATTTGATTTTCCGAAAGACCCGCGCCCTTGGTGAAGTCGCCAGACTCATCCTTGCGGCCAGGTCCTAACAAGAGGCGCACCCCGTCGATTCCGAACTTGTCGAGTTTGTCGATAGCCCGCAGAACATTCAGGCGCCGCCCCGCATTGTCGTCACCACCCAAGCCTATGGCGTCTAGAACACCATCAAAGACCTTTCGGTTGTTCACCCGGATCACATAGTCACCGCGCTGGATGCCGAGCGCTTCCATCGTGTCGGCCATCATCATGCACATCTCGGCATCGGCCTGGACGCCCGGCGCGCCGACGGTATCGGCGTCGAACTGCATGAACTGGCGGAAGCGGCCGGGGCCGGGCTTCTCGTTGCGGAACACATAGCCGGCGCGATAGGTGCGGAACGGCAGCTGGATCTCGTTGAAGTTCTCGGCCACATGGCGGGCGAGCGGCGCCGTCAGGTCGTAGCGGAGCGACATCCACTGGTCATCGTCGTCCTGCAGCGAGAATACGCCTTCGTTCGGCCGGTCGCTGTCCGGCAGGAACTTGCCGAGCGCATCGGTGTATTCGAAGAGCGGCGTCTCGACCGGATCGAAGCCGTAGCGCTCGTAGACCTCACGGATCTTCCCGATCATCTCGTTCGTGGCATGGATATCGGCAGCCGAGCGATCGACGAAGCCGCGCGGCAGGCGGGCCTTCAGTTTGAGGGGTTTCTTCTGCTTGTCGCTCATGATCGTCTTCCAATGCCACCGGAAAAGCCGGATTTTGTGAGCGGTTTCTTAGAGGATCGGACCCGGAGCGGCAAGGGCGGCCGGCTGGCGAAAGGTAGGGAGCGGTGGTATATCTGCGCCACGAAAAGGGTCACGGCCATGAACAAGCGCGTCACGATCGAAATGCCGGACGAGATGCTCAAGCTCGTCGAGGAATATGCGACGGAGGCCGGCACCGCGCCGGACGCCTATCTGCGCGATGTCATCGAGCAGCATCTGGAGGACCTGCACGACATCGCTCTGGCGGAAGAGGCGATGGAAAGCGTCCGCAATGGTGAACCAACCCGCACTCTGGCAGAAGTGAAGCAGAGACTTGGCCTGGACGATTGAATTTCGCGCAAAGGCGGAAAAGCAGTTGCAGCGCCTTGCGACGAGAGATGCTGCCCGCATCATCTCGTTTCTGGAAGATCGTCTGGCGGCACACGAGAACCCGAGGGAACTCGGGACCGCGCTCAAAGGCCATGCTCTCGGCGGCTACTGGCGCTACAAGGTCGGGGATTACCGCATCATCTGCGACATCCAGGACCAGCGGCTCGTCGTGCTGGTGGTCGAGGTCGGGCACCGACGGGACGTCTACCGGTAATTCATGATCTCCGAAGCTCTTCAATATGCCGCGACCTATCCGGCCACCGAGGCCGGGTTCCGCCCCTTCATCCGCTCCTCCGTCAGCCTCTGGTCGCGTGCCAACCGCTGCTCGCGGGAATGGGCGGAGCATGAAGCGAACTGCCTCGCCTTTGTCGCCGACATGCTCGGGCGGATGAAGCGACGGCGCACGGCCGTGGTGCTGGGCTCCGGCCTCCTGCGCGACGTGCCGGTCGAGGAAATGGCCAAGGCGTTCGATACGGTCGTCCTCGTCGACCTCGTACATCTCGCAAGCGTCCGCTTCCGGCTCAAGGCGAAGCGGCTGCGCGATGTCCGGCTGATCAGCCGCGACCTGTCCGGATTCGATGCGGCGCTGGCAGGCCACGAGGTCGAGCCGCTCGCCTTCCTGCGTCAGGTGCCCTATCTCAACCTCGTCGTTTCGGCGAACCTCCTGTCGCAGGTCGGCGTCGGGGCAGAGCGGCGTCTGAAGCAGGATGGCCCCACGGGAAAGGCGGACATTCTGCCGCAGTTGATCCGCGCTCACCTGAACGGGCTTGCGGCGCTTCCCTGCAGCACGGTTCTGCTGACGGACACCGGCTTCCGGTGATGGATCGTGAGGGCAGGACCCTGGAGGAGGCCGATCTTCTGCACGGCGAGACGGTACCGCTGGCGGACGAAGCATGGGATTGGCCGGTGGTCCCCCTTGGCGAACAGAGCCGCGATTACCAGATCCTTCACCGGGTGGTCGCGGTCCGTACGCTCAAGGCATGACGGCGCGCACCTTCAACAGCAAAGGACAAGAAAACCATGGCTGCGAAATCTCTCCTCCTTGCCTCCGCCCTCGCCCTTTTCCTCGCCGGTCCCGCCGCCGCCCAGGAGGGGCATTCGCATGCCGGCGCGGAGGCGTCGCCCGATGCCGTCATCAGCGCCTTCGAGGAAGCCGCCGCCAAGATGCATGAGGACATGGCGATCGACTATTCCGGCGATGCAGACGTCGATTTCGTGCGCGGCATGATCCCGCATCACGAAGCGGCTATCGCCATGGCGAAGATCGAGCTGGAGCACGGCAAGGATCCTGAACTCCGCAAGATAGCGGAAGAGGTGATCGCGGCGCAGGAGGCGGAAATCGCCCAGATGCGCAAATGGCTCGAAGAGCACGGGAAATAGTGGACAAAGGAGCGCCAGCCATGCGCCCCCTCACCGCCATTGGCTTCGATGCCGACGACACGCTCTGGCAGAACGAGCAGTATTACCGGCTGACGGAAGAGCATTTTGCCGGTCTGCTCGGCGACTATGCCGAGGGGGAGCAGATCTCGGAACGCCTGCTGACGGCCGAGAAGCGCAATCTCGAGCACTACGGCTTCGGCATCAAGGGCTTCACCCTGTCGATGATCGAGACGGCGATCGAGATCACCGAGGGCAAGGTCCCGGCGAAGACGATCTCCGAGATCCTGAACATCGGCCGCGAGCTCTTGCGCCACCCGGTCGAAACGCTGCCGCACGCTGAGGAGACGCTGCGGGCGCTGAACGGAGACTATCTCCTGGTGCTGATCACCAAGGGCGACCTCTTCGACCAGGAGCGCAAGCTCGCACAATCGGGACTCGGCGACCTCTTCGACGTGATCGAGATCGTCAGCGACAAGAGCGCCACCACCTACCGGCGGATCTTCTCCAAGGTCGCCGATGGGCCCGATCGGGCGATGATGGTGGGCAACTCGCTGAAGTCTGACATCGTGCCGGCGATTGCCGCCGGCAGCTATGGCGTGTTCGTGCCCCACGCGCTGACATGGGTCGTCGAGCATGTCGAGCCGCCCACCGATGCGCCGCGCTTCCGGCAGATCGAGCATCTGGGGCAGTTGCGGGACGTACTGACGGATATCACGGGCGAATGAAGGCGGCCCGCAGCCGGTCGACCTCCGGCTGGCAGAAGCAGCCGGCGAGATGGTCGTTCACGAGCCCCATGGCCTGCATGAAGGCATAGACGGTGGTGGGGCCGACGAAGGTCCAGCCACGTTTCTTCAACTCCTTCGACAGCCGGACAGACGTCGGCGTGGTCGGGTTCGCCCGCAGCGTCGCAATGTCCATCACCGCAGGGCGCTCCCCCGCTGGAGGCTCGAAGCGCCAGAAAAAGGCCGCGAGCGAACCGAACTCGTCGCGCAGTTCCATCGCCCGGCGGGCGTTGTTGATGGTCGAGACGATCTTGCCGCGATGGCGGATGATGCCGGCATCGGCGACCAGCCGCTCCACATCGTTCTGGCCGAAATCGGCAACCTTCTCAAAGTCGAAGCCCGCGAATGCGGCGCGAAAGTTCTCCCGCTTGCGCAGGATCGTCAGCCAGGACAAGCCGGACTGGAATCCTTCGAGGCATATCTTCTCGAACAGCCGGAAGTCATCGGTCACCGGCCTGCCCCACTCCTCGTCATGATAGCGGCGGTAGTCCTCCAGACCGCCGTGCCACGCGCAGCGCCCAAGGCCGTCCTCTCCCGTGATGATGCCCGTCCCTTCCATCTTCATCTCTCCGTTAATGCCCGAGGGACCGTTTTCAATCTTGGTCAACCATATCCCCACACCAGCAGGTAACCCTGCCGAAGGGTTTATCGCCGAACGGCAATTCGAATCGCCACCCGTTTACACTTCCCTCGTTCTCCCTTGGCAGCGTGTTCCGCAACCGGGCGAGAAAGCCCCTTCGGTGCATGTGTAGCGAGTGGATCCGACAATGAACAAGATGCTTCTGCTGGCCCTCGGCCTTCTTCCTGCCTTCGCGACCTTGGCTCAGGCCAATGACCGCTATCGCGAACGGCCGCCCGTGATCGTCAGCCCGGACCTGATGGCACCGTGGGTGATGCAACTCGGCGGCAACAATGTGCGGCCCGTCGTCTACCCTGCGCGGCCGGCGAAACCGCAAGGCCTCCTCCAGTCCCGCTCGCGCAGCGACGCCCATGTCCGCCGCAGCAATGTGCACCAGGCAAGCGTGCGGCCAAACAAGGTCGTGCGGAGCCAGATCGAGCCGCAGTTCCTGCCGCAGACAGTGGCATTCGAGACGAAGCATGCGCCGGGCACGATCGTCATCGATACGAACAACCGCTTCCTCTACCTCGTGTCTGGTAACGGCCAGGCCCGCCGCTATGGTGTGGGCGTCGGCAAACCGGGTTTCGAATGGGCCGGCACCCACAGGATCACCCGCAAGGCAGAGTGGCCGCGGTGGACACCGCCGAAGGAGATGGTAGCGCGCGAAGCCGCCAAGGGACATGTCCTCCCCGCCAGCATGGAGGGCGGCCCGGCCAACCCGCTCGGCGCGCGTGCGATGTATCTTGGCTCGACCCTCTACCGCATTCATGGGACGAACGCGCCGTGGACGATCGGCAGCGCCGTCTCTTCGGGCTGCATCCGCATGCGCAACGAGGACGTGGTCGATCTCTACGAGCGGGTGAAGGTGGGGACGAAAGTCATTGTGATGTGAGAAAATGTGGCCGGTCCGCCACGGGCCGGCCTAAAAATCGACCGTCGCACCCCGTGATTCGTTTTCCGCGATCTTGCCGTTTGTCATGTGCCGGGACATCTTGCTCCGGTTTCACCGCACAGCGGACAAGAGGGGTAAGATGAAATCGCGGAAAATGCTGGTTGCCGTCAGCTTGATTGCGGCCATGATGGCGGGCGAGGCGCCGGCCCAGACGGCTTCAGGGGCACGTCCGACGACGGCAAGCGACGTTGCGCCTTCGGTGCGCGACCGCGCCGTACCGGAGAAGTACAAGCGCCGCATGGTGCGATTCTCCACCAATGAGGCGCCCGGGACGATCATCGTCGATACGCACAACAAGTTCCTCTACTACGTGGAAGGAAGGAACCGCGCGACCCGCTACGGGATCGGCGTCGGCCGCGAAGGCTTCGGCTGGTCGGGCGTGGTGAAGATCGGGCGCAAGGCAGAGTGGCCCTCGTGGACGCCGCCGGCGGAAATGCGTCGCCGCGAGGCAGCGAGGGGGCATATCCTCCCCGCGGTCCAGAAGGGCGGCCCCGACAACCCGCTCGGCGCACGGGCGATGTATCTCTACAAGGGCGGGCGGGACACGATCTTCCGCATCCACGGCACCAACCAGCCGTGGTCCATCGGCCTCAACCTGTCATCCGGCTGCATCCGCATGATGAACAAGGATGTCGAGCACCTTTACGCACGCGCCCCGGTAGGCACGAAGGTCATCGTCATCGGACCCGGCAACAAGCATGGGGACGTGGCCTTCAAAGACCGCGGCGTCGACATCCTGCGAACCCTGTTCGGCGGCTGACGCTCCAAAGGGGCGGCGAAACCGCCGCCCTTTACCATTCATTCACCATGCAAGGATTAAGTTCCTGCGTGGTGGTGCAGAAAAACCACAGACCGCAACGCCTCAGCTCGCTAAGATTGGGTCGAAGCAAGCAACACTCCGGGCTCTCCATGCGCAAATCCATTTCGCTTTTTCTGGCGTCCTCAGCAATCGTCGGGCTCGCCGTCCTTTCCTCTGCGCAGGCAGCAGACATGGCACCGATCGAAGCTCCCGTGGAAGCCGTTGCCGTTGAAAGCACCGGCGGCTACGAGTTCTCCGTCTATGGTGGCTACCAGACTGCCCCACACAGCGATGTGGAAGTAACGGGTGAGCCGGATTTCACCGCCGGTTGGGAAGGAAACTCCTTCTCAATGCCGATCTACTGGGGTGTGCGCGGAACCTACTGGTTCGATGGCGGCCGCCTTTCCAACCTCGGCATTTCGCTCGATTTTACCCATGCCAAGGTCTATGCGGACGACGACACGCTGGCCGAGGCCGGCTGGAGCCACTTCGAGATGACCGACGGCATCAACCTCCTGACGGTGAACGCGCTCTACCGTTTCCCGATCGAAGGCAGCCGCTTCACGCCCTATGTCGGCGCCGGCGTCGGTATCAACGTTCCGCACATCGAGGTGACGCGCCCAGGCGGCACGACGTCCGAATACCAATTCGGCGGCGCGACCCTTCAGGCCCAGGCCGGCGTGAAGTTTGACATAACCGACCGCTGGGCCGCCTTCGTCGAGTACAAAGGCAACTATTCCTTCGTCGACGTCGATATCGACAGCGGCGATTCGCTGAAGACCGAGATCTTCACCAACGCGGTGAATGTCGGCGTTTCCTTCAAGTTCTGAAGCCTCGCGAGCAGGAACATTTAAAAAGCCGGCCGCAGCGCCGGCTTTTTTCATGCCAGATCGGCAGGTTTGGGGCCGCCATAGGCCCAATCGAGCAATTCCACGGTGTGGACGATCGGCAGGGCGGTTGCAGTTCCGATCTGGGTCATGCAGCCGATGTTCCCGGTGGCGACGATATCGGCGCGGGTCGCTTCGATATTTCTTACCTTGCGCGCCTTGAGCTGCGCCGAGATTTCCGGCTGCAGGATGTTATAAGTGCCGGCGGAGCCGCAGCAGAGATGGCCCTCCGCCGGATCACGCACGGCAAAGCCCGCCCTTTTCAAAAGAACCTTCGGCAGAAGGGTAATCTTCTGGCCGTGCTGCATCGAGCAGGCGGAATGATAGGCGACCGTCAGCCCGCGCGGCTCGTTCTCCGGCAGATCCAGGGTCGCAAGGTATTCCGTCACGTCCTTCGCCAGTGCCGATACCCGTGCCGCCTTTTCCGCATAAGCCGGATCGAGCCGCAGCATGTGGCCGTAGTCCTTGATCGTCGTGCCGCAGCCGGAGGCGGTGATGACGATCGCATCCAGTCCCCCCTGCTCGATCTCGCGGTTCCAGACGTCGATGTTGCGGCGGGCGAAGTCCAGCGCCGGCTCTTCCTTGCCCATGTGATGGACGAGGGCGCCGCAGCAGCCTTCCCCTTCCGGTACGACGACCTCGATCCCGAGGCGGGTCAAAAGACGGATCGCCGCTTCGTTGATGCCGGCATCCAGAACCGGCTGGGCACATCCCGTCAGAATCGCCACCCGCCCACGGCGCTCGGTTTCCACCGCCCGCACACCGGGCCGAGCGGAATTGGAAGATGTCAGCCTTCCCCGGGGCGCAAGTTCCAGCATGGCGGCGAGCGGCCTGAGGGGCGGCAGGGCCTTCAACAGCGGCGCAATGGGGCGACCGAGCCTGGCGAGCGCCAGAGCAGGGCGAAACCGCTTCGGATAGGGCAGGACCGTGGCCAGCATCTGCCGGATCAGGCGGTCCATCAAGGGGCGCCGGTAGGTCTTCTCGATATGGACCCGTGCATGGTCGACAAGATGCATGTAGTCGACCCCCGAGGGGCAGGTGGTCATGCAGGCAAGGCAGGAGAGACAGCGGTCTATATGGGTGACGACCTCGGCATCCGCCGGCCGCCCGTTTTCCAGCATGTCCTTGATGAGATAGATGCGCCCGCGCGGACTGTCGAGTTCGTTGCCGAGAGTTACGTAGGTGGGACAGGTAGCGGTGCAGAAGCCGCAATGGACGCAGCGCCGCAGGATCTTCTCCGATTCCGCCACATGCGGATCGGCGAGCTGTTCGGCGGTGAAGTTGGTCTGCAACGTTCAGGCTCCTGCCATCTTTCCCGGACCGAAAATGCCGGCCGGATCGAGTTTCTCCTTGATGCGTGCCGAAAGGGCCGCGACGGCATCCGGCTGCGGCTCGAACGCCGGCGTCATCGCCCTCACCCGCTCCGGTGCCCGCACCAGCGTCGCATGGCCGCCTCCGAGCGCCTTGATGTAGCGCCGCAAGAGCGCGGCTTCCGGATCGGCCTCCATCTGCATCCAGACCAGCCCTCCCTGCCAGTCGTAGAATGCGTCGATCCCCGCTTCCAAGCGAAGTGCCGCGACCAGCTGGTGGCCGGCCGAGGGTGCAACCGACACCCGCCACAGCGGCTTGTGCGCCACCCCGGCATACGGCATCACGTCGCGGATCTCCTGCCAGAGGCGGCGGCTTTCCTCCGCGGCGAGGCGCGACACCGGACCGAAGGGCGCCATGGCGGCGGCCAGCTTGTCGGCACGAACGGCAACGGAGGCCTCCAGTCCCTCGAGCCTCAGCACCGTTGCCTCGCCTTCCGGCAAGGCACCGCCCAGGAAGCGGCCCTTTACGCTCTGGGGCAGATGCGCGGCCCCCGAGACTTCCACCGGCATGGCCATCGCCACCGCCATGACTCGGCTGGCGGCCGCATCATCCAATCCGGAAACTAGGATCGTCACCGCCGTCTGGGGCACCGGCAGGACCCGGAACGTCACTTCCGTGATGAGGCCGAGGGTGCCGTGCGAGCCGGCGAGCAGCTTCACGAGGTCGAGGCCGGTAACGTTCTTCATCACCCGTCCGCCGGCGCGGATGATCTCACCGCTGCCGTTGACAAAACGGATGCCGAGCAGGCTGTCGCGGGCGGCACCGGCTACGAAGCGGCGCGGGCCTGAGACGTTGGCTGCAAAGACGCCGCCGATCGTCGGTTCGCCGGACGTACCCATCGCGGGCCGGTGGTCCATCGGCTCGAAGGCCATCACCTGGGCCTTCGCCGCCAAGGCGGCCTCGATCTCGGCGACCGGGGTGCCGGCCCTCGCCGTCATGACCATTTCGGCCGGTTCGTAATCGACGATCCCGGACAGCCCCCTGGAGCTCAGAGTTTCGTCGCCGGCGACCGGATTTCCGAAACCGCTTCGGGTATTGCCGCCGCAGATCGCCAGGCGCGTGCCCCTGGCGGCGGCGTTACGGATGACATAGGCCGCATCCGCTTCACTGTGGGGTACGAAGGTCATGCGGCCGGACGCCCCTCCAGCGGGAACACTTTGGACGGGTTGAGGAGCCAGCCTGCATCGAAGGCGGAACGCACCGCCATCTGCTGGTTGAGGTCGGCATCGGAATACTGGTGGCGCATCAGGTCACGCTTCTCGATGCCGACTCCGTGCTCGCCGGTCAGGCAGCCGCCGGCATCGACGCAGAGCTTGAGGATTTCGTTGCCCGCCTCTTCGGCGCGGGCGGCATCTTCCGGATCGTTGGCATTGAACAGGATCAGCGGGTGCATGTTGCCGTCACCCGCGTGGAAGACGTTGGCGACCCTCAGGCCGAAGCGCTCGACGATCTCGGAGGTCTTCTCCAGGACGTAGGGGAGCTTGCCGAGGGGCACGGTGCCGTCCATGCATATGTAGTCCGAGATGCGGCCGGTGGCGCCGAAGGCGGACTTGCGCCCCTTCCAGATCAGCGCCGCCTCCATGGCACTCTGGCTCTCGCGCACCGTCCTGACACCATGGCGGCTGGCGATCTCGACGATGCTTTTCAGCATCGCCTCCATCTCGGCCTCCGACCCCTCCACCTCGACGATCAGCAGTGCTCCCACATCGAGCGGATAGCCCGCCTGCGCGAAGGCCTCGCAGATCTCGATTGCCGGCTTGTCCATGAACTCGATCGCCACAGGGATGATTCCGGACCCGATGATGTCGGCAACACAGGCACCGGCCTGTTCGGACGTATCGAAGCCGAAGAGGACCGGCCGGGCGCCCTCCGGCTTGGCGATCAGCCGCACCGTTGCCTCCGTGACGATCCCGAGTTGGCCTTCGGAGCCGCAGACGAGGCCCAGAAGATCGTAGCCCGCGGCATCGAGATGCTTGCCGCCGAGCTCGATCACCGTGCCGTCGACCAGCACCATCTTCACGCCGAGCAGGTTGTTGGTGGTGACACCGTATTTCAGGCAATGCGCGCCACCCGAATTCATGCCGATATTGCCGCCGATCGTGCAAGCAAGCTGCGAGCTGGGGTCGGGTGCGTAGAAAAAGCCTTCCGGGCTGACCGCGTCGGAAATGCTCAGATTGGTGACACCGGCCTGGACGGTCGCTGTGCGGTTGGCGGGGTCTACCTCGATGATCTGCGACATCTTGGAAAGCCCGAGAACGACCGCGTCCTCCTGCGGGATGGCCCCTCCGGAAAGGGAAGTACCGGCGCCGCGCGGAACCACCGGAACGCCATAGCGATGGCAGTATTTCATCACCGCCGCCACCTGTTCCGTCGTCTTCGGCAAGGCCACCGCGAGCGGCAGGCGGCGGTAGGCCACGAAGGCGTCAGTTTCGAACGGCACGAGTTCACGCGGTTCATGCACGAGACATTCGGGCGGCAGCAGTTCTGCCAGATCCTCGACAATCGCCGGCCGGCGCGAAACAACCGCCTGACGTGGCTCCAGAAATTTTATAGCGTCGGACACGGCATCTCCTCCCGCATGCCGGCTCTCATAGCAGGTGACACGCCATTCTGCCACGGTTCCCTCGCAGAACCCTCAACCGAAACAGCTCTCCGCGGAAGCATGCTGAACTCTCCGCTGCACTGTTCCGGAAAACTCTGCCGCATTCGGCGAACCATCCCTGCACAAGCCTCGGAAAAGCACTATATTTGAAGATGAAAATAAAACGACTCACTTCCGGCCGCGCGACAACGTGAAGCGCCCGCCGGAGAACGGCGAGCGAGATCCCAGTGGAAGGAGGAAAGCCTGTTGCAACTTCTGAGCCGCTTGAAGACAGACGTCAGCCTGATGCTGCGGCGGCCGCCGAAGCAACAGTATGCCGCGCTGTGCTACCGCGCAAAGAAGAAACAGGGCATCTGCGAGATCCTCCTGCTTACCAGCCGCGATACGGGGCGCTGGGTCATTCCCAAAGGCTGGCCGATGCCCGGCAAGAAGGCGCATGCCGTCGCGGAACGGGAGGCGTTCGAAGAGGCCGGAGCCAAGGGCAAGGTCGAGAAGGAGCCGCTCGGCTTCTACCACTATCGAAAGGCGCTGACGTCAGGGCTCAAAATCCCGGTCCGGGTGCAGGTGCATGCGCTTGAAGTCGAGGACATGGCGAGAAACTTCCCCGAGAAGGGAAGCCGCCGGCTGGAATGGGTTTCCCCCTCCGAGGCCGCCGCTCGGGTGAACGAACCGGAACTAAAGGAGCTTCTCCTTGGTTTTGCCGAAAGACAGCAACAGTCTGCGGTTAAATCGGCGACAGGCGCCTGACACGGCCACTGTCACAAAACTGTCATATTGCATTGAGGGTGCAATGCCGCTAGGCGGACGCCATCGTCGTCTCGGCAGGCATTCCCGACCGGCCGATCGATCGCGGCGCCCCCGTCGCACCGCCCCCTAGGCCGAAGGATCCCACATGGCACAGCAGACCCCGCGCCTCGTCAAACAGACGCTGGACAAAGACCTCGACAAGATCACCTCCGTCGAAGCTGCAACCCACAACGTCTCCCGGCGACTGGCAGGCCCGGGTATCGCCCTGATCTTCCTCGTCGTGGCGATGATGTTTGCGGCGGTCTACGTGATCGACAAGCCGGGAGCGATCGTCGTCGTGGCCGCAGCCGCTGTCGGTGCCTACATGGCCATGAACATCGGCGCGAATGACGTGACGAACAATGTCGGGCCCGCGGTCGGTTCCAAGGCCATGTCCATGGGGCTCGCGCTCCTGATTGCCGCCGTCTTCGAAACTGCCGGCGCCATGATCGCCGGCGGGGATGTCGTCGAGACGATCTCGAAGGGCATCATCGATCCTGAGCTGTTCTCCAACAAGGACATGTTCATCTGGGCCATGATGGCCGCGCTGCTGTCGTCAGCCCTTTGGGTCAACCTCGCGACCTGGATCGGCGCTCCCGTATCGACGACGCATGCCGTAGTCGGAGGCGTGGTCGGTGCCGGCGTTGCGGCAGCGGGGTTCGGTTCGGTGGATTGGCCGCAAATGGGAGGCATCGCGGCGAGCTGGGTGGTTTCCCCCCTCATGGGCGGTGTGGTCGCCGCGGGATTCCTGGCCTTCATCAAGGAATTCATCATCTACCGGCATGACAAGATCGGCGCTGCGCGCCGCTGGGTGCCTGTCCTGATCGCCGTCATGGTTGGTTCCTTCTCCGCCTATCTTGCCCTCAAGGGGCTACGCCAGATCATCCACGTCTCGCTGCTTGCGGCCTGCCTCATCGGGCTCGGAGCCGGCGTCCTCTCCTGGGCGCTGAGCGTGCCATTGATCCGACGCCAGTCGCGGGGCCTGGAAAACCGCAACCAGTCGCTTCGCAAGCTGTTCCAGATGCCGCTGATCTTCGCTGCAGCACTTCTGTCCTTCGCGCATGGGGCCAACGATGTTGCCAATGCCATCGGCCCCCTGTCGGCAATCGTTTCCGTGGCCCAGGGCAATAGTGTCTCCGGCGCCGTCGACATCCCGCTCTGGGTGATGGTGATCGGGGCCTTGGGGATTTCGGTCGGCCTCCTTCTGTTCGGGCCGCGCCTCATCAAGCTCGTGGGCGAACAGATCACCAAGCTCAACCCGATGCGCGCATTCTGCGTCTCCCTTTCCGCAGCGCTGACCGTCATCATCGCCTCGTGGCTCGGCCTGCCGGTCAGCTCGACACATATCGCCGTCGGAGCCGTCTTCGGCGTCGGCTTCTTCCGCGAATGGTATACCCGCAACTCCAAGCGCCGCGTCGAATACATGAAGATGAAGGCGGACAGGTGGGAGATCGAGGAACGGCCCGAGCGCAACGCGGAAGAACTGCGCCGCCGCTATCTCGTGCGCCGCTCGCATTTCATGACCATCGTCGCGGCCTGGGTGATCACTGTCCCGGCGGCCGGTGCTCTTGCAGCCCTGCTCTATATGGTTATGGCTCTGTTCTTCCTCTGAGGGGTGAACGGACATGCGCGCCAACTTCCGAATGCAACGCCTTTTCCTGGACGGCGGCCTGTCGGCCGGCAGTCACATCGAGGCTGAGCCGGAGCAGTTCAACTATCTCGCCAACGTGCTTCGCCTGACCGATGGAGCCGAGATCCTCGTCTTCAACGGCCGCGACGGCGAATGGAGGGCAAGGCTCTCCTTCCCCTCCCGCAAGCGGCTCATGATCGAGGCGTTGGAACAGACGCGTCCGCAAGCCCAGGCACCGGATCTCCACTATCTCTTCGCGCCGCTGAAGGTGGGCCGGCTGGACTATATGGTGCAGAAGGCCGTCGAAATGGGCGCCGGTGTCCTGCAGCCGGTGATGACACAGCATGTCCAAGGCAAGATCACGAACCTCGACCGGCTGCAGGCGAACGCGGTCGAGGCGGCCGAGCAATGCGGCATCCTGTCGATACCGCAGGTCAAGGCGCCTGCACGACTGCGCGACCTGCTCGACGGATGGCCGGCCGAGCGCCGGATCATCTTCTGCGACGAGGGCGACGAAGGTCAAAATCCACTGACGATCCTCGCCCGCATAGAGGAAAAGCAACTCGCCCTGCTGGTCGGGCCGGAAGGCGGTTTTTCCGAGGAGGAGCGCAGCCTGCTGCGGAGCCTGGATTTCGTAACCCCGATCCCGCTCGGGCCGCGCATCCTGAGGGCCGACACCGCCGCCGTGGCCGCCCTTGCCGTCATCCAGGCCGGCATCGGCGACTGGCGCTGACAAGGCCCTTCGATTTTCTGAAAGCATCTTGAAAGAAATTCATTTGCGCCGCACTTCAATCCAGTTAAAGCAGCCGAATGCGACAGCCCTGTCGGACCTACAAGGTTATCTCCCATGGCCCGTGACACTACCGACCAGACACCGTTGAATTCGGTGTCCGAGCTTTCCGCCTACCTGGCGAGCGGCGCACGACCGATAGAGCAGTTCCGGCTGGGTACCGAGCACGAGAAGTTCGCCTTCTTCCGGACCGACCACGGCCCCGTCCCCTATTTCGGCGAGGCGAGCATATCCGGTCTGCTGAACGGCATGCAGGAGAAGCTCGGCTGGGAGCCGATCATGGACGGCGAACATATCATAGGGCTCGCAGAACCTGCCGGCATGGGCGCCATTTCCATCGAGCCAGGCGGGCAGTTCGAGCTTTCGGGCGCGCCGCTCGAAACGATCCACGAGACCTGCCGCGAATCCAACCGGCACCTGGAGGTCCTTCGCGAGGTGGCCGAGCCCATGGGCATCCGCTTCCTCGGCATCGGGGGCAGCCCGAAATGGAGCTTGGCCGAAACGCCGCGCATGCCGAAATCGCGCTACGAGATCATGACCCGCTACATGCCGAAGGTCGGCAAGCAGGGTCTCGACATGATGTACCGCACCTGCACGATCCAGGTGAACCTCGACTTCTCCTCGGAAGCCGACATGGCGCGCAAGATGCGCGTATCGATGAAGCTGCAGCCGCTGGCCACCGCGCTCTTCGCCTCCTCCCCCTTCACCGAGGGCAGGCCGAACGGGCTGCTCTCCTGGCGCGGCGACATCTGGCGCGACACCGACAACCGGCGATCCGGGCTGCTCCCCTTCGTCTTCAAGACGGATTTCGGCTTTACCGACTATGTCGAATGGGCGCTCGACGTGCCGATGTATTTCGTGGTCCGCGACGGCAAGTATCACGACTGCACGCACGTGACGTTCCGCCAGTTCATGGAAGGCGCGCTGAAGGGTGAGATCGAGGCATGGGAGCCCACCATGGGCGACTGGACGAACCACATTTCCACCCTCTTCCCGGATGTACGGCTGAAGCGGTTCCTGGAGATGCGCGGCGCCGACGGCGGCCCCTGGCGGCGCATCTGCGCGCTTCCCGCCTTCTGGGTCGGGCTGCTCTACGACGACGGCGCACTCGATGCGGCGGAAAGACTGACCGCCGGATGGACCTACGAGGACGTGCTCGCGCTTCGCGACGCCGTCCCGGCACAGGGCCTCAAGGCCGAGATCGCCGGCCAATCGCTGCTCGACGTGACGCGTGACGTACTGGCCATTTCCTCGGCCGGACTGAAGGCCCGCAATCGCCTCAACGACGACGGCCAGGACGAGAGCGTCTTCCTCGCCTCGCTGGAGGAGATCATCGCCAAGAGGACCACGCTGGCGGAGGATCTGCTGACGCTTTACCACGGGCGCTGGCAGCAGTCGGTGGAGCCGGTCTTCGACGAGTACCAGTACTAGAGGTTACCGGCCGAAAAGCGGTTTTCGTCCGTGACTTTCCGGATATATTGGCATATCGCGCAATCGGAAAGGACATTCCATGCTGCCATTGTTCGACATGATGCTGAAGGCACAGAACGGGGCGGCCATGGAGGCGATGGCCAAGCAGTTCAATCTCGCCCAGGAACAGGCTGCCCAGGCCATGGCCGCGCTGACCCCGGCCTTCTCCGCCGGGCTGAAGCGGACAGCCGCAAACCCTTACGACTTCACCACGCTGATGAACACGATGATGTCCGGCGCCTATGCAAAGTATTTCGAGGACATGGGAAAGGCCTTCACGCCGCAGGGGATCGCGGACGGCAACGCCGTGCTGGAACGGCTGTTCGGCTCGCGGGAAGTCTCGCGCGCCATCGCCGCGCAGGCCGAGCAGCTTACGGGTGTGGGGCAGGAGATCCTGAAGAAGATGATGCCGATCATGGCGGACACGCTAATGGGCGGCCTCTTCAAGCAGGCGACGGGGCAGATGCAGCAGTCCGGCGACATCTATTCCTCCACGCCGATGGGGCAGATGGCGAAGCAGTGGCTGGACACGCTCGGACTGCAGCCGAAGCCGACGGCCACGAGCGCTGCTGCTACGGATCTCTTCGACAACCCGTTCATGCAGAGCCTGCGCAATGCCTGGGGATTGGACAAGGACAAGCCTGCGAGCGCACCTATGGGAGCGGGCTCCTTCGGCGACAATCCTTTCGCCAAGGCCTTCCAGGACATGATGACAGGATTTGGCGGAGGCGGCAGCAGCCAGCCGCCAGCCGCCGGCTCGGGGACGACAGGCGCCAATCCCTATGCCGAGGCCCTGAACAGCATGTTCGACAGCGGGCTTGAAGTGCAGAAGGCCTACCAGAAGAACATGGAATCGATCTTCGACAGCTACTTCCGCCCATCCTCCCTAGGCGGCACCCCCGAAACGCCGAAGGGCGAATAAAAAAGCCCGGCCGGGAAAACCGGGCCGGGCAAGCGGCAGGGCTATTGGCTCTCACCCTGCGGGGAAACGGATCAATAGGTCCGGAGACGCTCGAAGCGGGACTTGGCACGCAAACGCGCGCTCTCAGAAAGCAAGGCAGCAGGATCGTCGAACAGGCCGGAGCCATGCGTGGCCTTCATCAGATCGTGGCGCGTCAGGCCGATATCGTCGAGCTGGCGGTCGTCGAGGTCGTGCAGACCATTGGCGGCCCATCGGTTGCGGACGAGACGCCAGACCGCCTTCATGAAGCTCGGAATTACCGCGAAGCGTCCGCGAGCGGCGGCGTCCGTCCCGACGAGATCGAGTTCGAGCGTGCTGGTCGTGCGCATGACAGGCTCCTCCTTCGGCACGAGTTTGACCCTCCCCTCCGCGGAGGTCTCGCGGAAGGTCGGTCGTTTTCAGCGGGTGCAGGGGACACCCGTTGCACTGTGATTTGTGCTTCTGTTATGCAGCGGCGCTATTGATCAGTCCAACGAATGTTTCTAATGGTTAGCATCAGCCACTCTGATGGATTGCCACCATGTCCGCACCTCTCGATATCGATCAACTCAACACCTTCCTCGCGATCGTCGACACCGGCAGCTTCACGAAGGCGGCGGATCGCGTGTTCAAGACACAGTCCGCGGTATCCATGCAGATGCGGCGGCTGGAGGAGCGGATCGGCAAGCAGCTCTTCGCCAAGGACGGCCGCGGCAACCGGCTGACGTCCGAGGGCGAGAAGCTCCTGAACTATGCGCGGCGGATCATCCGGCTGAACAACGAGGCGATCGCCGCTTTCGACGACAACCGGCTGGAGGGGACGCTAAGGATCGGCACGCCGGACGACTACGCCGACCGCTACATGCCGGAAATCATCGGGCGCTTTGCGAAGACGCATCCGAACGTCGAGCTCTATATCGTCTGCGAGAACTCCTCCAGCCTGGCCGAGCGGATGCAGAAGGGTGAGTTGGATATCGCCCTGGTCACTCACAACCCGCGCGCGCGGATGTCGGACGTAGTTCGAACCGAGCCGCTTTGCTGGGTAGCCTCGGCCAACCATCCACTGAGGGAGGATGCGCCGGTGCCACTGGCCGTCGGCCGGCGCGACTGCCTGTGGCGCCAGCTCGCCTGTTCGGCGCTCGATGCAGACGGAAGGGAATACCAGGTGCTTTTCACAAGCTGGTCCTCGACAGTGGTCGCTGCGGCAGTCCTTGCCGGCATGGCGGTCTCCGTCCTACCCGAATCGGCCTTGCGACCGGGGATGCGCGTTCTGACCTCGGCAGACGGCTTCCCGGCCCTACCACCGGTGCAGATCGGCCTGATGAAGCGGCCGGGACTTTCGCCGTCGCT
This sequence comes from Pseudorhizobium endolithicum, assembly GCF_902153245.2. Classification (GTDB taxonomy): domain Bacteria; phylum Pseudomonadota; class Alphaproteobacteria; order Rhizobiales; family Rhizobiaceae; genus Neorhizobium; species Neorhizobium endolithicum. Next base: position 114,465 of record NZ_CABFWF030000018.1, read on the forward strand.
CCTGAATGCCATCACCGACCATATCGCCGCCTGCCTCGACAACATCTCGCCTGCCGTCGTACCGGACGACCTGGATTCCGAGCTGAAGGGGATAGGCCGGACGATGAAGATCCGGGCCGGCCAAGCAACCAGCTGGTAGCAACAGAAAACCGGGGCCAAGGCCCCGGTTTCCATTTCAGCACATTCCGATGTTACTCGGCGGCGGTGGGCTGTGCTGAGATCGTGTCGGCCTTGTAGCCGTGGAGCCGCTCCAGAGCCGCGCGCACACCTGCTTCATAGTCGGGGTGCACGAGCTTGAAGTGGGCGAGCTGGCGCTCGACGATGTGACCCGGCACGCCGCCCATTGCAGCGCCAATGTTGGAGAACAGACGCCCCTTCTGGCCCTCGTCGAAGAGGTTGAAGAGTGCCCGCGGCTGCGAGTAGTCGTCATTGCCTTCGCGATGGTTGTAGCGGGCCATGTCGCCGGAGATCTTCAGCGGCGGCTCCTTGGCGGATGCATCCTCGAACGGGCCGTTGACGGAGTTCGGCTCATAGTAGGCGTCGGGGTTGCCGGTGCGCAGGCCGCCGTAAGTGTTCATCTGGCCATCACGATGGTAGTGATGAACCGGGCAGCGCGGCTGGTTGACCGGGATGTTCTCGTAGTGCGTGCCGAGGCGATAGCGGTGAGCGTCGGCATAGGAGAACACGCGAGCCTGCAGCATCTTGTCCGGCGAATGGCTGATGCCGGGCACGATGTTCGACGGCGAGAATGCAGCCTGCTCGATCTCCGCGAAGTAGTTGTCCGCGTTGCGGTTCAGTTCCATGATGCCGACGTCGATCGGCGGAAACTCCGCATGCGGCCAGACCTTGGTGAGGTCGAACGGATTGTAGGACGTGTTTTCCGCCTGCTCCTCGGTCATGATCTGGACCTGCATCTTCCAGCGCGGGAACTCGCCGCGCTCGATGCCGCCGAACAAGGCCTCCTGGTAACCCTCGCGGGTCTTGCCGATCAGGGCTTCGGCTTCCTCGTTGGTATAGTGCTTGTGGCCCTGCAGGGTCTTGAAATGGAACTTCACCCAGTAGCGCTCGCCGGCGTCATTCCAGAAGGAATAGGTATGCGAGCCATAGCCGTTCATGTGCATCGGATCGACCGGCAGGCCGCGATCAGACATCAGAATCGTGACCTGGTGCAGGCTTTCCGGAGACAGCGACCAGAAATCCCACATAGCGGTCGCGGAACGAAGGTTCGTCCTCGGGTGCCGCTTCTGGGTGTGGATGAAGTCGGGGAATTTCACAGGGTCGCGAACGAAGAAGACCGGCGTGTTGTTGCCGACGAGGTCCCAGTTGCCTTCCGTCGTGTAGAACTTCAGCGAGAAGCCGCGGACGTCGCGCTCATGGTCGGCTGCGCCCAGTTCGCCGGCAACGGTGGAGAAGCGCGCCAGCATCGGCGTTTCCGCGCCGGGCTGCAGACATTTCGCCTTGGTGTATTTGGAGATGTCGCCGGTGATCTTCAGCGTGCCGTAGGCGCCCCAGCCCTTCGCATGCACGGCACGCTCCGGAATGCGTTCCCGGTTCTGGTGGGCCAGCTTCTCGATGAGCTGGTAGTCCTGCAGCATGATGCCGCCACGCGGGCCGGCAGTCAGCGAATTCTGGTTGTCCGGTATCGGCGCACCGGCTGTGGTCGTCATTGTCGGACGGTCGGTCATGCTTTGTCTCCCTGCTTGAAAATCTGGAACCGTTCTAGGTTGTGGCTTGACCGTCGCACTCCGGTTCCATAATTTCCAATATTATTTCCTGCGATCTTTCATAGGATTTGCTTATGGCTCTTACCCTGCGTCAGATGCGGTATTTCGAGGCGCTGGCGAAGGAAAAGCACTTCGGGCGGGCGGCCGAGACCGTGCATGTCAGCCAGCCCGCTCTTTCCGCCCAGATCGCAGAGATGGAGGAGAGCCTGGGGGTTCGCCTGGTGGAGCGCAGCCGCAGCGGTGCCCTTCTGACTCGCAAGGGCGAAGAGGTTCTCGCGCGGGTGCGGTCGATTCTCGAACAGGTGGAACAACTGGCCGCCTGCACCCGCAGCGGCACCGGCATGCTGGACGGGCCGGTGCGGATCGGCGTCATCCCGACGGTCGCACCCTACCTCGTCCCCAAGCTCGTGCCCCGCCTGAGGGAGAGCTATCCTTCGATCGAGCTCGAACTGAAGGAAGCGGTGACAGACCGCCTGATCCTCGACCTGCAGGACGGCAAGCTGGACGCGGTGATCGCGGCCCTGCCGATCGAGACGGAAGGACTGGAAACGCAGTCGCTTTTACTCGACCGGTTCTACATGGCGGTCGCCAACAACAACAACATGATCCTGATGTCGCCGATGACGGAGACGCAGGTCGATGCCGACCGGTTGCTGCTGCTGGAGGAAGGGCACTGCCTGCGCGAGCAGGCGCTGTCGGTCTGCGGCACGGCACGCAAGCGCAGCCTCGTCAACTTCGGCGCCACCTCGATGGCGACGCTCCTGCAAATGGTCTCACACGACATGGGAATGACGCTGATCCCGGAGATGGCAATCCCGACGGAGACGGCGCGCAACGACATCCGCATCCTGCCGTTTGCGGACCCCGCCCCCTCCCGCGAAATCGGCCTGATCTGGCGCCGGTCCAGCGGCCGGCGCGACGAGATGAAACTGCTGGGCGATGCCGTGGCCGCTTGTGCGCCGGGCAGACGATGAGGCGCCGCCCTTTCGTGCTCAGGAAAGGTGTCTCTTGAAGAAATCCACCGTCCGGCTCCAGGCGAGGTCGGCGGCCGCCTTGTCGTAGCGAGCCGCCGACGTATCGTTGTTGAAGGCGTGGTTGACGCCGTCGTAGACGTGGATCTCGAAGGCCTTGCCGTTCTCCTCCAGCGCTTTCCTGTAGGCGTCGATGCCGGCGTTGATGCGCTCGTCGAGCCCGGCATAATGCAGCATGAGCGGCGCCTTGATGGCCGGTACGTCTTCGACAGGCGCCTGTGACCCGTAATAGGCGACGCCGGCTCCCAGTTCCGGCGATTTCGTTGCCATGCGGTTGACCATCCCGCCGCCCCAGCAGAAGCCGACCGCCCCGACCTTGCCGTTGGTGCCGTCGAGACCTGCGAGGTAGACGCGCGTGGCTTCGCCATTGGCGGCGGCCGCGTCGAGGTCCATACCGCTGAACATCTGCCGCGCCTGATCCTCGTCCGCCGGCGTGCCGCCCTGCGGCGACAGGAAATCCGGCGCCAGCGCCACGAAGCCTTCCAGGGCCATGCGCCGCGCCACATCCCGGATATGAGCGTTCAGGCCACGGTTCTCGTGGATGACGATGACGGCGGCCAAATCGCCGCTCGCATCCTTCGGGCGGACGAGGTAGCCCTTCATCTCGCCTTGCGCGCCGGGATAGGCCACGTCTTCCGCCGTCAGCCGTTCGTCCGTCTCCGCGATCAGTTGGGCCTTCGCCCCATTGGCGGCCAGCAACGGAACGATGGCAGCGGCTGCGGCGCCTGATCCGGCGAGAGCCGTCAGCTTTTCCATGAAGCCGCGGCGGTCGAGCGTCAGGTGGGTGTATTCATCATAGGCGTTGATCATCGCCTGGGTGATCGTCGGCTTTTCCATGACAGGCTCCTCCCGAAAGTGAACGGCCATGTCGGCGTCAACGGCAGACGGCCGGATGATCAAGGCTAGATCATCCGGCCGTCTGCGTGGTGACACTTCTGCGTGAGGTCAGGCCGCGAGATCGAGCACGATGCGGCCGTCGATCTTGCCCTCCTCCATACGATGGAAGATGTCGTTGATGTTCTCCAGCCTGTCCCAGGAGAAGTGCGACCTGACCTTGCCCTCGCCGGCGAACTGCAGCGATTCCTCAAGATCCTGGCGGGTGCCGACGATCGAGCCGCGCACCGTGATGCGCTTCAGGACCGTATCGAAGACCGGCAGCGAGATATAGCCGGGCGGCAGGCCGACCAGCGACATCGTGCCCTTGGAGCGCAGGAAGCCGTAGGCCTGCTCCATGGCCTGCGGGGATACCGCGGTGACCAGCGCGCCATGCACGCCGCCGGTCGCCTTCTGTACCTGCTCGACCGCATCGGCCGCCCTGCCATTGACCACGACGTCGGCGCCGAGATCCCTGGCAAGCTTCAGCTTGTCGTCGAAGATGTCGGCGGCCACCACATGCATGCCCATGGCCTTGGCATACTGGACCGCCATGTGGCCGAGACCACCGATGCCGGAGATGACGACCCATTCGCCCGGATTGACCTCGGTTTCCTTGAGGCCCTTGTAGACGGTCACACCGGCGCACAGGACCGGCGCGGCAGGGCCGAACTCCAGGTTATCCGGCAGGCGGCCGACGAAATCGGGATCCGCCAGGCCGTATTGGGCGAAGGTACCGTTGACGGAATAACCCGTATTCTGCTGGCTGCCGCAGAGGGTTTCCCATCCGGTACGGCAGGGCGTGCAGCATCCGCAGGCCGTGTGCAGCCACGGAACGCCGATCCGGTCGCCCTCCCTGATGCGGAAAACGCCGGCGCCGAGCTTGGCGACATAACCGACGCCCTCGTGGCCCGGAATGAAAGGCGGATTGGGCTTCACCGGCCAGTCGCCATTGGCAGCATGCAGGTCGGTGTGGCAGACGCCGGTCGCCTCGTATTTAACGAGGATCTGGCCGGGACCCGGCTCGGGCACAGGCCTCTCCTCGATCACCAGCGGCTTGCCGAATTCGCGGACGACGGCGGCTTTCATCATGGTCGGCATTGCTACACCTCTTCGTCGATGCCTTGGCCTCACTGAGGCTCCTGAGTGAGGAAGAGGATAACAATCCGCGCGATGGACTTATTGATTCACCGCAAAATCGGGCCTCAGTTCAGGACCAGCCAGAGCGCCAGCCACACCCAAAGGGCCAGAAGGATGAAGTAGCCCGCGATCCAGACCGGCCGCCGGTGGCGCAGGCGGTTGGTAGTGATGTGCACATAGGAATGGACGTAGCGGGAGACGACGAAGGCCCAGGCGAGCAGAACGGTCACCATATTGTCTGCAGTCGTGACGTAGAGCGAGAGGCACACGGCGTGGAACAGGACCGGCAGTTCGAACTGGTTCTTGAGGTTGTTGTGGATCAGCAGGCTTTCAAGCGGCTCTTCCCGGTTCTCCTTGAACTGCTCCGCCTTCACCCGGCCGGCGCGCACGGCCGTCATGCGCTTGCTCGACAGAAGGAAATAAAGGCCGAACACCAAGGCCGCATGCGCCATCATCGGCCACAGCATCGCGTCGCTGAATGTCATGATATCCCCTTACTCAGACCTGGGGGCTATCGATGCGCCAGAAACGCGACGGAAGCAACAAGGCCCGACATAGATCGGAGCCTTGCGCAAAATCGGCCGGCGAACTGAAGCGACGGATCAGCCGCCAGTGCCCGGATAGTTCGGGCTTTCGCGCGTGATCGTCACGCCGTGCGTGTGGCTTTCGCGCAGGGCGGCACCCGATATCCGTACGAAGGTCGCCTTTTCCTGGAAGTCGGGGATGCTGACGCCGCCGACATAGCCCATGGCGGCCCGCAAGCCGCCCGCGAGCTGATGCAGCACCGCCGAAACGGGCCCCTTGTAAGGCACCTGCCCCTCGATGCCTTCCGGCACCAGCTTCAGCGTGTCGCGCACCTCTGCCTGGAAGTAGCGGTCGGCCGAACCGCGGGCCATGGCGCCGACGGAACCCATTCCGCGATAGGCCTTGAAGGAGCGGCCCTGGTACAGATAGACCTCACCCGGGCTCTCATCGGTGCCGGCGAGCAGCGAACCGACCATGACGGCGGAGGCGCCGGCTGCGATCGCCTTGGCAAGGTCGCCGGAAAACTTGATGCCGCCGTCGGCGATCACCGGGATGTTCTGGTCACGGGCGGCGCCAACGGCAGCCATAATCGCCGCAAGCTGTGGCACGCCGACACCGGCGACAATGCGCGTCGTGCAGATCGAGCCCGGACCAATGCCCACCTTCACCGCATCGGCCCCGGCATCGATCAAGGCGCGGGTGCCGTCGGCCGTGGCGACATTGCCGGCCATGATACGTACGGAATTGGAGAGCTTCTTCACGCGCGTCACGGCGTCGAGCACGCGCTGCGAGTGGCCGTGGGCGGTATCGACCACCAGCAGGTCCACGCCGGCCTCGATCAGCCGCTCGGCACGCTCATAGCCGTCGTCACCGACGCTGATCGCCGCGGCGGCCCGCAGACGGCCCTGCGCGTCCTTCGAGGCGTTCGGATTCAGCTGCGACTTTTCGATGTCCTTGACAGTGATGAGACCGACGCAGTGCCCCTGGCCATCCACCACCAGCAGCTTCTCGATGCGGTGCTTGTGCAGGAGCCGCTTGGCCTCGGACTGGTCTACATTGTCGTTGACCGTGATGAGATTTTCCCGCGTCATCAGCTCGTAGATCTTCTGCGACGGGTCGGAGGCGAAACGCACGTCGCGGTTCGTGAGGATGCCGACCAGCCGGCCGGTCTTGTGGCCGCCGCTGCCGCCGTTCTCCACCACCGGAATGCCGGAGATGCCGTGCGCCTTCATCAGCGACAGCGCTTCCGCGAGGCTCGCGTCGGGACCGATGGTGACGGGATTCACCACCATGCCGCTTTCGAACTTCTTGACCTGCCGCACTTCCTCGGCCTGTTCAACCGGCGTCAGGTTGCGGTGGATGACGCCGATGCCGCCGGCCTGGGCCATGGCGATCGCCAGCCGGCTTTCCGTCACCGTATCCATGGCGGAAGAGAGGATCGGCAGGTTGAGGTCGATGTCGCGGGCGATGGTCGTGGCGATGTTCGTCTGGCCCGGCATGATCTCGGAATGGCCGGGCTGCAACAGCACGTCGTCAAAAGTAAGCGCGTCCGCGCCGGTTGCCGATTCAATAATGCGTGCCATGGCCAATTTCCTTCGGTCAGAAATGCGAGAACCGCACCGGAACGATCGATCGTCCGCCCGGGCGTCTCAGAAACAATGCTCGGAAGTTGGCGAGGGCTGGTAACACGTTCATGACACGAAGGGAATAGCAAAAACCCGGAGACGGAGCCTCCGGGTTCCGCAGGTCCCTCTCGGGATCAGAGGTCGAACTGATAGGACTTCGGCACGAAGCGGTAGCCCGTCTCCTGCTTCTCCACGAATCCGACTGCCGGGAACGGCATGTGGTAGCCCAGGAAGGCGATCCTGTCGGTCGCGACCATGTCGAAAACCTTCTTGCGCGTCTCGGCAGCGGCCGCCTTGTCCATGTCGAAGCGGACCTCCCATTCCGGCCGCTGGAGAGACAGCACGAAGTGGTTGGCGGTATCGGCGGTGAGCACCAGCCGTTTCCCGGCCGATTCGATATTGTAGATCATGTGGCCCGGCGAATGGCCGAAGGCTGCCATGCCGGTTATCCCCGGAACGACATCGGCACCGTCGCCGACAAAGGTCATCTTCTCCGCCAGCGGCTTTACGTTCGCCAGCACGCCCTTGTGGCCGTTCTCCGCCGGCGTGCCGACGCGGGCCTCGTCGGTCCAGAAATCGTATTCCACCTGCCCGGCGACATAGCGAGCGTTCGGGAAGGCCGGCTTACCGTCCTCCATCAGCCCGCCGATGTGATCGCCATGCATATGGGTCAGCACCACAACCGTCACGTCTTCCGGTGTATAGCCGCCCGCGGCCAGGCCTTCCACAAGACGGCCGCCGCCCTGTGCGCGGCCTGCCTGTCCCAGTCCGGTGTCGAACAGGACGACGTCGCTTCCGGTGTTGACAAGGGTCGGCGAGAAGCTGTTGACGAACTGGTCCGCCGGCAGGAAATTCTCCTGGAGAAGCTGGCCCACGGCTTCCGCCGTCTGGTTGGTTCCGAAGGTCTCGTTCGGTGCCCCTGACGGACGGGCTCCGTCCTTGACGACGAAAACCTCGAACTCGCCGAATTCAAACCGGTGCGTCTCCGGCGGCATGGCGCGGTCGATCTCTATTTGCGTCGTCTCCTGGGCGGCGGCCGGCGCTGTCGCCTGGGCCCGCACAATGGCCGGCGCAGCCAGTACTCCAAGGCCTGCAGATCCCAGCAGCGCCCGACGTCCCATCATCGGCATGGTCATGTCTGATCTCCCTCGACTGAGATGCCCCTCTGTGGCGGGCACCATGGGGAGAGATAAGCGGCGGCCTGTTCACGGGAAGCGCCGTCACGCAGACGTGATGCTCCGGCACTTTTGGAGGCTGGCCCCGATTGGCAAGCGCTCCTTATGGCATTAGGAAGTCAGCCATTCCTCCGGCGCTCGCTCGTTCATGAACAGAATCGTCCCCCTCATCCTGGCCGTCGCCCTGTTCATGGAGCAGATGGATTCCACCGTCATCTCCACGGCGCTGCCGGCGATCGCGGCCGATCTCGGCGTTGGGCCGATCACGCTGAAGCTGGCGCTGACGTCCTACATGGTGGCGTTGGCCGTCTTCATCCCCATCAGCGGCTGGATGGCTGACCGGTTCGGCGCAAAGAAGATCTTCCGGCTGGCAATCGTCGTCTTCGTGATCGGTTCGATCTTCTGCGCCGTCTCCGGCTCGCTCCTGGAGTTCGTCCTGTCCCGTTTTCTCCAGGGCATGGGCGGCGCCATGATGACGCCCGTCGGCCGGCTGCTGCTGCTGCGGACCACCAGGCGCAGCGATCTCGTCTCCGCCATGGCGCTCCTTACCATCCCGGCCTTGATCGGGCCGCTGACGGGGCCGCCGATCGGCGGCTTCATCACCACCTATTTCACCTGGCACTGGATCTTCATCATCAACGTGCCGATCGGCATTGTCGGCATCTGGCTGTCCGGCATCTATCTGCCCGCCGTCGAGGCGGTGCGGCCGCCGCCGATCGACTGGGCAGGCTTCTTCCTGATCGCAATGGCCGCCGCCGGCACGGTCTTCGGCCTCTCCGTCGTCAGTCTTCCTGCCTTGCCGCCGGCCTTCGGCGCCACCGCGACCGCGCTCGGGATCGCCTGCGGGTTTCTTTACGTGCAGCACGCGCGCCGCCACCCTGCACCGATCCTCCGGCTCGATCTCTTCCGCAACGACGCCTTCCGTGCCGCAACGACCAGCGGCACGATCTTCCGGATATCCACGGGCGCAATCCCGTTCCTGATGCCGCTGATGCTGCAGCTCGGCTTCGGGCTCAACCCCTTCCAGTCCGGCATGATCACCTTTGCCGGCGCCCTCGGGGCGCTGACGGTGAAGTTCGTGGCCCGGCGGGTCTTCGCCGCCACGGGCTTCAAGATAACGCTGATCACCGCCGGCGTCTTCGGTGCCGCCACCACGGCCGTCAACGGCTTCTTCACGCCGGAGACTTCGCACGCGCTGATCATCGTCTTCCTGGTGGTCTCCGGCCTCTGCCGGTCGTTCTTCTTTACCGGCGGCAATGCCCTCAGCTATTCGGAGATCGACGACGCCCAGGCCAGCCAGGCGACCTCGATCGCCTCGGTGCTGCAGCAGGTGAGCCTGGCGCTCGGCGTCGCCTTCGCCGCCTTCATCCTGGAGGCGGCCTCCGTCATGTCGGGCTCGCATCTCCAGCTTGCCGACTTCCACCTCGCCTTCTTCGTCGTTGCCGGCGTGTCGCTGTTTGCCGTCGTGCCGCTGTTCGGCCTTCGGCGGGATGCCGGCGCCGCCGTGTCCGGCCATGGCAGGAGGGTGGAGACCGAAGCGGCCGAGTGATCAGGCTTCGGCTTCTTCCGCCTCGCCGCCGGGCTTTCGGCCCTTGAAGTGCTTGGCGAGCAGGAACATTTCGACCGATTCTGCACGCGAGGCGCCCGGCTTGACGTGGATGACCTGCCGGAAGTTCTGCTTCAGCATGTTGAGGAGTTCGCGCTCCGTGCCACCCTGGAAGGTCTTGGCGAGGAAATGCCCGCCCTCCTTCAGCACTTCGACCGCAAAATGGGCGGCCACCTCACACAGGTGCATGGTGCGCAGGTGGTCGGTCTTCTGATGGCCGGTGGTCGGCGCGGCCATGTCGGAGATCACCAGATCCGGCTCGCCGCCGACCGCCTCCATCAGGAGGCGCGGCGCCTCCGGATCGAGAAAGTCGAGCTGCAGGATCTTCACCCCCGGCAGCGGCGCCATCTCCAGGAAATCGATCGCAGCGACGCGGGTGTCCTCGTCGGTCGAGCCGGTCACCTTGGCGGCGATCTGCGACCAGCTTCCCGGAGCCGCGCCGAGATCGATGATGCGGCGGGCGCCCTTGAGGATCTGATGCTTCTCGTCGATCTCCAGGAGCTTGAAGGCGGCGCGGGCACGGTAGCCCTCCAGCTTCGCCCGCTGCACATAGGGATCGTTGATATGGCGCTCGATCCACCGGCGCGAAGACGCCTTGAGCTTGCCCTTCTTCACCTTCTGGCCGAGCTTGCGGCCCGTGCGGTTGCCTCCGATCGGCGGCTTCGTCATCGGCGCGTCCCCATATCCATCCGTTCACCATCGCGGCGCGGGCGCATGCGCCGCCAGACGCCGTCATCGGCCATCATGTCCGTCAGTATGCCTTCGCGAAGGCCGCGGTCCGCCACGCGCATGCGCGGGCTCGGCCATCGGCGGCGGATCGCCTCCAGGATCGCGCATCCGGCAAGCACCAGATCGGCGCGGTCGGGGCCGATGCAGGGATTGGCGGCACGGCCGGCGAAATCCCAGGAGAGAAGCTTTGCCTGCATCGCCGTGACTTCCGCATCGGAAAGCCACAGCCCGTCAACCTTGCGGCGGTCGTAGCGCGGCAGATCGAGGTGGACGCCAGCCAGCGTCGTGACCGTGCCGGAGGTTCCGATCAGGTGAAAATCACCGCCGTGACGATCATGCACCGCAAGCGGCGGGCATTCGAACCCTGCCAGCATCTCCTCAACCTCGGCCACCATGGCCGCAAAGACCTGTGGCGTCACGTCCCGGCCGCCATGGCGCTCGGAAAGCGTGACGACGCCGACCGGCAGCGAGGTCCAGTGGGTGATGTGGTTGGCGAGGCGGCTGGAGCGATTGTCGCCGATGCGGATGACGGCGATCTCGGACGAGCCGCCGCCGATGTCGAAGAGGACGACGGAGCGCGCCTCGCGCCCGACCAGCGACGAACATCCGGCCACCGCAAGCCTCGCCTCCGTCTCGCGGTCGATAATCTCCAGCGTGAGACTGGTTTCCCGCACCACCCGGTCGAGGAACTCCTCGCCGTTGTCCGCCGATCGGCAGGCTTCGGTGGCGATCAGGCGCATCCGGCGGATCGGACGGTTGGCAAGCTTTCCGGCGCAGACCTTCAAGGCCTCGATCGCGCGGTCCATCGCATCATTCGACAGGCGGCGGTTGGCGGCCAGCCCCTCGCCCAGGCGGACGATGCGGGAAAAGGCATCCACGACACGGAACTGTCCCGGCCGGGTGGGCTGGGCGACCAGCAGCCGGCAGTTGTTGGTGCCGAGGTCGAGCGCGGCATAGAGATCGTCTCGAAACGGCGGGCGAAAAGCCTCCGGCGCGGATTTCTGCACCGGCCGCTGCTCATCGGCGGCGGCGGCCGCCGGAACGACCTTATTCGGATCATAGGCAGGGCCGTGGCGGGTTTGCCCCAGAGGCCTCCCCTGCAGACCGCGCCCGCCGCGGTTCTTCTTCCGACGCTTGCGGTGCCTCTCCCCGTCATCGACGGCCCCGGCATTCGCAGGGGCGTACGGCGGCACGGATTCAACAGCGCCGTCACCCGCCGCCCCGGCGGCAGCCGCCGATCGCGCACGACGACGCTTTCGCTTACGGGGGGAATCGACGGCGTTGCCCGGCCCAGGCTGCCCGGCCGGACCAGACTGCTGATCCGCCTCGGCATGCATGCGAGGCGCCGCGTGACGGTTCTTGCCGTTGCGCTTCGCCTTGCGGCGACGGGGTTTGCCTGCCCCTCGCCCTGCAACCGATGCCCCACCTTGCTGCGGCTTTCCGCCGCCCTCGGGGTCCATCACGTATTATCCATCTCGCCGCGCAACACCTTGGAAGGCATGCAGCAGGCGTCCATCTGTTTCGTTGGCAGGAGGATAACAGCGGCTGACATTTTCGCCAATCGCTTTTTCGCCCGAGCCCTTCGCCTACAGGTCCGGAGCCGACACGTGCCCGGACAGACGGCAAATTTTTCAAAAAAGGGTTTGCATCCGGCCCCGCTTTGGCTATAAGCCGCCCACACCGAGCGACGCACAACGCCGCGCCATTCTTGGGGAATAGGTTAACGGTAGACCCACGGACTCTGACTCCGTTAGTCCTGGTTCGAATCCAGGTTCCCCAGCCATCTTTCCAAAATCCAATGATATCAAGTGATTGGGCGCAGGCACGCACCTCAGCGCGTACCTGGGAATGTACCTCACACAAAGCCATTCACGGCATTACACAGGTTGCCAACGTGCGGACCGCTATGTTCACGCGGTGCTGATCCTCTGGAGAAAGCCCATCGCAAGTCCGGGCAATTTGTCCGTTGACACCGCAACACAACGATACATCGTGGTTAGTGCCTGACATAGTCCTCAAGGAGGTACCAGTGGTCGACAACATCAAAGAAGAGTTCGCCCGTCGCGTCTACAAAATGATGCTCAGCAAGGGCATGACACAAAGCGAACTGGCCCGCGTCTCCAATTTGGAGCGCAACCGCATTTCATCGTACGTGCGCGGAGTGGCGCTGCCGACGGGTCTATCGTTGACGAAGCTAGCCTCCGCCCTCGGTGTGAAGCCCACCGAACTGCTGCCGGACAGCAGGCTCGACGAGGAGAAGCCAGCCTACTCCGTGTCTATCTCTGCTGACGGCAAAGATATGCGTCTCACCGCTGACATGTGGCTCCCAGTGGGCATTGGCGCTCAAGTGATCCAGTTGCTCGCAGAACATGCCAGGACGCCTAAGCCGTGACCGATAGCTTTGAACTCTACCAAGTCAGGCCGAACGAGGCACCGCTCGCACTTGATCGAATGTTTGCGCCCGCCTCCCCCGTCCACCCCTCATTTTCTGCCGAAGAAGCCAAGACCGCCATCGTGAGCTTCTTCACCACCCATCACAGGCCGTCGGTAGCTGCCGTTGCTTGATTGCAGCACCGACCGCTGTGCGAAAGCACCAGAAGCGTGGAGAGCGGAAATAATTGCCAGTTCGTCCGCCTGTAGGCCAACATTTCGGGCTGCGGCAAGGCCGTTCGTCGCAGAACTAAGAGCTTAGTTCGAAAACATGGTGATGGATGACGCCGTCGAACATGGCGAGTAAGCCCTTCGTCATCTCTCGGCTTGCGTAGCGGACGGGAGAGCCCAGTGCTTCGGCCAGTGCATCACGGCTATCATACATGGTCGACAACACCATAGGATATGCGGGAGCGCCCTCGTCCCGTTCCACGGCGTAGAGTACGCGGACTTCACGAACGCCTGGAAACTCCAGCCACATCGGCATGAGTTTGCCCGCCACATATGCCTTGAAGGCGGCTTCCTGGCCTTCGTGGATACGACCTTCGAAGAGTGCCTGGCGAATAATCATGATGCGTCCGATTCAGTTGACTGTGGTGGGCGGTTTCTCGCCGCTGAAGAATGCATGGAGGTTGGCCAGGACGACCTCGCCCATCGCAATCCGCGTTTCGCGCGTCGCACTCCCTTGATGCGGCATCAGAACGGTGTTGGGTGCCGTGAAGAACTCCTCACGGATCCGCGGTTCGCCGACGAACACGTCAAGGCCTGCTCCGGCAATCGTGCCACGTCTGAGTGCCTGCAGCAGCGCATCCTCGTTGACGACACTGCCTCGCGCGACGTTGATGATGACGCCTTCCGAGCCGAGAGCTTCCAGTACGTCCACATCGACGATGCCTTCGGTCGCGGGATTGGCGGCCACACAAACGGCAAGCACGTCACTGTTGGCGGCAAGTTCCCTGGGCGTAGAAAAGGCAATCCAGCCGGTATCGCTTTGAGGTGAGCGGTTCCAATATCCGATGGTCATGCCGAAGGCTTCTGCGCGGCGGCCAAGGGCACGTCCGATCTGGCCTAGTCCCAGGATACCTAGGCGTTTGCCCTTTGGGCTCGTTCCCAGCGGGAACGAGTCACCCTGCGCCCAGCGCCCTTCACGAACGAAGCGATCGCCCCTTGCAATGTGACGGAGAGCGGAGAGCATCAGCGCTATGCCGGTGTCGGCGACGTCGTCAGTCAGCACGCCCGGCGTCGTGGTAACGTCGATGTCACGGCCTCGAGCGTTGACGAGGTCGACCTTGTCGGTCCCGACGCCATTGATGGCGATGAGGCCGAGCGCCGGCAGACGATCAATCTGATCGTTGGATAGTCCGGTGCCCCCGCCAGTCACCACGGCACGTATGGCCGGCCTGGCTTTCTCGATCGCCTCTTGCTCATTCGCAGCATAAAGACGGTGAACAAGGTAAGCCTCATCGAGGCGCGCCTCGATGAGGTCGAGCATCGGCTCGACCAGGAGGATTTCGGGTTTCATCTTGAATGCTCCTCCCTGAGGGCTAGCCCCTCAGGAGATCTGACCGAGGAAGTTGCGTGTCCGCTCATGCTGCGGATTGTTGAAGAAGTCTTCCGGCGGACCGACTTCGACGATCTCGCCGCGGTCCATGAAGATCACCCGGTCGGCAACCTGCCGGGCAAAGCCCATCTCGTGCGTGACGCAAAGCATGGTCATGCCCTCGTTGGCGAGATCGATCATAGTGTCCAAGACCTCCTTCACCATCTCCGGATCGAGAGCAGAGGTCGGCTCATCGAACAGCATGATCTTCCGGTTCATGCAGAGAGCCCGGGCGATCGCCACGCGCTGCTGCTGTCCTCCAGAGAGCTGGGCCGGATACTTGGCCGCCTGTTCCGGAATGCGTACCCGCTCCAGATACTTCATGGCCGTCGCCTCAGCCTCGGCCTTGGATACACCCCGAACCTTCATGGGTGCCAGGGTGCAGTTTTGCAGAACGGTCATGTGCGGAAACAAATTGAAGCTCTGGAAGACCATACCGGTCTCCTGCCGGACGATATCGACGTTCTTCCCGCCCGCGGTCAGGTCGTGACCATCGACGATGATTCGTCCCTTCTGGATCATCTCCAACTGGTTGATGCAGCGGATCAGGGTCGACTTGCCGGAGCCGGAGGGACCGCAGATGACAATGCGCTCTCCGCGATCAACAGAGAGGTTGATATCCTTCAGTGCATGGAACTCGGCGTACCACTTGTTGACGCCCTCCATCGTCACCGCCGGACCGGAAGCTCCCCGCATGTCTGCCATGGATGTGTGAGCATGAATATCAGCCATGCGAGGAACTCCTCTACTATCTCTTACTTACCTTCGGCGACGAAGTTCGGAAGGGGCGTGCCGAGCCACTTCTCGTGGATCGCGCTGAGCTGGCCGTCAGCCTTGACCTTCTCCAGGAAGGCATTCACGGCTTCCAGCAATTCGCTGGAGCCCTTGCGAACAGCAATGCCCTGAACCTGCTGGGTCAGCTCAAGCTTCTGGTTGAAGCGGCCCGGCGCTGCCTGTTCGATCTGGGCTGCAACCACGTTCGACACGCCAATCAATTCAACCTGACCGGACAGAAGCGCCTGGACGGCACTCGCATCATCGTCGAAACGCTGAATGGTAGCGTCCTGCGGAGCAATCTTCGTGACTGCGGTGTCCTGCGTGCTGGCGCGAGCAACGCCGACCGTCTTGCCGGACAGATCTTCGGGCTTGGCGACTTCAACATCTTCAGCTCCAAAGACACCAATGGAGATGCCGGCATAGGGAGCGGAGAAGTCGACGCTCTTGGCACGCTCCTCCGTGATGCCCAGGGACGCGACGAGCAGGTCCACCTGATTGCTCTGGAGGTAGGGAATGCGGTTGGGGCCAGTTACTGGAACGATCTGCGCCTCGACGCCCCATTCCTTGGCAAGAAGCTTTGCCACGTCGGCGTCGTAGCCATCGGGCTGATTGTTCTCGTTCATGATGCCGAACGGCGGAAAGTCGACCAGCATCCCGATCTTGACGGTTCCGGCGGACTTGATGCTGTCGACGGTCTGCGCCACTGCAGGGAAAGAGGCCGCCGCTGTCATCAAGCCTGCGCCGATGATGGCGACTGCTGCGCGTCTGGTGATGTTCATGTTTCCTACCCTTTTCTTGAAAGCCGGCCCTCCCGCCGGCGGGGCTCGTCAACGTTGCGTTGCCCGAGAAAACCTGACTTCCATGCGCCGCGCCAACAGTGAAAGCGGCCAGCACAAGATAAAATAGACGGCAGCCACCGTTCCGAAGACCATGAACGGGCTGAAGGTGGCATTGTTGATGATCTGCCCCTGCCGCGTGAGCTCGGTGAAGCCGATAATCGCCGCTAGCGACGTGCCTTTGATAAGCTGGACGAGAAACCCCACGGTGGGCGCCACCGCAATACGCGCGGCCTGGGGGAGGACGATGTAGCGCATCCGGTTATAGTATTTCAGCCCAAGCGCTGTCGCCGCCTCGCGTTGTCCCGGCGGAACCGCTTCGATACACCCCCGCCATATCTCTCCAAGGAAAGCGCTGGCATGCAGGGTGAGCGCGATCGTCGCAGCGATCCAAGGGTTGATCGCCAACCCAAAAATATTCATCCCGAAGAATACCAGGAAGAGCTGCATGAGGAGCGGCGTCCCCTGGAAGACGCGAATGAAGCCGAGAGCCAGCAATCGCAACGGCCGGATTTCGGAAACCCGGGCGAGCGCGATCAGCAAGCCGCCGATGCCACCGCCCGCAAACGCGATAGCCGACAGAGCGATCGTCCACTGCGCCGCCATGACGATGATGAGGAACTCGTTCCAGCCGAAGGGTCTGATCATCCTATCGCTCCTATCGGCCCAGCGGGTACTTGAACGCCATCTTCTCAACTGCCGCGAAGATAGCGGAGAACCCAATCGAGAGCGCGAGGTACATCAGGGTTATGACGATATAGACTTCGAAGCTCGCAAACGTCGCTGACTGAAGGTCGTTTCCGGCTGCTGCGAGATCATTCGCTGAAATCACGGAGACCACACTCGACGTCAGCATCAGGTAGATGAACTGGCTCGTCAGAGACGGATAGACGGTGCGCAGGGCGGGTTTCATGATGATGTAGCGGAAGACCTGTAGCCTCGACAGGCCAAGCGCCGTTCCCGCCTCCACCTGTCCTTTCTGGATGGATTCGATACCTGCGCGGATGATCTCTGTGCCGTAGGCCCCGAAGTTGACGACGAGGGCCAGAAGGGCGGCTCCATCCGGGGAAAGCCGCAGGCCCAGTGACGGTAGGCCGAAGAAGATAAAGAAGATCTGGACAAGGAAGGGCGTGTTGCGAATGATCTCGATATAGGCGT
Source organism: Pseudorhizobium endolithicum (assembly GCF_902153245.2). GTDB lineage: Bacteria > Pseudomonadota > Alphaproteobacteria > Rhizobiales > Rhizobiaceae > Neorhizobium > Neorhizobium endolithicum. The sequence goes on from NZ_CABFWF030000018.1 coordinate 131,694, forward strand.
TGATGACAAAGCGCACCGCCGCTGGACCGGATGTCTTGCCCCAGGCGCAGATGATCGAGACGATCAGCCCGAGCAGCATTGCCGCGCAGGACAGACGGATCGTCAGCCATGCCCCCAGCAGCAACTGGTCGAACGAAGCAAATACCGGCGCGAAGTTGAAATCGTACACTTAGGGCCTCCCAAGGCTGACGGTCGTCACTTCGTCATTAGATCGATCTAAATTTCGAGGGCGGTTGTGTCAACTCCTGGATGGCCTACCAGTTTCACGAAGATGACAGTGGACCGCATGAATTGCGGATATGAAGTTTGGTTGGAATGATCCACCGCCGCGGCGCCAAAGTGGGCTGAGCGATGCGATCGAGGAGCAACGCTGCCGCCTTCTGCCCAATTTCGCTCGGTGCAGTCGAGACAGAAGTGAGACGAGGTCGCATCGCTTCGGCATCCGCCACATCGTCGAAGCCGATCAGCGAGATGTCGCGGCCGATCTTTAGACCGCGATCATAGAACCCGGCGGCCAGCCCATGGGCAACGAGGTCATTGAAGCAGATCACTGCGGTCGGCGCACTCCCCTGTGCAAAGAGTGCATCGGCTTGTTGAGCGATCTGGTCTAGGTGGTCGGGAACACGAATGACAAGCTCAGGCTGAAGGCCGAACCGCCTCATCGAATCCCGGAAGCCCTGGACGCGCTCCTGATAGGCCGAGTGAATCGGGCCATGGACCGCAAAACAGATCGTTCGATGCCCGAGGGAGACGAGATACTCTACAGCCTCCTCTATCCCGGCAACATAATCTGCACCAGCATAGTCCAGTTCGTCTGTGACATGTCTGAGTGCCTGAACCAGTGGCAACTTCCATCGCTCGACCTGACTTGCGAGTTCCTCAGTCGTGCCGGCAGCCGGACACAGGATGATCCCGTCAACGCCATGCTCGCGCAAACGCTGCAAGACGGTCGCCTGCCGAGGTGGGCCGTCTCCGCTGTTGGCAATGATCATTACCAATCCGGCCGCATCGACCGAGGCCTCCATTCCACCCAACAGCTCCGCAAAGAATGGGTTGGTGAGGTTCGGTACGACCACGCCAATGGTATGGCTCCGGTCAGCGCGCAGCCTGGCAGCACCCATATTGTAGACATAGCCGAGTTCATGCATCGCGGCTTCGACCCTCAGGCGCGTCTCAGCCCCCACCAACGGGCTCTTTCGCACGACGAGGGACGCGGTCGCGCGCGAAACATTGGCATGTTTGGCGACGTCGAGCAGCGTTATCTTGTTCTGTTTTTGGCCTTGCCTGGACATCTCATCGCACCCACAGGGTCGCTATCGTTAATGGGCGACACGTCAGTCAGCAAGAGCAGCAGCCCAGGTCGCGGAGACCAAGCCTCAGCCTAAGACAGAAGTTCTTCGACAGAAGCCCTGACTCTCTGTTTTTCAGTTTGCGCATACGCTCACGCAGCGCGTCGGTCACGACGCGGCTCAGACTCTGACCAGTCGCATGCGCGACGATAGGTTTGGAGAGCGCGCTCTGAATTTAGACTTGATTAATCGCCCTCGCTGGATAGTCTTCAACCAGGCACCAAAATACGTCAGTCCCGAAGAACTTCGGGAGTGATTTATCCGTGGAGGGATCCGGTGCCTGCAGTTTTCAGCCCGTTTATCGCCATCTTCCTAGTGCTGTCGGGCGCCTGTGCCGCCCTGGCGCAGCAGTCGGGTACGCCCCAAGTTCAGGTCAAGCTGGGATATCTTCGGGCTTACGAGCCCCAACTTGCGCTGTCGGTGCTCGATGTCGCGCCGCGCGATGAAGGGGTGGCCGGTGCAAATGTGGCGATCGCCGACAACAACACGACCGGGAGTTTCCTGGGGCAGAGCTACACGCTGGACGTGATCGAAGTGAAACTCGACGCGGATGTGAAGGCTGCGACCGAAGAGCTTATCTCGAAGGGGGTGAACTACATCTTGGCGGATGTGTCCGCCGAGCAGCTTCTGGCGATCACCGATTTGGCACGTGACAGGGGAGTACTGATCTTCAATGTCGGTGCTACCGATGACCGGTTGCGTGAGGAGGCATGTCATTCCAACGTCTTCCATACTGCTCCGACGCGCAGCATGCTCGCCGACGGGCTGGCGCAATATCTCGTCTGGAAGCAATGGCGTCGTTGGGTCCTGATCCACGGCTCCCATGAGCGCGACAAGCTTTTCGCCGATGCGCTTCGTCGTGCAGCAGAACGCTTCGGCGGCGAAATCCTGTTGGAGAAGGAGTTTACCGACACCGGGACCGCTCGCAGGACAGATTCGGGCGTGGTCCAGATCCAGCGCCAGATGCCTGTCTTCACGCAGGATTTTCCGGAGCATGATGTCGTTCTCGTGGCGGACGAGAGTGAGGTGTTCGGCACATATATACCCTATCGGACTTGGACGCCGCGGCCTGTCGCGGGCACTGCGGGCCTTATCCCGTCCGCCTGGCACCCCGCCAGCGAACAATGGGGCGGCACGCAGATCCAGAACCGGTTCGCCAAGGCCAATGGCAGGCGCATGCTTTGGAAGGACATGGCTGCCTGGACGGCCGTGCGGACTGTAGGGGAGGCAGTCACACGAACGCAGACGGCGGACGCCGGCAAGACCGCCGAGTTCCTGCGCAGCCCTGAATTCTCGATTGCGGCCTTCAAGGGGCAGAAGCTGACCTTCCGTACCTGGAATGGGCAGTTGCGCCAGCCGATCTTCCTTGGCGACGGGCGGTCAGTCGTATCGACCTCGCCGCAGGAAGGGTTTCTGCATCAGGTGTCTGAACTGGACACGCTGGGAATCGATCAACCAGAAACGCAATGTGTTCTGGATTGAGAACGTGGAGGAGGAATGGAATGCTTGGACAACTGAGTTGCCTGTCGGGAGCGCTGGTTTTGGCGGTCGCCGTCGCGACGCCTGCGTCTGCCTATATGGTCTATGTCTCGAACGAAAAGGACAACACCGTCACCGTGGTTGACTCGGACACGATGGAGGTCGTCAAGACGATCGATGTCGGCCAGCGGCCTCGCGGGATCACCATCTCGCATGACGGCAAGTTCGTCTATCTTTGCGCCAGCGACGACGACACGATCGAGATCATCGACACGGCCACCCACGAGATTGTCGGATCCCTGCCATCCGGTCCGGATCCGGAATTGTTCGTGCTGTCGCCAGATGGAAAGACGCTCTACGTCGCCAACGAGGACGATAATCTTGTCACCGTCATCGATCTGGAAAGCAAAAGTGTTGTGGCGGAGGTTCCAGTGGGCGTTGAGCCTGAGGGAATGGGGATCAGCCTGGACGGAAAGACCATGGTCAACACCTCCGAAACAACCAACATGGCCCATTTCATCGATACGGCCACCAACGAGATCACGCACAATGTACTGGTCGATTCTCGTCCGCGCTTCGCGGAGTTCAAGCCGGACAATTCAGAAGTATGGGTGAGTTCTGAAATCGGCGGCACCGTCTCGGTGATCGACAACGAGAGCCGCGAGATCAAGCAGAAGATCTCGTTCGAGATCCCGGGCCTTCGTTCCGAGGCAATCCAGCCGGTGGGCGTGAGGATCACGGCTGACGGCAAGAAGGCCTATGTGGCGCTCGGCCCGGCCAATCGTGTCGCCGTCGTGAACACGGAGACCTATGAGGTCGAGAAGTATGTGTTGGTCGGGCAGCGTGTCTGGCAGCTTGCATTCACTCCGGACCAGAAGACGATCATCAGCACCAATGGTGTTTCCAACGACATCACCTTCATCGATGTCGAAACGGACGAGCCGGTCCAGTCGGTGACGGTTGGCGCGCTTCCATGGGGAGTGGTGGTTTCGCCGCAGTGAAATCCAACGTTTTTCAAGAGGAGGACTGAAATGGAATATTATCGGCAATTGTTTCTCGCGGCCATCATGGGGCTCGCCATCGCAGCAACACCAGCATTCTCGCAAGATGCCGACGATGATGACGACGATGATGGGGCAGCTCCGGCTGCTGCGGCGACGGAGCAGGTAACGCGGGCAAGCAAGGACGTGCCCGAACTGGTGCTTGGGTCAGCGGAAGACAGCTTTACCGTCAATCAGAAGGACTTCGAACTGATCGCCGGTCAAGGCTATCGCTGGAAGATTACCTCCGCGGCAGGGCTGGAGTACAAGTTCCATACGGATCTGTTCCGCAATGTCTGGATGAACCAGATCGTCATCAACGATCTGGAGGTCCACATGAACGGGGCACCTGCCTGGCTGGAGTTCGATGCGGAGGGAACGATGCAGGTCCAGTTCACGACGATCCGTCCCGGAACCTACACCTGGTCAGTGCCGGATCTCGTGGACAGGGGCATGCAGGGCACGATCACCATCAAGTAACCCAGGAACGGCTGAGAAAGGCGGGATCATGCAGCATGTGAAGGCGGATGAAGGCATGATCCCGCCCGCCGCTCTGGACGTCTCTCGAGTGAGTCATGCCTATGGTCCCAAACAGGTGCTTTCGGATGTGTCTTTCATGGTCCCACAAGGCCGGTTTTCGGTCTTGCTGGGTCTCAACGGTGCCGGAAAGACAACATTGTTTTCCTTGATCTGCCATCTCTACGATAGCAGGCATGGCGCAATCCGTATCTTTGGGCATGACGTCGTGCGGCAATCGGGTCACGCGCTTCGCCGGCTCGGGATCGTGTTCCAGGCTCGTACGCTCGACCTTGACCTCAGTGTTTACCACAACCTCGCGTATCACGCGTCATTGCACGGGATCGGGCGGGGCGAGGCGAGGCAGCGGATCGGCTTACTGCTGCAGCAGGTCGGGATGGAGGATCGCTTGCACGCCAAGGTCCGGGCGCTGTCGGGCGGGCAGATGCGCCGCGTCGAGATCGTCCGCGCCCTGCTGCATCGCCCACCGCTGCTCCTGCTGGACGAGGCCACAGTCGGTCTCGATATCCGGTCCCGCGCCGATATCCTGGCGACCATACGACGCCTGGTGGCAGAGGAGCGGATCAGCGTCTTATGGGCGACCCACCTGATCGACGAGGTAGATGTCAGTGACCGGGTTGTCCTGCTTCACAAGGGGCGGGTACTTGCAGACGGTCGCGTCTCCGACGTGGTCTCGGCCAGCGGCACGGAGGATATCGGCCAAGCCTTCGGAGTGCTGACCCAATCTGGTGCACAGGCGGAGGAGGTGCTGCGATGACGTCGCCTGTCCAAGCCGGGATCCTCTCCGCTGACCGCGGCCACGAACGGCGCTTCGGGGTGCGCCACCACCTCATGTGCTTCCGCGGGATCGTCTTCCGCGAGGGCTTGCGCTTCCTCAACCAGCGCGAACGCTTCATATCCTCGCTGGTCCGCCCGTTATTGTGGTTGTTCGTCTTTGCGGCAGGCTTCCGGCAGGTCCTCGGCGTCTCGATAATCCCTCCCTACAAGACCTATGTCCTCTACGAGGTCTACATCACGCCCGGCTTGTGCGGCATGATCCTGCTGTTCAGCGGCATGCAGTCCTCGCTCTCCATGGTCTACGACCGTGAGATGGGCAATATGAGGACCCTGCTCGTCAGCCCTTTCCCGCGCTGGTTCCTGCTCGTGTCAAAGTTGCTGGCAGGTGTCACGGTTTCCATCCTGCAGGTCTATGTTTTCCTCGCTATCGCGTGGTTCTGGGGCGTGAAGCCGCCGGTCATGGGCTACCTGTTCGTCCTGCCGGCGCTTTTTCTTGCGGGAGTGATGCTGTGCGCGCTCGGCATGCTGCTTTCATCGATGATCAAGCAGTTGGAGAACTTCGCAGGCGTCATGAACTTCGTGATCTTTCCGATGTATTTCGCCTCGTCCGCCTTGTATCCTCTCTGGCGCATCCAGGAAGCCAGCCCGCTTCTTCACAAGATCTGCCTCGCCAATCCGTTCACATACGCGGTGGAACTGGTCCGTTTCGCGCTCTACGGGCAGATCGACTGGTATTCCCTGTGGATCGTGGTGGGGTGCATCCTGCTCTTCCTGGGCGGCGCCATCTATGCCTATGACCCATCGAAAGGCCTGCTCAGCCGCAAGCAAGACGGAGGAGGAAACACATGAGACTTTCGACGCACGTGAAGGCATGCCTCAGTGCGCTTGGGCTGCAAGGTGCCCTCTTCAGTCCGGTTCCGGCAGCTCAGGGAGATGATCCCGAGTGGCCCTGCATCCAGCGCAAGGTGCCAGAGCTTTCACTGGCCCAGATATGGACCGGACCGGAGTTGCCGCCAGGCGCCAGCGATTGGGCAGATAATGCCGAAATCGTCGCTCTCGTCGCAGAGGTCGCCGCCAGGCGTGTGCCGATGGCGGAGGCCGAGCAGAAGATTCGGGACTTTGCCGCCAAACTGACGCCCGACGAACGGAAGGCGAAACTTCCGAAGCTTGTGAAAGGCCTTTTCGAACAAATGAACCGCGAGCGCTCGCAGGTCATCAGCGGCATCGGCCGGTATGCCCACAAACAGAGGGATCTGGCAGACGCACTACGCAAGGAGGCTTCGGCTGTCGATGCGTTACGGGCGAAGGCCGACGCCGATCCCAATGAGGTTGCTGTTCGGAACGACCGGCTCGTCTTCCAGACGAGGATCTTCCAGGAGCGGGTACAGTCTCTCACTTTCGTCTGCGAGGTGCCGACCTTGATCGAGCAGCGCTTGTATGCGCTCGCCAAGACGATCTCGCAGACGCTGGAGAGCCGTTAGGCTTAAGGGAACTGCTTGAGGTAGGCGATCACGTTCGCGAGGTCCTCGTCCTTCTTCAGCCCGACGAACGCCATCTTGTTACCCTTGATATAAGCCTTCGGGTCTCGAAGATATTCCGTGAGGGTTTCGTCGTTCCAGACAATACCTTTCTCGCCGGCCTCGACCATGGCCTTCGAGTACTTGAACCCTTCATGAGTACCTGCAGTGCGACCGACCACGCCCTTGAGTGACGGGCCGATCTTGTTCGTGTCGCTCTCGACGACGTGGCACGCCTTGCACTTCGTGAATACTTTCTCGCCGGCTGCAGCGTCTTGCGCCAGACACTGCCCCGCCGTTGCGATCATGAGGCCTGCCGCCCCCAGCATTACCGTAAGCTGCATTCCACCCCTCCCAAAAGGACCAGTCCGTCGTGTAGCCGTTCGCTCCCACGCCGGCACTCTACACGCGGAGAAGTTAGATCTTCACCCCGGCGAGTCAACACCGCATCGTCGGATGTTATCACCGCGACGCGGTCGGTTGACGTATGTTCGCGTGGGGCATATTCTCTTGGTAGCTTTTCATCGGGCACCTTGAAGAGCCATTGTCGGCGCCTGCTTTCAACGCATGGGTGCGACGTTAGACTTTGCGCGATCACGCAAGAAAGGTGCTTCTTTGAACCTCGTCGATCTTGTCTTGACCGTTTGCCTGTTCGCCAGCCCAACCAGCTGCCGCGACGAACATCTCTATTTCGAAAGCGAAGGCTCGCTCATGCAGTGCATGGTTTCAGCACCTAGTCGCATCGCGCGATGGTCGGCAGGCCGACCGGCATTGAAGGTCATGCGCTGGAAATGCGTTTATCCTGATGGGAGCCTCGATATCTGACGGGGCAGACTGCTTTAGGGGGGAGTGGCATGGGAATATCAAGACGCGAATTCGGGAGCTTGGGGCTTGGTTTGCTGGCGACCAGCGTGGGCTTTCCTGCCATCGGGGCGTCCGACCTGCCGAGGATCAAGGTCGGCGTCCTCAAGTTCGGCACCGTCAGTTGGGAACTCGATACCATCAAGCATCATGGTCTGGACAAGAAGAACGGCGTCGATGTCGAAGTCCTGGACTTCGCCGGAGAGGACGCAACCAACGTCGCCATGCTGGCCGGCGATCTCGATGTCATAGTCTCGGACTGGCTCTGGGTATCGCGCCAGCGGTCGGAGGGCGAGGCGCTGACACTGGCGCCCTACTCCACGGCAGTTGGCGCGGTAATGGTCAGGAATGACGCCGAGCTGCACCTACTTCCGGACCTCGTCGGCAAGAAGATCGGCGTCGCTGGCGGGCCACTGGACAAGAGCTGGTTGCTGATCCAGGGGCTTGCGCAGCAGGATCACAGGCTGGACCTGTCGAAGGAAGCGGAGATCGTCTACGGCGCGCCGCCACTGCTGGCGGAGAAGGCGCTTTCGGGGGAACTGGATGCAGTCCTGAACTTCTGGCATTTCTGTGCTCGCCTGGAAGCGGAAGGCTTCCGGCGACTGATCGGTGCCGACGATGCCGCACGCGGCTTGGGAGCATCTGGCCCGGTATCGGCGCTGGGATATGTGTTTCGCGAGAAATGGGCTGGCGAGAACCAGGAAATGGCTCTGAGCTTCGTCCAAGCAAGTGCGGATGCAAAGGCGTTGCTTGCGACTTCCGATCCGGAATGGCAGCGGCTTGCGCCCTTGGTCCGTGCCGAGGAACGTGCGCTTGAGGTGCTACGCGATCGCTACCGCGAAGGTATTCCGCAGCGTCCTGTTGCCGAAGAGGAGCAAGATGCGGCCAAGCTCTACGAAGTCCTCGCCACCCTGGGCGGCGAAAAGCTCGTCGGAAAGGCCCGGCAGATGGCGCCCGGCACCTATTGGGCCGCATTGAAGGCATGAACGTTGACGAGGATGCGAGGGCTGGCTTGGTGTCCGGGCAACCCGAGCGTAGCCGCCGCAGGGCCGCCGCTTTGCTGCCGCTGGCGAGCACCGCGGCATCTCTGATCGGTCTCCTGCTGGTGTGGAGCCTCGTCGCGGGGCTCTGGCCCAGCCGCGCACTGCCGCCACCAATGGCGGTATGGCGCGTCATCCTCGCCGAATTGATGAGCGGCGATCTCCTCTACCATCTGATGATGACCTTGTGGCGTGTCGCTGCCGCTTATGTCATTGCCATGGTGGTCGGAACGATGATCGGCGTCCTGCTCGGCCGGCGACAACGGCTCAACTCATTCTTCGATCCCTGGCTCGTTCTCTTCCTGAACATACCGGCCCTGGTGATCATCGTGCTTGCCTATATCTGGTTCGGGTTGACGGAAGCAGCCGCGATCGGCGCCGTGGCGGTCAACAAGATCCCGAACGTCGTCGTCACGATGCGCGAGGGAGCGCGCGCGCTCGATGAACGGTTCATGGAAATGGCGCAGGTCTACCGCCTGACCAAATTGGACAGGGTCCGGCATATTCTGGTGCCGCAACTCCAGCCTTACTTTGCCGCGGCATCACGTTCAGGCGTCGCGTTGATCTGGAAGATCGTTCTCGTCGTGGAACTGCTTGGTCGCTCGAATGGCGTCGGCTTCCAGATCTACCTCTATTTCCAGATATTCGAGGTTGCCGGTATCCTCGCCTATACCCTGGCCTTCGTCGCCATCATGTTGATGATCGAACTCGTTGTGGTGCAGCCCGTTGAACAGCATGCAAGCCGCTGGCGTCGCCGCGCCGCTTAAGGTCGACATCCGCGAAAAGAGGTTCCGCTCGACGGAGGGCGTAGGCGTTCTCGCTCTGCGAGACCTCTCCTTCGAAGTCGGGACGGGCGAGTTCGCATGCCTCCTCGGCCCGTCCGGATGCGGCAAGACCACAACCTTGCGCATACTGCTCGGCCTTGATCGCGACTATTCGGGCAACATTCGGATGCCGGTCGAGGGCAGTCACCGCATCGCGGCTGTTTTCCAGGAGCCGGTGCTCCTGCCGTGGCGGACGGTGGAGCAGAATATCCGGCTGACGCTGCCTCCGTCGCTGAAGCAGGTCGTGCTCGACGAGTTGCTTGAGATCCTCGGGCTGTCCGGGCTCCAAACCCTTTATCCTTCGGAGCTCTCGCTGGGCCTTGCGCGACGCGTCGCTCTTGCCCGCGCCTTCGCGACTGAACCTTCCATCCTCTTCCTGGACGAGCCGTTCGTGTCGCTTGACGAGGCCACCGCCGACAGACTGCGACGCCTTCTCGTAAGGGTATGGTCCGCACGACCGACCACAGCATTGATGGTGACGCACAATTTGCGCGAAGCCCTCTTCCTTGCCGACAGGATCATCGTCCTATCGTCCCGCCCAGCAAAAGTCATTGGCGTCTTCAACGTCGATGTGCCCCGGCCGGAAAGGGATGCGGACCAACTGGACCGACTGGTTCTCGCCTTCAAGCAGCACTTTGCCGGCGTGGAAGGCTTCGCCTGATGATTCAGTCACGATTGAGGGAGGTCGCAACCCGATCAGAAGCAGCGCACCTCTGCCTCTGCCTGCGCGCGCCGCAGATCCGACGTAGCGGACCTGGCAGGAGCGCTTTGGCGAAACAGGACGCCCCTTTCCCCCGTGAGCAGGCCGAGGCTTCGAAAAGTCTCCGCCTCCTCATATCGGGCATAGGGTATGATCGATGAAATGACGTCTATGGAGCAGGAACAGCTTTCCAAGGCCTGACGCGAATTGCCGTTTGCCTTCATGCAGCCATAGACGTAGTCGGCGACAGCGACTGTCGGGTAATCCTGCGCAGCAGAGGCACCGGCCGCATACATGAGGACTGCGAAAAACGCTGCGGACCGGCGTTTGTGGGCGAGCGTCATAAGCGACCTCCAAGGGGCTCGCGAAGCGATGCAGAATGTTCATGCTTCAAATACATAAGTATTATCATAACAATTGATGAGGCCAAGTTAAACAAGAATCCCTTTCTGGGATGGTATGCGGTGATATTGCGGCGCAGCAATTCTTTTGCGCCGCACCACACCGATGTATTTATTCTTGCCTATACGGATTTTGTATCCTATCGTCATCTTTGTCCTCCGGCTTCAAGGCCTTGCCTTATGGGAGGGGCAAGGCTTCGCAGGTGAAAATCGGTCCGGCAGCAACGGTGCCCGCTGCTCAGCCCGATGGGCATCGTGACACGCTGACGGAAGGCGATCCCAGACAGCATGAACGCTCATGACCGGCGCAGTGGGTCCTGTTGGACTGGTTGCGTCGCGATGACGAGCCTCGGGTGAATAACTGCATCGGGAGGACTTAGCATGCGCCTGACCAAAACCTCTGCCTGTCTGTCGACTGCCGCCGGATTTCTGGCAGCTGCCCTTGCCGGCACGGCACTTGCCAATGACGAACTGACTGCCCTCGCGGCAGATTCGAAGAACTGGGCGATGCCCACCGGCGATTACGCCAATCATCGCTATTCCAAGCTGAACCAGATCACCAAGGACAACGTCAAGGATCTGCAGGTCAAGTGGACCTTCTCGACCGGCGTCCTGCGCGGGCATGAGGGGGGGCCGCTGGTGATCGGCGACATCATGTACATCCATACGCCGTTCCCAAACATCGTCTACGCCCTTGACCTGAAGAATGACGGGAAGATCCTCTGGAAATACGAGCCCCGGCAGGATCCGAACGTGATCGGGATTATGTGCTGTGACACGGTGAACCGCGGCGTGGCCTACGGGGATGGCAAGATCATCCTGAACCAGGCAGACACGACGGTTGTCGCTCTGGACGCCAAGACGGGTGAAGTCGTCTGGTCGGTGAAGAACGGTGACCAGATCGACGGCGGCAAGGGCGAGTCGGGTACGGCTGCCCCAATGGTCGTCAAGGACAAGGTCATCATCGGGGTGTCGGGCGCCGAGTTTGGCGTACGAGGCTGGACCGCCGCCTACAACCTCAAGGACGGTTCGCTGGCCTGGAAAGCCTATTCGATGGGGCCCGATTCCGAGACGCTGATCGACCCGGAAAAGACCACCCATCTGGGCAAGCCCGTCGGACCGGATTCAGGGTTGAACACGTGGGAAGGCGAGCAGTGGAAGACCGGCGGCGGGACGACATGGGGATGGTTCTCCTATGATCCCAAGAGCAATCTTGTCTTCTACGGCACCGGAAACCCCTCCACGTGGAACCCGGTGCAGCGTCCCGGCGACAACCGCTGGTCCATGACCTTGATGGCCCGCGATGCGGATACGGGCGTTGCCAAGTGGCTCTACCAGATGACGCCGCATGACGAATGGGACTATGACGGCGTCAACGAGAACATTCTCGTGGATGCGATGGAGATCAACGGTCAGCCACGCGACGTCCTTGTGCACTTCGACCGCAACGGCTTCGCCTATACGCTCGATCGCAATACGGGCGAACTCCTGGTTGCCAAGAAGTACGATCCGAAGGTCAACTGGGCGACGGAAGTCGTCATGGATCCGAACAGCGATCAGTACGGTCGGCCACAGGTCGTGGCTCAGTATTCCACTCACCAGAACGGTGAGGATACAAACACGACCGGGGTCTGCCCTGCCGCCCTGGGGACCAAGGACCAGCAGCCTGCATCCTACTCACCCAAGACCGGCCTGTTCTACGTGCCGACGAACCACGTCTGCATGGATTACGAGCCCTACAGGGTGAGCTATACGGCGGGGCAGCCCTATGTCGGTGCCACGGTCTCGATGTATCCGGCTCCTGACAGCCATGGCGGCATGGGCAACTTCATCGCCTGGGATGCGGCCAAGGGTGAGATCGTGTGGTCGAAACCTGAGCAGTTTTCAGTCTGGTCCGGTGCGCTGGCTACGGAGGGCGACGTCGTCTTCTACGGCACGCTGGAGGGCTACATCAAGGCTGTCGATCTGGACGGAAACGAACTCTACAAGTTCAAGACGCCGTCCGGGATCATCGGCAACATCAACACGTTCGAACACGGCGGCAAGCAGTACATCGCCGTCTTGTCGGGTGTTGGTGGCTGGGCGGGTATCGGTCTCGCCGGGGGCTTGCTGTCACCGGAAAATGCCGCTGCCTGGCACGGCGCCGTGGACCAGGGCCGTGAACAAGGGGACGAAGCCCAGGTTGTCGGCACGGCCGGGCTGGGAGCGGTCGGCGGTTACGCCGCACTGGCTGACTACACCACACTCGGGGGTCAGCTAACGGTCTTCGGCCTGCCCGACTGAGACCACTGACGGACAACCGGGCTGCACAGGATGCAGCCCGGTTGCACCCAGCCGGCAATCGCGTTTCGGATTGTCAGATGTGTGCGTCCGGTCAAGGACCACACAGCCCAGTGAGCTTGAGGTTGCTTGATGAGTTTCCGTCTTTTCGCCTTGACCTTTTCCGCCTTGTTTCCTGTCTTGATCCCAACCATCGCCGCATCAGCTGATACCAAGGAAAAGGCCGCGGCCGTTTCCGAAGAGGATGGCAAATTCTTCGATGCGGACGGTACTCCGACATTCAAGATCGAAAACGGCACGGTCGACTGGTACACTTTCAGCGGCTACCGCCGCTACCATTCCGACTGCCACGTCTGCCATGGGCCTGACGGCGTCGGTTCCAGCTATGCGCCTGCTCTGGCAGAGAGCATGAAGAACATGGACTATCCCACCTTCCTTTCGATCGTTGCCGAGGGACGGCAGAATGTCGGAGGCGGCAAGGAGAATGTCATGCCTGCGTTCGGCGACAACAAGAACGTCTACTGCTACCTTGACGATATCTACGTTTATCTTCGCGCGCGTGCGGTGGACGCGGCGCCGCGTGGCCGGCCGCCCAAGAAGGCCGACAAGCCGCAGGGGGCGAAGGATTATGAAGCGTCCTGCATGGGTGGGTGAGATGGCGAGCACCGTCCTCCGACGTTTCCTATCGTTCGTCGTTGTTGCATGTGCGGGCCTTGTTCTTCCGCTACAGGCGCAGGCGCAGACCGCGGGGCTGGGAGCGGCCGGCGAACTGGTCGACCCTGACGTTCTGCGTGTCTGTGCCGACCCGTCCAACATGCCCTTCACCGACGAGAGTGGCGAAGGGTTCGAGGACAAGCTTGCGAAAATGGTTGCGACCGCGACGGGACGAAGCTCGGTGGCCTATACCTGGTTTCCATCGATCACGGGCTTCGTGCGCAACACTTTGGGTGCCAATCGCTGCGATATCATCATGGGTTATGCGCAGGGAGATGAACTGGTCCAGAACACCAATGCCTATTACCGCTCCTCCTATGTCCTCGTCTACAGGAAGGACGGAGACCTGGCTGGGGTCGAGACGTTGACGGACGCTCGTCTTGCCGACAAGCGCATCGGCGTTGTCGAGGGGACACCTCCCTCGGCCAACATGGCCGCCGCCAAGCTGATGCGCAAAGCCAAGGTCTACCCGCTGATGGTCGACACGCGGATCGCACCGTCCATGGCCGAAGTGATGATCGGCGACATGCTCAAGGGGGTGATCGACGCTGCGGTGATCTGGGGGCCGATGGCCGGGTACTATGTCGAGAAATCGGGTGCCGATCTGGCCGTTGTTCCCCTGATCAAGGAGAAGGGCGGCCAGCGGATGACCTACCGGATCACAATGGGCGTGCGGCCTTCGGATCAGGAGTGGAAGCGAACGCTGAACACGTTCATCCGCGAGCACCAGGCAGACATCAACAAGCTGCTGTTGGACTACGGAGTGCCGCTGCTCGATGAGAAGGATCATTCGATAACGCAATGACAGGATGACGCCACTGCGGAGGCGACTCCGACGCGGCTTGGATGGCGAGGTTCGAAGATCGGCCAGATGGACCGGTATCGAGCCCACCCGATCGAAACTCAGGAGGGGATGAGATATGGACGTTCGCGCCGCCGTTGCTGTTCAAGCCGGCAAGCCGCTTGAGATCATGACCGTTCAGCTCGAGGGGCCGCGGGCGGGTGAGGTGCTGGTGGAGGTGAA
>NZ_CABFWF030000018.1:146246-203222 GCF_902153245.2 Pseudorhizobium endolithicum
AACCCGCCTCCGCGTCCTGCCCGTTCTGTTCCTCCACGAAGATTCCCCAGGCAGAGATGAAGAGCGCGGCGATCAACGGCCCGATGATGAAGCCATTGATCCCGAACAGGGAAATTCCACCGATCGTGGAGATCAGTACGACATAGTCCGGCAGCCGGGTCTCCTTACCGACCAGCGGCGGTCTCAGCAGGTTGTCCACCAATCCGATCACCAGCACGCCGACCAGGACCAGCACGGCCGCCTTCATCCAGCTGCCGATGAGGGCGAGATAGATTGCCGTCGGCACCCAGACGATCGCCGCCCCCACCGCCGGCAATAGTGACAGGAAAGACATCAGCACGCCCCACAGCAGCGCCGGCGCGATTCCGAGGAGCCAGAAGGTCACACCGCCTATCGTGCCCTGGACGACGGCGATGATGATGTTGCCGCGCACGCTGGCCCGGACGACCGAAGCGAACTTCGCGGTAAAACGTTCGGTATACACTCCGCTCAGGGGTGACGACCGCCGCAGTAGCCGGGCCAGCCGGCGCCCGTCTCTGAACAGGAAGAAAAGCAGGTAGAGCATCACGCCGAACGTGATGAAGAACTGCAGGGTATTCTGCCCGAAACTGAGAGCGCGCCCGGCGAAGAAACGTCCTCCTTCCATGAAGGCCGAGGAGAAGCGATCCCGCAGCTCCGCGAAGCCCGTAATCTCCAGTGCCCGGAGGCGCTCCTGAAGGAAGACCGGAAGGGCTTGCTGAAACTGCTGCAGAAGCCGGCGGATGTCGATCTGGCCGGTATCGATCTGCTGATAGAGATTGTTACCTTCCCGCAGAAGGGAACTGAGGATGATCAGACCCGGTATGATGACGAGGCAGACGCATATGGTGACGGACAGCGCGGCGGCCACGTTCCCGCGCCCTGCCAGTTTCGCCTCCAGCCTCGCATGAAGAGGAAAGAAGATGATGGCAAGGACGACCGCCCAGAAGATGGCTGAGTAGAAGGGCAGCAATACCGCGACGAACGCGATGGTCACCAGGACCAGCAGTACATAGAAACTCACACGCTGGACGGGCATGCGGACGTCTCCTTCTCGGGATACCCTGTTCGTTTCATCCATGGGCGGCCTGCATCGTCGCGGAAATGCGCGCCTCCAGCGCGGACAGCATATCGTATATCAGAACGGCCAGCGCTCCGACGATCAACCCGCCTTGAACAACGAAGGCGAGATTGTTCGACTGCAGCCCGGCGATGATCACCTCCCCCAAGGTCTTGGCAGCCACCGTCGAACCGATTGTCGCCGTCGCGAGGCTGATCACCGCAGACAGCCGGATGCCGGCAAGAATGACCGGCAGCGCCAGTGGAAGCTCGATCCTCAGCAGCCGCTGGAATCCCGTCATCCCCATTCCCCGCGCGGCCTCCATCACGGGTCGCGGAAGATTGGTGAGGCCCGTCAGCGTGTTCTCGAAAATCGGCAGGAGACCGTAGAGGAAGAGCGCGATCAAGGTGGGCTTCTCGCCGAAGCCGAAGACGGGAACCGCCAGCGCCAGCACCGCGACGGGAGGGAATGTCTGCCCGATGTTCACCAGGCTGCGGGAGAGTGGCAAGAACTCGGCGCCGAACGGACGAGTGACAAGAACGGCAAGGGCAATCGCCACGACCGTGGCTGCCGCGGTGGCAGCCAGAACCGTCACCAGATGCTGAACGGTCAACGCTAGGAGACTGCCCTGGTTATAAACGGCCGGCGCGTTCTGCTGCACGAGCGGCTTCAACAGAGGCTCGAAGCTGTACGGCCAGAAAAGGAAAACCACCAGCGCCCCGAGGAGCAACAGACGGAAGGACAGCGGCAGCCATCGCCTCATGACGGGCCGCCCGCCCGTCTCAGGAGGGCTTCGAGCGTCACCCGACCAAGGGGCGAACCGTCGGAGGAGACTACCGGCACGGCACCGCGTCGGCTCCAGACCATTTCCGCGACTGCATCCTTCTGGCTCGTATCCGCCGGCAAGGGTGGACCATCGGCCTCCCCGACCTCGACCGCCTCCCCCAGCGTGTTGATTGCAAGCAGCCTGAACGGCCTCTCTCGCGCGCCGATCAGCGCCTCCACGAAAGGCGTCGCCGGCCGACGCACCAGGTCATCGGGGGTGCCGTACTGCAGAAGCCTGCCGGCGTCCATTACCGCGATCTTGTCCGCGAGACGAAAAGCCTCCTCCATGTCATGGGTGACCAGGATGATTGTGGTCCTCAGATGACGCTGGATGGTCCGCAAGTCGTCCTGAGCCTTCGCGCGGATGACCGGATCGAGGGCGCCGAAGGGTTCGTCCATCAAGAGGACGTTGGGTTCGGCAGCCAGTGCACGCGCCACGCCCACCCGCTGCTTTTCGCCTCCGGACAGTTCATGGGGATAGCGAGAGCCGAAGATATCCGGATCGAGCTGGAAGAGGACGAGCAGTTCCCTCACCTTCGCATTGATGCGCGATGGGGCCCAGCCCAGCAAGCGCGGGACAGTGGCGATGTTTTCCGAGACCGTCCGGTGCGGGAAGAGGCCATGTTCCTGAATGGCATATCCGATCCGCCGCCTCAGAAGATAGCCGGGGATCGAGCGGTTGTCCTCTGCATCGAGGCGTATGGACCCGGAATCGCGCTCCACCAGCCGGTTGATCATCCGCAGCAGCGTCGTCTTGCCGGAGCCCGACGTCCCGACGATGACGGCAATGCTGCGGGGCTGGACGACCATGGTGACATTGTCGACAACCGCCCTGCCGTCATAGGATTTGGAAACGCCGTCGATCTCGATCACGTGGCCCCCTTTCCGCCTGTCTCGGCCGCCGTCGTTTCGATCAGCGCATCAAGGACGACCGCCGAGACGAATGCCAGCGCCACTGTCGGGAGCGCCCCCAGCAGGACCAGATCGGTTGCCATCTGGCCGAGTCCCTGAAAGACGAACGTACCGAAGCCTCCGCCGCCGATCAGTGCGGCGATCGTCGCAAGGCCGATGTTCTGAACGAGCACGATGCGGATGGCGGTGAGGATCACCGGCAGCGCCAGGGGAAATTCCACCCGCCACAGCCGTTGTGTGGAGGTCATGCCGAGCCCCTTCGCCGCATCGCGCGTCGCCCCCGGCACGCCCTCCAGGCCGGCGACCGTGTTGGCGACGATCGGCAGAATCGAATACAGCAACAGGGCCACAAAGGCCGGCGCCACGCCTATGCCGCGAATACCGGCTGCGGCCGCTCCCGGCACGTTTACCGCGATCCAGGCCAATGGTCCGATCAGCATGCCGAAGAGCGCGATCGACGGTATGGTCTGGATCAGGTTCAAGGTGTTGAGAACGATCGCTCTGGCGCCAACCTTGCGCTCGCAGAACACGCCCAGCGGTATGCCGGCAATCGTGGCGGCGAGCAGCGACCCGAGTGCCAGGGTCATGTGTCGCATCGCCTCTGCCCAGAAGGCATCCGCGCGTACCGAATATTCCTTGATGATCGAGAGTTCGCTCCAGACGCCGAGAAAGAGGAAGGTAAGGATCGCCGCCACGGCGAGCGCCGTGTATGAAAGCCTGGTTATCGGCCGCGGCTTCATCCGCGTGATGGCATCGGCAGCCAGAAGCGCGAAGGCGAACAGCAGTATCCAGAAGCCGGAGGCGGGCGAAACGCGCGCATAGCTGTTGTCGGGGGGCAAGAGAAAGCCTCCCGCCGAACCGACACCTGCGCATACCGTCGCCAGCGCCACGCTCGCGGCCGCAAGCCGCGTCGAAGGCCTGACGGAAAGAATCGCGATCGCGCCGGCAGCCAAAGTGACACAGAAAACGAGCCACGCCGCCCATAGCGGCAATGCGGCAAACAGTCCGACCGCCTCACCCTGGACGATGCGATTGGCCCGAAGCGTAGCCCAGGGCGAACCGAGGCCGTAGGCGGCCAGAAGTCCTATCCCCAGTCCCAGCTTGTCGATGCGAAATGTCACGCGGCAATCCCAAGCCTGTCCGCCAGAAGCCCATGTTGGCACCGTCGGTGCAGGCGAGCAACTATTTCAGGAAGCCGTTCCGGGTCAGGAAATCCTCCGCCACCGCCTTGGCCGGTTCACCGGCGACCTGCACCCGTCCGTTCAGATCCTGAAGCGTCACGAGGTCGAGCTTCTGAAAGACAGGCTGCAGGAGAGACTCGATCTCGGGATGTTCCTTCAGTACGGATTCGCGCACGATCGGCGCAGGCTGATAGACGGGCTGGACACCCTTGTCGTCTTCGAGAACCACAAGTCCAGATGGAGCAATGCCGCCATCGGTTCCATAGACCATGGCGGCATTGGCGCCGTTCGTCCGGTTGGCTGCGGCCGCAATGGTCGCCGCGGTATCGCCCCCCGACAAGGTGATGAGTTGCTCCGGCTTCATGGTGAATCCGTAAGTCGCCTGGAAGGCGGGCAAGGCGGCGGCCGAGTTCACGAACTCGGAGGATGCAGCGAGCTTCACCTCTCCGCCACCGGAAACAAAGCTCCCGAAATCGGAAAGCGTCTTAAGTTTGTTCTGCTCCGCGACATCCTTGCGAACGGCGATAGCCCAGGTATTGTTGGCCGGCGATGGCGTCAGCCAGACGATCTTGTTGGCATCGTAGTCCAGCTTCTTCGCCAGGCTGTAGGCCTCCGCGGCATTCTTCCAGGCCGGGTCATCCGCCTTCTCGAAGAAAAACGCCGCATTGCCGGTATATTCAGGATAGATGTCGATCTCACCTGCGGTAATGGCGGCGCGAACCACCGGCGTCGCCCCGAGCTGTATTCTGTCGGTCGTGGGGATACCATTGGCATTCAGGACGCTGAGGATGATGTTTCCAAGCACGCCACCCTCGGTATCGATCTTCGACGATACGACAACCTGGGCCCCGGCGGCACTGGCCGACAATGTCAGCCCGATCGCCAGCCCGATCAAGCTCTTCATCACATGCATGGATCCGTCCTCCGTCCTAGCGACATCAACCAGCGCCTTGCGTGCGCACCCCGCAGACCATATGGCGCACCGCAACCGCTTGGGGAGTACCCGAGCGAAATTTTGAGCCCCTCACTTCCACGGCATTGGCGGAATCGGAAGATCGTCCGACGCAAACAAGACGACGCGCCGGATCAAGCCTGCAAAACTCAAAGATGTGACGAAAGGGCGCAAGAACCCTCGCACTGCCAGGGCGGCGAGAGGAACGCCGCCGATCGATCCGCGCCGACGCGGCGCCAACCAGGGGAACACCATGATGAAGAAACTCCTAGCCTGCACCTGTCTTGCCTTCGGCTTCGCCACCATGGGAGCGAGCGCCTCCCGGGCGGAATGCGGAGACGTCACCATCGCGAGCATGAACTGGCAGAGCGCCGAAGTACTGGCCGCTCTCGATCAGTTCATTCTCAACGAGGGATTCGGCTGCAATGCGGAAATCATCGTCGGGGATACCGTTCCCACCCTCACCTCTATGGTCGAGAAGGGTGAGCCCGACCTGGCGCCGGAAGGATGGATCGATCTGCTGCCCGAGGTTGTCGGCCGAGGCGTCTCCGAAGGCAAGCTCGTCGGTGCCGCCGTCGCGCTTTCGGACGGCGCCGTTCAGGGATGGTGGATTCCGAAATACATCGCGGACGCCAATCCGGACATCAAGACGATCGACGATGCGCTGAAACATCCGGAGCTCTTTCCGGCCCCCGAGGACTCATCGAAGGGCGCCATTCACAACGGACCGGCCGGCTGGGGCGGCACAGTTGCCACGGCGCAGCTTTTTAAGGCGTATGGCGCCGAGGAGGCCGGCTTTACGCTGGTCGACACCGGTTCGGCCGCCGGTCTCGATGGTTCTATCGCGAAGGCCTATGAAGGCCAGAAGGGCTGGGCCGGCTACTACTGGGCACCGACCGCGCTGCTCGGCAAATACGAGATGGTCAAGCTCGAGCACGGCGTCGCCTATGACGAAGCCGAATGGAAGCGCTGCAACACCGTTGCGGATTGCCCCGACCCGAAAAGGAACGACTGGCCGAAAGATACCGTGCAGACCATGCTCACCAAGAGCTTCGCCGATCGCGCCGGTCCCGAAGTCATGGACTATCTCAACAAGCGCGCATGGAGCAACGCCACGGTCAACAGCCTGATGGCGTGGATGACCGACAACCAGGCCACCGGCGAGGATGGAGCGAAGCACTTCCTGGAGGAAAACGAAGACCTCTGGACGCAGTGGGTCACACCTGAGGTCGCGGAAAAGATCAAGGCGGCGCTCTGATCGAACACCTGGACGAGGCGTTCGGACTTTCGCCTCGTCCCCTCCGGCACATCGCCGCGTTGTTCCTCCTGCCAAACGGAGGCCGTCATGGACTGGCTGACCCGCTTTCCGCATATGGACGATGACACGTTGCGGAACCTCAAGAAGGGCATCGACGACGCCTTTAGAGCCTTCACGCGCGCCTATGGCGACAGCATCGAGGCGTTCTTCGATCCGCTGCAATTCCTGCTCGTCGAATCCGAGCGGCTGCTCACCCGCACCCCATGGCCCGTCATCCTGCTTGCGATCGCCCTCATCGCCTGGCTCGCCAGCCGCAACTGGAGGATAGTGACCGGTTGTATCGCCACGCTTCTCCTCATCGGGTATTTCGACATGTGGGAAGACACGATGAAGACGATCTCGATGATCTTCGTCTGCACCGTGCTCTCGATCGTCATCGGTATCCCGGTCGGGATCGCCATGTCCCGGTCGGACCGGCTGCAAAGCGGGATAAACCCGGTTCTCGACGTGATGCAGACGATGCCGAGTTTCGTCTACCTCATCCCCGTCGTGATGCTTCTCGGCATCGGCAAGGTGCCAGGGCTCATCGCCGTCGTCATCTACGCCCTTCCTCCGATGATCCGACTGACGAACCTGGGCATTCGACTCGTCGACCGCGACGTGCTGGAGGCGGCCGATGCCTTCGGCTCGTCAGGCTGGCAGAAACTCAAGGACGTCCAGATGCCGCTGGCGCTGCCGACGATCATGGCCGGCATCAACCAGACCATCATGATGGCGCTCGCCATGGTGGTGATTGCCTCGATGATCGGGGTCCAGGGCCTTGGGCAGCCGGTGCTCCGCGCGATCTCCAACCAGTATTTCACGCTCGGCATCTTCAACGGGCTCGCCATCGTCGGTATCGCGATCGTCTTCGACCGGATAACGCAGGCTTACGGGAAGCGGCTCCAGCGGCACCTGGAGATCGTCCACGGCTGACGGATCGGCTCAGGCAGGCGGAATGTCCTCTACCCGGACGGTGACATATCGCGCGCGGCCCGCCAGCCAGCCGTTCACGGCCGCAGCGAGACCGAGGGCGACGAACAGAAAGGCGGTCGCTGCGAAGCTTCCCGTCCACCCGCGAATGAGACCGACCACCAGCGGCCCGACCGAGGCAAGCAGGTATCCGATGCATTGCGCCATGCCGGAAAGATGCGATGCAATGAGCGGATCCGGCGACCTGAGCACGATGTTCGTCATCGCGGCGGCAATCAGGCCGCCCTGGCCCACACCCTGCAGCACCGCCCAGATCCACACGGTCGACAGGGGCGCGAACAGAAGTCCGAGCAGAGCCGAGACGGAGATGACGCAGAGCGCAGCGTTCACGACGCGCTGATCCTTGCCGCGGACGGAGATATGGGGAACGACGAGGCACGCGGCCGCCTGGACCATGACCGACACGGAGACGATGCCGCCTGCGGCAATCCCGTCCAGACCGCGCTCCCGCAGGATAGGCACGAGCCAGCCGAAAACGCAGTAAGCGAGCGCAGACTGCAGCCCCATATAAAGCGTCACCTGCCAGGCGAGCCTGTCCCTCCACAGGCCGACGACGCGCTTGCTGATACGTCCGTCATGGCGTCCGGCCCGGAAGACCTGGGGAAGCCACACCGCGGCAGCGATCGCAGCGGGAAGCGCCCATATGGCCAAAGCGCCTCCGAGCCAGTTGCCGAGGGCCTGTTCGGCCGGCAGCGTCAATCCTGCCGCAGCGGCCGCGCCGCCGCAGAGCGCCATGGTGTAGAGACCCGTCAGAAGCGCCATACGATCCGGAAAATCGCGCTTGACCAATCCGGGCAACAGCACGTTACCCACTGCGATGCAGGCACCCGCAAGCGCAGTCCCGATGAACAGCAGCGGCACGGAGGGAATGCCCCGGATGGCGGTTCCGAACGTCAGGAGAAGCACCACCAGAAGCAGGGTCCGTTCCGTCCCGATCCTCTGCGCAAGACGCGGCGCCACCGGCGAGAACGCCCCGAGGCAAACCACGGGCAATGTCGTGAGAAGACCGGCTCCGAGATCGCCGAGCCCCAGTTCCGACCGGATCTCCGGCAGGAGTGCCGAAACGCTGGAGAAGACGGGGCGCAGGTTGAAGGCGATCAGGACGAGGCTCATTCCGAGGAGGAATCGCTCCGCCGGGAGGGGCCGGCGCTTGTCCTCGGCGTCATCGACAGCATCGTGCTTCCGCGTCGCCTCTCGTTCTTCTCTGTTACTCACCATCACTATCCATTTCAGGCAATGTCCGAGCGTGGGATGCCCCCCCGCACAGGTACCGACGGACTGCTGGTAACAGGCAAGGCGATCGCCAGCAACGCCGCTTCGGCACCGATCAGTACGGACGGTGCCGGCGTCGACGACTGGACCCTGCCCCTTGCCTTTCCGCGAACGGCATGCTTGCCCTATGGCTCCTCCACCGGACTCACTATCATGCCCTCTGCCATTCCCTTCGCGACCATCGGCCTGCTCATACTCTCGAACGTGTTCATGACCTTCGCCTGGTACGGGCACCTGAAGTTCAAGACGTCACCTCTTTACGTCGTCATCCTGGTGAGTTGGGGCATCGCGCTGCTGGAATACTGCTTCCAGGTGCCGGCCAACCGGATCGGGCACGGCTATTTCAACGCCGCGCAGCTGAAGACGATCCAGGAGGTCATCACCCTCACCGTATTCGTCGTCTTTTCGGTGTTCTATCTCGGCGAGGCCTTTCACTGGAAACAGGGGGTGGGCTTTGCCCTGATCGCTCTCGGCGCCTTCTTCATATTCACGAAATAGCAGGAACCCCCGCCGGGAAAACGAGTTTCCCGCCGAGCGAACTGCCGCCCGGTGTCGTGCCCATGAAGATGGCTGGAGACTTGGATGACGAAACGCGGTACCGTCCGGATCGGTATTTCCGGCTGGACCTACGCCCCCTGGCGGGGCGTCTTCTATCCTGAAGACCTGCCTCGGAAGCGGGAACTCACTTTCGCCGCTTCGCGGTTTCCGTCGATCGAGATCAACGGCACGTTCTATGGCCTGCAACGTCCCAAGGCCTTCGCGGACTGGTACGAGGCCACGCCCGAAGATTTCGTGTTCGCCGTCAAGGGCTCCCGCTACATCACGCATATGAAGCGCCTGAAGGAGGTGGAAACGCCGCTTGCGAATTTCATCGCTTCCGGATTGCTGAACCTCGGGCAGAAGCTGGGCCCGATCCTTTGGCAGTTCCCGCCAAGCATGAGTTTCAAGCCCGAGCGCTTCGAAAGCTTCCTGAGGCTCCTGCCCAGGAACGCGGAGGAGGCCGCCGCACTCGCCCGTCGGCACGACTCGCGGCTCGACGACCGGGCCTGCATCCGCGCGGACTTCGACCAGCCGCTGCGGCACGCGTTCGAGATCCGGCACCAGAGCTTCGCCTGTTCGGAATTCCTCGAACTCCTGCGCGAATATGGCGCCGCACTGGTCGTCGCCGATACCGTGGACTGGCCGCTCCTGATGGACCTGACGGCAGACTTCGTCTATTGCCGCCTGCACGGCTCCGAAGAACTCTATGTCAGCGGCTATCGCGATGAGGCGCTGGACGGGTGGGCGGCCCTGATCGAAGACTGGAGCGCCGGAAAAGACCCTCCACAAGCGATGCGGGTCCTGCCAGCCTCGCCCCGGCTGCCCGCCGGGCGGGACGTCTATGTCTATTTCGACAACGACGCCAAGGTTCGAGCGCCCGCGGATGCCGCGTCACTGATACAGCGCCTCGGCTGAACCCGAATCGAACCCGAGCTCGCATCCTCACCTGCTTTTGCGAGCAAGCGCCTTCATTTCCGCGACGGATTGTTCTAGAGACGTTCGGTCATTCCGCCTCAGGCGCTCGAACTTCGTGCAAGGTAACGTCAAGCAATGCTCAACTCCCTCAGAAATGCTTCCCGCTCCTGGGTCGCCAAGGCACTTCTTCTGCTTCTGGTCGCGTCCTTCGGTGTCTGGGGCGTTTCAACCTCACTGGTCACGACGGATGCCAACACGGTCATGACGGTGGGCGACCAGGAGGTATCCGCGCAGGAGTTCGCCATCGCCTACCAGCGGCAGGTCGCCTCGCTCGGCCGCCAGTTCGGGATGCAGTTGACCGCCGATCAGGCCCGAGCCTTCGGGATCGACCAGCAGGTCTACGCCCAGCTCGCCGCCGGCGCAGCTCTCGATCAGCTTTCGGCGGACATGGGCCTCGGACTTTCCCACGACCGGCTGGCGACGCTGATCGCCGAAGACCCGGCGTTCCAGGGAAGCAACGGCCAGTTCGACCGCAACCTGTTCAGCTCACGCCTCCGCAACGCGGGACTCCGGGAGGACGACTACATTGCCGAACGCAGCAAGGTGGCCGTCAGAAGCCAGATCGTCGAAGCGGTTTCGGATGGGTTCAAGCCGCCGCAGGTGATGCTCGACGCGCTGAAGCAGTACCGCGATGAAACCCGCAGCGTCGACTATCTGCTGCTTTCCAACGCCAATATCGACCCGGTGAAGGCTCCCGCGGACGACGTGCTCGCCGCCTGGTTCGAAGGCGCGAAGGCACGTTACCGCGCTCCCGAATACCGCCGATTCACGTATGTGACGCTCCAGCCGGCCGACATCGCCGATCCCTCCTCCATCACGGACGAAGAAGCGCGTGCCGAATACGAGAAGCGCAAGGAAAGCTTCACCACCCGCGGCACGCGCACCATCGAGCAGCTCACCTATGCCGACCGCGAAATGGCGGAAGCAGCGGTCGCCCAGCTCGCGGACGGCTCTGCAACCTTCGACCAGTTGGTGAGCGACCAGGGCAAGACCACCGCGGACGTGCTGCTCGGGGATTTCACCAAGCAAAACATGCCCGACCAGAAGCTGGCCGAGGCTGCCTTCGCCGTCACCGGCGAGGGCGGCACCACCCCCGTCGTCGACGGCGCATTCGGACCGGTCATTCTCCGTGTCACCAACATCAAGCCGGAAAGCACCCGGACCTTCGAAGAGGTGAAGGAGGAGATCCGCGAGGGCCTGGCGCTTTCCGCCTCCTCCCAGGAGGTCATGAATGTCCACGACCGTTTCGAAGACATCCGCGCCTCCGGCGCAACACTGGAAGAGGCCGCGAAAGAGCTGAACCTCAAGGTGGCGACGGTTACCACGGACGCGTCGGGCAACGATCAGCAGGGCAACAAGATCGCCGATCTTCCCGCTGCCGATACGTTGCTTGCAGATGTCTACCGGACGGAACCGGGCAGTCAGCCCCTGCCGGTATCGCTCGGCAATGACGGCTACGTGTGGTTCGAGGTCGAAGACATCATTCCGGAGCGGGAGCAGACGCTTGACGAGGTCCGTGAAAAGGTGATCGTCGACTGGACCGCGGAGCAGCAGCGCGAGGCCCTCGCCGCGCGCGCGACGGAACTCAAGGAGCGCGTTCAGAAGGGAGAGCAACTGTCGGCTGTCGCGGAGGAACTCGGCATTGCAGTGGAGACAAAGCAGGGCGTCCGCCGAAACGGAGAGGACGCGATCTTCGGCCCGGAGGCCGTCACGGCACTGTTCGCCGGGCCCGTAGGTCTTGTCACCACGGCAGCGGCGGCAGACGGCGAAAGCCGACTGCTGATCAAGGTCACCGCCTCGGATCAGGCACCCGCTGATGCACTGGCTTCCGACGAGCCTCTGCGGCGGATGGCGGAGGCCGCCGGAGATGACATGCTGGATCAGATGGTCAACCGCCTGCAGAACGACTACGGCGTCTCGATCAATGAGGCCGTCGCCGAACAGGTGACAGGCATGATCCGCTGATGCCGGTGAGAAGAGGTAAGCATGCCTGAACTGAAGCCGCTGATCGCCAAGGTCGCAAATGGCGAGCCCCTCACGAGAGACGAGGCGCGCGAAGCCTTCGACATCCTGATGTCGGGCGAGGCGACGCCCTCGCAGATCGGCGCGTTTCTGATGGCCCTGCGGGTCCGTGGGGAAACGGTCGACGAGATCGCCGGGGCCGTAGCGACCATGCGTGCCAAGATGCTGCCCGTCACCGCGCCCGCGAACGCTGTCGACATCGTCGGGACGGGCGGAGATGGCACGGGGACCTATAACATCTCGACGCTCGCCTCGCTGATCGTTGCCGGATGCGGCGTCCCGGTCGCCAAGCACGGCAACCGCGCGCTGAGCTCGAAGTCCGGAGCGGCGGACGCGCTCTCGGCACTTGGCGTCAATCTGGAAATCGGGGCAGAAAAGATCGGCCGCTGCATCTCGCAGGCGGGCATCGGCTTCATGTTCGCTTCCATGCATCATTCGGCCATGCGCCATGTCGGGCCGACGCGCGTCGAACTCGGTACGCGCACCATCTTCAACATCCTTGGCCCCCTCTCCAACCCCGCAGGCGCGAAGCGTCAGTTGCTCGGGGTGTTCTCGCCCCGCTGGCTGATGCCGATCGCGCAAGTCCTTCGCGACCTGGGCTCCGAACGGGTCTGGGTCGTCTACGGCGACGGGATGGATGAAATCACCACCACCGGCACCACAAGCGTGGTCGCTCTGGAGGACGGCGAAATCCGCAGCTTCGAGCTTACCTCCGCCGATTTTGGCGTTCGTCAGGCAACGCTTGCCGAGTTGAAGGGGGGCGACGGGATTGCCAACGCGGCGGCGTTGCGTACGGTGCTCGGAGGCGCCAGGAATGCCTACCGCGACATCTCCCTTTGCAATGCCGCTGCCGCTCTTGTGGTGGCCGGCAAGGCGGAAGGAATCACCGAGGGAATGCAGCTTGCCACCCGCTCCCTCGACAGCGGCGAGGCCGCCGCGGCGCTGGACCGCCTGGTGGCGGTCTCCAACGAAGACGATTGAGGCCCCGATGACCGACATCCTCAGGAAGATCGAAGGCTACAAGCGGAAGGAGATCGAGGCCGCGAAGACGCGCGTGCCCCTCCCCGAACTCAAGGCACGCGCCGCCGGCCAGTCCGCACCGCGCGGCTTCTACCGCGCGCTGAGGGAACGCCGCGACGAAGGTGCGTTCGGCTTGATCGCGGAGATCAAGAAGGCGAGCCCCTCCAAAGGCCTCATACGGCCCGACTTCGATCCTCCATCGCTGGCGGCGGCCTACGCAGCCGGCGGAGCCACCTGCCTTTCCGTGCTGACCGATACGCCGAGCTTTCAGGGGGCACCGGAGTTCCTTATCGCCGCGCGTGAAGCCTGCACGCTCCCTGCGCTGCGAAAGGACTTCATGTTCGACCCCTACCAGGTTCACGAGGCCCGTGCCTGGGGCGCCGATTGCATCCTCCTGATTATGGCGTCGCTGACGGACGATGAAGCACGTCGTCTGGAGGACGAGGCCTTTGCACTCGGGATAGACGTGCTGGTGGAGGTCCATGACGCGGAAGAAACGGAGCGGGCACTCAAGCTCGCATCGCCCATGATCGGCATCAACAACCGCAACCTGCGCACGTTCGAGGTCAGCCTGGAGACCTCGGAGAAGCTTGCGGCCCTCGTGCCTGAAGACCGGCTGCTGGTGGGAGAAAGCGGGATCTTCACTCACGCGGACTGTCTCCGGCTCCAGAAGACAGGTATCACTACCTTCCTGGTCGGCGAGAGCCTGATGCGTCAGGACGATGTGGCGGAAGCCACCCGCCGGCTGCTTCTGGGCGACACGGCATCCATGGCGGCGGAATGATGATCGCCGCGGGTAGCCTTACCCATCTCGACGCTTCGGGCGAAGCGAACATGGTCGATGTCGGCGCGAAGGCGGAAACCGAGCGATCCGCCACCGCCGAGGGTTACGTGCGGATGCTGCCGGAGACACTGACGCGCATCCGCGAAGGCAATGCGAAGAAGGGCGACGTCATCGGCACTGCGCGTCTTGCAGGCATCATGGCCGCCAAGAAGACAGCTGACCTCATTCCGCTCTGCCACCCGCTGATGCTGACAAAGGTAGCGGTAGACATCACCGAGGATGCCGCCCTGCCCGGACTGAGGGTGACGGCGACGGCGAAGCTTACCGGCAAGACGGGCGTCGAGATGGAAGCGCTGACTGCAGTGTCCGTCGCCTGCCTGACGATCTACGACATGGCCAAGGCCGTGGACAAGGGCATGGAAATCGGCGGTGTTCGCCTGGTCGAGAAGGTTGGCGGCAAGTCCGGCACCTACCGAAGGACGGAAAGCTGACGATGGCTCTGCTGCCCGTAGATGAAGCGAAGAGGCGGCTTCTCGATCGCAGCCTGCCGGTGACGGACGTGGAAACGGTAGCCCTTGCCGATGCCAACGGTCGGGTTCTTGCCGAACCCGTCATTGCAAGACTGACGCAGCCGCCCTTCGATGCTTCGGCCATGGATGGATATGCCTTGAAGGCGCAGGACGCTTCCACGATCGGCAGCGTACTGTCGGTCATCGGCACGGCGGCGGCCGGACATCCCTTCGCGGGAGAGATCGGTCCGGGCGAGGCCGTGCGCATTTTCACGGGCGCACCGGTCCCACCGGGAGCGGACACGATCCTCATCCAGGAGGATGCGGAAACGCTGGAGGATGGCCGCATCCGGACGAAGATCGCCGTCACCGGCGGGAAACACATCCGTCCACGGGGCCAGGATTTCGCAGAGGGTGACATCGTTCTGTCCGAGGGCGTTCTTCTGGACTACGCGCGGCTGACCGTTGCAGCAGCCACCAACCACCCTGCCCTCGCCGTCTATCGTCGTCCGAAGGTCGCCGTGCTCGCCACCGGCGATGAACTTCTGCCACCGGGGAAGACGCCGGCCGCCGGCCAGATCATCGCCTCCAACACCTTCGGAGTCGGCGCCCTCGCCCGCGACAACGGCGCGGAGGTGCTGGACCTCGGGATCGTGCCGGACCGGCAGGAGGCCATCGAGGAAGCGATCGGCAGGGCACAGGCCGCGAACGTCGACGTGCTCGTCACGATCGGCGGGGCTTCCGTGGGCGACCATGACCTCGTGCAGAAGACGCTGAAGGCGGCCGGCATGGAGCTCGATTTCTGGCGGATCGCGATGCGGCCGGGAAAGCCGATGATGGTCGGGGCGCTGGGGGACATGCAAGTGCTCGGGCTGCCTGGAAACCCGGTGGCAAGTCTCGTCTGCAGCCTTCTGTTCCTGGAGCCGCTGCTGCGCAGGCTTGCGCACCTGCCCGAACGGAAGCGGGAGGCGAAAGCCGTGTCGGCTCGCGATCTGGCTGCCAACGATGCACGGCAGGATTACCTTCGGGCGCGGCTTGTTCATGACGGCGCCGGCAATATTGCCGCCGATCCGTTCGACAAGCAGGACTCCTCGATGATGAAGATCTTCGCCGATTCCGATGCGCTGATCGTCCGGCCGCCGCATGCGCCGGCGCTTACGGCGGGTGACGCCTGCCCGGTCCTCCTTCTACGACCCTGATCCCGCCCGGCAGGCCTGCTGCTGCTTGCGCCACCTGCTTCTGGCGATCGGACGCTAGATATTCATAAGGTGAGCGCCGATCGTCTTGTCGAAAATGCGCCGCGGGATCGAGCGCCTGCAGCGGATCCGTTCTGGTTCAGCGGGTGCTCGGTAGATATTTCTTCCGACTGGAGAGAAATTCCGTGACAGTTGGCAAGCTTCATGTGCGTGGCAACTCTGCTGCAAAAAAGGTGACCGGTCGCCCGGTCACAGTTGGCGCTGCCGTGTGTGAAGCGACGGCGCTGAGGATCCGGCTGCGAGGACGCGGCCGTGGGAGGACAGGCCTCAGATGGTTCCGGCAGCCATTTCCTTCGAAATATAGTCCGCCTGCCGGATCGCGAGAGTGACGATGGTCAGCGTCGGGTTCTCCGCGGCTCCGGTCGTAAACTGGCTGCCGTCCGAGACGAACAGGTTTCCGATGTCGTGGGTCTGTCCCCATTTGTTGACGACGCCGTCGCGCGGGTTCTCGCTCATCCTGTTGGTGCCGAGGTTGTGCGTCGAGGGATAGGGCGGCGTCGGGAAGCTGCGCGTCGCGCCGACCGCCGTATAAAGCGCCATCCCCTGCTTGTAGGCATGGTTGCGCATCGCCTCGTCGTTGGGATGGTCGGTGAACCAGACATCGGGGATCGGCATCCCGTACTTGTCCTTGAGCTCCCCGTGCAGCTTCACGGCATTCTGCTCCTGCGGCATGTCCTCGCCGACGATCCACAGGCCGGCCATGTTCGCATATTGGTCGAGCGCCGACGTGAAGGAACGGCCCCAGCCGCCCGGATCGAGGAAGGCCGCCATGAAGGGCAGTCCGAGCGCCAGGGTCTCCAGCTCGTAGCCGCCGACGAAGCCGCGCGAGGGATCGTGCTTGGCCTCGTCGCGTATGATGCCGGCCATCGTGGTGCCCCTGTAGAAATGCACGGGTTTCTCGAAGACGGCATAGACCGACCCGGTCGTATGGCGCATGTAGTTCCTGCCCACCTGGCCGGAGGAGTTGGCAAGCCCGTCCGGGAACATGGAGGAGTGCGAGTTCAGGAGCAGCCGCGGGCTTTCGATGGAATTACCCGCGACGGCGACGATCCTCGCCTTCTGCTCCTGCAGATTACCGTCCTTGTCGGCGTAGACGACGCCGGTCACCTTGCCGGATCGGTCGTGCTCGATCTTGACCACGTGGGAGTTCGACCGGATCTCCAGCTTGCCGGTCGCCTCACCTTTCGGGATCTCCGTGTAGAGAGTCGACCACTTGGCGCCCCATTTGCAGCCCTGGAAGCAGAACCCCGTCTGCTGACAGCTCATACGGTCGTCGCGATCTGCAGAGTTGATCGCCATGTTGCCCGTGTGACAGTCCTTGTATCCCAGCTTGTCGGCGCCTGCCTTCAGGATCTTGAAGTTGTTGTTGCCGGGCAGACCGTCGATGCCGTTGGTGCGGGTTACGCCCATCTTGTCCTCGGCCTTGGCGTAGTAGGGTTCGAGTTCGGCGAGCGTCAGCGGCCAGTCGAGCAGGTTGGCGCCCTCGACCTTGCCGTAATGGGTCAGTGTCTTGAACTCGTGCTCCTGGAAGCGAAGCGATGCGCCCGCCCAGTGAGTCGTAGTGCCGCCGACCGCCTTGACGATCCAGGCGGGCAGGTTCGGGAAGTCCTTAGAGACCCTCCAGCCTCCGCCCGTGGTGCGGTGGTCGAGCCAGGCGAGCTGGGCGAAGCTGTCCCACTCGTCGTTGATGAAGTCCTCGTATTCGATGCGGTTGCCCGCTTCGAGGATGACGACGTCGATACCCTTCTGAGCGAGTTCGTTGCCGAGCGTGCCGCCGCCGGCGCCCGAACCGATGATGACGACAACGCTGTCGTCGTTGAGATCGTAAGGTGCTGCCATGATATCCTCCCGAATGTGGATGTTGTGTCGCGGTCAAAAATGCGCATGCCCGCTTCCTCCTGCGGGTGCGCGCCGCGTCACAGCCACTCGATGTCGTCAAATCCGCGGCTGATGTAGCCGCCCTTGGAATAGGATTCGCCCTCGTAGCCGAAGATCGGCCAGAGCTCCTTCTGGTTGTAGAGGCTGACGACGAGATCGCCGCGTACGGCCTGGAAGAACGGCGTCGTCTCGATGTCGCGTAGGATCGCAACACGATCGTCCTCCCAGCCGAGTCCACGATAACCCGTGGCGCCCGCCCGCCTGTCGAGATCGGCGATCCCCTCCTCGATCAGCGTCCTGTGCTCCGGATTCTTGGCTGCCAGCGCGTCCTGGCCCTTGACGGCAATCGCGTAGAAGCGGTCGGCAAGCTGGTCGTGCGGATAGATGTCGCGCGCGAGCCGGATCAGGGTGGCCATGCTCTCGGGCTTCAGCGTCGTCGCCTCCAGACCCCATGCCGCTTCCGGACAGAGTACCGCCGGACCGGAGATGATGAACGCCGCACCGACGGTGCCGCGCTTCAGCAGTTCGCGGCGCGATAAGCCGCGCGAATTCTCATAGACTGTCGCCATGATCTTCCTCCCATGTTGTACGGGCCTGCCTGCGGCAGGCGGGCATCGCCTCGTTCCTCCTCCGGACGAGGACGTATTACTTGAAGCGTCCGAGCCGCTGCAGCACCTCGATCTTGTACCCGTCCGGGTCGGTGACGAAGAAGAACCGCGCGACCGGCCGGCCGTCATTGTTGAAGTCGACCAGTCTGCCGACGGTCGCCCCTGCCTTGGAAAGACGTGCGTGCTCCGCATCGAGATCGGCAACAGAGAGGGCGAGATGGCCGTAGCCGTCGCCGAGCGCATAGGGCTCCGTACGGCCCTTGTTGACCGTGAGCTCGAGTTCGAAATCGCTTTCCTCATTGCTCATGTAGACGAGCGTGAACGTTTCGAAATCGAGCCGCTCGGCTACCCGGAGCCCAAAGACCATCTCGTAGAAATCGACCGACCGCGCCTCGTCCAATACGCGGATCATCGAGTGAATTGCTTTTGCCACGCGCCTGCTCCTCCCCTTCTTTCATGCAGCCTATACCAAGCGGAAAGCGCGGAGGTAGCAGCCGATTACCGCAAGCAGAAAGAGTTCGGCCGAGTATGCGCAGGATCACGCGCGAGGTTGTTGCATCCGCGTTTGACGGAGCTCCCCCGCAGGGCCATATTAGAGGCACAATAAGAAACGGGAGGAACATATGTGTGAGATATATGCAGGCCAGGATCCCGGCCGCTATCGTCCCATCAACCGGTCGGTCCGTATCGGAGGGCATTCCACCAGCATCCAGCTCGAAGCGGCGTTCTGGGACCTGATCGACGAGATCGCGGCGAAGCAGGGTTATTCCACGGCCCGCTTTCTCTCCACGCTCTACGACGAAGCGCTCGAACTCAACGGCTCGATCTCCAACTTCAGTTCGCTTCTGCGGACGAGCTGTCTGATCTATCTGATCGGCAGCGATGGAAGCGGACGCGAGCAATCACGCCTGCGGATCGTCGCGGCGAACTGAGAACCGGATCGCGGCGCTGCAGGTAGCTGCAGCCGCAGGTTTACCGGGGCGGCCCACGATCGTAGCGCGGGCTCCCGCCTTACGTCACACAAGGCGACTTTGCTCCAGTGCGGCTTCGATGAAGCTTGCAAACAGCGGATGCGGGTCGAGCGGGCGGCTCTTCAGCTCCGGATGATACTGGACGCCGATGAACCACGGATGGTCCGGATACTCGATCGTCTCCGGCAGCAGGCCGTCCGGCGACATGCCGGAGAAGACGAGGCCGCACTCCTCCAGCCGGTCCTTGTAGTCGACATTGACCTCATAGCGGTGGCGGTGACGTTCGGAAATGTCCGTCGAGCCATAGATTTCGGCGATCTTGGTGCCCCTCTTGAGCGACGCATCGTAGGCGCCGAGACGCATCGTCCCGCCGAGATCGCCGGCTGCCGCGCGCCTTTCCAGCGCATTGCCCTTCACCCATTCCGTCATCAGCCCGACAACGGGCTCTTCCGCGGGGCCGAACTCGGTCGAGGACGCCTTCTCGATGCCGGCAAGATTGCGCGCCGCTTCCAGGACCGCCATCTGCATGCCGAAGCAGATGCCGAAATAGGGAACCTTGCGCTCGCGGGCGAAACGCGCGGCATTGATCTTTCCCTGGGCTCCCCGTTCGCCGAAGCCGCCGGGAACGAGAATGCCGTGGACCTTCTCCAGATAGGGTGCGGGGTCTTCCTTCTCGAAGATCTCCGACTCGATCCATTCCAGCCGCACCTTGACATGGTTGGCTATGCCGCCGTGGTGCAGCGCCTCGATCAGCGACTTGTAGGCATCCTTGAGCCCCGTGTACTTGCCG
This sequence comes from Pseudorhizobium endolithicum, assembly GCF_902153245.2. Classification (GTDB taxonomy): domain Bacteria; phylum Pseudomonadota; class Alphaproteobacteria; order Rhizobiales; family Rhizobiaceae; genus Neorhizobium; species Neorhizobium endolithicum. The sequence goes on from NZ_CABFWF030000018.1 coordinate 166,110, forward strand.
ACGATGGCGATCGTGACTTCGCCTTCCGGCGTATGGATGCGGCTGCATACGTCTTCCCAGGGCTGCAGCCGCGGTTTCGGCGCCGGCTCGATACCGAAGGCCGCCAGCACTTCGGAATCGAGGCCTTCCTTGTGATAGGCCATCGGCACGTCGTAGATGTTCGCGACGTCGAGCGCCTGAATGACGGCGGAGGGACGCACGTTGCAGAACAGCGACAGCTTGCGGCGCTCGGCCTCCGGGATTTCGCGGTCGGCGCGCACCAGCAGGATGTCGGGTGCGATGCCGAGGGCCTGCAGTTCCTTGACCGAATGCTGCGTCGGCTTCGTCTTCAGCTCGCCGGCGGCCGGAATGTAGGGCATCAGCGTCAGGTGCAGATAGACGGCGCTGCCGCGCGGCAGCTCGTTGCCGAGCTGGCGGATCGCCTCGATGAAGGGCATGGCCTCGATGTCGCCGACAGTGCCGCCGATCTCGCAGATGACGAAGTCGTAGTCGTCATTGCCCTCGACCACGAAGTCCTTGATCTCGTTGGTCACGTGCGGGATGACCTGCACGGTGGCGCCGAGATAGTCGCCGCGCCGTTCCTTGTCGATGATGTTCTTGTAGATGCGGCCGGTGGTGATGTTATCGGTCTTGGTGGCCGAGCGGCCGGTGAAACGCTCGTAGTGCCCGAGGTCGAGGTCCGTTTCCGCGCCGTCGTCGGTCACGAAGACCTCGCCGTGCTGCGTCGGGCTCATGGTGCCCGGATCGACGTTCAGGTAGGGATCGAGCTTGCGAAGGCGAACCCGATAACCACGGGCCTGCAACAACGCTCCGAGTGCCGCGGCAGCAATTCCTTTTCCGAGGGAAGAAACCACGCCGCCTGTGATGAATACATATCGCGCCATGGGAGTCACCGGATACCTTTTCATGAGCGATTCCGCCAGCCCTAATATTCACCGAAGTGAAGCTGGTTCACGGAATCTGGACAAAAGAAAACCGGCAGGCTTTTGGCCTGCCGGAGATTGTTGCGACGACCGCGCTTATTGGCCGGTCGGAACGCCCGTCGAGTTGGCGGGAGCTGCGGGTGCAGCCGCGCCGCCTTGTGCCGACGTCTCGCCACCCGTCGGCACGCCGCCTTCGGCCGGAGCCTGGGCTGGTGTGTCGGAGGCCGGTGCCGGACCGAGCGAATCCAGGATGCCGTTGCCGCTGCCCTGCGTCGCCGGGATGCGGTCGAGGATATCCGTCGGGCGCGACTCGTAGCGGGCCAGGATGCCGAGCGTCATGGAGGTGACGAAAAACAGCGTCGCGAGGATGGCCGTGGTGCGCGTCAGCGCATTGGCCGTGCCGCGCGCCGACATGAAGCCCGATCCGCCGCCGACGCCAAGCCCGCCGCCTTCCGAGCGCTGGATCAGCACGACGCCGACAAGGGCGAGCACGATCATGAGGTGGATGACGATCAAAACGGTTTGCATGGCAAGATCCCTGCCCTTCGCAAAGGGCATCAATATAAGGTTGGCGGCTCTTTACATGAGGCGGCTGCGCATTCCAAGCCCTTGCGGAGAGGTTTAAGCCATCAGGTCTTCATAGACCCGGTAGATGGCGAGGAAATCCGCCGCTTTCAAGCTCGCCCCGCCGATCAGGGCACCGTCCACATTGGCGACGGCCATCAGTTCCTTCGCATTGGAAGGCTTGACGGATCCGCCATAGAGGATGCGCATGGACCTTCCCTGTTCGCCGAAGCGCTCGACCAGTTCTCGACGCATGAAGGCGTGTGCCTCCTCCACATCGGCCACCGTCGGCGTCAGTCCACTGCCGATCGCCCATACCGGCTCGTAGGCAATCACGGTGTTCGAGGCCTCCGCGCCATCAGGAACCGATCCGGCAAGCTGGCGCTTCAAGACATCGAGAGTCTGCGCCGACTTCCGTTCGTCCGCCGTCTCGCCGATGCAGATGATTGCGGTCAGGTCAGCAGCATGAGCAGCGTCAGCCTTGGCGCGGACAAGGGCGTCGCTCTCGGCATGGTCCGTGCGGCGCTCGGAGTGGCCGACAATCACATAGGTCCCGAAGCAGTCGGCAATCATCTCGGCCGATATGTCTCCGGTGTGCGCGCCGGAAACCGCCTGATGGCAATCCTGTGCGCCGATCGCCAGGGGGCTGTCGGTGCAGAGGGCGGTCGCCACATATAGCAGCGTCGCCGGCGGGCAGATCAGTGCTTCGACTTTCCGTGACAGCTCACCTGTCACTCCGTCGCTGATCGCCTTGATCTGATCCAACGACGCCCGCGTCCCATTCATCTTCCAGTTTCCCGCAACCAGCGGCCGCACCTCAGGCGTCATCCGTTTCGCTCCTTCCCGGCGGGCATACATCCCGCGTTATCGCTTGCGAGCGTTTTAGTTCGATCCTGCCGAAAATCCACGAAAAACGACCGGTACGTTCCGGATCATCCTGCTGTCAGAAGGAAGTTCAGCACCTTGCGCCAGTCCGTCATGCGGATCGGCGTACCGTGGCTGCCGGTATTAAACACGGTCATCCGCACGGGATAGCCGGCCGCATGGAGCTTCCTGTAGACGGCGACCGGCCCCTCTACCGGATAGACGCTGTCGGCGCTGCCATGGGCGAGGTAGAGAGGCACTCGCCGCCGTCCGGCCGCCGTGGCCATGAATTCGGGGTCTGGCGGGCCGCCGAGCAAGACTATACCGTCGAGCTTCTGCACCACCTCCTGACGGCTGATGCCCGAGCAGATCATGCCGCCCATGGATGCGCAGGCGAGGAAGACGGGCCGCCCCGCCGAGCTTTCGGACGCGTGCCGGACCAGCGCCGCGATGTCGGTGGCGCCTGCCTGATCGAAGGAGGCGACGGTCGGGGAGTAATAGGTCCCGCCGTTGCCGACGACGAGGTTCTTCAGCCGGTTGAAATTGCCTCCGAAGCTGAAATCGTTCGCGCCGAGCCGGCGGTCTCCGCCCCTGCCATGCACGAAAATCACCGTGAAATCCGCATTCCGCTGCGGACCGACCCGCGTCACCTCGATCGGCCGGGTCCCGAGCGAGAGGGTTTCATCGACCTGATGCCGCTTCACCCCCGTCGAGACGTAGCGGGACTTGACCCGCCGCTCCGGCACCTGATCACGGCCGTTGATGTCTCGCATCTCCTGATAGTCGACAACTTCGAAATCACCCCCGTCGGCTTTCTCCAACACACCGGCCCCGGAAAAGAGCTGATCCTTGAAGGGACCTATGGGCCCTTGAGCGGCAGCCGGAAAGCCGATGACGAGCGAAAGGGCCAGCGCAGAAACGATGACCAGGGCGAAATGAACTGTGGACATGGAAGCATCATCGTCCCTCGCGGCGCGATTCTTTCTTGCCATGGTCGATCCGACGCCCCATTGCTCGGAAGACACCATTTCGGTGCGGCATCGTGAAAATGCCGGTTTTCTGGCACTATTGCCGGCGATTCGAAACATCATGAGATGGGTATGGCCTCTTCCTCAGCCCCTCGACAGGTAGTACCGACTGACCCGATGGATGACAATAACGACCTTTTTGCAGATCTGCCTCTCGCCAAGCCCGTAGAGGTGGCGCCGGAGCCGGCTGTTCCGGTCGCCCAGCCCAGCGCCGCCCGTCCGACGCCAGCAACCTCGACCGACGACTACGGAGCATCCTCCATCCGGGTCCTCGAGGGCCTGGAGCCGGTACGCATGCGCCCCGGCATGTATATCGGCGGTACCGACGAAAAGGCGCTGCACCACCTGTTTGCCGAAGTCATCGACAACTCGATGGACGAGGCGGTCGCCGGCCATGCCAATTTCATCGAGGTACACCTGGATACCGAGGGCTGCCTGACGGTTAGCGACAACGGGCGCGGCATTCCGGTGGAGAACCATCCCCAGGTCCCGGGCAAATCCACGCTCGAAGTGATCATGACGAAGCTGCATGCCGGCGGCAAATTCGACGGCAAGGCCTACGAGACCTCGGGCGGCCTGCACGGGGTCGGCGTCTCCGTCGTCAATGCGCTTTCCGACGTGCTGGAGGTCGAGGTCGCGCGCGACCGCAAGCTCTACCGCCAGCGTTTTTCACGCGGTGTTCCCCAAGGTGGCCTGGAGGAACTGGGACCGGTCCACAACCGGCGCGGCACCCGCGTCCGTTTCCATCCCGACCCGCAGATCTTCGGTGATCACGCGCGATTCGATGCCGGCCGCATCTTCCGCATGGCGCGCTCCAAGGCCTATCTGTTCGGCGGCGTCGAAATCCGCTGGTCCTGCGATCCCGGCGTCGTGCCACCGGATGGTGACATTCCCGAAAAGGCGGTCTTCCACTTTCCAGGCGGGCTCAGGGACTATCTTGCGGCCACACTCGGGAAGGACTTTACCGTCACTCGCGAGATCTTTGCCGGCCGGACCGAGAAGACCGGCGGCCATGGCGCGCTGGAATGGGCGATCACCTGGTACGGCGGAGATCCTCAGGTCCATTCCTACTGCAACACGATTCCCACTCCCGAAGGTGGTACACACGAGGCGGGGCTGCGAATCGCCCTGACGAAGGGCCTCAAGAACTACGCCGAACTCACTCAGAACAAGCGCGCCGCGCAGATCACCACCGATGATGTGATGATCTCCGCCGTCGGCATGCTGTCGGTGTTCATCCGTGAGCCGGAATTCGTCGGCCAGACGAAGGACAAGCTGGCCACGGTCGAGGCTCAACGTATCGTGGAAAACGCGCTGCGCGATCCCTTCGACCACTATCTCGCCGGCAATCCTGCCGAAGCCGCCAAGCTGCTCGACTGGGTCATCGAGCGCGCCGAAGAGCGCCTGCGCCGACGCAAGGAGAAGGAAGTCAACCGCAAGACGGCGGTGCGCAAGCTGCGACTTCCGGGCAAGCTGGCGGACTGCTCGCAGAATACGGCGGAAGGCGCGGAACTCTTCATCGTCGAAGGCGATTCGGCCGGCGGCTCGGCGAAGCAGGGGCGCAATCGAGCGAACCAGGCAATCCTTCCTCTGCGCGGCAAGATCCTCAACGTCGGCAGCGCAAGCCGGGACAAGCTCTCGGCAAACCAGCAGATCGCGGACCTGATCCAGGCCCTCGGCTGCGGGACACGCACCAAGTACCGCGAGGAGGATCTCCGCTACGAACGCATCATCATCATGACGGATGCGGACGTCGACGGGGCGCATATCGCGTCACTGCTGATCACCTTCTTCTACCAGGAGATGCCGGAACTCATCCGCGGAAACCATCTCTATCTGGCGGTGCCACCGCTCTACGTCCTTCGCCAAGGCGGCAAGACCGTCTATGCCAGGGACGACGCCCATCGCGCCGAACTGATGGCTACCCTATTCAAGGGCAAGAAGGTCGAAGTCGGGCGCTTCAAGGGTCTCGGCGAGATGCTGCCGGCACAGCTCAAGGAAACCACCATGGATCCGGCGAAGCGGACGCTGCTGCGGGTCGCGATCGACGACGTGGACTTCGAAGGAACCCGCGAGGCGGTGGACAACCTGATGGGCACGCGGCCGGAAGCGCGCTTCCGCTTCATCCAGGAACGTGCCGCTTTCGCCGACAATCTGGATATCTGATCCAGCCTGACCGCTGGATCGGAAGGATATCCTCAGGGCTAACGACCGGCCAGGACCGTAGCAACGGTGGAAATAAGGGCGGACACCTCGTAGGGCTTGCGGAGAACCGGCACGTCGAGGTTGGCGGGAATGATGGAGCGATCCGTGTAACCGGTCGCGAACATGAACGGTATGCCGCGCCGCGTCAGCTCCTGTGCCACCGGCAAGGAGGTTCCTGTGCCGAGATTGACGTCGAGGATGGCTATGTCCGGCCTGAACTGCTCCAATTTCCGCAGCGCCTCGGCAGCGGAGGGAATGGTCGTGACCCTGCTCAGACCGTGGGCGGCCAGCATCATCTCGACATCGGCGGCGATCAGCATCTGGTCCTCGACCAGGAGCAGTTCCACATCTGCCAAATCGAGCCCCTGCGGAGCCGGCGCTGCCGAATGAACTGGCTCCGGAACGACCACGTCAACCCCACTATCGGGGTGGATGTGCTTGGAGGGAATGCAGAAATATCCTTCAAGTCCGGTGGACGGATACTCGATCCTGCTCTCCCCCTCCAGTTCGTAACTGATGCTGCGGCCGATGAGGACGCTTCCGAAACCGGTGCGGGTCGGAGCAGCGACGGTCGGGCCGCCCTCTTCCAGCCACCGGATTTCGCAGCTGCCGGCATCGCTGCGGCTCCACCGCACGGTCAGCATCCCTCCCTTGGACGACAGGGCACCATATTTGGCCGCATTGGTCGCCATTTCGTGGAGAACCAGCGCCATGACCGAGAAGGATCTCGCATCGAGCCATACGGGCGGCCCTTCGAGAAGGATCTTGGTCTCCCCGGATTGGTAGGGCCGCAGCTCTGCGTAGAGGAGGTCACGCAACATGCCGCCGTCTCCGCCGCGGACGATCTGATCATGCGCAAGCGCGAGAGCCTGAATCCTGCCCTTCAACGATTCGACGTAGCCCCGAATATCCTGACCCGTGTCTACCGGTTGGCCCACCAGCGACATGATCACGGACAGGATATTCTTGACGCGATGGTTGAGCTCCTCGTTCAGCATCCGCTGGCGCACATCCGCCTTGCCACGCTCGTCGGCGATCAATTCGTTGTGGTGCAGAACGATTTCAACCAGAACCCCCCGGAGGGCCTCCGCCACCTCGATATCCGCCTCCGACCAGGGCTGTGCCTGATCGCGGACGGTTTCCTTCCAGATCGCGAAGCTCTTGCGCGGCGTCAGGCGGTCTCCCAATGGTCCGGCTTCATAGGATTTGTCGGGATTGCCCGCCCAGTTCAGGGTCTGGATCACCTCGCGGCGGAAGAAGAAGAGATAGTCACGGGAACGCTGGGACAGCGGTATCGCGACGAGACCTGCAAATACCTTCTCCGGAGCATCCAGATCAGGAAAGTGCAGGGAAAACCTGTGGGTGGACCAGATGCGGCCGGCCGCCGTCTCCGCGACGCGTTCCGCCAATCGCGCCGCCAGTCGTTCATCCGGGGCCGTACCGGCGCTTGCCCAGCTACCGCCGAGCCACAAACCGACACCGTCGCACGGAAGCATCGAGCGGAAATCGTCCAGCGAGGAGCGAAGCAGCTGGCGGATGTCCGTGTGATGCGATGCCTGCTGAAGAAACTGGTCCAGCGAGCGGCGGACCGCCTGACTCTTCTGGACGACCTGCTTCTGCAGCAAGGCGCCGAGGTGGAGCGAGAAGAACTCGCCGAATGTCTCGGCGGCAATGCGCTGGGGCATGGACAGGACCTTCGGCGAATAATGATGGCAGGCGATGAGCCCCCATAATTCTCCGTCCACGATGATGGAGATAGACATCGAGGCCCCGACGCCCATGTTGCGCAGGTATTCGCAGTGAACGGGAGAGACGCTTCGAAGGTGGGCGAACGAAAGGTCCAGCGGAGAATCCGCCTCGTCGCGTTCAGGGACGAGACGCACCCGTTCGTTCCGGGCGTCCGTTATGATCCGGATGGTGTTCTTCAGGTAAAGGATGCGAGCCTGTTTCGGGATGTCGCTTGCCGGAAAGTACTGTCCCTTGAAGCTCTCCAGATCACGGCGCTTGTGCTCGCTGATGACCTTCCCGGCGCCATCCTCCTCGAATCGGTAGATCATCACCCGGTCATAGCCGAGAAGCGCGTGGATCAACCGGCTGGAACGCTCCAGCAACTGATCGACTTTCCCGATATTCCTGATCCGGCTGATGAGCATCCGCGCTACTTCGAGGGGCTGATCGGCGGTGGCAGTGATCGGCTCGAATTCGATGATGGCGTTGGCTTCATGCAGGTGGACGGAGACGTCGAAACGGTGACCAGCGGGAAGCTGGAGGCCGTGGCGGAGTGCGGGGCGCGCAGGATCACCGGCAGTCGCAATCGCGTTTCGGAGCGTATGGGCCACCTCCCGCCCGAACACATCCTCCAGCCGCGCTCCCACCGCCAACGGCCCGACCGAAAGCATTTCGGCCGCGTTGGCGGAATAGCGGAGTACTGTCGTGCCAGTGGGATCGCAGGCGATCAGGCAGCCGTGCGGCTGGATGGTCCCGGGGATCTGTATCGGTTCCCGGTCGCAGTTCGTGAGGTCCACCGCTGCTGTGTCACGCATCCTGAAGATCCTCGAAGGCATGTCCCGCGGCGGCAAACACCAATTCGGATGCCTCCACCATGCTATCCAGGTTCAGATCCGGCGCCTCCTCCAGCAGCCGCACCACCTCTCTCCAGCGCTCGACCGACTCGGCCTGCGCGGCGAGATGCCGAGCTCCGAATGAGCCACTCAAACCCAGTTTCTGGGCCTGCCGATACAGGACTCGGGCGCCCAGGCTCGACCCCTCCACCACGTAGAGCATCCCCAGCAAGACCTCCCGGTCAACGGCAGGAACGGGGAAATCACCCGTGGCCGGCACGTCCATTCCGAGATCCAGCAGATCCCGCCTGACCAGGGGCGCGAGCTGATATCCCCTGTCCAGCACCGGGGACAAGAGAGGCCAGCGCTCGTCATCCATCGCCCGCTCCAGGCCGGCACGAAAAGCGTAGATGCCCCGAAGATACCGGCGATACGACCCGATCGTGGTGAAGGAGCCGATAAGGGCTTCGACCTTGGCATGGGAAGCGGATGTACGATGCCGAATGAGGAACCGCCGCGAAAATGAAAACATCAGCACAAATCGATGAGTTGGATATTCGTCATATTTAGCCCTTACCTCATAAGGAACAAGGCGCAAAGCTGCGAAAAGAGGATCGCGTGTCCCGCAACTTGTGCCATAACTGCAACGAACCCATCTACGGGCTCTCGTAACGGATTGGGATTGACGGTGGAAAGACGTTCAAAGGTACAGGACGGACCGCGTTGGCTGGGTCCGGTAGCCCATAGCCGCTCAGCCCTGATACCGCCGATTTCGGCGGCCCGGTGGCTGCTGGTGCTGATCGTCATCGCCGGTATCTATTTCTTTCACGGCTTTGTCGTTCCGGTCCTTGCCGCTCTTGTCATCGGCTTCGCAAGCTGGCCCCTCTACCGCCGGATGCTGGGCCATATCGGCGGGAACACCACCATCGGGGCGACCCTTGCAATCGTCTTCATCCTGATCTTTCTCATTGTCCCGATTGGCATCGCCGTGTCCTACACGATCGGAGAGGTCCGTGAATGGATCGCCTGGATCCTGACGGTGAACCACGATGGCGCTTCCGCTCCCGTCTGGATCGCCGGGCTTCCCGGAGTCGGCGAATGGCTGACGGTGCAGTGGGACCGCCACATTGGATCGCCCGGCGCGGTGGGCGAACTCATCCAGATCGTCAGCGGTGCGAACATCGGCAATATCTACAGGGCCGTCATCGCGGCCGGTGACGGCGCCTTCCACCTGTTCCTGACGCTGCTCTTCATGCTGATCGCGCTCTTCTTCGTCTATCGCGACGGAGCCTCCTTCAGCCGGCAGATCGACCTCCTGGGCGAGCGCATCCTGCCGACCCGGTGGGAGCGGATTTCGCGGGTCGTCCCTGCGACGATCAGTTCGACGGTGACCGGCATGACGCTGATCGCGATCGGCGAGGGAATCGTCCTTGGCTGCGCCTACTGGATCGCCGGCGTCCCCTCGCCCGTGACGCTCGGCGTCCTCACGGGGATCATGGCACTTATCCCCGGCGGCGCGCCCCTCTCCTTCACCCTGGTGTCGATCTATCTCGTCGCCAGCGGCTCATATTTCGCCGGGATCGCCCTTTTCGTGTGGGGATCGGTGGAGCTCTTCATCGTCGACAAGACGGTCCGGCCGCGGCTGGTGGGGGGGCCGATCAAGCTGCCCTTCCTTCCAACCTTCTTCGGCCTCGTCGGAGGCGTGAAAACCATGGGATTCCTCGGTCTTTTCATCGGCCCCGTGCTGATGGCGCTGATCGTCTCGATCTGGCGCGAATGGATTCGGGAGGTGAAGCTCGTAGACCCGGCAGAGATAGAGGCAGGGGATCTGGCCGCGGGCGCAGACAGCAGCTACCAGCCGGATGTGGCTCCGATCAGGACAGCCTCTTCTCCATGAAGATGCTGAGCGGGTCCGGCTTGTAGGATCCGAAGGCCGCAATCTCATTGCGTCACGATCGTCCGCGACAGCAATCACAGCAAGGAGCCCTGACATGAACGCTGCCATCATAGTCCTGACCATTCTCGGCTGCGACGACAGCGGGACCGAATGCCACTACGTCGCAACATCCGAAAAGCGCTGGCCGAGCATCGAAATGTGCAGCGCCGTATCCGAGGCGGAACTGGCCGGCTTCGCCAATGCGCCCTACCCGATGGTGATCGCCGTGTGCCAGAAGCCGGATAGAAGCGAGGTTGCGACCGCGACCGATCCGGCAACGGCAACGCCTGCCCGGCAGGCCGACCTCACGCCGGAGGAGACGACGAGTCTCGCCTCGCGCGCAATTTCACGTGTTCGAGCAGTACTGCCGACGACGGAAGGGGTGCGCACGCTAATGCACAATCCGATCAGCCTCGTTGAAGAGAGCTATTCCTGGGTCGCGAAGAAGTTCCGCGACTGAGCGTTTCAGGCTGCCAGCGCGGCGGCCTGTGCGTAGGAGCGGGACGCGGCGCGAAGTTCGGATCGCTGGAGTTTCTCGACGATCGCCAGCAGGTCTGCGACAACCGGCGAGCGGTCTGCAAGATCGCGGCAATCCGAGATGAGCTGTTCGCATATTCCCGCCGCCGTATCCATGACGCCGGCGTTCCGCCACAGCACGGTTCCGGCGACGAAGACGCCGGCAATATCGCGATGCAAGCCTGCGGCTTCGAACATCGCCCGCAGGGCATGCATCCTTCCGGTGGCGAGAAGAGCCCTTACCCGCGCGTCGCCGAGGCCCGACAAAGCAGCCAGCGCCTCGGCCAGGAAATCCGCCTTGCCGGTGCACAGCGCATTGATGAGAAGCGCAGGGGTAAGCATGCCGCAGGCGCGCATGTGCTCTACGAGGGCAGCAAGCTCCGACGGAGGCGCAGCTCCAGCGATCGTGAGCGTCGCATTCTGCGTCGCTTCCACCGTCAGGCGCTCCAGCCGCTGGCGGGCGATCACCGTCGACACCAGGCCGGATGCAGCAAGGGCCTCGCCGACCTTCGCCACGAGGCGTTGGCGGACATCGGCCGCGAGATCGTCGCGAGCAAGCAACAATCGCCTCACCTCCGCATCGTGGCCGAACCGCTCTGCGATCCGGGCGAAGCTGTTGCGAGGAAACTCCGCCGATTCGTTCTCCAGCAGAAGGATCACGTTGCCGAGGTCGCCAACTTCCACGACCGCCGCACAGGCGGTTCGCGGCAGGCCCGGGCGAGCAGCCACCAAGCTGCGCGTCAAGCCGTCCCCCCGGCCGATCAGATCCACGAGATCGGCATCACGCAGCACCGGCGACTGGGCGACTACGGTACAGGCGATTTCCGTCTGGTCTTCGGCCAGCGCCAGGATGATCGCACGGGGAGCCTCCGAAGACGTCGCCAGAGCCTGAGCGAGAGCAAGCCGCACCTGTGGTGCAGGATCATCGAGAAGGTGCGACATCGCCGTCAATGCGGCCTGGCGCCTGTCGGCACCAAGACCCGAACCGAGATAGGCGCGCCCCAGCGCATTCGCCGCCTTGGCTCTATCGCCGGCAGATGCGGTCTCGAGCCAGCGAAGAAAGGCCTCTATAATCACTGTCAACTCCGGCGACGAACATGCTCACAGGCACCGATATACCTGCAGCCTAACCGGCAAATCTTTAAGATTGGTTCACCATAGCGATTAACCTCTCCTCACCACCCTAGCGGGTCAGCGGGCGGCTCATCTCAAATATGTCGGCACCACCGTCACAGTAGTCGCGATAGCCCATGCGCGCGATGGGACGCATGAGCGCCATGTCTATCCGGCCATCGCGGATGACCTCGTCGCGAATGTGGATACCGACAACCTGGCCAAAAACCATATAGGATTCGGCGTATTGGCCATCGAGGGTCTTGGGTTGCGCGATATCCGTCACCCGACATTCGAGGGCGGTATAAGCTTCGGCGACATAAGGGGCATCCACCAGCCGTCCGGGGGCCGGAGAGAGGTTTGCTACAGCGAACTCGTCGATGCCATAGGGTACGGCAACCGAAGAGGCGTTGACCTTCTGCGCCAGGTCGCGGCTTGCCATGCTCGCCGTGAAGACCCCCGTCTCCTCGGCATTGCGGAGGCTGTCCTTCCTGCCGCTCGACGAGAACATGACGATCTTGGGCAGGTCCGAAACGATGTTGAAGAAGGAATAGGGAGAGAGATTGCGGGAGCCGTCCCTGCCCTTCGTGCCGATCCAGCCGATCGGCCTTGGAGCCACGATCGCCTTGAAGGGATCATGCCTCAGGCCGTGATCGTTTGCATCGGTCGCATAGAACATCAGCCGTCGCTTTCGCCGGCATAGGTGACGATGCTGGAGAGTTCGGGCCGCGGCCGATCCGGTACCGCGAGTTGGGGCGATCCGATGTGGATGAAGCCGGCGACTTTCTCGTTCTCCCCTACGCCCAGCGCATCGAGCGCGCGGCGATCGTAGGCGATCCATTCGGTCCGCCAGTTGGCAACGTAACCGTGCGCATTGGCCGCCATCAGCATGTTGAGGCAAACGGCGCCTGCCGAGAGCACCTGCTCCCACTCCGGGATCTTCACATGCGGTGCAGCCGTGCTGACGACGGCCACGACCACCGGCGCGCGCGTGAAACGGGTCAGTTCGGCCTCGCGCGCCCCATCCACCAGTTCCCCGGCGGTTGTTTCGACGATGGAAAGGAAGGCCTCGCCCAAGCGGCCTCGAACGTCGCCGCGGTAGACGATAAAGCGCCAGGGAGCGAGTTTGCCGTGATCGGGAACACGGACCGCGAGGGTGAGAATCGATTCGAGCTCCGAAGGCGACGGGCCGGGTTCGCCGATCTGGGCGACGGGAGTCGAATGCCTCCCGCGCAGGTAATCAGCGAGCTTCATGTCATTTTGCATACTTGAGTCTCTCTTCGCATCATCGCGCGGCGGAAAGTCTTGAAATTGCCCCAGGATTGGTCTTGAAGTGAAGCTTCGCAGCCAAAGAGTCAACCGGTTCAGAGATATGCCCAGGATTTCCATTGCGGCGCGCCATGTCCTCGCAGGAGCGATGGCATTGACGGCGGTTAACGGCGCCGGCGCGCAGGAAGCCTTCAAGTCATTCAAGCAGCTCGACAGCACGACGAAGATGCCGAAGCTGAGCGCCTTCTCGGCAACCGGTGCCGCAACGGCGACGGCTGCCGCAAAGGACATCGTCTTCGAAGCGAAGCTCGCCGACAGCGAGGAACCGCTGAAGGAAGGACTGACCTGGCGCGTCTTCAGTCCAATCTCCGGCGAAGACGGGAAGCTGCCGCTCGTAGCCAGCGCCGAGGGCGGCGGGGCGTCGTTCCAGCTCCTGCCGGGTGATTACTTCGTCAATGTCGCCTTCGGGCGCGCCGGCGTTACCAAGAAGCTGACGGTTCCCGCCGAGGGCGAGGTCGAGCGCCAGACCATGGTGCTGGATGCCGGGGGCGTCGTCTTCGATGCGGTTTCGGGGCCGGATGCCCCCATCCCGGCCAACCGCCTCCGTTTTTCCATCTATTCCTCGGAAGTGCGCGAAGACGGGGAGCGCGGCCTGGTCATGGCGGACGTGAATCCGGATACGATCGTGCGCCTCAACAGCGGTACCTACCACGTCGTTTCCGAATACGGCGACGTCAACGCCGTCGTTCGCGCCGATATCCAGGTCGAGGCGGGCAAGCTGATCGAAGCAACGCTCCAGCACCAGGCTGCCGAGATTACGCTGAAGCTCGTATCGCAGCCCGGCGGGGAAGCCATTGCGGATACCGCGTGGTCGGTCCTCACCGCCGCAGGCGACATCGTCAACGAAAGCGTCAGTGCGTTCTCAACAATGGTTCTGGCGGAAGGCGAATATCTTGCGGTCGCGCGCAACAAGGACAGGATCTACCAGCGCGCCTTCAGCGTGAAGGCGGCCGAGAACCAGGATGTCGAGGTCCTGATGAAGGAACAGCCGGATATGGGACTGCTGAGCAACGCCGAACTGCGCGACTGACGCAGCCGAGCAGGCAAAAGGCGCCCGCCGAAGCGGACGCCTCGATATTCAGGCCACGGTCTTCCTCGCGGCCGCCTTGCGCAACAGATCGGGAGGGGTTGCTTCGAGCTGCAAAGCGGCGACCGCGGCGTCGAGCGGCATCGCCGTCTGAGCCTGCGAACCGAGCCGGCGGATGTTCACCGAGCGCTCCTCCGCTTCCTTCTTTCCGCACACGATGATGACCGGAACCTTGGTGACGGAATGCTCGCGGATCTTGTAGTTGATCTTCTCGTTGCGGAAATCGGTTTCGACAACCATGCCCGCCTCGCGAAGAGCCTCCGCCACCTCGCGCCCATAGTCGTCGGCATCCGAGGTGATCGTTGCCACCACGGCCTGCACCGGTGCGAACCAGAGCGGCATGTGTCCCGCGAAGTTCTCGATCAGGATGCCGAGGAAGCGCTCCATGGAGCCGCAGATCGCCCGGTGGATCATCACCGGCTGGCGCTTCTCCGAGTTCTGGTCGATGTAGAAGGCGCCGAAGCGTTCCGGGAGGTTGAAGTCGACCTGCGTGGTGCCGCACTGCCATTCACGGCCGATCGCGTCCTTCAGCGTGTATTCGAACTTCGGGCCGTAGAAAGCCCCCTCGCCCGGCAGAATACCGGTCTTGATGCGGCCGCCCGACTGCGCCTCGATCGTCTTCAGCACGTCCATCATCACCGACTCGGCGCGATCCCACAGATCGTCCGAACCGACCCGCTTTTCCGGCCGCGTGGAGAGCTTGACGACGATTTCCCCGAACCCGAAGTCCTCGTAGACGGACAGGATGAGGTCGTTGATGCGCAGGCATTCCGCCGCCATCTGTTCGTCGGTGCAGAAGACATGGGCATCGTCCTGCGTAAAGCCGCGCACCCGCATCAGGCCATGCAGCGCGCCGGACGGCTCGTAACGGTGCACCAGTCCGAATTCTGCAAGACGGATAGGTAGTTCACGGTACGACTTCAAGCCATGCTTGAAGATCTGCACGTGGCCGGGGCAGTTCATCGGCTTCAGCGCGAAGACCCGGTCATCGGCCTCCGGATCGTCCGGATTGGTGAGCGCATGGGCGGATTTCACCGCGAACATGTTTTCCTGGTACCAGCCCCAGTGACCGGAGGTTTCCCAGAGCGAGGTGTCGAGTACCTGCGGCGCGTTCACCTCCTCGTAGGTTCCCGCCAGCCGGCGGCGCATGTAGGCGACGAGCGTCTGGAACATCCGCCAGCCCTTGCCGTGCCAGAAGACCACGCCCGGACCTTCCTCCTGGAAATGGAAGAGATCCATTTCGCGGCCGAGCTTGCGGTGGTCGCGCTTTTCCGCCTCGGCCAGCACGTGAAGGTACTGGTCGAGTTCCTCCTGCGTCGCCCACGCCGTGCCGTAGATGCGCGTCAGCATCGGATTATTGGAATCGCCGCGCCAGTATGCGCCCGCCACCTTCATCAGCTTGAAGGCGGTGCCGATCTGCCCCGTCGATGCCATATGGGGGCCGCGGCAAAGGTCGAACCAGTCGCCCTGGTAATAGATCTTGAGGTCCTGGTCTTCCGGAATGGCGTCTACCAGTTCGACCTTGTAGTCCTCGCCCTTGGACGCGAAGACCTCCTTCGCCTTGTTGCGAGGCCAGACTTCCTTGGTGAACGGCTTGTTGCGGGCGATGATCTCCTTCATCTTCGCCTCGATCTTCGGGAGATCTTCCGGCGTGAAGGGCGTTTCTCGGGCGAAGTCGTAGTAGAACCCGTTTTCGATCACCGGACCGATGGTCACCTGTGTGGACGGCCACAGTTCCTGCACGGCTTCGGCCATCACATGGGCCGTGTCGTGGCGGATCAGTTCGAGCGCGCGCGGATCGGTGCGCGTGACGATCTCGATCGAACCGTCGGCGACGGGATCGGAAAGATCGCGCAGGACGCCGTCAATGGCGACGGCGACGGCCTTCTTCGCCAGCGACTTCGAAATCGACTCAGCGACGTCGCGACCCGTCGTTCCGACGTCGAACGCGCGGACGGAGCCATCGGGAAAGGTAAGGGAAACGGATTGAGTCATGACTGCTCCTGGATCCAGTCCCGCCAACGAATGCGGGTGGTGGTTGAAAAGCCGGCACGGCATCGAAGCGCCGGGCTGTAGACGCGCCGGGTGATAGTGCTTTTCCGACAGCTAGTAAAGCTTGCAGGTCAGGAATGGCGGCGCCAATAGCGCCACGGCGCCCACCAATACTGCCGGCTTCGGAGCGCCTCCGGCACCGGATCGAGTCCCGAACTGCCGCCCGGACCGCAGCGGGTGACACGAAACATCGTCATCCAGCCACCTGCCCACAATCCGTGCCGCGCGATCGCCTCGTATCCGTATTCGGAACAGGTGGGGATGTGGCGGCAGGAATTGCCGACAAAGCCGGAAAGCGTCAACTGGTAGAGCCGCACCAGGCCCATACCGAACAGCCTTCCGGGCGTCTTCGGAAACGATCCGGACCAGTTGCGGGAGCCGCGGGTTACCGGTGCATGGTGATGGCCGTGTTCGCTACACATTCTCCGCCGCCGCCGTCTGGCGTGCCTTCGCTTCCACCTGTCCGATCGCATCGACCACGGCCTCGAAGGTGAGCATGGTGGATGCATGCCGCGCCTTGTAGTCCTTTACCGGCTTCAGGTAGCGCATGTCCGCGAAGCGTCCCGAAGGCCCCTCACCGCCCGTCGTCAGCATCGCCAGCATGTCTTCGCGGGCCCGGCAGATCTCGGCTGCAGTGGCACCCACAACGTTCCGGGCCATGACGGAGGAGGAAGCCTGGCCAAGCGCGCAGGCGCGCACCTCATGGGCGAAATCGGTAACGATACCCTCCTTCATCTTGAGATAGACGCGCACCTTGGAGCCACAGAGCTTCGAGTGTTTCTCCGCGATCGCATCGGCATCCGGCAGGGTGCCTGCGCGGGTGATGTTGCCGGCAAATTCAAGGATCTTGCTGTTATAGATGTCGTCCATGTCCGGGCTCGATGCTCGCCGGTCCGCGATGTGAACACAGCGTCTTCGCTTAGCCGCTGTGAAACAGCGAGTTTCCCACTATATGTGACGTCGTGCAAAAACGATCAAGAAAAGGATGTTTTTGGCTCTACCTGCAGGGAAATGAGGCGGAAATATCTTGTCAACGGCGGCATGAAAGGTCAGATACGGACCGATTGCCGATAATTTAGGCCGGCGCAGCCGGCTTGCATCAACGGGATGCTCACCTGCGGGCCTCCGGGAGACAGCAATGGATGCCATCGTGAAGAATTTTCCGGCCACCGGCCAGACCGACAGCCGCCCGACCCGCGAACAGGCGGAGGAAGCCGTGCGCGTCCTGCTGCGCTGGGCGGGCGAGGATCCCCAGCGCGAGGGCCTGTTGGACACGCCGAAGCGGGTCGCGGCAGCCTATCGCGAACTGTTTTCCGGCTATGATCTGTCGGCGGAAGAGGTACTGGGCCGGACGTTCGAGGAAGTCTCCGGTTACGAGGATGCCGTACTGGTGCGTGACATCCCCTTCTATTCCCACTGCGAGCACCACATGCTGCCGATCAGCGGCAGGGCGCATGTCGCCTATCTGCCGAACGGTCGGGTTCTGGGGCTTTCCAAGATCGCCCGCGTGGTCGACATCTTCGGTCGGAGGCTGCAGACGCAGGAGAACCTGACGGCGCAGATCGCAGCCGCCATCGAGGAGACGCTGAAGCCGCGCGGTGTGGCCGTGATGGTCGAGGCCGAGCACATGTGCATGGCCATGCGCGGTGTGCAGAAGCAAGGCTCCACCACGCTTACCACCACATTCACGGGCGAATACAAGGGCAATGCCGCAGAGCAGGCGCGCTTCCTGAGCCTCGTGCGCAACCGCTGAGCCCACCCATGTCTCTCACCTTCCCCGCCCCGTCAGCGGACAAGGCCGTACAGGAGGGCGCCGGCGTCTTCGCGCCCGCCTTCGACGCGAACGGCCTCGTCACGGCAGTCGTCACCGACGCTTCCGACGGCGAGTTGCTGATGGTCGCGCACATGAACGAAGAAGCGCTTGCGCTCACCATCGAAAGCGGCATTGCCCATTATTATAGCCGGTCGCGCCGGAAAATCTGGAAGAAGGGCGAGTCTTCCGGCAACCTGCAGACCGTCCATGAGATACGGACGGACTGCGATCAGGATGCCATTTGGCTCAAGGTCACCGTAGAGGGACACGATGCAACGTGCCACACCGGCCGCCGGTCGTGTTTCTACCGAACGGTCGCCATGACGGAGGACGCGGCCACGCTGCGGATCCTCGACGATCGCCTGCATTTCGATCCTGCCACGGTCTACGGGACCGACGCAGCCGATACGGGAACCAAGTAGCGGCGTGTTCCGTTTCCCGACAGGCTGACGAGAGCTACACCATTTCGCAACCTGTCGGTGCTTCAATGCACCCATGGGAACGTTCAGCTTGGAGGCATGGATGCTGAACTGGAATTGGAATCGTAGTGAGCCAGGCGCAGCGTCCCCAGCGTCCGTTGACGTTCAAGCCCCAGAACCACCCAAGACACTCGATGTTCCGAAAAAAGCGAAGCTCGCCTTGGCGCTGGGTGGCGGCGCCGCCCGAGGCTGGGCGCACATCGGTGTATTGCGTGCACTCGACGAGGCTGGCATCGAGGTTGGAATGATCGCCGGCACCTCGATCGGCGCGCTGGTCGGCGGCTGCTATCTTGCCGGCAAGCTGGACGAACTGGAGAGCTTTGCCCGATCCCTGACGATGCGTCGTATCGCGGGTCTTCTCGACCTCACTATCGGCGGCGGCGGCCTGCTCGGCGGGATGCGCCTGACGAAACGGATGCAGGAACACCTCGAGGGACTGTCCATCGACGATCTCGGGCGGCCCTTCGTGGCCGTCGCAACCGAACTTCACACGGGACACGAGGTGTGGATCAGCAGCGGCTCGCTGATCACGGCCTTGCGGGCTTCCTACGCCCTGCCCGGCATCTTCGAGCCGGTGACATGCAACAACCGCACCCTGGTCGATGGAGCTCTCGTCAATCCGGTGCCCACCTCCGTCTGCCGCGCCTACGAACAGCCGTTGGTGGTAGCGGTGAACCTGAACTACGACATCTTCGGCCGCTCTGCCGTCGTCAAGCACAGTGCCAGCTTCCAGCCCATGGAGCCGAAGGCAAAGCTCAAGGAACAGCATCTGGGACTGCCGGGGGTGATGGTACAGGCCTTCAACATCATCCAGGAACGGATCTCCCGCGCCCGTCTGGCGGGAGATCCGCCGGACCTCGCCCTCCACCCCCGGCTGAGCGATATCGGATTGTCCGAATTCCACCGCGCCGGCGAAGCGATCGATCGCGGCTATGCGGAAACGATGAACCAGATTGCGGCCCTCCAGCGCATGCAGGAGGTCTTCGCCCGCTGATCCTCCGACCGGCTGGCGCCGCGTCAGCCCGCGATATAGGCCTTGATCTGCTCGGCTTCCATCTCCACCTCGCGGATCCGCGATTTCACCACGTCACCGATCGAGATGATTCCGGCCAGACGGCCGCCCTCTTCCACCGGAACGTGACGGAACCGGCCGCTGCTCATCATCTCCATCAGACGGTTGACGGTGGTATCCTCGCGGCAGGTCTGGACGCTGACGGTCATGACGGACGATATCGGCTGGTCCAGGATGGCAGCGCCCCGCTCGGCCAGAGCGCGCACCATGTCGCGTTCGGTGAATATGCCGGCGATGCGTCCATCGACGCTTGTGACGACAACCGCGCCGATCTTCCTTTCATGCAGGATGCCCGCGACCTCCAGCAGTGTCTTGTCCGGAGTGACGGTGACGACATCCCGACCCTTGGCATCCAGCATGTTCTTGACGACGATGGACATGGCTTTCTCCTCGCAGACCATTGCACGCCGGCGACGTACGTCCCCCTCGCCCGACGTCCGGCAGATGAATGGTGCCTTCGCGCGCGACGGAATGCAACACGCTTGCCGGTCAGGGGATGCTGCGGCGAGTATCCGGCTCGGGGTCGAACAGGCCGAAGAGCAGATAGCCGAAGAGAAAACCGCCGATGTGCGCGTCCCAGGCAATCTCGCCCGCACTTGCGCCTACGAGCGGAAGGCCAAGGGCGATGAGGATATTTCCGAGAAACCAGAGGCCCGTGAAGACAGCCACCGTGCGGTTTCGAAGCGCCCCGAGGAGCGACTGGCGCGGATAGAGGTGCCCGTTCATTCGGCTGAAGCCGCCATTCGCGGGGAAGGCGAACCGGCATGCGGCGCCCATCAGTGCCGAAACCACGCCCGAAGCGCCGATCAGGACCGTCGGCGCCCCCCAATGGATTGCTGCATGGAAGAACGCTCCTGCAGCGGCGGAAAACATCCAGAAGACGACATAGCGGAAGACACCGATCCGCCGCGCGACTGGAGCCCCGAACGCCATCAGCCACAGGGTGTTGAAGAGGAGGTGCTCTATGCCGCCGTGGAGCAAGGAGTAGGTGACCGGCGTCCAGAACCATTCCAGTCCCTGCTCGGCCAGAGGGTAGACATAACGGAGAGGACTGAAGGCCATATGGAAGAGCATCTGTTCCCGGCCTTGTGCGCCCAAGAACAGGCTCTCGACGAGGTAGAACGCACACAGGATCGCGATCGAAGTGACCAGAATGCCGGGAAGGTTGAATACCGGCTGCCTGCCTGGTGGTTCCGTCTGGCGGGCTTCGTCGCCCCCGCCTGTCCAGCCGTCCTGATGGTCCATGTACGATCCCCTGTTGCCCCGGGAGGCTTACAGGATAGTTGCATCCGATTAAAGAAGCCGATGGCGCGACAGCCGCCAGCAACAGGAAGTTGCCGTTCAACCGGACCCCTCAACGACACCGCTTAACGACAGGCATCAGGAACCTTCCCGCAGTGGAACACTCTATGTTAACCCGTCCATTGTATCGGTGAAGAACCTGTATGCAGGAAATCATCGATGTATTCGTTCCAGTCATCTCAACGTCCGGCCCAGCAACCTGCTCAAGCGGCGAGAGCCTTCCAGAGGGTCGGGATCGCCGTCGATGGACGTCTGATGCTGGCAAATCACGAGGAATATGCCTGCACCGCCGTCGAAATGTCTCCGGGCGACGTGGAATTCAGCTGCCAGGGCCGGCCGCGGATAAATGAGCGAGTCATCGCTTATCTCGATCATCTCGGTCGCCTCGAAGGCATCGTTACGGAAATCGGCACCTCCGGGTTCTCGATGACGATCAACGCGACCGATCGCAAGCGCGAGAAGCTTGCCGCGCAGTTGACCTGGATCGCCAACAAGCACGAGCTCGGCCTTCCCGAGGATCGCCGCCATGATCGCCTGACACCACGACAAACGAGAGCGGAAGTGGTTCTCGACGATGGAAGCCGCTATAGTTGCCGGCTCATGGACCTGTCGCTTTCCGGCGCCGCCGTGGATATCGACATACGACCGCCTCTCGGCACACCGGTACGGCTGGGAAGCATGCGCGGCAAGGTCGTCCGACACTTCATGGAGGGCGTGGCGATAGAGTTCGCCACGGTGCAATCGCGGGACTCCCTTCGCGAGTTCCTATAGAACTCTCCACCCGACCGATCTCTGCAGGAAAGCGGCGCCAGCCGCTTTTTTTTGTTGTCCCGTTCCGGGACAGGAAGATCAAAATTCTTCTGCGCACCCAAAATTTTTTTCTGCGGAATGCTCTCCGGTTCGCGCGGTCCGTGCGCCCGCGCGCCCCTTTTCACCGCTTGCCGTAGCGCCTGAAGCAGGCTTGGCGGACGCGATATATCGCCATCACCGTCGGGACAACCTTCCCCCCGCATTAACCTTCTCACCGAGGCCTGCCCAGGAAACCGCGGGCTTCACGAGAGTGGCGCGATACGGAAGGTCATCAGCCTCCGTGCACTTTTCCTCGAACTCGAACGGCATTTCATTCAAGATTTATTCAAATTCGATTCAAATTCGCCTCGTATTCTCGAAAACTTATCCTCAAATAATCCTTTGATTTTACTGCTCATTTTCGCGCGGCATCAAAGCCTTCCTGTCATGTTTCCTCCCGTAACGGGGAGACAAGACCATGACCCACCGCAACGGATTGAGTGCAGCAATCGCCACCGCCATCCTTGTCCTGTTGGGCGTACAGACCTCGGCCGCGATGCCGGCTGCCATGGAGATCGGCGGGAAGGCAAATCCGCCGATCGGTCACTACGAATTCTGCCGCATCTACGCGAGCGAGTGCGAACCGGCCTCGCATGATGCAGGGCCTGCCACGCTTACGGAGGAGAGGTGGCAGACGATCCTCGACGTCAACTACACGGTAAACACTGCAATCCAGCCGCTCACCGACCAGGACATCTACGGCGTCGAGGAACGCTGGGCCTATCCGCGCTCCGTCGGCGACTGCGAGGACTTCGTTCTCCTGAAGCGCAAGATGCTCATGGCGAGAGGATTCGATCCCTCGGACCTCCTCATCACCGTGGTTCTGCAGCCAAATGGCGAAGGCCATGCGGTCCTCACCGTCCGCACCGACCATGGCGATTTCGTTCTCGACAACATGCGAAACACCGTTCTGCTCTGGTGGGACACCGAGTACACCTTCCTGAAGCGCCAGGCTTCCAACCACCCCGGCCGCTGGGTCAAGCTGCAGGACGGCCGCGCGACCGCCGTCGGTAGCGTCGCGAGGTAACGGCTGCATCCTCAGCCAGGCGCAGGAACCTCCGCATAACGGAATTTGGCGCTGACAGCCTGGCTCTCCCTCCCCTGCCGGCGCCGAAATTTTGCTCACCAGAAGAATTTTCCCGAGGCAGCATCATATTGATGCCGCGATTACCGCTTTTTTCAAAGGGATTGGCGGGCGGTATACATTCAACGATCGGCAATTTCCTAAAATGCCGTCGAAGCTGAAAGATCGCCGTTCATCATAAACCTCTTGGTAACGCTGTTGCCCTAGCTTGTCGGTAACGGTTCGTGGCGGGGGCGCGTCCGGAAGGCGAGTTGTTATGCGAGCGATGAGTGCGGTAGTGTCGATGGCAGTATTCTCCACCTCCTTTTTCAAGCGACAGACAAGGCTCGGCGGGCCGATTACCGGATTTCTCCTCGCGCTTGCGCTCGCCGTGACATTGCCGGCCGCACAGGCCAGTGCCGCGCCGAAATATGCCGGCATCGTAGTGGATGCCAATACAGGCAAGGTCCTCTACAGCGAAGATCCGGATGGCCTGCGCTACCCGGCGTCGCTCACAAAGATGATGACGCTCTATCTGACCTTCGAGGCGCTGGAGGCCGGCCGCATTCGGCTCGACTCCAAGGTTCCGGTCTCCAAGAACGCAGCGGCCGAGCCGCCCTCCAAGCTCGGCATGGGTGCCGGCGGAAACCTGACGGTCGAGCAGGCCATCAAGGCTCTCGTCACCCGCTCGGCCAATGACGTGGCCACCGCTCTCGGGGAATTCCTCGGCGGCTCCGAATCCCGCTTTGCGCAGATGATGACGAACAAGGCGCGTGCCCTCGGCATGACCCGCACGACCTACCGCAACGCGCACGGCCTTCCCAATACCGCCCAGATGACCACCGCGCGCGACCAGGCCCGTCTCGGAATGGCGCTCCGTCAGCATTTCCCGCAGTATTACGGCTATTTCTCGACGCGCAGCTTCAAGTTCGGCAAGCAGACCATCGGTAACCACAATCGCCTGCTGGGCTCGGTCGAAGGCGTGGACGGCATCAAGACCGGCTATATCCGCGCCTCCGGCTTCAACCTCGTGACGTCCTTGCAGAAGGACGGGCGCTCGCTCGTCGCCGTCGTCATCGGCGGCCGCACCGGTGCCAGCCGCGATGCGCAGATGCGCAAGCTGGTCGCGCAATATCTTCCCAAGGCTTCCCGCAACGGGAAGCGAGCGGCCTTGATCGCACAGGCCCCCTCTGCCCCGGTCGGAGATGCGGTTGCCGCCGCCGAACGCCTTGCGGCGTTCGATCTGCCGCGCAGCGGCCCGGTTCCGCAGGCCCGCTACGAGGAGCAGCAGATCGCCTCCGCCTATGCGTCACCCTCGGCGACGAAGCGTTCCGGTGACGCCATGAAAGCGCTCGCCGAAGTGGCCGCGCCCGTTCCGGCACCCGAATTCGTCCCGAGCGAGGAGATCGCCGTGACCGAACAGGGCGACACGTCCGGCGAAGTCGACGTCGTGACCACGGCATCGACGGCGCGCGCGGTACCGGAAGAGACCGTGTCCGGCTGGGTTATCCAGGTCGGCGTCTCGCCGAACGAGAAAATGGCCACCGAGCTCCTGCAGAAGGCGCAGGACAAGGGCGGAAAGGTACTGCGTTCCGCCAAGCCCTTCACGGTTGCGGTAAACGCCAATGGCGAACAGCTCTATCGCGCCCGTTTCGGCGGGTTCGACGACCAGACGGCGGCGGTGAATACCTGCAAAGCGCTCAAGAAGCACGGCGTCAACTGCTGGGCATCGCAACAGTAACGCCAGCAGCCGGCGGTCTGCCGGCATGATGTTCGGCGTCGCCTACGGGTGGCGCCGCCCCGGGGGAAGAGCCCTGCATCAACCTCGATGTTTGTATTGTGTACGAGGCCAAAGATGACGGTTTACGAAAGCAGCGCCAATTCGCCGTTTGCACCCGGCGGCCGATCCAGGCCGCGGGCTACCGCGCTCCATCCGCTGCACGAGGCAGCCATGCGGCTGGCGGGTGCGGGCCTTACCAAATCCAAGGACCGAACGCGTGATCTCGTCGCCCTGCTTCTCAGCCACGGCGCCCGCGCGTTGCGGCATTCGCAGCCGGAAGTGAGCATCCATCTTCATGTCGGGGCGCATGCCGGGCGCTCGCCGGTCCGCCTGCGGCTCCGCTGATCTGACTACAGAAGCCCGAGTTCCGCCAGTTCGCGACGCAGGTCCTCGGGCATCGCCGTCAGTTCCTCACCCATTCCCGCGAGGTCGCGCGGCGCTTCCTCCGCCTTCAGATAGCGCCAGCCCTGGAATGGCCGTTTGGGCTGCGGCGCAGTCTCAATTACCTCAGGTCCCAGCACCAGTTCACAGCGGGATATCCCATCCGCACCCGTAATGCAGCGCAGGTCCAGAAGACGTTGGCGTGCCATCACCTGGCCTTTGATCACCCAGTAGAGCGATCCGCCGTCCAGAAGCTCATCGATACGCTTGGGAACCATGCGGGTGGTATGAATGGAGTGCGGTTCCAGCCCGGCGGCAAGGGCAATCATCGAGCGTTCCCCGACCCAATCCTTCAGATCCTGAAGCGAGTCGGCGCCGACGCAGAGTTTTATGAGATGCAGTGACATGCCGTCCTTCAAATCCGAAAGAGGGCGAAGGTCAAGCCGCGACCCGCGTCGAACAGCACTATCGGTCAACACTCCACCACGTTTACGGCGAGGCCGCCGGTGGAAGTCTCCTTGTATTTCTCGCTCATGTCGTTTCCGGTCTGGCGCATTGTTTCGATGCACGCATCCAGCGGCACGAAATGCCTGCCGTCACCTTTGATTGCCAGGGAAGCGGCAGTGACCGCCTTCACCGCGCCCAAAGCATTCCGTTCTATGCAGGGAACCTGTACGAGGCCCGCCACCGGATCGCAGGTCATGCCGAGATGGTGCTCGAGGGCGATCTCCGCGGCATTCTCGATCTGCTCCGGGAAGCCGCCCATCACCGCCGCGAGGCCCGCCGCCGCCATTGCCGCCGCGGATCCGACTTCTCCTTGACAGCCCACTTCCGCTCCGGAGATGGAGGCATTGTGCTTGATGATGCCTCCGATCGCTGCGGCCGTCAGCAGGAAGTCGCGGATATCCTGCTGCGTCGCATCCTCATGGAAATGCAGAAAGTACCGGATGGTCGCGGGTATTACTCCGGCCGCGCCGTTGGTTGGCGCAGTTACGACCCGTCCTCCGGCCGCATTCTCCTCGTTGACAGCCATGGCATAGACGCTCAGCCAGTCGTTGGCGAGCAAGGGGTTGAGGCGGTTGCTTCGCCATTCCTCGTTCAGCTTGTCGTGTACCGCGCGAGCCCGCCGCCGTACATTGAGCCCCCCGGGCATGACGCCATCGACCCTCAGGCCGCGATCGATACAGTTGTTCATGGCCTCCCAGATCCGGTCCAGCCCCGCGTCGAGTTCGCTCGGGGAAAGCCGGATCTCCTCGTTTGCGCGCTTCATTTGGGCGATGCTGAGGCCGGAGCTGCTGGCCATAGCCAGCATTTCCTGCGCCGTACCGAAGGGATAGGGAACACGCGGACCGGAGGACTTGCCCTTCTCGGCACGCATGGCCTGCAGTTCGGTATCGGTCACGACGAAGCCACCGCCGATCGAATAGTAGACGCGCTTCACGAGAAGGCGCCCGTCGGCATCGAAAGCAGAGAAGGTCATGCCGTTGGCATGGCCCGGCAAAGGCTGCTTCTTGTCGAAGATCAGATCGGTCTTCGGCTGGAAAGCGTAAGGCGGATGACCCGGCGGCCTTATAATTCCGCTCCGCTCGACCTCTGCAATGGTCTCGTCCATCCGGTCGGGATCCACCGTATGCGGCTCTTCTCCCGTCAAGCCGAGGATGACCGCCCTGCCCGTCCCATGACCTATGCCGGTGTAGGCCAGCGAGCCATGCAGCGTGACCCGAAGCGAGCCCACCCTGCCCCCCGTGGGACGCGGCCAGTCGTCGGACAGGATCAACTCGAGGAAGCGCGCCGCGGCCGACATCGGTCCCATCGTATGGGAGCTCGACGGGCCGACGCCGATCTTGAAGACGTCGAACACGGAAAGAAACATTTTCACGCGACTCCTGATGCACCGGAGGAGGCTATGTCGGCAGCACCGCCGGATGCGGCGGACGCCCCGACATGTCCTTTGACTATAGCGACACAAGGCCGACAAAACGAAAACAGCGCGGTAGCAATACCACGCCGTTTCAAGAATTCGCTATTTCTAATGGGGTCGGAAAAAGATCAGATGGTACCGAACAGATAGGCGAGCGCCAAAACTCCGGCAAATCCCGCGAGCGCCTTGAAGGTCACGCCCCAGCAGGACTTCTGAATGGTGTCTTCCATAATGACTCCGGTTGATTGTCTGTCGTGCACCGCCATCGGAGACGGTCTGGTAAAGGATATATTAAACCTCCATCCTTCTCGCAACTGCAAAAAGTGGCGGAAGCAAGGCAAAGCCGCATCGCAGCCATTCGCCCATCGCATGACATATCGGTGAAGCACTGCCTGTTCAGGCCCGACAACGGAAGGACGTCATCCGATTTTCGCCGCAAGCGTTAACGGAGCGGGGCTTGCCGCTCATCGGCATGTGAAGCATATCCGCAGGGAACAACCAGCCGGGGATTCGGATGACTATCGCGGATTACGTGGCGCTTGCGCTGTTTGCCTTTCTGTGGCTGGCCTACTCCTGGATCTCCGCCGGAAACGGGGCGCGGTACCTGCCTCGGGCCAGCCTCAACCGGGCGATGGCCGAGCGGCGCCAGCAATGGATCTACAATTCTCTGCAGCGCGACCTGAAGATGATCGACACGCAGATCATGGCCGGGCTGCAGAACGGGACCGCCTTCTTCGCCTCAACATCGATCTTCGCCATCGGCGGCTGTTTCGCCCTCCTGGGAGCGACCGACCAGGTGGATGCCGTCTTCCGCGAATTGCCGTTCGTGGCATATGGCGGCCGGACGGTCTTCGAGCTGAAGGTGGCCGGACTGACCATCATGTTCGGCTTCGCCTTCTTCAAGTTCGGCTGGTCCTATCGGCTCTTCAACTACTGCACGATCCTCTTCGGCGCTTTGCCGATGACGGACCAGGCGCGTCTCAATGCCGAGGAGGCGCGGCGAGCGGCCGATCAGGTCGTGCGGATGAACACCATTGCCGCCAAACATTTCAATGCGGGTCTTCGGACCATTTTTCTCTCGATCGGCTATCTCGGTTGGTTCGTCGGGCCCTATATGTTCATGCTCACGACGGTATTCGTGATATTCGTTCTGACCCGGCGCCAGTTCTTCTCGGAGGCCCGCCGCGCCATCATGGATATTCCGGCTCCGCCGGGATCAGCATGAGAAAGTTCCGCATTGACGCTCGCAGATAACAGCCGGCCCAATACCCCGCGCATCACGCTGATCGACACCTTGCGGGGCGTTGCTCTGCTGGCGATGGCATCCTACCACTTCACCTGGGACCTGGAGTTCTTCGGCTATATCGAGCCCGGCACCGCCACCAGCGGATGGTGGAGGATATACGCCCGCGCGATCGCCAGTTCGTTCCTGTTCCTGGCGGGGGTCAGTCTGGTGCTGGCCCACTATCCCGCCATCCGTTGGCGCTCCTTCTGGAAGCGCTTCACCATGGTTGCGGGGGCCGCCGCCGCTATCAGCATCGCGACATTCTTCGCCATCCCGCAGGAGTGGATCTTCTTCGGCATCCTGCACAGTATCGCAGCGGCAAGCCTGCTTGGGCTCGCCTTCCTGCGCCTGCCACCGCTCGCAACCGGAAGTGCTGCGGCGCTGATCGTCCTGGCGATGATCGTCGATAGCTATCTCGCTCCCGGCTCCCTCCGCTCGCACATCTTCGATCCCAAGGTCGTGAGTTGGACCGGTTTTGCCGCCACCCCGCCGCGCTCCAACGACTTCGTTCCTCTGTTTCCATGGCTGGCAGCGCTGCTCGCGGGCGTTGCGGTGGCGCGTCTGGCGGTGGATCGTGCGTGGCTGTCCTCCCTCAGCCGGGTGCAAACCCGGCCGAACCTGCTATCGCGGGCAGGCCGGCACAGCCTGACAATCTACCTGGTTCACCAGCCGGTACTGATCGCCCTGGTCTATATCTTCTCTCAGATCAGCCCGCCTCCGCAGCCCGATCTGCGGCAGAGCGAGCTGAATTCCTGCCAGGCAGACTGCACCTCGCAAGGAAACGAGAGCGGTTTCTGTTCGAGATTCTGCACCTGCACGGTCGATGAGCTGGCGGCGCAATCGCTGCTCGAACCGCTGCGGGCGGGCGCGATCGATGTGCAGACGGACGATCGTGTTCGGATCCTCGCCGAGGAATGCTCGATCCGGAGCCGTTAAGACGAACCGGTCAGGTACCGACGCCGATCTCCGCCAGACGCGTCAGGCAAGCCTCTTCGGCATTGTCCAACTCCTCCAGCGTCTCGTCGATGTCCTTACGTTTCTGGCGAAGCTCGTCGCGCTTCTCATCGATGCGCTTCATCATCAGCTTCAACTGGCCGAGTTCCCCCGGCGGTTCCTTGTAGACTTTTATGATTTCGCGGATTTCCGCAATCGTGAAGCCGATACGGCGCCCGCGCAGGATTTCCTGAAGAAGCCGGCGATCCGCAGCACGGAACAATCGCGTGCGGCCACGCCGCTCCGGGTGGATGAGCCCTTCATCCTCGTAAAACCGAAGGGTGCGGGTGGAGACGCCAAATTCCCGCGTCAGTTCGGTGATGGTGTAGTATTTATTCACGGCCCGTTCCTGTTCTGGTCGTGAAGACTATTTGACTTTTACGTGCCAGTCAATTTTGGGCGCGTCATTGCGCCGCAAACCACCATGTCGCGAGGCCCAGGAAGGCAAAGAAGCCGATCACATCGGTAACCGCGGTGACGAAGACCGCCGAGGAAACGGCAGGATCGGCACCGACCTTGTCGAGGATCAGCGGAATCATGATCCCGGCGAGCGCCGCTGCAATCATGTTGATCAGCATCGCGACCGCGATGATCCCGCCGATATTGGCGTCCTGGAACCACAATCCGGCCACCGCGCCAATCAGGAGACCGAACAGGAGACCGTTGAGAAGCCCCACCCCCGCCTCGCGCCGGACGACACGGGCCGCGTTATGGATGTCGAGGCTCCTGGTGGCCAATGCCCTCACCGTCACGGTCATCGTCTGGGAGCCTGCATTTCCTCCCATGCCGGCGACAATGGGCATGAGGACGGCCAGGGCAACGATCTTTTCGATCGTGGCGTCGAAGACGCCGATGACGGACGCCGCCACGAAGGCGGTGACGAGATTGACGGCAAGCCAGGGCATGCGCGAGCGGGATGTTTCGGCGAGCGAATCCGACAGCTCCTCGTCTCCGACGCCGCCGAGCCGCATGAAATCCTCCTCCGCCTCCTCCTGGATCACGTCCACGACGTCGTCGATGGTCAGGACGCCGACGAGGCGGCCGTTGTCGTCGACCACAGCCGCCGACAACAAGTCGTACTGCTCAAAGATCTGCGCCGCCTCTTCCTGGTCCATCTCCGCAGGGATCGGATAGTTCGTTTCCCGCATGATGCTTTCGATCCGCACATGACGTTTCGTGCGCAGGATGCGGTCGAGATCGACGATGCCGAGCAGCTTGAAAGTGGGATCGATGACGAAGATCTGCGTGAAGGATTCGGGAAGCTCAGCGTCCTCGCGCATGTAGTCGATCGTCTGGCCGACGGTCCAGAAGGGCGGAACGGCGACAAATTCCGTCTGCATGCGCCGGCCGGCCGACTGTTCCGGATAGTCCAGCGCGCGGCGTAGCCGGACGCGCTCGGTGAACGGCAACTGGGCAAGGATCTCCTCGCGGTCTTCCTTGTCGAGGTCCTCGAGGATGTAGACGGCGTCGTCGGAATCGAGCTCGCCGATCGCCGCTGCGATCTGCTCGTTCGGCATCTGCTCGACGATCTCCAGGCGGATCGCCTCGTCCACCTCGGTGAGCGCGGTCAGGTCGAAGTCGGCTCCGAGGAGCTTGACCAGCGCCAGCCGCTGCTCCGGCTGAATGGCCTCCAGCAGGTCGCCGAGTTCCGATTCGTGCAGTCGGGAGACGTGCTGGCGCAGATAGAGGACGTCACGATCGGCGATGGCCGCACCGACGAGCGCAAGGAATTCGGCGCGCACGGAGCCATCTTCTGCGTAGATGTCCGCGGCAGCCTCTTCACTGCGGATGCGGGCGCGGTTTTCTTCTTCGATGTCGCTCATCTGCCGCCCCTGCATGGCCTCGTGCTTCCATCGAGAATGGCTGCGAGAACCGTATTGTCAACAACCGGATAGACCTGGCGAACAGCCCGCCGCCACGCCCTGCTAAACGAATCGGAAACTTCGGTCCAGCGGATGTCGCCGTCACGGTTGAGGCGCACGGCTGCAGAGCGTATGCCGGAGCTTTCTACACCAGATCCCGGAGTTCCGCATGGCGAAGCTGCCCATCCTCAACTATCCGGACCCGCGCCTTTCACGACCTTGCGCGACGGTCACGGAGTTCGGGCCTGCGCTGCGGCAACTGGCCGACGACCTGCTGGAGACCATGCGGGCCGCCCCCGGTGTCGGCATCACCGCCGGCCATGTCGGCATTCCGCTTCGCGTCGTGGTGCTCGAACTCCTGCCGGACAAGCCGCTCGTCTACGTCAACCCGGTGATCCTCTCCCTCTCGGGAGAAACGAAACGGCGTGTCGAAGGCAGCGTGTCGATGCGGGGGTTCACGGAAGACGTGGAGCGGCCCTGCGCGATCCGCTTCCGCTACCAGGACCTTGCAGGCGGGTCTCACGAGGAAGACGCCACGGACTTCCATGCCATCTGCATCCAGCACGAGGTCGACCAACTGGACGGCATTTTCTGGCTCAAACGGCTTTCCCGGCTGAAGCGGGACCGCCTGATCCGCAAGTGGCAGAAGCAGAACGGCGCCTGAACGTCGAACCATTCCCCCTTCCGGACGTTATGGAAGCGGACAATCGACGGAGGCCTCCCAATGGCGATCAAGCGCAATCCCAACAACACGACCCGCGAGGAAGACTATCGCGACTACGACACCCGCAATATCGACGACGGGTGGCCCTATGCGGATGCAGCGGGTGCCGCGACACGCCCGGTCGGCAACGCCGCCTATGGAGACCCGAACGCCAATTTCGACCGCGAGCGAAACCGGGGATATCATGTGGAGGGTGTCGACGCTGAAGGCTTCGAAGAGCGGACGCCGGACAATGTCCTGCCGGGCACGGACGGCTTCCCGGACTTCGATGACGTCGAGGAGCGGGTGACCGAAGCGCTCGACAATCTGGGCGACTTCCCGATGGAGAGCATCGACGTCCATGCGGAGCGCGGCACCGTCACGATCGAAGGGGTTGTGGACGACAGCGCAACATCCTCGCGAATCACGCGCACGGTCGAGCGGATAAAAGGCGTGCAAACCGTGATCAACAACCTGCGCCAGGCGGGCGTCGACACGCATATCCCGCAGGACGACTGATTATTCCGGCTGCACCGTGACGGTCAGTTCCGGGCTGCGGGCCAGGGTGTTGCTGACGGTGCAGATCCTTTCCGCATGCTCAGCGATCGCACAACGCTGAGCAGTGTCCAGATCTCCTTCAAGAGCGAGCGTAGAGGCGATGCGGAGCACACGGGAGGGTGTTTCGGGCGCCTTTTCGCCAATTACCTGGACCCTGACCATGGTTATCCGGTCGAGGAGACCAAGTTCGCTCGCCGCAATCCGGGCACTGATCGCCAGGCATGTCGCCAGCGAAGCGTAGAGGAGATCGAGCGGGTTGAAGCCGGGATCGGATCCGACCGTGATCGCTTCCATGCTGCCGCCGGTGGGGGTTGTGATCGTCGGACGTCCGGTCGGGCCCAGGACGGCCGTTGCACCGACCGGCCGATGCTTCACCTTCAACGCGGGCATAGCCACTCTCCTCAGGCTACAGAACATCCGGGAGGCCAAGACAACAAAAAACCCGCCGAAGCGGGTTTCTTTGGTGCGGTCGAGAAGACTCGAACTTCCACGGGTTGCCCCACAGCGACCTCAACGCTGCGCGTCTACCAATTCCGCCACGACCGCATCGTGGTAGAGCCGACTTGCGCCGGCGGGGCAGCATGTAGCAAAAGGATCTGGTGGGCACAAGGGCGCCGCGAGAGAATTTTCAGGGATAAAAATCCGACGCGATTAGGTCTATATCAAAGCCCATCCGCTGCTCCTTTCGATCGAGGGGAGTTCTTCAACAAGGCGGACGAGAGGACGTTCTCATGCTGGCCCGCACCGATCTAGACCATGCAATGCATCCCCTGCCCGGATCGCCGCCGGTACGCTGGAGAATCTCCGATCACCTCGTGCCCTATGAAGAGGCCGTAGCCATGATGGAGCGGGAGGTCGCGGCGATCGCTGACGGCAAGGCCGACGAACTCGTCTGGCTGCTCGAACATCCGCCGCTCTATACTGCCGGAACCAGCGCGGACGCCGCCGACCTCATCCAGCCGGATCGCTTTCCGGTCTACTCCACCGGACGCGGCGGCGAATATACCTATCACGGCCCCGGCCAGCGGGTGGCCTATATGATGCTCGACCTCAAGCGCCGGCGGCAGGATGTCAGGACCTATGTCGCCGCCTTGGAAGAACTGGTCATCCGGACGCTCGAATCGATGAACGTGAAGGGAGAACGGCGCGAGGACCGGGTGGGCGTCTGGGTCCGGCGGCCGGAAAAGCCGCCGCTTCCCGACGGCGGCATGGCGGAGGACAAGATCGCCGCTCTGGGAATCAGGCTGCGGCGCTGGGTGAGTTTCCACGGCCTGTCGATCAACGTCGATCCCGACCTGACGCATTTCTCCGGCATCGTTCCCTGCGGCATCAGCGCCTACGGGGTGACCAGCCTTATCGATCTCGGGCTGCCGGTGATGATGACCGATGTAGACACGCGGCTGCGGCAGGCGTTTGAAGAAGTTTTCGGCTCAACCATAACGGAGACGGGCCGGGGTTGACGGTACGCCGTTTCCTCCCAATGTAACACGCCCACCCCCCACCTCCCAGTCCAACGAAAGCTATGCCATGTTCACAACCTCCGCCTATGCCTGCGACGACGGCAGCTCCCCGCTGAAGCTCGCTTCAATCACGCGCCGCGATCCGGGACCGCGCGATGTGGAGATCGAGATCGAGTACTGCGGCGTCTGTCATTCCGACATCCACACCGCCCGCAGCGAGTGGGCAGGGACGATGTATCCTTGCGTGCCCGGACACGAGATCATCGGACGCGTGGCGCGGGTGGGTTCGGACGTCACTGCCTTCAAGACCGGTGAGCGCGTGGGTGCCGGCTGCATCGTCGACAGCTGCCGCCAGTGCGCCAGTTGCGCCGACGGGCTCGAACAGTATTGCGAAAACGGGATGACCGGAACCTACAACTCTCCCGACAAGGCCATGGGAGAAGGCGCGCATACGTTCGGCGGCTATTCAGCCCGCGTCGTGGTCGATGACCGCTATGTCCTGCGCATCCCCGAGGGCCTCGATCCCGCCGCTGCGGCACCGCTGCTCTGTGCCGGCATCACCACCTACTCTCCGCTTCGCCACTGGCAGGCCGGGCCGGGCAAGCGCATCGGCGTCGTCGGGCTGGGCGGTCTCGGCCACATGGCAGTGAAGCTTGCCAACGCCATGGGCGCCACCGTCGTGATGATCACCACGTCACCCTCGAAGGCGGAGGATGCCAAGAAACTCGGTGCGCACGAGGTCATCGTTTCCCGCGAACCCCAGCAGATGAAGAATGCCGCCGGCAGTCTCGACCTGATCATCGACGCGGTTGCCGCCGATCACGACATCAATGCCTATCTGGCGCTCCTGAAGCGCGACGGTGCGCTCGTTCAGGTTGGCGCTCCGGAAAAGCCGCTCTCCGTCCATGCCTTCAGCCTCATCCCCGGTCGCAAGACGTTCGCCGGATCGATGATCGGTGGCATTGCGGAGACGCAGGAAATGCTCGATTTCTGCGCCGAGAAAGGAATTGCCGCCGAAATCGAGATGATCCGCATGGACCAGATCAACGAAGCCTACGAGAGGATGCTGAAGAGCGACGTCCGCTACCGCTTCGTGATCGACATGAAAACCCTGCCCTCGCAAGCAGCCGCGTGAACGGAGGGGCGCTCGGCGCCCCCTCTCCTCTCTCCCAGCCGGCCGAGCGCCCCAGTTCCGGTTTTCCGCCCCATGACTGAGCCAACACGCACCGGAAGCCCGGCATCCGGCATGGTCCTGATGGCGGTGTGCATGGTGATCCTTCCGCTGATGGACGCGATCGCCAAGTATATGGCGACGTTCGAGGCCATGTCACCCGGCCAGGTGACCTTCTACCGCTTCTTCTTCCAGCTCGTCTGCACGCTGCCGCTGCTGTTCGTGCTGGGTGGCTCGGTCCTTCGCGCAAAACGGCCCTGGATGAATCTCCTGCGCGGCGCCCTGCATGCTGCAGCCAGCTTGATGTTCTTCGTGGCGGTAAAATACATGCCGCTCGCGGACGTCTTTGCCATTTATTTTGTCGAGCCCTTCATGCTGACGATGATGTCGGCACTCTTCCTGGGCGAGAAGGTAGGCTGGCGCCGCTGGCTCGCCATCGTCGTCGGCTTCGGCGGCGCCATGATCGTCATCCAGCCAAGCTGGGCGATCTTCGGCTGGACCGCGCTGCTGCCGGTCGCCTGCGCCTTCCTGTTCACGCTCTACCTCTTCCTCAACCGCGCAATCGGCGAGGCCGATTCGCCGCTTACCATGCAGACCATCGCCGGCGTCGGCGGCACGCTCCTCATGGGGGCTGCACTGGTGGCCGGCACTGCGGCAGGAGCCGAAGAGTTCGAGATGTCCCTCCCCGCCTCATGGCTCGGACTGGTACTCCTCGTCCTGCTCGGTTCGATCTCCGGCTATATGCACCTCCTCGTGGTCAAGGCCTTCCGGATGGCGCCGATCTCCCTGCTCGCACCTTTCCAGTATTTCGAGATCATTTCGGCGACCGTGCTCGGCTATGCCCTGTTCGGCGACTTCCCCACCCCGTCAAAATGGGTCGGCATTCTCATCATCGTAGCCTCCGGCCTGTTCATAATCTGGCGCGAGCGTGTCAGAGCGAGACGTGCAGCGTGATTTGAGGAAACTTCCTCAGCGCGCGTTAAGATCCATCCTTGGCAGTCCGTCAACGGGTGAGCGCCTATAGTGCTCCCTCAGTTTCATGATGAGACGGAGATGAAAGATGAGCGATCTTCGCTTCTCTTTCCCGGCATGTGTCATCGCCGGGAAGGGTCGGATCACGCCCGACGACGTCCTGCACTTGCGCCGCCAGCTCTGGCCCGACGGATTGGGCAGCCGGCAAGAGGTTGCAATGGCGCTTGCACTGCACGACTGCTGCCCCGTTTCCTGCCCCGAATGGACGGGCTACCTCATCGAGTCGGTCACCGCATACGTGGTCTGGCACGAATCCCGTTCCGGAGAAGTATCCGGGTCAACGGCCGGCTGGCTTCTCGAATGGCTGGCGGACGCGGGCGCGATCCGGACTTCCGCCGGACTGGACATCCTGCTGCACGTGCTGGACGTCGCCACCTCCGTGCCGAATTTCCTCTCGACGACGGCACTCAATCAACTGAGACTGGCTCTGCTGCCGGAGCCCCGGGGCGCCTATGCCGGACGACGCAGCGGCGCGGCGGGAATCACGAAGCAAGACCTTGCCTTCCTCTGGCGGGTGCTGCGCAGCGCCGTCGATCGCGGCCACCTCAACCTTTCCCGCGCCGAACGCCTCATCCTCAAGGAGATCGATCGGCTCGGTGCACCTGCCGAGCATCATCCCGGCTGGCGGGAGATGATGAGCCTGACGGAGATGGTCGCGCAGGATCGCTCCCTCAGCACCGCCGCATGCCGCCTTTCACGGGGTGCAGAGGGGGCCGCTTTGCCGCGTGATCGCGCACGGAATCCCCAGGCAGCGGCAATGGCACCCGATCGTGATCTCGAACCATCCCTCTTGGCGTCGGCAGGCGCTTGAGCCGCCCTCTGCGGCATGCGACAGTCGTGCGGATTCGGAAATGAAGGAGAAGAACCATGGACGTTCGCGCCGCCGTTGCCGTTCAAGCCGGCAAGCCGCTTGAGATCATGACCGTTCAGCTCGAGGGGCCGCGGGCGGGTGAGGTGCTGGTGGAGGTGAAGGCGACGGGCATCTGCCACACGGACGATTTCACGCTCTCCGGCGCCGACCCGGAAGGCCTGTTTCCCGCCATTCTCGGGCACGAGGGCGCCGGCATCGTGGTCGATGTCGGGCCGGGCGTCACGTCGGTGAAGAAGGGGGACCACGTCATCCCGCTCTACACGCCCGAGTGTCGGGAATGCCCCTCCTGCCTGTCGCGCAAGACCAATCTCTGCACGGCCATCCGTTCGACACAGGGCCA
>NZ_CABFWF030000018.1:203342-409847 GCF_902153245.2 Pseudorhizobium endolithicum
TTGCGCCTTGCCGGCGCCGACATGATCATCGGCGTGGACCTCAACAACGACAAGAAGGAATGGGGTGAGCGCTTCGGCATGACGCACTTCGTCAACCCGAAGGAGGTCGGCGAAGAGATCGTCCCCTATCTCGTCAACATGACCAAGCGCGGCGCCGACCAGATCGGCGGGGCCGACTATACGTTCGACTGCACCGGCAACACCAAGGTCATGCGCCAGGCACTGGAGAGTTCGCACCGCGGCTGGGGAAAGTCGGTCATCATCGGCGTCGCCGGCGCCGGCCAGGAGATTTCCACCCGCCCCTTCCAGCTCGTCACCGGCCGCACCTGGATGGGAACGGCTTTCGGTGGCGCGCGCGGGCGAACCGACGTACCGAAGATCGTTGACTGGTACATGGAGGGCAAGATCGAGATCGACCCGATGATCACCCACACCATGCCGCTTCAGGACATCAACAAGGGCTTTGACCTGATGCATGGCGGCGAGAGCATCAGGAGCGTCGTCGTCTACTGAGGAAGGCGGCCGGCGCGCAGCTTCAATGTCGAAAGGCTGGCCCGCGAGGCGGACCTGGCTTCGGCCTAACAGGGGAGGTAGCATGCCATGGAAAATGCAGTTCGCATACATCCGGCCGTGGACAATGGTATCAAGGCGGCCGATCCCGGTTTCTCAGGAGGGACACTCGTCTGTGCCTGCACTGATCGGCCGGTCAAGGTGAAGATCGAGGGGCAGGTTGCACACAATCACGTGTGTGGCTGCACGAAATGCTGGAAGCCGAAGGGAACCGCCTTCTCGGTCGTCGCCGTCGTGCCGCACGACAAGGTGACGGTGCTCGAAAATGGTGACAAGCTGCAGGTGGTCGACACATCTGCGCTGATCCAGCGTCACGCCTGCCGGGAATGCGGCGTCCATATGTACGGGCCGGTCGAGAGGGAGCACGCCTTCCAGGGACTGGACTTCGTGCATCCGGAGCGCTTCCAGGAGTCGGGCTGGGCGCCTCCGGAGTTCGCGGCCTTCGTCTCGTCGATCATCGAGGCCGGCGTCGATCCCGGTCAAATGGATGCGATTCGGGCACGCCTGCGGGAGCTTGGGCTGGAGCCCTATGACTGCCTCTCACCTGCGCTGATGGACTATGTTGCCGGCTGGGTGGCGAAGAAATCAGGAGCGCTCGCGGCCTGATACACCGGGTCCCTGGCTGTCGGAAGAGCGTCGTCCCGACAGCCAGGACTTCCGCTGTTTCTCATCATCGAGTCCAGACAGTTCGGTCGTGGCGTGCGCTTTGCAAGCACCCACCGGGTTTTGCGGTTTCGAGCTGAGTTCGGAGCCAGAATGAATGTTCCGCGATATTCGAGATCAACTATGCGCAATCGTGGGAAAGAGCGCTACGGGAACGTCGTTGAATGTGATATTTTAGAACATGTCGATCGAAAGGTATGAATCCGTCGACTGTGTCGGACAGTCGGCCACCGGCGGGCGCTTCACACGCCGTGAAGCCTTGGCCCTGGGTTTCTGCCTGTGCTGTTTTCCCCGCCTTGGCATCGCCAGCGAATTTGCGAGACTGAAGGAATTGGGCAACGGCCTATTCATCCGTGAGGCGCCGCATGAGGAGGCGTCGCCGGCCAACAAGGGGGGCATCGCCAATATCGGGTTCATCATCGGGCGCGATGGCGTGCTCGTCACCGATCCTGGCGGCAGCCTCGCAGACGGAAACTGGCTCAAGGCCCGGATCAGGGAGCGAACCCGAAAGCCGATCCGGCATGTGGTGCTGACGCATGTCCATCCTGACCATTGTTTCGGGGCTGCTGCCTTCGTCGAGGAGCGGCCTGAATTTATTGGTCATCGTGGTCTGAGGGCCGCGCTGGATACACGCGGTGGTTACTACCGGGAGCGTCTCGCGGAAGTCCTGGGAGCGGAAGATGTCGGTGACGTCGTCTATCCTACGCAGGAGGTCGACGACGTCGCAGAGATCGATCTCGGTGACCGACGCTTTCGGATCACTGCCCACCGAACGGCCCATACCGATTGCGACCTATCGATGCTCGACCTGTCGTCAGGCACGCTCTTTCCTGCCGACCTGCTTTTCGTGGATCGCGTTCCTTCGCTGGATGGCAGCCTCACGGGATGGTTGGCGGAAGCCGCGCGGTTGAAGGAGCTTGGCCCCGTCCGGGCCGTGCCGGGGCATGGTCCCGCACTGGTGGATTTCGGTGCGGCCGTGGACAGGCAGATAGGCTACCTGACCGCGCTTCACGATGAAACGCGACGGGCGATCGAAGAGGGTCTTTCGATAGACGAGGCCAGCCGGAAGGCGGCAGTTGGGGAAGCAGAAGGCTGGGCGCTGTTCAGCGACTATCATGGACGCAACGTCATCCAGGCCTA
The DNA here is from genome assembly GCF_902153245.2 of Pseudorhizobium endolithicum. Taxonomy (GTDB): domain Bacteria; phylum Pseudomonadota; class Alphaproteobacteria; order Rhizobiales; family Rhizobiaceae; genus Neorhizobium; species Neorhizobium endolithicum. The sequence goes on from NZ_CABFWF030000018.1 coordinate 205,716, forward strand.
CAAGGAACTTGAATGGGAGTAGCTCTCACGTAACGCATGGAGGAGAAGATGATGCCGATGATGCGACGGACTTTTTCGACTGCTCTGCTGACCATGTTCTGCGTCAGTTCGGCGCCCGGCGTGAATGCCTCAGAAGCGGACGCCGAGCGGGAGGAGCGCTGGCAGCAGATCGCCGACTACATTTTCGATGACCGCAAGGTGATCCCGACAGAGGCACTGATCAGCATCGATGCCCCAAAGCGCGCGCAGGATGCAGCACTCGTGCCGATCACACTCAGGATGCCGGAGAAGGACAAGATCAAATCCGTCTATCTCGTGATTGACGAGAACCCGGTTCCCCTCGCCGCCCATGTCACCTTCGGTCCAGCCGCCGATGCGGGCGCCCTGCACTTGCGCGTGCGCGTCGATACCTACACCAACATTCACGCTGTTGCCGAAACGAAGGATGGAAAGCTGTTTTCCAACGCCGCCTTCGTGAAAGCATCTGGTGGGTGCTCGGCTCCTTCCGGACCGAGTGACGCCGAAGCGATGAAGGGCATGGGTGACATGCGGATGAAGTTTGCGGAGAACGTCCGACAGGGGACTCCCTCGGAAGCGACCTTGATGATCCGCCACCCGAACTTCAGCGGCATGCAGATGAACCAGCTTACCCGGCTCTACACGCCGCCACGGTACGTGGAAAAGGTGATCGTGTCTCAAGGCGACCAGACTATACTGGAAGTTACCGGCGACATTTCACTCTCTACCAATCCAGCCCTAGGCTTCAGCTTCGTGCCGGCGGGCCAGGCGCCGATCCGGGTGGTCGCGTCCGACAACAAAGGTGGAAAATGGGAGCAGAGTTTCGACGTGCCGCTGGCAACCAATTAGGAGCCGGGACATGTGGCCAGGCTCACGTTTTGTTCTCTTCCTCATGGTCGCGCTGGCTGCCTGCGGCGCAAACGGGACGTCAGCGGAAGTGAGGGAGCCGGAGGGGTTGTGGACCGGCCCGATGCGGGGCGAGACCCCGAACACGCTCCAGGGCGCCGTGGTGGTCGATGTGGCGGGTCTTGAGGCGCTACTGCCCAAGGATCCCATCCTGCTGGATGTTGGTCCCGCCGACAAGAAGCCTGAGGGATTCCCGAAGGATCGGCTATGGCTGCCAACTCATCGTTCGATTCCGAAGGCCGTCTGGCTTCCAGGCGCAGGAGCCGCAACCCTGGAAGCGGCACAGGAGGAGGCTTTTCTCCGCCGTGTAGAGGAACTGACGCAAGGCGACGACGCCAAGCCGATCGTGGTCTTCTGCCAGCCCCAATGCTGGGGAAGCTGGAACGCTGGCAAGCGTCTGGTGACGCACGGCTTTACCCGGGTCCACTGGTTCCCCGGCGGGGTGGATAGCTGGCAGGAGACGCACGACACTGTCGCGGTTGACGTCGATGAGGATTGGCCCGTACCGCCGGCGAAATAAGCAGGCTTTTATCGAATGACGCACCATTGACCTTGAGGGCGGGCTGTTTAGCGACGGAATTCGGAGGACTTCCGGAACGGACGATTCCGGTCTCGGAACCGGAAGGGCAATATCAGGTGTGGAAGGTGGAGCGTGAAATATTTTGCTCACGTGGAATGGTGATCACAAGGCAAGCCAGAATTCGCTGATACACCTTGAAACCCGCCGCGCCCTCCTAAACATCGTTGCAATCAACCTCAAGAGGAGCGCAGGCCGCTTGAGCCAAATAACTATGCTTCTGCCCCATTTCTTGCTGGCGGCGGAGAGATGGACAGGCGCATCAGATCCTATCCCTGGACTGACACTAGCCTAGAATCAACCGGCACATGGCCGACATCGCTTTCGACACTGGTTACTGTCATGCTGGCCTCGAACCAGGCTATGCTCATCGCGTGGGGACGGGAGCAACTCCTTCTTTACAACGATGCCTACTCAGATCCTCGCGTCCAAGCATCCGCAGGCCCTGGGCCGAGACTTTCTTGACGTCTGGGAGGAGATCCGCGGCGATCTCATTCCAATCGTTGAACAGGCCTGCGCGGGCGAACCCACCCACATGGATGATATCAAGCTCATCATGCGCCGGAAGGGCTATCCGGAGGAGATGCATTTCAGCTTCTCCATGTCATGTAGAGAGAAATGATGGCAGGCGAGCTCGCGAACCTCACGGCTGGGCAATGACCGCTTCTCGGCGGGCGCGACAGCAAGCCTCAAAGGCCGAAACGGAGGCACGACCGGACTATCCGCTTCCGGGTCTATCCCCGAGAAAGCGGAGATTATAGTTGCAAAATGTCTGCTACCCAGCCACCTCGTGCCGTGGTAAATCTATTCTTGGGGGCGCTATGCTGGGTTGATAGACGCGGTGGAACCGCAAGGCGCACTCCGATGCACCGAGCTGAGGGCATACGTGCGGAATACAGGCTGTACCTTCTGGGCTCATTTGCCCTGACGGATCGCGATGGTACGTCCCTGGCCCCCAAATCTCAGAAGACGCAGGCGCTATTGGCGATGCTCGCTCTGTCTCGGCGGGGTTCACGGTCCCGGGTCTGGTTGCGGGACAAGCTCTGGAGCGACCGGCCCGAGGAGCAGGCTTCCGCAAGCCTGCGCCAGGCACTACTGGAGATCCGGAAATCGCTGGGGCCAGCACGCGATCTCGTGCGGGCAGACAAGCTCACGGTGTGGCTGGATCTGGACCGGGTGGAACTGGACATCAACCAGGCAACGGCTTCCGAGAGTGCCTGTGATCAACTCCTGGAGGGAATGGACGTCCGTGACCCGGAATTCGAGGAGTGGCTCACGCTCGAACGGCAAAACTGGCAGACAAGGGTCCAACGCGACCGCGAGGGCGGTGACGCCCGATACCTGGAAAGACCTTCCGATCTTGCCCTGTCCGGTGATCTGTCCCCCTTCGGGCAGTATCAGCGTGCAGGGACAGATGTCCTTGTCCGGGGGGCCCGGGAGGAGACGACGTCGTTCGATGCGACACCTCTGAGACCGGTTTTGATGCGCTTGCAGCCCCCGCAGGTGATCGGGCTCGGTGACAAAGGCCGGATCGTCGCGCTGCGACTGCAGACTCTTCTGACGCGGTCGCTCAGCGAAACACTTGGGATCGGTGTCGCCGATCTTTCGTTCGATACCCATTCTGCGCCGGGTATAGAGGCAGATCCGTCCCCTGCCAATCTTCTCCCGATCACCGTAAAGATGCGTCTCACGTTCGAAGGTGATGCAGTCCTTGCGCAGGCTGTCATCCGACGGAGATCCGATGGAGTGCATATCTGGTCGGGCGAGCAACTGGCCAGCCGCTTCGCGGTCCGGTGCGGCAGCATGTCGGAGCTGCATCCAATCATCACCCAGATAGTGGATCAGGTGGGGCAGTATCTACTCTCTCCCTGGGTGGAGGACAGCTCTTGTGCGGGCGCTGACCTCATTCACGCGATCGATTCCATCTTCAGGCTCTCCCGCGATGATCTCGCGCGCGCAGAGCGGCTGCTGGATCGCTGCATCAGACAATCACCAGACGGCGCAGCCTTTGCCTGGCAGGCCTTCATCCGAACGTTTCAGGTCGGGCAGAGATTCAGCATGGCCGATGCCGGCATTACGGAGGAGGCGCGCGATCTTTCGCGCAGGGCGCTCGAACTTGACCCCGCAAATCCTGTGTCCCTGGCTCTCGTCGGGCATGTGCACTCCTTTCTTTTCGCCGAGTACGAGCGCGCTAGCCACCTCTTCGAGAAAGCAATCCATCTCAACCCTGCCCAGCCCCTGGGCTGGGACCTCTACGCCATGCTGCATTGCTTCACGGGCCAGCCCACCAAGGCGGTGGCGATCTCCAACTGGGTCCGCCAGTTGGTCACCCATAGCCGGTACAAGTATTATTTCGATACGACGCGGTGCGTCAGCGCGGCTCTTGCGGGCGACTACGCGGCCGCGATCGCGGCTGGAGAGGAAGCTCTGATGGAGCGGCCCCAGTTCAACTCGGTTCTACGTTACCTTGCAGCGAGCCACGCCCATGCCAACCATACCCATGAGGCACAAAATTACCTCATGCGCCTGCAGGCGATCGAACCGGATGTTTCCATCAGCGCCCTGCGGGAAAGCCGCTACCCACTGTTGGGGACCGAAGGGGGACAGTTGTTGATCGAAGGTCTGGTCAAGGCAGGTATCCGTTCACAATAGACCATGAAGCGCCGACGAAGTGAGGAGGGACAAGATGCCGGAAGCTCAGTCGCCAGCGGTAGCATTTCTCAACGCGTTCCCGTTTAAGGTTGAGCCTGACACTGTCCTCTCCTGCGGCGCCGATCATGCCGCATCGACGCCGCCGGATCGTGTTCCGTCGACACATTCGGCTGCTCGGGATGAAGCAGGTGAAGCGGGCCTGATCTTGCCGCCCAGTAGGGTCATGATGGCGATGTCTGTCATGCACGTCGCCAATAAAGCGGTGCTCAACAAGAACAAGAACAAGAATAAAAACAAGAATAAGAACAAGGCCGCGGGCGGCATCACGGCCCAGGCTGCCGCGCAGCTTGTTCCAGCCTTCGAGATACGGCGGCTCCATCAACAACCATCCCGTAACGCCTTTAATGCCGCAAAGCGGTTCTGCTGGGAGACGCTGGATATCCTGCCGCCTCCGGGGCCCGACTATACACGGCTGGAAACCGCAGTCCTTCTATCCATGCAGAGACGGGATCGAGAGCGGGCAAGGCGACTGCCGGACATCGAAAGCGAGGCGACGATCTCGCTGTCCGAGTTCACCCGTCCGCTTCACGTGGAGGACATCAGCGGCTATTCGGCCACCGAGGGCTTGTTTCAGTCGATCCTGACAGCGTGTGAATATGTCGGGCTTATCTACAAGGACAAATTCGACAGGCTAAGGCCTAGCCACTTCGAGCCGCTGCTGAGACCCCTTCTTGCTGTCCCGCCGCATGCGGCCTTCCCAAGTAATCACGCTTTCCAGTGCTATTCGGTGGCCTTCGCCTTCGCAACAATCCTGCCGGAGCATCCGGCCACGGACGAGCTTGCGAGGATCGCCCAGAACGTCGCGGAGAACCGGGAGTGGGCGGGCCTGCATTACCCAAGCGATACAGCCGGCGGCCGTGAACTCGCCCGTCGCTTCGCCCCCTATCTTCACGATGCCTTCGGCCCAAGCTTCCAGGCGGTACGAGCAGAGTGGATGTAGAGCGCCGCCATCCGCGGTGAATTTAGGAGGATGTCAGCATGGCAGTCACTTCTGAGCACCCCAGCGAAGTTCCTGAACCCTACTATTATCTATGGCACCTTGCCGCGTTGAAAGTTATCGACGCAGACTTCGGGGCGGCACCCGCCACTCCGTCCAATCCAGACATTCCGGCAGTACGAGAGGCGTGCAGACCCACGGTCAGGTCCACCGTATGGGATCAGATCGCTGCGGCCGGAACCGTGGTGCCCGCCAGTGTGGCTCTCATCGACGTCGGCATCTGTCCAGATCACCCGAACCTGAAGACGCGTCTCGATCGGGACCGCTCGATTGACCTGGCTTCGCATCCCTTCGGGGCCCGGACCATCGCCAAATACGACGAACTAGATCCTTATGGCCCGGAACAACAGGAAACCTTCTTTTCTGACCTGGACGTGACGGGACTTGGTGACCTCGGCCTCTCCAACGATGACAAGGCGTATTTCGACAGCCTCACTGCAGAACTCGCTGCGTCCAGGGGATGCGTCCGGCGGCTGATAAATCCGGAAGCCCTCTTCGGTGCCCACGGGACAGCCTGTGCTGGCCTGATTGCGGGCGAACCAGCGGCCATTGCAAGTGGCACTGGCGAAGTGACTATCCCGGAGACGCTCTTTGCAGAACCCGGACCTGAGGCCGAGCCGAACAGAAACCGAAATGTACTTCCGTATTTCGGCGTCGACCCCTTTTCCCGCTTGATCTCGATCCGCACCTCCTTCGACGCGGATCCCGCGCAGTTTATTTGCGCGTTCTTGTATGCCTATCAGCAGCAGGCCGACGTCATCGTGCTCCCTCGCGGGCTTCCAGACCCTGAAAACTCCCGTCTCGAACCGAAGGCAGAGCTGACCACCGATGCCGGGCTCTACCAGAACCGCCTGATGGAGGACCTTGTGAAACGTCTCTCACTCGCTGGTGAAGCAGAAGAACTAGATCCGAAGTCGCCGCAGCCTACCGAGAGCGGCCGCAGGCTCTGGAGGATTCTCCGGCACGTTATCCTTGGGGTCAGCCGCAAGATCCCGATTGTTTGCGCGGCCGGAAATAGCGGTGAGAGTCAGCTCATCTATCCGGCGAATCTTGCTGAAGACGACAACGGAATTATCGCCGTTGGAGCAGTCACAGTCGAGGGTTTCCGCTCCGGATACAGCAATTACGGCCACGGACTTACCCTGGTGGCTCCCTCCGATGACCAGGAGGTCATCAACCGCCACCAGTTGCGCGTCGACCAGCAGTCCCCGTTTCACGCCCGCCACGCTCACGTTGCAGGCCCCGCCAAGGAGTACCGCTATTCTGGCCTCGGATTGCTGACGACCGACCTTCCCGGCTGCTGGGGCTATGAGCGCGGAGACGATCCATGGTCGTCGCTTCCCCTCGAAGATAACCCGGGAATCGGAGGCGGCTACTATACCAACTTTGGAGGAACATCCGGGGCCTCTGCGTTGATTGGGGGCATCTGTTCCCTGATCCAGAGAGCTCACAAGACCAGGCACGGGCAAAGTGCCAGGCTTGGCGGAGTGGCGGTAAAGGCACTGCTCGTGGCAGCTTGCGACCAGCAACGGGTCGTGGTGCCAGGGTTTCGACCGCTCACGCCTGACTGTATGAATTCAGACGAGGAAGACGGCAAAGGCTCCGCCTACTTCTTTGGAGCAGGACTGCCAGACGCAGCTGCAGCCGTTCAGGCAGCTCTCGCATCCTAATCGAAGCCCGGCAACAGGCCCCGTCTCCATCTTAGCCGCCCGCATCACAGGTCGCGCCTGCACCCCGGCTCGTGCCGCTGATGCAGCCGAGGTTCGGCCGTATCTTCGTCTTTTCTTCCTAGTTTGCGCTTTTTTGACGCGGCGTTGACGCTGGCCTCACGCCGGGCTGACGCCTGCGCGCGATGCTCCCACCAACAAAAAAGGCGGCCACGGCGATACGGACCGGGTCCCGAGACGGAAGAAGGGAGAAGAAGTGATGATGAACCAGATTCACCAGGTCGCTCCGGCCTTCATGGCGTGGATCGCATTGAGTGGCGGCAGCCATGAGAGCGATGCGATCTTCCGGGCCAGCCAGTCCGTGATCGGCCTTCAGCGCGATCAGCAGGGCTGGGAAGCGGCGACCAAGCGAGAACGGCTGGTCTTCGGATCCAACAAGGCCGGCGACTATTACGAGGGCGCGCTTCCCCCTTAGCGCCCAACGCCTTGGAAGCATGAACAAGCCGCCCATGAGGGCGTGGAAAGGAAACCGGAGGATGAAACCATGAGGAAGACACTGTTGATGGCAGCCTTGCTCACTGTTGCAGGCATGCCGATCGCATTCGCTGGCGAGGGCGAATACTACCGGGGTACACAGCTCGCACTCGGGTTCATGCCTGTTGACCAGGTGGTCACTGGCGGCCCGCGATGGAGGCACCCGGGGATACCCCGCATGCCGACGTCGAGAGACAATCGTCTACCGAACGATGACCTGAGGGGCATCCGGTAGCCAACATCATTCCCGGAATACTCAATCGACAAACCAACCGCAGGGAGGACAGCCCCTGCATCCAAAGTGAAAGGACAGGACAATGAAAACCACGAACGCAATTATTGCGGCCGCATTCATCGCAGCCGCAGCCCTTGGGACCGTAGCATCTGCAGCCGAAGGGAACTACTATCCTGGTGCAGGGGGTTCGACTGGCGCAATACATGGGCCGGGCATCGACCGCTTCACGACCCAGGGGATCAACCCCGTCTCGCCGCGCCCGATGAGGGACAACCACACGATCGACAGCGGCGATTACTACCAGGGTGTCGATCGCAATCGTTAAGCGGCAGCCTTCTCAGAAGGCACGTAGTAGGTTGGTGTTCAACGGAAATACTGCGTGCCTTCCGAGTGGATTATGCGTCGACAAGGCATTCACCTCCACGCGCAACCCATGCTGCGCTCACCTCACGGCGCGTTCCGGATAGGGCCTCAGCGAAGCCTAACCGCCTCGAACGGTTTGCCGCCAGACGATGTTGGCGTGTAGTTTCACCAAGGGCTCTCGCGCAAAGGCTGACCCCTCGGGCAAGCTTAGCCACTCGACAGCCTGAAGGGCGATTTCATCAACAGGCTGGGCAAAGGTGGTCAGGCTGTAGGCACTCCATGATGCCTGCTCGATATCATCGAAGCCGATGACGCAGAGATCCTTGGGGATCGAGAGGCCGAACTCCTGGCGAACCGCATCCATTAATCCGCAGGCAATGAGATCCGTGGCGCAAAAGACTGCCTGCGGACGCTGGCGGCGCGTCATCAGGCTTTGAGCAATCGTACGACCGCATTGGTATCCCGTCACTCCCTGCCGCTCGACAATGACCTGCAACCCGAGTTCCTTAGCCGCCTCTAGGAAACCCTGTTCCCGTGCCACCAGGCTTGGGGTTCCGGCCCCTGACGTGGCAAAGGCGACAAGGTGGCATCCCGCCCGAAGGAACGCACGAGCGGCAGTGTCCGCGGCCGCAGCATCGTCCAGATTAATCCGAAGCAAGCCTTCTTGCTGCTCGTCTCTATTGATGAGAACGAGACGCTGGCCGCTTCGCAGGCAAAGGTCGATGATCGATTTGTCCGGCATGCCAGACAGTATGACCGATGCATCAGCGCGATACCGAACGGCTTGCTGCAAGGCGCGGTTCACGCTTCCGTCGGATCGATCGGTATTGATCAGCATGGCCACGCGTCCGGCATTCTGCAACTGGTCTGTGAGGGCTCGCAGGAGGTTGGATCGATAAGGCGTAGCAAGGTCAGACACGATCATGCATACGATGCCGCTTTCGCGGCGCGTGAGGCCCCGCGCAAGATGATTGACGTGATAGCCAAGATCCTCGGCAGCGCGAAGCACGCGAAGACGCGTTTCGTCCGATACGCTCGCGCCGGGCGTAAAGGTACGGGAAACGGCCGAACGTGATACGCCGGCTTTCACCGCTACGTCCTGTGCACTGACGAAAATCTTTCGGCTCACCTTGCTCGGACCCTACACCTGCACAGCCTTGCACATGACGGTCGAGGATTTCAGGGGCTTCCTCGCCGCCTCCGGATTTGACAGAGATGACATTATCATGCAGCATTTGCACACGCTTGCAAAGCGGCGGACGTGGAGGCGTTCGTTAGACCGGAGGAGACCACATGAACTCGATCAAGTTGATCGCGGCAGGCCTTGCCGCGAGCGCGTCCCTTATTGCCTTCAGCGCCAAGGCCGAAGGCAGCCTCAATCTCATCTGCTCGGCGGACGTTGTCATATGCGAGCAGATGCAAGCCGACTTCCAGAAAGAAACAGGAACGTCGGTCAACATGGTACGCCTTTCATCCGGCGAGACTTACGCTAAGATCCGCGCGGAGGCGCGCAATCCGAAGACCGACGTCTGGTGGGGCGGAACGGGAGACCCGCATCTTCAGGCTGCTGCTGAGAACCTGACGGAAGAATACAAGTCACCATTGCTTTCCGAGTTGCAAGATTGGGCGGTCAAGCAGGCGGAGAGTGCTGACTACAAGACGGTCGGCATCTACGCCGGCGCCTTGGGGTGGGGTTACAACACCGACATCTTCGCGTCGAAAGGGTTCACGGAGCCAAAGTGCTGGGCCGACCTGCTGGATCCTTCCTTGAAGGGCGAGATCCAGATGGCAAATCCGAACTCATCCGGCACCGCTTATACGGCGTTGGCATCGCTCGTGCAAATCATGGGCGAGGATGAGGCTTTTGACTACATGGAGAAGTTGAACGCCAACATTTCGCAGTACACGAAATCCGGTTCTGCTCCGGTAAAGGCTGCGGCACGCGGCGAAACCGGGCTTGGCATCGTCTTCATGCATGATGCCGTATCCCAGACCGCCGAGGGCTTCCCCGTCAAGTCTGTCGCGCCCTGTGAGGGGACAGGCTACGAAATCGGCTCCATGTCGATCGTCAAGGGAGCCAAGAACCTCGATAACGCGAAGAAATGGTACGACTGGGCACTGTCTGCACCCGTCCAGTCGCGCATGAAGGACGCAAAGTCCTTCCAGCTACCGTCCAACAAGAGTGCCGAAATCCCGAAAGAGGCGCCTCGCTTCGAGGACATCAAGCTGATCGACTACGACTTCAAGACCTATGGTGAGCCGGAGCGGCGCAAGGCGCTTCTGGAACGTTGGGACCGCGAGATCGGCGCCAAGGCCAACTAAGCCTGCACGCTATCATCGAGCCGCAGGTGCCGGGAACCGGCGCCTGCATGCAGACCTACCTCGAACCGGCGGCAGGGAGTCCATGTCAAACAGCGATCGTCGACTGGATTGGATCTTCGGCACAGGCGTGCTCAGCCTCCTTCTTCTCCCCTGGTATCGGATCGAGCTCGGCTTCTTCAATCTTTCCTGGCTTACCGGCTTCATGGGTGATGAAGACCTTGCTCCAGCCATTCTTCAGGCAAGCACAAGTGGACGCTGGTGGCTCTGGGGAGCGATCCTATTGTTTGCCGCAGCGATGCTGGTGCGGGTGCTGCAACCGGTGTCGGAAAGACGTGGAACGTTACTTGCGCTGATTGGCGCCGCCGGAGTGCTCTTTGTCGCCTTCCAAGGCCTGGCGATCACTTTCGCCGGATGGACGTGGACGATCTTCGAAGGCCTCTTTGGGCCGCTTTCAGCCGGCCAGCCTGCAATGGGCGCCGGTGCGATCACCTTGTCCATCATGTTCGTACTGATGTTCTCCTTTGGCTGCGCGGAGCGCGGCGTGATGAAAGGCGATGCGTTTATCGTCAGCGCGATTTCGCTCCTGGCTTTTCTGGTCGCAGTCTTCGTATTTTATCCGATCATCAGCATGTTCGTCGGTGCGTTCCAGGATTTCGACGGGTCCTTCAACCCGGATGGGTTTCTACGCAACATCGTCGACCCGTCGATCTGGAGCCTTGGCTGCGTGATCGGAAGCGAGCGCTGCGGCGTCGCCTGGCGAACCTTCTTCCTCGCCGTCACGACCGCTTCCGGCTCAACGCTTCTCGGTCTTGCCTTTGCTCTGGTCGCCACCCGCACTGGCGTCCGGTTCAAGAAGGGGCTGCGGCTTCTCACGATCTTGCCGATCATTACACCTCCCTTTGTGATCGGTCTTGCGCTGACATTGTTGTTCGGTCGGGCGGGCGTCGTCACGGAGGGGCTGTCGCAGCTCTTCGGCATCGAGCCTGGGCGCTGGCTTTACGGGTTGACCGGTATCTGGATCGCGCAGGTCCTGTCGTTTACACCAATTTCCTTTTTGGTCCTGATCGGCGTGGTGGAAGGCGTGTCCCCCTCGATGGAGGAAGCGTCCCAGACGCTGCGGGCCGACCGATGGAGAACCTTCTGGCACATCTCCCTGCCGCTGATGAAACCAGGGCTCGCCAATGCCTTCCTGATCGGGTTCATCGAGAGCATGGCGGATTTCGGCAACCCGCTGGTGCTGGGTGGCAGCCACGGCGTCCTGTCAACCGAGATCTTTTTTGCCGTTGTCGGCTCCCAGAATGATCCTTCGCGCGCCGCGGTTTTAGCAATGATCCTCCTTTGCTTCACGCTGTCGGCCTTCGTCGCCCAGCGGCTGTGGCTCGGAAAGAAGAGTTTCGCGACAGTGACCGGCAAGGGTGATAATGGCGTCCACGCCGCCCTCCCCCGCTCCGTTGCCATCGGCGTCCACGCCCTTGTCATCCCTTGGGCGGTGTTCACGCTCGTCGTCTACGGCATGATCATCGCCGGCGGCTTCGTGAAGACCTGGGGGTTGGATAACAGCTTCACCCTGCAGCACTATAATCGCGCGTTCTCCATCAGCATCACTGACAGCGGCATCGCATGGACTGGCGTGGCTTGGAATTCGTTCTGGACCACGATGGAGATCGCTTTGATCTCTGCACCACTGACGGCAGCTGTCGGACTGATGACGGCCTATCTCATCGTACGCCAACGTTTCGCTGGCCGAGATCTCTTCGAATTCGCCCTGATGATGAGCTTTGCTATCCCAGGCACAGTTATCGGCATCAGCTATATCATGGCCTTCAACCTCCCGCCGCTCGAGATGACGGGGACGGCCGCAATCCTCATTGCCTGCTTCGTCTTCCGCAACATGCCTGTGGGCGTGCGAGGCGGGGTCGCTGCCATGAAACAGCTGGACCAGAGCTTGGACGAAGCCTCTCTTACCTTGAGGGCAAACAGCTTCCGGACAATCCGCAAGGTGATCCTGCCATTGCTTCGTCCAGCCATCACGGCTGCGCTGGTCTATTCCTTTGTGCGCGCGATTACCTCCATAAGTGCCGTCATTTTCCTGGTCAGTGCCGAGCACAATATGGCGACGTCCTATATTGTCGGGCTGGTGGAGAATGGCGAATACGGTGTTGCAATCGCCTATTCCTCCGCCCTCATCATCGTGATGATTGCCATTATTGCCATCTTCCAGCTGCTGGTCGGCGAGCGTCGGTTACGTCGCGCCAGCCGCCTTGCCATTTCTATGCCTGCGTCGGCTCCCAAGGAGAAACCCGCATGAACACGCCCGGCTCGGTGGTATTCCAAAACATCCGAAAGACATTTGGTGCGTTCACCGCGATCCACGACCTTTCGATCACCATTAAGCCAGGGACGCTCGTGACCCTGCTCGGGCCGTCTGGCTGCGGAAAAACAACGACGCTTCGAATGCTGGCCGGCTTAGAGCATCCTAGCGCCGGCCGCATCCTGATCGGCGGCAAGGACGTCACCATGCTTCCGGCAAACGAGCGCGATGTCTCCATGGTTTTCCAGTCCTACGCGCTGTTCCCGCACATGTCTGCCCTGCAGAACGTGGCCTACGGCCTCGAATCTTCAGGGATGAAGCTAAAGGAAGCGCGCGAGCGCGCCGAAGAGGGACTGCAACTCGTAGGACTTGCCGGAATGGGGGACCGTCTGCCGGCCGAACTGTCAGGTGGACAGCAGCAGCGGGTGGCAGTTGCACGGGCACTTGTGCTGGAGCCCCAGGTGCTGCTTCTCGATGAGCCTCTTTCCAACCTCGACGCCCGTCTGCGCCGGCGGGTGCGAACGGAGATCCGGGAGCTTCAACAGAGGCTTGGTTTCACCGCGGTTTACGTGACCCATGATCAGGATGAAGCGCTTGCGGTTTCGGACCACATCATCGTCATGAAGGATGGCAGGGTAGCGCAAGAGGGCGCACCGCGCCAGCTTTACGAAGCGCCCGCCTCGTCGTTCATCGCCGACTTCATGGGCGAAGCAAATGTCATGTCGTGCCAGGTCATCGCCATAGAGGGGGAAGAGGCCATGATCCGGCTCGGCTCGCTGACGCACAAGGTACCGAAGCGCGATGTGATGCAGGCAGGCGAGGCAAAGCTGGCGGTACGTCCAAATGCAATTACTCTTGAGCCCGCCGCCGATGCTCCCTTCGGCGGCGTCATCAGCCATGCTGCCTATCTTGGCGATCACGTGGAATACGAAGTTGAGACAGAGGCAGGCAGAATCTTTGTCGTTGATCAGGCCGTAGACCGGATATTGCCGTCTACCACGCCCGTGTCCGTTGGCTTCAAGCAACGCGGCATTGCCATCATCACCAATTGACAACAGGAGCGTCGGCTAGACGCAAGAGGATTTCATGACCTCTCACGCAACGATCGGCTATCAAACCAGGCAAAAATTCGCAGAGGATGTTGCGCGCGAAGCGGGTGCCATTGCTCTCGATTTCTTTCGGCGGCGAGAGACACTTGTAATCGAGACAAAGAAGGATCCACAGGATGTCGTCTCCATAGCCGACCGGGCAGTGGAGACCCTTATTCGCGACCGCATTGCACAGGCTTATCCGGGAGACGGGATGCTCGGAGAAGAATATGGACTAGCGGAAGGCGTGTCCGGCTTCACCTGGGTCATCGACCCAATCGACGGCACCAGCCCCTTTGTTAACGGCATGCCGACCTGGTGCGTGTCGATTGCGCTTCTGCACCAGGGCGAGCCGGTTGCCGGCATCATCGCCGCGCCTTGCCAGGATGAGCTTTTTTCCGCCGCACGTGACCTCGGTGCCCAGCTCAATGGTGCCGTTCTCCGGCTCGATGCCTCGCGTAGCATACGCAACGCAGTGACCGGCATCGGTGCCAACCATCACGTCGCTCCTCATATCGTTGCCAATGTCGTGGAAGCGCTCCTCACGCAAGGCGGCACCTTCATCCGTAATGGATCAGGCGCGCTGATGCTCGCCTACGTCGCCGCCGGACGGCTCGTCGGTTACTACGAGCCCTACATGCATGCCTGGGATTGCCTAGCCGGGTATTGCCTTGTTCGCGAAGCCGGAGGCTGGTACCTCCCCTTTCCTACCGAGGGGGCTTCCTTGTCCAAGGGAGCGCCTGTCCTGGCTGCGGCGCCCGGAGCCATCGACGATTTGCGGGCGCTCACGGCACTATGAGATTGGTCGAAGCTTGCGATCGACGGCTTGGTACCTGCCTCAAGATCTCTGGTCGACAAGAGGCATAGGCGCAAAATTGAATGGACGGCCTCCGTTCTTGAGGAGATACTGCGGGTTGAATGCCATGCTGCGCTCGGACAGTGGGAGGTACTAACGCGCTTCGCTTGAGCCGCGCGACGCTGAACATGGCTGTGGCTTGAACACAACAAAGCATTGCCTCATCCGTCCTCCAGAAACGCCAGAAGCGCTGCATTCACCGAGCTGCTTTCCTCACGTTGGACCCAATGCGTCGCCTTCTGAAAGGCCTTCAGGTGCCCACGGTCACAAAGCGCCAGGCTTCGCTCAGCCAGTCCATATTCCAGCGCCTGGTCCTGCATTCCCCATAGGATAAGCGTGGGCACAGTTATCCGGGCGTTCAGGGCGGGGCGAAGGCGCAGGGCGCGATACCAGTTGAGCATGCTGGTAAGGGCTTGCGGCTGCTCCCAAGCCTGCCGATAATCAGCTATTTCCTCTTCTTTGAAGGCGCCTTTCCTGCTGGATCTTCTCAATGCCCCCGCCAGCATGGAAGAGCGATTCGCACCAAGGACAGCTTCAGGAAGCCAGGGGAACTGGAAGAAAGCTGCATAGCTGCTGCGCAGGAACTGCGTCGGAGATCGCATCGCATGGGCAAGCAGCACCTCGGGATGCGGCGCATTCAGGATGACAAGTCTCTCCAATCTGTCGGGCACCATTTCTCCGGCGGCCCATGTAACCATGCCGCCCCAGTCATGGCCAACCAGGTGAAAGCGCTCGAGGCCGAGGGCGTCGGCCAATCCAACCACATCGCCGACGAGCTTGCCCAGCGCGTACTCCCTGACGCCCCTGGGTTTGTCGCTGGTGTTACAGCCTCTCTGGTCAGGAACAATTACCTTGTAGCCGGCGGAAACAAGGGCGTCGATCTGGCGTCGCCAACCTATCCAGAAGTCGGGAAAGCCGTGCAGCAGAATAACGGGCTTGCCGTCATCCGGCCCAGCCTGAACGACATGAAGCCGAATGCCCCCAGCGTTGACGTAGTCATGAGTGAGCTGTTCCGAAATCATGGCAGCTAACGCGGTTGTCGTTAGATTGGATCCGGTGTCCTATGCTTCTCGTGAAACCATCAGGCCGCGTCAGGTGGCTCAATGGTATCAACAGCGACGCTATCTCGAGCCGCCGATGTCGGCTCCTAATGTGAGGCGCCTTGAGCTCGCTGTTCCTTGACCAGCAGATCCTCGGCAGGCCGAGGGCGTGCAAGAAGATAGCCTTGCACTTGTGTACACCCCACTGCTTGGAGGGTCCTCAGTTGTTCCTCGTTCTCCACGCCTTCAGCAGTCGTGATCATTCCCAACTTGTTGCTGAGCTGGACGATCATTTCGATCACGGACAAGGCGCTCGCTCTCGTAGATATATCAGTGACGAAGCCTCGATCGATCTTGATCTTGTCAAAGGGAAATCTCGTTAAGTAGCTAAGCGAAGAATACCCCGTACCGAAATCGTCAAGCGCTATGCGGACCCCGAGCTGGCGCAACTGGTGGAGGGTGGAGAGCGTGGCTGCGCTGGCCTCGAGCAGGACAGACTCTGTTATCTCAAGCTCCAGGCGATGGGGAGCAAGACCGGTATCGGACAAAGCCCGAAGAACGCCTTGCACGATCTTGTCCGTGCGGAACTGCACCGGCGACAAATTCACGGCGATCGTTAAATCTGACGGCCAGGTAGCTGCTTCTCGACAGGCTTCGCGCAGAACCCAATTACCGAGCTCGTCAATCAGCCCCAGGCGTTCTGCGACAGGGATGAATTCAGCCGGAGATACTGTGTGGAGACCGTGACGCTTCCAGCGAACCAAGGCTTCGAAGCCCTCGATCTTCCGCGAGTGGCTGTTGTGCAGGGACTGGTAATGAACCTCCAGGTGATTTCGCGACAGGGCTTCCCGAAGATCCGATTCGAGGGCTTTCCGCTCGAGCAGCCGTTGCTCCATGTCTTGTGAGAAGTGAGTAATGCGGCCTTTGCCATCCGCCTTTGACTGATACATTGCCAGATCTGCATGCTTGAGCATCTCATCAGCAGCGCAATGTATCCCCGTGTGGCCGGCGATACCGATACTCGCGCTTACAACGATGTTTCGCCCCTCAATATGAAAAGGTTCCGCAATGGAGGCCTGGATATCTCCGGCAACCTCGGTAGCCTGTTCAGGCGTGGAGCCCGACGGCAGCAAAATCACAAACTCGTCGCCTCCCAGGCGGCCTATGAGGTGATCTTCATCGACGCAAGAGCGAAGCCGTCGAGCGACTTCATTAAGCATCTGATCGCCGACATCGTGGCCCAGTGTATCGTTGACTTCCTTGAAACCATCCAGGTCGAGCAGGAGGATATCGGCACTATTTTCAGAGACAGGTTCTGCACATCGCTCCAGCAATGCCTTTCGTACAAGGAGCCGATTTGGCAAGTCAGTGAGGGCATCGTGGTGTGCCATATGGATTATTCGCGCTTCTGCCTGCCTTCGCTCGCTTACGTCCTCGTAGGTCGCGAGCCATCCACCATCGGCGATCGGTTCATGCGACACGGCAAAAGCTCTGTGATCTGGAAGATCAAGCGTAAAGCTGCCCTTGCTTCTGCCCTCGATGAATCTCGCCTGCTCGCTCAGAAGAGTCTCCAGGACTGAAGGCTGTGACCGGTGTTTGGCCGATGCAATAGCATCTTTCAAAACCGTGCCAACCAGATCCTTTGGCGCCGCTCCCAGGAGGCCTGCAAATTGGTCGTTGAAGACGATCAGGCGGCCGTCTCCGTCACAGGTGCACAAAGCCTGGGACATGCTGTTAAGGGCGGCATCGAAACGTTGGTTCTGCACGATCAGCTTTCGATGCGCGTCGTTGAGCTTGTCTGATGTTGTCTGCAGATCTTCATGCGCCTCGCGCACATGCTTGTTCTGTCGCCACAGCAGTAAAATCAAAAGGATGCCACAGACAATGAGGCCGGACGTAAGCCCAGAAAAGACAAGGTGGAGGCGAGCCAATTCACGGTGATCCTCCCCCGCGAGGTCGGCACCAAAAGCAGCGGCTCGGGATGTCAGTCCGGTCACCTCAGCATTGAGTGGCGCCAGTACTTGAAGCGCCTCAGCGACATTGAGGGAAGCACCGTCTCGAAGGATCAAGCTATCAACGGTTTCAAGAGCCGACCGGAGTGCCTCGATCGTACGTTCGTTGCTAGGATGGGCTCTGACGAACTGCCTAACACTCCTGCCTTCCCCGAACTCCGCTGCTGTTCCAGGCTCAAAGATATCGAGCCGACTGAACATTATGTCGAGCCGTAGCTGGACATCTTCAAAGGTGGTGCCGCTTTGGGGGAGGGCAAAGAACGCCAAGGTCCGTTCCAGATCCAGGAATTCGGCCGCCGCTTGACTGACCGTCCAGGCTGCATTGTAGCGGGAAATTGTTTGCAGCGCGGTTTGCCGCTGAAAGATCACGAGCGAGGTGAACCCAGAAGCCAGCATCAAGAGAAGGGCGATGGCAGCGAGTATTCTCTGAAGAACCTTGGGGGCCATGGCTTCGTTTCCGGACGGGTTACTCGACCGCCAGTTTGGCAACTTGCCAGGCTGCCCGTCCGAAATAGACTTGCGTCCGCAGAGCGGGGTCGCTGTCGAAAGGGTAGATGATAAAGAGCGGTCCTTTCTCGCGAACCGACATATACTTCCCGTCGCGCTTCAAGGCGAGAATGACCCGGTATCTGCTGAAATCCTCGATCGGGATTGTGGTGACATAGTCGTTCAACGCAGTCGCAGTGACTGCCTGACCTTGCGCTCCGACCAGTTCCATTAGTCTGTCCAGTCGTACTCCGGAGAACTCGCTCACGCCGTCAAACCAGGGTGTTTTGGTAATGACAGTTTCTGTACCCTGCGCCTCCAGCATATCGCGGTCAAACACCGCTTCGGCGCCGATGTTCGTCACCTTTATTGCGCCCGAGATGGTCAAGATTGGTTTTCCTCGTGGCGGTTCGAGATCCGCTGCAAGCACGGATGCCGAGGAAACCAGAACTGCGAAAGATGCGACCAAGAAGTTGAAAATCAAACTGCGCATCCCAAAACCCTACATCAACCCACGAACCGGACCAAGATTATTTCAGCAACACCTTAAACAAACAGATAATGACACGTTTTTGAGGGCCTTCTGATCGCCGCTGGACAAGACCAGGATGTTGGGCTTGTCTGAAGCGTTGTTGGCGCATGTGCTGCGACGGGCAGTCGGTCGATCACCGTGCCCGCACATTTGTGCTCGCTGACCTGTCCGGCACTGAGCTTGAGGATAATGGGTCGGCCAGCCATCCGAGCGGTGCGCCCCGCGCTTCCACCCAACGCTATTGTCGAGGTAACTGTCGACTTTCCAGTCAGGCGAAGGCGAACTTCGCTTCGGGTGCCGCGGACGCCGCCATCATCCGGCGAAACGGCGGAGGCACGCAAGGGGAGGTACTGCGCGTTGATCGACTTGGTCGGCGGGCAGTTGCAGACTGGCGGCCACGCTCCAACACCCCTATACCTAGCGTCGTTGGGCTCGGACTGTGGCGTTCGCGAGATTGCCGTGAGCGAACTACGAAAGGCCGCCGTCAATTGGCGGACGCCTTCATCGCCGGAAGCTGTGCGGCACAGCACGAAGGGCTCCTTGCCGGGGCCGGCGCCAATGGGAGACATCTGCGCGCGCGGGCTGCCAGATCGCGGGCCAGAACTGGGGCTTCCGCCGCTGCCGATGTCGGAGATTGTTCTTCTTTCCCGTGCTACCACACCGGCTCACGCGGCGGCCGTGAGAGCCCTGGCCGCAGCCATGTCCGGACCGGCGGCCTAAGCCGCCTAGCAGCAATGCCCGCTTCTATGACCTCAAATCGGGCACATGTGATGTGATGCGCCATGCGAGAATAGGGGCTAGTATCGCCTATTCCAATTTACCGGCGGATTGCATCGTTCTATTCAAGATTGGAGAAGTCCATGCCAAAAGCCGTTGGAATTGGCGGTGTATTTTTTAGGGCAACGAACCCAGCTACTGTGGCCGAGTGGTATCAGAAGCATCTTGGCATCGACGACCTCCACAAGTCGGTATGGCAGCAGGAGGCGGGGATGACGATATTCGGTCCTTTCTCGAAGGAGACTGAATATTTTGGTCGGAAGGAGCAGCAATGGATGATCAATTTCCGGGTTGATGATCTCGATGGACTTGTTGCGAGTCTGACTGCAAGTGGGATTTCCGTGGAAACCAGGGATGAATGGAACTCGGAGGTAGGTCGTTTCGCTCGGATTCATGATCCCGAAGGTAATCCAGTCGAATTGTGGGAGCCGGCGGGAAATAGATGAGCGACTGTCATCGCGGCATAGAATACGCCAGGCCCCCGCACGCTTGATCTCACGAAGTGGATGACAGCTGACAGCTTAGGACATGACCTATCCGACTTCATGTTGCTGGCTGGGCTCGGGGGTAAAACTTCCAGGCTCCGTCTTTTCATTTGCGCAAACACTTCCTCAAAACTGAATCGCGGGCGCCAGCCAAGCTTGGCTTGAGCCAACGATGAACTGTAGACGCGATCAATGGTCGTCGGGAGCGTCCAACCCCGCTGTTCGATAACGGCGGCAAGCGTCGGTGAGTCGGTTTGATAACAGATGCGGCGTCGGTAGAGAGACGCTTGCAATCACAAAAATCGAATGGGGTAGGCGCCGAGATGACGTAGCGCTCGAAGCGCTGCGGAGCGTTCAAGGAGTCAGAACCCGGCGACCCCTACCCTAAAAGACCATCCGGAGGCGACATGCCGTAGGAGATTGGGTCTTGGCAACCAAGCCATTCGGGCGAAGTTCAGAGTCGCATTTAATGCGCCTTCGCGGCTCAGGGCCAACCTCTGCAAGGCGGGCGATCAGCCTTCAGTGTGGGAAAGAGATCGGGTGCCGGTTGCATTCAATGCTCCCGAACCCCATATAAGACGTATGACAACCTTAAGTAATCACAAGAAGTACCTGGTCGTCTCGGCGTCCCTCCTCACGCGTCCGTAGCCCCGAGCGGCTCAGGCGTGTCAGCCAGCCGCATCGGGGAACTCTCCAAATCAGATGCCGTCTTCCGCCTCCCAAAGGCTAGCTAGGCGGCTGCCTATTCTCAGTTCGCCAGGCGCGCCGGTGGTGCCTGGGCGAGCGATACTGAAGGAGGAACCACTATGTCCGCAACCAAGCCAATGCCAGCACCAATGCAATCGGGACAGTTCGAAAAGAGGCCCAGGATCACGGTGGCGCAACTGTTCTTGCGCACCATGCGTCGCTGGCAGCGAAACCGCGCGTTCAACGCGCTCTCACGGCTGTCCAATCAGCAGTTGGAGGACATCGGCATTTCGCGCTACGACATTCCAAAGATCGTGGAGGGCATGTTCGCCACCGAGCATGTCGATACAGGACTTGATCCTGAGCAGATAGAGCGAGACCAGGACCAGGCCGACGTCATCGCCAAGTCACACTTGAAGGCGGCTTGATGACATGGACGCCGTCGCTAAGGCCGTTCTGGCAGTAGGCCTTCTGGGGCTTATGATTGTCGCTTTCGCGGTGTTTTGAATATCGGCTGAACGCCAACGGGCTTTCGGAGCCTAACTGAGGAACAGTCGCCTGAGGTTGGCGCGACACTGAATCCTGAGCGCCGGACCTTGCATCATCGTGGTGACGGTAGCTTTATAATCGACGGCGGGACGCTCGATCTCAGGGACCGGATGGCCAAGTGGCGTCATCTCCCGTGAGCGGCGCCTGAAGGCGTCCGCTCACAACCGACCTCTCCGACCATCGCCGCAGCTAGCAGCCTTACAGTAAGCATCCGGCGAAGGCCGCAGGTCATGCAGCCTGAGCACTCGACGTCTTGGGTGTCCAGTTCCACGGCAGCAATTGCTCCAGCCTGCTGATCGGCATGTCCGCAATGTTGGCGAGGACGTCGGTAAGCCAGGCCTGCGGGTCAATGTCATTGAGCTTGGCGCTCATGATCAGTGTCGCCATGAACGCCGCACGTTCAGCACCACGATCCGATCCGGCAAACAGCCATGACTTCCTGCCGAGTGCAAAGCCTCTGAGCGCTCGTTCGGCAGCATTGTTCGTCAGGCAAATCCGACCGTCATCGAGGAATGACGTAAAGCCATCCCATCGCTTGAGCATGTAATCTATAGCCTCGGCGACGGGAGAACTGCGCGACAGTTTTGCCCGCTCGGTTTGGAGCCAATCATGCAGCTCTTCGGCGAGTGGCTGGCTGTCTTTGCGGCGGCGCTCCAGACGCTGCTCGTCGGCAAGACCGTTGATCTCCCGTTCGATATCGAACAGGGCATCGATCCGTTTGACGGCCTCCAATGCCATTGGCGAGATCGGCGCAGCTTTGCTGCCACGTTTGGCGTTCGCGGCGATGT
Organism: Pseudorhizobium endolithicum; assembly: GCF_902153245.2. Taxonomy (GTDB): domain Bacteria; phylum Pseudomonadota; class Alphaproteobacteria; order Rhizobiales; family Rhizobiaceae; genus Neorhizobium; species Neorhizobium endolithicum. The sequence goes on from NZ_CABFWF030000018.1 coordinate 227,658, forward strand.
CGGCCAGCACGAAGAACTTGCGGCGTGAATGTGCCCAGCAGAGTGCTTGGCGCAGAGGCGCGGGATCGCGACCTACTTTGAACAGCGGATTGTAGCCGCTATAGGCATCCGCCTGCAGAATGCCGGAGAAGGTCTTCAGGTGGCGTTCGGGATGCTCCTGTCGCCGGTCTCGCGATGAGTAGAACAGTGCCGCAGGCGGCGACAGCCCGCCAAACGGCCGATCATCCCGGACATAGGTCCAGATGCGGCCCGTATCGGTCTTTCCCTTCGCCAGGATCGGCACGGTCGTGTCGTCGCCATGCAGCCGCTCGGCGGCCAGGACATGGGCCTCGATCAGCGAATGGATGGGCTTCAGGGCTGCGGCGCACGCGCCGACCTGGTCGGCCAGCGTCGATAGGCTGAGGTCGACGCCCTCGCGGGCATAGCGTTCGCTTTGGCGATTGAGCGGCTGATGCTGGGCGAACTTCTCGAACAGGATCATCGCCAGAAGGTTTGGTCCGGCAAAACCGCGCGGCGTCACATGGAAGGGTGCTGGCGGTTGGGTGATCTTCTCGCATTCGCGGCAGGAGAACTTCTCCCGCACGGTCTGAATGACCTTCCACTGACGAGGGATGACCTCCAGTGTCTCTGTGATATCCTCACCGAGCTTCGACAGTTTGGCCGAGCCGCAGCAGGAGCAGTTTGTCGGAGCAGCAATGACGACACGTTCGCGCGGGAGATGCTCGGGAAACGGCTTGCGTGATGGTCGCTTTCGCTCGAAGGCCCTGACGGTCGAGGCATTGGCTGCGATCTCCGCCGCCAATTCATCTTCACCAGCATCAGCCTCCAGCTCCTCGAGCTGCAGTTCCATCTGTTCGAGAAGCCGCGCTTTGCGCTCGGAGCGACTGCCATAAAGCTCCCGGCGGACTTTCTCGATCTCCAGCTTCAACCGCGCGATCAGCGCCTCGGAGTGCGACACGAGCGCCTTCGCGCTGGCGGCCTCTGCCTTGGCGGTCGCTGCCTCGGCCTCGGCCGTAATGCGTCGGGCACGCTCCGCCGCCAAGGCCGCAAGTGCGCTGGCAAGGTCGTCAGGAAGCTGTTCAGCCGCATCGTTCATGGGCTGATGGAATCATATTCGCCCCCGCCATTCCAGCGTTTTTGCTCATCCGACTGATGTTGGTCGCCAGGTCTTTTGCGGCATTCGCCAGTCGATACCCTCCAGCAGATAACCGAGCTGTCCAGGCGTAATTACCACCGTACCATCGGCCACCGACGGCCATATAAAGCGTCCACGCTCCAGCTTCTTCGTGAACAAGCAAGCTCCCTGGCCATCGTGCCAAATGACCTTGATCAGACCGCCGCCACGCCCGCGGAACACGAACAGGTGCCCGCACATCGGATCGCGCTTCAGTGTCTCTTGCACCATCAGCGACAGACCGGGAAAGCCCTTGCGCATGTCCGTATGGCCGGTCGCCAACCAGACCTTCACACCACCAGGAACAGGGATCATCGCCGACCCAGCACACAGTCGAGAATGCGACCGAGCGCCTCCGTGTCGATGTCGCTGTCCACGCGGACACGACGACCACGGCCTAGCTCTATGGTGACATCGCTGCGCTTTCGCCGGGGATGGGACATGGTGGGCGGATCAGATGGAACGGGCAAGGCTGCCGGGGCAGCCTCAGACACAATCACCGGCACCAAAGTGGTTGCCGCCTCGGTCATCGGCTCCACGATCTGGCACAACTCTTTGCGCCAACGGAAGAGCTGACTGACATGAATACCGGCTGCGCGGGCTACCTCCGAAATGACAGCGTCAGGTTCAAAGCAGGCAGCAACGAGCCGCTCCTTCTCCTCCCGAGACCAGCGCCGACGCCGCTCCACAGACGTGATGACTTCAATCGGATGCTTCGTCATATGGCTACTCCTAGTGCTAGCACTAGGACTGACAGTCCGCAGCCCATCATCGCAAGACGGCCTTCACCGTGGGCTTACGCCTTACATGTAAGCACAGCTTAGCAGCAGAACCTCTAGGAGATCCATGATGGCTATCATCCAGCGCTCCTATTCGAGGGCTTGGTCTTTCGCCTTGGAAAGGCGCCGGAGAATCCGCTACGTTGATCTCCTTAGATGAAATCAGGAGCCTGATTTGGTTCAGCGTGTGGGCGAACTGGACATCAATCTTCTGCTCGCGCTGGAAGCACTCTTGCGAGAGGGAAACGTCACTCGTGCGGCGGCCGAGCTGAACATTACCCAGTCTGCCTTGTCGGGTCGACTGAACAAGCTTCGGCAGATCCTGAATGACCCGTTGTTTCTTCCGGCTTCGGCGGGCCGCGGCGTAACAGCGACGCCCATGCCCTGGCACTGAAGCCGGAACTGGATCAGCTTCTCGAACGCTTGAAGCAGTTTGGTCAGAAGGCTCACGTGTTCGATCCTTCCGCGAGCGATCGGACCTTCAGGATCGCCGCTTCTGACAATCCCGCGGCCATCATCGCTCCCGATCTGCTTCCTCTTATTCACAAGCGAGCGCCTGGCGTCAGAGTCGCCTTCGTCTTTCCGGACAGAGCGACAGTTGGAGAGCATCTGGAGCGCGGCGATGTCGATCTCTACATAGGCGCTGCAAATGACGCGCCACAGGATCTGATCGGTCGAAACCTGTTCGAGGACGAACTGGTCACCGCTCAACGGATCGGCCACCCTCGTGGAAGCGGCCCTCTATCTCTCGATGAATTCTGCTCGCTCGACCATCTGTTGATCTCGACCCATGGTGACATGTTCTCCGGCGTCATCGACCGTGTTCTGGCTGAGCAGGGCCGAAGCCGAAGGGTTGCAGTGTCCGTTCAGAGCTATGCACTCGCCCCTCTCGTTGTTGCGGCCACGGACTGTCTCTGTACCTTGCCCAGGCCGTTGCTGGAGCGTTTTACCCACAGCCTTGCCCTCTTCGTGCCGCCGGTAGACCTCGGCAAGTTCGCTTTGAAGTATTTCTGGCATCCGAAGATGGCAGCGGACCCTGCCCATCGGTGGCTGCGGTCGATTGTGGCCGAAGCCGCCCTTGGAAGCGTCTGAGCCCCATCTCGCCATCGGTCTTCGCGATAGGTGGCATCGCCAATGGGAATTGGCCTTCTGTAACGCAAACTGCGACCTTTTGCGCGGCCCAAGAATTGCCAGCAGATCCACATCTATGAGCGACAATCCGTCTTCCCTTCATTTGCTGAAGCAAGACCTGGGCGCGGGGCCGTCCGACAAGAATTTTAATCGTCAAAGAACGAGAATGAATAACATGGTAACTGCCAGATCCGTTTTCCTTTCAACCCTAATAGCCCTGTCGATCGGGGCTTCCGCCCCCGTTTGCGCAGCAGACAGCACATCTCCGGCAGCAAGCTACCAGCAGGTAGCCGACAGCTATTCCTTCCCTCTTGGCGATCTCCAGATCACGGCTCTTTCAGATGGGACCGTGCCTCAGGACCTTCATGAACTGCTGACCGGAACCTCTCACGCCCATACGGATGATCTGCTGGACAAGGAATTCCTTGCGAACCCTGTCGAAGCATCGATCAACGCCTTTCTGATCCAGGACGCGAGGCACACCATTCTCGTCGATACCGGCTCGGGCGATCTTTTTGGACCCGGAAATGGCGGCAAGCTCCTCGACAGCCTGGCGAACGTCGGCGTGAAGGCGGGCGACGTAACCGACATTCTGATCACGCATATTCACACGGACCACACTGGCGGCTTGGTCCGCAACGGTCTGCCGGCGTTCCCCAATGCCATCGTCCACGTCGGCGCCCCGGATCTGAGCTTCTTCCTCGATCCGTCGAATGCCGGGAAGACGGGATATGCGGAACAGTATTTCGATGAGGCGGCGAAGACGATCGGAGTCTATGAAGAGCTTGGAAAGGTGAAGACCTTCGGCGATGGGGACGAAATTCTCCCAGGGATCACGACCACTCTGCACCCTGGCCACACGCCGGGCAGCGCCTTCTTCACCGTTACGAGCAAGAGCCGGTCGATCACCTTCATCGGCGATGTGATCCATGTTGCAGCGATTCAGTTTCCCGAGCCTGACGTAACGATTGTCTACGACGTCAAGCCAGAAAACGCGGCAACGGTGCGCAAGGAAACTTTTGCTGATCTGGCCGGCCGCCGCGAACTCGTCGGCGCACCCCATCTACCCTTCCCTGGCATCGGCTATATACGCGCTGAAGGAGCGGGATCGTTCTCCTGGCACCCGGTCGAATATCGTAACCGCGCCGGCCAATAGAGCCTGTACAAGTGACACCGCGATTCGGCCCGATGGCGGTGAAATCGAACCATCGTTTCGGATCAACCGAGATTGGCATGGCGCGACCAGGGCTTCAGCCTCCTGAGCCGGTGCGACGAACCCTATCAAAGAACAGACGGACGCACTTCAGATCGAAACGTCCGTCTGCTCCATCAGGCCGTATGCCCTTGGTTAGCTGGCCCCCGTCACGGATCAAGGACGAAAAGACCCAGGCATGGGCGAGATCGGCTGGGGCGTAGTCGAGCCGCTTGGCATCTCGTAGGGGTCAGCCCGCAGCAGCCTATCTTGAACGAAACCACCAATATGGGAACTAATCCTCTACACCTCTAGTTCAGCACACCGCAGAACCCTTTCCCTGAGCTATGAAAGGCGTCACGTGAGCGAACTTCAGGACGGCCTTCTACAGCCGGCTATTCAATACAAGTATTGGAGCGGTCGGAATCGCTGGGCACTCAGACGCCAGGCAATAGCCCTCGACAGGCTGACATCACCGCAGCATCCAGACGATCAAGAGGGACGCCCACTTGTCGTTGATCTCGATGGTACGCTCATTCGATCGGATCTTTTGATCGAATGCGCCTTCTCCGAGCTCAGCCATCGGCCGCACGCAATCGTTGAGATGGTTCGGGCGTTGGGGAAGGGAAAAGCAAATCTGAAGCACCGGCTCTCCGAGCCGCGCGACTTCGATCCGGCGGTGCTTCCCTATGATCCCGAAGTCCTGAAGATCATCCAGCAGGCGTCTCAGCAGGGCAGAGCCGTCTATCTGGCATCGGCCAGCCACGAGCGGCTGGTTTCCGCTGTTGCAGAGCATCTTGGCCTCTTCACTGGCTGGTTTGCTACCGACGCGACCACGAACTGTGCCGGCGAGGTCAAGGCCGAAATACTGGTGGGGGCGTTCGGCGAGGGTGGCTTCGACTATATCGGAAACGACCGCGCGGACCTGCCCGTCTGGCGGCGTGCCGCAACAGCCTATGCCATCCGAACGCCGGCGAAGGTTGCGCGGCAACTTTCCGGTGAATGCCGTGACGTGGAGCACCTCGCGCACGACCGGCCGACCTGGCGAACCTGGGCGCGCATGCTCAGGGTTCATCAGTACGCGAAGAACGGGCTGGTCTTCGTACCGCTGCTCGCCAACCACCTCTTCGCATGGGCAAGCGTCTGGCAGGTCCTGCTTGCAGCGATTGCCTTTTCTCTTTGTGCGTCAAGCGTCTATCTCCTGAACGATCTTGTCGATTTGCAGGATGATCGGGCCCATCGCACCAAGTGTCGCAGGCCGCTGGCGTGCGGCGATATCCCGCTGTCCTACGCGCTGATGGCAATCCCGCTGCTTCTATGCCTGGCCTTCGTCTCAGCGGCCTTCATATCCACTCCCTTCCTCGCGGTTCTGGCAGGTTATTTCGCCCTCACCACTGCCTACTCCTTCTTCCTCAAGCGAAAGATGATCCTGGACGTTGTGGCGCTGGCGGGTCTCTATACCACGCGCGTAATCGGCGGTGCCGTTGCCTTGTCGGTTGCCGTGTCCCCCTGGCTCCTCGCCTTCATGATGAGTTGGTTCCTGTCGCTGGCTCTCGTAAAGCGGTATGTGGAACTCCTCGCCCGCAAGGAGGCAAACCTTCCCGACTCCAAGAGCCGGGACTACCGCAATGACGACGTGGGTATGGTGGGTGCCTTGGCGGCCGCCGCCGGAGTCAATGCCCTTACCCTTTTCTCCCTCTACATCTCCAGCGAGGACGTCCGGTCACTCTACACTCGGCCGGAGATCCTATGGCTCGTTGCACCCATACTAACCTACTGGATTGCGAGAGTGCTGATGCTGGCGCATCGAGGGCAAATGCATGATGATCCCGTGGTCTTTGCGCTGAAGGACAAGGTCAGCCTGATCAGCCTCGGCGCCGTCAGCGCGTTCATGGTAGGCGCGATGTGAGCTGCCGATGGAAAAGCTAGTGCAAGCTGCCTCGCCAGCGGAGTGGCGACGGATTTCCATTGCGATCCGCTATATCGCCTTTGCCGTCATAGCCACTGCGGTCAATTTCCTGGCTCAGGAGATGACGGTCCAAACATTGCCGCGCCATCCATTGATGCTGTCGATCCTGGTCGGGACGATCGCCGGCTTTGTCGTGAAGTATGTTCTTGACAAGAAATGGATCTTTTTCGACGACTACAGGTCTCACAGGAGCGAGGCGAGAAAGGTCGTCCTCTACGGCCTGTTCAGCGTACTCACCACGGCCATCTTCTGGGGGTTCGAGATAACCTTCTGGACCATTTGGGGCACGAATTTCGCCAAATATGCCGGTGGAGCACTTGGCCTGGCCATCGGCTATGTGTCCAAATACGCCCTCGACCGCAGGTTCGTGTTCCGCGGGGAAGGGGCTTGAAATGATTCTGGAGGGTTGGGGACGGTACCCCCGGCTTGTGAGCGAGGTGCTGGACTGCCAAAAGCCTGCGGATGCGGCTGACGTCGTGGCCGGGCGATACGGCCTGATTGCGCGAGGCAACGGCCGATCCTATGGCGATGCGGCACTGGGGGACGTCGCCACGCTCATGTGCCGCGGGATCGGGCGGATGAAGAGCTTCGATCCCCAAACGGGCCTGCTGACCGTGGAGGCGGGCGCGATGCTCTCCGACATCCTCGAAGCTTTCATCCCCCGCGGCTACTTCTCCCCCGTCGTACCAGGAACCAAGTTCGTGACCGTTGGCGGCATGATCGCTTCGGACGTTCATGGCAAGAACCATCACCGGGACGGCGGGTTCGGCGCCCATGTCGTGTCCCTGAGGCTTCTCATCGCCGATGGGAGCGTCCTCACCTGCAGCCGGGACGAGAATGCCGAACTCTTCTTCGCCACGATCGGCGGGATGGGACTCACGGGCATCATCACCGAAGCATCCTTCCACATGAGGCGGATCGAAACCGGGTGGATCCACCAGGAGACCATCGTCGCACAGAACCTGGAGGAGGCCCTGGCTGCATTGCAGGCCGCGGATGAGACTTCCTACAGCGTGGCGTGGATCGACTGCCTCGCGCGCGGCGCGTCTCTGGGACGTTCCCTGATCTTCGCCGGCGAGCATGCTACGCGCGAGCAGGTGCTCGCGCACAAGGCCGAGAAGGAGCTGTTCCCACCGCCGAAGAAGGCCAGGCTCTCCCTGCCGATGGACTTTCCCGCCTGGACCCTCAATCGTACAAGTGTATCGGTCTTCAACGAGGCCTATTATCGGCTTGGAGCGCGAAAGTCGGCAGCTCCTTCGCTTGTTCACTGGAACCCCCACTTCTTCCCGCTAGATGGTATCCAAGAATGGAACCGTCTCTATGGCAGGAGCGGCTTTCTGCAGCACCAGTGCGTCGTGCCGGAGGCGAACGCGCTACCGGTGCTTGGACAAATCCTTCAGCGGATTGCCGACTCCGGCAAGGGCTCGTTTCTTGCGGTGCTCAAGAAACTGGGGGTTGGAGCCGGTCTCCTTTCCTTCCCGATGCCTGGCTACACGCTTGCGCTCGACCTTCCCGTCACCGAGGATGTTTTCCCTTTGTTGGAGGAGATCGACAAGGTCATTGTCGATGCGGGTGGGCGGCTCTATCTGGCTAAGGACGCGCGACAGTCACGTCAGACATTCGAGGCTGGTTATCCGCGGCTGGCCTCGTTCAAGGATATTCGCCGCGCAACCGGTGGGGATGCCCGCTTCGCCTCCCGTCTCGCAACAAGGCTTGGTATATGACGAAAACTGGCAAGAGCGTCCTCCTGGTGGGAGCCACATCCGATATCGGACGGGCGACGGCACTCACCTATGCCACGGCGGGCTGGGACGTACAGCTTGCCGGCCGCAACCTTGAGGCGGTGCAGCGGGAGGCGGACGACATCGGCACGCGAAGCGGGGGCCAGGTCTCCGTTCATCGCCTGGATATCCTGGACAGCGAACGCTTCGAGGATTTTGTGGGACGCCTGCCTGTCTTGCCCGACACGGTGGTGTGCGTGGTGGGAGAGCTTGGAGAGCAGGTTCGCGCAGAAAAGGAAATCCAGCACGCAAGCATGGTCATGCGAACCAATTTCGAGGGGCCGGCGCTGCTTCTCGGCATCATTGCCGATCGATTCAGTCCACGTGGATCCGGGACCATCGTCGGCATCAGCTCCGTGGCGGGAGATCGAGGCAGGGCGTCGAACTACGTCTACGGAGCAGCGAAGGCCGGCTTCACCGCATTCCTTTCGGGCCTGCGGAACAGGCTCGCCCAGACGGGTGTCCGGGTGGTCACCGTCAAGCCGGGCTTCGTGCGCACGCAGATGACTGCCGGAATGAAGCTGCCGGGACTGCTGACTGCGGAGCCGAACGAGGTTGCGGCCGCGATCTTCACCGCTGCCGAAGAAAAGACAAGTCGTGACATTATCTACGTGCGCAGCGTCTGGTGGCCGCTCATGGCCGTGATCCGCTCCATTCCCGAACCGCTCTTCAAGAGGTTGAAGCTGTGATGGTCGCGTTCGCCCGCGACAATGCGGCGGAGGCGAGAGGGAAGCCTCTGCTCTCTTACAGGGGCTTGATCCTGGCAATCGGCGTGGCCTGTGCCGTGCTGCTTGCCTTGCCAGGCGTTACTATCGCGACCAAGTCTGTCGATGAGCTGTTCCTGGTGATCGACGGGGTCCATCGCGTCCTGATGGGGCAGATTCCAAGCCTGGACTTCCACACGACCCTTGGCCCACTCACGTATTACGGGCCGGCTGCAGGCTATGCCCTCACGGGCAGCTTCGGAGCGGCGATGCCTCTGATGATGGCGTTGTTCACAGCTTGCATGACCGGGCTCGCCGCCCACGTTCTGGCCTCTCGCCTGCACCCCTTCCTGGCCGTCGTGTTTGCTGCATTCCTGCTTCTCATCCTCGCGGCCCCGATGAACCTCGGGGAGGCAGTGACGGCTCTCTCGTTTTCCATGTTCTACAACCGGATCGGCTGGGTGGCGCTCGCGCTCCTGCTCCTCCTGTACCTCACTCCCCGTAGCGCCATCCGCCACCAGATGCTGGCGGATGCGGTCTGCGCAGCAATCCTCACGATCATGATGATCTATCTGCGCCTGACCTATGGTTTTGTGGCGCTCGCCTTCCTCCTCTTCATGATCACCGATAGCCGGCAGCGGAACTGGGCGGCTCTCGCGGTTCTCCTGGTCGCCACCACTGTCGGAGTGGTGGAGCTCTTGTGGGGAGGGTCTTCGATCTATGTCCGCGATGTTTGGCGGGAGATACAGGAAGCAGGCGTCCTGGGAAGCGCTCCGCAGAAGGTGATGCAGGCCGGCGTGGCACATCTTGCCGACCTGCTGCTCTTAGCGCTTCTGGCAAGCCTGGCGCTATGGCGCCGGTGGAGGCTGCGAGACCTCGCCTTCTTCCTCTTCTGCAGCATCGCCGGCGTATGGCTGCTGAGCCACAACATCCAGCGATGGGGAGTTATCTCCATTCACGCAGCCGCCGCCGTTGCGGCCGAGCGACTCTTGCGTGAGATGGAAAAACCTTCGGAAGCTGGCGAAGGCCCCTTCCTCAACAGGAGCGGCGTGAAGCTCTACTTCCTGGCCTTCATGCTGCCGACCATCCTCCATTGTGGAATGGCGCTGGTCCTACACGCCGGCGCCGCCACCCTGCGGGGCGGCCAGGCGATCGAAGTCCCTCGCATGTCGAACATCCGTCTCACCGATCTTTGGACGACTGGCGATTTCGGCGGTGGCCAACGATACCTGTCGACAGTGGAGGAAGGGCTGTCTCTTCTTAAAGGGCGGAATGAGCCTCTCGGGAGGCTCGCTGTTGCGGGTTCAGTGGACGTTTTCAGCGCGGCGCTGGGTCTGTCACCCTCCACTACGGGCTTGACCGACCTTCGTTGGCAAAATATCGGCGATGCCGATATCGCACGTCCCGCCCAAAATCTCGCCGGCGCCGACACCGTCATCTTTCGTAATCCCGGCGACGCGCCGGTCGGTCCTGCCGCCGAATATCTCGCATACGTGAGATCGAATTTTTCCAAAGTAGAGGAAAGCCAGCACTGGATGCTGTTCCGCCGCAATCTGCCGGATGCAGGCTCGAAGTGACCGGCGCCGTCGGCGGATATCTGCGGTCCAACGCCACCGCAACCGGCCTCCTGACGATCGCTCTTGTCTGCGCGGCGATGCTAGCTTTGCCCGGCCGGACAGTCACTGCGGCCTTCACGAATGATGTCCTGATCTTCCTCGATGGCGCCCATCGCATTGCCTGGGGTCAACTGCCGAACCGCGACTTCCACACGGCGCTTGGGCCGCTGGTTTTCTATATCCCGGCCGTTGGATACTTCCTGAGCGGCAATTTCGGGGCGGCCATGCCTGTCGGCATGGCCGCGCTCCTGGTGGCTCTCCTCGCCCCCACCATCCGCATCCTGCAGTCCCGGTTGCGCACGCCAATCGCCGTGGCTCTCGGCGGATTTCTGATCGTCATCCTGGCCGCCCCGACCAATCTTGGAAGTCCCGTCTCGCTTCTTTCCTTCGCCATGTTCTACAACCGCATCGGGTGGGTGGCGCTAGGGCTTCTCCTCGTAATGTACGTGAAACCGCGGAAGGCGACACCTGCTGGCGATCTCGCAGACGCCGCGGCAGCAGCTGTTCTCCTCCTGCTGCAGTTCTACACCAAGGCTACTTATGCGCTTGTGTCCCTCGCCTTCCTTCTCTTCATGCTGTCTGATCGGCACCAACGCAACTGGGTTGTTGGGAGCCTGCTGTTGGCGGTGGCGGGCGCCGCCGTCGTCGAATTCGCATGGCGCGGCTCATGGCAGTATATCGAGGATCTGACGGCTGCGGCACGGGTGAGCGGGGGAAGAAGTCTCATCGCCCTCGTCCGCTCGGCGCTCCATAACCTTGCTGACCTGACTGTCTTCGCGATCGCGGTCTCTGTCATGCTGTGGCAGACCCGCAATGTCCGCGACCTGCTGTTCTACGGCTTCTGTGCTGTTTCCGGCATCTTGATACTCAATCAGAATGCCCATGGATGGGGTATCATTTCACTTTACTTCGGTGCGGCAGTGGCGACCGAAAGCGCCTGCCGGCTTCGCTCCCGAGGGATCGGCAATGGAGCTCCCGAGACCTTGGGGGGCACGGGCATGCCGCTGCTTCTCGCCTTCCTCCTGCTCCCCCCAATCGTTCACCATGCATCGGTGCTCACCCTTCATGCGCGGCTTGCAATGATCAATGCCGGGACGCCACTGGGCTTGCCGAAACTGGAAGACTTCAGGCTTGTCGCGCCCGGAGCGTCGCCCGGGGCGTTCATGAACCGCTATCACGAAAGCATCGCCGACGGAGCCAGGCTGCTGCAGTCGCTCTCGCCGCAGGCAGAACGGGTCGTGGTCCTGGATTTCGTCAATCCGTTCTCGGCCGGGCTTGGTCTCCGCCCGCCGAACGGGGACAGCGCCTGGATGCACTGGGGCAGGAATATCAATGGGGAATGGCATCTTGCTCCCGAAACCCTTTTCGCGGATGCAGAGATCGTCATGGTCCCGAAGGTCGGAATCAACAGCATCCCGTTGCAGCAGATCTACGGCCCCTTTATCTCCGGCAAGTTCATTCTCCTGAAAGAGAGCGACACGTGGATCGTCTACCGTAAACGGGAGACAGGAGGCGCAGCTCGGTGACTTCCAGCGAGACAGCCACAGCGGCCTCATCAAAGGCGGCACGACACTCGAAATGGCGGCCAGCCCTAAGGCTGCGATTTGTCATCCTCTTCATCGGCATCATCCTGGCGGCGGTGCTGAGTCTGCCGGGTGAGACAGTGACGACGAAGTACGTCAATGATCTCTTCATCTTCCTGGATGGGGCGCATCGGATCTGGTCAGGGCAGGTTCCGAACATCGATTTCCATAGCTCGCTCGGTCCCCTCGCCTTCTACATCCCGGCGGCCGGCTACGGCATTTCCGGCACATTGAGCGGCGCCATGCCAGCCGGCATGGCGCTGGTGGTTCTCCTGCTTGCCCTGATCGCGTCCGAGGTCATCGCAACCCGCATGCGCACGTCGCTAGGGCTGCCGCTCGCGGTTTTCCTGCTTCTGGCCGCTGCCGTTCCTGTTAATCCCGGTGAATGGATCGGCGAGCTCTCCTTTGCCATGTTTTACAACCGCATCGGCTGGGCAGCACTCGGCCTTCTTCTGGTGATGTACCTGCCGCGGCAACCGGACCAGCCGCGGCGGCAGGTTGTCGATGCCCTTTGTGCGGCAGTTCTTTCGCTGTTGATGCTCTATACCAAAATCACCTACGGCCTGATGGCAATGTCGTTCCTGACGTTCATGCTACTCGACCGTCGCCAGTTCCCCTGGAGCGCCATGGCACTGGCAATGGTGCTCGTCTCCGTCGGAATCATCGAACTTTTGTGGCAAGGAAGTTCCAGCCATCTTGAAGACCTGCGCCTTGCCGGCAGCGTCAGTGGCGATCTGCCAACATTGCGCGACATGGCGGATGTTATCCTGAAGAACCTGGCGGACATCACCGTCTTCGGCATATTTGCCGGCCTCCTGCTCCTTCTTCGCAGGCGCCTTCGGGACATCCTGTTCGTCGGCTTCTGCGTGGCAAGCGGTCTGCTGATCATCGAACAGAACTTCCAGATCGTGGGAATCCTGACGCTAGGCGCGGGCGCTGCAGTGATAGCCGAACTGCTGTTGCGTCCGCAGGGCTGCACTGTCCAGCAGCGATGGGCCCGGGGACTGCCGCTGCTTCTGGGGGCGCTGATCCTGCCGCCGACTGTCAGCCATGCGATCAGCCTTACCCTGCACCCCGTCTATGCCGTCTCCGGGAAAGGCGAACAACTGGCACTTCCGGCGTTCGAAGGTATTCGTCTCGTCCCGATGTGGAGCCGGGGGCAGTACGACTTCTTCCGTCGCTACAATGCGTCGATGGCCGATGGAGCGGCTGCCTTGACGGCACTTGGTGGGCCGGTCGAGCGGGTGGCAGTTCTCGATTTCGTCAATCCCTTTTCCGCCGGTATGGATCTCGATCCGCCCGCCGGAGATAGCCCTTGGTATCACTGGGGCCGGACCATCGACCGCAGTCACTTCCCCGCCCCGGAGGTAATATTCGCAGATGCCGAGTTTATCATGGACCCCAAGTCGCCGATCGAAATCTATACCGCTGGCGGAATGCGGGAGGTCTACGGCGCCTATATCACAGAGCGGTATGTCTTGGTGTCAGAAACGTCGCACTGGATCATCTACCGGCGACGCTGAGCAGCGTGATGTGAAGCCTCCTGGGCTACGAGACCTAGGAGAAGCAGGACAAGCGACCAACCATAGACTGAACCAATGGTCGCTTGAACCAGAGCCGGTTTCCCGAACTGCCCCAACACCAATGGCACGGGTATGGTGAATGCAACAGCGACAGGCCATGTCCACGGCCTGTGCCAGTGGTGGAGGAGCACCGGAAGCAGAAATAGCGTATAGTGGATCCAGCCGAGCGGCGAAGCGAGGAGCGCCGCTACAAGAGCAAAGCTGCTGATATCCATCAGTTGCGGTCGCCGCCAGTAGGCCCATGCCGCAAGGGAGAGTAGAAGAAGCGCGCCAAGTACGGTGCCAAGCATGGGCAGTCCAGCGCGCGATGCCAGACCTGCGAAGGATGCATTGGTGAGAAACCAGGCCCGTTCGCCATCCGATGCCACGAGCGTCAACCAGTCCACATAGATCTGGGGGCCGAAGACGGCCAGAGGAATGGCAGCCACGACGGCGGCAGTGGCGGCCGCTATCCAGACTGGCTTCGAATAACCCGCCAGGAAAAGCAGCACTGGCCAGACCAGGAAGTTCGGCTTCATCGAGATGAGCAGGCCGATCAGGATGCCTGCCTGGAGGAACTTTCCGCGCTCCAGCGAGAGCCAGGCTCCGACCGTTGCCAAGACGAGCGGCGTATAGATCTGACCAAGGTAGAGCGTGTCCCAGAATCCCGCCAGCGCGAAAGCCCATATTCCAAGCAGCACCGCCTCCACTCCCCCGCTATAGCGACGCAGCAGCAGAAGCACAGCGCCAAGGTGGCAGACGAGGGAAATGACCCACCATAGCCGGAGCGATGTCGCGGGATCCGCAATGTCGAAGACCTGGAACAGAAGCGCCGAGATCGGCGGGTTGAGGTTGGGGTTCCATGCCTCGAAACCAGGGAAAACCACGTGGGGAGTCAGGGGCGGGTAGACACCGTAGGGATCTAGACCGCTCGCCGCGGCGCGCCCCGACGCGACAAAGGCGCCGAAGTCCCAGAGCCCATGATCGGACATCACGCGAGGATATTCGAAGTTGATCGCCCACACGCCAAGCGCGGCAAACCCAAGAGCCACAGCCAGCCGCAACACTCGCTGCGCCTCATCCGTTTGAGGAAGCTGCCTTGAATACATCCGTCTTGCCCTCTCGATGAGCGCTTTTTGCTCACCACGCTGAACAAACGAGGGTCCCCTTAGTTGCGACCGCTATGGAACTATTAAAGGCCAGCGGAACCTTGGCGGCTCTCGCAGGTTCGAAAGTGCCTCACTACCGAAGGCTGGAGAAGCTCCTATGAACCGGAACGTCCTAATTGGCATCGGCGTGATAGTTGTGATTCTTCTAATCGTCATGTTCATGATGCCGACATCCGATGAACCTGCGGGTGATGCAGGCGCTCCAACAGCACCGCCTGCGGCTACAGAAACGTCGCCTCCCGCAACCACGGCGCCGTCGAACTGAAGCTTGGGCCTGATCAACGTCAGGGTCTGCCACCCTGAGCCAAGAAGCTGATGGTCCAGGCTCACAGCTTGCGGGAAAACACCGTGCCATTGCGCCCAAGCATTCGGGAGGGGCGTCGGACATGGTCGATCTTGCCGCGCCGCTTGTGAGGCTCTCGCTCCTGGTGTCTCCGAGGGCTCTATTTTGCGGCCTGGACCGCGGCAGACCAAACCTGATCGTGGAGATGCCTCACCGGATCAAATCGAGTTGAACTAGACGGAACGTGCGAGATTCTAGTCCCCAAGAAGCTGGCGGTCGTCGCCATCGCGGTTGCGCACCAGTTCCTCCTTGATGCTGCGTAGCGATTTGAGTGCCTTGTTGCGATCGGCATAGGCAACCATGTTGGCTAGGATGTCGATCGCAGCCAGATAGGCGTAGCGGGTGGATGTCGGTCTGAATATGTTCTTGCCCTCGGGCATCTCGATCGCGATCACCAGATCTGCGGCCATTGCGACCGGCGAGCCGGCCTGAGTCATCACGATAGTCGGAATGGCATTCTGCCTCAGAAGCTCCAGGCAATGGACCAGTTCCATGTCCCGGCCGGTGAACGACGACCCGAACACCACCGTTCCGGGCTGCGCAGCAGCCGATAGCATCAGGTTCATGCCGTGATCGTTGGAAGCATTTATGCGGCAGCCGAGACGGAACAGGCGATTGTGCAGCTCATTGACGATCATCGCCGAGTTGCCGCTGGCGCCGAAGGCCTGGATGAAATCGGCGGTCCGCAGGACCTGCGCCGCCTTTTCGATGGTCCGGAGGTCGAGCTGGCGATGCAATTCGAAAAGCGCGTTCTGTGCTTTCGAGACGATATCGTGCGCCACCTCCTCGGCGGTCGCGGTCGGCGCCTCTGGCTTGAGATAGCGCAGGCCGACGTAAGCGAGCTTGGCGAGCCGCACCTTGAAGTCGGAATAGCCCTGGCAGCCCAACCGCCGGCAGAAACGGGTGACCGTCGGTGGCGAGACACCAGCACGCTCCGCCAGTTCCACAATGGACGCGTTGACGACGAAATCCACGTTCTCCAGCGCGAATTGCGCGAGCCTGGCCTCCAGGCCCGAGAGCCGGCCATCCTCGTCGGAAAGAGCGTGAAACAGGTCCATCCGGCTATCCCTATTGGTCAGTGCAAAAAATGAAGTGCTTGTGAAAATGAATTTCACTGTCTGACTTTTTGATACCATAATGGGGGCAAGCATCAACGAAACTTGCCCCTCTCGCGAAAATATAAGTAATCCTTCTGCGCCGCGATACGCTCATCACTCGGCGCATCTTTCCCAACGAGGTCCAATCATGAGCTATCCCTGGCCCGAAGCCGGCACGCCGCTTGAACAGGTTGCAACCCCTATGCCGGTCATTGACGAGGATCGCATGGCCGCCAACATCGCCCGCGTTCAGGCCTATTGCGATCAACACGGCAAAGCATTCCGGCCTCATATCAAGACCCACAAGATCGCCGCCGTCGCCCGCCAGCAGGTTGACGCCGGCGCGGTCGGCATCAACTGCCAGAAGGTGACCGAAGCGGAAGTCTTTGCTGATGCCGGGTTCGACGACATCCTGATCACCTACAACATCCTGGGGTCGGCCAAGCTCTCGCGGTTGAAGGCACTCAATGCAAGGATTGCAAGGCTTGCGGTCGTCGCCGACAGCGAGGTCACCGTTGCCGGCCTCGCCTCGACCTTCGAGGCCGGTCGTCCGCTGACGGTCCTGGTCGAATGCGATACGGGCGCCAGGCGCTGCGGCGTCCAGACGCCGGAGGCGGCGGTCGCTCTTGCCGAACAGATCGCCTCGGTAGCCGGCCTGCGTTTCGGCGGCATCATGACCTATCCGGCCGTGGGCGGCGCGGCAGAGGTCGAGGCCTTCCTGGCCCGCACCATGATGCTCCTGTCGCAAAAGGGGATCGACTGCCCCGTCCGCTCCAGTGGCGGTTCGCCGGATCTCTTTGCCGCCCATCTCGTACCGTCCGCCACCGAACATCGGGCCGGCACCTATGTCTATAACGACCGCAGCATGGTCCGCGCCGGCCATTGCACCGCGGATGACCTTGCCATGCATGTCCTCGCGACGGTGGTTTCTCGTCCGGCAGCGGATCGCGCGGTGCTGGATTGCGGCTCGAAGGCCCTGACCTCCGATCTGCTCGGGTTCACCGACTATGGCGCCATCGACGGTTTCGAGGGTGCGCGCATCGTATCGCTGTCGGAGGAACATGCGGTGGTCGATCTTTCGGAGTGCACGAAGCCATTTCCGCAAATCGGCACCATGGTGAAGGTGGTCCCGAACCACACCTGCGTCGTCACCAATCTCTTCGACCGGATGGTCTTTCATCGCAACGGTCGCGTCACGCGGGTCGAGAACGTGGATGCGCGCGGCGCGGTCTGGTAGGGCTTGGCTCGTAGATTTTTTGTCGCATCCCATCGATGGGTAGCGCCGAGCCCTTCGGGGCCGGCAGCATGATGAAAATGGCGCGCCTCCTGCAGGCGCGCTTTTTCATGGGGGCGGCGCCCCGACAGCCTGACGGCCACACCCCGGCCGGTTGGAAGCTTCTGAATATACAGAGGAATGCTTCTCCACCTGCGGGAGGGCTATTTTCAAATGACCTCTACCTCCTGAAAATTTCCTTGGATTTCGGGAGAGCAGAAAAATAATTACAGATTTTGCCCCGATGTGGAAAGATGCATTGACTTGAAGCTGTTTTGACGCATTATGAAGAAAATAAATTACACCGATACGGTGAGCGGGTGAACTGAGGAAGACGGGAATTCAATCTCCAAGTGCTGCGGCTATGGCTGAAAAGATGGCCATGTAGTCCGTCGGCAATCGGAAATTTGGCCATCAAGACAACATGGCGACGGTAGCGAGCCCCGACAGCGGTGGCCCGGAGGCCGGAGTGTATTCGGATAAGACTAAATGCGCATTTTCACCGCCTCGCTGGCGACCGAGACGAACACCTTCTCCCCCGTACCGACAGACATGAATGCCTTCAAGGCGGCGTTCTACGCCGGACCGGGCGAGCACCCGGATACGCCGACACTCTGCTCCTCCGTCGTTCCGATCCTGCGCCGCCGCGGCCGGGAAGAAGGCTTCACCGTCATCGAAGGCACGTCCTGCTGGGCCGAACCTGCCGGCCTCATCCAGCGCCGCACCTACGAGACGCTGCGTGACCTGATTCTCTCCGAGCTGAGGGCAGCGCTGCCTGTCAACGGAGTGGTGCTCGGTCTGCATGGCGCGATGGCCGCTCAAGGCTATGACGATCCGGAAGGCGATCTTCTGTCCCGCATCCGCGAAATCGTCGGACCGGACGTACTGATCGCGGCGGAATTCGACCCGCACAGCCATTTGACCGCGCTGCGGGTG
The DNA here is from genome assembly GCF_902153245.2 of Pseudorhizobium endolithicum. GTDB lineage: Bacteria > Pseudomonadota > Alphaproteobacteria > Rhizobiales > Rhizobiaceae > Neorhizobium > Neorhizobium endolithicum. The sequence continues at coordinate 245,967 of NZ_CABFWF030000018.1, forward strand.
GCCAATCTGGACATCATGGCCGCCTTTCTCGAATTCCCGCATACGGACTTCGAGGAGCGCGGGGAGCATGTCGTCGAACTGGCGCTCAGGGCGCTACGTGGAAGGATCAAACCCGTCATCTCCACCTTCGATTGCCGGATGATCACGATTTTCCCGACCAGCCGCGAGCCAATGCGGTCCTTCGTGGATCGCCTCAAGGCAATGGAAGGCAAGGACGGCATTCTTTCGATATCCATCATCCACGGCTTCATGGCCGGAGATTTGCCGGACATGGGGACCCGGATCGTCGTCGTCACCGACAACGACAGGGCCAAGGGCGACGAAGTGGCCGCGACGCTCGGCCGCAAACTTTACAGCCTGCGCAAGATGACGGCGATGCCCATGTTCGACACGGAAATCGGTCTCGACCAGGCGGTCGCCATCCGCGCCGCCAATCCCGACAAGCCGGTCACGATAGCGGATATCTGGGACAATCCCGGCGGCGGCGTTGCCGGTGACGCAACCCATGTCCTTCGCCGCATGATGGAACGTGGACTGGATGACTTCGCCGTGGCAACGATATGGGATCCGGTTGCCGTCTCCTTCTGCCATGCGGCAGGAGAAGGCGCGGAACTTGCGCTACGCGTCGGCGGCAAGTCGGGCCCCGAGGGCGGCGACCCGCTGGACCTGCGCGTCACCGTGAGACGGGTGTTCGACGCCGGCTGCCAAAGCTTCCGCAATTCCCGCGTCACACTCGGCAGTACCGCGGTCATCCGCCCGATCGGCACCAACATCGATATCCTGCTGATCACCAGCCGGACGCAGACCTACGAGCCCGACATCTTTACCAATCAGGGCGTGGACGTCTCAGAGAAGTCATATCTGCTGATAAAGTCGACGAACCACTTCTATGCCGGGTTCCAGCCGATCTCCTCCGAGATCATCTATATCGCCGCACCCACTTCCTATCCCACGGACCCTGCAACGACGCCTTACCGCAAAGCGAGCCTTGAGCTTTGGCCGCGCGTCGCTGATCCGCTGGGACTGGATACCTGAATTTCGGCCGGGCAGGAAAGACGGCCGGGAGTATCGACCAACCGAACGCAACAAGGGGACGAGGATGAAAAAGAGTGCATTTGTTCTGATGACGCTGGCAGCACTTGCCAGCACCAGCAATTTGGCCATGGCGCAAGCGAGCGACGGGGTTCTGACTGTCGCGACGATCGGCGAACCGCCGACCCTCGACGTCATGCAGACGCCTACCGACATCGTGCTGACCATCGACCAGCACATTTTCGAGACGCTCTACACCTATGACGCCCAGTGGAAATCCGTGCCGCTGCTCGCCGCCGACATGCCGACCCTTTCCGAGGACGGCCTGACCTACCGCATCCCGTTGCGCGAAGGCGTGATATTCCATGACGGCAGCGATCTCGACGCGAAGGACGTCACCGCCTCGCTGAACCGCTGGATGGCGATCAACTCCAAGGGCAAGCAGGTCGCCGACATCGTCGAAAGCCTGACCGAGGACGGCAACCATGCTATTGTCATCAAGCTCAAGTCGCGCTACGCGCCGCTGCTCGCCACGCTGTCCCAGGCGTCCGTGATCCTGCCGTCCGAGAAAATCGCCGACACGTTGACCGAGTTCGTCGGCACCGGACCCTACGCCCTCAAGGAGCGCAAGCCCGACCAGTACATCCAACTCGTCCGCTTTGAGGATTACACGTCTCCGGAAGGAGAGGTCAGCAACTACGCTGGCAAGCGCGAAGCCGTCGCCAAGGAAATCCGCTTCGTGCCGGTCCCCGATGCCAACACTCGCGTCGAGGGCCTGATCTCCGGCCAATTCGATTATGCGGACGCGCTGCCGGTCAGCGCCTATGAGCGCGTTGAGCAAAGCGGCAATGCCAAGCCCGTGATCTTCAAGGATGCAGGCTGGGCCTCGATGAACATGAACATGAAGGAAGGCCTGCTGGTCAAAAAGGAACTGCGCCAAGCAGTCCAGGCAGCCCTCAATCCGAACGACATGATGCTGGCGGCCTTCTCCGACGATCGCTTCTTCAGCGTCGACGCCTCGATCTTCCCGGAGAGCTCGTTCTGGCACACGGAAGCCGGAGTCGAGCGCTATGGCGAAGGCGATCCCGAAGCAGCCGCCAAGCTTCTGGAACAGGGTGGATACGACGGCACGCCATTGCGTCTCATGACCAGCCGCCAGTACGAGTTCCACTACAAGATCGGCGAAGTCGCGAAGGCCTATCTCGAAGCCGCAGGCTTCAAGGTCGATCTTCAGGTCGTCGATTGGGCAACGCTGACGACCCGTCGCGCCGACCCGAAGGAATGGGACATCTTCATCACCCACTCCAACTTCCCTGGCGATCCTACGACGATCAACACCATCACCGACACCTATCCCGGCTGGTATGTTTCCGACCAGAAGGCGAAGGCCGTTGCTGCCTACATGGACGCAACGACCGACGAGGCCAAGAAGGAGGCCTGGGAAGGCATCCAGACGGTCATCTATGACGATGCGCCGCTCTACAAGGTGGGGAACTTCAACGCTGTTTCCGGTCTCGCCAATGGGGTTGAAGGTTATGAGCCTACCTATTGGCCGCATTTCTGGAACGTGAGCCCTAAGAAGTAAGGACCGACTGATGGCAAGGATCGTTCAGGCACTTGTGAAACGGCTGGGGGGCATGGCCATTGTGCTGGCCCTTGTCGTGACGGTGGTCTTCATCATCGTTCGCGTTACGCCTGGCGATCCTGCCGCTGTCATGCTTGGGTCCGATGCGACCCCGGAAGACATCGCGCAACTGCGCACCCGCCTGGGGCTTGATGCGCCGCTCCTCATCCAGTATGGCCAGTTTGTGCTGGGCATACTGCAGGGGGATCTGGGCCAGTCGATCTTCCTCAACCAGCCGGTTACGACGGCACTTGCCGCACGTGCCGAGCCCACCTTCTTCCTCACGCTGTTCTCCATCCTGATCGCAATCCTGATCGCTCTACCGGTCGGGATATTGTCTGCGGTCAAACGAGGCACGCTCTTCGACCAGATCGTCGTCACATTGACCATGGTGGCGGCCAGCGTGCCGAGCTTCTGGCTGGGCCTGATCCTGATCCAGGTGTTTGCCGTGGGCCAGGGCTGGTTTCCGGCGTCCGGTTATGGTGGTCCCGAGACGCCCTTCCTCGACCGACTTCACCACCTTGTCCTGCCGGCCGTGGCCCTCGGCATCGTCAACTCCGCCCTGATCACCCGCTTCACCCGCGCTTCCATGCTGGACGTTCTCGGTGACGACTATGTACGCACCGCACGTGCCAAGGGCGCAGGCGAGGGTCGCGTCGTTCTCAAGCACGCTTTGAAGAACGCCCTGATTCCGATCATCACCGTCATTGGCCTGTCGATCGCCATGCTCGTGGCCGGTGCGGTCGTCACGGAAACGGTTTTCGGCTTGCCGGGTATCGGCAACCTCGTCGTTTCGGCGGTACTGCGGCGCGACTACCCGGTGATCCAGGGAACGCTGCTCGTTGTCGCTGCCATCTATGTGCTCATCAACTTCATCGTAGACATGCTTTACATCCTCGTAGATCCACGGGTGCGCCAATGACCACGATGGCCTCCGTCTCCATGCCCTTCGCGTCCGGCCTACGCCGCCTGTTCGGCAACCGCGCGGTCCTGTTCGGCGCCATCATCCTGATGGCGGTCGTGCTGGCTGCACTTCTTGCGCCTTGGGTCGCACCCTATGCGCCGAACAAGCTCTCGATCGTCAACAAGCTGAAGCCGCCGTCGATGACGAACTTCTTCGGCACGGACGAGTTCGGGCGCGACATCTTTTCGCGGGCGATTTTTGCCGGGCGAATTTCGCTGCTCGTCAGCCTGGGCGTCGTCGTGATCTCGACCGTACTCGGGGTTATCCTCGGGATTGCCGCCGGCTTCTTCCGCAGCCTGGACGCACCCATCTCCCGCCTGCTCGACGCAATAATGTCCTTCCCGGACATCTTGCTGGCCATCGCACTGGTTGCGGCACTCGGTCCCTCGCTTTCGACCGTCATTCTCGCCCTTGGAATCACCTACGCACCACGTCTTGCCCGCATCGTCCGCGGATCGACGCTTGTCCTGCGCGAACTGCCCTACATAGAAGCAGCGGTCGCCATGGGGTTGCCGACCTGGCAGATCCTGGCCCGGCACGTCTTGCTCAACCTCGCCTCCCCTATCCTGGTACAGGCAACATTCGTCTTCGCATCGGCGATGCTTGCGGAGGCAAGCCTCTCCTTCCTCGGCGTCGGCGTTTCCACCGACATGCCGACCTGGGGCACCATGCTGGCGTCCGGCCGTGAATACATGAACAACGCTCCGTGGCTGATGATCTTCCCGGGACTGGCGATCGTGTTCTCGGTTCTCTCGCTGCAATTGCTCGGAGATGGCCTGCGCGACTTCGTCGATCCACGACTGGCCAAGGAAAGCTGATGATGACCGCTGCCATGACCACGACGCGGCCCGTGCTCGCCGTCGAGAACCTTACGACGTCCTTCAAGACACCTGAGGGATGGAAAGCTGTCATCCGCGATATCAGCCTGCATGTCGATGCGGGCGAGACGGTCGCCATCGTCGGCGAATCGGGCTCCGGCAAGAGCGTTACGGCCCTGTCGACCATGCGGCTTTTGCCCGCTGGAAGGTCGCGCATCGAAGGCCGGATCCTGCTCGACGGGAAGGATCTCCTGAAGGCGAGCGAAGCGGAGATGCGGTCCGTCCGCGGCGGATCGATCGGGATGATCTTTCAGGAGCCGATGACCTCGCTCAACCCGGTCTTCACCATCGGCAATCAGATTGCCGAGGCTCTGGTTCTGCATCGTGGCCTCTCATGGCAGAAAGCAGAAGCCGAAGCGCTGCGCCTGATGGAACGCGTTCGCATTCCGGCGGCAAAGACCCGACTGCACGAATATCCGCACAAGTTCTCCGGAGGAATGCGCCAGCGCGTGATGATAGCCATGGCGCTTGCCTGCCGGCCGAAGCTGCTGATCGCCGACGAACCGACGACGGCGCTCGACGTGACCATACAGGCCGAGATCCTTCACCTGCTGCGCGAATTGCAGACGGAGGAGGACATGGGCATCCTGTTCATCACCCATGACATGGGCGTCGTTGCCGAAATAGCAGATCGTACCGTCGTGATGTTTCGGGGGGCCATGGTAGAGACAGGCCCGACAAGCGAGATATTTGCCACGCCGAAAGCCGTGTACACGAGGTCGCTGCTCGCCTCCATCCCACGGCTTGGGACGATGGGTGCGACAACTGCGCCGAAACGGTTCCCGGAGGTCGACCCAGCAACCGGAGATGCGGCTGACGGCGTTGAAATGAGCCCCGTTGCCCAGACGGTTGAACCGATCCTCAAGGTCGATAATCTGGCGGTTCGCTTCGATCTTCCGAACGGTCGCGTCCATGCCGTTGAGGACGTGTCCTTCGACCTGCGCCCAGGCGAGACGCTCTCGCTGGTCGGTGAATCGGGCTGCGGCAAGTCGACAACCGGCCGCGCCATCCTACGGCTGCTCACACCGGCCGCTGGATCGATCGTAATCGACGGACAGGATGTTACAAAAGCCGGAAGACGCGAACTGCGCTTCATGCGCCGCACGTCGCAGATGATCTTCCAGGACCCCTTTGCGTCCCTCAATCCTCGTATAACGGTGGGATCCGCGATTGCCGAGCCGATCCTTGCCCATGGCCTGATGGGCCGCAAGGAGGCCAAGGCGCGCGTGTCAGAGCTTCTCGAACAGGTCGGCCTCTCCGCCACGATGGCTGATCGCCACCCGCACGAGTTCTCCGGCGGCCAGCGCCAGCGGATCTCGATTGCGAGAGCGCTCGCGCTTGAACCAAAGTTCATCGTCGCAGACGAGGCCGTCTCCGCGCTCGACGTGTCCGTCAAGGCTCAGGTTGCCAACCTCTTGCTCGATCTGCAGCAGAAGCACGGCCTCGCCTACCTGTTCATCTCCCATGACATGGCCGTGGTGGAACGCATGAGCCATCGCGTCGCCGTGATGCTCCTCGGGGAGATCGTCGAGATCGGACCACGGTCGGCGATCTTCGACAATCCCCAGCACCCCTACACCCGTCGGCTGATATCGGCTGTGCCGATCCCGGATCCGGCCCAGCGCGGACAGATGGCACCCCCGCTATCCGAGGAGATCAAGAGCCCGGTCCGCCCTCTTGACTATGTCGCTCCCAAACGCGCTTACCGGGAGGTTTCGCCCGGGCATTTCGTGCAGGAACTGTCGTAAATTGCGGCCGTCCTGTCCCTCCAAAACAGAAAGCCTATCCATGAACAAGAAACTGATCCGCTACGACGTCGCCGACAACCAGGCCGGCGGCCAGCGACGTCCCTTCGCCAAAGCCGTTCGTGCCGGCGATTTTGTCTACGTCTCGGGTCAGGTCCCGACCATCGACGGCGAGGTCATCGTCGGCAACATCGTCGCGCAGACCGAGCAGGTGATCGAAAACATCAAGGCCGTCCTGGCGCTGGCGGACTGCACGCTGGAAGACGTGGTCAAGGTGAATGTCTGGCTCGATGACGCACGGGACTTCTCAAGCTTCAACGCGGTCTTCCAGAAGCATTTCATCGATCATCCGCCAGCCCGATCCACTGTTCAGTCACCGATGATGGTGGACGTTAAGGTCGAGATGGACGTCATCGCCTATAAGCCGGTGGATTGACATAGGTCCTGTTCACAAGGGGCTTCCCATTAAAGTGCCTCAAGCACCCGCATAGGGTACTGGTCCTGCGACTGCCGCAGCCCATGCTCGATGCGACTGCCAGCAGATCTACCTGCTTTCGCTTTAGCTTTGCTTCGCGTCATATTGAACGCGGGCTTCCGCAATCACTACAACGTCCACTGCTGCAGTTCCAGGGAACGATCATCTCGGGCTGGATACGGCACCCTTCTGATTTAGGGTCCGTTGCTCTTGGTCCCACCCGGAAGTCTTCCCCCTATGGGCTCGTTTGGCAGACGATGGTTCGTCGCCAAACTTACGGGATCTGTCTGTCTCGTCAGACGAACGCGGCCCAACCACTGTCGCCCAGCAGGTCAACAGGCTCGCTTAGCGTAACCTAGAGAACAATCCGCTGGCCAGTTTCCGGTTCGAAGAGATGCAGATCTTCCACGGAGACGTCCAGGTCAACAACCTCACCTTCATTGACAAGGGTGGAGGCCGGCAGTGCGACATTGATCTCGTGGCTGCCATTGCGGATCGTCACGAGCCGCGTCTCGCCGTGGAACTCATTCCGTTCCACCCGCCCCTTGAATGCTCCTGGCTGAGAAATCAGGCGGAAAGCACCCGGACGAACCCCCACCGTCACTTGCCCCGGTTGAATCGGACGATTGGCGGGAATGCGGATCGTCTCCGAACTCAGCATTCCATCGGAAGCTTCCATCGGAAGAAAGTTCATGTTCGGCGTCCCGATGAAGCCCGCCGCAAAGAGTGTCGCCGGCCTCTGGTAGATCTCCTCCGGCGTGCCCATCTGCTCGATTTTCCCGTCCTTCATCAATACGATCCGGTCGGCAAGCGTCATGGCTTCAAGCTGATCATGCGTCACATAGATGCTCGTCGTCTTCAGGCTGCGGTGCAGACGTGCGATCTCGACCCGCAAGCTGCCGCGCAGCTTTGCGTCCAAGTTGGACAGCGGCTCGTCGAACAGGAAGACCTCAGGCGTCTTGATCATTGCGCGCGCGATCGCCACGCGCTGCTGCTGGCCGCCTGACAGTTCCGCCGGTTTGCGGGAAAGGTAGATGCCGAGACCCAGGGCATCGACCACCGGCGCCAGACGCCGGTCGATTTCCGCCTTGGGCACGCCTGACCGTTCCAGGCCGAAGGTAATGTTCTCGCGCACGCTCATATGGGGATAGAGCGCGTAGTTCTGGAACACCATGGCGATACCCCGGTCCCCAGGATCGCGGTCGTTCATGCGCTCGCCGCCGATCAGAAGATCGCCGCCGGTGATCTCCTCAAGGCCTGCGATCATCCGCAGCATCGTCGATTTCCCACAACCTGAGGGGCCAAGGAAAACGACGAATTCGTGGTCGTCGACCTTCAGGTTGAAATCACGCATGACCTCGAGTGCACCGTAGACCTTGCGGATGTCGCGGCATTCGACTGTCGCCATCACTTCACCTCCCCGTCCACGATGATCTGCAGCTTGACATCCTCCGGGCGCGCTTCGGCTGCCCGTTTGAAGGCCGCAATCGATTGGTCGAAGGAGAACGTGCCCGACACCAGCGGCTTCAGGTCCACCTTGCCCGCGGCGATCAATGCGAGGGCGCGGTCGAACACGTTGGCATACCGAAACACTGTCTCGATCCGGCATTCCCGAGAGCAGGCGGCGGCGATATCAACCGGCACCGGCTCCGGCGGGAGCCCAACAAGCACGACCGTCCCACCGGGACGAACCACCTTGAAGAGGTCGCGCACCGCTGCAGCCGCGCCGGAGCATTCGAAGACGATGTCCGCACCCCAGCCTTCCGTCGCCGTGTCGACCGTTTCGACCAGATCCTGCTCCCGCAGGTTGACGCCGGTAATGCCGTCATAGCTTTCCGCCAGCTTTAGCTTGGTTTCCGAAATGTCGGAGATCAGCACCCTAGAGCAACCTCCGGCCAGCGCGGCAAGAGCTACCATGATCCCGATCGTCCCGCAGCCGGTCACTACGGCGGTGTCGCCCGGGGTGACGCGAGCCCGCGTGGCAGCTTGCATGCCGACCGCAAACGGCTCCACCATCGCACCTTCGGCAAAAGAGACATTATCCGGCAGCTTATAGGTGAAGCTTGCGGGATGAACCGTCTCGGGCATGAGCACGCCATGGACCGGCGGGGTCGCCCAGAATGTGACGGCGGGATCCACATTATAAAGCCCCAGGCGGGACGCGCGGGACTTGGGATCGGGAATGCCCGGCTCCATGCAGACACGATCGCCCGGCTTCAGATGCGTGACGTTGGCGCCGACTGCCGCAATCGTTCCGGCCGCCTCATGACCAAGCACCATGGGCTCATTCAAGACGAAGTCGCCGATCCGGCCATGCGTGTAGTAATGCACGTCGCTGCCGCAAACGCCAACCGTGTGCAGTCGGATGCGGACATCGTCCGGGCCCATCTCCTGAGGCAGGTCGATATCACGCAGGGAGAGTTCGCCGACGCGTTCGAGGACAAGTGCTTTCATGGTATCAACCTTGATCAGTTTTCTTTGAGAATGCGGCATTCAACCCGCCGGCCAAGACGCCGAGCAGGATGAGAGGCGGCAGGGACAGAAGGACGACGGCGGCGTTGAGAATGCCCCAGGGGACGTTCATGCCAAGCTGCGACATTTCCGAGGCGATGATGGGCAGCGTCTTTGCCTTCGACGTGGTCAGCATCATCGCCAGCAGGAACTCGTTCCAGACGAGCACGAAGGAGAAGGCAATCGCACCGAAGACCTGGAAGCGAGCAATCGGAAGGGCGATGCGGAAGAAGGTTGCATAGGGTCCCAGGCCGTCGACGCGAGCGGCCTCCTCGACATGCAGGCTGACGCGCTCGAAGGCTGGCACGGAGAGCCAGATCGTAATGGAGGCGGTGACGATCAGGTACGTCACGATCAGCGAAAGGCGAGTATCGTAGAGATCGAGCCCGAGCCAGATCACCAGCATCGGGATGGCAATGGCGACCGGCGGAAGGAAGCGGAGCGACAGGACGAAGAACTGCGCCTCCGCCGTCAGCCGGTTCTTGAAGCGCGCAATGACATAGGCTGCCGGAACGCCGATCAGCGCGCCGATTAGGACTGCCGTGGAGCAGATGATCAGCGAATTCGTCAGGGCACGCGCAACGGAGCGCCGGTTCAGGACATAGCTCATATTGTCCCAGACCGGCTGGAAGACGAGCTTCGGCGTGCTGACCAGAAGATCGGCATTGGTCTTGAAGGCGTTGAGCAGGGTCCAGAATAGCGGCAGAACGACCAAGGCTGCGGCAACGACCAGGAGGAGCCTGAGCAGGAGCGTCGAGAGCCTCATCGGTTCAGCCTCTTCCAGGTGAAGGTGAAGGTCACGATCGTCAGCACCATCATGATGACCGCCATGGACGAGGCGTAGGAGATCTTGCCGGATTCGATGAAGCCTTGGGAATAGGCATACATGTCGAGTGTTTCCGTCGAGATGCCAGGGCCACCGCGGGTCATGACATAAACGAGGTCGAAGGAGCGCAGGCTCTCGATCGCCTTAACGAGGAGCAGGCTGATCAGCGGCGCCTTCAGCATCGGCAACGTGACGAAGCGATGCACGCCGAAGCGCGAGGCACGATCGATGCGGGCAGCCTCCAGCGGTTGCGGCGGGAGCGACTCCAGAAGCTTCAGGATGATGACAGCAAAGAAGAGACCCCACTGCCAGACGTCGACGAAGGCGACCGCGAGCAAGGCCCCGAGCGGCGTCGAGAGGATGTCGGGCGTGCTGCCGGTGATTTCACGCACGGGCCAGGTAAGCGCACCATAAAGCGGGTGGAAGGAGAACTTCCAGACGAAGGCGGCGCAGACGCGCGGCAGCAGGACGGGGATGATGAAAAGAATGCAGAGGATGTTGCGCACCCGCGGGCTTGCGGCCTCGAACATAGCGATGCCGAGCGCCAGCCCGGTGATCATGGTCGCGGTGACGCTAAGGATTTCCCATTTCAAGGACACCCACAGCGCGTTGAGAAAGCGGGCGTCGGAAAACAGCGCAACATAGTTGGCAAACCAGACATAGTCGGCGCTCGGCTGCGACAGCGTCCGGTTCTGCAGGGAAATGTTGACTGCGTAGATCGTCGGCACCAGCGCCAGCACGACCAGAATGCCCAGGGTGGGCCCGAGAAACACATAAGGCAGCGAGCGGCCGCGACGCATGGCAGATCCTCAGACTGGGGATGGGCGCGCCTCATCGGCGCGCCCCGGCGGTGCCTTGGGAGGCGTCAGAGCTTGGCGGCGAAGGCCTCGAGTTCATCGAGCGTCGCCTTGATGTCCTTGCGGCTGCCGGTGATCAGCTCTTCGAGCATGATGCCCCACTGGTTGCCCAATTCCTGCCAGCGTGGATCCTGCCAGAATGTAACCGTGGTCTTTTCACCAGTCGCGGCCATGGCGTCGGCAAGGTTCTGGCCGAAGGTCTTTGCGTATTCCGGGCTCTGGTAGGTGCTGGTGCGGGTCAGTTCGCCCGGCTGGCCGGCTTCCAGACGTCGTGCTTCCTGCTCCTTGGAGGTTGCCCAGGCAACGAACAGGCCGGCACAGGCCTTTTCTTCCTCAGTTGCATTGGCCTTGGAAGCGATGGCGAAGCCGTGGGCGTAGCCGCCACCCGGCAGCGGCGACGGCGGAACCGAGAAGGCAACCTTGTCGGCCACCTGGCTCTGCGCCTTGTCAACGGACATCCCGCCAAGCGGCGCGGACTCGATGATGATCGCAACCTTGCCGGCCCGGAATGCGCCGGTGGATTCATCCCAGGATCCGGTCTGGGTGCCTGGTGCGGAATACTTGAAGAGGTCGAGGTAGGCCTGCGTCGCCTTGACCGCTGCTTCCGAATTGAAGGCCGGCTTGCCGTCCTTGAACCACTCGCCACCATTGGCCTTGAACAACGGCATCCAGCGCCAGACGTTGGCGCCTGAACCACGCTGACCACGCACGGCGGTACCGTAGACGCCGTTATCCGGGTCATGGAGCTTCTCGACAGCCGCCAGATACTCTTCCCAGGTCTTCGGCGGAGCGACACCAGCCTTCTCGAGAAGATCCGTGCGGTAGACCATCAGGTCGCCGCCACCTTGGATCGGGGCAAACCACTGCTTGCCATCATAGGTAGCCGCTGCCCGCATGCCGGCATCGAAGTCGTTGTAGTCGTATTCCTCCGGGTAATAGCCATCCAGGGGAACGATCCAGCCGGAAGATGCAAAAAGGGCCAGATTGGCTTCATCCACATAGTACACGTCGAAGCTTCCGACCGTCGACGCATCTGCCTGAGACTTTGCCCTGCGATCGTTTTCGTTGAGATAGCTGATCTCGAAGCCGGCACCGGACAGTTCCTCGAACTCTTCCACATAGTCTTCGAGCAGCGTCAAACCATCGCGCGGCTGAGCCAGGATGCGCAGATCATCTTCACACTGAGCGGCAGCAAAGGCATTGGACGCAGACAGAATGGCAATTGCTGCGCAACCGGCGCGGAGCCTATTAAATCTCATGATTTCCTCCCTCGGACGGCAACTCCCATGGCCGTCGGCGGGACCTATTGTGTGGAACTTGGGATCGCGGACTAGTTTGCAATCTGACGCGAAGTGATACTATTTTGACTTTGATGTTTTAATTTGGCGGATTTTCCATGACGGTGGCACCAGATTTTCCCCGCTCGGTTTCTGACACCTTCACAGCGACACGCGAGCAGATCGTCCTGCCCCAGGGCAAGTCCTACCTCATCCGGCGGGACGACTATCCGAACCCGATCTGCATCTGGAACTACCACCCGGAATGGGAAATTCACTACATCCCAGCGGCTCAAGGCTTTGCCTATGTCGGGGACTATGTCGGACCGTTCAAGCCGGGGCACCTGATGTTGACGGGAACCAACCTGCCGCACAACTGGATCACGCCTGGAGCTCCAAACCTCCCCGGCCGCGACCTCGTCTTGCAGTTCGATGCCGATGCATTGATCGGCATCCGGTCTGTTTGTCCAGAGTTCGAGGTGCTTTATCGCCTCAAGCCTTTGGCTGACAGAGGGATCGAGATCCTCGGACCCGAAGCGACTGAGATTGGTGGGAAAGTCATCGAACTGCATGAGACCCAGGGCAGCGGCCGGCTGGGCTTATTCATCGAGATCCTGGAGCGCGTTGAAGCGGCTCCCAGTAAGCGAATCCTGGCCAGCGAGCATTTCACCGCGACCTACAATGACGTGTCCGACCGACGGCACCGGAGGATCGACCGAGCAATCCAGATCATGCAGTCCAATCCTGGTGCTTCTATGCATGAGGTGGCGGGTCTGGTGGGCCTTGAATCGTCTGCCTTCTCACGCGCATTCCGTCGTCTGACGGGCATGAACTTCTCGACCTACAGCCGGTCCGTGCGAGTTTGGCGCGCACGAACACTGCTGGCGGAGACGGACGTTCCGATCACGGACATCTGCTACGAAGCGGGCTTCAACAACCTGTCGAACTTCAATCGATACTTCCGATTGGAAACAGGTTTCACGCCCCGCGAGTACCGAAAGACAGCGCGCATCCGCACGAGATCACTGGTCTCGTCAGCGCCGGCGAATTAGCTGCTCCGCTCCTCCTGAGCGACAGCGGCCGAGACCACATATTCGAGTGCCCGGATCTGGAAGCCGCCGTACTTCTAGCAGTATAGTTCTCTGTTAGAGCTAAGGGCCATAGGTGAGGCTCTCGTACCCCCAGCAGGATCTTCGCCATAGCTCAGCTATCTATGGGATGGGCAGCCGCGGCGGGAAAGAGCGCCCAGTGCCGGGGTCTGAAGGAGAGTGCGGTCTTCGGCCCGGCCGGATGAGCGAGGGGAATGTCCACCTCAACGCGGTGGCGGCCGCCGCCGAGTTCCAGTTCCACGCGCCGTGCCCCCGCCAGTCTCCGGCTGCCGACCACGACGCCGCTCAAGCAGCCGCCGCAGCCGTCGAGGAGATCCACGTCATGGGGCCGGAAGAAGAGCGTCGCGGGGCCCTCATTCTCCGCCTTCAGGCCGATCGGGCGGTCATCGAGCCAGATGCTCCCATCCTGGATCTCGACCGGCAGTTCGGATGCCTCGCCGATGAAGCGATGGACGAAGGAAGAGCCCGGCCGATCATAGACGTCGTCCGCTGAGCCGACCTGCTCGATGCGGCCCTGGCTCATGACCACCACCCGGTCGGCCAGTTCGAGGGCCTCCTCCTGGTCATGCGTCACGAAGACGGTGGTATGGCCGGTGCGGTCGTGGAATTCCCGCAGCCAGCGCCGCAGTTCCTTGCGCACCTTCGCATCGAGAGCGCCGAAGGGCTCGTCGAGAAGCAGGATCTTCGGCTCGATCGCCATGGCCCGCGCCAGCGCCACCCGCTGCCGCTGTCCCCCTGAAAGCTGGTTGGGATAACGCCTTTCGAGGCCGGAAAGATGGACCATCTCAAGGAGTTCGCCGACACGGCGGCGGATGGCATCCTTCGGCGGACGGGTCGCGGACGGGCGGACCTTGAGGCCGAAGGCGATGTTTTCGGCAACCGTCATGTGGCGGAACAGGGCGTAGTGCTGGAATACGAAGCCGACATTTCTCTCCTGCACGCTGCGGTGCGAGGCGTCGTCGCCACCGAAGAAGATCCGGCCGCCGCTCGGCTCGTCCAACCCGGCGATCAGGCGCAGCAGCGTCGTCTTTCCCGACCCGGAGGGGCCGAGCAGCGCGATCAGCTCCCCGGAGCGGATATCGAGCGAGACATCCTCCAGGGCCGGGAAGCGGGCGAACTCCTTGCGCACATGGTCGATCCTGACATCCATGGAGGTGGGCCTTTCAGTGTCGGCGGCCGCCGGCGCTGCCCGCGCCGAACCGCATTTCCAGAACAGTCTTGAGGGCGAGTGTGACCAGCGCCAGCGCCGCCAGGAGCGAAGCCACGGCAAAGGCCGCCAGCATGTTGTATTCGTTGTAGAGGATCTCGACATGCAAGGGCATCGTGTTGGTGAGGCCGCGTATGTGGCCGGAAACGACCGAAACGGCGCCGAACTCGCCCATGGCCCGGGCGTTGCAGAGCAGGACGCCGTACAGCAGCCCCCACTTGATGTTCGGCAGCGTCACGTATCGGAACGTCTGCCAGCCGGAGGCCCCGAGCGACAGGGCCGCCTCCTCGTCGCCGGTGCCCTGGTCCTGCATCAGCGGGATCAGTTCGCGCGCGACGAAGGGGAAGGTGACGAAGACCGTCGCCAGCACGATCCCCGGCACGGCGAAGAGGATCTCGATGCCGTGGCTCTTCAGCCAGGGCCCGAGGACGCTCTGGCTGCCGAAGAGGAGAACGTAGACGAGGCCGGAGATCACAGGTGAAATGGAGAACGGCAGGTCGATCAGCGTGATCAGAAAGGCCTTGCCCCTAAACTCGAATTTGGCGATCGCCCAGGCGGCGGAGACGCCGAACACGAGGTTGAGCGGCACCGCGATTGCCGCCACCGTGAGAGTAAGCCGGATCGCAGCGAGCGCATCGGGCTCCGACAGGGCGAGCCAGTATTCCGACAGCCCCCCGCAGAACGCCTCCACGAAGACGGTGACCAGCGGCAGGAACAGGAAGAAGGACAGATATGCTCCCGCCGCAACGATCAACAGCAGCTTCGCCGGCGGCGTCTCGTCGGCGGGGCTGCGGAAGGTCGTTTTGCGCGACAAGCGGTCAGACATGGCCGTATCTCCGTCGGCTCCAGGCCTGGATCAGGTTGATGACGAGGAGCATGGCGAAGGAGATGGCCAGCATGATCGTGGCGATCGCGGTCGCTCCCGCATAGTTGAACTCCTCCAGCCTTATGACGATGAGGAGCGGCGCGATCTCCGACACATAGGGGATGTTGCCGGCGATGAAGACCACCGATCCGTACTCGCCGACGCCTCGGGCAAAGGCCAGGGCGAAGCCGGTCAGAACGGCGGGGGTCAGGCTCGGCAACAGCACCCGGAACACCGTCTGGCGACGGCTGGCGCCCAGCGTCGCGGCCGCCTCCTCCACCTCCCGATCGATCTCCTCCATCACCGGCTGCACCGTCCGCACGACGAAAGGCAGGCCGATGAAGATGAGCGCGACGGTGATCCCGATCCACGTATAGGCGATGCGGATGTCGAGCGGCATGAACCAGGCGCCTATCCAGCCCTGCGGCGCATAGAGCGATGCGAGAGCGATGCCGGCAACGGCGGTCGGAAGCGCGAAAGGCAGGTCCACCATCGCGTCGACGAGCCGGCGTCCGGGAAACTCGTAGCGCACCAGGACCCAGCAGATCAGGACGCCGAAGACGGCATTCACGAGCGCGGCAATGAGAGCGGTGCCGAAGCTGACATAAAGGGCTGCGAGCGTCCGTTCGTCGACGAGGATCGCCAGGAACTCGCCCCAGGTGAGGGCACTGGCGCGCCAGACGAGGCCCGCGAGCGGAATGAGGATGATCAGCGAAAGGTAGGCGAGCGAGAAGCCGAGCGTCAACCCGAAGCCCGGGATGATGCTCGGCTCCTTCAGTCGCCATCCCGTGCGGGCGGCAGACAAGTTCATCCGGTCGATGGCTCCCTCAGCGCGCGGGCTTGTAGATCTGGTCGAAGATGCCGCCGTCGCCGAAGTGCTCCGGCTGCGCCTTCTTCCAACCGCCGAACAGCGGATCGTCGATGGTGACCAGCTTGATGTCCGGCAGGGCCTTCAGCAGCTCGGCACCTACGACGTCGCGCCTGGCAGGCCGGTAGAAATGCTTGGCGGCAAGGTTCTGACCCTCGTCGGAGTAGAGATACTGCAGATAGGCTTCTGCGGCCTTCCGCGTTCCCTTGGCGTCGACGTTCGCGTCGACGACCGCAACGGGAGGTTCCGCGAGGATCGAAATCGGCGGCACCACGATCTCGAACGCATCCTTGCCGAATTCTTCTCCGGCCAGATAAGCCTCATTCTCCCATGCGAGAAGCACATCGCCGATCTGACGTTGGGCAAAGGTGACGGTGGAGCCACGCGCACCGGAATCCAGCACCGGAGTCCGCCTGAAGATCTCAGCAATGTATTCCTTGATCCTAGCTTCATCGCCGCCGAACTCCTCATGCGCCCAGGCCCAGGCGGCAAGATAGTTCCAGCGGGCGCCGCCGGAGGTTTTCGGGTTCGGGGTGACGATCTGCACGTCGTCCTTGACGAGGTCGCCCCAGTTCCGGATGTTCTTCGGGTTGCCCTTGCGGACCAGGAAGACGATCGTCGAGGTGTAGGGCGAAGAGTTGTTCGGAAGGCGGGAGCGCCAGTCGGCCTTGATCTTTCCGCCGTTCTCCACGATGGCGTTGATGTCGCTCTCGAGTGCCAGCGTGACCACATCGGCCTCCAGGCCGTCGATCACCGAGCGTGCCTGCTTGCCGGAGCCGCCGTGCGACTGCTGGATCGTCACGGTTTCGCCGGTCTCCGCCTGATGATGCTTCGCGAAGGCGGCATTGAATTCCTTGTAGAATTCGCGCGTCGGATCGTAGGAGACGTTCAAGAGCGTGGTATCGGCCATGGCCGCCGGCGTTGCGGAAAACGAGGCGAGTAGACTGATCGCGGCGATGCCAAGCAATCTGGCTGATCTGGACATGGTGGCTCCCTCCGTTGGATGCGATCAGACTACTGCAGCAGTAGACTAAGTCAACGAAGCTCACGGCAGGAAGAAAAGTGTTTCACTTTGCGCACCCCTATGGAGAAGAGGACATGCGCGAGAGACGCCGGAGCCGTAACAAGAAGAACGGTCGACCCTGTTCCCACGCAAGAAACGTTCGCGCGGCGAAACATCTTGAAAGGGGTCCGGCGGCCGAAACGGACGCGAGGGGCTACCAGTAGAGCAGCAGGACCACGCCTGCGGTACCGAACGTCGCGAGCGAGAGAGGCCATCCCAGCCACAGGAAATCGCGAAACCTGTAGGGGCCCAATCCGTAGGCGAGCGTGTTGTTATGGTGCCCGAAGGGGGTGAGGAAGTCGCAGGAGGCACCTACCGCCACGGCCATCACGAGCATTTGCGGGGAAAGCTGCGTGGCATGCGCGAGTTCCACCGCGATGGGTGCAAGGATTGCCACAGCCGTGACGTTGTTGACGAACGGGGTAATCACCATGGCGATTGCAAGCAGCACGAAAACGGCGAGCGGCACCGCTGCCATCGGCAGGTGCTCCGTCAGGAAGGTTGCTATGGCCGCCGCCGCGCCCGTCGTCCCCACCGCCTCGCCCAGGGGAAGCATGGCAACGAGAATGACGATGATCGGCCAGTTCAGGTTGCGAAGGGCAGCCCTGAGATCGAGCTTGCCGGCCAGACAGAGGATTGCGACGACAGCCGCCAGGGCGATTTCGGTGGCGACGAGCCCGCTACCGGCCGCCATGACGCCAAGCGCGAAGGCGGCGAGCGGCATGAAGCCGATCTCGGACACCCCGACGGGCGCGCTATCCGCGACCTCCACGAGTTCGTTATAGGCGATGAAGGACCTGACGGCCGCCTCGTCGCCTTCGAGAAGGAGGATGCTGCCGGCCCGGAAAGACAGCTCCTCGAAAGGCCCCTCGAAGCGGACGGGTTCCCCCTCGACCTGCAGGATTTCGACGGCCACCCGGTCCAGGTCCTGCGCCGCGATGGACGAACCGGCGAGCAGGCTGTGCGGCATGACGACCGCCCTCACCCGCCGCCGCTCTCCGGAGCCTGCCTGGCGGGAATAGGAAACCCTGCCCGTCCGCAGCGCGCTGTTCAGGGCGTTCGGCTCAGCCTCTACGAGCAGCCGGTCCGCCGGAAGAAGGATCGTCTCCGGCTTGATCGGGAAGACGCGCCGGCCGTCCCGGACGATGTTATGGACATGGCCGTCCAGCAGCGCCTCCAGATCGGCCACCGACGGAATGCCGGGGTCGGCCGCGGCGAGCCGCAGTTCCGTCATGACCCACGATATCGGGCCGCTATCGTCCTCGACCTGCTCCTCGCCCTCCTTCAGGAGCGTGCGCGGGAGCCATAGCGCGAGAACGAGAAGGCCGACGGCGGTCACAGCCAGGCCGGCGGGGGCAAAATCCAGAAGAGCAAACCCTTCTTCTCCGGACTGCTGAAGAAAAGCGCTGGCGACGAGGTTGGCGGGCGTGCCGATCGACGTCCAAAGCCCGCCGAGCAGGGTGGCATAGGAGAGCGGGAGAAAGATCCAGCGCGCCGGGAGTCTTCCCTTTGCCATCATCGAAAAACAGGCAGGCAGCATCAGGGAGAACGCCGCCACATTGTTCATCACGCTGGAAAGGCAGGCGGCAACGCCGCAAAGCGCGATGATCTGGCCAAGAGGCCGGGTGAAACGGCTGTTCAGCCACTCGCCGATCCTGTCGAACACATGGCTCCTGCCGAGCGCATGGACGATGAGGAGGACTTCAAGGACGGTGACCACAACCGGGTTGATCAGACCCGAGAATATGCGATCGGTCGGGACAAGCCCAAGCACCACACCGAGCATAAGCCCTGCGACCGCAACGTTGTCGGCACGGAAGCGGTCGCTCGCAAACGCCGTCAGCAAGCCTCCCAGCAAAACGACGATCAGGATTTGGCTCAATGTCACGCCGGATATCACCCCGTTCTGGATTCGTGCGGCAGACAATAAACGAGGACCGGCGTCAGAGCATCACCCGCCAGCCCGCGGAACAAGATCATCTACCAATTCGGTAGACATTACGGGATTTTCGAGTAGCCTTTTCGGACTGCCGCAATGGATGGAGGAACGGATCAAGGGCTCGACCGCCTATCCGGTCGGCACGTCAAACAGATGATCGTTTCTGTCCAGCGCCGCAAAAGAGGAGAGAACTTTTTCCGTCGTTGCGAGTTTTGGAATTCAAATCGTCTACTGATGAAGTAGACTAAGGCATTCTACATTGCAGTCAAAGTCAGACTTCGTGGCTCCCGGGGCATCCTGCCTGCAAGCCACTCCACGCGGAGATGATGACATGAACGACGGCAAGAAGAAGATGAACACAGCCTGCGCCTGGGCTGCATTTCTTGGCTCCTATCTGCTCGTGTGGCTCGTGATTTCGATGCCGATGGAGCGCCAGTCAGACGATCCGGCTGCACCGGCGGCCGTGATCGCCAGTCTCAGCGCGGGAAAATAGCAACTCTGGGGAAACCGGCGGCAGCCCGGGAGCAAGGAGTGCTACGATGTGTGGATTCACTGGCACTGGTCGAGCGCGGCGGCTATATGATGGGGAACCATTCTCTCTTGCGGCTGTCCGAAAGAAAGTTCCATTCCATGCTGTCGATGAAAGGCAAGTACGGGCTGAAGGCGCTCTATCATCTTGCCGGACTACCTCCCGGGATCATGGCGCAATCCGTGGAAATCGCCGAGAAATACGCCATCTCCAAGAAATTCCTCGACGCGATCCTCGCGGATTTGCGGCACAGCGGCTTCGTGCAGACCCGAAAGGGACGCGGCGGAGGCTACTGTCTGACCCGCTCCCCCGACACGATCATGGTCGGACACGTCCTGCGCGTCCTGGATGGCCCGCTTGCACCGATCCATTGCGCCAGCCGGACAGCCTATCACCGCTGCCGCGACTGCCCCAACGAGAATGCCTGCGCCGTTCGGCTCACCATGCTGGAAGTGCGCGAGGCGATCGCCGCGGTGCTGGACAACAAGTCTCTGACGGCCATGCGCCAGATGGTGGAGGACGAGACGCCGGATATAAAGCAGGCTCTGGCCGTATCCTGACCCCTTTCCTCCACCTCGCGATCCGGGAGGTGGAGAGATGACGCTGCATGTCACGATCATCGGCGGCGGGGCGAGCGGCACACTGGCGGCGGCGCATCTGCTTCAACGGCGGATAACCCCGCAGAGGCTGCGGATCACGATCGTCGAGGCTCGGAAGGATGTCGGCTGCGGCATAGCCTATTCCACCGACCAATCCTCCCACCTGCTCAACACGCGCGTCAACAACATGAGTGCGTTTCCGGATGATCCGTCCCATTTCAGCCGGTGGCTGGAGCGGCAGGGGCTGGGCAGCGGCAACGACCTGGATTTCGTGCCTCGCAGGACCTATGGCCGCTATCTGGCGGACCTTGTCGCGCCGGAAGCCGATGCGGTTTCTGTGCCTCGACTGAGGATCCTGCATCAGGAATGCGTTGCGCTGCACGTTCATGAACACGGCGTCGAAGTGGGTTTGGCGGATGGCAGCGTGCTGCCGTCGCATTTCGCAATCCTGGCGACGGGCTTCTGCGGCGACGATCGCCGGACGTCCAGCCTGGAAAACCCGTGGGCCCGGCCGCTGGATCGCGATCCGGCCGAACCCGTGGTGCTCGTCGGCACCGGACTGACCATGATCGACATGGTCCTGTCCCTGCTGGAGGCCGGCCAGACCGGCACCATCCAAGCGATCTCCAGGCGCGGACTGCTGCCGCAATCGCACAAGGTCACGAAGCCCTTGAAGCTTTCCGTCGCGGATATCCCCATCGGCTCAAGCCTCGGCTATATGCTGCACTGGCTCCGGACCACGATCCGGGCGCACGAGGCAGCAGGCGGAGACTGGCGGGACGTCATCGACGGATTGCGGCCCCACACGCAGCTCCTGTGGCGTCATCTTCCGCCGGAGAGCCGGCGCCGTTTCCTCCGGCATGCCTCGACCATCTGGGACACCCACCGCCACCGGATGCCGCCCTCCTCCGCCGCACGAATAGCCGAGGCTCAGGCGTCCGGACTGCTTCGCATCGTCAAGGGCCACTTTCAGAGGGCCGAGCGCACGGCATCCGGAACCACGGTGACATACCGCCCTTCCGGCTCCGAAGGATCGCTCACGCCCGAGGGTTCGCATGCGATCGACTGCCGCGGCTTCCGGCGGATTTCGCTCCCGACGCCCAACCGCCTGCTGCAGTCGCTCCTGGACAACGGAACTGCGCGGCTCGATCCTCTGACGCTGGGCCTGGACTTCGACCACCGGGATGCCCTGATCGACAATGAGGGACAAAGCTCCCCGCGCATTTTCGGTGTGGGACCTGTTACGCGCGGCACCCATTTCGAGATCACCGCCGTCCCCGACATCCGCGTCCAGGCGGCACGCCTGGCGGAGCTGCTGCTGGGTTCGCCGGGCTTGTCGGTCTCCGCGACGGCCTGAGCCACCGCCTCGGAAGAGAGGATGCGATTTCTCCTCTCTTCCGCCCTCCACCGTCGTAAGCGGAGGCTAAGCATGGAGACCCAAGCAAGCCGGCGCGGAGAGGTCTCGATACGGGAGCTTTCCAAGTACTTCGCCCTCAACGGCCGGGCCCTCAGCGTTCTGCGGGGCATCGATCTGGACGTCGAAAGCGGCCAGTGCGTGGCGATTGTCGGAGCCAGCGGCTCGGGCAAGACCACCTTGCTGCGTATCCTTGCGGGACTGGAAGCAGCCGATGCCGGCCAGGTCCTCGTCGACGGCGCTCCGATCGAGGGAGTCGGAGCGGAACGCGCCGTCATCTTCCAGGAGCCTCGCCTCCTGCCGTGGCTCACCGTCACCGGGGATGTCGCCTGCCCACTGGAGGTGCGCGGGGTTGCGGCGGACGACGCCCTGCAGCGGGCGCGCCGCTACATCCGGCTCGTCGGGCTTCTTGATTTCCAGAGGCCTATCCAGCCCAGTTGTCGGGAGGCATGGCTCAGCGCGTCGGGATCGCCCGTGCCCTCCCGGTACAGCCGGAACTCCTTCTGCTCGACGAGCCGCTCGGAGTACTCGATGCGATGACGAAGATGACGATGCAGGAGGAGCTTTCCGGATCTGCGCTGAGGAGCACGTGACCATGGTCCTCGTCACCCATGACCTGGAGGAGGCGATCTACCTTGCCGACAAGGTGATGATCCTGCCGAAGCAGAAGGTCCCGCTCGCGTGATCGACGTCGACCTGCCCCGGCCGCGGGATCGTGGGGACCCACTCTTCGTCTCGCTGCACCAGTCCCTTCTGGCCGAGTTCGGGCTGCATTAGCCGGACCAGGCGCAGCGGAGGGCGACGGTCTGCCCGGCGAGGAAGCCCCGGCTGCCCTACCCTCCGGCTTGCCGGCATGCTGGCCGGCATGCCGTTCATACCGGTTGGACAGGACGTAAGCTAATCCACCGCCGCAACCGGGCTAGGCGACGGCTCCGGCTGCCGTCTCCGCACTCTTCCTGATTGCCAGCGAGATCGCGAACACCGCGGCTGCAGCCAGCAGGAAGAAGCTCTCGCCGATTGCTAGGCGATTGTTGGAATTCGATGCTATGGTGATGAAGAAGAAGAGGCTCAGGCTGTAGAGATAGAGCATGACGCTCACCGGAATGACTCCGGTCGTCTTCGCCCTATAGATACGTCGCGCGGAGACCACAACGAAGGTGCCGAGCATCAGGGCGCCGAGCGCGCCGTGTCGCACGAGGATCTCCAGATAGCCGTTGTGCAGCAGGCGATGGGCGACATCCGGATAGGGGCCCTGTAACCATTCGCGCTGCCAGAGATTGCCCCATCCGACCCATGGCGCCGACCAGACCACGTGCAAGGAATTGGCCCAAAGCTTCAATCGGTCCCGCATGGAAGCCGGGGTCTCGGGATCCTTGATGGTGGAGTCCATCGCCTCCAGAAGCCCGTCATGCGCGAGCATGCGCTCGGAAAGCCATCCAGTAGCCTCGACCGTCGGGCCGGCCACGACGAGCACCTGGTCCTTGGCCGCAAACGCGGCAGCGCCCGCAACAATGGCCGTCATCACCAGGATCACCAGCCGCGACCGCGATAGAGGGAACAGGAGGAACAGCACCATCAATGCTCCCACCGGCAGCAGCGCCAGCCACACCCCTTTTGACTGTGCACCCAGAATGCCGAGCAGGCTCAATACGACAGCCGCCCACCCTGTCGCCGGAATGACGAGGGCCTTCCATCCAAAGCAGCGGCCGCTTTCCCTGGCATGGAGCATCCAGCAGATGCTGGTGATCAGAAGCATTCCGCAGCCTATCGCGGCATGGATGGGGTTGTTGTGGAAGAGAGGGAAGACGCGCTCCCCCCGCGCAAAGGAGCCCCAGTCGATCGTCATCAGCAGGCCGGCAAGGCCGAGGGCAACCAGAAGGCTTGCTGTAGGGAAGATCCGACCCCGGGTCCGGTAGAGCGCCACACCGAGACCAGGGAAGAGGAGCGGGAACACGTATAGCCATTCGGATGTGCCGGATTCATCATATACGAGGACCCCAACGAGGAACCGTATCAGCGCATATGCGGCCCAGAGCCAGCACAGGAGGGCCAGCCAGTCAGCGGCGACAAGGCGAAGATCCCGACGGCACCGGATCAGCGTGAAACAGACGAGCGCAAGCGCGGCATAACGGTAGGCGTCCGTTTCCACGAGCATCGCCGAGGCCATGACGGCCCAGAGCAGCGTGAACAGCCACGGCTGGAACCTGTCGGCGGCGGGCACGATCAACACCGGTCAGGGCCTCCGAAGCGCGTAGAAAAGCCTGTCGAGATAATCCCGCGCCCGGATAAAATGGGTCGGGAAACGCTTCCACCAGACGAATTTCTTCGTCCGGTAGACGGCACGGCTGGCAATCGTGCTGGGAGGCCGTTTCGACCTTACGACGTCCTGCTCCACGGTAAAGACTTCGGTTCCGGTCGCCCAACCGCGTTCCAGGGCGATATCGTAGGGATATTCCATGACCCTCATGCGCCCGAGCAGCTTGACGGCGCCGGGACGCGTGACGAGATAGCACGCGGCGGAACCCATCGGACCATGAATGGCACGGCCAACATTGTCGCCGTATTCGCTCGACGCATAGCGCCTGAAGCCCACCATCCGGTGGTTGAAGAATTTGATCACGTCTGCCTGCGGCACCGCCGCGAGTGCCGCAGCGGCCCGCTTCGGCAAGTCCGCGACCAGGCGTATGTCATCTTCTATGATGATTGCCGATTGCAGGCCGCTGTCCACGAACGTGGACAAAGCCTTGATGTGGCTCCGGTAGCAGCCATACTCGCCCGGCAGCATCCAGCGCCCGGTGTTGCGCTTGAACAACGGCTCATCCCAATCGACGCGATCCTTCTCGTCTACCGTCGCGCCGTCGAGCGCCTCGACCCGCTGCAGTTCGATCCCCAGATCTGCCGCTTCCCGGCAGAGTTCGTCCCAACGATCGCGCGAACGATCCATGTTGATCGCGTATATTTTCATCGGGGCGTCATCGGCGCTGGTCATCGGAGCTCATCAAAAACTTTGTCGGATGCAGGCAATGTCGCCATTCCTGATTCACCCGACCATTCTCGGCTACGGTCAGGTATTGATCGATGGCGTTTCTGCCGGATCGGCCGCCGCCCGCAGGCGGGCCCGAAGCTTGTCGGCCTTTCGACGCTTGTCGTAGCGATTAAGCGACTGCGACCAACTCTTCAACGGTATCGCTGCATTTTCTCCATAACCATCGATCAATACGATCCGGGGCTCGTTGTCGAGACGGTCAGAGAGGACCAGATTGCGGAAACTGAGATCGCTGGCCACGATCGGACTTTGTTCAAGCCAGGTAAAAAAGTCATCCAGCAGCGAGAGCATTCTCCTGTCGAACCGGCGGGACGCTACGAGGTTCGCCAGAGTCGGTGCGATCTCTCCCCTGTAGGTCTCGCAGCGCACCACAAGTCCGGGCCCCATGTCCGTGCCGACCAGTCCGATCACCTCCTCCAGATGTGCGGACGCATGTCCCTCGACAGCGTACATGGCCACCTGCTCCTCGAAAACCCGCATGAAGTTCTTGAGATGGAAGAAACGACGGCGACGCCCGCGCAGAAAATCCCAGCGGGCCTTGTAGCGCTCCATCGCTTCGGGCCGCACGACTTTCACCAGAACCGATCTGTCTTGAGGATGCCTATACACAGCAGCGTTGTTGCCGGCGGCAACAGGCGCAGTGTCTTTCAGATGGATCATAAAGATGCTCCGCCGGACGTCTCGTGGGAGGACAGGTTCCGATTTTCGACGCCGCCACATGGGCGGAACAGAATGAGGACGAAACCTGTCGCTTGCCCTTCATGACGGTTTTACGACGAAATTCAAGGTCTCGCCGCGACCGGCCGACGGCGAGCCGGCAATCATGGGCCGTCGTCGTCCTGCTCCGGCTCCAGGAGGGCCACGAGTTCCGCCACGCGCGGGCCTGGGAGAGGCCTTCCTTCCTTCATCATCGCCTCGTCGCTGTTGATCCAGCCCCACGCTTCCGTCAGCTCCTGGACCGTCGCGCCGGTCGACGCAATTTCCGCGGCAAGCGTATCTCCTACCGGACCAAGCACCTGCCTGATCTCGCCTTTCGTGATCGTCATGGATAGCCTCCTGTTTTCGCGGGAAACATCGGGAAATATGGGTGCTGCCGCCCGGACGTCCACCACGGACCGGAATGACAATACGGGGTTTCGGGTGCGACGGCCCGACACAGGCTGAAACCTCCTCCGGCACAATGTCCTGAAACAGGCCGGAAAAGAGCGATGCTGACCGATACACATCCTTGGCGCTAACGAAACCGGCACCGCAAAGGGACGAACCGCACACCTCCCCCCTACCGATCCGGACGGAGGGCGCTAGCTGTTCTTTCGCGGGATGATTGGGGACCGACCGATGTCGGCGGTTCGGCGTCGACCGCATTTTCGTCGAACTAGCTGACGAAGGATCACTCCTGATTCCGCGCGCGGTACTTTGTCCGGAGCAAACGTCGCGGGATCGATCGAGGCTGCGGCATCTTTCTGGCCGGAGCCAATTCTCGTCGGGCACCTTCGAGGATGTGAAGTGGAGCAGGCAACATGACAGTCATCCGCATAGCGGTCATCGATACCCATCCGCTGTTTCGGGAGGGCGTAATCCGCAGTCTGGGGGATTGGCCCGGGTTCCACGTCGTCGCAGCGGGAGGATCGGGCAAAGAGGCGATCGCGATCGCAGAAGAGATTCGTCCGGATGTGATGCTGATCGACATCGCGATGCCGGAGAACAGTTCGGTGGTCGTCCCGAGCGTGCTGGCCCGGCTGCCGAGAACCAAGATCATCATGATGGCCGCAGCCGAGGCGAACGAGGACATCGCGGAGGCTCTCCGGCACGGTGCCACGGGATATGTGCCGAAAGCCATCAGTTCGGAGGAACTGGTCGAAGTGCTCAGGACCGTAGCTGCGGGGGAGCATCCCGTCCGGCCCGAACTTCCGGCGACCGCGCCGGCGGCGGCTGCAGCGGGGCAGATGCGCAGGAGCCCGCTGGAGCGGTTGACCCCGCGCGAATTCGAAGTCCTCAGCCTCGTCGCCTCCGGCCTCAGCAACAAGCGCATCGCCAACGCGCTCGATCTGCATGAGAAGACGGTGAAGCATCACATGACGCGCATCTTCGCCAAGCTGAAGGTAACCAACCGCACGGAAGCCGCGCTTGCCGCACGCGAGGCCATGGTGACGTCGTCCGTCCCGGCGGAGGAGCCGGGCACGAACGCGATCTGATCCATTGCGCCGCGGGCTGAGAGCCGTTGCCTCTGAGAGGAGCAAGCCTTTCAGGCGGCATCCGGGCCGTTGCGCCGATCGTTAGCCGCCCGAGCCGGGAACGGACATCAGCTCCGCCAGACGTGCCGCGGCTTCGGAAAGCCGCCTCCGCTCGTCGGCAGTCAGCCGCCCAAGATTGTCGAGGAAGAGTTCGGCGACGGGCTCCGGAGCACGCAATACCAGCGCCGCCCCCTCCTCCGTCAACCGGGTATGCACGATCCTGCGATCGATCGCGGACCGATATCGCTCGATCAGTCCGCGCTCCTCCAAGTTGTCCAGGATCGTCACGGTGGTTGCCGGACTGATGTCTGCATAGACCGAGAGGGTGGCGGACGTGACCTGGCCGAGTTCCACGATGCCTTTCATCAGGACGAGCTGGGCCGACGTCAGGCCGCATTTCTTGGCCAAGGCGCGTGACTGCAGGTCATGCGCACGCACGATTCTGCGTACAGCCTTCTCGATCATCCGCACCTCCGACGTCTGCAACCTTTGCTCACCAACCTCGTTTGCGAAAGTGCCCACTGCCTTGACCCAATCCATTTGAACTCTAACTATTAGATGTAGAACAAAATCAGCGCAATCAAGTGAGAAGAAGGGATCGATAGAAACCGTGTGTGGTATCTGTGGTGAAGTACGTTTCGATGGAGCACAACCCTCTCCCCTGGCTCAAGCCAGGATGATGGAGGCGATAGCGCCGAGAGGACCTGACGGCTCGGGCCTCGTCATCCATGGGAATGCGGCCCTAGGGCACCGGCGGCTGTCGATCATCGATCTTTCGGAGAAAGCGCGTCAGCCGATGGTCGACGCGGAACTCGGCCTCACCATTGCCTTCAATGGCTGCATCTACAATTATCCGGAACTTCGGGCGGAACTGGAGGGCAAGGGCTACCGGTTCTTCTCGCACGGCGATACCGAAGTCATCCTCAAGGCATGGCATGCCTGGGGAACAGACTGCGTCACGCGCTTCCACGGAATGTTCGCCTTCGTCATTCACGAGCGCGACAGCGGCCGCGTCGTGATGGCGCGGGATCGCTTCGGG
The DNA here is from genome assembly GCF_902153245.2 of Pseudorhizobium endolithicum. Lineage (GTDB taxonomy): Bacteria > Pseudomonadota > Alphaproteobacteria > Rhizobiales > Rhizobiaceae > Neorhizobium > Neorhizobium endolithicum. The sequence continues at coordinate 274,068 of NZ_CABFWF030000018.1, forward strand.
ATCAAGCCTCTCTACCTGGCCAAGGTAGGCAATGCGATCCGGTTCGCCTCCTTCCTTCCGGCTCTTCTGAAGAGCGGCGATGTCGACACCTCGATCAACAGGATCGCGCTTCATCACTACATGACCTTTCATGCGGTGGTGCCGCCGCCGCACACGATCGTCAACGGTGTGACGAAGCTGCCGCCGGCCACCATTCGCGTCATCGAACCCGATGGGCGGGAGACGGACAGGCTCTACTGGAACCCCTCCTACCGGAGGGATCCCGCGATGGGAAACCTATCCTCCACGGAGTGGCGGGATCTCGTACTGGATGCTCTTCGGACGGCCGTCCGGCGCCGCATGGTTGCCGACGTGCCCGTCGGCGTCCTTCTTTCCGGTGGCGTGGATTCCAGCCTGATCGTCGGCCTCCTTGCGGAGATGGGGCAGAAGGACCTGATGACATTCTCGGTCGGCTTCGAATCGGCGAATGGCGAGACGGGCGACGAATTCGTATACTCCGACATCGTCGCCAAGCGCTTCGGCACGGACCATCACCAGATCTTCGTCCCGTCGGAGCGACTGCTCGAAACCCTGCCGGGCGTTTTCGCCGCGATGTCCGAGCCGATGGTCTCCTACGACAATGCCGGCTTCTACCTGCTTGCCCAGGAGGTGTCCAAGCACATCCGGGTGGTCCAGTCGGGCCAGGGTGCCGACGAGGTGTTCGGGGGCTATCACTGGTATCCGCCGCTTGCTCGGTCCAACGACGTCACCCGCGACTACGCGAAAGTCTTCTTCGACCGGTCCCATGGGACGCTGTCGAAGCAACTGAACCCGGAATGGCTGACGGGCAGCGATGTCAGCCTGGAGTTCGTGGACCGGCATCTGCAGGCACCCGGCGCCGAGACGCCGGTGGACGCGGCGCTCCGGCTGGACAGCCAGGTCATGCTCGTGGACGATCCGGTCAAGCGCGTCGACAACATGACCATGGCCTGGGGCCTGGAGGCTCGCGTGCCGTTCCTGGACCACGAGCTGGTGGAACTGGCCGCAAAGATTCCGCCGGAGGAGAAGCTGCGCGACGGCGGCAAGGGTGTCCTGAAGGATGCGGCCCGGCTCGTCGTTCCCGCGGAGGTGATCGACCGCAAGAAGGGCTATTTCCCCGTTCCCCAGTTGAAATACGTGGACGGGCCCTACCTCGACATGGTGCGCGACGCCCTCACCTCGCAAGCGGCCAGGGAGCGCGGCATCTTCCGGCAGGAATACCTCGCGCAACTGTTCCAGAACCCTTCGGACCACATCACGCCCCTCAGGGGATCGGAATTGTGGCAGGTCGGGCTTCTTGAAATCTGGCTGCAGACGCAGGGGGTATGACGATGGCGAAGACGACGACGGACGAAAAGACGAGCCGTTTCCGCGCAGCCAAGGCCGTGGCCCACCGCCTGAAGCGCCAGCGGGCAGACTATTCCAGGGGATTGCCTCAGACCGATGGAGCGGACCCCGCCGAGGAAGGCGCGCAGGTGGATTGCGGATGGGGGCGCCTCCTCTTCGCCCAGACGTTCAAGGACCCGGCACAGCTCGTTTCGGCCCTTCGCGAGGAGGCCCCCGACCGGCGGGATATCGCGGTCTACGTGGCCGACCCGCATGTCGTCCTGGCGGCGGCGCCGCAGGAACTGTTCCTGGACCCGTCCCACACCTATAGGCTCGATCTGGCGACCTACCGCAGCGGGCGCCGGCAGCCGCGGGGCTTCTTCGTGCGCCGCCTTTCTTCCGAAGTGGATGCCGATGCCGTCAATCGCATCTATGCCTCCAGAGGAATGGTGCCGGTGCGCCCGGACTTCTTCTGGTCCAACCGGGACAATCGATCCATCACCTACCTCGTGGCGGAAGACGACACGACAGGCGAAGTCATCGGAACCGTCACCGGCGTCGACCATCGCCGTGCCTTCAACGATACCGAGCGGGGATCATCCCTGTGGTGTCTGGCCGTCGATCCGCAGGCCCGCCATGCGGGGATCGGCGAGGCCCTGGTGAGGCGGCTTGGCGAGCATTTCAAGGCGAGAGGGGCGGCCTTCATGGACCTGTCGGTCCTGCACGACAACGAGCAGGCGATAGGGCTCTACGAGAAGCTCCACTTCCGGCGCATCACCGCCTTTGCGGTGAAGCGGAAGAACTCGATCAACGAGCGGCTCTATGCCAACCCTCTGGAGGAATACGATGTCCTCAACCCCTATGCACGGCTGATCGTCGATGAGGCGCGCCGGCGCGGGATCCACGTGGACATCACCGATGCGGAGGGCGGCTTCTTCCGCCTGACCCAGGGAGGCCGTTCCGTCCACTGCCGCGAAAGCCTGTCGGAGCTCACGTCCGGTGTCGCCATGTCCATCTGCGACGACAAGGCGGTGACGCGACGCGTCGTCGAGCGCGCAGGGCTCGTCGTTCCGGAGCAGATGACAGCCACGGACGACGAGACGCTGCTCCCGGCTTTCCTCGAGAAGCATGGTCGCGTGGTAGTCAAGCCTGCGCGCGGCGAGCAGGGCCGTGCCGTGGCGGTCGGGATCGATGAGCTTGGCGCCGCGAAGCGGGCGATTGCGGAAGCACGGGAGGTCTGCGACCGGGTCCTGGTCGAGGCCTGTTTCGAGGGAGAAGACCTTCGCCTCGTCGTCATCGACTTCAAGCTCGTCGCGGCGGCCGTTCGCCGCCCACCCCATGTGATCGGCGACGGGAAGCGGACGGTGCGCGATCTTATCCAGGCCCTGTCGCGGCGGCGCGCCGCTGCCACCGGCGGTGAAAGCACGATACCCATCGATGCCGAGACCGAGCGCTGCCTGAAGCTCGACGGCCTGACGCTGGACAGCGTTCTGGAGAACGGCCGGGAGGTCATGGTGAGGAAGGCGGCCAATCTCCACACCGGCGGCTCCATTCACGATGTTACGGGGATCGTTCATCCGAAGCTGGTCGAAGCCGCGATCACGGCTGCACGTGCGATCAACATACCGGTGGTCGGGATCGACTTCATGGTCCGCAGCGCCACCGAGCCGGACTATGTCTTCATAGAAGCGAACGAGCGACCGGGGTTGGCCAATCACGAGCCCCAACCGACGGCGGAACGGTTTCTCGACCTGCTGTTTCCCACTTCGGGCCATCGCGCGGCAAACCTCGCCCTCGGCAAGATGTAGACAATGACCATCCACATCGACGAAACCTACCTGACCCGCCAGTTGAAGACGCTGCTGTCGATCCCGAGCCCCACAGGCTATACGGACGAGATCGTCCACTATTGCTCCGGCGAGTTGGAGCGGCTGGGCCTGCAGCCGGAACTGACGCGGCGCGGCGCCATCCGCGCCATCCGCCAGGGAAGCCGGCGGCAGGGTGCCCGAGCCATGGTCTCGCACCTCGACACACTCGGGGCTCAGGTAAAGGCCGTGAACGAGAACGGGCGACTGGAACTGGTGCCGATCGGACATTGGTCGGCCCGGTTTGCCGAGGGCGCCAGAGTGACCATCTTCAGCGGCACAGGGAGTTTCCGCGGCACGATCCTGCCGCTCAAGGCATCCGGGCATACGTTCAACGAGGAGGTGGACACGCTGCCGGTCGGCTGGCCCCATGTGGAGCTTCGGATTGATGCCGTGACGGCGTCGCGCGCGGAGACGCTTTCGCTGGGCATCGACATCGGCGACATCGTGGCCGTCGATCCCAGTCCGGAATTCCTGGAGAACGGCTTCATCAACTCCCGCCACCTCGACGACAAGGCGGGAGTCGCGATCACGCTTGCAGCGATCGAAGCACTGGAGAGGGCGGGCGCCGTGACCCCCGTGGACACGCACTGGCTCTTCACTATCGCCGAGGAGGTCGGCGTCGGAGCTTCGTCGATCCTGACGCACGATGTGGCTTCGATGCTCACCATCGACAACGGCACGACCGCTCCGGGCCAGAACTCCTCCGAGTTCGGGGTGACCATCGCGATGGCTGACCAGTCGGGACCGTTCGACTATCATCTCACCAAGAAGCTCGTGGATCTCTGCCGATCGGAGGGCATTCCGTTCCAGAAGGACATCTTCCGCTACTATCGGTCGGATTCGGCCTCCGCCATCGAAGCGGGCCACGACGTGCGTACCGCGCTCGCCACGTTCGGCATAGACGCTTCGCACGGGTACGAGCGCATCCATGCAAGCGCATTGACAGCAGTCGCCCGCCTCGTCGCCACCTTCGCGATCAGCCGGGTCGAGATCACAAGGGATGCCCGCGAAATCTCCGGCGTCGAAGGCTTCACGCACCAGCCGACGGAGGAGGCGAGCAATCCGCCGCCAGCGGACCCGGCTTGATCGGACGAAGAGGTCCAGGGGAATTTCTGTGAAGGCGCCCGTGCAGCACAGGCTTCAAAGGTACCGACTGCTCTCGCCTACACCCTTTTTGGCCGCTCGAAGGCAACTGCATCCACGATGCGGGTGAAGAGGGAACTGCCGGCTAGTTCCTCGATCGGAAGGCGCAGTTTCAACTGCCAGTTCGGGTAGGCGTCGGATGTCCCAGGCACGTTCGTTGCCCGATCTTCGCCGGCCAGATCGGCAAGACGCACCGCCACCATCCGGCTCGGGGTGCGGGCAAGGAGCCGATGCAGGGCGATGAACACTTCTTCCGAGATGGCCACCGACGGTTCGGACAGACTTCCCACCGGATCATCGACCAGGCCGGCTTCCCGAACCGCCCGCATGAAGGCCGAACGCCGCTCCTGGCGCTCCTGCATCGAGACTGCCGCTCCCGCCCGGTCCGTCAGGGCGAACTCCTCCGCCAGAAGGATATCGTCACCCCTCCACCAGCCGATCAGCGGCGGAAGGTCATGGGTCGACAGGCAGGCGAGCGACATGCCGAGAACCCGCGAGACATCGAAGATCCCGTCTTCGATCGGCTCGAAATAGAAGACGCGGTAACCGAGTATGCCGGCTTCTTCCATAACCTCCCGGAACCCGGTGGGAACGTTGCCGAGGTCCTCGCCGATGACGATCGTCTTCCGCCGGTGGCTGACCTTCGCGAGCGTGCCGACCATCTCCTCGAACGGATAACGCAGATAACCTCCCACAGCTGGCGTCTCACCCTCGGGCAGCAGGAAGAGCTGCCACAGCCCCATCGCATGATCGATGCGAAGAGCGCCGGAATACCGCATCGACGCATCCAGGAGTTCGTCATAGGGCACCATGTCCTGCGCCTGCAGGGCCTTCGGGGACAAGGCGGTAAGGCTCCAATCCTGGCCGGACGTGCTGAACATGTCCGGCGGAGCACCAACCCTCAGGCCCGGCAGGACCAGGTCCGGCCGGCTCCAGGTAGAGGAGCCGTCGGGCGCCTCGCCGACAGCGAAGTCGAAATAGAGACCGATCCGCAGGCCGCTTGCGCGGGCGTGATCGGCGGCGTTAGCCAACTGCTTCGAGGCAACCCATTGCAGCCAGCAATGGAAGTCTACCTCGTCCCGGCGCTCCCACTCGAAGCACCTGACAGCCTCGCTATCCTGCGTTCGATACTCCTCCGGCCAATCCGGCCATCCGCCAGCGCGAGTTCGGCGAGCGGCAAGCTCTAGTGCGATTGCATCGAACAGGGCATGCTTGTGCAGTTCATCTCCGCGCGCGATGCAGAACTGCGCGAAATCCTCGTGCTCGTCCGTACGAGCGTCGCCTTCCCTGAAGCGTGACCAGATCTTCCGCAGCACCGAAAGCTTGAGGGTGGTCACTCCCTCATAGTCGATCGTTCCGGACATCCGAAGCCCAGCCAGGAGTTCCCGGTCGACCCACGCCTCGTCGAATCCCGGCAAATGGTCGACCGCGATATACAAGGGATTGAGAAACTTCCGATTGGAGGGGGAATAGGGGCTGCAGCGCGAGGGCTCGGCAAGGAAGAGCGCGTGGAGCGGGCTGAGGCCGACGAAATCCGCCCCTGCCGCTCCTGCCACCTCGCAAACCACCTTCAGGTCCGCGAAATCGCCGATGCCCCAGTTGCGCGAAGACCGCAGTTCGTAGAGCTGGAGCGATATGCCCCACACACGCTCCTCTTCGAGGAAGCGAGGAAGATAGCATCTGCTGTTCTCGCCAATTTCCATTTGCGGCGGAGACACTCCGGCGGATGACAGTTCATTCACGCCGAGAGCCTTCAACATGCGCCTGCGGGTTGACACCGGCACCTCGCGCACTTGGCCCTGCAGGTCCTCATAAGTGGCGGGAATTCCATGAAGAGCGGCGATCTCATCGAAATTTGACGTATCGGTCTCCGGCTTGCTGCTCATCGGTCCTCACCCTTCTGCATCCGATGAACTTGAACTGTCGGGAAATGTTCCGGCGCGCATCCGGCAGGGCAGGCCGGCATGGTTCGCCCGCAGATGGACCAGGGATGCCGATCCCGCCCATGCGCCAGGAACATTTAGCCGAGGTTCTGGTTGCGGGGCTACCGGCCTTACAGGGAGAATATGATGACGGAACAACTCGCGCTCGGTGATGACGACCTCGCCCCTGTAGATGAGGGGCATGATGGCATCAGGGCATTTGCGCCGCTCCTCGCCTATCGGAAGCTCTCCATCGTCAACGTGATATTCCATGGCGCGCCGGGGGGCAGCGGCTGGGTGCTGATCGACACCGGGCTGCCGACGTCGCACGACGCCATCCTCTCCTGCGCCGCCGCCCGTTTCGGCACCGATAGCCGGCCGACCGCCATCATCATGACTCACGCACATTTCGACCATGCGGGCTCGGTGGAATATCTTTCGAAGCACTGGGACGTCCCGGTCTACGCACACCCCCTGGAGTTTCCCTACCTCAATGGCCAAGCAGCTTATCCCCCGGCGGATCCGTGGGTGGGCGGTGGGGCGATGGCGCTGCTGTCGCCGCTGTTTCCACGCTCGCCCGTCGACGTCAGCTCGCGGCTGAAGAGCCTGCCGCCGGACCAGAGCGTGCCGTTCATGCCGGGCTGGAAGTGGCTTCACACACCGGGGCATACGCCGGGGCATGTGTCACTGTGGCAGGAAGAAGACCGCATCCTCATCGCTGGCGATGCAGTCGTTACCACGGCCCAGGAATCCGCCTATGCCGTCATGACCCAGAGGCCCGAAATGCACGGTCCCCCGCGCTATCTGACGCCGGATTGGGAGGCGGCGGAGCGATCCGTGAAGATGCTGGCGGAGCTGCGTCCCAACCTGATCATTTCAGGCCACGGCCGACCGGTTCGCGGTGAGCGTATGCAGGCTAAGCTAAGCGAGCTCGCAGATGCCTTCCGCGACACCGCGGTTCCCGAAGGCGGCCGTTACGACCATGATCCGGCGACGCCGGGGAACGCCGAAAACAATGCCTATCGATGAAGGAGTCTCCGATGCTGGAGGAAAAGATCGAGGAAGCCGTCCGAACCGAACTGAAGCGCCAGGCGGAGGAAAGGCCGCAGGAGCTTGACGTGACCGTGACGGCATCGGGGCTGGAAGCCCACGGACGGATCGACCTCACCGCCCTGGCAGCGGCCATCGCAGGCACGGTATCAGGAGGACCATGATGACCGATGAGACATCCGACAAGGACGGATCGGACCGGGAACGAACGGAACTTGCGGGCGCAGTCGGGGCGGGGAAGCCGCCCGGAACGGTGGGGAGGGGTGGCGCCGGCCTCGGCAACGCGTCCCGCGAAACCTCAACCGGAAAGACCGGAGGGAGCGATCGGCCCAAGCCGGATGATGCTCCGGCCTACTGATCGATAGCATGCGGAGACGTTTGGCCGGGGTCATCGGAGGTGGTTGCCTGGAAGGGCCGCGAGGCGAAGAAAACCACCGCAATAAGGATGACGACGAGGCCGATCAGCAGGTAACGCAAGTTCATGGTCCTCTCCTTCTTCAGCGGACCAACCAGCGCCGGTTGCGAAAGTTCCGTCTTTCCGCGCTGCGACATGCGCAACCGGCTAAGGAGCGATCTGCTGCTCCGACGCCCAGTGCCTTATCCGCTCAAGACCCGACCTCAGCAGTGATCCCGCGGAGGCTTCGGTCTCCGCCTCCACGTAACAGCGCATTTCCGGTGCATTGCCGGACGGCCTGAAGTGGATGATCCGGCCGTCGCGCAAGGTTATCCGCAGCCCATCGATATCGGACATCGCTTCGGGACGCCCTATGGGTACAAGGAACTCCGCTACATTTGCCGGGTCCGCCCGCAAATACGCCATCAGCGCCGAACTCGTCTCCGTCGCGAAGTTCTCGAGGCGGTCGGCGGCGGCGACGGGAAGAGCGAAGGAAGAGGCTATCTCGGAAAGCCGTTGCCGGCGTTCCGCACGAAGCGCCAGGACGGCCAATATGGGAAGGAAGCAGTCCCGCGTCGGCAGCGGGCGAAGAACCTGACCCTCCGCACGGAATTCCGACGCAGTCAGAACGCCTCCGTTGGCCTCGAACCCCATTACCCCCTCTTCGCCGCGCGCGACGGCATCCTGCATGCCGGCGATAACATAGGGAGAGCCGACCTTCGTCCTGACAACCTGAAACGAGCCTGCCTTCTCGATCCCGGAATTCGAGGTTACCGGCGTGACGACAACGCCTGCACGGAGAAACCTCGCCGCGATCAGCCCCAGCAGATCCCCTCTCAACGGGTTTCCCGTCTCGTCCGCGACCAAGGGCCGGTCGCCGTCGCCATCGGCCGAGACCAGTGCGTCGAGGCGGTGCTCGGCCGCCCAGCCCTGCAACAGCGCGATAGCGTCGGGAGAAACGGCCTCCGTATCCACAGGAATGAAGGTGTCGGACCGACCGAGCGGCAGGACGTCCGCTCCATAGAACTGCAGGACATCGACCAAGAGGTCGCGGGCCACCGTGCTGTGCTGGTACACGCCTATCCGCAGCCCTTTCAGGGCATCCTTCGGCAGAAGGGAGGAATTGCGTGCCAGAAACTGGTCGCGGCATTCCTGCGAGCGATCAGGAAAGCCGCTGGCAGGAAGGGGCGCGGGCGCAGATCCGACATCCGCGGCTCCGGCCAGAGCGCCGATCGCCTGCTCGTCCTCCTTGTCGATCTCGCCATCAGGACGATAGAACTTGATGCCATTGCGGTCGGCGGGGATATGGGAGCCGGTCACCATCAGGGATGCCGCGCCTTGCCGAAGGCCGTAAAGCGCAAGCGCCGGCGTGGGGACGGTGCCACAATCCTGTACCTGAAATCCCAAGGCAGCGAGTGCCGCCGCGCAGTTTTCGGCGATCCGCGGACTGGAATCGCGGAAATCACGCCCGAGAAGGATGGTTGCACCCTCCGAAGCTCGACCGCTCTCCAGCAGGTAGCGTCCGAATGCCCCGGCATAGGTCGCCGACGCTGGTCCCATCAGGTCCACCGACAGGCCCCGCAAACCGCTCGTTCCGAATTTCATACGCCGCCTCCAGCCGCCTCTCACACACTTGACGCCATGTGTATTCGTCCCGCCGGAGCCCGGCAAGCTGCCGCCGCTTGCGGCGTCGGACTATCTGCCGCCCGTGACGATTTTTCAATTGCGCCGCAGCATCGTCCTCGGCATGTTCGGCTCCATCGGTATCAGGAGTGAAAGTGCAGACATGACAGCGGATGCAATCGTCCTCGGCGCAGGCATTATCGGGGTTTCCACGGCGCTACAACTCGCACGCCGCGGCAAGTCGGTTGTTCTCGTGGACCGGCGGGGGCCGGGCGAGGAAACCTCCTACGGAAACGCCGGCCTTATTCAGCGAGAGGGCGTGGTTCCCTACGGATTTCCGCAACAGTTCGGGCTCATTCTCCGCTACGCGCTCAACAATCGGATCGACGCGCACTACCACTGGCGCGCCATCCCCTCCGTCACCTCCTTCCTCGCGAAGTACTGGTGGCATTCCAACCTGACGCGGCACCAGTTGATCGCACGCGCCTATGCACCGCTGATCGAGCATTCGATCTCCACCCACAACGAACTGATCGAGGAAGCCGGAGCACAGGACTTGATCGCCAAGGAGGGCTGGACGGAACTGTTCAGAACCTCGGCCAAGCGGGACGGCGAGTTGAAGGAGGCGGCGCGGTTGCGCCAGGAATACGGCGTCACCTTCCAGGAGCTGACGCCTGCCGACATCGCGCAGCAGGAGCCGAACATCAGCGGCGATTTCGTCGGCGGCCTGAAATGGGCCGATCCGTGGTCGGTCCGGGATCCCCATGCGCTGACCATGGCCTATGTCCGGCTGTTCGAAAAGCTCGGCGGCCGTGTCCTCAAGGGTGATGCGAAGAGCCTGTCGCAGACCTCCACCGGATGGCGGGTGGTTGCCGGCGACGGCACGGTCGAGGCGAAGGATGTCGTGGTGGCGCTCGGACCGTGGTCGGACACGGTGACGAAGCCGCTCGGCTACCGCTTCCTCGTCGGCGTCAAGCGTGGCTATCACATGCACTACGCGCCGAAGGGCAATGCGAAGCTGAACGGCTGGACGATGGACGCCGAGCGCGGCTATTTCCTCGCCCCGATGAACCAGGGTATCCGCCTGACGACGGGTGCCGAATTCGCCCTGCGCGACGCCCCTAAGACGCCGGTGCAACTGGACCGGGCCGAGGCCGTGGCACGCTCGATCTTCCCGCTCGGCGGCCGGCTGGATGCGGAACCCTGGATGGGCGCCCGCCCCTGCACGCCGGACATGATGCCGGTGATCGGTGAGGCGCCGCGCCACAAGGGCTTGTGGTTCGCCTTCGGACATGCGCATCACGGCCTGACGCTCGGGCCCGTCACCGGTCAGGTCATCGCCGAAGCCATCACCGGCGAGAAGACGCTGATCGACATTTCCGCCTACCGGCCGGAGCGTTTCGGCGCCTAGCATTCATTGCGGATTGCGGCTAGAGTTTCAGAAAAAGGGGAAGCGTGGCCCGTATCGCGGGCCACCAACAGGGGCATGATCCGCTATCTGATCTACAACGCCAGCACTGTTCACCGTTAGCGTCCTTCGAGGCGCGGGCGCTCCGGCGCCATCGGCGAAACAGTCATCTGGTGTTGCATGCATGATCTAATCTCCGCACAGGCCTTCTTCGAGAGCAATCCCGACATCGAAGTGCTCGAGGCCTTCGTCATCGACGTCAACGGCGTGCCTCGCGGAAAATGGATACCCCGCGAGCGGGCGCTCGACGTCCTGTCCAAAGGCATGGCAATGCCGCGTTCGGTCTATGCGCTGGACGTGTGGGGCCGTGACGTCACCGCCGCCGGCCTCGCCGAAGGCACCGGCGATCCGGACGGCATCTGCATGCCGATCCCCGGCACGCTGTCGCGCGTTACCTGGCTCAACCGGCCCACGGCCCAGGTGCTGCTCGGCATGCAGGACCCTGACGGGCAAGGCTTCTACGGCGATCCGCGGCAGATCCTCGCCAACGTCCTCAAGGGGTTCACCAAGCTCGGGCTGACCCCGGTGGTGGCGACGGAGCTGGAATTCTACCTCATCGATCCGGTTCGCTCCGCCCTCGACCCGGTCCGCCCGCCGAACTCGCGCGACGGCCGGTGGCACACCGGCCAGACCCAGGTGCTGTCGATCTCCGAACTGCAGGATTTCGAGGAGGTGTTTCATGGCATCGCCTCGGCTGCACGCGCGCAAGGCATACCCGCCGACACGACGCTGCGGGAAAACGGGCCAGGACAATACGAGATCAACCTCAACCATGTTGCGGACGCGCTGAAGGCGGCCGACTATGCGGTGCTGCTCAAGCGGGTGGTCAAGGGCGTGGCGCGGGCCAACGATCTCGACGCGACCTTCATGGCCAAGCCCTACGGCACGCAGGCGGGAAGCGGCATGCATGTGCACTTCTCGCTGATCGACGAGAGCGGCACCAATGTCTACGCCGGTGCCGATGGCCCTTCCGAAATGCTCTTTCACTCCGTCGGCGGGCTCCTGGAGAACATGGGGGAGAGCATGGCCGTCTTCGCACCGCATGCCAATTCCTACCGGCGGCTGCGGCCCAGCGAGCATGCGCCGACCTATGCGTCCTGGGGCTTCGACAACCGTTCGGCGGCCGTACGCGTCATCACCGCCAGCAAGCCGGCGACCCGGATCGAGCATCGGGTGGCGGGTGCCGACACCAATCCCTACCTCGTGCTGGCTATGATCCTCAATGCCGCGCTGAGCGGCATCCGCGAGAAACTGAATCCCGGCGGTGCGATCACCGGCGACGAGCATGCGGTAAGCCACGAGCCGCTCCCCACCAATTGGGACTATGCGCTCCAGCAGTTTGCCAAGTCCACCTTCGCCTATGCCACGCTCGGGCCCAAGTACCGCGCCCTCTACACGGCCTGCAAGCAACAGGAAATCGGCGAGTTCTCCCTTCGCGTCACCGATGTCGAATACGACGCCTACATCCGGACGGTGTGACATGACCTACAAGACGAGCGACAATCCCGGCCACACGAACTCCTGGTACGCGGCCTCGGCCAACGACAAGCGGGTACGACCGCGGCTGGAGGGCGAGATCGAGGCGGATGTCTGCGTCATCGGCGCCGGATTCACCGGCATTTCGGCGGCGCTCGAACTCGGCGAGCGGGGCTATAAGGTCGTCGTCCTGGAGGCGGAGCGGATCGGCTTCGGCGCTTCCGGGCGCAATGGCGGCCAGATCGTCAACGGCTATAGCCGCGACCTGCAGACGATTGCCGGCCGCTACGGTCACGATAAGGCCGTGAAGCTCGGCGCGATGTCTCTGGAAGGCGGTGAGATCATCCGGTCGAGGGTGGAGAAGTATCCGATCGCCTGTGACCTCGTGCATGGCGGCTTCTTCGCAGCCTTTACCGAGAAGCAGGTGCGCGAGATGGAGGCGCACAAGGCGCATTGGGAGAAGCACGGCCATACGGGGCTGGAGATGGTGAGCCGGCACGAGGTCGGCCGCTACGTGAAGACCGACCGCTATGTGGGCGGCATGATCGACCGGCTCGGGGGGCACATCCACCCGCTCAACCTGGTGCTGGGCGAGGCCGCCGCTGTCGAGTCGCTTGGCGGCCGGATCTTCGAACTGTCGCGGGTGACTGCCGTTGAGCCAGGCCCGCGTCCACTCGTCCGGACCGCGGCGGGATCAGTGCGCGCAGATTACGTGCTCGTCTGCGGCAATGCCTACCTCTCACCTCTTCTGCCTGAAATTCACGGCCGCATGATGCCGGTCTCAAGCCAGGTGATGGCGACGGAGCCGCTGGATGCCGACCTGATCGAGTCCCTGCTCCCGGCGAACTACTGCGTCGAGGACGCCAACTACATCCTCGACTACTATCGCCGGACCTCGGACAACCGGCTGCTCTACGGCGGCGGCATCGGCTACGGCGGCCACGATCCCAAGGATCTCACCGGGGCGATCCGCCCGAACATGCTGAAGACGTTTCCGCAGCTCAGGGACGTACGGATCGACTATGCATGGGGCGGCAACTTCGCCCTCACCCTCACCCGCATTCCCCACATGGGCGGGCTTTCCGATCGCATCTATTTCTCGCACGGCGACAGCGGCCATGGCGTGACGACCACCCATCTGCTCGGCAAGATCCTTGGCGAGGCCGTGGCGGGGCATGCCGAGCGGTTCGACGTGTGGTCATCCCTGCCGAACCTCCCCTTCCCCGGCGGCAAGACCTTCCGGGTGCCGCTGACGGTATTGGGAGCCTGGTGGTACGGGCTGAGGGACAAAATCGGGCTCTAGGAGGACGGCCGGCCAGCCCCCTGGCGATCCGGCAGGAACCTCCGCAGTTGGACCTTGGACGCCAACTTGAAGTCGGACAGGATACACCGGCCTTCCTCCTCATCCACGAGAAGCGCAAGGCGAACGGCCGAGCCGGCGAGCTGGAACATGAGGAAGACGGTTCTCTGGAACTCCTCGCACCGGTCCGGATCCATCAAGGGGCAGACCGCCTCGGCAAAGATCCTGCTGTGCAGCCTTGACCCCTCGATATCGAGAAGGGCGAGCGCCTTGTCGGCTTGCGTGGCGTTCAGGAGATCCTGGATGGCCGGATTGCCCCTTATCCGCTGGTAGTAGAGGTCCACCAGACGGTCGATCGCATCGAAGGCATCCTCCGGCGTCTGCACGTTCGTTGCCGAGGCTTCCACCAGTTCCATCACGCTGTCCGCGTAGCGCTGGTAAAGCGTGGCGAGAATCGCCGATTTGTTGGGGAAATACTGGTAGACGGATGCGATCGGGCCTCCGGACAGAGAGGCGATCTCCTTCATCGTCACGGCATCGATACCTTTGCGGCCGATCAGATCCATCGAGACCTTCAGTATCTCGTCGATACGCTCGCGGCTACGCTCCTGCTTCGGAACACGCCGCAGAAGCGCCCGCGTTCCATCCTGACCGGCGTCAGACATTCGCAACATCTCTCCTTCGCACACGTCTTCGATGCAAAGCATCGTTCTTCCATCGCTGCGCATGAAAACGCATCCGACGGTACATGCGAGTATGGAGCCTGCGTGATTTAGATCATGCAAATGAAATTTGCATGATCATTTTCGTATCTAAAGAAATTCTACCGGAAATGTGCCCCGACCGCTCAGAGGGCCAGTTCCCGGAGACCGGATTCGGCCGCCGCGACGATCTCATCCAGGGTCGCATCGATATCGACGGTTACGACCCCTTCTTCGCCCTCCGGCGTTTCCAGTGTGGCGAGTTGGCTGTGCAAAAGCGACAAGGGCATGAAATGGCCCGTCCGTTCCCCCATCCGCACCTCCAGGAGCTGCGGCGATCCCTTCAGGAAGACGAAATAGAGTCTTCCGCCCGCGGCCTTCCGCAACCGCTCGCGATAGACGCGCTTGAGCGCGGAGCACGAAAGCACAAGCGTCTTTCCGGCGGAGACTGCGTCTGCCAATTCCTGACCGACGAGATCGAGCCACGGCCACCGGTCCTCGTCCGTCAACGGAATCCCTTTGGCCATCTTCTCGACGTTGGCGGCCGGATGGAGCCGGTCGCCTTCGACGAAATCGCAGTCCAGCCGGCGGGAGAGCATTTCGCCGATGGAGGACTTGCCGGCGCCGCTGACGCCCATGACGATGATGGCTGAGGGTGTTCGGATGGTCATAACTGGTTTCCTTGCTGCTGTTCAGCCAGCTATCCCTGTCTTTCGGCTTCCACAAGCCCGGCCACCCGCTTTTCACAGGCGTGAGCAGGCTCAGCGACGGGTGATATCGCGACGAAGGACGAAGGGCATCAGGACCGACAGGATCACCAGCCGCAGCACGTGATGGGCGCCGACATAGGTCGGCTGCGCATGCAGCATGACGGCCATGGCGGCCATGGTCTCAAGGCCTCCGGGGGCAAAGGCGATCAGGGCCGCGTCGAGAGGAACCGCCGTCAGGTAGGAAACGAGGACCGCGATGGCGGCCGCCAAGACCACGACGACCACCGTCACCACGCCGCCCGCGATGAACGCCGTGCGCATGGCCCGATAGGATGCGCCGGAAAAGCGGGAGCCGATAACGGCGCCGAGCAGCACATAGGTCGGGGTCATGATCCAGGACGGCAGGTCACCGGAGACGATGCCGGTCAGGTGGGTGCTGCCCGAGGCGATCATTCCGCCGAGCAGCAGCGCTGCCGGCACCTTCAGCCGGATGAGAAGATAACCGAGCGCCGCGGCGGCGGCGAACGATCCGGCAAGCGCCAGCGGATGCATCACGGCCGCAGGCGGCGGTGCAACGGAGACCAACCCCAGGACCTCGACGATCAACGGCACAGTGATCGTCAGTGCAAGCACCCGTACGCTCTGAATGACGCCGACCGCCAGCAGATCGCTTCGTGTGTCGGATGCCAGGCTCAGAACGAAACTCAGGTGACCGGGAGAGGCCGCCAGCAGCGCCGTCGCACGGTCGTAGCCGAAGAAGCGCTGCAAAGTCCAGGTCGCCGAATAGAGCAGGATGACGACGGCGACGGGAACCATGAGGAAGCTCAGCGGCCACGTCCGCGCAGCCACGAAGACCTCCGGAGTGAGCCCCGCCCCCATTGAAAGGCCGACGACGATGAAGGTGGCGTTGCGGACATGTTGAGGAATGCGAAGCGTCAGTCCCGCGAAGCCGGCAATCGTCACGGCCGTGGCGGGGCCGATGAGATAAGGCGCGGGCAAGGCAAGAAGCCGGGCCACGACAGCGCCCGCAGCAGCAATGAGCACCGTCAGAACAAAGATGCGGATTTCGGAAAGGGACATGCGGCAGCCTTGGGGGCTCGAAGGGAGGCGCGTCTTGCGACGATTTCCCTTCTATTGCATGTCACGCCGAGGTCAACCTCGACGCCCGGTCAGTGGGGGACGCCGCCGCTACTTCCGAAGGTCAGGCAGCCGAAACGTTCGCCAGGCGAGCAGGAGCCGGCATGTCCTCCAGACCGAGGAGGAAGTTGATCTGCGGACGCGCCTTGACCAGATCGTCGATCGTATATTCGGCGAGGACGGCGAAAAAGGCGTTGAGGGCCTTGCGCAGCGCCGAATTCAGGCCGCAGCTGTTCACGAGCGGGCATTCCGCGACGCGGTCCTCGAAGCATTCGGCCATGGCGAAATTGTCTTCCGTCACCTTCACGACGTCGAAGAGCGTGATCTGATCGGCTGCGCGCCCGAGACGCACGCCACCATTGCGGCCACGCACCGTTTCTACGAGCCCCGCCTTGTGCAGGGGCTGCAGGATCTTGAACAGGAAGAGTTCGGAAACGCCATAAGCCTTGGCTATCTCGGGAATCCGGCTCAGCTGCCCGTCGTTGGCGGCACAGTACATCAACATGCGCACGGCGTAGTTGGTCTGCTTTGTCAGTCGCATGTTCGTCTCCCCGAGGCTTGGACTACCATCATATAGGACGTCCCGTACTTTTGAACAATTCAAAAATAGGAAAATCGTGATCAAGTTAAGGCGACACCCTGTCCGTCAGCTATTGACCCTTTCCCGGTTTTCATGACTTTGTTCGTCAACAATCAAAACGCAAAAGGAGGAAGGGCATGCCGACAATCCGCAATCTCATGGCAGTCACCGCTTTGGCAACCGCGTCGTTCATCCCGGCGCAGGGGGCGTTGGCGGACGGCGAAGTCAACATCTACTCCTATCGGCAGCCGGACCTCATCAAGCCGCTGCTCGACGAGTTCACCAAGCGGACCGGCGTCCAGACCAATGTGTTGTTCCTGGACAAGGGGCTGGTCGAGCGTATCCAGGCGGAGGGCGCCAATTCCCCCGCCGACGTCATCCTCACAGTGGACATTTCACGGGTGATGGAGGCCAAGGACGGCGGTGTCACGCAGCCCGTGACGGAAAACGAAACGATCAACAAGGACATCCCCGCGCATTTCCGGGATCCCGCCGGCGAGTGGTTCGGCCTGACGACACGCGGCCGGGTGGTCTATGCCTCCAAGGAACGGGTGTCACAGGACGACATCACCTATGAAGAGCTTGCCGATCCTCAGTGGAAGGGCAAGATCTGCATGCGCGACGCGCAGCATTCCTACAATATCGGCCTGATCGCCTCCATGATCGCGGCCCATGGCGAGGAGCACACGGAGGAATGGCTGACCGGGCTGAAGAACAATCTGGCCCGCAAGCCGAGCGGCGGCGACCGCGACCAGGCCAAGGCGATCTTCGCCGGCGAATGCGATATCGCAATCGGCAACACCTACTATGTCGGGCTGATGCAGACCAACGAGAAGGAGCCGGAGCAGAAGGACTGGGCAGCGGCCATCAAGGTCCTGTTCCCGAACAGCGGCGACCGGGGAACGCACGTCAACATCTCGGCGATGGCGCTCGCCAAGAACGCGCCGAACAAGGACAATGCCATCAAGCTGATGGAATTTCTCGCTTCCGGCGATGCCCAGAAAATCTATGCCGAACAGGTCTTCGAATATCCGGTCATGCCGGGCGCGGAGCCCTCGGACATCGTCAAGGCCTTCGGCGAGATCAAGGCGGATACCCTGCCGCTTGCCGATATCGCCGCCAACCGGAAGAAGGCTTCGGAGCTGGTGGACAAGGTGGGTGTGAACGAAGGCCCGGAGGGCTGAGGACCTTCTGGAGGAAGCCGGCAGACCCGCCGGCTTCCTCCGCTGCCGATATTCGTCTGGCGGCTAGAGGCCCAGACCGAGCTTGGCCGCGGCCCAGGCGGAGGCACCGACCGCCGCGGCGAGGATTGCTGCCGCGAGCCCGATCCTCCTCCAGTAAGCGCGCCGCGCACGCTTTTCATCCCATTCGTAGGCCATGTCTCGTCCCTCTCCCAGCGGACGAGCAACTAGGGCGGCGCTAAATAAGATCAATGGCAGATACGAAAAGGCCCGCGCGAGGCGGGCCTTCGGTGACGATATGGCTTACTTCATGGTCGGCATGACGAACTCGGCGCCATCTTTGATGCCGGACGGCCAGCGGCTCGTCACCGTCTTCGTGCGGGTCCAGAACTTGATCGAGTCCGTTCCGTGCTGGTTCAGGTCCCCGAAGGAGGAGGATTTCCAGCCGCCGAAGGAATGATAGGCGAGCGGCACCGGAATCGGCACGTTGACGCCGACCATGCCGATATTGATGCGGGAGGCGAAGTCGCGGGCGGCGTCGCCGTCGCGGGTATAGATCGCGACGCCGTTGCCGTATTCGTGCTTCATCGGCAGGGCGAGCGCGTCCTCGTAGTTCTTCGCGCGCACCACCGACAGGACGGGCCCGAAGATCTCGGTCTTGTAGATGTCCATGTCCGGCGTCACGTTGTCAAAGAGGCAGCCGCCGACGAAGAAGCCTTCCTCGTAGCCCTGCAGCTTGAAGTTCCGGCCGTCGACGACGAGCTTCGCACCTTCCTCGACGCCGCGGTCGATCAGGCCCCGCACGCGCGCCTGCGCCTCCTTGGTGACCAGGGGGCCCATGTCCGCCTTCCCGTCCGTATAGGGGCCGATCCGCAGGCTCTCCACCATCGGCGTCAGCTTGTCGATGAGACGGTTGGCGGTCTCCTCGCCGACCGGAACGGCGACAGAGATCGCCATGCAGCGCTCGCCGGCCGAGCCGTAGCCTGCGCCGATCAGCGCGTTCGCCGCCTGATCGAGGTCGGCGTCGGGCATGATGACCATGTGGTTCTTGGCGCCCCCGAAGCACTGGGCTCGCTTGCCGTTCATCGCTGCGGTGCCATAGACGTAGCGGGCGATCGGGGTCGAGCCGACGAAGGAGACGGCACCGATTTCCGGATGGGTCAGGATCGCATCGACCGCGGCCTTGTCGCCGTTGACGACATTGAGGATGCCGGCGGGAAGACCTGCCTCGATCATCAGTTCCGCGAGGCGGATCGGCACGGAGGGATCACGCTCGGAAGGCTTGAGGATGAACGCGTTACCGCAGGCGATGGCTGGCGCGAACATCCACATCGGGATCATCGCCGGGAAGTTGAAGGGGGTGATCCCCGCGCCGATGCCGACTGGCTGGCGGATCGAATACATGTCGATGCCGGGGCCCGCACCCTCCGTGAACTCGCTCTTGGCGAGATGCGGGATGCCGATCACGAACTCGCAGACCTCCAGGCCGCGAACGATATCGCCCTTGGCATCCTCGATCGTCTTGCCGTGCTCGCGCGACAGCGTCTCGGCCAATTCGTCCATGTTTTCGTTCAGGAGCTGGACGAACTTCATGAAGACGCGGGCGCGTCGCTGGGGATTGGTCGCCGCCCAGGCGGGCTGCGCGGCCTTGGCCGCCTCGACGGCGGCATTCAGGTCGGCATCGGTTGCCAGCGAAACGGTTGCCTGCACTTCTCCCGTCGCCGGGTTGAAGATGTTCGCGGTCCTTCCGCTGCTTCCCCCGACCCGCTTGCCTCCGATAAAATGACCGATCTCGTACATGATGTTCCTCCGATCCATTGCTGGGGCCAAGGTCGCATCCAAAATTGCACAACGCAACAGGATAGTTTACGCATCCGTTGTGCGAAATCGTGCATAGGTGATAGGTGGACTGGGACGACATACGCCTCTTTCTCGCCGTGGCGAGAAGCGGACAACTGCTGGCGGCCTCGCGGCGGCTGGGCATCAATCACGCCACGCTCGGGCGCCGGATCACGGCGCTCGAAACCGGGCTCGGCACGCGCCTCCTCGTACGCCGGACAAACGGCTGCGAGCTTACTCCGGAAGGCCAGGTCTATTTCCACGCGGCAGAGCGCATGGAGGCGGAGATGCTGGGCGCTCAGGCCGCGACGGGGCAGATCGACACGAGCGTTGCCGGCACCGTCAGGCTCGGCGCCCCCGACGGCTTCGGCGTCTCCTTCCTGGCGCCGCGCCTCGGGCGGCTGATGCAGCAGCATCCACAGTTGAAGGTTCAACTGGTCCCGGTGCCGAGATCCTTCTCGCTGTCGCAGCGGGAGGCAGATGTCGCGATCACCATAGAACGTCCCGAGCAGGGACGGCTGATCTCGTCCAAGCTGACAGACTACTCCCTCGGCCTGTATGCATCGCATGCCTATGTCGCGTCCTACGGCAAGCCAGCCGAGGTCGAGGACCTGCGCCGTCATTCGCGCATCGGCTATGTGGAGGACCTGATCTTCTCCCCTTCCCTCAACTTCACCGGAGAGGTGATGCGCGACTGGGATGCCGGCTTCGAGATTTCCAGCGCCATTGGCCAGACCGAGGCCGTCCGTTCAGGTGCCGGGATCGGGATCCTCCACGACTACATCGCGCGCCAGTATCCGGAACTTGTCCGCATCCTCCCGGGGGTGGTGATCCGCCGCGCCTACTGGACAACCTACCACGAGAGCAGCCGCGACCTGATGCGGATCAAGACGCTGGTCGCCTACCTCAACGAGATCGTGAACCGCGAGCGTGGCACCTTCCTATAGATGCTGCGGCAGCGGAGCCTGCACGCCTCAACGGCTGCGCAGCTTCCGCAGCAGGATCCACTTCATGGGTCGAAGCCGCTGGTAGAGCTCCAGTTTCCTCATCCGTTCCGCCAGCCGCACGCGCTGCAGGTACAGCCGGCCGCGCAGCGTCAGCGCCTCGCGCCGCTCCACGAGCGGGATCGTCGTCCTGCAGCTTTCGAGCTTCCACGGTTCGTTACCGATGCCGAGATCCATCCACTCGTAGCCATTCCCGTGCAACCACTGGAGGCACCTGTAGAAGAGGATGCTTCCGGGCGAATGCCTGGTCCATTCGCCGCCCTCGAAGGACAGCATGATCGCATAGTAGCGCTTGCCGCTGACGAGACCCCATATAGTCGCGACCACCGTTTCGCCCGCCGTCAGGTAGAAGAGCTTCAGCATGCCGCAGCGCTGGAATACCTCCGTCCCGTCGCGGAAGAAGTCATGCTTGTCCCGGTCGACGTCGAAGCCCGGCACCATCGTCTCCTCGAAGCGCCGCTGCTTTTGGCGCAGCATCACTTCGGTAATACGCTTCACCTCTTCCTCTGTTTCCGCAAGGTGGAAGCCTACGGGCGCGACCCGCTCAAGGCCCCGTATCTTGCGCAACAACGTCGTACGCCGCGGGACCTCGGCGTCGATCTGTGGCCACGAACGCCTCAGGTCCGTGGCATGGCAGGAGAGGTCGCTGGCCCTGTCGCCCAGAAACGCGAGGGGATTTGCAACCCCCTCGACCTCCTTCGGCATCTTCGTCAGTTCCACGACATCGACGGACGGGAGCTGCGCTAGAATCCGCCGCCACAGCTTTTCAGCCTGCGCGACGGTCCAGTTCATCGTCATACGGAAGATGATCGGGGCGTTGTAGTCCGCCGCATCGTGATCGATGAACTGCAGTATCCGGATGCCGGAGCGCTTCAGGATGCGAACAGGCACAAACAATGCGGGATTCCCGCTGCCATCGCGGAGCTCGATGAAATGAAAGGTCTGTCCGCCGGCGCGGCCGAAGCTTGCCATCCAGGCCTGGAGAAACCCCCGTGACTGGAAGGCATGGAAACCGACATCGAGCCTGGACGAAGGCGCGCCGGAGGGCCATTCCGGAGACAGGTCCTCAAGCCGATCCCGCGTCACGATTTCAAACGAATCCGTCACTCTACCTCCGCCGATTTACGCGTGGGAGGAAGAGTGCCCGATCCGAGTCAAAATTGGGTTTATCGATTGCAGGTTTTTCGAGACGTCGCAGACCTTCCGCCGGTCAGGCCAGCAGGAAGGTGGCCGGAGGCAATCCCAATGCGGAAGCGATGCGCTGGAGTTGCGCGGGATCCGCGGCATCGCCATTCTCGATCGCCGTCAGTTCGCCCACGGTCAGGCCCGTGGTGACGGCAACCTGATCGAGCGAATAATTCATCGACTGCCGGACTTCGATAAGCGCAGCAGAGACACGTTGAGGAGAGATAGCGGTTTTTACCGCGCCTTCGAAATTGTTCATGGAAACAGACATGGTAACTCCTTCTGAGAGTTTTTGCGCCGCAGGCGGAGTATGAAGATTTGAAGAAAATGGCGCTCACGCGCCGTTACCAAATTAGGTTCTTCAACTTCATTCGGCAAGGGCTTGGAGGGCGGACGACCTGAGACCTTGCCGGGTACACAAAAAAGCAGGGACGAGAAACGGAGGCGTCGCCTCGGCACGAAAAGCGATAGACGGGAAGTGGTACGGTTGGCTGGAGTTGAACCAGCGACCTCAGGTGCCACAAACCTGCGCTCTAACCAACTGAGCTACAACCGCGCAATCCGGCCGCCGCAGCGGCTTTCGGGGTCAAATACGAGCATCGTATCTGTTTTGCAAGCCCCCATACGAAAGAAGAGCCGGGGATTTCCATCCCGGCCCCTCCAGTATCGTAAACGTCAGGCCGTTAGGCGGCCTTGAAGGTGGACATCACCTTTTCTGCAGCGTCCTTGCCCGGCTGGCTCACTGCTTCGGCCAGCTTGCGGGTTGCATCCTGGATCGCTCGCGCCTGATCAACCGTGATCTCCGCCTGCTTGCGGATGAAGGCGGTCTGCAGTTCAACGAACTCGGAAACCGACTTCACGCCCAGCAACGCTTCCATGTGGGAAAGCGACAGATCCGCATTGGTGCGAAGGGCTTCGATCGCCTTGAGACCGACCTCCACCGAGCCCGCCTGCGCGGACCGCAGGGTCGTCTCGACGGTCTTGCTGGCTTCCTCGGTCGCTGCCTTGACCTTCGCATAGGCTTCGCGGGACTGCACGGCGCCCTTTTCGGCGAATTCGCGGAAGCTGTCCGTCAGCCTGGCCGGATCGAAGGCGCTGAAGGAGAAGATATCATCGGTACCATATGCCATGTTCATGCTCCTTGATTGGTTATTCCCCAGCGAGCCACCGAGGTTTCGTAAGGGTTATATAATAGATTTCATTGTGCATTGCAATATTTTTGTGCGCTGCACCATTCCCGTTAACCTTTCGAGCGGTTATCGGGGGCGTTTTATGGACCAAAAACCGGGGCGAGGTTATTAACACTGTGTTAAGACTGGCCTCGCTCAAGACCCGGGTTCTCTTCATGACCGCCAACCAGTACCCGTTCATCGATCTCGCCGTGCACGAGCGTGTGCGCGATCACTTCGCCGCCGGCGACGCGATCGTCCTCTTCTCGGCGGACATGGCAGCGGTACTATGGGCCAACGGCAGGGGCGCCCGCCTCTTCGGCTACGATTCCGTCTACGATTTCCTGGATCAGGGACCGCGGCAACACGATATCCTCTACAGGCAGATCGAGGCGGCCGGCCAGAGGGTAGCGGCAACCCGGAGCCGAGCCACCCTCACCATTCGCATTTCCTCGGGATTCCGTTCGGTTCCCGTGGCCGCAGGCTGCGAGACCATCGATGTGGCGGGCGAGCCTGCCGTTCTCTTCACCACCCAACAGACAACCTCCCGCAACCGTCCCGGCACGGGCATGATCGACGGGCTGGACGATCCAGGCACCCATGTGGCGGTCATCGACTCGACCGGCGAGGTGCTGGATGCGTCCCCCGATTTCTCGCACCTCGGACTGACCCGGCACACCGGGCAAATGCTGGCCACCATGGCCGCCAGCGATCCCAGCCGCCTCGTCAAACGGCCCGTGCCTACGGAGAAGGGCTATCTTCCGGCAGCGATCGGCAAGCTTTCGGACGATCCGGCGCTGCATCTGCTCCTCGTCGTCGAGACGGTTCCATCGGGAATGGACCTCGCTCCCGACGCGGAGGAGACTGGCCCGCTGGCGGCCACTGAAGTGAAGGACCGGAGCGATGACGGCTTCCGCATCGCCATCGAGGCCGTGGCGGATATCGAGGAGACGCCCGACGAGGAGGAGATCACGACGCTTGATCTCGACGGGCAGGCCGAGGCCGCCGAGGATGCCCCAAGGGAGAGCCATGCCACAGCCGAGGAACAAGCCGAAGCGAACGCGGCCCCAGCCAGTGCCGCCATCAGCCCAGGCGGCGCCGACCCCGGCGATCATCCCTCCGCTGCGAGGGAGCAGCCGCCGGAAGAGCGCTTCGCATTCCGGAAGGACAGCCGTGCCACCCGCTTCGTCTGGAAGATCGACGCAGACGGCTGCTTCCGCGAAGTCTCTGACGAGTTCGCCGCGACGGTAGGCCCCCGGGCTGCGGACATCAGCGGGACCACCTTCACCGAACTTGCGGACCGCCTGCACCTGGATCCGGACGGGCGGGTCGGAGAACTCCTGCGCAGGCGCGATACATGGTCCGGCAAGACCATCTGGTGGCCGGTGGAAGGCACGTCGCTCCGGGTGCCTATCGATCTTGCAGCCCTTCCGACCTATACGCGCGACCGCATTTTCGACGGCTTCCGCGGCTTCGGGATCATCCGTGTCGGCGACGCCGTGGAAGACCCGCACGCCCTGGGAATGACTCTCGCGGCCGCTTCTGGCCAGACGGCAGATCTTGAAGCTCCGACGGCAGCACTGGATGCCGCGGCGGCAGAGGAGCCGGCTTCCATCGTGGAAGCGGAAAGGGAGGAGGCGCATACCGATCCCGCTGACCCATCCACAGAGGACGGCATGGCTGCCGCCCCGCTCTCCGCAGGGGATGAGGGCGGAGAAACCGTGCCTGCTGCTGCCGGCGGAACGCCGGCCGAGGACGGTTCGCCCGCGGTCGAGGGAGGCAGCGGCCAGTTCGATCTGCCGGAGGGAGAGAAACCGGCCCTCAGACTCGTGGAGAACGCCTCCCCCGCCGGTTCCGAGAAGATCGTCCAGCTTCCCGATAGGCGGGTTCGGCGGGAAGGCCTGTCTCCCGTGGAGCAGGCGGCGTTCCGCGAGATCGCCCGGCAGCTCGACACATTCGTGGGACGCAGAAGCGAAGATGCGAAGGACGCCGCCTCGAAGGATCGGCCGAGCGATACGACCGTGACGGAGCCAGCCGCACCGCAGGCCGACTTCGAACCGGCTCCGGTTGCGGATACCGTCGAAACGGCCAGCGCAGCGCAGGAGGCCGCGCCGCCGGCAGAGACCCCGCCCGCTCAGGCCAGCAGTGAACCGGCGCTCGCTTCCGACCCCGATCCTGCCGATGAGATCGACGCACGGGATGGCGAGCCGAACGCCGACCGGCCGCCCGTATCGCGCGAGCGGACGGGACTGACGGGCGAGATTCTGGACCAGATGCCCGTGGCTCTCCTCGTGCACAGCGGCGACACCCTCATTCACGGCAATCCGGAGTTCCTGCGCCTCACGGGTTACCCGTCAATCGAGGCGCTGGCGGAAATCGGCGGTCTCGACGCCCTGCTGCAACGCCAGGACCTTGAAGGCACCGACGACCACCCGAGCGGTCTCGTCGTCGTCCGCGCGAACGACGATATCGTTCCCGTTACAGCACGCCTGCAGTCCGTGCGCTTCGAGGACGCGACAGCCCTGCTGCTGGCGCTGATGCCGGTTGCCGAGGAGCCGCAGGCACTGAGTGAGCGGAAGGAGGCGGACGTCATACCGCTGGCCAGGCCCGTGCCGGAGCAGATGGCGCGGTTGCAGGTCGAGGCGGAGGAACTGAGAGCGATATTGGAGACCGCCACCGACGGCGTGGTTATACTCGGGCTGGACGGCAACATCCGCTCGATGAACCGTGCCGCCAGCGCGCTGTTCAACTACGACAACGATGAAATCGACGGCAAGCCGTTCGTCATGCTCTTTGCCCATGAAAGCCAGAAGGCAATCATGGAGTATCTGACAAGACTGTCCGACCAGGGGGTTGCGAGCCTTCTCAACGACGGCCGCGAGGTGATCGGGCGTGAAGCGTCCGGCGGCTTCATACCGCTTTTCATGACGATCGGCCGGCTGACCTCCTCGAACGGCTTCTGCGCCGTCATCCGCGACGTGACGCAATGGAAGCGCACAGAAGAGGAATTGCGGACGGCAAAGCGGGCGGCCGAGACCGCAAACGCGCACAAGAGCGAATTCCTGGCCCATGTGAGCCATGAAATCCGCACGCCCTTGAATGCGATCATCGGCTTTGCGGATATCATGGCAACGGAACGTTTCGGACCGGCGGGGCATCCGCGCTACGTGGAGTATGCCAACGATATCGTCCGCTCCGGCCGGCACGTGCTCGACATCGTCAACGACCTCCTCGACATCTCGAAGATCGAGGCGGGCGAGATGGAACTGGAATTCGCGGCCGTGGAACTGAACGAAACGGTTTCCGAAACCGTTTCGCTGGTGCAGCCCCAGGCGAACGGCCAGCGGGTTATCATCCGCACCGCCCTCTCCCATGCCGTGCCGCCGGTCATGGCGGACCTGCGCTCGGTCAAGCAGATCGTCCTCAACATCCTCTCGAACGCGATCCGGTTCACGCCTTCGGGCGGGCAGATCGTGGTGTCTACCGCTTACGAGGCGAACGGAAGCGTGGTGCTGCGTGTCCGCGACACGGGCATCGGCATGACCCGCGCCGAACTGGACCTGGCCATGAAGCCGTTCCGGCAGGTCGCAGGCAGTACCCGGAAACGCGGCGACGGCACCGGACTTGGGCTGCCGCTGACCAAGGCCATGGTGGACGCCAACCGGGCAACCTTCGCAATCAACTCCGCACCCCGTGAAGGAACGCTCGTCGAAATCACCTTTCCTGCCCAGAGGGTGCTTGCGAACCGGGACCTGCCGATCTAGCAGATTTCCTCGTCTCGAGAGGATCCACACTTGCGGGTTTCCCAGCAAACGAGCAGCGCGACGCCGCGGCGGCCACCCCGGATCGGAGCCGGACTGGCGGTCTTCACGGCGGCGATCGTCGCCGCGCCCATCATCGCCGTTCTGTGGATAGCTGTCACCGGCGGAGACGACAGCTGGCGCCATATCCTGGCGAACGTCATTCCGCGCGCGGCACTCCGGACGCTGGAACTGCTTCTGCTGACCGGCGGGCTCAGCGCGTTCTTCGGAATCCTGACTGCCTGGCTGGTGACCAGCTACGATTTCCCGATGCGCCGCATCCTCTCGGTCCTGCTCGTCCTGCCGCTCGCCATCCCCTCCTATCTCGCCGCGTATGCGTTCGGGGAATTCGCGGATTTCACGGGTCCGCTGCAGACCGCCTATCGTGCCGTGTTCGGATTTCGGACCTCCCGCGACTACTCCTTCCCTGACATACGATCCATGGGGGGCGCAGTGGTGATCCTGAGCTCGGTGCTCTACCCGTACATATACCTCGCCTGTCGCTCCATGTTCCTGATGCAGGGACGCGCCGCCGCCGATGTCGCCCGTACGCTCGGCGCCAGTCCGGCCAAGGTCTTCTGGCGGGTCCAGATCCCCATGGCCCGGCCGGCAATCGTGATCGGCCTGACGCTCGTGACGATGGAGACGCTGAACGACATCGGCGCGGTGCAATTTCTGGGCATCAACACCCTCACCTTCGCGGTCTATGACACATGGCTCAATCGCGGCAGCCTCGGCGGCGCAGCCCAGATCGCTGTCGCGATGCTGGGGCTCGTGGCGCTGCTGATCTGGCTGGAACGTGCTGCCCGGCGGAGCCAGCGATATTCGAGCAACCGGACCACGGCGGCGGTGTATGATGTGGTCCGGATCCGCCTGTCCGGGCCGAGGGCGGTCGCAGCAGCCTGCGCCTGCATCATCCCCGTCGTGGCGGGATTCATCATTCCGGTTGCAGTCCTCGGAAGCTTTGCGTTGCGCAGGCTGGACCAGTACCTTGATGCGAGGCTGCTGGATGCCTTCTGGAACAGTGTGCTGGTTTCGGCGTCGACCGCCGCCATCGCCGTTCTGCTCGGTTTCGTCCTCTCCTATGCCATGCGGTGCGATCGATCATCGGCCACCGCGTTTGCCGGACGGGTAGCCTCCCTCGGCTACGGGATCCCGGGCACGGTCCTCGCCATCGGCGTGCTGATCCCGATGGCCAGCCTCGACAATGCCCTCGACGGCTTCCTGCGATCGAACTTCGGGATTTCGACCGGCCTTCTCCTTTCCGGCAGCGGCGCAGCGATCGTCTACGCCTGCATCGCCCGGTTCATGACCATGGCCGAGGGCACGCTGGACGCCGGCTTCCAGAAGCTCTCACCACACCTCGACATGGCCGCCCGGACCCTGGGCCGCAGCCAGTTGCAGGCGCTGTCGTCGGTCCTTCTCCCGAATATCCGGCCCGCGATGATAACGGCGGCCCTTCTGGTGTTCATCGAAACGATGAAGGAACTCTCGGCCACCATGCTGTTGAGGCCGTTCAACTTCAACACGCTGGCGACGCTCGTCTACGAGGACGCCTCCCGCGCCAGGATCGAGGATTCGTCCGTGGCAGCCATGATCATCATCGCCGCCGGACTGATCCCGGTCGTGCTGGTCTCGCGCTCCCTCGACAAGCGGCCCTGAGACGAGGGCAAAAAAGAAGGCGGCTGGTGCCGCCTTTTAGGTAATGCTGTCTGACGTGCCGATCGGATCCTCATGTCCGGGAGCGCCGCTCCAGATCCGGCTTGCACGAGATAACTCTGTGCTGCTTTACTCTTGGCCAACACTTCCTAACAGCGCGTTAAAACGATACACGAGGTCTCGCACCCGCCGGGGATGTCCGAAAAGGATTCGGGATCGCTCCGGAATGGGCCACCCTGGCCTTAACCATCAGATCCGGAGCTCCTCCAGGCCGGCGAAGAGCTCGAGCGCCTCCGGATTGGCCAGGGCTTCCTTGTTCTTGACCGGCCGGCCGTGAACCACGTCCCGTACCGCCAGCTCCACGATCTTTCCCGACTTGGTCCTTGGAATATCGGCGACGGCGATGACCTTGGCCGGAACATGCCGCGGCGATGCGCCGGTCCGGATGCGGCTCTTGATGGTCTTGACCAGATCGTCATCGAGCGCAACGCCCGGGGCCAGTCGAACGAAGAGGACCACACGGACGTCCCCGTCCCAGTCCTGGCCTATGCATATGGCTTCCGCCACCTCCGGCAGCTGCTCGACCTGATTGTAGATCTCCGCCGTACCGATGCGCACGCCGCCCGGGTTCAACGTCGCGTCGGAGCGGCCATGGATGACGATGCCTCCGTGCTCCGTCCACTCGGCAAAGTCGCCGTGGCACCAGACATTCGGAAAGCGGTCGAAATAGGCGGCCCGGTACTTCTCGCCCTGCGGATCGTTCCAGAACATGATCGGCATTGAAGGGAACGGTCTGGTGCAGACCAGTTCGCCCTTCTCTCCCCGGACCGGCTGGCCCTCGTCATTCCAGACATCGACTGCGAGTGCCAGTCCCGGCCCCTGGATTTCGCCCCGCCAGACGGGTTTCAGCGGATTGCCCAGCACGAAACAGGAGACGATATCCGTCCCGCCCGAGATGGAGGCCAGATGCACATCCGGCTTGATGCCTTCGTAGACGAAGGAAAAGCCTTCCGGAGACAGTGGCGATCCCGTTGACGTCATGAGCCGCAGAGGGGACAGGCCATGGGTTTCACGAGGCACGATGCCGCTTTTGCGGACCGCATCGATGTATTTTGCCGAGGTTCCGAAGACCGCGAAGCCTTCCTCCTGGGCATAGTCGAACAGCACGGTCGCGTCGGGGGCGAAGGGGGAGCCGTCGAAGAGGCAAAGCGTGGCTCCCACGGCCAGGCCCGAAACCAACCAGTTCCACATCATCCAGCCGCAGGTGGTGAAGTAGAAGAGCTTTTCTCCGGGCTCGATCCCGCAATGCAGCCGGTGTTCCTTCAGATGCTGGAGCAGCGTGCCACCGGCAGAATGCACGATACACTTGGGGACACCCGTCGTGCCGGAGGAGAAGAGGATGTAGAGCGGATGGGAAAAGGGCAGCGGAAGGAACTCGAGTTCCCGGGCCGGGAACGGCGCGATGAAATCCGGCAGCGTCCGGGCATCGGCAAGGGAAGCCGCAAGGGCGGGCGCATCTCCCGCATAGGGGACGATCACCACAGGCACGGCGAGGACGGAGGCGACCGCGCGGACCTTGTCCGAGACGTCCTGAAGCTTTCCGTTATACCAGTAACCATCGCAGGCAATGAACAGGCTCGGCTCGATTTGGCCGAAGCGGTCGAGAACGCCCTGCTCGCCAAAATCGGGGGAGCAGGAGGACCAGACAGCTCCGAGCGATGCCGCCGCCAGCATCAAAGCCACCGTCTCCGGGACGTTCGGCATCATCGCCACGATGCGGTCTCCCTGCCGGATGCCGGCCGCCTGCATCGCTTGCTGCATGCGCGATACTTCCGCACGCAGGCGGTCCCACGACCACCGGCCGCGGGCCTTGTCCTCCCCCCAGAAAACGATGGCGTCTTCCCGGCCACGCCGCGACAACAGGTTCTCGGCGAAGTTGAGCCTTGCCTCCGGGAAGAAACGGGCCGCCAGCATGTCGTCGCCGTTCACCAGCACCTGCGCTCCGGGTTCGCCCTTCACGCCGCAGAAGGTCCAGATCGCGCGCCAGAATTCCTCCGGGGCATCGACAGACCACCGATGAAAGTCATCGGAGTTTGACTGAGGGCTGCCGTACCGTTCGCGGCACCACGACATGAAAGCCCACAACGGCGATTTCTCGATCTGCTCCCGCGGGGGGCTCCAAAGCGGCTTTACAAGTGTCATGCATTTCCTCCATCCCAATAAAGACCGATATAGCATGCTGCAGCGCAGAATAAACCGCCACCGCCGGGAAGCGGGCGACGTTTGCACCCTCCACGGATTTCCTATATCGCCATCGCAGCCGCCCTGACGCCGGCGGACAACCCGACCTCTCAGATCGCGTGACGCATGCAGGCGATGGCTCGCACCAGACTGACACGAATTTGGCGCCGCTGGTGGCGGCCGGTCACGCTCGTCATAGCACTCCTTCTCCTGGCCGCGCTCGCCGTGCGGCTCGTGGCACCGGTCGTCGTATCGACTGCGGCCGTGCGTGAAGCAATGGAGCGGACACTGGCGGACTGGACGGGCCATGAGGTAACGGTGGATGGCTCTCCGACCCTTACCTTCTGGCCGGAGCCGCGGATCGAACTGAGCCGCGTGTCGATCGTGAAACCGGCAATCAAGGGGGTAACGGTTCTCGCACGCATTTCCAGCGTGTCCGCGGAGTTCAATTTCCTCGGTGCGTTTCGCGGACGACCGGCATTCGAGGACTTCATCCTTTCCGAACCGGAAATCTACCTCACCCGAAACGAAATGGGCGAGTTGAACTGGATGAAAGAGGGTCTTCTCGGAGACGCGGCGCTCAATGCCACGCCGGCCGGCGCCGCTGTCTCGATCGACCCGTCCCTCGATCGCGACATCGGCGACGTGCTCATCGAGAACGGCCGACTGGAACTAAGGGACAGCATCACCGGGCTGGACTGGATGGCGTCCGGCATAACCGGCGAACTTCATTGGCCCAGATTTTCCGAGCCGGCCTCTCTGGAGGTAACAGCGCTCCTCAACGGAAGACAGATCGATGTCGACCTCGCATCGGGGCAGCCCCTCCTGCTTCTTTCGGGACGAGAGGCCTCGCTCGATCTGGACCTGAACTCCGACCTGCTACTGGCGCAGTTCAGCGGCCGTGCCAGCCTCGCGGAGCATGGGTTTGTTTCCGGTGAACTCGGCTTTTCCGGCACCGACGCCGGCGCTGCTGCCGCCTGGATGGGAATGCCGGGTTCCATATTGGAAAATGGCCAGCCGTTTTCTTTCGGGGCCGAGGTGCTGACGACCGAAGAGGCTTTGCGCTTCGACAGGCTGCGCATGTCAATGAACCGGATGGAGGCAACCGGCATCGCCGACCTTCTGTTCCCGGCGGAGCGGCCACCACGGCTGACCGGCACACTGGCAATCGACCGGCTGGATCTTGTCGCGCTGAGGCCCCTTATGAACCCCGGCAGGGGGAGCGGCAGCGCCGACCAACTGCTGCAGGGGCTGGAACTTGATCTGCGCCTCTCGGCACGGGAGGTTGCAGCCGGTTCCTTTTCCCTGGCACAGGCGGCGCTGAGCATCGTGAACGAGAACAGCCAGTTCCGCACCGATATCGTCGATGGTTCGTTGGAGGGTGGCAGGATCACCGGCCGGATGGTGACGGTGTCAGAACCCGGCGAGCCGAAGACCGATCTGCAACTGGCCGTCCGCGACGCCAATCTGGAAGCGATCTTCCAGAAACTGGGCGTCAGCGGGCCTATACCTGTCGCGACGGGCTCCCTGGAGCTTTCCGCCACGCTTCCTCAAGGGGAGTGGGAGCGCCTGCAGGAGGGCCGCGGCTCCTTCCGCATCACGACGGCTGCCGGCATCCTGCCGGACCTGGATCCCGGAACCATCCTTCATCGGGTGGGAAACCGGACTTACCTGCCGCTGAAGAACCCGGAAGGACAGGATTTCCTGTACCAGCGCCTCGATCTTTCCGCGACCTTCGAGCGGGGACTTGCGGAAATCCAGTCCGGCGTCATCGAAGGCGATGCGATCAACGTGACGCTCTCCGGCCTTCTCCCCCTCGACGGGGGCGGGCTGGCGTTGTCCGCGATGCTGACGCCGGCGGCGGCGCCGACCAAATCCAGCGCATTGTTCATAGGCGGATCGGTCGCCGAGCCCGTGGTTATCACCCAGATAGCTGATCCGGCTGGTGGGCGGTAGCTCCCCGCCACGACCGCCGTCTCTTCCGTCTCCGTCAAGCTCTACCGTCTCACGCCGCTCCCCGCAGCGCCACGTGTTCGTCGCGGATGCGCCGAAGCTCCGCGCGCTTGGATGTGATCGAGGCAGCGATCACGCCGATCGTCACGAGCCCGATGAGGATCGTGCAGATTGCGTTGATCTCCGGCGTCACGCCGAGCCTGACCTGCGAATAGATCTTGATCGGCAGCGTCGTGGCACCAGGACCGGTCGTGAAGCTCGCGATCACGAGGTCGTCGAGAGACAGGGTAAAAGCCAGCATCCATCCTGCCACGACGGCCGGCATGATCAGCGGCAAGGTGATCCTGAAGAAGGTCTTGACCGGCGGGCAACCGAGATCCTGGGCGGCCTCCTCGAGGCTGCGGTCGAAGGTGAGCAGCCGCGACTGCACGACGATCGCCACATAGCACATCGAGAAGGTCGTATGGGCAATGGTGACGGTCCAGAAGCCGCGGTCGACGTTCAACGCCACGAAGAGCAACAGCAGCGAAAGCCCGGTGATGACCTCCGGCATGACGAGCGGAGCATAGATCATTCCCGAGAAGAGCGTCTTGCCCGGAAAGCGGGCATAGCGCACCAGCGAAAGCGCCGCCATCGTACCGAGGACGGTACCGATCGTCGCGCTCAGGATCGCGACACGGGCGGTCACCCAGGCCGCGTCCATCAGACCCTCGTTCGACCACATGGCCGAATACCACTGCAGCGAAAATCCGCCCCAGACCGTGACCAGCCGCGAGGCATTGAACGAATAGATCACCAGGATGATGATCGGGATGTAGAGGAAGGCGAAGCCGAGGGTCAGGATTACCGGATCGAAGCGGGACGACTTCATGGCCTACCTCACCTTCTGCTGCTGGTTCTGGAAGATCACGATCGGGATCACGAGCACCAGAAGCAGCAGCACGGCAACCGCCGAGGCCAGCGGCCAGTCGCGGTTTCCGAAGAATTCGGTCCAGAGCGTCTTGCCGATCATCAGCGTCTCCGCACCGCCGAGAAGATCCGGGATGACGAACTCTCCGGTGATGGGAATGAAGCAGATCATCGAGCCGGCGATCACGCCCGGCAGGGAAAGCGGAAAGGTGATGCGCCAAAAGGCCTTGAGCGGCGGGCATCCGAGATCGTTCGCCGCCTCCAGCAGCGTGGCGTCCATTTTTTCGAGCGCAGAATAGAGCGGCAGCACCATGAACGGCAGGTACGAGTAGACGATGCCGATGAAGACCGCCGTATCTGTCCGGAAGATCTGCACCTGCTCGCCAGGCCCGAGCAGCCCTATCGCCTGCAACAGCACGGTCAGCAGCCCCTCCGGCTTCAGGATTCCGATCCAGGCATAGACCCGGATCAGGAACGAGGTCCAGAACGGCAGGATCACCATCATCACCAGCGTCGGCCGCCAGCCCGTGGGCGCGCGCGCCATCGCAAGCGCCATGGGATAGCCGATCAGCAGCAACAGGAGTGTCGAGATGAAGGCCATCCGCAGCGACGAGAGGTAGGAATCGATGTAGAGCGGGTCCTCCATCAGGAACGTGTAGTTCTCGAAGTCCAGCTGCGAGACGAAGTCGCCGAGCGCGCCCAGTCCTTCCAGGACGGGCGTGTAGGGCGGCATGGCGATCGCCGTGTCCGACAGCGAAATCTTCAGGATGATCAGGAACGGCGCCGCGAAGAACAGCAGCAGCCAGATATAGGGCACCGCCACGACGAGCCAGCGGGCCGGACCTGCATTGGGGTTGGTTGCCGTCTCTGCCATCGCCGCCCCCTTTATCTCGTCAGCACCAATCCGGCATCGCGCGGCCAGGTGAGCCAGACCATGTCGCCGAAGGTGATCGGCCTGTCCACGAGGCGGGAGACGTTGGCCTGTGCCGCACGGATGATCCGGCCGTCCGCGAAACTGACGAGGAAGACCGAAAAGTCGCCGAGGTAGCCGATATCCCAGACTTCCCCATAGGCGGCGTTCACCGAAGTATCGGCCGGCTGATCCAGGCTGATGCGTACCTTTTCCGGACGGATCGCGAAGGCGACGCGGTCACCGGCGGATGCCGGGCATTCCTGGTCCGCGGCCACGGCCACCGCCAGGCCGTCGCAGTCGAGGGAAACGGCGCCCGGCGAACCGTTGCCGCTGCCGGCCGAAACGACGGTAGCCTCCATGATATTGATGTCGCCGATGAAGTCCGCGACGTAGCGGCTGTTGGGCGCCTCGTAGATTTCGGCGGGGGTCGCCACCTGCACGATCACGCCCTTGTCCATCACCGCAATCCGGTCGGAGACGGTCATCGCCTCCTCCTGGTCGTGGGTGACGATCAGGAAGGTCAGTCCCAGCGTATGCTGGATATCCATCAGCTCGAACTGAGTTTCCTCACGCAGCTTCCGGTCGAGGGCGCCGAGCGGTTCGTCGAGCAGGAGCACCTTGGGACGTTTTGCAAGCGAGCGCGCCAGCGCGACGCGCTGACGCTGGCCGCCGGAAAGCTGCCCCGGTTTCCGCCTGGCGAACTCCTCCAGCTTGACGAGCTTCAGCATCTCCTGGACACGCGCTTCGATCTCGCCCTTAGACAGCCTGTCCTGCTCCAGGCCGAAGGCGATGTTCTTCTCCACCGTCATGTGCGGAAAGAGCGCATAGCTCTGGAACATCATGTTGGTCGGCCGCCGATAGGGAGGCACGCCGGAAATGTCCTGTCCCTGGAGCAGGATCCGCCCTTCGGTCGGTTCCTCGAAGCCCGCCAGCATGCGCATCAGCGTGGTCTTGCCGCAGCCGGAGGGGCCGAGCAGCGAGAAGAACTCGCGTTCGTAGATGTCCAGGCTAAGATTGCTGACGGCGGTGAAATTACCGTATTTCTTGGTGATATTCTCGAACCGGATGAAGGGAGTTGCTGCGGGATCAGTCCAAGGTGCGAACTTGCGTTTTACAGGTCCCAGAGATTTCGCCATGCCGCTCCCCAATGAGCTCCGTTGTCACCACGAAGAGGAAAAGGGCAGGTCCGAGACCTGCCCCTTGATGCTCAGCTACCCGTCTTGATCTGGGTCCAGAGCCGGTTGAGGACGCGCTGCTCTCGCGGGCCGTATGGGGAGATCGTGAAGAGCTTGGAAACGGTCTCCTCCGGCGGATAGACGGCCGGGTTTTCCAGCACTTCCTTGTCGATGAACTCCTGCGAGGCGAGGTTGCCGTTCGCATACTGGACGTAGTTGGAAGCCTTGGCGATCACCTCCGGCTTCATCAGGTAATTGATGAATTCGTGGGCTTCCTCGACATTCTTGGCATCCGCGGGGATGGCGAGATTGTCGAACCACATATAGGTGCCTTCCTTCGGGATCACGTATTCCACCTTGACCCCGTTGCCGGCCTCTTCGGCGCGGGCCTTGGCCTGGAGAATATCGCCCGACCAGCCCATGGTGATGCAGGTATCGCCATTGGCAAGCTCATCGATATATGCGGAGGAGTTGAACGTCTTCACGTGCGGGCGGATGTTCATGTAGACCTCGCCGCCCGCTTCCAGATCGGCGGTTTCCTTGCTGTCGGGGTCCTTGCCGATGTAGTTCATCGCGATCGCGAATGTCTCGTCGGAGGCGTCGAGGATGTTGATGCCGCAGGCCTTCAGCTTCTCGGCGTTCTCGGGCTTGAAGAGGATATCCCAGCTGTCGACCGGAACATCGCCCAGCGCCGCCTTCACCTTGTCGACATTGTAGCCGATGCCGGTGGTCCCCCACATGTAGTTCACGGCAAACTCGTTGCCGGGATCGTACTTGGCGAGCCGCTCGGTGATCTGCGGCCACATGTTGGAGAGATTGGGCAGCTTCGACTTGTCGAGCTTCTGGAACACGCCCGCCTGGATCTGGCGGGCAAGGAAAGGTCCGGTCGGCACCACCACGTCATAGCCCGATCCCCCCGCCAACAGCTTGGTCTCGACGATCTCGTTGGAATCGAAGACGTCGTAGACGACCTTGATGCCCGTTTCCTTGGTGAAGTCCTCAAGGATCGACTCGTCAATGTAGTCGGACCAGTTGTAGACATGGACCACCCGTTCCTGCGCGACGGCGGCAGTGGCGGCAATCGCGATGCCGGCAACGGTTGCGGCAAGACGGAGGAAGTTGGTTTTCATGATCTCTCCTGTTCCCTTTTATGCAGGACCGTCGGACGGTCCGTTCTCCATGATCAGGCGAGAGTAAGAAGGAAATTTTGCACCCACAAGTGAAATGTGCGCTGCATCAAGCGCTCACTGAAAATCGAAGGCGCTGAGCCCGCTGACCATTTCGTCCAGGCCCAGCGGGCGCGTGATGGGAGGCTCCGCGCGGGCAAGGCAACCCTGCCGCTCGCAAAGGCGGCAGGCCGGGCCGCCCAGAACCCTGGCGCTCGTTCCGCCGGCGGCCTGGGCATAGGTTGTCTCGACCGCCTGCGCCCATTCGCAGCCGAGGAGGATCGCCGTACGTCTCAGCCTCTCCCCGAACGCCGCCTGCGGCCCCTCCACCGTGCGGGACACGGTCAGGAAGGCGCTTCCGTCCGGCATCTCGAAAGCCTCCGCCAGGACATGGCCCGGCTGCGCGAAGGCCGAATGGATGGCAAGTTTCGGACAGAGGCCGCCGAAGGTCGCCCGAGGATAGCCCTGGGCGCCGGCGCGGCGGATGGCATTGCCGGCATGATCGAGCTCCAGCATGAACCAGGGCACTCCCTGGGCTCCGGGCCGGGCGAGCGTGGTCAACCGGTTCGCGGCCTGCTCGAACGAGACATCGAAGCGGGACCTCAGTAGGTCCACGTCGTAACGCACCCGCTGCGCGGCCGCCAGGAAGGCGCCATAGGGCATCATCAGGGCATGCGCCGCATAGCGGGCAAGCTCGAAGCGTGCCACACGGCGCGCCTCGCTCGTCGAAAAGGACAAGGCGTCGAGTTCGGAGGAAATCTCACCGCCAAGCGCCAGCAGCGCCACCTCCATGGCGAGTTCGCGCGTACGGTCGAACGGAGACATGCGCTCGGACAGGAAGAGGCGCATGGAATGCCGGTCATATCGCCGGCGCAGGTTCGGCATGGCGTGCACCGGCAAGGTCCGCACCGCGATCCCGTGCTCGCTCTTCAGCCATGCCTTCAGCGCCGCGGGGAGATCATCGGCGGCGGACAGGCGCCGGCCGAACTCCTCGGCCGCATCCTCGATCCCTGCGAAGAAGTTCGGACGCCGCTCAAGCTGCTCCCGGACTTCATCGATCGGCAGCCGGGTGCCGGCGACGGAGGTCTGGTGGCCTTCGCGGGCGAGCATGTCGGCAAGATCGGTCAACCGGGCGCCCTGTTCGCGGTAAGCGCGGTAGAGCTTCACCATTCCCGTCGCCGCGTTCGGCGCAGCCTCCGAAACCTCGATGATCTCCTGATCGCCCGGGATCTCCCCCGCAAGCAAGGGATCGGAAAAGACCTCCCGCAGTTGCCCCGTGACGCCGGACCCCTCCCCCTGCAGCAGATCGAGATCCACCTTGTAGACCGAGGCCAGCTTGAGCAGCAGCTGAACCGTCAGGGGACGCTGGTTGCGCTCGATCAGGTTCAGATAGGAGGGCGAGATTCCGAGCGCCTCCGCCATGGCCGTCTGGGTGAGGCCCATGCTCATCCGCACACGCCGCACACGGGGCCCCGCGAAGATCTTACGTTCCGCCATGTGTCACCTTCTTTACAAACCCGCCATCCTATTTGGATTTACAACATTTACATTTTCACAGCCAGAAAAGTCAAACCGCAGACATCATAACCTCTTTCCGATCGCAGCTTTTGCATATTTTCTGGCTCATCCGCGTTAGCTTCTGTAAATCCAGTCACATGAAATGGCGAGGCCGGCTCGCTGCTTTCAGGTCTGGAACTGAATGGGAGAAACCGTAATGACCGATTTTTACAATCTCGTCCCCAATGCCCCAAAGGGCCGCTATGAAGGGATCGAACGGCCCTACGGCGTCGATGACGTCAAGCGCCTGCGAGGCTCGGTCGAGATCAAGTACACGCTGGCCGAAAATGGCGCCAATCGTCTCTGGAAGCTCATCGACGAGGAGCCCTTCGTCAACGCGCTCGGCGCCCTTTCGGGCAACCAGGCCATGCAGATGGTCCGCGCGGGCCTGAAGGCGATCTACCTGTCCGGCTGGCAGGTTGCCGCCGATGCCAACACGGCATCCGCCATGTATCCGGACCAGTCGCTCTACCCGGCCAATGCCGCTCCCGAACTTGCAAAGCGGATCAACCGCACGCTGCAGCGCGCCGACCAGATCGAGACGGCCGAAGGCAAGGGCCTCTCCGTCGAGACCTGGTTCGCCCCCATCGTCGCCGATGCCGAGGCCGGTTTCGGCGGCCCGCTCAACGCCTTCGAGATCATGAAGGCCTTCATCGAGGCCGGTGCGGCCGGCGTCCATTTCGAGGACCAGCTGGCCTCGGAAAAGAAGTGCGGCCATCTCGGCGGCAAGGTCCTGATCCCGACGGCGGCCCATATCCGCAACCTGAATGCCGCACGCCTCGCCGCCGACGTCATGGGCGTCCCGACGCTGATCGTCGCTCGCACCGATGCGGAAGCCGCCAAGCTGCTCACCTCCGACATCGACGAGCGCGACCAGCCCTTCGTCGATTATGACGCAGGCCGCACGGCGGAAGGCTTCTACCAGGTCAGGAACGGCATCGAGCCCTGCATCGCCCGCGCGATCGCCTATGCGCCCTACTGCGACATGATCTGGATGGAGACCGGCAAGCCGGACCTCGAACAGGCCCGCAAGTTCGCGGAGGCCGTCCACAAGGTCCATCCGGGCAAGAAGCTCGCCTACAATTGCTCGCCGTCGTTCAACTGGAAGAAGAACCTCGACGACGCAACGATCGCCAAGTTCCAGAAGGAACTCGGTGCGATGGGCTACAAGTTCCAGTTCATCACGCTCGCCGGCTTCCACCAGCTCAACTACGGCATGTTCGAACTGGCGCGCGGCTACAAGGACCGCCAGATGGCCGCCTATTCCGATCTGCAGGAGGCGGAATTCGCGGCAGAGGTCAACGGCTACACGGCGACCAAGCATCAGCGCGAGGTCGGCACCGGCTATTTCGACGCCGTCTCCCTGGCGATCACAGGAGGCCAGTCCTCGACCACCGCGATGAAGGAGTCCACCGAGACCGAACAGTTCCGGCCCGCAGCAGAGTAAGCGACGATCCCGACAGCAACCGCTCAAGAACCCCGAGAAAAGAGGAGAAATGCCATGAACGTCCAGACCCGCGTTAAAGAGCGCGCAGAAGAACAAGCTTCCGCGATGTCTTCCGACCAGCAGGCCATGATCCGCATGGTCGCCAACGACCTCCACCGCCTCAACCAATCGGTCATGAAGGCCGTGGATGCCGGCGTATCGGTCGAACTGGTCCGCTCCGCACGCCACCACGGCGGCGACGGAAACTGGGGCGACCTCCTCATTCCGGTTGTTGTCACGCAGGCGCATTGACGAGCAACAACCGGGAGGGCGCCGTCCGCGAGGCGGCACCCTCCCGATTCAACGAGGGTCCGCCGGGCGACGGCCCGCGAACAGATCGGCATGCCTCCTGACGAGCGCGGACATGCGATCCACCACCGTGCGGATATCGTGCCGGTGTCGATCATCGTTGTTCATCACCATCCATTGCGTGTGGCGCAGCGAAGGAATTTCCTCTCCCACCCTTTCCAGCCGTACATCCTGATCGCCTACGAAACATGGCAGCACAGCGACACCCGCACCTCCAAGCACCAGGTCCCGGAGCGAGCGCGGCCGGTTCACCGTAACCACAATCTTTGCCGCCGCATGTTCGTGCGGATAGCGAAGATAGGCGGATATCGCCTCATCCTCGGCGACGGCCACCCAGCGAAGGCCGGTGGTTCGCCCAGGATCGCGGGCGCGATAGGCGGCATAGGCCACCTCACCGAGCCGTTGTGAGGCAAGGTTGGTTTCCTCCGGTTCGAAGGCCCTGATCCCGATGTCGCTCTCGCGGTGCGCGAGGCTTGCCCGCCGCTCGGCGATGAACAGGTCCAGGCGAAAATTGTCGGTATCCGTCTGCAGTGCCGAAATGTTGCGGCTGATCCACCAGGCGAGCCAGGTCCCGCAGGAGATCCTCACCAGCGTCGAGCCGCCTTCCTCCTGCCGGAACGTCTCGATCCGCCGCGCCGCACCCTCCATTTCCAGAACCTGATTGAAAAGCAGCGCCCCCTCCGAGGTAAGGCGGTAGCCGGTTCGGCTTCGGACGAAGAGCGGGCGGCCGAAGCTGTTTTCGAGCTCGAGCATGCGTCGCCCTATCGTGGCAGGGCTCAAGCCAGAAACGCCTGCAGCTCCGGACAAGCCGCCATGGCGCGCGACGTGCAGGAAAAGCTCGTATGTGTCCCAATTCGCGTTTTTCATCAGTGAAAATCGTAGCGCAATGGAGGCTGTTCCGGAAGATGAAAAACCCCGCTAATTGGGAGGACGGCTTTTCAACCGCGGAGGTATAAGCAATGTATGAAGTCGTCGCAGCCCTCGTGGCATCATCCCGCACCGACCCGGAGAGGGAGCAAAGCTCGCACGGCGCCGAGGATCGCTATTATGAGAACCTGGGAGCGCCCCTGCCACGGTCTCTCGTCGCGGCCCGCCGCCTTCTCCTGCGGCTTTGGCATTCACGAACGAGCAGCAAGGACATCGATGGCGGCCATTCTGCCGCCGTCAAAGATCCGGCGCCGGCTGCCCTCGGGCTGCTTGAGCGGATGCCGTAGAAGGTTCAGTAGCGGCGGCTCTTCGCCCCGCTCCTATTCCTGTCGGAGAATTAACGCAGAAATCAGAGAACTGCCGGCAGGGCCAGGAGAGCAGAGACGGCACCAGCGCAAATGACCAGCAAACTCAGACGCATCACCTTTGCGGCATCCTCAGCCTTGGCGATGGCGACGGCACGGGCACGACGGGTTTTCTGCATCTTCTGAACCCCAAAGCGTTGTCACTGCGGCGTGCCGGCAAGCGGCGCGCATGTCCTGCGGTAGCCCCGGATTTGGCCGGCATCAAGGCAGGATCGCCGACGTGTATCAACAACAGCTGAATTTCACGCCCCTACAACGCATCCCCACAAACATGCCCCGAGGCCCAGGCCCACTGGAAATTGTAGCCTCCGAGCCACCCCGTGACATCGACACACTCGCCGATGAAGTAGAGGCCGGGAACGGCCTTCGCGGCCATGGTTCGGGAATCCAGGTCCTTCGTATCGACACCGCCCAGCGTCACCTCCGCCGTCCGATAACCTTCAGACCCCGCCGGTTTCATGCGCCAGCTCTGGGCCGCGGATGCGATAGCCTCCAGTACCCGGTCCGGACACTCGGCCATCTGCACCGTCGCGGCAAGGCCCGCCTTTTCGAGGACATGCTGGGCCAGGCGCCGGGGAAGGATCTCCGCCAGAACGGTCTGAGGCGCCTGTCTGCCGTTGATCTTGCGCGCCGACTTCAACTCCTCGAACAGGTTCCGGTCCGGCGCGATCCTCAGCAGGATCTCGTCTCCCTCCCGCCAGTAGGACGAGATCTGCAGGATGGCAGGACCGCTCAACCCACGATGGGTGAAGAGAAGGGCTTCGCGGAATGCCGTTCGGCCGTGGCGAACCTCTGCGGGAACGGAAATCCCCGAGAGCGGCGCCAGGCGTTCGAGCAGCTGCGCATCGAGCGTCAGCGGCACAAGGCCGGGACGCGTCTCGACAACGTTCAGCCCGAACTGCTCGGCAATCCGGTAGGCAAAGCCTGTCGCTCCCATCTTGGGTATCGACTTGCCGCCCGTTGCCACGACCAGAGCCGACGCCTCGACCAATCCGCCCGATGTCGCGACACGGTATCCGCCCGGCGCCTTCTCCACCGACAGGACCTCCTGCTGGAGCTCCAGCTGTCCGTTCGCGTCACGCATCTCGGCGAGGAGCAGGTTGACGATGTCCTTGGCGCTGTTATCGCAAAAGAGCTGACCCAGCGTCTTCTCGTGCCAGGGGACGCCGTGGCGTTCCACCAGTTGAACGAAATCGTTGGGGGTGTAGCGCGCCAGCGCCGATTTCGCGAAGTGCGGGTTGGCCGATATGTAACTCGTCCCCGTCGTATGGATATTGGTGAAATTGCAGCGGCCGCCGCCGGAAATCCGGATCTTCTCGCCCGGCGCCCTGGCATGATCGAGCACCAGCACGCGTTTCCCACGCTGCCCCGCACGGATAGCACACATCATTCCCGCTGCCCCGGCTCCAAGAATGACGGCGTCGAATTTGCGGACCAACTGAAGCTCCCTTGCTGCGGTTCTCCCGTGT
Organism: Pseudorhizobium endolithicum; assembly: GCF_902153245.2. Classification (GTDB taxonomy): domain Bacteria; phylum Pseudomonadota; class Alphaproteobacteria; order Rhizobiales; family Rhizobiaceae; genus Neorhizobium; species Neorhizobium endolithicum. Next base: position 317,091 of record NZ_CABFWF030000018.1, read on the forward strand.
TTTCGATCGGCCGGACAAAGTCAATGGCGCCCCCTCGCCAATTGGAGATCTCTGACTATGATGGCATTCCCATCAACGCATTCCGGTGCCTCATGTCGCGCAAGAAACCGTCTCCTGCCTCCCCAGTTGCAGGGCCCGTGCTCAAATCGACCGGCGGACAGCCGACGCCGCCGGCCCTCACCTCCCTGCGAGGCGTCGCGGACTGGCGGGAAGCGATCTCCTGGCTTCGGGCGCGCGGCATCGAGGACGTCGAATGCATCACACCGGACCTGGCGGGGGTGCCGCGCGGCAAGATGATGCCGTCGTCGAAGTTCACATCGAACACGTCGCTGGCTTTGCCTTCGGCTCTCTACCGGCACACGATCTCGGGCGAATATCCGGACGAGACGGCAAGCTTCCGCTACGAGCCACGCGACAGCGACCTGAAGCTGGTCCCCGATCTCTCGACACTGTCCGTCGTGCCGTGGGAGACGGATCCGACGGCACAGGTCATCTGCGACGTCGTCGGCATCGGCGGAGAGAATGTGCCCTATACGCCGCGAGCGGTGCTGAAGAACATCGTCAATCTCTACCTCGAGCGCGGGTGGAAACCGGTCGTCGCGCCGGAGATCGAGTTCTACCTGGTCGCCAAGAACGACGACCCGGACTATCCGCTGCATCCGCCGAAGGGCCGCTCCGGCCGGGCGATCCTCGGCGGCCAGGGGTACTCGATCGCCGGCATCAACGAGTTCGACGAGCTGATCGACGACATCTACCATTTCTCGGAGAAGCAGGGCCTGGAGATCGACACGCTGATCCACGAGGAGGGTCCGGCCCAGCTCGAAATCAACCTGCGGCACGGTGATCCGATCGAACTTGCCGACCAGGTCTTCCTGTTCAAGCGTACGATCCGCGAGGCGGCGCTGAAGCACGGCATCTACGCGACGTTCATGGCAAAGCCGATGCAGGGCCAGGCCGGCTCGGCCATGCATATCCATCAATCGGTCATCGACATCGAGACGGGACGGAACGTGTTCTCCGACGAGGAGGGTTCCCCGTCGAAGGAGTTCTTCCATTTCATCGGCGGCATGCAGACCTACGTGCCCAAGGCCCTGGTCATGATGGCTCCCTATGTGAATTCCTACCGGCGCCTGACCCCGGACATGGCGGCGCCCGTGAACAATGCCTGGGGATACGACAACCGCACCACGGCCTTCCGGGTCCCGGTCTCGGACGCCGCCGCGCGGCGCGTGGAGAACCGCCTGCCCAGTTCCGACGCCAATCCCTATCTGGCGCTCGCCGCCTCGCTCGGCTGCGGCCTGCTCGGCATCATGAACGCCGTGGAGCCGGAACCGCCGACGGAGCACAGCGCCAACGAGGGCTCCATCGATCTGCCGCGGGGCCTGCTGGAGGCCGTTTCGGCACTGGAGTCCGAGCCAGCGCTGGCAGATGTGCTGGGGCAGGAGTTCATCGATCTCTATGCCGGCGTGAAGCGCGGCGAGTTCGAGACCTTCATGCAGGTCATCAGTCCGTGGGAGCGGGAGTTCCTGCTTCTCAACGTGTGAGGCCACGCCGTGAACGAATGGCAGAGCCCGATCGCTCCGGGCATCTCATGGTATCAATCCACCGTCGGCGAACGCCCGGCCTATCCCCCGCTCGATGGCTCCAGGACCGTCGACATCGCCATCGTCGGCGGCGGCTTCACGGGTCTGCAGGCGGCCTTCAACCTGGCAAGGCGCGGTGTATCCGTCCTCCTGCTGGAGGCATGCCGTGTCGGAGACGGCGCCTCCGGGCGCAACGGCGGCCAGATGGGCACGGGACAGCGATGGTGGCCCGAGGAACTGGAGCACAAGATCGGCTTTGAGCGCTCGAAGGCGCTGTTCGACATGGCCGAGCAGGCGAAGCGATATCTGCTCGACTTCGCGTCGGACCAGAAGATCGAGGTCGACTACCTGCCGGGTCAGATGAATGTTGCCCACAAGCCCGGGCACGAGAAGGAGTACCGCGCCAATGCAGAAATCGCCGCGGAACGCTATGGCTATCCTCACCTTTCCTTCATGGACCGGGCGGAGACGGCGGAGCGCCTGGGAAGCAGCCACTATTACTGCGGCGTGCGCGACACGGGCACGGGGCACATCCACCCGCTGAAGCTTCTCGTCGGCCTTGCCCGTGCGGCGCGGGCGGTCGGGGCCGACATCCGCGAGATGACGCGGGTCACCGGGATTTCCCGCTCGGGCGGAAAGGTCGTGCTTGAGACGGCGCAGGGCACGGTGACGGCCGACAGGGTTCTCCTGGCCACCAACGGCTATGTCGGAAAGCTCGAGCCCGTCACGGCAGGCCATATCATGCCGATCGGATCCTTCATCGCCGCCACGGAACCGCTGGACGAGCACCCGGGCGTCCTGCCGGGGGGCGAGGCCGTCGCGGATTCCCGCTTCGTGGTCCGGTACTTCCGCAAGTCACGCGACAACCGGCTGCTCTTCGGCGGCAGGGAAGTCTACTCGTCGAAGAACCCGGAAGACACGGCGAACTTCATCCGCAAACAGATCGTCGAGATCTATCCCGGCCTCAAGGATGTCCGCATCACCCATGCCTGGGGAGGCTATGTGGGGATCACCCTGCCCCGGCAGCCCTTCGTGCGGGAGGTCATGCCGGGTGTCACGTCGATCGGGGGCTATTCCGGACATGGCGTGATGTTGTCGAATTTCTGCGGCAAGCTCTATGCCGACCGGGTGGCGGGACAGCCCAGTGCGCTGGATGACCTTGAGGCGCTGAATGTGCCGGGTTTCCCGGGCGGGCCGTATCTGCGCACACCCCTGCTGTTCCTCGCGCTCACATGGTTCGCTCTCCGCGACCGGATGTAGGGACGCAGCAAAAAATACGCAGCGGGACTGGAATTTTTAAATCGATTAGATTAGGAAACCTCCAGTTCGGCGAAGACGAAAGACGATACCATGAGCAGCCAGATCATCCCGGTCGATCCCTTTGATTGCGTCGTGTTCGGCGGCTCGGGCGATCTTGCGGAGCGGAAACTGCTGCCGGCGCTTTATCATCGGCAGATCGAAGGCCAGTTCCTGGAGCCGACACGTATCATCGGCGCGTCCCGCAGTCCCTTGTCCGACGAAGAGTACCGGACTTTTGCCCGTGACGCACTGCGCGAACATCTCAAGCCCGGCGAGTACAACGAGTCGGAGGTCGAGAAGTTCTGCGAGCGGCTTTTCTATATTCCGGTCGATGCGAAATCCGATCTGGGATGGGACAAGCTGAAGGCACATCTCGATGACGGCAGGGACTGCGTTCGCGTCTTCTATCTCGCCGTAGCCCCTTCGATCTTCGGACCGATCTCGGAGAAGATCCGCCAACACGGTCTGATCACCGAGCAGACCCGGATCGTCGTCGAGAAGCCGATCGGCCGCGACCTCGCCTCCGCTCTGGAACTCAACGACACCATCGGCCGTGTTTTCCAGGAAGAACAGATCTTCCGGATCGACCACTACCTCGGGAAGGAGACGGTGCAGAACCTGATGGCGCTGCGCTTCGCCAATGCCCTCTACGAGCCCCTTTGGAATGCGCAGCATATCGACCACGTGCAGATCACGGTGGCCGAGTCGGTCGGACTGGAGGGCCGCGCCGGATACTACGACACGGCCGGAGCGCTCCGGGACATGGTGCAGAACCATATCCTGCAACTGCTCTGCCTCGTGGCCATGGAAGTCCCCTCCTCTCTCAGCGCAGAGGCGGTGCGTGACGAGAAGCTCAAGGTGCTGCGGGCGCTGAAACCGATCACCGAGGCGAATGTCGAGCACCTGACCGTGCGGGGGCAGTATCGGGCGGGCGCCTCGGCGGGCGGGCCCGTCAAAGGATATCTCGACGAACTGGAGGGCGGTGTTTCCAATACCGAAACCTTCGTTGCCATCAAGGCCGAGATCGGCAACTGGCGCTGGGCCGGCGTGCCTTTCTACATCCGTACCGGCAAGCGTCTGGCGACGCGGGTCTCGGAGATCGTCATCACCTTCAAGCCGATCCCCCACAACATCTTCGACCAGGCGGCAGGACGCATTTCAGCCAACCAGTTGATCATCCGTCTGCAGCCTGACGAGGGCGTCAAGCAATCGCTGATGATCAAGGATCCGGGACCGGGGGGCATGCGCATGCGCTGCGTCTCGCTCGACATGAGCTTTGCGGAAGCCTTCGCCGTCCGCAATCCCGACGCCTACGAGCGCCTGCTGATGGACACGATCCGTTCGAACCAGACGCTGTTCATGCGCCGCGACGAGGTCGAGGCGGCCTGGCAGTGGGTCGATCCCATCCTCAAGGGCTGGGAAGCGACCGGACAGGCGGTTCAAGGCTATACGGCAGGAACCTGGGGCCCCAGTCAGGCGATCGCGCTCATCGAGCGCGACGGCCGCACATGGCACGAAGGCTGAGCTATGGAACCGAATATCCACGAATTCGCCGACGGCACCGTACTGGCAGAAAAGCTTGCGGATCAGGTCGCCCATCGCCTCGCCGCGGCGCTGGAGGCGAAGGGGGCGGCCAGTCTGGTCGTATCGGGCGGCTCGACGCCGAAGACGTTCTTCCGGGCCCTCTCCGGACGCGACATCGACTGGACGAAGGTAACGGTGACGCTGGTCGACGAGCGTTTCGTGCCCATGGATCACCCCCGCTCGAACCATCTCCTCGTGCGGGAGAACCTGTTGCAGGACAAGGCGGCGGCCGCACGCTTCATTCCCCTCTACCATGACTGCCCCAGCGTCGAGGAGGCCGCCCGCAAGGCGACGGAGGCGACAGCTGCAATCGCGCCGCCGTTCGACGTCGTCATCCTGGGCATGGGGGGCGACGGACACACCGCCTCGTTCTTCCCGCATGGCAACAATCTCGCGGAAGCGCTCGAGGCGGCCGGGCCGCGGCGCGTACTGAGCATGAAGGCTCAAGACGCCGATGAACCGCGGCTTACCTTCTCCTTTTCCAGCCTCACGGATGCGGGCCTTCTCGTCCTCCATATCGAAGGGCAGGAGAAGAAGGACGTCCTGGCGAGGGCACAGGAGGGCACGGACGAGAACGAGATGCCTATACGCGCCGTTCTCCATCGTGCCTCGTCGCCGGTCGACATCTACTGGGCGCCCTGACGCCGCAGACGAGACTATCACCCGGAGCATTCCGGCGGCATCCGCCGCTCCCAGCCGGCCTGCTCCCTGAACCAAGGACATCGCCATGGCTGCTCACTCACAGATAGAAGCGATCACAGCCCGTATCGTCGAACGCTCCAAGCCCCGCCGCGAAGCCTACCTCGATCGCGTGCGCAGTGCGATTTCCCGTGGCCCGCATCGCGCTGTGCTCTCCTGCGGTAACCTCGCCCACGGCTTTGCCGCCTGTTCCCCCTCCGACAAGAGGGATCTTGCTGGTGACGTGGTACCCAATCTCGGCATCATCACCGCCTATAACGACATGCTCTCGGCCCACCAGCCCTATGAAACGTTCCCGGCGATCATCCGAGAGGCCGCGAAGGAAGCCGGAGGCGTCGCGCAGGTGGCGGGCGGCGTTCCGGCCATGTGCGATGGCGTGACCCAGGGCCAGCCGGGAATGGAGCTTTCGCTGTTTTCCCGCGATGCGATCGCCATGGCGGCAGGCATCGGTCTCTCCCACAACATGTTCGACGCGGTCGTCTTCCTCGGCATCTGTGACAAGATCGTCCCCGGCCTTGCGATCGCCGCCCTGACCTTCGGCCACCTGCCGGCGGTGTTCATTCCGGCGGGCCCGATGACCTCCGGCCTTCCCAACGACGAGAAGTCGCGCATCCGCCAGCTCTACGCGGAGGGCAAGGTCGGACGCGCGGAACTGCTGGAGGCGGAGTCCAAGTCCTATCACGGCCCCGGCACCTGCACCTTCTACGGCACGGCCAACTCCAACCAGATGCTGATGGAGATCATGGGCTTCCACATGCCCGGCGCCTCCTTCGTCAATCCCGGCACTCCTTTGCGGGAGGCGCTGACGAAGGAAGCCGCCAAGCGCGCATTGGCAATCACCGCCCTCGGCAACGAGTTTACGCCGGCAGGCGAGATGATCGACGAGCGCTCGATCGTGAACGGCGTCGTCGGCCTGCACGCCACGGGCGGCTCCACCAATCATACGCTTCATCTCGTTTCCATGGCGCGTGCAGCCGGAATCCACCTCACCTGGCAGGATATCTCCGAGCTTTCGGACATCGTTCCGCTGCTGGCCCGCGTCTATCCGAACGGCCTTGCCGACGTGAACCACTTCCATGCCGCGGGCGGCATGGGCTTCCTCATCAGGCAGTTGCTCAAAGCAGGCCTGCTTCACGACGATGTGCGAACGGTCTATGGCCATGGTCTCGACGCCTATACCGTGGAGGCCCGGCTTGATACCGCGGGCGGCATCGTCCGGCAGCCCTCGCCGGAGGAGAGCGGAGATCCCAAGGTTCTTGCCCGGATTGAAGCGCCCTTCCAGTCCAATGGCGGCCTGAAGATGCTGACGGGCAATCTCGGCAAGGCCGTCATCAAGATTTCGGCCGTGAAGCCGGAGCGGCATGTGATCGAAGCCCCGGCAATCGTCTTCCACGACCAGCAGGAGTTGCAGGACGCCTTCAAACGCGGCGACCTCAATCGCGATTTCGTGGCCGTGATGCGGTTCCAGGGGCCGAAGGCGAACGGCATGCCGGAACTGCACCGCCTGACGCCGCCGCTCGGCGTCCTCCAGGACCGGGGCTACAAGGTGGCACTGGTGACGGACGGGCGCATGTCCGGTGCCTCCGGCAAGGTGCCGGCCGCGATCCACGTCACGCCGGAGGCCTCCGACGGCGGCGCAATCGCCAGGATCATGGACGGCGACATGATCCGGCTCGATGCGGCCAAGGGCACGTTGGAGGTGCTTGTCCACGCGGCGGAGCTTGCAGCGCGAACGCCTGCGACCGCGGACCTCATGCAGAACGAATTCGGGATGGGCCGCGAACTCTTCGCGATCTTCCGGCAGAATGCGGGAACGGCCGACAACGGGGCCAGCGTGTTCGCCTGAGTGCTCCGTTTCCTATCGCGTCCCCGCTACCATGAGCGGATGTCCAGGACCTTGTCACGATGGGCGGGGTGCGTGCTGAAGACGAAGATCCGGTCCAGTTCCTTCTGGCTCAACAGCCGGAGGAAGCGGACTTCGATCGTGTTGTTGGCAAAGGTCTTCATCAGAAGACAACCGATCTTGGAGATCCGAGCGTCGGGGATATCGAGATAGAACTGCTCGGGCAGCTTGTACTGGGTCAGGATGCCTATGACGGCCCCGCTCATGGAGATGCGCAGGATTTCGCAGCGGCGGGCGGCCATGTTGAGCACGCCATTCTCGGTGTACTCGATGCGGGCGGCATTCAGCGTATCTTCCATCCGAAACCGCGTTTCACGGTCATACATGAAAGACTCTTCCTTGTTCAGGAAGTGATTCTTGCCCCCACTGAAAGCACCCACCGACCGTCTCCTTCTCGATAAGGGAAGGCTACAGGCCGAAGTTTAACAGAGGGTATGTTTCTGATGCCACCAATCGGAACTCCATGCACCTTTCAGGCACTCCGCAGACGGGACATCATCGTTCAGTCCGATAGGTATGGCCGTCCTCATCGAAGAGATGAAGCTTGTCCGGCGATGCCGAAAGCCGCACCACATCGCCCTTCCTGCCGCTCCAGATGCCGGGGAACTTCGCGATCAGCGGCTCGTGCTCTGTGAGGCCCTCGATATAGAGAAGCGTCACCTCGCCCAGCGCCTCGACGAGCGCGATCCTGCCCTCGAACAAGAAGTCTTCGCCGGCTGCCACGGAAAGATCCTCCGGGCGCACGCCGAAACTTGCCGGCTTGCCGCGCTGCGAGGCGTTCGTCGCTATCGGCACGCGAACCGGCTTACCGTCGCCGAGGCTGACGGTCGTCGCCTCGCCCGTTTCGGTGATGGTCACCGGGAGGATGTTCATTGCCGGAGATCCGATGAAACGGGCAACGAACAGGTTGTGGGGCCGCTCGTAGAGCTCCAGTGGAGCTCCAACCTGCTCGATCCGGCCAGCCGACAGAACGACGATGCGGTCCGCCAGCGTCATCGCCTCGACCTGGTCGTGGGTGACGTAGATCATCGTCGTGTCCGGCATGGACTCGTTGAGCTTGGCGATCTCGATACGCGTCGCAACGCGAAGGGCTGCATCGAGGTTGGAAAGCGGCTCGTCGAACAGGAATACCTTCGGGTCGCGGCAGATCGCCCGCCCGATGGCGACACGCTGCCGCTGACCGCCCGACAGCGCCTTTGGCAAGCGGTCCAGGTAAGGCGTCAGTTGCAGGATTTCGGCAGCGGAGCGGACGCGCCGGTCGATCTCGGCCTTGTTCTCCTTGGCGATGCGCATCCCGAAGGCCATGTTGTCGTAGACGGTCATGTGCGGGTAGAGCGCATAGGACTGGAACACCATGGCGATACCGCGCTTGGAAGGCGGCACCTCGTTCACCAGTTGCCCGTCGATATACATCTCGCCGCCGGTGATCGTCTCCAGTCCCGCGATCATACGAAGCAGCGTCGACTTTCCGCAACCGGAGGGGCCGACGAAGACGACGAATTCCCCCTGCCTGATCTCCAGATCGATGCCGTGGATCACCTTGACCTGGCCGTAGGCCTTGCGGATGTCCTTCAGAACGACGCCAGCCATTTTCTCCCCTCCTCTAGGCCCGACGGGCGAAGAACGCCCCCCATGCGGGCAGGTTTATGCGGTTGCCTTCCACCATGCTCTGGAAGCCATGGCCCTCCAGCACCTCCCAGTCGCCGCGCGGCGGTTCCGCCGACGCCGGCTCCGGCGCCATGTTGAAGACGCAGAGAACGATCTCGTTGCCGTAGCGCCTTTCATACTGCAGGAGCGAGCCCTCGGACGCCAACAGTTCCATCTCCCCCTTGGCGAGCGCCGGATGCTGTTTGCGGAAGGCGAGGAAGCGGCGGTACTGCTCCAATACGGAGTCAGGATCACCGTATTGAGCGCTGACGGCCCGCAACTGGTGTTCGATCGGGATCGGCAGCCAGGTCCGGTCGTGGGTGGAGAATCCGGCATGGAGTGCCTGAGCGTCCCAGACCATGGGCGTGCGGCATCCGTCCCGCCCCTTGAACTCCGGCCAGAACTGGATGCCGTAGGGGTCCTGCAGGTCGGCGAAGGCGATGTCGGCCTCCGTCAGACCCAGTTCCTCCCCCTGATAGATGCAGATCGAGCCGCGCTGCGTCATCAGCACCGCCGCCAGCATCTTGACGTAGGCGTCCCGGTCCTGGATTTCGGCGCCCCAGCGGCTGGCATGCCGCACGACGTCGTGGTTGGAAAAGGCCCAGCAGGCCCAGCCTTCGGGTGCTGCGGCAGAGAAGGCTGTCTGCACCTGCGAAACGCGCGACGGTGTCAGGGCATCCGGGGCCAGGAATTCGAAGGCATAGCACATATGCATCTTGTCGCCGCCGGACGTGTATTCGCCGACGATCTCCAGCCCACGCTGGCTGTCGCCCACCTCGCCGACGGCTGCAATCGCCGGGAACTCGTCCAGTACCGCTCGGAACCGCTTCAGGAAATCGAGGTTTTCCGGCCGGTTCTTGTCGTAGATGTGTTCCTGGAAATTGTATGGGTTGACCGCTGGAGCCGTGGACGCATTTCGGCGCGACGGATCAAGCGCGGGGTTTTCGCGCAGTTCCTTGTCGTGGAAGTAGAAGTTGATGGTATCGAGCCGAAAGCCGTCGACGCCGCGCTTGAGCCAGAAGCGGGTCATATCGAGAAGCGCGTCCTGGACCTCCGGATTGTGAAGGTTGAGGTCCGGCTGGGATGTCAGGAAGTTGTGCATGTAGTACTGCATGCGGGTCGGGTCCCAATGCCATGCAGACCCGCCGAAGATCGACATCCAGTTGTTGGGCGGCGTTCCGTCCGGCTTGGCGTCCGCCCACACATACCAGTCCGCCTTTGGGTTGACGCGGCTCGACCGGCTTTCGATGAACCAGGCATGCTGGTCCGAGCTGTGCGACATCACGAGGTCGATCATCACCTTGAGGCCCAATCGATGGGCCTCGGCGATGAGCGCGTCGAAATCCGAGAGCGTACCGAACATCGGATCGACCTCGGTATAGTTTGACACGTCGTAGCCGAAATCCTTCATCGGCGACGGGAAGAAGGGCGAGATCCAGATCGCATCGGCCCCGAGCGCCGAGACATGCGGTAGGCGGGCGGTGATGCCTTTCAGATCCCCGATGCCGTCGCCATTGGAGTCCTGAAAGGAGCGAGGATAGATCTGATAGATGACTGCGCCGCGCCACCAGTCCTTGTCCGGTGCCGCGGGCGTTCCTGCGATAATGGTCATTCAATGTCCTGTTGTCATGCGAAGAAGGTGCTTCAGCCGCCCTTCACCGATCCCGCCAAGAGGCCGCGGACCAGATATCTCTGGAGCGCGAAGAACACGAGGAGGGGCACAATGATGGTGATAAAGGCCGAAGCAGTCAGAATTTCCCAGTTTCCTCCCCGCGAGCCGAGCAGCGCGTTCAGCGCGCCGGTGAGAACCAGTTGGTCGCGACTGGCGCCGAGGAAGACGATGGCCACGAGCAGGTCGTTCCAGACCCAGAGGAACTGGAAGATCGCAAAGGAGGCGAGCGCGGGGAAGGAGAGCGGGAGCACGATCTTCATGAAAATCTCGAAATCGCTGGCGCCATCGACACGGGCCGATTCGATGATCTCCTTGGGAAGGCCGGCGATGTAGTTGCGCAGCAGGTAGATAGCAAGCGGCATGCCGAAGGCGGTGTGGGCGAGCCAGATCCCGGCATAGGTCTTGGAAGGAACGCCGAAGAGTATGCTGATCTCGTTGTACATCCGAAGAAGCGGAATCAGCGACATCTGCAGCGGGACGACGATCAGGCCGATGACTGTCGCGATGATGACGGTTCGTCCGGGGAACTCCATCCAGGACAGCGCGTAGGCCGCAAAGGCTGCGATCAGGATCGGGATGATCGTCGCCGGGATCGTCACCGTCAGCGAATTGATGAAGGACTGCCCGAGCCCTTCCGCATTCACCACCGTGCGATAGTTCTCCATGGTAAACTCCGGCGGCGTCGCCACCGTCAGGTAGACGCGCTGGCCGCGGCTTCCCTCGAAGGGCGCCGTGCTTGAATGGACGTAGCTGCCGTCATCGTTCACCGTCAGCGTTTCGCCGTCCCCCAGATCCGCCGTTTCGCCTGCCTCGTAGGCTCCTGGTTCCTGAACCCTGACGCCGAAGGCCCTCACGGTGCCCGTGGCTCCCTCTTCGAAGACGCTGCCGGAAATTACGTAGTTCGCACCTTCCTGCCGCTGGGCGGAAGGTTCCGCCAGCCGGACGGCCGCCGTCTGGGCCGAGCTCGAAAATGCCGTCCACCACCCGGATGTGGTGATCTGGTCCCGGTCCCGGATGGAGGTAACCAATATGCCGAGGGTGGGTACCAGCCAGATGATGACGATCAGCAGGACCGAGAGGTGCACGAAGAGACGGGGAAGGCCGATCCGCCGGATACGGGCTGCGACTGCGGTCATCTCAGTGTCCTCCCGTCTCGCGGTTCGCCTGGCGGATGTTCCAGATCATGATCGGCGTGACTGCGGCCATGATGATCAGCGCGATCACGGCGCTGCGGCCCGAGTCACCGCCGCCCCGGAACATCCACTCGAACATCAGGTTGGCGAGGACCATCGTGTTCCACTGGCCGTTGGTCATGGTCAGCACGATGTCGAAGACCTTCAGCACCAGGATGGTGATCGTCGTCCAGACGACGGCGATCGTGCCCCAGATCTGCGGCACCATGATTTTCCAGAAGATCTGCCAGCCATTCGCTCCGTCGATCACGGCCGCCTCGATGGTTTCCTCGGGGATGCCGCGCAGGGCGGCCGAAAGGATCACCATGGCAAATCCGGTCTGTATCCAGATGAGGATCACCATCAGGAAGAAGTTGTTCCAGAACGGCAGGGCGATCCAGACCTGCGGATCGCCGCCGAAGAACTGTACGACGGCATTCAGGAGGCCGATCTGGGTCTCACCGGCGCCGCGGTATTCGTAGATGAATTTCCAGATCACCGACGCGCCGACGAAAGAGATCGCCATCGGCATGAATACCAGGCTCTTGGCGATATTGCCCCACCAGATGCGGTCGGTCAGCACTGCAATGACGAGACCGAGGAAGGTGCAGGCGGCCGGCACGACCAGCAGCCACAGGAAGTTGTTGAAGATCGACTGCCGGAAAACGGCATCCGACAAGGCCCATCGGTAATTCGCCAAGCCGACGAAGACGGTGCCCGTGCGGTCGTAGAAGGACAGGATGAACGTGGCGACGACCGGATAGACGAGATAGACCCCAAGAAGGATGAGGGCAGGTCCGAGAAAAAGCCAGGGCCGAACTACCGCGCGGCGGTTGAGATTGCGGGAAGCAAGCTGGACATTGTCGCGGGGTGTCGGGAAGAGAAGCTGGAGGATCTTGTCCGAAAGCCAGTAGTAGAGCGCGCAGACGAAAACGCCGACGACCATGACGCCGACGGCCGATATGATCTGTGACGCCATCACTCCCCTCCCCCACCTTGTCCGGCAGTCGGCCGGCCTTTGTTCCGTTACCCGGTCAGCGGCCGTGCTGCGCCCTCACCCGGCGCAGCACGGATATGGCTTACTTCAGTCCGTCCCAGGCGTTCTGGATGTCCGTCGCGACCGCCTCCGCGTCCTTGCCGCCCACATAGTCGATCATCCCGGTCCAGAAGGCGCCGGCGCCGATCTTGCCCGGCATCAGGTCGGAAGCATCGAAGCGGAACGTCGTGGCGGAGGTGAGGATTTCGCCCTGCTTCTTCAGCGGATCGTTGGCATAGGCCTCGACGTTGACGCCCTTGTAGGGGGTCAGGAAGGCCGCCTGGGCCATCCAGACCTCGTGGGCGATCGGCGTCTTGAGGAACTCGATGAAAGCCTGGGCCGCCGGCGAATCCTTGGTGATCGCAACGAGCGTGCCCGCGCCGAGCACCGGCGTCCCCAGATCCGACTTTGCCCCGTAGGTAGGCATGTAGAAGAAATCGGCGTCCGTCCCGAGCTCCACTCCTTCCGGGAAGAAGGACGGGATGAACGAGGCCTGATGATGCAGGTAGCACTTCGGCGGAATGTCGAAGAGCCCCTTCGGGCTGTCGCGGAAGTCGGTCGAGGCGACCGCGGCAACGCCGCCGCTGACATACTTCTCGTTGCGCGCGATCTTGCCGAATTCCTCGATGGCGCCGACCACGGCCGGGTCGTTGAACTTGATCTCGTTGCTGACCCACTTGTCATAGGTTTCGGCGGGCTGGGTTCGCAGCATCATGTCCTCGACCCAGTCGGTCGCCGGCCAGCCCGTGGCGCCGCCCGAGCCCAGGCCGATGCACCACGGAACCCCGCCGTCCTCGACGATCTGGTCGCTCAAGGCCAAAAGGTCCTCCATGGTTTCCGGCACTTCATAGCCGGCCTCCTCGAAGTTCTCGGGCACGTACCATACGAGGGACTTCACGTCCGCCTTGTAGGGGAAGGCATAGAAAGCCTCGGCGCCGTCCTTGCCCTTGTAGGTGCCGTAACCGATCCAGCTCTCGCCGGCGCCGTAATTTTCCTTCACCCAGTTTGCCGTCTCATCGCCAAGGGGAACGAGGAAGCCCTTGGACGCGAGATCGGCCAGCAGGCCGGGCTGCGGCAGGATGGCGATGTTCGGCGGGGAGCCTGCCTGCGTATCGATGACGATCTGCTGCTCGTAGTTCTCCGAGGACGAATAGCGCGCATCGACGCCCGTGGCCTCGCGGAAATAGGCGAGCACGCTGTTGAACAGGATCTCGTCGTCACCGCGCCAAGGGCCGAACAGCGTCAGGCTCTGCCCCTTCAGGTCCGCATGTGCCGTCTTGAAGTCCTCGAAGCTTTGCCAGTTGAAGCGGGAATCCTCGCCGGGAGCGAACTTCATCTCCTGCGCCGCGGCACCGCCGGCCAGCAGCACAGTCAACGCGACACCCATCCACAGTGACTTTCTCATCATCAGAATCCTCCCTGTTTCCTGAACGCGCCCCGTCGCACATCGCCGGTTGCCCAAAGCGCTTTGATGCCTAGTCATGTGTTCTCCCAACTGCGGCTGTCAAGTCCTCCGCATGAGAACCCGCATCGCCTCCTGGATGGGATGGTTCAGTCCGCCCAGCTTTCGTTTGAGGTTGCAGTCGACGACTGATAGTAATCCAAAGCGCTTTGAAAGCTTGGTGGAGGAGAACGGTGAACCTGAAGCAGTTGGCAGAACTGCTGGGGCTGTCGCAAACCACGGTCAGCCGCGCGTTGAACGGGTATCCCGAGGTCGGGCAGGCTACGCGGGAGCGGATCCTGAAGGCTGCGGAAGAAACCGGATACCGACCCAATGCGGCCGCAAGGCGCCTGGCCACCGGGCGCGCCGGGTCGATCGGCCTGGTGATGCCTGCCGCCCCCGACTACTATGCCGACATCCATTTTGCGGAGTTCCTAAGCGGGCTCGGCGAGGAGGCCGCTCGCCAGGATTTCCACTTCGTTCTGATGCCCAAGAAACCCGGCGAGGAGGAGGACGCGCTACGGTGGCTCGCTGCCAGCGGCAGCGTGGACGGCGTCTACCTCGCCTATATGCAGGAAAACGATCCGAGGATACCCCTGATGCATTCCCTCGATATGCCGTTCCTGATCCACGGCCGTTCGATCGGCGTCGCGGAGGACTATCCCTTTCTCGACGTCGACAACGAGGCGGCGTTCCGCGATGCCACCCATCTGCTTCTGGAACTCGGCCACCGGAGGCTCGCCCTGCTGAACGGGCCGGACGGTCTCGATTTCACCATCCGGCGCCGCAAAGGCGTGGAAGCCGCCCTGTCCGCCAAAGGGCTCGTGCTGGATCCGGCGCAGGTCCACCATACGGCGATGACCGACGAATTCGGCTTTCGCGGCATGCGTCAGCTTCTGGAGCAGGAGACACCGCCGACCGCCGTCCTCTGCGCCAGTACCGTGCTGGCGCTCGGGGCCATTCGCGCCGTGAACCAGGCCGGCCTTCGCCTCGGCCGCGACATCTCGCTGATCGCCCACGACGACGTGCTGCCGCTCCTCAAGCCGGAGGACTTCTCCGTTCCCCTGACGACCACCCGCTCCTCCCTCCGGGCAGCAGGCGTGCGCATCGGCCAAAGGCTGATCGACCGCATCAAGGGGGTGGAGACCGGGCCGGAGCAGGAGTTGTGGAAGGCGGAACTGATCGTACGCAGTTCCACGGGCGCAGCACCGCGCTGAAACGGCTTCTGCCGATCAGAACTTCGGAACCGGCCGACCGAAGGACCTGCAGGCGGCGACGACCGTGTTCGCCATCAGCATGGCAATGGTCATAGGCCCAACGCCGCCCGGAACAGGCGTGATCGCCCCCGCCACCTCCGCGCATTCTGCGTATGCCACGTCGCCCGTGATCTTCGTCTTGCCTTCGCCCTTTTCCGGCGCCGGCACGCGATTGATTCCAACGTCGATGACGGTGGCGCCCGGCTTCACCCAGGCGGCCTTCACCATGTCGGGACGGCCGACGGCGGCGACCAGGATGTCGGCACCGCGGCAGATGCCGGGCAGGTCCTTGCTGCGGGAATGCGCCATGGTGACGGTCGCATTGGAGGACAGGAGCAGCATCGCCATCGGCTTGCCGAACAGGTTCGACCGCCCGATAACCACGGCGTTGAGACCCGACAGATCGGTGCCATGGATCCGGTTGATCAGGATCAGCGCGCCGGCCGGCGTGCAGGAGATCAACCCGCTCGCGAGATCGCCCGTGGCGAGCTTGCCGGCATTCACGACATTGAGCCCGTCGACGTCCTTCTCCGGCGCGATCGACTGGATGACCGGCTCGGATTTCAGATGCTTCGGCAAGGGCAGCTGGACGAGAATTCCGTGAATGGCGGGATCGGCATTCAGCTCGGCGACCAGCTTCTCCAACTCCTCCTGCGTCGTTCCCTCGGGCAGGCTGTGCTGGAAGGAGTTGAAGCCGCACTGCTTGGCCATCTTGCTTTTCGAGTTCACGTAGGTGTGGCTGGCGGGATCGTCACCGACGATGACCACCGCCAGGCCCGGCTTCTCGCCCACCTCGCGCTCCAGCGCGGCTGCAGTGCTTGTCACGGTCTCTATCACGGATGCGGCGGCAACCTTGCCGTCGATGATCGTCGTCATGTGTCCCCCGAAGTGTCAGGCGGGTTGAGGTACAGGCTACCAGGCCCAAGCCTGGGTAATGCGTTCCCTACGAGACAAATGCAACAAAAATGCCGTCAGCGACGCGCATGCGACCGTTGCCCGACCCTTTCCCGAAGGGCTGCCAGGTGGTCGCGGAGTTCCAGGATTTCCGGATCGAGCAGGTCCCTGTCGTTCGCCGGATCGGGGGCATGCCGCGAGGATTGGCCGCCGCCCGCCGACAACCTACCTTCCAGCACTGCTCCGACCAGGGGCGGCACAGGCCTTGCCGATGCAGCGGGAACGGCATTCCGATACAGGATATCCCGGATTCGTTCCGGGAGCGGCACCTCGTCATCCGGCTGAGTATCGACTTCCGAAAGGCCGTCCGGGATGGGCTCCGGCACATGGTCCGGGACCGGACGGTCCGCCACGAGCCCGTGCGCCTCCGCGAAACCGTGGTCGGGTTCCGGTACCTCGGCGTCGTCCGCCCCATTGCGGCGTCTCAGGGCCAGCGCGATGGTAACGGCAAGACCCGTGGCCCCGCCCAGCCCCATCGCCTCGGGCAGGGACCAACCGGTCACGGCGGCACGCTCGGGATGCGCCTCCACCTCCAGGGAAAGGAACGGTCCTTGGTCGGAATCATCGGCACGGGCCGCCCGGACCGCCTTCTCATACTCCTGCCGCGCCGCTTGCGAGGCAGCCTCGAGCGAAGCCAGTTTCGCGGCCAGGTCCCGGACATCCGGGGGCACTGCCCCATCCCGGCTCCGCAACGCGGCAAGCTTGTGCGAGGTCTCGGCCTTCTGCTGCCTCAGATTGGCAACAAGTCGTGCCAGTTCCTCATCGAGATCGTTTCTGGCGGTCTCGACCGCACCTGCCGCATTCTGCAGGCGAGGATGGCGCGGTCCGAGTCGCACGGAGAGCTGGTCGAAGGCCAGCTTCGCCTCGACATGGCGCTGGCGATGATATTCCAGGGCGGTGAATTCCAGACTGTCGGGCACTTGTCCTTCCAGCACATCGGCCACGGTCAGCGACGTCGCCTCCTCGATCTTCCTGTCGAGGTCCGCGATGCGGGCCTCGGTTGCCGCGGCTTCCTGGCTCGCCTCCTGCTTTTCGGCCTCGGCACGCCTTGCGGCCTCGAGCTTTTCTTCGTCGCTCCCGGCTTCGAATTGCCGAAGCTCGGTTTCGGCTCGGCGCGACGCCTCCTCCAGCCTGGCTAACCCGAAGTCACCAACCGGAAAGACGGGGTTCTCACGATCCACCAGTACGGCGGCGACGCCATTGGCGATATCCGACGCGCGATCGGCGTCCGGCGCATTGGCCGTTATCACCAGCCTGGCTCCGCCATCTGCCGCCGCGAGTGTCACGGAACCGGACAGAAGGTCACGAAGCGAGTCCGCGCGGCTAGGGGCAGTATCGGCGCGGCCAAGCAGGAGATCCAGAATGAATGCCGGGGCCGACATCGGCTGCGGATGACCAAAGCCGCGGCGTCCGAACTCCCCGGCAATCCGGTCGAGAGCGGTATCCGAGGTCAGAAGCCGGGAGAGATCGTCGACCTGGGAGGAGGAAAGCTCTCCCTGGGCAACCTTCAGCGTCGCCTCCGCCTGGGTCTCGCGGGGCAACCAGATGGCCAACGGCAGCGCGACAAGCGCGCCAGCCAGTATCGCGCCTGCGGACAAACCGAGGACGCCTTTGAAGGTCCAGGACGTGGCCCGGCCTTCCAACTCCGGGAGTGCGGGCACTTCCTCGTCGTGTGGGTCGATGATCATAACCGGGCTCAAGGTCGTTCCATGCGGAAGCAATCGATGAACGAACCCTAAACACTCACGGCAAACAAAGTTTTAACGCAGGGAACAGCTCACGCGGCCTTGCGGTCCGTCCTTCGCGAACGGTCTGCCGTCCCGGCAATCCCTCCGCCCGAACCCGGAACGACAGACAGTCTCAGGCTCCTGCCGCAGAATATCCGCAGGTTGGCAGGTATCGTCGCCAGCCGCAGACGATCCTGCAGGCCGACATCCGGCACGACGATCAGCACCAGGTCGAAGGGCGAAGGGCCAGGCAGTCGATCGATGGAAGCAGACAGGAAACAATGCCACGGCGCATGCCGATGCAGACGATGGCAAAGCGCGTCCGCTTCCTGCTCCGCCCGCCCCAGCACCAAAACCCTCAGGGGGTGCTCGACAAAGGTCAGCAGCGCAGGGATGAAGGTTTCCGGCGCGTAATCGGCACAGGTCCTGCCCAGCCTCAGCCGGGCCGCCAGTCGCCCCGGCACGCCCCATGACGGCAGAAGCAGGTGAGACCGCAGCCATTCCCTATAGGTCTTGTCGATCAGCCCGCGCAAGGCGCTCCTGGCGTCGAGGAAGGAAATGCTGGCCGGCGCTCCGCCCCGCAGAGCCATCGCCTCCACGAGGGCATAGGTCGGGGCAGGATCGCGGTCGGTAGACCCGGAGCCGGAGGCATCCCGAGCGCCCGGACCTAGACCCGAAAAGCGCTCGCGCTCTCCGGCCTGCGGACGGATCGGGATCGAAATCGCCGTATCCGCCTGGTATCCTTGCCTGCCACTGGACATCCGCATCGCTCATCCGTCTCCACCTGCGAAGGGTGTAGCAGGTGGCGGTGAACGGCTTGCCAAGCAGTTCAATCAAATTCGATCGATAAGACGCGAAGCCACCGGATCAGTGCGTCGCGGGGGCGGGCTCTTCCACAACAGTGCCCTCGACGATCTTGGTGGGAGCAACGGGACGCTTGCCCTCACGCGCGATATTGGCGCGTATGTCATCCTTGGACATGAAGTCGAGCTGTTCCACGAGCACCTCCGAGACCAGTCCCTCGCCGAGCCTCGCGTTGAAATCGTCCTTGATGCGCGTGCGGAAGGTTTCTAGATCGAAGGTTCCCGGATTGCCGAGGTCGATCATCTTTTCCCCGACGAGCAGCGTGAAGAGCTGGTCCGTCGTCAGCTCAGTGATCGGCAGTTCCAGGCCCTTGATCTTCTCCTTGTCCATCATGAAGGAGAAGCGGCCCAGGAAGTAGCCGGTGATCATGCCGTCGTTGATAACCGGGATGGTCAGGGATTCGCCTCTGACGAGCTGCAACGCCTCCTTCCTCGCGGCCTCTTCGTCGATCGGCGGCGGTGGAGCAGACGCCTTGACGGAGAAGTAGACAGCGCCGAGCGTGACGAGGCAAACCCATAGACCGGTCAGAAGCAGCTTGAGCATCACATCTCGCTGTAGAGGAATTGTTCCTGGGTATAGGTCCCGTCCCCGTCCGCTTCGCGGGCGGCATTCTTCAGGAGATCGGCGACGGCGCGGACAGCGTGGAGGTGAGCCTCGACGCGGCGCGCGTTGATCGCCAGCTTTTCCTTGAGGTTGTGCATCTGGTCGATGTGGACGACCGCCAGTTCCTTCGGATCCGTGCTCCGGAACAGCATGGTGAGCTCGTAGAGGCAACGGCTCTTGTGCGCGTTCGAAACCTTCAGATCGAACTCGGCATCGTTGCCCAGCCGCTGGTTCTCGTTGTCGACGATCATCTCCAGCCGACCGAGCACCGTCTTGATCCGATGATCGTTAGAAACAACTTCCATATGTCCTGCCCCAGTATCGGTCATGTCAGGCCTCGTTCCTGTCCGTGGGGGCAAGACCCAGAACCTGACGTTCAAAATCCGTAATCATTCTCATCGCGCGATCGCGATCGGTTTCATCGGTCGTGGCGTTGACCACCGCACCTTCCTGCCGCGCCAGCGCCTGCGAATACATCTGCTCGGCAATGCCGATGCCGCCGTTCTTCGACATGCCGTCGGCAATCTGCTCGGCCATCATGCTCTTCCAGAACTCACCGGCAGAGCCCTTGCCATAGACCTCTTCGCTGTCGCTCGGCAGCATGGAGTTGACGAAGTTCTGGAGGATGCCCGCTTCGAACTTGCGGTACTCCTCAGGCATCTTCGACAGGTTCTTCGCCGGCTCCGCATTGCCGAGACCCGCGTCGGTGGCAGGTGTCGAGATGACGTCGAGGGCGGCGCCGAAACCCGCTCCCGCCTCGGCAAGGCTGCTGGCCGCGAAGGCAGCCTTGCTCGCCTTCAGCTTGGCCTGCGCCGCCTGAACTTCGGCCGGGTCTGCGGCCCGTACCACGTCGAGAACAAGGTCGCTCGGGGGTGAGATCGCCACGTCAATTCCTTTCGCCACGGCTGCGCCACCGGATCGAGACGGGACGGCAGCAACGGTTCGATGATCTGCAGGCGCTTCATGTCCCCTGCGCGTTCGTGGACAAGACTATGACGGCTGAAGCTTGCTGGAGGCTGGCGAGGCAAGCGTGATTTCGAGAAGATCGTAGATCGCCTGATCGGCCGCCTGCCGGTCTTCGAGTTCGCGCGCCTTCTTCATGTGGTCTTCCAGACGATCGCCCTTGGTGCGCTCCTTGAGCACCTTCATCTCCTGGATCTGCTGGATATTCTGAAGCTGCCCTTCCTTGATGGTCAGGCGCCCGAAGCGTTCGGCGTAATTTTGCGAAAAGGTCCGGTGAATCGGGTCCATCGAACCGATCGCCTCGATCACCACCTCCATGGATTGAGCTACCTCCGCGCGATGCTGCGTCGTGACAGCCAGTTCCTGTTCGGCCATCTTCTCCATATGCCGCTGGACCGCGACGAGCCGCTTCAACTTCCTGGACCGATTCTGCTCGTCCGCCATCGAACCCCTCAGAAGGAAAGAAAGACCATCGGGAACCCATCCGCGAACTGGCGGATGAGGGCGGCGATCGAGAGATAGAGAAGGAAAAGCCCGCCCGCGAGCAGGAACGGCGTCGAGATGAAGAAGACCGGAATCTGCGGGGCCAGCTTGTTGATGAGGCCAATACCG
Organism: Pseudorhizobium endolithicum; assembly: GCF_902153245.2. Lineage (GTDB taxonomy): Bacteria > Pseudomonadota > Alphaproteobacteria > Rhizobiales > Rhizobiaceae > Neorhizobium > Neorhizobium endolithicum. The sequence continues at coordinate 338,106 of NZ_CABFWF030000018.1, forward strand.
ACGTTGAACATCAAGCCGTAGATCAGAAAAGGGCTTGCAAGGCGCAGCATCAGGTCGGTCGACGCGCGCAGGGTATCCGTCAGTGTGATCAACATCTTCTGGGGATCCACCAGATTGCCGACTGGCGTCGCCGCATAGGATTCGACCAGCGCCCTGAACACCACGTGGTGGAAATCGAGCATGAACAGCATGAGCAAGGCACTGAGGCTCAGAAGATTGGTCAGCTGGTTTTCCGACGTGTCTTCCAGGACGTCCTGCCCTCCCGGCGCGGTAAAGCCGATCGACATGGTCAGGATTGCGCCCGCATATTGCATGCCGAGCGTATAGAGACGGGCAATCAGGCCGTAGACCACGCCGATCATCGTTTCACTGACGATAAGTCCGACATAGGTCGCCCCTGGGGATGAGGCCCGTGGGTAGATGACGTCCCAGAGCAAGGGCAGGACAGCTACGGACACGGCGACCGCGAGGAAGAGCCTAATGTTCGCCGGCACGCGCGCGCTTCCGAAGCCGGGCAGCACCATGATGCATCCGCCCATTCGACAGAACGCGAGAAAAAGCGCCAGAACTGTCCCTTGCGGGTCGGTTATCATCAGGACGATCCCTCTCCGGGCTCGGCCATCAGGAGATGGCGCCCAGAATCTTGATCTCGAGTCCCTTGGCAAGTTCCACGTGGGAGAGAACCGGAAGCGTGGCGAACAGCCGCTCGATGATCATGCGGACATAGGACCGTGTTTCCGGCGAGGTGACAAGCACGAACGGCAGTCCGCGGTCCATGAATTCACGGATAACTTTCGTTGCCTGCTCGCTGAACTCCTCGAGGCTGCGCGGATCGATGTCGAATTCGACGACCTCGCCCTTGGCATCACGTTTCAGCGCCTGGTGGAAGATCATGTCCCACTTGGTTCCGAGCCTGAGGACGCGCAGGACACCGTTGTCGGCGAGGTCGCCGCAAAGCTGCTGCGACATGCGCACGCGGACATGCTCGACGATCTGCTCCGTCTTGCGGACGTGAGGGGCGAGTTCGGCAACCGCTTCTAGAATCAGATGCAGGTTGCGGATCGAGACGCGTTCGGCGAGCAGGAGCTTCAGCACCGCCTGCAGGCCGGAATAGGACATATGTGAGGAGCATATCTCGTCGGCCAGTTTCTTGTACTCGGGGTCCAGGCGATCGATGAGGACCTTCACGTCCTTGTAGGACAAGAGCTGCGGCAGGTTGTTGCGGATGACCTCGGACATGTGGGTGAGCACGACCGAGACGTTGTCGATCGGATGGAAGCCCTCGCGCTTCAGGTCTTCGGCGAAGGTTTCGAGGATCGATACCGCAGGCATGCCGAACGCGGGTTCCCTGATCTCGTCGCCGGGGATGCTCGGCTTGCGGCCGGAACCGGTCACCACCAGAACATCGCCGACGCGCAGCGTATTGGACGCGATTGTCGTGCCGTGGATGCGGATCTGGTAGGACTTCTCCGGGATCATGATGTCGTCGGAGACCTTGATCTCCGGAACCACGAATCCGTATTGCGTTGCGAATTTCTTGCGCATCTTGCCGACGCGGAATGCCAGTTCCTGATGCGCACCCAGAAGGCGCGTGGAGACCTGCTTGCCCAGCGCCAGCTCGATCTCGGCGGTCCTCAAGGCGCTCTTGACCGAATCCTTCTCGGCTTCCTTGTTCTGGACGACCTTCTTCTCCTCGTCCTCGCGGCGGGACCTGTTCTCCGCCTCTATGCGGCGCGGCACGAACCAAGCGCCGAAACCCATGATGCCGCCCAAGGCAATGAACGGCAGGAAAGGCAGGCCGGGGACGAATGCCAGGAGAGCCATCAGACCGCCGGCCATGGAAAGAGCGCGCGGGTAGCCGCTCAACTGGTCCACCACGGCCTTGTCCGTCGAGCCGGACGTGCCGCCTCGCGACACCAGAAGACCTGCGGCGAGCGAGACGATCAGGGCCGGGACCTGGGAGACGATGCCATCGCCGACGGAGAGCTTGACGAAGACGTCGGCGGCCTCGCCGATTTCCATGCCGTGGCGGAAATAGCCGATAATGATGCCGCCGAAGATATTGATGGCCGTAATGATCAGGCCCGCGATCGCATCGCCGCGCACGAATTTCGAGGCACCGTCCATAGCCCCGAAGAAGGAGCTTTCCTGCTCGAGCTCGCCGCGCCTGCGCTGCGCCTCCTTCTCATCGATGATGCCAGCCGAGAGATCGGCGTCGATCGACATCTGCTTTCCGGGGATGGCATCCAGGGTGAAGCGCGCACCGACTTCGGCAATACGGGTGGCACCCTTGGTGATGACGATGAAGTTTACGGTGATCAGGATCATGAAGACGATGATCCCGATCACGAAGTCGCCCGACATCACCAGGCTTGCGAAGCCGGCGATGACGCCGCCGGCGGCATCGTGCCCCTGGTGGCCGTGCGAAAGGATGACGCGGGTCGTCGCGATGTTGAGCGACAGGCGGATCATCGTCGCGATCAGGAGAATCGTCGGGAATGACGAGAAATCCAGGGGCCTCTGGATCCACAACGCCACCATCAGGATCAGCACGGAGAAGGCGATCGAGAAGGCGAGGCCGATGTCGATCAGGAAGGTCGGGATCGGCAGGAACAGGATGCACAGGATCCCGATGATGCCCAGCGCGAAGCCGATGTCGCGGCCGTTGGGTGCGACCTTCGGGATTGAGAGTGCAGGTGGTTGCGCCATGATGCTTCCGTCTCTTCATGAGATGGCGGCAGAAATACTGCCAGTTCACCGCCTGCCTAAACGGCGAAGCTTGCGCGAGGGTGTCATGGCGCTACCGGTCAGAAACCGGACTGCACCCGTGAGAAGACGAGATTTGCGAAGAGATTGATCTGGGCGCCGATGAAGGGCGCCGACATGCCGATCGCCACCATGATCGCGACGATCTTGGGCACGAAGGTGAGTGTCATTTCCTGCACCTGGGTCAGGGCCTGCAGGATCGCGATGCCCACGCCCACGACCATGGCCGTCAAGACGGCGGGACCTGATGCCACGAGAATGGTCCAGATCGCCGCCTGCATGATATCCAGGGCATCGGCTTCGTTCATGTCGCCCACTCCGGCCCGAATCATTCGGGCCATGCTTTTATCAGCTCGTTGTACCGCCGTCGGAGTCGTCAGTCGAGCCGTCGCCGGCCGGACTATCGGCAGTCTCGTCCGAGGTCTCTCCCGGCGGCGTCTTGACGATGGGGTTGTCGGAGATCACGACGCCGGCCTGCAGCAGGACCTTTTCGTTGTCTTCAGTGATGACGATGACGCCGTCGGAATAGACTTCGACTTCCTTGACCTTGCCCATCACCGTGTCGTCCGCGCTCTGGACGTACTTGCCGACGAGGTCGCCCGCCCGGGTCAGCGCTTCCGCCTGCAGCATGCTGCGGAGGTGCGCGTTGGTCTGGATCGTCTGCTCGACCTGCGAGAACGAGGCGAGCTGAGACATCTGCTCGCTGGCATCCATCGGATCGGTCGGATCCTGGTTCTTCATCTGGGCGATGAGGAGTTGCAGGAAGCTGTCGTAGTTCAGGCTCGCCTTGTTGGCGTCCGTAGTGGTGGCGGCCGCGTTCGCCCAGGGGTTGGAAGCGGCCGTAGTTACCGGATCTACCGCCATGGAGCCATCTCCTTGCGGATCTGTTCGACCGTCGCCGGCGTCATTTCCTGGCTGTTCAGGATGCGGTCCTCGATCGGGTAGAGGCCGCGGATCGCCTTCAGGGCATCGAAGGCCCGGCCGGAGGCGACCATGCCGTCGATCCGCTTCAGCTCGGCGAGGATTTCCTCGTTCTGGAAGCAGTTCAGCAGCATGCTCACCGACTTGCGGAAGAGCGCCACGGACTGATCCTTGCCTTCAGGGTTGATCAGCATCATCTGCGCGATGAAGTAGAGCTGCCGCAGCGGCGTCGTGGCGTCCTCCGGCTGAAGCACGTGGTTTTCCAGAAGGAATGTCACGTCGTTCAGAAACTCGAGGGCTACCTTTCGATCAACACGCAGCACTGCGCCGTTGATGAAGATGCGTTCACCGGATTTCAGCGAGATGCGCAGCGTACTTTTCATTTAAGTCCATCCTTGATGATGGTGGTCACGTCGATGATGCCCTGGTAGTTCGTCGACTGCCGTTTCCTGATCCGCTCGCATTCCTTCAGTATCCAGATAGCGATGGAAACCAGATTGGCGCGCAGTTCGGCACCCAGTTCGTTTTCCGGCTGCTTCAGGTCCTCGATGAACGCGATCCAGACACGCCTGGTATAGTAGACCGCCTCGATGGTGTGCCGGGAGTATTCTCCTGCGTCACGAGCGGCTATGAGAAGTTCTATCGATCGTTCCAGCGCCTGCCGTTCACGGTCCTTGGCGTCGGCGACGCCATCCTCCATGATCTCGGCATATGAAAACTGGTACATTCATGTATCCTTCATTTTCACGTACTTCCTCAATCATCTGAGGAAGTTGACCAGACTTAGCTGCTGCAGGCGCGCGGTGAGGGTGTAGGCCGTCTCCACCAGCGCCTCGAGGCCTTTCATACGAGTGGAGGCTTCATAGGCATCCACCGCCTCGAGATCATTGAGATGCGTTTCGATGATCTTCTGCTGGGCCTGGAGGGTCTCGTCCGCCTTCTTCACCCGTTCGGCCGAGAGACCGAGGCGAGCCCGCTCGCCGGTGAGGCCCGACATTGCCTGGCCGATGTAGGCCTGAGCACGGCTGGTCACCACGCCACGGGCATCATCGGAGATGTCGTTGGACAGGAACTCCATCGAGATCAGCGACGTCAGCACGAACTTCCTCATGCCTTCGGTGTTGGCATTGGTAGAGGTTTCGACGATCTCGCTCTGCGTGATGCGGCTCTTCATATTCTCGCCGGACGCATTCGAAACGAATGCACTCCAAAAATCCTGGCCCGTCACGGCCGGATCATGCGGCGGGGCCGTCAGAAGGTATGGAGCATCGGCGGGATCGGCGGGATCGGCGTTGAACATCCGCTCCATCCGGTCCAGGAAATCCGTCATGTCCTGCTCGGTCATGTCGCCTCTGGAAGCGATGCCGTTGTCCGACAGGAATTGCGTCAGCTCGGCGTCGAATGCCACCTGCGCGGCAGAACCCGCGGCCGCCACATTCTCGAACGGCTTCACATCCGAATTGATGCCGGCAAAAAGGTATTCGCCGTTCACCGAGGTATTGACGAAGCTGGAGAAGGTATCCAGCGCCGACTGGATGGACGTGCGCGCCACCTTCAGGTTGGTCGCATCGCTGCTGCCGCCGATCCCGATCAGCGAGTCGAGGATCTTCTGCCCGAGGTCGGACATCTTGGACAGCGCCTCTTCCGACGACTCCAGCCGCTGGGTGGCGAGCGAATTCGTCGTCAGCATCGACTTGATGCGCAGCACGTCGCGGGTGAGATCGAGGCTGCGCGAGGTTGTGGCGCCCAGGGCGACGCCGACGTCGGCGTGGCGACCGGTCGTCACCTCCTGCTGTGCCGCAACGATATCCTGCTGCGCCTTCGCCACGGCGTAGCGCATCGTGGTCTGAATGCTGAGCGATGAGATGAACGAAGTCTTCATGATCAGCCCGCCGCCTCGAGCAGTGCCTGCATCATCGTGTCGACCGTCGACATCAGCTTCGCCGCCGCCTTGTAGGACTGCTCGATGTCGAGGAGGAGGGAAAGCTCTTCGTCGAGGCTCACCCCGGTCTCGCTGGAATAGGCGTCGGTTGCGCGGCTATACATGGCAAGCTTGTTTTCGGTCGCCGACGTCGCCGTGCTGCGAAGCATTTCGAGCCAGCCGATGGAGTCGGCTGCGAAGGACTGCAGGTCCAGCTTTCCGCCGACCTGCGTGCTTTCGGCAAAGTCGATCTTCACCTCGAATGCATCGTCGAACTTGTTGAGCAGGTCGGAGAAACCGGTCGACTTGCCGATGTTGACCACATAGTCCGGACCGTTGATGCCGCCGTCGCGAATGAGCATGGGATCACCCGAGGGCGGTATAACCGCCGGGTTGACCCTGATGCGATTGGCAAGCCCCGGCTCCACCGTCCCGTCAGCCGGTATCGTCCCGAGATCCCAGGTGAACAGGCCCGGCAAGGTGGGCAATGCGGGCGGGTTGGCGGGATCAGGATCCGTTTCGGCGAATGCCACGATCAGACCGCGAGCAACCTCGTCCAACTGGCTCTGATAGACCGGAACGATATCGTCGCGTAGCTGAAGAAGCGCCTGGAGCGAGCCTTTGGCACTTGTGTCCGGGCCTCTGCCAGGCTTCAGCGCGATCCCGTCTATATAGATTCCGTTGCCGGTCGTGGCCGCCCCATAGGCGGACGTCGGCACGAAGGTGACGGCGCGAGGAACGGTTTCAAAAAGGACCGTTCCGTCCGTGGTGTAGAGCGCAAGGTCATCGTTTTCACGACGAACCGTCGTCACGCCGACAACCTGGGAAATCTGCTTGAGCAAGGTTTCCCGTTCGTCCAGGGCGTCGTTGGGATTGCCGCCGACGGCGACCTCCTGCTTCACCTTGTTGTTCGCAAGCTCGAACTTGGCGAGGAGCCCGTTCAGATCATCGACGCTTTGCTTGATATCCGCGTCCGCTCGCTGCCGGATTTCCTGCAGTTGCGCCGACGCGTTGTTGAGCGCATTCGCGAGGTCGCGCGCCGTCGAGACGGTCGTTGCACCCACAGTGGTTTCGCCCGGCTTGCTTGCCCAGGTCTGCAGCGTATTGCGCAGGTTGCCTATGAGTTGCGAAGGAGACAACTCGTAGTCGTTCCCGCCCATGAGCGACTTCACTTCCTCCAGCCCCGCCAGAAGAACCTGCTGGCCGGCGAAGAGGGAGGAGCTCTCGATCGTCTGGCGGTAGAGCGCGAGGTTCTGCGACCGCTCGATGGCGACCACCAGAGCCCCGTTCCCACCGGTTGTCAGCACCGCCGACCGCCGCACGTAGTTGGCGTTCTGGGCGTTGGCAATATTCCTCGACGCGACACCGGACTGGGCACCGGTGTTGTTGAAGATCGATTGCGCGGTGGAAAGTGCGGACGAAAGTGACATCTGGTGGCCTCTAGGAACGAATTCCCGTTATCTCTTCAGATTGACGAGAACTTCCAAAAGTTCTGAACCGGTCTGAAAGACCTTGGAATTTGCGGTATAGTTGCGCTGCGCTTCGATCATGCCGGTCAGCTCTTCGGCGATATCGACATTGGAATCCTCCAATGCGCCCGACAGGATGGAGCCATAGCTGCCATTGGCAGGATAACCGACCACCACGACACCGGAGTCCTGGCTTTGGGAGTAGACGTTGCCGGCCAAAGGATTCAGCTTGTCCGGGCTCTGGACGTCGGCGACGGCGATCCGGTATGTCGGCACGAGTTCGCCGCTTTCGTACTTCAGCGAGACAATCCCATCCTCGCTGATCTCATAGCCGATGACCGAGCTTGCCCCGCTGCCGTTGATGTCTCCGGTGGACGAGAACGGCTTGCCGAGCTGCGTCATACCCGAGATATCGATGGTCAAGCCGCTCAGGTTGGCGCCACCAATGGGAAGCGGATTCGTGTTGAAGGTCCCACCCGCCGGCACGATCAGCTCGCCCACGGCGTTGAACTCCAGGGTGAGCGGCGATGTCGGCAGCATGTTGATGTCAACGGCGGGCGTCACCGAGGCGTCATGATAGGTGACCGTCAACTCCCATTCGTTGTCGGCCGTCTTGGTGTAGGTGTAGTCAAGCTTCCGGCTGTTTCCCTGGCTGTCATAGGCGATCAGCGAGGTCTTCTCCGTGTCGCCAACGGCGGCATTGGCCGGCAGGTTCGCCGTGGTGTAGCCTTCCGTCGAAGGCACAGCGTTCATACCACTCGCCTTGAGATTGATCTCACTCAAACCGTCAAAACCGTTGATGACGATGGTCGGGTCGACGCCGTTCTGATACGGATAACCCATCAGCTTGAACCCGGCCGCGTTGACGAGCGAGCCGTCGGAAAGCTGCTGAAACGAGCCGGCGCGCGTCAGGTACTCCACGCCGTCGGTGCCCTCAACGATGAAGAACCCGCGACCGTTGATGGCGAGGTCGGTATCGGACGTGGTATACGAGAAGGTGCCCTGGTCGGAGATCGAGTAGCGGATCGTGGTATTCACGCCGCCCGAATTGTAGGCCCCACCCGCCGAGGGAAGGATCAGCGACGAGAACTGCGTTGATGCCTTCTTGTAACCGGCCGTCGAGGCGTTGGCGATGTTGTCGCCAACCGTACCCAGGCGGTTCGCCTGTGCGTTCATGCCGGACACACCGGTTCTCATGGTTCCGTAGAGGCTCATATCAAATCCTCGTTGTAGCTTTATGTCCGCAGAGTAGGGGGTGGGCCTTGCGTGAAGCTGTCTGAAATCCCGCTTCGTCGTCGGATGTGAAGAGTTTCAGGCTTCAATCCCAATCGATGCAGTAGCCAAGGAAGCGCTTCGAATCGATCGGGTCGACGCCGAGCTTCTTGCGCAGCTTCTTGCGCAGCTTGCTGATGTGGCTTTCCACCACGTTCTCCTCGACCTCGTCGTCGAAGATGCCGTAGATCGCGTTGAAGATCTGCGTCTTGGAAACACGCCGGCCGCGGTTGGCAACCAGATATTCCAGGATGCGCCGTTCGCGGCGCGGCAGGGGGAAGACTTCGCCGGCGATCTCGGGATCGCGGCCGTCCGAGAAGACGCGGATCTGGCCGACGTCGGTGTAGTTGGCGATCGCCTTCAGGCGACGCCGGATAGCCGCTGCCCGCGCAAGAATCTCACGGGGATGGACCGGCTTGCGCACGACGTCGTCGACGCCGCTGTCGAAAAGCGCCAGGGTCGCGTCGAGGGAAGGCTGATCGCTGACTGCGATCACCGGCGCCTGGGAACGATCCCGGATCGTGCGGGGCAGTTCCAGCATGCAGTCGCCCTGCCCGATCAGGAAGGCCTCTACGGCGTTTATGTCGCCGTCTGCTGCGGTATTCACCCATTCGTTGAATTCCGCCGGGTCAAAACCGGTCGAGGGGATGCCCTCGCGCCCAAAAAGGGAAGTATAGCCGTCCTTAACGAGCTCACGCTCATCAACCACTACGATCATTCGTCCGCCTCCGAATCAGTTGTGGTGTTTCGATGAGGCTATGGGTACGAATCAGGAGAATCGGGCACAAGCTGTGGGAAGTTAACCAAACAAATTAATAGTTGATTAACCACCCGCCCGCGATTTGCACTATATCTAGTATGTCAACGCTTGAAAGGCACAATTTTAGCGGTGGACAAATTAACACCTGGGCGAAGAAGGGCTTGCACTGCCCAATTTTGCCCAAAAGGCGCCACATATCGGGAAACGAGTCCGGAGGACGGCTCTCTGCAGCCTCAGGTTGTCATTCGTGACAGAACTGCTTGGCGTTCACAGTCCATTTTCCGTAGCCGGTGGCGACCAGGTTGCTGATCACACGACAGACATATTTCTTCTGGGCGGGGTCGTTGTTCGGACCGGCGTGGTATCGTGCTACCGCCATCGTCCAGGTCTCGTGCCGGTTGTGGAGGTTGCGGAGAAATTTCGCCGCATATTCGACATTCCGCCGGGGCTCGAACATCTCTGCCGCGGAGGAGAAGTTCTCGCCGTGGAAGTGGTGGTTGATCTGCATGCATCCGACATCGATCAGCTTCCGGCCCTCGCGCCGCGCCGCTTCGAAGACCCCCAGCGCCTCCTGTCGCGACGCGGGGTAATAGGCCTTGCCCTCGACGTTCATCGCGTAGGCATAGAGGCTGCCCTTTCGGCCCGTCTCGGTCAGGCCGACTGAATAGAGGATGCCTTCGGGAACGCGGTATTTGGCTGCGGCCGCCTGGATTTCCTGCTCGCAGGCACCTGCCGATGCCGATGCATCAGAGGTAAAGCTGGCCAGAGCGAGAGCCGACAGGATCGGCAACAGTCGCCTTGTCCGAACCCACGTCATCCGTTCCTCCATTCAATTCCGCGCCGAAAGCGAAGCGCTGCTGTTCGCGGTTCTGGGCATTGCCGTTCCTCTCACCGTTGCCGGCCATATGCTGACCCGTCTGGGCGTTCTGCTGCCCTTTCTGCGGATCGGCTTCGGCAGCCGGCGAGATGCTGATGGTCACTTGATCCACCGAGAAGCCATGCGACTTCAACGCGTCGAGCATTCCCCTGCTGTCTTCGCTGAGCTGCTGGTGCGCCGCCCGGTTCTCCACGGTCAGATGGACGTGGAGCTCCTCTCCGATCAGGCGCAGCGTCGCCGTCACCGAGCCAAGGCTGTGCGGGTTCATCTGCAGCTTCAGCATGTGGACCGCGGACCCCGTCTGCCCGCCGGCGGCGAGATCCGATCCGAGTGCCCCTGCCTGCATGGCCGCGGACCAACCAGCGTCACCCGTCATGCCGGCAAGCAGCGATGCGCCGTTCGAGTTCGGGGCAAGGCCGAGGAAGCGCCGGGATTCCATGATGGAAACATTCTCGATGAGCGCCGGGCCGCTCCTGCCCTCTGATCCCTTGTCGCGTGCAGCGGCTTGGGTCAGTTCGCCGGCGACGGCTCCGCCTTTCGCGTCGGAAAATCGGAAGACACGCTCCTGTCCTGCAGGGAGTTCCGGATCGGTCGGCATATCGACAAGCTCATCGGCGCTGACATCCCGCTGGCCTGCCGCCGAAGACCGGTCAATCCGGTTCGATGGTCCGGCGGTATCGCCCTTGCGGGTCTTGCCATCCGTCGTGTCCGCGCCGTTGGCGGCGGCTGCCCAGGGTTGCTGGCCATTAGTGAGAATGCTCAGGACCTCGGAGGCGCCGCCGGGGCCGGGTTGCTCCGCCTGGACCTCTCGGCTGGCTTCGCCCCCATCCAACTGATCCTCTTGAATTCCATCCCCATTCGCAAGCTCCTGCTCGCGCGCCGGCATCTCACCTGCCCGGACCCTTCCCGCAACCAGAGAGGCCTGTGCTTCCTTGATGGAGGACGAGGCCTGCGTGATGGAGGTACGGACGGTGCGAGCCCGCGTCGTTTCCATACCATCGGCAAGGCTCATCCTGCCGGACCGAGCCCCAAGGGCATCCGCATCCACCAGCGGCTCAGTCGTGCCATCCACTCCGTCGGCGTTCTGCCCCGCCTTGGCGTTGCCGCTGCCGCCATCCTCTTTGCCCAATCGGGACAAGGCGCTGGAAAAGCCGTCTTCGCTGTCGGATTTGCCCGTTCGTCCGTTCCCCTTCAGCGCCGGCTCGGCGGGGTTTGCCTTGGACAGACCATCCAGCATCATTGAGGAACGCCTTCTTCCTTCAGCAGTTCATCGATCTCGCTCAGCCTGGAACGGCCGGATTCGACGAAATTCTGGATTTCGGAATCAAACTTGACTGTACTGCCCGCGGGCAAGGGGCGCCCGGTGTCGGCAGGCCCGGATGGGTCATCTCCGGGTGACGCCTTTGCGGCAACGGCGTCTGGTGTCGAGGGAAGTGTGACGACGGCATCTTGTGCGAGGCTTTCGGGCCGCGGCTTGCGGAGCACTTCCTCGGCTATGGCCTGCGCCGCTGCCCGCAGCGCGCGATCCCGGGGCGAGAGTTCGTCTTCCGGGATGGCTGCCAGATCACGCACCGCCGAAGTCACGTCGGAGGTGGGGATGTTCGCCACGCCTCCGTAAAGCCGTGCCAGCGCCTCCGGAGGCTCACCCTCAAGACCGGAGAGGGCGGCAGCCCGTCCCGATGCAAGCCGCGCCAGCTCATTCTTGCCCTCGAGCGTCGATCTTCTGGCGATGCGAAGGAAGACCTCCCGCCGCCGATCCACATCCATGAACTCCACGGTGCCGTCGATGTCATGCTCCGCAACGCTCGGATAATGCTCCACGACCAGTTGGACGAAGAAGTCCACGAACTGGCTCGCATAGGGAGAGTGGACGAAGCGGCGCGCATACTTCCGGGAATAGGCAAGACCCTCGCCGACCATGTCCGCATCGACGGCAATCGCCACCGACCGTCGCAAGGCTGCCTCTTCGACGATGGTGCCCGGAGCACCCAGCCGCGCCAAGTCGTAGAAAACCAATGCTTCCTTCGGATCGACAGGAAGCGTGACGTTTCCGCTGACGAGAGCGATATAGGGGCCGATCGCTTCGTCACGATATTCCTTGGCCATCTCGCCTAGGCTTTTCGCCACCAGCGTCCCCTGGCCGCCGACATATTTGCGCAGAAGGTCCGCTACCCGGCTGTCGAAATTGCCGGAGACATCCCTCTCGACCAGGTATTCCAGGGTCTCGGGATTGCCGCCGCTCATCGCGTAGATAAGGGCGGCGTCGACATTGCGCGGATCGTCGTAGGTCGAAGGATGTGCCGACCGCAAGGCCCGGTCGATCTTGCCGAGCATGAAACGCTGCATCTCGCCGGCAGAATGGTCACCGAGCGCGACCGTGTCCTGCACGAACTGGAGCGAGCGGAGCATGACGTAGGGAGCAAGTTCCGGCGCGTTCTCGGCCGCAGCGGGCCGCGCCAGTGCCGCCCCCGTCAGGAGGACCCCCACCAGTGCGACCGGACGAAGAACCGCAAGCGGCATGCTCATCCCTCGTCAGCCTGCAAGAGGATCTCGATACGCCGGTTCGCCGCCGCCAGCGGGTCGTCGGGCACCTGCAGTCTGCGATCCGCGAAACCAGAGACCTGCTGCACCCGCCCCTCTTCCAGCCCGCCACGGACCAGCATGTAATAGGCGCTGTGGGCGCGCGCCATGGAAAGGCGCCAGTTGTCGTTGTCGTCACCCTTGAACTGGCGGCCGTCGGTGTGTCCGCGCACGAGGATAGCTCCCTTGCGCTGCTGGAGTATCTTGCCGATCTTCTCCATCGCCAGCACCATTTCGCGCCGCGGCACCGCGGAGCCGACATTGAACATGGGGTCCGCCGCCTGGTCGGAGATCGTCACGAGCAAGCCGCCCTCGGAAGAGGTCACGACCAATCCTTCGGCAAGTTTGCCCGCCAGCCCGCCGATCTGCTTCTCGATCTCGCGGCGGAGCGTTTCGGCTTCGACCTGGCCCTTGCCGCCGGCCGGCGCCTCCGCGTCGGACGCGCCTGCCTCAGCATGGTCATGCTGCTTGTCCGCCGCATCCTCTTCCGCTTTGTCCGCTTCGGCGGCTTTCTTGTCTGTTACCTCTGCTTCTGGCAGGGCCGTATCGGCTCGCGGCTGCGGCATGGCGAGAGCGACCTCGTCCTCGGCCGGGGCCTCCACTTCCTGCGATGCGGAGAGCTGCGCCTCCTGCTGCTTCTCGCTGCTCGTAACCTGAACCTGCTGCGTCCAGAAATCGGGATCGAAGGGGTCGCGGTATGCCTCACCACCGTCCGCGCCCGTCGCGGGGCCGGAATCGGCGGCGCCCCCCTCTCCCTTGGCGCTGATATTCGCCTGCTGGCCGACCTCCTGGGCGATCTCCGCCAGAACGGAATAGGGATTTTCAAAGAAATCGGCTTCCGAATAATTGGTCTCGTCCCCGGAGGTCGAGGTCATATCCTCGCCGGTAGCCGCTGCCGATCCGACCGTATTTTCCTCGGCCTTGACCTTGGAGCGCTCCTGCTGCTCCTGCCCTTCCGACTTGTCCACCGGCTTTTCCAGCCCCTTCTCCGCCGGCGTCTCGTCCGAAAGCTTGATGGGGTTGAAGTAGCTTGCCATCGAGGCTTTGGTTTCCTCGTTGGCGGCGTTGACGAGCCACATCACCAGGAAGAAGGCCATCATCGCGGTCATGAAGTCGGCATAGGCGATCTTCCACGCACCGCCATGGGCGCCGTCATGGTCACCGCGGTGCTTCTTGACGATGATGATCTCGTTCTTGCCGTGGTGGTGGTTCTCGGCTTCGCTCATGCGAGCAGCTCCCTCACACGAGCCGACCAGGCGGACAGGCGCGTCACCAGTGCAGCGTCCCCGAGATCTGCCGAGATATCCAGATCCGCCGCGTCGACATAGCGGATGGTCACTGCAGGCTCCTCACCCAGCGCGGCGGCGAGGCGATCGCGCAGAGCTTGCGGCCCCCGGATCGTGATCGTCGCCACTTCGCCGTCCAGGATGGCGGCACGGATCAGATCCGCCATATCGGCAACGGCCTTCCCCGCCAGGGCTTCCTCCACCAGGGGCGCAAGAACGCGCGTGGTCTGATTGCTGACGGCTTCGGCGACCAGAAGCGCCATCTCCCCGAGCTTTGCGCGGACATGCGCGGCCAGTTCCGTCTCGTAGTGCTCCCGAAGGGCGGCGAGCTCAGCCGCATGGGCGGCCTTCATCGCTTCGCGATCCTCGGCCCACTTCGACTGCAATTCCTCGGTGGCCGCTTCGTAGCCCAGACGGTGCGCATCGGAACGCTCCGCCTCCAGATCGATCGTCGGCTCCGCCTCCGCGCCGGCGAAATCAGCGAAATCGAAGGCGTCGTCCTGCTCCAGCAACACGGGCGGAGCCGGTGGAAGCTCGCTGAAATCCTTCAGATACCGCGCTATAGAGGCTGTCATTGCTGGAACCTGTTTTTCCTGTCTCGCCCAAGCCTAACGTACCGGACGGAACAAAGAGTTACCGTCGGCACCAGCTGATGTGCCGTCCCACCCACGGGCGATGCCGGGCATCTGACCGCAGGCTAGAATTCCAAGCTTGTGCGAGGATGAAGGTAGCACGGCGGGCGGTTCGACGAGCCGCGTGCTTCCTTACTGCCGGAACAGCGTCAGGATGTTTTCGGCGTTGGTATTGGCGATGGACAGCGACTGGATGCCGAGCTGCTGCTGCGTCTGCAGGGCCTTCAGCCTTGTCGATTCCTCGTTCATGTCCGCATCCACCAGACGGCCGATGCCCTTGTCGATCACGTCGATGAGGGAGGCGACGAAATCCTCCTGCAGATCGATGCGGCTCTGGATGGAGCCAAGGCTGGAAGCCGCGCTGGTCATCGCCTCCAGCTGACTGCTGACGAACTGCACCATCGTATCCAGCGCATCCTCTTCGGTGTGCGGCCCAGGTGGAACCAGCGTGTCGAGCTGCGTCGCTATCCCCGTCAGATTTTTGAGATCGATCGTTGATACCGAGAAGCCGAGAGAGTCCGCAGGCGACCCTGCCGTCGCCTCTTTATCCAGTATGCCGAACTTGCCGCCATTCAGGTCGAACAGGACGGTTTTCTCGTCGAGGACATAATCGACCGTTGTCACGGCGACACCGCCCTCTGCATCCCGGGTGAAGGAAGCAACCACGTTTTTCACAACCTCTTTCGGAGTAGAGGGTGCGGCTCCAACGCTGATGCTCTCCTGCAGCCAATTCTCGCCGGAGAAGCTGGCAGATTCGGCAATGCTTCTGAGTTGCTCCTGGAGCTGGTCGATCTCCTCCTGGATCTTCGCACGATCCACTCCGACGCCATAAGCGGCGACCAGCTTGGTCCTGATTTCCTGGACCGTGGCGATCGCGCTTTCCATGGCCTCATAAGCCGTGTCCACCTTCGCAGCACCCAGGCCAAGGGCATCCTGGACCGTCTCCAGCGTGGAGCCGTCCGATCGCATGGTCGTCGCGATCGACCAGTACGCGGCATTATCCTCCGCCGTCTGGACCCGGAGACCGGAGGCCACCCGCGCCTGCGTATCTTCCATGTTCCGGTCAATCGAGCGGAGCGTCTGGAGCGCCGCCATGGCGGCGATGTTGGTGAGGATGCTGGTCATGGCCCTTGCCTCTGTCTTGAATGCCGGTACGCATCGGGAGGACGACAAAAGGGCTTCATGCTCGGCCGCCCCTTGCCTCTCATGGGCGGGCGGTCTGTCGTACGTTAACAAATCGCTAACGACGACAGTTAACAGGCGAGGCTTGCTCGTGGCAAGCGATGAAATGCTTGCGCGAAGGCGGTGTCAGGCTTCGCGCAAGCTACGGAAACGCGAAAACCGCGCCCCTCTCGAGGCGCGGCTTCCATCTTGACTTTCAATCCGCAGGGCGGGACGAAGATGCCCCTAGCCGGGCTCCGCTTACTGGCGGAAGAGAGTCAGGATATTTTCGGATGCGGTGTTGGCGATGGAGAGCGACTGGATACCAAGTTGCTGCTGGGTCTGCAGGGCCTTCAGGCGCGTCGACTCTTCGTTCATGTCGGCATCGACCAGGCGGCCGATGCCGGAGTCAATGGAGTCCGTGAGCTTCGAGACGAAATCTTCTTGCAGCTCGATACGCATCGACACAGAACCTAGCGCGGCAGTTGCACTGGTCATAGCTTCTAGCTGAGTGTCAACGAACTGTATCAAGTAATCGAGGACATCCTCCTCGCTCGCCAGCTGCATGTCCGTCGCGTAGGTTGAGAGCTTAGTGATATCCAGTTCGGAAACCGAGACGTCAGTAGCGTAGCTAACGTCTGCCGCGGCGGCATCTGCAGTGAAGTCTATTGCGCCGGAAGCGCCGGTGGCTTTCACGTACGCACCGGCTACTTTCACGGCATATGTTGTCGGCGTGGTGATATCGTCAACCCAAACGCCGTTAACCTCGGTCCAAGTGTCATCAACTGTTGTCAATGTGATCAGGTATTCATCAAGGCCGGTCGATTCATTCCTGACCTTACGCGCTCCGATCATCGCCTCGGCATCAAGTATGCCCGCGTTTCCGCCACTCGTATCAAACAGCACGGTCGAGGCATCTAACGGAATCTCGATCGTCTTCACCGAGACGTTGCCGTTCGAATCTCGGATGAAAGAACCTACCACTTGCTTTACAATTGTATCAGAGTCGATAAGGCCGGTGGTTACGTTGACAGTCCCATTGATACCAGCTTTGAGCCAGTTCTCGCCAGAAAATGAGGCCGACTCCGCGATGCTTTTCAGCTGGTCCTGAAGCTGAACAATTTCCTCCTGGATTTTAGCTCTGTCCACGCCCGCTTCGCGAGCCGCCACGAGCTTATTCTTGATCTCCGTCACAACGTCCACGGTGCTTTCCATGGCTGCGTAGGCGGTGTCAACTTTGGCAGCGCCTAATCCGAGAGCATCCTGAACCGCGGAGAGTGCGCCGTTATCCGAGCGCATGGTCGTTGCGATCGACCAATAGGCCGCATTGTCGGATGCGGTACCCACCCGTAGCCCGGAGGAAACACGCGCTTGAGTGTCCTCCATCTTAGCGTCGACAGAACGGAGGGTCTGCAGAGCAGCCATAGCTGCAATGTTGGTGAGAATGCTAGTCATTGATGTTGCCCCTGTATTGGCTAGATGAGGGACATCCCGGATGCGCCGGGAACGATGGCATGGCCTGATGCCGTTAACCGCTTCTTCGTCTTGGTTAACCCATCGTTGCGATGGGTGCAGTTAAGGTGAGAATGGTTAACAGATCTTAAACACAATCTACCGAGTTAAGGAAATCGCGCCACCCACGGCGCAAAAAAGGCCGCCCTAAGGGAGCGGCCTTTCCGATAATTCCAACGGATGATCCGGTCAGCGGAAGAGTTGCAGGATGTTTTCCGAAGACGTGTTGGCAATCGACAGCGACTGGATACCAAGTTGCTGCTGCGTCTGCAGGGCCTTCAGGCGCGTCGATTCCTCGTTCATGTCGGCATCGACGAGACGGCCGATACCGCTATCGATCGAATCGGAGAGCTTGGCGACAAAGTCTTCCTGCAAGTCGAGGCGCATTGCAACAGAGCCGAGGTCTGCAGCGGCGCTGATAGCCGCCTCAAGTTGAGCATCTACGTGCGAGATCAGCTTGTCGAGAACCGCTTCATCCGAGGCGGCGGCGGGCAGATCGAAAGCGGTTCTTGCATCACCCAGCTTGGTGATATCCAAGTCGAGGATCGACGTGCCGGTGGCATACACGGCTGCCGTCGTTGCCAACGCAGCGGGAACACTGCCGTCCAAGGTTGTAGCCGCCGCGTTAGTGACTCGAAGCCACTTTCCATCGGCAATCTGCTTGTAAAAGTCTGTTCCATTGGACCAAACACCGTTAGCCCCTTCGGAGAAACCCGCAGCCAAGGTTGTGGTGGCTGTACGGAAGGTGCCATCAGTCCATTGAGCAACGTTAGCCTTTAGAGCCGCAGCATCAAGGATGCCTTTACCGTTGCCGCTCGAATCGATTAATACATTCGAGTTATTCAGGGCAATATTTATCGTCTGGACCTTGACGTTCCCTGCGCTGTCGCGCGTGAATGAGCCGACGATCTGCTTGTTCACGGTCACGTCGGTAGCGAGGGCGCCTGGGGTCGCAGAGGCCTGGCCGATCGCGCCCTTCAGCCAATTCTCACCGGAGAAAGAGGCCGAGTCCGTGATAGATTTCAATTGGTCCTGAAGCTGATCGATTTCTTCCTGGATCTTGGCCCGATCAACCCCGGCTTCGCGGGCAGCAACGAGCTTGTTCTTGATTTCCTTGATAACGTCGATGGAGGATTCCATACCGGCGTAAGCCGTATCCACCTTTGCTGCGCCAAGCCCTAGAGCGTCCTGAACGGCGGAAAGAGCGCCATTGTCGGACCGCATGGTTGTTGCAATCGACCAGTAAGCGGCGTTATCCGAAGCGGAGCCAACGCGCAGGCCGGAGGAAACGCGCGCTTGGGTTTCTTCCATGCCGGAGTTAATGGAGCGCAGCGTCTGGAGGGCCGACATGGCTGCGATGTTGGTGAGAATGCTCGTCATAAGTGTTGCCCCTTGAATGGCTGATAAGAAGGGACATTCCGGTTTCACCGGGAGCGGCGCGCAGCATCATGCTTGCAAACCGGCTGAATTCAAATGGTTAGCCGCCGCTTCGATGAGAGCTTGATAACTCTGTTAAGGTTAATGAAGAGCTAAAGACAGACCGACGCGTGACCTTTTCCAGAAAATACCGCAACCGCGGCGCGTGCGCGCGCGTAACAGATCATCATTAATAAAGCGGAAAAGCCGCGCCTGTTTCACAGACGCGGCTTCCTTGAGCATTTGACCGGTTCAGCCTCCGGTGAATGGCTCTTCCTCCCGCTTACCTCCCCGGTCAGCCCCCGGGGTACACTTCGCGTTAGGAATTCAGTTCCGGCTAGGTGAGCCGGTCTTCGCTCCTGCTTAGCGGAAGAGCGACAGGATGCTCTGCGAGTCGCTGTTTGCGATCGAGAGCGCCTGGATGGCCAGTTGCTGCTGGGTCTGCAGGGCCTTGAGGCGGGTCGACTCTTCGTTCATGTCGGCATCGACAAGACGACCGATGCCGCGATCGAGTGAATCGGACAGCTTCGAGACGAATTCCTGCTGCATATCGATCCGCATAGAGGTCGAGCCGAGATCGGCAGCGGCGCTGTTCAGGGCTTCAAGCTGCGTGTCAACATGACTGATGAGCGCTTGCAGCACATCGTTGTCCGTCGCATCTGCATCTACAAGACCAGTGGTGTCGTTCTTGTACGTGGCAAGCTTGGTGATATCCAAAGTGGAGACAGACGTAAATGCAACCGCAGCCTGATTGCCTCCCGCTTCAATGTCCAAGATACCACGTTTCAATGCGCCAGTCGTACCGGTGGCAGCCACGCCGCCCACATCGAAGAGAACATTTGTGCCGCTCAACTCGATGTCGATCGTCTGAACTTTGACTGTGGTCCCCTCGCGAGTGAAAGAACCAACGACCTGTTTCGTCAGGGCAGCGAGATCCGCACCGCTAACAGCCGCACCGGCTGCATCGCTGAGCTCGGCCTTCAGCCAGTTTTCGCCAGAGAAGGATGCAGAGTCCGCAATCGAAGTCAGCTGTTCCTGAAGCTGCGAGATTTCCTTCTGGATCTTGGCCTTGTCGGCCGTCGGCTCCATCGCGGTAATCAGTTTGTTCTTGATTTCCTTGACTACTTCGATAACCGACTCCATGCCGGCGTAAGCGGTGTCAACCTTGGCTGCGCCGAGGCCCATCGCATCTTGGACAGCACCAAGAGCAGCATTATCCGAACGCATGGTCGTCGCGATCGACCAATAGGCTGCGTTGTCCGATGCGCCGCCGACGCGCATACCGGAGGAAATGCGGTCCTGCGTCGTCGCCATGTTGTTGGAGATCGAACGGAGCGTCTGAAGAGCCGCCATCGAGGCAGCGTTGGTAAGAATGCTCGACATAATGTTTGTCCCTTTGACAAAATACGAATGGGGACATACCGGGCGGGTTTCCCTTCCGGTCACGACAGCCCGGCGTCATGCCACTCGGTGCCGCATCTTTGGCTACCAAACCCGTCGTGTGAGGGAAAATTCGCACGCCAATTCTTGCCAACGTCTTAAATCCGAACCGCCCTCGGAGGGGCAGTACGGGCATGGTAAACAGGCGGTTAGAAAGCTTGGTTAACGGTCAGCCGAACGATCGTACGAGGCTGCCGACGAGCAGGTTCCAGCCGTCGATCAGGACGAAGAACAGGATCTTGAACGGCAACGAGATCGAGGTCGGCGGCAGCATCATCATGCCCATGGCCATGGTGATGGCGGCGACGATCATGTCGATGACGAGGAAAGGCAGGATGATCAGGAAGCCGATCTCGAAGCCGCGCCTGATCTCGGAGAGCATGAAGGCCGGGATCAGCACCCGATAATCCACCTGCTCCGGCGTTCCGACGCTCTGGCCGCGCTCGCGTGCCAGATCGACGAACAGGGCGAGATCCTTGTCGCGCGTGTTGACGCTCATGAAGGCGCGGAAGGGCTCGGCGATACGCTGCACGGCCTCGGCCTCCTGGATCTGGTTTTCGAGCAGCGGCTGCACCCCCTCGTTCCAGGCGCGGTCGAAGGTCGGCGCCATGACATAGAAGGTCATGAACAGCGCCATGGAGATCAGCACCAGGTTGGAAGGAGCGGTGGCGAGCCCCATTCCCGAACGAAGGATCGAGAAGGCGATGACGAAGCGGGGGAAGCTCGTCACCATGATGAGGATGCCGGGGGCGACGGAAAGGACCGTCAGCAGTCCGAAGGTGCGGATGATCCAGGCTGCCGCCGAGCCGTCGACGGGCAGGTTCAGAAGGTCCGCCGGCGATTGCTGCGCCATTGCGAGACCGGGCGCCGCCATCATGGCCGCCAGCAGGACGATCAGCCGAATCATGCGATCACGAGGGTTCTGGACATCGGACTTCGATAGCCATCGCAGGCAATGGAGGTCAACCGGCGCCGCGGGTCATCCCCTGTTATCGCCGCGACGGCAGATCTGCGGCCTATTCGATGACCATGGTCCTGAACATCACCTTCGACACCTTGCCCTGGGAGCGGAGCGCCACTCTCTCCTGGATATCGTCGCGCAGGTACTGGAAGCCGCGCGGCCCCTCGATCTGCTGGAGGGAAACGGTCCGGACATAGGCCAGGATATCCTGGTGGATGTCTTCCGCCAGCGGCAGCTCCGGCGGCCCATTGAACGCAAGCGCGATCTCCAGCCGGATCCAGCTGTCGGAGGGATAGGCAAGATTGGTCGTCACCGGGTCGAGCAGGACGACGCCGTTCGCTTCCGTGGCGATCTTCGGGATGCCCTCTTCCTTGGCGTCGTGCTCGCCGCCTTTCGCCGCAGGCTTTTCAGGCTCCGGAACCGCCGGCGCGATCATGCCGCCGAGGACCCAGCCACCGCCACCGCCCAGGATGGTGAGGCCGGCAATGCCGGCGATCAGCAACAGAAGCGATTTCTTCCTGTTGGCGCCATCTGCGCCCTGTGCTTCATCCATCGTCCAGTCCCCTGCTCCAAACGCCTTCTCAGAAGGGCGAGAAGAGATCCACCACCTGCTGGCCCACCGGTGGCTGCTGGACCTCCGTCAGGCGGCCCCGTCCGCCGTAGGAAATACGGGCTTCGGCAATGCGTTCGTAGGAAATCGTGTTGTCGGCATCCACGTCCTGCGGACGAACGATGCCGGCGACGTTCAGGATACGGATCTCATGGTTCACCCTCACCTCCTGCGAGCCGCTGATCAGCAGATTGCCGTTCTCGAGGATACCGGTCACCACCGCGGCAACCAGGAGCTTCAGCTTCTCGGACCGTTCGGTGGAGCCCTTGCCCTGGGTGTCGGTGCTGGAGCTGGAACTCAGGTCGCCCGACATCGGATCCGGGGTCCAGCCTAAGAGATTGTCTATCCCGGTCTGCCAGGACAGGCCGCCGGCATTGGTGCGGCTGCGCTCCGTCTCATTGTCGAAGGAGGCGCGGTCGTTGATCTGGATGTCGACGGTGAGGATATCGCCGACGTTGAGAGCGCGGGCGTCCTTGAAGAGCGCCGCCTGGGAATCGCTCCAAAGGGAGTAACCGTTCGAAAGCTGCCGCGGCTGCTTCGGGTAGGATGCCATCTGCGGCGCCGAGGCGTATTGCAGGCCGCTGCCGATCGGGCTCATCGAGGGGGCGTTGCCGATCTCCCGCACCGTCTGGCTTTGGCAGCCGGCGAGGAGAAGGAGAGCCACGACAGCTGAAATGCGCTTCGTCATGAGGGTTCTTTCGAGGTGTTGGGATCGGAAGCGCTGGCGATGATCGTGGCGATCATGCCGGCCTTCTGCGGGTCCATTTCACTGAGCACGAGGCCCGACTGACGCGCCGGCAGCTTCATGATGATGGCCGCTGCCACTTCGAGGTTCATCTCCTCGAGCTGAGGTGCGGCTGCATCGGCCTTCATCGTCTTGAATATCTCGACGAGCCCGGCTTCCGCACGCACGAGGAAGTCGTTCCGCCGCTTCAGCCAGTCCTCGTATTCAGCCTTGCGATCTTCCAGGACTGCGATTCGTTCGTCCACGTCGGACTGCAGCTTTTCGAGCTCCTGCTTCTGCAGCAGATACCGCTGATCTTTCGCGGCGTCGGCAATGTTCGTGCAGAACTGCCTGATTTCGTCCTGCGTCGATGTGGACGACACCGTGACGGGCTCCTGCGCGTTGACCTGGGGCACCACGAGCAGAATCGTACCGAGGAGCAGGAGCCTCTGGACCGCGGGCCGTGAGATCGTAAGGAAGGGCTTGTTCGCAGTCATTGCAGGACGAGCTCCGCTTGAAGGGCGCCGGCGGACTTGATGCCCTGAAGGATGGCGATGATTCCGTCCGGCTTGACGCCGATATTGTTGAGGCCGGCAACGAGGGTTCGCAGATCGGGCCCGTCCAGGATCGCCACCGGCCCGCCTTCCTTCATCGCCATGATGTCAGTTTCCGGCTGCACCGCCGTGACCCCGCGGGAGAAGGGCTCCGGCTGGATGATCTGCGGCGTTTCCGTGACCTGCACCGTCAAGGTGCCGTAGCTGACGGCGACGCGCGACACCCGGACATCGGCGCCGATCACGATGGTGCCGGTGCGTTCGTTGATGACCACCTTGGCGGGCGTATCGGTCTCGACCACGAGGTTCTCGATCTCCGCCATCAGCCGCGTCAGGTCGGCGACCTTCGGCTTCTGAATGATGACCTCCTGCGAATCCCGTGCTTCCGCGATCGGCCCGCCATAGCGGCGACCTGCGAAGCCGTTCACGGCATCCGCCATGCGGACGGCGGTGGAGAAATCGGGATTGCGCAGTTGAAGGACCAGGTTCACGGAGTCCTTGAAGCGCGACGGCAGCTCCCGTTCGATGATGGCGCCGTTCGGCACGCGACCGGCCGTGGTGACGCCTTCATTCAGCGTCGCCGCCTCGCCCTGTGCAGAAAATCCGGACACGATCACCGCGCCTTGGGCTACGGCGTAGATCTGGCCGTCCGCGCCGGAAAGGGACGTCATCACCAGGGTGCCGCCTCGCAGCGACGTGGCGTCGCCGAGCGAACTGACGTTGACGTCGAGCCGGCTGCCGGGGCTTGCGAAAGGCGGCAGGTTGGCGGTGACCATGACAGCCGCAATGTTCTTGGCGTTCGACTGGCCGCCCTGGGTCGAAATCCCCAGGTTCTGCAGCATCGCCCGCATCGACTGGTCCGTGAACGGCGAACTGCGGAGGCTGTCCCCCGAGCCTTGCAGGCCGACGACCAGACCGTAGCCGATCAGTTGGTTGTCGCGACCCGACTGAAGCGAAGCGATGTCCTTGATCCGGGCGGCATCGGCGCTTGCCGGCGCGGCTCCCGACAAGGATGCGGCAACTGCCAGAACCACCGCGGCAATCCAACGAATGCTTTTCATCGCGCCATCACCTGTACCGTGCCGTCCGCCATCACCGTACCGTTCACGGTAACGCCCGAATCGGTGTTCCGGACCCGGATGAGGTCTCCGACGGAGGCGTCCTGAAGCGGCGTGCCCCCGGCCGAGATCGTCATATTCCCGATGCTGAACGTCAGACGGACAGAGGAGCCGCGGCGGACCGCATAGGGCTCCCGCAGGCCCGAAAGGGCGATGGTGCGGCCGGGCAGCAGGGTCCTGGTGCTCACCATCCCACTGACCTCCTCGACCGTGCGCGCGTATCCGCCTGCGAGGTTCGGATTGGTCACGTCGACCTCCTCTACCGCGGCCACCGAGATCTCCTCGCCGGGATAGATGATCTGCTTCGGCACCACCGCGGTTCCCATGCCGGCAGCTGCGGCGGCGGGCATCGCGAGGAGCAATGCGACGACGGACGGGAGGAGCTTCCCGTTGACGATCCTCATTCTGCGGCGAAACATCATGTCTGCCCGTCCCCCTGGTTACTTCAGGTTCTTGCTGACGATGGAAGCCATCTCATCTGCCGTGGTGATCACCTTGGAGTTCATCTCATAGGCACGCTGCGCCGAGATGAGGTCGGTGATTTCCTTCACCGCGTCCACGTTGGAGGCTTCCAGATAACCCTGCTTGATGTAGCCGAAGCCCGGGTCCTCCGGGACGGCAACGATCGGCTCGCCCGAGGCTGGCGTCTGGGCGAAGAGATTGTCGCCCAGCGGCTGAAGGCCGGCTTCGTTGACGAAGTTGGCGAGCGTCAGCTGGCCGATCTCCTGGAACTCGTTCGCATTGCCGACGCGGACGCTCACCTGTCCGGTGCGGCTGATGACGGTCTCGCTGACGTCGGGCGGGAATACGATATTCGGAACGACCGTGTAGCCGTCGATGGTGACGAGCTGCCCTTCCGCGTTGGTATTGAACGAGCCCGCGCGCGTGTACATCGTCGTGCCGTCGGGCGCCTCGATCTGGAACCAGCCGCGGCCGACCAGAGAGAGGTCGAGGCTGTTTTCCGTATGCGTCAGCTGACCCTGGGTATGGATGTTGCGCACGGCCGCCGTCTGCACGCCGAGACCGATATTGGCGCCTTCCGGCACGATCGCTTGGTTCGCGCGGTTCGGAACACCCTGCGCCCGCTCCGTCTGGTAGAGCAGGTCGGAGAATTCCGCGCGGGCACGCTTGTAGCCCGTCGTATTGATGTTGGCGATGTTGTTGGCGATGACCTCGAGATTGGTCTGCTGGGCATCCATGCCCGTCGCTGCGACGGCAAGCGCTCTCATGTCCTGGTCTCCGGTCCGTTAAATCGACATCTTGGTGATTTCGAGATAGGCGTTCACGATCTTGTCGCGCAGCGCGATCGCGGTGTTCAGCGATTGCTGCGCCTGCAGGACCGCATCCACCACTTCGCGGGTATTCGCCTTGCCCTGGATGCCCTCGAAGGACTTCGCCTCGGCGAACTTAAGGCTGTCCATCGTGTCCGTCGCCATGCTGCCGAGGACGCTGGCGAAGTTCATGCCGGCGTTTTCGCCAGGGGCCAACGT
The DNA here is from genome assembly GCF_902153245.2 of Pseudorhizobium endolithicum. Classification (GTDB taxonomy): domain Bacteria; phylum Pseudomonadota; class Alphaproteobacteria; order Rhizobiales; family Rhizobiaceae; genus Neorhizobium; species Neorhizobium endolithicum. Next base: position 363,576 of record NZ_CABFWF030000018.1, read on the forward strand.
GCCGTTGAGGGAGGAGCTGGTTTCGACCAGTTCCTTCACGTTACGCGTCGGCGACAGCGAGCTTATCTGGGTGATGTTGTCGATCATTGTCCGCTCTTCAGGAGGTCTATCGTCGCGGCGATGAGTTCCCGCGTCTGTTTGATGGTCTGCAGGTTGGCATCATAGGTCCGGTTGGCCTCGCGCATGTCCGCCATCTCGATCAGCATGTTGACGTTCGGCAGCTTCACCATGCCGCGCTCATCCGCCGCCGGGTGGTTGGGGTCGTATTCCTCGATGAAATCGGAGGCATCCGTGCCAAGCTTCTTGACCCGCACGAGTTCGACCTCCGAGGCCCGGTCGAGCTCCGCGCCAAACGTGATCGTCTTGCGGCGGTATGGGTCGGCGCCCGGCGTGTCCCCGGTGGAGCGCGCATTGGCGATATTCTCGGAAACGATGCGCAGGCGCGTTGCCTGAACCTCGAGGCCCGATCCTGCGATCTTGGAAGCGGCTGAAAGCGGATCCATCTGCTTACCTTCTTACCGTCATGAGCATCATGCTATGAAAAGACTTCACGAGACTGGTGCTGAGTTCGTACTGGCGCTTGATCTCGCCCGTCTTGGAGAGTTCCTCGGCAAGGGCCACAGTGTTGCCGGACTCCTGGATGCCGATCTCGTTGTTCAGCTCATTCTCGTTGACACCGATATCCTGGCTGTACTGGCTTTCGGCGAGATGGCCCGCGTGGGTCCGCACCATACGGACCTGCGTCTCGTCCAGAACAGCGTTGAACGGCGTGATGTCCTTGGCCCGGAACTCGGGGGTATTGGCGTTGGCGATATTGGTGGCCACGACTTCCTGGCGGACCGAAAGCCATTCAGCCTGCCGGGATGCGAGCGCGAATAGTTGGATCGGTTGCATAGGCTTCTCCATCGTTCTTTCCGGAGCCTATGCAGGTAATCTTGCGTGGGACTTACGGACGTTCCGTCGTCCCGTCCTGATAAACCTCGCCGGACGAGGTGACGATGACCCACGCCCCTTCGCGCTGCTCGATGCGCGCAAGCTTGCTGTTGTCCGGCAGGATCGATCCCACGCGCACCATGTACATGCCCGAGCCGTCCTGGATGAGGGCGCGGCCATTGGTGACATGCAGTAGCTTGAAGGAACCCTTTCCTGGAAAGGGCTGCAGCTCCTGCAACTGGCCCCGCTGCTCGTCTTCGCCGAGTGCGGACACGGTCGCCGTGGTAAGCGAATCCGTCGGCTCCGGAGCCACGGGCTGCTCGTCTTCCTGCGAGTTGTCGGTCATCGCCAGCGGCGAGACGCTCATGACGTTACGCGGCTGTCCCGGCGGCAGGTCCCGGGTATGTTCGAAACTTTCCGTCCGGATGCCGAACTTCTCCTCGTTGAAGAAGACGTACCACGGGAAGAAGGCGGAAGCCGCCGCAAGTGCGATCCCCGTGGCCGCAAGCAGCCGGTCACCGAGCCGCGGCGCGTCCTTCGTCGAGTGATGAAGGTCCCCCGCCTCCTGCATATCGGCCTCGGACATCCCTTATCCCCTCTGTCTGTTGACCGGCGCTGCCGGTGCCTGCGCCGCGGCGCTTCGCAGGGCAACCGCAAGATCGCCGTAGGCGTCGGCGGCCGGCGGCTCGCCGGGCGTCTGTTTCAGTACCTCGTAGATCACCGGCACCTGCTTGATCGCCATGTCCAGATCAGGGTCGCTACCGGGGCGATATCCTCCGATCAGCCGCAGATCCCGTGTCTCTTCAAAACGGTGGATCAGAGCCTTCAGGCGCGAGACGAGTTTCTCCTGATCCGCAGTCCAGGCCTTTCGGGCCAGTCGAGAGATGGACGCCAGCGGATTGATCGGGGGATAACGTCCCTCCTCCGCCAGGCTGCGGTCCAGCACGAGATGCCCGTCGAGAATGCCGCGCGTCGAATCCGCGATCGGATCGTTGTGGTTGTCGCCATCCACGAGGATGGAAATGATCGCCGTGATCGTGCCGGCGCCCTCCGCGCCCGGGCCTGCCCGCTCCAGGAGCCTCGGCAGCTCGGTGAACACCGAGGCCGGATAGCCGCGTGCGATAGGCGGTTCGCCGGATGCGACGGCGACTTCGCGAATGGCATGGGCGAAGCGTGTGACGCTGTCGACGATGAAGAGGACGTTGTCTCCCTGATCGCGGAAATGCTCGGCAATGGTTACGGCCGCAAGGGGCGCCATCTTGCGCAGCATCGGGCTCTCGTCGCTGGTGGCAACCACCGCGATCGCCTTGGCCATATGCGGGCCCATCGTGTCTTCGATGAATTCCCGAACCTCGCGGCCGCGTTCGCCGACGAGAGCAATGACGACCTTGTCGAAGGCATCGGCCCGCGCGAGCATGGATAGGAGGGTCGACTTGCCCACGCCGGAGCCTGCAAACACGCCGAGACGCTGGCCAAGACACAGCGGCGAGAAGATATCCACGGCCCGGACGCCCGTCATGAAGCCTTGTTCGACGCGGCTACGGGTCATCGATGGCGGCGCGGTGTTGGAGATCGACCGGCGGACCCTGCCCTTGGTCAACGGCCCGCATCCGTCGATGGGCTCGCCGAGTGCGTTAATGGTGCGCCCGCACCAGCTGTCGTCCGGCGCCACGCGGAAAGCGCCCTTGCGGATCACCGTGTCGCCGATGCCGATGGGTTCGCCCGGTTCAATGGGGCACACATAGACGACATCCGGCTCGACGCGGACGACCTCGCCCAGATGAATTCCCGTCGAACTGCGATGAGCGACGAATTCTCCGAGCCGGACATGGCGGGAGAGACCGGCGACCGTGTAGTGGCCCGCGGCAATGGTGCGCACATGCCCCCCGCGCGCAACGGAAAAGGCCGGATCGGCGTAGCGTTCCGAAATGTCGGCTAGCTGCGCGAGCTTGCCGCCGGTAATCGTCTGGAGGATGGCCGCCTGGTCAAACATGGGCATTCAGGTCCTATCGGCTGCCGCCCAGGGTCTTGATGGCCTCGTCAAAGGTCGCTTCCGTATCCCGCATCAGGGCAGAGATCCCTTCAAAGGCGCGGTTGACCTGGATCAGCTGCGTCATTTCGCTGATGCCGTTCACATTCGAGCCCTCGATGTAGCCCTGCACCACGGCGAACTGGAAATTGTCGACGACCGGCTGCGGCTCATCCACCGGGATGATCCCGCTGTTGTCGGCTCTCAGGAAGCCTTGCGAGATGTCTGCCGAGAACAGCCCCAAGGTCGCGACCGGCTGCCCGTCCTGCATGATGCGGCCGTCGGCACCCACGGTGGGAGGACCGCCGTTGCGGTTGAGCTGGATGGGAGCACCACCGGCATCGAGCACCGGATGGCCCATCAGCGAGACGAGCTCGCCGGTCTCGCGCATCGTGAACCGGCCATCCCGCGTCAGCACCTGCCCGGCCGGGGTATCGATCGCGAACCAGGCATCACCCTTGATCGCGAAATCCAGCGCGTTACCCGTCTGCTGCAACTGCCCTAGGCGCGTGGAAAGGTAGTCGTTGCCCTGGGTGACGAAGGCCACCTTGGCATTGAGTTCGTTGCGGGTGCTGCTGAGGACCTCGTCGAATTTCACCTCCGTCGCACGAAAGCCGACGGTGTTCATGTTGGCCATGTTGTCGGCGATCGTGTTCAGGCGACGCTCCAGCGCGATCTGGGACGAGATACCGACATAGAGTCCGGATTGCATATCATTTGCCTCCGAGTTTCAGTGCATTGATCGAGATGAGAAGATCGGCCGAGATGCCTTGCGTGGACGGAGAGAACAGCGAGACAGCCGACACGGGCTCGACCCTGTTCTCCATTTCCCAGAGCGCGGAGAAGCGCTCGAGGAATTTGGAAACCTTTGCGGGATCCTGGAAATCGGCGATATCAACCGCCTCTTCGATGAACTCCACCTGACGATCGAGGTCGAGCGCGGCGATCTCGTCCGGCAACTGGAGGACGGTGCGCACGACCTCGACCAGGGCGTCGTCCGCCAGTATCTCCATCCCCGACTTGATCGAAGGCGCCATGCGTTCGAAGTAGAGCGCCAAACGGACGCCGGGGTTCTCCGCTCCGGCCTCTTCTTCCAGCGTCTGCCGCTGGAACCGCTCCACGACCCCCTTCTGGGCCTTCTCGAACGAGGTCGCGGAGGAACCGAACGCCTCGAAGTTGAAGGTCTCCGCAAGGGAGGCATAGCGGCTGTCGGCAAGCTTGCGGGCAAAGGCGTTGTCGTCGGCGACCCCTTCTGTCAGCACCTTGCGGATGAAGGCCTTGGCATAGGCCATGTCCTCCAGCCCATGCGCCTTGAGCGCATAGTTGTAGATGCGGCTGTCGGCCATGAAATCATCGACGGATTTTATCCTCCCGATATTGGCCAGGTAGTACTCGGTCTCGCGGGCGACGTCGGGCTTTTCCGCAACCCGCGCCAGCGAGCCGGGCAGGTCCCTGCTGATCATCGAGTAGCTCGCATAGGTGGTGATCACGTTCCGCTCCTCAGGTCCCGGACGGGCACTGTGCCAATTGGAGCCACCAGTAGGGGCAAAGACTTGTGCGAAGCTGTACCCCGCCCCGCCTCCCCAATCAGCCTCACGCAAGCCAGAGGCCGTATTTCCCGATGGACAAGCTTAATTTCGATGCAGGTACGCGGATGAATATTCTAATCGGAATGGTGATCACGTTCGGCTGTGTTATCGGTGGCTACATGGCCATGGGCGGGCACGTGGACGTTCTGTTCCAGCCGTTCGAACTGATGATCATCGGCGGCGCCGGCCTCGGCGGCTTCATCGTCGCGAACCCGATGAAGGTCGTGAAGGATTCCGGCAAGGCGCTCGGCGAAGTCTTCAAGAACGCCGTGCCGAAGGAGCGGAACTATCTCGACGTCCTCGGCGTGCTCTATTCCCTGATGCGCGACCTGCGGACGAAATCGCGCAACGAGATCGAAGCACACATCGACAATCCGGAAGAATCCTCGATCTTCCAGACGGCGCCGAACCTCCTGAAGAACAAGGAACTCACCTCGTTCATCTGCGACTACGTCCGGCTGATCATCATCGGCAACGCCCGCTCGCACGAGATCGAGGCGCTGATGGACGAAGAGCTGGAGACGCTGCTCCACGACAAGATGAAGCCGTATAACGCGATCTCGCAAATGGGCGACAGCTTCCCGGCCATCGGCATCGTGGCCGCCGTCCTCGGCGTCATCAAGGCTCTCGGCAAGATCAACGAGTCGCCAGAGGTCCTGGGCGGCCTGATCGGCGCGGCGCTCGTCGGCACCATGCTCGGTATCGTTCTTTCCTATTCCGTCTGCACACCGCTCGCCTCGCAGGTGAAAGTGGTGCGCTCCAAGCAGCATCGCCTCTTCATCATCGTGAAGCAGACGCTGCTCGCCTACATGAACGGCTCCGTGCCCCAAGTGGCCCTGGAATACGGCCGCAAGACCATCTCCAACTACGAGCGCCCCTCGATCGACGCGGTCGAGCAGGAAATGATGAATCCAGGCGGTGACCACAAGGCGGCATGATGACGACGACTGAAGCCAGGCAGAGCTCCCCGGCTCCCATGGACTACGCCCTTCTCGCAAAGCTGACGGGGGGGCTGGGCGACCGGAAAACGGTCGAACGGATCGCCGGCGATTTCGGGCGGCTCTATGCCGATTTTCTCCCGGACGTCTTCAACAGCGAGACCGGCATCCCGATCGAGGTGACCTATACCGGCTGCACCTCCGGGCTCATGACGGACCTGATTACCGATCTCGGCGATACCTTCGCCCTGGCAGATGGCTCACTTCGCAACTGGTGCGCCAATTTCGTGCTCGCCTGCGGCAACAGCTTCGTCATCGGCCTGATGGAACGCATGCTCGGGGCGCTGCCGGAAACGGTCGAGCAGCCTTTCGAACGGCCATTGTCCGACATCGAACTCGACCTTGCCCAGATGGTCGTGGGCAAGATGGGCGATGTGCTGAGGTCGGGTGTGAATGCACCGGGCGGCTTCGAGGCGCTGCTGGAGCGCGCGCACAACGCGGAGGACCGGCCGCAACCCGACGAGGGGATTCCGGCCGAGTTCGGCGTGACCATCCGCATGACGATCGAGCTCGGCAAGGTCACCTCGGAGCTTGCCCTGGTCATTCCGCAGCGCGCCTTCCTGAAGACGAAGGTCGTGATGCCGAAGGCGAAAGGCCAATCCTCCAAGAGCAAGGAGGAGTGGCACGAACGGATCAAGGAACAGGTCCGGCGCTCCCATGTGACGCTCCAGGCACGTATCCGCCTGCAACCGCTGACGCTCGGCACGATTTCGCGGCTCGCGGTCGGCGACGTCATCACCTTCCAGGACAAGAAGGATGTCTCGGTGCAGGTAAGCGCAAACGGCAAGGACATGTATTCCTGCGAACTGGGGCGCTCCGGCGAGCGCTACACCGTTCGCGTAAAGGACAACATCAGTACGGACGACGAGATCCTCAATCACTTGATGGGCTGAAGCGGCGAACGGTGATCCGTTCGCAAGGCAGGTTGACGCAAGTTTCAACGGGAATAATGAGCGCATGGCTACGAAGAAAACACCAGTGACCGAAGATGACGCGGTGCTGTCGGACCTGGCAGGCGGCGAGCTTGATCAGGCGATCGACGACCTGCGCGGCGTACTGAAGGCCGACAGCGGCGGCGTTCCGGGATTCGATGCCGACTTCGGCAACGTCGGAGGTGATCCGGTAGCGGGCGAGATGCCTTCGTTCGGCGCTGAATTCGGCTCGGACCTTGCGGGAACGGGCAACTCCGACTTCGGCAGCGAGTTCGGCGGCGGCGAGTTCGGTTCATCGGACCTCGGCGGATCGAGCTTCGGCGGATCGAGCTTCGACGAACCCTCCTTCGCCACCAGCGATCAGGAGCCGGGAAGCGCATTGACCGCCAATCTCGACCTTATCATGGACATCCCGATCGATGTCGAGATCGTCCTCGGCTCCAGCAGGATGCAGGTTTCCGGTCTGATGGACCTGGAGGAGGGCGCCACGATCGCTCTCGACAAGAAGATCGGCGAGCCGGTCGAGATCATGGTCAACGGTCGTCGAATTGGTAAAGGTGAAATCACCGTCCTGGAGAATGACGACACGCGGTTCGGCGTGAAGGTGACTGAAGTCCTCAGTACGAAAAAAGCCTGATCCCGGTTAGGGACAGAGAGGGAAGACCATGATGGACTTTGACGATTTCGGTGGCGCTGTTGCCGAGAAGCCGTTGTCCCAAGCCGAAAAGGCAGCCGCCGTGCTCCTGGCGATGGGCAAAGGCGTGGCCGGCAAGCTCTTGAAGTACTTTACGCAGGCCGAACTGCAGACCATCATCGCGTCGGCCCAGCGCCTGCGCGCCATCCCTCCGGACGAGCTTCTCCTGCTCGTCAACGAATTCGAGGACTTGTTCACGGAAGGAACGGGCCTCATGGACAATGCCGCAGCGATCGAGGCCATCCTCGAAGAAGGTCTCACGCCGGAGGAAGTCGACGGGCTGCTCGGCCGGCGTACCGCCTTCCAGGCCTATGAATCGTCCATATGGGACCGGCTGCAGGATGCCGAGCCTGCCTTCATCGGCAAGTTCCTGTCGCGCGAACATCCGCAGACAATGGCCTATATCCTGTCGATGCTGCCGTCTTCCTTCGGCGCAAAAGTCTTGCTGCAGCTGCCCGAGAGCCGGCGCGCCGACATCATGAACCGTACCGTCAACATGAAGGACGTCAGTCCCAAGGCCGCCCAGATCATCGAGAACCGCGTCGTCGAGCTGATCAATGCAATCGAAGCCGAGCGCAACTCGAATGGTACGGCGAAGGTGGCGGACCTCATGAACGAGTTGGAGAAGCCGCAGGTCGACACGCTGCTCACGTCGCTGGGTACGATCAGCAAGGAAGCCGTCAACAAGGTTCGTCCGAAGATCTTCCTGTTCGAGGACCTGCTCTACATGCCGCAGCGCAGTCGCGTGCTGCTCCTCAACGACGTCGCGGCCGACATCCTGACGATGGCGCTGCGCGGGGCCAGCAACGAGATCAAGGAATGCGTGCTGTCCGCCATCAGTCCGCGCCAGCGCCGCATGATCGAATCCGATCTCGCCGTACCGGCTGCTGCACTCAATCCGCGTGAAGTGGCGATCGCCCGACGGGCCGTGGCACAGGAAGCCATCCGGCTGGCCAATTCGGGCCAGATCCTCCTCAAGGAGCCCGAAGAAGGCAGCGACGTCCAGGCGGCGTAGCCCGGCGGTCAACCTCGGAGGCCGCAGTCGTCTCGCCTGGCGCCGATGTTCGGCGGCAGCAACCCACAGTCTTTTTGTGGACTCGATTCTCGTCTAGCGCAGCCATGCTGTAGCGTGCTTCCAGCATGATCGATTCGTCGGGATGAGACGTCTTGTCAGAAGATAAAGACAGTAAAACAGAAAACCCGACCGCCAAGAAACTGACGGATGCGGCGGCCAAGGGCAATGTCCCCTTCTCCCGCGAAGTGCCGATATTCGCGTCGGCGCTGGCCTTCTACATCTTTCTCATCTTCTTTCTGCCGTCGGGCGTTGCCGACCTTACGGAAACGCTGAAGGACCTGTTCTCCCAACCGGATCAGTGGCGGCTTGAAAATACGCCCGACGTCGTTTCGCTGGGCGTGCATCTTGCGTGGGCGGTGGCAGGCTTCCTGGTTCCCGTCATGCTGCTCTTCGTTCTGTTCGGGCTCGGATCCTCCCTCGCCCAGAACATGCCGTCGATGGTGCTGGAGCGGATTCGACCCCAGGCTTCGCGCATCTCCCCCAAAAAGGGCTTTGAGCGGATCTACAGCCTTCCCGGACTGGTGGAATTCCTCAAATCGTTCTTCAAGATCCTGATCGTGTCCGCGATCATGTATTTTGCGTTGCGCGGCGAGTTCTTCGCCACGTTGAATGCAATGTTCTCCGACCCGCAGGTCATCCTGGTGAAGCTCGACGCCATCGTGCGGAAGATGATGGTGATCATCCTGCTGGCGACGGCGCTTCTGGCAGCTGCGGACGTGGCCTGGTCCCGTCACCACTGGTTCACCCAACTCAAGATGACCAAGCAGGAAGTGAAGGACGAATACAAGCAGGCCCAGGGCGATCCGCTCGTGAAGTCCCGCCAGCGCTCTCTGGCGCGCGACCGCGCCCGCCGCCGCATGATGGACAGCGTGCCCCGCGCCACCCTCGTCATCGCCAATCCGACCCATTTCGCCGTGGCGCTGCGTTATGCCCGGGAAGAGAACGACGCGCCGGTGGTCGTGGCCAAGGGGCAGGACCTGATCGCCCTCAAGATCCGAGAGATCGCCGAGGCAAACGGCATACCCGTGTTCGAGGATCCCCCACTCGCCCGCTCCATGTTTGCGCAAGTCTCGGTTGATAGCGTCATTCCGCCAGCCTTCTACAAGGCGGTGGCGGAACTCGTGCACCGGGTCTATGCCTCCCGGTCGCTCAAGCAACGGACACATTGAGCGCGATGAAAAAATGCGACCACTCTGCGGAACGGGAAAAAATACTGGCCGAGGCGATCAGTCCGGTGGCAACGGAGCTACGCCTGCTCGATGCCGGTGACCTGATCGCCCTGCTCCGCCTGGAGTGCTACGGGAACCTGGCCGATCTGGTGTCGTCGGCTGCAGAGCTCTATTTCCATCCGGGCACCGTGAACTTCGGCGCCGGCGGCGAATACGTTCTCGAATGGAGCGGTCAGCCGCAGGTCGTTCTTGACCTGGAAATCAAGCCGAAGGGCGTCTCTGTGTATGCCCGTCTCACGCTTGCCGACACCCAAGCCGGCATCGAGATCGACCACATCGCGTTCCAGAGCCCGGCCGAGGATCCGGCGGACAACACCGCCTTCCTCGAACGCAGCTTGCAGGAAGCGCGCTTCGTCCGCACGCCGCCCATGGCGCTCGCCAGCTAAGGCCGGCGCCCCCTCCCTCAGTTGATATGACCGAGGCGAATGGCCTTGGCGATGGCCTGAATCCTGTTGACGGCATCGAGCTTCATCGTGGCCGAGCCCAGGTAGGCGTTCACGGTATGGACGGAGAGGCCCAGATTTTCGGCGATTTCCTCGCTGATCCGTCCATCGCCGGCCAGTTGCAGGCAGGCGATCTCCCGCTCGCTCAGGGTTTGGGCCGGCGCGCTCCGCCGCTCGTCGAGCGCGAGCAGGTCCGTCATGATCTGGCAACTGCGCAGATGCTGCTCCACGATCAGGTCGCTCGTGAGGCTGAGGGAGCTTGCGGTGAAGAGGACGTAGCCATTCCCCATGGCGCCGAGCCGGATGGGAAAGCCCAGTCCGGAGAACGGCAGCACGTCCGCCGGCAGATGATGGAGAAGAGGATTGAACTCCTGAGCCTCGATGAAGCTCATGTGATCCGACCCGGTCCAGGCCACCGGAAACAGCGAGGTCTCGATGTGGTCGAGCATCAGTTCGCCGTAGCTGCGAATCAGCATCTCGAGCTGTCCGCCGTCCTCCTGCCCCCAGTTTTCTATTTCGCAGACCAGCTTGCGGTTGCCCGGCAACCCGCCACCGGAAATGCGCAGGAGCGCGAAGTTCCGCGCCCGCAACTGCTTCTGCATGGCCACCAACCTGGGAAAGATGTCGGCGCGGCTCGACGCTCTCTGAAGACGCAGATACTGGGCTGACGTCGAAGCCTCCGAGGACATGCCGCGCGTGGATCCCATGGATGCAGTGATTTCCCTAGACAAGATTGTTGCGCACCGCGTAGGCAATCGCCTCCGACCGGGTTTTCGTCCCCGTCTTCCGCATCACGCTTGTTATGTAGTTGTTGATCGTATTGCGGGATATCCCGAGGATCATGGCGATCTCATCGCTGGTCTTGCCTTCGGCGATCCAGAACAGGCATTCGAGCTCGCGTTCCGTCAGTTCGAAATCGCGCTCCGCCTTGTTGGACATCTGCTCGGACGAACTCGCCGCATAGGCGGCCAGGAGGCCGAGCTCCCGAAGACGTTCCTGCGACAGGATCAGGCCTTCGGTGAACAGCAACAGAAGCATGTAGCGCGTCCGGCCGACACACAGGCCGAGGGAACAGTATTGCCGGCTGATACTGCCCGGCACGATCACGTCATCGGGCAGGAGAGAGAAGCCGGGGGTGAACAGGGAGAGGCATTTCTCCAACTCGCTCGACTTCGCATAGTTGCTGGCAATTTCCGGCGCCACGCGCCGGACGAGATCGAATGGCCAGTCGGAGGATACGATGTAGTCAAGCCCCTGCTCCTGGATGAGATCGCAACGGGCCAGAAGGAAGTGGGCAGCGCCGACATAGTCCGAAAGAAGGTGCAGGGTTGCCGGAACATCATGCGACTGGACCGCTAGTGCGAGTTTTCGGACCAGTTGTTCTCGGGAGGGAGGTTCGGGCAACGCGTCGCCCTCGATCCGGGATGAGTCTGCAACTGCCCTCATTCCAGAGAACTCCATGTGCGCCTTCACCCCTCAGCAATCATGGCTGGCAAACCACATGAACGGTTTCGTCTCCAATTCTGCAGCGGTTTACTCCCATCGTCCGACGAATCACAGTCATTCTAGAAAAGACGGATCGAATTTCCACGCCCCAGGCGCGTCCCGATAGTGAGGCAGTCCGCAACTGTATGCAAGCCGGGCCACGGTTTCCGCCAACCCTCGGGGATGCCTGAATAAAAAAGGGCCGGCTCGAGAGCCGGCCCCAGCAGTAACAATGTCGTGAGAGCGGGATCAGGCGGCCTGATCGACTGCCCATTTGCGGAGGATCTTGGCGGCGCGCTCTTCGCTGATCTCCACCATCCGCGCAAGACGCCGCTCCGGTCCTTCCTTGACCCGGCGGTTAAAGCCGCCATCGTCGTCGCCCATTCCCAACAGGTCGTCGGTGCTGTCGAAGCCGAAGTCCGCCCCGAAGCCCTCCATGAGCGACCCTCCGCCGGAGGCCGGCGAGAAGTCCGGCAGCTCAAGCCCGGCACTGTCGGCGGACAGTTCCGTCGAGGCCGTCGCGGCGCCGCCGACGGTGCGGACGAGCGGCCGAAGTCCGAGCCAGACCACCAGGAAGGCGACCACGACGAAGGCGAGCGAGTTGATGATGCCGCCCAGGTTGCGGCTGAGCACTTCGGTAACGCCGGGACCGGACGCGGCCTCTTCGAGAAGTTGCGACTCCAGGAAGTCCATCGCCGTCAGGGTAACCAGATCGCCGCGCTCCGGATTGAGGCCTGCAGCGGAGGTGACGATCTTCTGCATTTCGGCCAGGTAGGCATCGATCTTCGCCTGATCGACGGGCTCGCCGACCATCTGCGCTATGCGCCCCCTGTTGACCACCACCGCGACCGACAGCTTCTCGATCTTGTAGCTGTTGCGTACGGTGGCGACCGTCTTGCTGTTGATCTCGTAGTTGGTCTGTTCTTCCTTCTTGTCGGACTGATCCGACGACTGCGGCCCACCTGCCGCACCGGCCTCGGGTGCCGCCTGCGGCACGTTCTGCTCGACGGTGGCGGCAGAATCGTTCTGGCTCTGCTGCGAGCGCTGCTCTTCCTTGGTAATGCGTACCGAGCGCTCCACGCGGGATTCAGGATCGTAGATCGTCTCCTGGATCTGCTGGCTGTCGGTGTTGAGGTTCGCGGTGACGCTGGAGCGGAAGTTGTCCATCCCGAGGAACGGGGCCAGCGCCTTGTCGATGTTGGTTTCGAGCTCCTGCTGGACCGACTGGACGATGTTGAGGGAGCGGTTGAGCTCGCTGTTTCCGTATTCGTCGCCGGCGGCGAGGAGCTGTCCGGTGGAATCGAGAACCGTCACGTCGTCGACTTCGAGACCGGGAACGGCCGAGGCGACGAGATGACGAATGGACGAAGCGGCCTTGCGGCCGGTGCTTGTGCTGGCACGGATCATCACCGACGCCGTGGGCTTCTGCTCGCCGCGCCGGAAGTTGCCGACATCGGGCATGACGATGTGCACCCTCGCCGCCGCCACGCCACTGATCTGCTGGATGGAACGGCCGATCTCGCCTTCCAGCGCACGTACGCGCGTGACTTCCTGCATGAAGGAGGTGAGCCCGAGGGAACCGACGTTGTCGAACAGTTCATAACCCGCATTGGCGCTGTTCGGCAGGCCGCGCTCGGCCAACAGAAGGCGCGCCTTGCCCGTCATCCCGACAGGTACCTGGATGCTTGTACCGTCCGTTCCGACGGCGAAATCCAGGCCCGCCTCGGCGAGAGCGATGCTAACCTGATTGAGATCGGTCGTCTCGAGCCCGACGTAGAGCGTCTCGTATGCGGGCTTGTTGACGTAGAAGGCTGCGGCAAGAACCAGAGCGACGGAAACGGCACCCACTCCCGCAAGGGCAATAAGCTTGGTCTGGCCCAGCTTGGCCAGATTATTGAAAACTTGAGAGAATTGAGCCAACAGATTCATTCTGTTCCCACATCGCAAACTCGGATCAGGCTTATGCCCATGCCCACCCTATGCAACGAAGCTTGTGCGAGCGTTTCCGGATTGTGATGTATGGCTGCCGGCTGGCGGTCAGAATCCCGTGGGAACGTACCGACTCAGAAGAAGTCGAAGTCGCCCGCCGCCTTGCTCAAGGGTTGGCTGTGGCCATGGCGGACGCCGGTGGCAAGGGCCTTGTGCATATCTGCGAGCTTGACGAGGCTGAGGGCGGTCGAGACGTCGACCATCCAGTCTTCGGGTATCGTGCCCGTGATCGTATCGACGAACTCCGCCAGTCCGCGCGTCTTCTGCACGGCCAGGTCTATGCCCTGCAGTACCTTGATGCTGTCGGGATGCTCCATGATGTTGGCACCGCCGAGTTCCAGCAACTGCGGCTCTACGCGCTCGATCAGATAGGCGACATCGTGCAGTTCCGAGACGAGGCGCATCAGGACCTCCGGAAGAGACTGTTCGAGGGAAGCGTCCAGCGGCTTCAAAGTGTCGGTCATGGCTTTCCTCACGTCCCGGAGGGACTGATCAAAAGAATTCAATAGAGCTCTCGACTGGCTTCGGCGTCCGAACCGGACGCTGCTCGAGAGCAACGGTCTTCTGCGTTTCGGCACCGGTGAGCGGGTATTGGCGAGCCCTTCCGCTTACCGGCCAGTATTCAAGTTTCCGCCCATGCTCTCCGCCCGTCGACGAACCGACAATCGGGATTCCTTCGTCCTTCAGGAACTGTGCGGCGAAGGCAGCATTCTGCTCGCCGACATTGGAGAAGCTCGCAATGGTCTTGGCGCCCCCGAATATTTTCGCCTCCAATCGGTCACGGCGCGCACCGCGCTTCAACAGGCCGTTGATCAGCAGTTCCATCAGGTGGACGCCGTACCGCGTGGCATCGCCACCGGAGGACATCGCGTCGCTGGATCCGGGAAGGAGAAAATGATTCATGCCGCCGACACCGGCAACGGGGTCACGAAGGCAGGCAGCCACGCAGGAACCCAGGATCGTCGACAGGACAACCTCCGGATCGTCGACGACCTTGTATTCGCCCTGGATGATGTGGACCCGCTTGGCGGCGGCCTCACTCATTTAAGCGCTCCGAACACTGCCTCGATCGCAGCCTTCATCTTCTCGATCGTGAACGGCTTCGCGAGAACGTTGTTGGCGCCAAGTTGCGCCGCCTTCTGAACCAGCGCGCGGTCACCCTGCGCGGTGAGGATGATAAAGGCGGCCTTCTTGGTGTTGGGGTTGCTTCGGACCGCCTGCAGCAGTCCGAGACCGTCCATCTTCGGCATGTTGAAGTCCGAGATCACCAGGTGATGCGGCTGCTCGTACATGATCTTCATGCCCTGCTCGCCATCGCCGGCGGCAGTGATCTGCTTGAAGCCCAGCTGTGTCAGGGCATCGCTGAGCAGCAGGCGGCTGGTAACCTGATCGTCGACGATCAGAACTTTGATCTTTTCAGCGAGTGACATTATTCGGTACCTTCTTTCCGGGCAGCAGTTAGTTTCAGAATTTCCTCGCCGATGGAGCCGAGCGGCAGTTGCTGCTCGACGGCGCCAATCTCCTGGGCGACACGCGGCATTCCGTAGACCACGCAGGTCTTCTCGTTCTGGCCGATGGTCCGGGCGCCTGCCTTGCGCATCCTGAGCAGGCCTGATGCACCGTCTCGGCCCATCCCGGTGAGAATGACGCCGACGGCGTTGCGCCCTGCCAGAGACGCCACCGAGTCGAACAGTACGTCCACGGAAGGCCTGTGGCCGTTGACGGGCTCGCGCTCCATCAGGCGGCAGGAGGGCGCGGAGGGGTTGACGACCTCGAGATGCCTTTCGCCGCCGGGGGCGAGATAGATCTTGCCGATCTCCAGCCGCGCCCCGTCGGTTGCCTCCTCCACGACCGGCGCACAGAGGCGGTTGAGCCGTTCTGCAAAGCTCTTCGTGAAGGTCGGGGGCATGTGCTGGGTGATCACCGTCGGCGGACAGTTTTTCGGAAACTTCTGCAGCACCGCGATCAGCGCCTCGACGCCACCGGTGGACGAGCCGATCGCGACGACCTTGCGGCCCACGCGATATTCGGCGGCAGGGGTGATGGCCGGGGCCGGCGGCGAAACGTGCCGGCGCAAGCCTGAACGAGCTGCCGCCTTGACCTTCTCGGCCAGATCCATGAACGGGCGGATGTCACCGGGCGCCGGCTTGCCGACGCAATCGAAGGCGCCGATCTCCAGCGCCGCCAGGGTCGCATTCGCGCCGTGGTGGGTCATCGTCGAGACCATGATGACCGGCATCGGTCTGAGCCGCATGATCTTCTCGAGGAATTCGAGGCCGTTCATGTTCGGCATTTCGATGTCGAGCGTCACGACATCCGGATTGAGTTCCTTGATCGCCGCACGGGCCTCCAGGGCGTCGCCCGCCTGGCCGACGACGTTGACCTCCGGATCGGAGTTCAGGACGGCCGTGATGAGGCCCCGCATGGTGGGCGAATCGTCAACGACGAGAACACGTGCCGGTGCGCTCATGTCCGCCTCCCCGTGCCCGCGCCCGTATACCGGTAGGTGGTGATGCCGATGTTGTCGAAGTGGTTCTTGGCGTCACCGGAAACCCGTTCGGAATGGCCGATGTAGAGGTGGCCCCCTTCGGGAAGCAGGGCGGCGAAGCGCGACCAGATCTTCATCTGGGTCGGCTCGTCGAAGTAGATCACGACGTTGCGGCAGAAGATCACGTCGAACTTGCCCTTGAATGGCCATTGGGCCATCAGGTTGAGTTCGTTGAACGTGATGAGCTTCTTCAGCCTTTCATCGACCTGGAACTTGCGGCGCCCGGCGACGTCCACCTCACGGAAATACTGCTTTCGCACCTGGGGCGATACGGTTTCGAGAGCGTTCTCGTCGTAGACCCCGGCCCGTGCCTGCGCGAGGATCTTGGGATCGATGTCGGTCGCGAGGATCTTGAAGTCGTAGTCCGCCGCGTTCGGCAGCAGGGAGAGGACGGTGAGCGCGATCGAATAGGGTTCCTGCCCGTCGGAGCAGGCGGCAGACCAGATGCGCACGCGCCCGCCTGACTTCGCCCGGGCGATCAGGCCCGGAAGGACCTCGTCCCTCAGGTGCTCGAAATGGTGGTTTTCCCGGAAGAAACGGGTGAAATTCGTCGTCAGGTGCGACAGCATCTCCCGGCGCGCGGCTGCGCCTTCCGGCGAACCGACGAGGGCGCAGTATTCGCGAAATCCCTTCAGCCCCAGGGCGCGGATGTGCTTGGAGAGCCTCGAATAAACGAGCGAGGCCTTGGAATCGTTCAGATAGATTCCGGCATCCGAATAGATCATTGCGGCAATTTCCGACAGATCACGGCGGGTCAGCGGATATTCGCCGCTTGCCATGATCTCGTCCGGTGACTGCCGGGCATCGACTGCGCCCATAGGCATCATGCAGCTTCACTTTCCGTTTCGGGGAAGAGACTGTCGAGTTCGATCATGCAGATCATCCGCTTGTCGATCGCGAGTATCCCTCGGGCATACTGTTTCTCCAGGTCCGAAGACACCTCCGGCACCGGCTGGATATTATCCTCGGTAATCGTAAGGATATCGGAAACGGCCTCGACCAGAAGGCCGACGACGCGGCTCTTCACCTGCGCCACGATGATGACGTGACGGGCCGAGGGCTCGGCCTCTTTCATTCCCAGCCTTGCCGAAAGATCGACGATCGGAAGCACGGCGCCGCGGAGGTTGATGACGCCCATCACGTAAGGCGGCGCATGCGGCAACGGAGTGGCCTGCGTCCAGCCCCGTATTTCCCGCACCGACATGATGTTCACACAGAACTCCTGATCGCCAATGCGAAACGCGATCAGTTCACGACTTCCTTGGAGCGTGTTTTTCACGGCATACGACATACAATCAACCCGTGGCGGCTAGTGACATTTCCGGTTTGAGGGACTGGCCGCGCGACGCCGCCACCACGGCATCGACGTCCAGGATGAGAGCGACGCGGCCATCGCCCAGAATGGTTGCCGCAGCGATGCCGGGTACGTGCGTGTAGTTGGCCTCGAGCGACTTGATGACCACCTGGCGCTGTCCCTGGATCGCGTCGACCATGAGCGCCCGCTGCCCGCCACCTTCCGACTCGACGAGAAGGGCCACACCTTCGACCGGGTTGGCCTGGCTGGACCGGAAGTTGAGGATGCGGCCGACATCGACCAGCGGGCAGAAGGAGTTGCGGATCGAGATCAGGCGCTGGTTCGCGCCGAAGGAATGAATGGAGGATGCCTCCGGCTGCAGCGTCTCGACGATCGCCGTCAGCGGTACGACAAGGGTTTGTCCGGCAACCGTCACCACCATGCCGTCGAGGACTGCGAGCGTCAGCGGCAGGCTCATCGTGAAGGTCGAGCCGTGGCCCGGCCGGGACGAGATCGAGATGCGGCCGCCCAGCGCCTGAATGGAGCGCTTGACCACGTCCATGCCGACGCCGCGGCCGGAGATGTCGGAGATCTTGTCAGCCGTCGAGAAACCCGGAGCGAAGATCAGGTTGTCGATCTCCTCGTCGGTCAGGTTGGCGTCGGCCGCGATCAGATCATTGTCGATCGCCTTCTGGCGAACGCGCTCGCGATTGATGCCGGCGCCGTCGTCCACCAGTTCGATGACGATGCGGCCCGAGCGATGCTTTGCGGTCAGCTTGATCGTGCCTTCCGGATCCTTGCCGGCAGCCTCACGCTTTTCGGGCGTCTCGATGCCGTGGTCGACGGCGTTGCGGATCATGTGCGTGAGCGGCTCGGCCAGCTTGTCGATGACCGTCTTGTCGACTTCCGTGTTCTCGCCTTCCGTCACGAGGCGGATCGACTTTCCGACCATGTCGGCGACTTCGCGGACGATGCGCGACATGCGCTGGAAGACCGGCTTAACCGGCTGCGCGCGGATCGCCATGACCGAATCCTGGATCTCGCGGGTGAGCTGCTGGAGCTCTTCGAGGCCCATGTTGATGGAGGAGGTCCCGGTCGTGTCGTTCTCGATGACGCTCTGGGAGAGCATCGCCTGGTTGATGACGAGCTCGCCGACGAGGTTGATCAGGCGGTCGACGCGGTCGAGATCGACGCGGATCGTCTGGCCGGCAGCAGCGGCGGCGGCGGCATTTTGGGCTGCGGCGGTAGCCGAGGCGGAGGCAGCGGCCGCTTCCTTCTTTTCCACGCGAGCGGCAGCGGCGGCCATCTTGGAGACGGAGGTGGCGGTTTCGGCCGCGGCCACGACTTCGGAGGCCGCCGCATTGGCGGGAGGAGCCGCCTCCGAAGCTGCATCTCCCTCATCCAGCGCCGCGAGGTCGAACGGCACGGGGATCATCGGCAGCTCATCGTCGGTGGCAGATGCTTCCTGCGCCTTGATCTCAAGATCGCAATCCCACTCGGCGAACTCGAACACGGCGCGGATATCGTCCTCCGACTTGGCCGTGGTGAGCTGAATGGTCCAGCCGAAATAGGCCTCCTCCGGGTCCATCTTGTCGAATTCGGGAAGGGAACCGGCATCACAGTTGATGCTCATTTCGCCGATACGGGACAGGTCGCGCAGCAGAAGAGCCGCCTCGTTGCCCTTCGTATACAGCTCGCGGCGCGGGCGGAAGGAGATCTCGTATGTCTGGCCATCCTCGGCAGCCTCGCCCTCGTCGAAGGAATCGAAGGAGAAGGGGATGGGCTGGAAACCACCGTCATCGGTGGGTGCGGGCGCTGCCGGGGCCAAAACCGGGTCGGACGCCTTCGCAGCCGGGGCGGGCACTTCGCCATTCGCCAGTGCCTCGAGTTCCTTTACGAGGGACCGGCTGCGGGCCTCGTCCACATAGCCGCCGTCACGCGCCGCATTGGTCAGGTCTGCCAGAACATCGGCCGACTTCAGCATGACCTTCAGGACGTCCTGCGTCGGCTCCAGCCTGTTGGAGCGGACGCAATCCAGCGTCGTCTCGAACACGTGCGCGAATGCCACGAGATCATCCAGGCCGAATGCACCGGCACCGCCCTTGATGGAATGAACGGCGCGGAAGACGGCATTCACCGTCTCGGGATCGCGATCTCCGTCGTTGAGCTTCAGAAGCCCCGATTCCAGTTCCGCGAGCTGCTCCTCGCACTCCTGGAAGAAGATCTCTTTAATTTCGTTCATGTCCATCGGAGGAAATCCTGATCAGGCTGTTGTTTCAGGCTGTGACGCGCTCGATCGCATCGATGAGCTTGGCCGGGTCGAACGGCTTTACGATCCAACCCGTGGCGCCGGCCTGGCGGGCACGGTTCTTCTTGTCCGCGTCGCTCTCGGTCGTCAGAACGAGGATCGGAACGGCACGGTACTTCTCGTTGCGGCGCACACCCTCGATGAAGCCAAAACCGTCGAGGCGCGGCATGTTGATGTCGGTGACGATGACATCCGGGTTTGCATCTTCCAGGACTTCCAGCCCCTCGACCCCGTCCTCGGCCTGGACCGTTTCGAAGCCGGCATTGTTGAGCGTTACAAGGAGCATGTTCCGGATCGTCCGGGAATCATCCACCGTCAGCACTTTCTTCTTCATGATTTCAGTTCTCCTTGGCCGTCAGTTGGTTGGGGTCGAGGCCGATGAGTTGCAGGGTCTTTTCAAATGCGTCCGATGACTTCTCCACGACGAACGCCTTCTTGTCGGCCTGCCAGGCACGGGCAGCCGCGACGATGATCTGGACGCATTGAGCGCCCAGGCGTTCGACTTGCGAAGCATCAATCTTCAGGTTGCGGCCGCGAAGCTCCGTCAGCTTGCCATGCAGGACAGAGGCCTCGTTCAGGTCCAGGACCGAGGATAGTGTCAAACTCTCCTGGGCAGCCTTCTTGCTCGCCATCAGTTCATTCCTTGTCTCTTGGAAAATAGAAGCTCTTCTTGTCCTTCGCGGGCGTCCTCGATTCCGAGCGGCAGTGCCGCCACGGGACGCAGAAGCTGCGGCGGATTGGCTTTCGGCCGGTCGGCATGGTAGCGGACCTGTCGTTCGATGCGGAATTCGCGAACCGTGCGCCCGAGTTCGAGGATGACCGTGTGGAGGTCATCGGCCCCGGATCCGACCGCCTGCGCGCGCCCGGCCGTCGCACCGATCTCGCTGCCCACCTGGGTGAGCCCCGCAGAGACGCTTTCCAGGGCGCCGACATTCTCGTCCGCGCGGGTGGCGATGCTTGCGATCGCATCGTTGATCTCGGAGACCTGCCGGACGATTCCACCGATCGCATCCTGTGTGCGGTGCACCATCTCCACCCCGGCGTCCACCTGCGTCTTCGTGGTGCCGACCAGCGACTTGATCTCACGGGCAGCATCCGCCGAACGCTGCGCAAGGGCGCGCACTTCCTGTGCCACGACCGCAAAGCCCCGCCCGGTCTCACCGGCCCGCGCAGCCTCGATCCCGGCGTTGAGGGCCAGAAGGTTGGTCTGGAAGGCGATCTCGTCGATGACCCCGATGATCTGGCCGATCTTTTCAGCGGAGTTCTCGATATCGGCCATGGCATTGATGGCCCGACCGACCGCTTCACCGCTTTCCTCGACGGTGCTGCGCGTCGTGGCGGCGACCTTTGCCGCCTCAGCGGTTTCGGCCGCGCCGGCCCGCAGCCGGCCGGCCAGTTCTTCGAGCTCCTGTGCCGCGCCACGGACGCGGGTCGACTGATCGTCCGCCTCTTCGGCCAGGATCATGGCCTGAGCCGCCAGCGCGGCGGAGGCTTGCTCTGCGCGGCCTGTGTGTTCGCTTGCGGAAGCGAGAGAGCCGCGCATGCTTTCGATTGCCTGGCTCAGGATGGAGGCCATTTCGGCATAGGCCTCGGGAACGTTCTCGGGCAGAGAGGCCGTCAGGTCCCGCTCGGCGAGCGAACGCACGACGTCGGAGAGCAACTGAACCACCTCATCGCGGTCATCCCGGCGCTGTTCTTCGAGGGCGCGATGATGTTTCTGGCGAAGTTCGTTGAAGCGCAGCGATACGGCAATCTCCACGTCGACCATCACGAGCCGCACGAGCGCAGCGACGATGTCCGAGACCTCCGGGGAGCCGCGACGGCCCAGTTTCAGAAACCTGCCGCGCCCCTCCTCCGCCATCAGCCCCTTGAGCAGATGTTCCAGGATGACGGCATGGCCGGCGATGTGCCATCTCGGATCGAGGCCCATGCGGCTTTCGCTGTCGGAAAGGACTTTCACGCGTTCGGCATAGAGGGCGTCGAACCGGGCGTCGGTGAGAACGCTCCAATGGGATGCCTGGAGATCGTGCAGGCGCTCGATCTGCTGTTCGCTGGCGAAGACGCGGGCCGAATCGGGATAGGACTGATAGCGATGGAAGAGGTCGCGCAGGCCCGCCTTGACGGCCGGCTCCAGTTGCGACCGATGGCGGCGCAGCAGATCGCAAGAGGTCTCGTCAAGACCGGCAAACGCCAGCCTTTCCCCCAGGCTTCCCGCCTGTCCTCTTCGCGATTGATCGGATCGCGTCTCGTGCCCCAACTGCGTCCCCAAAACCTGTTACACCCCGATAAGGGTCGAGTGCGAAATCGCTCGCGATGACAAACGCACCTGCCGAGACCCGCAGAACAAGCGCCAGCCCGTTACCCGGCGGCGCAGACAACACGGTCACCGCAGTCGTTGTGGTTGTGATCATGAGCAGATACCGGGTCGAGACCGGTACGGCAGTGCGGCGTCATGCCAGTTGGGAATGCCGGTTACCCATTTTGCCGTGGTGTCTAATATGTATGGTTAATTCCTTGCCTGAAGGTTAAGAATGCCCCGAAACTGTCCCGGTTGCGCACTGCGTCGCCGCATGGACGGATGGAGGCCGACCGCGGGCTCTCAGATACCGTCATCGGGGCTCGGTAGACCGGTCGGGAAGCGCCGGCTGAGGTGGACAGACCCCTTCAGCCCGAATCTCCAGGGCATGTCGACCGCCCTTGTTATGCCGATCCGTTTGCCCGTAAGGATGCTGCCTGGGCTCTGCTGCGCAAGTGTCAGGCGGAAGGGCAGGTGGAGCAGGCTCAGGCCGTCGTGTTCTCCAGTGATGCCGAGCGCCTGGCACACGCGTCCAGGCCCCGAGCACAGCAGATGCAGTTCTTGCCGCCCGCGGCGCGCCTGCATGTCCGCTATCCCCTCCACCGGCTCCAGTGCCCTGATGAGCACCGCGCTACCCGCCTGGCAGACGACATTGAGACACCAGTGGATGCCATAGGACCGGTAGACATAGGCGTGGCCGGAGGGGCCGAACATGGAGCGGTTGCGGGAGGTCCGGCCGCGATAGCTGTGGGAGGCCGGATCGTCCGGCATATAGGCCTCGGCCTCCACCACGATCCCGCCCGCACCGCCGAAGAGGAGTTCCGCGCCGATCAGGTCGCTTGCCACCTCGACCGCCGGACGATCGAAAGCACTGTGCTGGACGTCCGCCTCCTTCATAAGACGCTACCACCGCTGCCAAGCAAGGGAATTGTTAGGAGACCCTCCGCTGAAACCCGCCATCAAAGAACCCGTCTCCATCATGAGTTCCAGTAATCCGTTTCTGCGGAACCATTCCGGACATCAAAGCTGTACAGCCTGGCGCCCTCCGCACTCACGCTCCGCATAGTGAGCCTTCTTCTGCTCATACATGGCGCAGTCGGCGCGCCTGACTACCGCTTCCATGGTCTCCCCGTCCTGGCTGGTGGCGCTGCCAAGGGAAACGCTCAGAGGAGCCAGCGAATAGAACTGATTGTTGATCCTCAGCAGTTCATAGATCGTCTCGATCATGGCGGCCGCCGCCTGCTGGTCGCTCCCCGGCATAAGCAAGGCGAATTCATCCCCGCCGATGCGGGCGGCGGTATTGGGCGCCGTCACGACGCCATTGAGGACTTCCCCCATCCTGCGAAGGAGCCCGTCGCCGGCATCGTGGCCGAGTTGGTCGTTGGCCTCCTTGAGCCCGTTGAGATCAAGGATGATTGCCGAGACGGGCCGAAGCGACTTGCGCTCCAG
Source organism: Pseudorhizobium endolithicum (assembly GCF_902153245.2). Classification (GTDB taxonomy): domain Bacteria; phylum Pseudomonadota; class Alphaproteobacteria; order Rhizobiales; family Rhizobiaceae; genus Neorhizobium; species Neorhizobium endolithicum. Next base: position 386,867 of record NZ_CABFWF030000018.1, read on the forward strand.
CCGATTCAGTTCCTCCATGTAGAAGGCCCGGTTGTGGAGACGTGTCAGGACGTCGTGCTTCCCGAGATATTCGAGATAGGCCTCCGCTTTCTTGCGGGCGGTGATATCGGTAAGCGCGACCTGCACCAGCGACCAGTCATCCTCGTGGCCGGGAAAGACAGAGAACTGCAGCAGGAGATGCCGCTCCGAGCCATCCAACGCGTAGTTGACGACCTCCCGATGATGGAACAACCGGCCGTGCCACAGGTCCATGAGCTGCTCGCGGAACGGCTTCTCCATCGCATCCCTGAAGATATCGTCCAGATGACGCAGGAGCGTGTTCCGGTCCGGGGCGACGAAGAGGTCGAGCGTCGCCTGATTGACATCGATGACGCGAATTTCACTCATGCATTGCCGGACGAATTCGGGATGAACGTCCATGAAGATCCGAAGGTCTTCGATCCCGCAGGCGCGGACATCGTCCATCAACGCCTTGATCGTGCTGAAATCCTCCATCCAGAGCGAAACCGGAGAATGCTCGAACATCGCCTGCGCGTAGGCCCGGCGCTCCTGCTCCTGACGCCTTGCATCCTCCCGCTCCGTCACGTCCTCCGTCGTCAGAAGGACACGCTCCAGCGTTTGCTCGCAACCGGGAAGAACCGCGCCCCGGAGCTGGATATCCAGACGCTCGCCCCTCAAGGTGTAGTTGACCGTGTTGCTGGCGAACTCCGTTTCGCCGCTCCACAGGGCGGTGAGTTCGTTGACGTGACTTTCCAGCATGTCGTCGCGGAAGATCCTGGAGAGATTTTCCACCAGTTCCACATGATCGGCGGCCTGGAATACGTCGAGCGTCTTCGGATTGACCTTCAAGACGCGAATGCGCCGGGAGCACATCTCGACCCGGTTCAGGTCGGCCAGCAAATAGGAACGCAGATCCTCGACGCCCTGCCGGCGCCACTCCGAAAACAGCGCCTGTACCTCACTGAAGTCCTCAAGCCACATGGCGATAGGGGCAAGCTCGAAGATGCTATCGGTGTCGGTCTCGGCGCTCATCATGCCATCCGTATGTCAATCGAAGTATCGTAACGCGTTATGCTCGATCAGAAAATATTAGCCATGATTCGTAAACCGTTGATGTGCGCCGCAATCCACAGTAGGGCCGATCACAGCTCCTGATATATTCCCGTTGATCGCGATGTCTGCGCAAGCTTTTGCTGCTGTTCCGGTTCGTCAAACCCCAGCAAGCCACCGTGGCGGCTTACCCGGACGCGATGAAGGTGGCCCCGGGGGCTGATACCCAGCATTCGCTTGAACATGCGCGAGAAGTAATAGGTATCCGTATAGCCGATTTCGGCGGCCGTCGCCGCCACGGACATACCGGCTTCCAGGAAGAGCATCGCCCGCTCCATTCGCTTGAATTCCTGATACTTGCGCGGTGTCTGGCCGACCCGTTTCTTGAACTCGCGAAGGAAGTAGTCCCTGTTGTAGGCCGACCCCGCTACGGCTCTTGTTGCGATGTCGGGATCCAGCGGATTGGCCGAAATCGTCGTGGCTGCCTTCATGACGGCAAGATCCAGGGCATCGGCACCCTCCGGCTGGTAAGGGGCCCGCTCACGCCAGCCCATGAAGGCATCCTCCACGTATGAAATCAGCAGATACATGAAGAGGTGATGTTGCCCCAGCGTCACCGAGGATGGTGGTGCGCTCTGGCGATACTGGCGGACCAGCGGCTCGAGAAGCGGCCAGCGGGTCAGCCTTATCTTGGGACGCAGCTTCATCTGTGCGATGAGGTCGTGACGCCCGTAGATGTCCAGCGTGAAGTGCTGCGCAATTCCGATATAGGGTGCCTGACTGCGGTTCCTGCCGATGAACCGCTGCCCCCGCCTGATCAGCATGGCATCTCCCGGCTCCATCACGCGCGCATCGCCATCGACGAGGTAATGACCGCTTCCCTCCAGACAGACCACGAGATCATCGACCGGATTGATCTTGTCGATGCTCCAGGTCTGAGAATGCTCCATGCGGATTGCCGCACGCGTCAGTTCCAGCGTCAGCGCGGCGGCAGGAATGCTGGAAAGAATGCCGCCTTCGATTTCGTCCATCTTTTTCCCCGTCTTTGTTTATTCATTCTTAGGCGCAAATAACATTAAGTCACGAGCAGATAGTGCGAAGGCACCGATTCACTGGGAGGAGATCGGCGGCAAGGACCTGAACGGGGGCAATCCCTCAAATGTCCTGCCGCCGACCAGGAGCGTATTTTGTACGAAAACGTAATCGGATTTCATGCCGCGCCCCCACCTGCCGGTGCTGCGACATGAAGGGCCAGCGTTTTCTGGGCCTCGGCTATCTCGCGCCCTATATCCTGGGATTGCTGGTATTCACGGCCGTGCCGTTTCTGACTTCGCTCTATCTGAGCTTCACCAGCTATGACCTGATGAGCAGTCCGAGATGGTCGGGATTCGCCAATTACGAGCGTCTCTTCACGCGCGACCGGACCTTCGTCAAATCGTTGAACGTGACCCTGCTCTACGTGTTCATTACGGTGCCGCTGAAGCTCGCCTTCGCGCTCTTCATTGCCGCCATCCTGAATTACAAGCTGCAGTTCATCAACTTCTTCCGCACGGCCTTTTACGTGCCCTCGATCCTGGGCGGCTCGATCGCGATCGCCGTGTTGTGGCGATACATGTTTGCGAGCGAAGGACTCGTCAACATGGGGCTGTCGGTCATTGGCCTCGGACCGGTCGACTGGTTTGGCGACCCCACCAATGCTCTTATCACCATCACCCTTCTTCGCTGCTGGCAGTTCGGATCGGCGATGGTGATCTTCCTCGCGGCCCTGCAGTCGATCGACAAATCTCTCTATGAAGCGGCCTCGATCGACGGCGCCGGGAAGATCACGACCTTCATCTTCATAACCCTGCCGCTGCTGACGCCCGTCATCTTCTTCAATCTGATCATGCAGATGGTCCAGGCGTTCCAGGAGTTCAACGGTCCCTACATCATCACCCAGGGCGGCCCCCTGAAGTCCACCTACCTCCTGCCGCTCTACATCTACGAAGAGGCCTTCAAGAAGTTCAACATGGGCTATGCCTCGGCGATCGCCTGGATACTGTTCGTCATCATCATGGCCCTGACCCTCGTTGCCTTCTGGTCATCGAAGAAATGGGTCTACTACGCCGGCGACAAGAGGAACTGACGATGACGCCGATTCCTCTCTCCTCACCCGATCTGGCACGTGCGAATGCGAGCGCCGCCCGTCGTCGCGCCCGGCTTGATCTTGTCTCCACCACGGTTCGCTATGTCCTGCTGTTTGCGGTGGGCTTCGTCATGCTCTACCCGCTGATCTGGCTGGTGGGCGCGAGCTTCAAGACGAATTCCGAAATCTTCGCAGGAGCCGGCTTCATGCCGGAGGCCCCGACGCTTGACGGATATATAAAGGGTTGGCAGACCTCCACGCCCTACACGTTCGGCCGCTTCTTCTGGAATTCGTTCCTGATCATCCTGCCGAAGGTTATCGGCACCGCGATTTCATGCACCATGGCTGCCTATGCCTTCGCGCGCTTCGATTTCCCCCTCAAGAAGATCCTGTTCAGCTCGGTGATCGCCGTCCTGTTGCTGCCCAATGTGGTGACCCGCATTCCGCAATACATCCTGTTTCGGGACCTGGGCTGGCTCGACAGCTTCCTGCCGCTCTGGGTGCCGTCGGCGCTCGCCGGAGACGCGTTCTTCGTGTTCATGCTGGTGCAGTTCCTGCGTGCGCTGCCGCGCGACATGGAAGAGGCGGCTCGTGTCGATGGCGCCAATAGCCTGCAGACGCTTGTCTTCATCGTCGTTCCCATGCTGGCGCCGGCGCTGATATCGGTGTGCCTGTTCCAGTTCATGTGGACGATGAACGACTTCCTCGGCCCGCTCATCTACATCTCGTCTGTCGACAAATATCCGGTCAGCCTGGCGCTCAAGCTGTCGATCGACACGACCGAAGCCTTCGAATGGAACCGTATCCTTGCAATGTCGGTGCTGACCATCGCGCCTGCGCTCGTCGTGTTCTTCGCCGCGCAGCGGTACTTCATCGAGGGCATATCCGCCGGAAGCAGGAAGGGCTGACATGGCACGCGTCCAACTGAGAAACCTGGAAAAGATCTACGGCGGCGCCTTCAAGGCCGTCCACGGAATCAATCTCGATATCCGAGATGGCGAGTTCATGGTTCTCGTGGGCCCCTCGGGCTGCGCCAAATCCACGACCTTGCGGATGATTGCCGGCCTTGAGCAGGTAACGAGCGGCGAGATCATCATCGGTGACCGTCTGGTGAACGACCTGACGCCCAGCCAGCGCTCGATTGCCATGGTGTTCCAGAACTACGCCCTCTATCCGCATATGAAAGTGCGCGGCAACCTGGCCTTCGGCCTGCGCATTGCCGGCGTTCCCAAGGCCGAGCGAGACGCAGCCGTCGATCAGGTCGCGAAGATCCTCGAGATCGAGCCGCTGCTCGATCGACTGCCAAAGCAGCTATCCGGCGGGCAGGCGCAGCGTGTCGCGCTGGGGCGGGCACTTATCAAGAAGCCCGGAGTCTTCCTTTTCGACGAGCCGCTTTCCAACCTGGACGCCAAGCTGCGGGCCTCCATGCGGGTAAGGATTACCGACCTCCACCGCCAACTGAAGGCGGAGGGGCGTTCCTCCACCGTGGTCTATGTCACCCATGACCAGACAGAGGCCATGACCATGGGCGATCGCATCTGCGTCATGCAGGGCGGCCGTATCATGCAGGTAGCCACTCCGAAGGAACTCTACAACAAGCCGGCCAATATCTTCGTTGCCGGCTTTATCGGCTCCCCGGAAATGAACCTCATAGAGGGCAGCCTCACCGACGGCAGCTTCGTTGTGGGAACCCAGAAGCTGCCGCTCGCGCCGGAGATCCTCCGCCATCTCCCTGTGCTGTCGGGGGCAGCGGTCCTGGGCGTCCGCCCGCAACATCTGGAGCTGGGCCAACAGGGCTTCACCGCGCGATTGATAAGCGCCGAATTCATGGGCCACGAGGTCAACCTGCATGCAGAGCTCGAAGGCCAGAGGGTGGTGTGCGTTGTCGGCGCCGACGAGTTCGAACGTCTCGGCAACCGTGAGGTGGTCCGTCTGCAACCCGAGATGAAGTCACTGCACATTTTCGACAAGGCGGACGGCCGGAACATGCTGCGGTCCGCGGCTGCCATGGCAGCCTGAACAAGGAGGAGGAGAGCATGAGAAACGGATATATTGCGAAAATGCTGACAGGAACGGCGCTCCTTGCGCTCGCCCTGTCCACCGCCGGCCGGGCTGCGGATCTACGCATGTCCTGGTGGGGCGGCGAGAGCCGTCACGTGGCCACCCAGAAGGCGCTCGAGGCCTGCGGCGCCAAGCACGGTCACACGGTAAGAGGCGAGTTCACCGGCTTCGACGGCTACCTCGAAAAGCTGACCACGCAGATGGCCGGCAAGACCGAGGCGGACATCATCCAGGTGAACTGGCCCTGGCTGCCGCTCTTTTCCAAGAACGGCGACGGCTTTGCGGACCTGTCGACCCTGAAGGCCCTCGACCTTTCCAACTGGTCGGAAGGCGATCTGGCATCCGGGTCGATGAACGGCGTGCTGCAGGGAATCTCGGTTTCCACAACGGGACGCGTGTTCTTCTTCAACCTGACGACCCTGGAGAAGGCCGGCGTCGCGGTCCCCAAGACCTGGGACGAGCTGTTTGCCGCAACGAAGACGGTCAAGGAGAAGCTCGGCGAGGATTACTACACATTCAACGCGGTCAAGGAGACGGCACAGCTTGTAACGACACTCTACGTCACGCAGAAGACCGGCAAGGACATGGTCGATCCGGAAACTAACCGCGTGGCCTGGACCGCGGACGAACTTGCCGAGGGCATCGCCTTTCTGGGGCGACTGGTCGAGGAGGGAGTGATGCGCTCCCAGAAGGAGGAAGCGGCCGACGGCAACGTGAATCTCTTCGAGAAGCCCGAATGGGCCGAAGGCAAGATTGCAGGCTCCTACGAGTGGGATTCCACCTTCGGCAAGTATGCCGATCCGCTGAAGGAAGGACAGGTGCTGAAGCCCACCGGCATCATCAAGATCGAGGGTGCCGTCACCGATGGCGTCTACCGCAAGCCCTCAATGGTGTTTTCGATCTCCAGGAATTCCGCAAACCAGGAGGCTGCAGCACAGATTCTCAACTGCCTGCTGAACGAGCCGGAAGGGATCGATGCCCTCGGCACGACCCGCGGCATTCCCGCTTCCAAGGCGGCGGCAGCGCGCCTGGGAGAGACCGGAGAGCCCGAAGTGCGCGCCGCCAACGCTATGGTCATGGCCGCCTCCGGTCCCACGGTTTCGCCCTTCAACGAGAATCCCGAGGCACGTGCCGTATTCCTCGATACGCTGGAGGAATACGCGTACGGGCAGCTGGATGCCATGGGAGCGGCCGAACAGATCATCGATGGCGTGAACGACGTCCTGGCGAAGTTCGACTGACACCACCCTGCCCGCCGCTCTCGGGCGGCGGGCCTTTTCAGAGACAGGAACCATGATCCGTCCAATACCCGTTGCGATCTCTGCCCGGATCGCGGCCATAAGACTTCCTGTGCCGGGAGCACTCTACCACCTGCCCCAGATGCTTTCCTGGCGTCTGACGCAGATCGCCGGTGACCTGCCGCCCCGGGAGGGTCTGGCGGATCGGGTGGTGACGCTGTTCCACGATCTGTCGCCGGCGAGCGTCTACAGGCTGGAAATTGACGGCCTCGAGCCGTTTCAGTTCCGGACGGCCCCGTGCGCCGGTCTCGTCGATGCCGTCGCGTTCGGTCTGATCGAAGGTGCCGCACCGGACGATCTCGACACGGCCAGCCGGAATGCCTCCGCGCTCGCTGCCGCTCTCGCCACGGTTCCATCCGGCGGAACGCTCAGGATCGAACCAGGAGAATGGATCACGATGCCGCTTCGCCTGGGCGGCCATATTACCCTGCATCTCGCCAGGAACGCTGTGCTCCGCGCTCCGTCGCTTCGTGCCGGCTGGCCGATACTTCCCGCCCGCGGCAGCCTGGGCCGGATGCTGGGCAGCTGGGAGGGAATGCCGGATGCCTGCTTCGCTGCCCCGGTTCACGCCATGGAGGCCAGGAACCTCGTCATCGAAGGACGCGGCACGATCGACGGATCAGGAGCCGAAGGGGATTGGTGGACATGGCCAAAGGAAACACGCGACGGTGCCCGCCGTCCGCGCGGCCTGCATCTCATCGGATGTGAGAATGTCACGCTTCTCGGCTTTACCATCCGCAATGCAGCCTCCTGGACCATTCATCCGCAAGGCTGCTCAAACATCGTCGCGGCGGGCCTCGTGATCGAAGCGCCGCACGACAGTCCTAACACGGATGGCCTCAATCCCGAGGGGTGTACCGACGTCCGCCTGGAGGGGATCCGGTTCTCCGTCGGAGACGACTGCATTGCCATCAAGGCCGGAAAGCGCGGCCCGAACGGCGAGGCCGACCACCTGCGGGGAACACGCAATGTCGAGGTCCGCCATTGCCGGATGGAGCGCGGCCACGGCGGCGTGGTCATCGGCTCGGAGATGTCGGGCGGCGTGGCTTCGGTGACGGTCGAGGATTGCGAGATGAAGGGTACGGATCGGGGCCTGCGCCTGAAAACGCGGCGCGGGCGCGGTGGGTCGATCACCGGCATCACGATGCGGCGCGTCCGGATGGACGGCGTCCTCACCGCTCTCTCGGCGAATGCCCACTACCATTGCGACAGCGATGGCCACGATGAATGGGTCCAGTCCCGCAAGCCCGCAGCCGTGGACAACCGCACGCCGGCGATCGACGGCATCACCATCGAGGATCTCGACGTATACAACCTCTCCCATGCCGCCGGCGTGTTTCTCGGCCTGCCGGAACGGCCGATCCGGAACATCGTCATTCGCCGCCTGCGCATTCATTCACTCGATCCCGACGCCACGGCTCAGCCGCCCATCATGGCCGACGACATTCGGCCAATCCTCCATGAGACGATCCTCGCGGAACATGCGGACGTCGATTGTGACCAGCCAGAACTCCGCTCCATGAACAGCATCAGCACCAGCCTTCGAGCAGCCTCATGAGCCCGATCGAATACTTCGACGACTTCTGCCGCCGCTATCGGCCCTACAAGAATGGCGCGTGGTGCTACGAGGATGGGTGCATCTATCGCGGGCTCCAGCTGCTCCACGAGGCGACCGGAGAGGATCGCTGGCTCGCTCATCTGAAGAGGCTTTGCAGCGTTCAGGTCGGCCCGGGTGGGCACCTGGCCGGATACGACCTCGAGGACTTCAACATCGACAACATACTGGCGGGCCGCGTCCTCCTGCCGCTGGCGCGATTGACGGGGGAAGAACGTTACCGGCTGGCGGCACTCGAGCTCGTTGGGCAGCTTGAACGGCATCCGCGCATTCCTGCCGGCAATTACTGGCACAAGAAGCGATACCCGCATCAGGTCTGGCTGGACGGCCTGTACATGGGCCTGCCGTTCCAGGTCGAACACGCCCTGGCAACAGGAGCACGCGAACCGGTGGACGACGCCATCCGGCAGTTCACGACCGCGCTCGACTTCACCGCCAACGGCGCGGGCCTGCATGTCCACGGCTATGACGACAGTCGCAAGCAAAGATGGGCCGACCCGAAGACCGGCCGGTCTCCGGCTGTCTGGGCAAGGGCCATGGGTTGGCTGGCCATGGCATTGGTCGACCTCCTGGCGCTCCTGCCCGAGGATGAATCGGCGCACCCGCTCCGCGAGCGGACGCGGGCGATCCTGAGGGCCGTTCGGGACCAGCAAAGCAAAAGCGGCCTCTGGCTGCAGGTGATGGACGCCGAGACGCTGCCCGGCAATTATGAGGAAAGCTCGGCCTCCGCCATGTTCTCCTATGCATTCATGCGCTCGGCCCGCCTGGGCCTGTTCGACCAAGCCGAAAGCGCTGCCATGCTGAAGGTCGGCTTGCGGGCGCTGGATATCCTCACGGAAACCCGCCTTGTCCGCAGGCAAGGCGGGACCCGTCTTGAAGGCATCTGCCTCGTGGCAGGTCTCGGCGCCCTCTCCGGCCCCTACCGCGACGGCTCGCCAGCCTATTATCTCACCGAACCGGTCGTGGCCGACGATGCCAAGGGGGTGGGTCCCTTGATGATGGCAGTGGCTGAGGCCGTCGTTGCACGCGTTCCCGAAGAAATATGACGCGCTTGATCGGCAGCCATGGCCCGGATCATCCCTTTGGGAAGCGAACTTCCGGACCCAGGCGCTGCTTTGCCGCCGCCGCCCATCGTTCTACGGAAGCGTGATGCGGGGCCGGCTTGGATCGTCGACCACTTCCGGACGCTGCCACCCATCCCGCTAATCGATGATATTGGCACCCTCCGCCCTCAACCGGGCGAGATTGTCCTTCATCTCCTGCAGTCGCTCCGGCGGGTGTGCTTGCCACCTTGTCACTTCGGCAATGACGCGTAGCGGGTCACGAGAGCGATAGGACAGTGTCGGGTTGCCGGGGAACCTCTTGTCCGTCAGGTTGGGATCGTCCTCGACCGGCCCGGTTGGCTCCACTACATAGATCCGTTCTCGCTCGCTGCCTGCGGCCAGTTCGGCGCCCCAGATCGCCGCATCCAGCGTGCCCGCAAAATATACCCAGGATAACGGCTTCTCCTCCGTAAAATTCGACTGGTAACCGGCAACGATCAGCTCTCCCGGCTTCAGATCGGCCTTGGTTCCGTGAAAAAACGATGGTGAAAAGATACTGGCAGTCGCTGACATGGGCTCGCCGCTCCTTCGACGTGGATAGAGACCGTTTCCTGGCACAGGCACCCGATTTTTCGCGATTCCGGCACGGGGCTGCACGATGATGGTGGAAGCGGCTTCTTCCCAAGATGCAGCTCACACCGAGACGGTGGCAAGTACCAATCGACGCGAGCACTTCGGAACAAGAAGCTGGCCAAGGCTTCCCCGGCTATGATCATCCCGGGCTCGTTGCTGAACTGGACGATCATATGGACAACCGGGAAGGCATGTGCACGCGTCGAGATGGCCGGGACGAAACTGAGCCGATATCGATCCTGCTAAATCGGCTTTCATTCCTCGATCGGGAAAGCGAAGCCCGCCTTTACGCGATCCATCACCACCATGGTCTTGAACCCCTTGATGTCGTGGTTCTCGTAGAAGAACCGGCGGGTGAAGGCCTCGTAGTCCTCCATGTCCCGGGCCGTGATGATCAGGATAAAGTCGGCATCGCCGGTCACGTAGTAGCCGATCATGACTTCCTTCGTGGCACGAATGGCTGCCTTGAATCGATCGACGATGTCCGCCCGCTCGCGCTCCAGTGACACGAGGACGATCATGGTGATGCCCCGCCCCACGGCCTTCGGCGAGACGATCGAGACATCTGCCTCGATCACTCCCTCTTCGCGCAGGCGCTTCAACCGCCTCTGGCAGGCCGTCGGCGAAAGATTGACGATCTTCGCCAGTTCTTCCGACGTCAGACGGTTGTTCTTCTGGACCGCCGCGAGGAGGGCCCGGTCGGCTCGATCAAGTGTCATCATTGCAGGAACCCTGCACCAGCCAGACAAACTACGCTCGAAACCTGCATCGAGTGGCGCACCAATGCAGACTTCTGATCATGTCGGTCGATTAGGCTGTTGTAAACGTCTATCTGGAGTTCCCCATGGAAGGCATTGCCGCTGCGGCCCTCAAGAAGCTCTCGCGACCGGACCTGATCGAACACCGCGCTTTCCTCAATGGGGCCTGGGTAGCACGGGATGATGTTCTGGGCGTCAGCGACCCGGCAAGCGATGAATGCCTCATTGATGTCGCAGCCTGTTCCCCTGCCGACGCCGACGCCGCAGTCGCTGCGGCCCGGCAGGCGTTTCTCGATTGGCGGGACAAGCTCCCGGCCGAGCGCGGCTTGATCTTGCGCCTGTGGGCGAAGCTAATGCGGGAAAATGCCGGGGATCTTGCGACCATCATGACGTCCGAGCAAGGCAAGCCGCTGGCTGAATCCCGGGGCGAGATTTCCTACGCCGCCAACTTCCTCGACTGGTTCGCGGCCGAAGGCGAGCGCGCCTATGGGGAAACCATCCCAAGCCACCTGCCTGGCAGCCGGCTTTCGGTGCAGATGCAGCCCCTCGGCGTCACCGTCGCAATCACGCCCTGGAACTTCCCCGCGGCCATGATCACGCGCAAGGCGGGAGCCGCACTGGCGGCCGGTTGCACGATGATTGTCAAGCCTGCGCCCGAAACGCCGCTCTCTGCTCTCGCCCTGGCGAAACTTGCCGAGGAAGCGGGCATGCCGGCGGGCGTCTTCCAGGTTCTCACTGGCGAAGCCGCGCCACTTGCCCGGCGACTTCTGGAGAATACGGAGGTGCGGGCGTTTTCCTTCACCGGCTCCACGGAAGTCGGTCGCATCCTGCTTACGCAGTCGGCTGCAACGGTGAAGAAAGCCTCGCTGGAGCTCGGGGGCCATGCCCCCTTCATCCTGTTCGATGATGTCGACCTCGCCAGGTCCGTGAAGGATTGCGTTGCCGCCAAATTCGCGACCTCGGGTCAGGATTGCCTCGCCGCCAATCGGATCTACGTCCAGCGCCGTGTCTACGACCGCTTCGTCGAACAGTTTGCCAGGGCGGCTTCCGAACTCGACGTCGGTCATGGCCTGGAGCCTGGTACCGACATCGGCCCGATGACTCGTCCGTCGGTTGCGGAAAAATGCCGCCAGCAAGTCGCACAGGCGCTTTCAGCCGGCGCTCGTCTCGTCTGCGGCGGACAGGACAGCCCGCTCGGCGGCAATTTCGTTATGCCCACCGTGCTTGCCGATGTCACCGACGACATGCTGATCGCACGCGAGGAGACCTTTGGGCCGGTCGCAGCAATCCTGCCCTTCGACGATGAGGCAGAGGTGCTGGCTCGGGCCAACGCCACCGAAATGGGGCTCGCGGCTTATGTCTATACCAACGATCTCGCACGTGCGATGCGCCTCACCGAGCGGCTGGAATACGGCATGGTTGCCGTCAACACACCGAAGTTCACCGGCGCGCCGATCCCCTTCGGGGGATGGAAGCAATCCGGACTCGGCCGCGAAGGCTCACGCCACGGGCTCCTGGAATATCTCGAAGCGAAATACGTCTGCTTCGGCAACCTTGCTGCATGAAAGGACCATCATCATGACCGTCAACCTGAACCAGATCGCCGAGATGGACCGCAACTCGGTCCTGCACCCCTTCACGCAACTCAAGGACTTCGCCTCCGGCAAGATGGGTGACCCGACGATCGTGGAGACCGGCAAGGGCATCCGCATCCAGGATGCCCATGGAAAAGAGCTGATCGATGGTTTTGCAGGGCTCTACTGCGTCAATGTCGGTTATGGCCGCACCGAAGTGGCCGAAGCCATCTCGCGCCAGGCGTATCGGCTGGCCTATTACCATTCCTATGCCGCCCACACGACGGACGAGCTGGCGATCCTCTCTGACCGCCTCGTGAAGATGGCACCGGGCAAGATGAGCAAGGTGTTCTACGGAATGTCCGGCTCGGACGCCAACGAGACGCAGGCGAAGCTCGTCTGGTACTACAGCAACCTTCGGGGCAAGCCGAACAAGAAGAAGATCATCTCGCGCGAACGCGGCTATCATGGTTGTAGCGTCGTTTCCGGCTCGATGACCGGAATGAGCTTCTATCACGACCACATGGACCTGCCGCGCGCCGGCATACTCCACACCGGAGCACCGCATCACTATTGGGGCGCGGAAGCAGGCGAAACGGAGCAGGAGTTCTCCAAGCGTCGTGCGGACGAGCTCGAGGCCCTGATCCTGCGTGAGGATCCGGACACGATCGGCGCCTTCATAGCCGAGCCTGTCCTCGGCACCGGCGGCATCACGCCGCCGCCGCAGGGCTATTGGGAGGAAGTGCAGAAGGTCCTCGAGAAATACGACATCCTGCTGATCGCCGACGAGGTGATCACCGGCTTCGGACGCACTGGCTCGATGTTCGGATCGCAGCACTATGGTATCGAGCCGGACCTGATCACCGTCGCGAAGGGGCTGACCTCCGCTTACTTCCCGCTGTCCGGCGCAATCGTCGGTGAGAAGGTTTACAAGGTGCTCGAAGAAGGGGCTGATCGGGTTGGCGCCTTCTCCCATGGCTATACCTATTCCGGCCATCCGATTGGTGCGGCTGCGGCGAACGCCGTCCTCGACATCGTCGAGAAGGAGGACCTGCCGGGCAATGCGCGGGCGGTCGGCACCTATTTCCAGGAGCAGTTGAAGGCGAAGTTCGCCCAGCTTCCCATTGTCGGCGAAGTCCGCGGCGTCGGCCTGATGGGCGCGATCGAATTCGTCGCGGACCGCGAGAAGAAGACGCGGTTCAAGCCGAACCTGACGGTCGGAGCACGCGTTTCCAAGGCCGCCCGAGAGCGAGGCCTCATCGCACGCGCCATGCCCCATGGCGACATCCTTGGCTTCGCACCGCCGCTGGTGACGACGAAGGCCGAGGTCGACGAGATCGTTTCGATCGCCGAAGCCGCGGTTCGTGCCGTCATGGACGATCTGGTGCGAGCCGGCGAGGCGGTTTGACTGTCTGAGCCGGCGGCATTTCACCTCGGCTGCTGTTTGCCCCAGCATCCAAGCACCAGCACATCGCCTATTCGGAGGGCAAAGGCGCTGCGCGACTGCATAGTGCTTCATCTTTTGCACTGAAGCATGCATAATGTCATGAAATCAGGTTCTCAAATAACGAGTCAATTTCATGCGTCGCCAAGCCAATCCGCTCGCCATCGGTCCTGTTCTCGCGACAAGACCGGTGGCGTGGCGGCCGGACCTCACCAAGCAGAAGGGTGTGACGAAGCACGCCGCGCTGACCGAGAAAATCATTGCCGATATCGATGCCGGCGTGCTCAAGCCCATGGATCGCATGCCGACGCACCGTGATCTCGCGCGAGAACTCGGCCTGTCCGTGCAGACGGTCAGCCTTTCATACAAGGAGGCGGAGCGGCTCGGCTTCCTCAGCGGCGAGATTGGCCGCGGCACCTTCGTCAAGGCGCGCGTGACTGACCGTGCCGGGCGCATGATGCTCGATCACAGCCCTAACGAGGTACTCGACCTTTCCATCATTCGCGGCGTCTATCTTGATGAGCATGAGGCCGCTTCTCGGGAGGTTTTCCGCGAGTTGGCCGAAGGCAACATTGCGAGCTTCATGCGCCCCTGCCGCCCTATTGCGGGCCTCGATCGCCACCGTGAGACGGCGCGCCTCTGGCTGGGAAGGCTCGGCGTCACGGCCGGCGCCGGTCGGATCCTCGTCACCAACGGCGCTGCCCACGGCATCTTCCTGGCGCTGAGCTGTATCGTCCGCTCGGGCGACGTCGTCCTTTGCGAGAACCTTACCGACCACGGCATCATCGGCCTTTCCAACATCCTGGGCTTCAGTCTCAAAGGCCTGCCCACGGATGTTGAAGGCATCCTCCCCGATGCGCTGGAGGCCGCCTGTGCTTCCGGCGGCGTCCGTGCGCTTGTGCTGATCCCGACGCTCAACAATCCCACCGGCCACGTGGCGGGCGCAGAACGCCGGAAAGAAATCGCGGCCGTTGCGGCCCGATACGGAATCTTTGTCATCGAGGACGAAGTGTGCCGCCCGATGATCGACGAGGACCTGCCATCGATTGCCGAGATGCTGCCGGATCTGGGCTTCTTCGTCACCAGCTTCACCAAGGTGGTCCTCACCGGCCTGCGTGTCGGCTATCTCGTCGTTCCTCCGTCCTATTCGATACGCGCCGCATCCATCCTGCGCGTATCAAGCTGGAGCGGCACCTACCTGACAGGCGAAATCGCGACGCGCTGGATCGAGAACGGGACGGCACAACGGCTGCTGGAGATCCAGCGCGAAGAAGCCGGCGCGCGCCAAGCCATCGCGACCGCCATCCTTGGAGACCATATCGCCTCCAGCCACCCGCTCTCGCTCTGCGCGTGGCTGAAGGTCCCGCCTCAATGGACGGAGGACGGGCTGGTGCGATCGCTCGCCAACCAGAATGTCGCCGTTTCACCCTCGGAACCGTTCATTGCGGGTCCCGGCCATGGCGGCGGTATCCGCATCTGCCTCGGCGGGCGCATGAGCCGCGAGACCCTTGCCAAGGGGCTCACGACCTTGCGCCAGGCCTTCGAGCAGTTGCCGCCGGTCTACGACATCGGCTCGATCGGCTAGGCCCTCCGGCGGAATATTGAACCATGACAATATAATAATTGACATGATTTTTCTTCGCTACCAACATGACAATCATGAAGAGCGAAGACCGGTTCAGATTGGGCGAAGATAAGGTTCTGCCGGTTGCGCTGGCTGACGTCGAGCGGGCTGCGGCCCGGATCCACGGTCGGGTCACCCGCGCGCCGCTAGTTGCCTCCCCCACCCTTTCCGAACGCACCGGACAGCCCGTTCACCTCAAGCTCGAGACACGCCAGCCGATCGGTGCGTTCAAGCTGCGCGGTGCCATGAATGCCATCCTGTCCCTCGACGACACGGCAAGGCAACGCGGCCTCGTGACCGCCTCGACCGGCAACCACGGTCGCGCCGTCGCCTACGCCGCACGCGAACTCGGCGTTCCGGCCGTCATCTGCATGTCCTCGCTCGTTCCGGACAACAAGGTGGAAGCGATACGCGCGCTCGGCGCCCAGATTTGCATCGTCGGCGCTTCGCAGGACGATGCGCAGGAAGAGGTCGAGCGTCTGGTCCGGACGTCGGGGCTTACACCGATCCCGCCCTTCGATGATGTCGATGTGGTCGCGGGTCAGGGGACGATCGGCCTGGAAATCGTCGAGGACCTGCCGGATCTCGCGACCGTGCTCGTCCCCCTTTCCGGCGGCGGCCTGGCGGGCGGCATTGCCGCCGCGGTGAAGGCGCTGAAGCCGCAGGCGCACGTCATCGGCATTTCGATGGAGCGCGGTGCTGCGATGCATGCGGCCATCAAGGCCGGCAAGCCCGTCGCGATCCGCGAGGAGGAGACGCTGGCGGACTCCCTCGGAGGCGGCATCGGACTTGCAAACCGCGTGACCTTCGCGATCTGCCGCGACCTTCTCGATGACATCGTCCTGTTGACCGAGGACGAGATCGCGGCCGGCATCCGGCATGCCGCCCGTCAGGAAGGCGAAGTCGTGGAAGGTGCGGGGGCGGTCGGCATCGCCGCCATCCTGGCGGGAAAGGTGCAACTGTCCGGCCCCACAGCCGTCATCGTCTCGGGCGGCAACATCGACGCCGAGACACACCGCCACATCATCGGGAGGAGCACCGGATGAGCCGTGTCCGCATCCTGACGGAAGGTGACCTGCGCGCCATCGTGAAGCTCGACGCTTCTGCCGTCGACTGCGTCGAGGAGGCGTTTGCGGCGCTTGCCGACAAAGCTGTCGCGATGCCGCCGATCCTGCGCCTCGACATTCCGGAGTTTCGTGGAGAGGTGGACGTAAAGACCGCCTATGTTCCGGGCTTCGACAGCTTCGCCATCAAGGTCAGCCCCGGTTTCTTCGACAATCCCAAGCTCGGCCTGCCGAGCCTCAACGGGTTGATGATCCTGCTGAGCGCGAGAACCGGACTGGTCGAGGCTATGCTTCTCGACAATGGTTATCTCACCGACATACGCACGGCCGCCGCGGGTGCCGTCGCGGCACGACACCTGTCCCGCGATGGCGCCTCCGTCGCTACCATCTTCGGCGCAGGCATGCAGGCGCGGCTGCAGTTGCAGGCGCTGATGCTGGTCCGTCCCATAAGGTCTGCCCGCATCTGGGCACGCGATCACGCCAGGGCGGAAAGGCTTGCGGAGGAATTTTCCCACGAGCACCGGATCGAGGTTGCTGCCGTGGCCGATCCGCGCCAGGCCGCAAGCGGCGCGGACATCATCGTCACCACGACCCCGGCGGAAAAGCCGATCCTGGCGGCGGAATGGCTGGAGCCCGGTCAGCACCTCACTGCAATGGGATCCGACGCCGAGCACAAGAACGAGATCGATCCGGCCGTTTTCGCCCGGGCGACCTATGTGGCGGACCGTCTTAGCCAGACGCGCATTCTGGGCGAACTGCACCACGCCATCGAGGCGGGGGCAGCAACGGCGGAACAGCCGTTCGCGGAGCTTGGAGCCGTGGTGGCCGGCAAGGCGAAGGCAAGAGTGTCCGCAGACGACATCACGTTTGCCGATCTTACCGGAACCGGCGTGCAGGATACCGCGATCGCCAATCTCGCGCTCGCCCGAGCGAAAGAGGCCGGGCGCGGCCAGACCATCGAGAACAACGTCAAGAAAATGGGAGACGCAGCGTGAGCGTGACGCTGAACTTTACGCGCGAGGAATATGCCGAGCGACTGTCGAAAACCCGTCGCGCGATGGAAAAGGCGGGGATCGATCTTCTGATCGTCACCGATCCGTCCAACATGCACTGGCTCACCGGCTACGATGGCTGGTCCTTCTATGTGCATCAATGCGTGCTGGTGCCGCCTACAGGCGAACCGATCTGGTACGGCCGCAAGCAGGATGCGAACGGCGCCAAGCGCACCGCCTATCTCGCGCACGACAACATCATCGGCTATCCGGATCACTACGTGCAGTCGACCGAGCGCCACCCGATGGACCTGCTGTCGCAGATCATCGACGAACGCAGATGGTCCAGCCTCACGGTCGGCGTCGAGATGGACAATTACTACTTCTCGGCGGCAGCCTTCGCCTCCCTCCAGAAGCATCTGCCCAATGCCCGTTTCAAGGACGCGGCCGGCCTCGTCAACTGGCAGCGCGCGGTCAAGAGCCCGACAGAGCTCGACTACATGCGCAAGGCCGGCAAGATCGTCGAGCTGATGCACAAGCGTATCGTCGAAGTCACCGAGCCGGGCATGCGCAAATGCGATCTCGTGGCGGAGATCTATGATGCCGGCATTCGCGGCACAGCCGAATTCGGCGGGGATTATCCTGCGATCGTCCCGCTTCTGCCGTCGGGAGCGGATGCTTCCGCGCCGCACCTGACCTGGGACGACAAGCCGATGCGCACGGGCGAAGGCACGTTCTTCGAGATCGCCGGCGCCTACAAGCGCTACCACTGCCCGCTCTCGCGCACCGTCTTTCTCGGCAAGCCGACGCAGGCCTTCCTCGATGCGGAGAAGGCAACCCTCGAAGGAATGGAGGCCGGCCTTGCCGCCGCCAGGCCGGGCAATAGCTGCGAGGACATCGCCAACGCCTTCTTCGCCGTCCTGAAGAAATACGGGATCATCAAGGACAACCGCACCGGCTATCCGATCGGGCTTTCCTACCCGCCGGACTGGGGCGAGCGGACCATGAGCCTGCGCCCGGGCGACCGGACGGAGTTGAAGCCCGGCATGACCTTCCATTTCATGACCGGCCTCTGGCTCGAGGACATGGGCCTCGAAATTACCGAAAGCATCGCCATCACCGAGACGGGCGTCGAATGCCTGTCAAACGTGCCGCGCCAGTTGTTCGTGAAGGGCTGACCCATGCTGACCGGCGCGCCCCGCCCCTCGCCCATCGCCGCCTCCGTCGACTTCGACGGAAAGGGCGTGCAGCACGGCCATCTGCGCCTGCCGTACAGCCGCGACGACAGTGCCTGGGGTTCCGTGATGATCCCGATCTGCGTCATCGCCAATGGCGAAGGTCCGACCGCCCTTCTGACCGGCGCCAATCACGGCGACGAATACGAGGGCCCGGCAGCCCTCTTCGAACTGGCGCTGACGCTCGATCCGTCGCAGGTGAGCGGGCGGGTCATCATCGTCCCGGCGCTCAACTATCCCGCCTTCCGTGCCGGAACCCGCACATCGCCGATCGATCGCGGAAACCTGAACCGTAGTTTTCCTGGCCGGCCGGACGGATCGGTCACGGAAAAGATCGCCGACTACGTCACCCGTCACCTGATCCCTCTGGCGGATATCGTGCTCGACTTTCATTCCGGTGGGAAAACGCTCGATTTCCTTCCCTATGCGGCGGCTCACGAACTGGCCGACAAGGTGCAGGAAGCGCGCTGCTTCGCCGCCGTGACCGCCTTTGCCGCTCCCTATTCGATGAAGATGCTGGAGATCGATGCCGTCGGCATGCTGGACACGACGGTCGAGGAGATGGGAAAGGTCTTCGTCACCACCGAACTCGGCGGCGCAGGTACGGCCAGCGCCCGCTCCATCGAGATCGCCCGTCGGGGCACGCGCAATCTCCTGCGCCACGCAGGGATCCTGCAGGGCGCTCCGGATGCCCGGCCGACCCGCTGGCTCGACATGCCGTCAAAGGATTGCTTCACTTTCGCGCAGGATGACGGGCTCGTCGCTTTTGCGCGTGATCTCGGCGATCCGGTCAGCGCGGGTGAAACCATTGCCCGGGTTCATCCCGTCGGCAGGACCGGCATCGCACCAGTCGACTACCGCGCCGCCATGGATGGCGTGCTTGCGGCCCGCCACGTCCCCGGCCTCATCAAGGCCGGCGACTGCCTCTCCGTCATCGCAACGGTCGCGGAGAAGAGCTAGCCAGAAGAAGGACGTGAGATCCGAAAACGGACCACGTAGAACCGCCAACCAGAGGAGAATACACATGCAGATTTCGAAACTGACGGGGCTTTCCGCCCTCGCCTTCGCCCTGAGCATCACCTCCGTGCGCGCACTCACCGTCGAAGAGGTCAAGGAGCAGGGCTATATCCGCGCCGCCACGGCCAACGAAGTGCCCTACTCGTACATGCAGCCCGACGGCACCTCCGCCGGCATCGGCCCCGACGTCGCCAATGCCGTGCTGAAATCCATGGGCATCGAAGAGGTCAACTGGACGGTGACGCCGTTCGGAACGCTCATTCCGGGCCTCAAGGCGAAGCGTTTTGACTTCGTTGCGGCCGAGCAGAACATCTCTCCGGAGCGGTGCAAGCAGGTTGCCTTCACGGAGCCGAACTCGTCCTACGGTGAAGGGCTTCTGGTCAAGAAGGGCAACCCCAAAGGACTGACGACCTATGCCGACATAGCCAAGGACCCGTCGCTGACGGTGGCCGTGGTCTCCGGCGCCAACAATGTCGACTTCCTGCGCGCCGTGGGCGTGAAGGATGAGCAGATCGTCTTCATCCAGGCAAATGCGGACGCCATCCCGACCGTCCAAAGCCGAGTCGACGCCTATGCGGCCACCGAGCTTACCGTTTCGGAACTGGCCAAGGGGCAGGAAGAGGTGGAGCAGGTTTCCCCGTTCGAGGATCCGATCGTCGACGGCGCGCCCGTTCGCAACTATGGCGGCTTTGCCTTCCGCCCGGAAGACAAGGAACTGCGCGACGCCTTCAACGCAGCGCTGGTCGAGTTCCGCAAGACGGACGAGTACAAGACGATCCTCGGCAAGTACGGCCTTTCGGAGCAGAGCATCGCCGCGGCTGCCGAAAAGAACGTCGCGGATCTCTGCGCCGGCAAGTGACGGCAAGAGGCGCTCGGTCCTGGACCGGGTGCCTCCCGCAACACTCGGGAGAACCACGGATGGACTGGACCACCTATCTGCCGATGCTCTGGCAAGGTGCCGGCGTCACCATGACGATCACACTCGCATCGATTGCCATCGGCGCGGTGCTTGCGTTCATGTTCGGCATCCTGCGCGTCGAAGGCGGCCCGATCCTGTCGACGGTCGCGCTCTGCTATACCGAAGTGTTCCGCGGCACCTCCCTCTTCGTCCAGCTATTCTGGTTCTACTACGCGCTGCCGCTGGTCGGCCTGAGCTTCGAGCCGATCACCACGGGCATTCTGGTGCTGGCCGCCCATGCCGGCGGCTATGGTGCTGAGATCGTGCGCGGCGCGCTCTCGTCGGTCTCCACCCAGCAGTTGGAGGCGGCGCGGGCGCTGAACTTCAACCGGTTCCAGACACTGTTCCGGATCTCGTTGCCCCAGGCAATTGTTGAGATGATGCCCGCCTTCGGCAATCTGGCCATCGAAACGCTGAAGCTCTCCTCGCTCGTTTCCCTGATCTCGATCGCCGATCTCACCTTCACGGCGCAGTCGATCCGCAACCTGACCCTGGACAGCGCAACAATCTATTCCGTCACGCTCCTCTGCTATTTCGCGATGTCCCTCGTGCTGATGGTGGCCATTCGCATCATCGAACATCTCGTCCGGCGCGGCGATGTCTTCCCCCGCTCGGCGCATTCCTGAGGATTGTCATCATGATGTACGGCTACGAATGGGATACGACCACCTGGCTCACCTACACGATCTCGATCCTTCCGATCATCCTGATCGGCCTGACGGTGACGCTGAAGGCGGCGGCAGCGGGCTTTTCCATCGCGCTGGTCCTTGGCCTCGTGTTCGCGCTGCTACGCCGCAGCCGGGTGAAGGTTATCTCCTGGACGACCGCCTTTATCGTCGAGTTCCTTCGCGACACGCCGCTCCTGGTGCAACTCTTCTTTCTCTATTACGTGCTGCCGAACTTCGGGATCGTTCTGCCCGCCTTCCTGACCGGCGCGCTGGCACTTGGGCTGCAGTACGCCGCCTATACCTCCGAGGTCTATCGCGGCGGTATCGAGGCGGTGGGCCGGGGCCAGTGGGAAGCGGCCACCGCGCTGAACCTCACCCGGATGCAGACCTACCGGGACGTCATCATTCCGCAGGCCATCCCGCGTATCGTGCCGGCCATGGGCAATTACCTCGTCGCGATGATCAAGGAAACGCCGGTACTTTCCGTCATCACCGTCCTCGAGATGATGGGACTTGCCAATATGATCGGCGAACGCACCTTCGAATATCTCGTGCCGCTGACGCTTGTCGGCCTGATCTTCCTACTCCTGACGCTGATCTGCTCGGCCGGCCTCCACCACCTGCAGAAAGCTCTTCCCAAAGCAGGAATTCCGTTGCGATGAACGAAAAGAATGAAACACCCATCATCGAATTTTCCGATGTCACCAAGCGCTTCGGCGTTTTGACAGTGCTCGACAACTTCAACTTCTCTGTCGCGAAGGGCGAGAAAGTCACGTTGATCGGGCCCTCCGGCTCGGGGAAGTCGACAGTTTTGCGCATCCTCATGACACTGGAGCCGTTCCAGGAGGGAAGGCTGACGCTCGATGGTATTTCCTACCATGAACCGGGCGGCCGGGGCCGATTCCAAGCCTCTGAAAGACATCTCCGCCAGATCCGCAACCACGTCGGAATGGTCTTCCAGAGCTTCAACCTCTTTCCGCACATGACTGTCCTTCGCAACGTCATCGAGGCCCCGGTCCGGGTACTTGGGATGCAGCGGGAGGAAGCCGAAGTGCGCGGGATCGATCTGCTCCAGATGGTAGGACTGGCCGACAAGAAGGACCACTATCCGGCACAGCTATCGGGCGGACAGCAGCAACGGGTGGCCATTGCCCGGGCGCTCGCCATGCGCCCGCGAGTCCTGCTGTTCGATGAGCCGACCTCCGCGCTCGATCCCCAGCTGGTGGGCGAAGTGCTATCCGTCATTCGCGGCCTCGCCCACGAACACGATCTGACCATGCTGCTCGTTACCCACGAGATGCGGTTTGCGCGCGAAATGTCCGATCGTGTCTGCTTTTTCGACAAGGGCCGCATCTGCGAGCAGGGGGCGCCCGACGAGATCTTCGGCCAGCCGAAGAACGAGCGGACACGCGAGTTCCTGTCATCGGTCCTCGGCTAGGCTCATGCCGCGCGTCGGTCCCGTCCGCTACGTGCGCCGGCCGGATAGTCTCGAATGCTTTTCCCGATTGTCGATCCGCCTGCTGCTGAAGCGTCGCAGAGACGGAACCTCGTGCCGCTCCTTGTGACTGCATTGGAGGCGCAAGGCTGCCCCAGCGTACGGCTTGATGAAGTACGAACCGTCGACCGCGATATTCCACAATCGCAGTTGAAAGGATACGAACCTTTGCCGACCCCGCTCGGTCCAAAAGTGTTACCCATGTCTTCGGAATAAACCGTAACCCAAGTGTCCAGAATGGACCCGGTGCCCGACCTGAGAGATAGGTGACATTTCGTACCGGAGACATGGGTAACACTTTTCGCTTTGGCGGGAGGTGTCGATGCC
>NZ_CABFWF030000019.1 GCF_902153245.2 Pseudorhizobium endolithicum
ACGTCTTGCCGTGGTCAACGTGACCAATCGTGCCGATGTTGACGTGCGGCTTGGTCCGCTCAAACTTGCTCTTTGCCATTTCCGGCTCTCCGTTCTTTGCCCCTTGCGGGAGAATTCTCTATGGGTTCAGAGGGTTACCCCGGTCACTTCTGACCGGAGTACTTTGCCTGGATTTCCGTTGCCACGTTGGACGGTACCGGAGCGTAGTGGTCGAAGACCATCGAGTACTGCGCGCGGCCCTGGCTCATGGAGCGCAGGCTGTCAACGTACTTGAACATGTTCGCCAGCGGCACGTGAGCGTTGATGACGATCGCGATGCCCCGCTGTTCCTGGCCCTGGATCTGGCCGCGGCGGGAGTTCAGGTCACCAATCACGTCACCGACGTAATCCTCAGGCGTAACGACCTCAACCTTCATCATCGGCTCGAGGAGCTGCGCGCCGGCCTTCTTGGCTGCTTCACGGAAGCAGGCACGCGACGCGATTTCGAAGGCGAGAACCGAGGAGTCGACGTCGTGGAAGGCACCATCGATGAGGGTCGCCTTAACGCCCAGCATCGGGAAGCCAGCCAGCGGGCCGGAGGACAGGACGCTTTCGATGCCCTTCTGAACGCCCGGGATGTATTCCTTCGGAACAGCACCACCGACAATCTTGGACTCGAACACGAAATCTTCGCCATCCGGGTTCGGTTCGAAGACGATCTTGACGCGCGCAAACTGGCCGGTACCACCGGACTGCTTCTTGTGCGTGTAATCTTCTTCATGCTGGCGCGTAATCGTTTCGCGGTAAGCAACCTGCGGAGCGCCAACGGTTGCCTCGACCTTGAACTCGCGACGCATGCGGTCGACGAGAATGTCCAGGTGAAGCTCGCCCATGCCGGCGATGATGGTCTGGCCGGATTCGGTGTCGGTCTTGACGCGGAAGGACGGATCCTCGGCTGCCAGGCGATTGAGAGCGAGGCCCATCTTTTCCTGGTCGCCCTTGGTCTTCGGTTCGATCGCGATCTGAATGACCGGCTCCGGGAACTCCATGCGCTCAAGGATAACCGGCTTAAGGGGATCGCAGAGCGTGTCGCCCGTCGTGGTTTCCTTCAGCCCAGCAAGAGCAACGATGTCGCCAGCGAAGGCTTCCTCGATGTCTTCACGGCTGTTGGAGTGCATCTGCAACATGCGGCCGACGCGCTCGCGCTTGTCCTTGACCGTGTTCATGACGGACGAGCCCTTCTCGAGCTTGCCGGAATAGATACGGGCAAAGGTGAGCGAACCGACGAAGGGGTCGTTCATGATCTTGAACGCCAGCATCGACAGCGGCTCGGCGTCGTCAGCATGACGCTCGATTTCGCCTTCGGTCTTGACGTCGATGCCCTTGATCGCAGGAATATCGACCGGCGAAGGCAGGTAGTCGACGACCGCGTCCAGAAGCGGCTGAACGCCCTTGTTCTTGAAGGCGGTACCGCAGAAGACCGGATGGAACTTCACGTCGATCGTGCCGCGGCGAACCAGTTCGCGAATCTTGTCGTTATCCGGCATGTCGCCGTTCAGATAGGCTTCCATCGCTTCTTCGTCGATCTCGACAACAGTCTCGATCAGCTTCTCGCGATATTCTTCTGCCTTTGCCTTCAGGTCGTCCGGGATCTCAACAACATCCCACTGAGCACCCAGCGTCTCGTCGCGCCAAACAAGTGCGTTCATCTCGATGAGATCGACAACACCCTTGAACTCGGTTTCAGCGCCGATCGGGAGCTGCATCGCAACCGGGATCGCGCCCAGACGGGACTTGATCATGTCCAGGCAGCGGTAGAAGTCCGCGCCGGTCTTGTCCATCTTGTTGCAGAAGATCATGCGCGGAACATGATACTTCTCAGCCTGGCGCCAGACGGTTTCGGTCTGCGGCTCCACGCCGGCGTTGGAGTCGAGCAGCGCGACGGCACCGTCGAGAACGCGCAGCGAACGCTCGACTTCAATGGTGAAGTCGACGTGGCCGGGGGTGTCGATAATGTTGAAGCGACGGGTCTTGCCGTCACGGCCCTTCCAGAAGGTCGTGGTAGCAGCAGACGTGATGGTGATGCCGCGCTCCTGCTCCTGCTCCATCCAGTCCATCGTCGAGGCGCCATCATGGGTCTCGCCGATCTTGTGGTTCTTGCCGGTGTAGAACAAGATGCGCTCGGTCGTCGTCGTCTTGCCGGCATCGATATGCGCCATGATGCCGAAATTGCGGTAGTCTTCGATTTTATACTCGCGAGCCATAGGACTGCCTTTCGAAATTCGATCGGATGAAGATTACCAGCGGTAATGCGAGAAGGCGCGGTTGGCGTCTGCCATCTTGTGCGTATCTTCACGCTTCTTGACGGCGCTGCCGCGGTTGTTGGCGGCATCCATCAACTCACCCGAAAGGCGATCGATCATCGTGGTTTCGTTGCGCTTGCGGGCGGCGGCGATGAGCCACCGGATTGCAAGAGCCTGACGGCGCTCCGGACGAACATCGACCGGAACCTGATAGGTAGCGCCACCGACGCGGCGCGAACGGACTTCAACATGCGGAGCAACGTTGTCGAGGGCCTGGTGGAAGATTGCCAGGGGCTCCTGCTTTGCCTTGCTCTGCACGGCGTCGAACGCGCCATAGACAATACCTTCAGCCACGGACTTCTTGCCGTGGAGCATGATGGCATTCATGAACTTGGTGACGATCAGATCGCCGAACTTCGGGTCCGGGTTGATCTCACGCTTTTCTGCACTGTGACGTCGGGACATACTGCTCGTCTCTCAAAAGTTGCAGGCGCTTTATCACGCGGAGAACCTCGCGCAGCGCCGAATAAGATGAAACCCGAAGGATTACTTCGGACGCTTCGCACCGTACTTGGAGCGGCGCTGCTTGCGGTTCTTGACACCCTGGGTATCGAGAACGCCGCGGATGATGTGGTAGCGAACACCCGGCAAGTCCTTGACGCGGCCGCCGCGGATCATGACCACGGAGTGTTCCTGGAGGTTGTGGCCCTCGCCCGGAATGTAGCCGATGACTTCGAAGCCATTGGTCAGACGGATCTTGGCAACCTTACGAAGTGCCGAGTTCGGCTTCTTCGGGGTCGTGGTGTAGACGCGGGTGCAAACGCCGCGCTTCTGCGGATTCTCCTGCAGAGCAGGAACCTTGTTGCGCTTTACCTGTGCCTGACGCGGCTTACGGATCAGCTGGTTTACGGTAGGCATATAACCATCCCTTGCAAAATCTTCTTCCAAACCCTTTCGGGCCAATCTGATGCCGTCTCCGGCGGCGACACACCCTCATGCGCAAAACGTGGCCCTACCCGAACTCCGGATGGACCACAAAAGGCAGAGGACGCATTCCTCATGCGTCATGCGTGCAGCATTCGTGTCTTCAACGTGCGTCTGGAACCGCGTTTGAGACGTTCTCCGGGACGAGTCGTTCCGGACGGACAAGCCTCACGTCGCTTCCGATGGAGCGGCGTTTACTGTTTTAGCCCCTCCCCGTCAAGACCGACGGGGAAAATAATGGGCGGGAGGCCTTCAGGATCAATGGCTGCGACATAAAGTTAAGAAACCTGCAGCCATTCCGCAAGAGTCGGAATGGAGCTTGGAAAGCCGCCGCATCCCGGCTAGGGAATCGAATGACCATGCCTCCGGTTCGCCAGTATGGCGGCCGAATCCGGCAACAATGGAGAATCCGATGATCACCAATCCCGACAACGACAACAACCTCGAAGGGCCCATGGTGTTCATCATCATCGGCAAGGCCTACGAACAGAAGGACGGTCCCGGCATCGACATGCACATCCTGTTGCGTGCCCCGGACGACGATTCCGCCGTGCGCGAGGCGCTGAACGCTCTTTCGGAGGAAGGTTTCGTCGAAGCCGACCTGGACCAGATCGGACTGCTTCAGGAGGAGCCCGTGGAGGAGCCGCATGCCTCTGCCTATCAGGGCGCGCTCGAAGGCGAAGTGGCGATCATCCGCTTCGACGAGTAGTAAAAGAGGGGCACCCGCCGGCAAACCGGCGGGTGCCCCTTCCCTACCCCCAGGCCCTTAGTTGGACGTCGGGATGACGCTGATCGGCTTCGGCGTCTCGGCTGTCTCGGCCGGGAGGATCGGATAGGTGACCTCCGGCATCTTGCCCGTCAGCGAGTTGAGGAATGCGACGATGAGGTCGACCTCCTCACCCTGCAACTCCTCGCCCAGTTGGGCCGTGCCCATGACTGCGACCGCCTGCTTCAGATCCCATACCTTTCCCGAATGGAAGTACGGAGCCGTCAGCGCGATGTTGCGCAGCGGCGCAGCGCGGAAGACATAGGAGTCGTCGGCGGTGTTGGTCACCGCAAACCGGCCCTTGTCATTCTCCGGCAGCACGTCGGCACCGGGCTTCTCGATCAGTCCGAAGGGATAGTACCCCTCGCCGCCGACATTGATGCCGGCATGGCACGACGAGCATCCCTTGTCCATGAACAGGGCAAGCCCCTGCTTGGCTTCGGTGGTCATCGCATCATCGTCGCCGTTGAGGAAGGCGTCGAACGGCGCCGGCGTGATCAGCGTGGCTTCGAAGGCCTCGATGGCCTTGGCGAAGTTGTCGAAGGTAACCGGATCGGCCTCATCGGGGAACGCCTCCTTGAACCAGGTGACGTAGTCGGGCATCGACTTCAGCGTTGCGATGACGTTGTCCGGCGTGTTAGCCATTTCGACCCCCGCCTGAACGGGGCCCTTGGCCTGCGCCTTCAGATCTTCCGCGCGGCCGTCCCAGAACTGCGCGATGTTGAAGACAGCATTGAGCGCTGTTGGCGAGTTACGGGGCCCCTTCTGCCAGCCGTGGCCGATCGAGGTTTCTAGGTTGTCGTCCCCCCCCGTTGCCAGATTATGGCAGGAGTTGCACGAGAAGACACCTGATGCCGAGACGCGCGGATCAAAGAACAGTGCCTTACCCAGCGCGATCTTTTCCGGTGTGATCTTGTTGTCCTTCACCGACGGGATCGTCGATGGCAGCGGTTTGAAGAGTTCGAGTGCGGTTTCCCTCAGGTTTTCGGGAACCGGCTCGGCCGCAACGGCGGCAGTCGCCAGCACGACGCCAAGGGCGACCGACGACAAGAGCTTTTTCATTTTGAGCCTCCGTTCGTGATTGAACGAGTCTCTTTTTAAAAGCTTTCAAAACTACCGCGTTGCGGCAGGTCAATAGATTAGCAACCCCTAACGCGAAAACGCCCGGACATGTCCGGGCGCTTCATTATTCGGCAAGCGGTGCGGCATGCCGCACCGGCTGCGATCACTCGGCCGGCGTGTTCTCGCCGGACAGTTCCTGCAGCATGGGCGTCGCAGCCGAAGCACCGGAGCTCTTGCGGCGTTCCTCGATAATGAGGTCGTCGCGCGAGGTGGCGATGCGGCGGATCTGCGTCATGGTACCGCCGGTACCGGCCGGGATGAGGCGGCCGACGATGACGTTCTCCTTGAGACCCTGCAACGTGTCGGTCTTGCCCGCAATCGCAGCTTCCGTGAGGACCTTGGTGGTCTCCTGGAAGGATGCAGCCGAGATGAACGACGGCGTCTGCAGCGAGGCCTTGGTGATACCGAGAAGAACAGGCTCGCCCGCAGCCGGACGCTTGCCTTCCTCGATCAGGACCTCGTTGATATCGTCCAGTTCGATACGATCGACATTGTCGCCGACGATGTACTGGCTGTCGCCTGCATCGGTGATTTCCACCTTCTGCAGCATCTGGCGGACGATCACCTCGATGTGCTTGTCGTTGATGACAACGCCCTGCAGTCGGTAGACTTCCTGGATCTCGTTGACGAGGTAGGAGGCGAGAGCCTCCACGCCCTTGATCGCCAGGATGTCGTGCGGCGCAGGATTGCCGTCGAGGATGTAGTCGCCCTTCTCGATGTAGTCGCCATCCTGAAGATGGAAGGGCTTGCCCTTCGGGATCAGGTACTCGACCGGCTCGACACCGTCTTCCGCCGGCTCGATCATCACGCGACGCTTGTTCTTGTAGTCGCGGCCGAGGCGGATCGTACCATCGATCTCTGCGATGATGGCATGGTCCTTCGGACGGCGTGCTTCGAAGAGTTCAGCGACGCGCGGCAGACCACCGGTGATATCCTTCGTCTTGGCACTTTCCATCGGAACACGCGCAAGGACGTCACCCTGGCTGACCTTCTGGCCGGGCTCGACCGACAGGATCGCGTCGACCGACAGCATGAAGCGGGCTTCGCCACCACGGGCGAGCTTCATGATGTTGCCCGATGCGTCCTTGATGACGATCGCCGGCTTGAGGTCCGCTCCGCGCGGAGTCGAACGCCAGTCGATGACCTGACGCTTGGTGATGCCGGTCGATTCATCCGTGGACTCGGAGACGGAGATCGAGTCGACCACGTCTTCGAACTGAACGGTACCTTCGACTTCCGTCATCATCGGGCGGGTATAGGGGTCCCATTCCGCCAGACGCTGGCCACGCTTCACCTTGTCGCCGTCATCCACGAACAGCTTGGAGCCATAGGCAACCCGCTGGGACGACCGCTCGACACCGCGCTCGTCAAGAATGGTGATGGCCATGTTGCGGCCCATCGCCACCAGAACACCTTCCGAATTGCGGAGGATGTTGCGGTTCTTGATCTGCACCGTGCCCTCATAGGAGGCTTCCAGGAACGACTGGTCGACCACCGTCGCCGTACCACCCAGGTGGAAGGTACGCATGGTGAGCTGGGTGCCCGGCTCCCCGATCGACTGAGCCGCGATGACGCCGACCGCTTCGCCCATGTTGACCGGCGTACCGCGAGCAAGGTCGCGGCCGTAGCAGACCGAGCAGACGCCCGTCTGGACTTCGCAGGTCAGTGCCGAGCGGATGCGAACGGACTGGATACCCGCCTTCTCGATGTCGACGACATGCGGCTCCAGGATCATCTCGCCAGCCTTGACGATGTTCTCGCCGGTGACCGGGTTGTCGATGTCGTCCAGCGCTGTACGGCCCAGGATGCGAGCGCCCAGCGATGCAACGACCTGTCCGGCATCCACGATCGCCGTCATGGTCAAGCCACGCTCGGTGCCGCAGTCCGGGGTCACGACGATGCAATCCTGCGCGACGTCGACGAGACGACGGGTCAGGTAGCCCGAGTTTGCCGTCTTCAGGGCGGTGTCTGCGAGACCCTTACGGGCACCGTGAGTCGAGTTGAAGTACTCGTTCACGGTCAGGCCTTCCTTGAAGTTCGAGATGATCGGCGTCTCGATGATCTCGCCCGACGGCTTGGCCATCAGGCCGCGCATACCGCCCAGCTGGCGCATCTGGTTCGGAGAACCGCGGGCGCCCGAGTGAGACATCATGTAGATCGAGTTCATCGGCTTCTGACGACCGGTTTCCGGATCGAACTCGACGGCCTTAATGCGGGCCATCATCTCTTCGGCGACCTTTTCGGTCGCCTTGCCCCAGGCGTCGACAACCTTGTTGTACTTCTCACCCTGGGTGATCAGGCCGTCGTTGTACTGCTGCTCGTATTCCTTCACCAGGGCTTCGGTGTCACCGACGATCTTCGCCTTGGTTTCCGGGATGATCATGTCATCCTTGCCGAAGGAAATGCCGGCCTTGCAGGCGTTGGTGAAGCCAAGCTGCATGATCCGGTCGCAGAAGATCACCGTGTCCTTCTGGCCGCAGTGACGGTAGACCGTGTCGATCATCTTCGAGATGTTCTTCTTGGTCATTTCCTGGTTGCAGATGTCGAACGGCACGTTCGGATTCTTCGGCAGAAGTTCGCCGATAATCATCCGGCCGGGCGTGGTCTCGTAGATCTTCGAGACCGGGTTGCCGTTCTCGTCGACCGTCTTGTAGCGGCCCTTGATCTTGGCGTGCAGGGTGACGACCTTGTTCTCGAGCGCATGGTGCAGTTCGCCCATGTCTGAGAAGACCATGCCCTCACCCGGCTCGTTCTGGTTCTGAATCGACAGGTAGTAGAGGCCGAGAACCATGTCCTGCGAAGGAACGATGATCGGCGCGCCGTTTGCCGGATGCAGGATGTTGTTGGTCGACATCATCAGCACGCGGGCTTCGAGTTGGGCTTCGAGCGACAGCGGCACGTGCACGGCCATCTGGTCGCCGTCGAAGTCGGCGTTGAAGGCCGTGCAGACGAGCGGGTGCAACTGGATGGCCTTACCTTCGACCAGGATTGGTTCGAAGGCCTGGATACCCAGGCGGTGCAGCGTCGGCGCACGGTTCAGGAGAACCGGATGCTCGCGGATGACCTCGTCGAGGATATCCCAGACTTCCGGCTTTTCCTTCTCGACCAGTTTCTTGGCCTGCTTGACGGTCGAGGAATAACCCTTCGCGTCAAGACGTGCGTAGATGAACGGCTTGAAGAGCTCGAGCGCCATCTTCTTCGGCAGGCCGCACTGGTGCAGCTTGAGTTCCGGACCCGTCACGATGACCGAACGGCCGGAATAGTCGACGCGCTTGCCGAGCAGGTTCTGGCGGAAGCGGCCCTGCTTGCCCTTCAGCATGTCGGAGAGCGACTTCAGCGGACGCTTGTTGGCGCCGGTGATCACACGGCCGCGGCGGCCGTTGTCGAACAGCGCATCGACAGATTCCTGCAGCATGCGCTTTTCGTTGCGGATGATGATGCCCGGAGCGCGCAGTTCGATCAGGCGCTTCAGACGGTTGTTACGGTTGATGACGCGACGATAGAGATCGTTCAGGTCGGAGGTTGCGAAACGGCCACCATCGAGCGGAACCAGCGGACGCAGGTCCGGCGGGATCACCGGAACGACCTTCATGATCATCCATTCCGGGCGGTTGCCGGATTCAATGAAGTTCTCGACGATCTTCAGCCGCTTCATCAGCTTCTTCTGCTTCAAATCCGACGTCGTCTCGGCAAGCTCGGCGCGAAGGTCGCCCGCAATCTTGTCGAGGTTCATCGATGCGAGCATCTCATAGATCGCTTCCGCGCCGATCATCGCGGTGAACTGATCCTCGCCGAACTCGTCGACGGCGATCATATACTCTTCTTCCGAGAGAAGCTGGTTCTCCTTGAGCGAGGTCAGGCCCGGCTCCGTCACGATGTAGTTCTCGAAATAGAGAACGCGTTCGACATCCTTCAGGGTCATATCCAGAAGGGTGGCGATACGGGACGGAAGCGACTTCAGGAACCAGATGTGGGCAACCGGAGCGGCCAGCTCGATGTGACCCATGCGTTCGCGGCGGACGCGCGACAGCGTGACTTCGACGCCGCACTTTTCGCAGATGATGCCCTTGTACTTCATGCGCTTGTACTTGCCGCACAGGCACTCGTAGTCCTTGATCGGGCCAAAGATGCGCGCGCAGAAGAGACCGTCACGCTCAGGCTTGAACGTACGGTAGTTGATGGTCTCCGGCTTTTTGATTTCGCCGTAGGACCAGGAGAGAATCTTCTCAGGGGACGCGATCGAAATACGGATCGAATCGAAGTGCTGTGCCGGCACCTGCGGGTTGAAAAGATTCATGACCTCTTGGTTCATGCCTATCTCCTTATGGGGCGAGGAGCCCTCAGCTTGCGATCGTGACCCACCTCATTCCCGGGGCGGCGGATCCGACGCTCAAAAACGGTCTTAGCCGCGAAATGCGGCGAAACTTCCCCTGCCCTTCCTGTTCCGTCCGGGCGAGGGACAGGCGCGCGCAGCAATACCGCGCGCGCCCTGTCGGAGATTATTCGGCTGCGTCCGGCAGCGCTGCGGCAGCCTCGTCGACCTTCGAGTTCTCGAGCTCGACGGACAGGCCCAGCGACCGCATTTCCTTGACGAGAACGTTGAAGCTCTCCGGAATGCCCGCCTCGAAGGTGTCGTCGCCGCGGACGATCGCCTCGTAGACCTTGGTACGGCCGGCTACGTCGTCCGACTTCACGGTCAGCATTTCCTGCAGCGTGTAGGCGGCACCATAGGCTTCCAGAGCCCAGACCTCCATTTCGCCGAAGCGCTGGCCGCCGAACTGCGCCTTACCACCAAGCGGCTGCTGGGTGACGAGCGAGTACGGGCCGATCGAACGGGCGTGGATCTTGTCGTCCACAAGGTGGTTCAACTTGATCATGTACATGTAGCCCACGGTGACCTTGCGGTCGAAGGCTTCGCCAGTCCGGCCATCGTAGAGGACCGACTGACCGGACTCATGGAGCCCCGCCTTCTTCAGCATCGCCGCAACATCAGGCTCATGCGCACCGTCGAAGACCGGCGTCGCAATCGACACGCCACGCTTGGACTGCTCGGCGAGACGAACAAGCGACTCATCGTCGAAGTTTGCCACCTCGTCATTGGCCATGCTGGCGTAGGTTTCCCTCAGCTCGCGCTTCAGGTCGGTGATGTCGTTCGACTTCTTGTACTCTTCGAGCATCTCGCCGATGCGCTTGCCCATTCCGGCGCAAGCCCAGGCCAGGTGCGTCTCGAGGATCTGGCCGACGTTCATGCGCGACGGCACGCCGAGCGGGTTCAGGACGATGTCGACATGCGTGCCGTCTTCGAGGAACGGCATGTCCTCGACCGGAACGATGCGCGACACGACACCCTTGTTGCCGTGACGGCCGGCCATCTTGTCGCCCGGCTGGATCTTGCGCTTCACAGCGACGAAGACCTTGACCATCTTCATGACGCCCGGAGGCATTTCGTCGCCGCGCTGGACCTTCTCGACCTTGTCCATGAAGCGCTGCTCAAGGCGCGACTTGGACTCGTCGTACTGGGCCCGCAGGGCTTCGATCTCGGCCTGGACCTTCTCGTCCTCGACGGCGAACATCCACCACTGCGACCGCGGATATTCCGAGACCACATTGTTGGAGAGGTCGACGCCCTTCTTGAAGCCCTTCGGACCTGCGACGGACTTCTGCCCGCGCAGCATCTCGATCAGGCGGCCGTAGACGTTACGGTCGAGGATCGCCTGCTCGTCGTCGCGGTCCTTGGCAAGACGCTCGATTTCCTCGCGCTCGATCGCCATCGCGCGCTCGTCCTTCTCCACGCCGTGGCGGTTGAAGACGCGAACTTCGACGACCGTGCCGAACGTGCCCGGAGGCATGCGCATGGAGGTGTCGCGGACGTCGGAGGCCTTTTCACCGAAGATGGCGCGCAGAAGCTTTTCTTCCGGCGTCATCGGGCTTTCGCCCTTCGGCGTGATCTTGCCGACGAGGATGTCGCCCGGCTGAACCTCAGCACCGATGTAGACGATACCCGCTTCATCGAGGTTCTTCAGCGCTTCTTCCGATACGTTCGGGATGTCGCGCGTGATTTCTTCCGGACCAAGCTTGGTGTCACGCGCCATCACTTCGAATTCCTCGATGTGAATGGATGTGAACACGTCGTCCGACACGATGCGCTCGGAGAGCAGGATCGAGTCTTCGTAGTTGTAGCCGTTCCAGGGCATGAACGCGACGAGCGCGTTGCGGCCGAGAGCCAGGTCGCCGAGGTCGGTCGACGGACCGTCCGCGATGATGTCGCCCTTGTTCAGAACGTCGCCGACGGCGACCAGCGGACGCTGGTTGACGCAGGTGTTTTGGTTGGAACGCTGGAACTTCTGCAGGCGGTAGATGTCGACGCCGGACTTGCCGGCTTCGAGATCTTCCGTGGCGCGGATAACGATACGCGTCGCGTCCACCTGGTCGACCACCCCGCCGCGGCGTGCGGCGATGGCAGCGCCGGAGTCACGAGCCACGACCGGCTCCATGCCGGTGCCGACGAACGGCGCTTCGGCACGGACCAGCGGAACGGCCTGGCGCTGCATGTTCGAGCCCATGAGGGCGCGGTTGGCGTCGTCGTTTTCCAGGAACGGGATCAGCGCGGCTGCGACCGAAACGAGCTGCTTCGGCGAGACGTCCATCAGGTTGATGGTTTCCCGCGGCGACAGCATCACTTCGCCGGCATGACGGCAGACCACGAACTCTTCGGAGAACGAGCCGTCCTCGTTCAGCGGCGCGTTCGCCTGCGCGACGTAGTACTTCGCCTCTTCCATGGCGGAGAGGTAAAGCACGTCGTTGGTGACCTTGCCGTCCACGATCTTGCGGTACGGACTTTCGATGAATCCGTACTTGTTGACGCGGGCGAAGGTTGCAAGCGAGTTGATCAGACCGATGTTCGGGCCTTCCGGCGTCTCGATCGGGCAGATACGGCCGTAATGGGTCGGGTGAACGTCGCGGACTTCGAAGCCTGCGCGCTCACGGGTGAGGCCACCCGGACCAAGGGCCGAAAGACGGCGCTTGTGGGTGATTTCCGAGAGCGGGTTCACCTGGTCCATGAACTGCGACAACTGCGAGGAGCCGAAGAACTCACGCACGGCAGCGGCGGCCGGCTTGGCGTTGATCAGATCCTGCGGCATGACGGTATCGATCTCGATCGACGACATGCGCTCCTTGATCGCGCGCTCCATGCGGAGCAGGCCAAGGCGATACTGGTTCTCCATCAGTTCGCCGACCGAGCGGACACGGCGGTTGCCGAGGTTGTCGATATCGTCGATCTCGCCCTTGCCGTCGCGCAGTTCGACCAGCATCTTGACCACGGCCAGGATGTCTTCCTTGCGCAGCGTGCGGACGGTGTCCGGAGCGTCGAGATCGAGACGCATGTTCATCTTCACGCGGCCGACGGCGGAGAGGTCGTAGCGCTCCGCATCGAAGAACAGCGAGTTGAACATGGCTTCCGCCGATTCCATGGTCGGCGGCTCGCCCGGACGCATGACGCGGTAGATGTCGAAGAGCGCGTCCTGGCGGTTCTCGTTCTTGTCCGCCGAGAGCGTGTTGCGGATGTAGGCGCCGACGTTGATGTGGTCGATGCCGAGAACCGGGATTTCGGTAAAGCCCGCATCCAGGATCACCGGAAGCGTCTTCTCGTCGATCTCGTCGCCCGCCTCGAGATAGATCTCGCCGGTCTCGACGTTGACGATGTCTTCGGCGAGGTAGTTGCCATAGAGGTCGTCGTTGGAGGCCTTGAGCGCCTTCAGGCCCTTGTCCGTCAACTGGCGGAGAAGGCGCGGGGTCAGCTTCTTGCCCGCTTCCACCACGACTTCGCCGGTATCCGCGTCGATCATGTCGGAGAGCGCCTTGGCACCCTTCAGCGTCTCGGGCTGGAACGGAATGCGCCAGCCGTCGCCGTCACGCACATAGTCGGACTTCGTGTAGAAGGTGGACAGGATGTCCTCGCCGTCCATGCCGAGCGCCATCAAGAGCGACGTCACCGGAATCTTGCGGCGACGGTCGATTCGGGCATAGACGATATCCTTGGCGTCGAACTCGATGTCGAGCCAGGAACCGCGATACGGGATCACGCGGGCAGCGAAGAGCAGCTTGCCGGAAGAATGACTCTTGCCCTTGTCGTGGTCGAAGAAGACGCCCGGCGAGCGGTGCATCTGGGACACGATGACGCGCTCGGTGCCGTTCACGATGAACGTCCCATTGTCGGTCATCAGAGGCATGTCGCCCATGTAGACGGACTGTTCCTTGATGTCCTTAATGGACTTCGCGCCGGTATCCTCGTCGATATCGAACACGATCAGGCGAAGCGTCACCTTCAGCGGTGCCGCATAGGTCAGGTCGCGCTGGCGGCATTCCTCGACGTCGAACTTCGGCGGCTCGAATTCGTAGGAGACGAATTCCAGCATGGAAGCGCCGGAGAAATCGGTGATCGGGAAGACCGACTTGAAGACGGCGTTCAGTCCCTCGTCAGGACGACCACCCTCGGGCTCCTCCACCATGAGGAACTGATCGTAGGATGCCTTCTGAACCTCGATGAGGTTCGGCATCTCTGTGACTTCGGGGATTTTACCAAAAAACTTGCGTACGCGCCTGCGACCATTGAACGAAAGGGTCTGAGCCATCGTCGCTCCTTCAAAAAATGCATCCGGGCCTGCAACGGACGGGTCTCGCTGGCCAGTCGATCCCGTCGAACATGGGCGTCAATCTCGTCCCTCTTCCCGAGCCGCCGGCCGGAGTGCCGATCGCCTCAAGGGGGGACCATCCTCTTGAGAACCCATTACCCAAAAGCCGTTTCACGGGCTTTTGGGTAAAAAGTTCAAAGGGAATGAGCGATGGGAGAGGATTGGCGCCCTCTCCCGCCGTATTCCAGATTACTTGACGTCGACCTTGGCGCCGGCTTCCTCAAGCTTCTTCTTGAGGTCAGCGGCTTCAGCCTTGGATACGCCTTCCTTGACCGGCTTCGGAGCGCCTTCGACCAGGTCCTTGGCTTCCTTGAGGCCGAGGCCGGTGATGCCGCGGACTTCCTTGATGACGTTGATCTTGTTGGCGCCAGCGTCCGTGAGGATGACGTCGAACTCGGTCTTTTCTTCTTCAGCCGGAGCAGCAGCGCCAGCAGCACCGCCAGCGGCAGCAACAGCTACCGGAGCAGCAGCGGAAACGCCCCACTTCTCTTCGAGCATCTTGGACAGCTCAGCAGCTTCCAGGACGGTCAGGGCGGAGAGGTCTTCAACGATCTTTGCGAGATCAGCCATTTTACTAGTTCCTTTTGTATTCGGTTCGAACTGGTTTGATTTCTACAGCGAAAAACCGCCTTACGCGGCTTCGTCCTTCTTTGCATAGGCCGCAAAAACGCGGGCAAGCTGGCCTGCCGGTGCCTGAACGACGCCTGCAATGCGGGTTGCCGGGGTCTGAATCATACCCAGCAGCTTCGCGCGCAGTTCGTCCAGCGAAGGCAGGGTCGCAAGCGACTTGACGCCTTCCGCGTTAAGCGTGGTCGATCCCATGGCGCCGCCGAGAATAACGACCTTGTCGTTGGTCTTGGCGAAGTCCGAGACAACCTTAGGAGCGGTGATCGGGTCATTGCTGTAAGCAATGAGTGTCTGACCCTTAAACAGGTCCGACATCCCTTCCGACTCCGTGCCCTGAAGAGCGATCTTGGCCAGACGGTTCTTCGCGACTTTGACGGTGCCGCCAGCAGCGCGCATCTTCGAACGGAAGTCGTTCATTTGCGCAACTGTGACACCAGCATAGTGGGCCACGACAACCGAACCGGAAGCCTTGAAGACTTCGTTCAGCTCCGTGACGAATTCGCGCTTTTCCGCTCTTTCCACTGTCTGTCTCCAGTTGACGGGACCGCAATCCTGCAGGCCCCATCGGTTTGCCTTTGCCCCAAGGGATCTCTCATTCAAGATCCCAAGCGACGCTTGAGGATCCTGTCCCCTCGCTCTGTCGCCGAAGCGGCTCCAGGCACAAGGCACACAAGGCTCGAACCGAACATCCG
The DNA here is from genome assembly GCF_902153245.2 of Pseudorhizobium endolithicum. GTDB lineage: Bacteria > Pseudomonadota > Alphaproteobacteria > Rhizobiales > Rhizobiaceae > Neorhizobium > Neorhizobium endolithicum. The sequence goes on from NZ_CABFWF030000019.1 coordinate 15,167, forward strand.
GACACCGAAGTCCGAGATGAAATCCGTTCTTACCCGTCTCATGCAGGCAAAGTGATTAAGGTCGAACCACCTGCAATCTCGGACAGGAAATCCAGGTTTCCCTGGACATTCCCGGCCCCAAGGGACCGGGAATTCTTGCTAGCCCGGGCAAGCCCGGGAATTCGTGATCAGGCCGTGACGGTCGACGGGTCGATCTTGACGCCCGGGCCCATGGTCGAGGAGATCGCTACGCGCTTGACGTAGTTGCCCTTGGCACCGGCCGGCTTTGCCTTGACGACGGCGTCGGCAAAGGCCTTGATGTTCTCTTCGAGCGCCTTGGCGTCGAAGGACGCCTTGCCGATGCCGGCATGGACGATACCAGCCTTCTCGACACGGAATTCGACGGCACCGCCCTTGGAGGCCTTGACGGCACCCGCAACGTCCATGGTGACCGTGCCGACCTTCGGGTTCGGCATCATGCCACGCGGGCCGAGCACCTTCCCGAGACGGCCGACCAGCGGCATCATGTCAGGGGTGGCGATGCAGCGATCGAAATCGATCTTGCCGCCCTGGACGATCTCCAGCAGGTCTTCCGCACCGACGATGTCGGCGCCGGCAGCCTTGGCTTCGTCAGCCTTGGCACCGCGAGCGAAGACGGCGACGCGGACGTCACGGCCCGTGCCGTTCGGCAGGTTCACCACGCCACGAACCATCTGGTCGGCATGACGGGGATCAACGCCGAGGTTCATCGCGATTTCGACGGTTTCGTCGAACTTCGCGGTCGCCCGCTCCTTGACCAGGGAAATCGCATCGGTCAGCGCGACCAGCTTGGTCGGATCGATGCCTTCACGGATCTTCTGAATACGCTTTGCAAGCTTAGCCATGATCAAGCCACCACTTCCAGGCCCATGGACCGGGCAGAGCCCTCGACCATTGCCATTGCGCCTTCGATATCGGCTGCGTTGAGATCCTTCATCTTGGCTTCAGCGATCGAACGCACCTGAGCCTTGGTGATGGTGCCGGCCTTGCCGCCCTTGCCGGGCGTCTTGGAACCGGACTGGATCTTCGCTTCCTTCTTCAGCCAGTAGGTGACCGGCGGCTGCTTCATCGCGAAGGTGAAGGACTTGTCCTGGTAATAGGTGATGACGCACGGAATCGGCATCCCCTTTTCCATTTCCTGCGTGGCGGCATTGAACGCCTTGCAGAATTCCATGATGTTAATGCCACGCTGACCAAGTGCGGGGCCAATCGGCGGGGACGGGTTCGCCGATCCTGCCTTGACCTGCAGCTTGAGCTGGCCTGCTACCTTCTTAGCCATTTCTCTCTGCCTTTCTACTCTGGCCGGATATCCGGCCGACGATTGCCGGCCATGCCGGCGGCTGCGGTTGCGTGGTGCGTCCGGTTAAGGCCCGGCTTCAGGCCGCCGTCTCCCACGCGTATCGGGAGGTCTCCCTCCCTTTCCGATCAGACCTTTTCGACCTGACCGTATTCCAGTTCGACCGGGGTGGCGCGCCCGAAGATCGACACCTCGACCTTGAGACGCGAGCGCTCCTCGTCAACATCCTGCACGACGCCGTTGAACGAGGCGAACGGCCCGTCGGACACCCGAACCTGCTCGCCGATCTCGAAGCTGATCGAGGACTTCGGCCGCTCGACACCTTCCTGAACCTGACCCAGGATGCGCTCGGCCTCGAAGTCCGGGATCGGAACTGGCTTCGAATCGGAACCGAGGAATCCGGTCACCTTCGGCGTATTCTTGATCAGGTGGTAGGCTTCGTCGGTGAGGTTCGCCCGCACCAGCACATAGCCGGGGAAGAACTTGCGCTCGGAATCCACCTTGCGGCCGCGACGGACCTCGACCACCTTCTCGGTCGGCACCAGGATCTTCTCGAAGAGATGGTCAAGGCCCTTCTGGCGCGCCTTGTTCTCGATGTCCTCTGCGACCTTCTTCTCAAAATTCGAATATGCGTGGACGATGTACCAACGCGCCGCCATCTTCATCTCCACAATCAGTTGCCGACGTTCAGCACGAGGCCGATCAGCCAGCCGATAAGCTGGTCAGCAGCAAAGAAAAACAGCGCAGCGAAAATGACCATCAGCAGGACCATTGCGGTGGAGATCATCGTCTCGCGGCGCGACGGCCATGTAATCTTGGATGCTTCCGAGCGAACCTGCTGCAGAAACTGTACTGGGTTGGTCTTGGAAGCCATCGATGTCCACGCCATTACGGCACGTAAAGCTGATCTCGTTCAGCCCCACGCACCGCGTGTCTGTTTTGCCCTACATAAACATCCATTCCCGCTTTAACAAGAGGAAATCGATGCCCGATGAAAACATCAGCCTTTCCGGCCGATGGCCCCGCCCTTCGATGCCGCAGCGAACCGCAGCGCGCAACAAGAAGGACTGGCAGGGGCAGAGGGGCTCGAACCCCCGACCTGCGGTTTTGGAGACCGCCGCTCTACCAACTGAGCTATACCCCTTCACGATTCCGCAACGCTTGAGCGCCGCCGGAACACGCGGCTTCATATTCAACTTGCCCGGCGATGACAAGCACTAATCGGCGGAAAAAGTACTGCCTGAGGACTTTGATCGGCGGGCGCGGTGTCACCGCCTAGAGACCATCTTCCCGCAGGCCGTAAAACGGAAAAGCCCCCGCCGTTTCCGACGGGGGCCTGCTGCTCCCTTGCGGGAGAAGCCGATTACTCGACGATCGAAGCGACGATGCCGGCGCCGACGGTGCGGCCGCCTTCGCGGATCGCGAAGCGCAGCTTCTCTTCCATCGCGATCGGAACGATCAGCTCGACGTCAACCGTCACGTTGTCGCCCGGCATAACCATTGCCGTGCCTTCCGG
>NZ_CABFWF030000020.1 GCF_902153245.2 Pseudorhizobium endolithicum
GCGAGTATCAGCCGGCGACTGAACAATTGCTATTGAGAAAGCTAAAGCCGAAGAGGTGTTCTTTCACCCGCCCCCGCTCCGCCCTTTCAACCCGGCCCAGCCGGTCGGATCGGGGGCTGATCATCCGTGCCAGTGTCGCATTTCTAACTGGCTGGCTGGCACGCGCCTCTAACCAGCTTTGACATAGTGTGTAGGGGGTACATTCTATTTCCAAGTGCGACATCCGAATAATTTCAATGCTTTCACTTTGGAGATTTGGCATGTCTCGATGCTATACGCAGATCACCCTCGCCGATCGCCGGCGTCTTCATCATCTGGTGGCGGCAAAGGTTCCGATTAACGAGATGGCGCGTCAGCTTGGCCGTCATCGCTCGACCATTTATGCCGGAGTAGCCACCTATCAAGCCATGGGTTAAAATGGCCGGCAAAGACCCATCTGAGTGGAGTTGACCTTGTGCGCTACACGATACCCCTGCAAGAGAACGGCCGCATGATACTGCCGTCAGATCTCCGTAAAGCGTTGAGGTTGAAGAAGGGAGATAAGGTAATCATCGAGACTCAAGGCGATCGAATCGAATTGACCACGCCGCAAAGGGAACGTCGGCGAGCTCAGGAGATGTTTCGGAGGTTCGTTCCAGCGGGTCAGAACCTGGTGGACCAACTTATTACAGATCGGCGCCAAGAGGCGCAGCTTGAGGAGATAGAAGTCTTCGCTCCTGAGGAACAATCGCGCGGCTTGAAGCGATGAGCGCCTGTGTCATCGATACCTCGGCAATTATGGCTTACCTTAACGAGGAGAATGGAGCAGGCACGAGTGAGAGCTGGCTTGATCGGGGAGCGACTATTTCGGCCCTTTGCGTGCAGGAAACAACGGCGAATCTTGTTCAAAGAGGTGTTGACCAAGAATCGGCGCTGGAGATGATTAATGCTCTCGGTCTTGAAACCCACTCCTTGGACTTTGCTCTGGCGATTGACGGTGGAGCGCTTATTTCCGTAACGCAACCGAAAGGCCTGAGTCACGGGGACGGAGCTTGTCTCTCTCTTGCGCGACGGCTTGGCTTGCCAGCAGTGACCGCGGATCGGGTATGGGCCGAGATTGCTGATGACGTTGGTGTCGAAGTAATCCTAGTCCGGTCAACTTCCTTCTCGTAAGGGGCGTGCGCCCAGCCCGCACCCTCAGATTTGTTCTTGGGGTGCGAGGGAAGACGGGTAAACCAGCCGACGGATTGCCCGGCCCCCAAAGTTCAGGCTTGGCCTGATGCTCCTGCGCAGGCTCCAGCAGAAAGTAGAGCTTTTCGTGTACCGTCTGCTCCAGGTTCGCAACCCGCCCTGAAAACCTGACGACGCGGTAGTGCCTGCCCGCAAACCGGCTCCGCTCTGCCTGTCGCTTTCGGACCTTGAACCGTCCGTCTTGCGCCGGTTCGGGACGACCGCACCGAAGGGCAAGCCGGCACGGGGCCGGAGCCGCTTCGAGGTTGGAAAGGATGAAAACATGGCAAAGCCCGCAACCTCCTCTCGTCAATCCGCCCGCGTCGTGGCCCTGCGCAAAGGCGCAACCCTCGAAATGGTCCGGCTCACATGCCCGGACAGCGCCCAGGCGCTCAAGATCGCCGAGAGCTTCGGAACCGCGATCGTCGACAGCGACGGCATCCGCGACCTCCATGAGCGGCTCATCTCCGAGACGGCAGATGCTCTGAGTGACGGCCTCGGCGAAAAGGCCATGCAGATCCATCTGCAGCGGATCGTCGGCGCCTTCGTCGGTTCCGCCCACGGTGCAGGCCAGTTCTACAGCCGCGCCGTTACCGAGGCCGCGACGCCACCGCCAAGGCCGCCAACGACAGCCGTGACGAGGACCTCAACGGCCCTGTCGGCTACGACAGTGCTGCCCACCGTAAACGCGAGTTCGCCGCCGACATGGGCGTGCAGGCCCATGCGCTTCGAATGGCCGCGGAGGGCGCAGTTGCGGCATACAAGCAAATCGTCGGCGAGACCTGGAAGCCCTTCGACCGGCCCGTCGAAAACCCGGGTCACTCCCTCAATCGCAAGGCGGCGGAAGCACAGATGTCCGCTTTTGACTAAGTGCTTACGGGCGGGGCTCCAGCCCCGCCCTTTCCAATGGCACGTCTGCCAACGACCTTGGAAAAGGCCGCACAATGATCTACATTGTTTTCGAGAAATATCTACATGGAGACAGCTCATGCCGATCAACGTCAACAATCCAGAAGCCGACGCGCTGACGCGCAAGTTCGCCGAGTTGGCGGGCGTCGGCATTACCGACGCTATCGTCATTGCCATGCGGGAGGCGATCGAGCGGCGCAATCGCGCAGAGACGCCATTGCAGACTGCTGCACGCTTGCGGGAAAAGCATGGGGTTGCCATCAGCGAGGGCGCCCGCATGCCTCTTCCTCGTGAAGCTTTCGACGAAATGTGGGATGATGCCTGATGTTCGTCGATGCCTGCGCGATCATCGCGCTTCTCTCCGATGAGCCGGAGGCGGCGCGCGTCTCTGACGCCGTTGCTTCTGCAAGACATCCCTTTACATCCCCGGTCGCCATTCTCGAAACCGTCCTCGGCCTCGCACGGCCGGACAAGTTCAATCTTCCGGTACCCGCGGTCGAATCGATCGTGATGGAATTCCTCGAAGCACGGGAAATCGAGGTTCGTGATCTTCCGCCTGCGTCGGAGACGACGCGGCTCGCCCTTATCGCAGCGCACCGCTACCGCAGCGGCCGCCATGGCCTGAACCTCGGTGATTGCCTGCATTATGCCTGCGCCAAATTCCATGGCGTGCCGATCCTCGCTACGGCGGACGAGTTCAGGTCGACCGACCTCGAAACCATTCCTTGAGCCCCTGAAGCGGTGACGCCGGGATCGGCCACCGCGACCCCGTCCGGCTTTGGTCCTGCCGGAGCGTGGTGTTCGGGCAACGGCTTCGCCGTCCTCCACGTCCGTTCCGGCCCACCGGTGCCCTCACCCTTTCCGCTCCGCCCTTTGGACCGCCGTGACGGGGTCGCGATCGGCGCGATCTCCTGGAAATGGAGGTTTGAACATGAGCAGGAAGGACGACGGCCAGCGCGCCGATATCTACGCAAGGATTACCGACGGGATCATCGAGGATCTGACGAACGGCGTTCGGCCCTGGATGAAGCCGTGGAACGCGGCGAACACGAACGGCCGTATCAGCCGACCGCTGCGCCACAACGGTCAGCCCTATTCCGGCATGAATGTTCTGTTGCTTTGGTCGGAGGGCATGGCCCGCGGCTATTCCTCACCGATGTGGATGACATTCAAGCAGGCGCTCGAATTGGGGGTGGCGGTACGCAAGGGCGAAACCGGCGCGACGGTCGTCTTCGCGAGCCGCTTCACCAAGGCCGAGACGGACGGCAACGGCGGCGAGATCGAACGGGAAATCCCGTTCCTCAAGGCGTACTCCGTTTTCAACGTCGAGCAGATCGACGGCCTTCCCGATCATTATGTTCATCGCCCGAATCCCGTCCTCGATCCTGTCGAGCGCATCGCGCATGCGGACCGATTCTTCCGGAACACGGGCGCGCTCATCCGCCATGGCGGAAACCAGGCTTTCTTCGCGCCCGCCGCCGACCTCATCCAGATGCCGCCGTTTGAGAACTTCAGGGACGCGGCGAGCTACTATGCGACGCTGAGCCATGAGGCAACGCATTGGACGGCGCCAGCCAGCCGCGTCGGCCGGGATCTTTCCCGGTATTCGAGAGATAGAAGCGAGCGCGCCCGCGAGGAACTCATCGCCGAGCTTGGCAGCTGCTTCCTCTGCGCCGATCTCGGCATTGCGCCGGAGCTCGAGCCGAGGCCGGATCATGGGTCGTACCTTCAGTCCTGGCTCACCGTTCTTACGGGCGACAAGCGAGCCATCTTCCAAGCCGCGGCGCATGCCCGGCGTGTGCCGTCGCCTATCTTCACCATCTTCAGCCGCCGGAGCGCCAAGACCGGCAGGTGGCTTGAAAAAAGCTGGTGCCGCTCCCGGCAGATATCAGAACGGCCGCCGCCACCGGCGGTGGCCGGCTCCACCACCGGTTCGGTCTTCACCTGCAGGTCTTCATCCGTTCTCAGGTCCAACTTGCCCCAGATCGACATTTTCTGTGGGCCCGGTTTCGGCTTGCGCGAGGGCTTGATTTCGACAGTGAACGACTTTGTCTGTTTGCGCATGGATCCTCTTCGGCAGAACGAACCTCGCTTCAACGATATCCCGCGTATTGATCAAAGCAACTGGCGTTTGCGGAGTCGAGATCGAGGTGGCCGCGGCAATCGATCCGCACCCGGAGCGGCCTCACCTGTGAGGCGTTTGAACTGCGATCGAATGGTGAGCGGGTATCCATCGCCATGCTCCTTCCCCTCATTGTTGGCGGCGCTCCCCTCTGCGGGCTCGATGAGGCATGTCTGACCGGAGAGCGGCTTCGCCTCGATCGTCTCCCCGCAACGGCCACCAGAACTTTCTTCCCCTGGCGGCTGCGCCGCCATTCCTCGCGGAACAACAAAGTTCCTCCCGGCCGCCCTCCATTTCATTTCGGCCTTAAGAGGTGCGGTCCGATCGTCCCCGGTCTTTGCGACAGCCATCGAGGCCGCGAAGGGCGCGGCCCGAACAACGAAAGGAACATGACAATGGCTACCATCGGCACCTTCACCTCTACCGAAAACGGCTTCACCGGCTCGATCCGCACCCTCGCCCTCAACGTCAAGGCTCGCATCGCCCGCATCGAAAATCCCTCCGACAAGGGCCCGCACTTCCGCATCTACGCCGGTGCCGTCGAGCTGGGCGCCGCCTGGCAGAAGCGGTCCGAACAGAGCGACCGCGACTATCTCTCGGTCAAGCTCGACGATCCGAGCTTCCCGGCTCCGATCTACGCGACGCTGACGGAAGTCGAAGGCGAAGACGGCTTCCAGCTCATCTGGTCCCGCCCGAACCGAGACTGAGGAGCCAGCGGCCCCGCCAAGGCGGGGCCAACTCCTCGTCTTCGAAGCCGGAAACAGGCATCGAGTCGGCTTCCAGCTTTCTGCTGCCAAGCGAGAGGTAGGGGTCTGCTCAGATCAAGCCATCTTGCCGTGGTGAGAGGGCAGCCTCAAGGACGACCGGTTCCGGAAAATGCTCAGGCATCTCGACTCCCCACCCGCCGCGATGCGGTCGCGCGTGTCGCGCTGCTAGCATCGCCCTTCCCCACGTCCGCGGACGCCATCGTTAACGCCGGCAGACAACGACCCTGTCCAAGCAGAAAAGCTCGGCCTGAAGCCTGGCATCAAGGTCCCGCTTGTCGTCGAGGTCGAGGTCTCGTTCGAGACCGACTGGAACCGGCGCCGAAGAATCTGGAAGCCCGCTTTATCGGGGCTTGCATTTCGGCGGGGCCGCACGCGGACGATAACCGCGTTTTCGTTTCTGTCTCAGCAGATCGAGAAACAGCCGGACGGCCTCCTCTTCGTGGCTGAAATGATGGACCATCATCTGTCCTCTGGTTCCAATGCGGCCCCACTTGCGAAGCAAGCAGACATCTCCGAACAGGTTTGGTTCGATCGACATCGCATAGTAGCGAGCCATGTTCCTGGACACATCGGAGCGTTCGACATAGAGATGATAGGGTTGATAGATCATGAGATCAGGATCACTGATCCCGGTGCCTGCGTCCAACGAGACTTGTGAATCGATAGGCAGGGATTGATTCACATCGGTGATGATCTGGAGGGGGCGAAGGCTGTCGACATACCTCCGGTGCGCGTCTAGCCGGAGGCGGCACACGCTCAATGCCCAGGCGGGCGACGATCCCTCTTGCCAACCTCAGTTACACCATCCTGTCTCTCACCTTTCCAGGATGCTGCGAGTGCTTCATGAACGGGTGTGCGCTATTCGTCTCGCCGAAGGGTATGACAGGTTTCGGCCGAGTTGCCGATAACCTGATGCGGCCGGTAAAGCAGTGTGCGAGTGCGGGGCGCAGTCGGTCCCGCCTCCCCTTCGGGCCACTATGTTGAGGCTCCTGCGGCTGCGCTATTTCCCGCCCTCGCACGACGAGAATTCCCGAAATCCCGACCGTTGGTCGGCGCTATGCTGATTTCTCCGATGCTCTTCATTGTCCCGGATCAGCCTTGCTCGTTGCACTGCGCGCCGGCTGATCAGGCTTCAAAGCGTATTACGCTCTTGAAAACGGTTCGTGCCGATGCATGCCTTCATGTCATCCCGGCGGAACCAGATGGCTCGCCCGCATCGAAGCGGTGGGTTGCCGGCCGTGAACACGATCTGTTCATCGGCCCGCATGCGCAGAACCTCATGCGCCTGTATCAGAGGCCTGGCAGCAAGCTGCTTCGACCGGGTTCGCGACGATCCCTTCGCTTGGAAACTGCGGCTGACCTGGTCGATTTCGACCGTGGTCATGCCGCAACGCTTCGAAATGTAATCCGCAGTCTCCGGATCGTTGATCGCCGCAAACGAAATCCAGCTGGCGCTCTCAAACCATTTGCTGGCGGCATCGCGACCGCCATAGGTCTCGCGCATCTGGCCGATCGACTGATAGATCATCGTGAGCGTAATGCCATACTTGCGCCCGGCGTCGCGCGCGGTCTCGAGGATGCGCATATAGCCGAGCCGCGCGACCTCATCGAGCAGGAAGAGCGCCCTGCCCTTCATCTCGCCGTCGCGATTATAGATCGCGTTGAGGAACGAACCGATGATTACGCGCGCAAGACCGGCATGGGTCTCCAATGTCTTCAGGTCGATGTTGATGAACACATCGGTCTTGCCGTCCGCAAGCGCGTCAGTCGAGAAGGTCGAACCGGACACAAGCGCGGCATAGTTCGGATAGGACAGCCAGTGGGTTTCCTTGACCGCATTGGCGTAGACGCCAGAAAAGGTTTCCGGCGTCATGTTGACGAAGCCGGCGACGTTCTCCTTCACGAAGTTAGAGTTCGAGTTGTCGTAGATCGACTGCAGCCGCTCGCGCAGTTTCGGCTCTGGTTCCGCCAGATTGGCCCGAACCTGCCGCAAGGTCTGGTTCTCTTTGTCCGTGTGTCCGGACAGGCAGACATCGGCGATCAGCGCGGTCAACAGCTGAAGCGCCGATGCGCGAAAGAAGTCGTCGCGGACGCCAAGTGTGCCGCCGCTGTCGCTCATGATCCACGACGCGACCGAGGCGATATCCTCTTCCTTTGTCCGGCCGAATCGACCGATCCAGTCGAGCGCGTTGAACCCGGTTTCCGGTTCTTTCGGATCGAGCATACGGATGAAGCGTGCAGCACCCTTGCGATGCTCATGGATCATCGGCGCCACTTCGTTCGAAGGGTCCAGCACGACAAGTGCCCCGCCCCATTTGAGCGCTGTCGGGATCGTCACCGACGTCGTCTTGAAACCACCCGAACCCGCAAAGACGATCCCGTGTGAGGATCCGAACGAACCGTCGAAGCACAGCAGCGGCGACTTACCGCCAGCGCCCCAGGTCTCGGGGTCATCGGCGCGAAAGGACATCGCCGCGGTGCTGTCCTTGTCGACGCGGTAGCGCTCGCCGATGACGATGCCGCCGCTATCGGCGAAGAGTTTTGCCGCTTCCTGCATCTTCATCCAGTCGGCCTCACCGTGGAGCGCCCTTTTCCCCCGGATGCGTTTCGGCTTGGCGCGTGCGAACGCGGCATTGCCGATCAGAGCGACGCGCAATCCGAAACATCCCGCCATCAGTGCAGCCGACCCACCGACCATCGTTGCGGGGTCGAGATAGGAGACGATGGATTTGCCGGGCGGCACGTCGCCGGCGAAAGCGGCAAGACGGCTCGTCTCGCGCATCACAGCGATCAGGATCGTCGAGATGCTTCCGGTGGCGGTGCCCCAGCCTGCCACCTTGATGCTCCTCGCCCCGGCGCTCGCGAATAGGAAGATCGCACCGGTTACCGCGGCGGCGACATAGGGTGCGGCGATGCCTACCCGACCCAACGTCAGCCTTGCGGCGTCCGTCCTGCCGAATGCCGTCAGCCATTGCTCGATCCCTGTCATGCCGATCACGACCAGTATCATCAGTGCGACCGGGGCGCCGGCGAGAGCAACCCTATTCGCCGTCATCACTGAAGGCCTTCGCCCCGATTGCGATCAACCGCGCCCTCTCGCCTTCGTCCGCCTTCAGTCGTAACTTGAGATCGACCAGGGCTCCGAGCAGAAGCGCGCGCTTCTCATATCGCAGACCCGCCTTAACGATCAGGCCGCCGAGTTCGATCTTCTCGCGTGTGTCCTTCTTTCGGGCGTCCGATGTCATTGTCCTCGCCATCCGCTCAAGCCTCGCCACTGCTGCCCTGAGCCGTGCCAGATGGGACCGCGGTCGACGCCGATCCGATGCCGTCGCCGGCGCCTTTCTTTCCTCCGGTCGTATTTCCCTGATCCCCGCGAAAGCGTTTCGCCAAGGCCTCGAAGGCGGTTTGCAGCTCGGCTTCCTCAATCTTCATCTCTCCAAGCCCAACCCTCAGGGCAATTCGGCCGAGGCGCTCGGCGTCGCGGGTTTCCGCCGCCTTGAGCTGTTCCTGCAGCTTGGCAATTTCGTTGCGGATTTTCGAAGTTGGTTTTTTCATTCGTCCGGCTCCTTGGCTGCGAAAGCTTGTCTTTCGAAGCCAGTTTTTCCGAACAGAGTGCGGCGCGCACTACTGTGAATCCTACAATCGCCGACGGCGATGCCTTGGTGAATGATCCCGGCCGTTCCGAAGGAGCGGCTTCCAAGGGCGCAATTATACGTCGCGATGCGACGTGCTGCTTTTGTCCCCGGCCTGGGCCGCCGCTCTTGGACCGAACCCGCTGCATCTCTTCGCGATCGGGAGCTAAGACCGCCGTGGCCGTTCCTCATTTCTCCGTCAGCGTCGTCGCCCGCGGTTCCGGCCGCAGCGCCGTGCTGTCGGCGGCCTATCGCCACTGCGCCAAGATGGAGTACGAGCGGGAAGCGCGAACAATCGACTACAGTCGTAAGCAGGGCCTGCTGCACGAAGCGTTCGCCATCCCGGCAGACGCGCCTGAGTGGTTGCGGGCGATGATTGCCAATCGCTCGGTCTCCGGTGCTTCCGAAACCTTCTGGAACAAGGTCGAGGAATTCGAGAAGCGCTCCGATGCCCAGCTCGCCAAGGATGTCACAATCGCGCTGCCGCTGGAACTGACTGCCGGTCAGAACATCGCGCTCGTTCGAGATTTTGTCGAAAGGCACATCGCCGGAAAGGGCATGGTGGCTGACTGGGTCTATCATGATGCGCCGGGCAATCCGCATGTGCATCTGATGACAACGCTGAGACCGCTCGCCGAGGACGGCTTCGGCGCCAAGAAGGTGGCGGTTCTTGGACCGGACGGCAATCCTATCCGCAACGACTCCGGCAAGATCGTCTATGAGCTTTGGGCCGGTAGCCTCGACGACTTCAATGCGTTCCGCGACGGATGGTTTGCCTGCCAGAACCGGCATCTGGCAATGGCCGGTCTCGATATTCGCATCGACGGCCGGTCCTTCGAAAAACAGGGCGTCGAAGTGGAGCCGACGATCCATATCGGGGTCGGCGCGACGGCCATCGACCGAAAGGCGGAGCAGGCGAAGACGCAGTCGTCGGTATCGGCACCAAAGCTCGAACGGATCGAGCTGCAGGAGGCACGCCGAAGGGAGAACGCACGGCGTATTCAGCGCCGTCCGGAGATCGTTCTCGACCTGATCACCCGTGAGAAGAGCGTCTTCGATAGCCAAGACGTCGCAAAGATCCTGCATCGCTATATCGATGATGCCGCCCTGTTCCAAAGCCTGATGGTGCGAGTCCTGCAGAGCCCCGAAGTGCTCCGTCTCGAGCGCGAGCGGATCGAGTTTGCGACCGGCGCACGGGTTCCCGCCAAGTACACGACACGCGAACTGATCCGGCTGGAAGCGGAGATGGCCAACCGCGCGATCTCGCTTTCGGCGCGATGCTCGCATGGTGTTCGGGAGGCTGTGCTCGAGGCGACGTTCGCGCGCCATTCGCGCCTGTCGGCGGAGCAGAAGACAGCGATCGAACACGTCGTGGGACCAGTGCGGATCGCAGCCGTCATCGGGCGTGCCGGCGCCGGCAAGACCACGATGATGAAAGCTGCGCGCGAGGCTTGGGAGGTCGCGGGGTATCGTGTCGTCGGCGGCGCGCTCGCCGGCAAGGCTGCGGAGGGTCTGGAGAAGGAAGCCGGGATCGCCTCGCGCACGCTTTCGTCCTGGGAGCTTCGCTGGAACGAGGGCCGAAACGAGCTCGACGCCAACACGGTCTTCGTTCTCGACGAGGCCGGCATGGTGTCGTCGCGGCAGATGGCGCACCTGGTCGAGACAGTGACGAGGACCGGCGCCAAGCTTGTCCTTGTTGGAGATCCGGAACAGCTCCAGCCAATCGAAGCGGGGGCCGCGTTCCGCGCGATTGCAGATCGCATCGGATATGCTGAACTCGAAACCATCTATCGGCAGCGCGAGCAATGGATGCGCGATGCTTCGCTCGATCTCGCGCGGGGCGACATCCCCAAGGCCGTCAACGCCTACGCTGCTCACGGTCGAATGATCGGTTTGCATCTGAAGGACGAGGCTGCCGATACCCTCATCGCCGATTGGAGCCGCGATTACGATCCGGCGAAGACCACATTGATCCTCGCCCATCTCCGTCGAGACGTGCGGATGCTCAACGACATGGCGCGCTCCAAGCTTGTCGAGCGCGGCATCCTTGGCGAGAGTTTTGCCTTCCGGACGGAGGACGGACACCGCAATTTTGCGGTCGGCGACCAGATCGTTTTCCTGAAGAACGAGGGCGCGCTCGGCGTCAAGAACGGCATGCTCGGCAAGGTGGTCGAAGCCGCGCCAAACCGCATCGTCGCCGAGATCGGCGAAGGTGAGTATCGCCGCCAGGTCACTGTCGAGCAGCGCTTTTACGGCAATCTCGACCATGGCTATGCCACCACGATTCATAAGAGCCAGGGTGCCACTGTGGATAGGGTGAAGGTCCTCGCCTCCCTCTCCCTCGATCGCCATCTGACCTATGTGGCGATGACGCGTCATCGTGAGGAACTCCGCGTCTATTACGGTACCCAATCCTTCGCTTTCGCTGGCGGCCTGATCAAGATCCTGTCGCGAAAGAACGGGAAGGAAACCACGCTCGATTACGAGAAGGCGACCTTCTATCGCCATGCGCTACGCTTCGCCGAAGCACGCGGCCTACATATCGTCAACGTCGCGCGAACGGTTGCCCGTGACAGGCTCGAATGGACGATCCGCCAGAGACAGAAATTGGCCGATCTTGCCGGCCGGCTTCTCGCCCTCGGCGTCAAACGCGCCGAAGCCCCCAAACCCACCCACTCGCAAAGTAGCAAGGAGACCAAGCCGATGATTGCCGGTATCGCGACATTCGCGAAAACCCTCGAGCAGGCTGTCGCCGACAAGCTCGAATCCGATCCTGGTCTGAAGAAGCAATGGGAAGATGTCTCGACCCGTTTCCACCTTGTCTATGCGCAGCCGGAAGCGGCCTTCAAGACGGTCAATGTTGACGCCATGCTGAAGGATGAGACCGTCGCCCAATCGGCGCTTGCGAAGCTCGCCGGCCAGCCGGAGAGTTTTGGTGCGCTCAAGGGGGAAATCGGCCGGCTCGCGAGCCGCGCCGACAAGCAGGATCGCGAGCGGGCGGAGGGCAACGTTCCCGCTCTTGCTCAAAGTCTGCGCGATTACCTGCGCCAGCGCAGTCGGGCCGAACAACGCTATCAGGCCGATGAACTGGCGGCACGTCGCAAGGTGTCGATCGATATCCCGGCGCTTTCTCCCAATGCACGCCGGACGCTCGAGCGCGTGCGGGACGCCATCGACCGCAATGACCTTCCGTCTGCTCTCGAATTAGCGATTGCCGACAAGATGGTGAAGGCGGAACTGGAGGGATTTGCTAAGGCTGTCGCAGAGCGTTTCGGCGAGAGAACCTTCCTGCCCTTGGCCGCCAAGGACACCAATGGCGAGACCTTCAAGACGATCACCGCCGGCATGAGCCCAGGTCAGAAACTGGAGGTGCAGCCAGCCTGGAGCCTGATGCGCGCAGTGCAGAAGCTCGTTGCCCACGAGCGAACCGTCGAGGCTCTGAAACAAGCCGAGACGCTGCGGCAAACGAAGAGCCAAGGACTATCGCTGAAATGACTATCCCTTTCGTTGCAGCGGCGCTGAGGAGGCGACGCATGAGCGGGCTCCTGTTCGGCTTCGCCACTATCACAATGGCCTTGCTAGGAACGATCTCGGTCGCTTGGTTCGGCGGCTACCGGATCAATTTCACGCCGAGCGAACCTCTCGGTCTCTGGCGTATCATCGAGCTCAACAGACCGGCCGCCGCTGGCGATCTCGTCTTCACTTGTCCACCTCAAAACTCGGCCATGCGCGAGGCAAAAATGCGTGGTTACCTTCGCGCCGGCCTCTGCCCCGGCGGCATCGCGCCGCTCATCAAGACAATCATCGCCGTCGCCGGACAGCGTGTCGACATTGGCATCGGCGTCAGCATCGATGGACATCCGGTTCGCTTCTCCGCTCTTCAGCACCGGGACGGAGAGGGACGGCCGTTGACGCCGTCCAGAGGCGGGATCGTGCCGGCGGGTTACGTCTTCCTGCACTCGCCGTTCGTCGGCTCCTACGACTCCCGCTATTTCGGTCCGATCCCGGCTGCAGGCATTCTCGGCCTGGCGCAAGAGGTGCTGACCTATGCGCCGTGATCACCTCCAGCCGGTACTGCTGTTTACCGCTGCGATTGCCGCCGGAGCCATCGGGTGGAGTGGCTATGTCCTGCTCCTTCCAGTGGCGCTCGTCTTCCCGGTCGTCTGGTCGCGTGCGCGAGGAAGATCCGTCGCGGCGCTTGTTTCAGCAGGGTATTTCCTGGCGGCGTCGCGAGGTCTGCCGCAGGGTGTCGCCACCTTCTATTCATCGGACCTCTGGCCCGGTCTGCTGTTATGGTTGTGTGCGTCGGTAAGTTTTGTTGGCGTGCATGCGCTGCTCTGGACGGAGCGTTCAGGTCCTCGCCCGCTTCGCTATCTGTTGGCGTTCGTACTCATGGCGGTGCCCCCGTTCGGCATCACAGGTTGGGCGCATCCTATGACATCCGCCGGCGTTCTGTTTCCCGGATGGGGATGGTGGGGAATAGCGGCGATGACAGCCGGCCTGGTGGGCCTCGTAACCCACATGTGGCCGGCGGTTGCCATCGCCTTCGCAGGCCTTTGGCTCTGGTCCGCCGCCTTCTGGATCGATCCGACATTACCTGAGGGCTGGCGGGGCGTCGATCTTCAAATGGGATCATCGCTGGGCCGGGACGCCACCATGCAGCGCCACCGTGATCTGATTGCCACGGTGCATGCCGCAGCGGGCAATGACACCCGCTTTGTGCTGCTGCCGGAAAGTGCGCTCGGCTTGTGGACACCGACGGCCGAGCGGCTCTGGGTCACAGCTCTCGACGGTACGGACATGGCCGTGATCGCCGGAGCGGTGATAATCGATGCGACCGGATATGACAACGTACTCGTGACTGTTTCAGCGAACGGTGGCGGGGTCCTCTATCGCGAGAGAATGCCGGCCCCGGGTTCAATGTGGCAGCCTTGGCGATCCTGGCTGGGCAAGAGTGGCGGCGCCCGGGCCCGTTTCTTCGCCAATCCGACTGTGGCCATAGGTGATCACCAGATCGCGCCCCTGATTTGCTACGAGCAGCTTGTCGTCTGGCCCACACTGCAATCGATGCTCTACGACCCGGACCTGATCCTTGCTGTTGGAAACGGATGGTGGGCCAAAGGGACACCCATCGTCACGATCCAGCGAGCCAGCGCGATCGCCTGGGCAAAACTGTTTACGAAACCGCTCGTCGTCTCCTTCAACACCTAAACGCGAGATCGCCGCAGACCATAAGCCTCCCTTGTTGATCCTGCGAAGACCTCCGCAACGGGCCCATGTCGTGCCGCAGATGTTCACGAACGCGGTGCGCAGCAGCCTGAAGTCAACGCAGGTCTGTAGCGGACGTTCGAATACTAGTATTCTGAGGTAATCGCCGGGTGCTCGTCCCAGCCTCAAGTTACAATCCGTTCGGCCATAACAGCATCTTCCCGCCGTAGGCCGCAATTCCCACTTGTCAGCAAGAAAATCCGTCGCTATGGACAAGCGCGCGCATCGAAGCGCCGACCAACGAAGCGGAGAGGTGGCTGAGTGGTCGAAAGCACCGCACTCGAAATGCGGCATACGGGCAACCGTATCGTGGGTTCGAATCCCACCCTCTCCGCCACTTGCCCTCGGTCCATTCTGGACACATGGGTTACGGTTTATTCCGGAGACATGGGTAACACTTTTGGACCGAAGGGGTTCGGCAAAGGTTCGAGCCTGCATGTCTCGTCATCGAAGTATCCCAGATCGTATTCCATGAAGCTTGCGAGCCAGATATGGTCTTCGACCTGTTTGATGCCAACGGCCTGACCTGCGAACACCAGGCTGAGATTGATCTTCTTTCGTTTATAGCAGATGCGTCCGCATGTGGTGACGGTGACGGTCTGGTCGTGGAACGGGTAATCTCGGTCCGGTAAGCCGCCATAGCGGCGCGGGGATGGGTTGTAGCGCTCGGCCGGGCAGGCCATGGCGAGCGCCTGGTGCGGGCGTTCGGTGTTGAACTCCTCGACGAAGTCGTCGAAACGGGCCTGCTGCTGCAGGAAATTGTTGCCGGCTGGCTTGGTGGTCTCCAGCTTCAAGGTCAGGTGCATGCGCTCGTGGCGGCCGTTCTCCTGCGGGTGGCCGGGACGGATGCGCTCGATGGCGATGCCGAGCCTGAG